>NZ_CP070964.1:0-2384298 GCF_017086425.1 Staphylococcus sp. SB1-57
ATGTCTGAAAAAGAAATTTGGGAAAAAGTATTAGACCTCGCCAAAGAACGAATTTCAAAAATTAGTTTTGATACTTTCGTAAAAGATACGCAACTCTATTCACTCCAAAATGATAAAGCCATCGTATTAGTCAGTGAATCTTTCAATGCGAATTGGCTCAATCAAAAATATAGTGAGATTATGCAAAGCATCATATATGAAGTGATTGGTTATGAAGTCAAACCTCGTTTTATAACTGAAGAAGAACTGTCAAAATATATGAAGACCGATCAAAAACAACCTGAAGAACCTGCAACTCCAGAAACGCATCAACATCAGAATGTCGATAATCCAGGTGGTATTGAACAATTTAATACACACAATACATTTGACACATTTGTAATCGGACCAGGCAACCGTTTTCCACATGCTGCGAGTTTAGCAGTAGCAGAAGCACCAGCCGAAGCATACAATCCATTATTTATTTATGGTGGAGTTGGATTAGGAAAAACCCATCTAATGCATGCCATTGGACATCATGTTTTGGATAATAATCCTAATGCTAATGTGATTTATACATCTAGTGAAAAGTTTACAAACGAATTTATTAAGTCAATTCGTGATAACCAAGGTGATGCATTTAGAGAGAAATACCGTAATATCGACGTTTTACTAATCGATGATATACAGTTCATTCAAAATAAGGAACAAACACAAGAAGAATTCTTCCATACTTTTAATGAACTGCATAACAATAATAAACAAATTGTTATTTCTAGTGACCGTCCACCAAAAGAGATCTCTAAATTGTCAGATCGACTCCGTTCTCGCTTTGAATGGGGCTTAATCGTGGATATTACACCACCAGATTATGAAACAAGAATGGCTATTTTACAGAAAAAGATTGAAGAAGAGAATTTAGATATACCAATGGAATCATTAAACTACATTGCAAATCAAATTCAATCCAATATTCGTGAACTTGAAGGTGCTTTAACACGTTTACTAGCATATTCACAATTACAAGGTAAACCTATCACGACTGAATTAGCTGCGGAAGCTTTAAAAGATATTATACAAGCACCTAAATCTAAAAAGATTACTATTCAAGATATACAAAAAGTCGTTGGACAATACTACAATGTTCGCATAGAGGACTTTAGTGCCAAAAAGCGTACAAAATCTATTGCCTATCCACGACAAATAGCGATGTATCTTTCACGTGAACTTACAGATTTTTCATTACCTAAAATTGGTGAAGAGTTTGGTGGACGTGATCATACAACCGTCATTCATGCTCACGAAAAAATTGTAAATGATATTAAAGCAGATCCTACTTTTAAACAAGAAGTGGAAAATTTAGAAAAAGAAATCAGAAACCAATAGTTGGGAAATAATTTAAAAAATTAAACTGTTATAGTACAGTTCGAATTGAAGATTAAATTTGATTATAAAAGGGAATAATCACATCGAAAAGCGCATGTCATTTTGTTGTCGTTTTATTATTCTAGAAAAGATAATCAAGTTGTGGATTGTGGACAATGTTGAAAAGGTGTACACAGTATACACACTTTATCCACATGTGCATAACTCTGATATGCCAGACTTATTGTCACTTATCCACTAATTCACAGGCCCTACTACTATTACTATGAATTTAAAACCTATATAATTATATATAAACGACTGGAAGGAGTTTAAATTTTAATGATGGAATTCACTATTAAAAGAGATTATTTTATTAATCAACTAAACGATACATTAAAAGCTATTTCACCTAGAACAACTTTACCAATTCTTACTGGTATTAAAATTGACGCTAAAGAAAATGAAGTCATTTTAACTGGATCAGATTCTGAAATCTCAATTGAAATCTCAATACCAAAACAAATAGATGGTG
Source organism: Staphylococcus sp. SB1-57 (assembly GCF_017086425.1). Classification (NCBI taxonomy): domain Bacteria; kingdom Bacillati; phylum Bacillota; class Bacilli; order Caryophanales; family Staphylococcaceae; genus Staphylococcus; species Staphylococcus sp. SB1-57. The sequence goes on from NZ_CP070964.1 coordinate 1,880, forward strand.
AAGATATTGTTGATATCTCAGAAACAGGATCAGTTGTACTTCCTGGTCGTTTCTTCGTTGATATTATTAAAAAATTGCCAGGTAAAGATGTTAAATTATCTACTAATGAGCAATTCCAAACACTCATTACATCTGGTCATTCTGAATTCAACTTAAGTGGTTTAGATCCAGATCAATATCCACTATTACCAGAAGTATCAAGAGATGACGCTATTCAATTATCTGTAAAAGTATTAAAAAACATCATTGCACAAACTAATTTTGCAGTGTCCACCTCAGAAACACGCCCAGTATTAACTGGTGTGAATTGGCTTATACAAGATAATGAATTAATATGCACAGCAACTGACTCACACCGCTTGGCTGTAAGAAAGTTAAAATTAGAAGATACATCTGAAAATAAAAATGTCATCATTCCTGGTAAAGCTTTATCTGAATTAAATAAAATTATGAGCGATAGTGATGAAGATATTGATATTTTCTTCGCATCTAACCAAGTATTATTTAGAGTAGGTCATGTTAATTTCATTTCTCGTTTATTAGAAGGTCATTATCCAGATACAACGCGTTTATTCCCTGAGAATTATGAAATCAAATTAGGAATTAACAATGGTGAGTTTTACCATGCGATTGATCGTGCATCATTATTGGCTAGAGAAGGCGGTAATAATGTCATCAAATTAAGCACTGGTAATGAAGTTGTTGAACTATCATCAACATCTCCTGAGATTGGTACTGTAAAAGAAGAAGTAACAGCAACTGATGTAGAAGGCGGCAATCTTAAAATTTCATTCAACTCAAAATATATGATGGATGCATTAAAAGCGATTGATAATGACGAAGTCGAAGTCGAATTCTTTGGTACGATGAAACCGTTCATTTTAAAACCTAAAGACGATGATTCAGTTACTCAATTAATCTTGCCAATCCGTACGTACTAATCATGACTTAAAAAGCGAAAACGAATAATAGCTGAGACAAGATAAAATGTCTCAGCTATTTTTTATTTAAAGTTCATTTTAAAGTGTGTGAACCTTTGTTTAAGCGTAAGAAATTATTTTTAGGAGGAATTCATCGTTTTATAGAAAAATAAGCTAATATGCCCTTTAAAATTAAAATGACGTTAATACAACTCCAAAAACGTAAGTAAAATAGCATTGAAATTTAAAATAGAGAAATTATCACTATAAGTAAACGTTTACATTCTTTGTTTCACATGAAATTTGAGCGCAAAACAGGTATAATATATTAATGACATAAAAAGAAATGGAGTGATGAATTTGATTCAAGAAGTTGTTGTAGAAGGTGACATTACTTTAGGTCAATTTCTGAAAACAGAAGGTATTATTGAATCAGGTGGCCAAGCGAAATGGTTCCTACAAGATTTCGAGGTTTTAATTAATGGTCAACGTGAAGTTAGACGTGGCAAAAAATTAGAACACCATGATCGTATCGATATACCTGAATTGCCTGAAGATACGGGTGCTTTTTTAATCATTCACCAAGGTGAACAATGAAATTAAATACACTCCAATTGGAAAACTATCGTAACTATGAACAGGTTACAATCGATTGTCATCCTGAAGTGAATATTCTCATAGGTGAGAATGCACAAGGAAAGACGAATCTCCTTGAATCAATTTACACTTTAGCTTTGGCAAAAAGCCACAGAACTTCTAATGATAAGGAACTCATACGTTTTGATTCTGAGTATGCTAAAATAGAAGGTGAGCTAAACTATAGACATGGCACAATGCCACTGACGATGTTCATTACTAAAAGAGGTAAGCAAGTGAAGGTCAATCACCTAGAGCAAAGTAGGCTAACACAATATATCGGACATCTAAACGTGGTTCTTTTTGCGCCGGAAGATTTGAATATCGTGAAAGGATCACCTCTAATACGCCGTCGTTTTATAGACATGGAGTTAGGACAAATATCAGCTGTCTATTTGAACGACCTTTCTCAATATCAACGTATTTTAAAACAAAAGAATAACTACCTAAAACAGCTACAAATTGGTAATAAGACTGACACCACTATGCTGGAAGTCTTAAATCAACAATTTGCTGAATATGCGTTAAAGGTGACGTTGCGTCGTGAACATTTTATTAAAGAACTAGAACAATTAGCTCAACCTATTCATGCAGGCATTACGAATGAGCGTGAAGCATTGGCGCTTAAGTATTTACCAAGTTTGAAATTCAGTCATCAGGATCAATCAGAATCAGAAATGTTAGAAGAGATTCTGACATTACTTAATGACAATCTTCAAAGAGAAAAAGACCGTGGTGTGTGTCTCTTTGGACCACATCGTGACGACTTAGGTTTTAACGTTAACGGCATGGATGCGCAAACTTATGGTTCACAAGGTCAACAGAGAACAACCGCATTGTCGATTAAGTTAGCTGAAATTGAACTAATGAATATAGAAGTTGGAGAATATCCAATTTTATTACTAGATGATGTGTTGAGTGAATTAGATGACTCACGTCAAACGCACTTATTGAGTACAATTCAACATAAAGTACAGACATTTGTAACTACGACATCCGTAGACGGTATTGATCATGAAATTATGAATAATGCTAAGTTATACCGTATAAATCAAGGTGAAATTATAAAGTAACAGAAAGTGATGGTGAATACATTGTCAGATGTAAACAACACAGATAATTATGGTGCTGGGCAGATACAAGTATTAGAAGGACTAGAAGCGGTCCGTAAACGACCTGGTATGTATATCGGTTCAACTTCAGAAAGAGGCTTGCACCATTTAGTATGGGAAATTGTGGATAATAGTATTGACGAAGCATTAGCAGGCTATGCTGACGAAATTAACGTAACAATTGAAAAAGATAATTGGATTAAAGTTACTGACAATGGTCGTGGTATCCCAGTAGATATTCAAGAAAAAATGGGACGTCCAGCAGTTGAGGTTATTTTAACTGTACTTCACGCCGGAGGTAAATTCGGTGGCGGCGGATACAAAGTATCAGGTGGTCTACATGGTGTAGGTTCATCTGTTGTTAACGCCCTATCAGAAGATTTAGAAGTATACGTACACCGTAACAATACGATTTATCACCAAGCCTATAAAAAAGGTGTACCTCAATTTGACTTAAAAGAAATTGGTAGCACAGATAAGACGGGTACAGCAATACGTTTTAAAGCAGATAGCAGTATCTTTACCGAAACAACAGTTTACAACTATGAAACATTACAACAACGTATTCGTGAGTTAGCATTCTTGAACAAAGGTATTCAAATCACTTTAACTGATGAGCGAGACGAAGATGATATCAGACAAGATTCTTATCACTATGAGGGTGGGATTAAGTCTTATGTAGAAATGTTGAATGAAAATAAAGAACCTATCCATGGCGAACCTATTTACATTCACCAATCTAAAGATGATATCGAAGTTGAAATTGCGATCCAATATAATAAAGGCTATTCAACGAATTTATTAACATATGCCAACAATATCCACACGTATGAAGGTGGTACGCATGAAGATGGCTTTAAACGTGCGTTAACGCGTGTGTTAAATAGTTATGGTATGAACAGTAAAATAATCAAAGAAGATAAAGATAGACTTTCAGGTGAAGATACACGTGAAGGTTTAACAGCTATTATTTCTATCAAACATGGTGATCCTCAATTCGAAGGTCAAACGAAAACAAAATTAGGAAACTCTGAAGTACGACAAGTTGTAGATAAATTATTCTCTGAACACTTTGAACGTTTCTTATATGAAAACCCTAGCGTTGGTAGAATTATTGTTGAAAAAGGTATTATGGCATCTCGCGCACGTGTAGCTGCAAAGAAAGCACGTGAAGTGACACGTCGTAAATCAGCATTAGAGATTTCAAGTTTACCTGGTAAACTTGCTGACTGCTCTAGTAAAAACCCTGAAGAAAGTGAAATATTCTTAGTCGAAGGGGACTCTGCCGGTGGGTCTACTAAATCAGGCCGTGACTCAAGTACACAGGCAATTTTACCATTGAGAGGTAAGATTCTTAATGTTGAAAAAGCACGTCTAGATCGTATTTTAAATAACAATGAAATTCGTTCTATGATCACAGCATTTGGTACTGGTATTGGCGGAGAATTTGATATTAGTAAAGCACGATATCATAAAATTGTAATTATGACAGATGCCGATGTTGATGGTGCTCATATTAGAACATTATTATTAACATTCTTCTATCGTTTCATGAGACCGCTAATTGAAGCGGGATATGTATATATTGCCCAACCACCGTTATACAAATTAACGCAAGGTAAACAAAAATACTATGTCTTCAACGATAGAGAATTAGATAAATTAAAAGCAGAATTAAATCCAACACCTAAATGGTCTATTGCCCGTTATAAAGGTCTTGGTGAAATGAATGCCGATCAATTATGGGAAACAACGATGAATCCTGAACACCGTTCAATGTTACAAGTAACATTAGAAGATGCAATTGATGCCGACCAAACATTTGAAATGTTAATGGGTGATGTTGTTGAAAACCGTAGACAATTTATTGAAGATAACGCGGTCTATGCCAACCTAGATTTCTAAGCACTATGAACTGAACTTTTGAAGGAGGATCTCTTGATGGCTGAATTACCTCAATCAAGAATTAATGAACGAAATATAACCAATGAAATGCGCGAATCATTCCTAGACTATGCAATGAGTGTTATCGTTTCTCGTGCATTACCAGACGTCAGAGATGGATTGAAACCAGTACATCGTCGTATACTGTATGGATTAAATGAGCAAGGTATGACTCCAGATAAGCCATATAAAAAATCCGCACGTATCGTTGGGGATGTTATGGGTAAATATCACCCACATGGTGACTCATCTATTTACGAGGCTATGGTAAGAATGGCACAAGAATTCAGTTATCGTTATCCACTTGTGGATGGACAAGGTAACTTTGGTTCCATGGATGGTGATGGCGCAGCTGCCATGCGTTATACCGAAGCGCGTATGACTAAAATTACGCTAGAATTACTACGTGATATCAATAAAGATACAATTGATTTTATCGATAACTATGATGGTAATGAAAGAGAGCCGGCAGTCTTACCTGCACGTTTCCCTAACTTATTAGTTAATGGTGCGGCAGGTATCGCCGTAGGTATGGCGACTAACATACCACCTCATAATTTGACAGAGGTGATTGATGGTGTGCTTAGTTTAAGTAAGAATCCAGACATCTCAATCAGTGAATTAATGGAAGATATTCAAGGTCCAGATTTTCCAACTGCTGGTCTTATCTTAGGTAAAAGTGGTATTAGACGTGCTTATGAAACAGGTAGAGGTTCTGTACAAATGCGCTCACGTGCTGAAATAGAAGAACGTGGCGGTGGTCGTCAACGTATTGTTGTTACAGAAATTCCATTCCAAGTTAACAAAGCACGTATGATTGAAAAAATTGCTGAACTTGTACGTGATAAAAAAATTGATGGTATTACTGACTTACGTGATGAAACAAGTTTACGTACGGGTGTAAGAGTTGTTATTGATATTCGTAAGGATGCTAACGCAAGTGTTATCTTAAATAACTTATATAAACAAACACCATTACAAACATCATTTGGTGTAAATATGATTGCCTTAGTCAATGGCAGACCTAAGTTAATTAATCTTAAAGAAGCATTAGTCCATTACTTAGAACACCAAAAAACGGTTGTACGTAGACGTACAGAATACAATTTAAGAAAAGCAAAAGACCGTGCCCACATCTTAGAAGGTTTAAGAATTGCACTTGATCATATTGATGAAATCATTAGTACGATTCGTGAATCTGAAACAGATAAAGTGGCAATGGAAAGCTTACAAGAACGCTTCAAGTTATCTGAAAGACAAGCACAAGCTATCTTAGATATGCGTTTAAGACGTTTAACTGGTTTAGAAAGAGACAAAATTGAATCAGAATATAACGAATTATTAGCTTATATTGATGAATTAGAAGCGATTTTAGCGGATGAAGAAGTATTACTACAATTAGTTCGTGATGAATTAACGGAAATTAAAGAACGTTATGGCGACGAACGTCGTACAGAAATTCAACTTGGCGGATTAGATGATTTAGAAGATGAAGATTTAATCCCAGAAGAACAAATTGTAATTACATTAAGTCATAACAATTATATTAAACGTCTTCCAGTATCTACATATCGTGCACAAAACCGTGGTGGTCGTGGTGTACAAGGTATGAATACATTAGAAGAAGACTTTGTGAGTCAATTAGTTACTTTAAGTACACACGACAACGTTTTATTCTTTACGAATAAAGGTCGCGTATACAAACTTAAAGGTTACGAAGTACCAGAATTATCTCGTCAATCCAAAGGTATCCCAATTGTTAATGCGATTGAACTTGAAAATGATGAAAGTATTAGCACAATGATTGCTGTTAAAGACCTTGAAAGTGAAGACGATTACCTAGTATTTGCAACACGTAAAGGTATCGTTAAACGATCATCATTAAGTAACTTCTCTCGAATTAATAAGAATGGTAAAATTGCGATTAACTTTAAAGAAGATGATGAGTTAATTGCAGTTAGACTAACCGATGGTGAAGAAGATATCCTTATTGGTACTGCACATGCTTCATTGATTAGATTCTCTGAAAAAGCATTACGTCCACTTGGCCGTACAGCAGCAGGTGTGAAAGGTATCACATTACGTGAAGGTGATGAAGTAGTCGGTTTAGACGTCGCACATGCGAATAGTGAAGATGAAGTATTAGTTGTTACTGAAAATGGATACGGTAAACGTACACCAGTTGCTGATTACCGATTATCAAATCGTGGCGGTAAAGGTATTAAGACGGCAACGATTACAGAACGTAATGGTAACATCGTATGTATTACAACTGTTACAGGTGAAGAAGACTTAATGGTTGTAACGAATGCAGGTGTGATTATACGTCTAGATGTACATGACATCTCACAAAATGGTCGTTCTGCACAAGGTGTTCGACTTATGCGTCTAGGTGATGACCAATTTGTTTCAACAGTAGCTAAAGTAAAACAAGAAGATGACGCTGATGAAGCAGAATCAGATATTGAAAGTGATAATGCTCAAGGTGAGTCTAATAGCGAAGAAGTTATTGAAGGTGGCGCACCAGGCAAAGCGATTCAAACTGAAGTTACTGATGAAGAACAAGGTTCAGAAGACAATCAAGATGGCGATGAACGAATCGATGTAAGACAAGACTTTATGGATCGCGTAAATGAAGATATCGAAAATGATTCAGACAATAATGAAGATGAATAAACAATAATATAAAGTAAAAAATAAGACTCCCCTATCACCAGGGGAGTCTTATTTTTATCTAATAAAAAGGGATATGGCGACTGTTAAATGTGACCATATTCCCTATATAAGCTATTCTTCTAATTGTTTCATTGCGAATGGAATTTCATTGATTAAACGTGATGGAGGTACGACATACATCGTTTCAGAAAGCTTTTCTCCGATATAACTATGTGTATATGTGGCGCTCATTACCGCTTCTTTAATACTATCAAATTGACCTACGAAGCTAGTAATCATACCTGCTAAAGTATCACCCATACCACCAGTTGCCATAGCTGGGCTACCGATAGATAGTTTATAATCTTCGTTTCTAAAGTAAATCTCTGTACCATGTTTTTTAAGAACAACTGTCGCGCCAATACGATCTACCGCTTCACGATTACGCTCATATGTTTGTTCTTCAATAGGGATACCACTTAAACGTTCCCACTCTTTTTGATGTGGCGTAAAAATTACTCGACATGAAGGCAGTTGAGGTTTAAGTTTACTAAAAATCGTAATAGCATCACCGTCTACTATTAAATTCTGATGAGGTTGGATGTTCTGCAATAAGAAAGTAATGGCATTATTTCCTTTAAAGTCTACACCAAGTCCAGGTCCAATTAAGATACTGTCTGTCATTTCAATCATTTTAGTAAGCATCTTTGTATCGTTAATATCGATAACCATTGCTTCCGGGCATCGAGAATGTAATGCAGCATGATTAGTTGGGTGTGTTGCTACAGTAATTAAACCACTACCACTAAATACACATGCACGTGCTGCTAACATGATTGCACCACCTAAATTAGCAGATCCACCAATTAATAGGATTTTACCGTAATCACCTTTATGAGACTCTTCTTTTCTTTTAGGGATATTAATAGTATCTAAAGTTTCCATCTACCTAAACCTCCTTTTACCGGATTATCTATTTCTATTATACTGACCGGTCTATGTTCAATGATTCATTTTATATTGAATATAAGTCACAACGATGCGTGTGCTTTTAAATACAATTATGAATACTATACCTGTAATACACTTTCGTCAATAGAAATTTAAGAAATGTAACGATATAGAAACCTAATATAACAGTGACAATATTTTAGTGTATTAAATAATTAAATTGTTAATGTATTATAAAAATTGTAAAAAGTATTGTTTATATAAAAATGAAAACGTATACTTTTTGATAATGGAAGTTTTAATTCTACATAAAGGGGAGCTGTTTCTATGACTTTATTTTTAAATGGAGATGCTTTAACGATTGAGGATATTAAACAATTATTACACCAAGATTTAAAAATTGAAATCACTGAGGAAGCATTAGAAAGAGTTAAAAAAAGTAGAAGTGTAGTAGAAAGAATTATTAATGATAAAGAAACCATTTATGGGATCACTACAGGGTTTGGTTTATTTAGTGATGTGCGTATTGATTCGACTCAATATAATGACTTACAAGTTAATTTAATACGTTCACACGCTTGTGGGATGGGCGAACCATTTTCTGAAGAAGTATCACTCGTGATGATGATTTTACGTCTTAATACATTATTAAAAGGAAATTCAGGTGTAACGTTAGAATTGGTCGATCAGCTCAAATATTTCATTAATGAGCGTATTATACCTGTGATTCCTCAACAAGGCTCACTCGGTGCATCAGGGGATTTAGCACCATTATCTCATTTAGCTTTAGCACTTATTGGTGAAGGGCTTGTTTACTTTAAAAACGAAGAAGTTGATAGTCGTTATGTCTTAAATGAATTAGGAAGAGCACCATTACATTTACAAGCTAAAGAAGGATTAGCATTAATTAACGGCACACAGGCTATGACTGCTCAAGGGGTCATTAACTATATTGAAGCGGAAGACCTAGGTTACCAAGCAGAGTGGATTGCGGCGCTCACGCATCAAGCGTTAAATGGTATTGTTGATGCATATGATCATAGAGTGCATGCAGTTAGAAACAGTCAAGAACAAGTAGATGTCGCAGCACGTATGCGTGATTGGTTAGAAGATTCAAAGTTAACAACAAGACAAGCTGAGATTCGTGTTCAAGATGCTTACTCTTTACGTTGTATTCCACAAATCCACGGTGCTAGTTATCAAGTGTTTAACTACGTAAAAGAGAAGTTAGAGTTTGAAATGAATGCTTCAAATGATAATCCACTTATCTTTGATGAAGATGGTGAAACAACAGTTATATCTGGTGGTAACTTCCATGGACAACCCATCGCCTTTGCGCTTGATCATTTGAAATTAGGTGTCAGTGAATTAGCGAATGTTTCAGAACGACGTGTGGAACGACTCGTGAATCCACAATTGAATAACGGTCTACCTGCATTCTTAAGTCCAGAACCTGGTTTACAAAGTGGCGCGATGATTATGCAATATGCAGCAGCGAGTCTAGTATCTGAGAATAAAACACTTGCACATCCAGCGAGTGTAGATTCTATACCATCTTCAGCTAACCAAGAAGATCATGTATCTATGGGTACAATTGCTTCAAGACATGGTTATCAAATGATTGAAAATGCACGACGAGTTATTGCGATTGAATGTATTATTGCGTTACAAGCAGTTGAGTTAAAAGGGGTTAATCAACTATCACCTAAAACACGAGACAAATATGACGAATTTAGAAACATTGTGCCATCTATCAAACAAGATAGACAATTCCATAAGGATATAGAAGCCGTAGCACAGTACTTAAAGGATAGTGCGTATCATTAAGACATTCATAAAATGAAAATGATTGAATTTTAAAATAACTTGAAAATTACAAAAAACTTTGCTATATTGTGAGTAAGTTAATAAAACATTGTTCGTAGGCCAAGTAGTATTATTGATGGATTTCAGAGAGCTTGTGGTTAGTGAGAACAAGTAATCCACTTTAATGTGAATCTACCTACATTTAGTGAGCAATCGGCGAATAACCGTTATTTTAGTTAAGTGCAAATGAAGTAACATTTTATTAAGTGTTTGCTTTGTTTGTTAAATAGGGTGGCAACGCGTAGACCACGTCCCTTGTCGGGGCGTGGTCTTTTTGTATGCTTTTATATACATAGTTGGCATGCTAAATATATATTTTTTATGGGAAAGGATGAAGGTTTCATGTTAGATATTAAACTTTTTAGAACAGAGCCAGACAAAGTTAAGAGCAAAATTGAATTAAGAGGAGACGACCCTAAAGTAGTCGATGAGGTATTAGAATTAGATGAAAAGCGTCGTACATTAATAAGCAAGACAGAAGAGATGAAAGCGAAACGTAATAAAGTAAGTGAAGAAATCGCTCAGAAAAAACGTAATAAAGAAAATGCTGATGATGTTATTGCTGAAATGCGTCAATTAGGTGATGACATTAAAGAATATGATACACAATTAAATGAAATTGATAATAAAATGACAGACATTCTATGTCGTATTCCAAACCTTATCAATGACGATGTGCCACAAGGTGCTTCAGATGAAGAAAATATCGAAGTTAAAAAGTGGGGTACACCACGTGAATTTGATTTCGAAGCGAAAGCACACTGGGATATCGTAGAAGATCTTAAAATGGCTGACTTCGATCGTGCCGCTAAAATTTCTGGTGCACGTTTCGTTTATCTAACAAGAGACGGTGCACAATTAGAACGTGCATTAATGAACTACATGATTACGAAACATACAACACAACATGGTTACACTGAAATGATGGTACCTCAATTAGTTAACGCTGATACAATGTATGGTACTGGTCAATTACCTAAATTCGAAGAAGATTTATTTAAAGTGGAAAAAGAAGGATTATATACAATTCCAACTGCTGAAGTACCTTTAACAAACTTCTATCGTGGTGAAATCATCCAACCAGGTGTCTTACCTGAAAAATTCACTGGACAATCTGCATGTTTCCGTAGTGAAGCGGGTTCAGCTGGTAGAGATACAAGAGGTTTAATTCGTTTACACCAATTCGACAAAGTTGAAATGGTACGCTTTGAAAAACCTGAAGATTCTTGGGATGCTTTAGAAGAAATGACTACAAACGCTGAAGCGATCTTAGAAGAATTAGGATTACCATATCGTCGTGTTATCTTATGTACTGGAGACATTGGTTTCAGTGCTAGTAAAACATACGACTTAGAAGTATGGTTACCAAGCTATAACGACTACAAAGAAATCAGTTCATGTTCAAACTGTACTGACTTCCAAGCACGACGTGCCAATATCCGTTTCAAACGTGATAATGCAGCTAAACCTGAATTAGCGCATACGTTAAACGGTAGTGGTTTAGCTGTAGGTCGTACATTCGCAGCAATCGTTGAGAACTACCAAAATGAAGATGGTACAGTAACAATCCCTGAAGCCTTAGTACCATTCATGGGTGGTAAAACTCATATTCAAAAGCCAACTAAATAATTTAGATTGTTAGCGAATAAATAGCTATACAATGCGCGGTAATGAAGAGCCATCATTGCCGCGTATTTTTTATGCGAATAATCAAAAGTAAGAGGGTAGGGGAGGGTCATTAAGTAAAATTTAGATGCAAAAATAGAGGGGACGTCTAATTGTTTACGGAAAATTCTGTCATATTATAAACGCTTTAGTTGAGACGTTTTTAAACAGAGGGTTGTCTTACGTCACACATACCGACGTCTAAAGTGATTGCCGTTTTCATCATTGTATATTAGACTTGAGTTTATTATTTAAACGTAAATGCATTTGGTACTAGAAAGGGGAGGCAAGATGACCCATCTCACATTTAGACAAGGTGTTAAAGAATGTATTCCAACATTATTAGGATATGCAGGTGTTGGTATTTCATTCGGTATTGTTGCTGCATCTCAAAAGTTTAGTTTATTAGAAATTATATTACTTTGTTTAATTATTTATGCTGGTGCGGCGCAATTTATTATATGTGCGTTAGTCATAGCTGGAACACCATAACAGCGATAGTGTTGACAACGTTTATTGTTAATTCACGTATGTTTTTATTAAGTATGACGTTAGCACCTAATTTTAAGTCTTATAGTTTATGGAATCGAATTGGACTTGGTTCTTTAGTGACCGATGAAACATTTGGTGTAGCCATCACACCTTATTTAAAAGGTGAGCCAATTAACGATCGTTGGTTGCATGGTTTAAACATTACAGCATATTTGTTTTGGACCTTTTCTTGTGTAGTTGATGTTATATTCGGCAAATATATTTCGAATCCAGAGATGTTAGGATTAGATTTTGCGATTACGGCTATGTTTGTATTTTTAGGTATTGCTCAATTTGAATCTGTTAAAAAGTCTAAGATCAACATCTATCTTGTGCTTATTCTATGTGTCATTGTGATGATGTTAACGTTAAGCTTTGTTATGCCTTCATATGTAGCGATTATTATATCTGCGGTTGTCGCTTCTACATTAGGGGTGGTGATGGACAGATGATGACAGATCAACATATGTTAATCATTATTATTCTATGTGGTATTGTTACGATTTTAGTTAGAGTGATTCCATTTATGATGATTTCACGAGTGAATTTACCTGACGTTTTGATTCGATGGTTATCCTTTATTCCAATTACACTTTTTACAGCGCTCGTCTTGGACGGTTTGATTCAACAACATGAGGGTAGTGTAGGCTATACACTCAATGTGCCATTCATTATTGCATTAATACCAACTATATTATTAGCCATCTATACGAGAAGTCTAACCTGGACGATTTTAGGTGGTATTGCATTTATCGCTCTGTTGAGATTCTTTCTATAGAAATCAAGGTCTACATATTGAATTTCGTGATGGAGTTAGTTAAAATTCAAGTAGTTAGAAAATTTAGATAATTAATGTATTTATTCAAAACTTAATCATAAAATCTTATTCAGAGAAGTTGAGGGACTTGGCCCATAGACGCTTCAGCAACCGGCTACAAAGAATACGAGTACGGTGCTAAAACCAACGAGCACTCGAATGATAAGTACTGAACCGCTTCTTACTTTTCATAGAGTAAGAAGCTTTTTTTATTTAAAGGAGGATGGATTCATATATGTCGAATTATACAGTTGATACATTAGAATTAGGCCAATTCACGACAGAGTCTGGAGAAACGATACAAAACTTAAAATTAAAATATGAACATGTAGGTTATCCTGGACAACCATTAGCATTAGTTTGCCATGCACTAACTGGCAATCATCTTACATATGGTACAGATGAACATCCAGGTTGGTGGCGTGAAATTATTGATGGCGGATATATGCCTATTAATGATTATCAATTTTTAACATTCAACGTGATAGGGAGTCCATTTGGTTCAAGTTCAAAGCATAATGATCCACATTTTCCAGATCATTTAACATTAAGAGATATCGTACGTGCACTTGAGAAGGGGATAGAAGCACTAGGATTTAATAAAATAGATATTTTAATCGGTGGTAGTCTAGGAGGTATGCAAGCACTAGAATTACTTTATAACCGACGATTCCAAGTGGATAAAGCGGTCATACTTGCTGCTACAGATAAAACATCATCGTACAGTTGTGCCTTTAATGAGATTGCTAGACAAGCGATTCATATCGGAGGTAAAGAAGGTTTAAGTATTGCCCGACAATTAGGATTTTTAACTTATCGTTCTTCTAAAAGTTATGAGCAACGCTTCACGCCTGAAGAGGTAGTTAGTTATCAACAATATCAAGGTAATAAGTTCAAAGAATCATTTGATTTATCATGTTATTTAACACTGCTGGACGTCTTAGATAGTCATAATATTGATAGAGGTAGAGATGATGTTGATGAGGTATTTAACTCATTAGACACAAAGGTATTAACGATGGGATTCATAGATGATTTGTTGTATCCAGATGATCAAGTATTAGCGACAGGGCAACGTTTTAAATATCATCGACACTTTTTTGTACCAGATAATGTGGGGCACGATGGTTTCTTACTTAATTTTGAAGATTGGGCACCTAATTTATATCACTTTTTAAATGCGAAACATATTCGACGATAATGACTAAAACCATGTTCTAACGTTAATTTTATAAGGTTGAATATCGATTTTAAAAGTATAGTATATAAAGAGAATACAAATCGAGAAATTAAATAGGTGACTATGAGATGAAACAATTGATAATTATATTAAATGCATTGAATTATATAGTTATAGCATCATTAATAATATTCAACTTCAATAATCTATCTGAAAAGGGATTAGATATATGTAGATATTTCCTATTTATTAGTTGTGTTTTACTTATATTTTCATTAATTATGTATTTATTAACTAAGAAAGAATTTGTTTTAAAAAGTAGTTTTATTAATCTAATTAATTTAATTGCCATATTTCCAATTCTACTTTTAATAATGATTTGATTTTCATATTACTATGCTTGCTTTTAAAAGGTTTATCGTAATGAATTTTAATTAAAAATTTGTAAAAACTATAGATTATTTCTCTCTAAAGTACTGCTGGAATTGACCGACATAAATACCAGTAGTACTTTATTGTTTATTTTTTTCAAAGAGGTTAAAATGGTAATTATAGTCAAAAAAAGTATGGGAGTGGCGTGTGTGTTTTCAAAAATACAACCTAAAGCAACTATTATAGGTACATTAGCATTAGTGATAGTCGCTTTAGTAACACATGTATTACCTATTCTCGGCTTAATTTTATGTTTATTTGCAACAATCCCAGGTGTCGTATTATGGAACAAATCTATTCAGTCATTTGGAATTAGTGCCTTAGTAACAGTTATAATTACAACATTATTAGGTAATACATTCGTCTTAAGTATAATGGTTTTAGTGATTTTAACGAGTTTAATCATTGGACAATTACTTAAGGAAAGAGCAACAAAAGAAAGAATTTTATATGTAACAACGGTATCTCTAAGTTTAATGACATTGATAGGATTCATGTTATTACAAGTATTTGATAAAATCCCAAGAGCAGCCGCATTAGTTAACCCTGTTAAAGAAACCGTTCATAACATGTTATTAACAAGTGGAGCAGATGCTGATTACAGACAGATGCTTGAAGAAAGTATCCGCCAAATGACGGTCCAACTCCCTAGTTATCTCATTATTATCGTTTTTCTTTTCGTTTTAATTAATCTGATCATAACATTTCCAATCCTGCGCAAATTCAAAGTAGCTACGCCAATATTCAAACCACTATTCGCTTGGCAAATGAATCGTACACTATTAACAATCTATATTATTGATTTACTTTGTGTAATGTTTGCAACCCAACCAAGTACGTTCCAGAGTATCGTATTAAACTTTGAAGTTGTGTTATCATTAGTGATGTACATTCAAGGGATGAGCGTGATACATTTCTTCGGAAAAGCGAAGCGACTACCGAATGTAGTAACTATCATATTAATGGTTATAGGGACATTATTAACACCAATGACTCATATTGTAGGGTTATTAGGTGTCATCGATTTATGTATCAATTTAAAACAACTAATGAACAATAATAATAAAAAGTGATGAGAGGTGGAAGAATGAACCGTCAATCCACTAAAAAAGCTTTGCTCATACCATTTATTATAATGGTACTGACTGCTATAGCATTAGTCATCGTTTGGTTTATATTTAACCAAATCGTGGCAGGCATAGCTGCAGGAATATTACTAGTAATGATTATTGCTAGTGGATTCTTGCTAAGACAAGCTTTTATGAAAATGGACAGTTATGTGGATGGTTTAAGTGGTCATATTACAACAAGTAGTAATAAGGCGATTAAACACTTACCGATCGGGATGATTGTGTTAGATGAGAACGACCATATTGAATGGGTTAACCAATTTATGTCTGAACATTTAACAACTAATGTTATTTCAGAATCGGTAAACGAAATATTTCCAAATATCTTAAAGCAATTGGAGAAAGTTCAAGAAGTAGAGATTGAACATGAAAATTATCATTATAGAGTACGTTATTCAAGCAATGAACATTGCTTATACTTCTTCGATATTACAGATGAAGTGCAAACGAACCAATTATATGAAGATTCAAAACCCATTATTGCAACATTATTCTTAGATAACTACGATGAAATTACGCAAAACATGAATGACACACAACGTTCTGAAATTAACTCAATGGTTACACGTGTGATTAGTCGTTGGGCATCAGAATATAATATTTATTTCAAACGTTATAATTCAGACCAATTCGTAGCCTATTTAAATCAAAAGATCTTAGCGGAAATCGAAGACTCAAATTTCAATATTTTAAGTCAGTTACGTGAGAAAAGTGTTGGTTACCGAGCACAATTGACATTAAGTATTGGTGTCGGTGAAGGTACTGAAAATCTTATCGACTTAGGTGAATTATCACAATCAGGTCTAGACTTAGCACTAGGTCGTGGTGGTGACCAAGTCGCTATTAAAAACATGAACGGCAACGTACGTTTCTACGGTGGTAAGACTGACCCTATGGAAAAACGTACACGTGTAAGAGCACGTGTTATCTCACACGCATTAAAAGATATCTTAACTGAAGGCGATAAAGTCATCGTAATGGGACATAAACGACCTGACTTAGATGCCATTGGTGCAGCCATCGGTGTGTCTAGATTCGCTTTAATGAATAATCTAGAAGCATATGTTGTGTTGAATGAATCTGATATCGATCCAACATTACGTCGTGTCATGGATGAAATTGATAAGAAACCAGAACTTAAAGAACGATTTATTACATCTGACGATGCATGGGATATGATGACATCTAAAACAACGGTTGTTGTCGTTGATACGCATAAACCAGAAATGGTATTAGATGAAAATGTCTTAAACAAAGCAAATCGTAAAGTGGTAATTGACCATCATAGACGTGGTGAAAGCTTTATCTCAAATCCACTACTGGTTTATATGGAACCTTATGCAAGTTCAACAGCCGAACTTGTCACAGAGTTGCTAGAATATCAACCAACTGAACAGCGTTTAACACGTCTTGAATCTACTGTTATGTATGCAGGTATTATTGTTGATACAAGAAACTTCACATTACGTACGGGTTCAAGAACGTTCGATGCCGCAAGTTATTTACGAGCACATGGTGCCGATACTATTCTTACACAACACTTCTTAAAGGATGATGTGGATACGTATATTAACCGTTCTGAATTAATTAGAACAGTCGAAGTACAAGATAACGGTGTTGCGATTGCACATGGCTCAGATGATAAAATTTATCATCCTGTTACAGTTGCACAAGCAGCAGATGAGTTGTTAAGTTTAGAAGGTATAGAAGCTTCATATGTCGTTGCCAAACGTGAAGATAACCTAGTCGGTATCTCAGCCCGTTCATTAGGATCAGTTAATGTACAATTAACAATGGAAGCCCTAGGTGGCGGTGGTCACTTGACGAATGCAGCGACACAATTAAAAGGTGTCTCAGTGGAAGACGCCATTGTACAATTACAACAAGCAATAACAGAACAAATGAGTAGGAGTGAAGACGCATGAAAGTAATTTTCACACAAGATGTTAAAGGTAAAGGTAAAAAAGGCGAAGTTAAAGATGTGCCAGTAGGTTATGCAAATAACTTCTTATTAAAAAATAATTATGCTGTAGAAGCAACACCTGGTAACTTAAAACAATTAGAACAACAAAATAAACGTGCTGAAGCAGACAGACAACAAGAAATTGATGATGCTAAAGCATTAAAAGAAAAATTAGCTAACATCGAAGTTGAAGTATCTGCTAAAACAGGTGAAGGCGGTAAATTATTTGGTTCAGTAAGTACGAAACAAATTGCCCAAGCCCTTAAAGATCAACATGACATTAAATTAGATAAACGTAAAATGGATTTACCACAAGGTATCCACACATTAGGTTATACAAACGTACCTGTTAAATTAGATAAAGAAGTTGAAGGTACTATTCGTGTGCATACAGTAGAACAATAAAGATGGATTGAAAATAGAGGTGTAATCAATAATGGATAGTATGTACGAGCAAAATCAAATGCCACATAGCAATGAAGCCGAACAATCTGTCTTAGGTGCCATTATTATTGATCCGGAATTAATTAATACAACTCAGGAAGTGTTACTTCCTGAGTCATTTTATAGAGGCGCCCATCAACATATTTTCCGTGCGATGATGCACTTAAATGAAGATAATAAAGAAATTGATGTAGTGACGTTAATGGATCAATTAACGACTGAAGGAAGCTTGAGTGAAGCGGGGGGCCCGCAATATCTTGCAGAATTATCTACCAATGTCCCTACAACAAGAAACGTTCAATATTATACTGATATCGTATTTAAGCATGCGCTTAAACGTAAGTTGATTCAGACTGCAGATAGTATCGCCAATGACGGATACAATGATGAGTTAGAATTAGATACGATCTTGAGTGATGCAGAACGACGTATATTAGAGCTATCATCAACACGTGAGAGCGATGGTTTTAAAGATATTCGAGACGTGTTAGGACAAGTTTATGAAACTGCAGAGGAACTCGATCAAAATAGTGGTCAAACACCGGGTATTCCAACAGGTTATAGAGATTTAGACCAAATGACAGCAGGTTTTAACCGAAACGACTTAATCATTTTAGCTGCACGACCATCTGTTGGTAAGACTGCCTTCGCACTTAATATTGCCCAAAAGGTAGCAACACATGAAGATTTATATACAGTAGGTATCTTCTCTCTTGAGATGGGTGCAGACCAATTAGCAACACGTATGATATGTAGTTCAGGTAACGTTGACTCAAACCGATTAAGAACCGGTACAATGACCGAAGAGGATTGGAACCGATTCACGATTGCAGTTGGTAAACTATCTCGAACAAAAATATTTATTGATGATACGCCAGGTATACGAATCAATGATTTACGTTCTAAATGTCGTCGACTTAAACAAGAGCATGGTTTAGATATGATTGTGATTGACTATCTACAATTAATTCAAGGTAGTGGTTCACGTTTCTCAGATAACCGTCAACAAGAAGTATCTGAAATTTCACGTACGCTTAAAGCTATTGCACGTGAGCTAGAATGTCCTGTCATCGCACTGAGTCAGTTATCTCGTGGTGTTGAACAACGACAAGATAAACGTCCGATGATGAGTGACATCCGTGAATCAGGATCTATCGAGCAAGATGCTGATATTGTTGCCTTCTTATATCGTGATGATTATTATAATCGTGGCGAAGATGAGGATGACGATGATGATTCAAGCTTTGAGCCACAAACTAATGATGATAATGGTGAAATTGAAATTATCATCGCTAAGCAACGTAACGGCCCGACAGGTACTGTGAAATTACACTTCATGAAACAATACAACAAATTTACTGATATAGATTATGCCCATGCAGAAATGTCATAAAATATTTTAAATATAAAAACCGTACAATAAATAACTTTACAGTTTTATTGTACGGTTTTTGTTTTGTATAAAGGTATTTAAAAATCACTAAGTATGTGTCTTGAATTTTTGAATAAATATGTTAAATACCGTCATGATAGCTTTTATGTACTTTTTAACTTTCATTATAAAGAAAAATAGATGAATTTGATTGTACGAAATCAATGTTCGATTTTTATTTGCATTATAGTATCTATATTGGTAAAATACTTCATGGTTAAATGAGAAAAATTTGGAGGTGCTCTTATGTCATCAATCGTAGTAGTTGGGACACAATGGGGAGACGAAGGTAAAGGTAAAATTACAGATTTCTTAGCAGAACAAGCAGACGTGATTGCACGTTTTTCAGGTGGTAATAATGCAGGACATACCATCCAATTTGGTGGAGAAACATATAAATTACATTTAGTACCATCAGGTATCTTCTATAAAGACAAATTAGCAGTTATTGGTAATGGTGTGGTAGTTGATCCAGTTGCATTACTTAAAGAATTAGACGGTTTAAATGAACGTGGTATTTCAACAGATAACTTACGTATTTCTAACCGTGCTCAAGTGATTTTACCTTATCATATTGCACAAGACGAGTATGAAGAGCGTCTTCGCGGTGATAATAAAATCGGTACAACTAAAAAAGGTATCGGCCCAGCATACGTAGATAAAGCACAACGAATTGGTATCCGTATGGGAGACTTAGTCGAAAAAGAAACATTCGAAAGACTATTAAAACAAAATATTGAACATAAAAATGCATATTTCAAAGGTATGTTTAATGAAACATGTCCAAGCTTCGATGATATATTTGAAGAATATTATGCTGCAGGTCAACGTTTAAGAGAATTTGTTACAGATACACCTAAAATCTTAGACGACGCAATTGTTGCAGATGAAAAAGTACTATTCGAAGGTGCCCAAGGTGTGATGTTAGACATCGATCACGGTACATATCCATTCGTCACTTCAAGTAACCCAGTAGCAGGTAACGTTACAGTAGGTACTGGTGTAGGTCCAACATACGTATCTAAAGTCATTGGTGTATGTAAAGCTTATACATCTCGTGTTGGTGATGGTCCATTCCCTACAGAATTATTTGATGAAGATGGTCATCACATTAGAGAAGTTGGTCGTGAATACGGCACAACAACTGGTCGTCCTCGTCGTGTAGGTTGGTTCGACTCAGTAGTATTACGTCATTCACGCCGTGTAAGTGGTATTACAGACTTATCAATCAACTCAATTGATGTGTTAACAGGTTTAGATACAGTTAAAATCTGTACAGCGTATGAATTAGATGGTAAAGAAATTACTGAATACCCAGCTAACTTAGATCAATTACAACGTTGTAAACCAATCTTCGAAGAATTACCAGGTTGGACGGAAGATATTACAGGTTGCCGCACTTTAGAAGAACTTCCTGAAAATGCACGCAAATATTTAGAACGTATTTCTGAATTATGTGGCGTACGCATTTCAATCTTCTCAGTAGGTCCAGATCGTGAACAAACAAACTTATTAGAAAAATTATGGTAATTAATACCGATAGCCGTTAAATGATGTAACAATCATTTAACGGTTTTTTTATGGGAAAAATGCTTGAATATACTACAAAATAACGCATCAATGGTGCTTTATGATTACTGTCTCAGTCCTAATTACAAATAATGTTAAAATTATGTAAAAAATATCTTGTCATTCAAATATTGGCTGTGCTATAATCTATCTTGTGCTTAAGAACGGCTCCTTGGTCAAGCGGTTAAGACACCGCCCTTTCACGGCGGTAACACGGGTTCGAGTCCCGTAGGAGTCACCAATTTTTTAGGTCTCGTAGTGTAGCGGTTAACACGCCTGCCTGTCACGCAGGAGATCGCGGGTTCGATTCCCGTCGAGACCGTATTGCCTACCCAAGAGGGTAGGCATTTTTTATGCCTTTTTATTATCAACGAAAGTAATGCTACTTTATTTAATGATTATTCCTCATTTTACAAGTCGATGACATTTGGCAATCGAAACTTAACATTTCCCTAATTATCGTTAGAAGCAAATGAAAAACATTGAATTAATCGGTTTTATACTAAATTTTAATATTACAAAATTATGAATTTAATATCTTTTGAATTCTCAGCTTACTGAAAGCATTCAACTTATTTTGTGATATAGAATTTTGGTGGTAAACTTATATATAATATTATTCTATAATTTTTTATACAAAAATAGAATTAACCGTTCATAAATGGTAAATTAGATAGTAGTAACTGTGTTAAAAAAGCACATGCGTTTGAGCCTCGTGAAAGGTCTCAATCGATACGAATTAAGATAAGTCGAACGGTAGAATTATACTTTGAGAAATGAGGTTTATATATATGGCTAGAAAAGTTGTGGTAGTCGACGATGAAAAACCAATTGCTGATATTTTAGAATTTAATCTTAAAAAAGAAGGATACGATGTATTTTGTGCGTACGATGGTAACGACGCTGTAGATTTAATTTATGAGGAAGAACCAGACATCGTATTATTAGACATTATGTTACCTGGTAGAGACGGCATGGAAGTCTGTCGTGAAGTACGTAAAAAATTCGAAATGCCTATCATCATGTTAACTGCGAAAGATTCTGAAATTGATAAAGTTTTAGGATTAGAATTAGGTGCAGATGACTATGTGACGAAACCATTTAGTACACGCGAATTAATTGCACGTGTAAAAGCAAACTTACGTCGTCATTATTCTCAACCAGCGCAAGAAGTTAATGACGCAACAAATGAAATTTCTATTAAAGATATCGTCATTTATCCAGATGCATATTCAATTAAAAAACGTGGTGATGACATTGAGTTAACACACCGTGAATTTGAATTATTCCATTATCTTTCTAAACATATGGGCCAAGTAATGACACGTGAACATTTACTACAAACTGTGTGGGGCTATGATTATTTTGGAGATGTACGTACTGTAGACGTAACGATTCGCCGTTTGCGTGAAAAAATCGAAGACGATCCATCACACCCAGAATATATCGTGACACGTAGAGGCGTTGGATACTTTCTCCAACAACATGATTAGAGGTTTAGTTGAATGAAGTGGCTAAAACAACTCCAATCCCTTCACACGAAACTGGTCATTGTCTATGTCTTACTGATTATTATTGGTATGCAAATTATTGGTCTCTATTTTACTAATAGTTTGGAAAAGGAATTACTCGATAATTTTAAAAAGAACATTACACAATATGCGAAACAATTAGATGTAAGCATTGAAAAAGTATATAACGAAAAAGGTTCGGTCAACGCTCAAAAGGACATACAAAATCTTTTGAGCGAGTATGCCAACCGTCAAGAAATTGGTGAAATCCGCTTTATAGACAAAGACCAAATTATTATGGCAACAACTAAGCAGTCTAACCGCGATTTAATCAATCAAAAAGCCAACGATAGTTCTGTTCAAAAGGCATTATCACTTGGTCAAAGTAACAACCATATGGTGTTAAAAGACTATGGTAATGGTAAGGAACGGGTTTGGGTTTATAACATACCAGTTAAAGTTGATAAACAAACGATAGGTAATATTTACATAGAATCGAAAATCAATGATGTATATAACCAACTTAACAATATTAACCAAATCTTTATCGTAGGTACTGCTATTTCATTATTTATTACTGTGATACTCGGGTTCTTCATTGCGCGAACCATTACCAAACCTATTACCGACATGCGTAACCAGACGGTCGAGATGTCTAAAGGTAACTATACGCAACGTGTTAAAATCTATGGTAATGACGAAATCGGTGAACTCGCACTTGCATTCAATAATTTATCCAAGAGGGTACAAGAAGCACAAGCGAATACTGAAAGTGAGAAACGTCGTTTAGACTCTGTTATCACACATATGAGTGATGGTATCTTAGCGACAGATAGACGTGGACGTGTCCGTATTGCCAACGATATGGCACTTAAAATGCTAGGCATGGCTAAAGAAGACCTTATCGGTTATTACATGCTAAGTGTATTGAATTTAGAAGAAGAATTTTCATTAGATGAAATTCAAGAAAATAATGACAGCTTCTTATTAGATATTAATGAAGAAGAAGGCATCATTGCGCGTGTAAACTTCAGTACGATTGTTCAAGAAACAGGCTTTGTGACAGGTTACATTGCCGTATTACATGATGTAACAGAACAACAACAAGTAGAACGTGAACGTCGTGAATTCGTAGCTAACGTATCACACGAATTACGTACACCATTAACTTCTATGAACAGTTATATTGAGGCGCTTGAAGAAGGCGCTTGGAAAGATGATAACTTAGCACCACAATTCTTATCCGTAACACGTGAAGAAACAGAACGTATGATTCGACTTGTTAACGACTTACTTCAATTATCTAAAATGGATAATGAATCAGATCAAATTACCAAAGAAATTGTCGACTTTAACATGTTTATTAATAAGATTATTAACCGACATGAAATGGCTGCTAAAGACACAACATTTGTCCGTGAAATTCCACAACAAACGATTTTCGCTGAAATAGACCCTGATAAGATGACGCAAGTATTTGATAACGTCATTACTAATGCAATGAAGTATTCTCGTGGTGATAAACGCGTCGAGTTCCACGTGAAACAAAATGCACTTTACAATAGAATGACAATTCGTATTAAAGATAATGGTATCGGTATCCCTATTAATAAAGTAGATAAAATTTTCGATAGATTCTACCGTGTCGATAAAGCACGTACACGTAAAATGGGTGGTACAGGTCTTGGACTAGCCATCTCAAAAGAAATTGTTGAAGCACATAACGGTCGTATTTGGGCCAATAGTGTGGAAGGCCAAGGTACATCTATCTTCATAACACTACCATGCGAAATCATTGAAGACGGTGATTGGGATGAATAGTAAAGAACACATCAAAACGATTATCCTCGTCTTACTCGTGCTAATGAGTATCGTCTTAACTTATATGGTTTGGAATTTCTCGCCTGATTTATCTAATGCAGATAGTACACCGGAGAATAAGAGGGACAACACTAAACCCATTAGTAAACCGGGAACGGCTAAAATGGATAGTACCATCACACCGTTTCAAATTATTCATTCTAATGGTGAGAAAACAGAAGGTATGCCCGCAACAGGACATGCTATTTCAAAAATAATTAGTCCTTTAAAAGATAAAGATATTGTTTCAGTACAACATT
This sequence comes from Staphylococcus sp. SB1-57, assembly GCF_017086425.1. Classification (NCBI taxonomy): domain Bacteria; kingdom Bacillati; phylum Bacillota; class Bacilli; order Caryophanales; family Staphylococcaceae; genus Staphylococcus; species Staphylococcus sp. SB1-57. The sequence continues at coordinate 26,758 of NZ_CP070964.1, forward strand.
TAAAACGAAATCACAATTTAATTATTCCAGAACTGAGTGATAATTTTATCGTTCTTGATTTTACGTATGATCTACCGTTATCAACATATTTAAGCCAAGTTTTAGATATTGATGCAAAAACACCGCGTCATTTTAACTTTAATCGACTACTAATAGATCAAGACCACGAAGGACGTGTCGTATTATATGCAATTAGTAAAGATAGACATCAAGTCGTTAAAATGAAGACATCCGTTAAAGGTCAAGATGTTAATCAATCATTAACTAATCTGAAACCAGATATGGAGAAATATACTGAAATCATTACTAATAAAGAAACAATTGATAAAGCCACACACATTTTTGCACCTAAAAAGCCAAAAGATATTAAGACATATCGTATGGTATTCAATATTATTAACGTTGAAAAAATGAATTCCGTATTATTCAATGATTCAACGATTGTGAGAAGTGCACAAAGTGGTGTGACAACTTACAACAATAATAAAGGTGTAGCCAATTACAATGATAAGAGTGAGAAATACCATTATAGAAACTTATCAGAAGATGAGAAGAGTTCAACCAACATGGAAGATACTATTGGTGGGACATTCGAATTCCTCAATGCTCACGGTGGTTTCTTAGGCGAAGACTACCGTCTGTTTAGTACAGATAATATGAGTGGTGAATTAACATATCAACGCTTCTTAAACGGTTACCCTACGTTTAATAAACAAGATTTAAATGAGATTCAAGTCACTTGGGGTGAAAAAGGCGTCTTTGATTATCGACGCTCATTACTAAGAACTGATGTAATTTTGAATAGTGGTGATAAAAAGTCACTTGAAAGTGCTGAATCTGTTCGTTCAGGACTTGCTAACAATAGTAATATCGACTTCGAGCGTGTGACTAACATCGCGGTAGGTTATGATATGGATGATCGACCTAACAATGATGATATCGAAGTGCAACGCAATAGTGAGTTTACACCTCGTTGGTATGTCGAATATGACGGTAAGTGGTATGCGTATAAAGATGGGGGGCTAGAATAAATGAACTGGAAATTGACCAAGACCTTATTCATTTTCGTATTTATTCTTGTAAACATCTTCCTCGTCGTGATTTATATTGATAAAGTAAATAAATCACAAATTAATGAAGCGGAAAGCGATAATCGCGTAAACTTCCAACAAGAAGAAATTAAAGTCCCTGAAGACGTCTTGAACAAAGATGTGAAAGATACGCAGATGCAACAAATCACAGCAGAATCTAAAGATTTCTCAAGTTATGCCAAAGAACGTTCAAGCTTGAGCGCATCGGAATCAGGAAAGTTACTTGATGGCGATATCGGTAGTACCGTTAACGTCAGTGATAAAAACCTTAAAGATATTAAGAATTACATGAAAGACAATGTTTATAAAGGTAAATATTATCAATTGAGTAAACTTGGTTCAGATACAATGACTTTCGAGCAAACCTATCAAGGTTATCCGATTATGAATAATAGTAGAGCTAGACTTAGCTTCAATATAGATAATGGCAAAGCAACAAGCTACAAACAGACAATGATGGACAACACTAAAGGATCAAACAGTAGTAAAAACCAAGTCATAGGCCCGAGAAAGGCTATAGAAGCTTTATATTACAACCGTTACCTCAAACGTCATGATGAAGTGATAGACGCACGTTTAGGCTACTATTCAGTCGTTAAAGAAACAAACGTGCAACTACTACAACCTAACTGGGAAATCAAAGTCAAACACAACGGCAAAGACAGCACACAAACCTATTACGTCGAAGCCACAAGCACTAATCCAAAAGTAATAGACAAGTAAAAGGTCTGTAGAAAAGCGTTTAGAGTTTGAGCAGAATCGAAACGGCGAGCAAAATTGTTTTTCAAATTTTGTCGAGCTGTGAGTACTTCTGCCGATAACTCTGCTTTTCGAAAGCCGTCAATTATAGAATTATTATGATTAGTCTTGCTCCGGTAAGGTTGACTAGAAAAGAAAAAAGCTTGATACATTAGACCGTCTTTGTAATTTATTACTTAGACGGTTTTATGCATGAACTTTAGTTCATGTATACCTCTAAAGCTTAATTTGAACACATGAGTCAATACGCATGTGTAAGTCATTCTAATTTCTATAAGAAAAAGAATGACTTTACAGTCAACTACTGCCTAATTTTGAATGTAACTTGAAATATATTGATATCCTAGCTTGGAACCCTCAAAAGTAATACTTCGTATTGTATGACTTCGCATTCTTAGGGTACAGTTTCAGCGAGAAATACTGCACAGATAAATCTGTGAAGATTTTTAAGATCTTTAACTAGTACTGTTCCCTCAGGAGTCTTCGCCATAAATACTTCTTATTAATATATAAGTTTAACTGTCTACAAAGTTTCGTAATTTGTAGACAGTTTTTATATGTTTACTTGTATTTTGAACTAGTGTGAAATTAAATAAATAATCTAGCTGAAAACTTTAATTTAGCAATATACCAGTAGTTTAAAAAACGGAGTATTGGCAGATTAATATAAGAATTGGTATAGTATAATATAAGCTATTTTAAGAACGGGAGGGAGTGGGACAGAAATAACATTTTATTAAAATTTATTTCGTTGTCTCACCCCGGCAAGGTTGACTAGAATTGAAAAACTTGATACAGGTATAATTCAATTCAGTCAACTACTGACAATACAAAATGATAGCCTGAAACATTTGTTTATGTCTCCGGCTCAAAAAGTTAATTACTAACTAAAAGAATAATAGAAAAATGATACGGAAGGCACTCTTACGTCACTAAGAGGGATGAGTGCTTCAATTAGAAAGGATGAGCCGCTTGATACGCATGAGTGTATTAGCAAGTGGTAGTACTGGTAATGCCACATTTGTTGAAAATGAAAAAGGAAGTATCCTTGTCGATGTAGGCCTAACGGGTAAGAAGATGGAAGAACTCTTTGGCCAAATCGACCGAAATATTAAAGATTTAAACGGTATATTAGTGACTCATGAACATATTGATCATATTAAAGGTCTAGGAGTCTTAGCACGTAAATATAACTTGCCTATATATGCGAATGAAAAGACATGGCAAGCAATTGAGAAGAAAGATAGCCGTATTCCAATGGATCAGAAATTTATTTTTAATCCGTATGAAACGCAATCAATTGCTGGGTTTGATATTGAGTCATTTAACGTATCACATGATGCGATAGATCCACAATTTTATATTTTCCATAATGATCATAAGAAATTTACGATTTTAACTGATACAGGTTACGTGTCAGATAGAATGAAAGGTATGATTCGTGGTAGTGATGCCTTTATCTTTGAGAGTAATCATGATGTGGATATGTTACGTATGTGTCGTTACCCTTGGAAGACGAAACAACGTATTTTAGGAGATATGGGGCACGTATCTAATGAAGATGCAGGTTTAGCAATGACAGATGTGATTACCGGTAATACCAAACGTATCTATCTATCACATTTATCTCAAGATAATAATATGAAAGATTTAGCGCGTATGAGTGTAGGACAAGTGTTAAACCAGCATGATATAGATACTGAAAAGGAAGTATTACTATGTGATACGGATAAAGCACAAGCAACACCTATTTATACTTTATAATGACATTTTAGACGGGAGTGAGACGGAAAGTCTCGCTCTTTTTTTTATACTATTTCTGTGGAAAAGTGGTAGAAGTAAGTCTTAAAAGTCATATTTATAGGGGATAACTTGATAAAAATAATTAAGACTATCGGGAAGTTATCCACTGAATTGTTCATAGTTACCCACAACTGTGTACAATACACACAGAAATACCCACATTGTACACATACTTATCCACAAAATAACAGGTTATTCCACATGTTTTGTGCATAAATCATAAAAATTTATAAAAAATACGAGGGGAAACTGATACAATAAGAGGGAATAGTGTTAACAAGTTGATAACTTGTGGATAACTCTAACAAGTACATCTCGGAGGATATTATGAAAATTACAATTCTGTCAGTTGGAAAACTTAAAGAAAAATACTGGAAACAAGCAATCGCTGAATATGAAAAGCGATTAGGTGCATATACCAAAATTGAAATGATAGAAGTGCCAGATGAAAAAGCACCAGAAAATATGAGTGACAAAGAAATTGAACAAATTAAAGAAAAAGAAGGCCAACGTCTATTAGCTAAAATCAAACCACAAGCAACTGTGATTACCTTAGAAATTGAAGGTAAAATGTTGTCATCAGAAGACCTCGCTAAAGAACTCAACCAACGCATGACACAAGGCCAAAGCGACTTTGTATTTGTGATAGGCGGATCCAACGGCCTACATCAAGACGTCTTACAACGCAGCAATTACGCCCTATCATTCAGCAAGATGACCTTCCCACACCAAATGATGCGCGTCGTGTTGATAGAACAAGTATATCGAGCATTTAAGATAATGCGGGGCGAAGCGTATCATAAGTGATAAGGTTTTTTCATTCATTACATAAAATGAAAGTTTCACATTAATATATGTAGAAATATATTACACAGTGTATTACTATAAATTTATAGTTTAAATTATATGATTTAAAACATTATATAAAATATAAATAGGTTTTTAAAAGGGGAGTGTAGATTATATTTTATTTTCCTGATTATTTTGATTTGGATGAAGTTAAAAAACATAGTTTCTATATGTCTAGGTACTTCAACGATAATGTAATAGAAAATATGAGAGACCTATATAAACAAGACAAAAATATGTTTAATCAATTTCGTAAAGAATTACATATTAGAGGTATCGGGTTTAAGAAAGAATTACAAAATAATTTTTTTAAAGGTATAGAATACAGCGTATATCCTTATATTAAAATTAATGATAATAAAGATAGATACAAATCTTTTCCTTTCGAACTTTTTGGGTTAACACAAATAGTGACTGATTTAAAAATAGATTCAGATAAATTTTTTAATTATGTGCCAGTTAATGGTTTTGATAAATTTATAATGCCCGAGCGAAAAGAGTTATTTATCTCGAAATTAAAAGAATACGGGTTTGAATTATTTTATAAGCAAGAGGAAGTTATTGAAAAAAGGGTATATAACGAACTTGATATATCTAATTATGTTCCTTATCAATTATTTTCTCACTTTATTAAATATTGTAATAGAAAAGACTATACCATTAATGAGATTGATGAGGCATTAGTAGAATATAAAAATGCAAAAGGTACTAGAAAGAAAACATGGGAAAAACTATACAAATACTGCGTTGAAAAAAATTAGCAAAAAATTGTAGTAGTATAAAATATAATTTTCATAATAAAGAATTAGATGGACTATTAAGTTATTATAATAAGAGCTATTTGAAGTTTATGGATACATATTTTAGTGAAGATAATTTATTATCGAAAAGACCTTATGTATATGGACAAACTGTAATATGGGATATTTTTGAAAATTATAATGTATCAAACGAACATTATTTATTTAATCTTAATCATAAGTTGGCAGAATTAAAAAATCATGTCAATTATATATATATTAAGGATATTCCTATTTCTGATATTATAAATTTTTATGAGTTATCAAATATATTTTTAAATGAAAGAAGATTGGTAAACGAGTTAGGAATAGAACTTTATGATAAAGCTATTATCAAAATATTTTTAGATTTTATGGAGACATTACCTGATTTAACAAAAATTAAGAATGAGATTTTAAAATCGTTATCTGAAAGAGAATTTAAAGTACTTAGAAATAGACATAAAGGTAAAACTTTAGCAGAAATAGCTAAAGAAATTAATGTTACAAGAGAAAGAGTAAGACAAATAGAATCAAAAGCTAAACGTAATCTGAAAGATTCTAGCGAATTGAACAAAATGATAAATTTTGTTTTATTTAAATTCAGAAATAAATCTATTATTCAAATTTCACAAATTATAAAATACTTAAATATAGAATTAGAATATTGCTTTATAATTGCTATTTTATTAGAAGGAAACTCGATATATCTAGTAAAAAATGAATATATGCTATTGATTTCACATAAATTATATAAAAATATGAGGAATGAAATAGAATGGCATATTTCAAATGGCAGTGTGGTAATACCTTTGAGTGAATTAGAATATTTACATGAAGAAAACATGGAATTCGCTACAAAATGGTTGAATGAATTTAATTATAAATTAGTTAATAATAAATTTGTTCAATCTAATATATCAATAGTAGCTGCATTAGAGTACATTATGTATTCGAACAAAGATAAAATATTTATTAATAATGATGAAGGGTATAAAACTTTGAAATATCAAATCGAGACTTTATTTGATAAGGAAATTAATTCTAATCCCAGAGCGCTATTCTCAAGAGTAGCTGATGCTAAAAATGTTATTTTAATAGATAGAAATGCTTATAAATATGAAGATTTTGAAGATATCGATGGTGAGTTTTTGGTTGCAATCAAACAACTTGTAAATGAAGAACTTAACCAAGGTAAATATGCAGATCCTAGATTAATTTATAAGAATAATCCAAAATTAATGCAAGACAACAATGTTTATTCTTATTCACATTTGTATTCTATAATCAAAAATTTTTACTCTGAAGACTTTAAGGTTGGTCATCAAAACACACTTTATGTTTATGCAAAAGATTCTAATAATTTAACTGCAGAAGATATTTTAAACGATTATCTAAGAGAAAATTCACCTGCAAAAATTGAAGAAGTAATAAAAGATCTAAAATGGAAGAAGATCAAATTAGAACAAATGATTCCTAGGCTCGATGATGTCATAATAAATGGTAACCAAGAAATTATTCAAATTAGTGGAATTGAGGAAGAAATACAATATCAAGCACTACATAATTTAGTGAACAATGAAATAGAAAAAGGATATATAATTACTGCTGACTTGTATACGACAGTAGCTTTTGATGATAAGTTATCTGTATTGATAAATAAATATAATATTAATGATCTTCATAGTTTTGCGCAATTTATAAAATCTAAGTTCATGTTTATGCATGGTCATTCCCAATTCTTATATAGTAAGTATTCCGAATATAGAAATATCGAAGACATTATAGTATTTAAACTACCTAAGTTCACTACTTTTAAAAAATTACGTGATTTTATTTTTGAAAAAGGATATTCTGAACAGCGGTATTACAAAGCTAAAGATATATTAATAGAAACAAATAAAATTGTTCCATATAATAATGACTTTTTTCTTAATCTTGAAAAATTTGATTTTCCATTAAATGTTGAAAGGAAAATATTAGAAATACTTAAACTCAAATTCGAAGATAAAATATACATCAGTAAGTTACAACTTCAAGATATAGATATAGAACTTAATGATTCACTTATGGTTACTCCTGAAATCATAGCTAACGTCGCAAAAGCGAATGGTTATCATTTACTTGATGCTTATTATGGATCAACCTATGAATTACCAATTATCACAGTAAAAAAATTTAATTCTTATGCTGAATTTGTATATAAAATTATTAAAGAAGATTTTAAAGATATATATATAATGAAGAAAATTTATTATTATTTTTAAAAAGTTATGGATTAGTTCATCAAAACTCAGATCAAATATATTTTACACTTAAAGAAAGTGATTATTTTACTTTTGATAATCTTGGTTTTTTTTACTTAAATGAAAGAGGTGAATAAATGTTCGATAGTTTAGAGTTCAAATTACAATATAGGTCAAGTCATGATAATTTATTTGAACATTTTTATAAACCTTGTTTAAATAATGCAATTAAATATGATAGAGCTTCAGGGTATTTTACGAGTGAAAGTTTGAAATTATTAGCCGAGGGTTTAGATATATTTTTACATAATGATGGTCAAATTAGAATTGTAGCTAATCCTAAATTATCTCAAGAAGATATTGAGGCTATTGAAAAAGGTTATGCTGCAAGAGAGAGTGTAATCGAAAGACGTTTATTAAAAGAAATTGAATTAAGTTATAAATCAATTGAAGATGACACACTTAATGTTTTATCTTGGCTAATTTATCGAGGACAATTAGATATTAAAATTGCATTTACTACTAATGGCTCAATATATCACGAAAAATTTGGGATTTTTACTGATCAAAATAATAATTCAATTGCATTTTCAGGTTCCGCTAATGAAACATATAATGGATTAAGTCAAAATTTTGAAAAAATAGATGTCTATTCAAATAAACAAGATAAACATAGAATTGATAACGCAATAATGGATTTTGAAAAATTATGGTCAAATGAAACTAATGAATTAAAAGTAATAAATTTGCCAGAAACTATAAGAAAAAAAATGATTGAATACAAATCTTTAGTACCACCGCCTGCCTTAAAAGATAAGGGGTTAGAAGAAAATGAAAGAAGAATTGAACCTAGAAAATATCAAAAAGAAGCAATCAATAGCTGGAAGAAAGCGGGATACAAAGGGATATTAGAAATGGCTACGGGAACAGGTAAAACCATAACCAGTCTATTAGCTGCAAAAGATTATAATGAAAAAGTGAAAAACTGTGTGACTGTTATTGTTGTACCATTTCAACATTTAGTGAACCAATGGATAAAAGATATTGATTTTATTTTAGGAACAGAGGTAGTTAGATGTATGGGATCTCAATCTTCATGGATAAACAGAGTGAGAGAAATGGTTCAAGAATATAATTTGGGGCTTGTTGATCAATTTGTAGTTGTGACGACTTATAAAACTGCAACTTCCTCATATTTTAAAAATTTATTTAGAAAATTGAATAAACCAGCAATGCTAATTACAGACGAATGTCACTACATCACTTTTAAAGGATTTAAAGATTTCCCATTTGAGAAATTCAATGCTCGACTAGGTTTATCAGCAACACCAGACCGTTGGTGGGATGAAGCAGGAACTACTTATATGAAAAAATCAGTCGGTGAAGTAGTCTATGAATATACTTTAGATCAAGCTATTATTAATGAAAAATTAACAAAATATGATTATTATCCGCACCTTGTCGAATTTAATGAATCAGAAATGGTGGAATATAATAAAATTACACAACTAATTATTAATAATTTGAATAAAAAAGATAAAGATGAGGTTGATGCGAGAGAAAAATTAGAATCTTTATATAGAAAAAGATCTAATTTAATAAATAAAGCTAATAATAAGATAAATGTTTTCTTGCAAGATTTTAAAACTGAGGATCTTACAAAAATATCTCATACACTGGTTTATTGTGCTCCTGGAGATATAGATATGATTGTCAAATCAATTTCAGACTTAGGTGTAAAAGTTTCTAAATTTAATTCTGATGTTAAAAACAAGGATAGAGAAAAGTTGCTAACTATGTTTGAACAAGAACAAATACAAGTTTTAGTTGCTATTAAATGTTTGGATGAGGGCGTAGATGTGCCTGCAACTAAAACAGCATATTTTTTAGCAAGTACATCTAACCCGAGAGAATTTGTATAAAGAAGGGGACGAATTCTTAGAAAATATAAAGGAAAAACTTTTGCGGTAATACATGATTATATTGTATTGCCAATTGGGTTAACTTATGATGATTTTTATAAAATTGCAATAAAAGAATTACCTAGATTTTCTGAATTTAATGATAGTGCTATAAATACAACACAGAATAAAATAGAGATGAGTAAAATATTAGAAGATTATAATCTAACTCCCCTGATGTATAAAAAGCCATGGGATGTATATAAAGAAATGAAGGAGTTGTTTGATAATGACAGCATTAAATAATGAATTAAGTAAAAGATTATCAAATTTGGACGAGGAGTATGAAATATTATTAAGACCATTACTTAACGACTTAGCAAGTGCGAATACAAGTACAGAAGAAACATTAGCAAAAGATAAGTTCAAAAAACAATTAAGCGAATTTATTAAAGAAAGAGGTGAACAATGATATGAAACTTATTAAAATGGATTTAGAAAATTTTAGACAATACTATGGTAAGCAGTCTATTGAATTTGCATATCAAGATAAGCAAAACACTACTATTTTATTTGGGGAAAATGGTAAAGGAAAGACAGGTATATATAGAGCTATTATGTTTGTTTTATTTGGTTCAAAGAAAATTTCTCAAGATACAGCTAATGAAACTATACATTTGACGAACTTTAAGGTTATCGATGATGCTGCGGGTACATCTCAGTCTTCTGTTACCTTAAAATTTGAGCATGAAAATAATGTTTATGAAATCAAAAGAGTAATGAAAGCTACAAAATGGTCTTCAAATTTAATTCAAGAACAAGAAGGTGATGTCAGTCTTCTTGAAATTGATGCAAAAACAGGGAACGTTAAACCTAATGCTTTAACGGATAAACAAGAAATCAATATAAAAATAAATAAAATAATTAATGAAGATATTAAAGATTTCTTTTTATTTGACGCTGAAAAAATAGACACAATAGCAAAAGCAGATTCTAACGTGAGAAAAGAAGTTAGAAGTGCAATATTTAGTTTACTACAATTAGATAAAATTGAAACAGCTAAAACATTTGTGAAGGATATTAGCAAAGTTGTTCGTCATCGCTTATCTGAAAGTATGAAAGATGGTAATGCAAACCAAATATCAAAAAAAATGAGTGATATCGATTTAGAGTCAGAAGAAATCAAAGGTTTGTTAGTTAAACTAGATGAAGATAAACAAGTGATGGATGAAATGATCGCAAAGCATTCATTAACATTAGAAAAAAATAAGCATATTGTTGAAATTAAAGATAGAATCAAAGAAAAAGAAGAGCAAATTGAAATATTACAAACTCAATTAGAAAATAATAAGGCACAACTAAGTCGTAGTTTATTTGAGTCAGGACCGTCTTTATTAGTAGAAGGTTTTCTAGATGAAAATAAAAATTATTTTGATAATTTTCTAGGCGATAATAAAGTAAGTATACCTAAAGAAATATTAAATTTATCATTGCTAAATGATAAATGTATCGTGTGTGACAACGATTTAAAAGAACATGAACAAAATAAGAAATACATAGAGTCTTTACTAGAAACATATAAACACTCTGAGTCTTATGAACTAGCTAGAAATTTATTGAAAGAAGCTCAAGATTGTCTAGATGATCATAAAAAAAGTGAACAAGATTTTAATAACAATTTAAAGAGTTATAAAAACTTGAGTAACCAAATTTCAAAAGAAGTAGATGTTATTAGGGATTTAAAAGATGATATTGCTAACTCAGCGAAAAATTCTGTGGATTTAGCAGATATTCAAAGCATGATAGAACAAGAGGAAACAAAAAAAGAAAACATCATTAGAGAAATTGCGCTTAAAGAAAATAAACTTGAAGAATTAGATGTAGAAAAAGAAAAACTTGAAAAACAATATCAAGAACTTATGAAAAAGAAAAGTAGAAATGTATTTGATCAATCACAGTTACAAATATTGGTAACTCTGGAACATGAATTAAAAGATATTTCAAAAACATTTAGTGAGGATGTAAGAATCTTACTAGGTAGGTATACTTCTGAAATTTTCAAAAAATTAATTGATAAAAAAGATATCGATGTTATTAGTAACGTTGAAATAGATGCAAATTTTCAAATTGTTGCTCTTAATAATAATGGATATAAAATTACTCAAGATATTTCACAAGGACAGAGACAGATACTTTCTCTTTCTTTTATAACTGCATTAGCTAAATTAGCAGTTAGAGAAGGTTCTGTTGATAAAATTGACTACCCGCTGTTTATGGACTCTCCTTTTAACCGCTTGAGCGGAATGAACAGAGATAATTTAATTGAAAAAATACCGAACCTAACGGCACAGTGGATACTACTTGTTACTGATACTGAATTAACTCCAAGTGAAGAAAAAGTATTTAAATCCACAATTCGCTTAGGCAGATGGTATAGAATAAACCAAGTAGACGTACATCATTCTGAAATTGAATCTGTAGATTTAAATGAGACAATGTCTACTAGAGGAGGATTATAAATGGGTATATTAAAAGATAATCAAATGATATTTTTTACTGACAGTAAGTATAATGATGTTTTTGATACTTTTAACAAAAAAGAAGCCAAAAATAAAATAGAAATTAAACACTTATATATACTGGCTGCAACATTAGGATTTAAAAATTCAAAACGTGTTCAAGTTTCAAGTAAAGGTAAAGAAACAAGAACTAGTTACTTATCATATAAAGAAGAAGCATTATTACTTAATATGGTCTTTACTGATAGTGAAATAAATTATAATATTGATAAAATTGTAAATTTAAATAATAAAATGAAAGTCAAAAACATAATAGATGAATACGCAAATGGAGGATTAGAACTAATAGTTGAGAGAGGACTACCTCATAGATGGAATGGCGAGTTTCTTGACAATGAAGATGGAAATTTAACATTTGATTTATCAAAATATATACTTTCTGAAATTCAAAATATCCCATTTTAATAATTTTTATTTGAAAATTTTGTATTTAACTTAAAGTATTTTCGAAAATAGTTCTAAATGATTACTGGTTAACTGTAAGGCAATGTTATAATAATATATAAAGAGTAAGTCCTATAAATTTCAATAGAAAAAATTAACTATACTATCAGTATATTAAAGAATATAAAAATGAGCGATATATTACACTAGTTATCTGAAAAGAAATAAAGATAGAAAAAGTTCACTAAAAAGCATAAAACTGTTAGAAGGACAACAATCACAGTATTCGAATTGAATAGGATTGTTGTCCTTATTGAATTTGTTGTTTTTTACTATTAAAATCTTTTAACATTTCGTACCATGTTTCTTCAAAATTTTGTTTAACCTAGAGAGGATGTTACGTCCTAATATATTTAGATTATGAAGGATATTTTTATATAAATATCTAAATTATAAGAAATATTGACAAAATAATATTGTATTGAAAAACTCATTATCGTCCGACATGCAGAAGCGTATCATAAGTGATGCGGTTTTATATATAATTTTAATGTAAAATAATAGATAGACAATAAATTAATACACATTTAGGAGATAAAAAAATGAACCAAATTGACCAATGGAAACATAAATTTAACGCATTACCACGTTTACCTAGATCACAATCTAAATTTGGGTATGTAGATACAATAAAGACTATTTTTCATAAAATAATTACTAACACAGAACTAGAAACTGTTGTAAAAATTGAAGGTAGTGAAACAGAACATACACTAAAACATTACATAGAAATACTATTAAGATATCAATTTATAAAAAAAGATAATGAAAATAAGTATTACCTCACTGAGAGTTTAATAAATTTTGAAGAAGAAAGTTTTAGAGAAAATTTAGCTGAATTTTTGCAATTACATGTGAAATATATATCTGAGTTATTGTTTTTTATAAAAGAACCTAAAACTACAAAAGAAGTCTTAAACTATGCAAATGAAAATTATAATATGTCTTGGAAACAAAACGGACAGATTCATGAGCGACTAGCGTGGTTAAATGATTTAGGCTTAATTAATTCAATGAGTTATAAAAAGTTATATGTTATTAACCAAGAGGGAAGAAATTTTATAGAAAAATATCCACCTTTGAAATCTTTTAATATATCTGAATATATTCAAGATATAACTGCAAATGAAAAATTAATTAAATTACCAGAATGGATTGAGGAGTTAGGTTGGAACGTCAACAACATTGATAGAAAAGATGGATTAGGTTATATTCCAGGAGGTAGAGCAAAAGCAACTGAACTGATATTAAACATAATAGAATTTACTTTAAATGCTAAAGATACAGAGTCATTAAGTAATTATATTAATGATAAGTTCAAGTGCAAGGAATCATCTGTGAATAGTTTTTTAACATTTCTAACTAATTTAAAAATTATAGATAGAATTGGAGAAAAAGTTTACGAAACTTCAGAATATGGTATTAAACTTTTAAATTCTGACCGTCCAGATTTATATCTATTATTTTTTATAAACAAAGAATATAAGTATATTTTTGAAATACTTTTCGTGTTAGAAGAGTCTCCTCAAGAGCCTAAAGAATTAATTGCTAGAGGTGTAACTGAGTTTAATATGAATTCTGAAAGACTTGATAGAATTAGAGAAAGACTAGCCCATTTAAAAAATGCTAAATTGATTTTGAATGATAAAGGTAAAAAGTTAAAATTATCAAATCGTGGGCAGTTATTATTATCAGTATTAAAAGGTAAAATGAGTATTAATAACTCTTCAACTAAAGAAATTGGGTTATTAAAAAATAATGAAGAGAGTTATCAAAATTTATTAAAAGAAGTTCGCTTAGCTTCAACTAATTCTTCTAGTCCACACGATTTCGAAAAATTATTAGAAAAAACATTTATTGAACTAGGTTTTAAAACTAAATTGTTAGCGCAATCAGGCACTACAGATATTTTATTAACTGCTAGAACAGTTCCAGATTATACGTATAAGGTAGCTATCGAGGCAAAGACAAATAAGGAAGGTAAAATTACTGAAAACTTAGTGAATTTTGATGCGCTTAAAGAACATAAAAAAGAAGCATGATGCAGATTTTATAGTAATAGTTGGCAAAAAATTTAATGGAAGATTAAAAAGATTTGCTGAAAACAATCAAGTTTTATTATTGGATATAGATAATCTTGAATTATTAGTGAAAAGGCATCAAGTATACCCTTTACAAGCAATTGAATATAAAAAATTATTTAATCAAGTAGGAGAAGTAGATATAAGCGTTTTGGATAGTACATATAATAGAATGCGTAGATATAATGTACTATTTAAATCGATTATACAAACTTTAATAGAAAATAGTGATGACGAATTTACAAAGGGTATATTAACTATACGTGAAATTTATATGCTTATAAAAAGCATAGATGAGTTTAATGATGAAGATTTAACTAAAGAAGAAGTAGATAATATGTTAAATTTACTTTCAAATCCATTAATTGGGTGTGTAGGAAAGGAAAAAAATGGTTATTATGCGAAAGGATCTTTAGTTGACGCTCAATTAAAATTTGGGTTTTACTATTCTGCATCAATAAAATAAGACACTATTTATGATTTTATGCTTTTTAATCATTGGATACCTTATTTAATTTGAGATGTTTTTGTATAATTTTATCTAGTTGCTGCTATTCTATATCTAATATTTCTATATTTTCTTTTATTGATCTTATTATGATAATTATTTTCTTTTACTTTACAGTGTCGAAAATTTCTATAGATCCGCAAAAATTAAACCAAGATTCATTTCACTCGTAAGTGTTAATGTAAATCTTGGTTTTTTGATTATAATTGGATTTTAGTTTCATAGTCTATAGCTGTTTTAGGGTCATTCCAAATTTGAACCGTTCCATCATCTTTAACTACGATAGTATTAGCTCCTGCACCGGATTTATTATTAGCGTTAATTGTCCATTATGAACCATTGTATTCAGGTTCTTGAAATTTTAATAAATCTGCATTCCTCACTTTATTTATAGCTGCAATAGCATAATCAAAAACGTTATCTCTAGTTACTTTTTGTTGATTCTTTGCAGTTTCGTGGGCTGTAGTTTGCGTTTTTTCTTGACTATTACTTGGACTTTCATTTGATTGATTCTCATTATTAGAGGTTTCACTAATACTTCGAGAGTTACTTCCAATATTTTCTTTTTGCTTAGCCTGTAATTTATTTTTTTCAAATTCTACTTCTTGATATTTGTTGTAACCAAAAAAAAACAACAGATGCTAATATACCAACGATTGCAATCATTGTAATTATACTTAATAATTTTTCATAGTTTAGTCACCTTAAGTTTAATAAGTGCCGCCTTGGCCATTGGCACGTGCTTCTACTTGTCCTCTCAAATAGTTGATATAATCTCCAGAACCTTTAGCTTTGCTATCACCAGCTGCAGCTTCTTTTTCGCTCATTCCTTCTTTATATGCAGCTAAAAATTCATCATCAGACATGTTTTTAGCATCTTCTGCTGTATATTTTGATTGTCCCTTACCTTCACTATCACTAGGGGGAGTTGCACCTCCCGCAGCTGGTTGGAATTTCCCTGCTTCTGAAAATTTTTGTAAGGTAGGTGTCATTTCTTGTGTTGTAATAATCCTATCCCCATTTGTATCTGCTGCATCTATTTCATTTGCTAATATTCGTGCTTCTTCACTGCTAATATTAAAAGCTTTTTCAAGTTGTTTCGCTTTTTCATTATTTACTTCATTTGTGACATTATCTTGTTGTATGTTTTCTGTTGATACTTGGTTTTGATTTTCATTTTCTGTAGTTTTATTTTTATCGATTTTCTTATTCTTCTCATCCTCTAGCTTAGCTTCTTCTTTTTTAAGTTCTAAATCTTTGTAACTCCCATATGCAAATACAACAGCAACGCCCAATATTACAACTAATAAAATAACCCCTAAACTTGCGAAAACTTTCTTCACATAATCATCCCCATTCAATAATTAGTTTAAATTTATATTAATATATTTTGCTACGCTTTTCTATATAAATTTTAAAAATTAATATAGAAAAGATGTATTTATAAAAACAATGGTTTTGCTAGATAAATTTAGATTAATTTAATTTTTCAGATTGAAAAGTATGCTTAAATATATAGAATTAGTTTTGATATGACTATTCTGATGAAAACTCAAATCCTTATTAACTTGCGTGAAATAATTAGACATCAATAGAAACACTTGATAATTCGTATAAAGATGATTATGAAGAAGGTAGTTTTATTAAAAATATAGGTGATATGTATAAAGGTAAAATTGTTGTGTTTAAAAAATATACAATAATCCCCTGTTAACTAAATGATTAACAGGGGATTGTTATGTGTTGAAAATGATTATGATTCTATTTGTTTCTCTCTTTGTGCTTCGAATTCATCTAGTAATTCGCGTGCTTCAGCGATGGATTGTGTATTCATTAATTGATGTCGTAGTTGGCTCGCACCTTTAATGCCACGTACGTAAATTTTAAAGAATCTACGTAAACTTTTGAATTGTCGGTCTTCATCTTTGTCATATTTTTGGAATAATGATAGATGTAATCGTAATAGACCTAGTAGTTCTTCGCTAGTATGTTCACGTGGTTCTTTTTCAAAGGCAAATGGATTGTGGAATATGCCTCTGCCAATCATCACACCATCAATGCCATATTTTTCAGCTAGTTCAAGTCCAGTTTGTCTATCTGGAATATCGCCATTAATTGTTAATAAAGTATTAGGTGCTATCTCATCACGTAATTGTTTAATCGCTTCAATTAATTCCCAATGCGCATCAACTTTACTCATTTCTTTACGTGTACGTAGATGGATCGATAAGTTCGCGATGTCTTGTTCGAAGACATGTTTTAACCAATCACGCCATTCATCTATTTCATAGAAACCAAGACGTGTTTTAACACTTACCGGTAGACCTCCCGCTTTCGTTGCTTGAATAATTTCAGCGGCCACTTCAGGTCTAAGAATAAGGCCAGATCCTTTACCTTTTTGAGCAACATTTGCAACAGGACAGCCCATATTTAAATCAATACCTTTAAATCCCATCTCCGCTAAACCAATACTCATTTCACGGAACTGTTCAGGTTGATCGCCCCAAATATGTGCTACCATAGGTTGTTCATCTTCACTAAACGTTAGGCGACCACGCACACTGTGAATACCTTCAGGGTGACAAAAGCTTGCAGTATTCGTAAATTCAGTGAAAAACACATCAGGTCTCGCAGCTTCACTAACCACATGACGAAAGACAATATCCGTCACGTCCTCCATAGGTGCCAAAATAAAAAATGGCCCTGGCAATTCACTCCAAAAATTTTCCTTCATAATATATTTAAACCTTCTTCTTTATTAGTATCTCGCATTTTTACGCATAATGATATTACCACAAAGGGGGGAGATATACAAAGTGAAGTTGACTATTCATAGTTTATAAAAATGAGATGAAAAGGAACAGATTGATTATTTTTCAGGAGTAATATTAAATTTATTTTTGATTATTACTGTAATCATATAGTATTATATCTTTTATATATAAATTATAGAATTTGACACTCGCTATATTGTTATATCTACAAATTGGATATAAATACATTCAAATAAGCAAAAAGAGACGTGCGATATACATTGTAAATTTCAATTAAACTATAGGTTAGAAATTTATAAATAATATAAAATAGGGGTGTTAATATGGCGGAATTTATCGCAGCAATAATAGGTGGTATTTTATCTTTAATCGGTACTTTTTCAGCAATTTTTCTTCAATTTAAAAATCAAAAGAAAGAAAAGGATGAAGAATATCATAATGATTTAGTCAGTATGATAGACATCATTACATATAAAGCTGCTAAAGTAAGAAATAATGAGTTGAACTTTAAAAATGCAAATTATAGTAAAGAAAATACAATTGAAATTTACACGGATATTGAACAAGATTTTAAGTCATTAGATTATCAGATACAGGATTTGATTACTATGATGAGTCATCATATAGATCGTTCAAATACTGCTATTCAAGAATTACTTAGTTATTACGAACCTTTTGAGCGTCAGTTTAACAAATTTAAAGTTGCATATAAGATATATAATCAAAGATACGAAGATGAAGCATTTGATAAAAATGCGATTGCATTTTCAAAAATAAAATTAGATCAAAGTATTGAAAAATTTGTAAATAATATGAAAAAGTTTGCTAAAGAGAACTATAATCATGAGATTTATGAGCCGAATTTAAATAAAATTATAGATAAAAACGAAGCTATTAATGTTCAAAAATATAAGAAGTCATGATTAATTGAGAGAGCATTAAAAGTAGAATATTCGTATCATAAGTTGAAAAGAAATTTAAATGCTATATAATAAATCGGGTTGGTATTTCAACCCGATTTTGTGTTGAATAGGAAAATTAACATTGAATACTAAAAAAGGCTCATTAAGGAGAAAAATGAAGAAATTTACGCCTGAAAAGATAAGTGAACAGTTTTCTAAATTGTTGTTATTAGCAGTTAATATTTGTATTGGTCTCATTGCGATAACACTTGTTATATTTTTATTTACCGAGTGTTTTGGTTTCTTTCAAAACTTATTTTTACAAGATAAAGACTTGAAATATAGCCAAGTTATTGAAGATTTATTGGTATCGTTCATGTATATTGAGTTTATTCTACTCATTATTCAATATTTCAAACACAATTATCATTTTTCGTTACAGTACTTTATTTATATCGGTATTACAGCGATTGTCAGAATTATTATAGTAGAACATAGCGATGCTACTGAGACAATCTTGTTAGTCGCTAGTATATTTATACTAACGATTTCACTATACTGTTTACGAAAATTTACGATTGATTAAAATCAAATACTAAACTTTAAGAGGGAAGCATGTGTGAACGCACTGTTCCCTTTTTTTATTTATAAAAGGGAATGGAATAATTATGACTTATTCTTTGGAGTGTTTTTCGTACATGGAATTGAATTATGCAATATAGTGTCAGTAATATCGTAAATATGTAGTAATTAAATATATAATTATTTGTATAAAATGGATGAGTTTTCCCTTTAATATATTTATTTTCTACTCTGAATTATTAGAAGGTATAAATAATCATGTAAATTGTGCGTCAGTTATTTTTTGATAAAACTAATTGTATCTAACTTCTTATGAAAATAGTATTTAAAACAACCAAATAAAGTATGGTATTACAACATTAATGCATGTAAAATGTATATTAAATGCATGTTATTTAAAATTATAGGGGGTGTACTATGAGATGTATGATTATGAGTTAAAAGAAGAGAGTGCAATAAGTTATCAATCTATCGATAAAACATGGATTGAATTTTATAATGAGTTTGCTATGAAGTTATTAAAGTTTCGTGAACATCGTGAACAATTAATTCAAAATGTAAAAAAGGCATATCAGATTGCTGATATTAAATTGCCTACTTTAGAAAAGGATAATCAATTAATAGATATTGATCCTTTTACTGTACTTGCATTATTTAATAAAAGCTCTTTAAAAACATCAAATAAGATAAAAATTGCAGAAGCATTTTCTAAGATTTTAGAAATTGAAGCTAAGGTTCCTACAAATTTTGAAGGGATACCAACGGTCAATAATATGAATGCTACTTTTTATGATTTTGTAGGTATACGCAAAGATAACGATATTGATGAGTTATGGTCATTATTTGAAATTGCAATAAAATATTCAATTGAAAAAAGTGAATATAATAAAGATCAATTTATACGTTATTTTGATTTCATTATAGATAAGAGAGGAATAGGAAATAGTAAATTAACAAGCGCTTTATTTTGGATTTCACCTGAAGATTATTTAAACCTTGATAAACGAACGGTTTGGTATATTTATCAATCAGGAAAAGTCCCTGAAATGATTATTAATCAGTTACCTAATGTTTCAACTTATCTGAGTGGAAAAGACTATTTAAAAGTTATCGATGTTATAAAGGAATATTTATCTAGTTCTAAAACCGTATTGAATCAGATAGTTGATTTAAGCTTTGAAGTTTGGAGATATTCCGAAGAAATAAATGAACTTAAGGATAAAACATCTAAAGTAGTGGCAGGGTCAACTGATACAGATCAAGATATTCCATCTAAAAATTATTGGATGTTATGTTTAGATTCACAAGAAAGAAATTGGGAATGGTTCTATGATAATGGATGTATTTCTATAGGATATAATGAACTTAATGATATATCCAAATATTTCAAAAAAGAAGAAATAGAAAAGAAACTTCAAAATACCTATGGTGATGAACGCAATTATACTAACGTTACTAATACCATTTATCAGTTTATTAATGAAATGGCTATAGGTGACATAATATATGTAAAAAATGAGCAAGATATGATACTTGGTTGGGGAATTGTTTCTTCAGATACTAAATACGTGCTTGATAAAGAATTTTCTAATATACGTTATATTGATTGGAAAAACAAAGGTGAATGGAAAAGCTATCTTGAAACTACAGATAAAGTATTAGATGATATTACCCCATATAATGAACTTATTAAAAAATTAAACATGTTATTCAATCAAGATAGTATGAATGAAATTAATTCTGTAAAGGAAAATTATCTTGTTTATGAAGTTACAGATTTCTTAAATGAAGTGTATATGAATGAAGATGAGTATTATAGATTAATTCAGTTATTGGAAATGAAGAAAAATGTTATATTGCAAGGCCCTCCTGGTGTGGGGAAAACCTATATTGCAAAGCGTTTAGCGTACTCTATGATGGTAGTGAAAGATAAAAGTCGTGTTAAAATGGTTCAATTTCATCAAAGCTACTCGTACGAAGATTTTATTATGGGGTTCAGACCATCTAAGAATGGATTTGAATTAAGAAATGGAACCTTTTATAATTTTTGCAAACTAGCTGAGGAAGATAGCGAGAATAGCTATTTCTTTATCATTGATGAAATCAATCGTGGGAATTTAAGTAAAATATTTGGGGAGCTATTTATGTTAATTGAAAATGATAAACGAGGTGCTGAGCTCGAATTATTATATGCAGATGAGAAATTTTCTGTTCCACCAAATATTTATATCATTGGTATGATGAATACAGCTGATCGCAGTTTAGCAATATTAGATTATGCGCTTCGCAGACGTTTTGCGTTCTTTGATATGACTGTATCGTTTGATAATGTTGGATTTAAATTGTATCAAGATAGTTTATCGAGTGAAAAATTTGATGCTCTTATTCAATGTGTTCAAAATTTAAATCTTGATATTGTAAACGATGATTCACTTGGAGAAGGATTTACAATTGGACATAGCTATTTTAGTAATTTAAGTTATGTTACTGATCTTATACTATCTAATATTGTAGAATTTGAGATCATACCTCTAATTAAAGAATATTGGTTTGATGAACCATCTCAAGTAGATTTATGGACTGATAAATTAAGGACCTCGATAAAATGATAGAAATAAGAAACATTTATTATATGTTGACTTATGCTTTTTCTGTTTTGAAAGAAAATACTTATGTAAATGTCATCGCAGAAGATTTTGATAATGCTAATGAGTTATATACAGCTATTTTAATAAAAGGTGTTTCAAATCAAATTAAGCGTGGTTTACACTATGAATATATTGAAAAACAAGAAGCATTAACAATGGTTCGAGGAAAAATTGATATTTCAGAGTCTATTAGTAATTTGGATATATTAAATAAAAAACTTAGTTGTGTATATGATGAATGTTCAATAAATAATTATTTAAATCAAATTATTAAATCAACAATGTTACTTCTGATTAATGAAGATATCTCAAAGGAAAGAAAAAAGAAATTGAAAAATCTATTGATTCATTTCAGTTCTGTTAATCAAATAGATTTAAGCAGTATTAATTGGAATATGCGTTTTACACGAAATAACAAGACATACAAAATGTTAATTGCCATATGTAATTTAATTGTCGAAGGTCTTTTACAATCAAATAACGAAGGAAATAGACAAGTACTGGACTTTAAAGATGAACAACGTATGTCACACTTATATGAAAAGTTTTTATTTGAATATTTTAAGAAAACTTTTCCACAATTGAGTGTAACTGCAGCACACATACCATGGAAATTAGATGATGATGAATCCTCAATGTTACCAACTATGAAAAGTGATATTATGATTTCTAATAAAAAGGATTACTTAATCATAGATGCTAAGTTTTATAAAAAGTCCTTACAAAACTATTATGATACTTATAAAATACATTCTGCAAACCTTTATCAGATATTTACTTATGTAAAAAATCATGCTTTTTATATAAGGGAGAAAGAAGTAAATACAAATGTATCTGGCATGCTCTTATATGCTAAAACAGATGAAGAAAAGACACCTGAAAATAAGTTTCAAATGAGTGGCAACCTTATTAGTGTTAAATCATTAGACTTGAACTGTGAATTCTCACAGATTAAAAAACAATTAAATCAAATTATTATGGAACATTTTGAAATATAAATGTTTGATACAGTTCTATTGTTTACGAAAATTTACGATTGATTAAAATCAAATATTAAACTTTAAGAGGGAAGCATGTGTGAACGCACTGTTTCCTTTTTTATTTATGGAACTAAGCGATATGCGATACTATTAAGATAAAAGATGTATATTATTTATTTTATTGTTACACTATTATTGAAATGAAATTATTTCAATTGTAATTATATAATAATTGATTAAAGGAGTTTTATCATGAACAAAATAGACTTAAAAACTACGATAAAATCACTTTATAATGACATCTTAATTGATTTGAATTTGGATAAAATAAATAACTATTTTGCGCCCACATACGTACAAACGACAGATCATGTTTCCACTAATTTTGATGAATTTAAAGCACATCTAAAAAAGTTAAAAGAAGTTGTTTCAAGTTTGAAAATCAGTCATTTTAAAACGATAATCATTGATGAAAATCAAAATGCTGTGTTTCTACGTTATGACGTAGAAGTAGAGAAAAAGAATGGAAACCAAGGCATCATAGAAGTGTATGCGGAGTTTACATTTAACGATGAAGGAAAAGTTATGACATGTAACGAATTAACATTACCATATCATGAAGCGCTTAAAGGCATAGGTAGGATTAAATAAACTTAATTATCATCGTCATTTTGTTTGTCTTTCGTACTTGGAACTAAACAATATAGTGTCAGTAATATTGTAAAAGCATAGCCGAAATATTGTCTGCTGCTATAGGGCATATCAGTGAACCCTATAATTATAAGCACGGTAATTAAATCTATAGCCATGAGTATAAGATATATACGCTTTCTTGTTTTTCGCTTCATACTCATCTTCCTTTTGTGAATAAATATAGATTAATTATATGATTTAGATAGCCTATTCAAACTTAATCAAAACGGCAAAACTAATTATTCTATCTTAAGTTAACATGTTGTTATAAAAGTGTAAAAACACCTAATTCGATTTAGTAGTTGATAACTAGGCGGAAAATTTATTTAACATATTCGAAGAGCGTTGATACCCAATATGTGTGATTCACTTACAGTTTATGTAATAGTTGATTATGGCGGGGCTTTTTAACAACTCACATTATATAGCCCAAACAATCGTATCAAATAACTGTTGCTATTCTAAAAAATCATGGTATTATAATCATAACTTCAAACACTTTCGTATAAATTCATACGTTTATGTATGAGTTCGGCGAGAGTGTTTTTTTATTAATAAGGTTTGTTATCACGTGCTTTAAAATCAAGAAAGAAAATATGAGGTATTTGAATTATGGGCGAAAAACAATGGATTACACCCAGATCATTTTTATTTAATATATTAAATGGATTAGCGATAGCAATCGTTGTAGGTATGCTTCCTAACGCGATTTTAGGAGACTTGAGTAAATACTTAAGTCAGTATAATGAGATATTTTCAAAAATAGCAGTTGTAGTACAAGGCATTCAATATACGATTCCCATATTAACGGGTGTCTTAATTGCGATACAGTTTAATTTAACACAATTACAAACAGCTGTGGTTGGTGCAGCAACATTTGTCGGTTCTGGTGCAACGACAATTACAAATCACCAATGGGTCATTATAGGTATTGGAGATTTAATTAATACCATGATTACCGGAGCGATTGCAGTAGGTATTATTTTAATCATCGGAGATCGTGCAGGTAGTTTAAATATGATTATCTTACCCATCGTTGCCGGTGGTATTCCTGGCCTCTTAGGATTATTATTACTGCCGTATACCAAATTGATAACAGTGGGGATAGGTAATGTTGTTAATAGCTTAACAAATACACAACCTATCATTATGACAATTCTAATATCAGTGATATTCTCTATTCTTATTGTGTCACCGATATCTGCGATTGGAATTGGTATTGCCATTGGTATTTCAGGGCTCGCAGCAGGTTCAGCAGCTATAGGTGTCTCTGCTAGTGCTATTATGCTAGCGCTAGGGGCATGGCGTGTTAACAAAGTAGGTGTTCCGATTTCAGTGTTACTTGGTGCCGTTAAATTAATGATGCCTAATACCATTCGACATCCTATTATATTTTTACCAATTACTTGTACCGCTGCAGTATCAGGACTCGTAGGCGGGTTGCTTAATATTAAAGGTACACCTGATTCGGCTGGGTTTGGTTTAATTGGATTAGTAGGCCCAATTAAGTCATTAAACTTATTAGGTACTAGTATGGGTAGTGGCTTGCTATTGGTTGCGATAACTTATGTCATCGTACCAATCATATCAGCTATCTTTTTCAATTATCTATTTGTGAAAATATTGAAACTCTATAAAACAGATGTATTTATTTTTAAATAACTTTATATAAGCTAAAGGCAATTTCTATGATTGAGATAGAAGTTGCCTTTTTTCTATATAAAATGACTATTTCAAATATATTTTAGGGTATAGTTTTATTAAGAAATAAATAATCATAAAAATGAATTCATAAATAGTTTAAAAGTTCAGTCTGATTAGAACATTATTAATCGTAGTTACTAAATTAATGAGAGGAGAAATATGATGGAAATTAATTTAGAACACCCAGTGTATAAAGTTCAAGTTTCAATGAAATTACTTACATCTCAAGGCGTGCCCGGGACACTATATTTACTAAAAGACATGATTTATTTTGAAGCAGATGGATTACTGAAAGGTTCAGAGATTAAAAACGAATTTCACTTTAATGAAATAAAGAGTTTGAAATTTGGTTTATCATTTAGTCCGTATAGAATAGTAATAACCGAAAACAATAATGAAAATTGGATATTTGATTACGTGTCACGTAAAGAAGGTAAAAAATTTGTAGAATTATATGAGGCTATCAAAGAAAGTAACTCATAGATAACGCGCAATAGTAAAAATGCCAATTCACCTTTAATGATAGGTGGATTGGCATTTGTTTTATATGATGACTTTCTACAACTCACACTACTAATCAGTCACTTTTTCGTTTCTTATAGCCTCGTTTTTCCAACATATATATCAATATATGACCATTTTTTATTTATAAATGAAAACATTTTAAGTTATAAGAAATATTTATACATAACTTTAAAAAATATATAGTAAGTTGTTACAAAATAAGATAATATAAAATCAATAGACTTAAATTTATAAAAAGTAGCACAACCAAATGGTTTGTTGTCAGGTTCCAATGAAGTAGGTCAGAATGATAAATTTTGTCAACATTACGGTACCGATTTAACTGTGATAGAGACTATTATGTAGGTATTTTAATAGTTTATAACAATATGAAAAGGAATTTGGAAGAAAAAACGGGGGAAAACGATGAAAATATTTTTGTCTATCTTAGCATGTGTATGCTTAGTTATTATAATCTTGGCGACTGGTTTATGGGGATATTCTTCTTATAAAAATATCGTAACTAAAGAGAAAGAAATGCATAAAACAGAACATAAAGAATCAAAAAAGAAAACAACTAAAGAAAATAATAAACAAACACCTGAAGATACAATGCAAAATAATCAAAATACTGTTAATCAACCAGTAAGCCAACCTCAACAGCCTGTAACAAATATAGCGGATACTCAACCTAAAACAGAAAGAAAAATCGATGAAAAGGAAGAACATTCTGACGAAACGATGCCTGAAATAGAGGTTTATGACTATACGGATGATAACGGAGATGGTAAACCAGAAACGATTAATGGTAGTCCAGCTGGGGATGTTGGCCAAGGTGGCGTCCCAGGAGAAACCGTTCATTAGATGAAGAATTTATATAGTTTCAAGAATAAAAGTAAATCATTAAATATATCTTTAAAATAGAATAATAACCCCTTCTATATTGACTATTTGTTTAAATATAGAAGGGGTCTTAATTTTTATAAATGTTTATTGATCAGTCTCTTTTTCGTTTCTTACAGCATCGTTCAATAGGTTATCCCAGAAGCCTTGGAATTGCCCGATTGAGATGCCGTTTTCATCTTTTTGTGTTCCGACAAAGTCGCCATGGTCCCAATCGTGTTGGACAGGTGTGACTTGCCATACGCCTTTTTGAATTTGATCTGTAGCATCGACATATTTTTGATTAGATGGATGTTGTGCCGAAACTACTGATACTAGACCGTCATTTTCTCGCCAAGCTTTATCGTCTAATTTACCAATTACATTGGTAGTTGGTAAATATTTAATATTCATATGATTATTACGATGATGGATACCGTTTTTATCTGGGTCAGATGATTCGCCAGTATATGTTTTATAAACTATATTTGGGTTGAGTGACGTATGATTATTCAACTCTTGTGCACCTTCAGTTGTTAAATCATAGAATCCATTATCTTTTGTCTTCCATAAGTTACTATTTTCAACGCGTTTTACATAGTCTATATAAGTTTCATCAGGTCTCTGTTTTAATCCCCATTGAGTTAAACCAAGATCGGCACGAGAGAATTTATTACCTTGTGATTTCGCAAAATCATAAACAGCTTGTCTCACAATTGCCTCATTACCTAGTAAATCAGAGGCGTGTGTGCCGTTATGAGGTGACGCTAACGTAGTAATGGAAGAAATCATGTTATCTTGTCCACCTTTATATAATGGTGAAATGTCACCACCATGTTGCTTTTGATATTCGATTTCTTCAGGATTTCCATTACGTAATATTTCTTCTAATAAACGAACGGTTTGTCCACCCATACTATGGCCAATTAAATGGATTTTCTGGCCGGGTTTCCAATCTCTATAGGCACCTGCATAAGATTTGCCATAACGTTCATGACCATATTTAGCTGCATGTGCCGCACCATAATCTACAGTGCCACCTTTGATATAGTAGTACAATTCAACCGCACGATCATAGTTACTACCTAATGCACTTACACTAGCTTCACTCACGTTATAACCTTTTGCACGTGCTTCTTGTGTGATGTTAAGACGTTCGCCACCCCAATAATTACTATCTCCTAAACCAGGTCCATTATCAGCTGTAAAACCATTAAATCCAT
The DNA here is from genome assembly GCF_017086425.1 of Staphylococcus sp. SB1-57. NCBI lineage: Bacteria > Bacillati > Bacillota > Bacilli > Caryophanales > Staphylococcaceae > Staphylococcus > Staphylococcus sp. SB1-57. Next base: position 54,690 of record NZ_CP070964.1, read on the forward strand.
GAACAAGTATAATAGGGTCATGATTTTTATATTGTTGTTGAGGCGCTACCTTATTCGTCTGATCTTTAGTAGGTTGAGTAGCCTGTGCTTTGGATTTGTTGTTATGTATGGCTACCGCATTTTTAGTTAATGTATTTAGACCATCTTTAGATTGATCATCGTCATTATCTGCAGGTGTACTATCTTTAGTCGCTTGTTTATCTAGGTTATCTAAATTGATATGGCTCTCAGTCGATGTTGTTTGATCTTGTTTAGATGAATCTAGTGAATGAACTGGCACCTCTTGTGAAGCACTAGCATCTTTAGCTGTAATATGTTGTGTTGTAGATGGATGTTGTGCTGATGAGGACTTTGAAGGTGTTACATTGACATCTTTATGTGAGTCAGTCTGCGGGACCTCTTGTGTACCTTGGTTCTCTAAAGATGAATCTTCTTGTGATACATGTTTATTTTTTTGAGCATTATCCTCAACAGGTTCTTTAGAAGACTGTTCTTGTTTATCTGCTTTAGATGTTATATTTGACTTTGATGGTACAAGTTTTGAATCTTCATTAGGTTTAGATGTTTCATCAATATCTTGCTTTGTATTGTTAGGTTCTTGTTTGCTTGGAGTTGATTTGTCATTTGAAGCTGGTGTCTCATTTGAGTCGACTTCAGGAGATTGTTCTGAATTGTCTTGAGATGACGTTTGAACTGTATCATTTGTCTTTGTAGTTTCATGTGAAACGTCATTAGTTTTATGATTAATATGTTTAGAATTTTGGATTGTTTGATTAGTTGATGTATCCTGCATGTTGTCAGTGTCTTGATTTGATGTTTGTGTCGAATTAGACTTAGGACGTTCAACATTCGTATTATTTGTATCAGAATCTTTCGCTTTTGTAGATTCTAAAGATTGTTGTTGCGTTTGATCAGAGTTAGATGATTCAGTTGTTTCTTTAACATTTTGTATAGTAGTTTGATCTTGTGGTTCAGTTTCTGCTGCTTGTGCAGATTCCACTCCAACAAATAACATAGATGCAACGATGATGGAAGATGCACCTACACTTAACTTACGAATACTATAAGAATTCTTTCTGTTTTTCATGTTATTAGCACCTCTATCTGTTAAATCTGGATTATGAGCAACATTTAAAAATGAAATGCCGACAGATTAACAACGTACTTCAGAAAATCCGACGACACCCCCATCATAAATTAAGATTATGAACGTAATATAAATTTCTCTTTACAACTTCTTAAAGTTCCATCAAACAAAGGTACGTGTGAGCAACAATACACTTTACTTATTGTACAGGTTTTTGTACAATTTCATTAAAAGGAGGTACAGATTATGGCAATAGTATCGTACTCAATAGCTAGAAAAAATTTTAGAAGTTTAATAGATAAAGTTAACAACGATTCAGATGCGGTGACTATAACAACTAATGATAGCAATGCTGTATTGATTTCGGAGTCAGATTACAATGCGATGATGGAGACATTATACCTCCAACAATCCCCTGCTAATGCCCAACACTTGGCTAAATCTATAGAAGATGCTGAGCGTGGAAATACAATAGAGGTAGATTTAGAATCATATGAGTAGATTAAATATTTTATTTACACCTGATGCATTTGAAGATTATAAATATTGGCAAATTCTTGATAAAAAATTATTAAAAAAGATTAACCATTTGATAAAATGTATAAATCGTAATGGCCCACTCGAAGGTGAAGGAAAACCTGAAGCTTTGAAAGGTAATTTTAAAGGATATTATAGTAGAAGAATCAATTTTGAACATAGGTTAGTTTATAAAGTACATGATTCAGAAATCATTATTGTTTCTTGTAAATATCATTATTTTAAATAATTTACTATGGTCTCTAAGCAACAGATTGATATATTTGAGTTCAAGGGAGAGAGACAGAAATAATATTTTCTTAAAATTTATTTCGTTGTCCCACCCCGGCAAGGTTGACTAGAAATGAAAAAGCTTGGTACAAGCACATTTTCATTTCAGTCAACTACTGCCTAAATATGAATGTAACTTGAAATATATATTTATGTCCTAGACTGTTTTAATATGGATGTGTAATGATCCAATCTATTTCCCATACGAATTACATATTTCCTCATAAACCATGTTATGATAAAATATTTTAAAGCGCTTACATTTTTCTAAAAATTAAAACGATTTGGTATTTTAGTATTTTGTAATCAAATGCAATATCGTCGTTTCACTATTTAAAAGGGGATGTTAATCATGCAAGGGGATAGTATGTGGTTAACGATTGTTGGTTTAGCAATTATTATTTCAATTGTAGGATTGCTAATTGCTAAGAAGATTAGTCCGGTTGTGGGTATGACATTGATTCCATGTATCGGTGCTTTAATTTTAGGCTATAGTGTTGCCGATTTGGTGAAGTTCTTTGATAAAGGGTTAGCGCAAGTGATGAACGTTGTCATTATGTTCATTTTTGCGATTATTTTCTTTGGTATTATGAACGATAGTGGTCTGTTTAAACCACTTGTGAAGCGGTTGTTACTGATGACACGTGGTAATGTAGTCGTCGTTTGTATTATGACGGCATTACTTGGAACGATTGCACAACTCGATGGCGCAGGTGCGGTAACGTTTTTATTATGTATTCCCGCCTTATTACCATTATATAAAGCATTAAATATGAGTCGCTATTTACTCATTTTACTACTAGCGCTCAGTGCAGCAGTGATGAATATGGTGCCTTGGGGTGGTCCAATGGCGCGTGTCGCAACCGTATTAAAAGCTAAAAGTGTCAATGAATTATGGTATGGTTTAATACCAATTCAAATAATTGGTTTTATTCTCGTTATGTTACTTGCAGTGTATTTAGGTTTTAGAGAAAAGAAACGTATTCAAAAAGGGATCGCAAAGGGAGAAATTGAACAAACTCAAGATATTGATATACATAAACTTGTTGCACATTATGAACATGAACAAGATATTAAGTTTCCAGTAAGAGGTCGTGCTAGAGAGCATGGGTCTATTAAGTGGATTAATACATTGTTAACTTTATTAGTTATGGTTGCAATGTTAACGAATATCGCTCCGCCAGAATTCGCATTTATGATAGGTGTCTCTATTGCTTTAATCATTAACTATAAGAGTGTAGATGAACAAATGGATCGCTTAAAAGCACATGCACCTAATGCATTAATGATGGCTGTTGTCATTGTAGGAGCAGGGATGTTCTTAGGTATTCTCGATGAGACGGGTATGCTTAAAGCAATCTCTACAAGTTTCATTCATATTATTCCGCAACCAGTCGGACCGTATATTCACATTATTGTAGGTATCTTTGGTGTACCACTTGATTTATTAACAAGTACGGACGCCTACTATTTCGCATTGTTACCTATTGTTAAACAAACAGCCGCTGAATTTGGTGTATCACAAGTGTCTACTGCTTATTCAATGGTGATTGGTAATATTATAGGTACTTTCGTAAGTCCATTTGCGCCAGCAGTATGGCTTGCACTTGGTTTAGCCGAAGCCAACATGGGCACATATATTAAATATGCCTTCTTCTGGGTATGGGGCTTTGCTATTGTATTGTTACTTATTGCAATGTTAATAGGTACAGTAGCCTTTTAACTACAGGGAAGTGTTAAGGCAGTCTAAAAAATAAGCGTAGTACAGAACATGATGGTTAAGTACTACGCTTGATTTATATGGTCATTGATATATTATGAATAAAATGCGTCAAAGACTTGATCGATATCTTTAGCTGCGTCTTTGATAATATCTTCTTTAGGTAAAATGGATGTACCTTGTGCACGTGCAATGTAGAATTCATCAAAGCCCATAACTTCTTTGAACATTTCTCTTAAGTAATGGTATGAGAATTCAAGAGGTGTATAACGATCTTCATTGGTATAAATACCACCACTTGCTTGTAATAGTAATGCTTTATAATCATCTGTCATTAGTCCAACTGAGCCATCGTCTGTATATTTAAATGTTTCTCTAGGAATCATAATATTATCGATGTAATCTTTTAAACGAGATGTGATATTGAAGTTGTGTAATGGTGTCAAAATCACAATACGATGATGTGCTTTAAATTGTTGTACTAAAAATGTAGATTTCTCAGCAACTTGTTGCTCTTCTTCAGATAACGGTGTACCCGCGCCAAGTTTATTCCACACGTTTAATAATTGCTCGCTATCAAGACGAGGTAATAAACCTTCATATAAGTTAAGTTCTTCAATCTCTCCATTAGGAAATGCTTCATTATATTTTTCTAAAAACATAGCTTTCATTTGAGCAGTATAAGTACTGTCATTATTAAAATCAGGATGTGCGTTAATAAGTAACGTCTTCATAGTTAAATACTCCTTTGTATGTAATATGACAAGTATACACGGTTACATCATAAATTCCTATTACTATTGACTCTCAAATACATTAAATATAATGGGCAATCTATTCACATTAAAATACACGACATCATTACTTTCGCGTCGTTCAATTTCACACATTTTATTTCAACACACACAAATATTTTCAACAGTTAGGAATAATTTAGCGCCTTTTAAGTAAAATGGTTTGCTAAGCTAACTAAAAATGATACAGTTTTTCGTGGACAATTTTAAGAAAGGAGTAGGGTGTCGTGTCGTGTCGAGTAGTGAAATGACAATAGCAAAACGAAATACGATTGTAGTAGTGATGTTAATCAGTGCATTCGTAGCTATGTTAAATCAAACCATTTTGAATACTGCATTACCGGCGATTATTTCAGGTTTAGGTATTCCTGAAACAACAGCACAATGGTTGATTACAGGATTTATGTTGGTTAACGGTGTTATGATTCCACTTACTGCATTTTTAATGGATAGATATTCCACACGTGGTTTATATATTTTTTCTATGGCTGCCTTTTTAATTGGATCTTTAGTGGCAGCACTTTCCCCAAACTTTAGTATTTTAATGGTGGCTCGTGTGATTCAAGCAATAGGCGCAGGTATCTTATTGCCGCTCATGCAATTTACCGTGTTCACCTTATTCCCAGTAGAAAAACGTGGATTTGCGATGGGACTAACAGGTATTGTCGCACAGTCTGCACCTGCGATTGGACCAACGTTAACGGGATTACTCATTGATGCGTTTAGTTGGAGAATGCCGTTTTACGTCGTCGCAACGATTGCTATTATTGCCTTTGTGATTGGTTACTTCTTCGTTGAAAACCATAGCTCTCCAAAAGATACTGCTTTAGACAAGATTTCTGTTGTATATTCTACCTTTGGTTTCGGCCTCATTTTATTCTCGTTTAGTAGTATCAGTACGTTGGGTATAACGTCACCAGCTGTAATCATTACATTTATTTTAGGTGTAATCGTGATTGCCATCTTTACATTCCGTCAGTTAAATATTGACCATCCATTGTTAAATTTACGTGTCTTTAGAAGTAAGACATTTACCTTATCAGCAGTAGCATCTATGTTGCTATTTATTGGTATCGTTGGCCCTGCATTACTCATTCCTATGTATGTACAAACAGGTTTAGGACTATCAGCGGTATTATCAGGGTTAGTGATTTTACCTGGTGCCGTGTTTAATGCATTTATTTCTGTTTATACAGGTAAGGTATTTGACCGTTTCGGATTACGTGTCCTAGTGATACCTGGCTTCACATTGTTGATTATTATGACGATTCTTCATACATTTTTATCAACAGATACGCCATTTTGGTATGTCGTCGTTATTTATGCGATTCGTATGTTCTCAGTCGGTTTATTAATCATGCCATTGAATACTGCAGGACTTAATGCATTACAATCGGAAGAAATATCTCATGGTACAGCAATTATGAATTCATTACGTATTATCGCTGGGGCAATGGGCACCGCAGTGAGTATTACGATTCTTTCCATTGTATCTAAAAATGATCTAGCGGGTAGTCATACCGGGCAGTCTAAAACTGAAATGATGCGAGCAGCTACGGTGCATGGTGTAGATGCAGCATTTATATTTACAACCATCTTGATTGTGATTGCATTTATTCTATGTTTATTCATCAAAGATAAGACAAAAACTTCTAGAAAATAATAAAATTATAAAGGAGTATTTGACATGAGTGTATTTACAAAAGAGGACCATTTACAAATTTTAAAAGATATCGTAGAAATCAAAACAGTGAATGATAATGAAATAGAAGTAGCAAAATATTTAAAAGATTTATTAGAAAAGCATGGTATCAAAGCAGATATCGATGAAATTAAAGGTCATAACAATCGTGCTAACCTAATTGCTTCCATTGGTGAAGGTCATCCAGTCGTGGCGATTTCAGGACATATGGACGTGGTATCAGAAGGCGATTCTAATAATTGGCAATTCCCACCATTTGAATTAACAGAACAAGATGGCTATTTATATGGCCGTGGTACATCAGATATGAAAGCAGGCCTAGCTGCACTAGTCATTGCGATGATTGAAATTGATCAAAGTGGCGCGTTAAAACAAGGTACTATCAAGTTAATGGCGACAGCTGGAGAAGAAATGCAACAATTAGGTTCAGAACAGTTATATAAAGAAGGCTATATGGATGATGTGGATGCATTAGTCATTGCTGAACCATCCGAATCAGGTATTGTCTATGCGCATAAAGGTTCTATGGATTATCAAATTGTATCTCGCGGACAAGCAGCACACAGTTCTATGCCTGTGGTTGGACAAAATGCGATTAAACCATTACTAGATTTTGTACGAAATATTGATGAGGAATACGAAGACATTAGAAAAGAATTACAGTGTGAACAATTTGATTTCAAACATGTGATTGAGAGAATAAAAGGACGTGTGGGTGACAAAGTTGAGGAAGAAGAAATCGAGCGCGTCATTAATGGATTGGTAATTAACCATACAATTATTCAAGGTGGCAACCAAGTCAATTCTGTACCTGATATGGTAACAACAGACTATAACATTCGTACCGTTCCAGAGTTTAATAATGATCAAGTAAAAGCTTTATTTAAAAAGCATATTGAACAGATTAATAATGAAGGCGGTCAACTGGAAGAAGATATGTACTTAGACTTAGATCCTGTACTTACAACAGGGGAAAATCGTTTAATCGCGCTAGGTCAACAAGTGGCAGCCAATATTTTCAAGAGAGATGTCGTTGCAACACCAACAGTTGGTGTGACTGACGCATCTAATTTACTACGTGATAAAGATGAACATTTCTCATTCTTAATGTTTGGCCCAGGTACAGTACCACATCAAGTCAATGAACATGTGAATAAAGAAACATATCATCAATTCGTTGATTATTATATTGAATTATTAACATCTTATTTAAATGAAGCTTAAATAAACATATATAGGAGTAGCTATTGATTGCGTGATACACGTATGATCAGAGCTACTCCTTTTATACTATGATAATAAGAGTGGCGTAGAAAATAGAATGAGTAAGAGGATATTTAAAACACCTAATAAAATGACAGTTAATTTGTGTTTACATTTTGAAAGTAAGGCTAAATGGATGATTAAAGTCATGAAAATAAGACTAGCGCCTGGCCAATACCAAAACGAGAATGTAGAATTGTTAAATAAATTAGTGAAAAAGGTCGTATAAACGATAAATAAGTTCAATACTGTTAAAATAATTGAAGTGACATATAGTAAGCGGATGTTGGTCATGATGTTTATCCTTTCTAATCATGTTGTTATATTAATATCATATTATATATGGTTAGTACTCAAATTTCAAATCAATTTAATTATTAAATTATATAAAGTGAAGGCAATTTGGCTATAGGAAAATCGAAAGTTTTTCAAAAAAGGAGAGAGATGTATGAATGAACGTAATGAGGTTATCATCAAGTTGCTAGATAGAGCAGATATTAAACCAGGCATGCGTATATTAGATATTGGATGTGCGACTGGGGAAGTCACTCAATTAGTAGCTGAACGCGTTGGATTGCAAGGTGAAGTCATTGGTATTGATATGAATCAAACACTATTGGAAAAAGCAGTTGAAAATAATCAATATGATCACGTGTCTTACCAGCACTATGATATTTATCAATTACCAGAAGCATTAGGCCAATTTGATGTCATTATTGGGAGAAGGGTGCTCATGTATTTACCAGACGTGGCATGGGCGTTACGTATATTAAAGGACTTCTTAAAACCTGAAGGAATATTCTGCTTTCAGGAAAGTGATGCTATCAATGGCGGTACGGGTGCAGATGAACTGCCACTACATCAAACAGCGATACAGTGGATATGGCAAACTGTAGCGCAAGAAGGTGGCGATATTCATATCGGTCAAAAACTATATAATTTGTTGAATGATATAGGTATGAAAGACATTGATTACTTTGCGGAAGCGGTCATTCACACATCCGACGACAATGATTTAGAATGGCTTGTTGGTATTATGCTACCAAGAATGAAGGCACATCATATTGTGGACGAGACCTTCTCAATAGAAACGTTCAAAGAAGAATTAAAAGCAGAGGCACAACATAATCATAGTGCCTTCATAAGAGATATGGCATACGGAATTATAGGGAAAATGAAGTGATAAAGAAGGGAGAGGGACAGAAATAAAATTTTCTTAAAATTTATTTCGTTGTCCCACCCCGGCAAGGTTGACTAGAAATGAAAAAGCTTGGTACATTAGACCGTCTTTGTAATTTATTACTTAGACGGTTTTATGCATGAACTTTAGTTCATGTATACCTCTAAAGCTTAATTTGAACACATGAGTCAATACGCATGTGTAAGTCATTCTAATTTCTATAAGAAAAAGAATGACTTTACAGTCAACTACTGCCTAAACATAAATGTAACTTGAAGTATATATTTATGTCCTAGCTTCTCTTTTATATATGGAAGGTATAATATTAACTAGCTATAAGATGTTTATGATACATTGGCTTTAGTGACATATCCGTTTTCAATTGCAAACGCAATATGACCTTTGCCTACTTGATAACTATAAATGCCATCGCCTTTCTTTTTAGCAGGTCCTGTTAATGGATTTTGATAATCATAGTTATTACCATATTTTTGTTTCACTTGTTTTAAGCTAATTGAGTTTGGTTTTACTTTAATATCTACATTGTTTGCTTTGTGATTTTTATACTGTTGGAATGTTTGATCATAAATGACTTTAGAATTCGTTGGTGCTTGATATTTACCGCTAACTTTAACACCGTTGAACTCTAAATTATCCGCTTTTAAACCATTATAGAATGATTGGCTCAATACAAAGTTACCTCCTGAAGCAGTGTAACCGTTATATTTATACCAATACTGTGATGACGCCGCGTGTGCTTGGTGAGATGATACATTATCTGTAGAAACGCTTACTCCTAGTGCTGTGCCTAATACAATACTTCCCGCAACAAAAGTTTTAGTTAATTTCTTCATAAAGCATCACTCCTATATAATTTTCGGTAGTGAAAACGCTACCAACTTTAAAGTACAACAAAATTATAAAAGATTCAAATTTAAAGTATAAAATGATTGTCGATTTTAGCAATATAACTATTAATTTTAAAAATACATTTTTGTATATACGGTATAAATATAAATAATTTCTGTTTGTTGGCCATATTTTTATAAAAATATAGTATAATTGCCTCGTATAAAGAAGTAGTAATAATATATATTTGGGAATTTTTGAAAAAACATTAAACAAAGGGGATTTATCATTGAAGAAATTTTTATTTTTAAGTGGAACAGCATTATTACTTTTGTCAGCTTGTAACAATGGCGATTCATCTAGTGATTCAAAAGGAGCATCGAAAGTAGAAGATACACAAAAGAGTGAAGACAGTAAAAAAGGGAACGATTCTAAGTCATCATCAAGTAAAGAAAGTTCAAGTCACTCAAGCAAGTCTAAACAATCATCTACGAATGATATTTCGAATCTATCTGAAAAGGAAAGAATAGCGTTAATCTTTTTAGCAAATGAATCTGGAAAATATACATTAACCAAAAATGATATTTTAACAGGTAGATACACGACGCAAATGTCAGATGAGAAAAAGACACAAGAATTAAAACATTTTGCAGTAAGTAGGGAAACACAACAAATTTCAGGTGCACCTAATGGTATGAAATTTTATGCTGTGTCACCCTCAATCGCTCAATTTGCAACTGTAATCGGTGTAAGTGATGATAAAATTTATTTAGGTGGGACTCAAAGCCCAATCCCTTCATATAAAGATGCGTTGAAATTTGGTGAAGAACACAATACTAAAGAAGTTTATGATAAATACAAAGATTCTAATGAGTTTAAGCAAGTAGCTAATAAGATTAATCTTTACGATAAAATGCCAACATTCTCTGACGACGAAAGTGATGATTCAAGTTCAGACGACAATAGTTCATCTGATAGTAGTTCAGATTCTGAAGAAGTGACACGTGATAATGTCATTGATAAAGTAGAATCTTACGAAGGTGAAAAGTTAGATACAGATACGTATACATTTAAAGAACCTGAAAAAACAATTGATGGTAAATGGGGATTCTCATATGATGATAAAGACGGTAATTTAGCCGGCTCATATACTGTTGATACAGATGATGGTTATGTGACTAAATTTGATGAAAATGGTGACAAAATCGGTTCAGGATATTAGGACTTGAATTAAATTAGAAAAGTTCGCTAAATTTGTAAAACTTTGTGTAAATATTGATTGTTAATAAGATATAAAAATAACTCCCAGCCGCGATAACAATCGCATGGTTGGGAGTTGTTTTTGTATTATGAGTGTTTCGTATTTTTTTGCCAAGGCATTGGTATGTGTAAGTGCATTAAATCGAATTTTTTAATAAGTGTACCAATAATAAAGGCGAGTACTAGACTTGTGATAGCTACGGCAATAATTGTAATCGCTGATGAAACTGGATTGTTAAAGCCAAATAAGACAATCGCGCCTGCAATAGGTGTTGCCATACCAGTGACACCTATTTTAAGTCCACTAAATGCAATAATACAAGCATTGACCATACCGATAAGAGCATTCGTACCGTATAAAACGGGTGCATATCTAACGATTAAATCAATTTGTGTTAAAGGCTCGATAAAGACTGCAAATCGATTTGGTTTTTCGCCAATTTTCAAAATGTTGAATAATGTGAAGTTTACAAATGACGCACCTGTACAAGTAATAGCACCAATGGCCATTGGGAGTCCTGTAAGGCCTAAGATACTTGCGAGCACCATTGAACTTAATGGCGTCATACTTGTAACTGGAATAATTAAGCCTAAGATGATCGCTAGAGCATATGGACTACTGTCGCCAACTGAGTTCACGGCACCTGCAATTTGATTTAATACGGCTGTAACTCCTGGATTAATCAGTGATGCAAGTCCATATACTAATGCCGGTGCAATGAGTATCACTGCGATTAAATCTAAACCTTCAGGCACTTTCTTCTGAATCAATTTAATAATAAATGCAACTATATATGAAGCGATAAATGCTGGTAATAAACTGAAATCCTTTAATACAAGACCGACGATAATAGCGAAGACAGGTGATACACCTAAATTGATACATGCGAGTATACCTACCGCAATACCACCTAGACTACCCGCAAGGTCCCCGATGTCTTGTAAGAATTTAATATGTAAGATACCACCGATTGCATAACTTAAGAATGCTTGGGGTAGGAATGTGGCACAAGCAGCACCAGATAAAGCTTGTAAGCCTTCCTTACCGTATGGTGCGAATTTAAGGAACAATGTCATAATGACCAACACAATAACGAGTGTTCCGACGCCTAATATAATATTCATGTCATTAAACCCCTTTAGTAGAAATAAGAATTGTTCTATAAAAAATCATTTGACAATTGTAACATAATGTTCAAAAAATTAAATCGTCCACAAACCATTATTAATCAATATTTAATTTTTTTGAAAATTCAAATGAAATGACTCTAACCTCCTTTTATAGCAACGTCGAGGGAATGTAAATGAAACAATATACTTCAATATTCAAAATAATATTTTTAACAATATAGACAAAAAAGATGGCAATTTACATGAATAAAATGATGATTTGGGGTATATAATAAACACGTAAAGAGGGGGAGATAGTCATGAAATTTTTTAAACTAGATTATCAACATCATAAAGATATTGTAGATGATAATGTGTTAACAATGTTTGTGCTTGCAAAAGATAAAGATGAAGTGGAAGCATTCGCAAAGAAATTAGGGTATGCGGTCGAAAATATTAAGAAATTAACTGAAAAAGAATTCGAACATGAAAAAGAAGTGACAGAACATTATAGATTAGAACATGCAGATCAATATTTATAATGTTGTAATACGACAATTGAGGTATTAAAACGAGGAGCTGTGGATGATTGATCTACAGCTTTTTGAATATAAAAAAGAGTCGATGATGAATAAGATGAATTCATTAAAAGGGTGTGTTACATCATGTATATTGGTAAGCATTCACAAATCAATGATTATGAAGAAATAAAACGATTTATGCAGCACAACAATTTTGCGACGATCGTAATGAGTGACGGTATTAAGCCTATCGCGTCACATATTCCCGTGATGATTTCAGAACAAGATGATCAATTAGTAATCACAGGACATTTAGCGAAACATAATGAATTGGTACAAATGATAGAACATAACGCACATGTATTAGTGATCTTCCAAGGACCAGACGCCTATATTTCCTCTACATGGTACGAGACAGAAGATGTACCGACATGGGATTATCAAAGTATGCATGTATATGGTGAAGGACGATTATTGAATCAAGATGAACTAGTATCTGATTTGAAACAATTATTGAATCACTATGAAGGTCACAAAGATGATGGTGCAACTTGGAATCATTTATCAGAAGATACTAAGAAACAAATCAATGGGATTGTCGGATTTCAAGTTAAAGTGAATGACATAGAAGCGGCATATAAACTTAGTCAAAATAGAAGTAAGCAGGAAAAAGTAAATATTGTTAAGCAATTAAAGACGTCGGGCAATCAAAAGGAAAGTAAAATTGCTAATGAAATAGAGAAATATTAAGACATTATTTTATAGAATTCATGAATAACATAAACTTGGGAGGATTAGGTAGCAATGAGAGAAATAGACAAATTAGATAAAGGTATGCCGTATCATTTTGATGATGAGGAAGTGGCGGCACGTAAAGCTAGAGCAGCACAATTATGCCAAGAATTTAATGCCATTCCTGCTACAGAACCGGCACAACAAGAAAGTAAAATCCGCCAAATATTAGGCTCTGCTGGTGAAAACATTTCATTCCAAGCGACATTCAATTGTGATAACGGGAAAAATATACATGTCGGACATGACGTCTTAACAAACTATAACCTTACCATTCTAGATATAGCGCCAGTGAATATTGGGAACCATGTGATGATAGGTCCTAATGTCGATATTTATACTGTTAACCATCCATTAAGCGCAAAAGGAAGACGAGAGTATTTAGCTCAAGCAAGTCCTGTAAATATAGGCGACGATGTTTGGATAGGTGGCAAAGTCACGATTACTCCAGGAGTGACTATTGGAAATAATGTAGTGATTGCCTCAGGTGCAGTAGTCACAAAGGATATCCCAGATAATACCCTTGCGGCAGGTGTACCGGCAAAAGTCATTAAAGAATTAGAAGAATAGCAGTTTGATAACTGATTGATAAAACAAATATATGAGAATGAAGTACTATACAAATGGTGTATAGTACTTTTTTTAAAAATATCACTCAATGTGTTATTTTACATTTTATAAAGTAATAATGATGTATTATTGTCTAATTTTTTAAAATTTTCTTGTTATTTACATTTTTCCTTTACAAAATATAATGTATAATAAATAAAAAATAACTAGGAGAATAAACAGACATGATGAAAAACAAATTGACTTTAAAAGAGAACATTTTTATCGGATCAATGCTATTTGGTTTATTCTTTGGTGCTGGGAATATTATTTTCCCAATTCATCTTGGACAAACAGCAGGATCAAACGTATTTATTGCCAATTTAGGCTTTTTAATTACTGCTATCGGATTACCGTTTTTAGGTATTATCGCTATCGGTATGTCTAAAACAAACGGTATTTTTGAAATTACATCAAGAGTTAGTAAAACATATGCATACATATTTACGATTGGTTTGTATCTAGTCATTGGACCATTCTTTGCGTTACCTAGGTTAGCAACAACATCTTTTGAAATTGCATTTTCACCATTCATTTCACCTGATGTTGCGAAGATTTACTTACCGATCTTTAGTATTATCTTCTTCTTATTAGCTTGGTTCTTTGCGAGAAAGCCGTCTAAAATTTTAGATTACATAGGTAAATTTTTAAATCCAGTCTTTTTAGTTTTATTAGGTATTGTTGTAGTCTTAGCGTTCATCCATCCATTAGGTGGGTTAACGAATGCGCCTGTGAGTGCAGATTACGATAAGAGTCCATTACTTAAAGGATTCATTGATGGTTATAACACGTTAGATGCATTAGCATCATTAGCCTTTGGTATTATTATTGTATCTACGATTAAAAAGTTAGGTATCACAAATCCTAACAGCATCGCCAAAGAAACATTTAAATCAGGAACTATCAGTATTGTATTAATGGGTATTATCTATAGTTTACTTGCGTTTATGGGTACAATGAGTATCGGTAAATTTAAAGTGAGTGAAAATGGTGGTATTGCATTAGCTCAAATCGCGAGACACTATCTTGGAGATTACGGAATTATCGTATTATCTCTAATCGTAATTGTCGCATGTTTAAAAACAGCGATTGGTTTAATCACTGCTTTCTCTGAAACATTTACAGAGTTATTCCCGAAACGTAGTTACTTAATGTTTGCGACAGTGGTAAGTATCTTAGCATGTATTTTTGCTAATGTTGGTTTAACTAAAATCATTATGTATTCAACGCCAGTATTGATGTTCATTTATCCATTGGCTATTACAATTATTTTATTAACTTTAGTAAGTCCATTATTCAATCATTCGAAAATTGTATATCGATTTACGATTTTCTTCACAATGATCGCGTCATTTATCGATGGTGTTAAGGCTAGTCCAGAGCCATTTTTGAAAACATCATTCGCTAAATTTATCATTTCATTAGGTGAAAAATACCTACCATTCTTTGATATTGGTATGGGTTGGATTCTACCGGCATTAACCGGATTTATCATTGGATTGATTGTTTATAAAATCCGCTCGAATAAGTCAACGACAACAGAATAATTGACTATATAGCGTCTATCTTACATTTGAGATAGACGCTATTTTTTTAAAACAATAACAGAGCGACAGCGTATGACTTAAATAAATATTTATTTGCGCTTAACAATAAGTTAATAATCATTAATTACGCTTAATCTAAAATAAAATAAGGGATGGTTAATATGGAAATTGTGAAGTCAAAGCAAGATTTATATCGAATCATTGATGACGCGGACAAACAACATACATCCAATATGTTGTTATTGATGATATTAGGAACGATATTTTTAGATGCATATGATATTACCATTTTAGGAACGATGACAGACCAAATCACGAAAGAATTCAATTTATCTCCAACCATGCTATCATTCGTGATGACATCATTACCTGTAGGTGCATTAATTGGTGCGATTTTTGGAGGGACGCTCGCGCATCGATTTGGTAGAAAGCGTATCCTTTCAATATCATTGTTAATATTAATGATTACGTCTTTAGGTGCAGCATTTTCGCCTAATATTATGATCTTATTGATATTTAGATTTCTGATGGGCATTGCGATAGGTATGGACAGTCCAGTAGCGTTTACATTTATTGCAGAAATTAGTAACAAAGTCCAACGAGGTCGTAACGTTAACTACTGGCAAGTCGTATGGTACATAGCGATTGTGACATCGTCGTTAGTGGTCATTGCATTTTTCTTAATGGGAGCAGGAGAAACATTATGGCGTATGGCAGTTGGATTTGGTGCTTGTATTGCTTTAGTGCTATATATCATGCGATTAAAGTATTTACAAGAAAGTCCGACTTGGATTATTGATCACTTTTCACTTGAAAAGGCGACACACTATATTCAGAAACATTACGATGTGCAGTTGAAATTAGATGAAAGACAAGGAGAACATCAATCAAACGCACAACAACAATCATATAAAGTACTACTTAAAAAACCATATTTAAAGAGATTAACACTAGCAACAGCGATATCAACATTACAAGGTATGCAGTACTATGCAGTGGGATTATATATTCCAATTATTGCTAAATATATGATAAGTGAGGATAAGTTAGGGGTCTTATTTGGTACAGCAATTGTCAATGTTGCTGGTATCATCGGTGCGTACTTAGGTGCACAGTATACATATCGTCTAGGTACAAGAAAACTTACAATGATAGGTTTCGGTATTGTCTTATTTGTTATGATTGTAACAGGCCTATTTTACAATAACTTACCAATGGTGATTAATACATGTTTAATTGCATTGTTTTTATTCGGACATTCAGGTGGACCAGGAACGCAAGGTAAGACGATTGGTGCATTATCATTCCCAACACATTTACGTTCACAAGCGACAGGTATTGTGGAGTCAGTGAGTCGAACGGGTAGTATTATAGGAACGTTTGTATTTCCGATTATATTAGCAGCAGTCGGATTAAACCAAACGATGTTATGGATTGGTCTCGTACCACTAATCGGTCTTGTCATTACATTTGTATTGAAATGGGAACCTGTTGGTAAAAATGTTGAAGATGAATAATTTAAGTATAGGCTAGAAAGTGAATCAATGAGAGTATAATTGTATCAATCCACTATAAAGGTTGAAATGACAAAGGTTATAGAACTAAGGGTAAGACTTCCGTATGTCTGAAGGTAGACAAACGGAAGTCTTATTTATTGAGTATTTCTATATAACTTCCCCTCCCCTACTTCCTCTTGAATGTTCAAACATGTCCTTTTATATCATTTGTTTATCGTAATAATTCCAATTAATAAAAATATACACATTTTAATATATTTTGTAACTTTAATTGTGTTAATATTTAGATAACTTGATAATCAGTCATAATTAACTTTCATATGTAAGGGGGAAGGGCATATGCCTAAAAAGTTATTTAGTATTGATTTAAACAAGAAGATGGATCAACAAGCACATCCAGGACACAATCGATGGCATCCTGATATTCCAGCAGCATTTTCAGTAGATCCAGGAGAATCCTTTAGAATGGAATGCTTAGATTGGACAGATGGACAAGTAGCCAATAATGATGATCCAAGTGATATCAAACACGTGAACTTAAATCGTGTACATGTTTTAAGTGGTCCAGTGCATGTAAACAACGTACAACCAGGTGATTTACTTGTAGTAGATATCTTGGATATCGGTGTTTTTGATGAACATCAATGGGGGTTCAATGGTATTTTCGATAAAACAAATGGCGGCAGTTTCTTAGTTGACCATTATCCAAATGCACAGCAAGCATTGTACTTTTCACTTGGCCTAATGTATCACCCCAACTGAATATGCCAGTATCGCCACTTGTCATACCGTATAAACCAGCTTTAAAGGTCTCAAAGTTAAACGCAGCAATCATACATACGATGACAAGTAAGATAGGGATGAGTTTAGCAACAGTAACGATACTATTAATAAATGCAGCTGTTTCTACACCTTTTAAGATGAGATAATGCACGCCCCATAAAAGGATAGAAGCAACGATAATACTTGGTAAGGTATTTCCGCCTTTGAAGATCGGGAAGAAGTTACCGACTGCTGACATTAATAATGTGGCATAGGCCACGTTGCCTAGAAAGGCTGCAAACCAATAACCCCAAGCACTTGAAAATCCAATAAAATCACCGAACCCGGCTTGTGCATAACTATAGATACCACCGTCTAAGTCTTGTCTTTCATTCGTTAAATTCTGAAAGACAAAGGCTAGGGAAATCATACCAATTGCTGTGATAATCCAACCAATAATGATGGCTAAACCACCAGCTTGATTACCCATATCAGAAATAATGTTAAATGCACCGCCACCAATCATTGAACCAATGACGAGGCCAATCAAGGAGGTTTTACTTAATTTATTTCCATCTGATTCACTCATATGTCATGTCTCCTTTGAATAAATAAGCAGGTTCAGTTGTGATTCATATATAGGAGTTCAGTGATATGAGGGTATCGTAACCAAACCTGCGTCTTCTTTTTAATTGCAAACTATCCTAGCGTAGCTGCCATCACAGCTTTAATCGTATGCATACGGTTTTCTGCTTGATCGAATACTTTAGAATGTTTGCTTCTAAATATCTCGTCAGTGACTTCCATTTCAGATAAACCATAGTCATCTTTGATTTGTTGACCATATGTTGTATTCGTATCATGGAAGGCTGGTAAACAATGTAAGAAAATCGTGCTATCTTTACCAGTTTTATCGAACATAGCTCTATTAACTTGATAGTCTTTTAATAATTTAATACGTGATTCAAATTCACTTTCTTCACCCATAGATACCCACACGTCAGTGTAGATAACATCGGCATCTTTAACACCTTCGTCAATATTATCTGTAATTGTGATTGAACCACCGTCTTGTTTGGCACGTCTTTCTGCAATATCAACATAGTCTTGAGATGGGAAGAGTGCTTTAGGAGAACAAATTGTTACGTCTACACCAAGCATTGGTCCAGCCACAAGTAGTGAGTTAGCCACATTGTTACGTCCGTCACCCACATAAGTAAGTTTGATGCCATCTAAATCACCAAAGTTTTCTTTAACTGTCATGTAGTCAGCTAACATTTGTGTTGGATGCCATGCGTCCGTTAAACCATTCCATACAGGTACACCTGAATATTTAGCTAAGTCTTCAACCATCTCTTGTGAGAAGCCGCGGAATTCGATACCATCAAACATTCTTCCTAATACTTTAGCTGTGTCTTCAACAGATTCTTTTTTACCTAATTGGATATCATTTTTTCCTAAGAATTCAGGATGTGCACCTAAATCAATAGAGGCTACAGTAAAGGCTGCACGTGTACGTGTAGAATTCTTTTCAAATAATAGGGCGATATTTTTATGATCTAAATAACGATGTGGAATCCCTTTTTGTTTATAATCTTTTAAAGTAATAGCGAAATCGATTAAATCGCTAAATTCTTTTTTCGTAAAGTCATCTTCTTTTAATAAATGTCTACCTTTTAAGTTAAGTGGTTGTTGAATTTCTGACATGATTCATTCCTCATTTCTTTAAAATGTATTAGTAAAGTACATGTGTGTACTGAATTAAATATCTTCTCTATATAATGGTTGGCTCATACATCTTGGGCCCCCACGACCACGGACTAATTCACTACCTGTAATTTCAATAACTTTAATGCCTTTATCACGTAATAATTGGTTAGATACATAGTTTCGGTCGTAAGTTACGACAACCCCTGGACGGATAGTCAATGTGTTAGAACCGTCATTCCATTGTTCACGGGCACCATCGATAACGTCACCATTACCTGTTGGGATAAATTCGATATTGTCGATGTTAAGCGCATCTTCTAATGTTTCTTTTAATTTGTTTGAGTGCGTAATTTTAATGTCTTGACCTTGTTCATCTTTTTCAATGGTGAAGATGTTCATGTTATCTTCTTCTTTGAAAATCGCAGCATGCATTGTAAATTTGTCGTAGTCAATCATTGTAAATACTGTATCTAAATGCATAAATGTACGGCTGTTTGGAATTTCGATGGCAAGTACTTTAGTAAATGTAGATTGATCATCGAATAAAATTTGTCTTGCTAAGCGTTCGATAGCTTGTGCAGAGGTACGTTCAGAAATACCAACGGCAAGTACATCTTTAGATAGAATTAATTCATCGCCACCCTCAATATTGAATGGTGAATTTCGATCTAACCAAACTGGTACATCGTCGTTTTTGAATCTTGGGTGATATTTCAAAATATATGTCATGAAGATTGATTCACGACGACGGGCACGCCAATACATACGGTTGATAGTCATTCCTCTACCTACAGATGCTTGAGGATCTCTAGTGAAGTAAAGGTTTGGTATTGGATCGAGATAGAATGGATAGCGGTCATCCATATATTCTACGAGGTGATTCGTTTCTAATTGAATTTCTTCTTTACGTACACCAGCCATAATTTTTTCTACCAGTTCTTGATCATTTAATGTCGCGAATAGCTCTTTAATTTCTTTTTCATGACCGAGGACAGTCTTTTGAGATTCTTTTAAAATGTCATCGATAAATTGTTCGCGAACTGAGGCATCTGCAATGGCTTCTGCAGCTAGGTGTTCTAAATAATAACTTCGACACCTTCATCTCTAAGTACTTGCGCGAAATGGTCATGCTCTTCTTGAGCAACTTTCAAATAAGGAATATCGTCAAATAGCAATCCACTTAGATGATCAGGTACTAAATTTTCTAATTCTTTACCTGGTCGTTTAAGTAATACCGTTTTTAATTTGCCGATTTCACTGTTTACGTGGATAGGTCCTTTTTCCATTGTTATTTCCTCCTTTGATTTAATACATCTAGAGTATAAAGCGCTTTCAACATAGAGATTGAGAATCTTTTCACAATAATAATGTCGAATATCTCATATAAAATATTTATTCAATGCAATTTGATGATAGATTATGCAATATAAACGCATAAAACCTATAATTACATGTATATTAAGTTAATACGATAATAAATAATTAATATAATATGATTTTTTATTCGATTGAATGTATGGATAGTCATGCATGATTAATTAACTATAAATGTTAAATCTATCTATATTTTAAGAAGATTTTTATACATCAATATAAAACTTTTTATAAAAATTGTTATAAATGAGAAATACTTCACATATTGTATGAAGGAAATTTGATATGGTATTTGTGATGAAGTTTGTCTGTATTTTGTGAAATATGCAGATAAAGGAGTAAATAAATATGAGAAAAAGTAAACGATTGGATTTAATATCGACAATTGTGAAAGATAATGACATACGTTCAAAAGCCGAAATTGTGGACTATCTTGATAAACATTTTGGTATCAAATATAGTGTGGCAACGATTAGTAGAGATTTAAATGAACTTAAAATATATAAAATGCCTACCGCCAATAATGATCGATGTTACCGAAAGTTTAATGATAATGCTCAAAGCGAAGCGAAAACGAAACTCATAGCCTTTTACAATGATGAGATCGAAAAGGTCACAATTAAAGATCACTACCTTATTGTTAAAACATCGCCAGGATTTGCGCAAAGTGTGAACTTTTATATCGATCAGCTTAATTTAAATGAGGTATTAGGAACAGTTGGCGGTAATGATACGATATTAATATTAGTCAGTTCAGCCGATGTTACTGAATTTGTACATTATCAATTATTTGGACAGACGTATCAAGAAGAACTAAAGTCATGATTCATGTGACGTGATGTATATTAAAAGTCGATGACAAGTATCAAAATGAATTTTGCCATTGAAGCGTGCTTGATGTTATAATGCGTAAGGTTTCAATTCGACAAATAAAACGCGATTCAATTGATATATGTCATATAGTGAGTGGCACGTAGGATAGTCAATAAATAACAATACTAATGAGATGATAAGATAGCCACCTTCATGGGCGAGTGATGAAACCAAGTTGAATGACACAATGGTTTCTTACTCGCTCTATTTTATTGCGGAAAAAGTGGTGATGGCATATGTATGCAAAGTGCAAGTATATGCATATGTTACATACGTCAGGGGCGTAATATGCGTTTTATCAATATTGAATTTAAATAGTATGAAAAGGAGCGGATGTCATGGTAGATAATTGGAAAGTTCAGTGGTTTAATCAACCAATGAAAAATATACTAGCAGGTATTGTAGTGGCACTTGCTTTAATTCCAGAAGCGATTGCCTTTTCAATCATAGCGGGGGTGGACCCGATGATTGGTTTATATGCGGCGTTTATCATAGCGACAGTGACAGCGATTGTTGGTGGACGACCGGCAATGATTTCAGGTGCTACAGGTGCTGTTGCACTTGTTGTGACACCACTCGTGAAGGAACATGGCGTGGAATATTTATTTGCAGCGACGATTTTAATGGGATTGATTCAACTTGTCTTAGGTATTTTAAAAGTAGGAAGACTGATGAAGTTCATTCCACAATCCGTAATGATTGGTTTCGTTAATGCATTAGGTATTATGATCTTTCTATCTCAAATTGAGCATATTTTTAATATATCCATTGCGACTTACATTTATGTCATTATTACTTTATTAATCGTATATATTGTACCTAGATTCTTTAAAGCAATTCCTGCACCATTAATTGCGATTATTTTATTAACAGCATTATATATGTTTACAGGTGCCAATGTGCATACTGTTGGTGATTTAGGTACGATTAAACAGGCATTGCCTCATTTCATTATTCCACAAGTACCTTACACACTGGAGACATTACAAATCATCTTACCATTTTCAGTTTCAATGGCGATTGTAGGGTTAGTAGAAAGCTTACTCACTGCTAAAATTGTAGACGAATTTACAAATACTTATAGTAGTAAAAATAAGGAATCTCGTGGACAAGGTATCGCAAATATCATTACAGGATTCTTCGGTGGTATGGGTGGTTGTGCGATGATCGGACAATCTGTCATTAATGTGAAATCAGGTGCGACAAGTCGATTATCGACATTAACTGCAGGTGTAGTACTCATATTTATGATTATTGTATTAGGGGATTTAGTAGTGCAAATTCCAATGCCTATTTTAGCGGGAATTATGGTCATGGTATCTATTGGAACAGTAGACTGGCATTCCTTTAAATATATTAAAAATGCTCCAAAAACGGATGCCTTTGTGATGATTCTAACAGTTATTATTGTATTGATGACACATAATCTAGCCATTGGTGTTATCGTAGGTGTAGTATTTAGTGCACTCTTCTTCGCGACTAAGATTTCTAACGTGAATGTGACAACAGAGACGTTTGATGAGACGTTACATGTATACTTTGAAGGCCAAATTTTCTTTGTATCTATTGATTCCATGATGAACCAAATTGACTTTAATGTGGACCATTCAGTCATTGAATTAGACTTCAACCATGCACATTTATGGGATGATTCAGCAGTGAATGCGATTGATACTATCGTACAGAAATTCGAAGCCAATCATAATACCGTCTATGTGAAAAAGTTAAATTCAGATAGTAGAAAAATTATTTCCGAGCTAAGTCAAATTAATCATAACCAGTTGATTTAATCGACACTAGCTGTAAAATATAGAGGCAGTCATGACAGTAATTGTGTAACATATCAGCGCACTAACTATGATGAGGGGTGAATAGGATGAAATTCATCATCAGACAAGAGCAAAAAGAAGATTACCTGCAAACTGAAGAAGTAGTGAAAAAGGCTTTTGAGAATGAATCATATAGTGATCAAAGTGAGCACACATTGGTTGCGAAATTACGAAAGTCAGAGGCATTTGTTCCAGATTTATCATTAGTCGCTGTAAATGAAGATAAAATCATAGGACATATATTATTATCTAAAATTTTGATTGATACTGAGGATAAGAAAGTAGAATCTTTAGCATTAGCACCTATTTCTGTTTTACCCGAATATCAAAATAAAGGTGTAGGTCAAAAATTAATACAACAAGCTTTAACCATTGCAGAGATCCTTGATTTTGAATCAGTCATCGTTATGGGGCACGAAGCATATTATCCGAAATTTGGTTTCAAAAAAGCATCTCATTGGGGCATACAAGCGCCTTTTGAAGTACCAGATGAGTTATTGATGGCAATTGAATTAAAAGATAGTGCTTTAAATCATGCTTCAGGTATCATCCAATATCCAAACGTATTTTTTGAATGATGAGGTTGAGATTGATAATGGTATGTAAAAAACATAATGTAGATTGGTATATAAAAGAATAAATATATGATCATAGAAACTATAATTTGACTCCTGTTAACTTCATGTAACGGGAGTCTTTTTTTATCTAACTGATTTTTTGGCTAATACTGTGATTTCAATAGAAATTATAATTATATTAAAAAAGTATAAGAGATTATTTGAAAATTCCAGGTTTTTAGTTACAATATAGACGAACAATATTTTAAAGGAGTGTTTAAATGTTCGTTTCTCAAAGCCGCATTGGAAGAATAGAAAATCGTTGCGAGTGGTTGAATCGAGAAATTAAACAATCTAAAGAAGTTATAGAATCGAAAGGATTTCCATGTGTATTTGGCGTACAAGGACATAAAAAGGAAGTTCACTTTTATTCTGCATTAAATTATCCATATAGTCCTGAAGAATTATCTAAAGATATAGATCTTTATTTAAATGAATTAAAAAAGATGCCTAAAAAAGATAGGGGCATTTCTGGATTGTTAGTATATTTTGAACCAATTGGCAATATGAGTATACATGCAAAGCAGTTTATGGTTTGGCAACTTCTTTCATCAATGAAAAATAAGTATGGATATAAAAAGGATAATATTGATAATAATCCTTTAGACGATGGTTATGCGTATCGCTTTAAAAATGAATTGTGGTTTATTAATTTTAGTTCTAATAGTTATAGACACAGAAAATCAAGAAATTTAGGTGCTTTTATAACATTAGCAATGCAAACTCTTAGTAAATCAGATGAATATTTTAATTACAATATGAAAACTAAAGCTAAAGCACAAAAAAATGTTAGAAAATTAGCAGAGAAATATGATGGTTGTCCAGTACATTCTGGTTTAGGACCTGTTATTGGTTCAGGAAAATTTTTACCAGCTAAATTATCTTATTTTATAGGGGATACCTATAGAAAAATCCTTTGATTTAATGAGTGAAAAAAGTTTAACTGAAAATGAATTGAATCAATTAATGGAGTTATTTAGAAGATATTATAAAGAAACAGAAACATTATATTTGAATATTTTTGACGGAATGACAGAACAACTCGCAGAGCTCCATGAAAAATATAAGTTGTTTGTAGTATCTAGTAAAAAAACAGATGTATTAAAACGAAATCTAAAAAAATTGAAAGTTGAACATTTCTTTTTAGAAGTTATAGGTTCGGATAAGGTTGAAAACTATAAACCTTCCCCCGATGGAATATTATATATATTAAATAAATATAACTTGCATCGTAATCAAACGATATATATAGGTGATGCAGTTTTCGATATAAAAATGGCTAATAATGCTAATATAGATTCTTGTGCTGTAACTTGGGGAAGCCATGATGTTGAAGAATTAAAACGTGAAAATCCTACATTCATTATTACAAATGTTCACCAACTAGATTTTGAGGAATAGTATATGGCCATCAGTAAAAGAATAACAATTATTGGATTTTTAACAATGTTTATCGTAGGTGTATCAGATTTGATAGTCGTTGGTATGTTAGGTGAAATGAGTAAGGAATTTCATGTAAGTAAAGCTTTGATAGGTCAATTGGTCACTTTATATGCTATTGCTTTTTCGATATTAAGTCCTATCTTAACGAAACTCACAAAAAATATAAATGATAAAAACATCTTAGTGTATGGTTTGATTATTTTTATTCTGTTAACTTTAATGACTACGATAATTAGAAATTACATTTTGTTGTGTTTAGTTAGAATTGTATTAGCAGGTGTCGCTTCATTAATAACAGTAAAGTTAATGGCAACAGGTGCCAACATTGTTCCAGAAGAATATAAAGCTTCTGTAATTGCTAATATATATGTTGGATTTAGTGCTGCAAACATATTAGGTATACCATTAGGTACGCTAATAGCTTCTCAGTATAATTGGAAACTTCCATTTTATTTAATCGCAATTATAACTTTTTTATGTTTATTAGGTGTATTGTATTTTATACCTCATAAAACCGAAGATCAAAGTGTTAATAATACTGAATATAAAGTAATTAATTATAAAGGTATCATATTGATACTTGTTTTTTTACTATTAATGATGGTTTCTAATAGTATATTGTTTACATATATCGAGCCTTTAGTAAAAAGCAACGGTCATAGTATCTTTATTGTAAGTTTATGTTTATTCCTTTCAGGTATTGCAGGTGTACTAGGATCAAAATTAGGTAATAGTTTGTCGGAGAAAAAAGGATACAATATAGCTGGAAATATAATTATTGGGGTATACACAATCGCTATTATATTCATTTGGTTCGCCGGTGGAAATGTTTTAATTCTTACTTTATGTGTATTTATATGGAATTTATTTCATTGGGGAACAAATCCAACAGTTCAATATGCATTACTTAAATTTTTACGAGGAGACCCGAGTCAAATATTAAGTTATGATATCTCAGTATTAAATTTAGGAATAGGATTAGGTTCATTTATAGGGGGGATATTATATTATATAGATTATCATTTTAATTTATCTTTAATGATTTCAATCATATTAGCAGTTTGTTCATCAATAATTTTAAAAATGGTGGTTCGCTCAGAGTATATGAAATAAATATTAAAGATTATAAATGGAGTTTCACTGTTTTAATCTCATTCATCAAAATAATTTAAATACTTATTCATATAAAAAAGCAATTTCTATTCGAAGTGGATAGAAATTGCTTTTTGTTTTGAATGTATAAAACTAAATATTAATGTAATGCTTGATTCTTTTGCTTTTTTGAAATTACAATATTAGCGAGTAACCATGCTATTTGCACTATAAACGGAATTAAAAAAGCAAATCCTAACACACCTAGATTAACTAACTTTAGTTCGGTTGTTTGTGTTACGCCAGCTGCATCTACATTTCTATTCCACACCATAAACGCGAAAAAGATGAAAGTTATAATTTCTAGAATACTCATTATCCACCAAGAAATCCATGAAATTTTCATTTTATTCACCTCAACTTAGTTACTTTTAGATTAACATAACTAAGTTAATTTTCTGAAATGATATTTCATAAGCCCCCTTACTATTTTATTAGTAGGGGGATTTTAGGATATTTGAATTTTAAGTCAATACAATAGATTTTACTTTTATCATTAAGTGAATGTCTCTTAATAAGCGTTTATTCATACAGTGCCTGTTGTATTACACTCACGAATGTATCAGTTGTAAGTTGGTTAGCGTGTCTAGCTTGGTAAGTACGATGTAAGTCGAACTGTTGATGGTTAGTAGTGATATCGTGTAACACTTGGTTAAACTGGTTAAATTGTTCTAATGTAAATGTGTTTTCTGGTGCAGTAAATGGACGCTGATGTGCAACCTCATCCCACGCTAAGATAACGTGTTGATGATGAAATGCACGTACTACTGCATTTTCAATTTCGTTGCCTTGATTAATGTCGAGGTAAATATCACAGCGTTGGTATAGTTCCGCAAATATATCTTTAGTTGCTGCTGGATATAAATGTACGTGTTGATGTTGATCGTACGCCATGAGTTTGGACGACATTTCAGTTAATGCAGCGATATGGAATTGCATATTAGGGTGCGCCACTATAATATGTTCAAGTTGCAGTATTTCATCTGAGTTTGTCAGGATGAGTGCATGGTTTGAATATTGATTTGATTTATCAAAGTTATACAGATAACCGGCTTGATAAACATGCGATGCTTGTTCAGAATTAAGTTGTGCCACCACAGTATGATATTCTCTGTAATCAGGTATCATCACAGAGAATTGACGTTGTAATGTACTATCTAGTAATGACAACATATTTCCTGGGACATGACCGTTACTACTTTCCTGCCAGAATAATAAGCCTTTACCTTCCGTATTCATATGATGTAAGACTAAAAATGGTGTTGATAAAGAATTAATAATGATCTCAGATAAATCCACTTGAATTTGTTGAAGATAGAAGGTTATAAACGCTACTTTAGAAGGGAAGAAATAGGATTGTCCTTGCCAGTCTAATACATAATCCCCTGTGACATAGTTTTCATATATCACTTCTTTACCTTCTCGGGTTACATATTTCTTTAATATAGCTTTTCCAGCTAAGTCATAAATCGTTTCAGCAAATTTAAAGCCATGTTTTGAATAATGATCTTCAGAACGTAAACGACTTTTATCGTCGAACCAACGCACATGACTAACTATGCGCGTTTTATAATGCGGGCGGTAACGTATTTCGCCTCTAATATGTCCCATATCTTTAATTTGAGCTGATTGTCCATCGCCACTAATTTCCCAAAATGGTGGGACATCAACAGCATTAAAGAATTTAGGTTGATCGTCATCATGTAATAGATTAGCCGCAAAGAATTGATAAGGGGACGTCACTTCATCTGGTAAGAAACCATCATCTTCAATACAAATGGTGAAGTTATGATAATCTGCTTGTTCAAGTGTTTGATGTAATAACTGAGTCGGTTGATTATAATATTCAAATAAATTAATCATAGAGCACCTCGTCGACTAAATTCTGCCATTTGTTAATCATTTCTATTGTCTTAAATGGTGTAGCAATATCATATGAAACTTGTTGAGGAGATGTAGGTCCATTGTTAAAGTATCGAACTATTTTATCAGCCATACGATCTGTAATCTCCTCGATAGATTCTTCCTTAGTCGGTTTATCTAATAAGTAACCGTTTTGACCATCTGAGATGAAAGTGGGGTTCCCATAGTTCACATTGAAACCAATCATACCTAAGCCAGAACCTACTGCTTCCATAAGTGTTAAGCCAAAGCCTTCACTTTGTGATGCTGATACAAATAATTCATATTGTGTGTAAATTTCATCAAGATTGACGTGACCTTGTAAGTGAATGTAGTCTTCGGCATGATGGTCACTAATGATTTGTTGAATTTTATCTTTTTCTGGTCCGTGTCCGTAAATATCAAATGATAGCTGTGGTACGGCTTGTTTGGCTTTAATAACTGCAAGTGCGATCCAATCGACGTGTTTCTCAGACGCTAAGCGTGAAGCGGTTAGGATAGAATAAGGTTGTCTTTCTACACTTGGCATTGTTAATTGGTCGAGACTGCCCACGGGTATCGTTCTAATACGTGGTTGATACTTTGTATATTGCGCAAATTGTTGTGACAGAATTTGATTTTGTAAATCGGTAGCCACGATATAGAAATCAATATATGGTGCGTGATTGAACTGATATTCATAATAATTGTTCCATAAAATGTGCGTACCATCTGTGATATTGTCACTATAATGTTCCGCATGTACCACAACACCTAAATGACTTTGGCCTTTATTTTGAAGAACTGCTTGGCCGATATCAGTGGCACGATCTAATATGACAATGTCGTTATGCGTTAAATGTAATTGTTGAATAAAGTAAGCAACAAAGGCTTCTTTACAATCAAAACGTGCGTCGTTAAATACATAGGAATGCGCATCGCCATCTATGATTTCTTGATAGGCGATAGAGCCATTTTCATTGTAGAACTGACGCATATACAATTTGGCATAGTTGTCATAAGGTGCGTAATATTCAGAGAAGACACGAACATAGCTATAGAAATCTTTGCGAATTAACATACCATTAACGACAAATTCAGCACGGTCAACATAGGGTTGGTCGGCATTTTTCATATAACAGGTTACAAATGTTTGAGGTTGATGGTCTAAATAAAGACGTTGTACCTTGCCTTGTTGATCGACTTCAGTCCGTGTCACTGTATTTCCGACATCGTGTTTGAGCTGATCGATGGTATATGTAGTTGGTGCTATTGGGATATCTGTAAAGTATTGATATAACCAAATGACTTCGTTGTCTTGAAACCCCAAGTTAGCCGTTAAGGTTTGTATATTTTCTGACGCAATAAAGTCTAAAAATATGAACTTTGCATCTTCTTTTAAATGTCGTAGCATTTGTGCGCGATAACTTTGTGCATATTCTACGCCGCTACTTGCCCAACCAATGCCAAAGTTGATGTTATAAATTGTCATAAATAGCCCTCCTTTTAAGGGAAATGAATGGTTAAATCACCATTTTGTTGTGCATCAATGATACTTAAACATAAGTTTCGAATCATACGATGTTTAATGTCATGTTCCATATCATTAAATGAATCTAACGCCACTTTATGGTATTCAAATATAGAATTCCGTTGACCTTTTTGACGCTGATTGACGTTCGCTTTGAGTTGTTGTAAATAGTCTACTTGCTCAATCCATGATGTGTCGATGGCTTTGAGTACTGCTTTTCTTAAAAATTGTTGATATAACTCGTTGTCACTAATTTTCTGTTTATTAGTGGCCAGTTGATCTTTAAATTGTGTTATTAAAAACTCAATATTTTCATTGTGATTTTGATGATTAAATTCAAAATTAGCATCCACAAAACTAAAGCTCAAATTTTTATAGATATAACGAACAATATGATCTCTCGTCATACTACCGTCAGTCTTAAAGTCATGATTAAAGACATCACGAGCAATACTTTCAAAGTCTAAGTCATCTAAGTTTTCACTATTAAGTATACGGTTACGTTCACTATAGATTAATTGACGTTGTGTACTAATACTCTTCTCGAATTCATTTGCCGTTTCACGTGCTTTCATGCCTTCTTCTTCAGAAACACGTTGTGCCTTTTTAACAATACGTTTGATTTTATTATTAAAGGTAGGGCTATCAGATAGGTATGCTGTATCTTGTTTCATCAATGATGGATTGTCTTTTAACTTGGAATCACTCCAACGTTGGACTAAGTAATCATCTAATGAAATAAAAATTTGAGACTGACCTGGGTCACCTTGACGACCAGCACGTCCTCTTAATTGTCTATCGATACGACTATTTTCCATGTGTTCATTAATCAGTACTGTTAGACCACCGAGGTCGTGAACTTCTTTAGACAGTTTAATATCTGTACCTCTACCAGCCATACTTGTGGCTACAGTAACGGCATTCAATTGACCTGCCTCTGCAATCATTTGGGCTTCACGAGCAACATTTTGTGCAATCAGCAAGTTGTTCGGGATATGTCTATTAAATAATTCACTTGAAAAGTATTCCGCTGCTTCAGCTGTACGAGTAATTAATAATACAGGACGTTGCTTTTGATGATAGTCAATCACTGTATCTAAAATTGCGACATTTTTATCGTCATCATTCACAAATACTTTATCCGGTAAATCTCGTCTTATCACAGGATTAGACGTTGGAATTTGAATAACGATTTTTGAATAAAGGTCGAAAAATTCTTTCTCCGCAAGTTTACCTGTCGCCGTCATTCCAGAAAAGCGTTCAAATTGCATAAAGAGATTTTGGAAGGTAATGGTAGCCATGACACTCATATCATCTGAAATATCTAAATGCTCTTTAGCTTCTAAGGCTTGGTTAAGTCCGGCTTGCATTTTCGTGCCTGGTAACATACGTCCTGTGATACGGTCGATCAACATGATTTCGCCGTCCATAATAATGTAATCTAAATTAAGATCAAATAAATAAGTGGCACGTAATGCAAGATTAATATTCCTTACTAAATCAAAGTAGGGGGCATCATAAATATTAGGCACATCAAAATATGTATTGGCCTTTTCGATACCTTGTTCAGTTAACCAAATTTCACGCTTTGTCTTTTTCATTTTGAAATCTTGATCCTCTTTAAGTGTTGCTACAAAGGCTTTTACAATTTCAAACAAATTAGATTGTACTCTTGGTGCACCAGAAATGACGAGTGGTGTTTGTGCTGCATCTAAGATAATAGAATCCACTTCATCAATGAGGGCATAGTGTAATTCAGGTAAGAACTTGCTTTCTTTTGTATCAGCTAAGTTATCGATAAGATAGTCAAAACCTAAATTACCATTGGTTGTGTAAATAATATCGTGATGATATAGCGTCTGCTTTTCTTGATTGGATATAGGTCCTTGAGGATTCTCTACAAATCCCAGTGATGTTGTAAGACCTAACCATTCATATAAAGGTTTCATTTCTTCGTAGTCACGTTTAGCTAAATAATCATTTGTAGTTATTAAAAAGACAGACTTACCTGTTAGCGCATTTAAGTACAAGGGTAATGTGGCAGTTAATGTTTTACCTTCACCTGTCTGCATCTCTGAAATATTTCCTTGATGCATCACTATTGCACCTAGTACCTGTACGTCTTTGTGATACAT
Organism: Staphylococcus sp. SB1-57; assembly: GCF_017086425.1. Taxonomy (NCBI): domain Bacteria; kingdom Bacillati; phylum Bacillota; class Bacilli; order Caryophanales; family Staphylococcaceae; genus Staphylococcus; species Staphylococcus sp. SB1-57. The sequence continues at coordinate 86,755 of NZ_CP070964.1, forward strand.
ACCTAATACACGACGTGACGCTTCTCGGACAACAGCATAGGCTTCAGGTAAAATATCATTCAACGTTGCGTTACCATCTTGCAGCTGCTGTTTGAAGTCTATGGTTTTGTCTTGTAATTGTTCATCTGAATATTGACGCATGTCTTCACTATAACGATTGATTTTATTTAATATTTTATAAAGTTTTTTTAACCTCATATGATTAATTGCGGTATTCACATTGAGATTCATAGTTATCCTCCTTTCTGATTGATTAATGGATTTTAATCATGATCACGTTTTGGACGTGTAGTTTTCATGATTTGATTGACTAGGTTAACATTCTCCTGTGGTGTACGTGGTCGACCGTCCTCTGATGAATGTGTCTCTGTTATATCATCAGAGCTCGTTGAAATGTCATTGGTTGATGATTCGATAGATTCGGCGATTTCTTTATCTTTATCCTTAACAAAATATCGTTCAGTTAAGGTGATTTTCTTAAATATAAGATGATGACATGCAGCGTTCATCAAGCAAATATCATAACTATAAGCCTCATTTGGATAAATAAAATAGCTATCAGTTTCTTTAATCATACAGTGGTCGAATGCTTTACCATTTTTTAAATAAAAGGTCACAATGACATAAACACTTTGTGCTGGCGTGGCAGTAATATCTAGATGAATATCATAACGATAACCTCTCTTTAACATAGGGAGTTTAGGCGGATGCCCATCTTTATCAAATGTAGTGGCTGGTTCCCATAAGTTAATTTGCAAGCCTGATGGCATGAGTTGATTTTCATAATATGTGTAGTCATCGTGAAATTGTATTGTTGCGCCATGTTTATAAGTATGACGTGTCACTTTGCGCCATCTTACGTCTAATGTTTGATTACTTTGCATGATTGTCTCTCCCAAAATGATCTTTTAATAAAATATGATAAAAGTTCATAAACCAATTCACAACGGTTGATGTATCATCATTATGTCGACCTGGTACGGCTTTGTTCATCAGATGGACATGATGTCGGCTTAATACTGGTAGCAAATCTTCGAATGCAGATTGATCGTAATCGTCGTTTTTCATATAAGTAATAGCAATGGATGTATCGCTAATATGACGATTTGAAAAGACATTCCAGAATTTGTTGTCTAAGTCTTTAATATGCTTCAAATCGGTGTTAGTTTGTGATGACTCGGTCATTGTATGTTCGGGTGAAAGGGCGATATCTAATGATGTTTCGAAATCATTAGGTCGTAATAATTTCATATTTTTAGCTATAGTACCGACATTGACTAAAGGTTTACCAACGTTAATGCCTTTAGGATTTAATTGGGCACCGTAGTATAAAGCACCAAATGATCCCATAGATAAACCTGATAGTATCAAGTCATCTTCTTTGAACCCGAGTTGGTTTAGTGTATCGGTAATGACCTGTTTAATACCATTTTCATACGTATCAGAACCTAAGTAAAATGCGCCACCTTGAATTCTTGGATCACTAATCAGTAAGAAAGGCGCACCTAATTGATTCATTAGAAAATAAGCTTCAAACCCTTCAGCTTCACGATAACCACTAAAGTAAACATTAAGTGGTGGTTTGAAATCTCCAGGATTAAAGTAGTAAAAGAATTCTTCGCGATTTTCATCTACAAAACGATGACTACCGAGTAATAAATGACCGAATTCAATATGTGATAAACGTTTATGTACAGCGCCAATATGAACGGTACCACTACCTTTAACACTTACCGATGTTGAAATGTATGCTGTATAGGGTCTGCGTTGTAAATAAAGTGGCTCGGCAAGTGCTTCTTCACTTAGAACAATCTTTTCAAGGACGCCTTCTTCTGGGTTTAAAGATACTAATCGAAACGTATATTCTAAGGTGACATCACCTTCAGTTCGGAATTCCGGCCAAACTTCAATCACTTTATCTTTATCGTATACGAGGTTTTGCTGCCAATTAAGTACCGGAATCAATTCATCACCGAAATGACCTTTCAATTGAATTTCTCTATTACCATAATGAATCACTTCGATATGTGACGGCGATTGGATATGTGTTCGAGCTGGACTCACTTTATCTCCGTATTGCCCAGGAAATGAAATGGATATCAATTTATCATGAAGATCATCCGTCGTATCATAATGAATAGGGCGAATGAGATATCTCTGCACTAAATCAAGTTCATCATAGCCACTTGGCCAATATTGTGCATCGACAAGTGTATTATATGGATGACTCACAATATGCAAGAGTTGTGTTAATGCATCTGTCAGGTTCGCTTGAATAAATACTAAATCAAACTGTCCAGATTCCTCGACAATCTCCTTAATACTATCGATATACCCACTATCAAATTCAAATAATTGTGTATCAAAATAGTCCCAAGTGACTTCCGGTTTATGCGTGAATAGATATTCTAAATCTGTTCCGCCAATTTGTAATACATTAAATTTACGTGGCATGGTTATCACCTTCTAAAAAGTGGTCAAGTTGTTCAATAATGTGACCTGAACTTAAATCTTCAATCATATTGGTATTAAATGTAAACGCACCATTCCAATGTTTTAAAGTACTTAAGAAATAATCTAACGCAGTCGTAATATCCGCATAACTATTAATCAAATAGCCATTTTCTAAATGAGTGACATAACTACTTTGATGCATATTTATTTGTGGGATTCTGACACTGATACTTGCGATTTGTAAGAATAAATCTGGTTCATCATTAAGGTCAATGACGATTCTTAGTCGAGACAATGCCTTTAATACGTCATATTCAAATGGCACCGATTGAATTTGTACTAATTCCTCAAAGTCTTCCGCTGATTTTGCTTGGATTAATTCTGATTTGGCTAAATCATCCTCATCTTCTTCATTGAATGTTTCATTAACATTTTGTATTAATTGAGACAACCATTGTTGTAATTGAGTAGCGCTATTTTTCGTTAAAATAACTAGGCGATACGATGGATGACGTTTAATATAAGTGATTAAATCATTGATTAATATTTGCAAATAATCATCATTAAGACCATCAATCCAAATACCTATGTAAGTTTCATCTAACTGGCTACTTAGATTTTCTAAGATTTGTGTATCGAATGGTGTAAATCTCAATATTTCAGGTTTAGTATCCAGTGTTTCAATGAGTTGATGTAAGATATGTTCATTTTCATGTGTATCAACAAGCCATTTGTTGCTATGTGCCATACTCTTAATTAATGGTTGGTCAATCGTACGATTACGTTTATTAAAAATAGAGTAATATACTTGCACGTCATCTCTAAGCGTATTAAAAATGCCGTTATGAGCAATATGTGATGAAACAATCAGTTTATCATTTGCTTGCATATGTTGATTACAAAATGTGTTTAAACGTTCTGTAATTAAATCAATCATTGATGGATAGGTCTTGGAATGAAATTGGTGCGCATGATCTGCCATAACTTGAACAACATTAGTCTCTAGGTTTTCACGTAAAACAACATCACCCGAAGCGGTTAAATAATCCTGATATTGTTCGTGACCGAGCTCGTCGTAATAACGGATAGCACTCAAATAACCACGTTCGTCAAAAATATATCGACGCTGATGGATATCATGTTCAAAATCATCCACTACAATTAAATAGCCATCTTGATTAAAATAAATTTTAGATACGTAATGTGCTTTCATAGCCTGTATTAAATAAGGTGAATAGAAAAATTCAGTGTTATCAGGCCATTCTAAGTCTTCAAATTGAAAGGATCTAGGTGGAATGTCTTCGAATCCCTGAATTTCGTCAAATAATGACCAAATATTTGCTTCATATAAGTCATACTTATGCAGAAATAAGCGTAAATTGGGATTAAAACTTAAATGAAGTAGTTTAAAATCTTCGTCATTTTTTTCATGCATCGACATGAGACTAATGGAATCGTCAAACTCGATCATTGCATTTTTTATATAAAATGGTTGATTCAAATTACGCCACCATTGATCATTGTTGTACCATGCTGGAACGAAATATTTCATACCTTACTCCTTACCAATATTTGTTTAAAAATGATTTATATTTATCAAAGTATAAATATGTTCTAATTGTTTCTGTAATATTTATCGTAATGTAAATCAAAATAATAAACTGCGTAAAAATTGAAATTTGATCGTAAATACCAGATATAAATATAGAACTAATGAGCGGCAGGCTAATGATAAAACCTATTATTAAGGCGCCGATTGCACTAATTTTTTTAGCTCTACGGTCTAAATAATGTCTTGTATCATCGCCAGGATAAATGCCATCGAAATAATTCCCACTCTTTTGAAAGTCTTTAGCAATACGTTTTGTATTCAACATAACTCGAGATAAATAATAGTTTAAGATAATCAACATGATGATGAATATCAATACCCCAATCGGATTATCTAATTCTAAAAATGGTTGTCGATATTGAGTATCTCCAGTGATCCATCTTCCAACTAAATGTATTAAGACACCTAATAAGAAGAACAGTGAAAAGTTAAACATGATTGAAATACTACCAGCAGGGTTTAATTTCCAAGATACATAAGTGTCTTTTTTAGATGTACTGATATTCATAATATCTCTATAAATCATGCGATATTCAATCATTTCTATGAATAATAAAAGAATCAACACGACTAATATCATAACTCCACCAATCACCATCGTTTGGGCATCCAACAATTGAAGATGTTTATTTTGAAACATAGATTTGATGATACTAACTAATACGATAGGCGTTGGACCTGCGATACCATAAACAGTATTTTGATCAGCTAACCACACGAGTAACATTGTGCCGGCTACTAAGATAAGTAACATTAAAGGGAAATTAGCGTGATGAATCATACCCTTATTAATGTACTCACTTAAGATAAAATACCCTTGAATTAATGCTAATAAAATAGTGAAAAAACGTTCTTTATAGCTACGTTCTAGACGTGTTTGTTTTTGACCTTTCTCCATATTTCGATAGGTCAGTAACGTCATAATAATCATCGTGGTAAGCCAAGGACTTAGACCCAATGAGAATAGGTTGAGTGTTGTAATATCTCCGCCGACATTTGAAATAGCTAAATCAAGAAATTGATTCGTATGTTGTGCTGATGATTTCATATCAGCAATTTTAATATTACTACCCAATATGTATATGAAAATGATCATTAGAGTGAAAAGAATACGTTTATATAAAATTTTATATTCGATATTTTTAATGTTTTTAATATTCATCAATTTCCCACACTAATCCTTTTCTTTAAATGATTATAAAGAGGCAAAAGCACCCATTATTTTTTGAGTAATCAATTGAGTACTTTAGAAATAACAATGCTTCTGCCTCTATTTTATTCTAATTAATTATTGTTATCTTCTTTGCGATCTTTTTTTGTCTTTTCTAGATTTTCTAAATATAGCTAGACCGAAAATCAATGATAATAATCCTGATAGTAAACCTTTAGATTGATTGTCATCTTCACCAGTGTCAGGTAATGCTTCTGAATGAGGTTTGTTGTTGTCATGTTGTTGTGCCTCAGAAGTTGGATGCATAGGTGAAACATTAGTTGATTCACTAGATGATGCACTCATGCTATGTGACATAGACTGAGATGTGCTGTCCTTCGTAGAAGCGCTTGTGCTCTGACTATGAGATATACTTTCACTTGGTGTTTCGGACGTAGACATTGATGTACTATGACTGTTTGAATCACTGCTACTTGTTGAATCACTGCCATTTACTGATTGACTAAATGAGAGACTATGACTTGGCGTATCCGATGTACTTACACTAGCGCTATCTGACGTACTATTACTATTTGAGTCACTGTTACTTGTTGAATCACTAATAGAAATACTATTCGTATGGCTATGTGATTGACTATCAGAAAGTGAAGTACTCATTGAATCACTTGTTGAAGTACTACTACTTTCTGAAGTAGACGTACTTGTACTTTCGGATCCACTTAGTGAAGTTGAAGCACTTGTACTTTCAGAACCACTTAGTGATGTACTACCACTAGTTGACGAACTGTCAGAAAGCGAAGTACTAGTTGATTCGCTAGTTGAAGTACTGTCACTTAACGAAGTCGAAGTGCTTGTACTTACAGAACCACTTAGTGATGTACTACCGCTTGTCGATGAACTATCGGAAAGTGACGTGCTAGTTGAGTCGCTTGTTGAAGTACTATCACTTAATGATGATGACGTGCTTGTACTTTGAGAATCGCTCAATGAAGTGCTGCCACTTGTAGACGAGCTATCACTTAATGATGATGACGTGCTTGTACTTTCGGAGTCACTCAATGATGTGCTACCGCTTGTTGACGAACTGTCAGAAAGTGACGTGCTCGTTGAGTCGCTTGTTGAAGTACTATCACTTAACGAAGTTGAAGCACTTGTACTTTGAGAATCACTCAATGAAGTACTACCACTTGTAGATGAACTGTCAGAAAGTGAAGTATTTGTTGATCCACTAGTTGAAGTACTGTCACTTAATGATGATGAAGTACTAGTGCTTTCAGAGTCACTCAATGACGTACTACCACTCGTTGATGAACTATCAGAAAGCGACGTGCTCGTTGAAATACTACTACTTTCTGAAGTAGAAGTACTAGTGCTAACAGAATCACTTAGTGATGTACTACCGCTCGTCGATGAACTATCAGAAAGCGACGTACTCGTTGAGTCACTCGTCGAAGCACTATCACTTAACGAAGTTGAATCACTTGTACTTTGAGAATCGCTCAATGAAGTGCTGCCACTTGTAGACGAGCTATCACTTAATGATGATGACGTGCTTGTACTTTCGGAATCACTCAATGACGTACTACCACTTGTAGATGAACTATCGGAAAGTGAAGTACTTGTTGATCCACTAGTTGAAGTACTGTCACTTAATGATGATGAAGTACTAGTGCTTTCAGAGTCACTCAATGACGTACTACCACTCGTTGATGAACTATCAGAAAGCGACGTGCTCGTTGAGTCGCTCGTTGAAGTACTGTCGCTTAATGATGATGAAGTACTTGTACTTATAGAGTCACTTAGTGATGTACTACCACTTGTCGATGAACTATCGGAAAGTGAAGTACTTGCTGATCCACTAGTTGAAGTACTGTCGCTTAATGATGATGAAGTACTTGTACTTTCAGAGTCACTCAATGACGTACTACCACTTGTCGATGAACTATCAGAAAGCGAAGTACTTGTTGAGTCACTCGTAGACGAGCTATCACTTAATGATGATGACGTGCTTGTACTTTGAGAATCGCTCAATGACGTACTACCGCTAGTCGATGAACTATCAGAAAGCGAAGTACTTGTTGAATCACTCGTTGAAGTACTGTCACTTAATGAAGTTGAAGCACTTGTACTTTGAGAATCGCTCAAGGACGTGCTGCCACTTGTCGACGAGCTATCAGAAAGTGAAGTACTCATTGAATCACTTGTTGAAGTACTGTCGCTTAACGAAGTTGAAGCACTTGTACTTTGAGAATCACTCAATGACGTACTACCGCTCGTCGATGAACTGTCAGAAAGAGACGTACTTGTTGAATCACTCGTCGAAGTACTGTCACTTAATGAAGTGGATGTACTTGTGCTTTCAGAATCGCTTAATGACGTACTGCCACTTGTCGATGAGCTATCAGAAAGCGAAGTGCTCATTGAATCACTTGTCGAAGCACTGTCGCTTAACGAAGTAGACGTACTAGTGCTTTCAGAGTCACTCAATGACGTACTACCGCTTGTTGATGAACTATCAGAAAGCGAAGTACTTGTTGAGTCACTCGTAGAAGTGCTATCACTTAATGATGATGAAGTACTTGTACTTTCAGAGTCACTCAATGACGTACTACCGCTCGTAGATGAGCTATCGGAAAGTGAAGTACTCGTTGAATCGCTCGTAGAAGTACTATCACTTAACGAAGTAGAAGCACTTGTACTTTGCGAATCGCTCAATGACGTGCTGCCACTTGTAGACGAGCTATCACTTAATGATGATGACGTGCTTGTACTTTCGGATCCACTTAGTGAAGTCGAAGTACTAGTGCTTTCAGAGTCACTTAATGAAGTACTACCACTCGTTGACGAACTGTCAGAAAGCGAAGAACTCATTGAATCGCTCGTTGAAGTACTGTCACTTAATGAAGTGGATGTACTTGTGCTTTCGGAATCACTCAATGAAGTACTACCACTCGTAGATGAACTATCGGAAAGTGAAGTACTTGTTGATCCACTAGTTGAAGTACTGTCACTTAACGAAGTGGATGTACTTGTGCTTTCAGAATCGCTCAATGAAGTACTACCACTTGTCGACGAACTATCAGAAAGCGAAGTACTTGTTGAGTCACTCGTAGAAGTGCTATCACTTAATGATAATGAAGTACTTGTACTTTCAGAGTCACTCAGTGACGTACTACCACTCGTAGATGAGCTATCGGAAAGTGAAGTACTCGTTGAATCGCTCGTAGAAGTACTATCACTTAACGAAGTTGAAGCACTTGTACTTTGAGAATCGCTCAATGACGTACTACCGCTCGTAGATGAACTGTCAGAAAGCGACGTACTCGTTGAATCGCTCGTAGAAGTACTATCACTTAACGAAGTTGAAGCACTTGTACTTTGAGAATCGCTTAATGACGTACTGCCGCTCGTCGATGAGCTGTCAGAAAGTGACGTACTTGTTGAATCACTAGTAGAAGTACTGTCACTTAATGAAGTGGATGTACTTGTGCTTTCAGAGTCACTCAATGACGTACTACCGCTTGTCGATGAACTATCAGAAAGAGAAGTACTCGTTGAATCACTAGTAGAAGTACTGTCACTTAATGAAGTAGAAGCACTTGTGCTTTCAGAATCGCTTAATGACGTACTGCCGCTCGTCGATGAGCTATCAGAAAGAGAAGTACTTGTTGAATCACTAGTAGAAGTACTGTCACTTAATGAAGTAGAAGCACTTGTGCTTTCAGAATCGCTTAATGACGTACTGCCGCTCGTCGATGAGCTATCAGAAAGAGAAGTACTTGTTGAATCACTAGTAGAAGTACTGTCACTTAAAGAAGTGGATGTACTTGTGCTTTCAGAATCACTCAATGACGTGCTACCACTTGTAGATGAACTATCAGAAAGAGAAGTACTCGTTGAATCACTCGTTGACGTACTGTCACTTAATGATGATGATGCACTTGTACTTTCAGAACCACTTAGTGATGTACTACCACTTGTAGATGAGCTGTCAGAAAGTGACGTACTAGTTGAGTCACTAGTAGAAGTACTGTCACTTAATGATGATGATGCACTTGTACTTTCAGAACCACTTAGTGATGTACTACCGCTTGTAGATGAACTGTCAGAAAGCGACGTGCTCGTTGAATCACTCGTATAAGTACTGTCACTTAAAGAAGTAGACGTACTAGTACTTTGAGAATCACTCAATGAAGTACTACCACTCGTCGATGAGCTGTCAGAAAGTGACGTACTAGTTGAGTCACTAGTAGAAGTACTGTCACTTAATGATGATGATGCACTTGTACTTTCAGAGTCACTTAATGAAGTACTACCACTTGTAGACGAGCTATCAGAAAGTGAAGTGCTCGTTGAAGTACTGTCACTCATTGAAGTTGAAGCACTTGTACTTTCAGAGTCGCTTAATGAAGTACTACCGCTCGTAGATGAACTGTCAGATAGAGACGTACTCGTTGAATCGCTCGTTGAAGTACTATCACTTAACGAAGTAGAAGCACTTGTACTTTGAGAATCGCTTAATGACGTACTGCCGCTTGTTGACGAACTATCAGAAAGTGAAGTGCTAGTCGAAGTACTGTCACTTAATGAAGTCGACGTACTTGTACTTTCGGAGTCACTCAATGATGTGCTACCGCTTGTAGATGAACTGTCAGAAAGTGACGTACTCGTTGAGTCGCTTGTTGAAGTGCTATCACTTAACGAAGTTGAAGCACTTGTACTTTGAGAATCGCTCAATGACGTACTACCGCTTGTAGATGAACTATCAGAAAGCGACGTACTCGTTGAGTCGCTTGTTGAAGTACTGTCACTTAATGAAGTGGATGTACTTGTGCTTTCAGAATCGCTCAATGACGTACTGCCGCTTGTAGATGAACTATCAGAAAGCGACGTACTCGTTGAGTCGCTTGTTGAAGTACTGTCACTTAATGAAGTGGATATACTTGTGCTTTCAGAATCGCTCAATGACGTACTGTCGCTTGTAGACGTACTATCACTTAACGAAGTCGACGTGCTTGCGCTTTGAGAACCACTTAATGACGCACTTGTACTGCTAGAAGTCGATGCACTATCACTCGCAGACGTACTAGAAGAAGTAGAATCACTCGCACTTGTCGAAGCACTTGCGCTATCACTTAATTTACTACTAGTACTTGTCGACGTGCTTGCGCTTTGAGAACCGCTTAATGACGCACTTGTACTGCTAGAAGTCGATGCACTATCACTCGCAGACGTACTAGAAGAAGTAGAATCACTCGCACTTGTTGAAGCACTTGCGCTATCACTTAATTTACTACTAGTACTTGTCGACGTGCTTGCGCTTTGAGAACCGCTTAATGACGCACTTGTACTGCTAGAAGTCGACGCACTATCACTTGCGGATGTACTAGAAGAAGTAGAATCACTGGCACTTGTTGAAGCACTTGCGCTATCACTTAATTTACTACTAGTACTTGCAGACGTGCTTGCACTTTGAGAACCACTTAATGACGCACTTGTACTATCAGAAGTCGAAGCGCTCGTCGAAGTCGATGCACTTAAACTGTTGCTTTTCGAATCGCTCAATGACGTACTTGTACTGTTCGAAGCCGAAATACTATTACTATTTGATGTACTATTAGAGGTACTTGTACTAGTTATAGTAGACGTGCTTTCGGAGTTGGATAGTGAATCACTAGCTGCATTACGTTCTATATTCCATGTAAATGTTTTAGTTGTTGTATTGTTACTTGCATCTTTTGAAGTAACTGTCACAGTATAACTACCTAATTGTGATGGTGTACCGCTTACTGTTTTAGTAGATGGATCATATGTTAATCCTGGAGGTAACCCAGTTACTGTGTCAGTCGTTGAACCACTATTATCACTTGTATTGATAGTGACATTGTTAATAGGTGTGAAAACTTGATTAGACTGATTACCGATATCAATCACAGGATTAGTAGTATCTACGACATTGATAGTGAAAGTAGATGATGATGAATTACCTGCTTGGTCTACTGAAGTAACCGTCACCGTATTATTGCCTAATTGAGTTGGCGTACCTGTGATTGTATTTGATGTTGAATCATAAGATAATCCAGCAGGTAGTCCAGTGACAGTATTAGTTACTGTTCCGGTACCATTATCTGTACTATTCACTGTGATTGGTGAAATAGGACTATTAATTTCTTTAGTTTGATTCGTCATATTAATTGTTGGCGCTTTAACATCTTTATAGAAGATGGTGATAGCTTGACCAGCATTAGTTAACTTAACTGTTTTATTTGTAGCATTGTATGTCGGTGCATATGTACTATCTACATTGACTAACTGATAACCCTTAGATGTTAAGTTACTTTGTTGATCATCAATGTTTACAGTATTATCAACGTCTCCAGCCAATGTTTTAGGTGGAATGATTTCTTTACCAGTATTAGCATCAACATAGTGAACTTGTGCTGTAGCAGATTCTGTATAGGTGAATGAGTCAATTTGAACTTGTTGTAAATTTCGTGCACCACCTGTAGAAGCAGTCATAGATAAAGAGAAATTGGTATTATTACTTGCTTTAATCCAATCTGAAATATTTCGTGTCCATGTTTGACCAGCATACGTGACTGTCATCACTTTTGTATCACCATTATAATCAATGACGAAATCTTGGAAGGTACCGTTAGGTTGTGTTGTTAATTTCGCTGCGTTTGCTGTCTTAGTGCTATCCGTATATGTCGATGCGACACCACTTGAGTTGGTTGTTACAAATGCACCGAATGCGCCTCCGCCTGATACATTCGCAGGGTCTTTATTGGCACTTGCTGATGCGTTTGGTTGAGAGGTATTATGATAACTATCTAGTTTAAATCCGAACGCATTATTTAAGCCACCGATACCTAAAGCTGCACCTTCTTTACCGATTTGGCCTAAAGTACCAGGTGAGAAAGCAAATCCAATTCCATCTCCGCCAGTAACGCCATCAGGACTAAAACCTTCATAACGCGTTCCTAAGTTAACTTTACCAGTGAAGTGGAAACTCTTATTGGAGTTGATTTTAGTACCAAGTGAAATGGCACCTTTTTGACTACTTGCATCCGGTGTCAGTGTAGCAATACCAGTGTTCTTATCAAAAGTTGCAGAACCAACTGTTGTGAAATGGTCGGTAAAGTTATTTTTATCAACAACAACTTGTGATGTTGTTGGTGCAATAGGTGTTGGTGTTGCAGCTGCTGCTAAACGATTGACCGCTAATCGACTAAAAGCACGTACTTTAGTAGTATTAGTTGGTTTAGTAGACTCACTTGCAACGGGTGTTGTGACTACACTTTCAGAAGCAGTATGTGTCATTCTTTCATTCACATAAGACGTTTGATTTGTAATCGATTCACTTTTAACAATGTTATTTTGATTAGATGATGATTCACTAGTTGTAGCATTGTTTGGTGTTTGACTATCTTTACTTTGTGTTGATGATTGAGACTGACCTTCATTCGTATCTACTTTAGGTTTACTAGACGTACTTTGTTGTTGGTCTTGTGAAGTAGATGTAGATTTCTGTGATTGTGTATCAGTTGATTTGTCGTTAGTAGAAGATGTTGTACTTTTAGCATCTTTACTATCGCCTTCACTTTCACTAGATGTCGTACTATTATGTTCTGATTGATCTTGCTTGGATGATTGTTCTGAGTGGCTGTCGTTATGTGATTGATCGGATTCACTTTGTTGTTCAGTTTGATCTTTCACACTCTCACTTGATTGTGTGTTTGATTGATCACTTTGACTATCTGTAGATTGAGTACTATCAGCATTGTCATTTTTTTCTGAACTTTGTGTTTTTTCTGAGGAAACCGATTCGCTATTTGAAGGATTTTCGTTGGTGCTTGCATGTTTAAGTTCTGTTGAATTTTGATTTGCAACAGCTTCACTTTGCGTGGAAAGTTCTGAAGTTATAGGCAATTCAGAAGCCGCCATAGCTTGATGATTATGTAACATATTCACTGTAAAAGCACCACCAGCTATGGTTGTAGCTTTTATAGCATTTCTTTTTACGAAATTACCTTTGTCTTGTGTTTCATCAGGACCTTCACTTGTGTGATTAGAAAAGATAGGTAATCCCATGATTTGCATGAGTTTAATTTCTTTGATACCTGATTTAATCCAGTGTTTGCCTGATTTATATAATTTAACCCGTGATTTTTCTTCTTCTAAACTGTGTTTTAAATTTCTTTGTCTTTTTGACATTGAACCATACTCCTTTTAAATGTTGCTTTGTAAGAATGGGTTAGTCTCAATGTAATAATACACTAATAAATAACTTCAATATTACAATACAAATATACCACATATAAAGAATAATAAATAATAATATTATTTGGAAAATAAATTTGTTACTTTTTGGTAACGAATAGAGCTAAATTAAATAATATTGTGTTAGCAATGTTTCTGTCGACAATTATAATTAAGCTAAATGTTTTTGAGAAAACTTATTTTTATAAATTTGCAAGTAAATAGGAAAATGTTTGATAAGGGCACACTCCGGTTTGTCTGAGGTCAATCTGACATCGGTCTTAATGATTGTAATATAAAGATAAATGAACTTAATAAGTCTTCAAAGTCTAATTGATATGCTGTTATGTTATCAATTAGGCTTTTTTAATTAATTTAATTGTGGCTATAAATTTATATTGTATTATTTACTTTTTTATAGTAATCTTTAAAACGAAATAATTACGATTTGAAAGGTTAAGGATAATAATATGGGAAATACATACGATATTTGGTGGAAAAAGGGAGAAGAAACGGATGATGATATGGCAAGGGACCATCAAGAGTCTTGGCAAAGAATCATTCAGATGCTTGATCCAGTCCATATTAAGGGACAAACAATTTTAGACTTTGGTTGTAATCAGGGTGGTTTTTTACGACAACTGTATCAGACACATGAATTTGAAAAAGGTGTGGGCATCGATTTAGCATACAACTCATTAGAAAAAGCAAACACATTAAAAGAACAACTCCCCCTCGAATACTTTTTAACGGATAAGCCTCAAACAACGGGATATAAGTTTGATACAGCTATAAGTACGTCAGTGTTATATCTTATTGAAGATGTCCCTCAACATGCAAGAGATTTAAAAGCAGTTTTAAAAGAAAAGGGTGTTTATTACGCCACATTTGCAGATCATACGAATAATCCAAGTAGATATTTTATGAAAGAAACCATCGATAAATATGGTGCGACGCCATCTCAAGATCATTCATTAAAATATATCGTTGATAGCTTTGTCGCAGAAGGTTTTGAAGTAGCAGTGATAAAAGAAAGCGTACCTGACGTTATCAATCTTACAAACTATAGTGATTTTTATTTATCTCCGAGTGACTATTTACGTACATTATTTGAAGAATCATTTTTAATTAAAGCTACATTGAAAGAAGGAACAAAATAATGAAAAAGTGAATATTATTATCGGTGGTAACTACAACGACGTTACTACTAGCGGGTTGTTCAAGTCATACTAAGGATGATCACAATATTAATGTGTCATTACCAACAGAGGCGAAAGCAGATAAATTAGATGCACAAGGTTATGATGCTGCGATGCCGGTTTATAGTGCAGTATACGATTCACTTGTTCAGTACGATAAGAAGAAAGGCATCAAAGCAGGTTTAGCAGATCGATGGAAAGTTGATAACTCAGGAAAAGAATATGAATTTCATTTGAAAGAAAATGTGAAATTCTCTGATGGGTCCAAACTAGACGCTAAAGCAGTTAAATTTTCAATTGACCGTGCTAAAAAGATGAATAAAGAAACGACTGTTGAAACATTAAAGCAATTAGATCAAGTGGTGGTAAAAGATTCACAAACAGTACAGATAAAATTGAAATAACCATCTAATCAGGTACTGAATGAACTAACACAAGTGAGACCGTTGCGTATTATGAGTCCGCATGCGCTTGAAGGTGGCAAGGTCGATGGCAAGTTTAAGAAGGCAATTGGTACTGGTGCATTCGTTGTAGATAAAGCAGGTAAGGAAAAAACGACAATGAAACCGAATAAGTATTACAATCACGAGCATCCAGTTAAATATGACTTATCTTTCCAAACGATAGAAGATGGTGATTCTAGAAATTCAGCTATACAGAGTGGTTCTGTAGATATTTCTGGTGGTTCATTAGGAATGTTATCAGACCAACAATTAAAACAAGATAAGAAAAATAAAGACTTAACAATAGAAGACCGACCAAGTACAGTTAGTCATTTTATGGCCTTTAATCCAGATCATAAGACATTAAAAGATACCAAAATAAGAGAAGCAATAAGTAAAGCCATCAATACAAAACAATTATCAGATCAACATATGCGCGGCATTTTCCAAAAGGATGTTCAATATGTAAATGATAAGAACCAACAACAGCATGACTATAATATTAAAGATACTGAAAAAATTCTTAAAGAAGAAGGCTATAAGAAAAATCATAACTGCATTTATGAAAAGGATAGTAAACCATTATCATTCAATCTTGTTATTCAAACTGCAGAATTTCCAAATTGGAAAGATAAAGCAGAACAAGTTCAAGATCAATTGAAAAAAGCAGGTATCGAATTAAAGATTAAAACATTAGATTCGCAATCGTATTATGACACGTTATGGACGAAAAAAGACTTTGATCTCATTTTCTATAGAACTTACTCAGATGCCTTAATGCCTTATAACTTTATGAATTCAGTATTTAAAAATATTGATGGTAAATCAGGGGTGCTTGCAAACGATAAAGTGTTATCAGAGAAGTTAGATGCTTACCCTAAAAAGATTAACCGTGATGAGCAACAACAGGCAATGGATGATATATTTAAACATTTTAATAGTAGTTATTATGGTGTGCCGATTGCTTATCCAAATGAAACATTTGTGACGAGTCATAAGATTGAATCATTTAAATTCTCAGGTCTTACTGATGCGCCTATCGACTATAAACATCTGAAAGTTAAGCAATAAAATGTTTAAACGTACTTTGAAATTATTGCTGTACTTATTTATGAGTTCATTCATTATATTTCTGTTAGTGGAAAAGACATCAGGAAATCCTGCCATCTTGTATTTACAAAGACATGGGTACACACATATTTCCCAGGAAAATATAGAAGCAGCACAACATCAACTAGGTCTAGGTCATCATATGATATTAAGGTATCTAGATTGGGTTGTACATGCTTTTACAGGGGATCTTGGTTATAGCTTTAGTACAAGTGAGCCAGTGACTTCTATGATTATTCAATCATTAACGCCTACATTGACATTAATGATAGTAGCAACGGCCATTTTATTACCGTTAGGATTCGCTATTGGTTATGTGGTTGGCGTCAATCCAGGTCATAAATGGGGGTTAATGCTTAGAAGTATCGCTCAAATCTTAACCTCAATGCCGGAATATTGGTTGGCGATATTATTCGTGTATTACTTTGGCATTCGCTTGCAGTTGTTACCCTTTGTAGGAAGCAGTACGTGGTTACACTTTGTGCTACCTGTTACAGTGCTAGTCATAGTAGAAGGTTGTCATATTATTCTAATGACAGCACATTTAATAGAAGGAACGCTTAAAAGTGATGCTTACCAATTAACCTTATTACGTGGTTTAAACTAAAACATCGAATCTATGTGCAGATTAAAGATATTATCGCACCATTAATAACGATCATGATTAATAGTATGATTCATTTGTTTGGTAAGGTTGTTATCTTAGAAGTGATTTTTAGTATGTCAGGTATAGGCAAATTATTGATTACTGCAATCAATCAACGTGATTACCCAGTAATTCAAGGTATTATCATGCTAGTAATTGTCGCAATTATGATTACGAATTACTTGGGAGATATACTAATGATTAAGAATGAACCTCGAATTCAGCACAAGCAATTAACTCAACCTAATATAGTAAGGGTGGGTAATCATGAATAAACATAAATCTGTATATATAATAGTAGGTTTTATATTCATGATGATTGTAGCTATAGTTGTTAGTTTGATACCACAACAGTTGAATGAAGCATTAGGATTACGTCCACCTAGTTTCAATCATTTATTAGGAACAGATCAGTTAGGTAGAGATTTTCTATTGCGTCTTATCCAGGGAAGTATCGTGACGATTGGATTAACGATGACAGTAATCGTGTTAAGTATCGGTATCGGTTTAATACTGGGATTAATTGCAGGTATAGAAGGACGTTGGTTTGATAAAAGTTGTATGTTTTTAGCGGATTTATTATTAGCTATCCCATCGTTTATTATTGCTTTAGTTGTTTTAAGTTTAGTGAGTGATTCAATGCTAGGATTACTATTTGCACTCACAATAGGATGGTTAGGACGCTACTTACGTTACTTTAGAAATTTAACTAGAGATTTACAAAAGCAACCTTTTATTACTTACGCAGTATTAAGTGGTAATTCTAAGATGAAAACAACATTAGTGCATACTATTCCTCATCTAATGAGTAATGTACTAGCCCTAATTACTGCAGATATAGGTAAAATTATGTTAAGCATTTCAGGGTTAGCCTTTTTAGGTCTAGGGATTAAACCACCCACACCTGAATTAGGGACAATATTATTTGATGGTAAGAGTTACTTTAGTGCGGCACCGTGGTTATTCTTCTTCCCGGGACTACTATTAGGAGGTTATGCTTTATTATTTCAAATGCTCAACAACAAAATAATGAAATAACAACCTTTGTGAGTGTCGATTGTTTAAGTGTTTTTAACAATGCGCGCACATTATTAAATTCAATTTCTGTAGATATTCAAAAGGGTGCGTTTCATTGTGTTATAGGTGAAAGTGGTAGTGGGAAGTCCTTGTTAATTCGTACAATATTAAATATGACTTCTTCAGAATTATCGTATCAAGGGCAAATTGATATCAATTTGGCCAACGTTGATGCAGTGTTTCAAGATACAACGAGTAACATGTTTCAAAATATTCCCCTTGATAAACACTTTGATATGTTATATCAAGCGCAATCATCGAAATTGACCAAGTCAGAGCGACGTGTGCAGTTGATTGAAATGATGACAGCCTTTGGTTTAGAAGAACCACAACGCTTATTAAAATCTTATCCTTTCGAATTGAGTGGTGGTATGGCTCAAAGAGTTGCGCTAATGATGGCATTGATTAGCAAGCCTCAATGTTTAGTTTTAGACGAACCTACAAGTGCACTCGATCAGAAAAATAGTCAAAAGGTAATGCGTTATCTTTCGAAGATAATGAAGGAAAAACAGATGACGATGATATTTATCACACATGATCTTAATTTAGTAGAAGATTATGCGACACATATTAGCATTATGAAAGAAGGTCATCTCCTAGAAAATGGTACTGCTAAGGAGATACTTCAACATCCCAAAGACGATTATACGAAGAAATTAATCGACATTGCGCATAGGAGAAAGCAATATGCTTACAATCAAACAACTGTCTAAAAGTATTCAACATCAACCGATTTTAAAAGATATAACATTAGATTTAACAGAAGGTCATTTACTGATATGTGGAAAAAGTGGTAGCGGGAAGTCTACTTTAGCGAAAATGATAGCTGGATTAGATTTAGATTATACTGGCCAAATCAAGTACAATGGCATTTCAAGAAAAGACACTCAAACGAAAAGATGGATGAAACAGATTCAATATGTACCACAATATCAAAGCAATACATTAGATCATCGAAAAAGAGTACGTGATATCTTATTAACGCCGTTGAAAAATCATCATTTTGATCCGTCAACTTATCATGAGAGAATCACGACAGTACTTAAACAATGTATTTTACCTCAGTCGATTTTAGATCAACGTGTAAGTACATTGAGTGGTGGCCAATTTCAGCGACTTTGGATTGCTAAAGCTCTTATTATGGAACCACAAATATTAATACTTGATGAAGCAACTACGAATTTAGACATTATTAATGAAGAAACGATTCTCAACATGCTAAAGGAATTAACACAGATTCAAATGATTATCATCTCACACGATTCATATGTGTTAGATTACTTTAAGGGTCAGAGACTCGACTTGGATTTATAAAATTGATTGAGCCATATTGTAGTGAACATGATTCACTATGATATGGCTTTTTGTATGAAAAAAAGGATTGCCCTTGAGCACGCTCCATGGTTTACAATGTTTGTAACAGAAGTGGAGGTCGTAGTCATGAATGTATCGATTATGTCATTCGCAGTTTCCTTTTGAAATACTACTCTTTGAAACGGAAAGCTATTATAGATGTTATGACATTAATCATTTTTGTTATACTTTCAATCTCATTTGTAGAATTGTATGAAGGGTTATTAGCTATTGCTATTGCTCAATTAGTAACATTTGTGATGAAAGCTGTAGTAGAGATAGTTATATTTGTTAAATTAGACACTGCTTCAAAACAAGTAAATAATAGGGAAGTTGATGATATATGATAAATAAATTAAAAATATTTATAAGAAAATTATTATTAAGAAAATCAACAATGAGTTTATATAAGAAGTTGAGGCACATTAAGGTAAATGTAATGCGCATATTAAGTGATGAACAATTTGTAAAACTAAATGTATATTTTAATACGGGTATTAAAATAAATTTAGAAAATCCAAAAATGTATGTTGAAAAATTAAATTGGTTGAAATTAAATTATCGGAACCCACTTCAAACGTCGTATACAGATAAGTATCAAATGCGCACTAACCTTATAGCTAAAGGATATGAATATATATTACCACCACTGATAGGTGTATATGAAAAGTTTGAAGATATACAGTTTTCTAGAATGCCCAGTAAAGTGTTTGTAAAAACTAATCATTCTTCAGGCATGAACCAAGTAATTACTAGAAGTTCAACAGATTTAGATAAAGCAAAACATAACTTTAACAAATCACTAAAACAAAATTATTATAAGTTCTCACGGGAATGGAACTATAAAAATATTAAACCTAAACTGTTAGTAGAACATTACTTAGATATGTCAGAATATCTAGATTATAAATTCTTTGTATTTAATGGGAAGGTTGAATTCTTTGCTGTAATTAAAGATATTATTGATGAAACTGGGAATCAATCTTTGGAAAGTCAATTTAATTTATATGATTTAGACTTAAAGCCACTGAATGTTGATGTAAAGCGAAAAACTTTTGATGATACAAACTTTGAATTTAGTCCTTTTATAAAAGAAATGATAGATATTTCAGAAGATTTGGCTTCGCCATTTCCATTTGTAAGAGTGGATTTTCTAGTAAGTCAATCCAAATTTTTATTCGGAGAAATGACCTTCCATCCTAATGGAGGAGAATTAGTCTTCTATCCGTTATCTAAAGATTATGAATATGGTAAGAAAATAAATCTTAATAATATTCCTAATCAATTTATTAAAAAGAGGGATTAAAATGAAACGATTTTTTGATATTTTTAGTTCGTTATTTGCAATTACAGTACTTTCACCTATATTAATCATTGTTTCGATTGCAATTAAATTAGAGACTGAAGGGGATGTAATTTTTAAACAAAAGCGTCCGGGATTATATAATAAACTATTTAATATTTATAAATTTAGATCAATGAGAATAGATACACCGAATGTAGCGACAGATTTATTAGATCCTACAGATTATATTACTAAAACAGGCAAATTTATACGTAAAACTTCATTAGATGAATTACCCCAACTTTTTAATATTATTAATGGGGATATGTCAGTAGTTGGTCCTCGTCCAGCTCTATATAATCAATATGAATTGATAGAAAAAAGAACTAAGGAAAAAATCCATACTATAAAACCTGGTTTGACAGGGTTAGCACAAGTAATGGGACGTGATGATATTTCAGACGATGAAAAGGTAAGATATGATAAGTTTTATCTAGATAATCAATCTTTTAAATTAGATATGTATATTATCTATAAAACAATACAAAATACTATTTCTTCTGAAGGGATTAGTCATTAATGAGAAAAAAAGTTTTAATTACAGGTGAGAAAAGTTATATTGGTAATCATTTAGAGAGATACCTTTCTAGTTGTGGCTATCAAGTAGAGCGTTTAAATATGAAATCAATTAATTGGAAGAAAAAGGATTTTACTGAAATAGAAGTGGTCATACATTTAGCTGCACTTGTCCATAATAATATGCCAAATGCATCTATGTTAGATTATATGAATGTTAATTATCATATGTCTATAGAGTTAGTGAATAAAGCTAAAGAACAAGGTGTAAAGCAATTTATATTCTTTAGTACTATGAGCGTTTATGGAGAAGAAGGTAGTTTAAATCAATCTGTAGAAATATCTAGAGATACACCATGTAAACCGAAAACTATGTATGGAAAATCAAAATGGTTAGCTGAGGAAAAAATAAAATCGTATGATGATGAGAACTTTATTGTAAACATTGTTAGGCCTCCAATGGTATATGGAAAAAATGCACCAGGAAATTTTATGAAATTGATTAAAGTTGCTTCGCTACTACCAGTCTTTCCTAAAATAAATAACGAAAGGAGTGTGTTGTATATAGATACATTGTGTCAACATATACAACATTTAATGAACATTCGCTTTAATACAATTACTCATCCACAAAACGAATCATATATGGCAACTAATCAAGCTTTGTCATTTATCAGAGAAGAACTTGGAAAGAAAATAAATATCATTGAAATACCAATACCAAGATTAATATTAAAATATTTATCCCAAAATAGAGCTATGAATAAAATATATGGTAATTTGACATATACAATGGATATAGATGATGAATTAGTAGCAACACATACTAAGTCCTTTAAACAAACAATTCATGAAACTGTAAACAAATAATGTATAAATAGGAATTTGACAACACGCATTTGATTTTTTACAGATTATTTACATTTGTTTACTATTAGTTTCTTTATATTGGGAGCGGGAATGAAAAATTATCTAATATAAAGGAGAGATTAGTAATGAAACATACTAAAACAATAGCTTTATTATCATCAGCAGCCATTTTATTAGGTGCGTGCGGTAACGGTGGCAGTGATTCTGCTTCAAATAAGAAAGATGAAGGTACGAAAGACGCCACTGTAGCGGTTAAAGATATTGAGACAAAGCCTGAAGATGCAATTAAAAAGGCACAAC
This sequence comes from Staphylococcus sp. SB1-57, assembly GCF_017086425.1. NCBI lineage: Bacteria > Bacillati > Bacillota > Bacilli > Caryophanales > Staphylococcaceae > Staphylococcus > Staphylococcus sp. SB1-57. The sequence goes on from NZ_CP070964.1 coordinate 109,113, forward strand.
AAACATATAAAAACCAAGATTTAAAAGATATTTCTTATGAGAAATCAAATGGTGACTGGGTCTATAAAGTTGAACAACAAGATACGAAAAATAATAAAGAGTCTGAAGTTATCATCAATGATAAAGATAAAAAAGTGATTCACAAAGAAACTGAAAAAGGTGAATCTAATCAGTCGAATGACACATTTAAATACAGTGATGTGAAGAATTATAAAGATGCTATTAAATCAGCGCAAAAAGACTTTGATGGAGATGTGAAAGAGTGGTCATTATCAAAAGATGATGGCAAGTTAGTTTATAACTTTGATCTACAAAAAGGTAAAGAAAAGCATGAAGTGACTGTCGATGCTAAAACTGGAAAAGTATTAGACAATCAAAAAGACGATTAAAATAAATCCTCTATATGAAGATCAAGCCTGGGACATAAGTAAAATGTCTCAGGCTTCAATTTTTTTAATATATTTCCAATAATTTCTTCCAGTTATAAGAAACCATAACCGCAATGCTCATAATTAGTAACAAGATGACGAGTTCAGAAGCCATGTAACCTTGTGATAAGTGTACTGTAAATAGGGCGCCTAACATAATGACGATAAATCCAGCAGCAACGTAATTTGAAAATAATCCGATAATCATTAAAATACCACCGATAAATTCAAATAATCCTAATATAATTCCTAAAAATGCAGGGAATCCTAACCCAGACATCATTTCCATAGGCTCTTTAAATCCGCTAAATACCTTTTGTGATCCATGTATTGTAAATGTAATACCTAACATCAGTCTAATTAATAGTAATCCTAAGCGCATAAATACTTACCCTCCCTTTAAATATATTTTATATACTAGATATGGTTAGTATACTACAATAAGATTATTTTCAATGCAACCACGTATTTGATTTTTTGAAATAAATTCAAAGGCATTGCATATAGAAGTAGTAATAAAGCTTTTAAGAGGACACATGATGTCCGGTTCAAATGATTAAATTAATAAAAACGAATAAATTTGATTTTGATTTTAAATTGGATATAAGTTTGCGTTATAATACTTATGCGTATGCAATATACATATAATTAATTTAATTTGCGGATTTAAAAGTGTTTTGTGCGAAAAACGTTAATGACTTCAGTAATGTATATTAATGCAACTTACATCTAGTTTTAAGAATGATTGCGTAAAGCAAACTAAAGGGGGAGCATCGTTGAAAAAAGTTTTTACTAGTTTAATGATGATTATGATGTGTTTAGTCTTAATATCGCCAACTGTTTTTGCTGAACAGTCTCCAGTCGATGTTGCTAAACAAGAACATCAAGATATTGATAAGCAATACAATCCAAAAGGGATGATCGTAACAACTAAAGATGGTCAAATACTTTATGATTATCATGGAAATACTCAAGTAGATCCAGCATCTACTACTAAATTGATGACGATGAATTTGGTTTATGATGATATTAAATCAGGCAAAATTAAAATGAATGATAAAGTGAAAATAACATCACGATATGAAAAAATGTCAGAATTACCTAATTTAACTACATTTCCACTTAAAGAAGGAACAACCGTTACAATCAATCAATTATTGAAGCAAGCTGCATTAGAATCAAGTAACGCTGCGACATTAGTATTGGCAGAACATATTGATGGTAGTTCTTCGAAATTCACAGATAGAATGAATCAAAAAGCTAAAGACTTAGGCATGAAGGATACAAAGTTTACGAATCCAAGTGGTGCTAATAATAAAATATTAAAACCATATGAGCCAAAAAGTTATAAAGATGATACAATTTCACATACAACTGCACGTGATATGTCATTATTAAGTAATCATATATTGAATGCACATCCAGATGTTTTAAAAATTACAAAACTATCTAAAGATAAGCAGTCAAATCAAGAATTACATAATACCAATACATCATTACCTAATGAAGCAGATGGTATGAAAGATGTTGATGGTTTAAAAACAGGCACAAGTGACAATGGATACAATTTAGAATTAACTGCTAAACGAAATCATTTAAGAATCGTAACAGGTATATTTAATGTTAAGCCGTACCCTGATGAACAAGCGAAGCATGCCCGCCAAAAACTTGCGAATGCTTTAACTGAACATGCATTTAAGCAATACGACTACCGTAAAGTCATTTCAAAAGGTGAGCATGAAATAGATGGTAAAAAATACGAAGTGAAAAAAGATTTATATGATTTAGTACCTAAAGATAAAAGTAAATATCAATTAAAAGTGTCTGACGATAATCAATTATATGTAGATTACAATCGTCAATTTATGAAAGGACATAAAGCGCCTACTGTGGAAGTCAAACCTACGACACATTGGGGCATGATTTTTCTATACGTATGTATGGCAATTGCCGGACTGGTATTACTAGGTATGTTGACCATCATAGGTATCAAAATTTATTACAAAAAGTTTTAATCAAATGATGACGTATAAAGCTAGCGCTAAGTGTAAAGTGCTAGCTTTTTTTAATTAAAAATTAAGCATATTGATAAAAGATAAAAGTGTAACTGCAACTGTTACGTTTGCAAACATAGCGAACATATTTCAAAATGTAATTAATCTTAAAAGAGATAAATGGAGGAGTTTAACAATGAAAATAGGAATTATTGGCGCTTCAGGTAAAGTAGGACAACTTGTGTTAAAAGAAGCTTTAGATAGAGGGCATCAAGTAACTGCCATCGTGAGAAATGCATCAAAAATAACAAATACGGAAGTAGAAGTTATCGAGAAAGACATTCATGATTTAACAACTAAAGACATAGCATCATTTGAAGTTGTTGTTAATGCGTTTGGTGCACCATTAGGAGATTCAGAAGGACATATCAATGCAGGCCGTCATTTAATTGATATTTTAAAAGGAACAGATACAAGAGCAATTATTGTTGGTGGTGCCGGAAGTCTATATATAGATGATGCACATACAGTTCAATTAATCGACACACCAGAATTTCCTGATATTGTTAAACCTTCAGCAAGTGGTCAGGGACAAAACCTTAAAGAATTACGCAACTCAGAAGGTATAACATGGACATTCCTTAGCCCTGCTGCAGAATTTGATCCAGAGGGTGTTAGAACAGGTCATTACCAATCTGGTAAAGATCAATTAATTGTTAATTCTGAAGGAAATAGCTATATCAGTTATGTGGATTATGCCGTTGCATTAGTAGACGAAATTGAAAATCCTCAACACATCAATGAACGCTTTACTGTTGTGGGAGAAGCAAAATAATAGAATTAAAAAGGCTGAGATACTCATTCCTCATGAATATCTCAGCCGTATTTTTATTATTTTTTAGGATATAAACCTAAATAAGATTCTAAACTTTGGCCTGAATCTTTGACTTCTTTGGCTTTCTCTTTACCTAAATAGCGTAAATGCCATGGCTCATATTGATAGCCAGTTTCATTTTCTTTGCCTTTACCGTATCTAATAATAAAGCCATATTCATCTGCATGGCGTTTAATCCATTGACCTTCTTTGGTTTTACCAAAACTGCGGTATAGGTTTTTATCAGACCCTTGTGCACCCACATCGAATGATAAACCAGTTTGATGTTCTGAATGACCTGGTTTAGAGCTATATTTATTAGCTGCTTTTTCACCGTCTCTAGCTTTATAATTATTGAATAATTGAATTTGAGTTTGATAGCTTCTGAAGCCACTAATTTTGTATAAATTGATATGATCTTTTTTCGCGTCAGTAATCATTTTATTTAATGCTTTCACTGCTTTAGGATTTTCCCCAGGATTATAGTCTTTTGGTAATTTAATTTGCTTATTCACCATTAAGATACCGTCAATATAAGTTTTACCATCTTTTTTAACTTTCTTGTGAGATTGATTCTGCTTATTACCATCTTGTTTGCTCGCTTCATTTTTTCCTTCAGAATGATGATTTGAACATGCTGATAGTACTAGTAATCCCATCAATAGCACAGTCCACAACTTTTTCATATCACACAAAACTCCTTTTATATTGTTAACGTGATTTACCAAATAACCAACTAATTGTACACGAAATAAGTTTAACATATTTTATTAGTATAATAATGGTATATAAGAAATGAATTCATTTGATTTTTATGTAAGTATTTTAATTTTGAATTTATGATATTTATAAATCTGTTATGTAACAGTGAATAAAAATGTAATTCTGTATTAATTTAAGATACAGGTTCGCTAATCAGCCATATTTTAGTTGAAAATTAGTCATAAATAATGTGAAAATAATCACAATAAACATGCTACACTACATGTGAAAACGTTAACAAAACGAAATGGAGGCGAACAGTATGTTAGAAACAAATCATCATACTAGTGCTTGGCAAGGTTTTAAAAATGGTCGTTGGAATAGACATGTAGACGTGAGAGAATTTATTCAACTAAATTATTCATTATATGAAGGTGACGATGCCTTTTTAGAAGGTCCAACTGAAGCAACATCAAAATTATGGGACCAAGTGATGCAATTATCTAAAGAAGAACGTGAACGCGGTGGCATGTGGGATATGGATACGAAAGTAGCATCCACAATCACATCACATGACGCTGGATATTTAGACAAAGATTTAGAAACAGTTGTCGGTGTGCAAACAGAGAAACCATTTAAACGTTCAATGCAACCGTTCGGTGGTATTCGTATGGCTAAAGCAGCATGTGAAGCATACGGTTATGAATTAGATCCAGAAACAGAAAAAATCTTTACAGACTATCGTAAAACGCATAACCAAGGAGTATTCGATGCATATTCCAGAGAAATGTTAAATTGTCGAAAAGCTGGAATAATTACAGGATTACCAGATGCATATGGCCGTGGACGTATCATCGGTGACTATCGTCGTGTGGCATTATATGGTATTGACTTCTTAATGGAAGAAAAACTTAAAGACTTTAATACAATGTCTACTGAAATGTCAGAAGATGTGATTAGATTAAGAGAAGAATTATCCGAACAATATCGTGCCTTAAATGAATTAAAAGAACTAGGACAAATGTACGGATTTGATTTAAGCCGACCAGCTACGAACTTTAAAGAAGCGGTGCAATGGTTATACCTAGCATATCTTGCAGCAATCAAAGAACAAAATGGTGCTGCTATGAGTTTAGGACGTACATCAACATTCTTAGATATTTATGCTGAACGTGATTTGAAAAACGGTGACATTACAGAAAGTGAAGTACAAGAAATTATTGACCACTTCATTATGAAATTACGTATCGTTAAATTTGCACGTACACCAGACTATAACGAATTATTCTCTGGTGATCCAACTTGGGTAACTGAATCTATCGGTGGTGTAGGTATTGATGGTAGACCATTAGTTACGAAAAACTCATTCCGTTTCTTACATTCATTAGATAACCTAGGTCCTGCACCTGAGCCAAACTTAACTGTACTTTGGTCAGTAAGATTGCCTGAAAACTTTAAAATCTATTGTGCAAAAATGAGTATTAAAACAAGCTCAATTCAATATGAAAACGACGATTTAATGCGTGAAAGCTATGGCGATGACTATGGTATCGCATGTTGTGTATCAGCAATGAAAATCGGTAAGCAAATGCAATTCTTCGGTGCTCGTGCTAACTTAGCTAAAACATTATTATATGCTATCAATGGTGGTAAAGATGAAAAATCTGGCAAACAAGTAGGTCCAAGTTATGAAGGTATCCATTCAGACGTATTAGATTATGATGAAGTATTTGAGAAATTTGAAAAAATGATGGACTGGCTTGCAGGTGTATACATTAATTCATTAAATATCATTCATTACATGCACGATAAATATAGTTATGAACGTATTGAAATGGCGTTACATGATACAAATATTATTCGTACGATGGCAACAGGTATTGCTGGATTATCAGTAGCAGCTGACTCTTTATCAGCAATCAAATATGCACAAGTAAAACCTATCCGTAATGAAGAAGGTCTAGTTACAGACTTTGAAATCGAAGGCGACTTCCCTAAATATGGTAATAATGATAGCCGTGTGGATGATATCGCAGTCGACTTAGTTGAACGCTTCATGACAAAATTACGTAGCCATAAAACATACCGTGACTCAGAACATACAATGAGTGTATTAACAATAACATCTAACGTTGTTTACGGTAAGAAAACAGGTAACACACCAGACGGTCGTAAAGCAGGCGAACCATTTGCACCAGGTGCAAACCCAATGCATGGTCGAGACCAAAAAGGTGCATTATCTTCATTAAGTTCTGTTGCTAAAATTCCTTATGATTGCTGTAAAGACGGTATCTCAAATACATTTAGTATCGTACCAAAATCATTAGGTAAAGAAGAAGAAGCTCAGAATAAAAACTTAACAAGTATGTTAGACGGCTATGCAATGCAACATGGTCATCACTTAAATATCAATGTATTTAACAGAGAAACATTATTAGATGCAATGGAACATCCAGAAGAGTATCCACAATTAACAATCCGTGTATCTGGTTATGCAGTTAACTTCATTAAATTAACACGCGAACAACAATTGGATGTCATTTCACGTACATTCCACGAACAAATGTAGAAAATAAGGTGGGAGCAAAATGCTTAAAGGACACTTACACTCCGTCGAAAGTATGGGCACAGTCGATGGACCAGGTATTAGATATATATTATTTACACAAGGTTGCTTATTAAGATGTTTATATTGTCATAATCCAGACACTTGGAAAATCAATGAACCATCAAGAGAAGTTACTGTAGATGAAATGGTTAATGAAATATTACCGTATCAACCTTACTTTGATGCATCTGGTGGCGGCGTGACCGTAAGTGGTGGCGAGCCATTACTACAAATGCCATTTCTAGAAGCGTTATTCAAAGAACTACAAGCAAATGGTGTGCATACGTGTCTTGATACCTCTGCAGGATGCGTCAATGATACACCAGCGTTTAATCGACACTTTGATGAACTACAGAAACATACGGATCTTATATTATTAGACATCAAACATATTAATAATGAGAAACATATTAAATTAACAGGCAAACCCAATACACATATACTCAAATTTGCCCGTAAATTGTCAGATATGAAACAACCTGTATGGATTCGTCACGTCCTAGTGCCAGGTATCTCAGATGATAAAGAAGACCTCATCCAACTTGGAGAATTTATTAATTCTCTAGATAACGTAGAAAAATTTGAAATCTTACCCTATCATCAACTCGGCGTGCATAAGTGGAAAAATTTAGGCATCCCATATCAATTAGAAAATGTTGAACCACCCGACGATGAAGCGGTCAAAAAAGCCTACCGTTACGTCAATTTTAAAGGGAAGATCCCAGTTACATTATAAAAAGAAATAAACCCATAACACTAAACACCCTTCACAAACACATCAGTTCCTTATTGGAATTGATGTGTTTTTTATAATAATAAGTTCTATTAGACAACCTATGTAGGTCAGTACTCAAAAGTAAAAATGTCTGTGGAAACGATTATGAATAAAGATAATAAGATTGATGTATTAATTAATAATGTTGATATTAATCTTCCAAGATTATTAGTAGATTATCGTGAAGAAAATGAAGAAATATAGATCGTGAAATAAGAAATTAGTAATTAAAAGAAGGATTTAGTAGTTATATGTATCTACTAAATCCCTATATTTGGTGTATTATTCTTCTCTAATAGTAATTTTCTTTTCTTTTATCTTATTACCATTTTGATCTAATTTAATAAGTTTATCGTTTACAAATTTGTATGTTCCCAAAATTTCACCATCATGATTACGATAATTAACAGTCCAATTACCATCTTTGTCTAATCTAATGTTATCCCAAAGATATGCATTGTTATTTAATTCTCCACCAAATTCACGAATCATTCTATATAGTTGACTTCTCATATGAGCCATCATACCGATATTATTTTTATCGGGGTCAAATAATTTAATGCTTTCATCTCTATTAACAATTTTTATTTTCTTTTCCATTTCAGGTAAAGATTTATTATATTTATTTTTTTGATATAGATTATTAATATCTAATTCTATCCCTGACTTCAATAAAAGTTGATAATCAGTTACAGCACCTTGAGTACCACACATAAAAATTTTATTCTTATTCATACCTATAATTGAAGCAAATTGACCTTTAGGAGGATACACATAATAAAAATGCATTCCAGTTGGTGCATTATTTATCGGAGGCATTTTTTCTAACAGTATATCTTCTGTTTGTGCTTTTTCAGTTTCTGTTCCTTTTTTATATTCATATATACCTGTTAGGATTTCATTTTTTGTTAATGTATATTGACCTGCTTCGTCAGCATAAAAAGCTAATGCCAATCTTTGTTTATCTGATAAATGAATCGCCGATTTATTTGTGTCTTTTTTACTATTTCCTTGGTCTTTATGAATTTCCTGTTTTTTTGAGTCTATATCAGTTTTAGTTTTCTGAGATTTAGTAGATACTTTATCGTCTGAATTACAACCAGCTAAAACTAGAAATACTGATAAACATAAAATGAAAATAAGTTTCATCATTATGACTCCTTTCTAAAGTGTTTTTACTAATATAAATTTAAATAATTATTTTATATTTTTCGATATGTATTTATATGGATACAAAAGTAATACGCAAAATGAGGTGTATTATTTGGACTATAGTATGCATGACATAAATTATTGATTTGTGAAGCGTGTAATTAAATATTTTAGACGTAATCAATAAATTATTGTTAATTTTCTGAGAATAGGGTATCGGTATAAAAATATTAACTTCAATGATTTAAAAAGGGGATTAATTATATGAAAAAAGAAAAATCGAAGAAGTTCAAATTTAAAACACCTCATACGTATGCTTTATTATTAATGGTTATTATATTTGCTTGGATAATGACTTATGTGATACCAGCGGGGGAATATGCTCGAGAAAAGAAAAGTGGTCAAACAGTAGTTGTTTCTGGTTCTTATCATGAAGTTGCGAATCAGCATTTATCATTTTTAGATATTTTTAGAGCAGTGCCAGAAGGTTTGGTAAGTGGCGGAGAAATTGTATTTTACGTATTTTTAGTAGGCGGCGCATTTGGGATAGTTCACCAAACAGGTGCATTTGAAAATGGTGTGAACAAAGCAATGCGTACATTAGGCAAAGCCAATTTTTTAATGATTCCACTGACGATGACGGCCTTTTCAATTTTAGGGTTTTCTATCGGTTTATCAGAGGAGACGATTATTTTTGTACCTATAGGAGTGTTGATTGCTCGTACACTTGGTTATGATGCATTAACAGGTGCAGCGGTAGTCATATTAGGAGCCGGAAGCGGATTTATGGGTGGTATGCTTAATCCGTTTACTGTTGGTGTTGCGCAAAAAGTAGCTGAGTTACCATTGTTCTCTGGTTGGGGATTACGTACGATTATATACGTCTTTATACTCACTGCAGCTATTACTACAGTCATGCTTTACGGTCATAAAGTTAAAAAGAATAAGTCGAAGAGTATTGTTTATGAGTTGGAAAAAGAAGAAGGACAACTTAATACAGAAATTGAATATCAACATTTTAGTAAGAGGCAAGCTTTCAGTCTAGCATTGATTCTTGGTGCGATTTTATTTAATGTATTTGGTATTTTTAAGTATGATTGGACGTTTACACAAATGAGTGCCAACTTTCTATTGGCTGGTATCGTAGCTGGATTAGTCGCTGGACTTGGATTTAACGGAACATTTGATGCACTAGTTAAAGGGATGCAAGATATTCTCTATGGTGCTTTAGTCGTGGGTATTGCTAAAGGGATTGTCGTGTTATTAGAAAATGGTAAAATCATCGATACGATTGTACATGGTATGACAACACTATTATCTGACGTACCTGCTTCATTAGTCATCATGGTGATGTTTGTTTTACAATTTATATTGAATTTCTTTATTCCGTCAGGCTCAGGACAAGCTTTAACAACAATGCCACTCATGATACCTATTTCAGATTTACTACACATCAATCGACAAATTACAGTGCTAGCCTTCCAATATGGAGACGCCATTAGTAATATATTATTCCCGACATCAGCAACACTGATGGGTGCTTTAGCAGTTGCGCGCATTTCATATACACAATGGCTAAAATTTGCATGGAAACTCATTGTTGTATGGATCATTATCTGTGCTACAGCAATGTCTATCGCCTTGATGATAGGTTACTAGATTAGACGTATAGGCATTGCTAACCATCAACTGGGGAAGATAGGTCTCCGATTATCAAGTTATTGTTACATTAAATGTATCAATATATTTAATGTAAAGGAGATTGAAAATGAAGTTAATTCGATGGTCAGGTCTCGTGTTAATTTGTACGTTAACTGTGATACCGATGAATGGTTCAGCACATGCGCAAACTAATCAAACAAATATGTCATCTGTAAATACTGATACTCGTGATACTCAGTTTAAACAATCGGGAAATGTCGGTAATCACGCACAATTTTTACTAGATGAATCATTTCTAAAATCACTAGATAAAGGAACTGTTTCATTTAATGGTTACCAAGTTGTATCAAACGATGATGGAAAATCAACGTATAACAAGCATGTGTTTGATCAAGATATCACAGTTATCGATTCCCATTCAGCATCGAGTGTGAGATTTTCAGTAGCAAATCCAAGTGTGTCATTACAACAGATGAAGGACGTATATGATTCATCAAAGCTAAAACATATCCCACATACAAGTAATGATGCACAATATCCTGATGATGGTATTTATGTTTATCAAAGTGATGCTACAAGGTTACAATTTGTAGTTAAAGAAGGCTATGTATCAACTGTAACAGTCGGTCAAGTGAATGCAGAAGGATAAGGTAAGGGTAAGTCTGCGGTTTGTCTAAAGGTAGATTATTATATAAAAAAAGAACTCTAAATGAAGAAACATAAATATAAAATCCTCAACTTGTGGTATGAATAGTATTGAAAAGTGTGAATCAATCATCACTCTATATTCAATGGTGTTCATCCATTTAAGTTGAGGATATTTTTATATTACTCGGCGTCTTTCATGCCTTTTTGCATAGCGACATAAGCATAGTTACCAAAGTCTGCTTGTGCACTTTCAAACGGAGCGCCATTAACACTCACTACTTCATGATTTTTATCTTTATCATACTTAACAGGTGAGAAATTAAAATAAGCTAAATAGTTAGAATCGTCTTTTTCCTTTTCACCTTTAACTAAGATTGACACATTAGTAACTGGAAGTGCTTCATAATTCATTTGAGCTACACTATATGGTACAGGTTTTGATTGGTTAAGTTTTAATAATTGGTTTAAATTTTTAACTTTAGTGAAATCTTTATTTTCTACAGCATCACTGAAACTTACATGATATAGACCTGGTTCAACAGAAGCATAAATAAGTTTACCGTCTTTATACTTAGTCATGATTTCAGTATAATATTCTGGGTAATTAGTGTTGCCGACTTTTTTACCAGAGCCAGTGACATACCAATAATTAACTTGCTTAATACCATCTTCGCCTGCATCCATTTTTTGACGTTTTACATCTTTTTTATCTTTGAAAAATGCATCAACATCGTTTAATGAAGAACCCTTAGATTCTTTAGTATATTTATAATCAGCAAGCTTTACTTTATCCATTAATTTCTTATAATCTTTCCAACCTTGCATTCCTTTTTGATTAGTAAAAGTTTTATCTGTCATTATTGGATCTAATTTATTAAGCATAGAGATTGGTTTTTGTTTATTATACTTTTTCTTAGCTTCTTCATACGCTTCACTATTGTCATCGTATTCTTTAAAACGTTCACTTTTACTTTTAGCTTTAGATTCTGATTTTTTCTCATCATTTTTATGTGAATCTTTATCATTATTACTATTGCTACAACCTGCTAAACATAATACTAAGGCTAAAATAAATACACTAATTAATTTTTTCATAATAAATTCTCCTTTAACTATGTTTTAAGTTAATGCATTATTATATTTTTCATAAGCCATCCCTTTGTCTTCAAGAACATGACGATAAAAAGGATTTTGACCGATAATTTTAATGTGATCAGCTAATACTTCAACCTCATCTAAATGATGTGTGGTCATAATAATTAAACATTGAGATTTTAATTGTTCTAATAAATGATGGATATCATATCTAGATTCGAGATCGATACCGACAGTTGGTTCGTCTAGAATTAAAATCTTAGGTTGGCTAAGTAGTCCGATTAATATATTGATTTTTCTTTTATTACCACCAGATAGCTTCGAAACTTTAGCTTTGGTTTCATCAAAATTAAGTTGTTTTAAATAACATTGAATCGTCTCTTCTGATATTGGATGTTCACATAATGATTTGAAAAATTGAATATTCTCTTCGACAGTCATATGTTCAAATAATGCGATGTCTTGTGGTACATAACCCACTAATTGTCTGATTTGACGTTTAGTTAATGCCTTTCCAAAATATTGAATGCTACCTGCATCGACCTTTTCAATACCAGCAATTAAGCGCAATAACGTAGACTTACCTGCACCATTTTCACCTAATAGAATCGTGATGAGATTGTTCTGAAATGACATATTTAGTGAATCGAAAATGTGCTTCTTCTTATAATGTTTCGCTACGTTTTGAACGTCTATCATATTTATCACACTCCTTTATAATTGAATCCATATATAAACCACACTTAATATGATGGCATACACAATCGCCATAAATAGACGATGACTTAAGACATTTACTTTAAATAGAAGTAATGCCATACCGAACTCGTAAACTACTAATATAATGATTGATTTCAAGTAAAACCATATACTCAAAGGTTGGTGCATGCCTATACTAATGAGTAATAATACAGCTAATAAAATCAGAACGTGCGTGATGATATAGGTACTGTAGAGATTGTGCTGACTATTGTTAGTCAGGAATAGTCGATGAAGTGGTGCATCTTGCTTAAGACGTTGATGTAATAGAATTTGAATCACACTGACCCATATCACAACGGCAAATACAATGCCGATAGAGATAGATTGATTGGCATTATGATTGATTGCATGCGTAGTCATTTGTGATTTGGGCGTGTCTTTGTTGTATTGCTTTTGAATGTCTGACATTGTTTTAGATTGTTTTATATCACTTAAATGTTCATATATAATATTTGGAATTTGCTGTTCATATAAGGAACGACTTATGATTTCAATGGCGATACTACCTATGAAATCATCACGTCCATATAACGGCAAGGCAGCTTTTAAATTGTTGTCTTTAAGTTTGCGATCAAAGTCTTTAGGAATTTGTAGGCTTGCCATGACTTCCTTTTTCTTTACTAAATCATCGATATAAAAGTCGTCTTCAGATAGTTGACGAACATCAACATATTTACTTTGATTAATTTGATGTATGAGTTGCTTAGATGATTGGGTATGACTCATATCTTGTACTGCTATTGGAATTTTAAACGTTTGGTTTGCAGATTTTTGACCTAACCATAAGGCAGTTAATGTTAAGACAATCGTCAATATCAAGATCAAATAAGCTAGCCATTGTTTTTTAATCACAAGTTGAATATAAGGTTTCATCGGCGATACCTCCAAACAAGTACAAGTATTAACATCACAATCAATACAACCAAACTAGAATAAAAAGCAGGGTGTGTATCTAAAATGTAATTATTTAATGTAATTTCTAGCATCTGATTAGTGACTAAACTAAATGGTTGACTGACTATCATATTATTAAATATATGTTGGAAGAAAATGGTTGGGACAGTGATACCAGAAAATCCAATAATTATGATGCTTAAACCGACTTTTAATAGTAGATTCAACCATGATTTAGCTAATAAATCGATTATGATTAAGCATAAGATCATCATTGTTACAAAGTATAGTAATTCAATAGTTACTGTAGGCCAATTGTATTTTCTAAAGGGACTATCTAGTGCATGATGAATCCAAATAAACCCTATAGCTGACCATAGTAGCGTGTAAAACCAAGCGATAAACCCACGGACAAGTGTGAGTTTCTCATAGGAAAAGTGAAACATTTGTAATCGCTCTTTTAATGCAGATTCTTGGTTCATTTTAAGTACAGTATAGAGTGAGAGACATAGGATATATATTGAAAGTAAATAAACAGTCACCACATAATAACTACCAGTGTCATAGATATTGATAGGTTCATAATCGAAGGCACCAGTACGATTGAGACCTGTAAATAGCATGTCAGTCATCGTCATTAATGTCTCATTGTCAGAAGGCTTATCCGCAAGATGAGTGAAACTTAGAATGCCTCCCATTGACAACATTAAGCGGTCATACACAGAATGAGTGAGTTGGTTAATGACTACACTTTTAGTGGACTGTTTGTCATATGTATAAACTGAAATAGGAAGACTGCCGTTTTTATAAAAAGCCTTAGTCATACCTTTATCAAAGACAAAATAGCCTTGTAATTTCTGTTGTTGTAATAATTGATGTGCTTGATGTTCGTCATGCTTTTTGAGAGAGACATTTTTACCTAAGTGACTCCCTTTACCGACAGACCCTAAAATAAGTTGAGTTTCTTTGGAATGATCCTTGTCGACGATGCCTATCTTGAAAGATGACTGATCTTGGTTAAGTTGTTGTAGAATTGTTAGTGTCGTGATTAAAGCCATAATCATCAGTAATAAATATAAAAATAAATACCACTTCTTCAATAAAAAAGAGTGGTAGATGTGAAACAATTTTAATGCTTTCATATACCCACTCCTATTAAATGATATGAAAAATGGGGTGGAAATTATGTCCCACCCCGTATGGTTGTATTGGCTACGATATCCTATATTGAAATGGACAGGGGTATGAGCCAATCAATAGTTTGAAAATGCATTTGATATATCATTCTCTAGCTACTTAATCTTCTAATTTTTTAGTTATTTTTTTGAAATTATCTTTATAACTTTTATTGATTTCTTTGGCTAGTTTTTCTTTGTCTTTTTCAGATAAATCATTAAAATCTTTAGCACCTTTTGTATCAAAGTCAATTTTTTCTTTTAATTTGGTATCTGCATTTAAAATGATGTTAATAGGTTCATTTTCTATTTTAAACTCTACATTAAGCTTCTGTTTTTGTTGATTATTCTTTGTATCAGTATCTAAATTATTTTCATAGTCAATATCATAGTTATCTGTACCATCATCTATAGTTACAGTACCAGCATCTTTACGTTTTGAATCACTTTGGGTCTCTTTATTGTCGATATCAAGTGTATAGCGATCATAGTCAATACTGCTTGTTAATGTGTATTTATCTTTGTAAGTATCATCTTTTTTCTTAGATGTACCTTTAATTTCAAAAGTATTATCTTTTGCATTAACTTTGTAATTTACTTTTAAGTCATCATCAATTTTATTAGTACCTTTGATAGTGATTTTTTTATCATCAGAATCAGTGATTGTAATATCTCGTTTTAATATTTGATGCTTTTCTTGATAAATTTTAGATTCGATTTTAGGGAAATCTTTATCTTGAGCATCCTGAGCATCTTTGAGTGCATCTTTTATTGATTTGTTATACTCTTTTTCATTCATGTTTGAAAGTCGTAAAAGTTCTTTGTCATTCTTAGCTTTTTTTAATGCAGCGACAGTTATTTTCTTAGCTTTTTCTCTGCTAATAGTTAAAGTAACAGGTTTGATTTTCTTAGTTTCTCCATCAATTTTCACTTTTTCTTTATCGCCTTTTTTGAAATCATCTTCATCTAGCTTATCCGCGATTAAATCTGTATAGCGTTTAGTTATTTTGTCAACATCATCTTGTCGAGTTTGCAATACACCCAGTTGATTATTCAGGTTGAAATTAACATTTGAATAGCCTTTATCTTTAAGTTCGGATGCATCAACATCTTGTAATTCAGCTAATCCATCAATGATTTCGGAGTTTTTGATACTATAAGTATCTTTGAAGAACGGTGATTGATAATATTGATTTTTATCATCAGCACTAGTTTGGAATTTACCGATTTCTTCATCAACGATTGTAGGTGACAAACTGACAGTACTTTTCTTACTTTTAGGATCATGACCAACGGTACCTTTAAGTTTTGTACCATCTACTACAGATTTAGGTAATCCAAGATCTTCGATAAAATCTTTAGAGGCATCTGCAGTAATTTCGAATTTAGATAAGAATGAATTATCGTTATATTTTTCTTGGAATTTCATTTCATTTTCGAAACGATCATTTACATATGAATTTAAGTTCTTAGCTGTTTTCTTTTCACTTAATAAATATGTATTCTTGGGTGTATTAGTAATAAAAGCATATACGCCCCAAGCTATTCCCAGTACAAGTAATAATCCGACCACGATAGGTAAGATGATTTTAAGTTTCTTCGACATATCGTATCCTCCCAAAATTTGCTGTTATCCCCAATTAGAATTGATTTATTTAACAAAAGTGGCCAAATAATTGCGAACAATCTATCCAGCCACTTTACTTGTATTATTTTAACTTGATTTCCTTTTTAGCAAGATTATCGTTGCTATAATCGTTAGGATCTTTAACCTTTAGTGTTACAGGTGTTTTAGTATCTTTTAATTTGTAGAATTTAACTGCTTTAACTTTACCGCCTTTATTAATTTCGTCAGTATCGTTATCGCCGTATTTTTTATCTAATTCACTATCGTAAGCATCCCCAGTTTTTAATTCTCTTTTAACATCTTTAGAATCTTGGTAAGCTTCAAAGCTTAGATCGAATGCTGATGATGCCGTTACATCTTCTTTATCAGTTTTCTTTTTAACACCATAAACAATAGCAATATTTGGTTTGTCATCTTCTGCATATTTACTTGCATCAACGATTTCAGTATCTAAAATTTCAATGTCAAAATCTTTACTCGTTAATTTATCATTTTCGAATTTAGAGTCAGATTTCTTTTTATCATCGTCAGAAGAATCAACTTTAACAGAATCAGTTTTACCAGAATCTTTCTTGCTTTCAGATGATTTGTTTGATGAATCACTATCTGATGAATCCTTAGAAGAATCATCTTTGCTACCACAAGCGCTTAAGATTAAAACTGACGCAAATAGTAAAGCTAATAATTTTTTCATAGTCACAACCTCCAAAATTTTATAAAAGTAAAAGTATGTAATAAAACATTCAAGTTTTAATATTAAATGTATATTAAAATAATGAATATTTATGGTAAATAGTATAGCATTTATTAGATATAATAGTAATACTTTTATTTGAAAATATTTAGTTTAAAATATATAGATAAACAGTATATTTACATGGATTATGATTAATTAAATTTTTGTATAGTTGTAATACCAAATTGTTTTAAAAGCACAATTATCTAATAGAGTTAAATTGAATTTTGTCTAATAATATTAAGAGTTAGTAAAAAAATAAAAAGTAATGCAGAGGAGAAGCAATGGAAAATATAAAGAAAATCAATAAGCTATTTTTATCTTTTGAAATTATTCCGTTTATAATGACAGTTTTACTGATGTTTGCACCGATGTTAGCAGAATTAATGAATAATCGCTTGCAGTACGGTTGGAATTTTAGTGATAAAGTTGCTTTATATTCTTATATTTCAATTATGAGTGTATATGTTATTACCATATTGTTAGAAATTATTTTTTATTTTAAAATACTGAAAAATTATCAATATGATCAAACAAATGTTGAATTAGCCAATAGAGTTAAAGTCACAAAGGTATTGTCAATTTTATATATGATTCCAGGTTTATATGCGATTCCATTTTATTTTAGATTTTTACATGTTCGCTCATTTAGAGAAAATAAAAAGTCGGGACAACCTGCTTATCATTTTTGGGAAAGCTTTATAAAAGCTGACAGAAAACCATTTGAGTTGAAAGACTTATTTATTAAAAATAGATAATAAGGAGTAACTAATGAAAAAGTTTTGTATAGGAGTGTTAATTATAATGATGAGTATCATCAATAGTGGTTGTAGTCACGACCAAAAAGAAAATAAATATCAAAGTCACATTGATAAAGTAATGGAAATACAACAAGAAACACATAAAGAGATGGTTAAAAAAAGTGATCAAGTTACACCTGAATTCAATAAAAATCAAGTGAATACTTATGTTTTTGAAGATGGTAAATTGATTATCCTTAGTTATAAGCTATTTAAAGATAAAGATGAATTGTTCTATGCATCATATGAATTTAAAGATGACAAAATCTATTATAAGAGAGATATTGATCCTAAAACATATGTGAAAGAACATCACCCAGATTATAAGGATATTAAAGTAAAATAATTTAAAGGAGTCGGAAAATAAATGGAAAAATTAATTAAAGTGACGTCTTTAATTGGCGTTATCATACAAAGCTTTTTAACATTATTGTTTTTATTATTTTTAATTTTATCAGCCACAGGAATTATACAACCTGATTTAACCACAACTGTTAATGGAAAGGAAACAGTACAAAGTCCAGAAACAGCTCAAACGACATTCGTTACGGTATTTGCCATTTTCTTTGTAATTTCATTAGTTTCAGATTTATTAGGTATTTTCGCTATGAAAAAGTTATTTGTGAATAATAAAATGAGCGGTATTTTGCATATTATTGGAGCAGTGATTAGTGCTAATCTATTAACATTTATTGCTTGGTTAATCAGTGGTATTTCTATCTTAAGTTATAACAAAACGAGAAAAGAAGTGTCGTAGTATGAAATATACTTGGTGGATACTTTTAACAATTGCAGGTATTTTAAGTTTAATAAGTGTATATGGATTTATTCTATGTGTAGGTAGCTTTGGAATGGTAGCACTGAATGTTATGTGGTTATTTGTCTACACACCACATAAAAATTCAAAAGCACTTGAATCTGTATCAAAACCAACGATATATTTGTCAATCATTGGAACATACGCTTTCATAACGTTGATGTCTATTCTATTTTACTTTGTAATGAAAACTGATTTTAATGATATAGGAACAAAATTATACGGTGAAACTTTTAATACGTTAGGATTACCATTATTTGTCATTGGCATTATTTTATTTACTATGGGTACATGGCTTGTATTTAAAATACAACAATCACGATTAAGACAATAAAACGAATAGAATGTAGTTTAGGACGGTTTAATGAGAATGTCGTCCTATTTGTATATACATATATGTGTTAGAAAGTGATATATATGAAATAAAGGTGGTTAAATAAATTGGAAGAATCATTGAATCAATTAAGAAAACCGGCAATTCAATATTTAAATATATTTTCATTAATTTTTATATTTTTTTCATGTTTACAATATAACTTTCATTTGACTATAGAGAATACACCGATTTACCTAGTAGTAACTACGATAATAGCAATTATAATTAATATTCTAGGCCTTTTACAATTCTTAGAAAAAAAGTGACGAATCCTATAAAAAGAGCAAAGCGTTATTTAATAATTAACATATTAAGTAGTTATACTGTATATATGACATTTTACAATTTATACTTTTTTGTGGCTGCTGAGCATCATTATTATTTGGATAATTATTGGTATTTTGGAATTATGACATTATTATTTTGTTCTACTGCTCATATATTAAGTATATTATTAATGATGTTTACTCCTAATTGGTCAAAAGAGAATAAGATGGTGGCTATCATTATTTTGAAGGGGTTAGCTTCTTTGATATATATTCAAAAAATTGTAGAATATTTTGTTGTTCCAAACATTGCAGAATCACATTTTATATTTTTATTATCTCTACTATTTATTTTGCATGTAACTTTATAGTTACTCAATATTATTTACTGTATGTAAATGTTTATACAGAAGTAAATGATGACAAAAATAACTAAAAAATAATAAAGGATGGGACTAATGGAATTAGATGTATTAATAATGCCTCATATAGCGAAAATGGAATTTTCTATTCATCCAGATTATTGGAAAGATGAGATGAAAAGAATTAAAGAGTTCTTTGTGTCGAATGATATATATACAATGGGACCCATTATTTTTAATAAAGAGATTGTGGGTATGGGTGAAGTTAATTTTGTGACATATATACCACTCAATGATGAAATTGAAGACATACCTGAATTAAATATTAAGTATCAACCTACGTTGGAAGTTTATCCAACAATTTCTCATAAATGTTTTGATGAAGATGACTTTGAAGTTGTATATGAAGGTATTCAGACGTTTGCTTCTGAAAATAATATAGCCCTGTCAGATAAACCCTTTTATCATGTAATGACTGATTATTTTGGTGGTGAAGTATATGAAATTCATGCTGAAATTAATATAGATGAGGTTGAACTAGATGAATAAAATGAATTTTTCAGAAATAATGTACCGAAATGTAGTATATAAAGAATACGTTGATTACAGTATTAACAAACTCGATGAATGTGTAATTGATTTTTATAATTTAATAAATGCTTTTGATTTAGAGAAAAATGGTCCACTAATTATGGTGTATACACAGGTGATGAAAGACAGTAGAGTTAATGTAAAATTGATGATGCCTGTGGATAAGTCATTTGTTCCTAATGAGCATTTGAAATTTATGACATATTTATATATTGATCAAATGTTGCATGGAAGAATGAGTGGTCCTGATTATTCAAAGGAAGAAGAAAAATTATTACTTGAAATAGAAGAGTTCGCTAAAACAAATAATCTAAGAAGAATTTCACCATATTATCATATCATAAATGAAATAGATGATTTGAATTGGGTTGATGTAAAGGTCAAAGTGATGGAGGTCTCTAACACATAATGGATATTATACTTGTGATTATCGTGTTTGGTTTATTTTATTTGGTGCATTTTACATCAGTAATGCATTCGGGCGGTCTTAAAGTATTGCCAATAATGACATATATTTTAGCTCTTATTTTATATTTAATACCTGTGATTCTCATAAAAGAAGAAAGTGCAAATCAGTTTGAAAACTTGATGCTCATATTAAATATAGGTGTGTTGTTGTATGGAATTATGGGTGTAAGGGGTTTGTGGTCTAGGCCTTTGAAAGTAAAGATTCAAGAGCTAACAAAGTCATCAGATAAAATGATTACACAACATAAATATGACAAAATTGAAAGTATGAAAATTAATTTAGAAATAGCTAAATATAAGGGCATAATATCATTATTGATCTCATTTATATTTATGATCACAATGTCAATCAAAGCATCATCACAGTATAAAGAAGATTTTGCATTTGGAAACATTATCATAATATATATTTTTATCGTAATATTTGTGATTTACATTATTATAGATATCATTTTTAGAATGACAAAAGGACGATGGAGACTCATATCAATAAGACCATTATTAATGGCAATTTGGCTATTTATTTTCATAGTGATATTACTAATACAAAGATAGGTGGATAAATACAGTGAAAAAATTGTTATATATATTAATTGTAATGAGTTGCTGTCTAGTTGGATGTAGTCACAATTCTCAAGATGACTTACCGAAATCAGTGAAGAAGAATGTAGATGAACAAGTTAAATTAGCTAAACAGCAAGGTGACAAGTATACAATCAAAGAAGATTCTGTTAAATATGATAAAAAAAGCAAAACGTTGAAAATGGAAATCGACTGGAAACTAAACATTGATGTACCTGATAGAATTGGTGAAGGTTCTACATACAAATTTGCACATAATGATTTAATTCAAAAAGTGGAATATAAATATGATTATAAAGGAAAAGAACAAAAGCATTTAATGAAGAAAAATAAAGAAGATGAATTTAAATTTGTTAAATAGAAAAATGTAGCGTGAAATATAAAAAATATGATGAAGCCAAAGGTGTTAAATTACTACAAATTTCAATAATTGTAGCAGTTATTATTTTTGTTCTTAATTTATTAAATGTAGTTGGATTAAGATGATTTTTTTCTATAAAAAATAATACATAAGAATGGAGTAGATGAATTTAAAAGGATTCATCTACTCCATTTTTTGTTATAAAATTCCGAATATCTATAAAGAATATTCAACGTAGTTTCACACCAAATCATCAAGTGACACATACACCGAAAGATAGTAGGGTAAAGAGTGAAGGTAGACATGTAGGTCATACTAATAATTCTAGAGAAAATATTAAAAGAATTGAACCTATATCAGTTGGTTTTAAAAGGAACATCAAACATGATGAAAAAGAATTCTATAGACAACTTAAGGATCAAGAAGCAGGACTTAATAAATTAACTGTTAAGGAATATATGGATAATCGTGAAAAATATATTAAAAATGGGAGAGATATTGAAGCGAAACACTATCAAAAAGAAGCAAGGAATAAGGTGAAAAATGAAAAATTAGAAGAATTGTTAAATCAAGGTTTTTCAAAACATGAAGCGAAAGCTCGAGTAAATAAAATGTTTCGGAAGCAAGCAGCATTGCATAACCCAGATATGATAGCTGGTGAGTATGCACATAACATAGGTGGGTTAGGAGATAAAAAAATTAATTCATCTCTTGGAAGCCAGTGGAAATATAGAATTGATGATTTGGATTTTCAAATTTACGAACAAAGTAAAAAATTTAATGAGAAAGAACTAGAAAAAATATATTTAAATATAAGTCTAAATTAATGGAGGATTAATATGATAGAAATAAAAGATTTTAAAAAGGTAGAAAATGTACCACAAGAGGTTATCGATAAGTATGAAAGTGTAATATCTGATAAAGTTTTAGAATTCTGGAAAAGATATGGATTAGGTACATTTTTTGATGGGTTTATGAAAAGTATAAATCCGGAAGAGTATAAAGAATTGATGGAGTACGGAACACAATTCTATAAGGAAGCTATACCATTATTTGTGACAGGATTAGGAGACATCATTTATGTAGAAAAAGAAGATGGATTTATGGGGATTTTAAAATTCCGATATAAAAGTACCACTATTTTATTAAAGAATTTTGACTATACACTAGATTTGATTATTGATAAAGATGATGATGAACTTTGTAAGGAATATATTGAACCTCAAATGTATTTCGAAGCATTAAAAACAAAAGAAGCACCAGCATATGATGAATGCTTTGGATATGTACCTATATTACCCTTAGGTGGTAAAGAAGAAGTAGCACATATGGATACTGTAAAAATACGAGAACATATCCTATTAATTACAGAATTAACTGGACCAATTAATGACTAAAGCTTAAGGATTTAGTCAAAACTAAAGTGGTAAGGATATACAACCGGAAGTTAAGCAATGAATCGAGCTTAGCTTCCTTTTTTGAAAACTATAAAACCATGTTCATTATCAAGAAGACCCAAACCTTACAAAGGTTGAGTATGGTGACCATTATGAACGTGGATTTATGAAGCGAAAAAAATTGAAAGCCAACATCGAATATACAACACCACATGGACATGTGTATCGCACGGATCACAAAGGTCGTATTAAAGAAGTATATGCAGAAGACCTAACACCTCATGATGGCGGACGTAATCCATACGCGCAACGAACAGTTGGCAGAGAAGACCGATTACCAGATAATGACGGTGGTCATTTAATAGCATGCGCATTCGGAGGTTCTAAAGATATAGACAACCTCGTACCTCAAAGTAAATACATCAACCGATCATTTAAAGAGAATGGTCAATGGTATAAGATGGAGAAAGATTGGCAGAAAAGAATTAAAGATGGGGGAGAAGTAAAAAATATAAAAATTGAAGTGCAATATGGTGGGGACAGTCATAGACCAAAAGGTTTCAATGTGAAATATGAAATTGATGATGAAAAACATACTAGATACATTAAGAATACTTAGGAGGAATAGAAATGATTTTTGAAGAACAATTAAGTAAGCTTTATAATGAAATCGCTAATCAAGTCAGCGATATGATACCTGATAAATGGGAAAATATTTATTTAAAATCATATGTGAATGATGAAGGCAGTGAAGTGTTTTTCTTTTTCACTAAGAAAAATGAAAAAGAAATATATTATAGTGGTGATATTCCAAAGTTATATAATGTGTCCTCAGCAATATACAAAGATTTATTGATAGAGGTTCATGAAAAATTTATAAAATTAAGAGATGTTTTTAAAAAGGAAAATCAGGAAGCATGGACATCATGTGAATTCAATTTTACGAATGAAGGAAAATTGAATGTATCATTTGGGTATATAGATTGGAAAAACTCGGATTTTGGGCAATATGCCAGATTCAATTATTATAGGTATAAAAAATTCGGAATTAAACCCAAATCGGAGTACCAATTAAAAAAGTAATAGAAATAGAACAGTTCATTAAAGAACAAGAAGAAGAGTAAAATGACGTGAAGAATGACTAAGCAATGCAAAAGTTGCTTAGTTTTCTTTTGATTACAAATAAAATAAATTTAACTTATATAATAGACATATAGATTGAATTATAATATTCTAAAGTAGATTTAAATGTTAATTAATATATAAGTGTAAGGACAGGTAAATAATGGGATTTTTAGTAGAATTTCAACAATTTGATCCAACATTTGTTTACGTAGAGAATTATGAGAAAGCTAATATACCAGACAAATGGAAAAGAGTACTTTTAACTAAAGATAAAACACAAAAAGTCAATTTAACTATTGAGATATGGAAAAATGGATTTAGCAAAAAATTATCAAATGTATTGAATTATATGTCTAGAAATTTAATAGATTGTGAATTAATAAAAAATAAAGACCAGTATTATATTGTATATATTTTACAACACCCTACTAATGAGACTATTTATTATTTAGGAGGGCTAGATAGCAATAATACAAATTTAGAAACGTTACCTAATGATTTAAAGGAATTTTATCAAGAAGTTCATAATGTTTTTTACTTCTTTCCTGGAAAATTTATGGGTTTGCAAGAAATTAAAGATGTTGAGGTAATGAGTGAATATGATTGGGGTGTCATTTCAGATTTAGATATTCATATAGATTTTAATTTAGATGATTATATTATTATTTTTGCTACAGGAATGGGAGGATACATAGTGGTAAAAGCACATAATGATAATTCTAGTGCTATTATTTGGTTTGATGATGACGAACCGATATATGACGAAAATATATGGGACATATTAGATGAATGGTTATATTTAGGGTTTACAGAATAATTAATATACCTATCAATTAAAATTTTTACTTCATAATGTTACAAATATATACAGTATTTAGAGAAAATGATTAGTAGTATAACACAGAAAAAGAGTGGTTGAAATCTATAGTGAACCGGATACACTTTATTTAATATTACTTCTACTTATCAAAGTTATCCAGTGAAGTGTAGCTGCTCTAATCGATTGGATCATTATTACATTTGACCAATAAAATTAATAAAGAAGTTTTAAATAGTAAGTTTACAAATCTTATATTATTGAGATTATTATAATTACTATAGAAATATATACAGATGTTAAATAAGGTAAATTGAACGTGTCCTTTGATTATATTGATTGGAAAAACTCAGGTTTTGGACTTTTAGCTCGAGAAAATTATTACGAATACAAAAAATTTGGAAACATACCTGAATATGAATATGAAAGAGAAGAAATTCAAGAAATAGAACAGTTCATTAAAGAACAAGAAGAAGAGTAAAATGAAGTGAAGAATGACTAAGCAATGTAAAAATTGCTTAGTTTTCTTTTGAGTACAAAGAATATCCAATTTTTTAATGATAAGATGGCAATATATATTAAAATAATAATAATAATCAATATTATTTTATAGAAAGATGTGAATCTATGAATATATCTAAAAAATGGTTTTTAGTCATCATCATACCTTTAGCAATTGTACTAATCATAGGAGGGATTTGGTATTCAATGAAACTAAAAAAAGAGAATGAAATTAAAGAAAGCTTTTCAAAAACATTAAAGATGTATCCAATTAAAAATTTAGAAGACTTGTTTGATAAAGAAGGATGTAGAGATGAAGAGTTTGATAAAGATGATAAAGGTGAGTGGATATTGCAATCAACAATGAATGTTGAAAAGGATGGTGGTGAATTAGTATCAGAAGGCATGGTTATTTACATGAATAGAAATACTAAAGAAACCCAGGGATCATACAATATTGAAAAAGTTTATGAAGATAAAAATGGTAGACTTAAACATAAGGAGATTAAAGTCCCAATTAAATTTAAAGAAAATAAAATTATTCTTAATAAAGAAATCAAAGATAAAAAGTTAAAAAATAAAATTGAAAAATTCAAATTTTTTGCTCAATATGCTAATTTTAAAAATTTAGAAAAATATAAAAATGGTGATATAGATTATAATCCTGAAGTTCCAAGTTATTCAGCAAAATATCAATTATCTAAGGGCGATTTTAATGTGAAAAAAATTAGAGAAATATATAAAGTACCAACAAAAAAAGCACCTAAATTTACTATGAAAGGTACAGGGAAACTAAGTGGAGATTCTTTAGGAAATCAGTCAATAGAATATACTTTTGAAGAAGGGAAGAAAAATAATATTTATTTTACTGATTCTCTTGAATTCCAACCGACTGCAAAATAAATTTAATTGTTATAGATACTAAGAAGCACATGTCAATTTATTTAAAATAAAAATGAAGAATATTATTTTATGGAAAGATGTGAATCTATGAATATATCTAAAAAATGGTTGTTAGTAATCATAATCCCTTTATTTATTGTAATTATAATTGTAGGGGGATGGTATTCAATGAAACTGAAAAAAGAGAATGAAATTAAAGAAAGCTTTTCAAAAACATTAAAGATGTATCCAATTAAAAATTTAGAAGATTTGTATGATAAAGAAGGTTATAGAGATGAAGAATTTGATGAAGATGATAAAGGAGTATGGATATTACAATCGTCTCTGTCATTACAAAAAAAGCACGAAGATTTAATATCAGAAGGTATGCTTTTGAAAGTTAACAGAAACAAAAAAGAAGCAAAAGGTTACTATTTTATAAACAGGTATAAAAATAATCCTGATAATTATGAAGATGATGAAGAAAAAAGGAGATATCCTATAGAGTTAAAAAATAACAAATTACAACTAACTAAAAAAATAAATAATAAGGAGTTAGAAAAGAAAATCAAAAATTTTAAGTTCTTTTCACAATTTGGTAATTTTAAAAATTTATCTACTTATAAAAATGGAAAAGTAGAATATAATCCGGAAGTTCCAAGTTATTCTTTAAAATATAATTTATCCAATAGTAATAATAATGTGAAAAAAATAAGAGATAATTTTGATATTCCTTCAAATAAAGAACCTAAATTAATACTAGAAGGATCCGGAAAATTAAGTGGTGAATCTGGTGATGTCAAAACAATAGATTATGAATTTGTGCGTAATAAAAAAGAAACGGTTAAATTTTCTGATAGTATAAGTTATCAGCGTACATATTAATTGTTTATAATGATATATTACTTAATTAGTAAGATGTGAATCCATGAATATATTCCAAAAAATGGTTGATAGTCATCACAATATCTATTAGCACTGTAATCATTATTATAGGTGTATAGTACTCAATGATACTCAAAAAAAATGAAATTAAAGAAAGTTTTTCAAAAACATTAAAAACTTAAACGATATTTTTAGTTCTCATACAATAGAAAAGCCAACTACCACAATAAATCAATGGTAGTTGGCTTTTTTGATATTTAACAATAGTAATTAAGACATGTTTCTCAATGATATTATGTCATAGGAGTAAGTTATGTTGCTTTATTTCATACTATGATGATGTGACGTCGCTGCTAAAGAAGTCGAATAGGTTTTTAGGTTGATCTGTGTTATCGACATTGCCTTCTAAGAAGTCTGAACCTGGTCCGTATGCGTATGTGTTAACATCTTCGCCAGTATGACCGTATGTTGTCCAACCTGTTCTTGATTTGTCGTTAATAGGTTTTTGGATAGCGTCTTGAAGTTTGCCTTGTTGTTTTTCAATTTTAGGATCGTCTTCATTTTTGGCTTTATCTTTTACATCTTTTAATTTATCTGCTTCGTCTTTGATTTTATCTATTTGTTTAGACTTCACGTCAAAGCCATATCCGTTCTTGATGACTTTTTCTACATCTTTACCCTCTGCAATCTGTTCTGTCATGTGTGCACCTGATTTGTTCATTTTATGGATAGCATCTGGGTTCCATTTATATTCCTCACCACTACCAATTGTCATACCACCAGTTGAATGGTCTGCCGTTGCGATAACTAAAGTATCATCACGATTTTCAGCGTATGACATTGCATTTTCAAATGCTTTGTTGAAACCGTCCATTTCTGACATGACACCTGTGACATCATTAGCGTGGGCTGTTTTATCGATTGAAGCACCTTCTACCATTAAGAAGAAGCCGTTATTATTTTTCTCAAGTTTATTTAATGCACTTTGTTGCATATCAGCTAACATTGGATTTTTCTTAGGTGCATCGATTTGTAGCGGCATGTTCTCTTCCGCAAATAGACCTAATACTTGGTCGCTCTTAGAATTAGCTAATTCATTTTTATTTGATACGACGTCATAACCATCTTTTTTGAATTTTTTATCTAGGTTTCCATTTTCTTTACCAAAGTATTTAGAGCCACCACCAAGAAGTACATCTACTTTATGTTGGCCGTTGATTTTATCATTGTAAAATTGTTTAGCAATTTCATCTTTTTTATCACGGTCGTCAACATGTGCAGCATATGCAGCGGGTGTAGCGTCAGTAATTTCCGCAGTCGAAACTAATCCCGTAGACTTACCGCTTTCTTTTGCTTGTTCTAATACTGTTTTTTGAGCTTGTTTGTTATTATCTACACCGATAGCACCATTAAATGTTTTCTTACCAGTACTTAATGCAGTTCCTGCAGCAGCAGAATCGGTAATATTTTCTTTATCATCATCATTATGTACGCGCATTGTTCCTTTAAGATAGTTGTCGAAGGCTGTTTTATCCATTTCTTTAGTTTTAGGATTATCAGCATAGTAACGGTAGGCTGTATTAAATGATGGTCCCATGCCATCCCCAATTAAGAAGATTACATTCTTAGGATTTTTAGTATTACCCATGGCAATGGCTTCGCTATTGTTAGCATTTTGACTATCTGGTGCTTGACCACCTGCTGAAGCTAGTGTTGGATGACTTGTGCTAAATAAAGTCGTCGTTAAAATTGAACCTGCAATAGTCATCTTTCCCCATTTTGAATTTAAAAACATATAAGCGTTCCTCCCAATATTATATATAATTGTTACATTAATAGGATAAAATAATTAAATTGATTTGAAGTAATTATTAAGTTAATGTTTTGTAAATTTATATTAAATTCCAATGGTGTAAATATACATTTGTATTAATGCATCATTTTATATTTGATTATTTTATAAAGAATTTCAATCGTTATAAATATGATTAGACCAATAATATGGATTACTATCATTTAGTAAAGTATTGAAAATTAAACCAACCCAATTATTCGCGTTATCATTGGGTAAGCGTTATAATTCATTTGATTTAAATATAAATGTAGTTTGAGGTGTTTTATATCTCTTGCTGTAAGGAGGCTTTTTTATATGACTCAATCTAAACCAGTCATTGCTGTTGAAGAACATTTTGTTATAGAGGAGTTAGATTCTTTTAAAGATGAAGATCCTAATGGTCCACATGCGAAAGCGGTAGCACCTATCATGAACCGTTTGAAGAACTTAGGTGACAATCGTATTGCTGAAATGGATGAAGCGGGAGTGGCAAAGCAAATTGTGTCTCTAACTGCACCTGGCACACAACAATTAGAGAGAGATGAGGCAATCCAACTGTCTACTAAGGCAAATAATTTACTTGGTGAAGCAGTTCAAAAGCATCCTGAAAGACTTGCTGGATTCGCAACGCTACCCACCATTGAGCCAGAATTAGCCGCACAAGAATTAGAGCGTACTGTGAATGAATTTGGATTTAAAGGTGCGATTATAAATGGTCATACGTTAGGAGAATATTTAGACCATCCTAAATTTGAAATAATCTTTGAAAAGGCTGAACAATTAAATGTACCTATCTATTTACATCCAGCCATTCCGCCTGAGAATGTAATCGATACGTATTACAAAGGTAATTATTCAAGTGATGTGGCAATGCAATTTGCTTCTGCTGGATGGGGTTGGCACATCGAAACAGCTATTCACTTAATTCGCATCGTGTTGAGTGGTACATTTGATAAATATCCCAATTTAAAAATAGTGACAGGACATAATGGGGAAGGTGTATTATACGCACTTCAAAGATTGGATACTTTAATTCCACCACAATTGTCTCATCTAAAGAAAAAAGTCAGTGATTATCTTAAAGAGAATATTTATTATTCAATTTCTGGTTATACTTATGCACCACCATTTATGCAAATGTATGAACAAGTAGGTGCTGATCATATTTTATATTCTAGTGACTATCCATATGTTTCTATGAAAGATACATTAGATTTTGTTGATCAATTAGATATCAGTGAGGAAGATAAAGATAAGATTTTATACAAAAATGCACAGCAATTATTTAATTTATAGAGGAGTATGATATTAATGGATAATCAATTAGAACCACTTAATCCTAAAAACGTAGCATTTATAGCTGTAGATTTACAGAAAGATTTACCGATGACGTATCATCCCTATCCATACGCTACAATCACTGAAAATGCGGGTAAATTAGCACGTGCATTTGAACAAGCAGGTGCATTGAATGTCTTTTTCCAAGTTGGTACTACAGATGGTAAGGATATGTTAAATCCAATTGCCGATAGAAGTATGGTGGCTAAAGGTGCTGCTGATATGGGTGACCGTCAAAAATTTGATCAGTTAACACCTGAATTAGATGACATTAAGCACGCGCTCCGTATTACAAAACATCAATGGGGTAGCTTTTATGGTACGGAATTAGATTTACAATTAAGACGTCGTGGTTTAGATACCATTGTCTTAAGTGGTGTTGCGACAGGTTTCGGTGTAGATACAACAGCTAGAGAAGCGTATCAACATGGGTATCATATTATTTTTGCTGAAGATGCGATGGGCGCATTGTCAGAACAAGAATATGAGTATGAAGTAAACTATATATTCCCATTCATGGGGCGTGTACGTAAAACAGACGATATTATTAACGCAGTTTGGTCAGAATAACGTCAGTCTAAAATAGAATAATAGAATCAAAACAAAAGTCATTTTTAGTTTTATAGCTAAAGATGGCTTTTATGTGTTTAGTGGAAAATGGCTATCGGGTAGTATGAATGAATAGATGATTCAAATACTAAGGAGAATGATTAATGAAACAAGCACAAGACTTAAAAAAGACATTATTTCAATTAGATGGTCAAAAATACGGTGCTTATAAACGTATTAAAAATGTCTATGATTTTAATGACTTTCAATTAGCCATTGATCATATACAAGTGGATCCATATGCGCCGCCATCTAAAATAAGATTAATCATTGATAGAGATATTGTAGGGATACCAGATAAATATTTAGATTCTGAAGATAAGCGTGTAGCTGTTGCTGACTT
The DNA here is from genome assembly GCF_017086425.1 of Staphylococcus sp. SB1-57. Classification (NCBI taxonomy): domain Bacteria; kingdom Bacillati; phylum Bacillota; class Bacilli; order Caryophanales; family Staphylococcaceae; genus Staphylococcus; species Staphylococcus sp. SB1-57. Next base: position 140,599 of record NZ_CP070964.1, read on the forward strand.
TTTAACAAGAAATGTCGCACATGTATTGAAATCGTTAGTTTCTAAATCAAAGGGACAATACAAATTATTGATCGATCGTTGCGGTCAAGAAATGTTGAAAAGAACATCAGTAGTAATTAACAACAATAATATAGAGGTGCGTCTTGAGGTAGGTCTTCCAGCTGCAGGACGCAAAATATTAGGCAAAGCTGCAGCAACAACACTGACCGAACTATTACCTCAACTTGTATCTCAAGCACTTAACTATCAACAAATTGATCAAGTATCGTTAAAACAACAGGTTGAATTAAAATTAAATCAAACTTATATTAGAGCGCAACTTGAGCAACAGGAACTTATCGCATTTGTAGCTAATGGTGCCATATTACCGAGGAAAAGTGGTATATCTGATGGACCAATGTCCAAGGCTAAATCATTTATAAGTCCTAAGTCATTTGAGACGACTATGCATGTGCCGTTTGGTGAAGCGGTGAAGGGTATGGGAATACCTAAAGGCATTACCCTTATTGTGGGTGGTGGCTATCATGGTAAGTCAACATTATTACAAGCATTAGAGAGAGGTGTCTATGACCATATTGCTGGTGATGGACGAGAATATGTTATTACCAACGACAGTGCCATGAAGATTCGTGCAGAAGACGGTCGTAGTGTTGAAAAAGTGAATATACAGCCATTTATTGATCACTTGCCAGGTAAAAAGGATACAAGTCAATTTTCAACGGATGATGCCAGTGGTAGTACATCACAAGCTACAAATGTCATGGAAGCACTTGAAGCACAATCAAAAGTAATGTTAATTGACGAAGATACCTCGGCTACGAATTTTATGATTCGTGATGGCCGTATGCAAAAGTTAATAGCGCCCGAGAAAGAACCGATTACACCATTTTCAAATAAAGTGAAACCATTATATGATGACTATGATGTATCGACTATTTTAATTGTAGGTGGGTCAGGCGATTATTTTGAAGTGGCTGATCAAGTACTGATGATGGATGAATATGTACTCAAAGATGTCACTGAAGAAGCTAAGGCAATAGCGCATTCCACTGGATATGAAAGAGATATGATTTCACAACAATCATTTGGTAACATCCCGTCAAGAGTCCCACTTACATCAAGCTTTACTAAAAAGGGTAAAGATGGTCGGTTAAAAGCAAAAGGCCAACATGCAGTGATGTATGGTAAAGAGCCGATTGATATATCTGGGTTAGAACAATTAGTAGATGATAGTCAGACTAATTGTTTGGCAATGATGTTAGATTATATGCAACGTCATAAGGTGAATAACGAGCAGACGATTGTAGAGATAGTCGATGCAGTTTATCAATTGATTGACGAGCAAGGCTTAGAGGCTATGTCACATCATCAAGGTCATCCAGGTAATTTAGCTTTACCACGTAAACAAGAACTGATAGGTACGTTGAATCGCTATAGAGGGTTGCATGTGAAATGATATAAATGTAATGATGAATACAGAGATGAATGAAGTATTTTTAAATTTTAACGAAAGGACGGAATAACACGTTGAAATTTTTGAGTATTTTCTTTCCTGTTATTATTTATGTCATCATTTTAGCGTTGCAATATTTTTTATCTCGAACAGGTAGTAAAATATTAGGTTTAATTATGCCAATTGTATTAGTTGTAGGTGTCACATATGGTTATATGATGAATTATTTTGAATTAGGATTAATGCCTATCATCTTCTTAACAATTATGGGATTATTTATGTTATTAGGAGAATGGCAACGTGCACAACAAGCTAGAAAATCAAAAATGAAAGAATAATGAGATGCGCATGTATCTAGAAGTACTAGAAGTACTTAGATAACATGCGCATTAATGTATGATAGATGTTATTTAATAAAAGGTTTGTTGTCATAATATTCTGCTTCAGTCATCAATCGACTTTTTCGCTGTATACCGTAATCTTCTTTGAAACAATGCTCTCCTACTTTTAAATAGGGCACTACAGTTGCTCTAAATTTTACTTTTTTATAAAGAAGTGAAAAAGCAATGTCATAATATTTTTGTCGCTCAAACAACCATATATGGTCAATCATAGCGCCATTAATTTGAACATCTTTTAATAAGATTTTGACATTGCGCAAATATGGAATATCGCGATTCAATTTGTTTTTATAGCCCACATATTCAACTCTACCAGTGACTACGACATTTTTATTACGAAATGGTCTTAATTGTTCCCTAATCATCTATGTTCCCCTTAAAATATCACTTATTAATGAAATAATATCACAAAATTATAAAAAGTGACCAAATATCATTTGGTATAAATAAAAAAGTAGTGCTATTGAAGTGATTTGTGCTATTGATTACATTTGATGTTGTAGGGAATATTAAATTAATTAAAAAAACCTTCATCGGATAAGTTGATGAAGGTCAGTGCGTTGTTATTTTCGAATTAAAGCTAGAATACCAGCAACTAAAATTAAAATACCTGATAAGATACCAAAGAAACCGATAAAGATGAAGTTTAAAAGGCCACCAATAACTAATAAAACACCCATTAAAACTCTTTTCTTATTGATGATACAACTTAAGATTAAAGTGATAATACATGTAAGGATGACAGCGACACCTAGTCCGAAAACTTGTCCGCTATCTGAAGCTTCAAATTCATTACCGATACTACCCACCATAATCGCAAATAATCCACCAAGCATACCGAAAATACTTCCCATAATACCTAGAATCATTTCCGCTACTCGGTTTGTTGGTCTTTCAAACTGATAATTATCCATTATGTCACCTCGTTATTTTTCATAACTTAAATATATACTATTAAACAAATTAAATAAATAGTTTTGTAACAATCTTTTAAATATTAAATACTTAATTTCAACAAAAACATTCAAATCACAAAAAGAAGTTGGACGCATTTTAATAATGTGTCCAACTTTATTTGAAAAACGATTCGTTTTAACTATGATTGTCTTTAAACGCTCTAACAAAATAATAAATACTAATACATGCGATAATAAGAAATGGAATAAATACAGATAAACTAAAACCATGGATAATATTCCAAACAATCATGACAATAGCTAATAAACAGACAATCACACACGCTAACATTTCAATTTTACGTAGCATGATGTATAACCTCCAATGTATTTGAAACATGGTATTGTAAATATATAATGATTCTAATAGTTTAATTATAAAGTAATTTATAATGTTGTTAAAATAATTAAATATGAAAGATTACTCATTAAAAAGTTATAAAGAAAAGGTAGGTCTTAATATGTCATATAACGCATTAATCGTTGAAGATGATATAGATATAGCACATATTTTATCTTTAACTCTTACAAAGATGACGGTACATACAACTATTAATTATTCAGGTCAAGAAGCGCTTCAAACATTAAAAAATAATCAGTTTGATTTAGTGATTTTAGATTTGATGTTACCAGAATTAAGTGGTGAAGAATTGCTCCCATATATAAAAGAAAATACATATAGCAAAGTTATAGTTATATCTGCTAAGACTGATGTAGAAGAAAAAGTAAAACTATTAGATTTAGGTGCAGATGATTATATGACTAAGCCATTCGATGCTAAAGAAGTAACAGCTCGTGTTTCAGTTCAACTGAGAAATTTAGATAACAAACCTCAAATGGAGCAACTTAAATGGAAAAATCTTACTTTGGACATTAGTAAGTATCAAATGTTCTATAAAGATACTGAAATTAATTTAACTAATTCAGAGTTCGAGATTATGAAGTTGTTAATGCAATATCCTGAGAAGGCATTTTCAAAGCAAAAGATTTATGAATCCATACAAGGTATTTATTTAGGTGATGACAATACCATCAATGTACATATATCTAATATTAGAAAGAAGATAGCGCTGCATACAACTAAAATATATATACAAACAGTGTGGGGGATTGGGTTTATGTTGATCTAAAATCTTTATGATTTCTTTATATTTTACTTAAAGGAACTTAAGGAATATTTCGTTATGTTAAGTGTAAGAATAGCGAAGGAGATGATTAAATGAATCCAGTCTTACAAACAAAGCAATTATCTAAAAAGTTTAAACATGACTATGGGTTACAACCTACCGATTTCAATCTTTATGAAGGAGAAATATGCGCGATTATCGGACGAAATGGCGCAGGTAAATCGACGTTATTTAAATTAATTGCGAATCAAATCCATCCTACGAGTGGTAGTATCAAATTGTTTGGAGAAGATGGCTATAATATTAATAATCAGGGGCGAAAAAGAGTAGGATTTATGATTGAAACACCAGAATTTATATCTAATTTTACTGCTTATCAAAATCTATACTATTTTAGTATTCAACGTGGTGTTACGAACAATGAAAAAATAGAAGAAGTATTAACGCTAGTGGGTTTGAAGAATGCCACTAAAAAGGTAAAGCAATATTCATTAGGAATGAAGCAAAGGCTTGGTATAGCTTTGGCTTTATTGACAGGGCCAGATATATTAGTACTAGATGAACCGATTAATGGATTAGATGCACAAGGTATTAAACGTTTTCGAGATTTAATTTTAAAATTAAACGAAGAAAATGGAATTACAATATTAATATCTAGCCATATTTTAAATGAACTACAACAGCTTGCGTATCGATTTGTATTCATTGAAAAGGGCGAAATTATTGAAGATATAAGCAAAGAACAAATGCTCAGTAAAGGGAAGCGTCAATTGATAATAAAAGTTGATAAACCTGAAAGCGCAGTAAGAATATTAGAAGAACATATTGAAAATATTAAATATAAAGTATTGCATAATAAAGAAATTGTTATAGAACCACCCAATATAGAAAGTAGTGATATTAATCAGTTACTACTTAATAATAATATCGCAGTTGAAGAATTCAAGATTGAAACAACGAATTTGGAAGATTATTTCTTGAATAAGGGAGTGGAAAAATAGCATGATTAATTATATGAAAAGTGAGCTTTATAGAATATTTCATAGTAAAGGATTATATATATACTTAATTGTTTGTAATGTTCTAATGATACTTGCGGCACTCACATTATGTTATTTTGATAAAACGGAAAATAATTTTCCTTATGGTAATGCTAAGTTTTTCTATACTAATGTGATTACAGCTGGATTACTCATCTTGGTTATTGGTGCATCCATGAACATGTTAGTGAATAGTAAGCAAAACAAAGCTTTAAATAAAATTTCAATTTCTTTTGATACAGCAGTTTCATCAATTTATTGGGGCAAATTTATAGTTTATATCCTGAGTTTCTCAGTTTTATCTCTTATTAGTACTGCTGTAACAGTTATATTAGGTATCACATTATTTGATTTTGATCAAACAGCACTCACGAATTATTTAATAGCGTTAGTTAATATGGCCCCTATTGTATTTGGTGGTCTCGCTCTAGCCCATGCTATTAATAGTTTTAAAGCTAATCTTGCAATAGTTATCATTATTATTAGTATTTTTTACTATCAATCTGCAATGATATTACAAGTATTGACGATGATCAGTCATAAATTTGATGTTATTTATGATAATTCTCCAACAGAGCTATTTAATCAAAACTTTAAAGCATTTATGCAGGAGTCAAGTCAGTTTGGGATTCATTATTGGTTAATAGGTGTATTATTAGGATTGATGTTTTTAATGGTAGGTTATTTAATTTATAGAAATAAAGAGTTTACAGACTAATTTAAGGAAGTTATTAAATGATAATCAGTATGATATTAGCACTCATTCTTGTTGTTATAATTTATAAATATTTATTGTTGAAATATGATATGACTCAATTAACGAAACAATTAAAATATATAAAACATCATATTAATTCGAATCAAATTATTCGAACTAATACTCATCATAAACACTCAGTTAACCTGATTAATGAAATCAATGACGTGTTAAATGCAAAGAGAAAAGAAGTTGTGAAATATAAGCAACAGGAATTACTGTTAAATCAAGAGATTACCAATATATCTCATGATATTCGAACACCTTTAACAGCTATTAAAGGATATGCTAACTTTATGCAGGAGATTGAAACAATAGATGAAGTCAATCGTTATGCTAAGGTGATTAATAGTAAAACAGATAACCTTATCAATATGGTGGATCTATTTCATGAAATGACTAAATTAAATTCAGGAGATTATGCTTTAAATATACAAGAAATTAATATTGATGAATGTTTAAAAGAACAATTTTTATCGTATTTCAACCAATTTGATAACAAGTCTATTAATGTATTATTTAATGAGGATGGTACGCACTTAGTCAAAGCTGATCGAGTATGTTTAGAACGGATTATCAATAATTTAATATCAAATATTCTTAAATATGGTAAGACATATGCGAAAATTAAAGTTTTCGATAACAAAGACAGGGTGCTTATTGAAATACAAAATGATACTGATGAACCATTAAGTGATGGTGATCAAACTAACTTATTCAAAAGATCTCAAACACTTGATGCCAGTAGACATAATGGTAGTACGGGATTAGGTTTATACATGGTTAAGCGATTAGTAGAAGTACAGAATGGTAGAATTACAGCTGCTTACCAAAATAATCAGTTCTATATATCTATTGAATTGCCAAGAGTAAATAGACAAAAATAATGATAAGATGTCAAAATAAATTAAAACCTGTTCTCAACAATGTCGTTGGGAACAGGTTTGTTATTGTTTAAATAATTTTTTCTTTATCCATGTATTCATGTACTTTGTTGATTTGTTCAAAAAATGAGCCATCAAATCTGTTATCGAAGAAAGCACTACCTATAGTGAAGGGCCATGGTGACGCATTTTTAATAAGATCTAATTTATCGTAATTATCAATACTACCAGCTACGCATACAGGTCCGTTTACATTTTTAACAAACGTTGTAATTAATTCATCAGCATCACCAATATATCGATAACCTAATAAATCTATACCATATACACCTTTGTTTAAATAATCATTGGCTTCTTGTACCATATCATCAATGTCTCCCTCTAATAGGGAAGGTCTGCCACTAATTTTTCCAACGAATGGCATATATTTTAAATTATTTAATTTACAGAAATTATGAATAGAATCAAAATATGTTGTCCCCATTAAAATGTCGCAACCACATTCAGCTGCAATCTGCGCCCCTTGTAATCCCTTTTCTTCATCGTATTCTACAACTTCTAAAAATGTAGTCTTACCATATGATTTCATATAAGCATAAAGTTGTTTCATTTCGTCTTTAGGTATGCCTTGTTCTTTAAATCCCCAAAATTTAGCTTGTGAATATTTACATGATTCAAAAATATCTGATGCATTTTTTACTGTAAAATCATTATGAGTCAACATAACTGTAAGTTCGCTTCTATTCATTTTATTTCTCCCACCATTTATTTATTAACTATATTAATATTTGTTATTTTAATGTTAATTCTAGGAAATAACAAGTATTATTTTTAATAAAAAACAATATTTACATATAATATTAGATTGACTTACAAAAGAGTGTCGATTATCATTTGTTGTGTTATTATTAAAATGTATTGCAATATAAAAATGAAATAATTATTAGTGAGGTTGAAAATATTGAATCTTTTATTTCCATCAGTATATTTAGATAGTGTTTATGCGATAGATTATGAAAAAGTTAAAGAATTGGGCTATAAAGCTATTATTTTTGACATAGACAGTACTTTAGTCCCTCATGGTGATGACACAACTGACCAAGTAGATGAATTATTTGCACACATTCACGATGTAGGATTAAAAACATTGTTATTATCTAACAATAGCGATGAACGAATTGCGCTTTTTAACAGAAATATTCAAACTTTATATATCCCTATGGCGAATAAACCTCACAAACCTAATTTTTTAAAAGCTATTGATATGTTAGGTGTTAATCGCTCTGAAGTTTTACTTGTTGGTGATCAAATATTTACAGATGTTTTAGGGGCAAACTTATGTGGCATTGACAATGTATTGGTTAAATTCTTAAAACATAAAGAAGATATCAATATAGGGAAAAAACGCCAAGTAGAAAAACTCATTTTACAAGTTTATACACTTTTATATAAAAAGAGAAAGCATAGACTATCAGATATAGTAGTAGGAGATTATAGAAAAATGGATAAAAAGAAAAAATTGTTCTGTGAAATTCATCCCGCTTTTTATGCGATTTCAGTACGCAAAGGTATATTGAAAAGACACGTTGATAATCTAAGACAAAAAACAAAGTTTGCTCGTACATTAAAAAAAGAACAATTGCCAAATGTGGTTCATAGTTATTCGACACACTTGATTAAAAAAGGTAAAGATATTGATCCTGAATTACAATACAATAAAGCATATAATATTCAACTAGCCTCTTCTAAAATGGATGGGATTACAATAAAACCCGGGGAAGAATTTTCATTTTGGAAGCTAGTGGGTAAGAAATAAGAAAAATGGTTATAAAGATGGCAGAGTCATTATAAATAACAAAGTACAACCAGGTATGGGGGGTGGACTTTGTAATTTAGCCAATTCAATCAATTTACTTATACAACATAGTCCATTAGAAGTTACGGAATTACATACACATTCCGATGCTTTATCACCGGATCATGGCAAGCGAGTACCATTCGGAACAGGCACGTCTATTACGTATAACTACATTGATTATCGTTTTAAAAATACAACGGATCAAACGGTTCAGATTAATTTATGGGTTGAAAACGAAACCTCTTATGCTGAGCTAAGAAGTGAAAAGCCGTTTCCAGTCAAATTCAATTTGATTGAAAGAGATCATCATTTTACTAAAGTAGATGGTAAATTTTATCGTAAGTCTAATATCTATAAAGAAACAATTGATAAGAAAACGAATAAAGTCATAAAAGAAGAGTTAGTATATAAGAACAATTCTGAAGTATTGTTTGATTATGATTTAATACCGAAAGATTTAGTAGTATAAATTAAACAAAATAAAACCTGTTCTCAACAATGTCGTTGGGAACAGGTTTGTTATTGTTATTGAGCTTGCAACACACCGTCTTGCATGTGATAGACTTTGTCGCAGAATTGGGTTAATCGCTCGTCGTGGGTAACGATAATGCATGTTTTGTTTCGTTGCTTTGTTTGATGTTCTAAGATTTTCATAACGGCCATCGCGTTGTCTGTATCTAACGAAGCAGTGGGTTCATCGGCCAATATGATTGATGGGTTAGTGTAGATTGCTTTGGCAATGGCAACACGTTGCTTTTGACCACCTGATATTTCGCTAGGGAGTTGGTTCTCTATTTCGGTCAGGCCTAATTGATTTAGTAAATCTTTATATTCATCTTTATTGAGTACATCTTTTTTATACTTTTTAAGTAACTGAAATTGTTGTTTAACCGTTAAGAATGGTACTAAATTAGTGGATTGTAGAATAAATCCAATTTCTTGAATTCTAATACGGGCAAGGGCCTTTTGTTTTAATTGGGTAATATTTTGTTGATTAATCCATATGTCACCCGTAGTAGGTGTTTGTAATGCACCTGCCATTGTTAAAAAAGTGCTTTTCCCAGAACCAGATGGCCCTACAATGGCGATGAGTTCGCCTTGATTAAACGACAAATCAGTTGATTTAACAGCTTCTATCGTTTGGTTACCATCTTTAAATGATTTTGTGACAGCTTTAAATTGTAACATCTGCATACTCCTTTCTATCCAATTGCTTTCAATGGATCAATTTTTCTAATAGATAAGACTGAAAATAGACTTCCTAATAATGAAATAATGATGAGTACTACACCAAATATAAGTAGTGTAATCATATTAAACTGTATTGGAACAGCATCAGGCAGGATAGTGCTTGTTAATAATGTTAGTATCAGTCCAATTGCCGTACCAATCAGTGACAATATAAAGGTTTGTGCTAATACCATTTTAGCTAGATAGGTATTAGTGAAGCCTTGTGCTTTTAAGACGCCGAATAGATTTGTCTTTTGTAGCGTCATGACATATAAGAACACACCGATAACCGTTGCTGAAATCACAAATAGGAAAGAAATCATAAAGTTTAAAGTTAGATTTTGAGCTTTATAACCCGGTAAATTTTCAATAAATGCATTGATAGATACGCCTTCTAAATCACTATCGAGTTTATGATCTTTCCAATTTTTATCTTTCACGACAATGGCATTGGTTTTATCTTTTGATAGCGCTGGATTGATCTTTTCAATCGTTTTGTTATTAGAAAAAATCACTGGTGATGCATTGTACTTCGCACTTTCTGTAATACCTACGACCTTCAATTTTTCGTCTGATTGTGACAATGATAATGTATCGCCAACTTTGAATCCTTTATCTTTAAGGGTTTGGTCAATCACCACTTCATTGGTCTTTTTTACTTGATGCCCGTCAACTAATTTTGGCACTAAAAATGAATGAGATGTCACACCGAAGAGTAAGGCATTTTCTTCTTTTTGTTTATTTGAAACGATCACGCCTTGTTGTTTCAATGGTGTTGCTTGTTTGAAGTCGTCTTTCACTTTGGATTGATCAAATACAGATTGTTCTACGGTTTGATTGGCATCCTTATTTAAAATAATAGCGTCAGCATGCCACTTTTCAATGCCTTCTGTATTCATTTTGATTAACCCGTTTGCCAGTCCAGATAATAAAAATAATAAATAGCTAATGAGTACTAAAATCCCAATAATTAAACTGAATTTAAGTTTGTTTCTTTTAATTTCATTCCAGGCTAAGAACATTAAATTGTATCCTCCTTTGTAAATAGATAAGGCCGTTGTATAGCTTATCGTGATTAGATTACTTTAAGATATCATTTTTTACGCTTATTTCATAAAATTTCGGTTGATTTAAAATAATAACAAAACATTGGTAATATTCATATAATTAGTTGAATGTCATATAACCTGTTATAATCAAAGCTCAAATAAGTTAACCTGAGGAGGTTAAATATGAATGAACAAGTCTTGGTCACAGGTGGTAGCGGGTTCTTAGGAATGCGTATCATTAGTGAACTATTAAAAGATGGCTATGAGGTACGTACGACGTTACGTTCTTTAGATAAAAAGAAACAAGTAATTAAAACATTAAATGATCATCACATAAAAACTGAAAAGTTATCATTTGTAGAAGCGGATTTATCAAAGAATGAACATTGGAATGAAGCGATGAAAGATTGTAAATATGTATTGAGTGTCGCTTCACCAGTATTCTTTGATATTCCAGAAGATGAAACGGAAGTCATTAGACCAGCGATTGAAGGTATCCAACGAATTTTGAGAGCAGCGGAGAAAGCGAATGTGAAACGTGTAGTGATGACGTCAAACTTTGGTGCTGTCGGATTTAGTAATAAAGACCAATCTAGTATCACTACCGAAGAAAACTGGACAAACCAAGATGAACCGGGATTGTCAGCTTATGAAAAATCTAAGTTATTAGCAGAGAAGGCGGCATGGGACTTTGTTAAGAATAAGGATAATGATTTAGAATTTGCGACGATAAACCCTGTAGCAATGTTAGGCCCATCATTAGATAGCCACGTATCGGGAAGTTTTAATATTATTAAAAATTTAGTCGACGGGTCATTAAAACGTGTGCCTAATATCCCATTAAATGTAGTTGATGTCAGAGATGTGGCGCGTTTACACATTTTAGCGATGACTACACCTGAGGCCAATAACCAACGATTTATCGCCACGGCAGACGGACAAATTTCAATGCCAGAAATTGCCCAATTAATTAAACATCAACGTCCTGAATTAGCTACTCAAACATCTACAAAGAAATTGCCTAATTTTGTATTAGGTTTAGGTGCGAAGTTTAATAAAGAGGCTAAAGAAGGTAAATTGTTACTTGATATGAATAGAAATGTAAGTAACGAACACGCTAAATCAATACTTGGTTGGCGCCCAATTGGAACACAAGAAGAGGCAATTCTAGAAGCGCTTGATAGTATGGCTAAATATAACTTGATTAAATAAATTAAAAAAGCAGTAGTAGGTCAGTGTTTAAAATGACTTACTACTGCTTTTATGTTGTATATCTATTTTCCTAATAATTTAACAACACGACGTTGTTGTTCTTTACCCGTTGGATCAGCTTGTGTTTTGAGTTCGGTAAATGCTTCAGACCAGTCTGATGTACGAGTACGAATAGGTGGTTCTTCCATTTCTAACGTATTAAGTATGACGGTAGCGACTTCTTCAGAAGTTTGAGAGGACCCCGTGCCATAATTTTCTTTAAGACCACCTAAGTATGAATCAAGAACTGGCTTGTACTCATCGTCCTTAAGACCGCCCGTAGACTGTAGCTGTGCCATCACATTATTTGTAAATTCTGATTGAATGCCTCCTGGTTCGATGAGAGTGAATTTAATATTGAATTCCGGCTGAACGTAACTTGCCATTGCTTCCGTATAACCTTCCACACCGAATTTAGTTGCACAATAAATTTCGTTAAATGGTTGACCTACAAGACCACCAACAGAAGATATATTAATGATACGACCGTCTCTTTGATTTCTCATATATGGTAAGACTGCTTTTGTCATACGGATAACGCTCATTAAGTTTAAATTCAATTGCCACATGATTTCATCATCTGTTGCAAGTTCTGTTGTTTTAACAAAGCCAGCACCTGCGTTATTAATAAGGATATCAATACGACCTTCAGTATTGATAATGTCAGTAACGACTTGATTGATATGATCTAAATTTGTAACATCTAGTTGTTTGACTTCTAAGTCGATACCGTCTTGCTGTGATAATTGTATGAGTACATCTTGCTTTTCTAAATGACGCATCGTTGCGTATACTTTATATCCATTTTTAGCCAGTAGTGAAGCAGTTTCTAAGCCTAAGCCTGTTGAAGACCCAGTAATTAATGCGATTTTTTTATTCATGAACGAATACCCCGATTATTTTTATTTAATTGATTAGTTGCGCTAAGTTTACGTGGTTATCAATGGAATAGCAAAGATTTAAGACCAACGTTGCTCAACTTTTCCGAATTTCCAAATCAGTGTTGAAATCAACCATGTGATTAAGAACAAACCAACCAAAATATAACCTAAATAGTCAAATTGAATGGATTGAATTAGTGACCAAAAGCCACCAGATAACGCCAATTTATCAGCCATAATTTGTAACAACTCTATTAGGCCAATTATTAAAGCTGCGATAACTGAAATGGTTGTAATTGTAATGTTGTAATAGATTTTACGAATAGGATTAAAGAATGCCCAGTTGTAGGCAGATTTCATCACTACACCATCTAAGGTATCTAATAAACTCATACCCGCCGCAAATAAAATAGGTAATGATAAGATACCTATAAATGAAATAGCTTGTTGAGAAGCACCGGATGATAACGCGAGCAATGCAATTTCGCTTGCTGTATCAAACCCTAAACCAAAGAGGAAACCTAATGGTAATACGTGCCAACTTCTACTGATGACTTTGAAGTAAGGTCCTACAAATCGAGTGATAAAGCCTCTAGATTCTAATAGCTCATTCACTTCCTCATTATCAATGCCCTTTTGTTTACGTAATTTCATAAATAATTGAACTAGAGATACTAGAATAATTAAATTTAAGATACCAATTAGAACTAAGAAAAATCCGGAAACTAACGTGCCAATCGTACCACCTATGTCTTGGAAATGGGGTAATTCACTTTTAGCCCATTTGACTGAGATACCTAGTAATACAGCCATTAAAAATACGACTGTAGAGTGACCGATTGAAAAGTAGAAACCGACACCGACAGGATCGCGACGTTGTTGTAATAACTTCCTAACTGTATTATCGATAGCAGCGATATGATCGGCATCGAAAGCATGACGTAAACCTAACGTATATGCCAATATACCCATGCCAAATAAAATATGATGATCTTTACCTGCAAACCATAAAAAGCTAAATCCAATAATGTGTAGTAAGATGACAATGCTTATGTATGGTAACCAACTTAATGATTGTCGTTGCATTGATTTCAAAATAATACCCTCTTTCTGATAAACATAATAATTAATCATACTCCGATTAATGATAAACGCATAGAAAATTTTATTAGTGTAACAAAAATGTTATGACGAAAATAAATTAGTTTTAATTATTATTTAATTGATATTGCAATGAAATAAGGTCAACAGATTAAACGTTTGATCGATTGCATTGTCAGGTATAGATTAATGGCAAGTCTGTAAATAAAGGGGAGATGACAAATGGTTGAACATCAAGGGTGTGTTAAATGTGGACATACTGAAGTCGAAGAAGGTACACTATCTGCAACAGGTTCAGGACTCTCAAAAGTGTTCGATTTACAACATAATAATTTTATAACGATTACTTGTAAAAATTGTGGTTATACGGAATTTTATAAAGATGATAAGAATAGAAAATCAGATATCATTGATCTCTTTTTCGGTGGCTAGTGACTGACTATGAGTCCTTAAATATACTATCTTTAATCGTTGATAATGAGTATATGAATGAACATCCCAATTGTTGAATTAAGCGTTCAATATGTTGGGGTGTATTTTTATAAACAAACTATTGTTTTTCTGATTCATTTATTAGTAGACTGATATTATTATAACGATTGAGATGTGTGAAGGGAGGACTTTGATGAATAATGAATATAAAAAAGGCATATTTTTCGCACTAGGTGCATATGTTTTATGGGGCATTTTGCCTATATATTGGGAATTGATTCATCATATTGGTGCATTTGAAATTTTAGCCTTTAGGATTATCTTTTCAGCGATATTCATGATTTTTATTTTAATCATTGGCAAGAATCAAAGGCAAGCATTTATTCGAGATGTCAATCAATTGGTGACACATCCTATACAACTTGTAGCCATCGTCGTTGCTGGTTATGTGATAACGATTAACTGGGGAACGTTTATATGGGCAGTGACGAATGGACATGTATTACAATCTAGTTTAGGTTATTATATTAATCCGTTAGTGAGTATCTTATTAGCGCTCATTTTCCTAAAAGAACGATTTAATAAATTTGAATGGTTAGCGATTCTATTTGCATTTATTGGCGTACTTTACATGACATTGAAAGTAGGAGAATTCCCAATCGTTTCACTCATGTTGGCATTTTCATTTGGGATTTATGGATTATTGAAAAAGGTTGTCCATATCGATGCGATTAGTAGTATTACAGTAGAATGTATTGTCACGGCTCCTGCAGGATTAATCTATGTTGGTTATTTATGGCAACAACACCAACTTAGCTTTGGTATGAACATGTCATCGTTCTGGTTATTATTCTCTGGTGCGATTACAGCGATTCCTTTAATACTATTCTCAGCAGGCGCAAAACGTATTCCATTATCTTTAACAGGGTTCATCCAATATGTTGGACCGACCATTATGTTTGTTTTAGGTATCTTCTTATTTAACGAACCGTTTGATATCAATCAGTTGATTACGTTTATATTTATTTGGATAGGTATTGTGTTATATAGTACATCTCAATATTTAAAAATGAAAAGAAGACCAATTACAGAATAAGAAAAATCATCACCTTTACCCAAGAAAATGTGGTATAGGTGATGATTTTTTTAATTGATATTGAATTGATTAAAATATACCGATTAATTTCATCCATAATGAGCCTAAGCCAATCCAGATGATAAAGTAGACGAATCCTAATACGATATTCATTGTCCACCAACGTTTTTGTGTGATGTAGCCTGAGCCATAAAGAATAGGTGCTGGACCACTACTATAGTGTGTTGTTGACGCTAATAAGTTACCGAAGAACCCAAGGATTAAAGCACTGAATAATGGAGGTGCTCCGGCTGCGACTGCCACGCCTAATAATGCGGCATACATTGCACTGACATGTGCAGTTGCACTTGCGAATAAATAATGTGAATAGAAGAAAAATAGTATAAGTAACACAATGACAATTGGCCAACTTAAACCATGTAAGCTATGTGCAATCAATTGACTCAACCATGGAATAAATCCTAGTTGGTTTAACTGATCTGCCATGAGTACAAGTACTGAGAACCAAACTAATGTATTCCATGCACCTGTTTCATTTAAAATATCTTTCCATGTTAAGACACCTGTAAGTAACAGTAATGCTAACGCGATAAATGCTGTTAATGTTGCATCAACATGGATAAGGCTACCTGTTACCCATAATGCTAATGCCACAATAAAGATACCTGTCATGAATTTTTCAGCAATGGATATAGGTCCCATATTGGCTAATTCATTTTCAGCCCACTGTTTAGCATTGGGTGTTTCCTTTACAGTAGGTGGATACATTTTATAAATAATAAATGGTACGACGATTAAGGATACTAGTCCGGGTACAAGTGCAGCTAAAAACCAATTCATCCATGTAATATGTACATGCGCAGTTTTTTCGGCTAAGTTTTGAGCTAGTGGATTACCTGCCATTGCAGTTAAGAACATTGCTGCTGTAATGAGGTTACCTTGGAATTCAGTGAAGATGAGAAAGGCACCCATTTTACGTTCTGTACCGTCTTTAGGACTTGAACCAAATGATTCAGACAATGATTTAATAATAGGGAACATAATACCACCGGCACGTGCAGTATTACTTGGTGTAGCAGGTGCTAATATTAAATCGACACCTACTAATGAATAAGCTAAGCCCAAGGTCTTTTTACCGAACAGTTTGACGAATTGCAGTGCGATTCGACGCCCTAAACCCGTTTTAACAAAGCCTCTTGAAATGAAGAATGCCATAGCAATAAGCCATATACTATTATTTCCGAAGCCTTGGACAGCGGTTTTAATATCTACAACACCAACCAATACGGTTAACGTAAATCCAATAATAGATACAGCGCCAATGGGCATAGGTTGTGTGATACAAGCGATGATCGTAGCGACAAATATCGCAAACATATACCATGCTTGAGTATCTAGTGCATCTGGTTTGAAGGGGGTTAATGCCCATATGAGTAAACCAACTACAATAGGAAGAATAAACTTTTTGTATTTTACATTATTTTCCAAGATGAGTTTCCTTCTTTCTTTCTATTAGGAGATTCATTAATACACCACTAGGATAATCCTATTTATAGTGAATGTACAGAGGGTTTGAGTAATTAATTGAGAATCATTTTCGGTGATTTAGGACATAAAAAAGGACCTCACTTAACAAGTGACATCCTTTAAATGGTGATAACCTGAGATACTGTTTTAACAACCAGACTATCAAAAAGCATTGTTGAATTATTGTTGTTTTATAATACGTGCCATTTCTTCAATTTTACCAGCGTGAAGCGGGATATGAATAGCATTTAACATTAATAATCCTTCCACTGTGGAGAATCCTGCAATGGGTTGATCTAGTGTTTGTGCTAACTGTTCATCTGTTAATTGTCTTGCACGTTCAGGAATAGTTTGAATATCTTTTAAAATCTCATCGATATTCGGCACATCACCTTCAATTTGAGGCCAGTCAGCTGGTTTAGATCCAGGCGCAAATAGTTGTCTATAGCGTTCTAAATCAACCACATGTTGATTGCCTTTAGATAATGCATTTTCAAAAACAGTTAATACATGACCGAATTGCCAATGTATATTATTAGGAAATACATCACTATCTTGATCTAAAATATCTTCAACTTTCCAACTATCATACATATTTACTAAATAATGAACACCCGTATCAATAACATCATAAACCGTATTCGTCATCATCCATCTCTCCTCTGTATAAAAAATATACTTAATCGTTCTAATTGTGTTTACCCAGAATCATCATATCTTAGACATTATTAAATGAGTGTGATGACTTCAGTATATATAGTAAAATGATTTTAATAGTACAAATTCAGTATTAAAAGAGGTGGCAGTAGGATGTATAAGTATAAAAAGAGGAATCCTTTTTCTACCCAATCATCTCCAGTTTATGATGAAGGGAACCAACATATTATTGATATACAGAAAGTTTTTCGTAATCCATTTCAAAGAATCGTAAGTATAGTCACATTATCTTTAAGATTTAGAAGATATGAATTGAGGAATTCAGCAGGAGAAATCGTTGTCGAAGCTAGTGCAAAGTCTGTGTTAGAGGGTAAACATTTTGAGTTGTATTATCATGACAAGGGCAGCACACAAAAGGTTTTATTTGATAAGAAAAGTAGTGGAACAAAGGATACGTATGGCATTATTAAATTAGATAATCGAATTTTAAATATATATGCTGATGAAAATAATCAGACGCACATGAAAGATGCTAAATTAGATCGTGATATTGCATATTGGAAACAAGTTGGAGACTACGCAGAAATACGTGGTGGAGAAGATCGGTTTTTTGAAGATCATAAGATCTTGTGCATTGCGATACTTCATATCTTTGCAGTGAATCATGTCTATACACGTCATAAAGGATGGTCAATGATAGGACCGCCTACGATATAAAAATTAGCCAAGAATGATAGTAGTAGGTCATTCTTGGCTATTTTTATATGAATTAATGTGTCTCACCTAAAGCAATTTTGATGTCATCATTTCTGTCAATTGCTTCAATTGCTGCGATTAAACCTTTAACAATTGTGTCCAATGACAATGAGGGTGATTGAGATGTTGATTCGACTTGTTCTGGAATATAAGGCACATGAATGAATCCAAATAGCAGGTTAGGAAAGCGTGTAGCATTTAAGTAACCGAGTTGATATAAAATATGATTACATACAAACGTACCTGCACTGTTTGATAGTTTTGCAGGGATGCCTTGTTGTTTGATATTTTCTGTCATTCGTTTAACAGGTAAATTTGAAAAATAAGCTGGTGCACCCTTAGGTTGTATAGGAATATCGATAGGTTGTTGTCCGTCATTATCAGCTATTCTCGCATCATCTATATTGATCCCGATACGTTCAGGGGTGATTTCTGCACGACCACCGGCTTGACCTACTGCAACTACAGCATCATATTGTTCAGAATCTAACGCTTGTTGTATGACATTCATCACTTTATGAAAGACAGTTGGCACTTCTAACTTTGTAATATCATGCTGTCCGATATGGTCAGGCAATTGCTTAACCGCCTCCCAAGAAGGATTAACTTGATTGCCCTCAAATGGATCAAATCCAGTAACTAGAATCTTCATACGCCCACCTCTTAATATGATTTATTTATATAGTATCATTTAAACCCAATGACTCAATAAAAAAACAGGTCGTAAAACGTATCGTTTTACGGCCTGTTTTAAATATTTTAATTATGCGTGTGCATGTTCTGGAACGTCTTTGAAGTTTTCTAAACGACGTTCCCATTCTTCATCACTAATATCATGTGTTGCAACGTAACGGTTGCGTTCATGTTTTGCACAGTCGTATGAGCATGCGCCTAAATATTTTTCTTCATTTTCTTCTGAAACAAGGATTTGTTTGTTACATTCTGGGTTGGCACAATTGATATAACGTTCGCAAGGTGTGCCGTCGAAATGTTCTTTACCTACCATTGTTTTCTCAACTTGGTTAACATCTACGCTAATACGTTCATCGAAGACATACATTTTACCATCCCAGTATTGGCCTTTGGTTTCTGGGTCTTTACCATAAGTTGCGATACCGCCGTGTAATTGACCAACGTTTTCGAAGCCTTCTTTAACTAACCAGCCTGAGAATTTTTCACAACGAATACCACCTGTACAATATGTGACAATGTTTTTACCGTCTAATTTGTCTTTGTTGTCGCGGATCCAATCTGGCAAGTCTCTGAAACGTGTAATGTCTGGACGCACAGCACCACGGAAATGACCTAAATCAAATTCGTAATCATTTCTAGCATCTAAGATGACTGTATTTTCATCTTCAAGTGCTTCTTTGAATTCTTTTGGTGAGTAGTATTTACCAGTTGTTTCACGTGGATCTACATCTTCTTCTAAATCAAGTGCAACAATTTCTTTTCTTGGACGTACGTGCATTTTCTTGAATGTGTGACCTTCAGCTTCGTCAATTTTGAATGTCATATCTTTAAAACGTTCGTCTGCATGCATATGTTCAATATATTTGTCTGTATCTTCCTTAGTACCTGATAGTGTACCGTTGATACCTTCTGTTGATACTAAGATACGTCCTTTTAAGTTATTCTCTTTACAGAAGTCTAAGTGTTCTGCAGCAAATGTTTCGGGATCTTCAATCGTTGTATATTTGTAATATAAAAGTACTCTATAATCCATTTTCTATTCTCCTCTAATCTCTTAATCTATGTGTTTTACATCATTATTTATTCATTGTTAAACGTTTCATTAATGTCTACGTATTTTTACACCATTATAATATTGTACCAAAATTAGCAAATGATTCAATATCTCAGCTTATAAATCATTCAAGTGACTGAGTATTTAAATGTATTTTACTAAGATATAAAACTGACAAAATAAGGCAATAATGATTTGAAAATGTTCTTATGTCACAGAATCAGCAAATTGGTTATACCCCTCAATGACTTTAAATTTAATTTCAGATAAAATAGTGATGATATCATTATATATGAAAGAAGGGGTATGAAAATGGAAAATAATGGTTTACCAACATTAAAGTATGAGGGGCTATCGGCTAGTGTGGCGCCGATTGTTTCGGAAAGTGAATTGCAAACGATAATAGCTGAACCATGGGTGGAAATCTCGGATAAAGGATTACAACTTGAGGGCTTAAACTTTGATCGTGATGGGCAATTATTCTTACTCGATGTCTTTGAAGGTAATATCTTTAAAGTTAATCCTGATACTAAAGAAGTGACACGTCCATTTAAATCGAAAAAAGAAAATCCAGCAGCTATTAAAATTCATAAAGACGGTCGATTATTTATATGTTATCTAGGGGATTTCAAATCGACAGGTGGCATATTTGCTACAACTGACAAAGGAGAACAATTTGAAGAGATTATTTCAGAATTAAATACGGAATATTGTATTGACGATATGGTATTTGATAGTAAAGGTGGCTTTTATTTTACTGATTTTAGAGGTTATTCAACTCATCCGCAAGGCGGTGTATATTATGTATCACCAGATTTTCAAAAGGTGATACCTGTGATTCAAAATATTAGTGTCGCAAATGGTGTAGCCTTAAGTACAGATGAACGTGTGCTTTGGGTGACAGAAACGACTACGAACCGATTACACCGTATTGAATTAGAGGAAGATGGTGTGACAATTGCACCATTCGGCGCGACGATTCCTTATTATTTTACTGGCCATGAAGGTCCAGATTCTTGTTGTATTGATAGTGATGATAATTTGTATGTTGCGATGTATGGACAAGGAAGAGTCTTAGTATTCAATAAAAAAGGCTATCCTATTGGACAAATTTTAATTCCAGGTCGAGATGAAGGTCATATGCTACGCTCTACGCATCCACAATTTATTCCTGGTACAAACCAACTTATTATTTGTTCAAATGACATCGAAATGAGTGGGGGATCGATGTTATATACGGTAAATGGATTTGCTAAAGGTCATCATAGTTTTCAATTTCATTAAATAAGAGTATGAAAAAAACGGTTTTCTACGTATATGTAGAAAACCGCTTTTAAATATATATTAGTCTTGAATAGAAAATTCTGCTGAAACTTCGAATTTTACTTCTCTACCTAACATTACGCCACCAGTTTCTAATGCTTGGTTAAAGCTAATGCCATATTTTTCTCTATCGATTTTACCGGTTACGATGAAACCAGTTACTTGTTCACCGTTCATAGGATTTTTACTTACGCCATTATATTCAACGTCGAATTTTTCTTCGTGTGTTTCGCCTTTGATTGTTAAGTCACCAACAACACTATTTTCACTTACTTCTTTAGATACGAAAGTGATTTTGTCGAATTCATCAGTACCGAAGAAATCGCCTGTTTTTAAGTGGTTGTCACGGTCTTCGTTACCAGTATTGATTGAAGCAGGATCAATTGTTGCAGTTGCTTTTAAAGTACTTAAATCGTTAATATCGCCTTCAACGTTAACGTCGAATTTTTCGAATGCACCTTTCACCTTTGAAACCATTAAATGTTTGATTTGGAAATCTAATGCACTGTGTACGCTATCGAATGTAAATTGAGTCATAATTAACTCCTCCGTTTTCTCTTTTTAAATATATCATTTATATTTGATATAAAGAATATACCACGTTAGTTATAGAAAAGCAAACTTTTTATGATTAAATCTTCAAAATGGCATGCCTTTACTACTCTCGATTATATTTAACTCTTAAATGTGTCGAATGAAAGCATAATGGGAAAAATTATACAAAATGGAAAATTATTATAAACAGGGGTGTTATCGAAGATGAGTATCACAAGAGGTATCAATCATATTGGGTTAACAGTTCCAGACATTGAAGTAGCGACAGAATTTTTCAAACAAGGATTAGACGGGAAAGTGGCTTATGACAGTCAAACACAAAATGATAGCCCTAGAGAGGGTGAGTTTGTTGAAGAGGTGTTAGGTCTTGAGAAAGGTGCCAAAATTATTAAAAAAAGAATGATGGTTTTTGGTAATGGTCCAAATATTGAACTATTTGAATTTAAAGATGCATCACAACAACAAGCCGTATCTTTACAAGACATAGGTTTTACTCATCTTTCATTCTATGTAGATCACTTTGATAAAGCTTTGTCACAAATCAAACGTGCAGGTGGACAACCTATATCTGAACCTCATCTAAATACACGTTATGAAGATACGAAAGATAATCAAACGGTTTATGTTAAGACACCGTGGGGAAGCTTAATTGAGTTACAAACGATACCAAATGGTTATTATTATCCTCCTGATAGTGAAGCGGATGTATTTATTCCGAATAAAATTGATGATTGATGTCATTATTGTTCGAAAGTGGGTATAAGTGGACTAAAGGGGGATGACAATGAATTATATTAAATACATTCAATCAGCAGACGGTACTAACCTATATGCGAAGGTCAACGAGGTATCGGAACCAAAGGCCAATATCATTGTTGTTCACGGTTTAGCTGAACACCTTGAACGCTATGATCATATCACTACATTTTTAAATGATAATCAATTTAACGTCATTCGTTACGATCAACGTGGACACGGTCGTTCAGAAGGAAAACCTGTATATTATAGTAATAAAGATGAAATTGTGGAAGATTTAGATGCAATGATTCAATTTGTGAAAGAAACATATAAAGGTAATGTTTATCTTATTGGACATAGTATGGGCGGATATACAGTTACATTATATGGTACAAAACACCCTGGGCTTGTCGATGGTATTGTCACTTCAGGTGCATTAACACGTTATAACCTGAAATTATTTGGAGAACCTGACCGTAGTCAACCAGAAGATAAATATTTACCGAATGAACTTGGTGATGGTGTATGTTCAGATGAAGATACGATTCGAAAGTATGAATTAGACGATTTAGTTGCTAAAGACATCTCTTTTGGATTAATTTATACATTGCTTGATGGCGTCAAATTATTAAAAGCACAAGCAGCATCGTTTACTGATCCTATATTGATATTACATGGCAAGGAAGATGGACTTGTGAGTTATCAAGATTCTCTTGAATTGTTTAATGATATTAGTTCCGAACATAAATCAATGCATATTTATGATGGACTAAAACATGAAATATTTAATGAATCATCATATAATCAAAGTATTTTCCAGGAAATAGTAGACTGGTTAAACCATCATGTATCACAATAGAATGAAACCGGGATAGTGCTATGAGGGCACATATCCCGGTTATTTTTATATTAAATCGATTAATGTAATAAAACTTGTGCGACTAACATGCCACCACCAAATACAAGTACAAAGACGACAACAGGCCATACAAAACGGAACCAATGAGAATAACGCATATTGAGCATTTGTAATGTTGCCATGACTAAACCTGTTGGTGCTAAGAATAGCATTGCATATTGTCCAAATTGATAGGCAGATACAATAGTATATCTAGGAATACCAACTGTATCAGCTAGTGGTGCGAAAATAGGCATCGCTAACACAGCTAATCCAGATGATGATGGAATAATAAATCCTAGGAAGAAGAAGATAAATAATAAAGCGATTATAAATAATGGACCTTGAATATGTTCTACGAGTGAAGAAGAAAAATGTAAAATCGTATCTGAAATGCGACCATTATTTAATACTAAGTTAATGCCACGTGCTAATCCGATAATGAGTGATACCCCAACTAAACTGGAAGCACCTTTGACAAATTCATCTACGACACCTTGTTCACCTAAACCATTAGGGCCAGTTGCAGTGAGTAGCATGATAATAATGGTAAAGATAAGGAATGCAGAAGCCATTGTTGGGAACCACCAACCTTGTGACATCACACCCCATACCATGACTGGGAAAGGAATCACAAAGAGTAGTAAAATTAATTTTTTACGCATTGTAAATGATTGTTGTGTGGTATCGTGCTGCATTACAGACCATTGTTGATCAAATTCGTCTTTGTCTTCGTAACTATAAGACGCGGTAGGATCTTTTTTAATTTTTTTACTATACCAATAGAGGTAACCAATAACAAATAGTGCTCCGATAATACAACCAGCAATACGCCAATACAAACCTTCAGTAAATGTCGTGCCGGCCGCATTAGATGCGATGACGACTGAGAATGGATTAATCGTAGAGAAGGTCGAGCCCATCGAACTTGCTAAAAAGATAGCCCCAACACAAACAATAGAGTCATAACCCATAGCTAAAAAGATAGGGACAAGTATAGGATAGAAAGCCACAGCCTCCTCCTCAATACCACATAAAGTACCACCTAGAACCATTAATATAGATACAAAGAAGATTAATAAAAATTCTCTGCCTTTAGTCTTTTTAGTTAGTGCTAGTAAGCCAGATTCAAATGCACCACTAGCTTGAACGACACCAATTAAACCACCGAGTACTAAGATGAATACCATAATATCAGCAGCTTCAATCGTACCATTTACCATACTACTCGTAATATCAGACAAATGAGCAGGGTGTTGATCTAAGCGCTCATATGTATTGGGAATGGATACAGGTTTATTAATCGCACCTGAAGTAAATTGATCAATATCAATTTTGACACCCATCTTATCTAGTTCATGTTGTGTAGCTTTGTGTGTTTCAACTTTACCTTGCGGACTTTCGACCTTTAATACATGATCATCATAAGATAATTTAGAGTAAGAACCTGCAGGAATCATCCAAGTTGCTAAAACAGCTAAAATCGTTAAGATGAATAAAATTGCAAATGCACCAGGCATTTTTAACTTAAACTTTCTTTTTGGTGAAGATGTATGACCATCGTTCATCGTGTGTTCCGTTTCCATTAAATCTCCTCCCTATACATACTTTGTTAGTGAATAATTATAAATAAATATACATATAATTTCAAACAAATTAAGCATAACATTAATTATGAAAAATAATGAGGAAAAATTAACATTTACAAAGAAAAAATATTTAAGAATTGCTAGAAGTATAATTCATATACTTTTTAAAAAATCAATTGACCTTAAAGTATGCTTTAATGATAATGTAAAATTACAAAATAAGGAGTGGTTTTATGAATATTGATAAAGTTTCCGAAATATCTGGTCTTTCTAAATCCAAGATTCGCTATTATGAAGAAATGGATTTAATTAAAGTTCAAAGAAAGGAAAATGGTTATAGAGATTTCAAAGAAGAAGATATTCAACTATTGAAAATAATTAATGATTTGAAAAGACTGAATCTAAAATTGAAAGATATTGAATATATTATTTCATTATTTCAAAAACCAGTAACACAAAGTTGTAATGATGAATCTCAAATATTCCTGGATAATATAATCCAAATAATAAAAGACAATATTGATGAACAAATTCAAATTTTAAAAAGAGTAGAAAAAATAAAAATTATGTCTGAAAACATGAAATATGAAGAAAATAAATCTAAGATTTTAGATGAATTATCGGGATGGAAGGAAAATATATGATTAGTTTAATTTATGCTGGAAATGAAAAAGGTAAATGTAAAGAAATTCTTCAAAGTGTTGAAAAAATACTTTTAGATCAAAACTATCAAAAATTTAATTTGCAAAATGACCAACATGAAATTTATTCCCTTAGCAAGGGATATCATACGAAAATGTCTGAATATCAAATTAGAAGTATAGAAAAATTGAATAAAAGTGAATTACTTATTTTTATTTATCCATTATATTGGTTGAATTTACCAATGATATTAAAAGGGTTTATTGACATGGTATTTTGGCCAGAATATGCCTTTAGTTTTAAGCGGAAAAAATATTTTAAAAATGGACTTTGGAAAGATAAAAGAGCAATCATTATTTATACTTTAGGTGGTAGTGAATGGTTTCATATATTACAAGGTAGATTAGGGTATAGAGTCATGAAATACCCATTAAAGCTTGCAGGCATTAAAAATATTAAACATTTCTATATAGACAATTTGAATAAATCCACTAGTGATAGGAATGTAAATAAAGTAATCAAAAAAATTGAAAAAGTATTATAGTTGATTTAATAAATGGAGGGATGGCAATGATAGAAACAGAACATTTAAAATTAATACAACCGTCTATGAAATATGTAGAGGACTTATTTCAATTACATACTAATGACGAGGCGACAAGATATACACCTTTAGGTCGCCATGAAGATATTGAAGATACAGCACATTACATTCAACAATGGGACCAACATTGGCAAGATAATCAATTTGGTTATTTCTTGATTCAACCTAAAGATAAAGATGTGGTAGTTGGTATCATGGGGTATGAATATAGAACGATAAATGACCAACGCTTTTTAAATCTTTATTACCGATTACTGCCAGAATATACTGGTCGTAATTATGCATATGAAGCGATTAGTCGAATTGATGAATGGATGCTAAGTAGAGATAATGAGACAACGCATATTGTCAGAACCAATATACAAAATGTTCCGTCCATTAAACTGGCTCAAAGATTGGGATTTAAGAGGGATAAGGAATGGGACGATATCATCAATAAAGGGGACATATGTCTTTTTAAAAGTTAATAAAGAAGCTCACTCTGACTAAGCTGTTATTAAATCATGTTAGCTAAAAATAACCAGTACGTTTTTGTCTTCACGTACTGGTTTCGTGTGCCGTTGATATACTATTGTTCGATATATCTTCTTAAATGTTTAGCAGTTACAGATTGTTTCACATCAAGTAAGCCTTGTGGTTCGCCGCTATAAAGTAGTTGTCCGCCTTTATCACCTGCATATGGACCGATATCGATAAACCAATCCGCTTGTGTCATCATCGTTAAGTTATGCTCGATTAGGATTACTGTGTTACCTTGATCAATCAAATGGTTGAAACATTCGATGAGTATGGGAAGATCGTCTTCATGAAGACCTGTCGTAGGCTCATCAAAAATAAATATGGCATCATGTACCGTTTCTGTTAAATATTTACTCAATTTAACACGTTGTATTTCCCCACCAGAAAGCGTATCAAGAGATTGTCCTAGTGTCATATAATTTAAGCCAGTATTTGCTAAAGCTTGTAATGGTTGAACAATGTGCTTATCATTTTTGAATTTTTCGATGGCTTCTTGGACAGTTAATGATAAAATATCAGCAATTGAGTAGCCATCAACTTTGGCTTCAAGTACTTCGGGACGATACCTTGTACCACCGCACATTTCACATGTTTGAGAGAAGTCAGGCATAAATGCCAACTCCGTTTTAATAATGCCCTTACCGTGACATTCGGGGCAGGCACCTTCAGAATTATAACTGAACATACTTTTCTTAAGGCCAGTTTGTTGACTGAAGAACGCGCGCACGTCATCAAAGATATTTAAATAAGTTAGCAAGTTTGAACGGTTTGATGCGTGGGCAGGTTTTTGGTCTATGAAAATCGCATGGCTATCTTTTTCAAATGCTGATGTAATTAATGAACTTTTACCTGAACCTGCTACACCAGTTACGACAGTCATTGCATGTTTAGGCAATTGCGTTGTGATATGTTGCAAATTATTTTTAGAAATATCATTAATCTCTAACATATCATTGTTTGATCTAATGTCATCTTTTAAAGTATGTGTACGATGAAGTGCTTGGCCGGTACTCGTTTGAGATTTGAGTAAATCTCTATAAGTGCCTTCAAATGTAATCTCACCACCATCTTTACCAGCTAATGGTCCAATATCTATAACATGATCGGCGGTCTTTATAACATCAGGGTCATGTTCTACAACAAGTACTGTATTACCTTTATCTTTTAAAGATTGTATTAAGTCGTTAATACGTTGAATATCCTCAGGATGAAGTCCAACACTTGGTTCATCGATAATATAGACAAGGTCACTGAGTGGACTGTTCAAATGTCTGATGAGCTTAATTCGCTGTGATTCACCACCAGATAAGGATGTCGTTTCTCGTGATAAAGTTAGGTAGTTAAGACCAACATAGCTCAATGATTTAAGTTGTTGTTTGAGTGGTTCGATAATAACTTGTGCTTTGGTCGATTCAATCGTTTCTAAAAACGCTAAAGCATCATCAATTTGTAAATCGGTAAAATCAGCGATATTCATACCATTGATTTTACAACTTAATACTTTGTCATTAAGTCGTTTGCCTTGGCATGACGGACAAGCATGTTGACTTACAACACGTTCAATATCTTTCGCAAAGCGCTTCTTTTCAAAGTTATCATTTAATAAAAAGGAACGTCTAAATCTATGAATTAATCCTTCAAACTTTGCAGTTCTAGGCCAATTAGCTGGCGGATTTTTAAGTTTTGTTGGTTCTGTGTATAAGAACGTGTCCAATTCTTCTTTAGTATAATCTTTTAATTTTTTATCATTATCAAATAAACCTGTATATAAATAACGTTTTCCTCTCCAACTGTCAGGACGAAATGATGGAAAGTTAATCGCATCTTCATTTAAAGATTTATCAAAATCAAGCAGTTCATTTAAATCAATATCTTCGACATAGCCTAAGCCTGAACATGTTTCGCACATGCCTCGTGTATTATTAAATGAAAAGACATCTGAGTACCCGACAAATGGTTCGCCAATACGCGACCATAATAAACGTACAGAAGCATAAATATCTGAAATTGTACCTACTGTAGAACGCGAATTTCCACCTAAGCGTTTCTGATTAATAATCATTGCAACGGGTAGATGTTGAATTTGATCAACTTCCGGTTTGGAATATTGGCTTAATTGATGTTGGATATAACTCGAATAAGTTTCATTAAGTAAACGTTCAGATTCGGCAGCTAATGTATTAAATACTAGGGAAGACTTACCTGAGCCGGAACGCCCTGTAAATACAGTTAATTGATGTTTAGGAATGGTGACATTGATATTTTTTAAATTATTTTGTCTGGCACCAATGACTTTGATATCTGACATGTGTTTCACCTCTTAATACGATATTACCCTAATATGTATTTTCAATTCGTTATGGATATGTATTCAAACACATTCATTTATCATTAGATCAAGTGTGTATAGTTACAAAAAGATAAAATTTGTATAGAATTGGATTTGATTATTGACTTTTCAGACAAATTTTCGTAACATTTTAATCAATTACTAGTTAAAGTAAGTGTAAGTGATGATGTCGAAATTTTTTATTTTAATATTATTGTAAGCGCTTACCAATAAATGAAAGGATGGTTCTTATGAAAGCTTGGTTTACAAAATTAATTGAGTTTTTACCACGTGCAATTGTCAATTTATTCATCTAGTTATTTAGGATTGGTTTAAAAATTAAATAAAATAGAGGTGCCGAATATGAAAAATAGAGAAAATAAATATAGTATTCGTAAATTTAGTGTAGGAACATCTTCCATTTTAATCGCAGCATTATTATTTATTGGTGGAGGTTCTGCTCAAGCAGCTGAAAATCAAGATAAGGGAAATGTTGATTCAGAAGCACAACAAGCACAATCTATTGGGGAACAACAGGGAAATGATGTTAAAAATGAACAAACAAATCAATCTAGTGAATTAAAAAAACAAAACGATAGCGTTGAAGCACAAAATGACAATCAACAAGATGCAACACCAACAAGCTTACATAAAGAAACATCTGAGAAAGATACTACACAAACGTCACAAGACAATACTGAAGAGAAACAACCAAAAGATGCAACAGTAGAAAGTGATCAATCAGTTGATCAAGTACAACAAGATGTTAAAACAGCACCTAAAGAAAAAACAACAGAAGATCAAGCAACAAAGTCTGTTGAAAAACCAGATACTACAACGCCAAATCAAAAAGACAAAGCTAATGGTAAAGCAGTAAAAGAAGAAACGCCTACGCCTAGTCCAAAGGCGCAAGATAAAGCATCATCAACTCAAACACATCAACATGATGTAGATCCAGAATTTAATAGCAGACATAAAGCTTCACAAGTGGATCCAGAATTTAGTCATAAGCAAGCGCAAAAGAAAGCTGATGTAGATTCAGAGTTCAATAAAAATCATAAAGCGCAACAAGTAGATCCGGATTTCTCTCGTCGTCATGCTACAGAAAAAGCGACTCATGCTACTGTGAATAAAGAAAAATCGGATGCCACAATTAATCAAAAAGATCAACATAAAGTGACAGCACAATCAGTTGATCAAACAGCAACAGCTCCGAATCAAACTGATTCATCTCAAAAATCAAAACAAAAGCAACCTGTCTCTCTTGATCAATTAGAAAAAGATTCACCATTATTATCAAAAGATAATCCAAGTAAAAAAGATAAGGAACAAAAAGACGGTTTACAAGCACTGAAATCAAACTCAGTTGCTACATTAAATAATCAGTCTAAAAATAAAGTAGCTGTAGCAGATAAAGATCAAACAAATAAGAAAGCCAAACAACAACAGTATAAAAATCATGATCCAATCATTCTCGTTCATGGATTTAATGGATTCACTGATGATATCAACCCAGCTGTCTTATCACATTATTGGGGCGGCGATAAAATGAACATTCGCCAAGATTTAGAAGAAAACGGCTACAAATCATATGAAGCAAGTATCAGTGCTTTTGGTAGTAACTATGACAGAGCGGTAGAACTCTACTACTATATCAAAGGTGGTCGTGTAGATTACGGTGCGGCACATGCTGCGAAATATGGACATGAACGATATGGTAAAACATATGAAGGTGTATATAAAGACTGGAAACCAGGACAAAAAGTACATTTAGTTGGTCATAGTATGGGTGGACAAACGATTCGCCAACTTGAAGAACTTTTAAGAAATGGTAACCAAGAGGAAATTGAGTATCAGAAGAAACATGGTGGTACAATTTCACCATTATTCAAAGGCAATAATGATAATATGGTTTCTTCAATTACAACACTTGGTACACCACATAATGGTACACATGCTTCAGATTTATTAGGTAATGAAGCGGTTGTAAGACAGGTTGTTTATGATATTGGTAAAGCCTTTGGTAATAAAGATTCAAGAGTCGACTTTGGTTTATCTCAATGGGGCTTAAAACAAAAACCAAATGAATCATATATCGATTATGCTAAACGCGTGAAAAATTCTAATTTATGGAAATCACAAGACAATGGTTTCTATGATTTAACTCGAGATGGTGCAACAGACTTAAACCGTAAAACATCATTAAATCCCAATATTGTTTATAAAACATATACTGGTGAGGCAACGCATCCATCACTATTTGGTAGACAAAAAGCAGATTTAAACATGTTCTTACCATTTATTTTAACTGGCAATGTGATTGGTAAAGCAAACGAAAAAGAATGGCGAGAAAATGATGGACTTGTATCTGTGATTTCTTCACAACATCCATTTAATCAAAAATATACACAAGCAACAGATAAAAATCAAAAAGGTATTTGGCAAGTAACACCGACGAAACATGATTGGGATCATGTTGACTTTGTTGGACAAGATAGTTCTGATACAGTAAGAACTAGAGAAGAGTTACAACAATTCTGGCATGGTCTAGCAGATGATTTAGTACAAAGTGAAAAGCTAACATCTGAGCAAAAAGCACAAGCATAATCAAAAACGCTATACGTTAAATAGAGAAAGGAGCATACGCTATGACTGCAGATTTCTTCCAATTAATCGGTTCATTCTTCAAAGTATTAAAAGAATTATTTAAGTAATATATGAGTAAAGTACCTAATACGCTATATGAGCATGTTAGGTACTTTTTTAATATGAAAAAGCAATTGAATTTAAATATCTAAATTTAAAAAAGTAAAAAATATGTAAAGAAATATAAAAAATAAATGATTTAATTATAAAAAGTTGTTATGATAAAGATGTGTCAATAATTCACTTTTGGAAGGAGATTTTAAAAATGAAAAAAATGACAATGTTAGCAGGTTCGGTACTAGCAGGTACACTCGCAGTTGCAGGTGTATCTGGTGTGGCAGATGCAAGCTCAGTACATAAAACTGCCAAACATCAACAACAAACAACTCAAGGTGACCGTCCTTATGGTGGTATTGCTCCTAAAGGTATGTCAGAGAAACAATATGAAGAATTAGAAAAGAGATTACCGAAAGCAAGTGAAGTATCAACTAAAGAATATAATCAATTACTTGATAAAGAAACACAACGCATTGCAGATAAATATAATGTGACGATTCATGCACCACAAAAAACATTCCATCCACATCAATAATTCATAAATAATAAGGCGTCTCGCACAATGCGAGACGCCTTTATTGGTAAATAAAAAAGACCTGAGACATAAAGAAATGCCTCAGGTTACAATAATATACTCAGTAGCGGAGGGAGAAGGATTTGAACCAACGCGAGCACGAAGCTCCTACCAATCATAAATGATTGGCCTCTTAAGCCAGACTTGAGTATCCCTCCAAATCGATTAACAATAAACAGTATATAACTATCTATAGTAAATGTAAAGATAAATGGATTAAAATATTAAATATTTGTAGAAACGTGCAATATTCTATAATAATAAATTTAATTTTATAGTTAAATCAATCCTTTAACTATACGAATCAAGCCATAAATGAGTTCAGGTATACTTTGAAATAGAATTTCATAGGTTGTCTCTTTTAGAATGTCCACTTTTCTTCTTTTACCATTTTTATTTTTTGTTGCCAAAATCTATCCCTCCAGTTAAGCATCATCATAATAAAAGTTAAATGCACACTTTAAAACAATGAACGAATTAGACGCATAAGACCACCTACCATTTCAGGTAAAAAGTTAAACATGTCTGTCCAAAATGAGCGTTTAGTTTGTTTTTCATCTTCTGCAATTACTTTTTCGTCTTGCTGGTCTTGTTGAGATGTCATTGTAGTTACCCCCATATTCATCGTCTTATTGATTCCATTTCATTATAACGTTCATTTAGCATCTATCATAATAAGATGGGGTTATATGGGCTAGTCCAATCTATTTCATATTTGTCACATGATTGTCGAAATTTAATCATATACATGATGATGTATAGAGATTCAATTTACAATGAAATGATATTAAGACGATAGTGCTTTAGAATGCCTAATCCCAAATTGTCTTAATCTTAATATAATGAAAATGAAATGAAAGCTTATGAAAACTTGTATTGAAGAATTCGAGAAATTTCTATATACCTCTTCACGTTGTTCAAAATCTTTTGTAGTATAGCACTCATGTTGATTTTTTGAATGAAACGAAAAGGGGGAAGCAGTGATGAGAGAAAATAAAATGATGTTTTTTATTTTTATGTTAGGTACATTTACTGTTGGTATGGCAGAATATGTTGTCACAGGATTACTAACACAAATATCTGATGACATGCATGTATCTATTTCAAGTGCGGGACTGCTTGTGAGTGTTTATGCGATCAGTGTGGCAGTGATTGGTCCATTCATGCGTATATTTACGATGAAAGTCCATGCGCATCGCCTGTTACCTGTGCTTGTAGCTATATTTATCGTGAGTAACTTAGTAGGAATGTTAGCGCCTAATTTTAATGTGCTTTTATTATCAAGATTAATGTCTGCAGCTATGCATGCACCGTTCTTTGGCGTTTGTATGAGTGTAGCAGCGGCTGTTGCACCACCAGCTAAGAAACCGCAAGCAATTGCCTTAGTTCAAGCGGGTCTAACGATAGCAGTCATGATTGGTGTGCCGTTCGGATCATTTTTAGGTGGCTTGGCTAATTGGAGAGTTGTATTTGGTATCATGATTATCTTAGCAGTGATAACGATGTTAGGTATGATGAAGTTTACACCACACGTTTCATTAAGCGCAGAAGCCAATATTTCTAAAGAATTAACCGTATTTAAGAACCCACACATTTTAATTGTGATTTCTATCATCGTATTTGGTTATTCAGGTGTGTTTACAACTTATACGTTTATGGAACCAATGATTCATGAGTATGCACCTTTTAAAATAATTGGATTAACCGTATGTTTATTCTTATTTGGACTAGGTGGTGTAATTGGTAATTTAGTTACAGGTAGTGTACCAGAACACGCTTTAACTAAATATTTATTCTATACGTTCTTCTTATTATTTATTACTATTATCTTATTCGTTACTTTTGTTCATTATGCAGTATTAGCATTACTCATTTGCTTCTTGTTTGGTTTTGGAACATTTGGTACGACACCACTATTAAATAGTAAAATTATTTTAAGTGCACATGAAGCACCATTACTAGCAAGTACGCTTGCTGCTTCCATATTTAACGTAGCTAACTTTATTGGTGCTATACTTGGTTCAATATTATTATCAATCGGATTACCATATATGACGATTACGTTCATATCTGGTGGCATTATTATATTAGGTATCATACTCAATACTGTAAATAATGTTTACGAGAAAAAGCACATATCATTTCATAACTAATTGAAAACCCTGTTCGACACATGATCGAGCAGGGTTTTCTCATATTTTATCATTACGTTTCAACTTTAAAATTGACGACCTCAGGAATATGAGAATTTGAATGTTCTTGAAGGTAATCGATAATTAATTGTGCACCGTCAATTTGGATATCTTTAACAACTGGTGCGTTGGTGTACATATCATATTGACCACCACCCACTGAACGATAGTTATTCACACAAATTGTATAGGTCTTATCAAAGTCTAATGATTCACCATTGAATTGAATATGTGCTACACGTTGTCCTCGGGGTTGACCAGCATGAATCGTGTAGCTTACACCGGCGAATATATCATAATTAAAATGTTGGGGTTTCGGTTCCATAAAATCTTTACTGATAGTGATTTCTTCATGAATAACATCAAAATATTCAGCAGAGCGCTCAATTGCAGCTTTAATATCGGCACCACTCACACGTAATACTTTAAATGTATTTGGGAAAGGATAATTGTTAATAACATCACGCATTGTAACGTGTTTTGTAAAACCAGTTGCTGAATCAAATAAGGCTGTACATGCCATATCGGCGCCACTCTTAGCTAATAAGACATAATTTAAAAAATTAATAAATGGATGTGGTGCTACACGAGCGTCAAATGCATCATCCACAATCATTTCATTAGGTAGTTCAGCAATCTGGGTATCGAGCCAGTCTTCTAATTGGCTTCTTAAATAGCGATCATCTTCATTAATAACAAAGTCATCATCATCGCTAACCGGTAACAAACTACATGACGCAATGCGTTCATGAGTGTCATCGTTGAAATTCAGAACGACTTTGCCTATAGATCGACCTCGTGTACCAGGTTGGATGACTGCCGTTTGGTTGAATAACGTTGCGATATCTCTATGTTGATGACCTGTGATGAATATATCAATATCATCACAGAAGTGTTCTAAAATTGCATAACCTTCATTCTCACCTGTTTGCGCTTCGGTAGGGTCTCCAGTTTCTAAATCTTTTTCAAAGCCACCGTGATAGCTCACGACAACGAAGTCTGATTGGCGGCGTACTTCGGGTAGCCAACGTTGTAATGTTGTTACGGCACTTTCAAAGGTGAGTGACTGGATGTGTTCAGGTTGTTCCCAATGAGGGATATACTGCGTCGTTAATCCAATCACGCCAATTGTTTTACCATTAACATCGAAATAGTGAATGCCCTGATGCGTGAGTAATTCACCATTCTCAAAGATATTGGCACATAACACCGGATAGTTTAGACGATTCAATGCATCTTTCAAATAAGGTAACCCGTAGTTGAATTCATGATTACCTAGTGTACCAAAGTGAAAGGACATATGATTATAGAAATTGACTAGAGGCTGACTATTCTTGATATGAGAGACGAGATAATTACAAAATGGTGAGCCTTGTAAAAAATCGCCATTATCAATTTTAATATGATGTGCGTAATGTTGTTGGTCTTTTTCAATTAAATGATTAGCCAACAATAAGCCCATAGGTAGGTATTGGTCTCTTTTGGAGAAATCTGTTGGAAATATGTAACCATGTATATCGCTCACTACGTAAAACGCAAGTTGTTCCATAAAATATCACTCCTCTTGTTGATCATCTTATGCGGGTTAATCTGTTTGGGTATTGTGTTGATGTTGACTTCCATAACTGCCAGCTTTAAAGGTTGAAGGATCATACCATTTATAACCTGATGGTGGTTGAGACCAAGGTTCCTTTTCAGGTTCAGTTGACTGTTGAGGCTGTTCAAACTGATGTAACGTTGTTTTACGATCCAGTTTGATTATACTATCTTTTAAAGATGTTGAAGTATCTTCTTTACTCATCCATTGAGTAATGTTAGTTAATAATTTTCCATTATCTTCTTCATGAAAACCATTGTATGTTTTTTTATTTTCACCGGTATCTTCACGTTTGTATTTTGGTGAACGATCTTCTACTAAGGAGGAATCTCCGATAAATACTGCTTTTCCTTTACCTAGTTTAGAAATGGCAACATATGGACCTTCTTCAACACCGCCATTATTGTACACCCCTTGATCGACAGCATGGGACCATTTATGTTTAGACGATAAATGCGAAGGTGTGTACACGATACCTTTAGCTTTATTAGGGTCAGTAATAGCTAGTGTACAACCTGCATGCATCGATACAGAATCGATCCCTTTGGTAATGCCCATACTTTCGTCTGATGACACTATATTTTTAGTATTCATATCTCCAAGGGCATTATAGCGAAAACGTACACCAAATTGATTAGAAAGCCAATCAGAACTTTTAACATCTTGCATTGCTTTAGAATGCTTCTCGTCATTTGTCATACCTTTAGACATATCATCGAAAGCGCCACGTCGATAACCATTCATCGCTTCCGAAGAATCAATTCTATTTAAATTTCTATCTGCATTATAGTGGTCTGATATGAAAACAACTTTACCACCTTGTTTTACATAATTAGCAATAGCTTCTTGTTCGCTTTTCTTAAATGGTACATTTGCTTCAGGGATGACTAATATCGCTGCTTGATTTAATGTTTGTTCATCGATATTGGCTTGGCCATCAATGTCTTTAACTTGATAACCCTGTGATTTAAATGAATCAGCATAATCAGAAAAAGCACCGTCACTTGTCCAGTCGGCAGCGCCCGCTGTTTGTGCATGTGATCGATCAAATAATACTATTGGTTCATCTTTAGACGTAGGATTGGTTTGAGCTAATGTCATAGGTATAGCAGTGAAGA
Organism: Staphylococcus sp. SB1-57; assembly: GCF_017086425.1. NCBI lineage: Bacteria > Bacillati > Bacillota > Bacilli > Caryophanales > Staphylococcaceae > Staphylococcus > Staphylococcus sp. SB1-57. Next base: position 178,183 of record NZ_CP070964.1, read on the forward strand.
GGCTGCTTGCTAATATGGATGAAACTACAATACTTTTATATATTTTTCTCATAAATGATACTCCTTTAATAATTTTTTCTAATTATGAATTATAGAATATCGACGTTTACATTGTGTAGTATTTAATAAAATTTACAAAACCTTTAAGCGTATTTAAAAATGTGTTATTAAAATTCATTTTAATATAATACAAATTTACTTTAATATGTGATAATCTATAAGTGTAATTTTATTATATACATATTACACCAAATACGTATAAGAAGGGACAGTTATTAGATGAAAAAATTGAAGTATTTATTGATTCTTGTTTTATCAGTCACTATGTTTACGGCAGCATGTGGAAACTCAAGCTCTTTAGATAATCAAAAGAGCTCTGACAAAGGTTCAGATTCTAAATCTGGAGATTATAAACCAAAAGAATTAACGGTACAATTCGTACCTTCACAAAATGCAGATAAATTAGAAGCGAAAGCGAAACCACTTGAAAAACTTCTGTCTAAAGAATTGGATATGCCAGTTAAAGTATCCGTTTCTACCAACTACAATACAATTGTAGAAGCCATGAAATCTAAAAAAGTAGATGTCGGCTTCTTACCTCCTACAGCTTACACATTAGCACATGATCAAAAAGCAGCAGATTTATTATTACAAGCACAACGTTACGGTGTGAACAAAGATGGTTCACCTAACAATAAACTTGTGGATGACTACAAATCAGAAATTTTAGTAAAAAAAGACTCAGATATTAAAAGTTTAAAAGATTTAAAAGGTAAGAAAATTGCTTTACAAGATGTAACTTCAACGGCAGGTTACACATTCCCATTAGCTACATTAAAAGAAGAAGCGGGTATTAATGCAACTAAGGATATGAAAATCGTGAACGTTAAAGGCCATGACCAAGCTATCATTTCATTATTAAATGGTGATGTAGATGCAGCAGCCGTATTTAATGATGCACGTAATATTGTTAAGAAAGACCAACCAGATGTATTCAAAGATACTAGAATTTTAAAACTTACGGATGCCATTCCGAATGATACGATTTCTGTAAGACCAGATATGGATAAAAAATTCCAAGATAAGTTGAAAAAAGCATTTAAAGATATTTCAAAAACTAAAGAGGGACACAAAATCATTAAAGAAGTATACTCACATGAAGGTTATACTGATACAGATGATTCTAAATTTGATGTTGTTAGAGACAATGAAAAAGCAGTTAAAGATATGAAGTAATGCATACAGAGACTACATTAATAAATGAAGCGCGTCATATTGATGCAAATATAGTTCAAATGACTTAAACAAAGTACATGACTTTGAAATGCTAAGTGTTGAATTGGATAAATTATTGGGAGAGGATAATATTCAATTCACCTTAGTATTTCTTTGTAAAAGAAAGGTGTCAAACATGAGTCAAATAGAATTTAAAGATGTCAGTAAGGTTTATCCTAACGGGCATGTCGGATTAAAAAATATTAATTTAGAAATAGAAAAGGGAGAATTTGCGGTTATTGTTGGCTTATCTGGGGCAGGTAAATCTACGTTACTTAGATCAGTCAATCGTCTCCATGATATTACCTCTGGGGAAATTTTCATTCAAGGTCAATCGATAACGAAAGCACGAGGTAAAGAATTACTTGAAATGCGCCGAAACATTGGTATGATTTTCCAACATTTTAATCTAGTCAAACGTTCTAGTGTATTGAGAAATGTATTAAGTGGGAGAGTAGGCTATCATCCGACTTGGAAAATGGTGCTTGGGTTATTCCCTAAAGAAGATAAGATTAAAGCGATGCATGCACTTGAGCGCGTAAATATTTTAGATAAATATGATCAACGTTCGGATGAACTTTCAGGTGGACAACAACAACGTATTTCAATTGCGCGTGCCTTATGCCAAGAATCTGAAATCATATTGGCAGATGAACCTGTAGCATCATTAGACCCCTTAACAACGAAACAAGTTATGGATGATTTAAAGAAGATCAATCAAGAATTAGGCATTACGATTTTAATTAACTTACACTTTGTCGATTTAGCAAGAGAATATGGTACTCGTATTATTGGATTACGCGATGGTGAAGTGGTCTATGATGGGCCTGCTTCTGAAGCGACAGATGACGTCTTTAGTGACATTTATGGACGATCAATTAGTGAAGATGAAAAGCTGGGAGTGAATTAGTATGACCGCACCAGTACAACAGAATTATGATACATATTTAAAGCGGGAAATGTCGCTCAAGACAAGTTTTACATTTGTATTACTCATTGTGTTAATTGTTTGGAGTTTTATTTATACAGGTTTTAATGTTGGGGACTTAATGGTTGGCTTACCTCAAATAGGTGATTTGTTTGCCCAAATGATTCCACCTGATATGAGCTACTTAAGTCAAATTACACAACCCATGTTAGACACAATTAGAATGGCGATTGTTAGTACTGTATTAGGAAGCATCGTGTCTATTCCAGTTGCATTATTATGCGCCAGTAATATAGTACAGAAGAAATGGATTAATATACCTGCACGATTTATTTTGAATATTGTCCGTACGATTCCAGATTTACTACTTGCGGCGATATTTGTTGCTGTGTTTGGTATTGGTCAAATTCCTGGTATTTTAGCGTTATTTATTCTAACGATTTGTATCATTGGTAAGCTATTGTACGAATCTTTAGAAACGATTGACCCAGGTCCTATGGAAGCGATGACGGCGGTAGGTGCAAATAAGGTGAAATGGATTGTTTATGGTGTAGTGCCACAAGCGATATCATCATTTGCCTCATATGTACTTTATGCATTCGAAGTGAATATACGTGCTTCAGCTGTGCTAGGTTTAGTAGGTGCGGGTGGTATTGGATTATTTTACGATCAAACGTTAGGTCTATTTCAATATCCGAAAACAGCTACGATTATTTTATTCACGCTGGTTATCGTAGTCATCATTGATTACGTTAGTACGAAAGTGAGGGAACAACTCGCATGACGACTAAAGAAACGCAATATCCATTACACACTAAAAATCATCGCAAAAAGTTGATTAAACAGTGGCTCATTGCAATTGTAGTAGTGAGTATAATTATTTGGGCTTTTTCAGGTGTGCCTAGTTTAGAACTCAAAAGTAAATCTATTGAAATATTAAAAGCGATTTTTAACGGTTTGTTTCACCCAGATTTAAATTATATTTATATTCCTGAAGGCGAAGATTTATTAAGAGGGTTATTAGAAACATTTGCTATTGCAGTAATTGGTACTTTTATAGCGGTCATTATTTGTATTCCGCTTGCATTTTTAGGTGCTCAAAATATGGTGAAGTTACGACCTGTTTCAGGAATAAGCAAATTTATACTTAGTGTTATTCGAGTATTTCCAGAAATTGTCATGGCATTAATCTTTATTAAAGCAGTAGGCCCTGGCTCATTTTCAGGTGTTTTGGCACTCGGTATTCATTCTGTTGGTATGTTAGGTAAATTATTAGCAGAAGATATTGAGAGTTTGGATTTTAGTGCCGTAGAATCTTTAAAAGCAAGCGGTGCTAATAAAATGAAGACGTTAGTGTTTGCAGTTATTCCCCAAATTTTACCATCATTTTTATCATTAATCCTTTATCGATTTGAGTTGAATTTACGTTCTGCTTCGATTCTTGGCTTAATAGGTGCAGGCGGTATTGGGACGCCACTGATCTTTGCAATTCAAACACGTTCTTGGGATCGTGTAGGTATTATATTAATTGGACTAGTAGTCATGGTAGCTATCGTTGATTTGATTTCTGGTGCAATACGTAAACGTATCGTTTAAATAAGCAGATAGGCTAGAGTTTCTCATTATGGGAAACTCTTTTTTTTATGAAGCATTTTTTAATAGATAATCTCATTTAAGGATGAAAATATAGTTAGCAATCGAATATATATTCATAAGTCATCGTGGTATAATAATATTAAATAAATATTTTATATAATGTGTTTTGATGTTGTAAGGATATCCTAAATGTTTAAACACTATTATATATGATTCAATGATGGAGATGACAAATCATGATCGATATTCATAACCATATATTGGTTAATATGGATGATGGCCCAAAAACTAAGCAAGCAATGATTCAATTGCTTATTCAAGCTAAAGAGGAAGGTATCACAGGCGTTATAGCTACACCGCACCATCTAAACCCTAAATTTAACAATAGCTTTCAAAACGTTTCTTTGAAATTAGCAGAGATTAGAAAGATACCGGAAATTAAAGATTTAGGTATCGAATTATTTCCAGGTCAAGAGGTGAGGCTCACAGAAGCAATGATTAATGAAATTGAGTATGGCAGTATACAAGGATTAAATAAATCACGATATTTATTGATTGAGCTACCGTTTGGTGATGTGCCTGATAATGCTAATCGACTGTGTCATGAATTGCAATCTTTAGGATATATACCAATCATAGCGCATCCAGAACGTAATAAAGCAATTGCCAAAAATCCGTATCTCTTATATGAGTTGATTTGTAACGGGGCATTGAGTCAATTGACAGCGAGTTCTTTGTTAGGTGATTTCGGAAGAAGTGCTCAAAAATTATCATTACGTTTTATTGATTGCCATTTAGCACACTTTATAGCATCGGATGCACATTCTGTAGAGCATAGACCATTCGTCTTAAATCAATTGTTTGATGAACGAAAGTTAATACCTTATAGAAATAAAATAGAAGAAATGATCGAAAATGCCAAAGCCATCGTGAACAATAAAGTGGTTTATTCGGATAGACCATGTGAACCAGAGATGATGAGACGATTTCTAAGATGGTTTTAAGAATAAATTTAAAGGAATAATGAAAAATAATGTAGACAATACTCATAAATATAATGTATAAGGTTAAACGAAGAGTGGGAAGGATGAATAACCTAGGAAATCAATTAACCTTTATAATGAAGAGGTGATAAAGATGGAAGATAATCAAAAAATAGTTAACGATAGAACAAGTAATGTATTGGGTTCATTAAGTTATTTAAGTATATTCTTTGCACCTTTACTTTTTCCAATTATTGTTTGGATCGTTGCAGATGCACTTGCATCAACGTACTCTAAAAAAGCGTTATTAAACCATGTTATGTCTTGGGTTTGTATGGTTTTAGCAATTATTTGTTTTGTAATGGCACCAGCAGTTTACAACCAAAGTACTGTTTTAATGGTTATTTTGTTTATTTTGGATATCGCATTTATCGTAGGATCAGGGGTATTATTTATTATTAATATCGTCAGAGGTATTCAATTATTAATTGATTAATTATTTATAAGGGAAGCGTCGTTCAATGACTTTGAACGACGCTTTAAATGTAGTATTAGATTTTTTCGTATCTTATGGGTCTTGATGTGCCGTACGAATCTTTAACCGACGTTTGTATGAAAATATGGTTTGTATCTTCATAGTCTAAAATATACATGAGTTGAGGGTCTACTTCAGATGTCAGTTTAATACGTTGATGTTCGGTATCAATTTGAAGAATTTGATATTGATTGTGATTCGTATCAACGCCAGTTTGAATGCTAATAGATTTTTGAACTGATGGGTTAATCCAATTACCCAAAAATAAGTGAATCGTGTCTTGCTGTGACTTTGTGAGTGTAAGTGCGTCGTCATTAATATGAATAAAGTGGAGTTGATACATAGCGTCGCCTGCCTTCAATCAATATCTATATTATGTTTATTAATAACCTATCATTGTATCGTCCCATGTATAGTCTCTGTTGAATGATAAATGAAGTAAATTAGAATCGGCATCTTGAATAGATAAATCAGTATCCCATGGATTCCAGAAAATCAGTTTTTCTTCGTTATTAATTTTAGCATTACCGACAACTGCCATCGCGTGACCGAGATGAGGGTCATTAGGATTATTTTCAACACTATGAGCTAATATCATAGCTCCCTTATTATCTTTAGTTAATTGGTCAACTTGATTATAAGAAGGCATACCACTTTGATGTTGAATGTCTCTACCTTGTGAGTTACCGTACTTAATCATTTGTTGTGGGTTAGTTGAGAATTGTGGTAATTCTTCTTCGCTAACATTTGGATATAGCGTTCTCATAATATCGTGTGCATTATACTTATCGGTATTCTTAGTGGCATTCAGTAAGGCAGCCATACTAAATCCAGCACACCATGAATTATCAAATTGTTGTTCTCTTATTTTGAAGTTTTTTAATGTATTTTCATATTGAACTTGATTGTCTTGGTCGGCTTCAGCTGCTTGATTTTCATTTATTTTTGTTGGCTCAGATGTTGCTTTAAGTTGTTGTTTAAGATGAGATGACATATGTTGATTGTTTTCTTTGTCTTTGATGTTTGTAGGAAGCGGTGTGGCTTTAATTAATTTAACTTGTCCATTTTCTTCAAAGTAGAAACCTTTTTCATCAGTTAAAATAGTTATATTTGTGTGCTTGTCTTTGATAGCATCTAGATCTTTAGCGATGAAATTTGAGATTTTCACACTATAGTTTGCATTTTCTTTAGATTGTTTTAAATCATCTTCACTTTTAGGGCTGACTGTTAATGTATAAATGATTTTGCCATCTTTTAATACTGGATAATAATAACTATTATCTTCTTCACCATTAAATTTATAGATCTTAAATGCTTCGCCTAATTGATAGTCACCAGGTTGGCTGTTTTTTTGTTTGTCTAGAGCTTGGGCATAGCCTTTATATTGTTGTTGTGCTAGATTCTGTACTTTTTGAGGGACTTTATCATTTTTAACGTTAATTTCTAGTTGATTGGACTTCTGTGCGGCATAAGATTTGTTAAGGTCAGTAAAAGCAATGGTTGATAATAAAAGTATGGCGAATAAGAGAATACTTATTAATTTAAATGATATATGTTTATATGAATGATGCATTTAACAACCTCCGATAATGTTTGATGATTGATTTATAAGTATACGTTGTCTGTTTATTCTGAATTTTTATATTAATATGTGTGGCAAGTTACGCTGCGTCTGGATTATCATAGTTATTATCGTCATCGTTATTATTATTGTTATTATCGTCTGTGCCATTATTGTTATCATTGTCGTCATTATTGTCGCTATTTGAGAAATTAATGTCTTCAATATTTTGTTTTAAGAAGTTTTGTACATCTTTGTTGATAAAGACAGCGCCATTATAGCTATTGGCTGCGCCACCCCAATGAATACCAATGACTTCGTTACGGCTATTGAATACAGGTGAACCTGAATTGCCACCAGTTGTACTTAAGTCATAGTGCATATCTTCACCTTGTATTTGAGTGATTTTACCTCTACTTTCCCACATTGTAGCAAGCGGTTTATCTCCTGGGTAACCAGTAACGGTGATAGGTTGATTTTGATTTGTATCTGCATTGTCACTTAAAGTGGCTGGTGTAACAACTTCACCAATATTTTGATTTTTGTCATTAGGTGAGAATTTAACGATGGCTAGGTCAGCATTGCCTGGATATTTAGTGATTTGTTCTCCAGTAAAGCCACCATTTGGATAATTATTTTGATTAACTGCAGAAGGGAAGGCTTTTAAAGCGCGTGGATTTCCGTGAGTCGCATCTACAACATGCTTGTTAGTTAAAAGTTTGTCTTTACCAACAACAACGCCTGATGCAATAAATGTACCTTCGTTTGATTGAACTTGAACGAAAGTAACAGGAGCATAGTGACCTAACGTTGTATCATTAATTTGATGTCGATCATTGTTAGGTAGTATGACATTTGCGCGTTCTTTCTTTTCAACAGGTTTGACGTTATTACCTTTATCAATCTTCGGTGTCTTTTGTTGTTGAGATTGTGTGGTTTGTTGGTGATTATCGGTTGATGATGTCGTTTCTGCATGTGCTGGATTAATTAATGTCGCTGATGTCAAAGTTGCAATTAACAAAGAACTTGCTGTTAAAAACTTAACTTTCATTTTAAAACCTCCTAAAAATAATATTTCCAACACAAATATAACACCAAAAATTTTTAAGTCAATACAAATATATAAAATAATTAAAAAAGTTTTGTAGAAAATAGTGTTTTATGAAATGTTTTCTATAAGATTGAATTAAATATCATTTTATATTATTTAATTGTGCAAAAATGGATATTAACCATATAAAAAAGCACCGGCTAAAACTATAAAATAAATAGTAATTAGCTAGTGCTTCTATGCATTATATATTGTAATGAAATTAAAAGTGTTTAAATGGTGAACCTATTTTTTAGCAGATGATTTTCTTAATAAAATAAAAGCTACACCTAAAACGAGTGTGATGACAAAACCGATGTATGGTGAACGTGTTCTTTCTTGGCCGGTTGCAGGTAATGATTTTGATTGGTGATGAGTTGTTATAGCTGATTGCGATGATGTAGAATCATGTGATTGTTGCATTGAACGACTTATCATTGCTTGGTTATTAGCATGAATAGGTTGTCCAACTGCATCATGGTTAAAGCCAGCATCCACATTATCATCCGCAACAATCGCATCGCCATTTTGATCATGATTGAAATTGTTATCGATGTTAATGTCCGAGGCAATAGGATTGCCGTCTTGATCATGATTGAAGTTGCTATCTACGCTAATAGTCGTCATTAAAGGATTACCGTCTCCATCATGGTTGAATCCAGCATCCGCATTATCATTACCAACGATCGCATCGTCATTTTGGTCATGATTAAAGTTGCTATCGATATTATTGTCCGAGGCAATAGGATTGCCATTCTGATTATGATTAAAATTGTTATCAATATTATTATCAGAAGCAATAGGATTACCGTCTTGATCGTGATTGAAGTTGCTATCTACGCTATTAGTCGTCATTAAAGGATTACCGTTTTCGTCATGGTTGAAGCTAGCATCCGCATTATCATTACCAACGATAGCATCGTCATTTTGGTCATGATTAAAATTGTTATCGATGCTGCTGTCAGTGGCAATAGGGTTGCCGTCTTGATCGTGATTAAAGTCACTATCTACACTATTAGCTGTCATTAAAGGATTACCGTCTCCATCATGGTTGAAGCTAGCATCTACATTATCCTCAGCAACGATCGCATTGCCATTCTGATTATGATTAAAATTGTTATCAATATTGCTATCAGAAGCAATAGGATTACCGTCTTGATCGTGATTAAAACTGCTATCGATGCTGTTTACCGCAGTAATAGGGTTACCATTTTCGTCGTGATTATAAGATGAATCTGTTTGATTAGTATTAGTGATGGCATTACCATTCGACTGATGATTAAAACCTTGGTCTACTTGATTATTTTCTATAGTTGCAGCTGAAGCCTCGTGATGTGATGTAAGAAATAAAGCAGAAGTAGTGATAGTTGCGCCAATTAAGTATTTGATAGAATGATGAGTCAAAAAAATCTCTCCTTGAATATATTTATTTATACAGTAAAGAAATTTTATCTAAGTTATTGTAGTTAACTCATAAAGTTAAATGTTTAGTTATCAAAACTTCGTTATGTACAATCTAAATATAGCATCAAATCATTTGAAAGCCCTATGAATCAGGTGTCAATGAAATAACAGTTTTGTCACTCTAATCATCCATCATGAAATAATACTTAATATCATCCAATATAGTAAGTACTTTTGATCAGGCTTTATGTTATGTAGAATACATATAAAGAGGTGAGGACGATGGAAGTAGTATATGTCGCTGGAGGTTGCTTGTGGGGCGTGCAAGCTTTTTTCAAAACAATACCAGGTATCGTATCAACTGAAGCTGGAAGGGCGAATGGAACAACATCAAATTTGAATGGTGAATACGATGGTTATGCCGAATGTGTAAAGTTAACATTTGATCCGGATAGTTTAACTATTCGGAACATTATGTCATATCTTTTTGAAGTGATTGATCCATATAGTTTAAATCAACAAGGTCAAGATATAGGTAAGAAATATAGAACAGGATTATATAGTGAAAATACGCAACATTTGAAGGAAGCACAAACTTTTATTAATGAGCGTGAAGATAGTGATCATATTGTAGTGGAAGTCTTACCTCTGTCTAACTATGTAAAAAGTGCGCACGAACATCAAGATAGATTGGAACATTATCCTGAAGATCATCATTTGTGTCATATACCCATGCATATGTTAAATAAATATAAATAAAAGAGGTCACTTAATGTGACCTCCGTGTTAATTATTTGCGTTTACCGTCAAAAGTATCGAATAAGCTTAATGTTGCTAAGCCTAATAAGTCTAATGCATGTTGAGCACCTTTTTTACCATGTCCAGCTTCGAAGTGTTTGTAAGCTGCTACACTTAGTACTGAAATTGTAGCTAATGAGCCTAAACGTGAAGCAGTTTTACTTAAGAAGCTTACTGCGAATAAGCCTGCAGCAGCTGCTTCAATCGTACCAGCTAATTTAACTGATTTTTCAGGCATACCGAAGACATTTGTGAATGTATCTGACATACCTTGGTCACCTTGTAATTTTGGTTTTGATGCATCGTAAAGTTCTTTAGCAAGTTTTAAATTTGTAGCATAACGTAAAATCATAAAAATATTTCCTCCTATTTATCTTCAAAATATTTATCTACTATAGGTTTAACCTTTTCCCCGAAAAGACGGATGGAATGCATTGTTTTTTCATGAGGCATTGATCCAACTGGTGTATGAATCATAAAACGATTAAGACCTAGAGTTTCTACAGTTTCAATAATTTTTTGTGCGACCGTTTCAGGGCTACCTAAGTATATCGCACCTTCGCTTCCAATTTCTCTTTCAAAGGCTTGTTCATCGAAAGGTGGCCAACCACGTTCTCTACCAAGTACATCTTGATGGGCTTTTAATGAAGGGAAGAATTCGCGTTTAGCTTGCTCATCAGTGTCAGCAATATATCCCCAAGAATGTACAGATATTGGTAATTGAGATGGATCATGTCCATATGATTCAGCAACAGATTTGTAAATTTCTATATTACGTGCGAACCGTTTAGGATTACCACCAATAATAGCATAAGTGATTGGTAAACCAAATGCACCTGCTCGTAATGATGATTCAGGTGTACCACCTGTAGCGATAGAAATCGGTAATTCGCCATGTTCTATTCTAGGATAAACACCTGTGTTTTCAACGCTAGGACGTAATTTACCTTCCCAATTGATGATTTCATGCTTATTAATTTTTAATAGCATTTGAAGTTTTTCATTAAATAAATCTTCATAGTCATTTAAGTTGTAACCAAATAATGGGAAAGATTCAATAAATGATCCTCTACCTATCATTACTTCAGCTCGCCCATTAGATACAGCATCTAATGTAGAGAAGCGCTCGTATACTCTGACTGGGTCATCAGATGATAAAACAGTAACAGCTGATGATAGTTTGATATGTGAAGTACGTGCAGCTGCAGCAGCTAACACAGTTACTGGATCTGACACAGCATAATCTTTACGATGATGTTCGCCTAAGCCATAGATGTCTAAGCCTAGTTGATCTGCCAATTCTATTTCTTCTACTATATTTCTAATTCGTTGTGCATTTGAAATAGGAAGTTCTGAACCTTCCGGCATATGAATCGCACTATTATCGGCAAATGAAGTTAATCCTAATTCAATTTTCATAGTTGCCACCTCCAATATAATTTTTATACTGGATATATTATATATCGTTGTTAGTTGAAAGTCAATACGATTTGTTCGCCTCATTATTGAGGCTATTTTCGGGGTAAAAAAGCATATTTGTTATAACAATTTAATTTGCCGTAAATTTAAAACTTTTTGAAAATTAAATAGGTTCTTTAGTTTTATTGGATAAAGTGTAATAATAGTTATCGTTATCATAAATAGAAAGGGAGTATCGGTATCATTGGAGGAACAACGTCATTATAATCTAATCACTACAATTCTATTTTTCTCTGGAATTATCGTTATGGGTAGCTTATATACTGCACTTCCACTTACAGCAGCATTTGCGCATTCCTTTCATATACCTCAATCGGTAGCAACATTAAATGGAGTTATTTTTTCAATTATGTATTCGATAAGTTGTTTGTTTTATGGAACAATTTCTGACAAATATGGAAGAATAAAAACCATATTAATAGGTTTAAGCGGTTTGACCATCATTTGCTTTATTATCGGGTTTGTACAATCATTTTCACTATTACTCATTATGCGTGCAATACAAGGTATATTCGCTGCAACATTTTCTCCAGTAGCAATCACGTATACGACGGAAACATATCCAGCTAAAAAAAGAGTTACTGCAATTAGTTTTATTAGTACAAGTTTCATGTTGTCTGGTGTATTAGGACAGAACTTAAGTGAACTCATTGTTCATCATCTTAACTGGCATTGGGTATATTTCACTTTAACTGTATTATATTTGTGCTTAATATTTGTTATTTACCGCTATGTACCAGAAAGCCCACGTCGAAATGTGGATGTACAATTACTTAAATTCTTTAATAACTTTAAAGACTTTCGCGATAATTTAAAGGTTTTATACTGTTTATTTATCTCATTTACGTTATTAATTATGTTTATCAGTATGTATGCCATTTTAAATTTATATATCTTATCAGATAAAGTGAATGGAGATATGTCTACAGCATCATTAGTGAAATTGTTTGGTGTGATAGGAATGCTAGTATCGTTGTTAGGAGGTCGTTTAAGTGGCCGGATAGGTATTAAGCGTGTCATCTCACTTGCCTTACTAACAAGTACGTTATCACTGATACTGATGGGGATTACGACAAATATTATTTGTATTACAATATTTAGTGTTACATTTGTTGCTGGTATTGCATTTGCGATTCCATCAGTCATTTCGAAGGTGGGTATGACTGTTAAACATAATCAAGGATTCTTCTTATCAGTTAATACTGTTATATTATTTATGGGTACAGCCATTGCACCTATACTAATGATTTATATCGCTAAATTACCACAATATTTCTTAATGTTTGCTTCAATCGCATGTATTGGACTTATTTCATTTATTGTATCGCTATTTATGCCTAAAGATGAAAGTGCACATTAAATAAAAAACATAATGAATGACTTGGTTAATAGATATGATATATATTTAAACGATTTATTTATAGTGTATGACTATAAATGAATCGTTTTTTAGTATTAGAATTATATACATAGCTATTATATGATTGAAGAAATACAAATATTTAATAGGGGTGAGAAACGATGAATTATTCACCAAAGCAAGGCACTAAATCTCATGGATTGCCACATGATCCGTTTAAAAGTAGTACAGTACCAAGACCTATCGGTTGGATATCTACAGTTTCGAAAGATGGTAAAGATAATCTAGCACCTTATAGCCAATACCAAAATTTAACTTGGGATCCACCTATGGTTATGTTTGCGGCGAATCAGTCTGTATTAGGTGATCACGAACGTAAAGATACTGTGAAAAATGCCGAAGAGACGGGTTGGTTTGTATGGAATATGGCTACGTATGATTTAAGAGAGGCGGTTAATTTATCATCTAAAGCATTAGCACCCGATGAAGATGAATTTGACTATGCTGGGGTCACTAAAGAATCATGTATTGAAGCACCTGGCTAAAGAGTAAAGGAGTCTCCAGTACATTTCGAATGTGAATATGTTCAAACAATTCGCATACCAACTGGTGATCCTGTATCCACAGTAGATATTGTAATTGGACGTGTTGCTCAAGTGCATATCGATGATAAAGTCATCACTGAAGATGGAAAATTAGATATTCCATCAATTCGTCCAATCGCACGTTTAGGATATTATGATTATACAGTTGTTGATCAAGTATTCGAAATGAAAGCACCTCATGCTTCTAAAGAAGAATTAGCAGGATTAGAAGGTAGAAACTTCGATAATAAAAATGATGATTAAGGTTAATAGCACTTTCGTAATTAAACATTGAATATAAAATAATAGCCAGTCGATGCGGTGTTAAAAACACATTGACTGGCTATTATAATTTAGACATATTGATAATTATATTAAATCTTTATTCACTTTTTGTAGTTCTGTATAGTCGCCATCAATGTGTACGTTTGGAGGTTGTACATCAACTTTTGGAAATAGTAATAAAGCGACTAAACCTATTAAACCATATATAATAAAGGTCATTGTATAACCTAAATCTTCTATAAATGGTCCTGCTACAATTGAGCCCAAAACTTGCCCAACGGCTAACATTAATAATGGAATTCCGATACCAAATGACGCATTTTTCACAATTATCTTCACACCCCAAACGAGTAGTACACCTGTAATGAAAATATAACTCACACCAAAGATTAATGATGAAAGGAAGGGCACTATCCACACGATAGGCGTTAAAGCTAAGAGAATAGAAGCAGCTGACATTAAGATAACCCCAAAAAAGTAGGCAGATTGAATATCTATTGATCAATGATATGACCAAAAATACCACCAAATTTAGTTGGTAGAAACATGATCGACAGGGCTAGAAAAATCAAGTGTATCGTGTAATGCTGATAAAATTTCTGCTTCAGAGTAATTGTAATTATTCTCTACCCATCTTCTTATAATTTCTATAAGCCCACTACTATAAAAATCAGCAATTAATTGTGGATGATCGCTGTTCATAATTTTATGTGCTAATAAATCGTTATTACACTCAGCACCTTCTAATATTTTCTCACTACAGAATTGAGTCAAGCTGCGAAAGACATCGTCTTGTCTTGATGCGACAAGTAAATGTTTAAATACAGGTTTATGTGTATTGATGAATGAGATAAATGATTCTAATGCATCTGTTAAACCGTGCTGATGTAAAGAATCTAAATCGAGTGCTTCTTTCATATATTCTGTTAATGAATAAAGTAAGTCATATTTATCTTGGAAATATCGATAAAATGTACTGCGATTAATTTCAGCAGCGTTACATATTTTCTGTACAGTGATGTCATCAAAGTGATAGTCATTTAATAATTCAAAAACTGTTTGATTAATATGTTTTATCATACGTTTTTGTGTAGATGTCGTCATAAGCAGGACTCCCCGAATAGTCATTTTATTAAGATAAGATTGATAGATAATTTATCATAGACGTTGTTATTTTACCAAATATAAATGCTTTTTACATGGAATACCCATTATTGAATTACGGAGACAACACAAAAAAGCAGGACTTGAGAATAGATAGCTCAAGTCCTGCTTACATGATTGTTACTCGGAGTTATTAGATTTTACTAGAAGAATTAATGATCAATACCTTCTAACCATTCATCTACTTTATTATCGTTGTCATCAACATAGTCTTTGGCAACTTGTTCTGGATTTTTCTGGTCTTTGAAGATTTTCTTAGCTAATTGATCTTCGTCTTTTTTGCTCCAGTCGTCTGACATACGTGTTGCAATTGTGTATGCTGCTGGATGATTAGCTTTGAATTCTTTATTAAATACTAAGTTAATATGTTGATCTTCTTTACCATAAATTTTGTCAGGATCTTTTAACATTTTAACGCCTAATTCTTTAGAGAACCAACTAGAATCCATTGCTGTAAATAGAATTGGTTGTTGTTGTTTATAAGCTTTTTGAACTGCTTTAAATTGATCTTGGTCAGAAGATTCTTTTAGGCTATAACCGTCTAGATTATCTTCATCAAGTTCACTTTTAGTTTGTTTCATGACACCATTTCTAGCGTCTGTACCTTGAATTTCTTTATCGAATTTCTTACTATCTTTTAAGTCTGCAATTGAGTCGATATTTTGTTCATATTTCGGTACGGCTAAGCCTACTTTAACATCATCGACAAGGTTCTTTTTGTCGTAAACGGATAATTTGCTTTTATATTGATTGTAGTAACTTTTATCTGTAGATGGGAAAATACCAGACGCATGGAATGAATCTGCATTTTCAGCTACAGATGCATATAATGGACCACTTGCTTGTACAGGTGTAGTTGTAACGTCATAACCCGCTTTTTTAAGAACTTCAGCTATGACTAATGTCCGTGGCGCTGAGTTATCACTAGCAATATATGGTAATTCGATTTCTTTATTGCCTAGGGAAGTATTGCCATCTTTTGATGAACTTCCGCCACCGTTACCACACGCGCTTAGCACGATAGCTAAGGCAATAGTGGCAAACAGGCCTAACAGTTTGAAACCTCTTGTTTTAAACATTCAGCATATCCTCCTTTTTAAGATTAATATCTATCATCGTCATGACTGAAATCGGTACGATGTTTGTTGTCAGTATGATTTGAATATTGATCGTATACATCTTTACTATTTTCTCTTGCATATAACATTAATGCATTAAATAGCATGTCTTGATCATTCGTTTGATTTGATAACTGTTTGAATAAATCAGTTGTACGTGCTTCGTTACTTTGTGGACGAGATTGAGAGCGACGTGCGTATGAATGACTACGCTCAGAATGGTCGTCTAATCGGTCGTCACGTCTTGGATAATTATCGTGACCATTACCTTGTTTATTATATAAAGATTCATAATCTACATCGTCGTTAGGTTCATTGGATGCAAATCGTGATACGTGTGATTCGCTTGTATAAGTTGAACGGTGTGTATCATCTTGATAACGTCGTTCATCTTCATCACGATGATATTGACGATCTAAACGTGATGGGTGTTCACTTTCAAAGTTTCTGTCATCTCTTTCACGACGATCAGTAGCGTTAGCACCATGACGATCTTCATTGTTAGATGCATGAGATTCAGCTTGATGTGAATCTTGTTCTAATGCTTTACCTTCGATATCTAATTCTGGGAGGATGCTGCCTAACCATTTAGGTAAATACCATGATCCTTTACCAAATAATTTCGTTAATGCTGGAATTAATGTCATACGTACGACAAAGGCATCAAATAATACCCCAAATGCTAGTGAGATACCCATTGATTTGATTTGCATATCGTCTTGGAATACAAAGGCGATAAATACACTGAACATAATCAATGCAGCTCCCACTATAACAGGGCCACTTTCTTTAATACCTACTCTAATAGAGTGGTCATTGTCACCAGTTTTACTATATTCTTCATGCACACGTGTCATTAAGAATAGTTCGTAGTCAATGGCTAAACCGAATAGTAAACCAATTGTAATAACTGGTAAGAATGCTAATAGTGGACCAGTGTTTTCTACACCGAATAGGCCACCAAGGAAGCCATCTTGCATGACCAATGTTGTGAATCCGAGTGTTGCCATTAATGATAATACGAAACCAAGAACGGCTTTTAATGGAACAAGGATTGAACGGAATACGAATACTAATAATACAAATGCTAATAATACGATAACACCAGCAAATACTGGGATAGCATTATTTAATTTTTCAGCCATATCGATGTTGATCACGCTTTGGCCTGTTACTTCTGTATTAAAGTCGTATTTTTCTTTGGCTTGTTTATTATAATCACGTAAATCATAAACTAAATCGCTTGTTGATTGCGCATTAGGTCCATCTTCAGGAATGATAGAGATTAATGCATAA
The DNA here is from genome assembly GCF_017086425.1 of Staphylococcus sp. SB1-57. Lineage (NCBI taxonomy): Bacteria > Bacillati > Bacillota > Bacilli > Caryophanales > Staphylococcaceae > Staphylococcus > Staphylococcus sp. SB1-57. Next base: position 195,639 of record NZ_CP070964.1, read on the forward strand.
TGGTTATTATCATTTAATTGAGGTTTTTCGACAGTATCCACATTATCCATATCTTTAAGATCTTTTCGCATGCTATTTAGATCAGATTCAATGTCTTTTTTACTGCCACCGTCTTTAGTATTTACAAGCATCGCAATTTGACCGTTATATCCGGCACCAAAGTTATCGGTAACTAAGTTATACGCTTTGTGTGCCGATGAATCGTTAGGTTTTAAGCTATCGTCTGGCATACCTAAACGCATTCCAGAAATTGGTATAATAGCTGCGATTAAAATAATTAAACTGATAATAATAGCTAGTACTGGTTTACCAACTACAAATTTAGCCCATGGATGATTTTTAGGGTCTTTACTTTTTTCTGGTTTGTCTTTGATTTTAATACGTTTATGGAAAACACTAATTAATGCAGGTAATAATGTTAAAGCGGCAAGTACCGCGAATAAAACACTAATTGCAGATGCGAATCCCATAACAGCTAAGAAATCAATACCTACTAATGAAAGACCACAAACGGCAATCATAACTGTTAAGCCGGCGAATATAACTGCGCTTCCTGCTGTACCAACAGCTAAGGCAATGGATTCAACAGGTGGGGTACCTTTTTTCCTGATTTCTTTGTATCTAAATAAGATGAATAGAGAATAGTCGATACCAACAGCTAATCCAATCATTACGGCTAGTGTTAATGTAAAGTTTGGAATATCGAATACGTTTGTTAATAATGCAATGATACCAATGCTTGAGCCTAGTCCTATGATGGCGCTGACAATTGGCATACCTGCTGCGATTAATGAACCAAATGTAATTAATAAGATGATAAATGCAGTGACAATACCAACTAATTCTGAATTACCACCTGGTTCAGAACCACCGCTACCACCTTGAGCTTGTTCGATTTGAACATTGTGGTCATCTTTCACATCTTTCATTTCGCGATCGATAATTTTCTTAGAAGAATCTTTTAATGATGTTTGGTTGACTACATAATTGACTGTAGCAATTGCAGTATCATTATCATCATTGATTTGATTTGTTTCATATGGATTACTTACGTTTTGTACGTAATCATCATCTTGTTTAATATTATCAAGTGCTTTTTCGATATCTTTCTTAGTGCTTTTATCTGTGATACCATCCTTTTTATCAGAATGTATTACAATTTTCATCGATGCTTTTTCACTATCTTGATGGAACTCTTTTGACATCTTGTCATTTGTATCTAATGATTTAAGACCATTCATTGTAATATTGCTATCAAATTTAGGTGCGCTAATCAATAATGGTGTAATGATAACGCCTAGAATCAAAAGCCACGCAATGATACTGACCCATTTGTGCTCAGCAATGAATTTGCCTAATTTGTATAAAAGTTTTGCCAAGACATTTCCTCCTATTTGTTTTTTTTATTCGTTAACTTGTGACAGAGCTATGAAGTTGAGCTCAATTTAATTGAGAAAAATCTGTGGTGTTTTAAAGTTACAATTATTAATTTAACAAGATTCAACAGCTTGAAACACCATTAATTTTATTGAGTCGTTGAAAAATGAAACAGATTGTAAGAATTGTTGGACATTTTATTGAAAAGCTAACTAAGAAGCGTGATTAATGTGTCGTTATAGCCACTGTTAACTTGTGACAAAATGACCAATGAGAATTAAAATACCTATCAATACTAAACATAAGCCAGGTAAATAAAATTTCTCTTTTAACTCATGGCGTTTTTCGTCAGTATATATCACAATTTTAGAAATAAGGATTAAAATTATGCCTAAAATAATAAATATGATAGATAAAGCCATGTGGATGCCTCCTAACAGTATGAAACAAAAAATTTGATAGGGCGAAAGTCAGATGAAATTAAAAAGTGCTTATTATAAGTTACATTCCCTGTATTCAGTTAAATAATAAGCTAAATACACAGTTTTAATAAAAAAGATCGAAATTGGGATGACTATGGCATGATTCCCCCATGATGCGTTAAAGAGTTAAAACTTTATATAAAAAAAGTGGGGCAAGTTAGATACTCACCACCACTTAATAGGTATTTAGGCGTTGTTCATTAATCAAACGAAAGAGTTCAATAAATAATTAAATACAATTATTGTGCGTTGGCTTTTAAGTTAACATCAATATTGCCACGTGTTGCTTTAGAATATGGACAGAATTGATGTGCTTGTTCTACATATTGTTCAGCTTCTTCTTGAGATACATTTTCTAACGTAACCTCAATGTCTGCAGTTAATTTGAATCCATTATCTGTAGCGTCTTTCACTAATTCAATCGTGATTTCAACTTCTGGGTTTGCGTCATTAACTTTATGACGAGTTAAAATTAATGATAGTGCACTGTTAAAGCATGCACTATAACCTGCCGCAAATAATTGTTCAGGGTTAGTATCGTTACCACCTTGACCGCCCATTTCTTTTGGTGTTGCTAAATTTTGGACAAACGTATTATCTGGACTAAATACACGACCATCACGGCCACCATTACTAATCATTGTAGTTGAATAAATTGATTCTGCCATTTCAAAAACTCCGTTTCTAATTAAATTAAGTTAAATTATATATTCGAATTAACTAATTTAACTTGATTGAATTATAAGGGGATATACATATAGTTACAAATTATTTGTTTATTAAGATTGACTGATAAGATAAATAGATGCTATTAAAAATGCGAAGTGTAATTTTATAGCACTTTGTTATATAATGGAGATGAATTTTAAAACGGCAATTGATTAAAGGAGATTGAAAACATGAAAGATATACAATTCGACAAAGTCAGCATGTGTTTGAAATTATCTTGTTCAGCACTTTTAATCAGTGGGTCAATGATAGGTTATGGTTTTGCTAGTGACATGACAGCACAAGCAAAAGAAACCTCATCTTCATTTCATACATCTGAATCAAAAGATGAGTCATTGAAAGATAAAATCGATGACGCTAAAGATGACATTGATCGACTTACACATTTAAAAGAAGATTCAAGACAGGATTACCACAAACAATTAGATGATGTATCTGATAATGCAACATTGGATAAGATAATAGAAGATGCTAAAAAAGAAGATCGTAAATTAAAGTTATTAGATAAAGAAACACATCAAACAACGAATTCAGATAAAAACGCGTCTACTGAAAAGAATAATGAAAATGTAAAAGACACTAAAGACAATGATGATGTTACTAAAGACCTAGACAAAATTTTGGCGGATTTGGATGTATCTTCAGAAAAGGTTGATAACCCTCAACAAAAAAGCGATGAAACGAATCAGGTACAAAGTCAAAGTAATGTACGTGATACGCAGCAAACGTCAAATCGTAACCAAACGTCAGTGCTAGATGATTTAGATAAAATAAAACAAGATACAACATTAGATGAAGATGTAAACACGACAAAAACACAACAGGGTTCCAAGCGTGCATCTAACCAACGTCAAGATGCACAACAAGATTCTAAAGATCAATCGCAAGAAACTACTAAAAAACTGCCTCAAACTAACATTAAAGAACAACAAACATTAGATGATTTAAAACACATTGCAAACGAAGCGGATGTGAAACAATCAGATCATAAACAAGATGAACATGTAGGAAAGATTACAAAGGAATTAGAGGGTAGTGACAAAATAGATCAAGCGATTTCTAGTCAATTAGCTTCTAATAAAATGAATGATGATCAATACATTAATAATAAAAGGGATACACTTAAGGCACTAGAAAAGGATGTCAATCAACGAAGTGATTTTAACAAGCAACGTAAACAGGCTTTAAAACAAGATATTCGTCAAACAGAACAACGCATGAATCAACAACATGATTTAATACTTAATCAGTTGCAACAATCCAAAGATAAACATAAAGCGACACAATCCATTTTGGATAAAGTAATGAGTCAAAATGAAGCGAAACAAGCAATGAAACGTATTCAAACGAAAGGTAAGACAGATCATCAAATTGCCAATCAAATTGATAAGCAGTTGGATGGACTTGCACATACATCATCAGATAATATTTTAAAATCAATGTTAGATCAATCTAAAGATAAGCAACAATTAATTAAGCAACTACTTGCTACACGATTAGGAGATAAAGAAGCACAACGTATTGCGAAACAATTAGCAAATGGCCAATTATCCAATCAACAAATTGTGGAGCAACTCAAACGACACATTGATAAACAAGGGCATGTAAGTGCGGATGACATTTTAAATGATGTATTAAATAATGCAAAAGATAAACGACAAGCGATTGAAACTATATTAGCAACGAGAATAGAACAAGGAAAAGCAAAGGTGTTAGCAGATGTCATTAATCGCATACAAAGTGATAAAGCAAGTGCTTTAGATTTAATCAAGTCTGCCATTAACGGTAAAGCTAATGATTTATTGCAATTGCAACAAAAGATGGACAGTGCTAAGAAAGATTTAGATTATATAGTTTCTCCAATCAAGAATAGACCAAGCATTTTTGATAGAATCAATCAACATTCAAATAACGGTTCTCATTTATTAGATCAACTTAATTCAGGTGGTAGTCTGTTGGATGGTATTCCGGATATTCCCACACCTACACCTGAAAAAGGCTTAACACTGGGTTCTAATGATGGATTCTTAGATGGATTATTTAATGACGATGGTAATCTATCATTGCCTGATGCAGGTCAAACAGTTAAGCAGCATTGGATGCCTATTGCATTAGTTATAGCCATTATCGGTGGTAGTATAATCTGGTTTAGTCAACGTAAAAGATCAAAATAAATTAAAATAAGCGAGACAAAGTTAACTTTGTCTCGCTCTTTTTAATGGTGTAATCCGAGTGATTTATTTACCCGTTATATAATCCAATTGTGCTGCATCATCTGCATCAATGGTTCTATATGAGATAACACCTAATCCTTTAACATTTGATTCTGAAATGATGATTGAACCATCAGCGTTAACCTTTTCTACGAAAGCAACATGGCCATATTGTGTATCTGCACCTAATTGACCAGCTTCAAAAACGACTGCGGTATGTTTTTTAGGTGTTGAAGATACTTGATAACCTTCTCGTGTTGCACGATTATTCCAATGATGTGCGTCGCCTAAATTACTATGAATATATTGACCAAATTGTTTCATACGTTGATCTACATACCATGTACATTGTCCTTGTGGATAGCTTGAACTTCCTTCGCTTTCTTCGAATGGTTTGAAACTTGATTGTGATTGATCATCGCTATCAATCGTATGATTATATTTATCCAAACTTGGCATGTCTTTCTTATCAAAATCAGTTAAATGATAATGTTTTATAATGCTATTTAATTTCTTAGCATAATTAGGATCAGTCGCATAAGTACGTGATAAATGAGAAGTTGCTGACTGGTAATTAGATGCTTCACTCTTCCATGTTGGTCGGTAAATGTTAGGATTACCATCTATACCTTTTTTAATTAAACGTGCGTAATCTTCGAGTGACGCTTTTGTATCAGGATACTTACGGAATCCAGCTGTAATATTAAACATGTTATTTGAGCTATCAGCTTCTAAAGTATTAAATGAAACTGACTGACCTTGATAAGTTCCTTTAATGCCAAATAGATTAAAATTAGGTTTCTGTGCTAAAGCACTATTACCAGAATCAGATTCTAATATAGCTTGTGCCATCATTACTGAGGCATAAAGGTCTTCTTTTTGACCTATTTGATGTGCATCTTTGGCAATCGATTTAATAAAATCTCTCGTACTTTTACTATCAACGATATTGATATCACCATCTGTTAAAGTACTGTCTTCTATTTTAGGTAATTGTTGAAACAATCCAGTGGCACGTGTATTCGATTGTTTAAAATCACCTTCAAATGATTGTGCGGGCTTTGTTTTATGTTTTAATTCATCCGGTGTTGGAAGTTGAGGATTGACGTCTTGCTGTTTTGTATTGTTTGGTGTTGTATCTTGTTGTTTTTCATCTTGAGTGTGTTTATCTTTAGATGTTTGATACTGCTTTTGCGTTTTCGTTGCATCTTCACTATACTCATCTAAAATTGAATCAATTGCTGAGTCGGAAATGCTTTGATGTGATGTTGACTTGTCATTCTCATTAGAACCATTCGATTGATTTGAAGCATGATCTTGTTGATTGTTGTCGCCTTGTTGATGATCTTGAACTTCATCACTTTGTGAATGATGATCTTGGTCTGTTAGGTTGCTATTTTCATCTTCGTTATTATTAATAGATTGGTTATCTTTAATAGACTCGTCTTGTTGTGGATCCTTTTCAGAGCTATCGCTATTATCTGTAACTTGACCATTATCAGTCATCGTATCATTATTATTCGATTGTTCATTTTCAGACGTTGTATTTGTATCATCTTCTTCATGAGAAGGTTGTTCATAGTCTGAAATATCAGAGTCAAAATGAAATAGATTTTGAATTAAAGTTGTTAAACTAAAACTATTGTCATATTGGTCTGGAGACCATAATCGATTAAAGTCAGATTGATGCGTGGATAATCCATCATAAAATTGATTAATTAAATTTGTTGATTGATGTGATTTTTTATAATTATCATCTGTAACAGATGTTTGTGTTCCGTGATGCTTTTGTTGTTGCGCTTTGTCTTGTCCATCCTTTTTAGTGTCTTCACGGGATGGTTTCTTAGTTTTTTCATGCTTTTGTTGTGGTGTGTCCATTTCATCATCGTCTTGTGTGTCTTTAGTAGGTTTATCATCATTGTTTGTTGAATCATTGTCACTTTGAGTATCACGCTGTTGTGATGATGAAGACGGCGTTGTTGAGTGGTCATCTGAAGCATTAGCTATGGGTGCTGTTGAGAAAGATGGCACAATTAATGTAGTTGTAAGTAAATATATCAAGAATTTATCTTTAGACATCTGTGATTAGCTCCCTTAAATATTTGAAAAATGATTGAGATATTTATTAGACATTTGTTATAATTTAACTTATGACATTTATAGTTGATACGTATCAACAAATTGAAACAATCTAGCAAATCTAATTATACTAACCTTTATCAGAAAAATAAATTGTTTTTGGAAAAATGTAATCTAACATTTGGTAAAATAAGTATAAATATGATGGCGATATCAATAATAGATAGGAAAGTTAATTAATCGTTTTTAGGAGTGTGACAATGAAAAACGCACTAAAGCTGTTTAAAACAGATTTAAAGAAAATTGCTAAAACACCAGCAGTTTGGATCATATTAGCGGGATTAGCCATATTACCCTCATTTTATGCGTGGTTTAACTTATGGGCAATGTGGGATCCATATGGAAATACAGGCCATATTAAAGTAGCGATTGTCAATGAAGATAAAGGTGACAAAGTTAGAGGGAAAGAGATTAATGTAGGTAATAAAATGGTACAAACCCTCAAGAAAAATGATAGCTTTGATTGGCAATTTGTTAGCCGTGAAAAAGCAGATCATGAAATTAAAATGGGGAAATATTATGCAGGCATATACATACCGAGCAAGTTTACACATCAAATTACGGGAACATTAAGGAAACACCCTGAAAAAGCGGATGTCGATTTCAAAGTCAATCAGAAAATCAATGCGGTTGCGGCGAAATTAACAGATACAGGTTCTTCATTAGTGGTAGAAAAAGCTAATGAACAATTTAATCAAACCGTGACGAAAGCACTACTATCAGAGGCGAATAAAGTAGGTCTAAAAATTGAAGATGAAGTGCCAACAATTAATAAAATAAAAAATGCGGTCTATGCAGCAAATCAGTCACTACCAGAAATTAATAAGTTTAAAAATAAAATCATCTATTTAAATGAACACCAAGATGACCTTGATCGCTATGCGAATCAATTTAGAAATTTAGGTAATTATAAAGGTGATATTTTAGATGCACAAGAAAGATTAAATCAAGTTAATTCATCAATACCAGCATTAAATGAAAAGGCCAAATTAATAATAGCGCTGAATAATTATATGCCTGATATTGAAAGAGTACTAAATGTAGCAGCGAATGATGTACCAGCACAATTTCCTAAAATCAATAGAGGTGTCTCTATAGCGGGACAAGGTATTGATGCTGCGAACGACCAACTCACAGATGCTAAAGGATTTTTAACACAAGTTCAAAATCGAGTTGGTGATTATCAAGATGCAGCAGGACGTGCCCAAAATGTAAATAATGATGTTAACCAAGGTTTACGTCAGCAAGGTGCCCGTCAACAAAGTGCTCGTAATAAACAACACGACGAGGGACATAGTTATCAATCTGGAATCAAGACGCAATCATTAAGCACTTCCGGTGATAATGAAAGTAACCAGTCAAATGAGCTAGTAAGTTCAAATGATGTTAAATCAATGAATACAGCATTGACTGAATCATTATTATCACTTTCTAATTTAAGTGATGTTCAGGCCAAAGCATCTCAAAAAGATATGGATGCATTGAAACATATCTCATACGGTATATTGGCTTCAGACAAACCGACTGAGTTTAAAGAGCCATTAGAGAATGTATCATCTCGTTTAGAAAATGCTACGAAATATAATCAACAATTTATTGATATATTATCAGAGCTTGAGAAAAACGAAGATGTTGATTTATCAAAAGAAATTAAGCAAATAAAAACAGCCAATAATCAACTCAATGATCAGTTGAAAACAACAAATCAATTAATCGATGCCTTATCAAATGGTAGTTCTGGTAAATCAGAAGCGATAAATGTGTTGAATAAAATTGGTGATACGAATAAGACATTAAGTCAATTCCGTACTTATGTTAAGAAAGAATTAAATCAAAGTTTATTAAACATTTCGAATGATATTACGTCACAATTGGCATCAGGTCAACAAGCATTATCAACCGTTCAATCTAAATTAAATTCAATCAATCAGGTGATTGATTCAGGACAAAGTATATTAGATAGTGGTAAAAAACGTATTGATCGTATTCAAACAGCATTACCAGGTATAGAACAAACGTATATTAGCGCAATGAAAACAGCGCAAGATTACTTCCCTACAGTGAAGAAAGATGTAGCTAAAGCGGCAGACTTTGTGCGTAATGACTTACCTGGATTAGAACAACGTCTAGCGAATGCTACTCAAGCAGTCAATGACAATTTACCATCATTATTTAGTAAATATGATAATGCGGTGAATTTATTAGATGAGAACCAACCAAGAGCTAAAGAAGCACTGTCAAATTTAGCGGATTTCTCAGAAAATAAATTACCAGGTGTTGAGAAAGATTTGAAGAAAGCCAATAAAATATTTAAACAATTAGATAAAGACGATGCGGTAGATAATTTAATCGATGTATTGAAAAATGATTTGAAAAAGCAAGCTGATGTCATTGCACATCCAATAAATAAAAAGACAACGGACTTGTTCCCAGTTAAAGATTATGGTTCAGGAATGACACCGTTTTATACAGCCTTATCCATATGGGTAGGAGGATTGTTAATGGTTAGTTTATTATCCGTAGATAACAAACATGAGTCTTTAAAATCAATACTTAGTCCTAGAGAAATCTTCATGGGTAAAGCAGGCTTCTTCTTCCTACTAGGTATAGTGCAAGCATTAATTGTATCAATTGGAGACTTAGTTATATTAAAAGCAGCCGTCGAGTCGCCAGTATTATTTGTGACGATAGCAGTGTTCTGTTCACTGGTATTTAACTCAATTATTTATACTTGTGTATCGTTATTAGGAAACCCAGGTAAAGCGATTGCGATTATTTTCTTAGTATTACAAATCGCAGGTGGTGGCGGTACCTTCCCAATTCAAACGACGCCTAAGTTCTTCCAAACGATATCGCCATATTTACCATTTACGTATGCGATTGATGCTTTACGTGAAACGGTAGGGGGTATTGTTCCAGAAATATTAATTACAAAAGTGATTATCTTAGCATTATTTGGATTAGGATTTATCATAGTTGGTGTTATTTTAAAACCAAACACAGATCCATTGATGAGAAAAGTTTCATCTAAAGTTGATGAAAGTAATGTAACAGAATAAAGTGAATGAGTTTCTAGCACTTAGGCATTATATGTATGCCTTAAGTGCTAGAATTTTTTTATGTAATATACATTAAGACACGAGTTATACACAAAAAATATATTCTTGAGTGATATTATAATAAGTGAATACATTTAAGGAGCGTGTGTAGTATGACACATCAAAATAAAGTAGCCATAGTAACAGGGTCAGCACAAGGTATTGGCTTTGAAATAGCCAAACGACTATTTAATGATGGTTTTAATGTAGCGTTAGTGGATTATAATGAACAAGGTGCGAAAGAAGCGGCTGACACACTAAAGACTGAAGGACAAGAAGCTATTGCTTTTAAAGCTGATGTCGCTAATCGTGATGAAGTCTTTCATGTGTTCAGTCAAGTAGTGAAACATTTTGGAGAACTGAATGTAGTAGTGAATAACGCTGGATTAGGACCAATGACACCTATTGATACTGTAACTACGGAACAATTCAATCAAGTTATTGGTGTGAACGTTGGTGGCGTATTCTGGGGTATTCAAGCAGCACTTGAACAATTTGAAACTTTAGGTCACGGTGGAAAGATTATAAATGCAACGTCTCAAGCAGGTGTAGAAGGTAATAAAGGATTATCACTATACTGTAGTTCAAAATTTGCGGTCAGAGGTTTAACACAAGTAGCTGCACATGATTTAGCTGATAAAGGTATAACAGTAAACGCATTTGCACCAGGTATTGTTGAAACACCAATGATGGAAGGTATCGCTATTAAATTAGCTAAAGAAAATAATCAACCTGAAGAATGGGGTTGGAAACAATTTACAGATCAAATAACTTTAAAACGTTTATCTAAACCAGAAGATGTTGCTAATGTGGTTAGTTTCTTGGCTGGTAGTGATTCAGATTATATTACTGGACAAACAATTATCGTTGATGGTGGTATGAGATTCCACTAGATTAGTTAAAGGTATTTAGAAGAAATTTTGATTCAAATCAGACTCATGAACGAATGAGTGTTTAATAAAAAAAGACAGGATAAGGCATTCAGCTCAAGTAAGAGCCAATGAGAATGACTTAATCCTGTCTTTTATATTATTCTGATTTGCTTTGTTTGTTTGAAGTGCTATTGTTTTGAGCTGAGCGATTTGCATTATTATTGTTATTTGATCCTTGGCCACCTTGACCGCCTTGACCTTGTGCTGATTCAGTACTTGCCTTTGGTTTATTTACTGGTTCAGATTGTTGTGTACGTGCCGGCTGATTATTACTTTTTTGTGCCGGTTGATTTGACGGTTTAGATTGAGCTGATTGGCTAGGTGATGTCTGATGATTAGCTTGGGATGATTTTTGAGTTGGTTGTTGATTAGCTGAATGATTGGAACTGTTTACATTATTTTGTTGTGAATTCGTAGGCTCAGCTTGAACAGATTCTTGATTTGTTGTAGTTTTTTCCGCTTTATCTTTTGATGCTTTCTTTTTATCTTTTTCCTCAGTTTTGTGTTCGGCTTTATGAAGAGATGATTTATTTTGGTGTGTCAAAGCTGCAAAAACAGAAAATCCTAAAGCTAATACAAGTGCAAAAATAACAATGCTTGCTAGTAATTTCTTCAAAAGTGTATCCTCCATTAACTTCGATAATCATTAACTATATTATAATCAAATTTTTGAATAAGAACACAACATTTAACGATATTTTAAAATAATAGGAAAGTAAGTGACATATATGAGTGTATTAACTAATGAACAAAAGGTCGAAATTTTATCAGAAATTGTGGCTATCCCTTCAGTCAATGATAATGAATTAGCTGTAGCACAATATTTAGCCCAATGGCTTAATCAATATGATATTGACACACACATTGATTATATTTCAGGTCAACGTGCAAATCTCATCGCAACCATAGGGTCTGGTAAACCAGTCGTTGCAGTATCAGGACATATGGATGTTGTAAATGAAGGGAACCATGATGATTGGACATCGCCACCATTTGAATTGACTGAACGAAATGGTCATTTATACGGACGAGGCGCTGCGGATATGAAGTCGGGATTGGCTGCCTTAGTCATCGCAATGATTGAAATTAAAGCAAGTGGACAATTAAAAAATGGTACCATTAAATTATTAGCAACTGCTGGAGAGGAAATGGAACAAGCAGGATCAGAACAATTATATCGTAAAGGTTACATGGATGATGTCGATGCTCTAGTCATCGCAGAACCATCTTATCCAAGTATTGTATATGCTCATAAAGGATCAATGGATATTAAAATCACATCTAAGGGTCGTTCAAGTCATAGTTCTACACCTTTTATGGGAGAAAATGCAATTACACCACTCATTGAATTGATTCAAAATATTAATCAAGCATATGAAGACATTACCCAAAGTATAAAAGGGACGGCGCTAGATTATGGTAATATGGTCAATCAGATGGCTGATCAATTGCCTAGTTTTGTAAGTAAAGACGAAGTTCAAACTAGAATTCAAGGACTTGTGATGACCAATAGCATGATTAATGGTGGTTCTCAAGTCAATTCTGTCCCTGATCATGCAACTGCAACATTCAATGTTCGTACGATTCCAGAATATGATAATACAAAAGTTAAAGCACTATTCGAGAAATATATCAACGAAGCGAATCAAAGAGGGGCACATCTAACTCATGACATCTATTTAGATCTTGACCCAGTTGTAACAACGGGCGACAATCACTTATTTAAATTAGGGCATCAACTGGCTCAAACATATTTTGATTCTTCTGCTTTGATAGATACACCAACAGTTGCCGTTACGGATGCATCTAATTTATTAAAAGGTAAAAGCGAAGCATTTCCATTCTTAATGATAGGGCCAGGTCAAGGACCACATCAAATAGATGAATGTGTTAATAAAGTTCATTATTTAAAATTTATCGATTACTATATTGAATTACTACTGACTTATCTAAATGAAAATTGATAAGACATGTAAGATAAAATATTAAATTCAATCATAAATTAGATATGACAAAACTGTAAGGACTATTACTTTTAATTGTATGTCTTTAGTTGATGACGTATAATTTAGAAGACCCATAAGCAAAGAAGCTGTGGGTAAAGAATGAGAGGATACGTTATGAATAAAAAGACAAAATCAATCATTGCGTCTACATTAGCTTTCGGTACATTATTAAGTGCATCAGCGAGTGTAGCGCCAGTAATAAATCATACGGCACATGCATCAACAACACAGCAACACCAATCAGCTTACTATACTTATAAAGGTAACGCAGGTTATGATGCGAAGTTTACTTTAGATAAAAATTTCAAAAATGCGATCAAAGCTGGCAACGTTACATTTAATGGTATTAAAATTGCACCAACTCAATCAACTCAAACAGTAATCAAATCAGACCAATTATTCCGTCAATATGATAAAAAATCTAAAAAAGCTTCATTAGTCGATATTCCATTGAAAAAGCAATTGAAGTTAACAGATTTACAAAAATCTTATGGTAAAGATTTGAAAAAAGTAGATAATGGTAAAAATAATACAACTGGTATTTATTACTACCAACCTAAGAAAAATGGCGAAGCAGTATGGTTCGATGCATCAAAAGGTAAAATCGACCGCATTGTCATTGGCTATGAAAAAACCAAAGTAGCGATTCAAAAAGATAAAACGATGGATAAAATTAAATAAGATAGAATGATATGAACAGACGTCCTTATATAGGATGTCTGTTTTTTGATAGATTTAATTATGAATTTAGTCTAATTGGACATTTAAAACAACATTCGATCAAAGTGAATATTGGTGATGAAATAACGGATAGCGTTATGATAGGTCTTTGTGGAAATTCAGGTAATTCGTCAGAGCCTCATATTCATTTTCAAGTTAGTAATCAACCTAGTTTATTAGAAGGGCAATCACTCAAAGTTAATTTTGAAAATAATAGGACACCTATCAAAGGTGAAACGATTCGCAGATAAAACAGTTTGGTAAATTTAATATATTATATTACAAAACACAACGTATATGTATTGAATTTTATGTAATTTTCATTTACTTTTTACAAAAATATAAATAGTATGAGTAGAGGTTAAAATTTAAACATATACGGAGGATTAATATGAAACGATTGTCTAAAACTATCATTTCTAGTATTTCAGTAATAGCTATAAGTAGTTCATTTTATAGTGGACAAGTAAATGCAAAGAATGATCATTCAACAAATCAAAATAAATTAGAAATTAAGGATAAGAATAAAGCATTCCAGGCATTAAAATTATTACCTAATGATAAAAATGCTAAAAAGCAATTTAAGCATTATAAAACAGTCGACGTCAATACAGATCAATTAGGCTATACACACTATACATTACAACCAAAGTTTAAAAATGCATATGTTCCTGATAGAGAAGTTAAAATACATACTAATCCTCAAGGTAAGGTTGTACTTATCAATGGTGACACAGGTGGTAGTGAAATAAAACCTAGCAATACTGTTCAAATCCATAAAAAGAAAGCTATCGATAAAGCATTTGAAGCTATTTCAATGTCATCTGACAAAGCTAAAAACTTTAAAAATGATGTTATTAAAAAGAATGACATTCAAATTAGTGGTCAAAATAACAAATATGTTTATCAGGTTGAAATTGTAACGACCTCTCCAAGAATATCTCATTGGACTATTCAAGTTGATGCTGAGACTGGTGAAATCGTTAATAAACTAAATAATATCCAACATGCGCATACTGAAGGTAATGGTAAAAGCGTATTAAACAAAACGAAAAAAATTAATATTAATAGTAATGATGATAGCTATGAATTGAAAGATGTGACACATAAGGGGAATATTTCAGCTTATGATTATAATGATGAGGATAGCAGTTCAAAACTAATGACTGATAAAGATAAAGATTTCATAGACAAGTCACAACATGCTGGTGTTGATGCGAACGATTATGCTAAAGATGTGTATGATTACTATAAAAATAAATTCGGTCGAGAATCATATGATGATAAAGGGAGCCCTATCGATTCATTAACTCATGTGAATCAATTTGAAAATGAAGATAATCGTAACAATGCTGCTTGGATTGGCGATAAAATGATTTATGGAGACGGAGACAATGATAATTATTTACCATTCTCTGGTGCTAAAGATGTGGTAGCTCACGAAATTACACATGGTATAACTCAAGAAACAGCCAATTTAGTTTATGAAAATCAATCCGGTGCATTGAACGAAAGTTTCTCAGATGTCTTTGCATACTTTATTGATAGTGATAATTTCTTAATTGGTGAGGATATATACACACCTAATGTTAAAGGTGATGCATTAAGAAGTATGTCTAATCCTGAAAAGTATGATCAACCTGCGCATATGAAACATTACTCTAAAACACAAGAAGATAATGGTGGCGTGCATACTAATTCAGGTATCCCTAATAAAGCTGCATATTTAACGATAAAACGTATTGGTAAAGATAAAGCCGAACAAATTTATTATAGAACGTTAACACAATATTTATCTTCTAATTCAAATTTTGCAGATGCTAAAAAATCATTACATCAAGCCGCACTTGATTTATATGATAAATCTACAGCAGATAAAGTTAATCGATCATGGGAAGATGTTGGCGTTTAAACTATCAAGCCTTTCACTGAGATAAGCGCAGTGGGAGGCTTGTTTTATGGGATGACACTTAGGGTTGTCTAACGTTAGACAACGAGCAGTCTAATTTTTGGGAGATAGTTAATAGTCAAATGATTAAAATGCACTACCTTATTTGTTTTGCAAAATAATAATTTACATAAATTTAAAATTAATAACATTGTTTTTGTTAATGAATATAGTAATGTTGTATGTATATTGTATATGAGGAGATACAACATTGAAAAAGTATTATTTAATATCGATTTTGTCTTTTATTTTATTTTTGTTAGTTAGCACGATGGTATATCGGATGGATTTAAAGCAAGAGGCACAAGTTGTAGCAGTAGGCGATAATTTAATACATCCTAATGTATATAAGGATGCACTTGAATCAGATGGTGTTACATATCATTTTAACCCTATGTATCAACATATAAAAAAAGATATTCAAGCGGCAGATATTGCTTTTATCAATCAAGAATCTCCAATTGGTGGAGATCATCGCCCTTATCATGGATTTAAACGATTTAACACACCTAGGGATATTTCAGATAGTTTGGTAGAAACAGGATTTAATTTTATTAATGGATCTAATAATCATGCATTAGATCAAGGTGATGAAGGACTTAAATATCATATTCAACAATGGGATAAATATAAAAATAAAGTGTTGTTTACAGGTACTTACGATTCGCAAAAGTCTCATGATCAGGTGGCTGTCAAAAAGATAAACGGTATCAATATAGCACTGCTTAGTTATACATTTGGTACTAATGGAATTAAGCCTAAACATCAATACGAAATCAACTATTTTGATGACAAACAAATTAAGAAGGATATACAACAAGCCAAAGAAGTAGCGGATGTCATATTTGTATCGGCACACTGGGGAAATGAAGGATCTCATCAACCTAATCCAATACAACGAAAATATGCAAAGTTATTTGCTGATGAAGGGGTGGATGTAGTATTAGGTACACATCCACATGTTATACAACCCGTTGAATGGATCAAAGGTAAGGATCATCATCGTACCTTAGTCGCTTATTCCCTAGGAAATTTCTTGAATGGACAGGAAACTGGAAATGAAAGTAATGACTTACTCGGTAGAATAGAATTTAAAATAATGAAAACGCCTAAAGCAGTAAAAATCGAAAACGTTAAATGGCGAAGTATGGTTAATTATTATGAATTAAGTAATATATACAATAAAAACAGTAAAGTGAACTTTAAAATATATCAATTAAAGGATATTGATGAACGTTTAATCAGTAAACATGGTCGAAATTATGACCCGAATTCTGAAATGAGCAAATTGCGATTACAACAAATAACTAAAGAGGTTATTAATGAAAGATTTTTAGATGAAGACAGTTTATAAAAAATACGTTAGCTTCTGAAATCAATTGTGTTACTAGAAATATTTAACACACTGTTACCTAACAACATCGTTAAATGTTTCATGAGAAACATTGTAAATGATATTCATTATATTAATGATGTATACAACAATAAATCATTTTTACTCCTTTAATGCCCGTAAAATCAATAGAATGGGTAATAGGATCATATTAATACAATGCATAAATAAACAATTTATTGAATTTATATTTACTATGTTGTAAGATGTTATCAAGGAGTTGATGACATGAGCAAGTTTAACTTTGAAGGTAAATGTTTATTAAAATCGACCGATTATTCTAAAGATGAATTGAATTACATCATAGATAAGGCACAACAATTAAAAGCAGAAAAGAAAAATAATCAATCACATCAATTATTAACAAATAAAAATATAGCCATTATATTTGAAAAACCATCTACACGTACACGAGCAGCCTTTAGTGTTGCGGCCCACGACTTAGGTGTTCAAGTAGATTACTTTGGACAGGGAGAGATTCATTTAGGTAAAAAAGAGAGTATATATGACACGGCAAAAGTTCTAGGAAGTATGTATGATGGTATCGAATTTAGAGGACATGATCATAATGATGTTGAAACACTAGCCCAACATGCAAATGTACCTGTCTGGAATGGTTTAACTAATGAATGGCACCCTACTCAAATGTTAGCGGACTTTATGACATTAAAAGAAGAGTGGGGGACGTTAAAAGGTAAGACATTAACATATATTGGAGACGCTCGAAATAATGTAGCGAATGACTTGTTAGTTACAGGGGCGTTATTAGGTGTCAATATGAATATTGTGGCACCAGAATCTCGTTTGCCGGAATCATCTGTGGTAACAATGGCTAACGATTATGCACAACAAACAGGCGCAACGATTCAAATCAGTAGTGATATTGAAAAGAGCGTTTATCAAACGGATGCTATTTATACGGATGTTTGGTTTTCAATGGGAGAACCAACAGATGTTATAGAAGAAAGAGTTAAGGCATTACAACCTTATCAAATCAATATGTCATTAATTCAAAAGATTCAAAATCCTGATGTGAAAGTACTGCATTGTTTACCAGCTTTCCATAATACACAAACTCAAGTAGGTAAAGAGGTCTACGAAAAATATGGATTATCGGAAATGGAGATCACAGATGAGGTCTTTAATAGTCCTTATTCTATAGTTTTTAAACAAGCAGAAAATCGTTTGCATTCTATTAAAGCTGTAATGGCATTAACTTTAGGTGGCATAAAATAAGAGATTACAAATGAGGTGTTATGCATGATTATAGAAGTCTCTAAAGCATTAAAGTCATTTCTTTATGATAACTATGAAATAGAAATAGGCGAAATAGCGAGCAAGCAAATTATTGACTATATTTACCCTATGATAGAAAATGAAATACACGAAGATATGAAAATGGAAATTCAAAACGAAACTATTAATGATGTTATAGCAAAGTTAGAATCTGAAAAGATAATTAATCAAAAATGAATAAAGAGGTTGAGACAAAAGTGTTTAGGATTTGAGCAGAACCTAACGATGAGCAAAATGGTTTTCCCAATTTTGTCGAATCATGAGCGTTCCTAGAGCACCAAAACTTTGCGTCTCAACCTCTTTTATGTTCTATTATTTATTTTGTGAAGCAAATGCTTTAGCAATATCACTTAATTTAGCTGGCGCGTCTTCAACTGCCATTTTCACTTCAACAAAGTGCATGCAATCACCATTTGCATTGATTTTTTCAAATGTTTCTTTTAATTCATGTGATGTATTAACATCATGGACGACTACTTTATCTCCGCCAAATACTGCAGGGAGCGCTTTGTAATCCCACATGTGAATATCATTATATGGTTCTTTCATACCATGAATTAAACGTTCCACTGTATAACCATCATTGTTAACTACAAATATAATTGGTTTCAATTGTTGTCTGATCATTGTTGATAACGATTGAACTGTCAGTTGTAAAGAACCATCTCCGATAAGTAAGACATTACGTCTATGTGGTGCAGCGATTTCTGTACCTAAAGTTGCAGGTAATGTGTAACCGATAGACCCCCATAAAGGCTGTCCAATAAAGGTATTGTCTTTATATAAAGCTAAATCATAGGCTCCAAAGAATGAAGAACCTTGTTCAGCAATTAAAATATCATCCAGTTGTAGGAAGTCTTGCATCATTTTGAAATAAGTTGCTTGAGTTAATGGTTCATGATCGATTTGATAGTTTTCTCCTTGTGGTCGTTGATATTTTGGAAACTCAGATTTGTTTTTATAAGAAATTGTCATTAAGCCATTTAAAAGATGAGGTAGTGCAACTTGTTCAGTGATTGTTTCATTCATTTTAAAATAGTTATGATTAATCATCACAACATCATCGATATCAAATTCAAATGAGAAACCGGCTGTCGCTGAGTCAGTCAATTTCGCACCTATATTTAATATGGCATCACTTTGATTAACATAGTTTTTAACATTTTCTTCGGCGATACTGCCATCGAAGATACCAAGATAATGTTCGTTTTCTTCATTAAAAGCGCCTTTACCAAGAGAAAGTTGTGCGACAGGAATATGAGTTTGATTTACAAATTGTTCTAATTCAGAATGCAAACCAAAGCTATTAATTTCATGCCCTGTAATAATCACAGGTTGTTTAGCAGAATGTAATTTATCTTCAATCATTTGAATATAGCGAGATACATCTTGATCATCACGTGTTTCAGGTTGGAAAGGCTTAGCCACGTCGATTTCAGTCATTGCAACATCGATTGGCAAATGTAAATGAACTGGACGACGTTCGTTGATCGCTGCTTGAATAAGTCTAGGAATTTCAGTTGTTGCATTTTCTGGCGTAATATATCCTTGCGCAGTTGTTATTGGTTCAAACATTTTTCTATAATCATCAAATGTACCTTCACCTAAAGAGTGATGAACATATTTTCCAGCTGACTCAACAGCACGAGTGGGTGCACCAGTAATTGCAATGACAGGTACGCGTTCAGCATAGGATCCAGCAATGCCGTTAACAGCACTCAATTCTCCGACCCCAAACGTAGTAACTAATGCACCTAATCCATTAATTCGAGCATAACCATCGGCGGCATAGCTCGCATTTAATTCGTTAGTATTACCAATCCACTCTACTTGGTCATGAGAAATAATATCGTCTAAAAAGGCTAAATTGAAATCACCAGGGACACCGAATATTTTATCTACCCCTGCAGCATTAACTGCATCCATTAAATATTGTCCTACACGTTGTTTCATTATGCATACCACCTTTGTTTATGTATTTGCATTTTACAATTAAAAGATAACTTTTTGTGGAAATAAAGTCAATCAACTTGACCTTTTAGAAAAGTTTAGCATGACTAAAATAGGAAACTTTATTATAATGAACCTTAAATATTAGAAAAGGAAAGAAAGTACATGTCGACAAATAAAAATGATTATGAACATATGTTATTTTACTTTGCTTATAAAACCTTTGTTACGACAGCGGATGACATTATCGAACAATATGGTATGAGTCGCCAACATCACCGTTTCTTATTTTTTATCAATAAATTACCGGGAATTACGATAAAAGAGTTACTTCAAACATTGGAAATATCAAAGCAAGGTTCTCATGCCACACTGAGAACATTAAAAGAAAAAGAGCTTATTATAGAGCAAATATCCGAACAAGATCGTCGTGTTAAACAGCTATTTGCTACAGAAAAAGGTAATGCGTTAATTAATGAGCTCAATTACGCACAAGATCATCTATTACAAACGATTCAACAAAAAGTAGGAAACAATTGGTACGATATCATGGAAGCGTTAGCCAACCAAAGAGATGGCTTCAAACATATTGAACATTTAAAAAGACAAGATTAACTTATACTTTTACTAATTTTCCCTGTTGCATATGATGCAATAGGGGATTTTTATGAAATGTAATGAGAAAGTCTAAATGTTAAGTAATAATGTTGGAAATATTAACATCATACATACTCTTTTTTAAATTTTTGTTAATAATGTAATAAATAGTTGTTATATTAAATAAAATTATTGCTATTTACAATGGATAAGTTAACATAGGATAAAAGCATTTTATTTTAAGGAGTTTATGAATGAAAAGATATGTAACTAAAAAAGCTAAACCAATTGTTAAAATTACGTTAGGTTTAATCACCGCGTCAATTAGTTTAGGAACAATAAGTGTCGTGACTCAACAAGCCACTGCCCATGCTTCTACTTTACAAACGACTTACAACCATACGAGTGCTCAAAATCAAACACGAACATCATCAACAACACCTCATATATCCCAGTCTAAGAAAGCTGTGAAACGTGTCACAACAACAGTTAAGGCGCCAACTACAGTGAAAACGACGACTAAAGTAGCAGCTATTAAGCAACCAACTCAAACAGTCAAAGCGGTATCTGTTTCAGCTCCTAAAACAAATCAAACATCTACGATTAAAACAAGCACGAGTCATACACAAAAACCAACATCAGCAAAAGCACCTACGTCTATACATCCTAAAAGTGGAACCACAAGTACGAAATCCTCAACAAACCATGCGACAACAAAATCACCTATAACAAAGCCAACAGTATCAAAGACATCAACAACGAAACCAACAAATACGACACAACATACAACTACAACACCATCAAAATCAACAACGTCAACGAAAACATCTACAACGACGCGTCCACCGAGCCAGACATCGAAGACGGTATCCAAGACATCAACAAGTACTGCCAAAGCACCTACGACATCTACATCACGATTAAGTACTAAACCGTCAACGACGACTGTTTCATCAACGAAACCAGTAACATCGACAACATCAACTACAACACCAAAAAGCGCAAATTCGAAAGAAACTACAATACCTGCGATAGGTACAAATACGGATGTTAAACCTATCAAACCGATTGAAAGTGCACACAAAGATTATTACACTTCAATGACCCAACTTGAACGAGAAACTAAAGAAGATATAGATTGGAAGAAAGAAACTCGTGACCAAGGCAACCAAGTGCTAATCGTTGCGCCTCATGGAGGTAATATAGAACAAGGTACGTCTGAGTTAACAAAGTTACTTGCACAACAAGGCGGTTATGATTATTTTTCATTTGAAGCCACTAGACCATCTAATAATACACAATTGCATGTGACGTCGACACATTATGATGATCCAACTTTACATCAAATGGTTGAAGGACGATCGGCTACCATTTCCATACATGGAGCTAAAGGAGACGACCCAATTGTATTCTTAGGCGGCGCTAAGTCTGACCTAAGAGATGAGATTCAATCACAATTGGAAATTAGAGGATTTACTGTACAAGTTCCACCTGAATATTTAGGCGGATTAAATGAGAATAATTTCATTAATAAAAATGAAAATAGTACTGGCGTGCAATTAGAGTTAACGATCTCATTACGAAAAGCGTTATTTAATAATCAAGATATGAGTACATCATCACGAAAAAATGACGATAATTGGTCGCCGTTAATGTATCAATTTGCAGATGCTTTGCATATGGCAATATCTAAAACTACGGATACATCAGCACATTAAAATCAACGTGTTGAGTGTATTGAAAAAAGAATGTTGGCGATATATATTAAATTTAATTTATGTTTTTTCAATCCATTGATAATAAGGTTTTTAAAATTGTTGAAAAAAAGTGTATAATTATGTCATAAGAATTTCAAAGCGATAGTTGAAATGAATAATCGAAAAAGGAGTTTTTATGATGAAAAAATTCGCTATATTATTAACTTTAGTCGGTGCAGGCTACTATGCATTTAAAAAGTATCAAAACCATGTAAACCAAGCACCTAATATTGAATATTAATATGTATCATGAATAAATAGATGCATACATTAAAATAAACCGAGATGAGTCACGCTC
Source organism: Staphylococcus sp. SB1-57 (assembly GCF_017086425.1). Lineage (NCBI taxonomy): Bacteria > Bacillati > Bacillota > Bacilli > Caryophanales > Staphylococcaceae > Staphylococcus > Staphylococcus sp. SB1-57. The sequence goes on from NZ_CP070964.1 coordinate 218,574, forward strand.
ATCTCGGTTTATTTAATATCAAAGCTTATTTTACGTCATTAGCAAAGAAATCAAAGATGTTTTTCGCACTATCTGTATTTTCTTTATTTCCTTTGAATTGATTAGATCCAGGACCATAGGCATACGTATTTACATCTTCACCAGTATGACCGTAAGTAGTCCAACCTGTATGAGATGCATCATTGATTGGTTTTTGAATTGCATCTTGAAGACGTGTCGTTTGTTCGACAACTTTTGGATCTTTTTCATCTTTGCCTGATTTTGTTAATTTCTTCAGCTTTTTAGCTTCTTTTTTAACTTTATCAAGTTGTTCTTTAGGGAAGTCAATGCCATAGCCATCATTGATTACTTTTTCAGGATCTTTACCAGTAGCAATTTCTTTTGTCATATACATACCAGAATGTTTCATTTGATGAATTGATTGAGGATTCCATTTGTAATCTTTACCTTTACCGATGGTCATACCACCTGTAGAATGATCTGCTGTTGCTACAACAAGTGTATCTTTATGTTGTTTAGCATAGTTAATCGCGTTTGAGAAAGCTTTATCAAACCCTTGCATTTCAGACATTACACCCGTAACATCATTTGGATGTGCAGCTTTGTCGATAGATGCACCTTCTACCATTAAGAAGAACCCTTTATCATTCTTTTCAAGTTTACTTAAAGCGCTATTTTCCATATCTACTAATAATGGGTTGTTTTCTGGCGCATCAATTTGAAGTGGCATATCTTTCTCAGAGAATAAACCTAACACCTGATTGCTCTTTGATTGATTCAGTTCATTTTTATTAGAAACCACATCGTAACCATCTTTTTTGAATTTTTGATCTAAATTCCCATTTTCTTTGCCAAAATATTTAGAACCGCCACCTAAAATGACATCTACTTTATGTTTGCCGTTAATTTTATCGTTATAAAATTGTTTCGCAATTTCATCTTTTTTATCACGAGAATCAACATGAGATGCATAAGCTGCAGGGGTTGCATCAGTGATTTCTGCTGTAGATACAAGGCCCGTAGATTTACCTTTTTCTTTTGCACTTTCTAATACAGTTTTCACATTATTTTTATTAGCATCGACACCAATGGCACCATTGTATGTTTTATGACCTGAACTAAACGCTGTAGCACCTGCCGCAGAATCTGTCACGTTTTCTTTAGGGTCATTAGGATAAGTACGGTTAGTACCCTTTAAATATTTATCAAATGTAGTGGGTTTCATCGATTTAGCTGAGGGATCGTTTTGATAATAACGATACGCAGTGTTAAATGAAGGACCCATTCCATCGCCAACTAAGAAAATGACATTTTTAGGGTTTTTAGTATTACCGAAAGCAATAGCTTCATCATTACTTTGTTTCTTATTGTTATCTGTATTTGTACCAGAAGCTAAAGATACATTCGTACTACTTAATAATGTTGCAGCAACGATACTACCTGATAACAAGTATTTAGTATATTGATTAAATGATTTCATTTAAAAAGCCCCCTAATATATGTATAAACGTATTACAATTTAAGTATAAGCAAGGCATTTTGATTAAATGTGTGGTTCTTGTAAATAGATTGTAAACATGGATAAAAGGGGATTTTATGAACGGATGATTCATAACAAATGTACTTTTAATAATAAACATGTAAAATAGATATTAAATAGAGTATAGCAAGAGAGAAATTGGAAGCCATTTTGACACCATGGAAACTCATGCTTAAAATAAACGAGGTGAAAAAATGATATTTGTTATGTTATCTCCGTTATTCATCATAGGTTTTATTGCATTAAGTATTTATGAAGAAAAAAGAAGAAAGAAGAATGAAGCTGCTAAAAAAGCATCAAATGATACTCAAACTGATTCAAATCAATCACAACATCAAGATAAATCTATGTAACGCAACGAAAGGTGTATCTCAATGAAGATTTTGATAGTAGAAGATGACTTAGTCATTGCAGAAAGTTTAGCAAATGAACTTAAGAATTGGAACTATGACGTTAAGTTGGCAAAACAGTTTTCTCATATTTTAGATGATTTCAAAAGCTATCTACCTGACTTAGTACTACTAGATATTAATTTACCTACTTTAAATGGATTCCATTGGTGCCAAGAAATTAGAAAAATATCAAACGTACCTATTATATTTATCAGTTCACGGACGGATAATATGGATCAAATTATGGCGATTCAAATGGGTGGCGATGATTTTATTGAGAAACCATTCAATTTATCGTTAACAGTTGCAAAAGTACAAGCTTTATTACGACGAACTTATGATTTAGCTGTATCCAATAACGAATTAAATGTTAAAGGATGTCAACTGATTGCTGATGAGGCAAAGTTAATGTTCCAAGGTGAGGTGACACAACTGTCTTTAACGGAACTTCAAATCATTAAACTGTTGTTTCAAAATGAAGGGAAATTTGTGAATCGAACAGCTCTGATTGAAAAATGTTGGGAATCAGAAAATTATATTGATGATAATACTTTGGCAGTGAACATGACACGATTACGAAAAAAATTAAATCAAATTGGCTTAACAGATTTTATTGAAACGAAGAAAAATGTGGGTTATAGGGTGTAAATAAGATGTTACTAACGTTTATTAAATCAATTAAAAATGAAATAGCGATTGTTACTTTCATATCCTTACTATTTGTACTCATTTTCTTCGTTTTTTCACTCCCTAAAAGTGCGTTAATACTAGGTGTAGCAATCATTTTATTTATTATGTGTATTTATTGGTGGATCAGTTATTTAGGTTTTCAAAAAGAAGAAAGACTTAAAGAAAAAGTAGTGTCACTCGAAGAAGAACTATTTGAAATGAAAAACAAGCAAATTGAATATCGTAAAGATGTTGAAAGTTATTTCTTAACCTGGGTACATCAAATCAAAACGCCTATCACTGCATCGCAACTATTACTAGAGCGTAATGAACCTAATGTTGTCAATCAAGTGAGACAAGAAATTGTACAAATTGATAATTATACCCGCTTAGCACTCAGTTATTTAAAACTACTTAATGAAGCGTCTGATATGACAATCACCGAGGTGACTATAGATGATTTAATTAAACCCTTAATCATGAAATATCGTATTCACTTTATAGAACAACACACTAAAATTCATTACCAATCTATTGATAATAGCGTCTTAACAGATGCACAATGGACTTCAATATTGATAGAACAGATACTAAATAATGCATTAAAGTATGCACGTGGAAAAGATATATGGATTGACTTTGATTCAACTTCTCAACAATTATGTATTAAAGATAACGGTATTGGTATTAGCCAAGCAGACTTGCCGAAAATCTTTGACAAAGGATATTCTGGTTACAATGGTAGCCTTAATGAATCCTCAAGTGGCATTGGATTGTTTATCGTTAAACATATTGCGCAACATCTGAATTTAAATGTTGAAGTGACATCAGAATTGAATAAAGGTACACAATTTACAATTAGCTTTCCAATGCAAAGCTAACTTTCAAAATTGTAAGATGGCCAACAAGATTTGTAAGAAATTATAAATGTTGTTGGTCCTTTTTTAATATAAAATAGAGTTGGTATTAGAAAGGAGCGTCCATATGTTACTAGAAGTCAAACATGTCAAAAAGGTATTTGGAAAGGGTTTGAATAGAACTGAAGCCTTAAGCGATATGAATTTATTAGTTGATACTGGTGAGTTTGTAGCCATTATGGGTGAATCAGGATCTGGTAAATCTACATTATTACAACTGATTGCTACATTTGATCAATTAACGGAAGGTACCATTCAATTGAATGGTCAATCCCTAGCGTCATTGAAACAAAGAGATATTGCTCAATTTCGACGAGAACAACTAGGATTTGTCTTTCAAGAATTTAATATTTTAGAATCAATGACAAATAAAGATAATATTTTAATGCCGTTGGTCTTAAGTAATCAATCTGTTCATACGATGCAAGAACGTATAGAGAAAGTGAGTCGACAACTTCATATTAGTGACATCTTAAATCAATTTCCAAATCAAATTTCTGGTGGACAAAAACAACGCGTTGCTATAGCACGTGCGCTTATTACACACCCTAAACTTTTATTAGCGGACGAACCAACGGGGGCGCTTGATTCAAAAAGTTCGAAACAGTTAATGCAATTATTTCAACACCTCAATCAACAACAACAAACGATTTTAATGGTTACGCATTCTAATATTGATGCGTCATATGCCAACCGTGTTGTTTTTATTAAAGATGGCCGTTTATATCACGAGATATATCGTGGCGAAGAAAGCCAGATAGCATTTCAAAAGCGAATTGCTGATAGTTTAGCAATCATAAATGGAAGGGAGTAAATCACGTGCCCCTAACAATGATTTGGACAATAGTGAAACGTCATTTTGTAACTCAACGGCATATCATTATACCTTTTATTTTGTCTTCCAGTACGATATTTGCGATTGAATACATATTATTATCGCTAACTACAAACACATATATTCAACAACATCAACAATTACTAGGTGTTTTTGCAATAATTGGAAATGTATTTATGTCATTATTAGCTATCATATTTATCATTTATGCGAATCAATTTGTTATAAAACAACAACAAAAGACATATTCACTTTATATTATTTTAGGTATGGAAAAACGTCATCTTAGCATCATGATATTCATAGAATCCTTCATAAAATATTGTATTATCTCATTATTGAGTATCGTTGGAGGATATTTATTCGGTGCACTATTATTTATGTTCATTCGTAAGGTAGCGACAGGACGAGAAGGGTACCTAAGTGCCTATCCATTTGATTTTAAAGCTATGTGGATAACATTGCTATTATTGTCAATTGTCATGATATTTTTATTAATTATTAATATATTTAAAGTCACTATGCAAAATCCAATGCAATTAATGAATAAGAAGGCATATCGTGATTATCGATTTCAAAATGTATTCAATTATAGTTTATTAATGATCGGTGTTTTATGTGTTGGCAATGGTTATCGTATAGCCTTGCAAAATAATACGCCAATAGAGTCGATTTTGTCATTGTTTGCTGCTATCTTTTTTGTGTTTATAGGCACCTATTTATTATTTATTTCATTAAGTGTTTTACTCGTTGAAAGGTTACAAAAGTTGCCTAAGTTTTACTATCGACCTAAACGATTCTTTTTGATATCAGGATTAAGGGCACGTATGAAATCGAACGCAGTAGGGTTAGCAAGTATCGCGATTTTATGCACGTTTTTGATTGTTACTTTAGGGATGACCGTCACAACATACAGAAGTATGGGTGAGAATGTTCGTAATATGTGGAAAAATCAATACCTTACCAGTGTTGAAGGTGATTTTCATCATGATGAAAAGGTAGCTCAAAAGGTTAAAGCAGTAACCAAAGATATTAAACAAAATGTACATTCAGATACACCGAAAATCTATACTCAATCCATGTTTAATGTGCTTTTAGATAAGCATTCGGATTATCGGCGTTTACTCAAACCAAGTAACACACCAAACAAGTTCAATATTGATCCATGGAGTACTAAAAATGTGTTTATTACGATTATGACATTGAATGATTATAATCAATTTAATCGCCCACTACATTTAAAATCAAATGAAATAGGTGTGAACACGAGCATGCAAATGCTGGATTTGAATGACAAATTAGTACTAAGAGGAAGATCCTTTAATATTAAACCAGTTGAAGAAACCAATGTGAATTCTATAAGATTTAGTGAAAACATTAATTTAATCGTTAAAAATGACAAAGAACGCGATCAAATCATCCAATATTATACTAAAACATCATCCAAAGCTGACGATCAAGTGACTCACACGATGGTTGAATTTAATGCGTATGATTTAAAAGGGAAAGACACACCGGATATTCATAAAATTGAACAAAAATATCATATTAATATCACTAGCTATGAATCATTTCGTAAAATGTTTTATAACTTCAATGGTGGCTTAATATTTGTTGGAAGTTTAGTTTCTTTCATTTTATTGATTGGTATATTCTTAATGATTTACTTTAAGCAAGTATCAGAAGCACAAGAAGATGTTGATCATTATGTCACAATGGCACATCTAGGATTAGATAATGATGATATCAAACAAATATTAGATCAACAGTTAATTTGGTTATTCAGCGTTCCGTTCATTGTAGGTATACTCCATACAGTGGTTGCCTCAAAAATAATATATAATGTACTCGGATTATTTGGAGAAGTTAGTAGAGGTATATTTATAATTAGTTTTTTAAGTGTGGTAGTTATAGTAAGTGTACTTTACCTATTTATGTATAAAATGACTTCCTATTTATACTTAAATTATGTAAATCAATTAAAAAATAAAACTTATAAACTACTGGTATAATAGGAAAAATAAAACTATTAGCGATTTAATTTTATAATTTAAGCATACATGGTATTTCAATTGGGTAATGATAAAGAAACAAAGAAAGAGGTGTAATTTAATGAAAAGGACAATTGAACGGATCCTTGCTTGGTTAGGGATCATTACTCAATTATTTATATTATTAGGTTTAGGCATTGGTACCATGTTTGGTGGTACAAGCGAAGTGCAAAAAGAAATTAAAAGACAGGCTAAAGAACAGGCGGCTTCAAATCCAGCCGTGGACTCATCGTCACATATGTCTGAGTTATTACCATCAATACTTAAAGTTGGACTTATTTATGGTTTAGTTATTTTAGTGATTGCACTTATTGCGACACTACTAATTAAGAAAAAAGCGAAATTAGCAGGTGTTTTACTCATCATTGCTGCTGTACTTTCATTAGTAATAAACTGGATTGCTGCTTTATTCTGGATTATTGCAGGTATTATGTTATTAGTTAGAAAAAATAAAGATAATCATGATATCAAGGATAAAGACAGTGCCCATAACAAACATTCAAAGGATAAGCATCATGATAAAGCAGACCATTTAAATGATGACAATCGTAAACATCATCACGATGTAGAAGATAGACATGATCGTGATGTAGAAGGAAGAGACGCACGTAACGGATTCGATGCAGATCGCAGAGATGACAATCGTCACGGAGCAGACCATCATGATGTAGACCGTCGTGATGCTAATCATCAAGACACAGATCGTCGATTCGAAGATACAGAAAGAAGACACGATGATCGTAACGTAGAAGGAAGAGACGCACGCAACGGATTCGATGCAGATCGCAGAGATGACAATCGTCGTGATACAGACCATTCTCAAGACCATTTTGAAAATGAAACACATAATAAAGATAACTTCGTTGATAAAGTAACACGTCGCTTCAAGAATGATGATAAGAAATAACTATAAGTAGTAGATTTTATGCTTTACCTTGAAAGGAACATTTCATTGTTCCTTTCAAGGTTTTTTATTTGAGGAACAATTTCTATATGCGCAACTAATTATTTTAAAAAAGTAATTGTGAATACATGTTATTTGTCAAATGTAATCAATATCGTTATTATGAATTGATATTGACTTTTTTCATTGAAAAGGTTTGAAATTTCTCTATAAGTCTATAATATAATTTGCGTGCAAATTATTATGAAAATTTCAAAGATAGATAACATGATTTTAATCATTGTAAACAAAGAGATGATTATATTGTTTTTTTGAATCATATATTTTAAAGAAAGGAGGATTCATCGATGTATACAGTAGGGTTGGTACCATCGCCTGGTGTTGCGCATGAGCATGTGACGAAGATTATTCCCAAAATCAAACAATTGCTGACAGAAAGGATTAATGATGATAGTCAGTGGAACTTTGATGTTCAAGAGGATTTAATTATCGGTTCAGCAGAAGATGTACACGAGAGTGTTGATAAAGCAGAACAAATTAAAAATGAAAAACATTGGGATTTCGCAATATGTGTTACGGACCTTCCTAGTATTTCTGGAAAAAAGGTAGTCGTTAGTGATTTCAATAACGAAAAGCAAGTCGCAATGTTATCATTACCTTCATTGGGTGCGATTGATTTAAAAAGAAAGTTGATTAGTAGTATTACTACGATGATTGAACAACTTTATTATAATGAACCATTATCAAAGACGAGCACCCATCCATTCATTCATTTAAAATCGGTAGAACCCGAAGAAGACGAATCTCCCAAGAGGCGATATATTAATACATTAATGATTATAAGTTGGATTCAGTTGATTTGTGGTTTGACGCGTGCTAATAAACCATGGAAAAATATTTTTAATTTCAAAAAAATTATTTCAGTTGCCTTTGCTACAGGGACATATGTGTCTATTTTTTCTATGCCGTGGGAGCTTAGTGTGATTTACTCACCTATCAGATTTATTGTATTAATGATTATTTCTATTGTAGGTATGGCATGTTGGCTGCTATATGCGCATAAATTGATTGAAAGAAAAACAGCCAAATCGCAAAGAACGTATAGATGGATATACAATGCCACAACGATGTTGACACTGATTGTGATTACGCTAATCAATTATTTCATATTGTATTTATTATTAATTATAAGTATCACATTATTTGTACCAGTGAGTTTATTTAATAGTTGGACTAGTGCACAAGCAGAATTTACTTTTATGAATTATGTTAAATTAATTTGGTTTGTATCATCACTAGGCTTATTAGCTGGAGCAATGGGATCTACAGTAGAAGATGAAGAGAAAATAAGAAAGATTACGTATTCATACCGTCAATACCATCGTTATAAGGAAGCACAAGAAGAAAAAGAAGAGCAAGAACAACAACATGATCCATCACAACAAGAGGTTGAAAGACAGTCTACTAGTGATGATAGTGATGACGATGTATATGAAGAAAAGAAACAAGACCATAGAGAGGAGGGTCATTAATGTCTGAAAGAAAGGTAATTGGTTTAGTTGTAGCACCTGGTGTTACTGAAAAACTAGCAGAGAATTTAATGGAAGATATACCTGACATTTTATCAGAACAACACAATAATCAAATTGAATGGGAAATTGATTTAGTTGTTGACCCTCTAACCGGCTATGCGGAAAGAGTAGAAGAAATATTTAAAAAGGTACAAGCGTATCATGATGAACGAGAATGGGATTACGTATTAGCTATTACAGACTTACCGATATTTCACCACAGACGCGTCATGGCACTGGACATTAATATGAGAAACGGTGCAGCTATCTTCTCATATCCTGCGTTTGGTTGGAGACCAGTTAAAAAAAGATTTAAAAACGCGATTGTTACAATCATTAATGAAGTCCATCATGCAGAGCAAGACCACCGTAATTATGATGATAATGATTATATCGAACAAAGTGTTAAACAACAGTTCCCACTTTCTAAAATAGACAAGACACAAGTGTATTTAGATGACACAGATTCAAAACATATACGATACTTATCTAGTTCTAGATCAAGAGGCATGTTTAGATTAGTCAGTGGGATGACATTTGCCAATAATCCGTTAAATATGATGGCGAGTTTAAGTAACATTGTTGCCATTGCTTTTACTACTGGTGCGTTTGGTTTAATATTTACAACAATGTGGCAAATGGCTAATAATTTCTCAATGTGGCGATTATTTGGGATTTCTATTATTGCGATACTAGGTATGTTGCTATGGGTTATGATGTCACATGACCTATGGGAATCCACAAAGCAGAGTAGTAATAAAAGAATTACACTTTTATATAATTTAACTACAGTGATGACACTCTTGATTGCAGTTATCATTTATTATATTATCCTGTACTTAATGTTTTTATTTGCAGAATTAGTTCTTTTACCTGCCGATTTCTTAGGCCAACAAATTAGTCTTAAAGGACCAGCCGGCCCTGACTTATATCTAAGTATTCCATGGTTTGCAGCTTCAATATCAACTGTAGCAGGTGCCATTGGTGCAGGTTTACTTGACGAAGAACTAATCAAAGAAAGTACGTATGGATATCGACAACGAATTCGATATGAAGATACACATAAAAAGCAATAATATATAACCTGGGACGTTTGGTATGTCTCAGGTTATTTTTTATAGAATAGATTTATTTAGAAAACCTTACCTTACTATTTCACAACCTTCACCTAATTATTTCTTTAAATATTAAAATATTAAATTTTAAAAATTGTATTGAAAAGATAGTCTTTTTAGAAAAAGTAATTTAAAATATTGGTTAACAATATTTTTTAGAATCTAAAAATGTACAAACATTCATTATGAAGGGAATGGTGGGAAATGAAATATTGTCCTAACTGTGGCAATGAAGTAAAACCTGGACAAGCATTTTGTAACAAATGTGGTAACACATTAAAAAAAGAAAACAAACAAGCGGAAACGTCATCACAAGGGAAACAAGCGACTCAATCCAAGCAAACATATCCAGATCGTAACAAATATACTCCTCAACAAAAGAACAAAAATAAGAAGCCAATTTGGATTATAATACTCTCAATTATCTTTATTTTATTAATTGGTGCATTACTTTATGGTGCTTACTACTATTACAATAATGTAATTAAAGACAATGATAGTGATAATCAAACTACTGAAACACAAAATAAATCTAAAGATGATAGTCAGTCCAAAGAGTCATCCTCTAGTGAGTCTAATTCATCAGAGAAAGCACCAACAATCGATGTATTTAGTAATAACTTTGATCAAGGCTATATGAAATCTGCATCGACTGAAGGCTATAAAGGTATTTATAAGGATATGACTAGAAAAGAAGTAGAAGCTAAATTTGGTAAATCATCAGGCAAAGTTGACGGTGGTCAAACATATTATGAAAAATATGGTGATTTAGCGGTGCTGTATTCTGGAGATAAAGTAGATCGTGTAGGTGTTGCACCTTCTAATGTTACTGAAGATGAATTTTTAGAACATTACTATGAACCTGATGATCGAAAAAGTGATGAGTTAATTTATGATAGTAACAAAGATAATGACTTCTCAGTTATAGCTCACAGTAAAAAAGGTAAGATTACGTTAATTGAAAATATAGATCAATTATAAAGAGAGGAAACGATCAGTTAATACTGGTCGTTTTTTTATTTAAAACATTAATTTTCTGATAACTATTAAAAAATGGGTTGACTTTAATTTTAAAAATAGTTAAAGTATTACCATATTATTCTGACAATTCAGATATGTTTTGATGAGGATGAAATAAAAATCGATCGGGGGATGATAGAGATGTCAGTCAAAGCGATGACATACGATAATTTTACAGGCGATCCTTTTATAAACTCCCTCAACACTGATAACGACACTAGGGGCGCATATCAAATATTAAAATGGGCGTATGATCAATATGACGATGAATTAGTTTATTCATGTAGTTTTGGTGCAGAAAGTATGGTATTGATTGATTTAATCCATCAAATCAAACCGAATGCAAAAATTGTCTTTTTGGATACTGACCTACATTTTCAAGAAACATATAACTTAATTGATGAAGTAAAAGCAACATATCCTGAATTACGCATCGAAATGAAGAAACCTGATTTAACATTGGAAGAACAAGCTAACCGATATAACCCTGCGTTATGGAAAAATAATCCTAACCAATGTTGTTATATCAGAAAGATTAAACCACTGGAAGAGGTCTTATCTGGGGCTAAGGCTTGGGTATCAGGGCTGAGACGTGCACAATCTCCGACGAGAGCACATACTAATTTTATTAATAAAGATGAACGGTTTCATTCAATCAAAGTTTGTCCGCTTATATACTGGTCTGAAGACGATGTTTGGCAATATATTAAACAACATCAATTACCTTATAATGAATTGCATGACCATCATTATCCAAGTATTGGTTGTATTCCATGTACGTCACCAGTATTAGACTCTGAAGATTCTCGAGCAGGACGTTGGTCAAATTTTGATAAAACTGAATGCGGATTACATGTTCATGACAAACCTTAAATAAGGTTAAAAATTTTATATATAAAACCTAGTATTCCGATAAGAATTTTACAAAATGTAATAGCGTTATATTTCGTTTACTCATTTAACAGTTTGGTACATAATTAAATTAATCGAATCTGGGAGCTAGGTCATGAATGGAACGTAAAGGAAAATAAATAACGCAGAGTTAACTATGACTGGATTGAACAAGTATGATGTTGAGGTCAAAATATAGGATAGATTGCAACATACGATACCCAGACTTTCAAATTTAGGATTGAAGACAAGAGGTGGAAAATAGTGAATATTAACATCACAAATAGTCCTTTCAATGAGGAACAAGCAAAACAACTTAATGAATTACTACCAACTTTAACACCTGAACAAAAGCTTTGGTTAAGTGGTTATTTAACAGCGAGTCAACAAGCTGAGACCAATGAATCAGTGACGTCGAATCAAATAGCACAACAAGACCAACAAACTGAAACAATGCTTGCTGATAAAGAACCTGAAGTTACACCAGAAACTCGTGCCATTACAATTTTATATGGGTCAGAGACAGGAAATGCCCAAAGTTTGGCAGAAATCTTTGAAGAACGTCTTGTAGATATGGGTAACAACGTGACCTTGAAATCTATGGAAGACATTAAACCTAAAGATATTAAAAAAGTTGAAGATTTATTTATAATCACATCGACACATGGCGAAGGTGATCCACCTGATAATGCTATTGAATTACATGAATACTTACATGGGCGTAAAGCACCGAAACTAGAAGGTGTGAGATTTTCTGTACTTGCTTTAGGTGATCAATCATACGAATATTTCTGTCAAGCTGGTAAAGATTTCGACTTTAAATTAGCCGAATTAGGCGCTGAGCGATTATATGACCGTGTAGATTGTGATATCGATTACGAAGAAGATGCCGAAAAATGGATGGCCAACGTCATTAATGCTATAGGCTCCAAACCCAAAGATACTGATAGTGAGCAAGTTGTAAGCGAATCGATTAAATCAGCCAAGGAGCGTAAATATTCTAAATCCAATCCATATGAAGCAGAAGTATTAGAGAACATAAATTTAAATGGTAGAGGATCTAATAAAGAAACAAGACATGTTGAATTACTATTAGATAATTTTGGAGAGGAATACGAACCAGGCGATTGTATTGTAGTATTACCACAAAATGATCCATCTATTGTTGAATTATTAATCAGCACATTAGGATGGGATTATGAAGAACAAGTACTTATCAATGAAGATGGCGATACATTAAACCTTGAAGAGGCATTAACATCGCATTTTGAAATTACTAAACTAACGAAACCATTATTAGAGAATGCATCAGCACTATTTGATAACGATGAACTAAAAGGAAAAGTCCAAGATAAAGCATGGGTTCAAAATTATATTGAAGGACGAGACCTTATCGATTTATTAAACGATTTTAATACGACTGAACTTCAACCCGATAACCTATATCAACTATTGAGAAAGTTACCACCTAGAGAATATTCTATTTCAAGTAGTTATAAAGCAACGCCTGATGAAGTACATATTACAGTTGGTGCGGTAAGATACCATTCTCATGGTCGAGATCGAACAGGTGTCTGCTCAGTTCAATTTGCAGAACGTTTGCAACCCGGCGATACGGTACCGATTTATTTAAAACGTAATCCAAACTTTAAATTTCCACAAGAAAGTGAAGTGCCAGTCATCATGATTGGACCTGGTACAGGCGTCGCACCTTTCAGAAGTTATATGCAGGAAAGAGAAGAGTTAGGATTTAAAGGTAATACTTGGTTGTTCTTTGGTGAACAACATTTTACAACGGATTTTCTATATCAAACAGATTGGCAAGAATGGTTAGATAAAGGTTATTTATCAAAGCTGGATGTTGCATTTTCTAGAGATACTGAGCATAAAGTGTATGTGCAACACCGTATATTAGAAAATAGTAAGCAGTTTAATGAATGGATACAAAATGGTGCCGCGATTTTCGTATGTGGTGACGAAAAGCAAATGGCTAAAGATGTACACCAAACAATTAAGGAAGTATTGATGAAAGAACAAAACTTATCCGACGAAGATGCTGAAGCGTATCTTAAGCAAATGAAGAGAGAGAAAAGATATCAAAGAGACGTCTATTAACAAGAAAGGGTGTCAAACATGGTTAAATCAAATCAAAAACTGTCAGATGAATTAGATGATCATCTAGATCAAATGGAATATTTGAAGGCAGATAGCCAGTATTTGAGAGGAACCATCGAACAAGGGTTAGCTAATCCTATTACTGGTGCGATTTCTCAAGATGATGCGAAGTTATTAAAGTTTCATGGTAGTTATATGCAAGATGATAGAGATCTAAGAGATGAACGACGTAAGCAGAAATTAGAACCTGCTTATAGTTTTATGATTCGTGTTCGTGTTCCAGGTGGCAAAGCTACGCCAGAACAATGGATTGCCATGGATGATATTTCCAATCAATATGCTAACCACACCATCAAATTGACAACGCGTCAAGCATTCCAATTTCATGGTATTTTAAAACGAAATTTAAAACAATCTATGAAAGATATTAATCAATCTGTACTCGATTCGATTGCGGCCTGTGGTGACGTTAACCGAAATACAATGTGTAATCCCAATCCATATCAATCTAAAGTACATGCTGAAGTAAATGATTATGCTACAGCTATTAGCAATCATTTACTTCCTAGTACAGGTGCATATCATGAAATATGGTTAGACGGTGAGAAAGTATTAGATTCAAGTGAAGAATCAGAACCCATTTATGGAAGTACCTATTTACCTCGAAAGTTTAAAATTGGTATTGCAGTACCCCCGTCTAATGATATTGATGTTTACTCCCAAGACATTGGTTTGATTGCCATTATTGAGCAAGGTGAATTAATAGGCTTTAACATTACTATCGGTGGTGGTATGGGTATGACGCATGGTAATAAAGAGACATACCCTCAGTTAGGTCGATTAATTGGTTTCATTCCTAAAGACCAAGCGGTTGATGTGTGTGAAAAACTATTAACGATTCAACGAGATTATGGTAATAGAGAAAATCGAAAAAATGCACGTTTTAAATATACTGTTGATCGTTTAGGTGAAGCCTGGGTGACTGAAGAGCTAAATCGACGCTTAGGTTGGGAGATTGAGCCTGAAAAAGATTATGAGTTTGACCATAATGGCGATCGTCTTGGATGGATAGAGGGTGAGAATAATTGGAACTATACGCTATTTATTCAAAACGGACGTGTAAAAGATACTGAAGATTATCAACTTAAAACAGCACTTCGTGAAATTGCAGAGACACATACTGGAGATTTCAGATTGTCACCTAATCAAAATTTGGTCATTGCTAACATTTCTCCAGAAAAGAAAAACGACATACAACAAATTATAGATAAATATCAACTTACAGATGGTACTTATTATACTGGATTAAGACGTAATTCAATGGCTTGTGTAGCATTTCCTACATGTGGTCTTGCTATGGCAGAATCAGAACGTTATTTACCTTCACTCATTTCTAAAATTGAAAATTTACTTGATGAAGCGGGTGTTCAAGAAGAAGACATTACGATTCGAATGACAGGCTGTCCAAACGGTTGTGCTCGACCAGCTTTAGCAGAAATTGCATTTATCGGTAAAGCACCAGGAAAATACAATATGTATTTAGGCGGTGGATTTAAAGGGGAAAGACTCAATAAATTATATAAAGAAAATATTGATGAAAACGAAATTTTACAAACGTTAAGACCATTACTCATTCAGTATGGAAAAGAAAAATTACCGAATGAACATTTTGGTGATTTTGTGATACGCACTGGTGTGGTGTCAAAAGTTAACGATGGAAGAGATTTCCATAGTTAAAAGATAAAAAGGCGTTAGGGGTTGAGTTTCTATGGGCAAAGTTTATTTAGTAGGTGCAGGACCAGGAGATCCTGAATTATTAACGATCAAAGGGCTTAGAGCAATTAAAGAAGCAGATGTTATTTTGTATGACAGACTAATTAATAAAGACATATTAGATTATGCTAAGCCCAACACCAAGTTTTTCTATTGTGGAAAGGACCCATATAGACATTCGTTACCTCAAGAAGAAACGAATCGTATGATGATTCAGTTAGCCAAAAAAGGACATACAGTTACACGGTTAAAAGGCGGCGATCCATTTGTATTTGGTCGTGGCGGAGAAGAAGCGGAGCAATTGGCGACACAACATATTCCATTTGAAATTGTCCCAGGTATTACATCAGGGATAGCTGCACCAGCATACGCAGGCATCCCAGTAACCCATCGAGATTATAGCTCATCTGTGGCGTTTATCACTGCTGTTAATAGACCGGGAATGGATAAGGAAGAATATTGGCAACATTTAGCGCATGGTCCTGAAACCTTATGTATTTATATGGGCGTCAAACGATTACCGGAGATTTGTGAGTTACTAGTTAAATTTGGAAAGGATCCACAAACGCCAGTCGCACTTGTACATATGGGTACATCCACATCACAACATACAGTGACTGGCACATTGCAAGATATCACAAATAAGGCGAGTAACATTACTAATCCAGCGATGATTGTAGTTGGAGATGTAGTGAATATGAGAGACAAAATCAGTTGGTTTAAAGAGCAAATCTTTAAAGAAGATGTCAATTTGGCTAAGTAAGATACACTTAATTTTTAGAATATTAAAATAATTATTTTAATAGGAAAGGTGACGAGCGCATGCAAATGCCAATCATGATTAATTTATCACAAATGAATGTTGTGGTTATTGGAGGTGGTCGAATAGCGACACGACGTGTGGAATTGCTACTTGAGTATGCCAAACAGATTCACATAGTAAGCCCTCAAATAACGGAACATTTAAATGAGCTTATCCAACAACAACAGGTAACATGGCATCAAAAGGAATTTGAAGCCTCAGATGTTGAAAATGCAGACTTAGTCATCGCTGCTACTAATGACGACCTAGTGAATGACGAGGTTAAACAACATCTAGGGTCTCGCACATTATTTAATCATGTAGGTAATGCAAAAGAGGGTAATATCACATTTCCTAATCAACTTAGAAGAGGCAAGCTCACTTTAAGTGTATCAACAGATGGCGCAAGTCCTAAACTAGCTAAGCAAATCATACAGGATTTGGCACAAACGTATGATGCTTCATATGAAGATTATATTGACTTTTTATATGAGTCTAGACAACTCATTAAAGAAAAAGCACTCACATCAACAGAAAGGCAAAGGTTACTCCAAGATATTTTGACTGAGGAATATAAACATCCGAATGCACAACAATCTTTTATAAGCTGGTTGAAAACGCTAGATTCATCCAGATAGGGGGCAAGATCATATATGCGGAAATTACTTGTTTTTGCGTTAGCAGGCTTTTTAGCACAATTAGTAGATGGATCACTTGGAATGGGATTTGGTGCGTCATCATCCTCTATTCTATTAACCTTTGGTGTGGCACCTGCGATTGTCTCAGCTACAGTTCATTTTTCAGAAATAGCGACTACCGCAGCATCAGGAACCTCACATTGGAAGTTTGAAAATGTCCATTATCCAACGATGTTGAAATTAGCTATTCCAGGTGCAATTAGTGCATTTCTAGGTGCAGCAGTATTAACAAGAATTAATGCTAATGCAATTAAACCACTGATTGCTTTATTTCTATTTTCGATGGGCGTTTATATATTATATCAATTTATATTTAAGCATACGAACGAGGAACATCATTATTCAGGTCAATTTGGCCGAATTAGAATGGTGTTACAAGGTGCTATCGCAGGCTTTTTAGATGCTATAGGTGGAGGCGGATGGGGACCTGTCAATACACCGTTACTTTTATCTAGTAAAAAGATGGAACCACGTTATGTGATTGGTACAGTCTCAGCAAGCGAGTTTTTCGTCACACTGTCAGCATCTTTAAGTTTTATCGTCTTCTTAGGTATGACGCATATCAATTGGTTGGCAGTGATAGCGCTGAGTGTAGGTGGACTGATTGCAGCACCTATTTCCGCATATCTAGTTAAAATCCTACCGATTAATATTTTAGCAATATGTGTTGGAGGATTAATTATTTTCACTAATAGTAATGCATTACTTAGTTACTTTGTTGAGGACGAGGTGTTATCTAACATTGTGAGAGTCATCATTATCGTAGTTGTGTTAAGTCTACTTGTTATCCAGGTCATTAGAAATAGAATACTGAGTTTTTCTTACAATAAAAGCCGAGTAAACAAATATAATTAATTGGAAAAGGAGATTTAAATATGTCAGAGCATAAAACGTATACAAATGATACTATTCGCCCAC
The DNA here is from genome assembly GCF_017086425.1 of Staphylococcus sp. SB1-57. Classification (NCBI taxonomy): domain Bacteria; kingdom Bacillati; phylum Bacillota; class Bacilli; order Caryophanales; family Staphylococcaceae; genus Staphylococcus; species Staphylococcus sp. SB1-57. The sequence continues at coordinate 236,785 of NZ_CP070964.1, forward strand.
ATGGTGGAACATTGGTCAATCGTATTGTAAAAGGTACAGAAAGAGAACAACTGATTGAAAATGCGAAGTCTTTACATTCAATTATATTAAATCAATGGAGCTTATCGGATCTAGAATTAATAGGCATTGGTGGGTTCAGTCCATTAACTGGTTTTATGAATCAAGCTGATTATGAAAGTGTCGTAGAACATGTTCATCTAAAAAATGGTCATGTTTGGAGTGTGCCAATTACATTGCCAGTAAGTCAAACAGAGGCTAACAATTTAGAGATTGGCGAACAGGTAGCACTATATGGAGAAGATGGTACATTGTATGGTGTGTTAGATTTAGAAGAAAAATATACTTATGATAAAGAAAAGGAAGCACAACATGTTTATGGTACAACAGATAATGCACATCCAGGGGTGAAAAAGGTTTACGAAAAAGGTGAGTATTACTTAGCGGGGCCAATACAATTGATTAATCGTCCACAACATGATGCATTTGTAGATTACCATCTTGACCCATTAGAAACGAGACAGCTATTTAATGAATTGAATTGGAAGACTGTTGTAGGATTTCAAACTAGAAACCCAGTTCATCGTGCCCATGAATATATTCAGAAATCAGCATTAGAAATTGTAGATGGATTACTATTAAATCCATTAGTAGGTGAAACTAAATCTGATGATATTCCAGCAGAGGTAAGAATGGAAAGTTATCAAGCCATACTTAAAAACTATTTCCCAGAAAATCAAGCACGTTTAGTCATTTATCCAGCTGCGATGAGATATGCAGGTCCAAGAGAAGCCATTTTACATGCGCTAGTAAGACAAAACTATGGTTGCACACACTTTATTGTTGGTAGAGACCATGCAGGTGTTGGTGACTATTATGGCACTTATGAAGCACAGGAATTTATTTCTCAATTTGAAAATGAATTAGATATACAAATTTTAAAATTTGAGCATGCCTTTTACTGTGAAGCATGTGGCAATATGGCTACAGCTAAAACTTGTCCACACGATGCTTCGAATCATTTACATTTAAGTGGTACGAAAGTGAGAGAGAAATTACGCAACGGAGAATCATTACCAGAAAAATTTTCAAGACCAGAAGTGGCAAATGTGCTGATCAAAGGATTAAAAGAGAAATGACAAAGGGTGATGTTAAATGAGTGAAACAAAACATATTACATGGCACGAATCTGAAGTCACAAAAGCACAACGACAAACGCGTAATGGTCATCAAAGTGTATTAATTTGGTTTACTGGTTTATCAGGATCAGGTAAATCTACGGTATCGGTTGCTTTAGAAAAGGCATTATTTGAAGATGGCAAACAAACGTATCGTTTAGATGGAGATAATGTCAGACACGGTTTAAATAAAAATTTGGGATTTTCTCCTGAAGATAGACAAGAGAATATTCGACGCATCGGTGAAGTAGGTAAGCTAATGGTAGATTCAGGTGCAATTACAGTTACAGCTTTTATATCACCGTACAAACAAGATAGGGATAATGTTAGACAATTATTTGAGGAACAAGAATTTATCGAAGTTTATACACAATGCAGTATTGAGACTTGTGAGCAACGTGATCCTAAAGGCTTATATAAGAAGGCACGTACAGGTGAAATACCTGAATTTACAGGTATTAGTGCACCATATGAACCACCTGAAAATCCAGAGATTATCATTGATACTGAAGATAATAGTGTCGAGGCTTCAGTTAACCAAATATTAAACTATTTGAAAGAACATCGTTATATTTAAATATACGAGGTAAAGCGTGTATTGAAACTGATTCAATTTTCATACACGCTTTATTTTTTATGGAATAAGATAGTTATCAATATGAATCGAAAATTAAATTAATGTTTGAACATCTACTGATTGTGAAATAATAAATAAGAAATAAGTAATTATACACATAAAATGAAGGTGATAACATGAGTGTCTTTTCTAAAGAGGATAAAATTCAAATATTGTCAGATATGATTGAGATCAATACTGAAAATGATAATGAACTTGAAGTATGTAAATATCTTAAATCATTATTGAGCAAATATGACATAGATTCAAAAATTCTAGAAGTGGATGATAATCGTGCTAATTTAATAGCTGAAATTGGTGATGGGTCGCCGAAGCTTGGTATCTCAGGGCATATGGATGTTGTTGATGCTGGGGATCATAATGAATGGAAGCATGATCCATTTAAATTAACAGAAGAAGATAGTAAATTGTACGGTCGAGGTACGACTGATATGAAGGGCGGTTTAGCAGCATTAGTTATTGCTATGATTGAAATTAAAGCGTCAGGTCATCTACAACAAGGTTCAATTAGATTAATGGCTACTACAGCAGAAGAAAGAGAAATGTCAGGGGCAGAGAAACTTAAAGAACAAGGCTATGTTGATGATTTAGATGGTTTAATTATTGCCGAACCGTCAGATGGCTTCGTATTTTACGCCTCAAAAGGGTCCATGGGATTAAAAGTAACATCTAAAGGCGTGCCCGCACATAGCTCATTACCATCACTGGGACATAATGCGATTAATACCCTCATTGAATTTATTCAAAAAATTAAAGAAAAGTATGATGATATCAAGAAAAACGAAGGAACACATGCACTTGATGTTCACCCATTTATAGATGAATTTTTTGGAGACCAAGTTGACGATAAGACGGAAGAAAAAGTTGAAGACGTAGCAGCAGGACTGGTTATTGTTAATTCGATTATACGAGGTGGAGAACAATTTAATACAGTTCCTGAAGAAGCCTATGCTGAATTTAATGTGAGAACTGTACCTGAATATGATAATCGAGCCATTGAAAAATTATTTAAAGATACGATAGAAGAGGTTGATAGTGACAGACTTTCTTTAGAAGTGACTGTCGATCATCAAACCGTATATTCTCAAAAAGATAACACGTTAGTACAAAGCTTTTTAGATTATAATAATGAATTTAAAGTATCTGGTTTAGTTGGGGCGACTGATGCAGCAGAATTATTAGTAGATAAAGATGAAGACTTTGATTTAGCTATTATTGGCCCAGGTCATATGACTATGGCACACAAAACAGATGAATATGTTTATAAATCAAGATATTTAGACTATACAGATATGTATCAACAAGTAATGTTGAATTATTTAAACAAAACCAAATAAAGGAAAGTGAGATGAACTAAGATTATTGCGGGAATGAAATGCAATAATCTTAGTTTTTTTATGCTGGAAATTGTCAGATAAATTACATACGTAGTAATAATTAATATGAACAAAATGATTAAGTTGCGTAGCTACCCTTTTGAAACCCATTACAATGATAACCCAACAATTTTACAAAAAATGTTGGATTATTATGATTCATTTACAAAATCTTAACATTGCCCACAAAAGCTTGTTTGTTTGTTAGAGTGTGTCTTGTCGTTATTTAACGAAGAAAAAACTTATATGTTTATAGAAAATTGAAGGTAGCCACGAGATAATAAACAAAAAAGCTTTATCATTCTTAGGAGGATATTTAAAATGAAAAAAATCGCTACAGCTACAATTGCAACAGCAGGTTTCGCAACATTTGGTTTAATGCAACATGATGCAGATGCAGCAGAAAACAATAACGGATATAATCCTAATGACCCTTATTCATATGAATACACATATACGATTGATCAACAAGGTAACTACCACTATGATTGGAAAGGTAATTGGAGTCCTAGCCAACAACAAGGCAATAACAATAGTTATTCATATGGTAACCAAGCTACTCAAAACTACAATTCAAATAACGCTACAAACAATAATCAAAATACACAATCTTACACAACTGACAATACCAATAATCAAGGTGGCGGATTAGGTGCTGATTATTCAACATCAGATAAAAACATCAAAGTGACTACACAAAATGCGCCATCTTCAAATAACTCAACTGCATTTTCTGGACAATCAGGTTCTGGTTCAAATGCGTATACTGCTGGTCAATGTACTTATTATGTATATGACAAAGTTGGCGGTAAAATTGGTTCTAATTGGGGTAACGCAAGTAACTGGACAAACGCAGCAGCACAAGATGGTTATAATGTAAGTAATTCACCTAAACAAGGTGCAATTATGCAAACATCACAAGGTGCATTTGGTCACGTTGCCTATGTTGAAAATGTAAATAGTGATGGTTCAATCAAAGTTTCAGAAATGAACTATAATGGTGGACCAGGTAACGTTTCAACTCGTACAATTTCAGCTAGCCAAGCTGGTTCATACAACTACATTTCATAATGATATATGTTTAAATGCGAACTCGAAATAATATTTAATATTATTTCGAGTTCTTTTTTTGTTTTGGATTAAATTTTTAATGTGTATGACATATTTGTCATGCTATTAAATTCGTGCATCCATGGGGTTTTATTATTATTTGACATACTTCAATTTTCAAAACAATGATTTCAAAAATTGAATGATTATTTTTATAGTTGTTCATGAATTAGTAATAAACTTATGACAGTTTAGTTAAGTCATCGATTATACATTGTAATACTATATATTGTGTTTTAAATTTTAAATAAGCACTATATATAGAAAAGAGTGGTAAGATGAATCAACTAGAACAATCATTAACTGGTTTGATTGAGAAGGATCCAACTATCGTAAATGAGAATGCTAATAAAGATAGCAATACCTTTTCGACTATGCGCGATTTAACGGCAGGTATTGTTTCAAAATCATATGCTTTAAATTATTTATTGCCTAAACATATTGCTGAGGCGCATCAAAATGGTGACATTCACTTTCATGATTTAGATTATCATCCATTCCAACCATTAACAAATTGTTGCTTAATTGATGCAAAAAGTATGTTGAAAAATGGCTTTGAAATAGGTAATGCCAATGTAACCTCCCCAAAATCTATTCAGACAGCGTCAGCACAACTTGTGCAAATCATTGCTAATGTCTCTAGTAGTCAATACGGCGGATGTACAGTGGATCGTGTAGATGAATTGTTGAGTGAGTATGCACAACATAATGAACGACATCATCGTGAAGTAGCACAGGCCTATGTTAAAGCTGAGCAGCTAGAAACATATGTAGAGCAACAAGTTACTAAAGATATTAATGACGCCATTGAAAGTTTGGAGTATGAGATAAATACATTATATACCTCGAATGGTCAAACACCATTTGTTACATTAGGCTTTGGTTTAGGAACAGATACATTAAGCCGTAAAATACAACAGGCGATATTGAACACGAGAATTAAAGGGTTAGGTAAAGATCGTGTCACTGCCATTTTCCCTAAATTAGTATTTTCAATTAAAGATGGTATTAATTTGAAAAAAGCTGATCCTAATTATGACATCAAACAACTTGCGTTAGAATGTTCAACAAAACGTATGTATCCTGATATATTAAATTACGACAAAATCGTTGAACTATTAGGCGATTTTAAAGCGCCGATGGGATGTCGATCTTTTTTACCAAGTTGGCGTAATGAACAAGGTAAAAATGAAAATAATGGCCGTTGCAATTTAGGTGTTGTCACTCTCAATTTACCAAGAATCGCGCTTGAATCACAAGGTGACATGACAACGTTTTGGAAAATTTTTTATCACAAAATGACGTTGATGCACGATGCTTTAGTATATAGAATAGAGCGATTAAAAGAAGCGACAGTTAATAATGCACCTATCTTATATAAAAGCGGTGCGTTTAAATATAAACTCGATGATCATGAAGATGTAATGGCGCTATTTAAGAATAAAAGAGCTACGATTTCCATGGGATACATCGGATTATATGAAACTGCTACAGTCTTTTATGGTCCTAATTGGGAACATAATGATGAAGCCAAAGCATTTACAATTGAAATATTAAAAGAAATGCAACGTCTTCAAAAGCAATGGACAAAACAATATGACATTTGGTTCAGTATATACAGTACACCTAGTGAGTCATTGACTGATCGCTTTTGCCGTTTAGATCAAGAACGATTTGGAGATATTCCAGATATTACAAGTAAAGGTTATTATCAAAATTCATTTCATTATGATGTAAGAAAAGATATTACGCCATTTGAAAAATTAGATTTTGAAAAAGATTATCCCTATTATGCGAGTGGTGGCTTTATCCATTATTGTGAGTATCCTAAATTAAATCATAATATTAAAGCACTAGAAGCGGTATGGGATTATGCTTATGATAAGGTAGGATATTTAGGTACTAATATTCCAATAGATCACTGTTATGAATGTGGATTTGATGGAGATTTTAAATCAACACCACAAGGCTATCAATGTCCAGAATGTGGTAATGATAACCCTGAAACGGTCGATGTTGTTAAACGGACATGCGGTTATTTAGGTAATCCAGTACAACGACCTGTGATTGAAGGACGTCATAAAGAAATGTGTGCTCGTGTGAAACATATGAAGGAATCTTAATCATGACACCTATATTAGGAATAGAACATGGACAGGGATATATAGCCAAAATTGAAACACATAGCTTTGTAGACGGTGAGGGTGTACGGTGTAGTGTGTATGTTTCGGGATGTCCATTCCAATGTCTAGATTGCTATAACAAAGCGGCACAACATTTTAAATATGGTGAACCATTTACAGAAAAAATATTACAAGAGATTCTCTCATATTGTGAACCGGGTTATATTAGTGGCTTAAGTATTTTAGGAGGCGAACCCTTTTGTAATTTAGATGTGACATTGAGACTCGTGCAAGCATTTCGACAAAGATTTGGACAGACCAAAACAATATGGATTTGGACTGGGTTTCAATATGAATATCTTTCACAAGATAAGGGGCTACGTTTTGAATTATTAGAATATGTAGATGTGTTAGTTGATGGCATGTTTATCACTCAGTTATATCGTCCTAATCTACCTTACAAAGGTTCTTTAAATCAAAGAGTGATTGATGTCAATACATCATTGCAACGACACCAATTGTGTGAATACATTTACAGTGGTCCATCGACGAGTCACAGTTTTTAATCATGTTATAAATCGATATAAAAGGGAAATGTAATTATAAGAGTAAAGATTCAATATAGAGAAGGTGAGACAGTATGTGGTTATTAATAGGTAAATGGATGATTGCCATTGGTCTTATCGTAGGTTCCATTATTGAAGAAACGATTTATAAAAAACGTCGACAAGCACGTAAAACACAACAATAATAAGACAATGAATCATATGGGCAATAACTACAATGTGTAGTGTTGCTCATATATTTTTTTGATGTAAATCTAATTTATAATTGTTAACAATTTTTGACGATGTTGAAATACTAGATATATCAGTCTTAAAGACTCGTTTTGATTGATGAAATAATACTTTTGATTTTGTAATCAAATATGAAAATATATACTTATCACATGTTTAAGTGATAAAATATCAATGTTACTAAAAATTAACATCATAAGAGAGTTAGGAGTTCCTAAATTGCTACTGTTTATAATAGAAATTATGATTATGATTTTAGCGGTGTTACTAGGTTTAAGAACAGCCGGAGCACTTGGTTGTGGCATATTTGCCATTGTAGCGCAACTGATTATGATTTTTGGCTTTCAATTACCACCTGGTTCGGCACCTGTCACAGCTGTGTTAATTATTCTTTCAATAGGTATTGCAGGTGGCACGTTGCAAGCTACTGGCGGTATAGACTACCTTGTATATATTGCATCTAAAATTATCGAGAGATTCCCAAAATCAATTATTTTTATTGCACCAATGATTGTGTTTGTCTTTGTCTTTGGTATTGGTACTGCCAATATTGCTTTATCATTAGAACCTATTATTGCTAAGACAGCTCAAAAAGCAAACATACAACCTAAAAAAGCACTTACTGCATCAGTACTCACTGCGAATTTAGCACTTTTATGTAGTCCGGCTGCATCAGCAACAGCTTATATTATTTCTGTATTAGCTGGTTACGATATTTCTATGGGTAAATATTTAAGTATCGTATTACCAACTGCGATTTTGAGTATGCTTTTATTAAGCGTATTCTGCACATTTGTTGGCAAAAATAATTCAATATCATCACAAAAGTTAGTTGAACTGCCAGAAGAGACTTTACCTAGTGAATTTTCTAAAAATGTGAAATTCGGTGTATTAGCATTCTTGATATGTGTGTTAGGTATACTAACATTTGGGATATTCCCTCATTTAATGCCATCTTTTAATGTAAATGGTAAAACGGTCAATGTTGAAATGACAGATATTGTACAATTCTTTATGTATTTAAGTGCCGCAATTAATCTATTATTATCAAAAATTAATACGTCAGATATTCTAACATCACATATTTCTCAATCAGCATTTGGCGCATTGTTTGCAGTATTAGGTCCTGGTTGGTTAGGCGCTACTATATTTAATGCACCTAATAATTTGAAAATATTAAAAAATGATATTGGCCAAGCCATTAGCAGTGTACCTTGGCTAGTCATCATTCTCGTATCAGTAGTAGCGATGATCGTGATTTCTCAAACAGCGACTGCATCCATTATGGTGCCAATTGTAATGAGTCTAGGTATTCCACCCATTTATTTTGTCGCCATGGTTCAAACACTTAACGTTAACTTTGTGATCCCAGCACAACCCACTATATTATTTGCAGTTGAATTGGACGAAACAGGCAGAACAAGACCTACAAGTTTTATTATTCCAGGATTCTTTGTCATTATCGTATCAGTTGTGATTGGTTTTACATTGAAATTATTATTAGGATACTAACCATTGATGATTTAAACTATCTTTCACGAATTAAGTGAGAGATAGTTTTTTTGTAATAAAGCACATTTATTAAAAGAAACTGAAATAAATAAAAATTCTATTTGTATGCATAAAAATTCATAGTTTTAAAGAAGTTAAGTTTGTTCAATTCGTTAAATCTAAATTTAACACTGTTGTCACAACAATTGATTGTGAAAGAATAATCGTCAGAAATTATATAATTATTCAATATTGGGATTGTATTTCTTTGTATGTAATTTGCATTATTATTAAATGTTCGTTATTGTCAATTTTGTGAATCAATTATATTTGAACGTGGAACTTAAGAACATCAAGATTCATAAATCATTTAGTATTAGGGGGATCACGATTGAGAAAAGAAAAAGTTATGGACTGGACGACCTTTATAGGTGTAGTCATAGTGTTACTTTTAGCTGTTATACCTATGATGGTTTTCCCGAAAGCAAGTGAGACAATTATTACAGATATCAATAGTGCAATTTCTAACTCGATTGGTTCTGTTTATTTATTCTTAGGATTAGCTATTTTTTGTTTCGTTTTATACATAGCATTTGGTAAATACGGTAATGTTACTCTAGGTAGAGCGAGTGACAAGCCGGAATTTAACACATTTACTTGGGCAGCCATGTTATTCTGTGCAGGTATTGGTTCAGATATTCTATATTGGGGTGTAATTGAGTGGGCATTCTATTATCAAGTGCCACCTAATGGCGCTAAAAGTATGTCCGATGAAGCACTACAGTATGCGACGCAATACGGAATGTTCCACTGGGGTCCGATTGCATGGGCGATTTATGTATTGCCAGCATTACCAATTGGTTATTTAGTGTTCGTTAAAAAACAACCTATATATAAAATTAGCCAAGCGTGTAGACCTATATTAAAAGGACAAACAGATAAGTTTGTAGGTAAACTTGTTGATATCTTATTTATCTTCGGATTATTAGGCGGTGCAGCGACCTCACTTGCCTTAGGTGTACCTTTAATATCAGCAGGTATTGAAAGACTTACTGGTCTGAATGGCGAGAATATGATAATGCGTTCAATTATTTTATTAACTATCACAGTTATATTTGCCATTAGTTCATATACAGGATTGAAAAAAGGGATTCAAAAGCTGAGTGACGTCAATGTATGGTTATCATTTATCTTATTAGCCTTTGTCTTCATTATTGGACCAACTGTATTTATTATGGAAACTACAGTGACTGGTTTAGGGAACATGATGCGAGATTTCTTCCATATGGCCACTTGGGTTGAGCCATTTGGTGGTATCGGTCATCGTAAAGAGACACATTTCCCTCAAGATTGGACGATATTCTATTGGTCATGGTGGCTAGTGTATGCACCATTTATTGGTTTATTTATTGCTCGAATTTCAAAAGGTAGAACTCTAAAAGAAGTCGTTCTTGGTACAATGATATATGGTACGTTAGGTTGTGCATTATTCTTTGGTATATTTGGTAACTATGCCGTTTATTTACAAATTTCTGGTCAATTTAATGTGGTTGATTTCTTAAATCATCACAGTACAGAAGCGACTATCATTGAGGTAATGCATCATTTACCATTCCCAACTATAACGATTGTCTTATTCTTAATTTCAGCATTCTTATTCTTAGCGACAACATTTGATTCTGGTTCTTATATTTTAGCAGCTGCTTCTCAAAAGAAAGTGATTGGGGAGCCATTAAGAGCGAACAGATTATTCTGGGCATTTGCGTTATGTTTATTGCCATTCTCACTAATGTTAGTGAGTGGGGAACGTGCACTAGATGTACTTAAGACTGCATCGATACTTGCGAGTGTACCATTAATCGTCATATTTATATTTATGATGGTCTCATTCTTGATTACTTTAGGACGAGATCGAATCAAATTAGAAACACGTGCTGAGAAATTAAAAGAGGTTGAAAGACGTTCACTACGAATTGTTCAAGTGAAAGAAGAAGAACAAGACGATAATTTATAACATATTAAAAAGGCTAAAGGATTGATATCCTTTAGCCTTTTACTTATCTTCGTGTTCTGGAATAGGGAAGTATTTAAAGATTTCTCCTGTTTCTAAAGCTTCGCTAAGTTGTGCTAACCATTCGTAATACACCTTTGAATGATCGAGTTGTGCTTTCACTTTATCAATATCTTGTCTTTCTTCATCAGTTAAATCACTGTTGTTTAAGAGAGGATTTAAAATAGCTTCAGCATCTTTAACTGCTTCCATGTTTGTATCGATTTCTCGTTCCCATTTTTTTGTGAAGAAATTGCGGAAGAAAGTAAAGAAGTCTTTTTCAGCAATGAAATGTTGCTTTCTGCTACCTCTTGTAAATTGTTGTTTAACGATGTCATATTCTTGTAGTTTCTTTACACCTGCACTCATGCTAGGTTTACTCATTTGCAGTTGTTGTCTCATTTCATCTAGTGTCATACTTCCTTCAAACACAATGATACCGTATAAGTTACCAACACTACGATTAATGCCATACAAGTCCATTGTTTCGCCAATGGAATTAATTACCAAGTCTTTGGCTTCTTCGACTTGAGATGTGTAGTTTTCCGAACGTGTCATGACTGTACCTCCAAAAAGAATTATTTCATTTTACCACGTCTCAACATAAAGTTAACATGATTTCATCTTTTATATGCTAATCAATTATATAATTTTATTTAAAAAAATGAAAAGCAAGGTTTTAGAAAAATTATTTTGTTTTATCTCGTTGTAAGAGCGCTGTTTGAATCAGCTCAAAAAGGAACACTCTAGCTAAAGCTAGTGCGTAAGAATATCTAACTTAATAAAATTAAGAGTGATTCTTTATTCTCCAGACCTTTTGACGGCTTCCAAAAAGCAGGATTTTCGGCTGAAATACTCACGACGCATAAAATTTGAAAAGTAATTTTATTTATCGTTCGAATCAGCTCAAATCCTAAACGCTTTTCTTCAGACCTTTTGACATGTTTTCGTTTTATATGCTAACATATTTCTGTAAAATTCGTTAAATAAAAATTTAACAAACTTAACGGAGGTATTTTGATGGAACTTGTAAAGCGCTTGTCAAATCGTCAATTCATTGATGGTGAATGGGTAGATAGCTCAAATAAAAACACGAGAGATATAATAAATCCTTATAATCAAGAAGTTATTTTCACGGTAGCTGAAGGAACAAAAGAAGATGTAGAACGCGCTATTTTAGCGGCAAGACAATCATTTGAAGATGGTGAGTTGTCCTCAGAAACAAGTGAAGTCAGAGGTCAAAAAGTAAGAGCCATTGCAGATAAAATCAAAGAACATCGTGAAGAATTAGCAAAATTAGAAACATTAGATACAGGTAAAACGTTAGAAGAATCTTATGCAGATATGGATGATATTCATAATGTATTTATGTATTTTGCGGGATTAGCTGATAAAGACGGTGGCGAAATAATTAATACGCCAATTCCTAATTCAGAAAGTAAAGTCGTTAAAGAACCAGTAGGCGTGGTGACACAAATTACACCTTGGAACTATCCTTTATTACAAGCATCATGGAAAATCGCGCCAGCATTAGCAACTGGATGTTCACTTGTTATGAAACCAAGTGAAATTACACCACTAACAACGATTCGAGTATTCGAATTGATGGAAGAAGTAGGTTTCCCTAAAGGTACAATTAACTTAGTTTTAGGTGCTGGTTCAGAAATTGGTGATGTGATGTCAGGTCACGAAGAAGTGGATCTTGTATCATTTACAGGTGGTATTAAGACTGGTAAACATATCATGAAACAAGCAGCAGACCATGTAACGAACATAGCATTAGAACTTGGTGGTAAGAATCCAAATATCATTTTTGATGATGCAGATTTTGAATTAGCAGTTGACCAAGCATTGAATGGTGGTTATTTCCACGCAGGACAAGTATGCTCAGCAGGTTCAAGAATATTAGTGCATAACGACATTAAAGAGGACTTTGAAAAGGCACTCATCGATCGTGTTAGCAAAATTAAACTTGGTAATGGTTTTGATGATGAAACAGAAATGGGTCCAGTGATTTCAAAAGAACATAGAGATAAAATTGAGAAATATATGGAAGTTGCCAAAGAAGATGGCGCTACAATCGCTATTGGTGGTAAACATCCTGAAAGAGAAGATTTACAAGCAGGCTTATTCTTTGAACCAACTGTAATTACGGATTGCGATACATCTATGCGTATTGTACAAGAAGAGGTATTTGGACCAGTTGTTACAGTAGAAGGATTTTCTGATGAAGCAGAAGCCATTCACTTAGCTAATGATTCTATTTATGGATTAGCTGGTGCTGTATTTAGTAAAGATATCGGTAAAGCACAACGTGTTGCTAACAAATTAAAGCTAGGCACTGTATGGATTAATGATTTCCATCCATATTTCGCACAAGCACCATGGGGTGGATATAAACAATCAGGTATCGGCAGAGAACTTGGTAAAGAAGGTTTAGAAGAGTATTTAACATCTAAACACATTCTAACAAACACTAATCCAGAACCAGTTAACTTTTTCAGTAAATAAAACATAATAATGAAACAGAGGTTAGAGTGACGTATGTTATATGGGTTGCTCGACCTCTTACATATATCAGTACCATTCAAGATAACAATGAAAGAGATGTATACAAACAAAAATTGATTTCGGAGGTTATACGTGATGAGTAGAAAACACGATTCATACGATTACATCATTATTGGTGGCGGTAGTGCAGGATCAGTATTAGGTGCAAGACTAAGTGAAGATAAAGATAAAAATGTATTAGTATTAGAAGCGGGACGTAGTGACTATTTCTGGGATCTATTTATTCAAATGCCAGCTGCGTTAATGTTCCCTTCTGGTAATCCATTATATGATTGGATTTATCAAACTGAAGAAGAACCACATATGGGACGTAAAGTAGACCATGCAAGAGGTAAAGTATTAGGTGGTTCAAGTTCAATTAACGGTATGATTTATCAAAGAGGTAACCCAATGGACTATGAAGGTTGGGCAGAACCTGAAGGTATGGAAACTTGGGACTTTGCACATTGCTTACCATACTTTAAAAAATTAGAAACAACATATGGTTCAGCGCCATATGATAAATATAGAGGACATGATGGCCCAATCAAATTGAAACGTGGTCCAGCAACTAATCCATTGTTCAAATCATTCTTTGATGCAGGTGTTGAAGCAGGATATCATAAAACACCTGACGTGAATGGTTTCCGTCAAGAAGGATTCGGTCCATTTGATAGTCAAGTACATCATGGACGCCGTATGTCAGCATCAAGAGCTTATTTACGTCCAGCTATGAAACGTAAAAATTTAGATGTGGAAACAAGAGCATTTGTAACTAAAATTAATTTCGATGGTAGAAGAGCAACGGGTGTCACTTACAAGAAAAATGGTAAAGAAAGAACAATTAATGCCAAAGAAGTTATTTTATCTGGCGGTGCTTTCAATACGCCACAATTATTACAATTATCAGGTATTGGTGATTCAGAATTCTTGAAATCTAAAGGTATTGAACCTCGTGTTCATTTACCTGGTGTTGGGGAAAACTTTGAAGACCACTTAGAAGTTTATATTCAACATGAATGTAAAGAGCCTGTATCATTACAACCTAGTTTAGATATTAAACGTATGCCATTTATCGGCTTACAATGGATTTTCGCACGTAAAGGTGCTGCAGCTTCTAACCACTTTGAGGGTGGTGGTTTCGTACGTTCAAATAATGAAGTGGATTATCCTAATTTAATGTTCCACTTCTTACCAATTGCAGTACGTTACGATGGTCAAAAAGCACCTGTCGCACATGGTTACCAAGTGCACGTAGGTCCAATGTACTCTAATTCACGCGGTAGCTTGAAAATTAAATCTAAAGATCCATTTGAAAAACCAAGTATCATCTTTAACTATTTATCAACAAAAGAAGATGAACGTGAATGGGTAGAAGCTATTCGAGTTGCAAGAAACATCTTATCTCAAAAAGCGATGGATCCATTTAATGCTGGAGAAATTTCTCCAGGACCATCTGTTCAAACAGATGAAGAAATTTTAGATTGGGTACGTAAAGACGGTGAAACAGCGTTACATCCTTCATGCAGTGCGAAAATGGGACCTGCATCAGATCCAATGGCAGTTGTAGACCCACTAACAATGAAAGTACATGGTATGGAAAATTTACGCGTTGTTGATGCATCAGCAATGCCTAGAACAACAAACGGAAATATTCATGCACCAGTTTTAATGTTAGCTGAAAAAGCTGCTGACATTATTCGCGGTAGAAAACCATTAGAACCTCAGTATGTAGATTATTATAAACATGGTGTTCATGATGAAATGGCTGGCGCTAAAGAAAACGACCCATTTTATAAACATTAATTTTTTCAATCAATCACTTCGGTATGACATGATTCATATCGAAGTGATTTTTTATATTGTCATAATCATATCTTTAACAATGTAAAGTGTGACACAACAATAAAGTGGCATATCGTATTATAATATAAATAAAAGGAGAGGATTTTATGAGTAATACTTTAGTTGAACGTCTACGTGAAAAAGAAGATAGAATGATTGAGATTAGAAGATATCTTCATCAACATCCTGAATTATCATTTAAAGAAGTAGAAACGCCTAAATATATCGCAGACTTTTACAAAGACAAAGATTGTAAAGTAGAAACGAATATAGGACAAAATGGTGTGAAAGTAACGATTGATAGTGGTAAGCCTGGTAAAACACTTGCGATTCGTGCTGATTTTGATGCGTTACCAATTAAAGAAGAAACTGGGTTACCATTCGCCTCTAAGAACGAAGGCGTTATGCATGCGTGTGGTCACGACGCACATACTGCATATATGTTAATTTTGGCTGAAACGCTTATCGAAATGAAAGACCAATTTAAAGGTAAAGTTGTTGTTATTCACCAACCAGCTGAAGAAATGCCTCCAGGTGGTGCACAAGGTATGATTAAAGATGGTGTCTTAGACGGCGTTGATCATGTATTAGGCGCACACGTGATGAGTACAATGGAAGCTGGAAAAGTCTTTTATAAAGAAGGATTTGTTCAAACAGGACGTGCGTATTTCAAACTTACTGTACACGGTAAAGGTGGTCATGGTTCATCACCTCACATGGCAAATGATGCGATTGTTGCGGGTGCTAACTTTGTGACAACAGCACAAACTGTGGTGTCTAGACGCTTAAGTCCGTTTGAAACAGGTGTTGTTACAATTGGTTCATTTGATGGTAAGGGTCAATTTAATGTTATTAAAGATAGTATTGAAATTGAAGGTGACGTGCGTTAACAGATGATACTAGAGATACAATTGAAAAAGAATTAACGCGTCTTGTTAAAGGATTAGAAAGTACATTCGGTGTGACATGCGATTTTGAATTTAATAAGGACTATCCTGCCTTATATAATGATCCGGAATTTACATCTTACGTTGCAGACACAATTAATAATGCAGAAGACAATGATATTAAAGGTGTTGAAGAATGTGAACCACAACCCCCTTCTGAAGACTTTGCATTTTATGCAGTAGAATTGCCAAGTACATTTATTTATTCAGGGGCAGCACCTGAAGATGGTGAAATTTATCCACATCATCATCCTAAATTTAATATTAGTGAATCTTCTATGTTAGTTGCAGCTGAAGCAGTAGGAACTGTCGTGCTCGATTACTTGAATTAAAGGAGTTTAATACAACTATGAATCAACAACAAGAATTTAAAGGTAATAATAGATTATTAATTGGTATCGTATTATCGGTATTAACATTTTGGTTATTTGCGACATCATTAGTTAACGTGATCCCGACATTGACACAAACCTTTCATAGTCGATTGGAGACAATCAGTATAGCCGTCAGCCTAACAGCACTCTTTTGTGGAATGTTTGTTGTAGGTGCTGGCGGTCTTGCTGATACATATGGACGCGTTAAATTAACGAATATCGGTTTATGGCTTCATATCGTAGGGTCATTACTTGTTATTGCAACATCTTTTGTTCCGTTGCTATTAATAGGAAGAGCGATTCAAGGTTTGTCAGCAGCAGCTATTATGCCGGCGACTTTGGCAATAGTTAAAACATATTATCACGGTAAAGATAGACAACGTGCATTGAGTTTTTGGTCCATAGGGTCTTGGGGCGGTTCAGGATTAGCTTCCATATTTGGTGGTGTAGTGACCACATTTTTAGGATGGAAATATATTTTTATATTTTCCATTATCGTAGCACTCACAGCGTTGTTTCTTATTAAAGGCACGCCTGAAACAACTGCACATCAAGGGAATGAGAAGAAACGCTTTGATGTTATAGGTGTAGGATTACTTGTTTTAATTATGCTAAGTATTAATATCATCATTACGCAAGGTTCGAAGATGGGATGGTTGTCTATATTTATCATATGCTTGATATGTTTTTGCATTATGATGGCCATTGTATTTTATTATTTTGAAAGAAAATACACGCATCCATTAATAGACTTTAATCTTTTTAATAATAGATTATATTCGGTTGCGACGTTAGCTAACTTTTTATTAAATACAGTGGCAGGTACACACATTGTTGCAAATACGTTTGTACAACAAGGATTAGGCTTTTCTGCTTTTAAGGCAGGTATGTTATCAATCACATATTTAGTTGCTGTGCTTTCAATGATAAGAGTTGGCGAAATGCTATTAAGAAAAGTAGGGCCAAGACAACCCATGTTGCTTGGTACGTTTACAACCATGTTAGGCGTGTTACTCATGTCGATGACTATGCTCTCAGTTACAAGTTACATTGTAGCCTGTATATTAGGATATCTGTTATTTGGATTGGGATTAGGTTTGTTTGCAACGCCATCTACAGATACGGCTATTTCCAATTGTGCAGAATCTGAAGTCGGTGTGGCAGCAGGTATATATAAAATGTCATCATCATTAGGTGGCGCATTTGGTATTACTTTAGCTGGTACCATTTATAGTGTAACAGCAAGTACATCTTCTATTGCTACTGGTGCTATGATAAGCTTCTGGTTTAATGCTTTAATGGCATTAAGCTCATTTTTAGTTGTTTGTTTAGCTTTGCCAAAATTAACACATCGTTCAAAATAATATCACTTATGTTTATAGGCTTACATATGAGTTGGTATAATTTTGAAAAACTAAAAAATTTAATACTATTTGATTGATAGTGATGTTTTATGACGCATTTCGTGATAGTATAGTAGCAATAAGTAAGATGAGGTGATAACGTGACGTTTTATGAATTTATACAAGGGTTTACAGGGGACCAAACACCTCTAGGTGAACTTGCAGCATGGGTAGATAAAGATATACAGTTTCCCAAAGAAGAAAAGTTAGCTGACAATATATTATTATATTTTAATCAAGTATCTAATTTAGATGATGAAAAATTAGAAATAGTTAAAAGATCACTCTCATTATACGAACAAGCTGTATAAATAAATGTAAAAATGAACTAGGATGAAGGTATAACATGTTATTAAATGATTACTATAAAACATATAAAATGAACGAATCAGAAGATACATTTATGATTGAAAAAAATAATGATGCTCAGTATTATGACATCTTAGAATCGATCAATGAGCTATCAAATGATACATTTTGTGTGCTCAATCATTTATATGTCAATGAAGATAAAGAATCTCAATTTGAAGATAAATTTTTAGGACGTCAAAAGCATTTGCAAGATGTACCGGGATTTAAAGCGTTACGTTTTCTTAGACCTCAAGCGAAACATAAACATTATATTATAGTGACTTTATGGCAATCGAAACAAGCTTTTTACGATTGGCAAAAGTCATCAGCATACGCGCAAACACATCGTAAGCGTGGAACAAAACGTGGGGTAGATAACCTAATCGTAAATCGTGATTTATCATATAATATTAGAATAGAACTTGAAGATATGACCAATCAATTTCTAAATTACGAAGATATTTTTTAACATATATAAAGAAACGATACAGAAATTAATTCTGTATCGTTTTTTTGATAACTATGAAAGTCATAATAGTTTGGTCATCCGTCAATAAAGAGTAAAATATACCAATGTGATAATACATTTGATAAAATTAAAATGAATGACATGGAAAGGGAGTAAAAATATGCAAAAAACAGATTTACTTGCACCTGAAAAGTATAATATTACATCAGCAATAGAACAATATGCTACAGATGCAACTAAAAAAGCAATTATTTACAGAGATTCAGAACATGATCATATTGAAGTGACTTATCAAGAATTGATAAAAAATGCGAATAAAGTAGGTAATGTTTTCAAAAAGCATGGCTTGAAATATGGTGATAAAGTATTAATCATGATGCCTAGAGCTATAGCTACATATGAATTATATATTGCAGCATTAAAATTAGGTATTGCCATCATTCCAAGTTCTGAAATGTTACGTACCAAAGACTTACAATATCGAGTAAGCCATGGTGAAATTGATGCAGTAATTTCATTTGGGAAATTTATTAAGGAATTTGAAGGTTTAAAAGAATATCAAAACCTTACTAAATTTATTGTTGGTGATACACATCCAGATTGGATTTCAATTGAAGAAGAAAAAGCCAATGCAAGTGATGAATTAGAAGCGGCTGATACTTCTCGAGAAGATGTTGCTATTTTATCATACACGTCTGGTACTACTGGTAATCCCAAAGCCGTTACCCATACACATGGCTGGGGTTATGCTCATTTACAAATGGCGCCTAAACATTGGCTATGTATTAAAGAAGATGATCTTGTTTGGGCTACTGCAGCACCAGGTTGGCAAAAATGGGTATGGAGTCCATTCTTATCAAGTTTAGGTTCAGGGGCAACAGCGTTTGTATATAACGGTCGTTTTAAACCAGAAACATATTTAGAATTATTACAAGAATATCAAATCAATGTTTTATGTTGCACCCCAACTGAATATCGTATGATGGCCAAATTACAAAATCTAGATGATTATCATTTAGAACATCTGCATAGTGCGGTGTCAGCGGGTGAACCATTAAACAGAGAAGTCGTTGAACAATTTAAGAAGTATTTTAATATCACGGTGAGAGATGGGTATGGTCAAACAGAAAGCACATTATTAATTGGCTTCTTAAAAGACACAGCATCTCGTCCAGGTGCAATGGGTAAATCCATTCCAGGTAGTTACACAACCATTATTGATGATGATGGAAATGAAGTAGAACCAAACGTCAAAGGTAATATTGCTGTGCCATTAGACTTACCAGCACTATTTAAAGGTTATTTCAAAGAACCAGAACGCACTGCAGCTGCAAGATTAGGCGACTACTATGTGACAGGTGATTTAGCTCATCAAGATGAAGATGGTTATTTCTGGTTTGAAGGTCGTAAAGATGACATCATTATTAGTTCAGGTTATACGATTGGACCTTTTGAAGTTGAAGATGCACTAACTAATCACCCTGCTGTTAAAGAATGTGCGGTTGTTGCAAGTCCACATGAATTAAGAGGTAATATTGTTAAAGCATTTATCATTCTTCAAAATGGATACACAGGTGATGACGAGCTAATTAAAGAGCTTCAAACATTCACAAAAAATGAAGTAGCACCTTACAAATATCCACGTGCTATAGAATTTGTAGAAGATTTGCCAAAAACAAATTCAGGTAAAATTAGACGTGTGAAATTAAGAGACGCAGAAGTAGAAAAATATAATCAAGAACATGAATAAAATATAAAGTATAAAGAACCTGAGCATTGAATCTATGCTCAGGTTCTTTTTTAATTAGTATGACACATTGTTTGTGATTATATGGCTAAAATAACTATAGGTTTTTAGCACAAATATTTAGATAATTTGTGTCAAAAATAAAAACTATACGTAATCGTTTTCATATCATACTTGTATTTTTCTTTTTATTATGACATACTCAAAATTAATTAGTATGACATAATAAAAAGAGGTGCTTACTTATGACAAAATTGATTTATGCATTTGATGAAGGACAAAAATCGATGAAAGACTTACTAGGCGGAAAAGGTGCCAATTTATCAGAAATGAAACGATTGGGGTTACCTGTTCCGGACGGTTTTACAATTACTACAGAAGCTTGTATAGATTATTTAAAACAAGGTGAACGTTTATCTGACGATGTAAAGGCACAATTACATAAGCATTTAACAGCCTTTTCAAATAGAACAGGTAAATCTTTTTCATCACAGGATCACTTATTACTTGTATCAGTACGTAGTGGTGCGAAAATATCCATGCCAGGTATGATGGATACTATATTAAATTTAGGATTAAATGATGAGAATGTAGAAAAACTTGCTACTAAAACAAATGATGCTCGATTTGCGTATGATTGCTATCGTCGTCTATTACAAATGTTTGGCGATGTTGTTTATGGCGTAGCAATGACTCATTTTGATACATATTTTGAACAATATAAAAAAGAACATCAATATGACTCTGATGCTGATATTACTGCTGAAGGGTTAAAAGAAATTTGTGAACAATATAAAGATATTTATTTAGAACATGGTCACCAACCCTTTCCTCAAGATCCGCTTCAACAATTAGAAGAATCAATTGAAGCTGTATTTAAGTCTTGGGATAATGATCGTGCTCGTGTCTATAGAGATTTAAATGAGATTCCACATGATATTGGTACAGCTGTGAACATTCAGGAAATGGTGTTTGGTAATAGTGGTGAACGAAGTGGTACAGGCGTGGCATTTACTAGAAACCCTGTGACAGGAGAGAATCAATTGTTTGGAGAATATCTATTAAATGCTCAAGGTGAAGATGTCGTAGCAGGTATTCGTACACCAAAGGATATCGATACATTGAAGGAACAAATGCCAGACGTGCATCAACAATTTGTCAATGTGACGAAACAATTAGAAACGCATTATAAAGATTTACAAGACATTGAATTTACAATTGAAAATGGAAAACTGTATTTATTACAAACGCGTAATGGTAAGCGTACAGCACGAGCAGCTATTAAAGTAGCCGTTGATTTAGTTAACGAAGGACTCATCACTAAAGAAGAAGCTGTCACACAAGTTGATGTAAAATCAATTGAGACATTACTACATCCTAATTTTAAAGAAGAAGCATTAAAACAAGCGACGGTTATTTCGAAAATGGGGCTACCTGCAAGTCCAGGTGCAGCGACTGGAAAAGTTGTATTTTCAGCTGAAGAAGCTAAAGTTCAAGCAGAGAATGGTGACAGTGTTATTTTAATGAGACCTGAAACATCTCCGGAAGATATCGAAGGCATGGTGGCTAGTGAAGCTATCGTCACTACACATGGAGGAATGACATCACATGCTGCAGTTGTCGCTAGAGGGATGGGGAAATGTTGTGTGACAGGTTGTTCTGATGTCGAAATTGATACAGTAAACAAAACAGTATATTACCCTAATGGTGATATGTTACATGAAGGGGATATCATTTCAGTTGATGGTAGCGCTGGAGATTTATATCTTGGAGAAATTGAAACAGTTAGCGCTGAACATAGTGATGAGTTCGAACAATTTATGGAATGGTCAGAAGAGATTGCACGATTACAAGTACGCATGAATGCAGAAACACCACAAGATATACAAGCAGGTTATCAGTTTAATGCTAAAGGCATTGGCTTAGTGCGTACAGAGCATATGTTTTTCGGTGCGGAGCGCCTTGTGGAAATGCGTCGATTTATATTAGCTTCTAATTATGATGAACGTGTAGAAGCATTAAATAAAATCAAGACATATCAAATCGAAGACTTTGAAGCCATATTTAAATTGTCATCTGGGCGACCAACAATTGTCCGCCTATTAGATCCACCGTTACATGAGTTCTTACCATCAACAGAAGAAGATATTGCTATGGTTGCAGACCAATTAAATGTTTCTACAGCACATCTAAAACGAAGAATCAATGATTTGAATGAAGTTAACCCAATGTTAGGACATAGAGGATGTCGCTTAGCTATTACTTACCCTGAACTTTATGAAATGCAAGTTGAGGCAATCATGACTAGCGTGTTTAACCTTAAAAAAGAAGGTATGACATCTCAACCAGAAATTATGATTCCGCTTGTGTCTACAGTTGAAGAATTCACAACATTAAAAGCACAATTAGTATCAACTATTCAGGATTTAGAGAATGCTATGGAAGATAAAGTACATTATTTGATTGGCACTATGATAGAAACGCCAAGAGCATGTTTGATTGCAGACCAATTGGCACAACATTGTGACTTCTTTAGCTTTGGAACGAACGATTTGACGCAATTAACATATGGGTTCTCAAGAGATGATGCAGGCAAATTTATAAATGTGTATACTGAAAGTAATATATTACAGCTTGACCCTTTCCAAACGTTAGATCATGATGGCGTAGGTCAACTGATAGACATAGCGGTCACAAATGCTAAACGCGTTAATTCGTCTATTAAAATAGGTGTTTGTGGAGAATTAGGTGGAGATGCTAAATCAATACGTAGATTTAACCAATTGGACATTGATTATGTTTCATGTTCACCATTCCGTGTACCTGGAGCAATCCTAGCTACAGCTCAGAGTCAAGCTGAAGAAAGTGAGAGATAATGTGAAAGAACAACAAGCACAACAATTAACGATTTACATCGTTTCTGACTCTATAGGGGAAACAGCACAACGGATGATACATGCGACATTAACTCAATTTCCAGACTTAACCCAAATAGAAATTAAGAAGTTCCCATATATTAAAGATGAAAATGAATTTCTTAATGTATTAGAATTAGCACATGAAAAAAATGCGATAGTGGTTACAACACTGGTTAGTGAATCCTTCAATGCACTTGGTCATCAATATGCAAAGGAACATCAAATATCATATATAGATTATATGTCGGAATTAATTACGATGATCGAGCAACATACGCAATCTACACCGTTGATGGAAAGTGGCGCATTACGAAAAATGAACACAGAATATTTCAAACGTATAGAAGCCATAGAATATTCGGTGAAATACGATGATGGTAAACACTTCACTGATATTGGAGAAGCAGACGCCCTAATCGTTGGCGTATCTCGAACGTCTAAAACACCATTGAGTATGTACTTAGCCAATAAAGGCTATAAAATAGCGAATATACCATTAGTGCCAGAAGTGACGATTCCCGAAAGTGTTTTCCAACATAAAGGGTTAAAGGTATTCGGTTTAACAGCAAGTCCTAATTATATCGCTAATATTAGAAAAAATCGTGCCGAAGCGTTAGGTATTTCAAAATCGTCAACATACAATAGTTTAGATAGAATTAAGAAAGAATTATCCTATGCTGAAGAAATATTCAATAAATTAAATGCTACCGTTATTAATACAGAATATAAATCTATAGAAGAATCAGCATTTTATATCGAGAAATTTTTACAACAAAATGATTAAAGTATAATCAAATTAAATATTATTCCGCAGTGAATTAATGTGACATATATATAATTTCATGTATTTGTGGAAAAATATAATCACCTTCTAAATCAATTTCTATTATTATAAAGAATAATAATTTACTTTTATCAATGGTTGATTTAACATAAGAATAGAAGACTAGTTTACGAGATGAAATGTTAGAAAAATTGTATTAAATCCTGATTTAGTCAATAAAATGCAATTTTAGTGGACTGGTGTAAGTATTTATTTTGGAGAGGTGAACAACATGGCAAAGTCTGACAAAAAAGACGTAATTTTAATTGGTGCCGGTGTACTTAGTACAACTTTCGGATCAATGTTAAAAGAAATTGCGCCAGACTGGAATATTCATTTGTATGAACGCTTAGACCGTCCTGGTATTGAAAGTTCTAACGAACGTAACAATGCAGGTACAGGTCATGCTGCGCTTTGTGAATTGAACTATACTGTTCAACAACCTGATGGTTCAATTGATATCGAAAAAGCGAAAGAAATCAACGAACAGTTTGAGATTTCTAAACAATTTTGGGGTCATTTAGTTAAATCAGGAAATATTGAAGACCCACGCGCATTTATTAATCCATTACCTCATATTAGTTTTGTAAGAGGTAAAAATAACGTTAAATTCTTAAAAGATCGTTATGAAAAAATGAAAGCTTTCCCAATGTTCGATAATATCGAATACACTGAAGATATCGAAGTAATGAGAAAGTGGATTCCGTTAATGATGAAAGGTCGCCAAAATGATGGTGGCTACATGGCAGCAAGTAAAATTGATGAAGGTACAGATGTAAACTACGGTGAATTAACACGTAAGATGGCACAACACCTTCAAGAAACTGATAATGTAGAAGTAAAATATAATCATGAAGTGGTTGATTTTACACGTTTATCAAATGGTAAATGGTCAGTAAAAATTAAAAACCGTAACACAGGTGACGTGTTTGAACAAGAAACGGATTATGTATTTATTGGTGCTGGTGGTGGCGCAATTCCACTATTACAAAAAACAGGTATCCCTGAAAGTAAACATTTAGGTGGATTCCCAATCAGTGGACAATTCATTGCATGTACCAACCCAGAAGTAATCAAACAACACGATGCCAAAGTATATGGTAAAGAACCACCAGGCACACCACCAATGACTGTACCTCATTTAGATACACGTTATATTGATGGTGAAAGAACATTATTATTCGGACCATTTGCGAACGTAGGTCCTAAATTCCTTAAAAATGGTTCAAACTTAGATTTATTCAAATCTGTAAAACCATACAATATTACAACTCTACTTGCATCTGCAGTTAAAAACTTACCATTAATCAAATATTCATTTGACCAAGTGATTATGACTAAAGAAGGTTGTATGAATCATTTACGTACATTCTATCCAGAAGCACGTGATGAAGATTGGCAAGTTTATACAGCGGGTAAACGTGTACAAGTCATTAAAGATACAGAAGAACATGGTAAAGGTTACATTCAGTTTGGTACTGAAGTAGTAAACTCACAAGACCACTCAGTGATTGCATTATTAGGTGAATCACCAGGTGCTTCAACTTCAGTATCTGTAGCATTAGAAGTACTTGAGAAAAACTTCGCTGAATATGCTGATGAATGGAAACCATTAATTAAGAAAATGATTCCATCATATGGAGAATCATTAATTGAAGATGAACAATTAATGAGAAAAATCCGTAAACAAACTTCTAAAGACCTTAAATTAGGTTTCTATGGAGAAAAATAATTAAAAATTAACTCAACCAAAGCGTCAAAAACTTTGGTTGAGTTTTTTGTTTTATTAACTTTGAATTGGTACGAAAAATTTAGCGTTTTTAAAGTGATACACAATATTAGAATAGTCAAAAGGCATACCTTTATTAGTGTGGAATATGAGTTCATGTCTCATGCAAGGATCACCTTCATTTAATTCTAATAGCTGTGACTCATTTTTGTTAAGAAAATCCACATAAAAATATATGTCAGAAAATCCTATGTTGATATCTAATTGTTCTTGTATATGATTGAAAATGGATTGCGTAGCTATTTGTGTATCAAGTGTAGGAACAATTCGTTTATTAAAGTACGATGTTTCTATACATAGTAATTGATTATCTAAAAAGCGTAATCTTTTAATATAAATCACTTTTTCATTTTGATTTAATTTTAGATGTGCTCTTACTGCTTCATCTGGGATAAATTCATCAAATTCAACGACTAAACTACTTATATCATGATCTTGTAGATTATCAGAAAATCCTTTTGTTTTTAATAAATTAACGTAACCATCAATTCTTTTATTTCTAACATAGATACCACTACCACGAGCTTGAAATATAGTTCCTTCTTTTTCCAAAACTTCGAGCGCTTTTATGATAGTACTTTTACTTACCGCATAATTTGTTTTTAATTCTTCTACGCTAGGCAATTTATCACCGGCTTGATATTGTCCATTCTCAATAAACTTTTCAATATTATTAGCGATATGTTCGTATTTCAACATGATTTTAATTCTCCAATCTATAAACATACATATATTATAACAAAATAGAATTGTACCGGTATAATAGTGGTAATTTCATTTACAAATTGTACCGGTATAATTATAATGATAGTGAAAAGGCTTACAAAATATATGCC
The DNA here is from genome assembly GCF_017086425.1 of Staphylococcus sp. SB1-57. NCBI lineage: Bacteria > Bacillati > Bacillota > Bacilli > Caryophanales > Staphylococcaceae > Staphylococcus > Staphylococcus sp. SB1-57. Next base: position 263,596 of record NZ_CP070964.1, read on the forward strand.
ATTGGGAGGTAATGACATTGAGCGTCAAAAATAAAGAATTAGCTAAGGATATTTTAGATATTATCGGTGGGAATGAAAATGTTGTTAAAGCATCACATTGTGCTACAAGGCTAAGAATTGTATTAAAAAGATCTATACCTAATGCTAAGAAACAAGTATCGAATTTAGATGGCGTTGTAACTGTAGTTGAAAACAATGGTCAATTCCAAGTTGTCATTGGTAACGCAGTAGGTTCTGTATTCCAAGAGTTTGAAAAATTAATTGACCAAAATGAGGACTCTAATAATGATAGCCAAGAGCAAAAAGGGTCTATATTGAATAGAGTTATTGCTACGATGTCTGCTGTGTTCGCCCCTTTTATTTATGTTCTTGCAGCGGCAGGAATATTGCAGGGATTATTAATTATCATCAATTTGATAATGCCTAGCTTTAAAGAAACGGGGACTTTTGAAGTTTTCAACTTTATTTCATAGGCACCGTTTACCTTTTTACCTATTTTCATAGCTTTAACTGCGTCAAAACATTTTAATGTTAATACTTATATTGCAGTTGCATGTTGTGCAGCTCTGGTTAGTCCAGATTTAGCGGGAATAATAGAAAGAATAGGTAAAGGTGAAAGTTTTCATTTCTTAGGTTTACCCTTATCGGAAACGAGTTATGTTTCATCTGTTTTGCCACCACTATTATTAGTTTGGGCTTTATCATATGTTGAAAAGTATTTGAATAAATATATACCTGAAGTGGTTCGACAATTATTTGTACCATTTTTCAGTATTGTCATCATGGTACCGTTAACACTAATGGTAATAGGTCCATTAGCTTCAGGTGCAGCACATGGTATTGCAAATGGTTTTAATACATTGGTAGAGGTAGCGCCGTGGTTAGCAGGTATTTTAATTGGAGCATTTTGGCAAGTATTTGTTATTTTTGGTGTGCATTGGGGTGTTACACCAATGGTTCTTGCAAACTTTGAAGAATATAAAAGTGATGCATTTCAAGCCTTCCAAACTATCGCAGTTATCGCACAATTTGGAGCAGTATTGGGTGTCTTTTTCAAATCAAAAAATGCAGAAATTAAAAAAGTCTCCTTATCTGCTGGTATAACAGGTATATTTGGAATAACAGAACCTGCTATGTATGGAATTAACTTAAGATTTAAAAAGCCATTTATTATTGCATGTATTAGTGGTGGTATTGGTGCTTTAGTTGCGAGTTTCTTTAATCCTAAATACTATGCTTATGCAGGGTTGCCTGGGCCAATAACTATTGTTAATGGATATAGCGGCGATAATCCAACGTCAATATGGGGGATAGTAATTGGTTCTATTATAGCCATTGTTTTACCAATCATTTTAATACAAATTTTTGGTTATGGCGAAGACACAACAGATAAAGTTCAAGATGCAGATATAAATAACAATGTAACAGACGTTAATAATGATTTATTAGAAGAATATATTTTATCACCAGCAACTGGTTCAATAGTACCTTTGAAAGATGTCGAAGATCCAATCTTCTCTGAAGGAATGATGGGTAAAGGGGTAGCAATTCAACCGATTGAGGGTGAAATAAAATCGCCTGTTATCGGTAAAGTAAGTATGATTGCCCCGAGTAAACATGCTATAGGTATTACTTCTAATAATGGTATAGAAATATTAATCCATGTTGGTTTAGATACAGTGAATTTAAAGGGCAATGGATTCGAAGTATTAATAAGTGAAAATGACAATGTAGAAATTGGTCAAACATTACTTAGATTTAATCAGAGTGATATTGAAAAGCAAGGATATAACACTATTACACCAATTATTGTAACTAATAGTGATGATTTTGAAGAAATACTAATCGAAGATAGAAATGAAGTTACAGATAAAGATAATATAATGACAATTATTAAAAAATAAAGGAGAGAATGACAATGTCTAAATTACCTAATGATTTTTTATGGGGTGGCGCATTAGCGGCTAACCAATTTGAAGGTGGCTATGATCAAGGCGGAAAAGGGCTTAGTGTGATTGATGTGATGACAGCAGGTGAACACGGAAAAGCACGTGAAATCACACAAGAAGTAGAAGCAAACAAGTATTATCCTAACCACGAAGGTATTGACTTTTATCATCGTTATAAAGAAGATGTGAAATTATTTAGTGAAATGGGATTAAAATGTTTACGTACGTCTATTGCTTGGACACGTATTTTCCCTAATGGGGATGAAGAAGAACCTAACGAAGAAGGACTAAAATTTTATGATGACTTATTTGATGAATTATTAAAATATGATATTCAACCAGTCATTACGCTATCGCATTTTGAAATGCCATTACACCTTGCTAGAGAATATGGTGGATTTAAAAATAGAAAAGTAGCAGATTTCTTCGCTCACTTTGCAGAAACAGTATTTCAACGTTATAAAGATAAAGTGAAATATTGGATGACATTCAATGAAATTAATAACCAGATGGATTTGAATAATCCTCTCTTTTTATGGACAAACTCTGGTGTGTTATTATCCGAAGAAGATAATAAAGAAGAGGTATTATATCAAGTCGCACATAATGAACTCATCGCAAGTGCCAAAGCTGTCAAAATTGGTAAAGACATTAATCCTGAATTTGAAATAGGCGCAATGATTTCACATGTACCTATTTATCCATATAGTTGTAATCCTAAAGATATGTTGGAAGCGGAAATTGCAGGTAGAATGCGTTTCTTCTTCCCAGATGTGCAAGTTAGAGGGTATTACCCAGGTTATGCTACGAAAATGTTTGAAAGAGAAAATATTAACATAGGTTGGCTTGAAGGAGACGACCAAATTTTACAAGAAGGTACAGTCGATTACATTGGATTTAGCTATTATATGTCTACAGTAGTTAAACATGATAGTAATAGTAGTGTAGAAGATAACGTTGTGAACGGTGGCTTACCTAATTCAGTTGAAAATCCTTATATTCAAACTAGTGATTGGGGTTGGGCAATTGATCCGGTAGGTTTAAGATTCACATTGAATGTATTATATAATCGTTATCAAATTCCATTGTTTATAGTCGAAAATGGCTTTGGTGCAGTTGATGAAATGGATGAAAAAGGAAATATACATGATGACTACCGTATTCAATATTTAAAAGAACATATTGAAGCCGCAATTGATGCAGTCGACCAGGATGGTGTTGACTTAATGGGTTATACACCTTGGGGTATTATAGATATTGTATCTTTCACTACTGGAGAAATGAAAAAACGATATGGTTTAATCCATGTTGATAGAGATAATAAAGGACAAGGTACACTCGAACGCACGAAAAAAGATTCTTTTGAATGGTATAGAAATGTGATTGAATCTAATGGAGAACGGTTATAAGAATATAAATAACGCATTATTAAAATGGAGTATACTATGTCTTATTATTTAGTGAAATTTGTTCATACAGATATGAAAGGCTGGCAACAGCACATACGTGATCATGCTATTTATTTATATCAGCTCGTTGAATCTGGTGACTTATTAGTATCAGGTCCAGTCGAAAATGAAGATAAAAGCAAATTGGAAGCGTATTTAGTACTCAAAGCAAATAATGAAGACCAATTAATGTCATTACTCAAAGCTGATCCGTTTTGGAAAGAAGGATTAGTGGCAGATTATACGATAGAACAATGGACACCTATGTTTGGTAAGCCAGAAAATATCGAGATAACTAGTCCTATAGAAGAAGATTAATTAATATAAATGGTGCTATGAAAGGAAAAATCATAGTACCATTTTTTTATTTAAAATACTAAACGATATATCGTTGACTGATTTCGATATATCGTTTAGTATATCGATATATCGAAAAAAGAAAGGTGATTAACATGTTTAATAGAAATAATAATCGTTTAAATAGAGGTATGAGACATTTTGAAGGATTTGACATGAATAGAGGCCAAGGTAGAGGGCCAGGTCAGTTTGGAGACTTTAGACAAATGAATGGTAGAGATAGATTCTTCAAAAAAGGAAACTTACAATTTGTAATTTTAGAAATGTTAAAAGAGGAACCAAGACATGGTTATCAAATTATTAAAGATTTAGAAGAAAAATTTAAAGGTTTTTATTCTCCAAGTCCAGGTTCAGTGTATCCTATTTTACAAATGTTAGAAGACAGAGATTTTGTCACAATCACTAAAGATGGCAATAAAAAAGTGTATTCAATTACAGAAGAAGGTCAACAATTTGTTGAAAAAAACAAAGAAAATAGTGATTTTTCAGAACGTATGGCACAATTTGAAAATGTAGACTTTGAAGAAATGAAACAATCACGCGAAAAATTACATGATTTATTCCATTTATTTATGAAAGCTTCAAAAGAATCTATGCAAGACAATGATAAAAAAGAACAGTTAGATAAGATTATAAAAGAAACAAAAGAGAAATTAGAACAATTATCTAAATAGAGATATAGTTGTCGTGTAGGAGGTCTTTTCAATGAAAAAACAAAGAATTGGAATTATAGGTGCAGGTCCAGGAGGATTAATGTTAGGTTTGCTACTTCAACAACAAGGACATGACGTTTCAATATATGAAAAAGCGAGTCCAGATTCAAATCAAAAAAGAGGGGGCTCTCTTGATATACATGAAGAAAGTGGCCAATTAGCATTGAAAGAAGCAGATATATTCGAACGATTCCAAGCATTAGCCCGTGTAGAAGGGGAAGATACACGTGTGCTAGGTAAAGATGGCACTGTTTATTTTGAAGAAATTGGTCAAGGAACAGGCGATCGTCCTGAAATTGATCGAGGTAAACTATGTGATATTATTATTGAAAAGCTTAAAGAAGATACGATTCAATATGGCTATACGTATCAATCTTTAACAGAATTAGATAATGGTAAAGTAACTTTACAATTTTTAGAAGATGAAGTGCAACAGTTCGACGTGGTTGTCGGTGCTGATGGTGCGTTCTCGAAAGTTAGAAATGATGTTGCACATGTAGATGTAACTTATAACGATATTTCAATGATTGAATTGAATATTGACGATGTTGTCAATAAACATCCAGACTTAGTTCAAATCAATAGTAATGGTAGCTTAGTCGCATTAGGAGATTATAAAGGTATATTAGGTCAGTTTACTGGTAATGGGCGTATAAAAGTATATGTTGCCTTCCGCATGCCAAGTGAAAAGCTTGATGATTACAAAGTGTTATCAGTAGGTGAGTTGAAAGAACAATTACTTGAAGATTTCTCTGATTGGGATGAAGATCTAAAAAAATATATCAAATATGCTAGCGATGACGTGATGTGTAGAAGAATTTATAAATTGCCTATTGGTTTCAAATGGGACAATCATCCACATATTACTTTAATTGGTGATGCAGCGCATGTCATGAGCCCATTTGCAGGTGAAGGTGTTAATATGGCGCTATATGATGCTTATTTACTAGCTAAATCTATAGAACGCAATGAAGATTTACAAACGGCATTGAAACAGTATGAAGAAGCAATGTATGAAAGTTCGGCACCAAGAGCACAAGAGTCACAAGATAACTTAGAATTAATGTTTAGTGAAAATAGTGCACAAAAATTTGGTGATTTTTTCAACCAAGCTTTTGATGAAGCATAAAAAATAAAAATGACATAAAGAAAGGTCGTGCAGGAAAACTGCACGACCTTTTTTAAATGTGGAAATTAGTTTTTATTAACTGATGCATCGTAGATTGAATCTACAGCGTCACCTAATGCTTTATCGAATTCTTCTTGAGATTGACTAGCTCTTAAGTCACTAGCTAATGCACGTGAGAAGCTTGCGATAAGTTCATCGTTATCTTTTAATAATTTGTTAGCTTCATCTCTGCTGTAACCACCAGAAAGTACTACAACACGTACAACATTTGGATGTTGAGCTAATTCTTTATATAAGTTAGGTTGAGTTGGGATAGTTAATTTAAGCATTACTAATTGATCACTGTCTAAGCTATCTAAACCTTTTTTAAGTTCATCTTTTAAGACATTTTCAATTTCAGCTTTATCTTTAGCATTGATATTTACTTCAGGTTCAATAATTGGTACTAAACCTTTAGCAATAATTTTTTTAGCGAATTCAAATTGTTGTTCAACAACATCTTTGATACCTTGTTCGTTTAATTCTAAAATGTTTGAACGCATTTTAGTACCAAAAATATGACGTTCATTAGCACGATCTAATGTTTCGTCTAAATCGTCAATTGGTTTCATTAATTGAACACCGTTTTGTTCCTCAGCTAAACCTTTATCAACTTTTAAGAAAGGAACAACGCCTTTATCAGCTAAATAGTCTCCAGTATATTTACCTTCAACTTCACGATCCATTGTTTGTTCGAAAAGAATTGCACCTAGGATTTTATCAGCTGAGAATGATGGTGAAGTCACCACGCGAGTACGCATGTCATGAACAAGTTTGAACATTTCATCGTCATTGCTATATTCATCTTCGTTAACACCATATTCTTTAAGTGCTTTAGGGGTACTACCGCCACTTTGGTCTAATGCAGCAATAAATCCTTTACCATTCTTCATTTTTTCTAATTGTTCTTTATTCATACTTTCCACTCCTTAACTTAACTTTCATCTACAGTATGATAAAAAATATTGTTATTCTCAAGCGATTCAACTTATAATTACCTAGAAAATTACACTATAATAGTATAAAGTCAAAAAATCGCCTTATAATGTGATGATTTGAAGGAGGATAACAATGTATAACAAAGTTCTAGTTATAGGTAGTCCAGGGAGCGGTAAATCTGCTTTAAGTACTCATTTGTCTAAATATATGAGCTTGCCTCTTTATCATTTGGATCAAATCAATTGGAAAGATGATAATCAGACGATAGAACAAGATGAATTGATTAACGAAATCAAAGATATCTTGATACAACAATATTGGATTATTGATGGTAATTATATAGACACATTAGAACTGAGAGTAAGTCATGCTGAAGTTGTTATTTGGTTACAAGAAAAAAGAGTGACGTGTATATGGAGAGTACTAAAACGGTATTTCCTACATGTCATTTGTAAGCAAACGATTGGAAAGAATCCTAAAACAATGAGTCTAGCATTTTTAAAATTTATCTGGGATTTTCCAAAGATTAATGACGAACAAATAAAGAAGTTACAACGTAAGTACCCTGAGAAATTATGGATTATCAAATAAAGAAATTAAATATATGTAATGTACATGCTATGTATGAAATATGATAATATATAATATAAGAAAAGATTTATGATTTTTAAAAATTTGTATCACTACTTAAATTATTTGTAAGAATCATTTTTCAATACATAAAAGGGGATTAAGGATGAAGCAAAAGAAAATCTGGATTACATTAGCAGCAAGTGCATTAATAATTACGGGGTGTAGTTCTGGCATGAGAAAGATGAATCAAAAGATAATAAAGCAGAACAAACGGCTAATCAAAGAAATAAAGTCGCTTATCCTAAAGATGGTGTGAAAGGTATCTACGTTACAAGTAATTCAACACAAGGTGATAAAATTGATCAATTAATCAAATATGTGAAAGATGCCAAATTAAATGCAATGGTTATCGATGTCAAAGATGACGAAGGTAATGTCACTATGAAATTTAATACTGGAAATAAATTGATCGACAAAAATTCTATGGATATTGCAGATGCTAAACCATTATTGAAAAAGTTAAAAGATAATGACATTTATCCTGTCGCAAGAATCGTTACATTTAAAGATACTAAACTAGCTAAAGAACATCCAGAATGGTCATATAAAGAGAAAGATGGTTCTGTATGGCAGAATGGTAAAGGGGATAGTTTTGTAAACCCATTTGTGAAAGATGTTTGGAAATATAATGTAAGTATTTCTAAAGAAGCAGCTAAAGCTGGTTTCCAAGACATTCAATATGACTATGTTAGATTCCCAGAAGGATTTGAAAATGAAGCTGATCAATTGGATTATGATAAAGGCGATTATAGAAATAGTAAATTAAGTAAAGGTGATCAGCGTGTAGATGCTGTTACAAGTTATTTAGAATATGCACGTAAAGAATTAAAACCATACAATGTGAAAATATCAGCGGATGTCTTTGGATATTCTGCATTAGTGAAAAATGCACCAGGAATCGGTCAAAGTTTCCCTAAAATTTCTAAAAACGTGGATGCAATTTCTTCTATGATTTATCCATCACATTGGAGTCCAGGAGATTTTGGATTAGAAGCACCAGATACTGAACCATATAAAACGATTAATCGATATATCCAAAAAGAAAATAGTATTTTAGATTCATTAGGTAAACAAAAACCAATTTCTCGTCCATGGATTCAAGACTTTACCGCTTCATATCTTGGAGAAGGAAAGTATAAAGAATATGATGCAAAAGCATTATCTGATCAAGTACAAGCGTTAAAAGATAATGGCGTTAACGAATTCTTATTATGGAATGCTGGCAATGACTATACAGAAGGTGCCAACTTCAATCCTGAAAAAGGAAAGAATCAAGATAAAGATTACCAAAAAGATAAAAAAGATGAATAGTTAATCAAAAAACACCTCTAATGCATGCAATGCACTAGAGGTGTTTCTTTCAATATCAATTAAAATAACATTTGGTCACTACCGAATGTGTCATTTAATGCTTGTTGAGCAAGTACGTTTAAGTAATTCCAAGGTCTGTCGTAGTAAGGTTGGAAGAAGAAGTCTTGTACTGCAAGTTGTTCTAAAGTATAACCAGCTGAAATCGCAATGGACATTGTGTTGATTGATTCAGTGATATTCTCTTTAGACATTAGCTGTGCGCCTAAAATTTTATGACTATCTTCATCATAAATTATTTTCATGTGTACAGGGATTTCATCTTGCATGAATTTTGGACGAATAAGTTCTTTGACATATTTTTGTCCTAAGTTTCCATCATAATTATCTTGTTCAGTACCATGAATGCCTGTTTGACCAAATTTATAATCAAACAATTGTAATCCAGAGGTACCAGAAACACGTGGCATTGTCTTATCATGGCCTAACATATTTTTAGCTGCTGTGACACCTTGTCGACGTGAATTGGTTGCTAAAGCAATATAGCGATCTTCTTCAACTGGTGCAAATGGGACAAGTGTTGCATCGCCACCAGCATAGACATCTTTAGCAGATGTTTGTTGATGATGATTAATAGTAATGACACCTTTTTTACCTAAATCTATTTTACCTTCTAACCAATCTGTTGCTGGTTGGACACCTACGGCAAATAGTACTGTATCTGCTTCATACTCATTTTTGTCTGTGATAACTTTAGTTACATTACCTTGTTCATCACCATTTAAGGATTGAACGGTTTCGTCACCAATAAATTCTAATCCATGTTCTTTAGCATTATCCTCAAGAATATCAGTAAATTCTTGATCTAAATACGTACTTAAAATACGATCCGCTACATCAATCACTTTCGTTTGAATACCGGCTTTAGCGAAGGCTTCTGCGGCTTCAATACCGATATAGCCACCACCCACGACAACTGCTTTTTTGGCGTTTGACATACGTGATTTTACTTGATCAGCCCAATCTCTGCCACGCATGAATAAAACATGGTTATATTGATCAATACCTTCAACTGGAGGAGTGACTGGTTTGCCTCCTGGACTTAAGAAGAGTTTGTCGTAATTTACTTGTTCAGTATTACCATTTTGATTAACTGTTATGACTTTTTGTTCAGTATCTATATCAGTAACGGTGCTATTAACATGAATATTAACGCCTTGATCTTTATATGATTGTTCATTCGCATAGTGTAATGAATCGAGAGATGGTGATACATCTTCTAAGTAACTTTGTATACCACAAGATAGGAAAGAAGGTTTGTCACCACTTTCATATACATGTATATCGGCACCTTTGTCTTCTTTAAGTAATGTTTGGATGACCTCATATCCAGCATGAGATGTACCAACAATGATGTATTTCATTTTATTACCTCCTATTAGAATTTTATACATATGAAAACAATTTATTTTCGTTCACAAATTATATTTACCACTATATTTATTTTTTATTCAGAGAAAGGACTGTTTTGAGCAATGTTCAAAAATTTGTCATGATTAACAGTTTTGAAAACATAAAAAGAGGTCGTGACAAAAGCGTTTAGGATTTGAGCAGAACCGAACAATGATAAAGAACTACTTCCTTATTCATAGGTTAGTAGTTCTTACAAACTCAATAGTTGAGTTTGTTCATTTGAATTGTTTTCCAAATTTTGTCGAATCGTGAACATTTGCCCAACTTGCATTATTTGCAGAAATTGGAATACCAATTTCTCTATGTTGGGTCCCTTCTGCCGATAATCCTACTTTTGGAACGCCGTTAATCGGTTTCCCAAAGTACAAAGCTTTATATCTCAACCTCTTTTTTAAATATATGAATTATGAAATTTTTCTTAATGGTCTTTGGCTAATGAAAGCTGTGCCTGCTACTAGAGATAGCACTGCTAATGCATCGGTAGGTATTGTGTCATCCTTACCTGACTCTGGTAATTCGTTAGATTTCACTTTACCAACATAATACGCATTTAACTCTTTAGTGCTATCTACTGAGGCATTTTCTTGTTGGCTTTCGTGATTTTCTTCATAGTTTTTGGCGCTGATACCTTGGCCTGTATAGTTATCTGATGAATTCAAAGAACTAAAATCTCCGAAATTACCACTTTTATATTGAACTTCTCCATTTTTATATACTTTATACGCACCAACACCGGCACCAGATTTATTATTAATATTAATGATAAAATAGGAACCTTTATCTTTGACGTCGTTGAAATTTTGTAAGTCGGGATTACCGCCGCTATTTTTCATAGCTTGTTGTGCAACATTGATGGCATTGTCTGCAGTGACTTCTTCAGCTTTTGCCTCACTTGCGAAAGATACTGAAAATAAAACAGTGCTAGCTAAAACAGTTGTTGCTATTATAGAGCGTTTCTTCACAATGAAAACCCCATTTCCAATTAGAGAATGATTTAATTTCGTTTACATTAATAGTGTACCACCATTTTTTTCTGAATAAGCCTTTTTAAAAGAATCAATACTCAAACTTAAAGCTAATTTAAAGAAATTAATAAATGATTTAGAAATGGGTATCAAAAGTTATAAACAAACCAAATAGTTTAGAAGGTCCACAATTTATTTATTTACAATTAATGTGTAATTAGATATATGTTTTTGAAATAAGGTAGTTTATAATAAATTTATAATGTAATGTATATACAAAAAATAAATAAAGGGGATTCTTTAATGAAAAAATTAGCTGGGACAATACTAACAGCATCTATAGTATTAGCAGGTTGTGGGTTTGGGAATAATGACAAAGGAAGTTCTAAAGTCTCTGATGATTCAACAAGTAAGAGTCATCAAAGCAGTGATAATAAAGGTGATCAATCATCACAATCGAATCAAAGTTCAAGTCAATCATCTTCAAAAAGTTCAAAAACACAACAAGAAAATACCAATACGCAAGATTATTATGCTAAAGTTTGGCTTACTGTATTTAAAGACTACCGTGGAAGCGGTGAAGTAGAGAACCATATATCAAATATGTCTCATACTGATGTTAGTGGTGAAGCAATTAACCCATACAATAAAGAGGCATCAGAAAAATATCCAGATGGCGTTCAAATTATAAATGGTACACCAACTGCTGCTGGGCACGTTATATATAAAAATAATGGGGATGGCACAATAACGACTTATGGTACGCCATCTCATTTCCAAGACCGTCGTTGGATGGAAGATGATTATACAAAATCTGAAACAAAACGTATTTTAGATAATGCTAATACGATTAAGTTATATGATGCGAGTCAAGATGAAATTGATAAAGTTAAAGGTTACTTTAATGAATCAGATACCGTAGCCGCGACTGATGATGATGTATCAAGCGATTCATCTGACGATTCAGATGATGACACGTCTTCAGATTCTAGTGATACAACAGTGACTCGTGATAATGTTATTGATAAAGTTGAAGACTATGAAGGTCATCAATTGGATACATCAACATATACGTATAAAGAACCTGAGAAAAATAGCGATGGAGAATGGGGATTCTCATTCACAGATAAAGACGGTAACTTAGCAGGTTCTTATATTATTGATGAAGATGGAAATGTAACGAAATACGATGAAAATGGTGACGAAGAATAATCATCATTCAATTAGCGATAGGCTAGGACATAAATATATACCTCAAGTTACATTGATATTTAGGCCGTAGTTGACTGTAAAGTCATTCTTTTTCTTTAGAAATTAGTATCTCTTATGCATGAGTTTCACTCATGTATTTCTATATTTAAAGTACACATTAGCTGTGGCTAATGCGTAAGAACCACTACATAATCAATGATTAGTGGTTCTTTATTATTTCTGTCCCACTCCATTGTTTTATAAATGTAATTTTGAAATAGCAAAGTTACAGAAATACATGAATACTACAAAGATCATATGTGCAATGAGCCACCAAATCCATTCCGTCGCATTAAATACAAAGAATGATCTTTGAGCGATGGCAATGAGGAAAGGATACATACCAATAAATATCACTAGTAAAGGTAGATAGGCTAAGTGATAGAGTAGTTTTGATATATTGTAAAGTACCATGAAGATGAGATAAATCATCAAACCTATAGACAGATGTATGATGACTTCCATCCATGTTGGTACAAGTTTAGGGTTAACTAAAAAATCTATATTTAATAATAGCTGTGTTAGATGAGTATGCTGTATGAGAACATCTAAAATCATAGTACTGAGTAATAATACAAAGGATGAAGCAACGGCACTTAAAAAGTGGTAAGTCAGTCTTAGAATAATACCCCTCCTAGTCCACGTTTGATGTATATTTTATTCCCTAATACGGATAACATATACATACAAAAAAGATATCTATTTTATTTAGTTAGAATTTTCGGAAAATATTTACAAATCTGAAAATTATTAGTATATTGAGTACTATCATCAAATCGAAATCATTTTATAACTGAAGCATTTGAATCATCTTTTTAATCGTCAGTAATGAAGTGAAGTTTAATTAAGGAAGGATGATTTGATCATGAGTAAAGCACAAGACTTAATAAAAGAAGATGAGCAATATTTTGCTAAATCTGGCAGAATCAAATATTATCCTTTAGCCATCGATCATGGGTACGGTGCAACGCTAGTAGATGTTGATGGAAAAGAGTACATCGACTTATTAGCCAGTGCAAGTTCACAAAACGTGGGCCATGCGCCTAAAAAAGTCACCGAAGCGATTAAAAAGCAAGTTGATAAGTTTGTCCACTATACGCCAGCGTATATGTACCATGAGCCGCTAATTCGTTTGTCTAAAAAGTTATGCGATATATCACCCGGGGATTATGAAAAAAGAGTGACATATGGTTTGAGTGGTTCAGATGCCAATGATGGTATTATCAAGTTTGCTCGTGCATATACAGGACGACCTTATATCATCAGTTTTACAAATGCGTATCATGGTTCAACATTTGGTTCGCTTTCTATGTCGGCAATTAGCTTGAATATGAGAAAGAAATATGGTCCGCTTTTGAATGGCTTTTATCACATACCTTTTCCTGACAATTATAGAGGTTTATTTGAACAACCTACTCCGAATACTGTAGATGAATATTTAGCGCCACTTAAAGAAATGTTTAATAAATATGTTCCGGCTGACGAAGTAGCATGTATTGTATTAGAAACGATACAAGGGGATGGTGGTCTATTAGAACCTGTGCCAGGCTACTTTGAAGCTTTACAAAGTATTTGTAGAGAACATGGCATTCTAATTGCGGTTGATGATATTCAACAAGGATTAGGACGTACTGGGAAATGGAGTTCAGTAGAGCACTTCAACTTTACACCAGATTTAATTACGTTTGGTAAGTCACTTGCCGGAGGATTGCCTATGTCAGCCATAGTTGGTCGTAAAGAAATCATGGAGACGTTAGAAGCACCGGCACATCTATTTACTACTGGTGCGAATCCAGTTAGTTGTGAAGCGGCCTTAGCTACACTTGAGATGATTGAGGAAGAACAGTTACTTGAAGCAAGTCTAGAAAAAGGTGACTATGTACGTCAAACAATGGATAGATGGATTACTGATTATGAATGTATTGGAGATGTCCGTGGTAAAGGATTATCAATTGGTATCGATATAGTATCTGATCCAATTCAAAAGACGCGTGACCCTGAAGCGGCATTAAAAATTTGTAATTATTGTTTTGATAAAGGTGTAGTTATCATAGCAGTAGCAGGGAATGTGTTAAGATTTCAACCGCCACTAGTTATCTCATACGACCAGTTAGATTATGCATTATCGACACTTGAGAAAGCGATACAAGCGTTAAATCGAGGAGATTTAGACCAATATGAAATAGAAGGTCAAGGTTGGTAAAAGGAGTTTAGGCTATAAATAAAAGAGCGATTCCACACATGATAATCATTGTGGAATCGCTCTTTTAATGTTTTGATTAAGATTTTTTAGGAGATTTGTAGGCATCATCACGATCTTTTTTAGAATGTCTCATGCCATAAAGTAAATAGATAAATATACCTATAATAAACCAAATCAGTGTATATAATTTTGCTTCAAAACTTAACCCCCAGAATACTAATAGAACTAGTATGAAAGTGATTGCGGGTAATACTGGGTATAAAGGCAATTTGAAAGATGGTATTGGTAAGTCTTTACCTTCACGCTTTCTAAGTTGATACATTGCTAATGAAACAAACATAAATGCAACTAATGTTCCTGCTGAAATTAATTGAGCTAAGAAAGCAAATGGGAACATTGATCCGATTAAGACTCCAATTACTGTTAAAATAACTAATGCTCTATTTGGTAAATGTTTGTTATTTAATTTACCTAGCCAAGAAGGTAATAAACCGTCACGACCAAATGAGTATAATAGTCTTGATCCAGCAAGTATCATACCAATTAAAGCAGTAAACATACCAATGACTGAGATAGCTTGCACAACTGCGGCAACAATACCGTGACCACTTTCACGTAATGCCCAACCTACTGGTTCAGCGTTGTCCGCATATTGACTGTAATGGAACATACCTACTAATATTAAAGCAACTGCAACAAATAGTATAATAGCGACTAATAATGATCCTAAAATTCCTCTTGGCATTGTTTTTTGAGGGTTAATCGCTTCAGCAGAGTTGGCAGCGATAGAGTCAAATCCAATATATGCTAAGAAAATCATAGATACACCAGCATAAATACCTTGCCAGCCACCAAAATCACCTGCATCAGTAACCTTGTGTTCTGGAATAAATGGTACATAGTTGCTAAAGTTGATAGCAGTTAGTCCTACAATGACGAATAAGATAATTGCTAACACCTTTAAAATAACTAAAATATTTTCCATACGTGCAGCTTCACTCATACCACGTGATAATAGTAAAGCAGTTAAGATAATAACTATGGCTGCAACAATATCAATCACGCCACCATCACTACCAAATGGATTGGATAATGCTTTTGGTAATTCAATACCTAAGGGTTTGACTAAACCTCGTAAGTTAGCAGAAAAGCCAGAAGCCACAAAGGCGACAGCAATGAAGTATTCGGCTAGGAGCGCCCAACCGGCAACCCAACCAAAAAATTCACCAAATAGTACGTTAATCCAAGAATAAGCAGAACCTGCAAATGGCATAGTAGAAGCCATTTCAGCATATGTAAAGGCAACTAATCCTGCTACAATGGCTGCAAGTAAGAATGATAATGCAACCGCTGGTCCAGCATGCTCAGCTGCTACAACACCAGGTAAAGTAAATATAGACGTAGAAACAATAGTACCTACACCTAATGCAAGAAAATCACGAACACGTAATGTTCTTTTTAAATGACCATCTTTGCTTTGATAGATGGATGGATCTTCTTTTTGTGTTAATCGTTTAAAAAAACTAGACATAATAAACCTCCGTATATCAATGAGTTATATTTAACTGTCATTTTAATAATTTATATCATAGCATAAAAAACATATATTTTGTCTAAAAATTCTGAAAAATCAAAACTTTCTTGTTCACTTCTATTATACGTGACATCAATTCGCATTATGTTATATGTCTACAAAATGGCAGTAGCTATCTAAATTGTATATTAATGTATTACAATTAGAGCTATCCTTGCCGAGGTGACACAATGAAATAAAGTGATTAGTTATTTCTGTTTCACGCTCAAATTTAAAAGGATAAACTTGATTATAACAGAAAATAACGGGATAAGAAGTATTTTTTTATAAATGTGAACGATATTTTAGCTTTTTACAACATATTCTATAGAATAAAGGTATATGAAACTTATCAATGAACGATATGTGTCATATTACTATTATAAAAACGTTGAGGCGATAACGATGGCTTTAGAAAAATTTATGAGAAGAAATATATATCAGAGTAAAGAAATGGCTATACTCTTAACCTTTGTTGGTGGATATATTGATGCTTACACCTTTTTAAGTCGTGGAGGTACACTAGCAGCAGGTCAAACAGGAAACATTATTTTTCTTGCTTCAGAGTTGTCACATAGAGATTTAAGAGGCGGTATGTTGAAGGTTGCTTCGGTTGTCTCCTTTATGATTGGCGTAATGTTTGTATCTTTAATTCATCATCAATTGGCAACACGGTATTGGAGATTAGTCTCATTAATACCTATTACATTAAGTTGCCTCGTTGTAGGATTTTTGCCAATGAGTATACCTAATTTGTATATTTTACCACCATTAGCATTCGGTATGGCAATGCTAACAACTTCATTTAGTAAAATAGAAGGTGAAGGTTATAATAATACCTTTTCAACTGGGAACCTTAAAAATGGTGTGATAGCGTTGAGTGAATATATATTAAATGGTGA
Organism: Staphylococcus sp. SB1-57; assembly: GCF_017086425.1. Taxonomy (NCBI): domain Bacteria; kingdom Bacillati; phylum Bacillota; class Bacilli; order Caryophanales; family Staphylococcaceae; genus Staphylococcus; species Staphylococcus sp. SB1-57. The sequence continues at coordinate 280,478 of NZ_CP070964.1, forward strand.
TACCGCCCAATTGAGAAAGGCTAAACTTTACATTAGAATAGTATTAAGTTTTATTATTGGAGCTATTATTTCAGCAGAAGTTCAAAAATATATAGGCACCTATGCCATATTAGTTGCAGCAATGATTCTAGTATTAATATTTATCTTTTATAGTATATTAATTTATAGAAGAGAGCATACAGTGGAATAACTTTCAAAAATCAAATTAAGAGGTTAGTGCTATGGAAATAAAACAGATAAAATATTTTGTTGAAACTGTTCGACGCGGTGGTATGACGCAAGCATCTGAACATTTATATATTGCACAGTCAACAATTAGTAAAGCAATCAAAAGTATAGAAAATGAATATGATATTACATTATTTGATCGTTCACAAAAGCAAATTAAACTGACAGACATCGGTCAGACATTTTACGACAATAGCTTAGAGTTTTTAGCATTGTTTGAGAAACTATCATTAGAAATGAATGATGTGATGAATGTTCAAAAAGGCCATATTAGAATAGCGCTATCACCGATGATGAATGTTCAATTATTTACAGATAGTTTAAATCAATTTCACCAACTATATCCGAAAGTTACCTATGAAGTAATGGAAGGTGGAGGTAAAATAGTAGAAAACCTCACAGAAACAGATGAAGTGGATATAGGTATTACGACTTTACCTGTTGATGCAACTTTATTTCATTCGGTTCCATTATATAATGAAGAGTTACTACTCGTTGTGAGTAAAGACCATGCATTGGCACAACAAGAAAAAGTGGATTTAGCCGAACTTAAAGAAGAAGAGTTTGTGCTATTTCATGATGATTATTACTTAAAAGATCAAATTATCGAGAACTGTAAACGATTAGGCTTTTATCCGAAAACTGTAGCTAATATCTCCCAAATTAGTTTTATAGCGAATATGATTAGTCAAGGTATTGGTATTAGTGTCGTACCAGAAAGTTTAGTACATTTAATGGGAGATAATGTGAAAGCATTGAAACTCGAAAATGCAGAGTTATCATGGCATTTAGGTTTAATCTGGAGGAGAGATGCATATCTTAATTTTGTGACACGCGAATGGATACAATTTATAAGGGACTTAAGAGAGAAGTAGTAATTCTTTAATACAAATAAATACGTGAATTGAAAAATACTTTGGTGTCAGTCATTGTACATCAAAGTATTTTTTATTACTTTTTTCTATATATAATGTATTCCTTTTAGGAATGTTATTAATCGAAAATATGTATTTTATTAATACTTCAAGAGGGACTATAATGAATGATGTAAGGCACATAAAACCAACAAATTGGTGACGTTAACATCATTCACCCCCTTGAATGTTTACACATAAAATTTAACAAAGTATATTTAAAATGAAGTCGGATTTAATTGTAATTTATTATAAATGAATGAGATAAAAAGGTAAACTTTAATCTTTATCTCTTCAAAGTGAAGGAGTTTTTCATTATGAAAAAATTTGGTAAAAAAGTTGTTTTAGTTGGGGATGGCTCAGTAGGCTCTAGTTATGCTTTTGCAATGGTCACACAAGGTATTGCAGATGAATTTGTAATTATTGATATTGCTAAAGACAAAGTGAATGCGGACGTTCAAGACTTAAACCACGGGGCACTTCACAGTGATTCACCAGTTATTGTTAAAGCTGGAGAATATAGCGATTGTAAAGATGCTGATTTAGTTGTTATTACTGCTGGAGCACCACAAAAACCAGGTGAAACACGTTTACAATTAGTAGAGAAAAACACAAAAATTATGCACAGCATTGTGACAAGCATTATGGATAGTGGCTTTGATGGTTACTTCTTAATTGCGGCAAATCCTGTGGATATTCTAACACGCTATGTCAAAGAATTAACTGGCTTACCAGCGGAACGTGTTATCGGTTCAGGTACAGTATTAGACTCTGCAAGACTTAGATATTTAATCAGTAACGAGTTAAATGTAGCGCCTGCAAGCGTTCATGCTGCTATTATAGGTGAACACGGTGACTCTGAATTAGCGGTATGGTCTAAAGCGAATATTGCTGGTATTTCAGTATTCGATACGCTTAAAGAACAAACTGGTAGTGAAGCTAAAGCACAAGAAATTTATGAAAAAACTAGAGACGCTGCATATGAAATTATTCAAGCTAAAGGTTCAACATACTACGGTATTGCTTTAGCCTTATTAAGAATTTCAAAAGCCTTATTAAACAACGAAAACACTATTTTAACAGTTTCTTCACAATTAAATGGAGAGTATGGATTTAAAGATGTATACATTGGTGTACCAACATTAATTAACGAAAATGGTGCAAGTAAAATTTATGAAACACCATTAAGCGATCACGAAAAAGAATTGTTTAAACAATCTGTTGAGGCATTAGAAGCTTCATATGATTCAGTGAAACATCTTTTAGAACAATAAAACATGAATGATCCATCTTTAATGTATAAATGAGCAACGGGGAATTGATTTCACACTGATGTTATCGTAAAGATAAAATAAAATGTGAGCATTGGAAGGAAATGAATATAATGGCAGACAAAAAATATACTGCAGCTGATATGGTCATAGACACATTAAAAAATAATGGAGTAGAATACGTATTTGGTATTCCAGGTGCAAAAATTGACTATTTATTTAACGCACTTGAAGACGATGGACCTGAACTTATTGTTACGCGTCACGAGCAAAACGCAGCAATGATGGCCCAAGGTATAGGACGACTAACTGGTAAACCAGGTGTCGCACTTGTAACGAGTGGTCCAGGTGTCAGTAACTTAACGACCGGACTATTAACAGCAACATCTGAAGGAGATCCCGTATTAGCTTTAGGAGGACAAGTTAAACGTAATGATTTATTACGTTTAACACATCAAAGTATAGATAATGCGGCATTATTAAAATATTCAACAAAGTATAGTGAAGAAGTACAAGATCCTGAATCTTTATCAGAAGTCATGACTAATGCTATGAGAACAGCAACATCAGGTAAAAATGGTGCGAGTTTTATTAGTATTCCACAAGATGTTATTTCAGCACCAGTAGAATCAAAAGCTATAGCACTATGTCAAAAGCCTAATTTAGGTGTTCCTAGTGAGCAAGATATAAATGACGTGATTGATGCAATTAAAAATGCAGCATTTCCTGTTTTACTCGCCGGTATGAGAAGTTCAAGTGCGAATGAAACAAATGCTATCCGTAAATTAGTTGAAAAGACAAATTTACCAGTAGTTGAAACATTCCAAGGTGCTGGTGTCATTAGTCGCGATTTAGAAAATCACTTCTTTGGTCGTGTAGGATTATTCCGTAACCAAGTAGGAGATGAATTGCTTCGTAAAAGTGATTTAGTTGTCACAATTGGTTATGATCCGATTGAGTACGAAGCAAGTAATTGGAATAAGGAATTAGACACAAAAGTGATCAATATTGATGAAGTTCCAGCAGAAATTACAAATTATATGCAACCTACTAAAGAATTAATTGGTAATATTGCAGGAACTATAGAAATGATATCTGACAAAGTAGATGAACCATTTATTAACCAACAACATTTAGATGAATTAGAGCAGTTAAGAGCACATATTGTTGAAGAAACGGGTATTAAAGCAACTCATAAAGATGGTGTATTACATCCAATCGAAATTATCGAATCTATGCAAAAAATGTTAACGGATGATACTACGGTTACCGTTGATGTCGGAAGTCATTATATTTGGATGGCACGTAAATTCAGAAGTTATAATCCGAGACATTTGTTATTTAGTAATGGTATGCAAACGTTAGGTGTTGCATTACCTTGGGCGATTTCAGCAGCACTAGTACGTCCAAATACACAAGTTGTCTCAGTAGCTGGTGATGGTGGATTTCTATTTTCAGCACAAGATTTAGAAACAGCTGTTCGAAAAAATTTAAATATCATACAATTAATTTGGAATGATGGTAAGTATAATATGGTTGAGTTCCAAGAAGAAATGAAATACGAACGTTCATCAGGTGTAGATTTTGGTTCAGTTGATTACGTGAAATATGCAGAAGCTTTTGGTGCGAAAGGAATGCGTGTAACAAATCAAGAAGAATTAGAAAATGCGATTAAAAAAGGTTATGAAATTCAAGGACCTGTAGTCATTGATATACCTGTAAATTATAAAGATAATGTAAAACTTTCAACCAATATGTTGCCTGATGCATTTAATTAATAATCAAATAGTAATTGAGGAGTGAAGCTTTTATGACTAATATCTTATATCAACACGGTACATTAGGAACATTGATGGCAGGACTATTAAAGGGTACCGCCTCAATTAATGAAATATTAAAACATGGAGATTTAGGTATTGCGACTTTAACGGGATCGAATGGAGAAGTGATATTTGTGGATGGTAAGGCTTACCATGCTAATGAACATAAAGATTTTATTGAATTAAAAGGTGATGAATTAACACCTTATGCGACAGTGACGAAATTCAAGGCAGATACAACATACCAAACTAAAGATAAATCATCTGAAGACGTTTTTGACGAAGTTAAAGAAAACATGTTGAGTGAAAACTTATTTTCAGCTGTTAAAATTTCTGGAGTATTCAAAAAAATGCACGTTCGCATGATGCCTGGACAAGAGCCGCCATACACACGATTAATTGATTCGGCACGCAGACAACCTGAACAAACTGAGACGTATGTTAAAGGAACTGTTGTTGGTTTCTTCACACCGGAACTTTTCCATGGTGTAGGTTCAGCAGGATTCCATGTGCACTTTGCGAATGATGATCGTAACTTCGGCGGCCATGTGCTAGACTTTGAAATAGAAGATGCTAAGGTTGAAATTCAGAACTTCGAAACATTCGAACAACATTTCCCAATTAATGATGAAATCTTTAATAAGACGGATATTGATTATAAAGATATTGCTGAAGAAATAAGAGAAGCCGAATAACTATAAATGAAGCCTGAGGTAAGTCATGTCTTGCCTCAGGCTTTGTTACGTTATTAGAAATATCATTAAAATTGAGATTGATAAGCCGATAAAAATGCATATACCGTATCAAGGTAAGGTGTCGTTATATGATATTCTTGAGCCTTCTTATAAATGTATCCTTGTATAGACTCCATTTCTAAAGGTCTTCCAGATGTGATATCATAGTACATACTTGTTCCCATCTGATCAGGATACCCCTCATATATTGTCATAATAGAGTCGAGTGTGTTTACATCAAAATTGAGTCCCTCAGCACGAGCTACGGAAATCCCCTCTGAAATGATGCCACGACAAATATTCCGAATATGTGATGATCGTAATAATTTAGCAGTATCTCGGCCCAATGCAGTAATTGAATTGATCCCCAAATTAACTAATAGTTTATACCATATCTTTTCTTCTATATTCTCTTCGAGTATGATTTCAATATTCGTTTGGTTGGTTAACTTTTGTAATTTTCGAGTCCTTGGTGTATCTTTCAAGTGAAGGCGATAGTCTCTAAAATGAGTGACGTCATTGTTATTTTTTTGACCACTGATATACACAACGGCCTGATATGAATTTGGAAAAGGTATGCGCTCTAATTGTCCATAGCCATTTTGAGCGAGAATGATGATCGTCTCTTCATGGATAATAGGTGATAATTGAGTAATGACTGTTTCTAATTGATATGTTTTAACCACAATAAATACAATATCAAGTGGTTGTGTTATATCTTGATAAGGCGTTACAGAGATTGTTTTAGATTGATGTCCATTTTCTGGGAAATAATTTAATGTGTTTTTTTGCTTTCCAATAAGTAAAGTGTCAGGATATGCTTGCTGTAATTCAATAGCAATCGTTGTTCCAACGGCACCTGGGCCAATAACACCAATTGTCATAATATTATTCTTTCCTTTCTGGGATAGATTCATTATACTATTGCTTAATAATATAGGAAATTGAGGATGAATTGAATTGAAAACTATAGCTCAGTTAGTAGAAATGAAAGAACAAAGCAATAAAATTTCAATGGTTACTGCTTATGATTTTCCTAGTGCAAAGCAAGCACAACAAGCAGATATAGATATGATTTTAGTAGGAGATTCCTTAGGAATGACTGTGTTAGGTTATGAAAGTACAGTTCAAGTTACAATAGACGATATGATTCATCATGGTAAAGCGGTTCGACGTGGTGCATCTGATACATTTGTAGTCGTAGATATGCCTATTGGTGCGGTGGGGATTAGTGATGAATTAGATTTGAAAAATGCATTAACGTTATATCAACAAACAGAAGCAAACGCGATTAAAGCAGAAGGTGCACATTTAACTGCATTTATTCGAAAAGCTACTCAAATAGGTATTCCTGTTGTGGCACATTTAGGATTAACACCGCAAAGTGTTGGTGTTATGGGATACAAATTGCAAGGTAGTACCAAAGAAGCGGCATTACAATTAATTGAGGACGCGCATCATGTAGAAGAAGCTGGTGCAATTGCGCTTGTGCTCGAAGCAATTCCTAGTGATCTGGCACAAGAAATTAGCCAACAATTATCAATTCCAGTTATAGGCATTGGTGCAGGTAAAGATACTGACGGACAAGTATTGGTTTATCATGATATGTTAAATTATGGTGTCGATCGACATGCCAAATTTGTTAAGCAATATAGTGATTTTTCAATAGGTATTAATGGTTTAAAACAATATAATGAAGAAGTAAAATCAGGCGCATTTCCATCCGAAGCACACACGTATAAGAAAAAAATTATGAGCGAGGTAAATAAAAATGACTAAAGTGATTACAACGGTAAGTGAAATGCAAAGTATTGCTAAAGAATACAAGAGACATGGTCAAACGATTGGTTTTGTACCAACGATGGGTGCATTACATGAAGGGCATTTAAAAATGATGGAATTATCATCAGAATTTAACGATATCACTGTAGTTAGTATATTTGTTAATCCTTTACAATTCGGTCCAAATGAAGACTTCGATGCATATCCACGTCAAATTAATAAAGATGTTGAAATGATGGAAGAAATTGATGTAGATTATGTATTTTATCCAAGTGTAGAAGAAATGTACCCTGATGAACTAGGTGTAACATTGAAGGTGGGTAAATTAGCTCATGTATTAGAAGGTGCACAACGATCAGGACATTTTGAAGGTGTCGTAACAGTAGTAAATAAATTATTTAATATTATTAGTCCAGACTATGCTTACTTTGGTAAAAAGGATGCACAACAATTGGCCATCGTTGAAAAAATGGTTAAAGACTTCAATCACCCAATTGAAATCATTGGCGTTGACATCGTTCGTGAAAAAGATGGATTAGCTAAAAGCTCACGAAATGTATATTTAACAGAAGAAGAACGTCAGGAAGCCGTTCATTTAAGTAAAAGTTTGAAATTAGCACGTGATTTATATAATAATGGTGAACGCAATAGTTCTGTTATTATAGATGAAATTACACAGTACTTATTAGATTATACAAGTGGTCAAGTTGATGAAGTTGCCATTTATAGTTACCCAGAATTAGAAGAGCAATCTAAAATTCAAGGCCAAATCTTTATTTCATTAGCTGTTAAATTTTCTAAAGCACGTTTGATAGATAATATAATAATTGGAGCTGAATAAGTTGATTAGAACAATGATGAATTCTAAAATTCATAGAGCAAGAGTGACAGAATCCAACTTGAATTATGTTGGAAGTATCACGATTGATTCTGACATTTTAGATGCCGTTGATATACTGCCAAATGAGAAAGTAGCCATCGTCAACAATAATAATGGTGCACGTTTTGAAACATATGTCATCGCTGGTGAAAGAGGTAGTGGCAAAATTTGTTTAAATGGTGCCGCTGCAAGATTAGTTGAAGTAGAAGATATAGTTATAATTATGACTTATGCACAATTAAATGAAGATGAATTGAATTATCATGCACCTAAAGTAGCAGTATTGAATGAACATAATGAAATCATTGAGATGATACATGAAAAAGAGAATACGATTGTGTTATAAGTTGTATCATTCGATATAAAATGAAGTCCTAATTCATCACGAGAAGTGGTTGATTAGGACTTTTAATTTTTATTAAATAAAATAAAAATAATATAGAATAGGGCGGTTAAATGGGATATAATTTATCTAAGTAAATATAGCAGAGGAATTGAATAGACATGAAATGTCCAAATTGTGGTCAGAATTATCAACAAGAAGATCAATGTTGTGGTCATTGCGGATACAAATTAACGCGTCAAAATGATCATACAACAACTAGTACAACAGCATCTACAATAAAAGAGACACAACAACATTCTACTAAAACTAACGATGACAATGTGAAAAGTAGAAGAGATAACGAAAACTTTAAACAAGGTACAACATCACACCAAACAAAGAGAAAGTTATCTACACTAGGTGAAAACGATGCGCATTTTGAAGAAGTAATGAAAGATAAAACGGCGTCTTTTGAACATAAAATGAAAGATTTAACAGACGAAAGTAAACAGTTTTTTAACCATGTGTTTAAATCATCAGACCAAAGCGATGTGATATATAGTTATCGATTATTAGTGACGTTAATATGTGCTGGATTACTTTTAAGTACATTATTAATCATCATTCTAGCATCTGATATATTTTTATTATTTCCAGAAAGTTCACCATTTAAAGCTATTTTTTATATGTTAATGATCATCCTAGGTAGTTTAGCTTTATCAGTTACTATTTTATATTGCATCGTGAAATGTACTTTAACAACGACGATAGAATTTCATAAGGTTTTTTCAGATTATGTTGTTATTAACACTTTCTCAGTTTTAGCATTATTAATTGGATTAGTATTAGCCATTTTATCTATCTTTAAATTAGCATTGATTATCATGCTATTAGCATTTGTGCTATTATATATCATCTCACTAACGTACATGTTAGTGAAATATAGTGGTATCTATCCTACAAAATTTGCGAGTATTTATGGTATTATCATTTACCAATTTGTCTTGATGGTCATCGTTTATTTATAGGGCATATGATTATACAACAATTAATTAATGATTACTTGATGAAACTGTTTGGTAGTGGTTTTAGTGGTTTATTGTAACAGATGTGGTATGCCTAAACATTACTATCTCACTCAATATTGTCCATCTTATTATTCAAAAGGCATTAATAAAAAACATGACAAAAATCATTTGCATCAAATACATGCAGCACATACGTCGCATAGATACCGATTTCGTAAACCACGTAAACCATTGTTTTTGATTGTGGTTTTACTGATGATTATGGTCATTATATTAGTAAGTTGGATATACTATTTTAGATATGAAAATTCAGCAGACAAAAGAATTCAAGCATTTTCAGAGGCAATGAGATATAAGGATAAAGAGCAATTAACATCATTAGTGACCTCAAATCATCAACCATTGACAGATGAGGAAGCGGTGGCATATTTTGCTTTAATCCAAACAATGGGTGGATCCGATAGATATATGAAACAAATCAAATCAGCCATCCATCAGTTAGATCAGAATGAAGCTACATCAAAAGATATCAACATTGATGGTGTGACGTTTTTAACGATCAATAAGAAAACGCAATTATATGGTTATATCAAAGAATTTCAATTTGAAATACCCCAATTTCGTTTTATATTAGATGATAAAGATAATGGTGAATTAACATATCAATTAAATGATAAAAAGCATGAAATACGTTTAGTAAAAGGTCATATTGTGAGTCTTGAAGCAGTACCTTTAGGAGAATACAAATTAAAAGCGACTAAAAAAGTGGGTAACCGTACTTACGACGGTCATGTCGTATTAAGTTTAAAGCAGTACGGCACGATGGCTAAAGAAGACTTTAGTGAAAAGCGATTTAAAGTGACGACTAAAAATAGTTATATGTTTAAGAAAGTAGAGTTAGTATTAAACGATAAACATGTAGGAAAAGTCAAAGATTATATCACCTATGGCCCTTATAGCGGAGAAGAAGATTTACTTGTATATGGAGTAGGGTATATAGGAAATCAATCATTCAAATCAAATGAAGTAAATGTACCATCCATTAATAGCGATGAAAGTCCTGTTAATGTCGTACTTAAATTTAATGAGTCGGAAATCTTTAGTCAGACTCGAACTAAAGATAATCATGGTATGACAAAAAATAAATGATATTTATCTTAAGGAGAAAGCGTACAGTACTTCTCTTTTTTTTGTTGGTTTAATATTGATGATAGTTATTTTATTAGATATTAAAATAAAAAATTTTAGTAAATATAAGTTTAAAGGTAATTGACCTATCTAAAAATATAACTAACTTTAATAAAGAATTTTATAAATATTTCAAAAATCGATAGAAAACAACATAAATATAATGTTATACTTTGCAAAGATTAAAAATAGAAATTGGGGGTAACATTATGAAATGTCCAAATTGTGGTCATCAAGTCGAACAAGATGACGTTTTTTGTGGGGAATGTGGTACTAAATTAGAACGTCAATCAAAATCAGTCACAGCTGCTGAAAATGATATTCAAAAAGCAGATTCTAATTCACAGTCTCATCATTCAACACACGCATCTAGTCAACACGCAATCAACTCAAATAGCAATGCCTCATACGAGCAATCACAATCTATGAACCAAGGTGCGCCATCTAATTCAATGAATCAACAAAATGCATCTACCGAAAATAGTTCAAATTCAAACTTCAATCACAGTCAGCATCAACAAGCACAAAACAATACTAATCAACAGCAATTCCAAAACCAACAGTATCAGCAACAAAATCAACAATTCCAAAATCAACAATTCCAACAACAACCACATGGTTATCAAAAACAACCTAATCAATTTAGTGAACAAGCTAAAGAGGTTACAGCTGAAAGTAAAGGCTTTTTCAAAAGTGCTTTTGTAGATCCAGACAGAGAAATTAAAAGTATACATACATTTAGTTTCAAATTATTAGGATCACTATTAGCAATTGGATTAATTTTAATAGCAATTATTTTATTCTTAGCTATTCCTGAAGAAGTATCTTTATTTACTTCAGAAGCTAAAATTGTTTTTTCTATCATTTTTAGCTTAATTATTTTATTAGCTGCAAATGTAGGTGCAACGTTTGGTATTACTAGATTAGTTGTAGTCCAAGCAATACCATTTAAAAAAGTGCTTTCAGATTTTGTATTTATAAATAGTGTAACAGTGGCAACATTATTATTATCAATCATTTTATTAATTATGGAAGCATATACGTTTGGTACGGTTATTCTTATCTTATCATTCGTTATACTTGTCACTTCAGGTGTTTATTTAATTGCCAAATATAGTGGCATTAATCATACAAGATTTTCAAGCTTTTACGGTATGATTATTTATTTAATTGTTATTTTCATTTTAATGAGAATATTTGGTGAGGTAACATTCTCAAGTATCTTAGAAACATTCAATGAAACGAAAGATTCATTATTTAATAGCTTATTTGGTGGGGGTAGTACGTATTAATGAAATATTGTAGTAATTGTGGTAACCCTTTACGCCCAGATGTAAAGATATGTACGAATTGTGGTGCACCAGTTAATGGATCATCAAATGCAACACAATCAACTCAAAGTCAAGGAAACGCACAACGACAACAAAGTTATAATAATGCGAATATGCATCAACAGTATCAACCACAACCCAAAAAAAGTAAGAAAAAGGTTATTTTTATTGTTTTAATTATTGCGGTTGTATTGGCGATGTTAATTGCCATTTTTGCAATCCTGAAACATCAATTTTCACCTGAAAGTCAAGCAGATAATATCGCACATGCAGTGAAAAAAGATGATGCTAAAGGTTTAGCAAAACAAGTAACATCAGATAATCATAAATTGAGTGAAGAAGAAGCAAGAGCATATTTAAATTACATTAAAGCTGAAGACGACTTAACTAACGTTGCGAATCAAATTAAAAATAATACTAAAGAAATCAAGCAAGGTAAGTATAATAGTTTATCAGTCAATGCGAATGATAATAATGTGTTGAATATAGAGAAGAATGGTAAAAAATATTTATTCTTCGATAAGTACAACTTTAATATTCCGCAACATACGGTATCTATTTATCCTAATGATAGTGGTGATATCACTTATACATTTAATGGTGAGAAACATCATATTTCTGTTGAAAAAGAAGAAGAAAAAACGTTAGGTGCATTCCCAGTTGGTGATTATAATCTAAAAGCATCTAAGAAAATGGGTGGCAAAACGTTTAATGGTGCGCTTGATATTACTATGAGTGAAGATGAAGCTACTGCCAAGGAATCATTTAAACAAAAACGTTTCACTGTAACAACTGAAGGCGGTTCGATGTTAGATGATATTAAAATCTATGTGAACGATAAAAATTCAGGAGATGAATCAAAAACATATGGTCCTTATGATCCTGATGAAGAGGTAATTGTTTATGCCCAAGGTACATTAGATGGTCAATCATTTAAATCAAGTTCAGTGAATGTTTCAAGTGCAAGTAATGAAGATGATGGCGTATCGGAAGTCACATTGAAATTTGATGAAGACGCGATTGATGACGCATATGATAAGAAAATGGATGAAGACGATGATAGTGACAGTAGCGATTCAGGTGAAGTTACAAGAAGTAATGTTATCGATAAAGTAGAATCATATGAAGGTCATAAATTAGATACAGATACGTATACGTATAAAGAACCAGAAAAAACGGATGACGGTAAATGGGGATTCTCATTTGAAGATAAAGATGGAGACTTAGCTGGGTCATATACAGTAGACACAGATGATGGTTACGTAACAGAATATGATGAAGACGGCGAAAAAGTAGGTTCAGGCTACTAAGATAACCATACTTTATAGATCATTTTAAATTGATTACTCAAACTAAAAATAAGAAGGGCCACTCATCAGAGTGGTCCTTCTTAAATATACCATTATTTTGTAACTGGAATGATCAGTTGAGAATCATATTGGCCACCTGTATGAATGTGATGAAGTCCTTTATTAACGCGTTCTTCATGTTCATAGCGTGTTTTCATACCAGGTGTACTATTACCTTTAACAATTTCACTACCTTTGACAACAACGACTAGTGTTTCACCTTGTTTGAAACGTGTGCCAGATGGTAATAATTCGATTTCAACAGGAACAATGTCTCCTTTATTAAGTTTGAGCTCTTGTTCATGTTTATGCCAAGGTTGAGCGATAGTTGATTTGTCTTGGTCTAACTCACGATGAGATGCACGTAACCAACCTGTAGCTACTTGACCTTGTTCAATATGGTTGAAGTCTGGGAAGTGCACTTCGTTACCACGACGATCTAGTTTTTTAATACCTGCGAATAAGTCCATATCGTCTGCATCATCTGTACTTACCCAAAGTTTTAAGTTCATATTTCCTACTAATTCTGTGTCATGATCGAATGTATAGCTAAAGCGTACATCATCTTGTTCATTTTCAGAATCGTATTGAGTTGAACTTTCTTCATTGACAGCATTTTGATTTAAAGTTAAGTCTTTAGCATTTAGATATAAAGGTGTGTAGTTCGTATTTGGTAGTGGGAATGCTGTTGCTGTTTTGAATTCACCTTTATAGAATTGATCTCTTACTTCATAAGTGACAGTTGGTGTTTCTTTCCAATCATTATCTTCTTCTTTAAGGTAATAATCGAAGAATGCTTTTTGGCGTTCAAGGTTTTCACGAGCATAATAACTTTCCCATTCTTTACGACCATGGATATATAACCATTTGTCTTCTGAACTTGCTTGTTTAAACTCTTCAAATGAACCACGATTGTGTAAACCTTGTGTTGACCAACTTGCACAAGCTAATAATGGTGTTTTAATTTGATGTAATGGTGCTTGACGTTGTTTCCAATAATCATCGAATAATGGATGGTCTTTTTGAGCTTGAATTAAATCTTCAATGTTTGGATTATCAGTCCATCTCGCAAAAATACCTTGAATCCAGAAACGGAAGAAACCTGTATCAGGAATACCACCATGGAAGGCTACTTCACGGTACATATCATTGAGTCCTTCCCAAGGAATCATTGCTTTTAAATGAGGGGGATTTAATGTAGCAACCCACCATTGTGTAACAGCTAGGTAAGAGACACCATTGGTATCTACATTACCATTACTCCATTCTTGTTGTGCAGCCCATTCGATGACTTCGTAGTAGTCTTCAGCTTCACGTTTTGACCAAGGTGATAGCACACCATTTGATTTAGAGCTACCTCTTAAAGCAAGTTTAACTACTACATAATCTTGAGGTACCCAGAAACCTGGATCTGGTGATTCTTCAGGTGTAAAACTAGAAGTTGGAATAGGACCTAAAGTAGGCCATTGCGCCCCCATATTAGTAATTTTAGGTTTATTATCTTTACCATAAGTGTCGGCTGACATGACAACGGGGAATTGTCCTTCTTTATTCGGACGGAAAATATTGACGTATAATTTTTCGCCATCTTTCATTTCTACAGCCACATCTTTTTCCATAATCATTTCTTGATTACCGAATTGTACACTATCTACAACGATATGATTAAGACCTTCTTTAACATCGTTAACATCTGTAACAGTTAATTGAGGATTACCTAATAAATTTCTTGTCATATGAATCACCCTTTTTAGTTAATTTTCTTTACACTTTTATCGTAAAGGGTTAAGTAGATAATTCCAATCATCAATGTAGATGATTTGTATGTTAACCAACAAACCCCTTATAATTGTTGGAAAGTAAGCTATTAAGGAAGTGACATAATGCCACAAGACCGACGTGTTAGAAAATCACAAGCAGCAATTAGACATGCATTTATCGATTTGCTTCATAAATATGAATTAGAACAAATCACGGTTCAACAAATATCAGATTTGGCAGATGTGAATCGAAGTACTTTTTATACTCATTACATAGATAAATATGATTTATTAGAAAAATTGGAAGATGAACAGGTAGAAATTATTAGAACGTTTATTGAAGAGGGAGATGTATATAAGAATCAAACATTCTCTACTGAAAGTATCCGTACGATTATGGAATTTTTAATAGGTAATATAGAAAAGAATATGGAATTTTATCAATTAATGTTTACGATGGGGAAAGATTCAAATTTACATGAAAAGTTATATGAATTAATCACAGGTCATCTAAATCATTTTAAAAATGAAAATAATAAAATAGGAGATATCCCATTTTCTTATTTTATGAGTTATGTATCAGGTGCTGGATTATCATTTATACGACATTGGGTAGAGGATCCTAATCGCATTGCTAAAGATGATTTAATACAGTATTTTTACGATATTGTTAATAATGGGCCGGCTACGATAATTAGAAGAACAGAATAAAAATAAAAGGTTGGGACACAAACTTTATGTGTCTCAACCTTATTGTATTAATTATGATTGTGGAATAGCGTTGTAATCTTGACCGTGTAACATCCATCTTACGCCGTATTTATCTGTAAATACGCCCATCTTACCGCCCCAGAATTGCTCTGATAATGGTAATTCAACGTCGATAGAATCATGGTCTTTAATTTTATCATAGAAAGTTTCTACTCTTTCTACATCAGCTTGATCATTAATATCAAAATCAATTAATAATGAAATGCCGTTATTGATAGGTTGGATTCGGCTAAATGAATCCGCGCCTAAGATTTTTACACCAATAATTTCAAATTCAGAGTGCATTGTCGCTTCTTTGGCTTGCTCTTTAGTCATACCAAAATGTTCAGCTTGGTCTTCGCCAACCTCTAAACGTTTAATATTTGTTGCACCAAAAACTTCTTCGTAATATTTAAGCGCTTCTTTCGTATTTGGAAAAGCTAAATATGGTGATAATTGAGTCATATGATACCCCTTGTTATTTTTTATTTTATTGCTAATCACATCATACAATGTTTTAGGTGAAAAGAATAGAATTATGTATGATTGGTTTATAAATAATGGAAGTTAGTCACAGTTTTTAATTATCTTATTTATATCGATATAGTAGTGAACTAGAAATGACTTTTTATGTATCATTTATTGTATAATATTCATAAATTATATTATGACATAAAAAGAAGGTGTTTCTTTTGATTGAAGCGGGCGAAATTTTAAAGAAAATGAAGAACCAAAAGGTCAATTATGACAAAGTTTTAAGAAAAATGATTCAACAATGGGAGGAAAACGGGGAACGACCTAAAATATTATTACATAGTTGTTGTGCACCTTGTAGTACCTATACCTTAGAATTTTTGACACAATATGCGGATATCGCGATATATTTTGCTAATCCCAATATTCATCCTAAGAGTGAATATTTAAGACGTGCTAAAGTTCAAGAAATGTTTGTAAATGACTTTAATGAAAAGACGGGGGCAAATGTAAAATATATTGAAGCAGTTTATCAACCACATGAATTTATGAAAATGGCTAAATCAAAAGGACTTACTGAAGAAAAAGAAGGTGGTCTACGATGTACAACTTGTTTTGAAATGAGACTTGAGATGGTTGCTGAAGCAGCGATTAAGTATGGTTATGATTACTTTGGTAGTGCAATCACATTGTCACCTAAGAAGAATGCGCAATTAATTAATCAACTTGGTATGGATGTTCAACAAATTTATAATATTAATTATTTACCCAGTGATTTCAAGAAAAATAAGGGCTATGAACGATCTATTGAAATGTGTAAAGATTATCATATTTTTAGACAGTGTTACTGTGGGTGTGTGTTTGCTGCAATGAAACAAGGTATTGATTTTAAAGCAATTAATAAAGAAGCCAATGCATTTTTACAGCAATTTTAAAAAAGACCCAGAGCAAAGGTGGTATATCCTTGACTCTGGGTCTTAATATTGATTAAATCATTCTATGAATGAAACGGACGATAGCCATAATAGCTATGACGAGCATTGCTGCAAAAGAAAAGAGTTTAAATCGTTTATTTTCTTTTTTAATTTCTTTGTCTTCATTTTGCATCATTTCTTGTAATTCACGTTCGATTTCTAAATCAAGATCTGTTTTTCGATAACCATTAAGGCCTTTTCTTTCATCTTCGTCATTTGAAGAATGTGATTTTTTATTCTCGGTTGTGTCTTGTTGTGTGGACTGATTCATTTCTTTATCTTTGATATCTTCTCGCATTGTATAATGCCTCCTATAATCATGACACATACTTTTAATGATTCATTTGATGTAAAGTCATTGATTCATCGTTAACTGCTTTTTAATTATTTTACATCTAATCCGATAATATCGCTAATATGATGATAACCATTTTGGTTTAAATATTGTACAATGTCTTTATTTATTTTCTTAGTTAATCCTGGACCTTCAATAACTAATGAAGAATATATTTGTAATAAAGAGGCACCATTGCGTAACATTTGGATAGCATCTTCAGCATTAAAGATACCGCCTGTACCAATAATTAAGAGTTCTCCTTTAGTTTCTTGATATGCTAATTTAACAAGTTTTAAATTACGTTCAAATAAAGGACGTCCGCTTAAACCACCCTCTTCAACACGGTTAGCTGATTTTAAACCATCACGTTTACGTGTCGTATTTGCAAGAATGACACCATCGAAATGTGTTTGAATGGTTGGTAATAGAGATTTCAAACCTTCTTCGTCCATATCAGACGTTAATTTTAAGAAAATAGGTACATTGATTTCATTGTTTGCTTTAAACGTTTCTAACGCATTGCATAACATTGAAAATTCATCTTTATCGTGAAAATTTTGTAAGTTTTCAGTATTAGGTGAGCTAATATTGACAGTAAAGAAATTAACATCATTTTTGAATGTATCAATAACTTTAATATAGTCTTGATAACGTTCGTCGTAAGAGGTCATTTTGTTGACCCCAACGTTTAGACCAATAGGTGTATGGTAAGCATAACGGCGTAGATGACTAAGTGCTTTGTTCATACCCATATTATTAAAGCCCATACGATTAATTAAGGCATCATCCTCTAATAAACGATACATACGAGGTTGTGGATTACCTGGTTGTGGCTTTGGTGTGATACCACCAAGTTCTAATGCACCGAAACCAAGATTTTCTAAAGCTTTAGGTACTTCGCAAGATTTGTCATAACCAGCTGCAAGACCGATTGGATTTTCAAATGTAATACCGCGGATATCTTGAGATAACATAGGATTTTGATAATCGAATAATTTTTTCATAATCGGTAATACATAGGATTGTTTTTGTGCAATTTTTAAGGCGTCGATAGTTAATCCGTGTGCTTTTTCAGGTTCAATTTTAAATAAAAGGGGTTTAATTAATTTATACATGTTAACGCTCCTAGTTCATTATATTTGAGGCTTACTATCCTCAACTTAATATATGTGAAACTTTTCCTTTTAATAGACTAGCATTTTCATTTACAATTTCCTAGTTAAATTATAAAAATTAAAAAAATAGACGAACTTTTATAATGTGGTCATACACATTGAGGGCGGCTTTAACGATTAAGCGATTGGAAATGAGGTAATATAATTAGTATTCAGTAGTATAGGGAAGGTGACGTCATGGCTATAGATTGGAAAGAGCATTTACCATTAGATTATATTAAAGAGATTACACCAGTCAGTGGTGGAGATGTGAATGAAGCATTTAAAGTAATAACACAACAAGATGATACGTTCTTCTTATTAGTACAACGTAACCGAGATGAATCATTTTATGCTGCAGAAATTGCAGGTCTGAATGAATTCGAAAATGCAGGTATTACTGCACCCAAAGTCATAGCAAGTGGAGAGATAAATGGGGATGCGTATTTAATTTTAAGTTATCTTGAGGAAGGGTCATCCGGCAGTCAAAAAGATTTGGGACAATTAGTTGCTAAAATGCATAGTCAACAACAAGAAGATGGCCAATTTGGATTCCGGTTACCACATGAAGGGGGCGATATTTCATTTGATAATTCATGGACGGACAACTGGAAAGACATTTTTATTTATCGCCGTATGGATCATATTCGAGATGAATTATTACGTAAACAACTATGGAATGAGGAAGATAATAAAGTATATGAACAGGTGAGAGCGGTTATGCTGGATGCATTAGACCAACACCAAAGTAAGCCATCGTTATTACATGGTGACTTATGGGGTGGTAATTATATGTTTTTATCAGATGATCGTCCAGCTTTATTTGATCCAGCACCATTGTACGGTGATCGTGAATTTGATTTAGGTATTACAACCGTATTTGGTGGTTTTACTCAAGAGTTTTATGATGAATATGAAAAGCATTATCCGTTAGCTAAGGGTGCGTATGAACGATTAGAATTCTATAGATTATATTTATTGATGATACATTTATTAAAATTCGGTGGAATGTATGCAAGCAGTGTTAATCGCTCAATGGAAACAATATTAGAGTAAAGAAAAGCACGCGTTGAATTATTTTTCAACGCGTGCTTTTTTAATCAGCTTATTTATGCCACATGTTTAATAATACTTCGGCAAAGCCTTCAGGTTTTTGTACATAACCTAAATGACCGCCAGGAATATCAACGATTGGTAAACCAATTTGTTCATTGATATAGAAGTTAACATCTTGTGGGAATGATTCTCTAGAGTCAGTACCATTTAGTAATGTGATTTGATCTTCATGTTTTTTAAAGTCATCTAAAGTAATATCTGAGTGTGTATATTGGCGAATTTCGTATTCAGACCAGAACATCACACGTTGATATTGTTCTTTTTGAGCTTCTTCTGTTTCTGCAGGTTGAGACATCATTTTAGCATCGATAGGTGCAATATTAAGTGTTTCAGCAAATGTTTTCATACCTTTTTCTAATCCTTCTGTAAGGATTTGGTTTACAATTTCATCATTTTTATCTTTCCAGTATTTACTATCTGGTAAGAATGTATTGATTGGTGGTTCGTGGAAAGCAATTTGTTTAACTACTTCTGGATGTTCTTTAAGTACATGCATAGCAACGATTGAACCAGAACTTGAGCCTAAAACATAGACGGGTTCATCGCTAAGTGATTGTGCTAATTCTGCAATATCTTTTGCGTCGCGTTTTACACGATAATTGTCGTCTGGATTTGCTGCTGATTCTGGTAGTGGTTCTGTTAACTCACTTTCACCATAGTCACGACGATCTACTGCAACTACAGTGAAGTGATCTTTTAATTGTTGTGCTAATGGCATAAAGATGTCGCCAGTTCCATTGGCACCTGGGATGAATATTAATACCGGACCTTGTCCAATTTGATGGTAGCGTAATTTAGCACCTTTTAATTCTATTGTATTCATATGAAATACCTCCATTGAGTTAAAGCATGATTTATCAGTCATATTATTCTAAGCCAAGTAATTTAGCGCCATTTCTATAACTTACTTTCTCTTTTTCTTCATCAGTTAAACCAAGTTCATCTAAAAATACGCCTAAACGTTCTGGTTCGATATAAGGGTAGTCTGCCGCATATAAAATTCGGTCAATCCCCATTTCCTTTTTAACTAAATCAAATTGTGGTTTAGTCAACATACCACTTGGCGTCATATAGAAATTATTTTTAAAGTAATAACTAACAGGGTGTTTTAAATGATCAGCAAATAAAGTTTCATCCATACGTTCTAAGAAGAATGGAATGAATTCACCCCAGTGTCCGATAATCATATTTAGATTAGGGTAACGGTCAAAGATACCTGATAGAACTAGATGGATCGCATGAATACCAACATCAATGTGCCAACCATAACCGAAACAAGCGAATGTAGCAGCAGTGATTTCTGGATAATTTCCTTTATAGTAAGCTTGGTATACATCACTATTTACGGGTGCGGGATGTAAATAAATAGGTACATTTAATTCTTCAGCAGTTGCAAAAATACCGTCAAATTGATCTTGATCTAAGAAACCATCTTTTGTACGACCCATAATGAGTGCACCTTTAAAGCCTAACTCATTGACACAACGCTTGAATTCTTCCACAGCTGCTTCAGGTTCATTAATCGGTAATGTCGCAAATCCTACAAAACGGTCTGGATATTGTTTGATATACTCAGCTAATTGATCATTAGCTTTTTTACATAAATCGATGGCTTTTTGACCTTCAAGATTAGAAGGTGCACCATTACCATATGATAATACTTGCATTTGTACATTTTGTTCATCCATGAATTTAATACGTTTATCATGATGAGAAATCTCATCAGCGTCAGTAAAACCTGATTTTTTCTCTAGTCCTTCTAGCATGACTTTCATGGGTACACCATTTGGGTCAGCAGAAGCTTGACTCATTGTTTCTTTTTGAATGTCGTCTATCACATAATGTTCTTCGAAAGTAATACTTTTCATTTTAAATTCTCCATAATCGTGCGTTTCTATTTATATAGTGGGAATACTACTGATTAATGATTTGAAATTACCAAGGCATTTTGCCGTCGCCATTAATAAATGTACCAGTTGGTCCATTTGCATCAATTGTGGCTAATTCTACAATAGGTTTAATGCCTTCAGTTGCTGGTTTAGCATTATTGCTAAAATCACCAACTAAGTCTGTATTTGTAGAACCTGAATCTGCAGCATTAATTTGCATTTGAGGTAAACCTTTAGCGTATTGAACTGTTAGCATAGTGACAGCTGATTTAGAAGAACAATAAGCTAATGAATTAACATGGAATTCTTCTGATTCAGGATTGGTTACCATACCAAATGAACCTAAACCACTTGTTACATTAACAACGACAGGTTGTTCTGATTGTTCTAGTAAAGGAATGAATGTGTTCATCATTCTAACAATGCCGTATACGTTGGTTTGATAGACTTTATCTATATCATCAACAGTAATATCTGCAGGTTTGGCAAATTGTCCTGAGATACCAGCATTGTTAACAAGTACATCTAAGCGACCCTCTTGATCTTTAATAAAGTCGAAAGCATTTTGTACAGATGTCTCATCAGTAACATCTAATTGAACACTTTGTGCACCAATTTCTTTTGCTGCAACTTGACCACGTGATTCATTTCTAGAACCAATGTAGACTTTATGACCTTCATTGATCAATGCTTTAGCTGTTTCGAAACCTAAGCCTTTATTGCCACCTGTAATTAATGTAATTTTAGTCATGATATTACTCCTCTTTATCAAAATATAGTTTGATTATATAATCTCTGATTGTTTCATTTGATAGTCCGCGTTCGTCTTTTTGTAATTCGAAAGATTTAGTAGATAATGATTTCAATAACATATCTACTTTGAAAGTTGTCCATGTTGTACTTTTATTATTGCCAAGAATTTCACTATAAAACTTAAATAACTGTAAATAAATATCACTATGGTAAAAGTCATTTTTATCTGTTGTATCTTCAATACAATGAAGTAAATCACTGTTGATTGTTTTGAAATTTAAAAAGATATCAAGTGACTTTGCCATGACTGCTTTAGAATCGTGATGTTTTTCTTTCACTTCGTACATTTGGTTGATAATGTCAGTAAAGTCATGTTCGATAATCGTCGTACACAATGCGCTCTTATCCTTAAAATGACGATACAAAGTTCCCATTCCAATATTTAACTCTTTTGCGATGCGATTCATACTCACTTGTTGAACACCAAGTTGGTTAAAGAGTTCAATCGCTTTATTCTCTATGCGCTGCCGGTTCTCGAGGGCGTCTCGTCGCAAATACATCACCTTCTTAAAATAAGTTTGTTGACAAACGGATAACTATCCGTTTATTATAAAGCCTATCATATAAAAAGACAAATAAAGTGATATAGATGTTTAAATAAGAAGGATGAGTGATATAAGTGTCATTAAATAAAGAGCAAAGACAAATCACAGCTAAAGAACTACAAGAGCATTTTGACGAAACAACGTTAAGTTTAAAAAATATAGCAGACGAATTGAATATTTCAATCAATGATGTGTCACATGTATTACAAATGAAAGCGCCAAATAAATTATTCGGAAATCATTTGCAACAATTTATACATTTAGTTTGAGACGTTCGAGATATAATGAATGAAAATATCTGGCATACGGGTAAATCACCAAAAGAATATACGTATTTAAAAGGCGAAAAGGAAGATTATTGGTTTTTACAACAGTAATGAAGGAGAGAATATTAATGAAAAGTATTTTAGTAATTGGTTCTACAGGTAAACAAGGTAATGCCGTAGTTAAGCAACTGTTATCAGACGGATGGCATGTACGTGCGCTAACACGTAATAAGAATAATGAAAAGTTAACGTCAATTGACAGTGACAAACTTGAAATTGTAGAAGGTGACTTAAGCGATCAACAAAGTTTAGAACAAGCAATGCAAGGACAATATGGAGTATACAGTGTTCAACCTATAGTTAAAGATGATATTGCTGAAGAATTAAGACAAGGTAAAATGATTATTCAACTTGCCGAAAAACAAAACATTGAATTCGTGGTTTATAGTACAGCTGGTGGTGTGAATAGAGATAGAAAGGGACCACACTTTGAAGCCTTAGCAGATATTGAAAATACACTAAAAGCGTCATCATTGAATTTTGCAATTATCAAACCTTCATTCTTTATGGATAACTTCCTTAGAATAGCTAAAAAAGAAAATCAACAAATTGTAATACCAGAATTTATTAGTCCAGATGTTAAATTTGCGATGATTTCTTCAATTGATATTGCTAGAATTGCTGCAAATTTATTTAAAGACCCTGCTCAATATAATCATTAAGCGATTGAGATTGCTTCAGATGAGTTAACACTTAATGAAGTTGTTAAAACATTTGCAACTGTCACAGGTATGCCAACTGAAATTAAAGGTGAATTTGTTAGTGGTACAGCAGAAAGAAATTGGCTAGAAGAAAAAGGTTATGTTGTCGATTTTGATTTAATGAATCAAATTAATCCAGATAAACTATCATTAGCCCAATGGATTGAAGAAGTACAATTTTAGTAATTGATTATGTTAATAAGGAGAAATGGTTATGATTCAGTCGATGTGGTTCAATTTACATGTTAAAGATTTAAAAAGAAGTGAGCAGTTTTACCAATCTTTAGGATTTGAAATTAAACATAACCCTGACATGCTTGATAAAATGGTAGGCATTAAAATTGGATCGACCATTGTCATCTTAATTGAAAATAAACATTTTGAAGCGGTCACTCAGGATAAAGTTCATGCTAATGTTAATGAAACGATTATTTCTCTAGGTGTAAAGACGAATGCAGAAGTTGATCAACTTGTTAAGCAAGTTGAAGCGTCAGGCGGTCGTATTTTAGAACAACCGACAGTTAAACAAGGCTATTATGGTGCTATGTTTACTGATACAGATGGACATAAATTTAATTTTTTAGTTTGTTAAATACAATAAGGCACTCAGTTCTCGTGTTTGGATGCTGAGTGCCTTTTAATTTGGACGTAAGATTAACTTAAATATTTCCATATTCTTTTCTCAAATCATAAACTTTATCTGGTGTAACATCTTGGCCAAGTGGATCAACAACTTTCATAGTAGAAAATGTATGAAGTACTTGTCCTCGTATCATTTTTAAATAATCTTGTCTGAGTGCTTGTTGTTCTTGTTTTTCTGCTACACTCAATGTTTGTACTTTTTCTTTATTTGCTAATTCGTTAATTCTGTCTAAAATTTGCATAAATGAAACCTCCAATCGATATTTACAACAAATATTTTTTAAGCAACACTTGTTGTATAAATATAATATACGCGCACATGCACGATATAGCAATATACATGCTCAATTTATATGTTGTCTATGCAACATATTGATCAGTTTGTTGTATAAATTAAAAAATATGACCCTATGCATCATTATTTTATTAATGTACATAGGGGCATCATTTGTTTTAGATAAAAATATTATGTAAAATGGTGGAATCTTTATAAGTGTGCGATGTGATGAATTAAGAATGGAAGATTTTTGTCTATAAAGTTTTCAGCTGTATCACGGCTTGTAGATAGCCAATGATTACACAGACCACTCATGCCTGCCGCTAGAAAACTAGCGCTACTAACCAATATGTCTCTATCAATATCTGAATAACTATTTTCTAACATGATAGAAAAGATATCTTCTAATTCGTTATTAATTCTCTTATGCGCTTGTTCACAAAATACATCTTGGTTCATTTCACAAGATGCTTGTACTTGTTCCATATATTGAGTCATTGTGATGAATATATTTTTTAAGACCACTTCATCTATGATATTTGAAATGTTAAGCGTGTCATTCAAGTCTTTAAGAATAGTGACATCTAAAGAATAATCGAGTATATCGTATTTATCTGTGAAATGTGCATAGAACGTAGCTCTATTAACAGTTGCTTCATCAGTAATATTCTTGACTGTTAATTGGCTTAACTTCTTTTCTTTTGATACTTTTTGAAATGCATCTACAAGTAGTTGTTTTGTTCGTGTGATACGGGGATCGATTTTGTCAGTCAATATGTTTGCACCTACCTAACAAGTGTTGTTTATCTTAATTCAAATTATCTTGCTAAATGTCTTATATGTCAAAAATAGTGTCTATGAACTAATTTAATAGTGATTGTAAATTTAAATTATGGGTAAATATAGTTTTATAGAAAGTGAATTTACTTTCAAACAAAGTTTGTAATCTTTTTAGGGGAGAAACTGTTAAAGAAACAGAACGGGGAGACGGATATGGCAGATAAACTGCAACGTGAATTAAGCAATCGACACATACAATTGATTGCTATCGGTGGTGCGATTGGTACCGGATTGTTTTTAGGTGCAGGTGAATCAATTCATCTGGCAGGGCCATCGATATTGTTGACTTATATTATAGTAGGTTTTGTATTATTTATGTTTATGAGAGCAATGGGGGAAATGTTGTTATCTAACCTTGGCTTCAAATCATTTGCTGATATTGCACATAAACATATAGGACCATTAGCAGGCTTTGTAGTTGGTTGGACTTATTGGTTAACATGGATTATTTCAGGAATGGCAGAAATTACAGCAGTTGCTAAATACATAGAATATTGGTATCCAGCAATGCCTAATTGGTTAACAGCTTTATTTACATTGTTAGTACTAATGACGCTCAATTTATTTAGTGCAAAGTTATTTGGAGAATTAGAATTTTGGTTTGCGATTATAAAGGTATTAACAATATTAGCTTTAATTATTGTGGGTATTATTATGATTGTCTTTGCAATGAAGACACCTTATGGTACTGCTAGCGTATCTCAAATATGGAGCCATGGTGGTATATTCCCGCATGGTGCTTCAGGATTTTTCATGTCCTTCCAAATGGCCATTTTTTCATTTATAGGAATTGAACTAATTGGTATTACAGCAGGAGAAACTAAAAATCCTCATAAAACGATACCTCAAGCGATTAATAATGTACCATATCGCATTTTGATATTTTACATTGGATCACTTGCAGTCATCATGGCAGCAGTGCCTTGGAATCAATTAAATCCTTCAGATAGTCCTTATGTGAAATTGTTTGGTTTAATCGGCATTCCATTTGCAGCAGGTTTAATCAACTTTGTAGTGTTAACTGCTGCGGCATCCGCTTGTAACAGCGGTGTGTTTGCCAATAGTAGAACGATGTTTGGTTTATCTCAACGTAAACAAGCACCGCCTATTCTTGGTAAAACAAATCGCAATGGCGTACCATATTACGCGATATTAGTGACATGTGCATTATTAAGTATTTCTGTGATACTGAATGCCATCTTTAAAGATGCAACGCAAGTGTTTGTATATATTACAACAGTATCAACAGTTTTAAATATAGTGATTTGGTCAATCATCATGATTGCTTATTTAGGATATTTAAAACATAATCCAGAACTTCATAAAGCGAGTCAATATAAAATGCCAGGTGGCAAATGGATGGCATATGCTATTGTACTATTCTTTATATTTATCTTTGTGGTATTACTGATTAATCCGAGTACGAGACTTGCAGTAATCATTGCACCCTTCTGGATGGGAATCTTAGGACTGATGTATTTAAGATATAAAAAAGAATCTAGAAAAGCAGAGATTCCAGATGAATAGATCCATTTGCATCGCCAACAAGAAAGCTTTGTTGGCGGTGCTTTTTAAATAGCAGTCGTGTTAAAAGAAAATTTGTAAAATTAATGACTTTACAAATATATTTATCTGAAAATTCTAATAATGTGATATACTATTCTCCATAGTCTTAATTGGCCCAACTTTACACAACATATGATTGCATCAACGAATTACCAACACACCTTAGATTTCATCATGTGTATAGTTAGTTCAATTAAGGCTATTTATTTATGTTTGATTTATCGTATTTAGATATTGGAGGCGCTAGAAATGACAACATTGAGTAAAATTGGACCGAAAGAATTTATTTTTAGAGTGCTATCTGGTGTAGCAGTTGGTATTGTCGCAGGATTAGTACCCAATGCGATATTAGGGGAGATATTTAAGTATTTAATGCAGTTTCATCCCATTTTTAAAACATTACTAGGTGTTGTTCAAGCAATTCAATTTACGGTGCCGGCACTTGTTGGTGCTTTGATAGCATTGAAATTTAATCTGACACCTTTAGCGATGGCAGTTGTTGCAAGTGCTTCGTATGTTGGTAGTGGTGCTGCACAATTTAAAAATGGCACATGGGTTATAGCTGGAATTGGGGATTTAATTAATACAATGATTACTGCATCTATTGCGGTGTTATTGATTTTATTAATAGAGCATCGTGTAGGGAGTATGGCGTTAATCGTATATCCAACAATTGTAGGTGGTATTTCAGCAACTATAGGTGTGTTGATACTTCCATATGTACATATGATTACTACTGGTATTGGTAATATGATTAATAGTTTTACAGAGTTACAACCTGTTTTAATGAGTATGCTGATTTCGATGGTATTTAGTTTTATTATTATATCGCCACTTTCTACTGTTGCCATAGCGATTGCAATTGGCATTTCAGGTATTGCAGCAGGTTCGGCTTCAATCGGTATAGCAGCTACAGAAGCGGTATTGTTAATTGGTACGAGCCAAGTTAATAGAGCAGGTGTGCCGATTTCTATCTTCTTTGGTGGAGTCAAAATGATGATGCCTAATATGGTACGCTATCCTGTTATCATGTTACCTATATTGATTACAGCTGCAGTTTCAGGAATCGCATCCGGCATTGTCGGTATCGCAGGTACAAAAGAATCTGCAGGATTTGGTTTTATAGGAATGGTTGGACCGATTAATGCATTTAAATTTATGGGTATTGACTCAGCTTGGTTGAGTTTATTATTGATTATCATCGCATTCTTCATTGTGCCTTTCTTCGTTGCATGGATTTTAGATATTCTTCTAAGAAAGGTATTCAAAATATATACGAACGACATTTTTAAATTTTTAGCGTAAAGCTAGATAGAATATAGACGTCTTACTTTGATAAGTGAGGCGTTTATATTTTATTATGCTATACTTTATTAAAATCGCTATCTATAAAGGATGGGTAAAATGAATAAAAAGATAGAACAATTAAAATTAAAAGCAGCAAGTTTAACACGACAAACACATGACTTAGGTATCCCAGTCATGATTGTGTTTGAAGGTGTACCTGCCTCAGGAAAGACGCGTTTATCCAATGAACTATTACTTACGTTTGATGCTAAATACACACAGTTTATATCAACAAAAACACCAGATGTTGAAGACTTAAGATATCAATTTTTACAAAAATATTGGAATACACTGCCTCAAAAAGGAAATATCAATATCTATTTTAGAAGCTGGTATTCTCACTTTTTAGATTATAAACAAAATAATATTAAGCAAGATTATTACAAAAACGATAATAAACTCGTGAATCAAATCAAACATTTTGAAGAGATGCTTCAGAATGATCATTATGAGCTAATTAAATTTTATATTGAAGTTAGTGAAGAAAAACGACAGGAGCATATTCAACAAACGAAAGATAATCCATTAATGAGTTGGAAAGTACAAGAGTATGAACAAATCATACCTAAAGATATCTATTTGAAAGAAATGAGAAAGTTTACGCATTCGGATAAACAATGGGAAGTTATTGACTATACACAACGAGAAGTTGCATTTGAAAAGATGTATAAACATATTATAGAAAGATTAGAACAAGCGATTCAAAAAGCAAATCAATCAAAAGATAATAAAGACGGTGCGTTTACTAAAGATTTTTCAACGACTAAATTTGATGTCACATTGGATGAAGTATCTAAAAAAGAATATAAAGAATTGATAGAACCATTACAAAAACGTATGAGAGAAATTCAATTTGCATTATATGAAAGAAAAATTCCGCTTATCTTAACATTTGAAGGCATGGATGCAGCAGGTAAAGGTGGTAATATCAAACGTATTCGTGAGAAATTAGATCCGACGGGATATGAAGTGAATGGTATAAGTGCGCCTACAGACGTTGAACTGGCGCATCACTATCTTTGGCGCTTTGCGAAAGAAATGCCAAAGAGCGGACATATTGAAATATTTGATCGTAGTTGGTACGGCAGAGTATTAGTAGAAAGAGTAGAAGGATTTGCCAATAAAGATGAGTGGCAACGTGCTTATGAGGAAATTAATCATTTTGAAAAAATGTGGACAGATGAAGGGGCAATATTATTAAAATTCTTCTTATGTTTAGATAAAGACGAGCAACTGAAACGATTTAAAGATAGAGAACAAGATGTAAATAAGCAATGGAAAATCACAGATGAAGATTGGCGCAATCGTGAAAAATGGGATTTATACTTAGAAGCAAGTCACGATATGATAGAGAAAACAGATACAATACATGCGCCTTGGCTTATAGTTCCAGCTGATCATAAAAAGACGGCAAGGATTGAAGTTTTAAAATATATTATTAGACAGTGTGAAAACGTATTATGGGGTGTTAAAGATTATTAACTTCATGATCACATTTTAAATAGTGAAAATATTAGGTGGATATATCAAATTAATGTCAAAAATTTGAATATATCCATCTTTTTTTGGGAAGTTAGATCTTTTTAAAATTTTTAGAACTATTACAATTATGTAACTACATTGCAATCTGTAATATTACGAATAATGTAAAAGTTGAGAAAAACTTAAAGAAATCTCATGTAATATAAGGCTTTATGATGAAAAATTAAACTAAATTACGTAAAAATTTATATTACAAGGACTTCAGTAATATTTCAAAGTTACAAAACTTGATTTTGTTTGTAATGTTTTGTAAGGAACGTGTAATATACAAAGCGATTTTTTATGGTATAGTGAATACCGTCGAAAGTTAAACAAAAACATTTTCAATATTGCACAACGAAATTAAATACATTAAAACATATAAAAAAACAAAAACTTTTTGGAGGATTTTTCAATTATGAAGAAGACATTTATCGCATCAACTTTAGCATTAACATTAGGCGCAGCAGGTTACGCAGTATCAGGACACGAAGCACACGCTTCAGAAACTACTAACGTAGATCAAGCACACTTAGTAGACTTAGCTCATAACCACCCAGAACAATTAAACGCTGCACCAGTTCAAGAAGGCGCTTATGACATTCACTTTGTAAGTGGTGGATTCGAATATAACTTCACTTCAGATGGTACTAACTTCTCTTGGAACTACCAAGAAGCTGGTTCTACTTCAGCTCAAACATCAAACACTGCTGTTCAATCAGCTGACTACACAACTTCTTACAATCAAGAAGCTGGTACTCAATCAGTAAGCTCTAACCAACAATCAAGCAACACTAATGTAGAAGCTGTTTCAGCTCCAACTACATCAAACAATGGTTCAAGCCACAACTATAGCACTAAAACAACTTCATACTCAGCTCCATCAACTTCAAGTGCTTCAACTGGTGGTTCAACTAAAGCGCAATTCTTAGCTAATGGTGGTACTGAAGAAGCATGGAACGCTATCGTTATGCCAGAATCAGGCGGTAACCCTAACGCAGTAAACCCAGCTGGTTACAGAGGTTTAGGACAAACTATGGAATCATGGGGAACTGGTTCAGTAGCTAGCCAAACTAAAGGTATGATTAACTATGCTAATAGCCGTTACGGTTCATTAAGCAATGCAATTGCTTTCCGTCAAAGCCACGGTTGGTGGTAGGATTTAATTTATAACTGGAAAGCCCTTCGAGTTATAAATGATTGAGAGGATGACTATGTCATCCTCTTTTTTTATGCGTAAAAATGAAAGATTAGAATATTTTTATATTTAGTGTAAGGTGTTTGATTACCATTAAATACGGGAATTTAAGAAAAACTATATATGGCACAGCATTCCGTTTTTTTATCAATTGAATTGATGACGAAACATTGAATTTGATAGATATAGATATAGGCTAAATATGAAAGAAATTTCTATATATTCATTCCATAAATATCATTTTCTACGACTAGAAATGATAGTAACGTATAAAAGGTTAAGTGTAACAGGAGGTCAATCAATGACAACGGTTAATGAGAGTTATAAATATTGTCATCAAATAATGAAAAAATATTCTAAAAGTTTTTCTTATGCGTTTGACTTATTACCAGAAAGTGAGAGGCGTGCTGTCTGGGCAGTATACGCGGTTTGTAGAATTATAGATGATAGTATTGATGAAGAACAAAATCCTCAAAAATTACAAGCTATTAAAGAAGATATTCAACTGATTCAGTCACAACAAGTTGATTCACCGGATCAATTCAAGAGTAATCAACGTATTATGTTAGCTTTTTACGATACATCTCAAAATTACAAAATGGAGTATCAATCTTTCTATAATTTAATAGAATCTGTATTTGAAGATGAACATTTTGAAATGTTCGTTAAAGACGAGGAATTAATGAGATATTGCTATGGTGTAGCTGGGATAGTTGGAGAGGTACTATCACCTATTCTGACTGAACAACCGAGTGATGAAACATATGAAGTAGCACGTGAATTAGGAGAGGCATTGCAATTAACTAATATCTTACGAGATGTAGGGGAAGATTTTGAAAAGGGTCGTATTTATTTTAGTCAAGAGATGTTAAATCAATATGATGTAAATATTGAAGACGTTTATCAACATCAGCCAACTGATAATTATATTAATTTATGGGAACATTATGCTCAAATTGCAGAAAAGGATTATCAATTTGCATTAGATCATTTACATGTTTTTAAGCCTGAAGCTAGATCAATTATCGAATTAGCGGCACGTATATACAAAGGTATTATAGATGAAGTTCGTGAATATGGTTATCCATTACATCGAAGAGTATATGTCTCAAGGTTGGATAAGTTACACATCTACAGACAAGTTAAAGATAAATATAATAAATAGGTGGAATGTCAATTGAATATTGCTGTAATAGGTGCGGGTGTAACGGGCTTAGCTTCTGCAGCTAGGCTTGCTGCACACGGTCATCAAGTAACATTATATGAAAAGAACGACCAAATTGGTGGACGTATGAACCAATTTAAGAAAGACGGTTTTACCTTTGATATGGGACCTACAATAGTCATGGTGCCTGAAGTTTATAAAGCTGTGTTTGAAGCGTGTGGTGAACGTTTTGAAGATTACATAGATATGGAACAATTACCTTATATTTATGATGTCTATTTTGATAAAGAAGATAAAGTGAGAGTACCTACCGATTTAGCTGAGTTACATGACACTTTAGAACAAATTGAACCTGGTACTACGCATGGATTTATGAAATTTTTAGCAGATGTATATGGAAGGTATGAAATTGCTAGAAAATATTTTTTAGAACGAACATATAGGAAACCGTCTGATTTTTATAATTTAACATCACTGATTCAAGGATATAAATTAAAAACATTAAATCATGCGGATAACTTGATTGAGCAATATGTCAAAAATGAAAAAGTTCAAAAATTGTTAGCATTTCAAATGCTATATATTGGTATAGATCCTAAACAAGGTCCTTCACTATATTCGATTATTCCTATGATTGAAATGATGTTTGGTGTTCATTTTATTAAAGGTGGTATGTATGGCATGGTGAAAGGTTTAGAACAACTAAACCTTAAGCTAGGTGTGGATATACAATGTAATGCTAATATAGAAGAAATTATTATTGATCCTAAGTATAAGCAAGCAGACGGCGTAAGAGTGAATGGCCTAGTTAAACGATTTGATAAGGTACTTTGTACGGCAGACTTTCCATATGCTGCGCAACAATTAATGCCACAACATGCACCCGTTAAAAAATATCCTCCTCAAAAAATAGACCAATTAGATTATTCATGTTCAGCTTTTATGATGTATATAGGCATTGATAAAGATATTACAGAAGATGTATTGTTGCATAATGTCATATTTTCAAATCATTTCAGACAAAATATAGATGAAATATTTAATGGGGATATTTCCGAAGATCCATCTCTGTATTTATATGTACCTAAAGTAGGAGATGCCACGTTAGCGCCTGAGGGACAGACAGGATTATATGTTTTAATGCCAACACCAGAGCTTAAAACAGGCCCTCTAGAATGGGAAAATCCACAGTTTATAAAAAGTGTTAAAGAACATATTTATCGTAAATTAGCTACTATAACTGCACTTGAACATGTTCAAGATCATGTTATTTCCGAAACGATTTTTACACCTAAAGATTTTGAACAACAGTATAATGCTAAATTTGGAACAGCGTTTGGTTTAATGCCCACGCTAGCACAAAGTAATTATTATAGACCTCCGAACGTATCTAGAGATTATAAAGATTTATACTTTGCTGGTGCGAGTACACATCCAGGTGCCGGTGTACCTATTGTTTTAACAAGTGCCAAAATCACCGTTGATGAAATCATTAAAGATATTAACAATCATATATAATTTATTAGCGTAGAGAGTGGGATAGAAATCATATGACATTCATATCATTTCGACTTCCCGCTCTCTATTTATATTAGAAAAGAAATTTACTAGTAATAAAAAATCAGAATATTGCTAATATTGACAATGTTAATCTGCTTGATAGAATGATAATATCTAAACATAGCGTAGAAAATAGGAGATGAAGGAGGCATGAGACGTGAAAATGTCTGAGAGATTGGCGGCAATTCCTGAAAGTTATTTTGGCAAAACCATGGGACGAAAAATCGAATATGGGCCTCTTCCATTAATTAATATGGCTGTTGGTATTCCGGATGGTGAAACACCACAGGGTATCATTAATCATTTTGCTAAAAGATTGAACGTACCTGAGAACCAAAAATATGGTGCCTTTCATGGTAAAGCATCATTTAAGCAAGCCATCATTGATTTTTACCAAAGACATTATGATGTTGAATTAGATGCGGAAGAGGAAGTTTGTATTCTATATGGTACGAAAAATGGACTTGTTGCACTGCCAACTTGTCTCGTTAATCCTGGAGAAAACGTATTATTACCAGATCCAGGGTATACAGATTATTTAGCGGGTGTCATGCTTGCAGATGCGCAACCTGTCCCATTAAATTTAGAACCACCGCATTATCTGCCAGATTGGGATAAAATAGATAAAAATATATTAAATAATACAAAGCTCATCTATTTAACATATCCAAATAATCCAACAGGCTCTACTGCTACTAAATCAGTGTTTGATGAAGCAATTCAAAGATTTAAAGATACCAATACTAAAATTATTCATGATTTTGCTTATAGTGCATTCGGTTTTGATGCTAAAAATCCAAGTATTTTATCTTGTGAAAATGGCAAAGATGTAGCAGTCGAAATTTTCTCCTTATCAAAGGGATATAATATGTCAGGATTTAGAGTAGGCTTTGCAGTAGGAAACCGTGACATGATTCAGGCCTTGAAAAAGTACCAAACACATACGAATGCAGGTATGTTTGGTGCCTTACAAGACGCAGCAACCTATGCGTTAAATCATTATGACGAATTTTTAGAACAACAAAATGACATATTCAAACGAAGAAGAGATATGTTTGAACATAAATTAAGCGAAGCAGGATTGCCATTTGTACACTCAAAAGGTGGTATTTATTGTTGGTTAAAGACGCCACCTGGATATGAGAGTGAATCATTTGAACAGTTCTTATTAAAAGAATATTCCATTTTAGTGGCACCTGGTATCCCGTTCGGTGAAAATGGTAGAAACTATGTAAGGCTATCTTTAGCACTATCAGAAGAACAACTTGAAACAGCAGCAGAACGATTAGCAACTTTAGCAAATTTATATGAAAAATAGTGCATAGGGGATGACGTTATTATGACAAAAATTAAAATAATGAGTGTGCGTGACGAGGATATTGTATATATTGAATCATGGGCAAAGGAAAATAACGTGGAATATGAGTTAACTCAGTCACCGTTAACAGAAGATAATGTCGATGATGTTCAAGGATTTGATGGCTTATCGTTATCACAACAACTACCCATTTCAGAAGCGGTGTTTGCTAAATTAAAATCATTCGGTATCAAACAAATAGCACAAAGAAGTGCGGGATTTGATACCTACGACTTAGAGTTAGCATCAAAATATGACATTATCGTCTCTAATGTACCTTCGTATTCACCAAGTTCAATTGCAGAATTCGCAGTGACACAAGCTATTAATGTTGTCAGACATTTTAATGCTATTCAAACTAAAATGAAATCACACGATTTTAGATGGGAGCCGTCAATATTATCACAATCAATCAGTGATTTGAAAGTAGCAGTTATAGGTACCGGAAGAATTGGAAGTATTGTAGCTAAAATTTTTGCTAATGGTTATGGTTCTGAGGTAGTAGCATATGATCCTTTTCCTAATGAGCATATTAAAGATATAGTCTCATACCAAACCACTTTTCAAGAAGCCATTGAAGGGGCAGATATTGTTACTTTACATGTACCGGCTACTAAATATAATCATCACTTATTTGACCGATATACATTTAATCATTTTAAAAAAGGTTCAGTGTTTGTCAATTGTGCACGAGGATCTTTAGTTGATACACATGCGTTACTATCATGTTTAGATAGTGGGCAAATTAAAGGTGCTGCTCTAGACACGTATGAATTTGAACGTGGTTTATTCCCTAGTGATCAACGAGATAAAAATATGGATGATACATTACTTCAACAATTAATTGATAGAGAAGATATCATCATAACACCACATATTGCGTTTTATACAGAAGCAGCAGTGAAAAACTTAATCGTTGATGCGTTAGATGCAACGATGGAAGTTATTCAAACAGGCACCACTCATTTGCGGGTAAATTAAAAAAACGGGAGCGATACCAATTAAGGTCGCTCCCGTTTTAATCTTTATTTAACATCGTAGCCTTGATCTTCAATAGCATCTTTCATGTCAGAAAGTTGAACTTTTTCTTCATTATAATCAACACGTACTTGTCCTTTTTCTAAATCAACTTCTGCAGCTGAAACACCATTCATTTTAGCTAAAGCAGATTCAACAGCATTTTTACAATGATCACAACTCATACCTTCTACATTAATAATTTCTTGTCCCATTTTAATTCACCTCATTTTATTTAATGACTTATCTTCATTTTATAACTAAGTTGTATGACTTAAAAGTAATTGACATAACTTAATTGGGTTGTCTTATTTAATGATTCGTTTCAATCTTAATGCATTGGTTACAACGCTAACAGAACTTAATGCCATCGCAGCTCCTGCAATCCATGGTGCAAGTAAACCTAAAGCAGCAATAGGGATACCTGCGATGTTATATCCAAATGCCCAAATGAGATTTTGACGGATGTTGCGCATTGTTAGTTGGCTAATATTTAATGTTTGAGGTAGTAATGATAAATCACCACCTAATATTGTAATATCGGCTGCTTCAATCGCAACTTCGGTACCTGTACCCATGGCAATACCGATATCTGCAGTAACCAGAGCAGGTGCATCGTTAACACCATCACCAACCATAGCTACTTGTCGACCTTCATTTTGTAGACGTGTGATGTTGTCAGACTTTTCGTCTGGAAGAACATTGGCAATGACATGATCAATACCGACTTGTTGTGCTATTGCTCGGGCGGTATTGTTATTGTCACCAGTCAACATCACGACATCTATATTCAGTTTGTGTAGTTTTTGTATTGATTCTATAGCATTGTCTTTAATAGTGTCTGCTACCGCAATCATACCTTGATATATACCATCAATGGCAATCAGCATGACAGTTTTACCATTGCGTTCCCAGTGGGTCATTTTTTCGTCTATATGGGAATTCAAATTGATGTGATGTTTTGTCATTAATTGACGATTACCAACTAAAATTGTTGAATGGTCAATCGTTGCGGAAATACCGTGGCCTGGCATAGCGTTAAATTCATCAGTATCCACTAATTCAAGATTTTTTCCTTCAGCATAGTCTACAATGGCTTTAGCCAATGGATGTTCAGAAGCATACTCTGCACTAGCAAGTAATTGTAGCGTATGTGTGTCACCATCAAAATCAGTAACTACAGGCTTACCATAAGTAATGGTACCCGTTTTATCTAGTACGATGGTATCAATGTGTTGCGCTTGTTCAACGTACTGACCACCCTTAAATAAAATGCCTTTTTCAGCAGCGCGTCCTGTTCCCACCATGATAGATGTAGGTGTAGCTAAGCCTAATGAACATGGACAAGCGATAACAAGGACTGAAATAGCTGCCATAAGTGCAGGTTCAAATTGTCCGGTATGGACCACAGTGATCCATATGATAAACGTCAGTAGTGCTATACCGACAACGGTTGGCACAAAATAACCAGATATTTGGTCAGCTAAGCGTTGTATAGGCGCTTTAGAACCTTGGGCTTGTTCGACGACCTTAATGATATTAGCTAGTGCTGTATCATTACCCACTTGTGTTGCTTCCATAATAATTGATCCATTTTGATTAATGGTTGCCCCAATAACTTTGTCATTGATATTTTTATCTACTGGGAGAGATTCGCCAGTTAACATAGATTCGTCTATAGACGTCATCCCTTTTATAATAACACCATCAACTGGGATTTTTTCACCAGGTTTAATAACAATATGGTCACCAACTTGAACATCTTTAATGGGAACCATCTTTTCAATACCATCTTTAACAATGCGCGCTTCCTTAGCTTGTAAACTTAATAATTCACCTAGGGCATTGGTCGTTTGTGTCTTAGCTTTTGCTTCCAAATATTTACCAAATAAAATAAGTGTAATTAATACAGCACTCGTTTCAAAATAAAGGTGTGGCATATGCGTTGAATGATTGAGCCATTTAAACATTTCATAGATACTATAAAAATAAGCTGCACTTGTACCTAAAGCGACTAATACATCCATGTTTGCAGAGCCATTTTTTAGATTTTTATAAGCACCTTTATAAAATTGCCAACCGATGATAAATTGTACTGGTGTAGCCAATGTGAATTGGAACCAGGGATTCATCAACATGGAGGGCAAAGGTAAATGGAATAAATGAACCAACATCGTCATCAGTAGCGGTACTGATAATACGATAGAAAAGATTAATTTATAGAACTGTTTCTTCAATTGTTTATCTTTATTTGAATATTGTTGTTGTCCTTCTTTGACTTCAGCGTCATAACCTAAATTCTGTATTTTAGAAATAAAATCATCACTATTAACGACACCTCGATAATATTTCACAGTTGCTTGTTCTGTAGTCAAGTTAACCGTCGCTTGATCGACACCATCCATTTTATTAAGGACTTTCTCAATACGATTTGAACATGCTGCACATGTCATACCAGAAATAGTTAATTCAACACTGTCTTTAACTACATCGTATCCCAAATATTGGATTTCATTAACATAGTCATTAGTACGATATTGTCCTTTTAAATCTTCAATAGTGGCTTGCTCAGTTGTAACGTTAACCTGAGCTTTAACATTATCCAATTTGTTTAATTTCTTTTCAATTCTATTGGAACACGCAGCGCATGTCATGCCTGTGATATCTAGAGTTGTTCTTTTGTTTTTATCCATGCGAAAGCCTCCGTTTCTATTCATATTTAATATACCCCCTATAGGTATTTAAGTCAATTGTATGAATTACAATTTTGTCAGTAAATAGGTGATATAAAACGCAAAAAAGTACAATTCTAGCATGTGTATGACATGAGAATTGTACTTTAATCATCTATATTAACAGCGGATTCGCTGGTATTGTCATTCAAGCGAGTCGGTGATTAAGTAATGATTTAGAAGAAATCTGATGGGGAGAATTGTTTTAAATCAATATCTTTAACTTGGTTTATATCATAGTTGGAAATATTCTCTAAAAGTTGTCCGCTTTTCATTTGTTGATAGTATTCGTCAGCTTCGGTAATGACATCATGTGTTTGTACTGTTTTGATGACACCTAAGAGGACAAGGACTGCAATAACAGTTTTTAATATCCGTTTCATTATGATCGGCTCCTTTTTGTATTGATACTATATATTATAGGAAATAAAGCGCGCGAATACATGGGGCTATGGTATTGATATCATCTCGTACTTCGGTAGGATGTTTAAAAAGATGCCTAGTGAAAGTGTTTAAATAGTTTTGAAAGAATATTTATAGGGAACTTGAATATTGATTAGGAAAGGAGAAAAGTTATGAATTTATTAGAATTTCATCAACAAATTAAAGGTTATACGCAAAGTAATCAACCAGGTATTGAAGCGGATATGACACCTAAGCCAATAGCTGAGTTAAACACATATCAAGCAGCAGGAAAATTAAAAGATAAAGTAGCGCTAATAACTGGCGGTGATTCAGGCATTGGACGTGCGGTTGCGATACTATTTGCTAAAGAAGGCGCTAATGTAGCCATTGGATACTATAATGAACATCAAGACGCTAAAGATACAGTTCGTCGTTTAGAAGAATTAGGTGTTAAAGCTAAAGCATATGCACATGATTTAAAAGACGAGACACAATCGCAGCAACTTGTGAAAGATGTCGTTGATGACTTTGGTGGTCTTAATATTCTAGTTAATAATGGTGGCGTGCAATTTCCTAGAGATCATTTTGAAGAGATTACACCGGAACAAGTTAAAGAGACATTCCAGACGAATATCTTTGGAATGATATTCTTATCTCAAGCAGCAGTACCTTATTTAAATGACGGAGATTCAATTATTAACACCACAAGTGTGACAGCGTATAGAGGGTCAGGACACTTGATTGATTATTCTGCGACTAAAGGTGCTATTGTGTCATTTACACGTTCATTAGCGACGACTTTAATGGAGAAAAATATTCGTGTGAATGCAGTAGCACCAGGGCCAATCTACACACCATTGATTCCTGCAACATTTGATGAAGAGAAAGTTGAAAATCAAGGTGGCGGTACACCAATGGGGCGTCGTGGTCAACCGGCTGAACTAGCACCATCATATGTATTTTTAGCAACACCTGCAGATAGCTCATATATCACTGGACAAGTGATTCATGTTAATGGTGGAGACTTTATGACCACATAAAAGATAGATAAACAGATTAAATGATAGGATGACGTAATCAATGACAGAAAAAGAAAAAATGTTAGCACATCAATGGTATGATGCGAATTTCGATTCGGAATTAATCAATGATAGAAAAAAAGCTAATGATTTATGCTTTGACTATAACCATACAAAGCCAAGCCATGAAGACAAAAGAAATGAAATATTAAAGGCATTGTTCCAAACCAATCCCGAAAATATAGACATTGCAATTCCATTCGATACTGATTACGGGTGGAATGTGTCCTTTGGTAAAAATGTATTTCTTAATACGAATTGTTATTTAATGGATGGTGGTGGTATTACATTTGGAGATAATGTGTTTGTGGGTCCCAATTGTGGCTTTTATACAGCGACACATCCATTGAAATATAATGATAGAAATAAAGGGTTAGAATTAGCTGAACCAATTGATGTCGGAAGTAATACGTGGTTTGGTGGTAATGTGGCAGTATTACCTGGTGTTACAATCGGCGAAGGTAGTGTAATCGGAGCAGGAAGTGTTGTAACGAAAGATATCCCTCCCAATAGTTTAGCAGTAGGAAATCCATGTAAAGTCATACGTCAAATTGATAATTAATCATATAGTCGTCCATAAGAGGTATGTATTGTTCAATACGTTTGCTTCTTGTGGACTTATTTTTTATTGAATTTTAGTCGCTAACTTAACTGCTAGAATCAAAAAGTTTTATGGATTGATTCATTTGCATATTAAATTTTTGAAATATTAAGATTTTTAAATGAAAGCGATTGCAAAAGTGTAACAGTACATAGTAGAATGTAAGAAAGGTTAAGATAAAATTGCACTGAAAGTCAGTAACATCAAGAGGCATTTATCTAGACCTCAATATCATAAAACAAAGGGTTTGAAGAACTCACTTTAATATTTCATAGGGGGTACGCAATAATGGTAATAGATTTTAAGAATGAACCAGGTATTGATTTTACGGTTCAAGAGAATGTAGATAAATTTAAAGAGACGCTCAAAAAGGTTGAAGGAGAACTTGGTCAAGATATTCCATTAGTGATTGATGGTAAAAAAATCAGCAAAAAAGATCAATTTGAATCTATCAATCCAGCCAAAACATCTCAAACCATTGCTAAAGTCTCAAAAGCAACAAAAGAAGATGTAGAGAAAGCATTTCAATCTGCTAACGAAGCATACCAAACATGGAAAAAATGGTCTCATAAAGATCGTGCTGAATTAATGTTACGTGTTGCTGCAATTATTCGTCGTCGTAAAGAAGAGATTTCTGCAGTAATGGTTTACGAAGCGGGGAAACCATGGGATGAAGCAGTAGGCGATGCAGCTGAAGGTATTGATTTTATCGAATACTATGCCCGTTCAATGATGGATTTAGCTGATGGTAAACCGGTATTAGATAGAGAAGGAGAGCATAACAAATACTTCTATAAATCGATTGGTACAGGTGTTACGATTCCACCTTGGAACTTCCCATTCGCAATTATGGCTGGTACAACATTAGCACCAGTAGTAGCAGGGAACACAGTATTATTAAAGCCAGCAGAAGATACACCATTAACTGCATACAAATTAATGGAAATCTTAGAAGAAGCAGGCTTACCTAAAGGGGTAGTTAACTTTGTACCGGGCGATCCAAAAGAAATTGGTGACTACTTAGTTGATCATAAAGATACGCATTTTGTTACATTTACTGGATCAAGAGCGACAGGTACACGTATCTATGAAAGAAGTGCAGTAGTTCAAGAAGGACAAACATTCTTAAAACGTGTCATTGCTGAAATGGGTGGTAAAGATGCGATTGTTGTCGATGAAAATATAGATACAGATTTAGCAGCAGAAGCCATTGTTACATCAGCATTTGGTTTCTCAGGACAAAAATGTTCAGCTTGTTCTAGAGCCATTGTTCATAAAGATGTTTATGATGAAGTTTTAGAAAAAGCAATTAAATTAACGAAAGCATTATCACTAGGTGATACGACTGGCAACACGTTCATGGGTCCAGTGATTAACCAAAAACAATTTGATAAAATTAAAAATTACATTGAAATTGGTAAAGAAGAAGGTAAATTAGAACAAGGTGGCGGCACGGATGATTCTACTGGCTACTTCATTGAACCTACTATTTTCTCTGGGTTAAAATCTTCAGATCGTATCATGCAAGAAGAAATCTTCGGACCAGTAGTTGGATTTGTTAAAGTTAAAGACTTTGATGAAGCTATTGATGTTGCTAATGATACTGAATATGGTCTAACAGGTGCAGTGATTACAAATAATCGGGAACATTGGATTAAAGCCGTTAATGAATACGATGTTGGTAACTTATATTTAAATCGTGGTTGTACAGCTGCAGTTGTTGGTTATCACCCATTTGGTGGATTCAAAATGTCAGGTACGGATGCCAAAACAGGTAGTCCAGATTACTTATTAAACTTCTTAGAACAAAAAGTCGTATCTGAAATGTTCTAAATCACATAGTAATTAAAAGCTATAAAAACGTTGTTTAAGTTGCATTATGACTTAAACAACGTTTTTGTGTTTCATAAGAATAGAGTAAAAAAATAAGTTGTCATAAATTGTTAATAATATCGGGGTAAATGATATTGAATATCAATGGATAAAAGTATACGCTTACTTTAATTAATAATGATTATCAATATTATTTGCGGAGTGTGAGGGAAATGACAAATATAAAATCAGCATTAAAAAATAAAAAATATAGAATTAAACAAATTGATATCGATAATAAAGACATGATTTATAGATTGAATGCATTTGGTATTCGAGTAGGATCTGACATTAAAGTGAAACAGCGTTGCATGTTTAATGGGCCATGTGTAATTGAGATTAGCGGCCAACAAGTGAGCATTAGGCACTGCGATGCTTGTCAAATAGCTTTGGAGGAATAATTTATGAGTCAAAGCTATTGTATTTTAGGTAATCCCAATGTCGGCAAAACATCTCTCTTTAATAATTTAACAGGATCTTATGAATATGTAGGTAACTGGAGCGGTGTCACTGTTGAAAAGAAAGTTGGACAATTAAAGCAAGAATTAGGAACTCTCGTTGATCTACCTGGGACATATGATTTATCTCCAATTTCTAAAGATGAAACAGTTGTGACAAAGTATTTATTACAACATGATTATACAGGAATGATTAACATTATAGATGCGAGCCAACTTAAGAGAAACTTGCAGCTAACCATTCAATTATTAGAACTGAATGTGCCAAT
The DNA here is from genome assembly GCF_017086425.1 of Staphylococcus sp. SB1-57. Taxonomy (NCBI): domain Bacteria; kingdom Bacillati; phylum Bacillota; class Bacilli; order Caryophanales; family Staphylococcaceae; genus Staphylococcus; species Staphylococcus sp. SB1-57. Next base: position 324,073 of record NZ_CP070964.1, read on the forward strand.
GATGATTGGTTTAAATATGATCGATGTATCTGCTAAACGAGGTATTATGATTGATCATGACAAACTAATGCGTCGCCTAAGAGTGCCGGTATTACCCGTGATTGCACGTAATGGTAAGGGCACAGCGCATATGCTTGAAGAGTTACAATATTTAGATCAAGCTCATGTGCCACACTTCAAATTGAACTATGGAACAGAAGTAGAAAAAGCTATCAAAGCGATTTGTACGTGTTTAAAACACAGTACTCATTATACGTCGCAGCAAATGCGTTTTATCGCGATTCAATATTTGTTAGACAATGCACAAATTTGTCAAACGTTAAATCAGACATTGATTCAACAATTAGAACCTATTAAATCAGAACTTTCACAACAACTCACTTTATCCATCCGTGATGATATAGAACAAAAACGTAATCATTATATAGAACAAATATTAACAGACGTCGTGACATATCCAGATGAAGAAAAGCAATTCTTTTCATCAAAATTAGATAAAATATTAATCAACAAATATATCGGAATGCCTATTTTTCTGGGGATTATGTGGTTGATATTTCAAATTACTTTTACTTGGATTGGAACGCCATTATCTGATCAATTAGATGGTTTTATTGGAGGCACCTTAACTGATTGGGTTAAATCAGGCATGCATCAAATTGGTGTTGTACCATTTTTACAAGATTTAATTACAGATGGAATCATTGCAGGTGTGGGGTCAGTACTTGTCTTTGTACCACAAATTATCGTATTATTCTTCTTTATTTCACTGCTTGAAGATTCAGGGTATATGGCTAGAATCGCTGTGTTAATGGATAAGTTAATGGAACATTTTGGATTAAGTGGTAAAGCGTTTATACCGATGATCATTGGGTTTGGATGTAATGTGCCTAGTATTATGGCTGCACGTAGCATTGAGAATGAGAAAGAAAGACTATCGACAATATTAATTGCACCATTTATGTCGTGTTCAGCAAGATTACCCGTCTATGCTTTGTTTGTAGGTGTCTTCTTTAAAGAACACCAATCTTTAGTGGTGCTCAGTCTATATGTCTTGGGCATTGTCATTGCACTCATTGCAAGTACTATTTTAACTAAGACTGTGCTTAAAAATAAGCATTCGTTATTTATCATAGAGTTACCTACGTATCGAATTCCATCAATCAAAACATTATGGAGAAGTACATGGGAAAAAGCAAAAGGCTTTGTTAAAAAAGCAGGTACCTTTATATTTGGCGGATCGGTCGTAATTTGGCTTCTAAGTTATGCAGGACCGGGTGGGTTTAATGTGAGTATCGACCAAAGTTTCTTGCACATCGTTGGCTCAATTGTAGCAACTGTACTGCATCCATTAGGATTTGGTACTTGGCAAGCAGGTGCAACTCTCGTTCCAGGATTTTTAGCTAAAGAAGTCATTGTTAGTTCAATGGCAATCATTTATTCATCAAGTGAAGGTGGTCTTGTACATGTTTTACAACAACAATTCACACCTTTATCAGCATATGCATTTATGATTTTTATATTATTATATATTCCATGCCTATCAACAGTAGCAACGATTCGTAAAGAAACATATTCAATCAAATGGACTTTATTTTCAATGATTTACCCATTAGCAACAGCTTATATTTTAGCACTAGCATTTTATCAAATTGCTAGATTAATCGTTTAAGGAAGTGGCATGATGTCAATAATTATTAATATTTTGATATTTTTAGCAATATTTGGCTATACAGCTTATGTATTAATCAAATATTTTAAACAATCCAAGTCTGGACAATGCGGCTCATGTAGTTCTAAATGTCATTGCGATGATCAAATTAAAAGTACCCACAGTAAAATTTTTAAATGAAAAAAGTTCGATATCTGATTTTTAATATATTAAGAAATGATTGATGAAATATTAATTTACTAGAAAAATGATTAAAACTTTTAAATAGTGATATATAGTCAATAAGCAGAAAAATAAAAAACTATTGGGGGATTTTAATCATGAAAGGTAGTAAGAAATTAAATCAGTTATTAGAAGACAATGAGAAGAAGTTAAAGAAATTATTTAAATATGATAAGAAAGAGGCATTGTCATTCACGAAAGAAGATAGAGAAAAAGTCGAGAATCAGTTTGGTGTATATGTGATATTTGATAATAAAAAACCTGTCTTTGTCGGCCAAACGGGTGGTTATTCAACTGGGTATAAGCCGATTCAAAAGGATTTAAATAGCAAATTAGCTCAATATAATTCTAAATCTGATAGTGGTACAACTAAATTTAGACGAGAGCTTGCTAAAAGTAAGAAAAAAGATACATCAGATTTAAAAGGTGTAACTGCAGAAGAATACGGGTTAACATTTCAATATATCAAGGTCAAAGATGAACCGGCATTTATTAATATTTTAGAAATTTTAGCATTAGAATATGCGAAACAAGAAAATATGAAGTTATACAATTTTCAATAATTAGTAGTATTCAGAATATCAAGCGATTGAATGAATAAAGACTAAAGGTGACAGAGCCTTTAGTCTTTATTGTTAGTATTTTGATTCAAGTCTTTTAAATATTGTTTATGATAAAAGTTGGCGAGTTTCAAATCATGGACGAAAGAGATGACAGGTCTTATCGTCATTTGTATACTACCGATAACAAAGAGAACTGTTCCAATTGTTACGGTTTTATCGCTAAAAAATAAGAAACTACCAACTAAAAAGACAAGTCCTAATACGATATCATTAACTTGATAAATTGCTTTATAAAAGTTAGTGATTTGATTCGCATGTGCTTCTGTGGCTTTGCTATTAAGTTGGTTATTTGTATTGAAATGTAAATCGACATCATTAGGATGCTTTTTCACAATCATCACCCCCAATTGATTATATAATGGTAGTCATTTTCAAACAACTTGAAATAGAAATAGACGAATTTGGAGTGATCATAATGGAATATAATTGCTTTTATCAATCACCAGTTGGCCAATTAGAATTGGTCAGTGATGGTCAATATTTAACTCAATTATTATTTAGTAATCAACAACAACCAACTGAAAGAGAAAACAAAGCATCGTTACCAATATTTAAACAAACAAGATCCTGGCTAGATACGTATTTTAAAGAAGAACGTCCACAAGAAACTATTCCTATTCAACCATCAGGAACAACATTTCAACAATATGTGTGGGAAGAGTTGAACCAAATAGAATACGGTAAATTAACGACTTATGGTGATATAGCTCAATGTATTGCTCAGAAAATGAATAAAGATAAGATGTCAGCACAAGCAGTAGGTGGTGCGGTAGGTAGTAATCCGATATCAATTATTATCCCATGTCATCGGGTAGTTGGAAAAAATGGTAGCTTGACAGGGTATGGTGGGACATTGCCTAATAAAATCAAATTATTAGAAATAGAAAATATAGACATGACGCATTTATTTACACCGAAACACACAACAAAGCCATAATAAAAGCCTAGATGTGGACATCAATGATGATGGTCCGATACATCTAGGCTTGTTTATATTCATATGAGAAATGCAATTTCTGATAAAGTTTATTTTGGAACGTGGTATTCACGAATATTGTCATTAATTGCTTTTAAATAGAAGATGGATTGATCATTTTCAACTTTATCTTGTTGTTCATCAAATTCTAATTCGTCAAAACGTTTAAAGAATGTTTCGTAGTCTTCAACTGACACTTCTTGACGTTGTTTTAACGCAGATTGATGACTTTCGATATCTAAGTGATTTTGATAACCATCAACAACATTAGCACTAAAGAATTCGCCGACAGAACCTGAACCGTAACTAAATAGTCCGATTGTTTGTCCACTTGATAGTTCATGATTTTCTAATAATGAAATAAGACTTAAATATAATGAACCAGTGTAAATATTACCTACATAACGATTGTAATAAACCGCATCTTCATAACCTGCTCTTAGACGTTCTTGCGTTGTTTCATCAGCGTCATCAATAATTGATTCTAATGCTTTTTTACCCATTTTTGTAAATGGCACATGGAAACATAATGATTCGAAATCAGCTAATGATTTATTTTCACGTTTAGCATATTCGTTCCAACTATGTTGGAATGAGCGTATATAGGCATCTTTAGATAATGCACCATCAACTAATGGATAAGCATGGCCTGTTGGTCTCCAGAAATCATATACATCTTCTGTGTAAGCGACAGCATCATCATTAAGTTGTAAGATGCTAGGATTGTGTGAAATCATCATTGCTACGGCACCAGCACCTTGTGTAGGCTCTCCACCAGATTGTAAGCCGTAACGTGCAGTATCACTTGCAATAACTAATACCTTTTCTTCTGGACGATTAGCAAGGTAATCTTTAGCTAATTGAATGGCAGGTGTTGCAGCATAACATGCTTCTTTCATCTCAAAGCAACGTGCAAAAGGTTGAATTCCTAGTAAACGATGCACTTGAACGGCTGCGGCTTTAGCAGAATCAATTGCAGATTCAGTTGCAACAATAACCATACCGATTTTCTTTTTATCTTCGTCTGTTATAATATCTTTAGCAGCATTTGCTCCCATTGATACGATGTCTTGATTGACTGGACTTACAGCCATTTCAGTTTGGCCAATACCAATTAAAAATTTATTTGGGTCAACTTGGCGTGCTTCTGCAAGCTTTGCCATGTCTACATAAAATTTGGGTACATAAAAGTTAATTTTATCTATACCTATGTTCATAAGGCGTACATCCTTTCAGTTTTAAAAGTAGCATTAGTATCATACCAAAATCATTTAGTGATATACAATGAATATAACAGATTTTACTCTTAATGTATAACAGTTATGTAAGCGTTTTAATAATTGCTTTAAATAGCTTTTTGAATCAAGTTGAATTTAAAAAACATAGCGAGCAATGTTGTTATAATTTAAAAATTTTAGAATGTTTTATAAGATTGAGGAGACATATAGGTAGTATCATCTACAAGACGATTACGCTTTTATGGAAATATTTTAAATTTTAGATTAAAGCATACACGTTTGATTGCGAATAACGATGATAACTAAAAAATGTTAAATAAAGGAGAAACATAAATGAAAAAATTAGACAAAGGGTTCCGTCATCTTTCACGAGAAGATAAATTAGAGCAATTAGAATCATATGGTTGGTTATCTAGTGATAATCATGACATTCTTTTAAATCATCCACTGATAGATGAAGATGTTGCAAATAGTTTAATAGAAAATGTAATTGGACAAGGTACTTTACCGGTGGGATTATTACCTGAAATTATAGTTGATGATCAATCTTATGTGGTACCAATGATGGTAGAAGAACCATCCGTAGTAGCTGCTGCAAGTTATGGGGCTAAATTAGTAAACAATACCGGTGGATTTAAAACAGTTTCTAGTCAACGATTAATGATCGGACAAATTGTATTTGATGGCGTGACTGATACGGAAAGTCTATCACAAGCGATTCAAGATAAAGAAGATCAAATCCATCAAATAGCTGATGAAGCTTATCCATCTATTAAAGCAAGAGGTGGCGGTTATCAAAAGATTGAAATAGATTCATTCCCAGATCAGCAATTGTTATCGCTTAAAGTTTATGTCGATACTAAAGATGCGATGGGTGCTAATATGTTAAATACCATTTTAGAAGCCATTACAGCACATCTGAAAAATGAATTCCCAGATGAAGATGTATTAATGAGTATATTATCAAATCATGCAACTGCCTCAGTAGTTAAGATACAAGGAGAAATAGACATCAAAGATCTTAATAAAGGTGGACGTGATGGTGAAGCGGTCGCACGTAGAATGGAACGTGCTTCAGTATTAGCACAAGTAGATATCCACAGAGCAGCAACACATAATAAGGGTGTGATGAACGGTATTCATGCTGTCGTTTTAGCGACTGGTAATGATACACGTGGCGCAGAGGCGAGTGCACACGCATATGCAAGTCGAGACGGACAATATAGAGGCATTGCGACTTGGACATATGATCAAGAACGTCAACGTCTTATCGGCACAATTGAAGTACCAATGACACTTGCAATAGTGGGTGGAGGTACGAAAGTATTACCAATTGCTAAAGCATCACTTGATTTATTGAATGTTAAATCTGCACAAGAATTAGGGCATGTTGTGGCAGCAGTTGGTTTAGCACAAAACTTCTCAGCATGTAGAGCTCTTGTATCAGAAGGGATACAACAAGGTCATATGAGTTTGCAGTATAAATCATTAGCTATTATCGTAGGTGCAAAAGGTGATGAAATTGCACAAGTAGCAGATGCGCTTAAACAAGAAGACAAAGCCAATTCAGCAAAGGCAAAAGCTATTTTAGAACAAATAAGACAAGATAAATAAGTATAAAAAAGGACATTGTTTGCAATCACAATTGCAGTAACAATGTCCTTTTTAATGTCTTTAATAAATGTAGTTATAATTACGAGCAGATGCTTTACTTATAATTCGCGTCCCATATCCATATGGACGATTATAATTGTATTCTGATATTTTGATATTGCCGTTATTATATATTCTTTCTACTACGGCAACATGTCCGTAATAACCTGCTGTTGATTGCATAACAGCATATCGTCTAGGTGTATGACCAGTAGCATATCCAGAACGTCTTGCGTTGTAATACCAATTTTTCGCATTTCCCCATCGATTAGAAACAGGTTTACCTAATTGAGCACGTCGTTGATAGGCCCACCATGTACATTGACCTTTATTGTAATAATTTTTATATGAAGCTGCTTCTGACACGTGTGTCTGTTCAGCTGTTTGATAAGCAATAGTCCCAGTTAACAAGATTCCAGTAGCGATTATGACACGAGATAGTAATTGTTTTAGTTTCATTTTTTTCTCCCAAAAATCGTTTTTTTTATTTAGTAACCGTATTCATAATAGATGTAAAAAAGATAGAATACAACATTAGAAACGAATTATACAAGTAACTGTAACGCTACTGAAATAAAAATAGGTTATTTGTAATAATATTTATATTTGCATGCAATTTGCATTATTTTACATTAGGTTAAAAAATAAAAAACTGCCAATAAAGTACGAAACTTTATTAGCAGCGTTCGACGTCATTTAAGACGTTTTCGAGATGATAGACTCCATGTATTCATTATGTTAGATGAATGCTAAATAACAATTAACATAGATCATACATTAGTGAATTGGTTGAAGACTGACAATGCTCTTTTAACAATCGTCATTGATAAGTCTTCGGGACACGGATTAGTTCGAAAATATGACAATATTTCACTTTGGCTCTTCACTTGTCTAGGAAAATTGTTATCTTGATTAATCCAATCAACCAATTCGCCTAATGGTGTGTCATCACCAAGAAAATTTTGCATAAATTCGTAAAAGCTCAATACCTCACCTCGAATAATCAATTTGAGCCAGACTAAATTATAACACAGTTAGCAAAGTGACAATGCATAATGTGTAAATAAAAATATACAAAACTACAATCAATCGTATACTGATGTTTCATACATATAAAACAAAGTGATAATGTATAATAAAAGAAATACATTTTTGAATGGGTGAGTTGCGTGGATATTAAACATATGAAATATTTTGTTGAAGTTGTGAGGCAAGGCGGTATGACTAATGCATCGAAGTCTTTATTCATAGCTCAACCTACTATTAGTAAAGCAATCAAAGATATTGAAGGTGAGATGGCAGTACCATTGTTTGATAGGGAGAAGAGGCAACTTATATTAACAGATGCAGGCCAAATCTTCTTTAATAAATGTAAAGAAATCATTGCACTTTATGAAAACTTGCCATCTGAAATCAATAGTTTATATGGATTAGAAACAGGTCATATGGATATAGGGCTTTCAGCAGTGATGAATATGCAATCCTTAATTAATATGATTGGTGATTTCCACCAACATTTCCCCAATGTAACCTTCAACTTTGTGGAGAATGGCGGAAAATATATCGAACAGCAACTATTAAATGATGAATTGGATTTTGGTATTACAACATTACCTGTTGATCAACAACGATTTGAAGCCATTTCCTTAAATAAAGAATCGTTATGTGTAGTTATCCACCATGAGCATCCTTTAGCACGGTTCCAATCTGTAAAAATGAAAGAGTTAATTCAAGAGGACTTCATTTTATTTAATGATGATTTCTATTTAAATGATAAAATTATAGAAATTGCTAAAAACGCTGGTTTTATACCTAATATGGTGTCTCAAATTTCACAGTGGAACGTCATCGAAAATTTAATCAGTAATCAACTTGGTATCGCTATATTACCTTATTCTATTACACAACTCATGAATGAAAATGTACGTGTTCTAAAAATCGAAGATGCACATGTAGACTGGGAGTTAGGTATTGTTTGGAAGCAAGGGAAACGTTTAAGCTATGCAGCGAATAAATGGATTGATTATTTAAGAGAACGCTTAGTATAAGTGAATAATGAATTATCAATTATTTAGTATGAATGTAAGACGAATGATAAATATAAAGTAGAGCTCCCCGTCAAATTGGGGGCTTTTTTCGTATTTTGCTCAAGATAGCGCTTCCATAGATTTGAGGAATGTTTAATATTCGAAAAATGTATTTTAATAATAGAACAAGGGAGACTATAATTACATGTATCACTAAAAAATTGTTGTAACAATTTGGACAAATTTTTTAGAAGGGATAGATCGCATGCATAAGGTGAGAGATTTACTACAACTTTTTGTACAAATCATTCTTATATTACTTATTTCATACATCGGTACCGAAGTGCAGCGCTTATTACACATTCCTTTAGCAGGTAGTATTGTGGGTCTACTCATGTTTTATCTATTGTTACAGTTTAAAATTATCCCTGTATCATGGGTAGACGAAGGTGCAAACTTCCTATTAAAAACAATGGTATTTTTCTTTATCCCGTCTGTAGTTGGCGTTATGAATGTAGCATCAGATATTACACTAAACTACATACTGTTCTTTTTAATTATCATTTTAGGGACATGTTTAGTGGCTTTATCTTCTGGTTATATTGCTGAAACGCTAGTGAAAAGAGATGATGGTGGAAAAGGAACGGATAAGTTATGACAAATATATTGCAAGGTACTATCATGATTCTGCTTACGATTGTGGTATATATCATAGCTAGAAGACTACAAGATCGATACAACAATCCTTTTTTGAACCCTGCATTAATTTCATCGATACTCATTATAGCTATTCTGCTTATGTTTGGCGTTAGCTATAAAGGTTACATGAAAGGTGGGGAATGGATAAATCATATTTTAAACGCAACCGTCGTTTGTTTGGCTTATCCACTCTATCAAAATAGACATAAGATAAAGAAATATCTATTTGTGATTTTCACGAGCGTGTTAACTGGTGTAGTACTTAATTTTATGTTAGTATACGTAACGTTGAAAATCTTTGGCTATTCAAAAGAAACCATTGTAACGATGCTACCAAGGTCTATTACGGCAGCCGTAGGGATAGAAGTATCCAATGAACTTGGTGGTACAGACACCATTACAGTGCTCTTTATAATAGCTACAGGGTTAATAGGCAGCATTCTAGGTTCAATGCTATTGCGTATGGGAGGCTTTCAGTCATCTATCGCGAGAGGCTTAACCTATGGTAACGCTTCTCATGCTTTCGGTACGGCAAAAGCACTAGAATTAGATATAGAATCAGGCGCATTTAGTTCGATTGGTATGATATTAACTGCAGTAATCAGTTCGATTTTAATACCAATTCTTATTTTATTGTTCTATTAAAGGGAAGAAACTCATATAAATAGAAAGGGAGGCTATTTGAAAAAATGGCAAAAATCAAAGCAAATGAAGCATTAGTTAAAGCATTACAAGCATGGGACATCGATCACTTATACGGAATCCCAGGAGATTCAATCGACGCAGTAGTAGACTCTCTACGTACAGTTAGAGATCAATTCAAATTCTACCACGTACGTCACGAAGAAGTAGCAAGTTTAGCTGCTGGTAGTTATACAAAAATCACAGGTAAAATTGGGGTTGCATTAAGTATTGGTGGTCCTGGTTTAGTTCACTTATTAAACGGTATGTACGACGCTAAAATGGATAGCGTTCCTCAATTGATTATTTCTGGTCAAACAAACGATAGTCTTTTAGGTACAGGTGCTTTCCAAGAAACTAACTTATCTAAGTTATGTGAAGATGTAGCGGTTTACAATCACCAAATTCAAAAAGGCGACAATGTATTTGAGGTTGTTAACGAAGCAATCCGTACTGCTTATGAGAAAAAAGGTGTAGCTGTTGTTATCTGCCCTAACGATCTTTTAACTCAACCAATTAAAGACACAACTGATAAACCAGTTAACACAACTAAACCAAAAGCAATTGCACCTAAATTCAAAAACATCAAAAAAGCTGCTAAATTAATCAATAAAAGTAAAAAACCAGTTGTACTTTTCGGTGTTGGTGCACAACATGCGAAAGATGAATTACGTGAATTCGTAGAAATGGCTAAAATCCCAGTTATTCACACATTACCAGCAAAAGCAATTATTGCTGATGATCATCCATATAATTTAGGTAACTTAGGCCAAATCGGTACTAAAGCATCTTATCAAACAATTCAAGATGCAGACTTATTAATCATGATTGGTACTAACTTCCCATTCGTTAAATATTTACCTAAGAAAAATATTAAAGCGATTCAAATTGATACTAAAGAAGAAAATATCAGTCACCGTTTCGACATCAATGTTGGTATCTTAGGCGACAGTAAAATTGCGTTACAACAATTAACTGAAAACATTAAACATGTTGCTAAACGTCCATTCTTAGACAAAGCATTAGACCGTAAAGCGGTTTGGGATAAATGGATGGAACAAGACTTAAATAACAATAATTCACCATTACGTCCAGAACGTTTAATGAAAGCAATCAATGACAACTTAAAAGAAGATGCAATTGTATCTGCAGATGTTGGTACATCAACTGTATGGTCAACACGTTACTTAAACTTAGGTGTTAATAATAAATTCATCATCTCAAGTTGGTTAGGTACAATGGGTTGTGCACTTCCTGGTGCTATGGCATCTAAAATTGCATACCCAAATCGTCAAGCTGTAGCTATCGCTGGTGACGGTGCATTCCAAATGGTTATGCAAGACTTTGCAACTGCAGTTCAATACGATTTACCATTAACAATTTTCGTATTAAACAATAAACAATTAGCATTCATTAAATATGAACAACAAGCTGCAGGTGAATTAGAATATGCCATTGATTTCTCTGATATGGATCATGCTAAATTCGCTGAAGCTGCTGGCGGTAAAGGTTACACAGTTAGAGACGTTAGTCGTTTAGATGATATTGTTGAAGAAGCAATGTCACAAGACGTACCAACTATCGTTGACGTACATGTTGACCCTAACGCTGCACCACTACCAGGTAAAATTGTTAACGCAGAAGCACTTGGTTATGGTAAATGGGCATACAGATCTATCACTGAAGATAAACACTTAGACTTAGATCAAATCCCACCAATCTCAGTAGCAACTAAACGTTTCTTATAATATAGAAGCAAAGTGCTTAAACTCAGCCAAAATAGTTTGGCTGAGTTTTTTGAAATTACTATTGTAAACGCTTAAACAAATGTGTATACTATATTTAAATTAAATATAACATTTGCGTGTTACTGGTTAAGCAGGCATGAGCAAACAGATGATCATTTAATATGGTCTTGTTTGTTCATGCCATTTTTTATGTGCATGCGAGTGATTTCAATATGAGAGGAATGTTTTTACATGTTTAAAAAGCTCTTTGGGCAATTGCAACGTATAGGTAAAGCATTAATGCTACCTGTCGCAATTTTACCGGCAGCTGGGATTTTACTTGCATTTGGGAATGCAATGCATAATGAACAGTTAGTCAAAATTGCACCATGGTTAACAAACCATGTATTTGTCATGATTTCTTCAATCATGGAAGCAGCAGGGCAAGTTATCTTTGATAATTTACCATTATTATTTGCAGTCGGAACAGCACTTGGATTAGCAGGAGGAGATGGCGTAGCAGCATTAGCAGCGTTAGTTGGATATTTAATTATGAACGCGACAATGGGTAAATATTTAAATATTACAATTGATGATATCTTCTCTTATGCAAAAGGCGCAAAAGAATTAAGCCAAGCAGTAAAACAACCTGAATATGCACTTGTATTAGGTATTCCAACCCTACAAACGGGTGTGTTTGGCGGTATTATCATGGGGGCTGTAGCCGCATGGTGTTACAACAAGTATTATAATATTACTTTGCCAGCATTTTTAGGATTCTTCGCAGGTAAACGTTTCGTACCAATTGCGACATCAGTAGCTGCAATTATTGTAGGTATTGTATTAAGTTGGATATGGCCACCTATTCAAACGGGATTAAATGACTTATCTAACTTCTTACTAACGAAGAACTTAGTATTAACAACATTTATTTTCGGGGTTATAGAACGTTCTTTAATTCCATTTGGATTGCATCATATTTTCTATGCACCATTCTGGTTCGAATTTGGACATTATACAAATCATGCTGGAGAACTCGTACGTGGTGACCAACGTATTTGGATGGCGCAATTAAAAGATGGCGTACCATTTACTGCAGGAACATTTACAACTGGTAAATATCCATTCATGATGTTTGGTTTACCAGCTGCAGCATTTGCAATTTATAAAAATGCACGTCCAGAACGTAAAAAAATCGTTGGTGGTTTAATGCTATCAGCAGGTTTAACAGCATTCTTAACAGGGATTACAGAACCACTTGAGTTCTCATTCTTATTTGTAGCACCATTATTATATGCGATTCACGTCGTATTAGCAGGATCTTCATTCTTAATCATGCATTTATTAGATGTAAAAATTGGTATGACATTCTCAGGTGGATTTATCGACTATGTATTATTCGGTTTATTAAACTGGGATAAAACACATGCATTACTAGTGATTCCAGTTGGTATCGTATACGCAGTTGTGTATTACTTCTTATTCGACTTTGCAATCCGTAAATTCAACTTAAAAACACCAGGTAGAGAAGATAAAGAGCAAGAGGTCAGAGATTCAAGTGTCGCTAAATTACCATTTGATGTTTTAGATGCAATGGGTGGTAAAGATAATATCAAACACTTAGACGCATGTATTACACGTTTAAGAGTTGAAGTAAATGATAAAGCTAAAGTAGATGTTCCAGGATTAAAAGCATTAGGTGCTTCTGGTGTACTTGAAGTTGGTAATAACATGCAAGCGATTTTTGGTCCAAAATCAGACCAAATTAAACATGATATGGCGAAAATCATGAATGGTGAAATTACTAAACCAAGTGAAACGACTGTGACAGAGGAAGACTCTGAAGAACCAGTTCATGTAGAAGATATTAAAGAAACTGAAATTTACGCACCAGGTGTTGGTCAAATTGTTCCATTATCTGACGTACCTGATAAAGTATTTTCAGAAAAAATGATGGGCGACGGTGTTGGATTTATTCCTGAAAAAGGTGAAATTGTAGCACCATTCGATGGTACAGTTAAAACCATTTTCCCTACAAAACATGCCATTGGTTTAGAATCAGATACAGGTATTGAATTATTGATTCATATCGGTATTGATACAGTTAAACTAGATGGAGAAGGTTTCGAAAGTTTAGTTAAAGCAGATGATAAAGTAACGCAAGGACAACCGTTAATGAAAGTGAACTTAGCTTATCTTAAAGAACATGCACCAAGTGTTGTAACACCGTTAGTAATTACTAATCTAGGTGATCAAACATTAACAGTTGAAAAGACAAGCAGTGTTGAACCAAGCCAACGCATTATGAAAGTTAAATAGCTATATATAAGTGCACATTTTAAATTTTTAAAATGTGCACTTTTTTAATAGGGTTGACATGTATATTAATAACTAGCAGTATAAAATTGTATAGCACATAATATGTTTAATACTGTTGGAGGTTCAAAGTATGATTGATTCCAAAATGAATAAGAAAGATAATGTAAGACATAATGGGAATAAAATGATGAATATATTCATTATCATTGTTTTGACAATCGTGATACAAATTCCTGCAGCCATGTCTATTATTGCACTGCCTTTTTCATTAAAACTCAATGATTGGTATACTATCGCTTTAAGTATGCTTATTCTTGGTTTAGCGTTATTTATTGTCTGGGCAATAAGGTCGTATTACTTATTTCGTACATATGAAAACCAATATCTTAAAATGACTATGAAAGATGTCTTGAAAAATATTGCCTTCTTTATTCTAGCTATTATTTGTAGCATAACTAGTAATGCTTTAATGTTCATTTTTATTGGTGATTCAGGAACCAAAAATGAAAAAATGATTGATGAGAGTCTCGATTCATTAATGGATAAAAGTCATTTACCTCATCTTTCTATTGTATTAGTAACAATATTATGTCTGTGTTTCATAGGCCCTTACCTTGAAGAACTCGTTTTTCGAGGGATTTTTAAAGAAACCTTATTTATGAAAAGCCGATTTTGGTTACCTTTAATCATTTCGTCTGTAGTGTTTAGCTCACAACATTTATCAACAAATATATTCTCATTTGGATTATATTTCTTAATGGGATGTGTGCTTTATGTCGCTTATGATAGAAGACGAAATATTAAAGATAGCATGATGGTACATATGTTAAACAATTCTATTACGACAATTCCTTTGTTTTTAGTATACTTATATATTTACTTTAAATAATAGCAAATCATCTCTTTTAATAAATTAAAAAGTATTTTACTTTAATTTAAAAGGATCATATTATCGATTAAATGTGTAATCAATAATATGACCCTTTATTTTTCAATATCTAAAATAATAAGAATAATTAAGCTTCTGTGATATCATTTTCAATTAATAATTTAATCGCTTTATGATCTGTAGCATTTCTAAATAAATCATATGCATTTTCAATATCGCTTAATTTACTGTAATGTGTCACTAATTGTTCTGGTTGAATGATTTTACTTTTAAGTGCTTCTAAAAATTTCTTCTGTAGTATTACCAGAAACTAATCCAGTTGAAACGTTAATGTTTTTAATCCATAATTTGTCGATATCAAATTGAACAGGTAAACCATGAACACCTACATTAGCGATTGTACCATCTACGCCAATAAGTTTTTGACATAAATCAAATGTTTGTGGAATACCCACAGCTTCGATTGCTACATCTACACCACGATGGTTAAGTTTGTATACTTCTTGAATCGCTTGTTCAACATTACTTGAATTAATCGTATGTGTAGCACCTAATGATTTAGCAGTTTCTAAACGGTTGTCATCCAAGTCAATCATAATAATTTTAGAAGGTGAATAGAATTGAGCAGTTAATAATGTCGCTAATCCGACTGGTCCAGCACCCACAATGGCTACTGTACTACCAGGCTTTACTTTTCCTTTTAACACACCAATTTCATATCCAGTAGGTAAAATATCTGAAAGCATTACAAGTGCTTCATCAGGTAATGATTGAGGTGCATGATATAAAGAATTATCGGCAAATGGTACTTTAACGTATTCAGCTTGTGTACCATCAATTAAATGACCTAAAATCCATCCATCATCGTTTTCGCAATGTGCATAAATTCCTTTTTTACAATAGTAGCATTTACCACAAGAAGAAACGGCAGAGACAATAACTTTGTCGCCAACTTTAAAATTGTTTACATTAGATCCTACTGATTCTACAATACCAATACCTTCATGACCTAGTGTTGTATTTTCAGGTACTTCAGGTGTATCTCCTTTAATAATGTGTAAGTCAGTACCGCAAATTGTCGTTTTGACCATACGAATAATGGCGTCAGTACTTTCTGTAATAACAGGTTTTTCCTTATCGATTAATTGTGCCACACCAGGCTTTGCATAGTTATAGGCTTTCATATAAATCCCTCCAATGATATTGTGATTTTTTTCACAATTATTATACCACAAAATGACGAGTGATAATTTAATATCAAAAAAATATAGTAGAAAAATTATAAAAACACTTACCTATAAATGCACAATTAATTATAGAAAGAAATATTTTGAAAAGATGAAAATATTGATTATATGGCGTAAAATAGAATTGAGTATAGATATAAAGGAGTTATCAGTAATGCATACGACTGAAGGGAAATTAGTAGTAGATACTGAAATAGAAGTCAATGGCTACGATATTGATGCAATGGGGATTGTGAGCAATATCGTCTTTATTAAATGGTTTGAAGACTTGCGTACTATTTTTATCAATCAATATATGAATTATTCTGAAATGATAACACGAGGTATTTCGCCTATATTAATGAAAACAGAAGTGGATTATAAAGTACCTGTGACGATACATGATCGTCCAAGAGCGCGTTGTTGGATGATAAAAGCAAGTAAAATGAAATGGATTTTCAAATTTGAAATCGCGACTAAGGATAACGTTCACTGTATTGGCTATCAAACGGGTGGCTTTTATGACTTAGAAAAGCAAAAGATAACAAAATTGCCACAAGTTTTCCAAGATATTTTAAATTAGAGTGGAAGTTGATTGACGAAATAGAACTGCATACCTTATGATATATACCAATTTCAAGACAAGAGGGTGTATGGTATGGTTGAGTCAATTCGTGATGTATCCCAATTTAAAACAATAATTAATACACAACCCTTAGTAGTGGTACATGTAATGAGGGAACAATGTGGTGTTTGTCATGCTGTTTTACCACAATTGAAAGATATATTAGATACGTCGTATCCAAAAGTGACATTGGCGACTATTAATCAAAATGAAGTACCCGAAATTGCAGGAGAGTTAACTATTTTTACAGTACCTGTTGATTTAATATTTATGAATGGTAAAGAAATGCATAGACAAGGTAGATTTATTGATATGCAGTCATTCGAAAAACAATTAGCTATCATGTATGACCAAATAGATGATTAAATAAGAAATGATGAAGGCACCTCAAATTGATGATTCAATTTGGGGTGTTTTTTATGGAAAAATCAATATCAATTTAACCCGAGTTGTTGGGGCATAGATATGATAAATGTTATGATAAAAAACGTGTGAAAATTTTAGATTATAGTATGATATGGCGTTAATCATTAATATTTAACTTGTTAAAAGAGGACGTTTCATACAAGTAGGACAGGCGTGATTTAAATAGATTGATGACACCATGTAAACTTTTCATCACCTATCAACATGTAAAGGCATTAGTTTTAAATATTTTTTATGTAATAAGGAGGCTCAAATGGAAAAACATTCTCGTAGTTATCATATTAAAAATACTATTTTTTGTTTGTTAGGTACATTGTTAATTGCACTTGGAGTTAACTGTTTTGTTATTCCTGGAAACTTAGGTGAAGGTGGCGCTATCGGTATGTCTTTAGTACTGAAGTATACACTTGGTTTATCACCGGCACTAACGTCTTTCGTTATCAATGCCTTTTTAATAGTTATCGGTTGGAAGTATTTAAGTAAAACAACAGCCATTTATACAGTCATTACAATTACTGCAAGTTCTATTTTCTTGGATTTAACAAAGTCTTTAAGTTTGGGGATCGATGAAAACTTTATTAATGCGGTATTTGCAGGTGTATTTATTGGCGTAGGTTCAGGTCTAGTCATTGTTTCTAGAAGTACGCTAGGTGGTACATCGGTTATTGCCCGTATTATTAGTAAATATTCCGAAGTAAAAACGTCTCAAGCGTTGTTTATTCTAGATGCACTTGTCGTATTATCATTCTTAATCGTATTACCCGTGACTAATGTGTTGTATACGATTGTGATGTTGTTTATTGTTGAAAAAGCAATGGCATTTGTCGTTGAAGGTTTCAATCCTAAAAAAGCGGTAACCGTTATTTCTGATCACAATAAAGAGATCAGTTCGGAAATATACCAAGCGACTGGCAGAGGTTCGACATTATTAGATGGTAAAGGTGCGTATCAACTTGATAATACCGATATATTATATGCTGTAGTATCTCAGACACAAATTGCTACAGTTAAAAAGATTGTCAATCGTTATGATGACCAAGCCTTTTTAGTTATCCATGACGTAAGAGACGTCTTAGGCAATGGCTTTATGAATATCAAATAATACAATGTGATGAGCGTTTATAAGACCAATCACGAGAAAGTGTTATATGATAGAAGTAAAGAATATAGGAGGTGCAAGTCATTGTTTAAAAAAGCACTTGCTGTAATTAGCTCAACTGTATTAGGAAGTATATTTTTTGCTAAAGTAAAAGAAAAAAGAAGTTACCGTAGTTTTGTACAGGAGAAAATGATGCGATTGAACGGTATGAAAAAGTCATTTGATAATGTTGAAGGTGCGAAAAAAGCACTTGAACGAACTAAAGATGAGACGGCAGGTAAATATGGCGGTACATCGTATGAATTTAAACATCATGTGAAGATAAAAGATTATTATGGCTCACTAGTTTATATTGTTAATGATCAAAGTGACCGTAAACAAAAAACGGTATTATATATACACGGTGGTGCTTGGTTTCAAGATCCATTACCGTATCACTTCGAATTTATCGATTTACTTGCAGAATCGTTAAATGCAAAAGTTGTAATGCCAATCTATCCGAAAGTACCACATAGAGATTATGTGACAACAGATATATTGTTACATCATTTATACCAACATTTACTTAATAAAGTTGATGATGCTAAACAAATTGTGATAATGGGTGATTCTGCTGGTGGTCAAATTGCTTTATCATTTGCACAATCGTTAAAAGAAAAGCAATTAACACAACCAGGACATATTGTACTTTTATCACCTGTATTAGATGCTACATTTAGTAATCCAGAAGCCAAGAAGTATGAGCAAGAAGACCCTATGTTAGGTATAGAAGGTAGTAAATATTTAGCTACATTATGGGCAGGCGATACGCCTTTAGAGGATTATAGAATCTCACCTATGAATGGGGATATAGAAGGTCTAGGTCACATTACGATTGTGATTGGTACCAAAGAAACATTGTATCCAGATGCACTCAAACTCTCTCATATGCTCAACGAAAAAGGCATTGCACATGACTTTATACAAGGCTATAATCTGTTTCATGTTTATCCTATTTTTCCGTTACCAGAACGCGAGCGTTTCTTAAAGCAACTTCAAAACATCATAAAAAAATAACCCTATGCTAAATTATTTTCGCTAGGGTTTGTTTGGAATATAACAGCGAATTCATTTATCAATATGTTTGATAATTTGAATTCGCTGTTTTGTTATCTATATGTTCATTTTGATGCTTACTCTTGTCATTTGTATCTACATTTTTATAATTTGTTGTTGTATATGAATGAGATTTTGATGAAGCTTCTTCATTTTTTAGAGAAGTATTGACGGCTTCATCGCTATTACGAGTTTTATTGTTGATCTTCGTATGATCTGTATCTAATACAGAATTAGTCATGTCTTTCCCTTGTAAACTCCCAATTAGAATGAATGATAAGTATAAAGTTGTCACAATTAAGATAATCGCCAAATAAATACCGATAGCGAATTTAACTGACTTTTCCATTCTTCTCCTCCTAAGGTCTGAGTAACTACACTCTTAATGTAACATTTAATTTTTAAGATAGTGTAAATTCCTAGTAAAAAATATATGACTTAATTAGACGTTGGCACAAATACGTCTAACTATGGATATTACTAATAATGTAAGCTTATCTGTTAAATCAGGAATCGCATCTTTACATTCCTTTACAAATTTTTAATCTTTGGTTAAAAGAATTAAAACTGAATCAACAACCAAATGATAGGCTACTACTAGTAAGTAGTAGATTAAGCATTTTTGACTAAGAATTTTAAGCTAATATTTAAAACATATTGACTTTTAATTAATGGTTTTTATAGACTTTATAGTGATGGAAACGTTTGAATAATTTGTATTTATCTAAATTTTATATAAATGTAATTATACATGTATTGTTCCATTCACAATTCAATATACATAGAAAAGAGAGGGATTATAGCGTGATTCTCATAATAGTATGTGTCGTGTTGATTCTATGGCTAGGCATTAAGGAGAAAAATCGCCATGCGAATCGACTTAAGAAAATCCCTATACGAATCAACATTAATGGTATTCGAGGTAAATCAACCATAACTCGAATGGCATATAGTGTGCTTAGAGAAGACCACTATAGAGTCATAGGGAAGACAACAGGAACTGACGCAAGAATGATGTACTGGTTTACCCAAAAAGAGTACCCAGTGATTAGAAAACCTCAAGGCGCCAACATTGGTGAGCAACGTGATATCATCCGTAAAGTTGTTAAACAAAAAGCGAATGCACTTGTTAACGAATGTATGGCTGTTAATCCAGATTATCAAATTACTTTCCAAAAGGACTTAGTTAAAGCGAATATTGGCGTTATTGTCAATGTTATGGAAGACCACATGGATGTGCTAGGTCCAACATTACAAGATGTTGCCCAATCATTTACAGCAACGATTCCATATAAAGGTAAATTAGTTGTAATGAAAGATGAATTTACAGAATTTTTCGCTAAAGAAGCTAAAAAGCGTAAAACTGAATTAATCGTGGTGGACAAAGAGCAAATACCAGAGTCTTACTTAAGAAAGTTTGATTATTTAGTCTTTCCAGATAATGTAGCCATTGTGTTAGGCATTGCTCAAGCAGTAGGCATTGATAGTGAGACAGCCTTAGAAGGTATGTTTAATGCGCCAGCAGATCCAGGAGCAGTGAGGATTAAATACTTCCATGCTAATAATACTAAAAATGTATTTGTTAATGCATTTGCTGCCAACGAACCACAATCCACTAAGGCCATTTTAAATAAAGTGGAATCATACAATTATCCATATACGAAAAAAGTGGTCATTTTAAATTGTCGTTCTGACAGAATCGATAGAACACAACTATTTGTTGATAATTTCTTAGAAGATATTGATTACGATACGTTGATTTGTACCGGAAAAAGTACTCAGATGGTGTCAGATTTAATGCATCGTTTACCAGACAAGAGATATTTGAACTTTGAAGGACAAGATTTTACAGAAATTGAAAAAGCTATTATGAAAGAATCTGACAATGCACTTGTCTTTTGTGTAGGTAATATCCACGGCCCAGGTGGAAGAATAGCGGAATTCATAGAAGGGATAGAATAAAATGATAGGTTCAGAATTATATTTCTCCTTATTTGTAGGTGTCGTTCTCAGTCTTATTTTTGCTGAGAAATTTGGTATTAACCCTGCAGGACTGGTTGTACCAGGTTATTTAGCTTTAATTTTTGATCAACCCATCATGCTTTTATCAGTACTTATAATTAGTTGTTTAACATTCTTCATTGTAAATAACGGTATTAGTAAATGGGTTATTTTATATGGTAGAAGAAAGTTCGCAGCCATGATTCTAACAGGTATGGTATTGAAGTTTATATTTGATTTGATTTATCCATTGACCCCATTTGAAATGGTCGAAGTTTCCGGTATTGGGGTAGTAATTCCTGGTATCATCGCTAACACAATTCAAAAACAAGGTGTTGTAATAACATTATCATCTACAATGTTATTAACATGTATTACATATGTCATCTTGTTCTTATACAGTTTTATTAATTAATCAAGAACAAGGAGCGCGTAATAACAATGAAAAAGAAAAAACGATTAACGCCAAGCGAATGGTTGCTCAAACAATCTAAACGGCATAAGCGTAGAAATACATTGTATACAGCCATCGTCCTACTTATCGCTTTAGTATTAATAGTCTTCGCTATTCGCGCGGTCAAAGTAGTACCAGTTAAGAGTGATGCGAAAGATCCAAGTAGTATCCGAATGACATATTTAGGCAATATTACATTAAATAAACATATTCGACAAAATAATCTCAATAGTGTCTTTGCTGGTTTACAAGATCCGTTAAAAAATAGTGATTTCTCAACAGCATCGCTTTTAGTTAATGACTTTTCAAATGATCCTAAGAAAGAAATTGAAAAGAATTTAGAAAATATCATGTTCTTAAAGAAGCAGAATATTAAAAGTGTCAATTTAATTAACCAAACTACCGACAACATTACTGCTAGAGACTTAATGGAGAAAGTAGAATCACAAGCGGGATACAACTTTTTAACTGGTAATGGTTCAAATCCTATAAACAGTAAAACAATTCAACAAAATATTAAAGGTAAGAAAATTGCGAATGTATCCTTTACAGATGTTGAATCTAATTATGCAGAGCCACTTAAAAATACGACGTCTATTAGTTTAGATCCAGATATTTTTTATCCGTTAATCAAAAAGTTAAAAGAGAACAATGATTATGTCGTTGTTAATGTAGACTGGGGTATCCCTAATGAAAGAAATGTTACTGACCGTCAAAGAGAATATGCACATGCGTTATCAAAAGCAGGTGCTGATGTAATTATCGGTCACAATTCAGTCATTCAAAAAGTTGAAAAATATAACAATACACCCATTTTTTATAGCCTAGGAAATACAACATCAGACGATTTCCTATCCAAAAACCAAAAAGGTATGGTTGTTCAAGATGATTGGAAAGGTAAAAAACATAAGTTCCATCTTACACCAATACAATCTAAAGACGGTAAAATCTCACAAGATGATATGAATAAGATGGACCATAAACGTTTCCATAATAATATTAAAGATCAGTCAATCAATCTTAAAAAAGCTGACGATGGAGGTTATACATTTGAATATTAAAAAGCATTGGCTACCCATTACTGTCATTATTATAGTCGTCATCATTTTCCTACTCGTCATATTTGCAAGAGCGAATGAAGGTTTAGATAGTTATGAACAACAAGAACTGAAAAATGGAGAACAGCAATATCTTTCAAAAGGGGCCAGTTAGGAATGAACATATACAATAAAGCAACCTTGACTGTCATTTTAATTATTACCATTATTATTTCGTTCGTCTTTTACTATTTCACCTCAGATGAAAAGGTAGATAAAGATAAGCTATATGAAAATAAAATAGCTAATCATAAAAAGCCAGGAACTAAAAATTATGGGGTTGCATCCAATAATGCAATTGCTACTAAAATAGGTGAAAAGGTAATAGAAGATGGCGGTAATGCTACAGACGCAGCATTTGCAGTGTCATATGCATTAGCAGTGACAGAGCCACACTCATCTGGATTGGGTGGTGGTGGCGCAACACTAACTTACGATGGTAAAGATGGCCAAGTACCAAACTTATACGAATATAAAACCTATTCTTCTTATAACTTTAAACAAGGTGATAAAATCGGTACCCCTGGTTTTGTAAGAGGGATGCATGATATGCATGAAAAAGAAGGTAAGATGGATGAGAAGAAACTTTTTGATTACGTTATTCCACTTGCCGAAGATGGATTTGAAGTCGATTCAGAGTTAGAGCGTAGCTTGAAAATATATGGTTCTAAAATTGATCGTAATTCTCCATTCTTTAAAGGTAAACAAACATTGCGTGAAGGCGATGTAGTGAAACAAGAAAAACTTGCTAATACATTGAAAAAAATACGCGATAAAGGTCCTGATTATTTCTATAAAGATGTAGGTAAAAGCGTATCTAAACAATTAGATAATAAACTAACTGAAAAGGACTTTACGACATTTAAGACTGAAAAGAAAGAACCTGTAAGTACAGATTATTTAGGTAACAAAGTTTATTCGGCATCAAATCCACTAGGTGGAACATTAACATTACAAGGTCTGAAAATTGACGAAAAAGAAAATCAAGATACTGCTGATCGAAATAGCTATATTAAAGGTATCTTGGAATCACGTGATGTTATGTATAGTAACCGCGATATTGTCAATGGTACAGAACCAAGTAGTGAAGAACATTTATCTGATGAATACTTACTTGGCGAACTCAATAAAGTCAATGTAGGTACTGCAGCTGAAGGTGGTAGTGATTTCAACCCTATTCAAACAGATAACACAAGTACAACACACTTTGTTGTGATTGATAAACAAGGTAAAGTTGCAAGTACAACAAATACGTTATCAAGTTATTTTGGTTCAGGTGACTTTATGAAAGAAGGCTTTTATATGAATAACTCATTAGGCGACTTCTCTAAATCACCATCGAGTCCAAACTATGGTGACAAACATAAAGCACCACGCTCATTTATTTCACCATCTATCATCGTTGGTACAGACTTCTATATGGGTATCGGTACACCAGGTGGTAATAAGATTCCAACGATGTTAAATGAAGTCATAGTCGATTATTTAAGAGGTGACGGTACGTTACAAGAAGCAGTAGATAAACCACGTTTCTATAATGATGGTGGTACGATTTACTATGAAAACGCAATAGACGATAAAGATTTAGAGATCTTCAAGAGTTTGGGATATGGAGTGAAAGAAAAACGTAACGATCCAAACTTTGGTAGTGTGCAAGGCGCTGTGTATGATAAGAAAAACAAAAAAGTAGATGTCGGATCTGACGTTGGTAACAGATAAGGCAATATCATTAAAAGACGTGAGGCAAAGGCCTCACGTCTTTTTAATGTTAACTATTTTCTCCATTACGAACACGGTCAATAATATTTTGGATTTGTTGTTGTATTTCATCATCATTTTCTACAAAATAAGCGACCGGACCTTCTTTGATAGAAACCCATGGTACGAGTACATCAAAGTTTAAGGATTTGATCAATTCAAGACTTTGAATCGATCTTTTTCTATCACTGGAACCTAATATAACAGTACGCCATGTGTCACCTTCAAAACATAGGAAGTCGCCAGTAAATAAATAACGATGCTCACCGTTATCCCATAGAAAAATCGTCGTGCCAGGGGTGTGTCCTGGTGTAGGAATCACTTCTAAATCGTCATATAACATTTGGCGTTCATTAAAATATTCGTGAATTGTTATTGAACTTGTGAGGGCCTTAGCATCATCTTGGTGTATGACATATGGTATATCAAGTTGATTAGGACCACCTAAAGATTCATGATCATGATTCATTAAAACTTTAGCAGCGCCTCCCAATTTTTTTATGTCTGGTTGTACGTCTTTTAAATGACCAGAGTGATAGATGATGATATTTTCACCATCACGTTCTAAAATAAATGATTTGAATTCAAAACGAGGATCAAACGGTAATTGAGTTGTTGGTGTCGCATAAAGTCCTTGGGCAATTTGATGTAATTGAGAATAAGATTGTGATTGATTATCTTTATATTGATTGGTCATCATGTTTCATTCCTTTAAGTATTTAATATTTACAACACTACCCTGTAAATATAGAAATAATCATAAAAAGGATAAAATAGACAGTATGAAAGGTGTATATTAAGATAGTGATGAGTAATGAAATAAGGTAGTAATAAGACCGACATATGTTGATGAATATCATAATGGACAAATGATCATAGATAAAGGAAGTGTGCCATTTGAAAGAAGTCGTATTAGGTATCGATTTAGGAACAAGTTCAATCAAAGTAATAGCTGTTAATCAACAAGGGGACGTTATTGAATCTAAAAATGCATCATTATCATTAATCCAAGAGCAAAGTGGATATAGTGAGCAAGATCCTGAAGCTTGGTTCCAAGCCACTAAAAAAGCAATTATAGCATTAATGTCATCGTCTAAAATGAAAGATTATGACGTCAAAGGTATATCATTTTCAGGACAAATGCATGGTTTAGTCATTGTTGATAAAGATGGACATGTCTTGCGTAATGCAATTCTGTGGAATGACACTAGAAACTCTGAACAATGTCGACAAATCATAGACAAATTTGGCCATAGAGTTAATGAAAATCCAGTTTTAGAAGGATTTACTTTACCTAAAATGCTTTGGGTACAACAACATGAGCCTAACATATGGAAAAATGTAGATTACTTTATGTTACCGAAAGATTATTTGCGTTATCGTCTTACAGGTAACATACACATGGAATATAGTGATGCAGCAAGTACATTATTATTGAGTCCAAAGACAAATCAATGGACTAAAGATTTGGGAGATACATTTGAAATGGGGGATATTTATCCGTCACTTGTCGCTTCACATGCTTTTACAGGAAGCATTTTGCCTTCGATTGCTGAGGAGCTTGGTTTAAATGAAGATGTAGCCACATTTGCAGGTGGTGGTGATAATGCTTGTGGAGCAATAGGAGCCGGTGTGATACATGATAAAGAGACTTTATGTAGTATTGGCACATCAGGTGTGATATTAAATGTCGAACATCAAAGTGTGACAGAATATGATGATAACCTCCATTTCTTTAATCATGCGATACCAGAAACATACTATGCGATGGGTGTAACTTTAGCAGCTGGATATAGCTTAAATTGGTTAAAACATACCTTTTTTGAAGAAGAAAGTTTTGATCAACTAATACAGTTGGCAAGTCAATCTACGATAGGCGCGAACGGCTTACTATTTGCACCATACTTAGCAGGTGAGCGTACACCTCACGGAGATGCATCGATTCGAGGTAGTTTTATAGGGATAAGTGGGCAACATACGAAAGCTGATTTCGTTAGAGCAGTGATTGAAGGTATTACGTATTCATTATATGATTCTATACAACTGATTCGACAAGCAGGCAATGAGATTAATACCGTCATTTCTATTGGGGGCGGTGCGAAAAGTGATTTTTGGTTGCAACTACAAGCAGATGTTTTTAATACATCAGTTAAGAAACTAAAACATGAAGAAGGGCCTAGCATGGGTGCAGCTATCATTGCTGCATACGGTCTAGGTTGGTATCAATCATTTGAAGATTGCGTTAATGATTTTATTAAAGTAGAAAATATATTTAAACCTAATATGGATAAGCATAAACAATACGAATATTATCATAATATTTATAAAGACATTTACACACATACTAAAGATATTACGGCTAAACTTATTAAATAAATGTGAGGTAGATTGGAACAAATAGAAGGCTTCCAATCTACTATTTTTTTATACTAAAGGAGCGTGTTGTCTAATTATTAGAAAAATCTGAAATTTTATATTGACAAAATTAATTTAAAATCGTTTAATATACATATAAAAATACTTCGTTTTATTTTAAAACTACATTATTCCTCGAAAATCGTATCAATCAACTTAAATAGACTCCTTTTTATCACTTACAACTTCAGTATTATAATTGCTTTACACCACTCAATTTTTAACTCAGTAACAATTTTCTATCCACATTAAAAAATTATTCTTTCTGCTCAAGCTATTTAATAAACATTCACATCTTTAAATTTAAATCTAAAATTTTTAAATACCATTCCAACAACCACTATCCTTAAACTTCTACAAAAGGATCCTTAATTTGCCAGAGAGGAGCATCCGAATATGACATATGATATAAATAGGGGAAGAGGACCTCCATATGATGACAATCTTGAAATAGTTAAGGGATTACAGTAATTGAATAAACTCAAAAACATTAAAGTAGATAGATGTAAAAACACACTAAAATAATTAACATTCATATTTATGGGTTTCTTACACAAATTTATAGTAAGAAACCCTAAAAAATTGTGAGCGATTTGTTACAAAATGAGTGTATAAGCGTTAGAATAGATAGGTCGTCAAAATGTTTGAGAGAATATAGTTAAAAAGAGTAAGTTTACATTTTAGAGATTTTTCATATAGAATGCAACGAACAAGGGAAATTACTTATAAAATGTATATTTGCATTTTAAATATGAATAATACAATTAATTCGTGAAATATTTCACAATTTAGTCTTATTTAAATTTTTTTAATTATTGAAATCGCTTTCTTAAGGGTGTACGATAACTATGGCCTAAAAATAAAAAAGTGAGGTTTTGGGGAAATGAATATTATCTTAGGAGTGGGTACACTTGTACTAGTACTTATCATCATGACGCTATTCTTAAAATTTGCACCTTACGGTAAACAAGGATTACAAGCTTTATCGGGGGCTGCTTGTGCAACGTTTTTACCTCAAGCGTTTTTAAGTTATGCAATTGGTGGTGTATTCCACATCAAATTTTTACAAGAAATCGGTGATTTAGCAGGTAGTTTAAGTGGTATAGCAGTAGGGATACTTACTTGTTTAAACTTAGGCGTATCTCCAGTGTTTGCAGTTATCGTTGGTTTAGTACTACATGATTTTAAACTATTACCAGCATTTATTGCAGCGTATATTGTAGCTTTTGGAATTAAATTAATAGAGAAAAAAGTTCCAGAAGGACTAGATTTAATTGTTGTTATTTTATTGGCTCCAGCAATTACATTTGGTTTAGCAAGCGTGATTACACCAGGAGTTATGGCGACACTTAAACAAATTGGTAGTGCGGTTACTTCAGTTGGCGACAATAACCCTTATGCACTAGCAATCATCTTAGGACTAGTTATACCAGTAACAGGTATGACACCATTAAGTTCAATGGTATTAACAAGCTTATTAGGTTTAACAGGAGTACCAATGGCAATCGGTGCAATGACATGTATGGGAAGTTCATTCGTCAATTATGTCTTATTTAGTCGATTACACATTGGTGGTAAATCTAAAGCATTTGCAGTAGGTATCGAACCATTAACACAAATTGATTTAATTGCTCAATATCCAGTACAACTATATGGAACGAATGCATTAATTGGAATGGTAAATGCTTGTATCGTAACATTTATGGGCGTAGTGATCGGCGTAAAAGGTATGGCCACACCAATTGCCGGCGCGATTGTCTTATTCGGATTTAATGAACCAATGAAAGCAATTATTACAATTGTCATTGTTGCTATTGTAAGTATCATATTGGCATTCATCATGAGTACAATTATCAAGAAATTTAACTTAATGAACTTAAGTTTAAATGTACCGAGCAGAAAGAACCAAGTTAAGGAGAGTGTTTAATGATGGCTAAAAGCTATGATTATCAAAGTGCATTCGATATTATTGGTCCAGTAATGATGGGACCGTCAAGTTCTCATACAGCTGGAGCAGTAAAAATCGGTAACTCAGCAAGAGCTGTTTTAGGTGATGTGCCTAAAAGTTTAGAAATTCGTTATTATGAATCATTTGCTAAAACACATCAAGGACACGGAACAGACGTCGCTGTAGTTGGTGGTGCAATGGGCTACAGTACATTTGATAACAGAATTAAATCAGCATTAGACATCGCTAAAGACGAAGGCATCGCTGTTGAAATTATTGAAGATGAAGGTGAAAGTATTGGACAACATCCAAACTGTGCCTACATTAAAGCTGATGATGCAAATGGACGTCATATCGAAGTCATTGGTATTTCAATTGGTGGCGGAACAATCAAACTAAAAGGTATCCATGTGAATGGACTGGAAGTAGAAATGAACCATGGTTTACCTATTTTAGAAGTCGATGGTCCAGCCGATAAAGCACAAATCAACCATTTGATTAATGACTTAAACGATATGGAAATTGAATATAAAGATGAATTAACACAATTTAATGATGATAAAAGTTTAGTGGTTCTACCATTAAATAAATCAATCAAAGAATCAGCATTAGACAAAATTAGAGAAAAATACAGTGATTTTAACGTTTCCTATATTAATTAAGGGGGATTCAAGATGTTTGATTCAATTAGAGAAACAATAGATTATGCAGTAGAAAAAGATATGGCATTTGCAGATATCATGATCCAAGAAGAAATGGAACTTAAAGGTCTTACACGTGATGAAGTACGTGCCAACATGAAACAAAACTTAGATGTTATGAGAGATGCTGTTGTTAAAGGTACTACGGGCGAAGGTGTAGAAAGTGTAACTGGCTATACAGGACATGACGCAGCAAAACTTCGTGACTATAATGAAAATAATCATGCGCTATCGGGACATGAAATGATTGAAGCGGTTAAAGGTGCAGTTGCTACAAATGAAGTTAACGCAGCAATGGGTATTATTTGTGCCACTCCAACAGCTGGTTCCTCAGGTACTATCCCAGGCGTATTATTCAAATTAGAAAAAACACATGACATTACAGAAGATCAAATGATTGATTTCTTATTCACAGCAGCATTATTCGGAAGAGTCGTAGCCAATAATGCAAGTGTGGCTGGTGCAACAGGTGGTTGCCAAGCTGAGGTTGGTTCAGCATCAGCAATGGCAGCAGCTGCAGCAGTATCCATCTTCGGTGGATCTCCGGAAGCTTCAGGTCACGCTATGGCTTTAGCAATTAGTAACTTATTAGGTCTAGTATGTGACCCAGTTGCAGGTTTAGTTGAAATTCCATGTGTGATGCGTAATGCAATTGGTTCAGGCAATGCATTAATTTCAGCAGACCTTGCATTAGCGGGTGTAGAAAGTAGAATTCCTGTTGATGAAGTTATCAGTGCTATGGATAAAATCGGTAGAAACTTACCAGCATCCTTACGTGAAACTGGTTTAGGTGGTCTAGCAGGTACACCAACTGGTGAAGAAATTAAACGTAAAATCTTTGGTGAAGCCGAAGATATGGTGAAAAATAAATAATATTGTGTATGATTAAAAGCACTTAAGAGTATAAGCTCTTGAGTGCTTTTTTCATATAATAGAGTTAATGAGCAGGAAAGTAATAAATTTATTTTTCTAAAAATTAAAAAAATTCATTGCAAAAGTTCAGCCCTATCACTAAAATAATTTAAAAGGGGCTGATGCAATGCTAAGATTAACATTAATTTTTATAGCATTCATCATTAACACAACGATAACGTATTTGTGGACGACAGAGGGAACTTGGGTGAATTTATTATTCAAATCATTATCGCTAAGTATGATCATTGTGTTCATGTTTTACTATATTCGTTTTGTTATTGAAAACAGAGGTAATCAATGAGATTAAGTCATGGAAGTCAATTCCTACTTAATCTCTTTTTATATTGTATAAATCGAGTTGATAAAAAGTAAGATCGAGCCATTGGTCAAATTTATACCCAGCATATTTGATTGTGCCAGAGTGACTGAAGCCAAATTTTTCATGCAATTTAATACTGCCTGTATTAGATGCATCTATACCTGCTATCAATGTACGAAAGTTATTATCTTTAGCTTCTTCAATCAGTTTAATTAATAATTGTGACGCAATACCATGATGCCTATATTTAGGATGGACATAAATTGAATGTTCGATGGTATATAAATAAGCTGGCCAATCTCTAAACTGACCATATGTCGCAAATCCCTGAACGATATCATCTTTTTCAAATACAAAAATAGGGTCACCATTTTGTTGTTTATGATTAAACCATGCTTGTCTTTCTTCAATATTAGTTGGCTGATACGTATATACTGCAGTCGTATTAATAATAGCATCATTATAGATGTCTAGAATAGAAGTTAAATCTGATTGTTGTGCTTGTCTTATCATGTGCTTCACCTCACTCATTATTAGATACTAATTTATAACTAAAAACAAGACATACATAATGATAACCTAATCATTATCTTTAATGGATTTTACATCATTCAATGAATTCAATACTTTATTCAAAGATTATGTAATATGAATATTTAATGATATACTGATATCAAAATATAGAAATAGCTAAATCTGAAATGATATTCATTGTATTTAACTAAAGGAGTAACATATATGAAGAAATGGACCAATCGATTACTGACTATAGTTGGTGTTGTATTAATATTAGTAGCAATTTACTTATTTGCTAAACCTCATATCGATAATTATCTACATGAAAAGGATAATAACGATAAAATCGAAAATTATGATAAAAAAGAAAGTAAGGATAGTAATCAATCTAAGGATAAAGCACCTGAAATCCCTAAAGATAAATCAAAGATGGCAGGCTATATTAAAGTGCCAGATGCAGAAATTGAAGAACCTGTTTACCCTGGACCTGCAACACCAGAACAATTAAATCGTGGTGTAAGTTTTGCTGAAGGTAACGAATCTTTAACAGATCAAAACATTTCAATAGCAGGCCATACATTTACGGATCGCCCACATTATCAGTTTACGAATTTAAAAGCTGCTAAAAAAGGAAGTAAAGTCTACTTCAAAGTAGGCAATGAGACTCGAAAATATAAAATGACTAGTATTCGTAATGTCGATCCATCTGATGTTAAAGTTTTAAACGAACATAAAGGTGAGAAAAATCAATTAACATTAATTACTTGTGATGATTATAATAAAGATACTGGCGTTTGGGAGAAACGTAAAATATTTGTAGCTAAACAAATTAATTAAGCCAATTAGTATAAACTGGGACATCAACAAATGGTGTCTCAGTTTTTTGTTATTTTTTGTCTGTGAAAGAAATTTCAAAGTTTGAATATAGTTTCAGGTTGTACCGTGATTCTTCATCACTAATGAATAGTTGTCTATAATGAACGTAAAGATTGGATGAGGGGGATTACACGTGATTAAGGCAATTGCAGTCGATATGGATGGGACATTTTTAGACTCAAATAAACAATATGATCATGAAAGATTCGAACGTGTATTTAAAGCGTTGAAGGAACAAGGCATTGAATTTATAGCTGCGAGTGGAAACCAATATGCTAAATTGAAGTCGATATTTGGGAAAAGAGATATGTTCTTTATCTCAGAAAATGGCGCTGTTATTTATAAAGGCGATGCGTTATATCAATATCGCAGTTTTAATCATCAAGATTATCAAGATGTGATTGATTATTTACATAAAGATAGACAGATTAATCAAATGGTAATCTGTGGATTAGAAAGTGCTTATATTTTAGAGGATACACCAGAAGCATTTAAAGAAGATACACGATTCTACTATCATCAATTAAATGAAATTACGCAGTTAGAAGATTTACCTGAAGATGAATTTGTAAAAATCGCGTTAAATATTAATAGGCAAACACATCCGCATTTAGATGATGAACTAAAAGCACGTTTTCCAAATACAATTAAGTTAGTATCGAGTGGACATGATAGTATCGATATCATTATGCCCAATATGACAAAGGGGCAAGCATTGGCCAGACTATTGGATGTATGGGAAATGCAACCCTCAGAACTGATGGCATTTGGCGATGCGAATAATGACAAGGATATGTTAGAGTTGGCTAAATATAGTTATGTGATGAAAAATAGTCAGGATAAAACGTTGTTTGATATAGCTTATGATGTCGCGCCAAGTAATGATGACCAAGGGGTATTAACTACAATTGAAAATGTAGTACTTAATCTTAAATAATCAAAGACGCGTTGTGTTGATCATCGGTTTGGATCACTACAACGCGTCTTTGATATGTGATTTTAGTTTAATCGTGTGTCACAAGTGCCTGTATTAATAACAGATAGTGATGCGTTTAAACCGCCTTCAACAAGGTTTTGTACAGCTTCATCAGAGAAGAATGCAATGTGAGGCGTAACTAAAATATTTTCATTGTCGATGAGTTCTAATAATGTGTCATCTTCAATTTTTTTATTTGTCCAATCAAATGTGAAATAAGGCGCTTCAAATTCATAAGTATCAATAGCTGCACCGTATAATGGGCCGTGATTAACAGCATCGATCAAATCAGGTGTGTTGATCACAGCACCACGAGCGGCATTTACAAGTACTGCGCCTTCTTTGACTTTAGAAAACATTACTTTGTCGAACAAGTGATAACTTTCTTTATTAGCTGGTACATGTAATGAAATAATATCAGCACCATTAATAGCTTCTTCAACAGATGATTGATATTCAATGAAGTCTAATGATTCATTTGGATAAGCATCATATCCCACAACTTTAGCTCCAAAACCAGCATAAATTTTAGCCGTTGCCGCACCGATTCGACCAGTACCAATAATGGCTACAGTCATATTTTTAACTGGACGTGACATAATAGGCGCCGCCCAAGTGAAATTATGATCTTGTACGCGCTTTTCAATTGCAGGGAATTTACGTACTAATTGTAATGCGATAGATACAGTATACTCTGCAATCGTTTCAGGTGAATAGCTAGGCACGTTTGAAATAATGATATCGTGCTTTTTAGCCAATTCTAAATCGTACATATCAAAGCCAGCAGTACGTTGTGCAATTTGCTTAATACCATATGCTTCTAGTTTTGGATAAACTTCTTCTTCAAGTTTACCGAATTGCATTGTAGTAACGCCATCATAATCTTTAAGTTGA
This sequence comes from Staphylococcus sp. SB1-57, assembly GCF_017086425.1. Taxonomy (NCBI): domain Bacteria; kingdom Bacillati; phylum Bacillota; class Bacilli; order Caryophanales; family Staphylococcaceae; genus Staphylococcus; species Staphylococcus sp. SB1-57. The sequence continues at coordinate 358,140 of NZ_CP070964.1, forward strand.
TCAACCGTTTCTTTACTTAATAACTCAGGTGACGTAGTGACTTCAATATTATTTTTTTTACCCCAGTTTAACGCCATATCCTTTTCGTATTCTCTCGTACCGAAAAACATAATTTTTGTCATCATTGTTTACCCCATTTCTAAAATATAAGAAAAATAAAAATAACTAATAATATAAAATAATAAGTAATACTGTAACTTACAACCACATTATATTGTGAAACTTTTCACAAATCAAGAGAAATATTAATTTTTCTTTTAAATAATATAAATTAAGGATTAAGATGTTACATTTTCTTAATTTATAAATAATTAAGACACGTCGATTCAGTTCAAATATTTTTTTGGAAAGGTCAAGTAAGCTATAATTTATAGTATAAAGAAATAAATAGGAGGCAATATAAGTGAACGATATGAATCAAACAATCATCGATGCATTTCATTTTAGACACGCAACAAAACAATTTGATGCATCTAAAACGATTTCAAATGAAGATTTTGAAACAATATTAGAAGCAGGTAGATTATCTCCAAGTTCATTAGGTTTAGAACCTTGGAAATTTGTAGTTGTTCAAAGTAAAACGCTTCGAGATAAGTTAAAACCACATAGTTGGGGTGCTCAAAAACAATTAGATTCCGCTAGCCATTTCATGCTTATTTTTGCACGTAAAAATGTGACATCTCAATCACCATACGTACAAAATTTAGTGAAAAATGTTAAAGGATATGAAGAGAGTACAATCCCTGCAGTGTATCAAAAGTATGATGACTTCCAAACAGAATTCCATATCAATGATAACGAACGTACATTATATGACTGGGCTTGTAAACAAACATATATTGCCTTGGGTAATATGATGACAAGTGCAGCTTTATTAGGTATAGATTCATGTCCAATTGAAGGGTTTGATGTAGATACAGTGACTCAAATCTTATCAGATGAAGGTATTTTAGATACTGAAAACTTCGGCATTTCAGTTATGGCAGCCTTTGGTTATCGAGCAGGAGAACCACCTCACGGTAAAGTTCGTCAAACACAAGATGATGTAGTTGAATGGATTAATTAAAAAATAGATAATGGCTTCTTAAACTATGATTTTTATAGTGTAAGAAGTCTTTTTTGATTCAATTTTGAAACAATGAGCATCTTGTTTTATTTTCATAATTGAAGCCGTTACAATGTTAATAAGAAAAAGTAAACGTTTACATTTCCGAAAGTATTTCAAATCAAATTAAAAAAGGAAGGGATACTATGGCAAATATTAACGTAAGAGATTATATCGATGAGCGTTACGGATTATTTATTAACAATGAATTCCAACAAAGTGAAACAGGAGAAACAATAAAAGTTACTAACCCTGCAAATGGTGAAGACTTAGCAGAAGTCGCAAAAGCAAGTAAAAAAGATGTGGATAAAGCAGTTGAAGCGGCTACAAACGCATTTGATAGTTGGAGTAAAATTTCAAAAGAAGAACGTGCAGACTATTTACTAGAAATTAGTCGTAAAATTCATGAGAATGCAGAACGATTCGCGACAATTGAATCATTACAAAATGGTAAACCGTATAGAGAAACATCAACGATTGATGTACCAATGGCAGCAAATCAATTTAAATACTTTGCAAGTGTGTTAACAACTGACGAAGGTTCAGTGAATGAAATAGATCATAATACGATGAGTTTAGTTGTGCATGAACCTGTAGGTGTTGTAGGTGCCGTTGTGGCATGGAACTTCCCAATTTTATTAGCTTCATGGAAGTTAGGTCCAGCACTTGCAGCAGGTAATACTGTTGTGATTCAACCATCATCTTCAACGCCATTAACATTAATTGAATTAGCTAAAATCTTCCAAGACGTATTACCTAAAGGTGTTGTTAATGTATTAACTGGTAAAGGTTCTGAATCAGGAGACGCGATTTTCAATCATGAAGGTGTCGATAAATTGTCATTCACTGGTTCTACAGATGTAGGTTATGGTGTAGCAAAAGCAGGTGCAGAACGCATTGTGCCTACAACATTAGAACTTGGTGGTAAGAGTGCCAATATTATCTTTGACGATGCAAATATTGATCAAGTGATTGAAGGTGTGCAATTAGGTATTTTATTCAACCAAGGTGAGGTATGTAGTGCCGGTTCTAGATTGCTCGTTCAATCATCAGTATATGACAAATTGTTACCTAAATTAAAAGAAGCATTTGAAAACATTAAAGTTGGCGATCCATTTGCAGATGATATTAAAATGGGAAGTCAAACTGGTGGAGAACAAATGGAAAAAATTCAAAGCTATGTGAAATTAGCTGAAGATGATCCAAATGCAACGATTCTTACAGGTGGTCACAGACTTACTGATAATGGTCGAGATAAAGGCTTCTTCTTCGAGCCGACGATTATTGAATTAAATGATAATAGCCACCAGTTAGCTCAAGAAGAAATTTTTGGTCCAGTCGTGGTTGTTGAGAAATTTGAAGACGAACAAGAAGCTATTCAAATTGCCAATGATTCTGAATATGGACTTGCAGGCGGTATCTTCACAACGAATTTAAACCGTGCATTAAATGTAGCTAAAGCGATTCGTACAGGACGTATTTGGATTAATACGTACAATCAAATTCCAGCAGGTGCACCATTCGGTGGATATAAAAAATCTGGTATTGGTCGCGAAGTATACAAAGATGCTATTAAAAACTATCAACAAGTTAAAAATATTTATATTGATACTTCAAACGAAACAAAAGGTCTTTATTAATAGGACATAGTATCAATCATTCGATAACCCTTTCATCTATTTTGATGAAAGGGTTATTCATATTTTAAAAATGATAATAATAACGAATGTTAAATTTTTGATAATATCACATATTTAATTAATGATAATGTATAATACAATTAATATATTTATATATTAATATGGATTATGGAGTAAAGTGAAAAATGAAAAAAATGATTATATTAGTATTAATGTCTATATCGTTAATACTAATACTGGTTGGTTGTAGTCAATCTAAACAACAAACTCAAAAGAAAGATTATAAACCCGAAGTGTTAAACGTAGAATTTGTTCCATCTCAACATAGCGAGACACTCAATGCAAAAGTGAAACCATTACAAAAATTACTCTCTAAAGAATTAGGCATTCCAGTAAAAGTACATATTTCAACGAACTACAATACCATGGTTGAAGCATTAAAATCGAAAAAAGTTGATGTCGCCTTTATATCACCCGTGTCATATACCATTGCACATGATCAAGGTGCTGCCGATGTACTTTTAAAATCTAAGGGCTATTTGGTAGACAAAAAAGGTAATAAAACGAATAAGCTTGTTGATTACTATCGCTCACAAATTGTAGTTAAGAAAGATAGTTATATGAAGGATTTAAAAGATTTAAAACATAAAAAGGTAGGTCTACAGGATGTTGAATCGACATCGGGCTATATTTACCCGTTGGCAAGCTTAAAAGATAAAGGCGTCTCGCTTAATGACATTCACACGAAACAAATCAAAGGTTACGATCAAGCTTTAATTGCGTTATTAAATAACGATGTGGATGCAGTTGCTACATATCAAGATGCACGTGCAGACTTGAAAAAAGATTATCCTCAAATATATCAAGATACTAAAGTCATTTACCATAGTGACAAGATTCCGAATGATACTATTTCAGCTAGAAGTGACATGAGCCCATCTTGGAAGGATAAAATAAGTAAAGCGTTTATGCATATTAGTGAAACGAATAAAGGTAAAAAAGTAATTAGTGAGATTTATGGACATGAAGGCTATGAAAAAGCACATGATAAAGACTTTGATAAAGTGAGAGAATATAGACAGAAAATAGAAAATAAATAAATTTGAACAAAAGGACATTACATGACCACTGAATTGATTAAACTGTAAGCGTATTAAACAAATGGAGGTCATGGATGATGAAAAAAGGATTAATTGCAACAACACTAGCAGGAACAGTTTTAGCGACAGGTGTGTTAACTGGACAAGCACATGCTGCAGAACAACTTAATGTCAATAATGCAAAGGATATCGCGAATAAAGCTACAATAAATGATCAAGCAAAAAAAGCTAGCTTTTCACCTGGATTATCAAGTGATTTAGGATATAACCAATCATATACAACTCAAAAAAAGGGGGATGATTATATCATTTCATCACCTGATGAGGGTGCTTATACTTATAGGTTAACTAGTGAAGGTAAATTATATTTCATGACTAAATATGATGGTAAAGAATACTTCATTTCACAAACTGATGTCGAAAATGGTTCACAACAATCTGACCAAAATAATACAAACATGAATCATCAGTCAACAACAACACAAACTGTTGCTAATGCTCATCAACAACAAGAGCAATCAAGCCAAGCAACTGCATTACCAGAAACTGGACAACAAACTTCAAATAGCGGTGTTATGTTAAGTAGTATTTTGGGCATCATCGGTAGTGCCGTGTTATTGATTAGCCGCAAATTTAAGCAACAAGCATAAGTATTATTACTTCAATCATTGAAATAAATGGAATGATATAGAGGAATGGTCGCCATACTTTGTTCTTAAAGAATCAAGTAGCACGACTTTCCTCTCATTTTTATATCATTTTTTAGAAAAATAGATTAAACAGACAATATATGTCCATAGCATTTCTTATAATTTTACTAGGAGTTGATTGTTTTGGATAAAGCGACCCGTGTACTCAATTTATTTACTCGATTAATAAATGAAAATGTTGTGCTTACGTCCGATTTAACAGACTTAACAGATGTGAGTTCAAAATCCATTCAAAGAGATATAAATACGATCAATTTATTTTTTTATGAAAGTGATTTTTGGAGATTTCAACAAACAAAAGTGATTTATAATCGACGTCTTAATGGATATCAGTTAATTAATGACGCATATAATCAAAAAAGCTTACGACTCATAAGTTTATTGATTAAGATTAAAAGTTTAACACCAACACTACACAAGGAAATTTTTAACTTATTCGAGAGGGAAATTAATAGCCAAAATGTAGAAAATCAGAAAGTGTTGAAGTCAGTGTTAAATCATTTTAATGTAAGAGAAGAATCATTGCCAGGATATCAATTAATGACTTTACAAAGGGCAATTACACAACAACGCAATGTTAGATTTCAAATCGAGGGTCAAAACGACAAAATTGTAATCAAACCATTATCTCTAATGTACATGCATTATGACTATTGGTTAACGTACGAATATAAAAAGGAAGTATCAACAATTTCTGTACGTTCGATAAGCGATATCAATGTATTAGAATCACATTTTAATCATGTTCATACGAAGACACCTATCACATTTGAAATTAATAAACAAATTTGGGAACAATTTAAGCAACAATTTTCAATTCAAAACATGATTGAAGAACGTGAAGATACGTTAATCGTAGAAGTGAATTGTACCGATTTAGATGCATTTTACATATCCTATCAATTAGCTCCCTTAGCAAGAATGTTAGGACCACAACAATTAATCGATCAATTTGTTAATCGTTTAGAAGTAATTAAAAGCAATATACTAATTAATGGGAGATTACATTTATGAATTTAGAAGAAAAGAATTATATCGAGAATCAAGTGACCAATCGGTCTAAGCAAACGAGTGTAGCGTATATTTTATGGTTTTTCTTAGGTGGATTAGGGGGACATCGTTTTTATCTAGGTAAGACCGGCTCAGCAGTAGGGTTATTAATTTTAACATTAGTGACAGCATGGTTTACATTCGGTATTCCAACCATTATCTGGCTCATTATCGATGCTTGTCTTATTCCGGGGATGATTGAGGAAAATAAGGAAAAGGTTAGACGCCATGCGACAGAAGAAGTATCAATGATGAATCACAATTCAAATCACAACTATAATCCATATCAAGACCAATATGCACAACAAGGTCAATATAATCAAGCTCAACAACAAAATGGACAACAACACTTTAATCAAGGGGTAAATGAAGAGGGAACTAATCAACAATTTAATCAAAATCAATAAAGCGTAACAAAAAAGGTAGGACATGTGTCCTACCTTTTTATTATGCTTGGGGTACTTTAGTTTGATCTGAGTGCAAGTGTACAGTTAATCCTTCAGGTGAAGTTAATGTCTCTTCACTATGATTTGGTTTATAAATATCAAAGCCAGTTAAGCCATAACTATTGTCATTATCTTCGCGTTTTTTACTTGATTGCCAAGTGTTAGTTGCTAAATGATGATGATATTGATTGGTAGACATAAATAAGGCTTGAGGTAATTTAGATATATGTTGGAACCCAATTTGGTTAATATAAAAATCTTTAGCTTCTTCAATATGATGTGTTTTTAAATGAAGATGTCCAATTTTAGCATTATCAGGCATGCCGTCCCAACCATCTTCGGTTCTTTCTAATAATAATTTAGGACCATCAACTTCTAATGTATCCATTTTGACGAAGCCATCATTCCAAGTCCAACCTTCACTTGGGCGGTCGCTATATACTTCAATACCATTACCTTCTGGGTCGTTGAAATAAAAGGCTTGGCTCACAAGGTGATCGCCTGCTCCGATACGCATTCCTTTATTTGCTACGAAGTATAGAAAGTTTGCTAAATCTGTATCTGTTGGTAATAGATAAGCAATATGGAATAAACCAGCTTCTGAAGCGGCAGGTTGTCTGCCATCTTTGAGCACATTCATCGTAAGTGTATGACCGCTGTTGCCAATACCTAGAACCGCTTTATCTTCTGTTTGAGATATAACTTTAAATCCAAGAATATTTGTATAATAAGTCATCATTGTATCTAAGTCTTTAACGTTTAAATTGATATTTGTGATTTGTGTTGCAGTAGTGTCATGAAATGCCATTTTTGAATCCCCGCTTTTCTTTTTAATATATTTATTATAACAAGTATAAAAAGTATATTCAAGTAAAACTTTCAAAAAAAGATGTGGGATAATGTAAATAGCGTCATTATCCCACATCTATTTGAGAATTCTTCAGTATTAGCCTAAATATACATCTTGTACTTGTTCATCTTTTTCAAGAACAGCTTTAGCAAATGGGCAAGATGCAATGATTTTTAAATTATTTTCACGTGCGTAATCTACAACTTTATATACTAATTTTTTACCTAAGCCTTGACCACCAAGTTCGTCGGCAACACCAGTATGATCAATATCAATTTCGTTATTATCTACAGATTTAAAGGTAATAACGGCCTGTGCATTATTTTCATCGTCACCTACATAAAATTTTTGATTGCCTTGTTTAATTTCTTCAGCCATGAAGCATCGCTCCTTTTTGAATATATAGTATATATTTATCACTAAATGGAAAGGATAAACATATTAACATACGTAATACAACATAAAGCACGATTATTGGTCGTTTACATCATTTAATAATATTGCTAATCTGAGTTTAATTAAAAGTCTAAGGTGGAGATGTTATGACACAGTTAAAATATATGCAAGTGGATGTTTTTGCGAATGATGATTATAAAGGGAACCCTGTAGCGGTTGTATTTGGAGCGGATTATTTAACGGATCGACAAATGCAAGATATTGCAAGATGGACGAATCTATCTGAAACGACATTTGTGTGCCAGCCAGACAATGAATTGGCAGATTATCGTTTACGTATTTTTACGCCTAATAATGAACTGCCGTTTGCAGGACATCCCACAGTAGGGGCATCGTTTGCGGTATTGCAAAATGGTATGCTCCCGAAACATGAGCATTATTTAATGCAAGAGAGTGGCGTTGGTTTAGTGAAAATAGATATAGATCAAGGTAAAACATTCTTTAGTCTTCCTGAACCAAAAGTTTCTCAAATAGATGTGGAACAATTAGACGGTATTGTTAAAAGTTTAGACATTACAAACCAAGACATCAAAAGAGCTGAAAAGGTGAATATAGGTGCTGAATGGTTAACATTACAATTGAAAGATGCACAAATTGTAAAGGATTTACAGCCTAAATTTGAATTAATGCGTCAGTTTATTTATCCAGGTACGACAGGTGTTACCGTATTTGGTTCGTATGACTCTGAAGACGACGCTCAATTTGAGGTTCGTTCTTTTGCGCCTAATGAAGGGGTGAATGAAGATCCAGTTTGTGGCAGTGGTAATGGTTGTGTCGCAGTGATGGTTGAACGATATGATTTAGTAAAAGATAATGAATATACCAATACTCAAGGTTGTTGTATCGGCAGAAATGGGAAAATTAATATAAAACAAGAGCAGCCTTTAAAAATCGGGGGACACTCGAATATAATCATAGAAGGTTATATTACTGTAAAAGAAAATAAATAATAAAAATGGTGAATTGAAACAGACATGAGGCAATTTGTTTTAATTCACCATTATTTTTATATTTTAAAGTAGCTTTCATGTTCGATTAAATAGTTTTCAATATATTTGAAAAAGGCTTCGTTTGCGGGATTGAGGGTCATATCCTTTAAAGTTGAAAGATAAATAGGTTGATTGAAAATAAACTCTTCATCTTCGATATAAGGTAAGTTGAGGTCTCTACATGATGAAATAGGAAGAAAGGAAAAGTTGTTTCGTTTTGATAATACTGAAGATATAAAGTGATCGTCTACATAGTTTTCATTATCGACGGATATATGTTTATAGGACAAGACTTCTTTAAACATACGATTAAATTCCGTATTTTGAGAAGAAAATAAAAATGATTTATACAAATCAGGATCACGTAAATCAATGTGTTGGCCATCTAAATATTTAGGATATGTAAGTACAATATCTTCAGTAATAATTTGTTTACAATGAATATGAGGATGAGTCAGCGCCATCGTATTTAATGTAAAGTGAATGTGTTGAAACAATAATTTCTGAATCATTTCACTGTTACTAATAATATCAATATTAAAGTTATTATCTGGATACTGATCAATAAATTGGTCAAATATTGTCATCATAAATCGACTACTAGATGTAGCAAAACGAACAGTATGTAGACGCATTGATTCATTTTCATGAATGATATCAGTGACTTGGCTTAATTCATTGAAAATAGTATGCGCAGACTCAAGTAGAAGTTGACCACTATCTGTTAATTGAATGCTACGTCCTTTTTTAATAAATAACTGTGTATTTAATTCATTTTCTAATTTTTTAATGGTCATACTAAGTGCAGGTTGGCTAATGTATAACTTTTGTGCTGCTACGGTATAGTTTAAATACTCGGCAACGTAAGTAAAATATTTTAAATGTAATAACTCCATGTAGGACCTCCTTTAAGATGAATTGAAAATGTTAAGATACGTTTTAAATAAGAGGTCGGGACAAAATCGTTTAGGATTTGAGCAGAACCGAACGATGATAAAGAACTACTTCCTTATTCATAGGTTAGTAGTTCTTACAAACTCAATAGTTGAGTTTTTTCATTTGAATTGTTTTCCAAATTTTGACGAATCATGAGTGTTTGCCCAACTTGCATTATTTGCAGAAATTGGAATGCCAATTTCTCTATGTTGGGTCCCTTCTGCCGATCATCCTGTTTTTGGGACGCCGTTAATCGGTTTCCCAAAGCACAAAAACTTTATGTCTCAACCTCAGTTATTTGATTCATAGATCATTTGTTTGATTTGTTTGTTGTGATAATTAATATAATTACATTATACCTTTATTAAAAATCTTATTACAGATATTAGAACTGTGCAAATTGCAAAGAATTAAGATATGTAATTGAATATGATGTTATATAAAAAGAGCACATATTGATGTGCTCATGAACTATTATTGATATCTAATATAAGACACTGTCGTGTTGTAATATTCCTCAAAACCATGAATACCATCGGCACCACCAAGACCAGATTCTCTCCAACCGGCATGATAGCCATTCACGACTTCTTCTGCTTCACAATTGGCATATACTTCACCAAATTTGAGTCGTTCCGTAGCTGTCATGACTTCTGATAAATCATTAGAAAAGATATATGAAGATAGTCCTGCATTAGTGTCATTAGCATCATCAATGACTTGCTCAAAGTTTTGATAAGTTGTGATAGCTAAAACAGGTCCGAATATTTCTTCTTTAAAGACAGCGTCTGTTTGTTTAACATGATCAAGTACTGTTGGTGCATAGAAGTAACCAGGACGATCTAGTTTATGACCACCTAATACAAGTTTAGCGCCATTTTGCACTGCTTCTTGTACTTTTTCATCAATACTGTTTAATTGGGTTTCATTGATGATCGCACCGAAGTCAGTTTTATCATCTAATGGATCGCCGACTGTAAGAGATTTCATTTTTTCTGTGACTTTATCTACAAATGTATCGTGGATATCTTCATGCACAAAAATTCGTTCAGGGCATGTACATACTTGTCCTGCATTTTTAATACGTGCAGTGACAATATATTCTACAGCTTTATCTATATTAGCATTTGGCGTAACAATCACTGGTGCATTGCCACCAAGCTCTAAATTGACTTTTTTAACTGTGCTTGCTGCATTTTCGAATACAGCTTTACCAGCACGCATACTACCAGTTAGTGAGATAAGTTGAATATCCTTATGTCGTGCTAATTGAGTCCCTACTGTCTCTCCTGTGCCTGGTACAATTTGAACTAGTCCTGCAGGAATGGTAGATGCCTTTAATAGTTGAGCTAAACGTAATGTGAGTAACGTTGTTTCTTCGCTTGGTTTAATGATAACAGAACAACCTGTTACGATAGCAGGTATGACTTTACGTAGTAATACTAAGATAGGTGCATTCCAAGGCACAATGCCAGCTGTGACACCAATAGGTTTTTTAGTGAGTTGGATTGTTTCGTTTTCTACACTATTTTGTAATACTTCGCCTTTATTACTCATACTTAAACTGGTCATATAATCAATAAATTGAATGGATTTATCGATTTCGCCTTGAGCTTCAGCTAATGTTTTACCCTGTTCTTTAACGTATAATTGAGCTAGCTCATCTTTATTTTGTTCAAATAGAGGAATAAGCAATTTAACATATTCGGCACGGGTAGGTTGTGGGATTTTTTCCCATTCTAATTGTGCTTGTTTCGATTTTTCGATAGCTTGATTGACTTCATCCTTTGTCGCGAATGTGATGGTATCTATCTTTTCTCCAGTAGCTGGATTAATCACATCCATCGTCTCATTCGAGTTACTTTCAATAAATTCGTTATTAATAAATAATTGATTCGTCATCTCAAACACCTCCACAACTTATATTCCCTAAACTATCGATGATTAAATATAAAAAAGGTCGGCACGGAAATATGCCAACCTGTCATTGCAATAATTAATGTTTTTTTAAGCCTTTATAAAATATAGGAATCAATAGAATAAAACCAAATAATCCCATGATAGGGAAGACTTTACCAATAAGTGAAATGAAACCGACAAAGGTACATATGAAAGTCACGATTGCCATCGAAATAATTAATATAAAGTATTTCTTTGTAAAAGGTGTACTAAATCGAGCAGCAAAAGCATACATAAGGCCAACAACGGTATTGTATATCACTAAAATCATGATGACTGACATGATAAGGCCAATCGAAGGTGAAATATTTTTAGCTAATAATAAAGAAGGGAGTGCGACATCCTTAATTTGGTCAAATTCTGTAACTAAACCTAAATTAATCATTAATAGTAAAAATGTAATGATTAAACCGCCTATTAAACCACCGTATGTTGCAGATTGACGATATTTTAATCTACCACCCATCACGGAGAAGAAACTAAATGCAGCAGCTATTTGTAAGCTAGCATAATTGATGCCATCAAACCACCAACCTGGTGTCATAGATGGATGATGATGTGCATAATGATTGGCTGCTTCAAAGTTAAGGTGTCCTGATGCAAAGTAATAAATTGCAATCATTGTTACGATCGCAACTAGAAATGGTGTGACACCACCTAAGACTGCAATAAGGCGATCAAATTTTAACAATAATGTTAATAGTATTAATATGACTAGTAGCAGTGAACTTAGCCAATAGGGTAGTCCAAAGCTTTCGTGTATTGTGGATGCACCACCTGCTGTCATAATGATCGCTAAAGAAAATAAAAAGACGGTTAATATTAAGTCAAATACTTTAGCAATTGTTGGATGTAGGTAGTAATGGACGGATTCAGAATGATTACCTGAATGTAATCGATAGCCTGTTTTTAAGACTAAAATACCGCCAACTGTGATAATAGCACCTGTGATAGCAATACCGCCGAGACTATATATGCCATGACTCGTAAAGAATTGAAAGATTTCTTGACCAGTCGCAAATCCTGCACCTACGACGACGCCTACAAATGCAAACGCCACGATGATGGATTCTTTAAAAATTTTCATTGTCGTTCTTATCCCTTCATGTCGAAATTGATTTTATAATAATTTTAAATTTTTTTATCATGAAAATGCGTATCTTTTTATTTTAGACGAATTAGCATAAAAAATAAACACCTCAGTACATCTTATATGGACGATTGTATGAACATGGTGTACTAATCATGTGACAAAGATAATAAAATAAAAGCGAAGCGGTAGCGAAGACAGATGAGAAACTATAGAATTTTAAGTAAGAGTAATGCATTCACATAAATACTTTGATAGTATTATCCAATATTGAATTTTTTAAGTGAAGTAAGCGTAATTATTGAAGAAGGTGTAGTTATGATATTTGATTTACCTTTAATGTTAATGATTGTTGTATTTTTAGCGTTAGGTATTTTTAGTCAATGGTTAGCAAATAAAATTAAGTGGCCATCGATTGTTGTGATGGCCATCGTAGGGTTATTAGTAGGTCCAGTGCTAGGCTTTGCAAATCCGAAAGAAGCAATGGGGGCAGATGTCTTTAGTCCTATCGTATCGCTCGCTGTAGCGATTATTTTATTTGAAGGAAGTAGTAACTTAGACTTTAGAGAACTTAGAGGTATTTCTAAAGCGGTTATTAGAATGATTACAGTAGGAGCAGCAATTGCATGGATTTTAGGTGCAGTGGCCTTACATTACATTTTAGACTTTCCATTATCAGTGTCACTAGTGATGGGTGGTTTGTTTTTAATTACAGGTCCAACTGTGATTCAACCACTATTAAAACAAGCTAAAGTGAAGAAAAATGTGGATTCGATACTACGTTGGGAAAGTATTATTTTAGATCCGATAGGGCCAATGTTAGCATTGACAGCCTTTTATGTGTTCCAAATTATCGATGATGGTATTAGCTTTTTAGTGATTGTGCAATTTTTCTTGAAAATCGTATGCGTTATTATTATTGGATTTGGCGCGTCTTTCCTATTCAATTGGCTAATAAAACACGATTTAATTCCACAAAGTTTAATGCCACCGATTCAACTCGTATTTATATTATTAATTTTTAGTATTTGTGATGAAATCTTAGCTGAATCTGGATTACTTTCTGTCACTATTTTTGGATTGATGATGGCACGTAATAAACGTCATGACTTAATGTTTAAAGAATCAGATCATTTCATTGAGAATGCATCATCTATACTTGTATCGACTGTATTTATATTAATCACATCATCATTAACGAAAGATGTTTTATTAAATGTACTTTCATGGCAACTCGTGGTGTTTAGTATTGTGATGATTTTACTTGTAAGACCGATATCCGTTATTGTCTCTACATTTAGAACTGAAATATCAAAATGGGAGCGAGCAAGTGTAGCCTTAATGGCACCAAGAGGGATTGTAGTATTAACAGTAGCGCAATTCTTCTCAAGTTTATTTATGGATGATGGCGTTAAAATGGCGCAATATATCACACCAGTAACATTTGGATTAGTATTTATTACCGTTGTGATTTATGGATTTAGCTTTACACCATTAAGTAAATTATTAGGTGTTGCTAGTAATGAACCACCTGGTGTGATTATTGTTGGTGAAAGTGAATTTTCATTCCACATAGGTAGCATGCTTAAAGAACACGGTATCCCAGTGATGATGTTTAACTTATTTGAGAATACGTCTGAAAAAGCACATCAAGAGGGATTTGAAGTCTTTAAAGGCAACTTATTATCCAGTAATGATCGAATATATTCAGATTTATTAAGATATAACAAATGTATCTTAATGACGAAGTCCTTTATTTTTAATAGTTTAGCATTTAATGAACTTGTACCAGAGTTTGGTTTGAATAACGTTGATATGATGCCAGTATCATTCAATGATGAACAAGCCCGCAATAATATGAATGGCCCAATTCGTAATCATATATTATTCGATGAGAACCATACACCAAGATGGTTTGACCAATATATAACACAACATAATATTATTGAAGTGCCAGCAGAAAGATACGATGACATTACTCATAAAGATATGTTAATTTATTATATTAGTGAAAGTAAAAAAGTGACATTTAAACGCAGTCAACGCACATTACCAAAAGAAGACCACGGAGTTTATGGTATTTTGAAAAATGTGTATAATGACTAAAAATGTATTTTATAAGTAATATGAAACAATGAGTTGAAACATTTTGTATCATGACAATAATCCCCTCACTAAAACGCGTAGTGAGGGGATTATTTATGTGTAGTCATTTATTGTTTATTTTAAATAACGGTCATGCATTAATATTTTGAGAATATCGATTTGTGATTGTAATTTTTGGCCAACATTCGTATCTTTGATCTTTTTACGTGTGAGTTCTTCATCTACAACACGTTTGACTGATAATTCATCAGTACCATCTGACAGTACTTTTTCTTTTGTATTGAATTCTTGGTGCGCTACCAATTGCATACCAAAGGAATTATATAATAATGTATAGCCTGCTATGCCAGTGGTTGATTGATATGCTTTTGAAAAACCACCGTCAATAACTAACATTTTACCATCCGCCTTGATTGGGTCTTCACCATCAATTTCTTTTACTGGCGTATGTCCATTAATGATACGACCTTCGTCTGGATTTAAGCCAAAGTCACTTAACATTTTACGAATCATATCTACATCTTCACGAAGGTAGTAGTAAGGATTTTTCACTTCTTTGTGAGATGCCTTATCTTCAATGAAGTAACGCTCAAATGTAGTCATAGCGCGTTTACCAAATAATGAAGAATATTTGCCCGTCCATAAATACCATACTAAATCCGTAGATAAATCATCAGTGACGTCTTTGTCATCGAAAGCTTTTCTTACATGATATTCAAAGACATCTAATAGCTCACGTCCACTATGCATTTCCCCGTCAATTTCAAATGATTCAATTTCACCATTTTCATCTACAGGGATACAACCATGTATAAGTAAATTGCCATTGTATGGTAAATATAATTTACCTTCTCGCATTAAGAATGACATGTGACGACGTAATTTCTCAGATTGTTGGAATGATAATAGTAATTTGTCGATGACTTCTTGTTCTTCTTCCAGTAAGACTTCAGGATGTTGGCGATCAATCGTTTGGAAACATGTATCTTTCAATGGATATGTCTTACCGTAAACAGTGATTTCATTGTTGTCGAAATCGATTTTTTCTAGCACTAAACGTTCTTCCATTTCAAATGATGGGCGACGCTTAATGATTGGCATTTCAAGTTTGAATTGAATCATCGCAATGGCTTGATGAATCTTAGTAATTTGATGTTCTTCTCGTTGTGTTAAACTTGCTTCTTTATCTGGACGCTTTTTAGGTTTGAAAGCAGGGTTATCACCACTGTAATATTTCTCAGCTAAAGTAAGTAACGGTCTTAAGTTGATACCATATGCATCTTCAATAATATCTAGATTGTCATAACGCGCACAGATTCTAAGTAAATTAGCAAGGCATACTTTAGAACCTGCATAGGCACCAATCCAAAGCACATCATGATTTCCCCATTGAATATCTACAGAATGGTAATTAATCAATGTATCCATGATTTTATCGGGTTTAGGACCACGATCATAAATATCACCAACAACATGTAAATGGTCCACAACGAGGCGTTGTACTGTGTAAGAGAGACCAATGATTAAATCATCTGATTGTTCTAACTCGATGACTTGATTGACTAATGTTTCATAATACGTCTTTTTATTTTGATATTCATTATTTTTATATAGTAGCTCCTCAATAATATAGACGAATTGTTCTGGTAAAGCTTTGCGAAGTTTAGAACGTGTATATTTTGAAGAACAATATTTGATTAACTCAATTAAACGTTCAATGGTCGTAATATACCAAACGTTAAGTTGCCCTTTGGCATTGAATTGATTTTTAACGAGTTTGAGTTTGTCTTCTGGATAATAGACAAGGGCGGCTAAATCATTAATTTCTTTTTCGCTTAGCGACTCGCCAAATATATCATTGATTTTAGCTCTTACATTACCAGAGCCATTTCTTAAAACATGTTGGAATGATTCATATTCACCGTGTAAATCACTTACAAAGTGTTCAGTACCTTTTGGAAGCTCTAGGATTGACTCTAAATTAATAATTTCAGTTGCTAACTTTTCAGCACTATCAAATCGTTGAGATAGTAAGTCTAAGTATTTCTTCTTAAGTTCATTTTCTGTAATATGTGTCATGTCTTGTCACTCCTATTTATAAATTCCGCTCAAAGCCAGTTATTACAATTATTAATGCGCTTACATTTGATTATCAATAAAAATATAACAATTTTCAATAGCAAAGCTTTAATTGAAAAGATATTTTTAAATTTAGAAATAACGTCATAATATCAAACATTAGAAATAGCAATAGTACCCATTTCTAAAAAATGTGATTAAAGCTATAAGGAATAAGCATTGTTCATTAAAAAGTCAGAAGAACACAAAAAAGCCAACATTGTGCGCGCACAATGTTGGCATGTGATATATTTAATTATTTTACGCGTTTACGTTTGACAAAGTATCTGATGACAAAGTAAATAACGGCGATGATGATAATGACATACATTATTCTAGAATACGTATGGATACCATTCATAAGGGCGCCAAAGCTATCACTTAATAGGCGACCTAGTAAAATTAATGCGAAGTTCCAAATCGTTGTACCAAGAAGTGAAAGTGATGTGAACTTCACAATATTCATACGGTTGATACCTGCAGGAATAGTAATTAATACACGTAATACTGGTATAAAGCGGCAAAGTAATACTGCCCAGGCACCGTATCGTTTAAACCAGTCATTCGCACGTTTTAAATCACTACTTTTTAATTTCATCCATTTACCATGACGATCGACAAAGTGATATAGCTTTTCTTTTGAAATAAGACGACAAATATAATATAGAATTAATAATCCGATAAATGACGCAATCGTCGCAATGATTAATAACGTCCAAATGGATAGATGAGATTGAACTGATAGTAAACCAGCAAAGGTTAAAATAATTTCCGAAGGGACTACAGGTAATACATTCTCTAACAAGATGAGAATAAAGATAGCTGTGTATCCCCACTGACTAATAAAATTCGTTATAATTTGTTCCATTTATGTGAATAGACTCCTTTATGCATTGAAGCATATGACTTAAGTAATATAGTTTGGTAAAACCATTATAATAAAAATAATACGTAAATGCTTGTAAAAGGGGAGTCAATTTGTCATTTTATTGATTTTAAAAGTTGATGATAAAGTTCATGAACATCTGTCTCTTCTGTAATACCATGTACATTCATACGGCCATCTTTGAATAGTGTGAATGCCAAATCCTTGTGTTGGATTAATTTAGCAAATGGTGTGGATTTAATCATATGTCCTGGGAAATCTGATGCATAATCGAAACTGTGGGCAGGCAATCTAAATCTGACTGCATCTCCACACAATGGTTCGATTGTATGATTCAGTTTATCATTTAATATGTCATATTTTTGAAAATGACATACTGGACATTGATCATCCTTTAATTGACGTATATTTAATGATTGATGTTGAATGTTAAATGCATCTAATGTGATTAATTGTTGGGAAAACCCATATCCACTAATATAACGTATAGCTTCAGCCACTTCGTAACTTGCTACAATCGAAACGATAGGTGGCAAGACGCCATTGATAGCACAACTTTCACCAGTTTGAGGTACTTGTTGTAATAAACATTTAAGGCAAGGACCAGTAAAATCAATGCCATAAACGGTGCCTTTGCTACCGACAGCTGCACCATAAATCCAAGGAATATTTAATTTATGGCACACTTCATTAATTAAATAACGTATTTTAAAATGATCCATACCATCTAAAATAATGTCTGGTTGAAAGTCTTTAATGATATCTTCGATATTTGTAGACAACAATTCTTGGTGATAAGCCTTTAATTGTACATGTTGATTAATGTTAAAGACTTTCTGTTTAAGTGCCTCAACTTTAGATGTCATATGTTGTGCATCTTGCTCATCATACAAAGTTTGGCGGTGTAAATTGGATAATTCCACAATATCCATATCAACGACTGCTAGTTGATGCGCGCCCATGCGTGCTAATTGGTCTACCATATGACTGCCTAATGCACCAGCACCAAGTATCATGATTTTGGTTTGCTCTAATTGAGCCTGTCCTGCTTCTCCAAAAGGTTGAAAGCGTGTTTGTCTTTCATAGCGTGACATTATAAGAAGCCTAAACCTTCTGTAGGACTTGATGCTTGTGCTGTATATTTAACAGGAATACGACCAGCTTCATATGACAGTCTACCTGCTTGAATTCCTAATTTCATAGCTTCGGCCATTTTAATAGGATCCTTAGCTGCAGATATAGCCGTATTTAATAGAATAGCATCTGCACCCAATTCCATCGCTTGACAGGCATCTTTGGGTGAACCAATACCGGCA
Source organism: Staphylococcus sp. SB1-57 (assembly GCF_017086425.1). Classification (NCBI taxonomy): domain Bacteria; kingdom Bacillati; phylum Bacillota; class Bacilli; order Caryophanales; family Staphylococcaceae; genus Staphylococcus; species Staphylococcus sp. SB1-57. The sequence goes on from NZ_CP070964.1 coordinate 376,897, forward strand.
TCTACAATGACAGGGACGTTAGCATTTTGAATAATATAACTTAGATTAAGTGGATTATTGATCCCTCTACCTGTACCAATAGGTGACGCTAATGGCATTACCGCATGGACACCTAATGCTTCTAACTTTTTAGCTAACACAAGATCATTAGAGATATAAGGACAGACGATATACCCCTTATCTAATAGCACTTTACAAGCTTCATACGTTTCAAAGGGGTCAGGTAATAATGTTTCATCATCACCAATGACCTCGACTTTAATCATGTCGCATACACCAGCGTGGTTTGCAATTTCTGCAATACGAATGGCTTCTTCAGCGGTTTTGGCACCTGCAGTATTTGGAAATGTAATGAAATCTTTTAAGTTCACATTAGCTAGTGGATTTGGAAGGTTTTTATCGTATAAATTCATACGTCTAACTGCAAATGTTAATACGTTTGTTTCGGCTGCTTTAATTGCTTTGGATTGCGTTTCTTCATCCTCGAATTTGCCTGTACCTAATAATAATCGAGATTTTAATTCTAAATGACCTATTTTTAACATATTATCCGCCTCCTACAAATTCTAATAGTTCTAAACGATCATCTTCTCTGACCATTTGATTGTCAAAATCGTCTTGCTTAATTAAAGATTGATTATGTTCAACTACTACACGTTGAGGGTCTAATTCTAAGGATTCTAATATGCGTGTAATCGAATCTTCATGTTCAAAAGTAAATAAATCTCCGTTAATGATACACTTCATTTTGCTCACTCCTTGATAAACTAAATGCTGAATAGCCTGCTGGTTTAATTCCGGATAATAGCCAATTGGCAATATCTTGACCGATAATAGGGGATAACAGTATACCGTTTCGATAATGACCAGTGATGATAAATAAACCGTCATCAATTTGATCCATGATAGGTAATTCATGTTCTGTGTAAGGTCTTATGCCTGACCATTGTTTAAGAATATGACTATGCGATAGCTCAGGTATACGTTGTTGAGCATGTTTGAGTAGCCATGAAATACCAACCTCACTATTACCGACACTATAATTGTTGAATTCACTTGTCGCTCCAATTAAGTAGCGATGTTTTTCCTTTGGAACGATATAGCAGCCATTTGTCATGAACACAGTATGATTTAATTTAAGTGAGGGTTGTTCAACTAATAATACCTCACCTTTAACACCAATCACTTGTCTTGGTATAGCGTAATCTTTTAATAGCTGAGTAGACCAAGCACCACCTGCCACAATTACTTTTTTAGCATGAATATCGCTTTGATGAGTTGTAACTGTGTAATAACCATTATTGTGATGAATGTGTTGTACTTCTGTTTGATAATAGCGATGCACACCTCGTTGAATCACTGATTGTAATAAAGCTTTAGTATAGTGATTAGCGTTGATTTGGCCATCTTTTGGAATATATATAGCTAAGTCAGTTGGTTCAATATGACCATTTGAAAGGTTAAATAACGCATCATCTGAGAGTAGCTCAACGCTAGGATCTTTGGATCTAAGGAAGTCATATTGTTGAGTTAACCGTTCTACGTCTTTGGTTGAAGATGCCATTTTAATTAATCCAGATTGTTGAAATTCAATGTCGATGCCAGTTTCATGGTAGAGGGCATCACTTAATTCTGGGAATAAAGACCTAGAGGCTACTGCTAATTGAAATAATTCACTATCAGTTGTGAACTCATTTTGAGCGCCTAACATGCCACCAGCTTTATAAGAGGCATGCATACCGGGTATATCTCGGTCTACAATAGCAATATCTAAATGTGATTGGCTTAGTTGTCGAGCTATCGACATACCTATAACACCGGAACCAATAATAAGAACATCATGCATGAGAATGCCACTTCCTTTTTAAAGAGTTAATGTCACTAACAGTAGAGGTCATAAAAAATGAAATTGCACATAGACCATCAAATCCTGTAGGTAATTGTGAAATGGTGGACGGGGAAATTCCGCCTATAGCATAAATAGGCATATCAATCTTGAGTACGTCATGAATCTCTTGATTTGTTCGTGGTGGTTCACCTGGGTGCGACGATGTAGAGAATATATGACCGAAAAAGACATAATCTAATTGATGCGCATGACATTGCTTAACCATTTCAATATTATGCGTTGACATACCGACGATTAACTCAGGATATTGTTGTTTTAATAAAAATGCGCGTTTGTCATTTTCTTTAAAATGAATACACTGCAAATTTAAAGCTTTGAGTAAGTTAAGATTACTGTGAATCATTATTTTATCTTTGGGAAATCCTACTGCAATGAGTCGTGTAATAAATCGTTGTAACGCCAAAGTAGACATAGGCGTTCTAAAGAGTAAGCCATCAATGGCCGGCTCTATAGTCATAAAATGCTTTAAATCCTGTAATGACAGTTCTTTATAATAAGTTATCGCAATAAATATATACATCACCTCAACAAAAAAAACGCTATTTCCACATAGTAGGGAAATAGCGTTAAATTGCTAATGAGTACTTTAAATTCATAGCTATGCCACTTCCCTACGCCAGTACAAACTGGATCAGGTTCTAGGAATTATAAAGTCACATCTTTACTCTCAGCCTTAAACAAAGGCACTTCCAGTGGATTTATATTTAATTGTATGGATGGAATAGCGCTTTCAATTTACATACAGTTTACTATTTTTTAGTGTCGGTATCAAACATGGCAACCATCTATAATTAGCTTTTAATGAAAAATAAGTACATGTAAATAATCAATTTAGATGAAGATGTAAATGAAATTGAATCGCTTATTTAAATAGTGAAAATTAAATGTAAGTATTGTTAATTTTTATTGAATAAATTATGAATATTTTTTTAATTTTATATTGTAACCGTTTCCATTTCGTGCTATTATAATAAAAATTGTAGCGCTACAAGAATTTAATAGATGTGTGATTAGAAGTTAAACAGTCATCATTTGGAATTTCTGAAACTTAACGACAACACATAGAAATAACATATCATTATGGGAAGTAGGAAAAGAAATGGATAAAAAAAGAAGTAACGTTCGTTGGTTTTTTGCGATTGCATTCTTTCTCATTGGCGTTATAGCCTATATGGATAGATCTAATATCTCATATATTGCAGTACCAATGATGGAAGATTTACATTTAACAAAAACACAATTTGGTTTATTAGCATCATTTTTCTCATTAGGTTATGCGTTAATGCAAGTACCTTCAGGGATGTTAGCAGAGAAATTTGGACCTCGTAAGATGATTACGATTGCTTTAGTATGGTGGAGTGCTTTCACAATTCTCACAGGTATGATTAAGCATCATGGTTTATTATATTTTGTTAGATTTTTATTTGGTGTGGGAGAAGCACCTATGTATCCGTCTAATGCAGTGTTCAATTCTTATTGGTTTGCTAAAAATGAAAAAGGAAGAGCATCAAGTGCGTTATTAGCAGGTTCATATTTTGGTCCTGTATTAGCACCGATTGTCACGATTGCAATTGTTAATGCATTTAATTGGCAAGCTGTCTTTTATATTTTTGGTGCAGTCGGCATTGTGATGGCAGTACTTTGGGCGATTATTGCTAAAGACTTACCTGAACAACACAAAATGGTCAATGAAGCCGAAAAACGATTTATTACTGAACATAGAGACATAGTAGATACTGATAAATCACTACCACCTTGGAAACGTTTCTTAACTCACTTTAGTTTTTATGCGATTGCGATTCAGTACTTTGTAGTACAATTCGTCATTACATTATTCTTAATTTGGTTACCAACATATTTAACAGAACAATACCATGTTGATTTTAAAGATATGTCAATTAGTTCATTACCATGGTTATTAATGTTCTTCTTAATTTTATCTGGTGGCGCGATTTCAGATAAGATTTTAAATACTGGTAAATCTCGTTTCGTCGCGCGTGGCGTCATTGCGATTCTTGGATTTGTAGTCTTTTCAATATCAATCTTTTTTGCAGTACATACTGAAAACTTATATGTCACTATATTCTGGTTATCTCTCGGCTTAGGTGGCGTCGGTATGTCTATGGGTATGAGTTGGGCCGCAGCGACAGACTTAGGTCGTAACTTCTCTGGTACAGTATCAGGTTGGATGAATTTATGGGGGAACATTGGTGCTTTAACAAGTCCATTTTTAGCAGGTGCATTTGTTGAACAACTTGGTTGGAGTATGACGTTCCAATTATTAATTATTCCAGCAATATTAGCGATTATCATGTGGTTCTTCGTTAAACCAGATCAACCATTAGTCATAGATGAACATCAATCAGTTAAATAGTTTGTTGGTTTTAAATCCAAGCAATAAATGAGTAAAAATAAGGTTTCAATACCTTGTGTCAAACTCATTTATTGCTTTTTATATTTTAATAAGTGCATAATTATAGTATAGGAAGGTGTGATTCGAATGATGATAATTAATGCAAAAATAAAAATATCAGAAGAAAAACGTGATGAATATTTAAAACTTATGGAACATTTAGTTTCCGAATCAAGAAAAGAGGAAGGCGTATTATTCTATAGCCATTATGAAGATGTGCAAGATAGAAATATATTTATCGTAGTTGAGAACTATGTAGATGAAGCGGCTATTAAGTCACATAATGAGTCTGAGCACTTACAAATGTTTAAAAATGAGATTGGTAACTTTGTAGTTGAAGCTCCAGTAATTGAAGTGGCTCAGCAAGTTAAATAAATATTTATATCGGTATAAAGGGAATTATTCATCAAAGTAAGAGAGAAATGTTATAATAGTTTTTGTGTTTTGATGAATTGCAAGCAATACATCCGATAAATTAACGCCATAGAGAGCGGAATAAAGCTGATTTCAAAATTGAAATGAGAACCTTTCCGTTCTCTTATTTATGTTCAAATAATAAAAATAGAAAGGAGAGCATGTTTTGAAGAGTTTCTTAAAGACAGTATTTTATTTTAATCGATCTAAGATTGATACGTTTAAAGGGATCAGACAAGGTTTACTAATGATTATACCTGCGTTATTAGGTTATTATTTTGGATTTTTCTCATTTGGTTTACTTATTGCTACTGGTTAGCGCATATTTATGTTTTTAAAGGATCGCCACAATCTATGATTAGAACGGTGGTACTTTGTTCGTTAGCTTTCGCAGTTTGTATGATATTAGGGACATTGACAGCTGCCCAACCACTCATTTTTGGTATTTTACTACTAGTTGTAACGGTGGTGCCATTTTATATATTCACAGCATTAAAAATTGCTGGCCCATCATCAACATTCTTCATCGTGACATTTTGTTTACCAATGAACTTACCCATTGCACCTGATCAAGCATTAGTGAGAGGACTTGGTATTCTTATTGGTGGTGCATTTGCAACATTAGTCGTAATCCTAACCGTATATATGAAAAAAGAAAGAACTGAAGACAGTGCCATTAATTCGGACTTTAAAGTAATTCAAGATTTAATGAAAAATTACAATGAGCCAGAAGAATTTAAGAAAGTGGCTACATCTGCAGTATCTGCCTTTAAAGCATCTGACAAATTACTCATCACATCATCTTCTAGTAATGGTAAGTTAAGTACAAGATTTCAAAAGTTACTATTACTACATACGTCAGCACAAGGTATTTACTCAGAATTACTCGAATTAAATGAAAAGGGCACACGCCCATTACCAAATGAACTGATTGAAATGTTAGATTTTATCATTGATAAGATACGTCATCCATCTAGTAACCATCAAACCTGGAAAAAAGAAGTAGATGTAAGTCCAGAATTTGAAAACTTAATCAGTCATATATTAAAAATTGACGAAATTGCTCACGCAGATTCTGAACATTTAGAACATGAGGCAAACATCCGTAAACCTCTATATAGCAAACGTATTATACAAAATTTAACGTTAGATTCACTTGTGTTTAGAAACACATTACGATATACAGTAATCATTGCAGTGGCTATCTTTGTAGCTTTATTCTTTGGATTTGATAAAGCATATTGGATTCCGCTTTCTGCACATACTTTATTATTAGGAACATCAACGATTCACACATTAGAACGAGGTATGGCCAGAAGTTTAGGTACGTTACTGGGTGTAGTAGTACTGTCAGGTATTTTAGCCTTCACGGTACCAGCACCACTAGCAGTGATATTAATGGGCTTCGGTGCGATGATGACAGAAGCATTTGTCGGTGTTAACTATACCTTTGCAGTTATATTTATTACGATACAAGTTATCTTATTGAATGGTTTGGCATCGCAAAACTTATCCATATCCATTGCCTTCCCGCGTATTGTTGACGTGGCTATGGGGGTTGCCATTGCATTACTTGGTTTATTTATACTAGGACAACGTACGGCATCCGCATTATTACCGAACACCATTGCAGATGTTGTGAGACAAGAAGCGAAATTTTTCCATTATTTATTCTCCAGCAATGAATATAAAAATGAGGAACAAGAAAAACATTTAAATCTAATCTTATCAGTAAGATTAAACAATATGACACAAATGTATAACGCAGCAAACGGTGAATTGTTTAGTAATAAATCAGTCATTCAATATTACTACCCAAGTATATTCGCCTTAGAAGAAATTAGTTTTATGTTAAGTAGAGCCTTGAATGATAAAAATCGAACAAGAATTGACGATCAACAAATGGGCGAATACTTAGCTATCTTTGAAAATATTGCTAAGCATTTTGAATTACACTCTCATTTAGAAGTGAAAGATTTAACCGATTTACCACAATATAATTATATTAAGTCAGGCTTAATGAAGATTCAAAATAATAGTCAAAAAGAACGTAAAGATGCAAGTGAAACACTAGCATTTGCTTAAGTTTGCGAATGATTAGTCAGTCTGAGGGTTGTCTAACGTCAGAGTCCGGGGATGGTGATTGAATAGTTGAAAAGAGTGGTAAAGATAACTATCACACGCATTAACTAGGAGATGAAATACAATGCCATGGACTATGGAAGATTATCCTCAAAGCCTAAAGAATTTAGACAAATTAGAACGTAAAAAAGCGATTGATATTGCTTATGCTATGCTAAAAGATGGCTATAAGGAATCAGATGTGATTCCAATAGCTACGCAACAAGCTGAAAAATGGTATAAACAAGCATCTGAAGATGAACTAGAAGAACTTAAAAATAAACATATCACACAACATCAACAAGACAAATCAGCCCAACCGGAATTAAATGAAAAGCCAGTTCATGTATATTTCGAAGATGGTGAGTGGAAAGTAAAAACAGAAGATGCAAAACAAGCATCTGAAACATTTAAGTATAAAAAAGATGCAATAAAACGTGCGCAACACATTGCAGATAACAAAGATACTAAAGTAGTGGAACACCAAAAAGATGAATAATTGACTAATCAGGCTATCTCCATATCAGGGATAGCCTGATTTATTGTTTACGACTAAAGTAGGGAATGCAATTATTTCTTATTCTCATTGAACTTCGATATAATGAAAGTGATAAAAGAGATGGAGGAAATCATATGTATGTAGAGAGAAAACCATCATTATACCTTGAAGACTTGAGATACGAATTTAAAAATAGTTTGAGTGCTATTCAAAATGGTGATGAAGCATTTGATATTTTAGTAGGATTTGTTGAACTCGATCACATTTATTCATCTGCACTTAAAGAAATAAGTACCAAGTTAAGCATTTTAGACGATAATTTCAATCATAGATATAAACATAATCCCATACACCATATGGAACGACGTGTTAAAGAGATGGGGAGTTTAGTTAAGAAACTTAAACGAAAAGGCTTAGACATTAGTGCACAAAGTGCTAGAGATCACATTATGGATATCGCTGGTATTAGGGTGATATGTAATTATATGGACGACATTTATGTTATTGAAGAGATGTTATTAAAACAGGAAGATGTCAAATTAATTAAGCGCAAAGACTATATTGAACATCCTAAAGAAAATGGTTATCGCAGCTTACATATTGTGGTGTCGATTCCAGTATTTTTAGCAGATTCTGTAGAAATTATTCCAGTAGAAATTCAAATTAGAACGATTGGTATGGACATGTGGGCGAGTCTAGAACATAAAATACGTTATAAAAATAATGCCAATACTGAAAAATATAAAGGACTATTAGAACAATGTGCAACAGAGATTACCGATGTAGAAAGTAAAATGCAACAGATTCATACTGAAATATCTAAGGATGATTAACATCACCATTAAAGAAAGATGAATAAAGTAGTAGGTCGCCAATTTACAAAAGAATGACGACTTACTACTTATTTTTATGCAAAAAGGATTTTAATTAAAGTAATATGATAAAATATTTAATATATATAATATGATTTTTAGAATTAGAGGGTTAAGATGAATAAGCAAAATTTTAAAACACAACTATACCAATTAAATAATTATGAAAATGAGCAAAGTGAAGTGATATATGCAGGTAATCCTAATTCCAAAGAGGTTATTGTCTTTATTCATGGCGCATTACTTACATATAAAATTATGACTATGTTTGAACCATACATGAGAGAATACAAACTGATATTTATCAACTGCCCTAGTAGAGGTAAGAGTTCTGAAATTGAAAGAGATAACCACACATTAGATGATTATTCAGAGCGCGTTTATGATGTATTAAGTCAAATAGTGACGGAACAACATTTGTCAGAAATAAAAGTAGTTGGTTACTCTATGGGTGGTATGATTGCTACACGTTTATTGAAATTTAATACGCTACCTATTTCGCATTTGATTTATCTAAACAGTGCTGCAAAAATCACACCAGATGGTAGTATGTTAGCACGATTATTTACCTCAGATAGTAAGCGAGACATTTTAAAAGATGAAATCGATGCAGTGAAGAATTTGCCACAATACATACTCGATAAAACGATATTTGCACAAAAAGAAAATGCGATTGAACTATTCCAATTCGTCGCACCTATTAAGACCATTATCACAGATATTTTATATACGATTAATGCTGATTACCTACCAGATATTGAAGACATAGAAACATTTCCAAAGATACTATTCATGTCCGGTAAAGAGGATCAGATTATTCCATATACAGATTCACAAGCGACATTAGAACAATTCAAAATTTATGGTGGCACAACAAAAGAAATCGTATATGAAGGAATTGGCCATCTTGATTTTCCAAGTGTATTAGAAACAAAGTCAGACCAAGAATTAGGTGTTGTAGATCATATCAAACAATGGATTCAAGAATAATTACGTATGCTATTTGCAAAATGTATTCCCAATTGTCATGAAATCCATTATTGTATTGAAACACCAGCTCAATCTTCATAATTTAGTCCGCCTGTTAAAGCTTCGATTACTTAAATAATCGAGGCTTTTTATGGTTTGAATAAAAGTAAGCGTTTGCAAAAATGTACGTCATGTATTAATATACTTGTATACAAGTATAGAACGACAAATGAAAGTGCGGTGTGAGCTATGACATATGGCTATCCAGAACAATGGAAGCGACATTTAACTACAGGTGAGGCGATAGCTGCAGAAATAAGATTAAGGATTATTAAAGGTGATATTCAAGCAGAAACGCTATTGACTGAAAATCAAATAGCTAAACAATTTAATGTTAGTCGGTCGCCTGTTAGAGATGCATTCAAGTTATTACAAACAGATCAACTCATTCATTTAGAACGAATGGGGGCACAAGTCTTACCTTTTGGTGAACAAGAAAAAAGAGAACTATATGACTTACGTTTAATGTTAGAGTCGTTTGCCTTTTCTAGATTAAGATCTCAAGATACACAACCGATAGCTAAAGAAATGAAAAAGCAACTCGAAATGATGAAAGTAGCAGTACAATTTGAAGATGCTGAATCATTTACGAAACATGACTTTGAATTTCATGAAGCTATGATTTTAGCTTCAAATCACCAATATCTCAGAACATTTTGGAATCATTTGAAACCAGTAATGGAGTCACTCATTCTCCTATCGATGAGACACAGAATGTCGGAAGATCCTAATGATTTTGAACGTATACATCGAAATCACAATGTCTTTGTAGATGCAGTTGAAAATAAAAATGCCGAGACGTTGAGACAAGCCTTTCATTTAAACTTTGATGATGTAGGTAAAGATATAGAAGGATTTTGGTTACGCTAATATTTTAGAAAGGAAGAGATAAGATATGAAATATATGATTGGTGTCGATATTGGTACCACAAGCACCAAATCAGTACTTTATGATGAAAATGGACAATTCATTATGAAACATAACATCGGTTATGAATTACATACACCAAATGTTGATGTGTCTGAAGAGAATCCAGATGAATTATTTGATGCAGTATTGATGACTGTCAAATATGTAATCAGAGAAGCAAATATTGCTAAGGAAGATATTAAATTAATCTCATTTAGTGCCCAAATGCATAGTTTAGTTGCGATGGATGAACAACATCAACGCTTAACAGAGAATATAACTTGGGCAGATAATCGAGCAAGTAAATATGCCGACCAAATTAATCAACAACATGATGGTTTTAATATTTATAGAAGAACAGGAACACCTATCCATCCTATGTCACCATTATCGAAAATATTTTGGATGAAGCATGAACAACCAGATATATTCAATCGTACTGCCATGTTTGCAGATATTAAAACATATATTTTATATCAACTATATGAGACATATGTGATCGATCAATCCATGGCTTCAGCTACTGGTATGTTCAATCTCGAACAACTCGATTGGGATGACGACGTATTAAATTTATTAGGTATCACACGTCAGCAGCTACCAGAATTAGTGCCCACAACACATATTTTAAAAGGGATGAAGAAACGCTACGCTACATTAATGGGTGTCGATGAAAATACCCCAGTAGTTATTGGTGCGAGTGATGGTGTGTTATCTAATCTAGGCGTGAATAGTTATCGTAAAGGTGAAGTCGCCGTTACTATTGGTACATCTGGTGCTATTAGAACCGTCATAGATAAACCAAGAACGGATGATAAAGGTCGTATCTTCTGTTATGTCCTTACAGATGAACACTACGTAATTGGTGGACCAGTTAATAATGGTGGCGTTATCTTAAGATGGCTTCGTGATGAGATATTAGCAAGTGAAGTCGAAACAGCCAAACGTTTAGGTGTTGATCCTTATGACGTATTAACTCAAATCGCCAGTCGTGTTAAACCAGGCGCAGATGGCTTAATCTTCCATCCTTATCTTGCTGGAGAACGTGCACCATTATGGAATGCCGATGCACGTGGGTCATTCTTCGGCTTAACACTATCTCATAAGAAAGAACATATGATACGTGCTGCCTTAGAAGGCGTTTTATACAATCTATACACAGTTTATCTAGCTTTGATAGAAGTGATGAATGAAACACCAAGTACAATCAAAGCAACAGGTGGATTTGCTAAAAGTGAAATTTGGCGCCAAATGATGGCAGATATCTTTGACACACATTTAAGTGTGCCAGAAAGCTATGAAAGTTCATGCCTAGGTGCATGTGTATTAGGTATGAAAGCACTCGGTGAAATTGATGACTTCTCAGTAATTGAACAAATGGTAGGTACGACAAATGAACATCAACCTGATTCAGAAATCGTCGATATTTATCAACAACTTGTAAGTATCTTTATCAATATTAGTCGTTCTTTAACCGACACGTATAGTGAGATTGCCGCATTTCAACGACAGCATATGGTTTGATTTATAACAGTGCGAGACACAGATAGCATTGCATAGTTAAGTTACAACGTCACTTTGCCACTTTCGAATTCGAGCAACTTTGTAAATAAGAACAGACACATTATAGGAAGAAGGGGAATGCCATGTTTACAGAAATTTGGCCGTTAATTAGCGTTGTTTTAGGAATTGTAATCTTATTATGTTTAATTATCTTTTTAAAACTGAATACCTTTATCTCTCTAATCATTACATCAATAGTTACTGCTTTATTACTAGGTATGCCACTAGATAAAATTATGGAAACGATAGAAAAGGGTATGGGTGGTACGCTAGGACATATTGCACTTATCTTTGGGCTAGGAGCGATATTAGGGAAGCTACTTTCTGATGGGGGTGGCGCAACACGCATTGCCGATACATTAATCGCCAAATTTGGCCAAAAACATGTACAGTGGGCGATGCTCGTTGCTGCATTTATCGTCGGTATCGCTTTATTCTTTGAAGTGGGATTAGTGTTATTAATTCCATTAGTATTCACAGTAGCCAAACGTGCGAATGTATCTACACTTAAACTTGGATTACCAATGGTTACAGCATTATCAGTGACACATGGTTTCTTACCGCCACATCCTGGACCAGTGGTTATAGCTAAAGAATTAAAAGCGAATATTGGTCATGTACTCCTTTACGGTATTATTATTTCAATTCCTGTTACTTTAATCGCAGGACCATTATTTAATAAAATCGCACAAAAAATCATTCCATCTGCATATGGTAGAGAGGGAGATATTTCAGCATTAGGTGCTCAAAAGGAATTTACTGAAGAAGAAATGCCAGGGTTTGGGATTAGTATTTTAACAGCGATATTACCAGTCATCTTAATGCTCGTTTCAACATTAGTACAACTTATCACAGGACATGATTCACCTAAAAATGCATTTGAATCAATTATTTATTTAATTGGTAATGCCGGTACAGCTATGTTGATCGCAGTTATCTTTGCCATATTTACAATGGGCATATTAAGACATAGAAAAATGGACCATGTCATGGAATCAGTTACTCAAGCTATTTATCCCATAGGCATGATGTTATTAATCATTGGTGGTGGCGGTACATTCAAGCAAGTCCTTATCGATGGTGGTGTCGGTGATACGATCGCCAAAATGTTCGAAGGTACACACATGTCACCAATTCTACTTGCATGGATTGTTGCTGCAGTACTCAGAATTGCACTAGGTTCTGCAACTGTAGCCGCCATATCTACGACAGGTATTGTGATGCCATTACTGCAAGCTTCAGATGCCAATGTCGCACTTGTTGTGTTGGCAATCGGTGCAGGAAGTGTGATTTTATCTCATGTGAACGATGCAGGATTCTGGATGTTCAAAGAATATTTCGGACTAACAGTTAAAGAAACATTTTTAACATGGTCATTACTAGAAACAATCATTTCAGTATCAGGCATCATCTTTATCTTATTTATTAGTTTATTTGTATAACATTGAGGATGTAACTACCGGCTGGAAACAGTCGGTAGTTTTCTTTACACATTATTGTGTACATACCACTAGCAGTAACTATTACATATATTGTTATGTTGTTTATCAAGCACATTCGAGCGAAAAAATAAACCCGTCTTACTGTGAATAAGACGAGTTTAAAAGCTGTTTGTGTAAAACATATGAATTGAGTTAACGCTCAAAATATGTTGCTTAGTTTTTCCACCTAGTGACTAGTCGAATGGTTGCTAGTTGTATTTTTATACTTCAATAATACTATGCCATTGATTTGATTGCAATAAACAGAGAATGAAATAAAGGATATGATAAGTTTTGGTCAATTAAAATCAAATGTTAAAATAGTGTGATATTCATAATATAGGTATAACTAGGCACAATGTTTATTTAATGATAAGATAAGGTAAATATGATTAAGCTTCATACTTTAATTTAAAGGAGTAGTAGAGACTTTGAAACAAATAAAAAAAGCAATTATTCCAGCAGCTGGTTTGGGGACAAGATTTTTACCAGCAACGAAAGCAATGCCAAAAGAAATGTTACCGATCTTAGATAAACCAACAATTCAATATATTGTTGAAGAAGCATCAAGAGCGGGTATCGAAGATATCATTATCGTTACAGGTAAACATAAACGTGCGATTGAAGATCATTTCGATAACCAAAAAGAATTAGAAATGGTATTACAAGAAAAAGGGAAAAATGACCTATTAGAAAAGGTTCAATACTCAACAGATTTAGCTAACATCTTCTATGTTCGTCAAAAAGAACAAAAAGGTTTAGGTCATGCCATTCATACAGCACGTCAATTCATTGGAAATGAACCATTCGCTGTATTATTAGGTGATGACATTGTGGAATCAGAAACGCCAGCAATTAAACAATTGATGGATGTTTACGATGAAACAGGTAAATCCGTAATTGGTGTTCAAGAAGTAGCTGAAGAAGATACACACCGTTACGGTATTATCGATCCATTAGAAAAATCAGGTTTACGTTATGAAGTTAAGAAATTCGTAGAAAAGCCAAAACAAGGTACAGCACCATCTAATTTAGCGATTATGGGACGCTATGTACTAACACCTGAAATCTTTGATTATCTTGAAACACAAGAAGAAGGTGCAGGTAACGAAATTCAATTAACAGATGCAATTGAACGTATGAATGCCGAAAGCCAAGTATACGCATACGATTTCGAAGGTGATCGTTACGATGTCGGCGAAAAACTAGGCTTCGTTAAAACAACGATTGAATATGCATTAAAAGACGAAGATATGAAAGACGACTTAAAAGCATTTATTAAGCAATTAGACTTATAAAATCAAAAAGCACCAACCATAGCAATCTTATGGTTGGTGCTTTTGCGTTATTTTAAAACTTTAACGAAACTCTGATTAGCAGTGACGTAAAGTCCATCCGATGTTTTTAATCTAGGTGTTAACTTACTCGTAAATTCAATATCTATAATATCTAATTTTGTACCTAATTCTAATGATTTAATAGGATCTTTCTTAAATCCAACATCCTCATATAACTTACACTTTTTAACAATTTCAATCGCTTTAGGTGCATGAGTAATATAGCCTTGGATACTATCAAGATTAATAGGTGCAACGAAATCTTCATTAGCGGTAATATAGTACCCCTCTTTAGCTACCAATCTAGGCGTTCCTTTATCACTCTTGTCCATACTAGTTATTTCTATACATTGTCCCTTACTGATGACAGCTATGTCTTTAGTGAAATTGGCATCTTCATACTTTTTAATCTTTTTTAATACGACAATATGTTGAGGTGTTTCTGTAAGATATTGTTTCATGTTTGTCTAGTCATCTCCGTTTTTAATAAGAATAAAAATCTCATGAAAATATAAGTTGCGTTGGTAAGTTATTCTATTTGAGTAAAGCGCTTTCGAAATAACTTAATATTATTATACGTGAAGAAAGGTATAAAGTCATTATCAATTGAGGATATGTACAATAATGAGTTAACTCATTATTGTAATAATACTAAAAACAACTTCCCTAATTGGAAGGGAAGTTGTGGTATGTTTAATTAAATATTTCTTCATTAATTTGTTGTGCTACATCGTCGAAATGATCAATCGTTAATGACACATATAATTTAATTTTAGGTTCAGTACCAGATGGTCTTAGAGCAATAAAACCTTCTTTGAAATATATTTTAAGCACGTTTGCTTTAGGGAGCGTGATTGGTGTTGTTTCATTTGTTTGGAAATCAACTTTTTCTCCAGTTTCATAATCTTCAATAGCAAGAACGTCTAATCCATTAATTGTACGAGGTGGGTTGTTTCTATAGGATTTCATAATATCATCAATAATAGCTTTACCTTTAGCACCTTCGAAAGTATGTGAGAACAATTGGTCATTATGACGTCCAACTTGTTGATAAATATCTTCTAAATCATCTTTTAACATTCGGCCTTCATTTTTAAGTTCAGATGCATACTTGATGATAAGTGGAACAATTTGAATGGCATCTTTATCTCTAACGAAAGGTCCTGCTAAGAAACCATAACTTTCTTCATAGCCTAATAAATAATTTTGATCTTCAGACATATTTCTGATTGCTTCAGCAATATATTTAAATCCTGTGAGCACTTCTTTATATGCAACACCATGATGACGTGCCACAGATTTAGCTAATTCACTACTAACAATGGATTGAATCATTAATCTATTGTTTAAATGTGATGTTGCTTTGATTTGATAATTTAATAAAAGGGCGCCAATTTGGTTACCATTATAATAATAGATATTGCCTTCTTGATCGCGTTCAGCAATGCCTAATCGGTCTGCATCAGGATCCGTACTAATTAATAAATCTGCATTGACTTGATTTGCAAGCTCGATAGATTGGTCAAATGCTTTGTGATCCTCTGGGTTAGCACTAGCGACAGAACTGAAATTAGGATCTGGTTTACATTGTGCTTCAACTAAATTAAATTGATTAAAGTTTAATTGAGATAATATTTCAGGGACCACAGGTACACTTGTACCGTGTAAACTTGTGAATACCACTTGTAAATCAGATTGTGGTATATCACCAACTAATGATTGAACATCTTTGAAATAAGCTTCTCTTACTTCATCTGGCACAGATAAAATCAATGATTGTTGTTCATTTGATAATTGAGGTAATTCAATAGTTAGTGGATCACCTAAAGCATTGATGTAATCACTTAACACATTAGAAGGCTCTGTAGATAGTTGTGCACCATCTTCGCCATAAACTTTAATACCATTATAGTCTTTAGGATTGTGACTTGCGGTAATCATGACACCAGCATGTGCTTCTAAAAATCTCACTGCATATGATAAGTCAGGTGTTGTACGATACGTATCTGATAAATAAACTTTGATATCGTGACTCGCTAAAATCGTCGCAATGATTTGAGCAAACTCAGGTGATAAATGTCTTGTATCATAGTGAATCACAGCTACAGGTAAGTCATGTTTTGATTGTAAAAATTGCGCTAAACCAAGCGCAACTTTAGAAACTGTGAATCGATTTAAACGGCCTTCACCAAGACCTAATTTACCTCTGATACCTGCTGTACCAAAAGCAAGCGTTGTTTCAAATCCTTCTTGTTGTTCCTCTGAAGATTGTTGATTATAAAAGTCTTTAACTAAACTGTCGTCAATGACATTAATCCAATTATCTTTCATAAATATAAATTCCCCTTTAAAAAATAATGATGCGACATATAAAATTGAATGCTTAATTTAAAATTAACTATACCATGTAACGGGTATAAAGGTAGTAATGTACGCATGTAAGTTATCCTTATTATATAGTACATTTATTGCAAGTTACATTAAAAAGATATAAAACCTTACTAGAAAATTTTAGACGATTAAATAAATAAAATTAATAGTTATTAGTAATAAAATGGTAAATAAATAATTTTGATTTACTAAATTGATATACATTTTTTAGATTGTTTCATATAATTAGCTTAACTAATAAAAGTGGGGATTATTTATGATATATACAATTACGAGCACACTACCACCAGTACACGGTGGGAGAACCAAGGCATTATTAAAGCGTATTAAGTTTTTAGATGAAGAGATGAATATAGTTAATAAAATATACACTACCAACTATAACGCAAATTATAATGAAGTTTATGAAAAATTTTTACAAGATGACGTTGTAACGAAAAATACTGAATTTGAAAATTTATATGATTGGTTGTCTGGATTTAAATTATTGTCTATCCCAATGACTAAATTTAAGAAAAAGCCAGTTTATAAGGAAATGAATAAAGAAATCGAAGGTTTAGAAAAGAAGGAATTTAATAACGGTAATGTAATTCGTTATTATGATGGGGAAACATATGTCCTTTATAGAAAATATTATGAAGGCACAAATATGCTACAATTTGAAGATGTGATGACACCAGCGTCGAAAAAAAGAATTGAACGTAGAGAATATAACACTTACGGTCAACTTCATAGAAAAGTATACTTTTCATCAAAAACATTCTTCAAAATTTTAGAAGAATACTATGATACTGAGGGACATATCTACTGCAAGAAATTTTTTGATTCAAGTGTAGATAAACGCATCGATTTTATACAAGTATTTAAAGACGATAAATTCTTATGTGCATTTAAATCTGAAAAAGAATTGTTTGAATATTATTTTGAACATCGTTTTAATGATGGGGATATCGTTTTTAACGATGCTAGAGTATTAGACAAACCTATGTTAAATCAGAGTCACCAAACTAAAAATGTCCTTGTTTTCCATAATAGTCATTTAGATGGTGACAAAATCAAAGGTTCATATAAAACAGCATTAGAGAATTCTAATAAAGTAGCGCAATATTTATTGCTTACTCAGAAACAAAAGAATGACATTCAAAGCTTATTTAATATTGATGATAGTAAAATTTCTGTTATTCCTCACTTTATTGAGCCTTATCCAGAAAATGGCAACGTTGAAAAATTAGACCGATTTGTATTTATTGGTAGATTAGGCACTCAAAAGCAAGTGGATCATTTAATTAAAGCATATCAACAATTTTTAACAATTGGTCATGAAACAAATTTAACTGTATTTGGCCCTGACGAAGCAAATCAAAAACAACTGATGTTAGATTTAATAGATGAATATGGCTTAGAAGACAAAGTTAAGATTTACGACTATACTAATAATCCATTAGATGAATTTAGGAAATCTAGAGCTTCATTATTAACTAGTAAATATGAAGGTTTCGGATTAACTGTAATGGAAAGTATTGAAGTAGGTTGTCCGGTCATTTCATATGATGTACGATATGGCCCAAGTGAAATCATTGAACATGGTGTTAATGGCTATTTAGTTGAACCAGATAATATCCAACAATTTGCAGAATACATGGATAAAATAGTAAAAACACCATTACAAAATGTTGCGACAAAAGCAGAACTTAAACAAGAAAATGCTGCAGGCAACTTCCAAAAATTATTTGATAAAGTAAAATAGCAAAATAAACTGGACAGATAAGACATTCTGTCCAGTTTTTTATGATTAAATATAGTATTGATCTTAAATTTTCATTAGATAAATTACTATATTCAATTTATTTGATAGAATGAATATATATAAACAAATTTAAAAGGTGATAGTTATGAAAAAAGTAATAAATGTAGTTGGCGCAGTAATATATTCAGATAACAAAATTTTATGTGCACAAAGAAGTGAAAATATGAGTCTCCCGCTATTATGGGAATTTCCTGGTGGGAAAATTGAAAAAGGAGAATCAGAAGAAGCAGCATTAATTAGAGAAATTAAAGAAGAAATGAAATGTGATATCTCAGTTAAAGAAAAACTGACAACTACAGAACATGAATATGATTTTGGTATTGTTAATTTAACAACTTTTAAATGTCATTTAAATCAACAATTACCTACTTTAACAGAACATAAAGAGATAAAGTGGTTACCAATTAATCAACTTGATTCAATAGAATGGGCTCCAGCAGATGTTCCAGCAGTTAAATTATTAATAGAAGGAGAATAGCTATGAATAGGCTAATCGAAGATTTTACACAATCGCTATATAAAGGATTTATTGATAAAGATGTATCACATCAGGGTAATTTTACGCCTAAGCTATTAATTAATAATAAAAAAGAAAATGTTTTATCAACTGTTGTACAAGAATTGCAAAAGTGTTCATCTTTTAGTATATCAGTGGCTTTTATTACTGAAAGTGGATTAGCTAGTTTAAAATCTTATTTATATGATTTAAACCAAAAAGGAGTAAAAGGAAGAATACTTACTTCAAATTATTTAGGATTTAATAGTCCTAAAATGTATTATGAGCTACTTAAATTAGAAAATGTTGAGGTAAGATTGACAGATGTAGAAGGATTTCACGCTAAAGGTTATATCTTTGA
Organism: Staphylococcus sp. SB1-57; assembly: GCF_017086425.1. Lineage (NCBI taxonomy): Bacteria > Bacillati > Bacillota > Bacilli > Caryophanales > Staphylococcaceae > Staphylococcus > Staphylococcus sp. SB1-57. The sequence continues at coordinate 396,500 of NZ_CP070964.1, forward strand.
TCATGACAATTATTCTTCGATGATCATTGGTAGTTCAAATTTAACTTCCAATGCATTGAAAATTAACTATGAGCACAATATTCTGTTATCAACGCATAGAAATGGTGAATTAGTTCATAATGTGAAATCACAATTTAATGATCTGTGGGATAAAAGTATACCGCTGACATCGAGTTGGGTTGAAGAATATCAAGAAACTTTTGAGTATAAGTCAATAAAGAAAGTATTTGAAATACAAAAAGAACAATTGAAATCTACAGAAAAATTTAATAATGCTATAGATATTCAGCCTAATAAAATGCAAAAAGAAGCATTAAAATGTTTAGAGGCTCTTAGAAACGAAGGGAGAGAAAAAAGCTTAATTATTTCGGCTACAGGAACTGGTAAAACAATATTATGTGCCTTAGATGTTAGGTCATTTAATCCAAATAGGTTCTTGTTTATAGTACATAATGAAGGTATTTTAAACAGAGCTAAAGAAGAATTTAGAAAAGTAATGCCTCATATTGATGAAAAAGAATTTGGACTTTTAACTGGAAAACATAAAGATATCAATGCGAGGTATTTATTTGCTACTATTCAAACATTATCTAATAATGAGAATTTTAAAGAATTTGCAAAGGATCATTTTGATTATATTGTTTTTGATGAGGCACATAGATCAGCTGCAGCTAGTTATCAGAAAGTATTTAATTACTTCACACCTAAGTTTATGTTAGGTATGACAGCAACTCCAGAAAGAACAGATGATCTAAATATATTTGAATTATTTGATTATAATGTGGCTTTTGAAATTAGATTACAAGAGGCCTTAGAAAGTGAAATTTTATGTCCCTTCCATTATTTTGGTGTTACGGATTATTCACTTAACGGAGAAATAAATGAGGATGTTACTGATTTAAAGAACTTAACATCTGATGAAAGATTAAAGAACATTTTAGAAAAAACAGATTACTATGGTTATTCTGGAGAAGAATTAAAGGGTCTGATTTTTGTTAGTCGGAGAGATGAAGCATATGAGTTAGCAGAAAAACTAACCAATTGTGGAATCCCTTCTGTTGGATTGACTGGTAAAGATAATATCAATGTGCGAAGTACGACAATTGACCGCTTGAAAAATGGGGAAATCAATTATATTATAACGGTCGACCTATTTAATGAAGGTATTGATATACCGGAAGTGAATCAAGTTGTAATGTTACGACCTACAGAATCAAGCATCATTTTTATTCAACAACTAGGTAGAGGGTTAAGAAAGAGTGATAATAAGGACTATGTGACAGTAATTGATTTTATAGGAAACTATAAAACTAATTACTTAATACCAGTTGCTTTATCAGGTGATCAATCTCAAAATAAGGACAATTATAAAAGATTCTTAACAACTAATAGTGAACTGAATGGCGTTTCTACTATTAACTTTGAAGAAATAGCTAAAAAACGAATTTATGATTCATTAGATGCTGTTAAACTTAATCAACCAAAATTATTAAGGGAAGCATATGAAACGGTTAAGAAAAGAATAGGAAAACAACCTATGTTAATGGATTTCATAAGACAAAATTCAGTGGACCCTAGTGTTATTTTTTCTAAATGCAAAAATTATCATGAATTTTTAACTAAAAATAAATATATTGAAGATACGTTAAGTATTAATGAATTTAAGAACTTAACATTTTTATCTAGACAGTTAACACCAGGATTAAAAAAGGTGGATATTGATGTATTAGAAACTTTAGTCGAAGGCGAAACTTCAATTGATAATTTAATTGAAAGTATGAGATATCAAAATGATGATATAACTGAAAAAGATGTGATGACATCATTAAAAGTCTTAGATTTTACATTATTTAAAGCAACAATTGGAGATATTTATGGAAGCCCACTTATAACTATTAATGATAAAAACGTGGAGCTAACAAGTGATTTTTCTAGCGCCTTAAAGAAACCATTATTTGAGAATTACTTTTTAGATTTGATCGATCTATCTAAATACAATAATATGCGATATCAAGATAGTGGAAATAAAATGATTATTTACAACAAATATTCTAGAGAAGATTTCGTAAAATTATTAAATTGGGATAGTGATGAGTCAGCAACAATTAATGGATATAAAATGAAACATCAAACTTTACCTATATTTATAACTTATGACAAACACGAAGATATAAGTGATAATACAAAATATGAAGATGAATTTTTGAGTCAGGATGAATTGAAATGGTATACGCGTTCTCCAAGAAAGATTACCTCTCCTGAAGTACAAAATATACTGAAACATGCGGAAGATAATGTAACGATGTATATTTTTGTTAAGAAAAAAGATGATGATGGCAAGTATTTCTATTATTTAGGTACAGCAAATTATATTAAAGGTACAGAAGAAGAAGATATAATGCCAAATGGTAATTCCGTGGTAACCATGAAAATTTCTATGCATCAAGCAGTTAGAGATGATATTTTTAGATATATAACTGAGGATTAATAGTTTTTTTATTTCGAGTAAGATGAACGCAATGTTCATCTTACTTTTTTTGTTTTCCTAAATAATATTTATTTTATTATTCTCATTTGCTCAAATATCTTTTTAGTTGTAATATGTAATTAAAGGAATAAGAAAACGCTTACACAATTTATAATAATTACTTCGCTTTTTATTTTCTTGTTTCTTTTGGGTTTTCTTTTCATTATTAAATGGCTTTTATGAATATGATATGGAAGGGGGATGTGATATGGCAAGTAACTATGATCTTGTAGTGATTGGTGCGGGACCTGGTGGTTATGTGGCTGCAATTAGAGCGGCACAACTTGGTAAATCAGTCGCAATCATTGAAAAGCAACATGTTGGGGGAACGTGTTTGAATGTGGGGTGTATTCCTTCTAAAACGTTACTTGAGTTTGGGTCTCAAGTACATCAAATCCATGCTGCTAATGATTTAGGTATCACAACGGGTCATTTGAATATTGATTATCCACGTTTATTTGAACATAAGAACAACATTGTTCACACGTTAACAAATGGTGTAACACAATTGCTTGAGAAGAATAACGTTGAACTGATTCAAGGAGAAGCTGTGGTTAAAGATGGACTAACAATTGAAGTGAATCAACAATCACTGAAGGCGAGAGACATCATATTAGCAACAGGTAGTCAACCATTTGTTCCACCTATTAAAGGTATCGAAGATGTAGATTATCTAACAACTGATACCTTCTTTAATCTACAGTCATTACCGAAACGTTTAGCCGTTATTGGTGGTGGTGTAATTGCTACTGAATTAGCATCATCTATGGCTGATTTAGGCGTAGACGTGACAATCATTGAAGTAGCTGATGATATCTTATTGACTGAAATTGAAGAAGTACGTGAATATTTGAAAGCACATCTGGAAGAACAAGGTGTTCATATCATTACACAAGCACAAATTAAGCAAGTAACACCTTATACTATTCAACTTGAAACCGGTGACACAGTTGAATTCAATCAATTATTAATTGCGACAGGTAGAAAGCCAAATACACAAGTCGTAAACGCGCTCAATATCGAAATGGATGGTTCGTTCATTCAAGTGAATGCATTTAATCAGACAAGTAATAACCATATTTATGCTATTGGAGACTTAGTCAAAGGTTATCAATTAGCGCATACTGCAAGTGCTCAAGGCGTTGTAGTAGCCGAAAAGTTGGCTGGATTAAATCCAAAACCTGTTAATCCTAATGAAATTACAAGATGTATTTATACAAGAATTGAAGCGGCATCCGTTGGGCTTTCAGAACAACAGGCGAAAGATGCAGGTTATGATGTAGTAGTTACTCAATCAAGTTTCCAAGGTAATGCGAAAGCGATGATCAAAGGTGAGCCTCAAGGATTCATTAAAATAGTGTCTGATAAGCAATATAATGAAATCTTAGGCGCATTTATAGTGGGACCACATGCGACAGATCTCATTGGTGAAGTTTTAGGTGTCAAATCTTCAGAAGGCACAATAAATGAACTATCTCAAATTATCCAACCTCATCCATCTTTATTAGAAGCAATAGGTGAAGGTGCAGATGCATTATTTAAAAAAGCTATACACATGTAATTTACATTTAAATTTCTGAATTTTGTGACAAAAATGTGATGTTTTGAATCGGTTAAAGGGGAGGAAATGACTATGGAAAAGGAACAAGCACGTTGGATTTATAAAACAATGAATGAAATTCGATACTTTGAAGAAAAAGTGCATAAAATTTTTAGTGATGGTCAAATTCCAGGATTCGTTCACTTGTATGTGGGGGAAGAAGCAGTTGCTACGGGTGTCATGTCATTGTTAGAAGATGATGATTATATTACAAGTACACACCGTGGACATGGTCATGCGATTGCTAAAGGTTGTGATTTAAACGGCATGATGGCTGAAATTATGGGTAAGAAAGATGGACTTGGCCATGGTAAAGGTGGCTCAATGCACGTAGCTGAAATCGATAAAGGTATGTTAGGTGCCAATGGAATTGTAAGTGGTGGCTTTGGCCTTGCGACGGGTGCAGGTATATCCATTAGAAATCAGAAAAAAGAAAATGTTGCCGTATGTTTCTTTGGTGATGGTGCAGCCAATGAAGGGAATTTCCATGAGGGATTAAACTTTGCATCTATTTTAAATTTACCAGTGATATTTGTTTGTGAAAATAACCAATTCGCTGAAGGTACAACACATGATTACGCTAGTGCGTCTGAAACCATTGCAGAACGTGCTAAAGCGTATAACATGCCTGGTGTTAGAGTGGACGGCATGGATGTGATTGAAGTGAGAAATGCTGCTAAAGAAGCGGTTGAACGAGCTAAAAATGGAGAAGGACCAACACTTATCGAATGTGATACGTATCGAAAATATGGTCACTTTGAAGGTGATGAACAAAAGGTTAAATCACCTAATGATCGTAATGCAGATAAAAATGCTACAGAAGAATTTAGAAAAGTAGCAATCAACGAAGGTTGGTTAACGGAAGAAGAAGCAACGGAAATTGAACAAGCTGCAGAACAAGCAGTTGAAGATTCAGTTGCATACGCAGAACAAAGTGAGTTACCAGATGTCGAATCACTATATAAAGATGTATTTGCATAAGCAAAGGAGGATATCATCATGAGTGAAAATCGTAAGTTAACATTTATGGGTGCAATCAACGAAGCAATCGATCAATCAATGGAAAAGGATGACAATGTCATTTTAATTGGTACAGATGTCTCTGGTGGTGCCAATGTGGAACATATCAAAGATGATGATACATTTGGTGGTGTATTTGGTGTAACCAAAGGTTTGGCTAAAAAGTATAGTCGTGATCGTGTTATTGACACACCGATAGCAGAACATATTACCTTAAGTACAGCAGTTGGTGCGGCAGCTACTGGTTTACGACCAATCGCAGAGTTAATGTTCAATGACTTTATTGGATTTGGTCTGGATCCTATTTTGAACCAAGGGGCAAAAATGCGCTATATGTTTGGTGGGAAAGCTAAAATTCCATTAGTTGTTAGAACTGTACATGGTGCAGGCGCAGGTGCAGCGGCACAACATTCACAATCACTATATAATATGTTTGCTGCGATTCCAGGTGTTAAGGTCGTTGTACCATCTAATCCGTATGATGCTAAAGGATTATTAAATGCTGCGATTGAAGATGACAATTTAGTGATATTCTCTGAAGATAAAACACTATTAGGTCAAAAAGGCGAGGTGCCAGAAGAACATTATACGGTAGAAATTGGTAAAGCCAATGTTGTTCGAGAAGGTAGCGATTTATCCATTGTAGCTATAGGTAAAATGGTAGCTGTCGCTTTAGATACGGCAGACCAATTAGCTGAAAGCAATGTATCTGTTGAAGTGATTGATTTACGCTCAGTATCACCTTGGGATAAAGATACCGTATTAGATTCAGTTAAGAAAACAGGACGACTCATTGTTATCGATGAATCTAACCCACAATGTAATGTAGCTGGTGATGTGGCATCAGTGATTGGTGATATAGGATTTGATTATTTAGATGGTCCAATTAAAAAGGTCACTGCACCAGACACACCAGTACCATTTGCAGCTAACTTAGAGGAAGCTTATATACCAAATACAGATAAAGTTTTAGATGTCGCATCAGAATTAATCGATGATTTAAAACAAGCTAAATCATAAGTATGGGGGGTGTGAAACATGAGTGAAAATATTATAATGCCGAAATTAGGAATGACAATGAAAGAAGGAACTGTTGAAGAATGGTTTAAATCAGAAGGTGACACAGTCAATGAAGGAGACAGTATTGTCACAATTAGTTCTGAAAAGTTAACACAAGACGTAGAAGCACCAGCATCAGGTACATTATTAAAAATCAATGTACAAGCAGGAGAAGAAGCAAAAGTTAAAGCAGTGCTTGGTGTTATTGGAGAAGAAGGCGAATCAACGCAGCAACAATCTAAAGAAAATAATTCTAAAGATGAAACTAATGAAAAAGCAAAAGAAAGTGATGCAGATAACGGAAACACAAATCAAGAAGACAAGGTTCAGCAGCCTAGTCAAGAAGACGCATCTCAAGAACAACGTCTATTTATTTCTCCATTAGCACGTAAAATGGCTGACAAAGAAGACCTAGATATTACACGTATTAATGGTACAGGTGGTAATCAACGGATTACTAAATTAGATATCCAACGTGTACTTGAAAATGGTTATGATCAAGCAGATTATACGTCTAGCGAACCGCAACAAGATACATCCGAAATTGCAAACTTTGCAGTAGGAAATGTCGGTGAGGGTTTAAGCCCAATGCGTAAAAATATTGCTCAAAATATGAGACAAAGTCTTCAAAATACTGCTCAGTTGACGTTACATCGTAAAGTAGATGCTGATCACCTATTAGAATTTAAAGATAAATTAAAAGGTGAGCTACAAAACGCAGGGCAAGATGTTAAGTTAACTGTCACAACATTACTTGCTAAAGCAGTAGTCTTAGCTCTTAAAGATTATGGTGCTATGAATGCACGTTATGAAAATGGCACATTAACGGAATATGATGACGTGCATTTAGGTGTAGCAACATCACTTGAAGATGGCTTAATGGTACCAGTTATAACACAAGCAAATACTAAAAGTGTTGGTTCACTTGCCAATGAAATTAAACAGTCTTCTGAAGCGGTGCGTGAAGGTAGAACAAATGATGTACAATTACAAGGGGCTACGTTTACGATTACGAATATGGGGGCAAGTGAAATTGAATACTTCACACCAATATTAAATGTTGGTGAAACAGGTATTTTAGGTATAGGCGCATTATCACAAGAGGTTGTTATGGATAACGGCAATGTTAAACAAGTGTCTCGAATTCCACTAAGTTTAACATTCGACCATCAAATATTAGACGGTGCAGGCGCAGCAGAATTCCTAAAAGTATTAGCCAAATATATCGAAAATCCATATCTGTTGATTTTATAGATTAAACCAAAGGAATCAATATAAAATATATCGCACATCTAGCTTAAAGTTGCTTTATTTTAAGTAGATGTGCGCTTTAATATCTTAATTAAAATATTAATTCAGATTATCATGTAGTTCTATATATGAAAGTTAACATTATTTTTACAATCTTTAAAAAGTGATATTTTTGTGAAAACAATCACAAACACCTTTTATTTTCTGAAAAATAGTGTAGTATATGAATTGTAAGGAATAAGACATGTTGGAGTGATAAAAGTGAGAAAAGTAATTGAAGAGCTTGTTTTCTCTGATGTAAGTAGCTATGAAATCTATGTCAATACCGGTGTGAACCAAGGTATTATTGGCGACATTAAAGATGGCTATTTAACTATCGATTCAATCCCCTATATCGATGCTGAAAGACTATACTACTATGGCTTAGAACGAAAAACATTAGTGACAAACTAATTCATTTTGACTCCTAATCGTAAATTAACAACTTGCCTTCATTGGTGAGCAATTGAAGGCATCATTATTATACCCCCCGTATAATTCTGGAAATGTTTATAAAGACCGTATCTCAAATGAGGTACGGTCTTTTTTGAATTATCTTGAATGTTGTTGGTCTTCTACGACTTTAAAGTTCTTTTTAATACCGTTATAGGCATAGATAAGATTGAACATTTTGTTTTTTGCTTTATCTACACTAGCGAATGGCATTCTGACATCACTCATTTGATTAATGTCACGTTGGAATTGCTTTTCTGCAGCTTTTTGATCAGCGATAGACATCTCTAACCATTCCTCTTTAGTAAATAAGTCTTCGAAACGAAATTCAAATGCCGTGCGGTGATTGTGTTCTCTTAATTTTAATATACGATCATGAAAAGTCATTATTTGCCCCCTATAATTCCAAAACATGTATGATAGTTACACATTAACTTTATAACTTATAAATGAATTTTACAATCATGAGTTTCAAATGTTTGAAACTTACTATTAAATAGATTGTATTCACAAACGTTTAACTTAGTAGTGTCATTGGTAATTATAAAATAATGATAAATAAAAAGGAGTTTTGAAGATGAATCAATTAAAAGATAAAGTCGCAGTCGTAACAGGTGCAGGAAGCGGTATTGGTGAAGCAATCGCAACTACTCTAGGAGAACAAGGTGTTAAAGTTGTTTTAGCTGGAAGAAATACAGATAAACTCAATGCAGTTGCTACAAAATTTGATAGCGATCAAGTTAAAGTGGTAGCTACAGATGTAACGAAACAACGTGAGGTAGAATCATTAATTGATACTGCTAAAACAAGTTTTGGTGGATTAGACATCGTTGTTAATAGTGCAGGTCAAATGAAATCATCTAAAATCACAGACTATAAAGTAGAAGATTGGGATTCAATGATTGATGTGAACGTTAAAGGAACATTGTATACAGTGCAAGCTGCATTACCAAAGTTATTAGAACAATCAAGTGGTCATATTATTAATATCGCATCTATTTCAGGATTTGAAGTAACGAAAGGTAGTGCGATCTACAGTGCCACGAAAGCAGCAGTGCATACGATTACTCAAGGATTAGAAAAAGAATTAGCCAAAACAGGTGTCAAAGTCACTAGCATTTCACCAGGTATGGTTGAAACACCATTAACAGAGCATTACGACTTTAATGGTCGTAAAAAGCTAGAAGCACAAAATATTGCTGATGCTGCCATTTATGCATTAACACAACCTAGTCATGTGAATGTTAATGAAGTAACAGTAAGACCTGTATAATATTTAATTCAAATCATAACCATGATAGACTTAAATTGTAAACGTTTTAATAAAATCATTTTACATGAAGGACGGGATGTAAATTGAATCAACGTCAATTTGAGTTATTAGAATGGTTAGTCAGTTATCAAACGGAAAGTCCACCAGGTCGGAACACCGATCCATTACAAGATGATATCGTACAGTTGTTAAAACAACTTGGCTTTAGCATACAGCGTGAAACAATGTATGAGAATGATAGTGTGGTCATTGGTACACTCAAAGGTATAGATGCACAAGCGCCTAAATTGATCTTAAACGGTCATATCGATGTTGCCTCTGTAGAAGATGATCAATACTGGATATATCCACCATTTCAACTTACGGAGCACCAAGATTGGTTATATGGTAGAGGTGTCAGTGATATGAAAGGTGGGATGTCATCATTATTTTATGTATTAGAACGATTGCATCAAGAAGGACATCGACCTAAAGGTGACATCATTGTTCAGTCAGTGGTTGGTGAAGAAGTTGGAGAAGCAGGTACTAAACGTGCTTGTGAAGTAGGACCTAAAGGTGATTTAGCGCTTGTATTAGATACAAGTGAAAATCAAGCGCTAGGACAGGGCGGTGTCATTACAGGTTGGATTACAGTTAAAAGTAAGAACACAATACATGATGGTGCCCGTCATCAAACGATTCACGCAGGTGGTGGATTATTTGGTGCGAGTGCCATTGAAAAAATGACTAAAATCATCCAAGCATTGAATGAACTCGAACGGCATTGGGCTGTAATGAAGCATTATCCAGATATGCCAGCAGGGGCCAATACCATTAATCCTGCAGTAATTGAAGGTGGCAGACACCCAGCATTTATTGCTGATGAATGTCGATTATGGATTACAGTACATTATTTACCAAATGAGTCATACGAAGATGTAGTAACAGAGATCGAAGATTATTTAAATCGTGTGGCACAAGCTGATGTGTGGCTAAAGGACAATCCACTTGAATTTGAGTGGGGCGGTACATCTATGATTGAAGATAAGGGAGAAATATTCCCAAGTTTTACAGTGCCTGTAGACCACCCTGGTTTTCATCAATTACAACAAGCACATCAAACGGTACATCAAACTCCATTAAAATATGGTATGAGTACGACAGTGACTGATGGTGGTTGGATTGCCCATTTTGATATTCCAACCATCTTATATGGACCGGGCAGCCTAGAAGAGGCGCATAGCGTTAATGAAAAAATACAAAAAGAAGAACTTAAAAAATATAGCGATGTGCTATATCAATTTTTAAAACATTGGTATCAATATCCTGAAAAATAAGTAAAAGGGCTGGAACGACAACGTTCCAGCCCTTGATTGATTAAATTAACGTTTGAGCGTATCGCGTAAGCGACTAACCCAACTGCCACCTCGTTTAGAACGCACGGCACGTCCGGATGGTTGCGCGCTTTGTCGTTTTAATTCTTGACCATATTTAAGTGCAACTTGCATCAAGTAGGCTTGAGAATTTAAAGGTGACGAATTGTTTTCGATATAATGATAATTACCATATTGATCTTGATAACGACCTTTTTGGTTATCAGATAGTTGTAAGTTCATAAAGTCTAATAAACGTGCGGCAATGTTTTTATCTTCTACAGGGAATAAGATTTCTACACGTTTGATCATATTACGTGTCATTACATCGGCTGATGATAGGTAGATACGTTCGTCTCCATTATTATGGAAGTAATAAATTCGAGAATGTTCAAGTAATCTACCAACAATACTTACAACTTCAATATTTTCACTGATACCAGGGATGCCTGGTTTTAAACAACAAATACCACGAATAATTAATTGGATTTTTACACCAGCTTGTGATGCTTCAAATAATTTTTCAATAATTGCTTTATCTGTTAATGAGTTCATCTTCATCATGATTTTCCCATTACCATGTTCTAAGTGACTACTAATCTCTTTATCAATGCGATCAATAAAGACATCTCGTATATCAAACGGTGCCACAATCAACTTGTTATATTGTGGTTTAACTGAATAGCCACTTAAATAATTAAAGAAGTTAATCGCATCTTCAGCAATTTCGTTATTTGTCGTAATAATACCCATATCTGTATACAATTTAGCAGTTTTGTCGTTATAGTTTCCTGTACCAAGATGTACAAATGATGTTAATTCACCAGCTATTTTCTTCACGACTAGTGCGATTTTACTATGTGTTTTCAGGTGTGTCATACCGTAAATGACGTGACAACCCGCATCTTCTAACATACGTGCCCAATGAACGTTATTTTCTTCGTCGAAACGTGCTTTTAATTCGACAAGGACCGTTACTTGTTTACCTTTTTCGGCAGCTTCTTTCAAGCTCTTGATAATAGGGGAATCTTTACTTACACGATATAACGTTTGTTTGATTGCAATGGTATTTGGATCTTCGGCAGCTTCTCTAATAAAATCGACAATAGGTTCGAATGATTCATATGGATGGTGGAAGAAAATGTCACGTTCCAAAGCTAATTGATAAATGTTGTTATAGCCAAGTGAACGAGGCACTTGTGGTGTGTATTTATCGTAAGTTAAATAACTTAACTTATGAGATAAGTGATCAACTAAACCAAATAAGAAAGTTAAATCTAAAGGACCGTCTACAAAATAGACGTCGTCATCTTTAACTTCAAGTTGATCCATAATCCAACCAATATCTTCACGTACAGCAGTACGACCATCCACTTCTAAACGTACGGCTGAGCCACTTTTACGTTCTTTTAAGAAGCGTTCGATTTCAATTAATAAGTCTTCTGCACCGTCTTCGTGAATGGTTAAATCTGCATTTCTTGTGATTCGGAAAGCAAATGTATTTAATACTTCGTAACCAACGAACAGTTGATTAATAAAGAATGTAACAACATCTTCTACCATTAACACATATTGCTTATACCCCTCGTTTAAAGTTAAAAATCTAGGTATTAATGATGGAATCTGAACAATTGCTGAATTAATTGCATCTTCTGTATCGATATCTACAAAGATATTTAAACTTTTATTATTCAATTTTGGAAATGGATGATAGGCATCTATACCTAATGGCGTTAATGTAGGTAAAATTTTCGTTTTAAATTCATGATCTAGTCTATTTAATAGTGATTCTGATAAGTCCTCAGGTTGAGCCATTTCAATTTCATAGTTACGTAACTCTTCAATTAATTCATTGTAGCGATTGTATTGAATGTTAACGTACTCTGTATTTTTCTTTTTTATAGCTTCTAATTGCTCTTGAGGTGTCATTTGTGCTTTGTTTTCAGGTTTATCATAGCCCATTTTGACCTGATCTTTAAGTCCTGCAACACGCACCATGAAAAATTCGTCTAAATTCGAACTAAAAATTGATACGAAATTTAATTTCTCGAGTAGTGGATTACTAAAATCATAGGCTTCTTCTAAAACTCTATAGTTAAAGTCTAACCAACTTAACTCCCGGTTGTTATAGTATTGCGGTAAATTAATATCCTTTTCTCCCAATTGAGTTTGCATACGCTTAAAACACCTCATCGTTTTTTATATACTCATGTAGTTTAAAAGTACCATACAATTATTAAGATTTTGTAAAGACGATCGTGACTTTACCTTTTAATATCTTTTCAATATGTTTTTTTTGACGATTTGCTTGATATTCTTCGGCGATGGGTTCCCCTTTGTAGAACACGTGAAGCTCATATTTATCGTCTTTCTTCGCTTTGAGTTCAACTTCTTCAACAAAGCTTGTATGAGAAATATTGAGTGCATTCACAAATTTGATAATACCACCTAAGGCTTGAATCGTTTCGGTCTCTTTACTACCGAACCAATGTGTTTCTTTGCAGTAGAACTTAAGTAGTGATTTATTTTTAAAACTTGCAAGTAATGCTAACTTAACACGATCTTTATGTGAAAAGCCGTTGATCATTGAGTTAGCAATTAGATAGTAGGTATGTGGTGAACTTGAATCAGAATCGATAAAACTACCTAAATAATAAAGATAGGCACCTTCAACGAAGAGCTCTTTATCTTTGTCGCTTAATTTCAAATCTGAACGTTTTAATAGTTGCGATAATAGTGATTCTGCTAGTTTAAGACGACGATTAGCACTGCTTGCTTCAATGTGATATTCGTTTGCTAAATGGCGTAAAGCATCTTGTCTTACATTATCTTTTGAAAATTCTTCTGGATAACGTTGACGAATGAGATTCATTACATAACCTTCACGAATACCTTTTCTTGAGAAAGTAAACTGAGTCGCATCCACTTTCTTATATAGTGTTTTAAAGACTGAAACGGCAGGTAAGATAATGTCTACACGGTCGCGACTTAATCCGTCTAGGTTAGTTAAGTCGTCTCTTGAACTTTTACGAATTAAGTCATATACTTCTTCGATATCTCTATCTGACATCGTGTAGTTATGAACACCACCAATAGGATAAGAATGCTCTGACTGGTGTATTCGAGCTACATTTCGTGCTGAGCCACCTACACCAACAAGTGCGACATCTTGATCATTAAGCCAGTCAAGTTGACCGAATTGCTCTGATAAGAATTTCTCCATACTTTTAATCGCTGATTTATCATTATGATCTTTGTCACCAAAGAATTGACGTTTGAGCGATACAACACCAAATGGAAAACTGTGTGCAGCCTTTAATTTTTTATCTTTAAATAAAGTGACCTCTGTAGATCCGCCACCAATATCAACTGAGACACCATCTTCAATATCAGTTGTATGTGAAATGGCATAATAGCCGTAAAATGCTTCATCCTCTTCAGGAACGATTTTAATCTCTACACCTGTGTCTTTTTTTACTTTTTTGATAATATCTTGTTGATTATTTGATTGACGAATTGCTGCAGTTGCAATTGGATGTAATTCGTCTACTTTAAATGTCGTTGCTACTTTATTAAAGCTACTTAACGCGTCTGTAAGTACTTGAATCCCTTCGTCATTCATATCGTTATCTTTAGTTAAATACTGACTTAGACGTGCGGGCGTCTTAATATTAAGGATTTCGTTTAGACCTGTGTCTTTATCAAATCCAAAAATAACAAGACGAATGGTATTTGAACCAATATCTATTAAACCAATACGTTCTTCCATCACTGCCTCCTATGTTTTATGGGAACAATTGTCATACCCCTATTTAATTTCATTTTACATGAGTTATATAAAATGAAAAGAATTTTAAGGTATTTTTCTAAGAAAATTTCATCTTTTTGTAAATCAAAAAAGATTGTCTAAGTTCAACATGTTTTCTTTCTTAATTGTACTTGAAAATAAGCCACTTCCATGTCTGTTGGAAGTGGCTTAAAGATGATGCAATCTATTTATTTTACATGTAGTGGTCCACCGGGTCCGACTGGAATACCTAGTAAGAACCAAATGAGTGTGAATAGTGTCCATACAATCGTTAAGGCGATTGAATATGGCATTAGACTTGAAAGTAGGGTGCCGAGTTTCATGTTTTCATCATACTTTTGAGCATAAGATAACAACAACGGTAGGTAAGGCATCATTGGTGTGATTGGATTAGTAATGGAATCGCCTACTCGATATATAGCCTGAGTAAAGGCAGGGTGAAAGCCGACTAAAATAAGCATTGGCACAAAGATTGGTGCTAAAATACCCCATTTAGCAGAGGCACTACCCACTAGCATATTGACGAGTGCACTTAGGAAGATGACACCAATAATCAGTACAATACCATTTTGATGTTGTAGTAATTTGGCACCTTTAACTGCTGTAATTACACCAAGGTTACTCCATTCTAGGAAGGCGAGGAGTTGTGCTGCAAAGAATACAATGACAATGAACGAGCCCATAGATGACATTGAATCAGTAATCATTTGTCCTAAATCTTTAGTGTTTTTAATTTCATGACTTAAGACACCGTATATCACACCCGGTACTAAGAAGATGACTAAGATAATGAGACCGACACCATTAATTAAAGGTGCATCATCAAGTAGACTGCCTGTTTTAGCATTTCTTAAAAAGCTATGCTCTGGAATGGCACAAATGATGAGTAACACAAGTAAGACGATGAAACTCATATTAGCCCAAAATAATGCCTTTTTCTCAACAGGTGTGATATGAGAAGACGTCTCTTCCATATCATCGTGTGCATCTGAATCGTCATACTTACCAAGTCTAGGAATAATTAACTTTGTTGTCACTAAGTGAATGGTAGGTAATAACACAACTACACTGGCTGCAATGAAATACCAGTTCATAGCTACATTGGTTTTAATCTTTTCAGATACAATTCTTGTAGCTGGTTCTGTAAATGAATAGACTAACGCATCTTGCATACCTACGACTAAATTGGCAGCAAATCCACCAACAGCAGATGCATACGCCATTGCTAGACCTGCGATAGGGTGATAACCAATCTTGATAAATAGCATTGCTGCTAAAGGTGGTAAGATAATCGTTGCTGCATCACCAGCTGTACTACCAACGATACCAATCAAAATGATGGTAGGGACGATTAACTTCTTTGGTGCTCGATTGACCACTGAAATCATGAGTTTATCGAAATAACCTGATTTTTCAGCGGCACCAATACCAATCATGACGCCTAGTACAAGCCCAAGGGCAGGGAATTCAGAAAAGTTCTTAATAGCATCATTCATAATCATGGCAAAGCCATCATGGCTTAGAATACTTTTGATATGAATAGTTTCGCCGTTACCTGGATGTTTGACGGAAACATTGAATAGAGAAACAAACCAAGTAATAATGGCAAGTCCGACACACATTAAGAAGAAGAGTACCGTTGGATCAGGTAATTTATTACCTACCCATTCGACCCCATTTAAAAATTTACTAACGATTGATGGTTTTTGCTTTGAGTTTGTTGCCATTCATGAACCACTCCTTAGTTAAATTATCTAAAAGTATAGCAAATATTACATATAATGATAAGAATTTTCTGAAATTTAAAAAGAAGTATATATGATTCGTTAGTAAATGTAAATTCAATATGTGTGATCAAGATCTGAAGTATTTATTTTGAATTAAAGCGTTATCATTGTCATTACGGCGTTTAGTCCTATTATGAAAGTGGAACAACAATACTAAGATTTCATTTTAGGAAAATATTGAGGAGAGTGACGTTATATGAAACGTTTAGAGAATAAAGTAGCAGTTGTGACAGGTGCAAGTACAGGTATTGGTCAAGCTTCTGCCAATGTATTAGCCCAAGAAGGTGCACACGTCTTGGCTTTAGACATTTCTGATCAATTAAATCAAACAGTTGAAGATATTAAACAACAAGGTGGACAAGCGACAGCATTTCAAGTAGATATTTCTGATGAGCAACAAGTTCAAACCTTTGCAAACCAAATTAAATCGGAATTTGGGCATGTAGATATATTATTTAACAATGCGGGTGTTGATAATGGTGCAGGACGTATTCATGAATACCCAGTTGAAGTATTTGATAAAATTATGGGTGTAGATATGAGAGGTACATTCTTAGTAACGAAATTCCTTTTACCGTTAATGATGGATAATGGTGGTTCAATCATTAATACGGCTTCATTCTCTGGGCAAGCAGCAGATCTTTATCGTTCTGGTTATAATGCTGCTAAAGGTGCAGTGATTAACTTTACGAAATCCATTGCTATTGAATATGGTCGTGACAATATCCGTGCTAATGCCATTGCACCGGGCACGATAGAAACACCATTAGTAGATAATTTAGCTGGTACGGCTCAAGATGAAGCGGGGCAAACATTCCGTGAAAATCAAAAATGGGTGACGCCATTAGGACGCTTAGGTACACCAGATGAAGTAGGTAAATTAGTAACATTCTTAGCGTCTGACGATAGTTCATTTATTACAGGTGAAACGATTCGTATTGATGGTGGCGTGATGGCATATACATGGCCAGGTGAAATGTTAAGTGATGATAGTTGGAAGAAATCAATCAAATAATCATATATAAGTAATAAAGCCAAGATGTCCCAGGAAATAAGTGACATCTTGGCTTTAAATCTATTTGAGTTGCTTTGCACATGCTTCACATAACTTATATTGTTGGTCGGCCCAACCGCCTAAGTGAGTATATCCATGAAGATCTTTTCCTTTAACTTTAATATAGATAGGCTCATCTTCTTTAAGTTCACGTTGACAATGAGAACATTTTAATGGGCCAAATAGTATCATAAAGTCACCTCCCAAAGGATTAGCTTACCATTTGATATTGTTATACGTATGATCATTTAATGAGCGCACAATTTCAGCAACAAGACGTACTGAACGATCATAATCATCTTTATGAATGACCGATACATTAGAGTGCATATAACGAAGGGCGACACCCAATGTAATTGTAGGAATACCTTCATTCGCAACATGAATACTACCTGCATCTGTACCGCCACCAGGTGTAGTATCCCATTGAACATCAATATGATGTTGTTTTGCGACTTCTTTGACATGTTGACGTAATCCTTCGTGTGCGATACTTGAAGCATCCATCATAATGACAACAGGGCCCCCACCTAAATAACTGTCACTTGTTTGACCAGACATTCCTGGCGTATCAAATGCGACTGCCACGTCTACTGCAATGGCTAAGTCAGGTTGAATGGTTTGTGCAGCCACTTTCGCACCACGTAATCCAACTTCTTCTTGTACTGTGGCACCTGAATATAAGTTAATATCTATCGTTTCATCTTTTAGTTCATTGAGAACGTCGATAGCTAATGCACAACCATAACGATTATCAAATGCCTTAGCAGTCATATATTTATCATTCGCTAGTGTTTCGAATTCACTGTATGGTGTGACCATATTGCCAACTGACACGCCGGCTTGCTCAGCTTCTTCCTTACTATTCACACCAATATCGATATACATATTTTTAATGTCTACGGTTTTCTTACGTTCTTCAGGAGATAGTACATGTGGTGGTTTAGAACCGATAATACCTCTTAATGCTTTACCATCATCTGTTGTGACAGTCACTTTTTGTGAAAGCATGACTTGGTTCCACCAACCACCAATTGGATTAAATGATAAATAACCATCTTTATCAATTTTAGTTACTAAGAAACCCACTTCATCCATATGTCCTGATATTAAAATAGATTTAGAACCATTTGTGGCGGTCTTTTTACCGAATATGCCACCCAAATTATCTTCTACGATTGCATCACTTATTGGTGATAAATAATGTTTCATTATAGACTTCACTTGCATTTCTCGACCTGCAATACCATTGGTAGCAGTCAGTTCTTTAAGTAATTGTATAGACTCAGTCATACCATCATCCTCCCAATCATTAGTTACATATAGTTTAACATAGGACATTTAATGGTATGTATTGATGGAAATGTTTAAGGAATAAGGGTATATTAATATCAATAATAAATCAGGTAATGGTACCATTGCCCCAATAAACAAGTGAGAGAAGGCGATCATATGAAAAAACTAGTTTCACTTCTAGTAGTTATCGCATTAAGTGCGATTACACTAGCTGCTTGTAGTAAAGAGCAAACGAAAACGTTCGAGGGTGACGTTAATGGTAAACAGATTATTACGTCGATTACATATAAAGGTGACGAAGTATTGAAACAATCTACAATAGGTACTTTGAAATATGATGATTTAGGTATTGATAAAGCACAAGCCAAAGATATGTTAAAGAAAGATGAGAAGGCATTTAAAGGTGACAAAGGTGTATCATTCAAAATTGATTACAAAGATGATAAAGCTGTGGAACATATAGACATCGATTACGAAAAAGCTGATATCGATCAATTGAAGAAAAAATTAGGCTTTGTATCAGTCAAAGGTAAAAATAATAAAGTAAGTTTAGATAAAACAGTTAGCCAAATGAAACGTAATGGTTTAAAAGAAAAAAGTAATATGACCGACCATGACGATTAATAATAAAAGCCAGTACATGCAATTGCTATCGCATGTACTGGCTTTTTATTTTATGTGTTTTATTGTTGTTGATTAAAGTTTTCGATAGCTACTTTAATTTCATCTCTAACACGTTGGAATTCTGACCAATCTTTACCGGCTGGGTCGTCGAAGCCCCAATGTTCTTTCTTTACTGATGGTGGTATAGTAGGACAGTGTTGATCAGCATGACTACACAATGTAACGACTAAGTCAGCACGATTTAGAATATCTTGTTGTATTAAATCTGATGTATGTTGTGAAATATCGATATTAACTTCTTTCATAGCTTCGATAGCCTTTGGATTTACACCATGTGTTTCAATACCGCCTGAATATACCTCCCAACTTGAATCTAAAATATTTTCAGCAAAGCCATGAGCCATTTGACTACGACATGAATTGCCAGTACAAATGAAATAAATGATTTTCTTTGTCATGTTTAGAACTCCTTATTAAAAAATAATTAACGTTAAATATAAGCCTAGTAATGTGAAGAATAGGACTGGAATAGTAATCACAATACCTGTTTTAAAATATGTTCCCCATGAAATTTTGACACCTTTTTGTGCTAATACATGTAACCATAATAATGTCGCTAGTGAACCAATCGGTGTGATTTTAGGACCTAGATCTGAACCAATCACATTACTATAGATCATACCTTCTTTAAGTGAATGAGATACGCCTGACTGACCAATCGCAATCGCATCAATTAAGACAGTTGGCATATTGTTCATCATTGAAGAGAGAATAGCTGAGATAAAGCCCATACTCATAATACTTGCGAATAAACCATGAACGGAAATATGTGATAGTGTATCAGCTAATATAGTTGTGATACCGGCATTTTTCAAGCCAAAAACGACTAGATACATACCAATTGAAAAGATAACAATATTCCATGGTGCCCCTTTAATGACTTGTTTCGTATGAACGGCTTTGGATTGTCGTGCGAGTAAAATAAAAATGATGGCAATGGCACCTGCAATCAATGAAACAGGTATTTGAAGCCATTCACTTACGAAATAGCCAATCATCAATACTACAAGGACAATCCATGAGATTCGGAATAGACGTAAATCTTTTAAGGCAGATGATGGATGATTGATATGAGTGGTATCGACACGTTTCGGAATTGATTTTCTGAAATAAATCCATAAAACAACGATACTAGCGATTAATGAGAATAGATTAGGTATTATCATACGACTCATATATTCACCAAAACCTATGCCGAAGTAATCGGCTGAGACAATATTAACCAAATTACTAATAATCATTGGTAGCGACGTCGTATCTGCGATAAACCCGCTTGCAATAATAAATGGAAAGACCATTTTCTCATTGAATCCTAAATGACGGACCATAGCTAAAACAATAGGGGTTAAGATTAATGCAGCACCGTCGTTGGCAAAGAAAGCAGCGACAATCGCACCAAGAATCATGATTAAAACAAACATGATGAGACCATTACCTTTAGATGCTCGGACCATGTGTAATGCTGCCCACTCGAAAAAGCCGATTTGGTCTAGAATTAACGATATCAATATAATTGCGACAAAGGTGAGTGTGGCATTCCAAACAATTTGAGTCACTTCAACTACATCTGAAAGGCTAACAACACCTGTAATGATTGCGATGATGGCACCAATGACAGCAGTAATACCAATATCTAATCCTTTCGGTTGCCAAATTACAAAGACGAGTGTGATAAGGAATATGACGATAGCAAGGGTTGTCAACATGAATGATCACCTCGTTTCACTGACTGACATACACACTGATCATGTGTTGTATTAATAAGGTTTAAATTATCAATGATTTGTGTGTAAAATTCATGATTTAATTGATAAAAGCGTTTATTGCCTACCTTTCTAGTTGTGACAAATTGATATGTAACTAAAACTTTCATGTGGTGACTTAATGTAGGTTGGGAAATTTCAAAATGTTGTAGTAAATCATACGCACATAGTTCACCACATGATAAAATATCTAAAATTTCCAATCGATTTTCATCGGATAATACTTTTAATATAGATGCTAATTGTTGATATGACATAATTACCTCCAAAACATATATAGATTATCATCTATATAGATGAGTGTCTATGATAAAAGCACAGAAAAAGGCGACCACTTGTAAAGTAATCGCCTTGTATGTACACCTTATTATGATAGTAATTTTAATTTGTAATCGTGGATGGTTTGTGTACCGCCGTCTAATTTTCGGTAAATGATATGGTCTGCAGTGATTTCTGTTGGACTTGATACGCCTACAGCTGCAGCAATATTAAATAAACCTTCATGTAAACTTGTGACATAGTTGGTTACTCGGTATTGCTTTTCATCAACAATTAATCCTTTTTCTTTCTTTGGGTCTGTTGTAGCAACACCAACAGGACATGTATTCATATGACATTGTTGACTCATGATACAACCTACAATAATCATCATGCCACGCGCGATATTAACTAAATCGGCACCTAAACCAAGAGCAATAGCAATTTTGTCTGGTGTGATCAGTTTACCTGATGCGAAAATTTTCACACGATCTCGTACACCATATTTCTCTAACATGCCAGACACGATAGGTAGGGCAGTTAGTAAAGGTAATCCAACACCATCTTGAAGCTCTTGGAATGTTGCACCAGTACCACCTTCGCCACCATCCACAGTGATGAAACTTGGATATTTATTTAGTTTCACCATGGTTTTGACTAGTGTCTCGATGTCTTCAACACGACTGACAACAATTTTAAATCCAACTGGCTTTTGGCCTAGTTGTTGTATTTCGTCTACCCAATTGAGCAAGTCTGTAGCATTATGAATAAATTCGAAGCGGTTCGGTGAGTTAATCGTTTTAAATGGTTCTACATTACGGATTTTAGCGATTTCTTCATTCACTTTATTTCCTTCCATATGTCCACCACGTGTTTTGGCACCTTGCGCTAATTTTAACTCGAAAGCACGTACATTCTTACGTTCAGCCACTGTTTTAAATTGTTCTTTACTGAAATTACCCGCTTTGTCTCTGACACCGAATAGCCCTGGCCCAATTTGGAAAATGATATCGCCATCACCTTTAAGATGATATTCTGATAGACCACCTTCACCTGTATTCATCCATGTACCGGCTTTAGATAAACCTTTAGATAAAGCTGAAATAGCATTTTTACCTAAAGCACCGTAACTCATACCTGATTGGCCAACTAAACGTTTAATCTTATAAGGATGTTCTAGATGTTCACCAAGAACTACCGCATTGTCATCAGTTAAAAAGAATGGATCCACTTGCTTACTTTTACGATGTTCATCACGACTAAATAAGCGTTCATTCTCGATTTGGTAAATAAAAGTTGAAAGTAGTGTCGTATTATCAACTTTTAATTCACTCGCTTGTAGTGGAAACATAGTATTTTGTATGTAAAAACCATCTTCATAATCTGACATTGTCCCAAAACTTGTCATTCTTGAATTGTATTTTCCTGCTAGTACAATATTTTTATAATCTGTACGAGAGAATGGTTTACCTTCATTATCACCAGAGAATAAATATTGTCTAAGTTCTGGTCCCATTTTTTCAGAAAGGTATCTAATACGAGCTAATAGTGGATAGTTTCTTAATACACTATGTTGTGTTTGTCTTTTATCTTTGATTAGCCAGATGATACCTAGCAATAATGCCCCCAATAAAAAAATCATAATAATGATGTTGACGATAAACTGCATTGTAGTCAGTACACTCATTAAAATGCCCCCCTTAATCATTACTCCAACACTATGATACACTTTTCTTTATGTTTTACAATGAAACCGGTTAAATTTATATTGTAGAATTTTAATTGTATAAATTTATGAAATATTTATATTAGGAAAGTTAAGTTAAATAATGTATTAATATGAATCATAAAATGATAAAGTAATTATGATAGAATACGATTGAGGAGGTGACACATGAGTCAACAGCAAAGACAACGTGACATATGGAACCAACCACAAATCATGAAAAAAGATTTTTTAATCATACCGATATACATATTATTTCAAATGGTGGTACCTATCATAATTGTGTTTGGAACACTAGGATTAACAGCCATGATCACTCAAAAACCACCAGCCCAGTTTTTATATAACTTATCTTTAAGTATTGGATTTGTATTAGCCCAATTTTTAGTATTATTTATCTTTTTCGCGATGCATAAATTTGATATTGCTCAAGTCATGAAAAGGCAGTTACACTATGCTCGAAACAAGACCTTACATATATTGTTAACCATTATCGGCGTCGTTATAGTAATGTGCCTATTGAGATGGCTTTTTAACATGTTTGGTATAGGGCCAACACAATATGAAAGAAGAGTTGAGGGATTATTTCATTATCCATCAGCACTATGTTTTACCATGATATCAATGGTTATCTTACGTCCGATGGTTGAGGTTATTATTTATAAACACATCATCATACATGAATTAAGTAAGAAATGGCCTACCGCTGTAACAATCATACTTTCTATTATGATTGAGACTATGGTTCATGTGTACGATATGATGAGTGTGTGGGAAATGTTGCCATTTTTAATAATGGCATTAGGTTCAACAGTGATTTATATTAAATCAGGTATGAATTTAGCTGCGGCATATCTTTATCAAGCAGGTATACAATGCGTGTTATTTATCATCATGGTATTCAAAATGTTAATCATGTAAAACTAATTTTAGAGTGAAAAGGAGTCATTTATGGAAAACCAATCTACACAACAACCCATAGATTCGCATCAACAACAAAATGAATTTGCATCTAAGAAGATAGTTAAAAGAGATTTTTGGCTGATAGTGGCTTACCTTATTGTGGGACAATTCGTATTTCCAATGATTGGTATGATGATTGGTGCCATCGTTGCGATATCACTGGAAATCAAATCTGATAGTAGGGTTAATGAGATTGGTATTAATTTTGCTACTGTATTTGGTTTCGTTGGTATGTGCTTAGTCCTATTATTATTTTATTTAATGCATCAAAAGACACTCATTCCACTAGCTATCCAAAGAGTGAAGGACCTTAAAAAATACATTGTAACTTTAATTATTATTATCGTTATCATGTACTTATTGAATATGTTGTATGGTATAATGGTTGAATTTTTACCAGAGAAATATCAGTTTAGTGATACAGAAAATAATAAAATGTTAGAAAAAATGTTTACTTCTGCATGGATGTGGCCGGTACTGTTTCTAGATATTGTCATTGTGACACCTATAGTAGAGGAACTATTGTTCAGGCATTTATTGATTCACGAGTTAGGTAAGAAACTAACATATGGCCTGATGTATGTGGTTTCAATTCTATTGTTTGCAGGGGTACATGTGACAGAAGCACAATCTCCATTTGAATTAGGACCTTATGTAATTATGGCAAGTGGTTTTGTGGCTGCTTATCACCTTACGAAACGTAATTTAGCAGCTTCGATTGCCCTTCATATGATTAACAACGCGATTTCTTTTATAGTGATTTTATTTACTCTATAAATTGTTAAAAATAAATAGTGAGAGGATGTGTATAAAAGCACATTCTCTTTTTTTGTAATTTAAATTATCATAAAAATTAATTATATTGTTATTTAACGTAGTAAAATGGGAATGAGTAGTGTAATGGGATTTAAAGGAGCGTGTAACATGTTATTAGAAATTGAACATTTAACTTATGAAGCGGATCACCGAACAATTTTAAAGGATATTAATTTCAAGGTGGATAAAGGTGACACTATAGCGATTATTGGACCTTCCGGAAGTGGAAAGAGCACACTTTTAAAGCAACTTAATCATTTGATTGAACCTACATCGGGCACATTGTATTTAAACGGTAAACCTTATCATGACTACGCACCTGAAAGTATTCGTATGAAAGTAAGTTACTTAATGCAACAAAGTGAGATGATAGGTACAACGATTGAAGATAATATGAAGTTTCCTTCAGAAGCGAGAGACCAAGTATTTGATAAAGATAAAGCCCTTAACCTTTTAAAAAAAGTAGGGCTAGGTGACTATGATTTATCTGCAGAAACTGAACATATGTCAGGAGGAGAAAAACAACGCATCACGATTGCACGACAATTAATGTTTGACCCCGAAGTCTTATTACTAGATGAATCGACAAGTGCTTTAGATACACATAATAAAGAACGCGTAGAAGATATTATTTTTAAAATGGCAAAAGAAGGCATTGCCATTTTATGGATTACACATAGTGATGACCAAAGTATGAGACATTTTCAAAAGAGAATGACGATTATTGATGGTGAAATTGATAAGATTGAGGAGTTGAATCAACATGAGTAATATAGCATTATGTTTAACAGCGTTGTTATTGTTTATCCCTATCCTCATCTCTTATAAGGAAGGCTTACATATTATTAAAGATTTAGTGGTAGCAACGATAAGAGCGACCATTCAATTGCTCATTCTTGGCTTCTTACTGCATTATATTTTTAAAATAAATGATAAATGGTTACTCATCTTATGCGTGTTAGTGATTATCATCAATGCATCTTGGAATACCATTCAACGTGCATCCCCAGTAATGCATCATGTGTTTTGGATTTCATTTGTTGCAATATTTGTAGGTACGGCATTACCATTAGCAGGTACGATTGCAACAGGGGCCATTGATTTTACAGCTAATGAAGTGATACCAATAGGTGGGATGTTAGCCAATAATGGTTTAATTGCGATTAATTTAGCCTATCAAAATTTAGATCGTGCATTTGTACAAGATGTTTCCGAAATAGAATCTAAATTAACGTTAGCTGCAACACCCAAACTTGCGTCTAAATCATCAATTAGAGAAAGTATTAGATTAGCTATCGTGCCAACAATTGATTCCGTTAAAACATATGGGCTTGTCTCTATACCAGGTATGATGACAGGATTGATTATTGGTGGGGTGCCGCCATTACAAGCTATTAAATTCCAATTGTTAGTGGTATTCATCCATACAACAGCTACGATTATGTCAGCACTCATTGCCACATACATGAGTTACGGCCAATTCTTCAATGCGAGACACCAATTAATCGCAAGAAATACAGACATCAAGACAAGTTAATGAAACATACAAAATAAATAGCCAATCAATGATAAGACGACTTTTCATTGATTGGCTATTTTTATATCGTGGAAATAAATTTGATTTTAAAGTGTACACCGTTTTGAGAAGGAATAATATGAATTGTTCCATTATGATATTCAACAGCTTCTTTAACTATAGTTAATCCTAAACCATGATTTTCTGTTTGAGTTTCTTTTGTACTATAACCTGATTTGAATATATCATCATTAATATTTGAAATGCCTTTACCATCATCTTTATAGTCGATTAAAAGGGTATTTTCAATTTTATCGAATAATATATCTATTTTTGGATTACGATTATTATGTTCAATACTATTTTCAATAAGATTAATCAAAGTTCTTTCAAAGTATAATTTATTACCATAAAATAATTCGTCATAATCAAATAGGAAGGTTAAATCAATGTTTTCATAACCAAGTGTTTGTACAAATTTTTCAACAGTACTTTGAATTGGAAAACTCTCTTTATCATTTTTCATTTGATTTGTTTCATTATCAAAGTCTTTGTTTAATGATTGTATTAATTCTTCCATATACTTAGCTTTTTCAGATATAAGCGCTACATATTTCTGATTTGATTGATTGACCTCAATAATTTTAGAATAACCATAAATAGATGTCAGTGGAGATTTTAAATCATGAGATATTTGAGAAATCCATTTTGATTTATAATAATGAATCTGATTTTGATAGATTTTATCTTGCAACAATTGTTGATTTAACGTAGATAGAGATGTGTGTAATTCTGGGAAAGTCTTACTATATTTTTTGATATTACCTTTAGTTGTTGGTTGGTGCAATTTTTCGTGAGACAAATTACTAATCCAGTCAATATAATAACTTAATGGTTTTGTTAAACGCTTTGATACTAAATAAGATGTAATCAGTGCTAAAAAGACATCTATAATTATAGTGATTAATAGTATTAAGGGAACTTCTTTTAAATTATCTGTTGGATCATCATTGATTTGATCTTTATTTAAAATAGGACGCTTATTATGGTTTAGTCGAAAACTTAATTTATTATTATGATAATTGTAATCATACTTATTATAATCATGGGTGGTCACACTTTGTAGTAGTTTGCGTGATTGGATTTGATTCTTATTTGCTATATTTATACTACTGTGATTTTTATAAATAAAAACGAAATAGGTTCTTTCATCTTTATATGTTGGGACAGCATTAGCATAGTTAATATTGTCTAAGATAATAGGTTTAATATTTTTATGTTTTAGCTTATTTGGATATAAAATATGACCATATTTATCCGTGTAATATATATTGGCATGGTCTTTTTTAGCTAAGTCTTTGATATGTTGTGATGGTTTATCTATGGGTTCGTTAAAAATAAAAAAATCTGGTTCAATACTATTTAGATCATTATAAATGTCTTTAATCGTTACATTTATTATTGCTGTAACTGTTATCATTGCAATGATGATTGTCAAAGATAAGTATACAGCTAAATATTTGAAGAATTTTAGTAAAAATCGTCTATTCATGATTCTCACCCTTAAATATGTAACCTTTGCCACGCATTGTTTTGATAAACTTTGGTTGATTAGGATTTTCTTCAATTTTACGTCGTAATGTTCTAATGTGAACCATTAATGTATTATCATCTACGAATGTTTCATAGCCCCATACTTTTGAATAAATTTGTTCTTTAGATAGAATTTGATTTTTGTTACTAATAAAAAAATATAGTAAATCTAGTTCTCTAGCCGTAAGTGAAACTGGTTTATGATTAACAAAAACGTCTCCGCTTTTAAAATTGACCTTTAGATTTCCAAGTTGATAAAAATCATTTGAGTCGTCTTTTAAATGAAGAGATACTCTATAGTATAGTTCCATGGGATCGAAAGGTTTTTTGATATAATCTACAACGCCTTTTTCAAAACCTCTGTATAACTCCAAATTTTCTTCTTTAGCAGTCACCACAATAACGGATGTTTGTGATAGGTCCACAAATTTCATTAATTCGTAACCATCTTCCGATTTTAAGTTTAAATCTAATAGTATGACATGGTAATGATTTTGGTTAATAAGACGCTGTCCTTCATTTATATCATCTGCAGTGTCTATAGATGATAGTCCTTTAGTTGTTAAAGATAATTTAATTAATTCTTGTATATCTTTATCATCTTCAATAATCAAAATTTGGCTACTCATTTTTTACACCTCTTGGATTCATTTTAATCCTTTTTAAATAGTTAAACTATTATCTTTTTAAGATTTAAGGAAAATTTAAACTATAAATAAATACTGATTTATGATGATTAAATAAAATAAAGTTAGATATAAGTTAAGGAGATGGTTTGATGAAATTAGTATTTAAAATGTCATGCTTTTTTATCATCGCTACATTATTTTTATATACTGTGCGTAGTATAGCAATATACAATCAAATAGCTTTCTTAAGTATGATTTTAGAATATCCTAGCACAATCTTAGGTGGTTCGACGTGTGCTACATTATTATATTTTGTAGAAGAAAGAAAGAAAAAGAAGGATACCAAAATAAATTATAGTAGAGGGTGTCAGAAATGAAAGTTATAGGATATATACTATCCTTTATATTGTTAATATTATTTATATACAACATATTTAGATTTATTATGGTATTAATAGAAAATACATTAAATGTTGATTTTGGGATGGAGACACTCTTACATAATTCATATTTTGTAAATGGGGGTGTCTTTGGAGCAATTATTATTATCATTGCACTTGAGTTTATTAACCATGTGATTAATGAAGAAAAGTTTTAAACTTTTGATTTCCTGACAAACAAAATAATGAAAAAATATTATATAATGAAACAGTTACTTATCTTAGTTAAATGGGTTTGTAGCTGTTTTTTTATGCTATAAACATTGAAAAATTTATGAAAGGGGGATATGAAAAATGTCGATGATGCGTATCGTTACTTTCATTTTTAGTGTGTTTATCGTTGGTATGGTCGAGATGATGGTAGCAGGTATTATGAATTTAATGAGCCAAGATTTACATGTATCTGAAGCCGTCATTGGCCAACTTGTTACGTTATATGCTTTAACATTTGCCATTTGTGGACCGATTCTGGTTAAAGTGACGCAACGTTTTAAAGCTAAATCGGTATTACTTTGGACATTAGTAACTTTTATTATAGGGAATTTAATTATAGCAATAGCGCCTAATTTCACTATTTTAGTGATAGGACGTATTTTGTCATCTGCAGCAGCATCACTCATTATTGTTAAGGTACTTGCGTTGACTGCCATGTTAACTTCACCTAAGAATCGAGGTAAGATGATTGGTGTTGTCTATTCAGGATTTAGTGGTGCCAACGTGTTTGGTGTACCTATTGGAACATTAATAGGCGATTGGGTAGGTTGGCGTTTTACTTTTATATTTATTGTCGCTGTCAGTGTCATTGTAGGTATACTAATGATAATGTATTTACCTAAAGAACATGAATTGAGTCATGCAAATCATGCAGATGCTGACCATTCTAATCAGGTTACATCTAAAGTGTTACGTCCAGCTGAAGTAGCTAAATTTATTATAATTACATTTTTAATTTTAGTAGCGAACTCAGTCACATTTGTATATATTAATCCACTGATACTATCAAACGGACATGAAATGTCATTTGTATCACTAGCGCTATTAATTAATGGTGTTGCAGGTGTGATAGGTACATCATTGGGAGGTATCTTTGCAGATAAATGGACAAGTAAGCGTTGGTTAATTATCTCTATTACGATATTTATTGTTATGATGCTTGTTTTAAATTTCATATTATCCGGTACTATCATGCTATTAATTGGATTATTTGTTTGGAATATTATGCAATGGAGTACGAATCCAGCAGTACAGAGTGGTCTCATTGAACATGTTGAAGGAGATACAAGCCAGGTGATGAGTTGGGATATGTCTAGCTTAAACGCAGGGATCGGAATGGGTGGCATAATCGGTGGTTTAGTTGTATCACACCTATCAGTACATGCAGTGACTTACACAAGTGCATTGATTGGCTTTCTAGGATTAGTCGTTACCCTTACATTAAAGAATATTCACTTTGCTAAAAAAGAAGCATAATGAAAGGGAGTGGGACAGAAATAACATTTTCTTAAAATTGATTTCGTTGTCCCACTCCCTTTTTTATTCATAAATATGTGGTGTTGTATGACCCACTTGATATGGCAGCCATGGCATCCTACTAAATCTTGCAAAGTATGCAAGGTCGTGAATCATTTCCATACTTAATTCACGTTCGTGAGTCGTGACATCTAAACCATTAGCTTTTAAAATGTACAAATGACCGAACCAAAAGATCATATCTAAAATGTGATAAGCAGAGTGATAATTGGTACTGT
This sequence comes from Staphylococcus sp. SB1-57, assembly GCF_017086425.1. Lineage (NCBI taxonomy): Bacteria > Bacillati > Bacillota > Bacilli > Caryophanales > Staphylococcaceae > Staphylococcus > Staphylococcus sp. SB1-57. Next base: position 427,155 of record NZ_CP070964.1, read on the forward strand.
TTGGTTGGTGCCATTGAAAGGAAGCTAGCCATCTGTTGGGATTATGACTGATGCTTTTCAAAAAATTATGTGCGGGTTGTTGAAATATATAGTCAGTGATACATTTAGATTGTTGTTGCGCACTAATGGCATCACTGACTTCTATTTCTACACCATTAAAAGCCATAGCTTTAACAAAGCGCTCAGGTGATAATTTTCGAGATTCATTTTTTATATAAATGTCACCTTCATGTTGCGTATAAGAAACAAAGATTGACTTTGAGAAATTAGGATTATCCATAGTCATTGATGATATTTGAATAGGTGCATAAATTAATTCTAAACCTTTGGACTTACCACGAGAGGATTGGTCTAAATTCATGATATCCTTGATATTTTCTGTAGTTAACGATGTTATGGTTGAGTTAGGATATTGTTCCGCTATGATTTCACTAAATCTTTGCGCTTTTTCATGACCTATTTTCTGATTGTCTAAGCGCAATGTACCACTTAGTAACATCACTTTATGGAAATAGGGTTCTGTCTCTGGTAATTGCATCAAAGCCATGATACTCATACTCCCTGCAGATTGACCCATTAGTGTAATGTTATTAGGATCGCCACCGAAATCTTTAATATGTTGGTGTACCCATTTGATAGCATTGATTTGATCGGAGAGCCCATTATTACAATCATAATTTGATTTAAAAAAGGACCAATCTAAAAATCCCCAAGCGCCTAATCGATAGTTAAATGTGACAACAATCACATCTTCCTGTTTAACTACAGATTGAGGTTGATATAGTTCAGCGCTACCATGACCATTGACAAATCCGCCACCATAAAAATAGATGATGACAGGTCGGTGTTTATTCTGAGAGTGATGACGTCGCCATATATTTAAATATAGACAGTCTTCATCTTGTGTAAATTGATTGAAATGAAAGGAAACATCACTTGAGAAAAAATCTTCAAGTTGGTTATACGGTTGTGGGGGGATATGATTGATAAAGGTTGCGTCAATTGATTTAGGCAATGAAGTAATCAATTCAGAATGTTTAAATCGACCATGCATGAGATGGGCATAGCGAATACCAAGGAATGCGTCAATATCATTTTCATTACTATAAATACCTTTAACGATACGGTTATTTAAAGTTATGTTAACCACCATAGTCATTCGTCCTTTCAAAGTCATCTTTAATAACACTATATAATAAATGACTAAAGTCAGCTATATGTATAAAAAAACTGCTAACGATGTTTATAATCGTTAGCAGTTTTAATTTGATTTATGAGTTTAGTGTTCTTTGTTTTGGCGTTTTTCTTCTTTATCTTGTTGTTCTTGTCGTTTTTCAGCAATTTTTTCGCGCTTCTCACGACGTTTACGTTTCTTAAGTTTATCACCCATATTGCTATTCATTTTCTTAGCACGTCTGAAGTAGACACTTTCGAATGAACTAATTGCACCTAATTGATAGAAAATAAGGGCAACAATGATGATAACTAAGAAATCCCATGGATAATGTATCCAGTTTAAACCTTTGAATTCTTTACTACCAATAAATGATAGGAATGAAAGTACGACGAGATAAACAATAATCCATAAGCTTCCGCCGATTTGTTTTTTAGTGTTTTTCCAATTCATTTTATATTCATAGAAGAAGTAAATTGGTAAACCTAAAATGATGATTAATATAACTTCTGCTGTTGTTGGCCACATTGCCCAATAAATAGCTAGTGACGCAAGAACGAATGATAATGGGGCCATGAATTTTAAAATTTTAGCTCTAAATGGACGTGTCATCTTAGGACCCATTTTACGTAATGCAATAACTGTAGTTGGACCAGTTAGATAAGCAACTAATGTTGCAGTTGAAATAACTGCTGCTAACGTACCCCAGTCACGGAATAGTGTAACCATTACCATACTGATGATTGCGTTAAACACAATTGCAACACGAGGAATTTTATATTTTTCATTCATTTTACCTAAGAATTTAGGAATGTGCCCATTTTTCTCCATGGCGCGTAATACACGACCAGTTACAGCAACAAATGATACACCAGTACCAAATGGTGACACTACGGCTTCAATATAAAGTAAAATAGCTAACCAATTTAAACCTAATAAAATGGCCATGTCAGCAAATGGTGAGTTGAAGTTAATACCGCTCCAACCATGTTCATGAATCATTGACTGTGGCATAGAAGTGATGAATGTACTTTGTAACACGATATAAAGTACAGCACTAATTGTAAGTGAAATAGCAATACCACGCGCAATGTTCTTTTCAGGGCTTTTAATTTCTGATCCCATATTAATGATTGTTTGGAATGCATTAAATGAGAAAATAATACCTGACATTGTTGTTGCTGCGAAGATTGGTGCACTACCGTACGGCATGAATGTGCCAGTTGAGTGACCATAATTTCCTGTATCAAATCCTGAAACCATTAACATAATAATTGTTAATAATGGAACACCAAGTTTGAAGAAAGAAATTAAACTAGTAAATGAAGTTAATAATTTAACTGACCAGTAATTTAATAAAGAGAAGATAATAATAATAGCATAAACGGCGATTAAACCTGTTGTACTGATTGAACCATCTTTCATTAAACTACCCATCGGTTTAGCCCAATCCCAAGGCCAAGAACTCATATATTGAACAGCTGAAACTGCTTCAATAGGTATAATTGTTACGAGTGATACCCAGTTTGCCCAAGCGGCTATGAATCCGAGTAATGAACCATGTGTATATTGAGCATAGTTACTCATACCACCAGATTGTGGGAACATAGTTCCAATTTCAATGTAGTTATAGGCGATGGTTCCTATAACGACGAATCCAATAATCCAAGAAATGATAGCTGCTGGTCCTGCAATTGACGATGCTTCCCAAGCACCAAATAACCAGCCTGAACCAATTAATGACCCTAATCCGAGTAACACTAACTGGGGCAGATTAATCTTACTGTTATTCGATTCTGTTTCATTTTTATTTGCCATATTGACTCCTCATTCTTTTATATTCTGAAAATACTACGCCATTATTATACGCTAGTTAAAATATTAGTCAAATGTGTATATTGTAATTTTTATTTAAATGTATAAAATTAGTTTTTTTAATATTTTAGTTTATAATAGTGGATAAATGGCAGAATCAGTAGAAAGTAGGGCAATGACATGGTAGAGAAAAATAACAATTTGGAAGTAGAAAAATTTTTGAAAAAAGATAGCCAATGGAAAGAAGAATATAATTATTTAAGAGAACTTATAGTGGATTTTGACGAGTTGGACGAAGATTATAAATGGATGCACCCTTGTTACACGATTAATAATAAAAATGTGGTTCTTATTCATGGTTTTAAAACGTATGTAGCACTTTTATTCTTTAAAGGTGCACTTATTGAAGATTCTAAAAATACTTTAATTAGACAAACTAAAAATGTACAAGCTGCAAGACAGCTACGATTTACAACTTTAGAGGAAATTCAATCACGTAAAGCAGAAATTGTTGATTATGTGACACAAGCTATTGACATTGAAAAGCCTGGTAAACAAGTTGAATTAAAGAAAACAGAAGATTTTGAGGTGCCAGAGGAATTACAACAACAATTCGATGCGATGCCAGAATTAAAAAAAGCGTTCGATCAATTAACACCTGGAAGACAACGTCAATACTTGCATCATATTGGTGATGCCAAACGTGCAGATACCAGACAAAAAAGAGTGGACAAATATATTAATCACATCTTAGAAGGAAAAGATATGCATGATAAATAGCAAGAGGGAGTGGACAGAAATAATAAAGAACCACTAATCATTTATGATGTAGTGGTTCTTACGCATTAGCCACAGCTAATGTGTACTTTAAACTAGGAATGCATGAGTGAAACTCATGCATAAGAAATACTAATTTCTAAAGAAATAGAATGACTTTACAGTCGACTACTGCCTAAATATGAATGTAACTTGAAATATATATTTCTGTCCCTCTTCTTATTTTTATGAGTGTTTAAGCATTTAATAAAGAGGATTAATGGAATCTCATTCCACCATCAACAATAATCGTTTGGCCAGTAATATAATCTGAATCTTTGCCAGCTAAGAAACTAACAACATTTGATACATCTTCAGGTTGTGAAAGTTTACCTAAGGCAATTTGATCAGTAAATTGTTTCCAACCCCAAGATTCAGGTTGTCCAGCTTCTTCAGCAGTTTTCTTAGCAATACCTTCCATCATTGGTGTTTGAACAATACCAGGCGCAAATGCATTTACTGTAATAGATTCATGTGCTAGATCACGTGCAGCAACTTGAGTTAAACCTCGCACAGCAAATTTACTACTACTATAAAGTGATAAGCCTGCATTACCTTCTACGCCAGCTTGAGACGTAGCATTAATAATTTTTCCGCCATGACCTAATTGTTTGAATTGTGCATGTGCGGCTTGAATGCCCCATAAAACACCTTTGACATTGACGCCATATACTTTGTCGAAGTCTTCTGGTGTAATAGAATCAATGGGTGTCATTGGTCCTAAACCAGCATTGCTCACTAAAACGTGAAAATCACCAAAATGTTCAACTGTTTGATTTAAAGCATTAAATACATCATCACGATTGGCTACGTCAGCTTTAATTGCTAAAACTTTTGAGTCATCTTGTGTTAAAGATTGTGCCGCTTGAATTGCGCCTTCTCCGTTGAAATCCACAATGGCTACTTTGAATCCATCATCAAATAAACGTTTAACGATTTGATACCCAATGCCTTGTGCACCACCTGTTACAACTGCTACTTTGCTTTCTTGACTCATATAAAACCCTTCTTTGTATATATTTTGATTACAAGGTCAACATAGCACAAAAAAGAAATAAAAAATTATAAATGTGTAACATAAAAGTATAATTCAATGTATTGTCAATATTTCTTAAAATAATTTTCATAATTCATAAGGTTATAAAATACTAAGCATATTTATCCTTTTATATAATTAATCAAATGTAAAAAGAACTATATAAAAATGTTAAGGGTGAATAGTTTAATTTTGTAAAAATGCAATAGGTTTACTAAAATTATATAGGGTATATATTTATATCGTTGTCGAATATGCGAGCAATTAAAAATCATGATGTGGTGGGAGCACAACATTTATGAAGCGTGATTCGCATTATTTGAGTTTATAATTTTTAAAAGCAAAGGCCTTCGTGCTCTTGTTCAACTAATATTTTTATTTTGTTAACAACTGCTCTGTGGGCCTTTTTTAATTGTCATTGCATTAATTCGTCATTTTTACAATATGGAAGGGGAAAACAATCATGTTAAGCATTAAAAATTTAACCAAGATTTACTCTGGGAATAAAAAGGCAGTAGATAATTTAACGCTTGATATTGAATCAGGTGAATTTATCGCCTTTATTGGGACGAGTGGTAGTGGTAAAACCACTGCTTTAAGAATGATTAACCGAATGATTGAAGCCACAGATGGCCAAATTCAAATGAATGGCAAAGATGTACGTAATATGAACCCAGTTGAATTAAGAAGAAGTATTGGTTACGTCATTCAACAAATCGGTTTGATGCCTCATATGACTATTAGAGAAAATATTGTACTTGTACCAAAATTACTAAAATGGTCGAAAGAAAAGAAAGATCAAAAGGCGGAAGAACTCATTAAACTTGTAGACCTACCAGTAGAATATTTAGACCGTTATCCGGCAGAACTATCTGGTGGTCAACAGCAACGTATTGGTGTAGTAAGAGCCCTTGCTGCTGAACAAGATATTATCTTAATGGATGAACCATTTGGTGCACTTGATCCAATTACACGAGATACACTGCAAGATTTAGTGAAAGAACTTCAACAAAAATTAGGTAAAACATTTATTTTTGTGACACATGATATGGACGAAGCCATTAAATTGGCGGATAAAATCTGTATTATGTCGAAAGGTAAAGTTGTACAATTCGATACACCTGACAATATTTTAAGAAATCCTGCCAATGACTTTGTAAAAGACTTTATTGGTCAGAATCGATTGATTCAAGATAGACCAAATATGAAAACGGTTGAAGGCGCAATGATTAAACCGATCACAGTACACGCAGATGATTCACTTAACGATGCGGTCAATATCATGAGAGAGAAACGTGTAGATACAATATTTGTTGTAAATAATCATCACAAATTATTAGGATTTTTAGACATAGAGGATATCAATCAAGGACTCCGTGCAAGAAAAGAACTGATTGATACAATGCAGCGTGATATTTATAAAGTACATATCGATTCGAAATTACAAGACTCAGTGCGTACGATTTTAAAACGTAATGTTAGAAATATTCCAGTTGTTGATGATGACAATATCCTTATAGGTTTAATTACACGTGCTAACTTAGTTGATATCGTTTATGACTCTATTTGGGGTGAATCAAGTGACACACAGTTAGCGCAACCTTCTGACAAATCTGTTGAAAGTGATATAGCGAATTCAGAACATCAAGCTCATCAACAAGATGATGCTAGTGTTACAGAAGAGGCGAATAAGCATGAAACGGGAGATGAGCGATAATGAAAGCATTCTTGAATGAATATGGAAGTCAGCTCGTATCTAAGACGATTGAACATTTCTATATTTCTATCATTGCTTTACTGATTGCAATCGTCGTAGCCGTTCCGCTAGGTATCTTATTGTCTAGAACAACGAAAACGGCCAATGTGGTTCTAACCATTGCGGGTGTTTTACAAACTATTCCAACATTAGCAGTATTAGCCATTATGATACCTATCTTTGGCGTAGGAAAGACACCAGCGATCGTAGCGTTATTTATCTATGTGTTATTACCAATATTAAATAATACGGTACTCGGCGTGAAAAACATCGATAAAAACGTAATACAAGCTGGACAAAGTATGGGAATGACACAATTTCAATTAATGAAAGATGTTCAAATGCCATTAGCGTTACCTATGATTATTAGTGGTATACGCCTTTCAAGTGTATACGTTATTAGTTGGGCTACATTAGCGAGTTATGTCGGCGCAGGTGGTCTTGGTGATTTAGTATTTAACGGATTGAATTTATATCAACCACCAATGATTATTAGTGCAGCAATATTAGTTACGTTACTAGCGCTAATTGTCGACTTTTTACTATCATTAGTTGAAAAATGGGCAGTACCTAAAGGTTTAAAAGTATCTAGATAAGAAAAGGGAGGATTTATCAATATGAAGAAACATATCAAATATACAGTGATTCTTATTGCGTTGTCCCTCTTAGTATTATCTGGGTGTAGTTTGCCAGGTTTAGGGGACGGCAATTCAAAGAATGATGTAAAAATTACAACAACTGAGACGAGTGAAACTAAAATCATTGCTAATATGGAAAAATTAATGATTGAACATGAAACTAAAGGCAAAATTAAACCTACAATTATAGGTAACTTAGGTTCTAGTATTATTCAACATAACGCATTACAGCGCGGTGACGTTAATATGTCTGCGGTTAGATACACAGGTACCGAATTAACAAGTGTATTGAATGCCAAACCGACGAAAGATCCTAAAAAAGCCATGGCAGAATCACAAAGACTATTTAAGAAAAAATATGATCAAAAGTATTATGATTCATTAGGTTTTGCGAATACGTATGCGTTTATGGTGACAAAAGAAACAGCTAAGAAATATCACTTAGAAAAAGTATCAGACTTAGAAAAACATAAAGATGAATTACGATTAGGTATGGATACACAATGGATGAATAGAGCAGGCGATGGCTATCCAGCATTCGTTAAAGATTATGGATTCAAATTTGCCAGTGCACGACCAATGCAAATTGGACTAGTATATGATGCACTGAAAAATAAAAAATTAGATGTTGCTGTAGGATATTCTACTGATGGTCGTATTGCAGCATATGATTTAAAAATCTTAAAAGACGATCGTAAATTCTTCCCACCGTATGATGGTAGTCCACTAGCGACTGAAAAAGTGATTAAAGATAATCCGAAAATAGATACAGCCTTGAAAAAGTTAGAAGGTAAAGTGTCAACTAAAGAAATGCAGAAATTAAATTACGAAGCAGATGGTAAAGGTAAAGAACCAGCTATCATTGCTGAAGAATACTTGAAAAAACATAACTATTTCGAAAACGACAAAAATAGTAAGAAAGGTGGTCAATAATCATGAAAGGTAATTTATTCCAATCTATTATTGAATATTACTCATTAAACTTTGGCTACCTAATGGAATTATTTTTTAAACATTTACTTATGTCAGTATATGGTGTGCTCTTTGCATGTATCATTGGGATACCGATTGGCATTGTCATTGCACGATATAAAAAATTAGCATGGCCAATCATCACGATTGCTAATATCATTCAAACTGTTCCAGCTATTGCCATGTTAGCCATTTTAATGTTAGCGATGGGACTTGGCCCAACGACAGTAGTTGTTACTGTATTCTTATATTCATTATTACCAATTATTAAGAATACGTACACGGGCATTGTAGATGTAGATGAGAATATTAAAGATGCTGGTAAAGGCATGGGTATGACGAGAAACCAAGTTTTACGTATGATTGAATTACCACTATCTCTTTCAGTCATCATTGGTGGTATACGTATTGCGCTCGTTGTAGCAATTGGAATTGTGGCAATTGGTTCATTTATCGGTGCGCCAACGCTTGGTGATATTATCATCCGAGGTACCAATTCAACAGACGGTACAACTTTTATACTTGCAGGGGCAATCCCTATTGCATTAATAGCCATTTTAATTGATTTAGGTTTAAGATTTTTAGAAAAACGATTAGATCCTACACGTAAAAATAAAAAGAAATTTGAACATCAACCACAACAAATCAAATAAAATATAAAAAAGAGGTCTGAACTATGATTTTTGTTCAGGCCTCTTATCTTATATTAAATGATTTAACCTAATAAAATAGGTGCTAATATTGGGACAATTGCGACGACGATGACACCGACGATAACAACGGCAATACTACCCATTGATTCCTCAGTTTCACCTAAATCTTTTGCGGCTGCAACACCTAGTGTATGACCACTAGAACCTAACGCTAAACCACGTGCAATTGGATTGGTAATTTTAAACCATTGTACGATTTTAGTACCAAGTGCAGAGATAACTACAGCATTAAGTATAACAGCTAATGATGTTAACTCTTTGACACCACCGATACCTTCAGAAACTGGTAAGGCAATCGCTGTTGTAGCAGCTTGAGGTAACATAGATGCAACAATTTGATTACCAAATTGGAATAATGAAGCAACTAAGTAAATTAATATTAAGGCTACAACTGTACCTAATGCGATACCACCGAATATTTGTAACCAATATTTTTTTAATACATCACGTTTTTTATATAAAGGTATAGCAAAACTGATTGTCGCTGGCTCTAAGAAGAAGTATATGATGTCGCCACCGATTTTATAACTTTGATAGCTAATACCTGTTAATTTTAAGAAAACAATACCTACAACCATACTTACAAATAAAGGTGCAAGTAAGAAAAAGCCATTTGTTTTTTTATAGAAATATGTAGCTATAACAAATGGGATTAATGATAGTAAAATACCGAAATAGGGTGTATTAATACCTAAATAGTCCGCCATGATTAACCTCCTATACGACTAGTTTCTTCATTTTTCTCTTTACTTGGGAATAGTGATTTAGTCACAAGTAATTGAGATGCATAACCAGTACAAACTAATAAGAAAATAGTTGAAATAATAATAAGTAAGATAATCAGTATTGGACTTTTACTTAAAATCGGTAATGAATTGATAACTGAAATCCCAGCTGGTACGAATAAGAAACTGATGTTATTCGTTAAAGCAGTTCCTACGGATTCAACTTGTTCCAATTTAACAATGCCAGTACATAAAGCTATAAATAATAAAACTAAACCGATTACTGAAGCGGGCATTGGGATAGGCATGATTGCTTCAATGATTTTGGAAATAAATAAAATAACTGCAAGTGTTAAAGCCTGTTGGAAGAAATGATACACTCTTCCAGATGTATGTTGAACTCGTTCACTTTGAGAAGGTGAGTTAGCCATAACATACATTCCTCCTGTTCTATTTGTGTAAAATGATTTGGTAAGAACGTTTGGATTTGTCAAAAATACGACTCACTTACTCATTTAAAACAAAAAAAGCGACTGACTTGTTATTAGGTTTTAAAAAAATAAATAAAGCTTAAATTGCAAATTTCAAACGAATCTTTTGTGAAGTAATTCACAAGTTATTATACAATATATTTCATATTATTTTGCATATTGAATTCGTCATTTCAGTGACAATTTTCAAAATAATTAATAGGGATCATCGTTATCAATTTAACAAATCCTCGTATTATCAAATCGAAAACGCTTACCTATTTTTAACGATAATACTATCATTTGTATAGTTCAAGACGTTATGGAAAAATAAAAGTAATTGGTGTAAAATATAGATTTATATATACAAATATTCTAAATATTAAAAGAAATTAAAGGGTAAAGGTAAAGAAGTATTAAATCGATTTAAAAGTACAGATTAAAATTTAGACAAATAGAAGGATAGCAATTGTTAGTAAATCAAAGGTTGTAGTTTTCAGTCGATTTAAAACCAAGTAAGTAAAAGTTGGAAAGTGTTTTTTGTAGGAGGAATTGATATTTTATGAACAAAGCTTCAAGAGAATTTGAAGGAGATAATAGGCTCCTTCTAGGTATCATTTTAGGTGTAATCACCTTTTGGTTATTTGCACAATCACTTGTGAATTTAGTTGTACCTTTGCAATCTACATATCAAAGTGATATCGGGACGATTAACATCGCAGTCAGTCTTACCGCTTTAATGTCAGGATTATTTATTGTAGGTGCCGGTGACTTTGCAGATAAATTTGGTCGTGTGAAAGTCACATACATAGGACTGGTATTAAATATTATTGGTTCTTTGTTAATCATTATCACACCATTAACACCGTTTTTAATTGCTGGAAGAATATTTCAAGGATTGTCTGCTGCGTGTATTATGCCAGCAACATTAGCCATTATTAATCAATATTATATAGGTACAGCGAGACAAAGAGCGCTAAGTTATTGGTCAATTGGATCATGGGGTGGTAGTGGTATTTGTACACTCTTTGGTGGCTTAATGTCAACGCACTTTGGTTGGAGAACCATCTTCATCGTTTCTATTGTATTAACATTATTATCAATGTATTTAATTAAACATACACCTGAAACAAAAGCTGAACCAATTATTACTGAAAATGGTGAGAAAAAGAAATTCGATATTGTTGGCTTAATGATCTTGATTATTTGTATGTTAAGTATCAACGTGATTATTACGCAAACATCTAAACTAGGATTATTCTCACCCATTATTTTAAGTCTCATCGTGGTATTCATTGTTTCACTTATCGGCTTTATTATGTATGAAAATAAAATTAAATATCCTTTAGTAGATTTTAGTTTGTTTTCAAATAAAGGATATAGTGGTGCAACGGTTTCAAACTTTATGTTGAACGGTGTTGCAGGTGGGACACTCATTGTTGTTAATACCTACTACCAACAACAATTAGATTTTAATGAATCACAAACAGGTATGATTTCATTAACTTATTTGATAGCAGTATTAATTATGATTCGTGTAGGTGAAAAGATACTACAAGCACTTGGTCCGAAACGTCCGCTATTAATGGGTAGCGGTATTACTGCACTTGGTTTAGTATTATTGTCTTTAACGTTTTTACCAGAACCTTGGTACATTACATCTAGTGTTATTGGTTATTTATTGTTTGGTACTGGTTTAGGTATCTATGCTACACCATCTACGGATACAGCTGTAGCACAAGCACCTGACGAAAAAGTGGGTGTTGCTTCAGGTGTTTATAAAATGGCATCATCTTTAGGTAATGCATTTGGTGTCGCTATTTCTGGAACGATATATGGTGTGTTTGCATCACAAATGAATATGGAGTTGGGTGGTTTTATGGGTGTAATCTTAAACGCGGTCATTGCCATCATTGCATTCTTCGCCATTTTATTATTAGTTCCAAAGAAAGCAAGAAATTTATAATTACTAGTGAAAGGTCGAAACGAAAAAGTTTCGGCCTTTTTTATAGCATTAATTTTAAATGTTAGAAAATTACGAAAATTAAGTTATGTTCATTGACGATGTTAGTCTTAAATAGTATTTTAAAGGTAACTTTACCGAGGAATGAGGGATTGGAATGAAGATAGCTATTGCAGGTTCAGGTGCATTAGGAAGTGGATTTGGTGCTAAATTATTCCAAAATGGATATGATGTAACGCTAATAGACAGTTGGGAATCGCATGTTAAGGCAATTCAAACGAATGGATTACACATAGATATTAATGGTGAACATTGTCATTTAGAAATACCAATGTATGATTCTAGAGAAATACCTGAAGATGTATTATATGATGTTGTATTTTTATTTCCTAAATCAATGCAACTTAAAGAGGTGTTAGATTATATACAACCACATATAACTCAATCAACTATCGTAGTATGTACGATGAATGGTCTAAAACATGAGCGTTTGATTGAGCAATATGTCGAATTACCACAAATTGTGAGAGGTGTGACAACATGGACTGCAGGAATTGAAAGTCCTGGTTGTACGCATCTAATGGGTAGTGGACCGGTTGAGGTAGGTGCATTGGTCACAGATGGTACTGCTAATGTAAAAACAGTCGTAGACATTTTGAATCGAGCAGAGCTAAATGGTGTATTGAGTAATGATTTACATCAATCTATATGGAAGAAAATTTGTGTGAATGGGACAGCCAATGCATTATGTACGATTTTAGAGTGTAATTTAGCAACATTAAATCAAAGCGATGATGCTAAAAATCTTATTTATAAAATAACCCAGGAAATTGTGCATGTAGCAACGATTGATGATGTGCATCTGAATTTAGATGAAGTGTTTGAGTACCTCATCGACTTAAATGATAAAGTAGGTCCACATTATCCTTCGATGTACCAAGATTTAATTAATAATCATCGTAAAACTGAAATTGACTATATCAATGGTGCGGTTGCTCGCTTAGGCGCGGAACATCATATTGACGCACCAGTCAATCATTTCGTAGCTAATATGATTCATGCTAAAGAACAACAATTAGATGCACAATAAATATAAGAAACCTTTTATTAAGCTTATAAGCAAAACCCACGAATTGCTTATAAGCTTTTTTAAACTGAAAAATGACGTGCGACATTCTAATATTTGAGGTGAGTATATGATTGTTAATGAACTAGAAAAAGCAGTCGTCAAACAATATATGAATTTGCTATTATTAGCAGATCCAGAAAAACAGGCAATAGAACAATATATTAATCAATGTCATGTCTATTTACTAAGTGATGAACATCAATCCCAATCCCTAGCTATAGCAGCAGTAGAAACATTATCTGATACGGAGGTAGAGTTGAAGAACATAGCCGTTCATCCTTTATATCGCAGAAAAGGACTGGGTACTTACCTAATGACATGGCTTTTTGCTAAGTATCAAAACATGACGATGTATGTTGGTACTAGTGACACTGAAAGCACGCTCAAATTTTATTATCGATTAGGATTTAAAGACTATGATATTAGACAAAACTTCTTTATTAGCCAATATGAACAGCCTATTTATGATAACGGAAAATTACTCATAGATATGAAAATACTCAAAAAGGATTTATAAAATGTGTCTTATGCTAATTTGAAAGGGTAATGATAAAAGGAAAGATAAGTTTAAGGAGATGTTTGTATGTCTGTATCATACAAGAAAGTGATTATGACTGGTTTGGTTGGTGGCTTCTTAGGTGGCGCCGTTAAAATGGGGTGGGAAGCATTATTGCCACCTAGAACGCCAGAACGTGATGAAGAACCACCACCAATGACGATGCTTAATCAATTAGGTTTACCTGAAAATGTTAAACATGCGCGTTATCATTATAATGGTAATGAGATTCCACTCACAATTATGGGTGTTCATTATGGATTTTCTATAGCAAATGCATTCGGTTATGCACTACTTGCAGAAAAATTTCCGCAAGTAAAAGTATTAAGAGGAAGTGCTTTTGGTGTCTTAGTAAATATTGCCTTTCATGAATACTTACTTCCTCATTTAGCATTAACACCTAAAGTAGAAGATTTACCTAAAGAAGAAAGATTTTCAGAATTACTTGGGCATATTATTTGGATGAATACGATAGATTTTGTACACTCGTCTAGCAAGTAAATAATTCCCCATATATAAATAGAGAAAAGGTGAGATAATGAGTAAAATATTTGTAACTGGTGCAACTGGTTTAATCGGCACCAAATTAACAAAAAGATTATTAGAAGAAGGTCACGATGTAGCTGGCTTTACAACATCTGAAAATGGTAAAAATAAATTAGAATCAGCTAATGTAAAAGCATATATCGGAGATATTTTAAAATACGATACGATTGAAGCAGCTATTGCAGATTTCCAACCAGAAATCATTATTAATCAAATTACAGATTTAAAAAATGTAGATATGGCAGCAAATACTAAAGTACGTGTCGAAGGTTCTAAAAACTTAATCGATGCAGCTCAAAAATACAATGTTAAAAAAGTCATCGCACAAAGTATTGGCTTTATGTACGAAGCAGGGGAAGGCCTTGCTACAGAAGAAACACCATTAGATTTAGATTCAAGTGGTGACCGTAAAGTAACGGTTGATGGTGTTATTGGACTTGAAGAAGAAACATCTCGTATGGATGAATATGTTGTATTAAGATTTGGTTGGTTATACGGACCTGGTACTTGGTACGGCAAAGATGGTATGATTTACAATCAATTTGTAGACGGTAAGGTTACATTATCAGATGGCGTTACATCATTTATACATCTAGATGATGCAGTCGAAATGTCAATTCAAGCTTTAAACTTTGATAATGGTATTTATAATGTAGCAGATGACGAGCCTGTTAAAGGTTCAGATTTTGCAGAATAGTATAAACAACAATTAAATGTTGATCCAGAAATAAATATTCAACCTGCACAACCATTTGAACGTGGTATTACTAACGATAAGTTCAAAGCACAAGGTGGTCAATTAATTTATTCAACTTGGAAAGATGGTATGAACCCAATTAAATAGCGTATATGAAAAAGCACGACTTAGCCTAATGGTTTAAGTCGTGCTTTTTACTATGAATGAGTTTTAACGTTGTTCTTTATGTTGCTCTAGTGATTGTCTTAGTTGTTGGGCTTCTGATCGGCCAACTTTGGCATAGTGTCGATGTGCAAAATGCATTTGGATGATTAGAAATGCGGCGCTAACCGACCAATAAAGGCCTAAAGCTGAAGCGGAATGTAAAGATGCATAAGTGATGAAGATAGGTGATAAAATCATCATGACATAATACGTTTTACGTTCATCTTTAGGATAATGAATTGAATTCACTAAAGGTTGAATAAAATACATGAGTGCTGCTATTAGCGTCATCATAATATTCGGTTCGGTTAAATTAAACCATAAAAAACGTGGATATTTTGTAATACCATCACTACTTGGATATTTTAAACTCATATATAAACCCATAAGGATAGGTATTTGTATGATGACAGGTAAACAACCGATGATATTTTTAAATGGATTGATACCATATTGCTTATATTTATTCATCAATAGTTGATTTGCTGCGTTTCGTTCCTCTTGAGAATCTGCTTCTTTAATCTTCTCTCTAATTTTATCAATTTGTGGTTGAACGACTTTCGTTTTTTCGCGCATAATATGCATATTTTTTACTTGAATAAGCATAAATGGTAATAAAATAAAACGTACAATTAAGACAATAGCTATTATAGCTAATCCGTAGTTATCATTAAACAATCGGCCAAATAAATGTAATAACCGATCCATAGGTTGCACAAATGTATTATAAAATAATCCTGTACGATTATCAGATTTTGAATAATCACATCCTGATAAACATAAAACAGTGATTAGTAATAGAGAAATTCGTTTGGCCATTATTGACTTCCTTTTCATATGAAATATCTTTGTTTTAAGGTATGAAATCAATCATCACATACAATTTTAATCTAATATAACAAACTTAGTACATAGTTATGACACTTATTCTTAACTGTTTATTTTTTTAACGTAACCGTTAGTTAGAATGACGTGTGCGTTTCTGACTTAAAATGATGATTACAAGTAATATGGTAATTAAGATGATACAACTATAAAAGCTAAATAAAGCCCATTTAGCATGTGATGGTAACCAGGTCATTACAAATGACCAACTATTATTGCCTAAGACGAAGTATGGTAATAAATACATAGCGACACTAATTAAAACAAATGCTACCATGACCAAAATAAAGGCATATAGTGAATCTTTGCTTCTTTGTACCTTATATTTACCGTGTTTGATGGCAAATAAGCGACGTAAGATAAAGTAGAGACTGATAACAACGCCTATCATAGAAATGATAGAAGATAATCACGTTTATATTGTGAGCTTGATCAATTTTGGTCTCGATTGTCGTATAGTGTTTGTGGTTCATGACTTGAGCATTTAAATGGTCTGCGAGTTGCGTCACTTTATTAGAATTCATATTTGCTAATACGACGATACCATAAGATTTCTTCGGATTGAGCAATATAACAGAGGAATAGTTATCAAGTGTTCCTGTATGATATATATAATCTGCGTGAGCATTAGTAAACCATCCAGCAGCATAACCATTAGCATCATCTTCACCCTGTGATTCATTAATTGTTTTTTGAGATGCTTTAACAATATCTTTTGTTTTAGATGATGGTGCTAATTGCATTTTAACCCAGTGCTCTAAATCTCTCGTATTAGACATTAAAAAGGCTGAAGGTGTATCTCCAATATTAAATGAAGGTGCACTTTTTTTAATTGCGCCACCTGATTGTTCATAACCAACGGCTTCGTGATTATTTTTAGAGTTGGTCTTTTTAAATGTTGTGTGTTCCATATCTAGTGGCTCTAAAATATGATCTTTGATATACGTGTTATAAGATTCTTTAGATACGTTTTGGATAATGAGACCTAATATATCGTAATTCATATTGGAATATTCAAATGTGTCTCCAGGTTTATGATTCAGTTCCTTGCCTTTGATACTTTGGACTAAATTTTTAATAGAGTCGCCGTATACTTCAGTTTGATCCTCGCTTGTAATATCTGCGGGTATAACACTTTTCTGACCAAGTAATTGTTTAATCGTGATATCTTGTTTTTTATCATCATATTTCATGTAAAAGCCTGGAATGTATTTAGATATATGATCATTAAGGCTTAGTTTGCCATTTTTAGCTAATTCTAAAATGGCATATCCTGTAAATGCTTTAGTATTTGATGCAATTTCGTATCTTGTTGTAGGCTTTGCTTTAATTTTCTTCTCGACATTTGCATAACCATAACCTTTATTTAAAAAGACTTTGTTATCTTTTATGATTAATATCGAAGCGCCAGGTATATCGCCAGATTTCATATCTGATTTCACGATTGTGTCGATATAATTCTGTGAAGATTGAGTGAGTAATGTTTCATTTTTATTATATGCCCAAAAATGTTTCGTAATGATCACAGTAATGAGTATGGCAATTACCATTATGATAGTGATAATAAATGGTTTCTTTTTCATGATTCTAATCCTCTAATATTTAATAATGTGTCGTTGTTAATTGTGTGTAATTTATTATAGCAGTTTTCGAAATATTTTAGCGAATTAAAGGATTTATTTTATGAATAATAAATGATTAGAAAGAGAAATGAATAAAAAGTGTTATAATACTCTAAAAGAGTGATTAGTTAGTGAAAAGATATGGTGTTAATATATACAATTTTGAATGTTGGGAGTATAGTTTATCCATCAACATACAAAGAGGTAGTAGTGTTATGTTTAATCAAATTAAAAGACTTTTAATTGGGCGTCCCAAAAAGAATAGGGACTTGAAAAACGAAAAAATTACTAAATTTAAAGCGTTAGCAATTTTATCTTCAGATGCATTATCCTCAGTAGCTTATGGTCCAGAACAGATATTAATTACATTATCTGTTGTAGGTGCAGTTGCGTCTTGGTATACATTACCTATTGCTGCAGGCGTTCTGATTTTATTAGCTGCACTTATATTATCATATCGCCAAGTGATATATGCTTACCCTAAAGGGGGCGGGGCATATATGGTATCGAAAACGAACTTAGGAGAGAAGTGGGGACTTCTTGCTGGTGGTTCGTTATTGGTCGATTATATTTTAACCGTTGCAGTTAGTATATCCTCCGGTGCAGATGCGTTTGTAGCTGCATTTCCAAATTTATATGATTACAAAGTACTCATAGCATGCTTATTAGTATTAGTCATTTTGATATTAAATTTAAGAGGTCTAACTGAATCGGCAACTGTGTTATCTTATCCAGTGTACTTATTCATCATTGGATTGGTTGCATTAATTGTAGTGGGAACATGGCGTGTTGCAACTGGTGACATTCAACCACATATGCAATCTTCAGTAGGGACAGCAGTACACGGTGTGACACTCTTTTTACTATTAAAAGCATTTTCTTCAGGGGCTTCTTCTTTAACAGGGGTAGAGGCTATATCCAATGCGGTGACTAACTTTAAAGACCCGGCACCTAAAAATGCAGTAAAAACGTTAGTCACAATGGGTAGTATTTTAGCATTTCTATTAGTAGGTATTGTAGGATTGGCTTATGTATATGGCATTATGCCACAGACTGAGACTACGGT
Organism: Staphylococcus sp. SB1-57; assembly: GCF_017086425.1. Taxonomy (NCBI): domain Bacteria; kingdom Bacillati; phylum Bacillota; class Bacilli; order Caryophanales; family Staphylococcaceae; genus Staphylococcus; species Staphylococcus sp. SB1-57. The sequence continues at coordinate 445,938 of NZ_CP070964.1, forward strand.
TCTATCACAGTTAGCAACACAAATCTTTGGTGACAACGTTGCATTCTATTTTGTACAAGCTACAACAGTATTGATATTAGTATTAGCAGCAAATACTGGTTTTACAGCATTTCCAATGTTAGCGGCATCTATGTCTAAAGATAAATACATGCCTAGAATGTTTACGGTTAGAGGTGACAGATTAGGTTATTCTAACTCAATTCTTGTGTTAGGTATTTTTGCGATTATATTAATTATCTTGTTTAAAGGTAAAACTGAAAATTTAATACCATTATATGCAGTAGGTGTTTTCATTCCATTTACTTTAGCGCAATTTGGTATGGTATTAAAATGGTATAGAGAACGACCAAAAGGTTGGCAGGCTAAATTAGCAGTAAATACATTAGGTGGTACGATTACATTTGTGGTATTTATGATATTCTTGATTACTAAATTCAGTCATGTTTGGCCAATTTTATTATTCTTACCATTCTTTGTATCTGTATTTGTAAGAATTAAAATTCATTATCGTAATGTTGCAGAGCAATTACGTTCTGATTTAGACGTGCATGACGTACCAGTAGTAGATCGTAGTTTAGCTATTGTACCGATTATGAGTATTACGACTGTCGTTGATAAATCAATTTATTATGCACAGATGTTAGCGAATAATGACGTGATTGCAGTGCACGTATCATTTGGTGATGAAGACGAAAAAGGATTCCAAGAAAAATGGAAGCAACACTTTCCTGATGTAAGACTCATTATTTTACATTCAGAATATAGAAGTATTATCAGACCGATATCACGATTTATTGATAAAATTCATCGCAAAGCCGAAGATCAAAATTATTTAATCACGGTGGTTGTTCCAGAATTTATTCCTAAGAAGCCTTGGCATCATTTATTACACAACCAAACAAGTTTACGATTAAAAATGCATTTAATTTATCAAAAGAACGTGATACTATGTACTATTCCATTTAAACTTAAAAAATAAATTGAAAAGCCGTCGCACTCATTAAAGATAGATGAGTGTGACGGCTTTTTAGTTTAAGGTATATAACTAATATTTTTCTGCAAATATAATTTCATTTTAGTTGATATTTTCACGTAATTGACTTGCTACTTTAGGCGATAGTTGATTACGTTTAATTAAAGCATCTAAATATTCACGTTCAGCGTAAATGGCTTGAAGGTGGATATTTTGCTGCGCTTCAGTTGTTAATTCTTTAGCATTTTGATTTGATTTATCTTTATTTCTATTACCTTTACGTCGGTTACGTAAGGCACGAGATAAGTTGTGATATTGATCAATGACTAAACTTACTTCTAATACGTTTGAAGGATTCTGCTCTTTTTGCATACGTAAAATAATGTGGTGATTAATGATACGTAAAATTTGTTGCACCTTTTTCAAATCATTTTGATAAACTTTTAACATTTCTGCACGGTCAAGTTGTGCTTCTTCAGTTTGGTTTGATTTGCTAGTTGATACATGATCTTTATAAGCATGTTCCTTTTTAAATCGATCATACTCTTGTTTGCGTAAATTCTTTCTTGCTTTGAAACGAAGGTAGAACATTCTAAAGAAGCGGGAAATTTTCTTTACAAATGAAGCTTCTTTATACGAATTAGTAAGTTCTTTAACATTTCTATAGTTATTCAACTCTTGCGAATTGATCTTACCTTTATTGATAAGTCTTTCTAATGTAGCTGTTTCTTCTTCTTCAGCAATTTCTGCTAAACGATGTAATTCTTTAGTATTTTGATTATCTGGCTCTGCATTAATTAAGAATGACATTTCCCCGTAATATTGTGTCAAAACAGGTCTATAATCAATGTCTTTATTCTTTTCAGATAGTTCTTTAAGACGAGTTATAACTGCTTGCATAATGAAAATTTTTGCTGATTGATAGGTCATACCTTCGTCATCTGTTAATTGTTCAGATTCAGTAATAAAAGGTAATACCACTTGTGCCAATATTAAACTGATGAGTACCATCAATGAAGCTATAAATAATAAATCATTACGATACTCGAAGGTTTGGTGATTATTGATAATCGTTGGCAATGTTAAAGCCATTGATAAAGAAATCGTTCCGTGTATACCACACATAGTCATAATAAATGCATAACGTATACGACTTGGTGGCTGTTCTTCTGCAATATCCGTGTCTTCCAAATAACGTTGTAAGTGATTTGGATAATAGAAATCTTTGTATAATAAGAACACCCAGATAAATCGAACAACATAAATAGCTAATGCAATGAGCAAACTAATTAATATTAAGAATTTAATATTATCTGGTTCCACTTTGATGATTTGGATGACCACTTCAGGAACGATGAACCCTAATACTACGAATACGAATCCGTTTAAGGCATAACTCAACGTATTCCAAATTTGTGAGAAGCTCATTTGAAGTTCAGTCTGTGCACGAATGAGTCGGTCGCGCTCCCAACCATGAATAAGACCTGCAACAACTACTGCGATAATGCCAGATGCATGGAACAACTCTGCAATAAAGTAAACAGCAAATGGAGTGAGTATTTGAATGAAAGTTAACGTATTATTATCTTTCATACCTTTATTAGCAGTCAGATAAATACGTAATCTGACAACAACTGAGCCTACAATAATTCCAATTAAAATACCAATAATCGTAGATACGATAAATTGCTCTATCGCATTTACAGCTGAAAATGCACCTGTAACTAAAGCTGTAACGGCAATTTTAAATGAAATAATACCGGCCAGCATCATTTAAAAGGGATTCACCTTCAAGAATGGACATGGATCCTTTAGGTAAAATCTTCCCTTTTGTGATTGCAGATACTGCAACAGCATCTGTTGGGCATAGAATTGCTGCAATAGCAAAGGCAGCTGGCATTGGTAAATCAGGCCAGATCCAGTGAATAAAGAAACCTACACCAATAACAGTAGTAAATACTAAAGCCATAGCCATTAGAATAATTGGTTTTTTATATTCAAGTAATTTGGTCCTTGAAACATGCGTACCTTCGACGAATAGTAAAGGTGCAATGACTGCCATCATGAAGACCTCAGAATCGAAATCAAAATGTATGGGAATCGGTAAGGTGAAGATAGCTACACCTAGCGCGATTTGTATAAAAGCTGTAGGGATTTTAGGGAATCGATTATGTATAATCGAACTAATCACTACTGCAATTATAAATATAATAAAAGCTTCTAATAATTCCATAGAAATCTCCTTGTGAGAATGATATATATTATTCTACCTTATATTTTCATATTTACAATTTAAACAAATTAGACAAAAAAAGGTATAATCGACAAGTTCGATTATACCTTATAATAATATAATTATTATGTGTTTTCTACGTGTTTTTGATCAGATAAACGTTGTTTATCAGCTAGGTCTTTAGCATTATTTTTATACTTTTTATAATAGAAGTATAAGAAGATGAACCAGAATGGTGAAATAAAGATAGCGGCTCTAGTATCATCACTAAAGAATAATAATATGAATACAAATGCAAAGAATGCTAATACAACGTATGCTGTAGCTTGTCCTCCAATCAATTTAAACTTATTATCTTTATGTTCTTGAGGATTCTTTTTAACATAAATGATATAAGACACAATAATCATTGCCCATACAACTAAGAACAATACTGTAGATAGCGTAGTGACATATATAAATAATTGAATGGCATCCGGAAAGATAAAGTTAAGTAATGCTGCAACTAATAAAGTAAATGATGACACAAACATTGATAGGTAAGGGACACCATTTGAATTAGTTTTACTTAACACTTTTGGCCCTAGACCTTGTTTAGATAAGCCGAATAAAATACGACTGTTTGAATAAATCCCACTATTTGTCGCAGAAGCAGCAGCTGTTAATACCACGAAGTTAACGATACCAGCGGCAAATGGGATACCAATCAATGTAAACAACTTCACGAATGGACTGCTATCAGGATCTATACCATTCCATGGAATGACAGATATGATAACGAGTAGCCCACCAATATAGAATAATAAAATACGAATAGGCACATTATTAATTGCTTTAGGAATCGTTTTCTGAGGATCTTTTGTTTCCCCAGCTGTAACCCCAATTAATTCTATACCTATGAATGAGTACACAGCAATTTGGAATGACATTAAGAACCCAAATGCACCATGTGGGAACATACCACCATGTTTAACGAGGTTAGTAAATGATGCATGCCCGTAATGTGTTTTAAAAGAAAAGAATATCAATACTAAACCTACAATAACCATCGCAACAATTGTGACTACTTTAATAATTGAGAACCAAAACTCTAACTCTCCAAATAGTCTTGCACCTAGTAAGTTAAACGAAATTAAAATTAATACAATGAATAACACTGTTAACCAGTGTGGGACTTGTGGATACCAAAAAGCGAAATATTGTCCCATTGCTGTTAAGTCAGACATACTTGAAACAATCCAACAAATCCAATATGTCCAACCTATCACGAAACCGCCAAAAGGTCCGATGTATTCATTGGCTATATCAACAAATGAATTGAATTTCGTATTACTTAATAATAATTCCCCTAAAGCACGCATAAAAGCAAAAAGTATCATTCCGATAATCATATATGTGAATAACAGTGAAGGTCCTGTAAGTGAAATCGTCTGTCCAGAACCTAAGAATAGCCCCGTACCAATTGCACCCCCAATTGCAATTAATTGGATATGTCTGTTATTCAACTCTCTATGTAGTTGTCTTGCCATAATCTTCCTCCTCAGGAAAGCAAAATAAACATTTTTTGTGAAAGCGTTTTCTTTTTATTAATACTATAGAAATAGTTGTAATAAAGCAATTAATTTTCAAAATATAAGTAAATACATTTATTAGGCTTTGTATGATAAATATTACTTATGACTTTTTTGAATAATCGCATAATTCTGTTAAATAGGGGTACTTTCAATAGTAATTAATTTCGAAAACATAACTATTATAAAGATAAAAGAATAATTTTTGAAATGATATGGTGATAATGATTATCAATCATAATTTTTTGAATTGAAAAAGAGATGTGTAATAATGATTAGCAATGATAAATGATACGTGAAGAAGGAATGTAAAATGAAAATAGGGGCGATTTCTGATTTACATATCGATCGACATCCCAAATTAAATGCACAACATTATTTGGATACTTTAGTTGATGTGGTAATCAAAAGAGAGATAGAATTACTCGTCATTGCGGGTGACATTTCAAATGATTATCGACAAGTGATTCAATTTATCAATGACTTAAAAGAAAAGTTAAATATACCTATATTATTTGTACCTGGGAATCATGATTTATGGTCTGATGGTACAGATAAAAGTTCACAAGAAATTTTCGACATTTATACACAACAAGATGCATGTTTGATTAAACAACCTTATATTATTGACGATGAATGGGCTATTGTGGGGCACACAGGATGGTATGATTACGCCTTTGCTAATGGCAAATTTTCATTAGAAAAATTAGAACGAGGTAAACATTATGGTGCAACATGGCAAGATAAAGTGAGAATGGATTGTGATATGACAGATAAGGCACTATCGTTACAAGCGGCGCAACAAGTGGAAGCGGATATAGAACGAGTTGGAACACGCAAGATGATTTTAGTCACACATATTGTTACGCATCCAGCTTTCGTAGTGCCAACACCACATCGTATTTTTGATTTCTTTAATGCTTATATTGGAACCAAAGATTTCAATTATATATATGATAGCTATAACATTCAATACAGTATTATGGGTCACGTTCATTTCAGAAAAACTTTGACGGAGAAAAGTGTACACTATCTATGCCCATGTCTAGGATATCAAAGACAATGGCGTACAGATAATATTTCTCAGGAAATAAACCATGCACTTATGGACTTTACAATTTAAAAATCGCTAACACTCATAATAATAGCGAGTGTTAGCGATAATTTTTGATATCAGTTATTCAGGATTAACGTATAAACACATGCGCCCTGGGGCATTAAAACTGCGTTCCATTTTAGATTTCTTAATTTTAATGATTTGTTTTTGATTAAGGAAGATAGCTGGGAAAATAATACCTTTCTTTATATGACTCCATAGTGGGTCTATATAATAATAGTGTTGATCATCATAGCCAATTAGTAATGTGACATGGATATTCGAAACAAGACGAATTTTACGACCATCAAATTTGAAGCTACGACGCATTGGTCGAGCACCTAAACTCGTATGATAAATCACAATAGGTTGTTGTTTATCAATGATCTTTTCTAATTCAGCCAAGCTAGTACCTGTGCCGTCAATGATATGTGAGTTGTATTTTTGTAAAAACGGAACATAGGCTTCTGGGAAAATGGTTTGGTGATAGCCAAATTTAACAAGTAAATGATGACCAACATAACCTTTATATGGATTGTTTGGGTGGGTGGGCCAATTTTTCATAATGTCTGTAGCTTTAACAGGTTGTTCATTATAGTGAAGCATCATAGACGCTGATACGCCTTCACAGCCCATAATCATTGGTATTGGAAATAACTGACTCATCGGTTTAACAGGTAAAATAGTTTGGTTCATCGTTAATCTCCTTCGACTTAAATACACTTTAAATAATATTCAATATTATATACCGTGCACCATTTTTTGGATAATGATATGTTTAGAAATAATCATTTTAGTGTTATTCAATCCCAAGATAGGTTATAAATAAATGGGAGTAGAAATTTTTAAGGGGAGTCAAAGATGGATTATCAAATTAAAAGTATGAAAGCGACACATATTATTGGCGTGACACGCCAATTTAAAAGTGGCGGTCATGCTCAAAGTAATATTCCCGATTTTTGGGAAGATGTGACGTCTATGGGATTAGACTGTAGACTTGCAGAAAAAAGTGACCTAGCACTTAATGGATTGCTTGGCCTCTGTTTACCACAGCAAGATGGCAAAATGAATTATATGATTGGGGTGTCTTGTGAGACTAATCCAAACGACGGTTTAGAAACGTATCAACTAGAGGATAATGATTATCTTGTGGTCAATGCGAAAGGGAAAGTACCTCAATCCATTAGACAAGCGATGCGTCAAATTCATCAGGAATTGATTCCAACTGAGAATATTCAGTTAAAGCGTGCACCGTTTTTCGAATTGTATCCTGAAGGCGATACGCAAGACGACAATTATATTACTGAAATTTGGTTACCCATAGAACAAAATAAATCATAAAAAAGCGCAAGTGTTAGATGCTTTCAGACTGAATAGCCTGTCATCATCTCACTTGCGTTTTATATGTTATGAACGATATTTAGTTGGATTAAGTTTGAAATAAATGACTTGTAATATGACTAATAGTATGGCCGTTATTGAAATGATAACTAGGTATGGTGAAGCGTCAAACTGTCCTTTAAGACCAACTAATGGTGAAATCACACCGCCTAAAATAAATTGGAATAAGCCCAATAAACTTGAAGCATTGCCACTACCACCAGTTCGTTCTTCCATAGCGAGTGCAAAGCCTAACGGTCCGATAGACGTAACCGGGCTTATATTTAAGAAGAAGGCGATGATTAACATCCAAATAGGCCAATGCATTGTTAACGTTAAAATAATCAATAGTACCCCAATGATTTGGATTAGTGTTAAATAGATTAATAATGTATATCTACTCAACTTTTCCACTAATAATGCTACGATTTGGCTTATTAGAATTAAGCCGATTCCATTGACTGCTAAAATCACACTAAATTGCTGTGGTGATAAGCTATAAATTTTTTGTGTTATAAAAGGTGACGCAGCTGAATAACTAAATAGCATGACATAAGTTAATCCTTGTAACAACATTGGAATCACAAATGACGGTTTCTTCAACAACTGACCAAAATCTTTAAATATACGTCCATAGTTTAATGTTGTTCGATCGGCGTGATTTGTTGATGGCATTTTCATCAATACACCGATAATGACGATGATTGTAATTATTGTCAAAATGACAAAGATGCTTCTCCAAGTAGATATGGTTAAAGCAAATCCACCGAGTAATGGCGCTATAATCGTAATGATTCCATTGACTACCATTAGAGAAGTTAAAAACTTAGCCATTTCGTCACCGCTAAATTTATCACCAATAGATGCTTTCGCGATAACAATTGACCCACCTGCAGTTAAACCTTGAATCAATCTTAAAAATAGAAAGAAGTATAAATCCGTCGTAAATACTGCAATCAAGGATGCAAGCATGTATATCACTAGAATCGTTAAAGCAATTTTTTTTCGACCAAATGCATCAGATAAAGGACCAAAGAAAAATTGTCCAAGTGCTAAGCCAATCATTGCAAAGGAAATAGTTAATTGAATTTCAGATGTAGTTGAACTAAATGCATGTTGCACATCCGGTAACGATGGTGAATACATATCAATCGATAAAGGACCAAAAGTGGTCATTACACCGAAAATGATAATTAATATGAAAGGGAAGTGCATGGCACTTGTATTTTGCATAATCATTCTCCTTTTAAAGAAGTTATAGAACAAATTATATATGTTTTGACCATATTTGTATGTAGTAATTTAAATTTTTATGTATTTGCATAAAGTACTATCTTAGAAGAAAAATGGCATTATTACTATTAAAATTACTTCATGAAATAAGTGATTTTAATAAATAAAAAGCATTCCCATAAGAGAGGCATAGAGCCTAACTTAGAGAATGCATATGAAAAATAAAAGTAATGTAATGTAGTTGATTACTATTGTTGTTGATTATTAGAGTTACCGGAACCATTAATGAGTTCATCAATTTTAGATTTAATACTATCAAATTTAGTATTAATATCTTGTAGCATGCTATCTACTTTGTTTTGGTTCTCATTGTTTTGTTGTTCGTTATTTGCATTTTTTAATTTATCGATTTGGTCTTGATAAAATTGAGTAAGTTTTGAATCTGCATTAGTTTCTTCTTTTTGTTTTAAGTTATTGATTTGTTGTTGCAATTGATTAATTTGAGTTTGACTATTTTTATTTTGTTTAATTTCGTTTTTAGCTGTATCCACTTGTTTATTAATATCGTCGTTTTGATTTTCGACTTCTTTTTTATAGTTTTGAGAGACGTTAGGGTCGTTATTTACTTTGTTATTATTATGATTTAACACTGCTCTTGTTACGAAAATAGCTACGATAATTAATAATATAACGATAATAGCGATTAGCCATTTTTTAGATTTACGTGTTTTTTGGTTTTCTTCTTGTAATTCTTGCTCTCTTCTATAATCTCTACCATTGTAATAGCGTTCAGGGTGTTGCTCTGGATCGTTAAATTCATTTTGATCGCGATATTGGCTTTGATTTCTATATTCACGTTCTTCACTTTGACTACGATGATTTTGATATTGATTATCGTAACGATATGATTCTTTATACTTATCCGTTCTCTTCATTTCATTCACCTCATCATTATTGGGTTAGCCTATTTATGAATCAAAAGACATGTTTAATCTTAGTAAACGGGCAATATTGTGTGCAGTTTGGCTTAAAAGGGTAGGACCATTATCTAGTGCATATTGCAAATCTGTAGGTTGATTCATGATACTAAACACGCTATCTATACCATAATCATAAACCGTTTCGTATTGTTCACCCAAACTACCACCTATGGCTATGACAGGTAAGTTGAATTGTTTAGCTACTTGTGCAACACCAATTGGCGTTTTACCGTAAATCGTTTGGGAATCTAATTTGCCTTCACCTGTTATGACTAAATCTGCATCTATAATTCTAGATTGGAAATGTGTTTCTTCTAAAACGACATCAATACCTTTAGATAACTGGGCATCTAAGAAAGCTAATAAAGCGGTGCCCATGCCACCAGCTGCGCCAGCACCAGGTATATCTTTAACATCTTTATCTAGTTGTAATTTTATCTTATCATGATAATGGCAAAGCGCGGTATCCAACTTTGGTATCATCTTTGCTGTGGCGCCTTTTTGTGGGCCATATATCATGGTTGCACCATTATCTCCTAATAATGGATTAGTCACATCACAAGCTACGCTCATATCGATGTTTTTAAATTTTGAATTTAACTGAGTGGTATCAATAGTTTGTATATCAAGTAGATGTAATCCACCAGGTTCAATAGAGTGACCATTGCTATCTAAAAACTTTACGCCTAATGCTTGTAACATGCCTACACCGCCATCATTCATAGCACTACCGCCAATACCAAGTATAATTTTTTGGGCACCTAGCTCTAAAGCATGATTAATAAGTTGGCCAGTGCCGAAAGTAGTGGTTTTCAACGGATTTCGTTCTTCCTTAGTTAATAAATCAAGACCAGATGCAGCGGCCATTTCTATTATTGCTATCTTTTGAGATGATGCGTAAGCATATTTTGCGGTAATGTCTCGGTATAGCGGATCTTTTACGGTTGTAGCTATTGTCTTAGCATTTAATGCCTCCATTAAGGCTTCAGTTGTACCTTCGCCACCATCAGCCATAGGAATTAAATCATATTCAACAGTTGAGGGTAATATTTTGGAAAATCCTTCTTGTATCGCTTCTGCTGCTTCTCGAGCTGACATGCTTTCTTTAAATGAATCTGGTGCGATGACTATTTTCATTGGTCGACACTTCCTCATCGATTTGATTATCTTTATTGTAAAAGAGACGACTTGAAAACAAAAGGCAAAACATTTTCAGTGGCATATTCATCAAGGATGAAAGATACAACATTAATTATGGAAAATATATTTTATAATAGTATAATAATATAGCGTAATATTTATATAGGTAAGGTGAACAACTTAGACATGAACAACAAGATCAACTTTAAATTTAATGAATTCTACGTATGGTGTACCTTCATTTTTCTTTTTTATTTATTAATTAGTATTCTAACGCCTTTAGCAGTTAATGATTTCAAATGGGCAATCGCACATAATTTAACGGTATATAAAGGGTTGATTGAATACACAAATGGTAGATATTTAGATAACTTATTAGAGTTAATAGCAATGAAAATGAGTGTGTTACGATATCTAATCTATGCTGGTGTATCTTTGGGCATGATTTATTTATTAACAATGATGACAGGCAAATATCAACGTAGAATTTATATCGTCATTGCGTTTATTCTCATATTAATGATGCCAAGAATCATTTATAGAGATACATATGGTAACTTCGCAGGTTTCTTTAGTAATGTGCCTAGTACAATGTTATCGATATTAATATTATTTGTAGTTGTAGTATCAATATACAAATGGGAAGAACTTAATGCTACGTGGTTAAGTTTATTTTTAATATCCACGCTGTTAGGTCAATTATTTGTTGAGAATTTAACACTTTATAATATGCTAATTTTGATTATTGGGAATGTCATCTTTTGCATTAAACATCGACATATCAATTATTATTTAATTATGGGCTTTATGCTGAGCTTAATAGGTGGTATGCTCATGTTTATCAATCCAATATATATTAGTATATATAGAGGTGGGAACGAATATTTACGCTTCTCAGATAATCAAGGTTTGAAACATAAGATATTACATACAATATTTAAGGAATTACCGGAATATATTTTCTTTAATCAATATTTAATATTAACCTTGATTGCATTGATAATGATTTATTTATTGTTTAAAAATGCCTTTTTCAACCATTGGATATTACGTTGGAAAGTGGTTTTAGTCATTAGTATCGCTATTTTGCCTTTCTATAAATTCTTTATATATGATTTTCTTCAATTTTATAAATTAAAAGGATCACTAAGTGTCGCTTTATTAAATTTTATGATTTGTGGATGGTTCTACATTGCGTTGTTTATCGCAACTTATGTGATTTTTAAAACACAGTTGGTGAGAATGTTAGGTTATTATACACTTGGATCTATATTATTAGTCACAGTGCCATTGTTATTAGTATCTCCAATAACGCCAGGTAACTTCTATACTAATTATGTGTTATGGGTATTGTATTTACTATTATTAATGACTCAATGCAGTGTAAATATGAAATCAATACTTATTGGATTAAGAACGCTAGCATTAGGATTATCTATGATATTCATAGTAACCTTTGGTATGATATATTTTACTCATATACAACGGTTACATTCGATTGAACATCAATTAGATACACAACATATTAAACATGTGGTTGTACTGGAGAAGTTACCATTTGAAAATATGCTTAATAAAGTAACACCTAGCGATGATATACAACACAATTTATTTAAAATATATTATGATATACCACAGAATATTAAATTAAAAATTGTACCGTATGGTTCAAACATGGCAAAACTTGAAGGAGATTAAGTATGAAATTGACTCAAACACACTATGAGATAATTAAATTTATTATCGTAGGTGGGGTGAATACATTTAATTATTATGTGGTGTATTTACTTTTACTAAAACTTTTAAATGTAAATTATTTAGTTAGTCATATTACTGGCTTTTTAGTTAGCTTTATTATTTCTTACTATTTGAATTGTTACTTTGTTTATAAAGTGAAACCTACACTACGTAAATTTATTAGTTTCCCTTTAACACAAGTTGTTAATATGGGAATGCAGACCGTATTGTTATACGTATTTGTGCAGTGGTTAAATATACCTTCAGAAATTGCACCTTTCGCTGGCTTGATCATTACAATACCGGTCACATTCATATTGTCAAAATGGATTTTAAAAGATTGACGTTTGAGTCATCTTCATTATATAAAGCAGGTATAATATTGTAATCTCGCAGATGAACAGTGATGATCGTTTGCGAGACTTTTTCATATGTTCAAATATAATATGAAGAATTGAATTGCAAAAGTACTTTTATTCTTAGCGATAAGCAGGTTATTTTTTAGGCAAATCTAAAAAAATAATTAGCTTAATTATATAAAAAATATAGAAATTAAAAAACGTTGTAAAAACATTTTTTATGATTCATACTATGATTACTAAAGGAAATCAAGGTGGTCTATTGTCATGTCTCAAAATGAAAATTTGAAAATCGCACAACGTGGGGCATATTTAAGTTTAGTTGTTTATGTCATCCTTTCAGTAGCTAAATACGTGACAGGATTCATATATAATTCGGCAGCAGTTAGAGCGGATGCATTGAACAATATGACGGATATTGTGGTTTCTATTGCTGTGATTGTTGGGCTGAAAATTTCTATTAAACCAGCAGATAAAAATCATCCGTATGGTCATTTAAAGTCTGAAAATATCTCAACATTATTAGTATCATTTATTATTATGTTTGTGGGTATACAAGTTGTCATTGAAAATGCACCTCGATTATTAACCCATGATAAACATGTGCCAAGTCCTGTTACTATTCTAGTTAGTATTATTAGTGGTCTCATAATGCTTGGTGTTTATGTCATTAATCATAGATTAGCCAAAAAAACAAATAGTAGTTCTTTAAAATCTGCAGCTAAAGATAACCTGTCAGATAGCTTAGTTAGTATCGGTACTGCAGTAGGTTTGGTATTTACACAAATCGGATTTCCTATTATTGATATTGTTTTAGCGACAATACTAGGTTTATTAATCATTTACACAGGCTTTGGAATATTTAAAGAATCCATCTTTACATTAAGTGATGGTTTTAATGAGAAGGATTTAGAAGAATATCGAAATGATATTTTAGAAGTGGATGACGTGCTTGACGTTCGAAGTATTAAAGGACGTTATCATGGCAGTAGTATCTTTTTAGATGTGACCATTGTAGTTGAACCTAATTTATCTATTAATGAAGCACATTTAATTTGTGATAAAGTTGAATCACATCTTCACGAGAAGGGAATATCATCTGTATATGTACATCCTGAACCGAAAATAGATGAAGCTATTGAAAATGAAATACATCAATCAAATCAATAGAATAATATAGTAAAAGCGTCGAATAGAATCGATAAAGATTCTATTCGACGCTTTTTTAATATTTACATCTTACCAATAGCCGTTAGCTTCTCTGAATGAAATAGCTTTATCGATTGAGCCGTAACGTTCTTTGGCATAATTAATCATACCTTTAGTTTGGTTTTCAACGGAACCATAACCCCAAGATTGGTTCGTTTGACCTAAACCATGATATTGTCCATTTGATGCATTAGGATTACCACCTGATTCTGGCATAACAATGCTATCCCACAATGCTTTAGTACCGCCTGCATCTATGAATTCTTGATAAACACTATTTGTAGATTCATTACTTTCTGAATAATTTTGTTGTGATGATTGGTTGTTTTCAGCTGCATGAGCTTGATGTGCTTCCATGCCTGTAGCACCTATAGAAATTGTAGCGATAATTGCTAAAATAGATTTTTTCATTATAGTTAACTCCTTTAGTTAGTGTAAATCATTCGACTTAAAGTGATATCTCCCAAGGATATGAGTCTGAATGTATTGTTAAAACGGATGATGTTCTAAAGATGTATTGCATACTATAACATCTCAATTGATTGCGTAGGTTACATGAAAATAAAAAGATGATGACACACATGTTAGTGAGAATACATTCATTGCAATAAAAATAAAAATATGTCAAAAAATTACAACATAAGAGCAAATGTAAATGATTGAAATTCTATATGGTAGTTCTATAATGAAGATATAAATTTAATAAATCGATTTATTAAACGAGTTTTTATTTGAATATACATATCAACTATCCTTCAAGATAGTTTGTTATATAAATAGGAAGGTGTTAAATGATGCCAAAATTAATTTTATGTCGTCACGGTCAAAGTGAATGGAATGCGAAAAATTTATTTACAGGATGGGCAGATGTTAACTTATCTGAGCAAGGTATTGAAGAAGCAACTGCAGCAGGTAAGAAAGTATTAGAAAATCAGTTAGAAATAGATGTTGCCTTTACTTCATTATTAACACGCGCATTGGAAACAACGCAGTATATCTTAGCACAATCAAAACAACAATGGATACCAGTATATAAAAGCTGGCGCTTAAATGAACGTCACTATGGTGCGTTGCAAGGATTAAATAAAGATGATGCAAGACAACAATTTGGTGAAGAACAAGTTCATCAATGGCGCCGTTCTTACGATATTCAACCACCTGCAGAAAGTGAAGAACAACGTAATGAATATTTGAAAAATAGAAGATATCGTCATTTAGATCATCGAATGATGCCATACTCTGAAAGCTTGAAAGATACATTAGAACGTGTAGTTCCAATTTGGACTGACCAAATTCCTCAACATTTATTAGATGATAAAACGGTATTAGTTTCAGCACATGGTAATTCAATCCGAGCATTAATTAAGTACTTAGAAAATGTATCAGATGAAGATATTATCGGTTATGAAATTAAAACAGGGGCGCCATTAGTCTATGAATTAACAGATGAATTAGAAGTTAAAGACAAATACTATTTATAATCAAAAAATAAAAGGTCACTTGTTGATGGTTGCATCAATAGGTGACCTTTTTGTGGAGTAATATTAATGTGGATTAATGATGTCTAGCAATATGATGATTTGCATCAAATGAAAGTATCATATCTCTTGTAAATGTATATATAGAAATAGGAAAGTATTACTTTGCTCTTTTATGTTGTTTGATAATTTTTAAAGCACGTTTTCTTGTTTTAATATTGGGACTGTGCAAATTACGGCGTGCAGTTTGTACATCTGTTTTCATAATATGACCTCCTTTATCTGTTTATATTATGGCGTAAAGATTCTAAAATGTAAATAGTAATTATTACGATTTGTAGAATTGGGACTTTTTGAACTTAAAAAATGCATATTACATTCAATAACTGTATAATGACCAGATAAATGAAAAAGGAAAGTAGGGAGGAGTATCAGTGACGCTTAGAGCAAAATTAGTAATGATGATTACGATGTTATTAGGCGGTTTCTTTGGTTTGTTAAATGAAACATTACTAACAACAGCTTTACCTAGTATTATGAAAGATTTCAACATTGAATATTCACAAGTACAATGGCTGACAACAGCCTTTTTATTAACTAATGGGGTAGTGATTCCATTATCAGCATTATTTATCCAACGTTATACGACAAGACAGGTTTTTTTAGTTGGTATTTTTATATTCTTCTTAGGAACAATGTTAGGTGGATTTAGTCCTAATTTTACTATTTTATTAATAGCTAGAATTATTCAAGCATTAGGTTCAGGTATCATGATGCCCCTCATGATGACAACCATATTGAATATATTTGAGCCACATGAACGTGGTAAATATATGGGGATGTTTGGTTTAGTTATTGGACTTGCGCCAGCTATTGGACCAACATTATCAGGCTATTTAGTTGAGTATTTAAATTGGAGATCACTATTCCATGTAGTTGCTCCTATTGCTGCAATCACATTTATCATTGCACTATTTACAGTGAAAAATGTGGGCGAAACAATCAAAGTACCTATTGATATCATGTCTATCATTTTATCTGTCTTAGGATTTGGTGGTTTGTTATATGGAACAAGTTCAATTTCTCACGACGGTTGGAATGATCCTATCGTTCTAACTACTATTATTGGCGGTGTGATACTTGTTGCCTTATTTATCTGGAGACAATCTAAACTTGAAACACCATTATTAAACTTTAGTGTGTTTAAAAATACTCAATTTACTATCGGTATATTAATTATGGCAGTCACAATGGTTTCTATGATTGGTTCTGAAACAGTATTACCTATGTTTGTTCAAAATCTATTAAACCGTACGCCTTTAGACTCTGGATTGATTTTATTACCTGGTGCCATTGTTATGGCGATTATGTCATTCGCTTCAGGTGGACTTTATGAAAAATTCGGTGCCAAACCTTTAGCGCTTATCGGTATGATGATTGTAATTATTACCACAGGTTATTTTGTCATTATGGATGAAAATACAAGTTCAGTGATGTTAGCTACCGTTTATGGCATACGTATGATTGGTATTGCTTTAGGTTTAATGCCTGTGATGACACATACAATGAACCAATTAACATATGAAATGAATGCACATGGTTCATCTATGACTAACACAGTACAACAAATTGCCGGATCAATTGGTACAGCTATTTTAATTACTATTCTAACGCAGGCAAGTAAGCACTATTCACCAGATATGAGTAATTATGATGGTATGAAACGTAGCGAAATGTTAGGACAAATTAAAATAGATACATTATTACATGGTTATCATGCTGGTTTCTTATTTGCAGTTATAATTACAGTTGTGAGCTTCTTATGCTCATTTATGTTAAAGAAAAATACAAAATCGACAGAAGAACAATAGCTCATCAGAGTTGTGATGACAGTCAAAAGCCAGTAACTAGTTATTGACTTACCACCCATTAAGGATTAAAATGTTTTTATTCCGATTAGAATAATAAGATTAAGGGGGAATAGTTTAATGAAAAGACTTTTATTTTGTGTCATTGCATTAGTATTTGTATTAGCAGCATGTGGTAACAATTCAAGCAAAGATAGTAAATCAAGTAGTAAAGATGACAATACAATCCGAGTGGGTACGGAAGGTACATACGCACCTTTCACATTCCACAATAAGCAAGACAAGTTAACTGGTTACGATATTGATGTTATTAAAGCAGTAGCGAAAGAAGAAGGCCTTAAATTGAAATTTAACGAAACATCTTGGGACTCAATGTTTGCAGGACTAGATGCAGGTCGTTTTGATGTGATTGCCAACCAAGTAGGTATTAATAAAGATAGAGAGAAAAAATACAAATTCTCTAATCCTTATACTTATTCAAGTGCGGTATTAGTCGTACGTGAAAATGAAAAAAATATTAAATCATTCAATGATGTTAAAGGTAAAAAGTTAGCACAAACATTTACTTCTAACTATGGTCAATTAGCTAAAGATAAAGGCGCTAAAATCACAAAAGTTGATGGATTTAACCAATCAATGGACTTATTATTATCTAATCGTGTAGATGCTACATTTAACGATAGCCTCTCATATTTAGATTATAAAAAGCAAAAACCTAACGCTAAAATCAAGGCAATTAAAGGTGACGCTGAGAAAAACAAATCAGCATTCGCTTTCTCTAAAAAAGTTGATGATAAAACTGTACAAAAATTCAATGACGGATTGAAGAAAATTGAAGAGAGTGGCGAACTTAAAAAAATAGGTAAGAAATGGTTTGGTCAAGATGTTTCTAAACCTGAATAGTGAACAACTTCATGCTTTAGACGCTGCAAAGCAAGCATTTGGACCTATGTTAGAAGGAATAGTGAAATATTCTATCCCAATCACACTTGTAACATTTGTATTAGGCTTAATCATTGCCTTATTTACAGCACTAATGCGTATTTCTACAAGTAAAGTATTAAAAGGTATTGCGCGTGTATACGTATCAATCATTCGTGGTACACCAATGATTGTTCAATTATTTATTATATTTTATGGTATTCCAGAATTAGGAAGACTCTTAACAAACGATGCTGATAACCAATGGACATTAGCACCAGTTATCGCAGCTATTATAGGGTTATCACTTAATGTGGGTGCGTACGCATCTGAAATTATTCGTGGTGGTATCATTTCTATACCAAAAGGACAGACAGAAGCGGCTTATTCAATCGGAATGAATTATCGCCAAACTGTTCAACGTATTATTCTGCCACAAGCGATTCGTGTATCAATTCCAGCATTAGGTAATACCTTCTTAGGTCTTATTAAAGATACATCTTTATTAGGATTTATCTTAGTGGCTGAAATGTTCCGTAAAGCACAAGAAGTTGCTTCAACTTCTTATGAATATTTAACGATTTATCTTTTAGTTGCATTAATGTATTGGGTTGTTTGTTTCATCATTTCAGTTATTCAAAGCTTTTATGAATCATACATTGAAAGAGGGTATCGCTCATGATCGAATTATCGAATATTCATAAATCATTTAATCAAACAGAAGTGATTAAAGGTATCGATTTAAAAGTGGATAAGGGCGAAGTTGTGACTTTAGTTGGACGTTCCGGTTCAGGTAAAACAACACTCTTACGTATGATGAATGCTTTAGAAATACCGACTGAAGGTACAGTTTTTGTTAATGGTAAAACATATACTGCAAAGGACAAAAAATCACAGATTGAAGTACGTAAACAGTCCGGGATGGTGTTCCAAAGTTATAATTTATTCCCACACAAGACTGCGCTAGAGAATGTCATGGAAGGTTTAGTGACTGTTAAGAAGCAAAGTAAATCAGAAGCTAAAACAAAAGCACTAGAGCTACTAGAAAAAGTAGGCTTAACACATGTGAAAGATCAACGCCCACATGCATTATCCGGTGGTCAACAACAACGTGTAGCGATTGCTAGAGCTTTAGCTATGAATCCTAAAGTCATGCTATTTGATGAACCAACATCTGCACTTGATCCTGAACTTGTTAATGACGTATTGAAAGTGATTAAAGATTTAGCACAAGAAGGTATGACGATGGTCATCGTTACACATGAAATGCGATTTGCTAAAGAAGTATCCAACCAAATTGTATTTATTCATGAAGGTAAAATAGGCGAGCAGGGTACACCCGACGATATTTTTTACCGTCCACAAACAGATGAACTTAAACGTTTCTTAAATGTTATTCAATAGTATTTATAAGAAAAAGAAATCCCAGTGAATTCAGTTTCACTGGGATTTTTTAGTATACTTATTTTTTTCTGTTATCAATTAATTCTTTTACATGGTAGAACAATGGTTTAATCGGTTTAACAAAGTCTCCGATATATTCATATACATTAGCGTTAAAGCCTTCTTTAAAGCGTTGAACACCATAATCTTCAGCATCTTCACTAAAGTCGCCAGTAATACCATAGAAGTTGTAACGGTCAATATGATGTGCTTTGGCAAATTTAATCATTTCCCATTGCAAACGGTATGCTCCCATATAAGGGTTATATCTTGGATTAGAACCACTAGATAAGTAATATACTTCATGGTCGTTATAAATATATATTGCAGCGGCTAAGTTCAATACTTGACCTTCTTTTGCAATTTCATCTTTAGTTTGGCTAATCTTACGTTCGTTGCTATCGTATTGTTGTTTAATTTGCGTATGCTTTGTTTTATTTTTCTTAGAATTTGGATTCTCTTGTAGAGATGTTTCTACATCATGAAGTTGTTTTGATAAATCCTTGTGTTTATCTTCTAGAGTAGTGAGATATTCTTGTAAATCGATATAGGCTAATTTAAGCATAGCATTGTCGCCATATGTTTTTTGTAACTCTTCAAAGTAGGGTTGGTCACGGAATTTGAAACCATGTTTTTCTTCTGCCATTCTAAATAAATCAAAGAATGTACCCGTTTCATCTATAGATAACGTACGTACTTTCACGCCCATTTCATATGTTTTTTTAATATTACGACGTGTTTGATAGTCCATTTCTTTCATTAATTGATCTTCTGATTTACCTTTTAAATCTAGGACAGAAAGCCAACGAATTTGGCTCATCATATCATATCCAACTGTATAACCTTGGTGTTTATAGCCTAAATCTTCCATTGTTTTGATAACAGCACGGTTATCGAATGATTTTAAAATTTCACCATCAGCATTTCTTAAATTTTCGAGAATGTAAGGATCAACAAGTACATATAAACAATGATGTTTCTTCAAGTATGAAGTTAAAGATTTAAAGAAGAAATGTACTAGTGATAAGTTATTATAGTCCATGACTGGACCGCGATGTGTATAAAAATATTTAAAGAATTTTAATGTACGTGCTTCAGTTAAAAGACAAGCTGCAATGACCTCATCTTTATCATTTTTAACACCGACAAGATGAACGTCTCCTCGCATTTCATGTCGATTATCATAATGAATGCTTGATTGTGTGTAATGTGAAAAATGTTCTGAAGTAAATTTACCGAATTCTTCGGATGTTAAGTTTACGAATTTCAATATATATCTTCCCCTCTAGAAATAAAAACTAATGAATAAATCGTCAATAATTATATTATCAAAATACTACTATCATTACACATCATAACATAAAAAATAGCGTCATACTTTTGTATGATGTGATAAAATCATACATTCTATTTATTTTTAAAATTAATTTAAAATTGTGTTTTTTGTATTAATTGATACTGTTATGCTCTGCATTCTATGATAAAATTTAGAGTGAAAGATGACATGATTTAAAATAAGATTTCATTTCATATGAGTCATATTATCGGGAGTGAACATATTGAAGAGATTCGTAGTGATGATTAGTATATTAACGCTAATACTAGTTGGATGTAGTAGTGGAAAGTATACAGATAAAATTGATAAAGCGGTTAAGCTACAAGAAAAGAAACAAACTAAAATAGCCAAAAGAGATGCTGGCGATGAAGTGAAGCACTTTGATAAAAAGGATGCTAATATCTATGTTTATGATAAAGGTAAATACGTTATCTTAGCATATAAACCTTTAAGTGATGATGAAGAAGTCCGTTATTATACTTATGAGTTTAATGGTAAAAAAGCTAAATATAAAGAAAACTTTAACTCAAAAGGTTATTATCAAGAACATGATCCGGATTACAAAGAAGAAAATATGCGCTAGCCTGCTATAAGTGATAAGGAGCAACAATGAAAAAATTAATCGGTATGATATGTATAAGTTTAATCATCGTGTTAGTAAGTGGTTGTGGTAAAGAAGAGGTGAAATCACCTCAAGCCACTAAAGATGGTAAACCACTTATTGTTATTTATGGTGATTTTAAATGTCCATATTGTAAAAAGGTTGAAAAGAATGTGATGCCTAAACTTAAAGAGAAATATTTAAGCAACCATAAAGCGGAAATTAAATACGTTAATATGGCATTTTTAGGTAAAGATTCAATTATAGGGTCAAGAGCAGGTCATGCAGTTCAAAATATTGCACCTCGTTCTTATTTACAATTTCAAAAATTAATGTTCGAGCATCAACAAGATGAAAAGAAAGCGTGGATTACTGAAAAAGTAGTTGACCAACAGATTGATCATTTGAATATTTCTGCAGATCAAAAAGAAAAAATAAAGTCAGAATATAAAACTAAAAATAGTGCCGCATGGAAAGCTGCAAATAAAGATAAGAAAGATACAAAAGCACATCATATTGAGACAGCGCCAACAGTTTTTATCAATGGCAAAAAAGTGGAAGATCCATATCACTTTAAAGAATATGATAAATTACTTCAATCAAAATAAATCATTTATATAATGAGGTCGGGATTTATGCCTGTATTTTGGACGACGAGGAATCGTTTCCAATTTGCAGTAGCATTATATCTCGACCTTTTATTGATATTGTAAAAATTTAATTAAGATGATGGATAACTAGCTAGGTAATGGTGATACTGGGTATGGTCATATAAAGTTTAAATTATTTTGAATATTTAAAAGATAAGATTGATACAAAAAGTTGTATGGATAGGCTTGTTTTTTGTGAAAGTAAGGTATATAATTTTTAATCGTAATAATTACTATTTAGGAGGAACGATATGAAAAGAAAATTAAGTTTATTGCTACTTATTCCTCTTATGATATTAGCACTTGCTGCATGTGGCAACGGTGATGATCATAAAAAAGGAGATAAGTTAAAAGTCAATACAACAGTATATCCATTGAAATCATTTACAGAACAAATTGGTGGTAAATATGTAGATGTTAAATCAATTTATCCAGCGGGCGCAGACTTACATAGTTATGAACCTACTCAAAAAGATATGATGAGTGCAGCAAAATCTGATTTATTCATTTACACTGGTGACGATTTAGACCCAGTAGCTAAAAAAGTGGCTTCAACTATTAAAAAAGATGATAAAAAACTATCTCTACAAGATAAAATTAGCAAAAATGATTTATTAGCTGATCACCATCATCATGAAGGTGAAGAAGAACATCATGGCGAAGAAGAACATCACCATCATGGTAAATATGATCCGCACGTTTGGTTAGATCCTAAGATGGACCAAACATTCGCTAAAGAGATTAAAGATCAACTTGTGAAAAAAGATCCAGATCATAAGAAATATTATGAAAAGAACTATAAAAAATTAAACAAAGATCTAGAGAATATTGATAAAGATATGAAAGATGCGACTAAAGGTAAAAAAGGTAATGCAGTATTTATCTCTCATGAATCTTTTGGTTATCTTTCTAATCGTTATGGATTCGAACAAATAGGTGTTCAAAATATGAGTGCAGAAGATCCATCACAAAAAGATCTTACAAACATTGTGAAAGAAATTAAAAAGAATAAAGTAGAATACATTTTATATGAAGAAAATGTATCCAATAAGATCACTGACACAATTAGAAAAGAAACAGACGCGAAACCATTAAAATTCAACAATATGGAATCTGTAACTAAAGAACAACAAAATAAAAAAGGTCTTTCATATCAATCATTAATGAAAGAAAACATTAAAAACATTAAAAAAGCTTTAGATAGTAAAATTAAAGTAAAAGATGAAGAGCATGAACACGAGCATGAACACTAATTAATATGAGATAAACAGTAACACCTCAGATGTTAGAATTTGATTCTAGCATGATGAGGTGTTTTTATGATTCAATTTTTAGTAACTTCTAATCTATTTTGCTATGATAAAATTGATTTTAATAATCAAAACTTAGGAGAATATAAATGACTATTAAAGTAGAGAAAAATAAAATTATCTTTTCAAGAACATTTACAGGAACGATTCATGAACTATTTAACGCATATACACAAGAAGATTTGTTTAAACAATGGTTTCACCCAGAAGGTGCTTCTACAGAAGTATTTGAATTCAATGTTGAAGAAGGTGGACATGCGTTCTTTGCTATTCACACACCTGATATGACAAGTTACACGCGTTCAGAATATAAAAAAATTGAAAAACCTAATTACATTGAATACTTAGACTTTTTCGCTACACCTGAAGGTGACAAAGATCCTAACATGCCTGGCATGCATATCACAATTGAATTTGAGGAAAAGCAACCTAATCAAACTACAGTGACGTCAACATCCGTTTTACCTTCAAAAGAGGCTGCACAACAAGCGCTTGATATGGGGGTCGAAGAAGGTATGAATTCAACATTAGACCAATTAGAAAAACTATTAAAATCATAATTGTAAATAAATTGTGCCAATCGTGGAAGTTCATATGGGTGTATCATTGAATTGAAATCTTATTAAAAAAAGAGGTTGATTTGATGAAAAAACGATATCTAATTGTATTAGGATTATACTCATTTACACATTTAATTTCGGCGGTTGTCATTAACTCCAAATGTTTTGCTAACCAATATGTGCGTTTTATATTAAGAACGCTACTAGGGTATAGTATTTTTGCATCAGGATTACATTATTTTTCAAAATTAAAACGAAAATAATGGGATCGCTAATATTTAAATATGGACTGGGATGGGGACAATTATTATGTCTCTATCTCAGTTTTTCTCTTTTATATTGGTTTGATTATTCAGTTGTCTCAAATGTTAGATGAGACAATCATTAAATTGAAATGTAAAACCAATTCTATCAAATATTTATAAATAACTTAAAAAGCATTTTATCATTTGTTAAAAAATTACCACTATTCATCATCTTTATTTCTTCATATAATGAATATGAAATAAATTATTTTAAAAAGATGGGAGTAATTGAGAATATGATGGAAAATCGAAAAACTACCGAAGATACATACGCAACTAAGTCTATTATGGAAGCGGTAGTAAGCCAAGCACAAATGAAAGAAGTCATGGCTGACAGAACACCTATGCGTTATGCGTTAAAAGCAATGATGGCAGGATTCTTGTTATCTATTGTCACAGTATTTATGCTAGCTATTAAAACACAATTTGCTTCTACACAAATTGATGGTTTAATAAATTTACTTGGTGCCATCGCATTTAGTTTAGCCTTAGTATTAATTGTATTAACGAATTCAGAATTATTAACAAGTAATTTTATGTATCTAACAGTAGGTTGGTATTATAAAGCGATACGTTTGAATAAAGTGATATGGATATTTATATTTTGCTTTATCGGTAATGTACTTGGTGGAATTATCTTATTTTTCTTAATGAAATATGCACATGTGATGACACCAGAAATGACTGATGCACTAACTGAAACCGTACAAAAGAAAACGGAAGCATCAACGTGGTTAAATATATTAGTAAAAGGTATTTTCTGTAATTTCTTTATTAATATAGGTATCTTTGTTTCTATGCAATTTAAAGAAGGATTAACAAAGGCTTTCTTTATTGCTTGTGGAGTAGTTGTGTTTGTCTTCATGGGTTATGAACACGTTGTATTTAATGCAGGGTTATTCTCAGGTATGCTTTTTTTCAATATTGATGGAATGTCCGGTTTAGGTGTGTTAAAAAATATTGTATTTGCTTTAATAGGTAATTACATTGGTGGCGGTATCTTTGTTGGATTAGTTTATGCATACTTAAATGGGCAACGTTCACAATTAAAATAATAATATGTGTGTAACAGGTTGGGACATAAATATATTTCAAGTTACATTCATATATAGGCAGTAGTTGACTTACACATGCGTATTGACTCATGTGTTCAAATTAAGCTTTAGAGGTATACATGAACTAAAGTTCATGCATAAAATCGTCTAAGTAATAAATTACAAAGAAGGTCTAATGTACCAAGCTTTTTCATTTCTAGTTAACATTGCCGGGGTGACGGGCCCAAAACATAGAGAATTTCGAAAAGAAAATCTACAGATTTTAAAGTACACATTAGCTGTGGCTAATGCGTAAGAACCACTACATCATAAATGATTAGTGGTTCTTTATTATTTCTATCCCACCCCCTTACTTTTTTGTAGATACCTATCAAACAAGTTGATTGACTCTTGTCGTTTTTCTTTTTACGCTTAATGTCATGAATAGAGAAAATGAAGGACGTGAAGAGAATGAGTAACGTGAATATAAGAATTGCAGATCAAAGTGATGTTTTATCGATTCATCGACTTATGTATGAAGCTTTTACGCCATTAAGAGAGCTAGGTATCGACTGGCCATCAGTGAATGCCACAGAGGAAATGGTAGCAGACAATATCAAACATAATACTACATTTGTATTAGAATTAAACGACACAATCATCTCAACAATTACAGTAAGATATCCTTGGGGGAGTGTCAGAAGTATTTCAGGTTATCCGTTCGTTTGGTGGTTTGCAACACAACCAGAATTTGATGGACAAGGTTATGGTAGTCAATTGTTAAAATATGTAGAAGAAGACTTTTTAAGAGATACATTAAAGGCCTCAGCAGTCACATTAGGCACATCCGCGCGATTACATCCTTGGTTATTAAGTATTTATGAAAAAAGAGGATATGAAATATATGCTGAACATGAAAACGATGACGGTGATTTAGGTGTGATTATGAGGAAAATATTAATTCCTGAACGCTTTGAAGAAAAGATTCTAGGACAACCCCCATTTTAAAAGTAATCACATAGAGTTAAAAAATAGCCAGTAAATGAGTTGGATCATTCATTTACTGGCTATTTTAATTCTATTATTTTTTGTCTACTTTGTAATCAATTAAATAAATAGATTCAGGTGTTACATTGAAGTTTTTCACATTTTTACTTACACCGTCAATTTGGTCATTGTACGTTATATAACTATTTGGAATGTCTTTGTCAGACGTTTTCAATATTTGATTAGTTAGTTGCTCGCGTTCTGGTTGACCGAATGTTTGGTTGAGTTGTTTGATTTGTTGCGTAACCTCTTTATTATTATAGTTACCTTTGTTATTTGCGCCTTTTGGTAAGTATGCAGTATTAAAGAAATAACCTGTATCTCCTCTAGGAACAGTTAAGTAACTGTACATTGATGCATCCCATGCATCTTTATCTTTCAAGTATCCTTCGATGTCATCTACATTTCTTAATTTCACATCAATATTTGCTTTTTTAGCTTCAGATTGGATGACTTGTCCAATTTTAGGTAATTCAGGTCTACCGTCATAAGTAACTATATTGATTTTTAAAGGGTGATCTTTAGTGTAGCCTTCTTTGGCTAATAGTTTTCTCGCTTTGTTAATATCTTGTGGTTGAACCTTGCCATCTTTAATATGTTTCAATCGGTCATTAAATGGGCCAGAAGCGGGTTTGGCATAATTTTTGGAAACATTTTTAGCAATCTCTTTACGATTAATGACTACATCAAATGCTTCTCGAACATTTTTGTTCATTTTTTTACTGTCATGATTATATAGCAATAAATGTGTTCTGAAACCAGATGTACTTTGAATATTTGCTTTGTTAGATTTCTTAATATCATTAATTTGATCGATAGGTACATCTGTAGTTAGATCTGATTTGCCAGATAATAAGTGGTTAACACGAGTATTGCCATCTTCATGATAAGTGACATTGATTTTGCTTAATTTAGGTGTACCTTGCCAATAATCTTTATATTTTGATAGTTGTATTTTTTGTGAACGTTGATATTTGTCAATTTTATAGGGACCAGTGCCAACTGGTTGATCCGAAACTTTGCCTTTCGCTTGAGTGTCATAAATAGCTGCGAATGGACTCGCTAATTCAGATTTTAATTCAGGATAAGGTTCCTTCGTTTTGACGGTCACGTCTTGACCTTTTGCAGTGATTTTATCAATAGGAAGAGACCCACTTAATAAGTCACTCTTTTTTACACCTTGTTCTAGACTACGTTTGACAGCATCACCAGTTAATTTGTGACCATTTTGGAAATGAATGTCATCTTTAATTTTAAGGGTAAGGGTATCATCAGATTTTTGCTTGAATGATTTAACCAATAGTGGTTTCACTTTACCATCTTTAGACATTTTGAATAATGACTCTAATGCACCGATTTTCACAGGCACATCCGTTTCATACGGCGCAATTGATGTTGTTTTTAATGGAATTTCAACATTAAGCGTATTTTTTTTATTTGTTGCATTATTGCTACAACTTGCTAAAATAAAAGATACTATAATTATCAGAATAGTAAATCTTTTCATGTCATTGACTCCTCTCTGTTTTCTAATCATGAAAATTTACTAAGTCGTTAATAAGGCATGTACGCATTGCATCGTTATGTATTTGAAATAGGTGCTGATTGAAGTAGTACATATATTAACCACCAATATTTTAATTATATATCTTATTACATGTAATTTAAATCTTTATACATCTCTTTTTGTAAAGTTAAATATTTATATATTTAGTTCATAGAACCTTTATAAGGGGATTCCCTAATTTTCGCTAAAAATGTGAATTTAATCACAAAAGTAATATGAATTAGTTTACAATTCAAGTTGAAAGGATTGGTATTATGGTAGGCAACATTTTAGTGGCACATGGAATGAGAAAAGGAAATCAAAATAAAGCCTTAGAAGAATTCATTACAACCTTGCTTAAAGATGAAGAGTACCATTATGAATTAGCATTTTTAGAGAGTGACACGCAGAGTTTGGAAATTACAATGAAAAAGATGATCGAAAAAGGAATCACACAATTTAGAATCGTACCGTTGCTAATTTTTAGAGCGATGCATTATATTGGCGATATTCCAAACATATTATCAGAGATGAAAGAAAAGTATCCGCATATTTCAAGTCAAATGAGTGAACCATTAGGCACACATCCTTATATGAAATCACTAGTAGAAAGAAGAATTGACGATGTGCAGCTAGTCGATCAATCATCCAAAACAGCAACAGTTATCATTGCACACGGTAATAGAAGTGGCCGTTTTACAAAAGCACATGATGAACTTAAAGCATTTGTGAAAACAATTGATTCGGATCGACCTGTTTATGCAAGAGCCTTATACGGCGATTTAACATTTAGAAATGATTTAGATGAGATATCAAAACAATATGATGAATTAATCATCGTGCCACTCTTTTTATTTGATGGAAGATTGGTCAATAAAGTAAAACGACTCATTGATGACATGGCTATTCATTGTATATTACACATCACACCGTCAATCAATTTTGATGACACATTGAGACTCATTATTCGAGAACGTCTAGAAGCACTCCGATTTTAAAAATTAAGACATGTGCCTTTATATCCAATCCTTTAAATAACTTATCTTAAGTGATAAAGGGGCATATATATGACTAAGAACAAATTAGTGATGATCGGAAATGGCATGGCTGGTTTGAGAACAATCGAAGAAATTTTGGATAGAGATCCGCAACGTTTTGAAATTACCATTATAGGTAAAGAAGACTACCCAAATTATAATAGAATCATGTTATCTAATATTTTACAAAATAAAATGACTGTGGAAGAAACCATCATGAATTCATATGACTGGTACGCAGAACATGATATTAAATTGATTAATAACGATCCAGTGACGATATTAGATAGAGCAAATAAGACCGTTATAACTGAGAGTGGGCAATCATTTGAGTATGATCAATGTATAATTGCAACAGGTTCAAAGGCATTCGTATTACCTATTCCAGGGTCTGATTTACCGAGTGTTATTGGATGGCGAACAATTGATGATACTAAACGCATGATGGAGATAGCTCAAACTAAACAAAAAGCGATTGTTATAGGCGGGGGCCTTTTAGGATTAGAATGTGCTAGAGGATTATTAGACCAAGGCATGGAAGTAACCGTGATACATTTAGCAGAATGGCTTATGGAAATGCAACTGGATCGAAAAGCAGGTCAAATGCTAAAAAATGATTTAGAACAACAAGGCATGCGCTTTGAATTACAAGCGAATACGCAAGAAATTCTTGGTGATAAAGATGTTGAAGCTGTTAGATTAGCAGATGGACGTGTGCTAGAAGCTGATTTAGTAGTTATGGCAGTAGGTATTAGACCTTATACTGAGGTAGCTAAAGCAGCAGGATTAGAGGTCAATAGAGGTATTATCGTTAATGCATATATGCAAACAAGTGATCCAAATATCTTTGCTGTGGGTGAATGCGCAGAATGTGAAGGTAAAGTATATGGTTTAGTGGCACCATTATATGAGCAAGGTATCGTTCTAGCAGATTATTTAACACAAAAAGAAACTAATGGTTACCATGGCTCCACTACATTTACATCTTTAAAGGTATCAGGATGTGATTTATATAGTGCAGGTACCATTGAAGAAACTGAAGATATTCATGGTATAGAAATATTTAATAGTATCGATAATCATTATAAAAAAGTATTTTTAAAAGACGGTGAAGTTGTCGGTGTAGTGCTATATGGTAATACAGATGATGGCTCTCGATTCTATAATATGATGAAAAAACATGAATCTATCGAAGACTATACGTTAGTCTCTTTATTAACAAAAGGTGGAGAAGATGCCAATGTATCCATTGAGGATATGGCAGATGATGAAACAATATGTGGCTGTAATGGTGTTAATAAAGGCACAATTGTAGAAGCAATTACTAAAAATGGACTAACATCTGTTGCTGAAGTAACAAAAATGACTAAAGCAGGAAATTCGTGTGGGAAATGTAAAGGGCAAATCGCAGATATTCTACAATATGCTTTAGGCGATGATTTTGTAGCATCCAAACCAACTGGTATATGCGCTTGTACAGATTTATCACGTGATCAAATTGTTACTCAAATTAGAGCCAAAGGACTCAAAACATCTAAAGAAGTGAGACATGTACTCAACTTCAAAGATAAAAATGGTTGCCCGAAATGTCGCCCAGCTATCAACTATTATTTGAACATGATTTATCCATATGAGCATAAAGATGAAAAGGAATCACGATTCGCAAATGAACGCTATCATGCAAATATTCAAAATGACGGTACATTTTCCGTTATTCCTCAAATGCGCGGTGGTGTTACAGATGCAGATCAACTTATTAGATTGGGAGAAGTCGCTAAAAAATATAATGTACCACTTGTCAAAGTGACTGGCTCTCAACGTGTGGGATTATATGGATTGAAAAAAGAAGAACTTCCAAGCGTATGGGAAGACTTAGGCATGCGTTCAGCTTCGGCATATGGTAAAAAAACACGTTCAGTTAAAAGTTGTGTAGGTAAAGAATTCTGTAGATTTGGAACACAATATACTACTCAACTTGGTATTAGATTAGAGAAGACATTTGAATATATTGATACACCTCATAAATTCAAAATGGGGGTGTCAGGTTGCCCTAGAAGCTGTGTAGAATCTGGTGTTAAAGATTTTGGTGTAATATCTGTAGAAAACGGTTTTCAACTCTATATCGGTGGCAATGGCGGTACTGAAGTAACAAAAGGACAATTACTAACAACTGTAGAAACAGAAGATGAAGTGATTCGTATTTGTGGCGCATTGATGCAATATTATCGTGAAACTGGAATCTATTCTGAAAGAACTGCGCCATGGTTAGAACGTCTTGGCTTTGAAAATGTGAAAGAAGTATTGTTAGATCCCGAACGTCAACAAGCACTTTTCGATAGAGTGATGGAAGCGAAACAAGCGATTCAAGATGAACCTTGGCAAGCAATCGTAAATGATAAAGCATCACAAAAAATCTTTGAAGTTGAGAGGGTTTAATCATGAAAAATATGCAGAAAATTAAAGTGTCTCGTATAGATGAGTTAACACCACTAATTGGTAAAAAAGTATTCGTAAACGATAAAGAGATTGGTTTGTTTTTAACAAATGAGGGTGAGATATTTGCAGTTAATAATATTTGTCCCCATAAGGAAGGCCCTTTGTCAGAAGGTACTGTAAGTGGAAGTTATGTTTATTGTCCATTACATGATCAAAAAATTGACCTTAAGACAGGTAATGTGCAGGAGCCAGATACTGGTTGTGTAAAAACATATCCAGTAGAAATCATAGATGGAGATATATTTATATGTCTATAAATGAATACGGAACTGTCTACTTAGTAGGTGCAGGTCCAGGTAACCCTAGCTTATTAACTAAAAGAGCACAACGGCTCATTGAAAATGCTGATATCATATTATATGACAGATTGGTTAATCCCTTTATCTTACAATATGCTAAGCCAGAAATAGAAATTGTTGATGTTGGTAAGAAACCATATACTAAGCATATTCAACAAGAAAGCATTAATCAAAAAACGATTGAAGCTGCAAGTAAACATCATCATGTGGTTAGACTTAAAGGTGGCGATCCCGCTATATTTGGACGAGTCCAAGAAGAAGTTGAAGCATTAAATAAGCTGAATATCGACTTTGAAATTGTGCCTGGTGTAACATCGGCAAGTGCAGCAGCGCAATCCATGAACTTAGGTCTAACGATGAGGAGTATAGCTAAAAACGTCACTTTTTCAACAGGTCATTTTAAAGATTCAAAAGATAATGACATTGATATTAGTACATTATTAAATAAAGGAACGCTAGCAGTTTATATGGGGGTTAAACGATTACCTAGAATTATTAAGCAAATCAGACAATATACATCTTATGATTACCCAATTGCTATTGTCTTTCGTGCATCACTTTTTGATGAGAAAATATTGACTGGAAATATCAGTAATATTGAGCAAAAGTTAACCCAATATAATGTAGAAGGATTACCAGGTATTTGTATCATTGGAGATATCATCAACTATTCACTACCTCAAAATAAGGCTAAGCATACAGAAATCATATATATTGTAAAAGGGAATAGAAATCACGCATTGGAAAAATGTGAATTATTATATGAACAAGGTTATGGATCCATGATTGAAGTAGATGAGACGTATCATTATTCTCAACAAGCATTATACAAATCAGTACTAAAGCAGTATGCACATCAATTTATTGAAATATAAATCCACAATGAATATTAACTATAACGCAGTGTCTATCTAGAATAGGCACTGCTTTTTTGTAGGAAATTTATAAGTGCAATTAGGACATTCCCTAATATATAAATATTGTGAAAAAATGTACAATCTAATTGAAAAGTTAGGAACGCATATATGAAGTAAAGGTCTAGGAGGATACTTATGGGGAAATTTGGATTAAATTTTTTTAAGCCAACTGAAAAGTTTAATGGTAATTGGTCAGTACTTGAAAGTAAAAGCAGAGAATGGGAAAAAATGTACCGTGAACGATGGAGTCACGACAAAGAAGTGAGAACAACACACGGCGTGAATTGCACTGGATCATGTTCATGGAAAGTTTTTGTTAAGAATGGCGTCATTACTTGGGAAAATCAACAAACAGATTATCTTAGTTGTGGTCCAGAAATGCCGGAATATGAACCAAGAGGATGTCCTAGAGGTGCATCATTTTCATGGTATGAATATAGTCCATTAAGAGTTAAATATCCCTATATCAGAGGTCAACTTTTAGAATTATGGCAAGAAGCACTTGAAGAAAATCATGGAAACAAAATAGCTGCATGGGCATCTATTGTAGAAGATGAAGAAAAAGCAAAACGTTATAAACAAGCACGTGGTATGGGTGGTCATGTAAGATCAAATTGGAAAGATGTAACTGATATTATTGCTGCTCAATTATTATATACCATCAAAAAGGACGGTCCAGATAGAATAGCTGGATTCACACCTATTCCAGCGATGTCTATGGTGAGCTATGCAGCTGGCGCACGATTCATTAATTTATTAGGCGGAGAAATGTTAAGTTTTTATGATTGGTATGCTGATTTACCACCAGCATCACCTCAAATTTGGGGAGAACAGACAGATGTTCCTGAATCAAGTGATTGGTATAACGCTGCTTACTTGATTATGTGGGGTTCAAACGTGCCATTAACACGAAAACCAGATGCGCACTTTATGACAGAAGTGAGATATAAAGGGACTAAAGTCGTTTCTATCGCGCCGGATTATGCTGAAAATGTAAAATTTGCTGATAATTGGTTAGCACCTAACCCAGGTACTGATGCTGCAGTTGCTCAAGCAATGACACATGTTATTTTACAAGAATATTATATCAACAATCCTAATTCACGATTTATTAATTATGCTAAACAATATACAGATATGCCTTTTGTATTAATGTTAGATCAAGATGACAATGGTTTGAAAGCAGGCCGATTTTTAAGAGCAAGTGATCTTGGACAAGATACAACAAACGGAGAATGGAAGCCTGTGTTATTTGATAACTTATCAAATCAACTAGTTGTTCCAAATGGCACGATGGGACAACGTTGGGAAGATGGTAAACAATGGAATCTTAAATTAGAAGATGAAGATGGCAATGTTATTCAACCTAGTTTATCCATGGATGAAAGCGATTTTGAATTACAACAAATTCAATTTCCATATTTTGATAGCAATGGTGATGGTGTCTTTGAACGCCCTATACCTACTAAGAAGATTAAATTAGCTAATGGTGATGAAAGATATATTACTACTGTATATGATTTGATGGTTAGTCAATATGGTATCAAACGTTTTAATCATGAATTAGAAGCGACGGGATATGATGATTCGCATTCTAAATATACACCTGCATGGCAGGAAGACATTACAGGTATAAAATCTAGTTTAGTTGTTCAAGTTGCAAAAGAATTTGCCCAAAACGCTATAGACACAGAAGGGCGTTCAATGATCATTATGGGTGCTGGTATCAACCACTGGTTTAATTCCGATACAATTTATCGTTCGATTTTAAATTTAATTATGTTATGTGGCTGTCAAGGAGTAAATGGTGGCGGTTGGGCACACTATGTTGGACAAGAAAAATGTCGACCTATTGAAGGTTGGAATACGATTGCATTTGCTAAAGATTGGCAAGGACCACCTCGTTTACAAAATGGTACAAGTTGGTTCTATTTCGCGACAGATCAATGGAAATATGAAGAATCAAATGTCGATAAATTGAAATCACCTTTAGCGAAACATATTAAACATCAACATCCAGCTGATTACAATGTTACAGCTGCTAAATTAGGTTGGTTACCATCGTATCCTCAGTTTAATAAGAATAGTTTGTTATTCGCAGAAGAAGCTAAAGAAAATGGTGATGATTCAAATGAAGCCATATTAAAACGTGCGATTAATGAAGTGAAAACGAAACAAACAAAATTTGCAGTAGAAGATCCGGATTTAAGAAAAAACCATCCTAAAACATTATTCGTATGGCGTTCTAATTTAATCTCTAGTTCTGCTAAAGGACAAGAATATTTTATGAAACATTTATTAGGTACAAAATCAGGATTATTAGCATCACCAAACGAAGATGATAAACCTGATGAAATTCAATGGCGAGAAGAAACAACAGGTAAATTAGATTTACTCGTATCACTCGATTTTAGAATGACAGCGACGCCATTATATTCGGATATTGTTTTACCAGCAGCAACTTGGTATGAAAAACATGATCTTTCTTCTACTGATATGCATCCTTATGTTCATCCATTTAATCCAGCCATAGATCCATTGTGGGAGTCTCGATCAGATTGGGATATTTATAAAACACTCGCTAAAGCAGTGTCAGAAATGGCGAAGGATTATCTACCAGGTACATATAAAGATGTCGTAACAACACCGTTAGGTCATGATTCCAAACAAGAAATAGCAACACCATTAGGTATCGTAAAAGATTGGTCTAAAGGAGAGATAGATGCCATACCCGGTAAAACCATGCCTAACTTTACAATCGTAGAACGTGACTACACGTTAATTTACGATAAATATGTTTCTGTTGGACCGAAATTAGAGACAGATAATGTAGGGGCACATGGCGTTAGTTTTAGCGTGAAGGAACAATACGAAGAATTAAAAAGTATGCTAGGGACTTGGAATGATAAAGACCCTAATTCTATCAAAAATGATAAACCAAGAATTCACTCTGCTCGAAATGTAGCAGATGCAATGTTGAATATTTCATCTGCTACAAATGGTAAATTATCACAAAAATCTTATCAAGACTTAGAAAAACAAACAGGTATGACGTTAACAGATATTTCAAGTGAACGTGCGTCTGAAAAAATAACATTTTTAAATATTGGTTCTCAACCTAGAGAAGTTATACCAACTGCAGTGTTCCCTGGATCAAATAAAAATGGACGACGTTATTCACCATTTACAACTAATATTGAACGACTCGTTCCTTTTAGAACGTTAACTGGTCGTCAAAGTTACTATATTGATCATGAGGTTTTCCAACAATTTGGAGAAAGTTTACCGATTTACAAACCTGCGTTACCGCCAATGGTATTTGGTACTAAGGATAAACAAATTAAAGGTGGCACTGATACTTTAATTCTGCGTTATCTTACACCACATGGTAAATGGAATATTCACTCTATGTATCAAGATAATAAACATATGTTAACGCTATTTAGAGGTGGTCCAACAGTTTGGATTTCTGATGAAGATGCTAAAGAACACAACATTCAGGATAACGATTGGTTAGAAGTATATAACCGAAATGGTGTCGTTACTGCGAGAGCTGTTATTTCACACAGAATGCCTAAAGGTACCATGTTTATGTATCATGCACAAGATAAACATATTCAAACGCCAGGTTCTGAAATTACAGATACTAGAGGTGGATCACATAACGCACCAACACGAATTCATTTGAAACCAACACAGTTAATAGGTGGCTATGCTCAAATTAGTTATCATTTCAATTATTATGGACCAATTGGTAATCAAAGAGATGTATATGTAGCAGTAAGAAAGATGAAGGAGGTCAATTGGCTTGAAGATTAAAGCGCAAATAGCAATGGTGTTGAATTTAGATAAATGTATAGGTTGTCATACTTGTAGCGTTACTTGCAAAAACACATGGACAAATCGACCTGGGGCAGAATATATGTGGTTTAATAATGTTGAAACAAAGCCTGGTACAGGATATCCCAAACGTTGGGAGGATCAAGAGCACTATAAAGGCGGTTGGGTATTGAATCGAAAAGGCAGATTACAACTTAAATCTGGTAGCAAGTGGTCTAAAATAGCCCTTGGAAAAATCTTCTATAATCCTGATATGCCATTAATTCAAGATTATTATGAGCCATGGAATTATAACTATGAGCATTTAACAACAGCTAAGGCAGGTCAACACTCACCAGTAGCAAGAGCTTACTCTGTTATTTCTGGAGAAAAGATGGATATTGAATGGGGACCTAACTGGGAAGATGATTTAGCTGGTGGTCATGTGACTGGACCTAAAGATCCAAATATTCAAAAGATAGAAGAAGATATCAAGTTTCAATTTGATGAAACCTTTATGATGTACCTACCAAGATTGTGTGAACATTGTCTTAATCCAAGTTGTGTTGCATCTTGTCCATCAGGAGCTATGTATAAAAGAGATGAAGATGGTATTGTTTTGGTCGACCAAGATGCATGTCGTGGATGGCGTTATTGTATGACTGGATGCCCTTATAAAAAAGTTTATTTTAACTGGAAAACGAATAAGGCCGAAAAATGTACATTTTGCTTCCCTAGAATTGAAGCAGGCATGCCTACAGTCTGCTTAGAAACCTGTACAGGTCGTATGAGATATTTAGGCGTATTATTATATGATGCTGACAGAGTGGAAGAAATGGCGTCGACTGAAAATGAACAAGATTTATATGAAAAACAATTGGAATTATTTTTAGATCCATTTGATGAAGAAGTCATTGCGCAAGCTGAAAAAGATGGTGTCAATCATGAATGGATTGAAGCGGCACAACAGTCACCGATTTATAAATTAGCAATTGAATATAAATTAGCATTCCCATTGCATCCAGAGTATAGAACTATGCCAATGGTGTGGTATTGCCCACCATTAAGCCCAATTATGAGTTATTTTGAAGGTAAAAATTCAGAACAAGATCCGGATATGATTTTCCCTGCCATAGAAGAAATGCGCTTACCGATAGAATATTTGGCGAACATGTTTACAGCCGGTGCTACAAAACCGGTCAAACAAGCACTACAGAAAATGGCTATGATGAGAAGTTATATGAGAGCACAAGTGACTCAAAAAGATTTCGATGTTGAACGTTTAACGCAACTAGGACTTACTGAACGTCAAACGAAAGATATGTATCGATTATTAGGTTTAGCCAAATATGAAGAACGATTTGTGATACCGACGACACATAAAGAAACTTATTTAGATACTTATCACGCTCAAGGTTCGCAAGGTTATGGTGGTGAAAACTTCGGCGTTAATTGTGAAGGATGCGGCGTCGCTGTTGCTACGGACAAATCAGGTCAAGACATTTATAACGAGCGGTTTTATGGAGGGATTTTCCGTGATTAACTTTGACAATTTATATCGATATCAAGACAGTTTAGGATATATCGCAATGCAATTATGCTTCCCTGAGAAAAAGACATTTAATGAAAATATATTTAACGAAGTCATCGATCCTAGTCATCCGGGGTATGAAGACCTAATAGCATTTAGAGAACAGATGATGCAATATACGTTATCTGAAATTCAACAAATATATATACAGATACCTTTGATTTTAGCAAAAAAGCACCATTATATATGACCTATAATCAATTCGACACTCAAAAAGAGAGAGGCCAAATGTTAGCAAAACTCAAAGTTTTGTACGAAATGTTTGGATTAAAAATGGTAGATAATGAATTGTCAGATTATCTACCATTGATGCTACAATTTTTACAGACAATAGAATGGCGTGGCGATGAAAGGGCAGAAGAAAATATTCAATTAGTCATCATGATTATTGAAGATGGAACATTTGTAATGGCAAATGAACTTGGAAAACAAAATCATCCATATGGGTACGTAATACAAGCATTAAGAAAGACTTTGAAATTATGTTTAGAAGTACCAGAAGGGGTGGCTCAACATGATTAATCAATTTTTATGGGTCATTTATCCATACTTATGTTTAGCTATATTTATCATAGGACACATTGCAAGATATAAGTATGACCAGTTTTCTTGGACTGCAAAGTCTAGCGAATTAATTGAGAAAAAGAGACTGAAATGGGGAAGCTTGCTATTTCATTTAGGCGTAATTCCAGTTTTCTTTGGACATGTAGTTGGTCTTGTTATACCGAAATATTGGATGGACTCATTAGGGATTGATGAGCATATGTACCATTTTGGAGCAGTCTATATTGGTAGTATTTTTGGTATAATGACGTTAATAGGTATGTTGTTACTTACTGCTAGAAGAATTACAATTAAAAATGTAAGGCGTTTAAGTTCATTTTCGGATATTTTTGTAAATATTCTTTTATTAATTATTATCTTCATGGGATGTTACTCTACAATAGTTACGAATATCATGCATATCGACTTTAATTATCGTGAAACCATTTCAGTATGGTTTAGACAACTCTTTATGTTTAAACCGCACGCAGATTTGATGGCCAATGTACCATTGCAATTTAAATTACATATGGTATTAGGGTTTACCATTTTTGCATGTTGGCCATTTACGCGTTTAGTTCATGTATGGAGTGTACCATTATCGTATACAAGTAGAAGGTACATTATTTATCGAAAAAATAAACTATAGTAATTCAAAGGTGGAAATAGTATGATGCCAGATTCAATGTTCGAAAGCCAAAGTTTTCAAGAAAATATTGATAGAATTAGATTAGAACAAGGTTTTGATTTTGCGGCGTTAGCTTTTTATGAATCAGCGAGCACCTATTCACCTATAAAATGGCAATATGTATCAGGTAACAATAATGATAGATATAAATTGATTATATTACGTAAAGGTCGAGGTCTAGCTGGTAATGTGATGAAAACGGGAAAGAGAATGATCATTGCTAATGTAGATATGGCCTTAACACCTGATGAAAAGGTGAAGTTTCCTATATTATTAAGTGAAAATTTAACGGCGGTCATAGCTATTCCACTTTGGTATCAACAACAGGTGTATGGGGTTATGTTGTTTGGCCAAAGAAATCATAAGCCATTACCAATTAATGTGTATGATATAGATATTTATAAACAATTAGGCATATTTAATGAAGAAATTTAGGTGATTAACTTGACGGTTAATAATGAACAACTTGAAGTGTTGCTAAGACGTTACTTTGAAAGCACAAATGAAAAGATTGTTTTTGTGAATAATAGCGGAAAGATTATAGCAATGAATGAAGCAGCTAAAGAAGTTATTTCGGAAGAAGAAAATTATAGTGCAATGACGAATGCGATTTGTAGACGATGCGAAGGTTACACGAATGAGTATGACGTACAGTCATGTAGAGATTGCTTTTTAGATGTAGCACAACCTCATCATTCACAATTCCAAGTATTTATGAAAACAAAAAACAGAAAAATCGCACCATTTACAGCTTCTTATCAAACCATAGATCCGGTTAAAGGTATTAATGCATTTACATTGCAAGATGTTGCACCTCAAATTGAACGACAAGAAAAAATGAATCAACGCCGAATGATGAGAAAAACAATATCCGCGCAAGAAAATGAACGTAAGCGTATATCTAGAGAACTACATGATAGTGTTATTCAAGAAATGTTGAATATTGATGTTCAATTACGTTTGTTAAAATATCAACAAGATAAAGAGAAAATATTGAATGATGTTAAAAATATTGAAGGTTTAATGTCACAACTCGTTGACGATGTCAGACATCTATCAGTTGAATTGCGTCCTGCATCTTTAGATGATTTAGGATTAGAGGCAGCATTTAAATCTTATTTTAAACAATTCGAAGAAAATTATGGTATGCAAATTAATTATGTTTCTAATATCGTTAATCATCGCTTTGATAGCGAGGTGGAAACCGTCGTGTATCGAGTTGTGCAAGAGGCTGTTTATAATGCTTTAAAATATGCTGGTGTTAGTGAAGTAGAAGTCACTATTCAACAAAATGAACTGACGTTAATCGCTGAAATTATTGATAGAGGACAAGGATTTGATCCGTCTTCCAAACCGAGAGGATCTGGACTAGGGTTATATGGAATGAAAGAGCGATCCGAACTTGTTGGAGGGAATTTAAATATTGAGACGCATATAGGTAAAGGAACGATTATTACTTTAGAAGTACCACTGTAAATTAATTTTTGGGGGAATAATGTTGAAAATAGTTATTGCCGATGATCATGCAGTTGTTAGAACCGGTTTCTCTATGATATTGAACTATCAAGAGGATATGGAAGTAGTTGCTACCGCTGCTGATGGTGTAGAGGCCTATCAAAAAGTTTTGGAGTTTAAACCTGATGTACTATTAATGGATTTAAGTATGCCACCAGGTGAATCAGGGCTTATCGCAACGAGTAAAATTCATGAAAGTTTTCCTGAAACAAAGATTTTAATCTTAACAATGTATGATGATGAAGAGTATTTATTTCATGTATTGAGGAACGGTGCGAAAGGTTATATTTTGAAAAACGCACCTGATGAACAACTATTGCTTGCTATTAGAACAGTTTATAATGGTGAGACATATGTTGATATGAAATTGACCACCTCATTAGTGAATGAATTTGTGAATAGTAGTAATCAGGAATATACAGATACATCAGATCCATTCAAAGTGTTATCCAAACGAGAATTAGAGATATTGCCATTAATAGCAAAAGGCTATGGCAATAAAGAA
This sequence comes from Staphylococcus sp. SB1-57, assembly GCF_017086425.1. Taxonomy (NCBI): domain Bacteria; kingdom Bacillati; phylum Bacillota; class Bacilli; order Caryophanales; family Staphylococcaceae; genus Staphylococcus; species Staphylococcus sp. SB1-57. The sequence continues at coordinate 487,358 of NZ_CP070964.1, forward strand.
ATAGCAGAAAAACTATTTGTATCAGTTAAAACAGTAGAAGCACATAAAACACACATTATGAACAAACTAGAATTAAAATCAAAACCAGAACTCGTAGAATACGCCATGAAAAAGAAACTCCTAGAATTTTAAAGCCCCTTATCGCATTAGCGATTAGGGGCTCTTATGCATTAGCGCAAGCTAAGGCGAACCGAAGAGAAAAATCGCTTTAGCGATTAGGGGCTCTTATGCATTTAAAGAAGTACTTCCATTTTCAATGGTTAGTACTTCTTACGCAGTAGCGAAAGCTACTGTGATCCTTTTTAATAGGGGAATTACATAGTCGAATAAGGGATTATCCTAATGTTCAACTTTTCACAAAGTCGATAAAATCAAATTAAGATTAGTTCTATGTTCATTAATAGAGTTATTGAAGGTCAAACCCGCATAGTACTAATAAATAAATGAATTCGACGAGGGTGAAAATATGGACAAGACAAAAGGTGGATTTCAGCTCACATTACAAACACTTAGCTTAGTAGTTGGTTTTATGGCATGGAGCATTATTTCTCCATTAATGCCATTTATTTCTCAAGACATTAAAATTTCAGCTGGACAACTATCCATTATTTTAGCAATACCAGTCATTTTGGGATCAATATTACGTGTTCCTTTTGGATATTTAACTAATATTATTGGAGCCAAATGGGTATTTTTCTGTAGTTTTATAGTGCTTTTATTTCCCATTTACTTTTTAGGGCAAGCACAATCACCAAAAATGATGATGTTATCTGGATTCTTTCTTGGTGTGGGTGGTGCTATATTCTCAGTAGGTGTTACATCAATTCCAAAATATTTCCCAAAAGATAAAGTAGGATTAGCGAAGGGTATTTATGGTATGGGAAACATTGGGACAGCGATTTCATCATTTTTAGCACCGCCAATTGCAGGGATTATTGGTTGGCAAACAACAGTTAGAAGTTATTTAATTATTATTGCTATATTTGCAGTATTAATGTTTATATTTGGAGATAACCATGAGCCTAAAGTAAAAGTACCGCTAATATCTCAAATGAAAATCTTATTTAAAAATTATAAACTATACTATACAAGTCTTTGGTACTTTATTACATTTGGTGCGTTTGTAGCTTTTGGACTATTTTTGCCAAACTATCTGGTGCAACATTTTGGTATAGATAAAGTTGATGCAGGCATTCGTTCAGGTATATTTATTGCTTTAGCGACCTTCCTGAGACCAGTCGGAGGCATATTAGGTGATAAACTAAATGCAGTTAAGGTTCTAATGGTAGATTTTATCATTATGATTACAGGTGCATTGATTTTAGGTTTCTCTAATCACATCGCATTATTTACCATAGGATGTTTAATGATAAGTGTGTGTGCAGGTATTGGTAATGGTCTTATTTTTAAATTAGTACCATCATATTTCGCGAAAGAAGCTGGATCAGCGAATGGTATTGTATCAATGATGGGGGGACTAGGCGGCTTTTTCCCACCATTAGTAATCACTTATGTTACAGGGGTAACAGGTTCAAGTCATTTAGCATTTATCTTTTTAGCTATTTTCGGACTCATCGCATTAATCACAATGGTTCATTTAAATAAAAAAGAAGCATAAATATATAACACCCTCATCTTGGTTATACCGTGACGAGGGTGTTATTTTTTGATTTATAATATAGATATAGTTGTTGCGTCTTCAGAATCGTGTTGTTGTTTAGGTAAGCGTATATTTAAGACGCCATCCTCAAATGTTGCTTTGATTAAATCTTTATCTACATCCTCAAATTCAAATCGACGGACAAGTTCTCCGTTAGAACGTTCATTCAATTGCGCTTGTCCATGATGAGGTTCTAGAAACTTATTAGCTTTAATCGTTAATGTATGATGATCAAAAGTTAATGATATATTTTCCTTTTTTACGCCTGCAAGTTCAGCTTCTATTAAATAATGATCACTTTCATTATATAGGTTGGCGGGAAATGCTTGTGAGGAAAACTGATTAAACACTTGCTTACCTAAATCTCTAAACATATCAGTAGGGTCATTTTTTAAAAATGCATTGTTAAAGAAGTCATTACTAGGCATACGATTCGCTCCTTTTAATTAACTAAATTTGAATCATATTTAATTGTAGATTCATTATATGTACTGTTTAGGGTGAGGTAAAGTAAAAAGGATTTATGGAGTGATTATTAGTTCTAGAGAATACAGACAAAAGCTTACAATATGAAACATTTGTTCACATAACTTGGATTTACATGTATAAAAGAAAGATATGAATGTTGAGGGAAAGTTTACTTTTGTCTTTTTCTCTATAGAAGTATTACTTTTCTGTGGATTTATCAAAGTTTTTAGAAACAAACATTTGAAGATGGTTGATTAATTCTTTTGCTTCGTTAACGTCGATATCAAATTCGCCAAATACTTTTAGTGACACTTCAGATAATGGTTTTTTAATACTTTTACCATGATCAGTCAGTGAAATTTGAAGGTTTCTTTCATCTTTTTCTTCACGAGTTCGAACGACGTAATTTTTCTTTTCTAATTTTTTTAGTAATGGTGTTAAAGTGCCTGAATCTAAGAAAACTCTATCACCTAAAGTTTTGATGTTAAGTTTCTCATCTTCTTCAATCGCCATTAGCACTATATAACCAGTGTACGTGAGTTCGTATTCCTTTAAATAACTAGAATACTTTTTGATAATTTCTTTAGATGAAACATAGAATAAAAAGCATAATTGTTTGCTTAAATAACTATTTTCTACATACATTAAATCACTCCTTGTTAAGCTAACAATATTATGAAGTGTATGACTTGTCAAGTGCCGTTCTAAGTGATATAGGCAAATTGCTTTTCATTTAAAAATTACAAAATTATAATAAAACTTAATTGTTTTGTAATATCAAACGACTTATTTAGAAAGAGGAGAACTTTATGGAAAGAATCTCAAAATTTGATGATGTATTAAAAGGCAGAAAATCTGTAAAAGTATTTGATACCGAATATATAATTAGTCACGAAGAAATGGATGAAATGATTCAAAAAGCAACGAAAGCACCATCATCCGTAAATATGCAACCATGGAGATTAATGGTAGTGGATTCTGAAGAAGGTAAAGAGAAAATCTTACCATCATTTGGGATGAACTCAAGACAAGTGAACACATCTTCTGCGATGATTATTGTTTTTGGTGATTTAAAAAATTATGAAAAAGCTGAACAAATTTATGGTGATGCAGTAAGTAAAAAACATATGACTGAAGAGATTAAAGATAAAATGTTAAGTTGGGTGCTTCCTCATTATAAAGGGCTATCAAGAGAAGGCATGAAAGATATCGTAAATATTGATAGTAGTTTAATGGCGATGCAATTTATGCTTGTAGCTAAATCTCATGGCTATGATACGAATCCAATCGGTGGATTTGATAAAGCTAATATTGCAGACGTTTTAGGTTTAGATAGTGATCGTTTTGTACCTGTTGTAGCTATTGCAGTAGGTAAAGAGGCGCAAGAAGCGCATGAATCAGTACGTTTGCCACTTGATGATGTTAGACAATATTTATAATAACGTATAGACAAGCGTTTAAGTACAAAATTCAGATAAGAATATTTTGTTACAAAAGTTTTATAAGACTTTAAAAATGTATGCTTTTCGTTCATACTAATTAAGATAAGGCAAAAGGAGTCTATAAAATGAGTAGGAAACAGAAATTAATTAGAATTATTATTATATTAATCATTTCGTTAGTTTTAGCATTTGCATTTTTCTTCGCACTTAAAACATATCAAGGCCATAAAAATATTGAAATGGTCGATAGTTATTTTAAAGAACATCATCTAAAAGATAAGATAAAAAAAGAAGAAACATTATATAGTGCTAAAAAAGGTGTGTATTATAAGGAAGTTATTTTTAAAGATGAGCCTAAAGTAACTTACGTGATACAACCTATAAGTACAAATAAAGGTATCTTTGCAGAAGGTTTTGATACTGAAACTAAGAAAAGTCTAAAGAGTGCTAAACATAATTACTTTAATAAAAATTATAAGCCCTCAAATTAGTCAAAATATTTTTAGGTTATCGATTTAAAAAATCGGTAACCTTTTTTTCTTATTGTGTAAGTTTAATATGTAGTTAGAATTGTGATTAAAACAATAAAAATGGTAAAAGTAACCGTAGTAAAATACTCTGGTTTCACAAATATTTAGAAATTTCAACACAATTATTTGTATTTGTTATTTAAAAAATTATAGCTATTTTTAAGTTATCTGATATAATTAAGTGATGTCAGATGAAGGGGAGTTTGCAATATGGCTCTATTCAAGAGAAAAATTAGTCTTCCAGTGCAAGTATTAATTGCGTTGGTTCTAGGTGTTGTCGTTGGACTTATATTATATGGAAATGAAGAAGCGGCTAACTACATAAAGCCATTTGGAGACGTCTTTTTAAACTTAATTAAAATGATCGTTATTCCAGTTGTGTTCTGTTCTTTAGCGTTATCTATTTCGAACGTAGGGGAGTCGAAAACTGTAGGTCGCTATGGATGGAAAACAATACTTTACTTTGAGATTATAACAACAATCGCTATTGGTCTTGGGATTATTTTTGGTAACTTGTTCAAACCAGGTTCTGGACTTGATCCATCCAAACTACCAAAGGGCGATATTTCTAAATATCAATCATCTGCACACGCTGCAGAACAATCTACATACGGTAATCATTTTATTGATACCATTGTAAACATTGTACCTACAAACTTTTTTGAAGCTTTAACTAAAGGAGAATTATTACCAATTATCTTCTTTGCTGTATTCTTCGGTTTAGGCTTAGCTGCCATCGGTGAAAAAGCAGAACCTGTTAAATCTTTCTTAAGTGGTACATTAGAAGCAGTATTCTGGATGATTAACAAAATTTTAAAATTAGCACCATTAGGTGTCTTTGCATTTATTTGTACAACCATTATTACATTTGGTGCATCAGCTTTACTTCCTCTACTTAAACTTGTATTAGTTGTCGTCTTCGCGATGGTATTCTTTGTAGTTGTAGTATTAGGAATTGTAGCAAGAATGTGTGGCATAAGTATTTTCTCTATTATGAAAATACTAAAAAGTGAAATTCTTTTAGCTTTCTCAACATCAAGCTCAGAAGCTGTATTACCAGTAATGATGAAAAAGATGGAAAAATTTGGTTCACCAAAAGAAATTACATCATTTGTTATACCAATTGGATATACATTTAACCTAGACGGTTCAGCATTGTACCAATCAATCGCTGCTTTATTCGTCGCACAAATGTATGGTATGCATTTAACGTTAACAGAACAAATTGTGTTAATGTTAACATTAATGCTTACATCAAAAGGTATGGCAGCAGTTCCAGGTACTTCAATCGTTGTTTTATTAACAACATTAGGTGCAATGGGATTACCAGCTCAAGGACTTGCATTAATTATAGGAGTTGACCGTTTATTAGACATGGTACGTACAGTCGTTAACGTTATGGGTAACGCTTTATCAACTGTAGTTATCGCAAAATGGGAAAACTTATATGATAAGAAACAAGGCCAAGAGTATTTAAAATCACTATAAAATAATAAATCTGACATTTTTAGAGCCCCTTATCGCTTTAGCGATTAGGGGCTCTTATGCATTAGCGCAAGCTAAGGCGAACCGAAGAGGAGAAAATCGCATTAGCGATTAGGGACTCTTATGCATTTAAAGAAGTACTTCCATTTTTAATGGTTAGTACTTCTTACGCAGTAGCGAAAGCTACTGTGAACCTTAAAAGCACTTCCATTTTTAATGGTTAGAGGCAGTGGATGACTGGTAAGTTACTACGCGATGCTTGTAACAAACCTAGTCATCTTGTGCCGGTGAAGAACGACGAAATATAAAATTTCTGTTCTTCACCCTCTTACGCAGTAGCGAAAGCTACTGTGACCCTTAAAAGTACTTCCATTTTTAATGGTTGGAATTATGTGAATACGAGCAATATATACAAATAAAAAGGAAGCAAGCCATTGATGACTTGCTTCCTTTTTATATTACATATGCATATGTCCCATATCATGGATTTGAGTCATTAATCCATGTGGTACATCGTCATGATCTACTTTTTTCACTTTAGCAATTTTGCCAGTTTTTTCGTTCTTAGTAATCATAACAAAATCTTCTTTTTTAACAGATACTTTTGCATCTGATGGAAGTTTAATGTTCTTTTCAATTTTTTCGTCTTTTTCACTAATCATTTTATCTATTGTAGTATCATTTTTCATAACACCATAGTATGTTTCTTTTTTGCCGCCAGCCATCATTGCGACAACTAAAACAATACATACAATAAGCATAATTGCGATAAGACCAAAACCTAGTCCTTTTTTACTCTTCATTATATATTCTCCTTTAGTATTGTTGTTTTCTATTTCATTTATACAGAAAATTAGAGTAATTTGCAATTAAATTCAAAATATAAGTGTTTATTATTAATTGGAAAATTCATAAAATATACGCATTTGTCATTAATTAACAAAAAATATATCTGAAAGGATTAATTTTACGGATTAGTATTGGACGATCCATTGGTCGTACAAGTTGAGTCACGTAAATGTTTTTATACATAAGCTCCTCTATCATTTAGTTAAGTGGCATTTATTCAATTACATGTGTAAATGTGATATTAAATATAAAAAAGCACAAAGATGATTTATATTTTTTAATCGCCTTTGTGCTATGATTTTGGAGTTGTGTTCTATACTCGCTATATCATTATAATTCAATTGTGAAAGGTGTATCTAAATCTTTGTCATTCATTAGTTTGATAGACTTAGGAATAACTTTTAACACACATAATTCAGGGTCTTTATTAGAATCAAAGAATGATTTGTCCTGTGTTTCCCATAACCAATCAATGACTTTTTGATCTTTAACAACTTCAATCGTTGCATCAATTTCAACAAAGCTATGATTAGTAGTCTCATTATAACCTAATAAAATATAGGCATAAGGATTATCTTCAATCTCTTCAACTTTAATTGAGTTGATATTTGTCTTAGTATAAAGCGTTAATTCATCATTATAAAACACCATATATCTACTATTAGGTTTATTATTAAAAGCAGTAGATAATACACCGACTTTAGAATGATCTAATACTTTTTCAATCGCTTCTGTTGCTTTTTGATTATCCAATATAATCATCTCCTTAGTGACAACTATATCCTTAAATGACCATTGTTAAACTTTAGCTATATTTAAATCATTAATTAGGTTTAATACAAACATACTTCACTTCATCGTGTTTTAAAATCAACTTGATATCTTGATTATCGTGTTCTAGGAGTGACAATTCAGTTTTTGGGTGATTCGAACGTTCTAGTTGTTCAACCATCTCCTTATCAAGAAACAGTTGTTGTCTACTCTTCGGTAATAAATTATCAATAGTGCCATGTTCATTATTCAACGTTTGAATAGTAATTAATGAATTTGCTTTTAAATGATTTTTAAATATGAATTCTAGTTGTGTATCAGATAAATATCGATCATTGATTTTATTAAATAAAATAAAATGATAATTACCATCTTTTCGGCTCATGATGTAATTATTAGAAATTTGAATAGGTTCATTCACAAATGCATGTGCCATTTTATAAATATGAATGAGGGGAAGTGCATTACCGAATTCATTAAATAGAGAAATATAAATTGACCCCGTTGCAATCAATTGGTAACTAATGCCACCACCATAGCGTAATAGCGCAATAATATGACACACTAAGTCGGCGAGTTGTAATGGATGTGTACCGTTGTTAGTATATTTGAAACATTTTAATGATAAATAATCATACACAAAGCGTGTGGAGTCTATACCAGAATCCATGATAAATTGCTTATAATTATCAAAATGAGTGGTTGTATGATTATATGTTTTCCTTTTGTTAATCAAGGATAATGTCGTTTCTATATTTTCAATATCTATTAAATAATAATCAAAATTGAGTCTTCTTAAAATATCATATGTTTTATCTAACGTTTGTTCTTGATGCAATAATCCATCTATAGTCACACCATATTTGATATCTCTATTTTTATTTCTAATTTTTAAATGACATAGATGAATATCATGTATGGTCATTGTTGCTGAATCAAAAATGAGCATCAGTTTGACTGTCTTTTTATTTAATTGATAGTCTGTATGACCTTGTAAAAACATCAAGACGAAATGATTAACTGCCTTAAAATCCTCTTTGGATTTAATGGTCATTGCCAAGCCGATATGTCGTTCGAATAATTTATCAAAGCATCTATATAATAAATGATAATTGATTTGATTCGTTGTTAAATCCTTTATATCGTTGATAAGTATGACCGGTTCAGGTAAAAATGAAAAGTCTATATCGAAATAGTCATTGAAGGTGAAGTGAAATAATTCATTGAAATTATCAAGTCGGATAAATGCTTTGGAAGCTTTTGAATGATCTTTAGGATCAAAATGTTCTAAGTCAATTTTCGTAATTTCTGTAGTTATTTGATCATTAAAATTAAAGTTTTCTATGAGTGGTAAAAATGCCTCATTATCGTAATCAACAATGTTTAAATGTGGCATAGTATCAATTTGATTGATATAAGTACGATATTGTTTAGGGCTAAATTGTAAATAGTTTTTAAATTGATTAGTAAAATTGGTATGACTAGTAAAACCAGATGTTTCGGATATAGCGTTGATTGATAAATGAGAGGTCATAAGTAGATTAATAGAATGACATAATTTTAGACTTGTAAAGTAGTCTTTAAAATTCATATTCAAATATCGATTAAATAAATTAGAACAATAAGATTCAGAAATACTACTATTATGAGCAACATCCTTTAAAGAAATTGGCTGAGTCAATTGTTCATCTAGAAATTGAAGACAATTTGCAAATAAAGGAGAATTTACTGCAATGTTAGGTATATAATTGCCTTCTAATTTTATTACTGCTTCTTTATATAAGGTTTGTATGATTTTAGAGCAGACTTGTTGGTCTTTATGATCTTTTGAATCTTGTTGTAATAATTGAAGTAATAGCGTTTTGATGTAATCACTTGATTGCAATAAATGTCTATCAAAGTAACATTCAAAAAACGACGTATCTTCTATGTAGAAATAAAAAATAGGTATATTTAATTGAACTAAATGTGTCGCATTTTTTATTTCATATATATCACCATGATTAATAATTGCAATATGAGCATCTAAATCTTTAAGTTCACCGTTAATTTTAATCCTTAATTCATGACTTAATGAAAATAATATGATGATTTGATTAATATTACGACATGGCTGCGTTTGATGTTGAGTGAATAGGGATAAATGGCATGACATGTTATGTGATGTGACTCCTCTTAGTTTTTTAGTATTAAAATATAATAATCACTTATAAATTGTTCAAATTGAATATATATGAGAATATTCATAGTCTAAGTCATTTAATATGCGATTGAATAATAATAGTTATTATAATAGATTTTCATTCAAATAGTAATAGTTAAAAATAAAAGTTATTATAGCAATTTTTGTGAAAACGTAGTCAATTTTGTGTTGTTTGCAATACAAATGGAAATTTAGAAATGTAGTAAAGAGTATTTGGAAATTTTCAATAGAGTGAGAATGAAATATTTAGTGGATAATAATAATAGATTTCAATCCAAAAGAAATTTAAAACATTTAAATCTTGGATTGTTAATCTGTGGTTTTAAATGTACGTTATATTCACATCTTAGATATAACAACAAAAGAGAGAGACAACACAGAATCACATACGCCATATTTAGTGAATAAATAATCAACTTAAAATAAGAATAAACATCGAGATTTAACGCATACAATCCTTATTTCTTCATCACACATAAACTCTATGTGTAAAGGCATAATGACATTGGTTTGAAATCTTTAAGATATATCAACTAGAACATGCAGCTGATTTTGACCAATATAGAAATAGGGTGGCATCCTGAGAAATCACATCTTCTGAAAATTAAAGTATGATGAAGCATCAATTTTTAAGTAGCGATTTTTATAATCATTAATTTGAAATACTCCCCCCGAAGTGATAACAAATTAAATGAAGCATGACAATAACTTTCACTGGATGTTATAGCATTAAGTTCTATTTATTGTTTATTATTATTTTGTGATACATCTTAGAATTAATCTTTCTTTAGAATTTAACATAATGTACATTTAATGTGGATTAAAGGTGACTACCTTTTTGACACAAAATTAAGAGGTTGAGATATAAAGCTTTTTGCTCTGGGAAACCGATTAACGGCGTCCCAAAAGCAGGATTATCGGCAGAAGGGACCCAACATAGAGAAATTGGTATTCCAATTTCTGCAAACAATGCAAGTTGGGCAAACACTCACGATTCGACAAAATTTGGAAAACAATTCAAATGAACAAACTCAACTATTGAGTTTGTAAGAACTACTAACCTATGAATAAGGAAGTAGTTCTTTATCATCGTTTGGTTCTGCACAAATCCTTAACGCTTTTGTCACGACCTCTTTTTTATTCATTTAATACTGTACTTTGTTGTATATACTGCACGTTATATTTATCAGCTAATATACTTAAAAATGACATTAAATCATGAATGGATACGTCATGGTTAATAAATAGTTTCTTTAATTTTTGAGCACTTTGCTTTTCTTCGTCAGTAGCCCATTTTTTAAAGTATCCCCACATATGATCATAAGCATTGATGACACTTCCTTGACTGGGTTCAATAGTGATAGCATGTTCAATCATCATACGAATTTCCTCGTAAGAAACTTGCGATTTTAGTTTTTCTCGAATAGCATCATATTGTTTTTGACTATGCAGTAAAACACGATATTTTTCTTCTCGCCATAATTGTTCGATGTGTCCACGTTCTTTCAAGTTGTAGCCCCCTATGCGTATAGTATTCATATATACCCGTATTCATAACTGTTCAATGACATTGATAAAGCTAATACTTTTAAATTTAATCAAAAAGTAAAAAGGTGGTGTTGATTTAATTATTGGAACCGGTTACAATTAAAGTAGTTATTTTGGAACCGGTTCTAAAAATGGGAGGGATTAGACAAATGAACTATAAACAATCTGCAGAAGAGATACTTAATGCCATTGGTGGCGAAGAGAACTTAGATTCAATGGCCCATTGTGCAACCAGACTTAGATTAATATTGAATGATGAGAGTAAAGTTGATGAAGAAGCCTTATCTAAAATGGATGTTGTTAAAGGAACATTTTCAACTGGTGGACAATATCAAATTATTATAGGGTCTGGAACTGTTAATAAAGTATTTAACGAAATGGAACATATCACTGGTAAAGAAGCGTCTACGACTTCTGAAGTGAAAGACAAATCGACTAAAAATATGAATCCATTACAACGATTTGTCAAAATGCTATCTGATATTTTTGTACCAATTATTCCGGCAATCGTAGCTGGTGGTTTATTAATGGGTTTAAACAATCTATTAACAGCTAAAGACTTATTTTATGCAGGTAAATCTTTAATTGAGGTACACAGCCAATTCGCAGGACTAGCAGATATGATTAATATATTTGCGAATGCGCCATTTACATTGTTACCTATTTTAATTGGTTTTAGTGCTGCTAAAAGGTTTGGGGGCAATCCGTTTTTAGGGGCTGCACTCGGTATGATTTTAGTACATCCAAGTTTAATGAGTGCCTATGATTTTCCAAAAGCAGTAGAAGCAGGTAAAGCGATTCCACATTGGGATGTATTTGGATTACATATTAACCAAGTGGGTTATCAAGGACAAGTATTGCCTATGCTTGTGGCAGCTTATATATTAGCCACAATTGAAAAGTGGTTGCGTAAAGTAGTTCCAACTGTATTGGACAATTTATTAACACCATTGTTATCTATCTTTATCACAGCGTTTTTAACATTTTTATTTGTTGGCCCAATTACAAGACAACTAGGTTATTGGTTATCTGATGGATTAACTTGGTTATATGAATTCGGTGGTGCTATTGGAGGATTAATTTTCGGTTTATTATATGCACCTATTGTCATTACAGGTATGCATCACAGCTTTATTGCAGTGGAAACAACGCTGATTGCAGATCAAGCTAAAACGGGCGGTTCATTTATATTCCCAATTGCTACGATGTCTAATATGGCACAAGGTGGGGCAGCCTTAGCATCATTCTTTATTATAAAAAATAATAAAAAATTAAAAGGTGTTGCTTCAGCAGCAGGTATTTCAGCAGTTTTAGGTATCACAGAGCCAGCCATGTTTGGTGTTAACTTGAAACTACGATATCCATTTATTGGCGCCATCGTTGGCTCTGGTTTAGGAGCAGCCTATATTTCATTCTTTAAAGTCAAAGCTATTGCATTGGGGACTGCAGGTATACCAGGATTTATTTCAATCAATCCTAACCATGGTGGTTGGTTACATTATCTAATCGGTATGGTCATTGCATTTGTAGTATCTGTGATTGTAACGTTTGTCTTATCTAAAAGAAAAAAATATAAAGAAGTTCAATAAAATAAAAAGATGGACAGTTAGAGTACATTGAACTCTAGTACTGTCCATCTTTTTATATTTAAAACTGGTTATAACTTCTGTTTTCGCCATAAGTATACACTGACAATCGCAACAAGTATCAGTGAGATACCAACAACGATAATCCAAGAAATATAACTATGATCATCTAATGGTAATGGAACATTCATACCAAAGAAACTAAATACGAGTGTTGGAAGGGTTAGTAACACCGTAAACATTGTTAAAGTTTTCATAATGGTGTTCATATCATTAGATAATAGTGATGCATAGGATGTTGTAATACTTTCTAAAATGCGCTGATGTAACTCAGTAGTTTCTATCGCTTGGTTATTTTCAATAATTAAATCTTCCAGTAACTCTTCGTCATCTTCAAATCGTTTAATAGCAGGCAAACGGAATAATTTTTTAATAATGGTATCGTTACCTTTTAATGCGGCTAAAAAGTAGACTAAACTTTTTTCAACTTCCATTAATTTGAAAAGTTGTTTATTTGTAATGTTATTCTTTAATTCTCTTTCAATACGAATTCTTGATTTATTAAGCAATCTTAAGTTTCTATTATAATGGTTCGCAATAGTAGTTAATATTTCTAAAGCGAATCGACTATGAAATTTGAGATTAATATTATCTTGTCTTGAAAAATTCTCTAAGAACTCATTTTCAGCATCACAAATTGTCATAACAATACCATTTCCAATGACGATACCCAGCGGAATCGTAATAAATGATAAAACACTACGATTAGTAGAATTGATTAATGGTAAATCGATAATAATGAGAGAGTATCCAGTGTCTTCATCATATTCGATACGTGCGCTTTCTTCTGAATCTAATGGATCTCGTATAAAATCTTCAGGTAAATGATAGTGATCCATTAAATATTCGATTTCTTCTCTATCAGGTTCAACAACATTAATCCATAATGCTTGTTGATCTATTGGTGTTTCAATAATTTCATTATTAATTTGATTTGAATGTTTATATGCAGTGATCATTTGTTAAAGTCCTTTCAAAGCTTTTTTTCAAACGCATCACTATGTTTATCGAGCAATGTGTTTAATTCATATGGTTATATCTCTGTTCGGCCATAATCCTTAGTGGACCGTAATAAATAATTTTAAAAATGTGTGTCACTAATTCGTCAACAGAGATACGGTTTGAGTCTAATACCCAATACCTAATGATAGATATTGTAGCACCAGATACGTAACTATGAAAATACATTTCAGGGATGCCTTCAATTTTGTTATCGACACTGACTTGATGTTTCATATTATATTGTATCAAATCGCTTATTTTTTCTTCTAAGCGACTTTTTCTTTCTAAACTCAAAATCGTATTGTAAAAGTCTAGATTATCATACACATGTTGAATAATGTTACGCAACACTTTATCAATAAATAATGTTGCTATCATTTCTACATTATCGCCTTGAATCTCTGAGAATTGAGTGAATTTAGAAATTTGTTCTATACACTCATCTTCCATATCAGTGAGGAGTAAATATTTATCTTCATAATGTAAATAAAAAGTACCTCGATTGATGTCAGCTTTATCTGCAATATCTTGAACTGTAATATTTTCAAGGCTTCGTTCTTTCAATAATTGTATGAAAGCATACTTAATTGCAGATTTAGTTTTGCGAACGCGTCTATCTTCTTTCAAAAATGTAAAACCTCCCTTAGTTAATAGACAATATTCATCATTGTGTTCAATAACGGACGTTTTTCTATTAATTGATTGTTGTTTATTTATTTAAACTCATTATAATTGGAAAAGTGATAAATATTCAACACAATGTTGAATTGCTTCAAGGGAGGAAAAGTTATGAATATATTTAAAAGCAAATTACTATGGTTGACACCAATCGCAATCATTTTAATATTAATGATTTTTGCAATTGCATTTTATCCAGCGTTTAATCCTAAACCTAAAGATATGCCAATCGCAATTGTAAATCACGATGAAGGTACTTCTATTCAAGGTAAAAAGATGAATATTGGTGACAAACTAGAAGATAAATTATTAGATAGTGATTCTAAAGCAATCAAATGGGTCAAAGTAGATAGCGAAAAAGATGCTAAACAAGGCATGGAAGATGAAAAATATTATGGCGCTGCTATATTTGAAAAAGATTTTTCTAAACATGCGATGAGTAAAACTCAAAAAGTAGTCATGGACAGCAAAAAAGCTGAAATGAAAGAGAAAGTTGAATCTGGTGAAGTGCCAGCGCAACAAGCACAAATGATGGCTAAAAAAATGGGTAATCAAAGTGTTGATGTCAAACAAGCACAATTAAAAACAATTGTAAGCCAAGGATCAAGTTTACAAGGTTCTCAAATGGCTACAAATGTATTGTCAGGTATGGGTGACAATATTAACAAACAAATTACTAAACAAAGTCTTCAAACATTAGAAAAACAAAATGTTAAAGTTGATGCTAAAGATATTGATTCTGTAACTAACCCTGTTAAAGTGGATAATGAAAAAATCAATAAAGTAAAAGACCATCAAGGTGGCGGTAACGCACCATTCTTAATGTTTATGCCAATTTGGATGGGATCAATTGTTATTTCTGTTCTACTATTCTTCGCATTTAGAACAAGTGGTAATATTAAAATTGCACATCGTTTAATAGCTTCTGTAGGACAAATTATCTTTACAGTGATTGCAGCATTTCTTGGTAGCTTTGCATATGTGTACTTTATGGGAGGCGCACTAGGATTTGACTTCGATCATCCAAACCGTGTTGCAACGTTTGTAGCGTTAGCGATTATGGGATTTGTTGGTTTAATATTAGGAACAATGACTTGGTTAGGTATGAAATCTGTGCCAATCTTCTTCATTGCAATGTTCTTTAGTATGCAAATGGTAATGTTACCAAAGCAAATGTTACCTAAGTTCTATCAACGTTATATTGTAGATTGGAATCCATTCGTACATTATGCTACAAGCTTAAAAGAAATCATTTATATGAACCACCATATTGAGTTGAATTCAACAATGTGGATGCTTATTGGATTTATGATTTTTGGTGCTGTATCTAGTTTATTAGCAGCAGCTATTAGAAAACATAGTACAAAACGTACTGAAGTACCATCATAAAATCAAGCTTTTTAATATACACTGTCGATAAGATATCATAACTTATCGGCAGTGTTTTGATGTATACAAAAAAGAGCAATCCCTTCTGACGGGGATTGCTC
This sequence comes from Staphylococcus sp. SB1-57, assembly GCF_017086425.1. NCBI lineage: Bacteria > Bacillati > Bacillota > Bacilli > Caryophanales > Staphylococcaceae > Staphylococcus > Staphylococcus sp. SB1-57. Next base: position 503,130 of record NZ_CP070964.1, read on the forward strand.
TTTATGTTATGAATAATTAATGATTAACGCGTTGCCAAACGAGTTTTTGATTGGGATTGTTTCCATTTTCAATGCTAAGTGTATGACCTTCAAGTTTGAATATACGTGGTTGTGTATCACCTAACCATGTTGGATTCATACTAACGTTCATCGTATGATAAACGGTTTGGTTTTCTTCATCTAATTCATATTTACCAGCATAAGCTAAATAGCCATGTGCAGCTTTCGCCATTTCATCTTTAGTACCAGTGTGAAGATCACCAGATGCATAAGCAGGACGACCTTGTTGCATCAATTGAGCTGACATATAACCATCTGGATTATACATAATAAACCCAGTTGCATCTTTGCCTAATGGATAGAAAATTTGGCCATTTTCATCTTCATCTTGATAACTTACTAATGACCATGTACCGATTAATTGTTCTTGTAATTGACTCATATTAAAATGCCTTCTTTCTTAAATATTAATTATGAATTATGCGTTTGAACCGCCAGAAACACTGATTGTTTCACCTGTGATCGCAGATGCACCATCTGATGCTAAGAAAACAACAGTATCAGCTATTTCAGAAGGTTCTAATAAGCGATTCATTGGTGATTTACTTGTAATATGTTTTTCCATTGCTTCTTGTTCAGTAGTACCATCTTGTTCTGCTAATTTTGCAAGTTGGTTTTCGATTAATTTTGTACGAACAGGTCCAGGTAATACAGCGTTTGCAGTAATACCATCATCGACTGTTTCAAGTGCAATTGTTTTTGTGAAACCAATTTGTGCGAATTTAGATGCTACATACGCTGATTTGAATGGATCAGCCATTTCACCATGTGCTGATGAAATAGTGATAATACGGCCTTGTTGTTGTTGTTTCATGCTTGGTAATACATGTTTAGTCATTAAGAATGTGCCTGTTTGAATAACACCAATAACTTGGTTCCATTTGTCTAATGGGAAGTCTTCAATTTTAGATATATATTGAATGCCAGCATTGTTAACTAAAACATCGATGGCACCGTATTGATTAGTTACATCTTTGATAGCATTTTTAACCGTCGTTTCATCTGTAACATCTACTTGATATGCAACACCTTTCTCTAATGACTGAGCTGCTGCTTCAGCAGCGTCTTTGCTCATATCAAAAATGAATACACGATCACCTTGTTGATCAAACGCTTGTGCGATAGCATAGCCAATACCTTGACCTGATCCTGTTACGATAACATTTCTATTCATATATGATTCCTCCTAAGCTTGAATTATGACCTAAAATGGTTCGAATAGTGTTTTAATAGTAAATAAATTGTAAAAGTAGTTATAATAATGGATACGACTAACTTAATTGTTGAAAAATCAATTCTATAGAAGCCATACAAATTAGATTTCATGAGATATAACTATTTAATTATATTAAGTTTTAATTTTTGTCGATTTGTTGACAATGATTATTATCTACCTGAAATCGTGATTTGTAAAAGACGTATTAAGATATAAAAGTCATAACTAAATAGTTATAAGGAGAAAGTGGTGAGTTAATGATTAACACAAATTCGGTCCAATATTTAGAAGCGGTAGGACGTTTTGGTAGTATATCTCGAGCAGCCAAACATTTATATATTTCTCAACCATATTTGAGTATGTTTATTAAGGACATAGAAACTGAATTAGGTGTTACTTTCATAAATAGAGAAAGTAACCCTATCACATTAACGTATGCTGGTGAACGCTATTTAGATTATATGAACCAAATTAACTATACATATAAAGAAATGAAGCAAGAATTACAGAATATTTCAGAATTAAAAAAGGGAAGATTAGTAATAGGTGTGAATCCCATATTAGCAGCTCATACGTTATACGATATATTGCCTGAATTTATAAAAGCGTATCCCGGTATCGAATTAAAGTTAATTGAAGAGCCGTCTCATCGAATAGAGCAGCTTCTGATAGATAATAAAATAGATATCGCATTAACGATATTACCGTTTTATCAAGGGACTTTTAAATATGATGTTTTATATTCAGAAGCGATTTATTTAGCATTACCTCCTGATTACGCATTACTCTTAAGTCAACAAAGTGAGGAAAAAATGCGGAAGACATACATGATGATATAAGAAATGAACGATTTATATTATTGAAACCCAATATGGCGTTAAGACATCTTACAGATCAAATTCTAGAAAATCATGATATCACGCCACAAATTGCAATGGAGACAATGAGTGTTGATAATGCATTAAGATTAGTAAATGAAGGATTAGGTATGACTTATGTTCCTGAGAGTGTTAAAAATAGTATGTCTCAGTTTAAAGGACATTTTATCAAACTCGATGCTTCTAAATATGCTAATCACGTTGTGTTAGCTTATAAATATGATAAACTCAATCATTTGTCCAAAGGTGCATATGCATTTTTAGAAATGGCAAAGTCGATTTATAGGAAGTAAAAATAGTAGCCTGAGACATCAATTACGTGTCTCAGGCTACTATCAGTATGATAAAACTTTTATTCGTAGTGTGGCGTTGAGTGGTGAGTTGTTAATTTTTTGATAAGGAAATCAGCAATTAACATTAAACTAAACATGATAATTAAGCTCATAGTGACATCACTCGTAAAGTGAGCGCCAATTCTTATTCTACTAAGAGCCATCAATACACTATAGATTAATCCTATAATAAACATCCACTGTCTCGTTGATAGTTTTTTAAAGTAAAATGCAAAGAACATGAAGAAAGCGCCGTTTCCAGTATGTCCAGAAGGGAAGGAACTATGCCCTGTATTACCATTAATTGTTAGCCAATTGGTAAAATGACCTGCTTTATCTTCAATTTCATATGGTCTGACACGACCCCAAAGTTCTTTCATATTGTCAACGAGTTCTAATCCGATGAGTAATATCATAAAGCTAATCATAGAGACTTTGAATAGTCTTTCTAATTCTGACATATCTATACGTTTTAGCCAAAATTGATAACAAATGAATGCTATAACGATTAAGATAATAAATGAAATTAAGAAACTCAATCCAATAGATAAAGCTTCACCAGTGTTTCCTTCGTTATTTGCCATGCCCATAGGTTTATGCTTTTTAATGTTTTCTGATGTAGACATCATGTATTGTACAGTTTCAGATACCAATGCATTAGTCTTAATTAATGTATAAACAAAAGATACTATCAAAATGATAGTTTGAGCCAATCTACTCTTAAATGTCTTAAACACATAATAGTTAAAAATAATCATAGATATTATTAGTACAATTGTGGGTGGGAAGAGTCCGTAATTTTGGAAAATAGTGCCGAATAACGAGTTTTGATCCATTAAATGTTTAGAAATCGATTGATCTAAAAACGTTGCAACACATAAAACAATAATAAGAACACCTAATGTAGCTGAAGCAAGTTTTTTTGAAATAACCATATGATCCTTCTAGATGTTATGTATTTGTAAAGCGAGATTACAAGCGACGTATCTATACTAAGTTTTCTATAAGTATATTTATGTCTTGTTAAAGGGTAGTAATTATTTTTTAAGTCATTGTTTTGTGAATATTAAGATTATGTAAATGGAAAGTTTTAAATAAAGTAATGTATCTATGGAAATTTTTTGAGTATATATGAGTGTTCATTTGTGCAAATCTATAATTAATTTTATCTTATAAGTGTAATATGAAAAATATTTATCTATAAAAGTAAGCGTTTGCACTATGAATTTAGATTGATTTATTTTAAAATGAGCATATATACAAACATAAGGAGATGGATTGAATGTCAGTATTAGATAAATTTAAATTAGAAAATAAAGTTGCGATTGTAACAGGTGGTGCATCTGGTTTAGGTAAAGCCATGGGGAAAGCATTAGCTGAAGCGGGTGCCAATCTTGTGATTGCTGATATGAATTTAGAAGTTGGTCAACAAACAGCTAAAGAATTCGAAGAAGAGACAGGCAACAAAGCAATTGCATGTGAAGTAGATGTTACAAATATTGATCAAGTTAACGCTATGGTAAAAGAAACAATGGATACATTCGGTCATATCGATATTTTATTTAACAATGCAGGTATTAATGAGCATGTTAACTTTGAAGATATGCCGTATGAACGTTGGAAAAAAACGATGGATGTTAACTTAAATAGTATGGTATTAGTAACGAACGCAGTAGGAGAAGTATTCCGTAAACAACAAAGCGGTGTGATCGTAAATACATCTTCAATGTCAGGTGTTATTGTTAACACACCACAACCACAAGCTGCATATAATACATCAAAAGCAGCTGTTATCATGTTAACTAAAAGTTTAGCTAACGAATGGGCTAAACATAATATCCGTGTCAACACTATTGCACCAGGATACATGAAAACAGAATTAACAAAAGATTATTTCGCTAAAGGCGGCGACATGATTGATACTTGGATGAACATGACACCAATGAATCGTCCAGGTGTTCCTGAAGAATTACAAGGTGCTGCACTTTACTTAGCTTCAGATGCATCATCATTCGTTACAGGATCAGTCATTACTGTTGATGGTGGTTATACTGCATTATAATAATGAAGATTTATAAAGCTAGCTCATTTTTGAGTTAGCTTTTTTATTATTTATAGGTCTATGTACCTGTTTAATAATCAGAAAATTAGAACTTTAATATATCGGTTGTAAATTTGAAAAAGCATGTTATTATATTACTTAGATATCTAACTAAATGAGGTGAAGCGATGGAATTAACGTATCAATTTTTATTAAGAAGCTTAGCGCACCAAATGAAAAACTATGCAGATCGAAGGTTAGATGATTTTGGAATTACTCAAGAACAGAGCCATACATTAGGTTACATTTATCGGCATCAAGATAAGGGTATATCTCAAAAAGATTTGATGCATTTTTTTGATAGAAAAGGATCTACAGTTAGTAACATACTAAAAAATTTGGAGACACAGGGATTAGTTTTTCGTAAAGTAAACCCACAAGATACACGTAGTAAAATATTAAAACTAACAGATGAAGGTGTGTCGTTAGTTGAATCATTTACAAAAGTGTTTGATGAAATTGAAGAACGAATGTTATTAAATTTTTCAGATGAAGAAAAAATAAGATTAAAAGAAAATTTGGAACAGATGATGAAAAACTTAGAATAATACGTGGTTATTGCTAATAATAATAACCACATTATTTTTTGATATATATTTAGATATCTAACTATTAGCCATCTAACGAAAAAGGGAGTAAGAATAATGAAAGACGAACAATTGTATTTTTTTGAAAAAGCACCTATCTTTAAAGCGATGATGCATTTCTCATTGCCAATGATGATAGGGACTTTATTAAGTGTTATTTATGGGATTTTAAATGTATATTTCATAGGATTTTTAGATGATAGTCATATGATTTCAGCTATCTCATTAACATTGCCAATCTTTGCAGCTTTAATGGGGTTTGGTAATTTATTTGGAGTTGGTGGTGGAACATATATTTCACGACTACTGGGTGCTAAAGATTATAGTAAAAGTAAATACGTAAGTAGTTTCTCAATATATGGTGGATTATTATTTGGTATAATTATTGCATTAATTACAATACCGTTTACAGATCAAATTGCACAAATATTAGGTGCACATGGTGAAACAATACATTTCACAAGTGAATATTTAAGAATTATGTTCTTAAGTGCGCCATTTGTTATTTTGTTCTTTATTTTAGAACAATTTGCGCGTGCGGTAGGCGCACCATTTGTATCTATGGCCGGTATGTTAGCAAGTGTTGTATTAAATATGATTCTAGATCCAATATTAATTTTTGGATTTGATTTGAATGTAGTTGGAGCAGCTTTAGGAACAGCTATTTCAAACTTAGCGGCTGCGATCTTCTTTATCATTTATTTTGTGAAAAAAATTGATTCATTATCATTAAATATTAAATTTGCTAAACCTAAAAAAGATATGATGGCAGAAATTTTCAAAATAGGTATTCCTGCTTTCTTAATGGTAGTACTTATGGGAGTACATGGACTAGTATTGAACTTATTCTTAGCTCATTATGGTAACTATGCGATTGCAAGTTATGGTATTCAATTTAGATTAGTACAATTCCCAGAATTAATTATTATGGGATTAAGTGAAGGGGTTGTACCATTAATTGCTTATAACTTTGTTGCTAATCAATCAAGAATGAAAGATACAATTAAAGCAGTTATAATATCTATCTTTGCAATCTTTGCAGTAAGTATGGTAATTGTGTTCATCTTTGGACACCAAATTATTCAGTTATTTAGTACAGATCCGCATATTGTTAGCTTAGCAACATTTATGCTACAAGTTACAATGACATCATTACTATTAAATGGTATCGGATTCTTATTTACTGGTATGCTACAAGCAACTGGTCAAGGACGTGGTGCAACGATAATGGCTATTTTACAAGGCACAATCATTATTCCAGTTTTATTCGTTATGAATAGTTTGTTTGGTTTAACAGGCGTAGTATGGTCATTATTAATTGCTGAGACATTATGTGCTTTAGCAGCAATGTTAATCGTTTATTTATTAAGAAATAAACTAACTGTTGATAAAGAAGCATTATTAGAAGAATAATCATTAGCATTCAATTGGAGGTTGAGACATAAAATTATTGTGATTTGGGAAACCGATTAACGGTGTCCCCAAAGCATGATTAATCGCTTTGTCTCGACCTTTTTTGTCTAATTCGTGAACAATTTTTAATATTATTGTGAATGATACTGGTAATCGTTATGATGTAATGTGGAAAGAAAGTTGAAGTAATAAAGATAGGGGGATTCGATGGTACATATTCAAAGGTACCCAAAAATCGTTATTGCTTTAATAATGATTTGTTTTCTTTCGTTGATGCCATCACTGATGAATGAAGCTTCAGCTCATGCAACTTTGGAAAAGACGAATCCTAAACAAGATGGCGTTGTAAAACACATGCCTAATGAGATTGAATTAGAGTTTAATGAACCTGTTAACTCTAAGTATTCCAATATCACATTATACAATGATAAAGGAAAAGAATTAGGTAAAGTGAAACCATCGACGTCTGGATGGTCTAAAACGTTAGCATTTTCAACTGACAAAGTCGGCAAAGGTACACATACAATTAAATGGCAAGCTATTTCGGCCGATGGACATGAAGTTGGAGACCAATTTGAATTTTCAGTTGGTAAAGTTACTGCGAAAGATATAGATACATCTAATGCCTTTTATGAAGAACCAAGTTTCTGGTTTGGTGTTATGCGATATATTGCGGAAGGCGCTACGATTATATTAGTTGGTTTCTTTTGGTTGAATCGTATAGCCCAACGAAAGCAATTGAAGTCGTTTGATCTATTTCCAAAACAGTTTGGTATTGCATTGATGTTGATGATGTCATATGTAATGGCATTATTGCTTTACATGATGACATTAACTTCTGACGTAGTAGATGATATTTTGTCGCTTGATATTGATGTTTTGATGCAATTTCCATTTATTTTAAGCTCAATTGCAATGATATTATTATATGCGTTAATCGTAATTAGAAATATGGATCGCATATGGTATGTACTTGTTTCAATTGTAATGGTTTTAACAATAGCGATGTCAGGTCATGCGTGGTCACAAACATTTCCGATTTGGTCCATTGTGATTAGGACGATACATATATCAGGCATGACACTATGGATCGGTGCACTTGTATATCTCGTATGGTATGCAATGATTAAGAAATCATTAGATCAAGTGAAGACAGTTCGCTCAATGCTATTTAAAGTAAATGTGATTGCGGTTACGATGATTATCGTTTCAGGTGTATTAATGGCAATTGATGAAACCAATATTTTGGCGATTTGGTCAAATATGCAAACATGGACTACACTAATGTTAGTTAAAATCATAGGTACGATACTTATGATGGGATTAGGATTTTATCAAACTTCAAAATCACTTGGTAAACGTCAACAAGTCAATCGCATAACATTGATTACAGAATTGGTAATGGGAGTCATACTTATTTTTATAGGTGTGATGATGAGTCAAATTAATATTCCAGGATAAGGAGCAAAATGATGTTTAAAAAATTAATATCGATGAGTTTTATTTTATTTATTGCATTAGGACTATTTAAAGTTGCCGATGCACATGTCACATTAAATCCTAATGAGAGCGAGCCCAAATCATATGATAAATATGATGTACGTGTTCCAGTAGAACAAAATGACAACACAATAAAAGTAGAGTTAACAGTACCAAAAGGTGTGAATCTTGAAAATGTAGCACCAGTTGACGGTTTTAGGCATTCTTTCGAAAAAGATAAAAAAGGGAACATCACAAAAGTAACATGGAAGGCCACTGGTAAAGGTATCGGTCCAAATGAATTTATAGAATTTCCAATTGTAGCGGCTAATCCTGATAAAGATGGTAGTTTCAAATGGAAAGCCGTTCAAACGTATGATAACGGTGACGTCGTAAAATGGAACGGAAAAGAAGATAGTGAACATCCTGCACCAATTACAACTGTGAAAAAAGGTGCTAATCCAAATGGCTCACATAGTGATCAATCATCAACTACAAGTGGTAGTACAATTGCACTATGGATAGTATCTATTGTCGCAATTTTACTTTCACTAATTGCAATTTTTAAGAAAGCACGTAAATAATCATTTGAATTAGAGATAGAGTTATATAACGCTTGAAGCATTGCTATTTTGAATAGCGACATCATACAACGTTATGGCTCTGTCTCTTTTTATATAACTCAATTTTTAAAATAGTAATGATGTTGTTGTATTGTCACTTTCATAATGATAAATATGTTCTATAATATAGAGGTGAGGGAGGAAACATCATGCGTAGATTATTATACTCATTTTTAATTTATATGATTATTGGATTATTTAGTGGTTTTTATTATAGAGAATTGACGAAAATGCACGATTTTACGGGTGATACACAATTATCATTAGTTCATACACATACATTAATTTTAGGTATGTTCATGTTTTTATTATTACTACCTTTAGAAAAAGTTTTTAAATTAAGTAGCTATTATTTATTTAATTGGTTTTTCGTGATTTATCATATTGGTTTATTAGTTACAATTGGTATGATGACAGTCAAAGGTACATATCAAGTTATAGGTAAAACTGTTCCAGCATCTTTCCCTGGTTTTGCAGGTATGGGACATACGGCTATGTTAGCCGCATTATTAATACTGTTTTTCTTATTAAGACAGGCGATCATCAAAGAACCAAGAGATTAAAACGAAGAGTCTAAGATATAAATGCCAAAAATAATAGCACAAAGATGATTTGAAATTTTAAATCATCTTTGTGCTTTAGTTATATTCAATACTTCGTATTGACTGACTTCGCTTTCCTAGGGTGCCGTCTCAGCCACGGTCTTCGACTGGCACTGCTCCCTCAGGAGTCTCGTCACCAATACTCCGTATTAACGTGTAATTTTACTTTGGAAAATAAGGAACTTTAATATAATTTAATAAATGCCACTAAACTAAATTAACGAGGTGCCTTATGTATAAAGTTTATAACATGACTCAACTTACACTACCAATTTTCTAAGGTCGAAAAATAGAAAACTTGCTTAATGATATCATTAGAATGATTTGGTTATCACAAAATTAAACACCCTCATATAAAACTATTAATCGTTTTAGAGTAAACCCCAAAACAGATGCATTAATTGAATCTTTATTTGTCCAGTTTCATAGTCAATGTCTCAAGCAGTTTTTTGTGAAGTGATTTGCTTCATAAGTCAAATATCGTATAGTATAATGAAAAAGTATTAAATGATAATAATTTTCAGTTAAAGTATAAATATATGTTTTTTACAGTGTTATTATAGGGGGAAGCAAAATGGAAGACGTTACAATTATAGGTGGCGGGCCAGCAGGTTTATTTGCAAGCTTTTACTCAGGTCTAAGAGGGATGTCTGTGAGAATCATAGACGTTCAAGATAAATTGGGTGGAAAGATGCAAGTTTATCCAGAAAAAATTATATGGGATATAGGTGGCGTAGCACCTAAACCTTGTTACCAAGTAATTGAAGATATGATTCAACAAGGGTTACACTTTAATCCTAAAGTGAATTTAAATGAACGTGTCATAGATATAAGAAAAATAGATGAAAGACACTTTGAAGTTGAAACTGAAAAAGGCCATATCTTCCATTCTAAATCGGTTATTTTTGCAATCGGTGGTGGGATTATAAATCCTAAACCATTAAATATCAAAGGGGCTGAAAGATATCAACTGACGAACTTGCATTATGTCGTGCAATCATTTGGTAGATTTAAGGGGAAAGATGTACTTATTTCTGGTGGCGGCAATACTGCGTTAGATTGGGCGCGTGATATTGCTCAAATTGCGAACAGTGTGACAGTTATATTTAGAAAACCAGAAGTGTCTGGATATGAAGCAATGACTAAAGTTCTAGAAGATTTAAATGTAACATTGATACCACATACACAAATTAGTGAACTCATAGGTAACGAAGAAGATACGTATATTCACCAAGTTAAATTAGAAAACATAGAGACAGGAGAAATGACTATAGCGTCATTTGATGACGTCATCATTAGCCATGGCTTTGATCATGAAAATCCGCTATTAAAGGATTGTACATCACAATTTGAATTATATGATGAATATCGAGTTAAAGGTTTTGGAAATACAACTACTAATATTCCAGGTATCTTTGCATGTGGTGATATTGTACATCATGAAGCAAAAGTTCACTTGATTGCGAGTGCCTTTAGTGATGCAGGTAACGCAGCTAACCTTGCTAAAACGTATATTCAACCTGATGCTCCAACAGAAGGCTATGTGTCAAGTCATAATGATATCTTCAAAGAGTCTAATAAAGAAATTATAAACCAATATTTATTTTAAAAAGAAAAATTTGGAGGAGCCATAATGGTAGTTATCAAACATATAGCGCCGTCCGTAGAAGATTATTTAAAATTAAGATTAGATGCGGGACTAAGTGCAAAGTCCACTGAAGCGGCTAAAAGAGGATTGCCTAATGCTTGTTTTAATGTCACTTTATATTATGAGTCGTCATTAATAGGTATGGGTAGAATCGTTGGAGATGAGGGAACAGCACTTCAAATTGTCGATATTGCTGTTCATCCAGATTATCAAGGACAAGGATATGGTCGTACAATTATGGAACACATTATGCAATACGTTCATGAAAATGCGGTAAAAGGTACTTATGTGAGTTTAATGGCTGATTATCCCGCAGATAAATTGTATGAAAAATTTGGTTTTCAATCTACAGAGCCACATTCAATGGGGATGTATATTTTATTTTAAACATATTCAAAAGGAGTCCTCGACAATGTAACGAGGACGCCTTTTTGTTGTAAGCTCTTATGTTATTTAACACCAAAGTCGACAACGATTCGACCCATGTGCTGATGATTCATTACACGATCAATACCATTTGGTAAGTCATCAAATGCAATGACTTCTTTAATATCATGTAATTGTTTTGGTTTTAAATCTTTGGCAAGACGACGCCAGACGAGTTTGCGTAGTTTAATTGGAGTGAAGACAGAATCAACGCCTAATATACTGATTCCTCTTAAAATAAGTGGAAAGACAGAACTTTCGAATTGAGTGCCACCAGTCATTCCAATAACGGCTATACTGCCATTATTATCAAGCTTATTGACGATATTAGCTAAACTTTCGCCGCCAACTGGATCTATAGCAGCCTGCCAAGTTCTTGAACCTAATGCTTTACCATCATATTCAGGTAAGCGATCAATAACATCCTTAGCGCCTAATGTTTTCAATTTGTCAGTTGCATCTTTACGCCCAGTACTAGCAACAACGTCATAACCTAATTTATCTAACATAAGGACTGATAGCATACCAACGCCACCAGAAGCGCCTCTAACTAATACATTATCCTTTTCTATTGTTAATCCTTCTGTTTCTAATCGCTCAATAGCTAAACCAGCTGTGTAACCAGCAGTACCATAAATCATAGCTTCTTCTAAAGTTAAATCTTCGGGTAGATCGATAATCCATTCGCTATTCACACGAGCATATTCACTGAAACCACCAAATTGACTCACGCCCAAATCATAGCTTGTTACAATGACTTTATCTCCTACATAGTGACCTGGTGCATTAGATTCTACAATTTCACCTGATAAATCTATTCCTGGTACCATAGGATATTGTTTAACAATTGCATTACGATCTTGTGTAGCTAATGCATCTTTATAGTTAATACTTGAGTAATGTACTTTAATAAGGACATCACCTTCAGGTAAATCATTTATTGTAAGTTGCTTAAAATCTGCAGAGACCTTTCCTTCAGTATCTCTATCTACGACATAAGCTTTAAATTCTTCTGCCAAAACATGTTCACTCCTTCAATATTATTGACCTTCATTATAATTTGTTCATTTACTTATTAAAATGATTTCTACTTTCCTTATTTATATTTAGCAAAATAATGCCATGGTTATTTTAATATAAAACGAAGTGAAATTGCATAAAGTTTTAGAAATTAAAATGTTAAAAAATCTGTCTCATAAAAATTGAAAAGAATTGTTGTTGACACATTTAAAATGGACACATATAATTATTTTGATAATGATTATCAATTGATATTACATAGATAAAAATATTCTGTATATATAGCGCGACAAATCAACGTGAAAAATTTTGAAGAGGTGTAGGAATGAAGAAATTACCAGTAATTTTATTAACGTCGTCATTACTTTTAGCAGCATGTGGTAACAATAGTGATGGCGGTAAAGATAATGCTAATAAGAGTAGTAATAATAGTGAAAACAAAGCTGAATTAAAAGAAGCTACTAAAAAATATGAAAAATATACTGATAAACAATTAGATGAATTCTTAAAAGGGACTCAACAGTTTGTCGATGCAATCGACAATAATGATATGGATAAAGCAAAAGAATTGTATCCTAAAGTACGTATGTACTACGAACGTTCAGAACCTGTTGCAGAAGCATTTGGTGATTTAGATCCAAAAATTGATGCACGTTTGGCAGATATGAAAGAAGAAAAGAAAGAAAAAGAATGGTCAGGTTATCACAAAATAGAGAAACAATTATTTCAGGATAACACTATAGACGATACAACAAAGAAAGATGCTCAACAATTATTAAAAGATGCTAAAGAGCTACATGCTAAGGCTGAAACTTTAGATATTACACCTAAGTTAATGTTACAGGGGTCAGTAGATTTATTAAACGAAGTATCAACGTCTAAAATTACTGGTGAAGAAGAAATTTATTCTCACACAGATTTATATGACTTCAAAGCTAATATCGAAGGTGCACAAAAGATTTATGAATTATTCAAACCAACATTAGAGAAAAAAGATAAAAAATTAAGTGCTGATATTCAAAAGAACTTTGATAATGTGAATGAATTACTTGATAAATATAAAGACGGAGACGGATACAAATCTTATAATGATGTAACTAAGAAAGATAGAAAAGCACTTTCAGATGCAGTGAATTCTTTAGGAGAACCACTAAGTAAGATGGCTGTGGTTACAGAATGAGTAAAGTAGATAATCAATCATCGTCTTCTGTTTCAAGACGCTCATTTTTAAAAATGATGGGTATTGGTGGAGCTGGCGTAGTCATTGGTGCAAGTGGAGCAGGTAGTGTATTTTCATTTAAGTCAATGTTTGATACGCCAGAAGATGAAGAAAAAGATGCATATGAATTTTATGGCAAAGTACAAGCAGGCATTACAACACCAACACAGAAAACATGTAATGTCGTATCGTTAGAACTTAAATCTAAAGATAAAAGTGCCATTAAGGATATGTTTAAGCAATGGACTAAAATGGCAGCAAATATGACTGACGGCGATGCGGTAGAAAAGGATAGTAAGAATCCTTTGTTACCACCCGTTGATACTGGCGAAGCTATCGGTTTAGGCGCTAGTAAATTAACACTCACATTTGGTGTGAGTAAATCATTTATGAAAAAGTTAGGCCTTTCCGACAAAATCCGAAAAGACTATAAAGATTTACCACATTTTCCAAATGATCAAATAGACGAAGACTATAGTGATGGTGACATCATGATTCAAGCTTGTTCTAATGATGAGCAAGTAACATTTCATGCTGTACATAACTTAATTCGTCCGTTTAGAGATTTAGTCAAAGTAAAATGGTCACAAAACGGATTTGTATCAGTCAAAGGTAAAGAAACACCAAGAAATCTAATGGCGTTTAAGGATGGTACAGTTAATCCGCGTAAAACGAATGAATACAAAGATTATGTCTTTATTAATAACGGTTGGGCTAAAAATGGCACATATTGTATCATTCGACGTATTCAAATTCACATCGAAACATGATATCGTACTGCATTAGAAGAACAAGAAGCTACTTTCGGTAGAAAAAGAAGTTCAGGTGCACCGTTAACAGGTAAAAAAGAATTTGATGAGTTGGATTTAAAAGCTAAAGATAGTAGAGGAGAATATGTCATTCCAGAAGACGCCCATGCACGATTGGCAAGAGAAGCGAAAACTTCAATTAAAAGACGTGCGTATAATTATACTGCAGGTACTAACGAAAAAACTGGCAATTTAGAAACAGGATTATTATTTATTAGTTTCCAAAAATCACCACAACAATTTATTGATATACAGAATCATCTAGGTCATAAAGACAAATTGAATGAATATATTACGCATAGAGGTACTGCTACATTTATCGTATTGCCAGGCGTACAAAAGGGAGGCTACCTAGGTGAAACACTATTTAATTAAAATAGTAGTGATATTAATGATTGGGCTATCTATTTTTAGATTTACACCTGCACACGCCGAATCAGCCTCAATGAGCGAAACATATGTTGCGATTACTGATGCGAAATCGACAATTGCAGATAAAGATAAAAGCCAATCTGATAAAGCTAAAGCATTAAAAGACGTTAAAAAAGAAATTAAAGCGTTAAAGATTAATAATGATAGCAAAGAAGGCAAACAAGTTAATAGCAAGTTGAAAGAAGTAGAACATGCTTCATCAGACGATGCTAAAGCGGACAAACTTGGTGAACTGACTAAAGCGCTTATTGCTTATGAAAACCAACAATCTTCTAAAGACGCTTCAGGAAAGATTAAAGAGTTACAACAAGCAGTTGATGCTAAAGACGCACCAATGAAAAAAGCCATGTAAGATAAAAATCATACAGAATTACAATCATTAAATAATGATTTAAATTCGATATGGACAAGTAATGAAACAGTCATTCGAAATTATGATGATGGTAAATATGGCCAAATTGAAGTTAATTTAATGCAATTAAGAGTTGCCATTCAAAAAGAGCCACTAGATACTGACAAAGTTAAATCAGCATGGTCAACGTTTAAGAACAGTATTGATACCGTTGATCAAAAGCAATCTGATTCAGACTCAGATAAGTATAAAGTTACTCAACTCAATGAAGAATTAGATAAAGCGATTGCTGGTATCAATGACAATGATTTAGATAAAGCAGATGCATCATTATCGCAATTTGTTAAAATCTGGCCATATGTCGAAGGTAAAATTCAAACTAAAAATAGTAGTTTATATACTAAAATAGAAGATAAAATTCCTTACTACCAAAGTATTTTAGATCAATCTAATAAAGACCGTGTGAAAAAAGGGTTACAAGAATTAAATTCAGAAATCAAAGATACGGTCGGACAAGGTGAGTATTCATTTGTAGATGTAATGATTATTTTCCTACGTGAAGGTATCGAGGTCTTATTAATTATCATGACCTTAACAACGATGACACGTAAAGTTAAGGATGTTAAAGGAACGTCTAGTGTAGTAGGCGGTGCCTTATTAGGTCTTATTTTAAGTATTGGACTAGGTATTACCTTTATCTATACGATTGGTAATAATGGCGTCGTAAGAGAAGGTATGGAAGCTATTTTAGGTATCGTAGCAGTGGTATTAATGTATGTTGTTGGTATTTGGATGCATCGAAGATCAAATGCTCAACGTTGGAATGAAATGATCCAGAGCATGTATAACAATGCGATGAGTAATGGTAATTTAATATTACTAGGTACAATTGGATTAATTTCTGTATTACGTGAAGGTGTCGAAGTCATTATCTTCTATATGGGGATGATTGGTAGCATTACTACTAAAGATTTCATTCTTGGTATAGGATTAGCCATCATCATATTAATTATCTTCGCATTTGCATTTAGATTTATTGTGAAACTTATTCCTGTACGATTCATATTTAGAGTACTGTCTATCTTAATATTTGTCATGACATTTAAAATGTTAGGTGTAAGTATTCAAAAATTACAATTGTTAGGCTATATGTCTCAGCATAGTATTGAAGGATTACCAACATTGAGTTGGATTGGTTTCTATCCAAGTTTTGAAACCATTATTGCTCAAGTCATATTAATCATACTTATTCTTATATTCGTTTTAAACAATCGTAAGAAATAAATAAACATCTCGAATGAAGATATTAGACTTCGTTCTAGATGTTTTGCTGTTTATATGTGATTTTGGCGATGAGCATACTAAATTCAAATAAAAGAATTAAAGGTAACGTTAATAATAAATTAAGTACTAAATCAGGTGGTGCAATGATACTAGCAACTACAAAACATGCAAAATAAATATATTTACGATAAGTACCTAATTGGCGCGGATCAATTAAACCAAAATGCGCTAATCCTAAAAATAGTACTGGAATTTGGAATAAAAAACCAAAAACCAATAGCCATCTTATGAGTTCTCCTAAATATGCTTTTAAACCTATGATTGGTTCGATACTAAGGGCATCTGATAAGTTAATTGAAAAATTAATAATCAGTGGAAAACCAATAAAAAAGGCAAATATAACGCCAAGAATAAAAAGAACTGCACAAAAGATACTATATTTATAGATGAATTTGCGTTCATGTTGATGTAAGCCTGGTGCGATAAATGCCCATAATTGATAGAAAATCATTGGTGCAATAATGCAAAGGGCAACCGTAAATATAATCATAATATAAATTTGTATGGTTTCAGTAAACGAGAATGTGTGCAATGTCACATCAGAACGTTTTACATAATGTAAAAAAGGTTTAACCCACCAATGTGATGATAGGTAAGTTATCACTGTTGCGATAATAAAGGCAATCAGAGTATGTACTAATCGTTGTCGTAATTCAGTAAAATGATCTAATAATGTCGAGTTATTTTGATTGTTCACGTTGTGATTTTGATGCTTTACTGGGTGTGTCTGTAGAATCGTCGTCCATGTGTTCAGCAGCGGATTTAAATTCTTTTAATGTTGATCCAATAGCACGTCCAAATTGTGGTAACTTCGTAGGTCCAAAAATGATTAAGGCAATAATACTAATGATGACAAGACTTGTAGGTCCAGTAATTCCTAATACAAACAAATTTTCCATTTAATTCCATCCTTTATGAGTGTGATTGATTAATTATAACTTTATACTTATTGATAAAGATTATCAATAAGTATTTTACTTTTTAAAAGATTTTTTATAAAACTAAATACCGTTAGAATCAAAACGAGATGCTTGAAGTCCAAAGTGATTGCTTTAATTATGAAAATAATTAATAATAGATGAATTTTTTTAAGAAATAAGATAAAGTATTGTTAATCTACACGATTAAAGGGGGATTTATGTAATCATGAAACAAATAAGGGAAGTAAGTATTGAAGAAGTTGAAACATTACAAAAGTTAGCGATAGATACGTTTTATGAAACATTTGGACCATTCTATACAGATGAAAATTTACAAAAGTACTTTGATAGTGCGTTTAATATTGAGACTTTAAAAAAAGAATTACAAGAACCGTTATCATTTTATTATTTTTTTACTGAAGATGACGACATTGTTGGATACACAAAATTTAATGTTGATGATGCACAAACTGAACCACATGGCCCCGATTATTTAGAAGTTCAACGTATTTATTTTTATCAATCACATCAAGGTGGAGGCAGAGGCAAAAAATTTATAGACCTTGCTGTTGAGAAAGCAAAAGCATATAAAAAATCCAAAATTTGGTTAGGCGTTTGGGAAAATAATCCTCAAGCCATTAAGTTTTATGAATCACGAGGTTTTGTTGAAACAGGACACCACGAATTTATTACAGGAGATGTTGTGGATAGAGATATTATCATGGAAAAGGAATTATAATTATGTATATATCTATGATTTGATTTGAAATCACATATTGAATTATTCGCATATCAGTACAAAGTCAGATATAATGATGACGTTAATTTTTTAATTATGATTAAAATAATTAGATAAATATAAAAAGATTTAACGTTGGAAAGGACGTATTAGATGCATTCATTGACGATTATTGTCACTTACTATAATTCAGAGGAGTATATTCAAAGTTGTATAGAAAGTATTAAGCAACAACGTACTCAAGATTTTGAAGTTATCATAGTTAACGATGGTTCCACAGATCAAACAGAGGCATTGATGAAAGAATCACTTAAAGATTATGATAAAAAAGTTAATTACATTAAATTAGAAGAAAATCAAGGTCATGCACACGCACGAAATGTTGCAATGAAGGAAGTAGAAACTCCTTATTTCATGTTCTTAGATGCAGATGATGAATTAGCTTCTTATGCAATTACTTTTTACTTAGATAAGTTTAATTATACAGATGGGTTAATTGCACCTGTGCATTCATTTATGCTTAAAAAGCCACAATATGTTGACTTAGACAAAGTAAAAGTTAACTATTTTGATGGTAAACGTAATATTAATTCATTTTTAA
Organism: Staphylococcus sp. SB1-57; assembly: GCF_017086425.1. Taxonomy (NCBI): domain Bacteria; kingdom Bacillati; phylum Bacillota; class Bacilli; order Caryophanales; family Staphylococcaceae; genus Staphylococcus; species Staphylococcus sp. SB1-57. The sequence goes on from NZ_CP070964.1 coordinate 521,931, forward strand.
GAAAGCAAACAGCATGTAACATTATTTTTAGAACGGCTATCGTCAGAGCACATGATTTAAAGTTTAATGAAGATTTAAATGTGTATACAGACTGGTCATTCGTTATTGAGTATTCAAAATATGTTAATAAATTTATGAGAATTACGAATTTCTCATTCTATTATCGTGGAGAAGTATATGATCCATTTGATGGTAAGACATTAAGTGAACAAGACTTTGACATCTTATTCGAAGATTATGTCAAAATGTTCTATGATGCAATGGCACGTGTCACTCATAAAGAGACTAAATCATTTATTATTAATAAATTAGAACAGCAAATTGCGAGAGATTTTGATCCTACACATCATGATATTAAGAAACGATATGCTGCACACAAAGAAACACTTGTTGAACTTGCACGTTATTTAAATGTGAACTTGATTAAACATCAACATCTTATTAACAAAATTGAAACGATTCTATTAATGAACGAAGATACAGAAAAAGCATTTCAAGTGAATCAATTTAGAAAGACATTAAGACATGTTAAAAATATTGTTTTACGTAATAAGAATAAAAATCGCTCTATTTATGAATTAACAGATAAAGAAGACAATGTTAAGCCAGAAACGATTGTATTTGAATCATTCGGTGGTAAAAACTATAGCGATAGTCCTAAATATATTTATGAATATATGCAAAAATATTATCCGAATTATCGTTATGTTTGGTCATTTAAAAATCCTAAAAATCACGTAGTTCCAGGTAATGCGGAAACAGTTAAACGAAATTCAGAAGCCTATTATAAAGCATATTCTGAAGCGAGTCATTGGGTTTCAAATGCGAGATTACCATTATATTTAAATAAGAAAGAAAATCAAACTTACATTCAAACTTGGCACGGCACACCATTGAAACGCTTAGCTAATGATATGAAAGTGGTTCGTATGCCAGGTACGACGACACCTAAATATAAACGAAACTTTAATCGTGAAACATCAAGATGGGACTATTTAATTTCTCCAAACAGATATTCTACTGAAATTTTCAAAAGTGCATTTTGGATGGATGAACCTAGAATGTTAGAAATTGGTTATCCTAGAAATGATATTTTAGTAAATAGAGCAAACGATGAAGATTTTAAAAATGAAATTAAGAAGAACTTAAATATTCCTGAAGATAAAAAAGTCATTATGTATGCGCCAACTTGGAGAGATGACGAGTTTGTAAGTAAAGGCAAGTATTTATTTGAACTGAAAATCGATCTAGATAATTTATATCAAGAATTAGGCGATGACTATGTTATCCTTTTACGTATGCATTATTTAATTTCAAATGCGATTGATTTAACAGGATTTGAAAAATTTGCTGTGGATGTTTCTAATTATAACGATGTATCTGAGTTATTCTTAGTGAGTGATTGTCTCATTACAGATTACTCTTCAGTTATGTTTGATTACGGTATTTTAAAACGCCCTCAATTCTTCTTTGCATATGATATTGATAAATATGACAAAGGCTTACGAGGCTTCTATATGGATTATAAAAAAGATTTACCAGGTCCTATTTTTACAGAACCTTATGAATTAGCAAAACAACTTAAAGATTTAGATAAGGTGCAACATGACTATCAAGATAAAATTGATGCATTTTATCATCGATTCTGTTCAGTTGATAAAGGCACAGCATCTCAATATATTGGAGATTTAATTCATAAAGATATTGAAGGTTAATCTTTATTAAAATAATACGAAAAATTAATAAAATTAGGGTATAATATTTATAAGTAATTAAATATTATGCCCTTTTTATGTTTTTAATTATCAATGTAACTGCGTTGATAGTAGGGTGAAGATGTTTGAATGGTTAATCAAAATACTATAGGAGGTTTTATTAATGAAGAAATTGTATACGAGTTTGTTAGCTTTATCCTTAATTTTAGGCGCAGCAGCATGTTCTAATGATGATAGTAGTAAAGACAAAGATAGTTCTAAGGATGATCAGTCAAAAACTGAACAGAAAGATAAAGCATCTAATGATCATTCAAAGGACAAATCGTCTGATAAAGAAAGCGATAAAGACGATAAAAACAAAGACAAAGATAAAAATGATAACGTAGCTTCAAACGATAGCAATTCAACAAGTAGTAACCAAGATAGTGATCATAACCAACAAGCGTCATCCAATAATAATGGAAGTAGTTCAGATCAACAAGCACAAAATACGAATGGAAATAATAATGGTGCTACAAACAATAATCAGCAACCAAGTAATACTAATAATAATCAAGGTACACCAAACCAAGGCTCATCAAACCAAGATACACAACAACCTACACAAGGTAATAACGGTTATGTAGCACCTTATCATGGTACTAATGCAGTTAATGTAGCAAGAAGCTTAACAAGAGATAATGTGAATCAATCAGAAGCCTTAAAACAATTACCAAACTTCCAAACTGCCTTAGATATTGCTAAACAAGAAGCTAATTTATATGGTAATCATAATAAAACGTATAATGATTACGGCATTGAAGGTAACAATGGTAATTACAGTTATGTATTTAGTTTTAAAGATCCACAACAAAATGGTGTTTATTCTATTGTTACAGTGAATAGTCAAGGTCAACCTGTTGTTGTTGATCCAGCTTATGGAAAATAGATTAAAATCTGAATTTATATAGTAAAAAAAAAGCGTATCACAAACTCTCACCATTTGTGGTACGCCTTTTTATAAAAAACAATTTTATTTTAGTTCATCTTGAATGAGTTGAGTTAAGTATTGTAATGATTGGTTATCCTTATTGATGTATGGATTATGATTTTTAGGAATCATATCATTGATTAAATCACGTGTTAACAAATCAGCATCTGTGTACCAGACATTAGATAAACTTTTGATAACGTCTATATAAACACCACGTTCTTCGACATATTTTGTGTGATTCGGTGTGTATAAACAAACACGTTTATCTATCGTTAAAGCATCAAAAATAATTGAAGAATAATCTGTTAAAACGACATCAGAAATAAGCAATAGGTCCTGTGTTTCAATACCTTTTTGAGGTAAAATCACGCCATCAGGTAGCTGAGCTACGCGGTCACTTTCAACGTGTCCTTTGAATATGACATTATATTTAGCTAATAATTGTTCTGAGATTGGTAACAATTCATCATCATGATGATCTGAAACCCATGTCGGTGCATATAATAGCACAGGTTTATTTGAGTCGCATCTTAATTCACGTTTAAGTTGTTCATAAAATGAAGACTCATTCAGTTTATTCAACAAATATTGCACTCTTGGATAGCCAATAGGTAACACGTGTGTATGATGTGTTGGGAAAGCTGAATGAAACATATCCATAGCTAGTTTAGAGTCACATACTAAATAATCTTGTTTAGCTAATTTATTATATTTACGGGCTCTGTAATTATAAATATTTAAGTTTTGATTTGGTTCACGACTATCTAAAAATAACTTTTTAATTGGTGTCCCATGCCAAAGCTGAATAATAGTACCATTAGGTTTGATGGCATCTGGCATATAGCTTTCAGTAACCACAACTTTAGCTGTTTCAATCATGGCTTGTGTTTCTGGATTATCAGGCGATATAAAATGTGGTCCTTGTCTATCATTTGTGACAAAATAAGTTTCAATCGTTGGATTACGTTTTACAAAGTAGCTAAATAAATATTTAGAATTGCCACGATAACCATAATCAAATCCGATAAAGACAACATGGTCTTTCAGTACCGATGTGTCTTTATCATATATATAACTTATTTCTCTATGTTTTTTTAAAGAATGATTTTTAAATGGTTTAAACATCCATTTGGGCAATTTGAATTTAGTGCTTAATAACACTGAATCTGAATATCTTAAGTCACTATGGTCATCAAAAGTGAATTTAGGAAATGGTACTTTTTGACGATGTTCATAAGCTATCGTATTTAAATAGAATTGATTGATTTTACTTATATTATCTTTATCAATAGATGACCAAAGTGCAGTACTTGTATGCATAGGTGCTTTGAAATCATAGACGACATGTCCATCGACAGCTAGTTGTCCTTTTAAAATAGTAACTAAAGCTAAATCAAATATTGTTTCAATATTGAATTTTTCTAGGTGAGATAAGGCTGATTTAATTTCAAAAATCACGTTTGGATAATGATTAATATTTTTCACCCAGTCAATAAAATCGATGGTTTCAAGTCCAAAATAACGACAATCATTTAGATATGATTTGTCGATTGTATAATCAACAATGATTGAAGTCCTTTTTAACTCTACAGATTCGAGCATCTTTTGATGGATCATCATATCATTCGAATAAGGGGCAAAATGAGTATAACCTTCATCCAAAGCTTTTATAAGTTGAATATCTATATTTTCTATATTAGTAATATTAATTTGCTTTATCATATCGTTGACCTCTTTAAGACTAAATTTATTCTTTCTATTTTATCATGTGAGTCGTATGAATACATCACAAGGCACTTATTTTTGATTAAGTAACCGTTTTCGCATTTATGCGCATTTTAAAAGAGTTAGTGATTGAGAATATTATAAAATAATTGAGAAAAACTATAAAAACAATGTTGTAATTTTAACTAGAAGATGATATATTTTAATTGTGAAAAAGTTCACAAGTGATAAAAGAATATATTTTAATGAAAAATCACAATTATCGATATTCAATAATTTAATTTTGATATAAATCTAGCTAGAGACAACAAAATTTATAGTAAAGGAAGAGTCAAACTATGTTAGTAAATTCATTCAATCCATTTGATAACTTAGTGTTATCTAGTATTATTGCTGCAATTCCAATTATCTTGTTTTTATTATGTTTAACTGTTTTTAAAATGAAAGGGATATATGCGGCAGTGACAACTTTAGTTGTAACACTGTTAATCGCTATTCCGTTCTTTAAACTTCCAGTAGGTATTGCTTCAGGCGCAGTTGTGGAAGGTTTCTTCCAAGGTATTATCCCTATTGGTTATATTGTTATGATGGCAGTATTACTGTATAAAATCACATTAGAATCTGGGCAGTTCTCAACGATTCAAGATAGCATTACGAGTATTTCGCAAGACCAACGTATTCAATTGTTATTAATTGGATTCTCATTTAATGCCTTTTTAGAAGGGGCTGCTGGATTTGGGGTTCCTATTGCGATTTGTGCATTATTATTAGCGCAATTAGGCTTCAAACCATTACAAGCTGCTATGTTATGTTTAGTTGCAAACGCAGCTTCAGGTGCATTTGGAGCTATTGGTATTCCAGTTGGAGTTATTGATACTTTACATTTACCTGGTGATGTATCAGCTATGGGCGTTTCTCAAACATCCGTATTTACATTAGTTATTATCAACTTCTTTATTCCGTTTTTATTAATCTTTATCATTGATGGATTCAAAGGGATTAAAGAAACATTACCTTCAATCTTAGTTGTATCTATTACTTATACTGTGTTACAAGCTTTATTAACAGTATTTAATGGACCGGAATTAGCAGATATTATTCCACCATTAGCATCAATGTTAGCTTTAGCATTATTCTCTAGAAAATTCCAACCTAAACATACGTTTAGAGTTCAAAAAGACGTAAAACCTGAACCAGTAAAACACCACAGTGCTAAATCAATATTATATGCGTGGAGTCCATTTGTCATTTTAACGATCATTGTTATGATTTGGAGCGCACCATCATTCAAAAATTTATTCTTACCTAAAGGTAAGTTATCAAGCTTAGTATTAAACTTTAATTTACCAGGAACATTTAGTGAAGTGGCACATAAACCAATTACATTATCATTGAACCTGATTGGACAAACAGGTACAGCGATTTTAATTACCATTATTATTACAGTATTGATGTCTAAAAAAGTTGGTTTTGGTGATGCAGGGCGTTTATTCGGTGTAACATTTAAAGAGTTATGGTTACCGATATTAACAATTTGCTTTATTTTAGCTATCTCTAAAATTACAACATATGGTGGTCTAAGTAGTGCTATGGGTCAAGGAATTGCAAAAACAGGCGATGTATTCCCATTACTATCTCCAATACTAGGTTGGATTGGTGTATTTATGACCGGTTCAGTTGTGAATAACAACTCACTATTTGCACCTATTCAAGCTTCTGTAGCACAACAAATTGGTACGAGTGGTTCATTATTGGTTGCTTCTAATACAGTTGGTGGTGTAGCAGCGAAATTGATTTCTCCTCAATCCATTGCTATTGCAACTGCAGCTGTTAAAGAAGTTGGTAAAGAATCAGAACTATTAAAAATGACTCTAAGATACAGTGTTGGATTACTCATATTCATTTGTATTTGGACATTTATCTTATCAGTAATATTATAAGAACAAATTAAAGAAGCATTTAAAAACTGATTTCTCGATTTTCGAGAAATCAGTTTTTATTTTAGAAGTTTATATGTTAAGTGAACATATTCATGAAGTCGTGGTATACGGCTTCTGCAGAATATGATTTCAGTGTTTCATGTCCTTCTTGAATGATGTGTTGTAGTTCCTCATCATTATGCATCGTTAGATCGATACGTTTAGCAAGTTGTGATGTATCATCATGAGTTACTAAGTAACCATTCTTACCACTTTTAATGATTGAATCAGGACCAGTATTACCATCGAAACTAATGACAATGTTATCTTGTGCCATAGCTTCTAATATCACCATTCCAAATCCTTCGTTTCTAGATGGTATAACAGTGATTTTACTTTGAGCTAACTTTTGATTAAGTGATGGTGTGGCAGGATAAAGGTGTACAATATCTTGTAATTGATATTGGTCGATAAATTGTTTTAAATGTTCTTTCTCTTGTCCATCACCATATAAATGTAATTCATAGTTTAAATGTCTTAAGTCATCTTGAATTAATCTGATACTTTCTAATAAGAGGTCAAATCCTTTTTCGTATTCCAATCTGCCTGCTGCAAGAATAATATTTTTCTTTTGAGCAGCGATACGTTTATTATTAGCAATATTTGGCACTACATAAACGGGCGTTTTTAGTTTGGATTGATATATGGATTGATCGGCTGAAGTTAACGTAGTGATTTTATTAACATCACGGTAGGCATTAATGATTTGATTTTGGAATTTTTGCTCATGTGCATTAAAATTCATATGTTCCATAGCAACGGTAGTGACATTTTTATTCTGATATTTAGCAATTAAGATATTAAAACTTGCTCTTGTACCAATTAGGACATCCGTTGATACACGTTTGATAGCTTTTATCATCTTTTTCTCAACATAACTTGAAAATTGATTTAATCCAGGTTCATATTGAGATAAATGTTTAGGCTTTAACAAGGGTGTATATTTTCTTATTCGATTTGCTAAAATAGCATTAAAATGAGTTGGTTTTAAACGATAATCAACTAAATCTTGTACTTTGATGTCTTTGTGTAAGTTGAAATAAGGTTGATCATTGCCTCTAAAGACAGAAATAATCGTAACAGGATGACCCTTTTCAGCTAATGTGTTAGCTAGTTGTGAAATCGATTTAACTGTACCGCCCATGGCATAGATATTATGCATGAAAAATGTGAACGACTTCATTTGAACACCTCTTATATTTTGTGAATTTTTAATTATTATATCATGACATAGATTACGAAATAGATAAACGAATATGTTAAAATAGATATATTACCAATATTTAGAAAACATCTATTTGGTTGAAATATAGATATATATTAATTTCAATTTAATTATCCTAAGATGATTAATTATAATTATATTGTACAATAGGTGATTGTTTTCATTAAAATAGTCATGTTATGGTACAATATAAAATGTTTTAAGTGTCATGTTTTAGGTAATGGATTGAGTGATTATGACTAGATTTCATGAATAATAAAACCAAGACGACATGATGTTTAGAAAAGAAAAACATTATTGATTTTATTTTTTTATCTAATTAGAAAGCGCTTTAATATAAGTCTAGATCATTTGATGTTTCATTAATCAACTAAAAAGGGGGACTGTATTTGTTATGAGTACACAACATAGCAAAACAGACGTCATCTTAATTGGTGGCGGTATTATGAGTGCAACACTAGGAACATTATTAAAAGAATTAACGCCTGATAAAGAAATCAAAGTATTTGAAAAGTTAAATCAACCTGGCGAAGAAAGTTCAAATGTATGGAATAATGCTGGTACAGGGCATTCAGCATTATGTGAGTTGAACTATACCAAAGAAGGTAAAAATGGATCTGTAGATATTAGTAAAGCGATTAAAATCAATGAACAATTCCAAATTTCTAAACAATTTTGGGCATATTTAGTTAGAACAGGTCAGTTAGAAAATCCTGAAAACTTTATCCAATCAGTACCACATATGAGCTTCGTTAAAGGTACAAACAATATTGAATTCTTGAAACGTCGTGTAGAAAGTCTTCAAAAAAATGTATTATTCGGTAAAATGGAAATTTCTGAAGATAGAAATAAAATTGCTGAATGGGTACCGTTGATGATGGAAGGTAGAACAGATGACGAACCAGTTGCAATTACTTATGATGAAACTGGTACAGATGTTAACTTCGGTGCTTTAACTAAAAAATTATTCAGTAATTTACAACAAAAGAATGTTGAAATTCAATATAAACACGAAGTGTTAGATATTAAAAAACAAAGTAATGGGACTTGGTTAGTTGAAGTGAAAAATTTAACGAATAATCAAGTAACAACTTATGAAACTGACTTTGTATTTATTGGTGCAGGCGGTGCAAGCTTACCATTACTGCAAAAAACAGGTATCAAAGAATCTAAACATATCGGAGGGTTCCCGGTAAGTGGATTATTCTTAAGATGTAAAAATCCTGATGTAATTAATCGCCATCATGCGAAAGTGTATGGTAAAGCAGAAGTGGGAGCACCACCTATGTCTGTACCGCACTTAGATACTCGATTTGTGAATGGCGAACGTTCATTACTATTTGGACCATTTGCAGGTTTCTCACCTAAATTCTTAAAAACAGGTTCATACTTAGATTTAATTAAATCAGTAAAACCAAATAATATCGTAACGATGTTATCAGCAGGTGTTAAGGAGTTTGATTTAACTAAATATTTAGTATCACAATTAATGCTTTCAAACGAAGAAAGAGTTGACGACTTACGAGTTTTCTTACCAAACGCTAAAGATGAAGATTGGGAAGTCATTACTGCAGGTCAACGTGTACAAGTGATTAAAGATACTAAAGATGCCAAAGGAAACCTACAATTTGGTACAGAAGTGATTACGTCAGAAGATGGCACATTAGCAGCGCTACTTGGTGCATCACCAGGTGCATCCACAGCTGTAGATATCATGTTTGACGTCCTTCAAAGATGTTATAAAGATGACTTTAAATCATGGGAACCAGCTATTAAAGAAATGGTACCTTCATTCGGTTTAAACTTATCAGAACATGAAGATGTGTATCACGCAGTAAATAAAGAAATTGTTAAATATTTAAAAGTTAAATAATAAAAGGAAAGCGCCTCTCTTATAAGTAGATCAACTACTAGTAAGAAAGGTGTTTTTATTAATGATTAGAATTAAATTTGATAAGCTTTTCATTAATGTTTTTGATTTCTTTTTTTGTTTTTAAGTAACTTATAAACCATATCAAGATGTAGATGCCTATGAAAATGATGGTGTATGAAACTAAACTCATCATTTTTAAGGGGAACCAACCTGCTAAGATTGCAAGGATAGTAAATGGAAAATAACTACAAATAAAATGAACAAATGTAGATTTTGTAATACTCCAATCAGTAGCATTGAATATTAGGCTATTAAATGAAAATAAAAGACCTATTAGCATCCAAATAGACATTGATATTAACATAATGATAGGCTCTGAAAAATGATGGTAATAAATTGTGCCCATTGTTGAAGACGGTGACAATGGATGATAGTGTCCATTAGCATAGAGAAAACTGAAAAAATTAGAAAGCAATAATCCAATCATTAAACTAATGAAAAGGGATTTATAAATATTTTTCATAATGATAATCTCTCCTTAATTGATTTTAAATATCTTCTAGAGGAATAAGTGTAATCATCGTCTAAGTTCTTTAAATACATACGTATTAATCCGTTTGCTTCTAATTGTAGTTTAATAATGGCATGTTGATTAACAATTTCAGACTTAGATATACGAATGAAAGTGTTTGGGAGTTGTTCTTCTAACTCATATAGTCGGTATTTAGTATTGAAAACTTTGCCATTGGATACTGCTACAACTTGTTTTTGTTGAGTACGGAAGCTAGCGATATCTTCAATTTTTAGTTGGAATATATCTTCATCTAATTTGCCATTTATTTCGGTTAAACGATCAATGTCTTCAACAGTTTGAATTATTTCTTGTACACTTTTATCCATTTGTGGTGAATGGATTTCTACAAATTGCTTTCGTTCAGTGGGGCTAATAAATAATTTTAATTGCACAGGTGTAACCTCCTCTATATCAATCATTAAAACATAATAATTATTTGGAAAAGGATAAATAAAGATAAGCGGTTAATATATAAAGCTATGTGGTTAATTATCAAAGATAATAACCACATAGCTTTATTGCTCATTTGTGAAAGTATTATATATTTTTGGGCAAAATAATTGTAAAGGTTGTACCATCTTGATGGTTACTAGTAACGTGTATTTTTCCGTGATGGAGCTGGATTATAGATTGTGTAATAGCTAGACCCAACCCGTTACTATTGTCATCTGTACTACGCTTGTAAAAGCGCTCAAACAAATGAGATTGCTCTAACGTGTCGATGATATCACCTTGATTAGTAACTTGAATTTGAATGCCTTGAGCTATTTGTTTCAATTCAATATTAATGAGTGATGCATCGTAAGAATACTTGATGGCATTGCTAATAAGATTACTAACGGCCTGATGTATCAGTCTTTCATTTCCTAGGAAATAAGTAGACTCTAAATCTGACATCAGCATAAGTGATTTTTGATCGATAGCGTAATGTTCATGTCTTACAATGTGATTGATTAATTGATCGAGTTGAATATAATCCGAAAATGTTAAATGCTGTGCATTATCTAGTTCTGAAAGTAATAGTAATTCTTTTGTTAGTTCGCTCAACTGGTTTGTAATTTGATAGATATGATTAATACTTTGTTGACGTTCGTTTTGACTTTTAGCGCGTTCTAAATCGACTAATGATTGTCTAATGTGTGTGAGTGGTGTTTTAATTTCATGTGATACATTCTGAACAAAATGTTGTCGCATTTCATCAACTTGCTTTAAAGATTGACGCATCATATCAAAGCGATATTGTAGTGTGCCTATTTCATCTTGACGGGTCTGTTTGATAGGAGTGTTAAAGTCCCCATTCATTAATCTTTCTGTACCTTGTTTTAATTGTTTAACAGGCCTAACAATGGCATAGGTTGAAGTGATGACAAGTGAAATAGAGATTAATAATAATAAAGTTAAGAGTACTGCTAAAAATAATCTAAACTCACTAAATGTTTCACCAATATCAGGACGCATAAAGACAGCGACGTTTTCGTGATGATTTTTAAATTGTAAACCTACAGTGTTATCCGTTTCATTATCGAAAAAGCCTGTTACAAAAAGTTCGAAAGGCTTATTTTTAATACCGTGATATTCGTTGCCATTTAAGACACTTTTAATATGACGTTGTGATAAGTTGTCTTTTCTAAATTTTGCACCATAGAATGTTTTCTTACCATCCTGATCAACTGTCATAATTTGATAATTCATCTGACCAAGATGTTTAAAGTAATGATTAAGTTGATTATTATTGTAACTTTCAAAATCTCTTGATTCTTTTAACATTGTCATGATTTTCGCATCATTAGACGCCTTTAAATTAAAATGGTAATAGATATTTGTCAAAATAAAACTAATAAAGGCACTGAATAATATGACAGTAATAGTATAGACAGCGATTCTGATATATAACGTTTTAAACATGATGTTCTACCTTATAACCTTGACCACGTACTGTTTTAATTGTCACGTCTGAATCTAGTTGCTGCAATCGTTGTCGCAATCGTTTTATATGTACGTCAATAGTTCTTTCATCACCTTCGTAATCATAACCCCATATTTTTTCGATAAGATGTGTCCTAGAAAATATTTGCTTTTCATTTGAAGCTAATAGAAATAAAAGTTGAAATTCTTTGTTAGGTAATGTCATCGTTTTACCATTTACTACTACTTCCATATAAGCTTGATGTAACGTTAAATTCCCAATCGTTAATGTTTCATCCGCATGGATGTGGTAACGACGTAAGACAGCCTTAATACGATAGATCAACTCTTTAACTTCAAAAGGCTTAGTTAAATAATCATCCGTCCCACTTATAAATGCACGTTCTTTATCACTAAGTGCATCTCTCGCCGTTAACATAATCACTGGTAAATCATAAACTTCTTTAATCATATGACATAATTCAAATCCATCCATCCCATGCATCATAATATCCACGATTGCAATATCGACTGGATGATTATCAAGAAAATGAAGTGCTTCTTCACCATTTGTATGGGTATATGTATAGAAATGTTCTTTTTCTAAATGTGTTACAACGTAATTTAATATTTTAGGATCATCATCTACAATAAGGCAACGATTCATATCCACACTCCTTTTTTCCTTTATTATACAATGAATAAATTTTAGAAAACAATGTATGCTTGAGTTCACATTCAGTTCACAAATGTTTCTTATGATACAACTATCAACAAACATAGTTTAGGAGCGAGTATGAATGAAATTAGCATGGAATGAAATTAAATTTTATAAGTTTAGATATGTATTAATCATGTTAATCATTGTCTTATTAAGCTTAATGGTGTTATTTATTAGTGGTTTAGCACAAGGACTAGCTAGAGAAAATGTGTCTATGTTCGATCAATTTAAATCAACACATTATATTACTCAAGATATGAAAGAACCTCAGATTGAAAAATCTCATCTATCATCAAAACAGCAAATGAAAATTAATAAGGTGATTAATATAAAGTCAACTCAAATGAATATACAAAGTTTAGAAGTGGCTGGTAATAATGATGAAGATGTACTCACAATGTATTCTCCACAAGAACAGCAATTTGATTTGAAGGAAGGACAACTACCTACAAAGAAGAATCAAATTGCAGTAAATCAAAAACTGACAGGTGAAGGTATTAAAATAGGGGATGTTATTCAGTTCAAGCACCATCAACAAACATATAAAGTCACAGGTATTCTTGATGATGCAATGTATGCACATAGCTCTATCGTATTGATGGATCAAAAGGGGTTCCAGGATATTAATAGACAATATGCGTTATTTTATCCTGTTAACACACTATCTCAACAGGAAGAAAAGCAAATAAACGATATTCCAGGAATCAAAGTGACGAGTACCGATGAATTGAAAGCAAACATCGCAAGTTATCAAGCTGAACAAGCACCTTTAAAAATGATGGTGATGAGTCTGTTCGTTATTACAGCAATCGTACTGAGTGCTTTCTTTTATGTCATGACCATTCAAAAAGTATCAGAAATTGGCATTTTAAAAGCAATAGGAATCAAAACAAGACATTTACTGACTTCTTTATTACTTCAAATTCTAATAGTGACATTATTATCCGTAGTCATTTCAGTCGGTATAATTGCTGGTATTGCTATGATTTTACCTGTGACCATGCCATTTCATTTAAATACAATAAATTATATTTTAGTGATTGGTATTTTTATTATCGTTGCTATAGTCGGCGCATTATTATCATTTATTAAAGTTGTTAAGGTTGATCCAATAGAAGCAATAGGAGGTGGAGAATAGTGTCATTACAAGTTAATCATATTGTGAAAACATTTGGTAAAGGAGATACTGAAACAAAGGTATTGAAAAATATTGATATCACAATTGAACCAGGAGAGTTTGTTATACTTTCTGGTGCTTCAGGTTCAGGAAAATCTACTTTATTATCCATTCTAGGTGGTATACTTTCCCAAACAAAAGGAGAGATTAATTACCAAGGAGAGCCATTATTTTCAAATACTCGACGTAATACTGAACGTCGTTTAACGGATATTGGATTTATATTCCAATCATCTCATTTAGTGCCTTATTTATCAGTGATGGATCAACTTACAATTGTAGGAAGAGAAGCAGGAATGTCTAAAAAGGAAGCTTATCAACGAGCGTCTAAGTTATTAACGGACATTGGATTATCAGACAAATTAAATGCCTTTCCTCATATGTTATCGGGTGGACAAAAGCAAAGAGTTGCGATTATGAGAGCATTGATGAATGATCCTAAACTGTTATTAGCAGATGAACCAACAGCTAGTTTAGATGCTAAACGAGCATTATCCGTAGTAAAAATGATTAAAAAGGAAATTATAAATAATGATATGTGTGGCATTATGGTCACACATGACCAACGATTGTTTGAATATGCTGATAAAGTCATTTACCTTGAAGATGGCAAGATTGCAAAGTATATCAATTGATAGAACATTTATAAAAAAGTGTCTTATGTACGTAAGAATGTAGCGTATACAAGACACTTTTTATTTTATCCATAAAATGATGATACTTATCCAAAATGTGAGTGCAAAATATATCGTTAAAAGTAATCGGTATTGATACATCACGCCTAAAAAGTCTCTAATTAAAGCAATATGGAAGAAATGATAGGGCGTATGACTGCCAACACCATAGGTTGGAATATCTAAATTTTGGGCTAACTTGAGTGCTCGCAATATATGAAACTGACTTGTGACACATACCATCTTTGGCATATTGTTGAAATATTGAAGAATAATTTCTTTAGAGTATACAAAGTTTGTGTGTGTATTAGTAGATTGTTGTTCTAATAAAATATTGTCATTAGGGACGCCTTGTTTAATCAAATATCGTTGCATTGCGATTGACTCTGGTATAGGTTCATCTGGCCCCTGTCCGCCTGATACAAGTAGTTGAGGCTTATGTTCAGAATGATGATAAATTTCAAGTGCACGGTTTAATCGTTCTTTTAACATTGGTGTCACTTCTTCAGTAAATATACCTGCCCCTAATACAATAATTAAATCCACTGATTGATTGAAATGACGTGAACCAAAGACAGATGACCATATGAGATAACAAAGAAATGCAAATAATGTTGTAAATCCAATCAAACATAGCCATAATGCAATGCCATTAATAATAAGTAACGGTGACAAGCTAATATAGAAACAAGCACTTATAAATAACGTTAAGCGCATGACGCTCAAACCCATTTGTTTAATAAATTGACGACCACGCGAATTAAACAAAATAGCATGGTGTTTAAATAAACAAAATGAGATTAAAATAAGCATAAGCACCATCAATTCATATGGAATGCTATACGTAATGAGATGAAATATTAAATTTAAGAAACCTAATATAATAGTAGAAATAAATCCTGTCACACTCAAAGTGACGTACTGGTTAATTAATAATGACAAGACAATCATGATGATAAGTAATGTTAAAATCAAAGGAATCATGCGCGCGCACCTCAATATTGTATGTACATATAAATGTAGTTGATAGTAAATAAATAAGCAACTCAAAAGTTATTGTGATAAAACTGTTTTAAAGGTTTCATTTTATAATTTTTCTTGATATCATTTATAGGATGAAAAATAAATAATTTATATAAATCAACACGGTCTTGAGGAGATATATATGACTAGACAATTAGAAGATCATATCGCATTTTTAGAAATGTTTATCAATAATGTAAATACTTTAACTGCTAAATTGTTGAAAGATTTACAAAATGAATACGGCATTTCCGTCGAACAATCCAATGTTTTAGCAATGCTTAATAATGAATCGAGGACAATAAGTCAAATTACAGAAAAACAAGGTGTTAATAAAGCAGCGGTAAGCAGAAGAATTAGTAAATTATTAGATGCAGGATTAGTTGTTCTAGAAAAGCCCAATGCTAATATCGATCAAAGGCTTAAGTTTATAACTTTATCTAAAATAGGCAAGTCTTACATGGAGAAGCGTAAAACATTGATTAATGATATCGCAATGGATTTTACAAAAGATTTCTCTTCCGAAGATTTAGATCAAGTTAGACATGTCTTAGAAGTTATTAATTATCGAATGACAAATTACAGCTCTAAATTATCGTAAATATCATTAAATAAACACTATACATAATAGAAGTTTTAGGAATATAATTTGATAATAGATGAGTCATAAGACTAAATATGTATGTTGTTGGAAATCATTTAGTTATATAATGAAATTATCTGTAATAATAGAATGTATATTGATTGAATTATTGAAATTAATAATAAATTAATCGTTTTTAACAATAGATATAAATTGTAGATGTGAAATATTTTTTAAACTGACGAGTGTTTGGAAATTGAGTAGAGGTGATAAGATGAAACAGTGCCCTCAGTGTGGTGCTTCTGTGGATAAGGATGCACACACTTGTCAAAATTGTGGCCAGTCAATAAAAAAAGAAACAAAGAATAAAAGTAAGCAAAGTAATAGCGAACAACATGAAAACAGCACAAATCAATCTTCAAATAAAACGACAAATATAAAGATTAGAAAGATTGTACCAGTTGCGATTATATTTTTTATTATCATCTTATTGGTCATTTTATTTTTCCTATTAAGAAATTTTAATTCACCTAATGCTCAAACAAAAATTTTAGTCAATGCGATAGACAATGACGATAATCAAAAAGTGGCTACATTACTCAGTACTAAAGATAATAAGGTAGATCCTGATGAAGCTTCGGCATATATTAAATATATAAAAAAAGAAGTAGGAATTAAAAACTTTATTAGAGATGTCAGAAATACAGTTGATAAATTAAATAAAAGCCATTCTAGCGTGGCATCTTATATTCAAACAAGGGATGGTCAAGATGTGTTACGCGTGAGTAAAAATGGGACACGATATCTTATATTTGATAATATGAGTTTTAATGCGCCGACGAAACAACCGGTTGTCAAACCGAAAGTAGATACAAAATATGAATTTAAATCCGGTGGTAAACGTAAAAAAGTAATTGCAGAAGCGGATAAAACAACGCCATTAGGCCATTATATTCCAGGTAATTATAGTATTGATGCTACTAAAGAAACGAAGAATGGTGTGTTTAGTGGGAAACTTGACTTTGATTTTAAAGCTACAAATAGTGAGACCGTCAATGTGACTGAAGATTTTGATGAAGCACATCTCAACATTAAATTAAAAGGTGCATCTAAACTTACTGATAAATCAAAAAAAGTGATTATTAATGATCGTACGTTATCATATTCAAATTCTAAAGAGTATGGTCCATATCCTAAGAATAAAGATATCACAGTATCTGCTGAAGGTTCAGCTAAAGATAAAACTTTCGAATCAGAAACTAAGACCATTAAAGCTTCAAAACTTAAAGATAATACGACAATCACATTAGATTTCGACAGTGATGAAATTGATAAATATGTTGCTAAAAAAGAAAAAGAAGAAAATAGTTTGAAAAACAAACTCACTCAATTTTTTAGTGGGTACTCATTGGCATTAAATTCAGCAATGAATGAAAATAACTTTGATTTAATATCAAGTTACTTTAAGAAAAACACTTCATTATATGACACCATGAAACATCAATTAGAGAATAATCAATTAGTATCATTTCAAACAAATCAAGTCATAAGTGCAAGTCAAAGTGGAGATAAAGTGAAAGCGACGATCCAACAAATAAATGAAAATGGTCAATTGATTAATAAAGATTATGAATTAGAAGAAACATCCAAAGGTAATGATTTTAATTTAATTAAAGAATCTAACGAATAAATAGTAATGATGGGCGTAGGACATGTGATCTTATTTTAAATAACGAACACTGACCTGCGTCCTATTTTTATATGTAGGGAGAAAAATATTCAATTGCATAAAATAGAATGTATAGCGTAATATATTGATATATGTAAAAATCTAGCCATTTACTAAATAAATATTAAGGTGGTTTCAGAAATGAATCAGAAGGTACAATCGAAAAAGCAATCCCCTATATTTGTAATCATCTTAGGTGCACTTACAGCAATTGGTGCATTATCTATAGATATGTTTTTACCGGGATTACCAGAAATTAAAAATGACTTCCATACAACAACGTCAAATGCACAACTCACATTATCATTATTTATGATTGGGTTAGCGTTAGGAAACTTATTTGCTGGTCCTATATCAGACGCGACCGGAAGAAAGAAACCGTTATGGATATCCATGTTCATTTATACATTAGCAAGTTTAGGTATTGTCTTTGTTACTAATATCGAAGTAATGATTGCGTTACGCTTTATTCAAGGTGTAACAGGTGGGGCAGCTTCCGTTATTTCAAGAGCTATTGCCAGTGATATGTATAAAGGTAAGGAGTTAACAAAATTTTTATCATTACTCATGTTAGTAAACGGTGTTGCACCAGTTATTGCTCCAGCAATTGGTGGTATTATTTTAAGCTTCGCCGTTTGGAGAATGGTATTTATTATATTAACTGTATTTGGCATATTAATGGTTATTGGTTCTCTAACCAAAGTTCCTGAGTCTTTACAGGAAGATGAAAAAGATAGTAACGGCATTGACACCTAAATTTGTATTACCAATGTTAATTCAAGGATTTTCATTTATTATGTTATTTACCTATATCTCAGCATCACCTTTTATTATTCAAAAAATATATGGCATGTCAGCGTTACAATTTAGTATTATGTTTGCAGCGATTGGCATTACTTTAATTATTTCAAGTCAATTAGTGGGTGTACTTGTCGATCGAATAGAGAGACGACAATTGTTAAAAATTGTGACATATATTCAAGTACTTGGCGTTGTGATTGTAGCTATGACACTGCTTAATCATTTGAGTTTTTGGATATTAGTCATTGGATTTATTGTCTTAGTTGCACCGGTTACAGCAGTCGCAAGTTTAGGCTTTTCAATTGCTATGGATGAAAGTACAAAAGGGCGAGGCAGTGCTTCCAGTTTATTAGGATTGGTACAATTTCTATTAGGAGGACTTATGTCTTCATTAGTTAATGTCATGGGCGAACATAATGTAACACCTTATGTTGTGATTATTAGTATAACAGCAGTAATTATGATTATTTTACAGACTATTTATACGAGACTACAACGTCGAACATCATAATTGGTTTGAGTAACGATACAAAAAATAGCCAGAAAATGAGTTATATATGCTCATTTTCTGGCTTAATTTGATTATCTTTGTAATTTAATTGTATTTGCTAATAGGTTTTCAGCAATTACTTCTGGAGACTCTTTGCAACCATTGCGTAACCAATAAAATATGACACCAACTTGTCCACCGATAGAATAGGTGATGAACAATGATTTATTTTGAATTGAATTTGGATAATCTTCAATCACATTTTCATAAGCAACTTTAGTAGCGTTAAAATATTCCATTGCTAATCCTTTATTAGGATATGTAATAAATATAGCTCGATAGAATGCTTCTTTACGTTTAATATATTTCGTAACAATTAAAAAGAATTTATATAACTTAGTTTTATCGACACGCACACTTTCAAAGTTGTTATATAAAGACTTGAGTAATTTCAAATATTTAGATAAATGATAATTTTGAATTTGTTCTAATAAATCATATTTATCTTTGTAATGATCATAAAAAGTAGAGCGATTAACGCCACTATAAGCACAGATCATTTTAATCGTTATTTCGTCGAATGGGTATTCATCTAATAAATCTATCATACTTTGAATAATTTTAAATTTAGCTCTTCGTTTCATAAGCAGTCACCTTAGTTATCAATCCGACACATTTTTTTAAAGTGTCGGTGTTATTTTTATCTACATGTATCTATAATAGATAAAGTGAATTTTAAAAGCAAATAGGAGGATATATTCATGAAGAAAATGGTATTAATTAATATCATTACTATCATTGTATTGATTGTTATCGGAGTAGTCGGTTTCTACTTCTGGAACAATGCAACGAGCTATGTTAGTACTGATAACGCCAAAGTAGATGGCGATCAAATGAAAATAGCAAGCCCTGCTTCAGGTGAAATTAAATCACTTGACGTTAAACAAGGTGAGAAACTTAAAAAAGGCGATAAAGTTGCTGAAGTTGTAGCTCAAGGCGAAGGTGGTCAATCTAAAGAGATGAGCATCAAAATGCCTAAAGACGGCACAATCGTTAAAACAGATGGTATGGAAGGTTCAATGGCTCAAGCTGGGAACCCAATCGCTTATGCGTACAATTTAGATGATTTATATATTACTGCTAACGTTGATGAAAAAGACGTTGCTGATATTGAAAAAGGTAATGACGTTGATGTTGATATCGACGGACAAAAAGCAACTGTAAGTGGTAAAGTCGATCAAATCGGTGATGCTACAGCAGCTAGCTTCTCATTAATGCCTTCATCTAATAGTGATGGTAACTACACTAAAGTATCACAAGTTGTACCAGTTAGAATTTCTCTAGATTCTGAACCATCTAAAAATGTTGTTCCAGGTATGAACGCTGAAGTCAAAATTCATAAAAATTAAGGGGGTCATTAAATGACAACGACCTTCATTATTGTTTATATTTTAATCGCGCTCATACTTCTTGGTTTGATTAATTTCTTCATCGTTAAAAGTAAGAAAAAATCTAAAAATCAAAAAGTGGAACAACGCTCAACAAAAGGTTCTGAGAGTCAATCATATCAATCTAAATTTAAAGCAAGTGATTTAGAAAAATCTGAGTCACAAACATCATCTCCAAATGATTTTAGTTCTACTTCTAATCACATTGAAGATGATAAAAGAAAACATCATTTCGAATCTATAAATGAATCGGATGATTCTATAAAGAATGAACAAGGGACGTTACGTCGCTCTGAAGACACTTCTCATAAATCAGATGTGGAGAATGAAGTTGACGAAGTTCACAAACCAATCAACCCTAACTCAGAAGAGGCTAGAGTTAATGAGAAGATTAAAAATCAACAGTCTGATTTTATCTTCGGTAAAGGTATCACAAGAGGTAAGATTTTAGCGGCAATGTTATTTGGTATGTTTATTGCTATTTTAAACCAAACTTTATTAAATGTTGCCTTACCTAAAATTAATACTGAATTTAATATTTCTGCATCAACTGGTCAATGGTTAATGACAGGATTTATGTTAGTTAACGGTATTTTAATACCAATAAGTGCTTTCCTATTTAATAAATATTCTTATAGAAAGCTATTTATTATAGGTTTAGTACTCTTTACATTTGGTTCATTGATATGTGCGATTTCAATGAACTTCCCGATAATGATGACAGGACGTGTTTTACAAGCTATCGGTGCTGGTATCTTAATGCCATTAGGTTCTAATGTTATTGTTACGATTTTCCCTCCAGAAAAACGTGGTGTAGCAATGGGAACAATGGGTATTGCCATGATTTTAGCACCAGCAATCGGACCAACATTATCTGGTTATATTGTACAAAATTATGACTGGAACTTAATGTTCTACGGTATGTTCTTTATCGGACTTGTTGCAATTGCAGTTGGTTTCTTCTGGTTTAGACTGTACCAAAGAACAACGAATCCTAAAGCCGATGTACCTGGTATTATTTACAGTACAATTGGGTTCGGCGCTTTATTATATGGTTTCTCTGAAGCTGGTAATAAAGGTTGGGGTTCAACTGAAATTGTTTCAATGTTTATCATTGGTATTATTTTCATTACCTTATTTGTTATTAGAGAATTAAGAATGAAAGCACCAATGTTAAATTTAGAAGTTTTAAAATACCCAACATATACACTAACAACAGTGATAAACATGATTGTTATGATGAGTTTATATGGTGGTATGATTCTTTTACCAATCTATTTACAAAATCTACGTGGTTTCTCAGCGTTAGATTCAGGTCTATTAATGCTTCCGGGTGCATTAGTAATGGGTGCCTTAGGTCCTATTGCAGGTAAATTACTTGATACGATTGGTATTAAACCATTAGCTATTTTTGGTATTGGCGTTATGACATACGCAACTTGGGAATTAACTAAATTAAATATGGATACACCATACTTATCAATCATGGGTATTTATGTTTTACGTTCATTTGGTATGGCATTTATCATGATGCCTATCATGACTGCAGGTATGAACGCATTACCAGCGCGTTTAATTTCTCATGGTAACGCATTTGTAAATACGATGAGACAATTAGCAGGTTCAATTGGTACTGCAATTCTTGTTACTGTAATGACTACACAAACAACAAATCATGTTGCTGCATTTGGTGAAGAATTGGATAAAACTAATCCAATGGTTCAAGACCATATGCGTGAATTAGCACAACAATTTGGTGGCGAACAAGGTGCCATGAAAGTGTTATTACAATATGTAAACAAATTAGCTTCTGTAGAAGGTATAAACGATGCATTCATCATTGCAACTATTATAAGTTTAGTAGCACTTATTTTAAGTTTCTTCTTACAAAGTAAGAAAAAAGCAGATGCATCAGCCGCTAAATCAAGAGCAGAAGACTAAGACAAATTGATTAAGACATGACTTAATGAATAAAAGTAATAAAAAGAAGATGATAAAAATTGTGTTGTGGGGGCATGATTTTTATGGGATCGGTGTCGACTTCGATATCGATCCCATTTTTTTAGTCAGGCTGGGACATAAATTTATATTTCAAGTTACATTCATATTTAGGCAGTAGTTGACTGAAATGAAGATACGCTTGTACCAAGCTTTTTCATTTCTAGTCAACCTTGCCGGGGTGGGACAACGAAATAAATTTTAAGAAAATATTATTTCTGTCCCACTCCCACTTATGCCTTAGGAAAACTAAGGCGAACCGAAAAGGGAAACGAAGTTTGTTATAGTAGTATTTTAAAGATTTTAAAATAAAAAGTGCTATCGGGGTACACATCTAATCAGATGGCTCCAATGGCACTTTATAATTATTTAATACGAATTCTTCTATTTCTAAAGAATAAACTAATGATTAACAATCCAATACTGCATGCTAATAAAATTAACGCATTATGGATGGCATCAGCTTCAGTCACAACTTGATCCGGTGATACTGATAAATAATATTGTTTAAATGAATCTGCTATTTTTTCAGCTAAGGTATGAATAATATAACTAAAATACATTGTAATAACTAACATAATAGCCAAGAATAACATGTTAATAACTTTTAAAGCACTTCGATTAAAGATAATCGTTAATATAGATAAAATCATACTAATAATACATAAAGCGAAAAAGACGTAAAAGACCAATAATAAGCGGTCAATGGATTGTTGTAGTTGGTCTATATTACCTAAATTGATATTAATATTACCAACTTGAGTTACAGTATCTTGGAAATTTTTAAGTTGATGGAAATCGATGGTTTGTTTAGCAAATACAATGTTAAAGATTGGTTGATTGTACATGCTATAACCTGTAATTGCTGTTAGTACAAGTACGATAAATTG
Organism: Staphylococcus sp. SB1-57; assembly: GCF_017086425.1. Taxonomy (NCBI): domain Bacteria; kingdom Bacillati; phylum Bacillota; class Bacilli; order Caryophanales; family Staphylococcaceae; genus Staphylococcus; species Staphylococcus sp. SB1-57. The sequence goes on from NZ_CP070964.1 coordinate 545,434, forward strand.
AATGATCATACTTACCCAAGAGCGTTTTTTCTTACCATATTGTTTACCGCGATGCATTGGTTCATTTTGAAATGCATCATCAAAGTTTTCTAATCTTCTTTGTTGATTAGTCATAATGCTGCCTCCTTGAAAATAGTCATATCTTTATTTATCATTTCCAGTCTTATTTTGTTATAATAATGAATAATCAAAGACAATAAAAATTAGACAATTTATAAAATGAAATTCATGACTAAATTAAAATATACTTTAAATTATATCCCTTTTTAAGTTACGAATGTAGGTTTTTAATCAAATTGTTTTTTAATATTAAAAATTGCAAAGAGGTAGGTTTAGTTATTTATGAAGAATCGATTCATGAACCGAGTGGTAAACAAGTATATTCTGCACAATCGTTCAATATTTTTCGACAATGATGAAGCAGTGGATAAGTTTTTTGAAAAAAGACAAATTGAAAATGAAAAAAAACATAAACAACCCTCTACACTAAATGTTAAAGCGAATTTAGATAAACTGATGTTAGGGGATATGCAGGTATTTAGATTTAACTTTAGACACGAGTCAAAAAGAAAAATATTGTATTTACATGGTGGTTATAATACGTTACAACCTTCACCATTTCATTGGAGATTTATTGATAAGTTAACATTATCTACCATACATGAAGTGGTGTTACCTATTTATCCTAAAGCACCAGACTATCATATTGAAGATTCAGAAAAAGCAGTGAGAGATGTCTATAATCAACTCGTGGATGAAGTAGGTGCTGAACATATTATTGTGATGGGTGATGGATCTGGTGGCGCACTGGCATTGAATTTAGTTCAAACGCTCATCGAAAATAATGAACCAGTACCACGCCAATTATATTTAATTTCACCATTATTAGATGCTACATTATCAAACAAAGACATCACAGATGAACTTTTAGGGAAAGATATATTAATTAGTCGTTTCGGTGTCAATGAGATTATGAAACGTTGGGCAGAAGGTGTGCCTCTCACAGATAAACGTGTATCTCCAATATATGGTCCAATAGAAGGCTTACCACCTGTTTATATGTTTGGTGGTGGAAGAGAAATGATTAATCCAGATATGCATTTATTTAAAGAAAAATTAGAAATGATGGGTCAAGAAATTACGTTCTATGAATATCCAAGAATGGTTCATGATTTCCCACTGTATCCAATACGAGAATCACATAAAGTGATTAAACAAATTACCAAAGCACTTAATAATAATTAATATAAGAAAAACGATGAGCAACAATCTATGTTGTTCATCGTTTTTGTTTATTCCATAATAGAATTGATATGTTTGATAATGAAATTTTGTCCCTTTGAAAAGTAAAGATCAGCTATTGTTTCCTCAAAGTGACTCGGAATATCAGTCAAATTACTAAATGAAAAGACTTTTTCAATATTATCATTTCTTATACGACTTGCTAATTGATTATAGTGTTCAAGGAATTGTTCATCTTCGTCATATGTTTCAAGTAATTGATTCATTTCATCTATGGCTTGTTTTTGTCCTTGTATAAAACTCATACGTGTCGCACGTTTGAATAACTTGGAAGCAGGACCATTGATAGTCAACGCTTTTTGTTCGTTTAAGTCACTTAGTCCTACTTTGACATCATCATACAAATCTAGTAATTCGTTTTGGATGGTATAGCGGATAGATTCACTCATGATTGATCCCCCTTATGAGGAATACCAATACGATGGCCTAATTGCTTAGGCCATTCAATTGTTTGTTGTTCTTGTTGAGCATAGCGCTCAATTTGTTGATAATAATCTTCTGGAAACGCGGCAGAACGGCGCTTGTTTTGGTCGATTCCCATCATCATGACTTCATTGGTTGCAGCAACTTCACCATCTTGACGAATCATTCTTAAAAAGAAATGAACGCGTTTATAATCGTAATCATAAATATATAATTCAACGCAATATTGTTCATTTAATGTTAGTTCTGATAAAAAGCTAGTATGTTCTTCAATTGTAAATGTTGTGTATTCATATTGTGCACGTTCATCTAAAGAAAGACCGTGACTATAATTAAAATCATCAATGACATCACTAAAAATGATATTATAGTATGCATCATGCATATGATTATTGTGATCGATAAAATCTTCTGTCACTGTTTTACTTACAGTAAATGTTTGAGACATGACTATTACTCCTTTATTGTTTGCTTGATACTTATTTTACTAAATTAAATTAAGACATACACGTAATTCAATTCATGATAAAATAAAAAAAAATTGCTTATCAGGGGGTAAAGAGATGACGATGACCATTCGATACCAAACAACTACCCAACCTTTAACTGAGGTGAGTCGCATAGAAGATGTTCCAAGTAAAGCGACAATTGTTTGGTATGATTTTGAAGATGCTACAGAGAAAGAAAATGAATTTTTAAGAAATCATTTTGACTTTAACTATTTAGAAATCGATGATGCGATTAATGGCATTCCTCGTGCGAAATACAAGGCATATGAAGACTATCAATATATTGTTTTTCACAGTATATTAACACATGATTATGCTGCTATTGCTTTAAATGTTTTCTTGCAAGGTAATACATTGGTAACATATCATCATAAACGCTTTGAATCACTTAAAAAAGTAGTTCAAGATAATCAAAAACATCATGTTTCTGATTTGGACTGTGCGGATATAGTGATACATATATTAGATAGCATGGTAGATAAATATTTTAATTTTGTTTATGACATTGAAGATAAGGTATATACATTTGAGGACAGACATGTAGATGATCGCTATAGTAAAAGCGTAATGGATAATGTATTCCAACTACGTTCTGATTTGATTAAAATAAAGCGAGTGTTATTCCCAATGCAAGAATTGGTAGATACGATTAAAAGTGAAGGTAAGTTAATTATCGATACAAAGCATTCTATGTACATACAACATATTGATGACCATTTAATTAAACAACGTAATGTAATTCGTACATCTCAAGAAATGACAAATGAAATACGTGAAAATTACGAATCCTATACTTCATTTAGAATGAATAATATTATGCAAATCTTAACATTAGTATCTGTAATATTTTCACCTTTAACTTTTATTGCAGGTATCTACGGCATGAACTTTGCGTACATGCCAGAATTAAATTGGCATTATGGCTACTTTATTTGTCTATTTGTCATGCTAATCATATCAATTATTTTAATTATCTTCTTCAAAAGAAAAAAATGGTTTTAAACCTTGTAATTATAAAATGAATCATTTGGAAAAGGCGGTATAGTAATGAGTGACTTTCAGAGAGAGCAAAGAAAAAATGAACATGTTGAAATAGCGATGGCTCAACATGATGCTACATTATCTGATTTTGATAAAGTGAGGTTTGTTCATCATTCGATTCCAAATATTGATGTAGATGATGTAGATTTAACAACTAAGACGTCCGAGTTTAATATGAAATACCCAGTTTATATTAATGCCATGACGGGTGGTAGTGAATGGACAAAACAAATTAATGAAAAATTAGCGATTGTTGCACGTGAAACGGGGCTTGCAATGGCGGTAGGCTCAACACATGCTGCATTACGAAACCCTAAAATGGCAGAATCATTTACGATTGTTCGAGAAACGAATCCAGACGGTGTTATCTTTAGTAATGTTGGTGCTGATGTACCTGTAGACAAAGCAGTTAAAGCTGTTGAATTATTAGATGCACAGGCACTACAGATTCATGTTAACTCACCACAAGAATTAGTGATGCCTGAAGGTAATCGTGAGTTTGCTAATTGGATGGAAAATATCGAAGCAATTGTTAAAGCAGTAAATGTACCAGTGATTGTGAAAGAAGTAGGATTTGGTATGAGTAAAGAGACATATAAATCACTGCTTAACGTTGGTGTTACATACGTCGATGTCAGTGGACGTGGTGGAACCAATTTCGTAGATATTGAAAACGAGAGACGTTCAAATAAAGATATGGACTATTTATCTAATTGGGGACAATCAACAGTTGAATCACTATTAGAAAGTTCTGATTTTCAAGATAAACTGAATGTCTTTGCGAGTGGAGGTTTACGTACCCCATTAGATGCTGTGAAATGTTTAGCGCTAGGTGCGAAAGCAGTAGGTATGTCGCGTCCGTTCTTAAATCAAGTTGAGCAGGCCGGTATAACACAAACGATTGAATACGTTGAATCATTTTTAGATCATATGAAGAAAATAATGACAATGCTAGATGCTAAAGATATCAATGAATTAACCCATAAAGATATGATATTTAATACTGAATTGTTATCTTGGATTGAGCAACGTGGTTTAGATATCCAAAGAGGTTAACTGAATCAAATTAAATAAGCCCGTACGTAAGACATGAGCATGTCTTGCGTACGGGTATTTTATTATTGGAAAAATTGTATGAAGCCCATAACAATGATGACACCTATTAAGTCGATTAAGAAAGCACCGACAATAGGGACAACTAAATAGGCTTTTGGAGAATTGCCATATTTTTTAGTAATTACATCTAAATTCGCCATTGCATTAGGTGTAGCACCTAAACCATGACCTATAAATCCACCGACCATTACTGCTGCATCATAATCTTTTCCTAAACCTCTAAATAGAACGAAAATAGAGAACAAGATCATAAATACAACTTGTACAAGAACGATAATGATTAATGGTAAAGCTAATGAGTAAATTTCAGTTAGCTGAATGCTCATTAAAGCTAATGATAAGAAGATACCTAGCGAAATATCTCCAATTTGTTCGTTAATTTTTAGGTCAACAATGTTGAAACCAGCAGCTTCAGAAATATTACGCACGAATACTGCGACAAACATTGAACCTACATACATTGGTATATTAACGTTAGTTAAATCAGTAAATGTATTTCCAATATATGTACCAAGTGCCATACAGAAAACTAAAATCGTGAACTGTATAAAGAAAATTTGAGTAGGTTTATATTTTTCATGAAGTGATTGATTATATTCAACTTCACCATAATTCTTAAATGAATCGTCACTATGTTCAGGTTTTAGGTTATAACGTTTAATTAAGAACTTAACAACTGGTCCACCAATTAAACCACCAAATACTAAGCCTAATGTTGCGGCTGCAAGGGCGGCTGTGACAGCGGAATCAATCCCCATATCTTGAATGGTTTTACCATAAGCGGCCGCATTACCATGACCACCTTCCATTGACATTGACCCTGCAGTTAAACCTAGTAAAGGTTTGATATTTAATAACTTCGCTAATGAAATACCAATTACATTTTGACAGAATGCCATAATACCACAGAACATAAAGTACAATAGCATGACCTTTCCGCCAACTTTAAATAGTTTAAGAGATGCACCGAGTCCGATTGTTGTGAAGAATGCCAACATAAAGAAATCCTGTATAAATGAGGCATCTAATTTAATTTTCACAATATTAAATGAATCTAAGACAGCTACTAAAATAGCAAAAATTAAACCACCAATTACTGGTGCTGGAATACAAATTCTTCTTAAAATCGAGACATGATTAATGATCGTTTGACCAATAAGATATAAAATACATGCTAAACACAGTGTGGTAATAGCATCTAATTCAATCATTTTAACTCCCCCTTAGAAGTTATCCCAAAACCTATGTTTATGTGCTATTCAATTAAAATATGTAAGCGTTATAAAAAGCCACAATATCCATTATACATATGTGTGCACAATAAATCTAGTTTTGAAATTAATACCAATTATATTTATGGCTATTACTCATTAATCTAAAAAAGTTTTTATCTTTATTAATTTAAAAGTGTGGAAGAAGAGAATATGATTATTCGTAAGTAATTATTATCTAGTACCTTGCAATGTACAGTAGCGGGTGTTATATTATAGATACTAACTACTGTGTAATGTTCAGTACTGATTATTACACTATGGAGGTTTAACTATGAACACACAGTTTAAAAAGGGTGCATTAGAACTGATAGTCTTACTTATCATTAAACGAGAAGATCAGTACGGTTATTCTTTAGTACAAAATATTTCTCGTTATATGACGATTGCAGAAGGCACTGTCTATCCTTTGCTACGAAGATTGGTAAAGAACGGAGAACTATCGACGTATTATCAACCATCAAGCGAGGGACCAGCAAGAAAATATTATCGGCTTACCGATCAAGGTCAAGAAAGATTAGCATTATTGAAAGAAGAATGGCAAATGTTTTCAAATGCAGTTAATACCTTTGTAGAGGAGAGTGAACGCAATGAATAAAGATACTTATCTAAAACAACTCATAAGTCATTTAAAACATATGGATAAAGATGAGAAAAAGGATATCTATAATGAATACGAAACACATTTTGTAAGTGGTAAAAATGAAGGTAAATCTGAAGAAGAGATTGCAAAACATTTAGGAAATCCTAAGATGATTGCTAAAGAATTAAATGCTTCATTGGCTATTGATAAAGTTAATGAGAAAAAGAATGCAAAAAATATTTTGAGTGCTATTTTAGCGGTCATGGGTTTAGGATTACTTAATTTCTTTATTGTATTAGTACCGGCATTCTTTTTATTTATGTTTTTGCTTACTTTAGTTGTATTTACAATCACACTCTTAAGTGCACCAGTATTTTTAATTATTAAATATATTACTGAAGGTGTAAATTCTATTATTTTATATGATGTTTATATGAGTGGTTTCATGTTTGGTGTCGGTTTAATGCTATTAGCTATTAGCATTTTCTTATGTCATTGGATACTTAAATTAACGATTATGTATTTAAAATGGAATATCTCAATTGTGAAAGGAAGTGTTCATTCATGAAAAAGCTAGTCTTAACGTTATTTATTTTTGGACTAATTTTAAGTATTGGTTTTGGTATAGGCGTTTTTTCAGAATGGAAAACATTAGCTTCAAAGAAAGACAATGGCACTAAGTTAAATAAAGTTTATAAAGAGCGTATTAATAGCATTAACTTAGATGTTGATGAAAGTGATATTGAAATCAAACATGGTAGTAAGTTCTCAATTAAAGAAAAAGGCAACGAAGATAAGAAAGTCAATAGTAGTGTGAAAAATGGGAAGTGGCATATTAGTGATCAAGACCATCAATCAAATATTAATTTTAGAATTGGTTACATGACAAAGCACAAATTAGTAATCACAGTTCCAAAAGCGATTGATCATTTAACTGTAAAAGGTGACTCTGGTGATGTCACTATCGACAATATAATAAGTAAGAATACAGATATTACGGTAGATTCATCAGATATTTTCTTGAAAGATAGTAAGCTAGGAAAACTAAAAGTAAACAATGATTCAGGAGATATATCAACAACTCACATTGAATTCACCAACGGCAAAGTAAACAATGATTCAGGCGATATAGAATTGAGTAAGAGTGTTCCAGATCAACCCTTATATGTATCGAACGATAGTGGAGATATTACTTTGAATTATCAACATCACCCTAAAAACACAACATTTATTGCACATAATGATTCAGGAGAATCAAAGTTTGATAACAAAGAATTTAAGCGTCATCGAATTGGAAATGGGGACAATAACGTCGAGATGTTTAATGACTCTGGGGATATCAACGTGCAATAAAGTCAATTTTAGAGGTCAGAATTGAAGTTGTTCTGGCCTCTATCATTTTATTTCCAAGTGTCATCAGGATTTAGGAAGTCTGATTTCTTCATTCGAGAAACATAAGGGTTCCCTTTAACTGTGTAACGAAGTGGTTTGTTAGTCCATTCGCCTTTATTCGGTATGCCTATACGTCCGCTTTCAATAATTGATTTAGGGTATTTACGATGTTTGATGTCGATAGAAAGGCGACATTGATTTAAAGTAGCGCCATCAATTGAACGTGGAATATTAAAGGCTTTAGTCCATTTTCCAGGACCATTAGTTACTTCAAACCCACTTTTGCCACGATTAATTTTCATAGCTTCAATACCATCTTCAGGTTCAATTGCGCGTATAAGCACACCTTCAGGTACACCAGCATCTCTTGTCACAAAGTTAATTAGTAGATGCGTATGCATAACGTGTGCATAAATCGTACCACCTGATTGATATAAAGATGTCACTTTAGGTGTTCGCTTTCCACCATATCCGTGAGCAGCACGATCTTTAATACCTAAATAAGCTTCTGTTTCCACAATATAGCCAGTATATGTTTGTTGATCATCTTGATATATAATACGAACACCGAGTAAAGCTTTAGCAATGTCCGTTGTGCTACGTTGTCTAAAATCCATAAATTTGGCACCTCTATAAAAATATTTGTTATAAGAATTTATTCTAAAATTTCTTAAAATATTTTTGATTTATATTTTTAAATGTCTTGTTGTTTGATACAATGACAATAGAAACAATATTATTACTTAATTAATGTATCAGAGTTATTAAGAGTAATAAAATAAATTGAATTGATGATCTGAAGGGAGCCACTAACATGAGAGAAAAAGTTGGTTTTAAAGCATCATTTAAATTATTTTGGTCAAATTATTTTAATTTTAAAGGGAGATCTAGACGTAGTGAATATTGGTTTATGCAATTATGGCATTTAATCTTTATGTGTCCTGCCATTATACTTATGATTATTGGTTACCCAAGTTTATTCTTAGGTGCATTTAATGAAAGTAGTGGCGTTTTAGGTGTTGGGATTATTTGTATATTTATAGGGACTATTTATATACTCATTTATTCATTGGCTACCATTATTCCTAATTTGGCTATTTTAGCACGTCGCTTCCATGACACTTCTCGTTCAATGTTGATTCCAATGATTGCGTTTGTCATTGGAGTATTATTGAATGTATTTAATATTGTTATTAATGCTAGTGGCCTAATAGATAATGTAGGCGCATTGATCACATATTATATTATCGCTTTAATCTGTCTCGTATTAGGTGTTTATAATATTGTGGTGAGTTGCTTAGATAGTAAGAAGGAAAGCAACAAATATGGCCCAAGTCCTAAATATGAAATGAACGAACCGGTTAACGAACCGAATTACAATCCAGTTGACAAAGCGAAGTTATATCGCAATACAACAAATGAAATTTAAATTTTTAAAGGCTAGTGTCATTAATGATGCTAGCTTTTATTTGAAAGTAAGTGTCATATATATTTGACACTTACAAAAATGACTGTCTATAATTAAAGTAATATTAACTGAAAGAAGTGATTGATTGCGTTGAATAGAATGAAGCAATATCGAGCACATCAAAAGATGTCTCAACAGGAGCTAGCTAGGCGCATTGGTGTATCTAGACAGACAATCAATATGATAGAAAATGATAAATATAATCCATCGCTTAAATTATGTATAAACATAGCTAAAGTATTATCCGTTACACTTAATGATTTGTTTTGGGAAGGTTATTAATTATTTTTAACAAATTCACATTTAAAGATGAATTAAAAAATGAAATTATAAGTGCTTATTTAGCAAAAGTAAGTGTGGTTGTATGTATGATGATATTTTTAATATGGTATTTTGAAATCGTTTTTGATATCAATCGAAGTTATCTATCGCCTTTTTTAATAGGTGGGTTACTGATTCTGATAGTGACCCTGTGTAGATTAGTTATGTATGAAGAGTTTGTAGGTACACCGATGATTTATGTTAATGATGAGAAAGAAAAACGATTTTTAAATCGTAGAACAAGAATGAAACATATCCCTTTTTTAATTTTAATTATGCTATATCTAACATGTGTTGATAATATAGTGGTACCTTTAATAACTCATATTAAAATGTTCGATCATTTAGTTTCGAGTATAGGTTTTATGATTGCGATTATAGTTATGATGTTCGTGAGCGATAAACGTATCAAAATATCTGACACACCCACTGTTCCAGCAATGGAGAAGATTAATACACAAGATCGTATGCTTAATATGATTCCAAATTATAATTTCAGTGATGAATATGAAAGAACTCGAATAATTAAGGCATATTCAAGTAATGCAATATGGCAATTAATCGTGTTATTGTTTGTAAGTATCATTGATATCATTGTTGAACATATTATGGGGCATGTGCCTATTTCGAGTTATGTGGCAATTGCAGTAGTTGTCATTGCAGCACTATGTATCACTTATCGAATAAAAAAACTTAAATCATAAAAAATAGCTATACTTGCGTTGAATCAATTTTATCAACGACAAGTATAGCTATTTATATTTAATAACAATTATTCTGTTTCGTGGATATATGATAGTTCTGGATGTTCACGACCTAATAAATCATGTAGGTTTTGATATTTATCCAATAGTTTTTCATAATGTTTTACTTTTTCTGGATCTGGTTGTTTTTCATAGTATACAGGTTGTTTCATGTGTTGTACGGTTTCTCTTAATGTATCATATGCACCACCCACATTTGCGCCCAACATAGCAGCGCCTAATGCTGTTGCATTTGATGATTCTAAAACGACAACTTTTTTATTTAATACGTTGGCATAGATGTCTACGAGTAATCGACTTTTCTTAGGAATACCACCAGAAGCATAAACAGTATGAACTGGAATATCATTATCTTCGAATTGTTTCATAATCATTTTAGTACCGAAAGCAGTAGATTCTAAGTAAGCACGATGAACCATTTCGAATGGTGTTTGCAATGTTAATCCAAAGACACTTCCTGTTAAATGGCTATCACTTAAAATACTTCTATTACCGTTGTGCCAGTCTAAGACAACCACGTGTTGGTCTTCAACAGGAATTTGAGATGCGAGGGTCTCTAAATATTCTAAGACACTCTTATCTTGTTTCGCTGCTTCTTCAACGATATGTTGTGGTGCCATACGTTCAGAGTAACTGAATAAATCACCTACAGCTGCTTGACCCGCTTCATAAGCATATAACCCAGGAATAATAGCGTCTTTAACTGAACCTGTAATAGAAGGGATAGGTTCTTGTTTCGGGTCTAACATTAAGTGACACGTGCTTGTTCCTATAACCGGTGTGAATTCACCTTTTTCAATTGCACCTGCACCTAAAACGCCAGAGTGGGCATCAATCATGTAAGGGGAAATCTGTACATTGGAAGATAGTCCCCATAAGTTTTGATAGTACTCTGATAATGAACCAGCGCTATCTCCAATTTGAATGACAGGTGCTTCACATTTATCTTTGACGATTTGTGGTAATTCTGGATCTACAGTTTCAAAGAAATCATAATTAAAGCCATTTACTTCATCATAGAATCCTTTGAATCCTATACCACAGTTAGAGCGAATATTTTGATTGACGAGTAAGCTCGTCATATAATCTCCAGCTTCCATTATATAATGGGCACGTTCTAATAACTCAGGTGCTTTATGTTTTACTTCGAGAATTTTTGGAATCATCCACTCACTGTTTACACTATGGCCATAATAATCTAACCAATTTTGATTGGCTTTTTCATTGGCTTCAACCATTTGAGTTGCTTCGTCTTGAGCGCCATGATGTTTCCATAATTTAACATAGGCATGAGGATGATTTGCTAGGTCTTCATTCATATGTAATGGTTTGAAATTTTCATCTAAAAAGACGACTGTACAACTAGTAAAGTCAACACCAATACCTACGACCTCATCTTTATTAACTTGGCTTTCTTCTAAAACGTGTTTCACACCGTTTTCTAGTACGTGGTGATAATCACCAGCATGTTGTAAGAAGTAATTATGGGGTAAGGTTTCTCCACCTAATTCTTCAGCGATGGTACCATGTTGATAAGTCTCTTCATAACTTGAAACAATTTTTCCATCAGATGTATTTACTAAAATGACACGACCAGATGCTGTGCCGTAATCGATACCAATACTATAACTCATTCTATATATCCCCTTTAAATTTAATGTCTTGTTTAATTATCTCTAAGAAGTTAATTTTAATTTAATCTTCTATGATAAAATTAATGATAGTGCTTACATAAATAATTGTAAAGTTTGACATATTGCAAAATCTAAATTCATTAATAGAACTAATAATGTTATATTAAATAATAATAAAAATATGATTTGGGGAGGGTAAACATGTCATTACATATTGATCATGTGACGAAGAAGTTCAATCAATTTACAGCAGTCAATGATATTTCTATTCATCTTGAAAAAGGGAAGATGCTTGGTTTTTTAGGTCGTAATGGTGCAGGTAAGACAACTACCTTTAGAATGATATTAGGATTAAGTGAACCAACTGAAGGACACATTACATATGATGGCCATGCGATAGATCAATCAATGTATAATCGAATTGGGTACTTACCTGAAGAACGTGGCTTACATCCCAAAATGACTGTTGAAGATGAACTAACATATCTTGCAACACTCAAAGGAATGTCTAAATCTGACATTAAGAAAAATATTGATTATTGGCTCAAACGATTTGCTATTACAGAAAATCGTCATAAGCGCATTGATGCATTATCCAAAGGTAATCAACAAAAAATTCAATTATTAGCAAGTATGTTGCACCAACCTGAATTACTTATATTAGATGAACCCTTTAGTGGATTAGATCCTGTTAATGTTGAATTACTCAAATCAGCCGTAAAGGATTTGAATGATCAAGGTTCAACAATTATTTATAGTTCTCATCGTATGGAACATGTTGAAGAGTTATGTGATGATGTATGTATCTTGAACCATGGTGAACTTGTAGTTTCAGGTGACATACATTACGTGAAAGCATCACATGGTTATAAACAAGTTATCATTGAAACGGATAAATCAATGCCTGACATAGCAGATATTGAAGGTGTGTTGGATATTGAAACCAATAAACGCCATATTAAAGTGACGATACAAGATCAATCCGTTGCAGAAAATGTATATCATCAAGTCATCTCTCATGGATATGTACGTCGATTCCAAATGTTAGAGCCTTCTCTGAAAGACATCTTTATTGATAAGGTGGGTGATTTACATGAATAAATTTTGGGCTACATTCGGCCTTACTTATAAGAGTAAAGTGAAATCTAAATCCTTTATCATCTTCATGGCGATTGTCATTATTTTAATGATAGCATTATCCAATGCCGATAAAATCATGGATATGTTTAAAGGTGACGGTGATCAAATCGGTATCGTAACGAATAGTGAACCCATATATAAAGCCATTAAGCAACAAGGAAATGTGATTGATGAAGATGCTTCATTTAAGAAGGTAAATAAACAAGAAGCTAAGAAGCAAGTAAAAAATGAAAAGCTAAAAGAAGCCTATATCATTAAGCTGAAAGATAAACAACAGTTATCAGCAACTATTATCAGTAAAGAAAGTGTCTCACAAGAAAAAGAGCAAAAAGTAAATGGGGTACTGACATCAATTCAATCAAAACTAGTCGCATCGCAACTACATCTCAATAACAATGATTTGAAAAAATTACAGTCTCAAAGTAAGGTTGACAGTCAAGTCCTATCAGATAAGAAAAATCAACAATTGAATGAAGGTCAAAAACTACTTAATTTAGTTCTAGTGTATGCGATACTAATGTTGATGTTCTTTATTGTTTTCAATTATGCAACGCAGGTCGCAATGGAAATTGCTACAGAGAAAACATCAAGAGTCATTGAAATGATTATTACTAGTGTGTCGCCCATTACTCATATTATGGCTAAGATTGCAGGGGTTATCGCTGTCGCGTTAACACAAATCGTAATGATTTTTGTTGTAGCTATCATTTGTATCTTTGCCTTTGATTTAAAACGAATGTTAAAAGGTTTCGATGTATCCATGAGTCATATCACTTGGCAAGTTTTAATCGTAGGTCTGTTATGTATGATTATAGGCATCTTAACATACGTATTGTTAGCAGCTATATTAGGTTCTTTAGCAACAAGAATTGAAGATATTAATCAAACGTTAATGCCATTAACGTTATTTGCAATGATTGCTTTTTATATCGCGATTTTTAGTATGTTTAAACCAGAAATATTATTATTAAAAATCACTAGTTTTATTCCATTTTTAGCACCTTTTGAATTGTTAGTACGTGCTCAATCGACTGAGTTACAAGTTTGGGAAATCATCGTTAGTATATTAATCTCAGTTGTAGTCATGCTTATTTTATTATGGATTGCTGTTAAAACATATAAAGATTCTGTATTAACTTTTGAAAAAGGACTTTTTAACACCATTAAAAAGGTTATGAAAAAATAAATAAAAGAGGAAGTGCATTAAATTAAACTTGTAAGAGTTTACAAAATGTTCTTCCTCTTTAATTTGCATTTTACTATGGCATATTAGTAGAAAAAGTGTAACAATATGTATGTATTAGAAAGCACGTTAATATTATACAATAGATGATAAATACGCGTCACAATTGACATTAAACATTGATTAGTGACTCACTATCCCGAGTCACATAGACATATGTATTTAACGATAGCACAATAAAGTCCATGTCTCTGATTTAAGAGGTAGATATTTAATATGACTTCATGTATGTTGTATAAAGTGAAGTTTCATAGATAATTAATAGGAAGGCGTTATGATTGTGATGATGTATTCATTTCTCATATTTATATTAGCGGGTGTATGTGAAATTGGAGGCGGCTACTTAATATGGTTATGGCTTAGGGAAGGTCAACCATCCTGGCTAGGCGTTATTGGCGGCTTGATACTCATTTTGTATGGTGTGATTGCAACACTACAAACATTTCCAACATTTGGAAGAGTATATGCTGCATACGGGGGCGTATTCATCGTTATGAGTTTAGTTTGGTCTATGCTTATTGATAAGAATATGCCAGATAAATACGATATATTGGGTGCATTAGTCTGTTTAATAGGCGTTTTAATTATGCTGCTGCCACATAGGGCTTAATAAACGTGTTTGAAAGGGAGAAGTATGTAATGAATGTTGAAATTGAGCATCAAAGATATGGTGTAGACTTAATTAAAATTGATAATGAAGAGACCAAAATTGTGTTTACTAATTATGGTGCAAGAATTGTGTCATGGAAATATCATGACAACAATATTGTATTAGGGAATGTTGTTGAAGCGGACGAATTTTATTTTGATAATCCATTTAGATTTGGGGCGACTGTTGGACGATATGGTGGCCGTATTTCAAATGCGACTTTTAATTTAGAAGGAGAAACATACAAGTTAGAGGCCAACGATGGCCAACATCATATACATGGTGGCAACCATGGTTTAGACTCTAAATTATTTGACTATGAAGTTATAGACGATTTAGGACATGTCAAAATCATTTTCAAAACAACGTTACAAGAAACAGATGATCATTATCCTGGAAATATGGAGATTAAAGTCACTCATACATATGATGCGTATCATTGTTGGACAATTCAATATGAAGCTACATCAACAAAGACTACTTTGTTTAACCCGATGAACCATGTTTATTTTAATCTTAATCGTGATAATAACGTTATTGATAATCATCGAGTGTCTAGTTCTAAATTGAATATGTATCCACTTAATGAGGAGCATATGATCAGTTCAGACAGTACGTTAGATTTACAACGGATATTTAATAAGGACGACATATACTTTAAAGACATATTTGAAAGTAGCCATGATCAAATAGCACAACAAGTGGCTCAATCTAATGGTTTAGATCATCCATTTAAAGTAGGGGAACAACAATTATCAATAGATAATGATGAGTTTCAATTAGATGTTAAAACTGATATGCCTTATGTCGTATTATATACATTTAACCAACCGAAAAATTGGAAAAGTGACGCCAATATTTATAAAGCACATTCGGGTTTAACAATCGAGGCACAATATTTGCCAAATGATATTAACTTATATGGTGATCAAGCTTATTCAATATTAAAAGCTAATGAAATGTTTTATTCACAAACGAGCTATCAAATTCATGAAAAATAAGCAAAAGAGTAGAACAAACATCGTCATTTACGATGTTTTTGTTCTACTCTTTTTATTGTTTTATTTTTATGTTTATTTTGTTGCACGTTGATACATTTTTTCTAGTTTCTCATATCTTTTAGCTGATAAATATGGATTCTTCAATGCTAATGCGATTCGGTCTGCATTTTTTCTGTCGTTATAATAAATATCGTTTAATGTTTGTACAGAGAGTTGTGTGTCCAATTCAGCTTCCTTTATTAATTCTAAGTGATGATGTTGATTCACAAACCCTTCTTTAATGACGCGGCAATAAAAACCTGTTTTTCCTGATTGAGACATACGTTTGACTAAATCAGAAATCCCGTACTTTGCTTGGATTTTCCAGCAGGGTTCTCGAATTTCAGAAACTTCGATAATTGCATCACCTAATTGATATTGGTTGCCGAAATAAACGTTACTTTCATCTAAATCTTCGATTGTCAAATTCTCACCAAACATGGCGTAGTCTGGCATATCAAGTAAGTCATCACGATACATGTCATAGTTCGATTTACTAAAACAACATATCGCTTTATCTGGACCACCATGATCTTTATAAGCTTGTTCATCATCAACAAATCCTAATTTTGACAACCACATTTGACCTTTAAAAGGTTGTTTATTAATTGCTGATTGCATGGGTTTAGCCTCATTGTATTGTAGCGATTCTATCTTTCCGGTAGAAATAGCATACACTGGTATCATTATGGTCCCCCCTTAAAAGATTGATTAAGTGATATTTTACTATACATTTGTATTTTTATGAAAGATTTTAAAATATATTAAAAATTAAACGTCAAATACGGTATGTTAAATTGAAAAAGTCATGTAAAATAAGAAATGTAAACGATTTAGAAAAGGGGCTCATGACGTGATGAATGATGTAAAACAACTTAAATTGATGACGCTTGATGATGTTTTAAGTCAAATCGAGGATGGTATGACACTTGGTATTGGAACAGGAACTACAATTGAGTTATTAGTGCCTAAAATTGCTCAACTTATTAAAGAAAAGCATTATAATATTATCGGTGTTTGTACTTCTAATAAGACGGCGTTTTTAGCTAAAGAATTAAATATTAATATTGTTGATGTGAATGATGTTGAAAAAATTGATTTAGCTATTGATGGTGCTGACGAAGTAGATCCTCAACTTAACCTCATTAAAGGTGGCGGTGGAGCGCTATTTAGAGAAAAAGTAATCGATGAAATGGCAGACCGTTTTGTGGTTATTGCTGATGAAAACAAAGTTGTTAACTACCTAGGTGAAACATTTAAATTACCGGTTGAAGTAGATAAATTTAACTGGTATCAAGTTGCTAAGAAAATAGAAACAATTGGCGGCGTGACAACACAACGTCGTGTTACGGATGATGTCCCATTTACGACTGATAATGGTAATTATATTTTAGATTGTGCATTACCAAAAGGTATCGATCCTTATGAAATGCATGAATTTTTAATTCATATCACAGGAGTACTAGAAACAGGCTACTTCCTTGATGTTGCTGACCAAGCAATTATTGGAACACAACAAGGTGTTAAGAAGATGAACAGACAAGATTAATATCTTTAAAGTATGAGTCAATGTTCTGATAAACTAATTTAATTATCATTCACAAAATAAACCGTCCATTCAAATCAACGAATGGACAGTTTTAATTATAATCTTAATATTTATTGTTAGGACTATGTTCTTCAGTCTGTTTGATTTCATCTTGTAAATCAGAAACAACAGATGAGCGACGATCTTGTTTATATGATGAATGTTCTTTTAAATGATCAGTTGAATCAGAGTCATGGGCATCATCATGGTTTTGAATGTCGTGTTTATTATCTTGATGTCTAGAATCTAATGCGTCTTTATGGTGGTCATGATCGTCTGATCTTGAACTATAATCATGATTAGTTTCAGAATAATCATTGTCCTTATCATCGTTAACGTGATCTAAATAATTATTAGGTTCTACTTCGTCTAAACTTTGATTCGTCTTTTTATAAAAGATAGCACGAATGATTAAGCTTGAAATGATATAGATTAAACCAACCGCAGTTGTAGCTAAGGCGATGACTTTCATAGAGAATAAATCGCCAATTTCTTCACTAAACAAGAATACTAAACCAAATGACATTGCTGCGTGGAAAAGCGTAGCAATATAAATAGTACGTCCATTAGTGGCTCTAATTAACTCACCCACAATCATTGAGAAAGCGAATGTATATAAGAAATGATAGCCAGCAAATTCAAGGCCGTATGTTGTATTAGCATTAAATATAGAGTAAATGATACCTACAACAATACTAGCAAATAATGTGTTCATCTTAGTTTCAACGATGTGTTGCAAATACGAACGGAAACCAAATTCTACTACGAACGCCATAATTAAATGACCAATTAAAATTGCGAATATTGACACAGATAAATCAGATGCCTGTAGTAATATAAAACTATCTGCAAATGTATTGAAGCAGAACATACCGATAATAAAAATAAATAAAGGTATGATTAATGCGAGTAATAAACGCTCAATAACTTTGAGACTAAAAGTGAATTTTAAACTCGCCATTTGTTCTTTTTTATGTTTAAAGACAAGTAGACATATGATAGCTGCAATAAATGGGGAAAGATCTGTAATGTCGAATACAAAACGTTTCACCCCTAATGCTGCTTGGAAATCTCTAAGTATTATGAATAGGGCCATTGTTACGACAAAAAACACAAATATTGTCAGTGCCCATTGAAACCCAGAAATTCGATTGTTTTTCATTTTATGTAACCTCCATTACGGAAACAAGCAATTATTGTTTTATTTACAATTATACATCTTAAAAGATGATAGATAAATTGTCTATTTTAATTATCATCAAAATGTAATCGTAATGAATTATAAACGTAATTAAATTTAGGATAAACGGGAATATAAGAACAACATTGAATTAAGTATGTGCCAAAGTTATACTTTAATTATAAGGATAAAGCAAAGAAATCAAGGGGGAAGAACAATGTATCAACAAGCTGAACCAAGCTTATGGACCGGAAGATTAGATAGTGAAACAGATGCAAAACAATTTAGACATTTTCAAACTATTCAATTTAATGACTTAAGACAAGTAGAATTAGCATCTAAACAAAAAGGTGTTGGTATCTTAGGTTATGCGATTGATAAAGGTGTAGAACTAAATAAAGGGCGTGTAGGTGCAAAAGAGGGGCCTAATGCGATAAAAAAAGCATTCGCTGGCTTACCAGATTTGAATCAATGTGAACAAATCGTTGATTATGGAAATGTCGAGCATGATCATGACGCACTAATTGATACTCAAAAGGAATTTGCAGAATTAGCAGCCAAGTCTATTCATAATCATAAACAAACATTCTTATTAGGTGGTGGGCATGATATCGCTTATGCACAATATTTAGCGACTAGACAAGTGTATCCTAATGAGTCAATTGGGGTTATTAATATTGATGCCCACTTTGATACACGTGATGAAGGTGAATCCACTTCAGGTACGAGTTTTAGACAAATACTAGAACAAGATGACAATGCAGATTACATGGTATTAGGTATATCTCAAGGTGGTAACACACAAGGTTTATTCGACTATGCTAAAGAAAAAGGTGTATCATTTGTTTATGCTGATGAATTATTACATCAAGTATCACCACCGATTAAAGATATGATTGAACGATTTATTCACGATCATGATGTAATCATGTTTACGATTTGTATGGATGTTGTAGATAGTGCCTTTGCTCCAGGTGTAAGTGCTCCAGCAGTCTTGGGCATCTATCCACATACAGTGTTTGAATTAGCAAAGCGCATTGTCCCAAGTGAAAAGGTTAAATCAGTAAGTATTGCTGAAATGAACCCTAAATACGATCAAGACAATCGTACAGCGAAACTGATTGCGAATTTAGTGCATCACTTCTTATTATAAATTCCAATAATCAATACATTGTTCAATAAGAGAAAGTACTTGTTCAGAGTGCTTTCTCTTTTTTAAATAATTAATATAAATTTTGCGTCCTAAATTAGGGCGTATTTTAATGTAGTCTAAATTCCGTGTATTAAATGATTGGTAATAAAATCGAGGAATAACCGCATAACCAATACCTAAATGGACTAGATTAGTAGCGGATTCAAAACGATCAGATTCCATAATGATATTAGGGTGGATACCTACTCTATTAAAATAATCATCTAAGTGTTTACGAACTTGAGAATTTTTATTCGGCAAAATTAAAGGTAATTCATCCAATTGAATCGTTTTTTGCTTTGGAAATGCATCTTTAGGTGTTAGTAATATATAAGATTCTTTATATAATGCGATCGATGTAATATCTTGATGGCGTATTTCCTCGTTTGTTAAGGCAAAATGAACATTAAAGTTGGTAAGTTGCTCAATAGATTGATGTTGATCATGTACCTCATAAATACGGTATTGTTGATTAGGATAATGTTTGTGATGAGCATGAATGACATTGGCCATCCATTGACTCGTAGATTCTAAAATGCCCATTTTAATACGGGGTTCCGAAGACACATTTAAATCATACATTTTTTCAACTGTAGAACGATAGGATTCTACTAAATCCTCAGCATATTTATAAAACTGAATACCTTTTTCAGTGATTTTGATATCTTTAGTGGTACGCATAAATAAATCGTATCCTAAATCAGCTTCCATCTTTTTAATAGCTGCAGTTAAGGAAGGTTGACTAATATGTAAAAAATTAGCGGCTTTCGTAAAACTATTGTATTTTACAACGGCTAAAAAATATTCTAATTGAATGATTTTCATAGGTCATCTCCTATTTGTCATAGTTTTTATCTATAAATAATTAGTTTATTTATATTTGTTATCTATATCTTAGCATAATATAATATAGTTGTAACAACCTGATTAATAGTGATTGTTATCTTTTAAATAGTACGAATATTTAGAAGATAATGATTAAAGAGAAACTTAATTTATTTTTGGATTTTGATATTATTTCGGATGGGAGAGATAGTAATGAGAGAAATTCATGCAAAAAAAGGGTTAGATATCGAATGTAAAGGTTGGGAACAAGAAGCAGTACTACGAATGCTATATAATAACTTAGATCCAGAAGTAGCGGAGCACCCAGAAGAGCTTGTGGTATATGGTGGTATTGGTAAAGCTGCTCGTAACTGGAAAGCCTTTGAAGCTATTGAAAATACATTAAGAGATTTAGAAGCAGATGAAACAATGCTTGTACAATCTGGTAAACCAGTAGCGGTATTTAAAACACATGAAGAAGCGCCACGAGTATTAATTTCAAATTCAGTTTTAGTACCTGAATGGGCGAACTGGGATCACTTTAATGAACTAGATAAAAAAGGCTTAATGATGTATGGCCAAATGACAGCAGGTAGTTGGATTTATATTGGTTCACAAGGTATCGTTCAAGGTACTTATGAAACATTTGCTGAACTTGGTAATCAAGAATATCAAAGTGATTTAACTGGTACAGTAACACTTACTGCTGGATTAGGTGGTATGGGCGGTGCACAACCACTTGCTGTGACTATGAATAATGGTGTAGCTATTTGTGTAGATGTCGACGAAAGTCGTGTTGATAAACGTGTCGAAACAAAATATTGCGATATCAAAACTAACGATTTAGATGAAGCATTAAAATTAGCTGAAGACGCTAGACAAAAAGGGGAAGCTTTATCTATTGGATTAGTAGGTAATGCAGTAGACATTCACAAAGCTATTTTAGACAAAGGATTTAAGATTGATATTATTACTGACCAAACAAGTGCACATGACCCATTAAACGGTTATGTCCCACAAGGTTACTCAGTTGAAGAAGCTAAAAAACTACGTAAAGAAGATCCGAAAAAATATGTAGAATTATCTCAAGATTCAATGGCCAAACATGTTGAATTAATGCTTGAATTCCAAAAACAAGGTGCTGTTGCGTTTGATTATGGTAACAATATCCGTCAAGTTGCATATAACAACGGTGTGAAAAATGCATTTGATTTCCCAGGATTTGTGCCGGCATATATTAGACCATTATTCTGTGAAGGAAAAGGTCCATTCCGCTTTGCAGCGTTAAGTGGTGATCCAAAAGATATTGAACGTGCAGATGAAGAAATGAGAAAGTTATTCCCAGATAATGAAAAATTAATTCGTTGGTTAGATCTTGCAGAAGAAAAAATTTCTTACCAAGGTTTACCATCAAGAATTGCATGGCTAGGCTATGAAGAACGTGCCAAAATGGGTCTAGCACTTAATAAATTAGTGCGTGATGGTGAAATTTCTGCACCGATTGTTATCGGACGAGATCATTTAGATTCAGGTTCAGTAGCAAGTCCAAACCGTGAAACAGAAGGTATGCGTGACGGAAGTGATGCAGTAGGTGACTGGGCTGTACTTAATGCATTAATTAATACAGCAGCAGGTGGCTCTTGGATTTCATTCCACCATGGCGGTGGCGTAGGTATGGGTTATTCATTACATGCTGGTATGGTTGTTGTTGCAGATGGTTCAGAACGTGCAGATCGTCGATTAGGACGTGTATTAACTACAGATCCGGGTATGGGAGTAGTAAGACACGTTGATGCTGGTTATGACATCGCCATTCAAACGGCAAAAGATAAAGGCATCAAAATTCCAATGATTGATGAAGCAGGTGATAAATAATGAACGATTTAATTATTCAAAACATTAAAGAGCTTATTTTACCAAAATCAACTGATCGTCCTTTAAAAGGTGCAGAACTTGATCAACTAGATGTGATTGAAAATGGTACGGTCGTTGTGAACGATGGCAAAATTGTATATTCAGGACCACATACTGATAAATATGATGCTGAACAAGTGATTGATGCAACAGGTAAAGTTGTGTCACCATCATTGATTGATGCACACACGCACTTAGTTTTCGGTGGCTCAAGAGAACATGAAATGTCATTGAAACGTCAAGGTAAATCTTATTTAGAAATATTAGAGTCAGGTGGCGGTATTTTATCAACAGTTAAAGCCACACGTGACATAAGTGAAGAAGATTTATTCAAAAAAGCTGAACACGATTTACTAACAATGATTCAACATGGTGTTTTAGGTGTTGAAAGTAAAAGTGGTTATGGTCTAGATAAAGAAAATGAATTGAAACAATTAAGAGTATCTAATCGTTTAGCAGAGAAATACGGTTTAGATATGAGACACACCTTCCTAGGACCACATGCGGTTCCAGAAGAAGCAGAGTCTAATGAGGCGTTCTTAAATGAGATGATTGAACTTTTACCAGAAGTTAAAGAATATGCAGACTTTGCAGATATCTTCTGTGAAACAGGTGTATTCTCAGTTGAAGAATCTAGACATTATATGCAAAAAGCGAAAGAGGCAGGATTTAAAGTTAAAATTCATGCAGATGAAATTGATCCACTTGGTGGTCTAGAGTTAGCTATTGATGAAAATGCAATTTCTGCTGATCATCTTGTTGCTTCAAGTGCAGAAGGTAAAGCTAAATTAAAAAATAGTGACACAGTAGCCGTATTATTACCAGCTACGACATTCTATTTAGATAAAAACGATTATGCAGATGCAAGAGGCATGTTAGATAATGATGGGGCTATCGCTATTGCAACTGACTACAATCCTGGTAGTAGCGTAACTAATAACTTACAATTGGCAATGGCAATAGCCGCATTAAAATTAAAACTTTCACCAAATGAAGTTTGGAATGCTGTAACAGTTAATGCAGCAAAAGCAATTGATTTAGACGCAGGTACAATCAATGAAGGTGACAAAGCTAACATTGTTATTTGGAATGCGCCGAACCATGAATATATTCCTTATCACTTTGGTATTAACCATGCTCAAAAAGTGATTAAAGATGGTAGAGTCATTGTGGATAATGAATTTTCATTAGACTAGGACAAAGTGTTCATTGATATGACCGTGCCGACGTTGTCGGTACGGTTTTTTGTTTATAATAAAAGGAAAAAATATATTTTTAGAAAAGTTTGACAATTATGTTAGTATATATAGAAAAATAATTTTAGGTTGAAAGGGATGGAGATATCAATGACTGGTTATACAGATTACGTGAATTGGCGACGTACATTTCACCAATTCCCTGAAATATCAGAGAAAGAATATGAAACTACGCAACGACTTAAACGTATATTAGAAGCACATGATATAAAAATTTTAGATTTACCGTTAGATACAGGATTAGTTGCAGAAATTGGACAAGGGGACCAAATGATTGCGATTAGAACTGATATAGACGCACTACCTATCAATGAGCAAGTTGAACATGAATTTACATCAACCAATCAAGGTGTCATGCATGCATGTGGTCATGATATTCATATGGCAAGTATATTAGGGGTTGCAACACAATTGAAAGCCCAAGAGAGTGAATTAAATGGTCGAGTGAGAATCATATTCCAAGCGGCTGAAGAGCTAGGTCATGGAGCTAAAAAGGTAGTAGATACAGGGGCATTAGATGGTGTGAAAGCAGTATTAGGATTCCATAATTATCCAACGATGGACATTGGTGACTTTGCTATAAAGAAAGGGCCTATTACGTCTGCTGTAGATCGCTTCGAATTTGAGATTAAAGGAAAAGGGGCACATGCTGCTAAACCAGAACAGGGTAATGACCCAACCGTTGCTTTAGGTCAACTGATTAATAGTTTACAAACGATTGTAAGTAGAAATTTATCTGCTTTTGATAATGCAGTTGTTACTATTGGTGAAATTTCATGTGGAAATACATGGAATGTCATTGCCGATCAAGCCTATGTACAAGGGACTGTCCGTTCATTTAAACCAGAACATAGAGCATATATCAAACAACGAATGAATGATATTGCTGATGGTTTAGCACGAACATTTAATATACAGGTAGATTGCCGATATACACGACTTCCTGGAACAGTAATTAATGATGATGAATTAACTGATATGGCGATAGAAGTAGCAAAAGATATCGGTTATCATGTCTCAATGATGGATTTACCATTAACGATTGGTGAAGACTTTTCAGGTTATACAGAAACGTATCCTGGTGTATTTGCATTCATAGGATCTAATAGTGAGTATGACTTACATCATCCTTTATATGATCCAGATGAGCGTATTTTAGAAAAAGTGCCAACTTATTTTGTGA
Source organism: Staphylococcus sp. SB1-57 (assembly GCF_017086425.1). Classification (NCBI taxonomy): domain Bacteria; kingdom Bacillati; phylum Bacillota; class Bacilli; order Caryophanales; family Staphylococcaceae; genus Staphylococcus; species Staphylococcus sp. SB1-57. The sequence goes on from NZ_CP070964.1 coordinate 570,468, forward strand.
CACTGGCGAAACGTCTTCTGAATCAATAGTCACTATACATTGTATAAAGATAATATGATTAACATCTGGATAACCTTGGGTATATGACAACATATACAAATTGAGGAGATGAATTTAAAATGTCAGCACAAGATCCTAGAAATAAATTCAAATCAACAGACTATGAAAAACAAGAGCAGCCACTTCCAGGCTTGCAAAGTCAATTAACGCCTGAACCAGATTGCGGTGAGACATCATACGTCGGACACGGGCGATTAAAAGGATATAAAATGTTAGTCACAGGTGGCGATTCTGCCATTGGACGCGCAGCAGCTATTGCTTATGCTAAAGAAGGCGCAGATGTTGCGATTAATTATCTTCCAAGTGAAGACAAAGACGCACAAGACGTTAAACAAGTGATTGAAGAAGCGGGACAAAAAGCAGTGCTAATACCTGGTGATATACGTGATGAACAATTTAACTATGACATGGTCGAAGAAGCACATCAACAGCTTGGTGGACTTGATAATGTAACATTAGTCGCTGGACATCAACAATACCATGATGATATTCGAGGATTTGATACTCAATCATTTAAAGAGACATTTGAAACCAATGTATATCCAATATTTTGGACAGTACAAAAAGCATTAGAGTATTTACAACCTGGGGCATCAATTACTACAACGTCATCTGTTCAAGGATATAATCCAAGCCCTATCTTACACGACTATGCCGCCTCAAAAGCTGCCATTATCTCATTGACGAAAAGTTTATCAGAAGAGCTTGGCGCAAAAGGTATTCGTGTCAATTGTGTGGCACCAGGACCATTTTGGTCACCTTTACAAATTACTGGTGGACAACCACAACGTAATATTCCGAAATTCGGTAAAAATACACCACTTGGCCGTGCAGGTCAACCTGTTGAACTATCAGGAACATATGTACTTTTAGCATCTGAAGAATCAAGTTATACAACCGGACAAGTCTTCGGTGTGACAGGCGGCATTCAAATTAACTAATGAATAGCAGTTGGTCGATAAAGTGTTAATACTTTATCGACCATTTTTTTGTGACAAATTATATGATAACTATATCCAATTTTATTATGAATTTGGAATAAAAATATGTTTAATGTAAAATAAAAATATAAAATTATTAACCTTTTTAATGAATGGAATTTAATTAAAGAATACAGATATATCTAAGGGATAGGTAATTTATACGACAAATTGCAATAGAAATCTTATATCTAAAGGAGGTAATAACATGGTGAAAGATACGTTTATAAGGATTGCTCCGTTCATAATAGGTATAATCGCTATAGTTGTATTTTCGTTATTTACTACGAATCAATGGTTTTTAATCATTTTAATACTTTTATTTGCGCTTACCAATGCATTAAAAAATCTGTATTTTGTTAATAAAAATATTAAAAATCATATCATATGGATTAATAAAACAATCGACCGGTTATTAGGTATTATTATCGGTTGTTTATGGATTGTATTTTTTATGATGATATTATTTCAACAAAATTATACATGGATTACTTTCTTAATTGTATTGGTAACTATGACGTTTGTTTTTTATATAGAAACTAAATTACAAATTGATGATGATACGCAAAGGAAAAACCATCGAGATTATAAAGTGATCTCTCAACAACGTGAACGACAATTTAAAATACTGATGATTAGTATGACAACCATTTCTATTATTTTAATGATGGTATCACTTTATTTAAAATGGTGGGTCGCCTTTGGTATAGCTATTGCAATGTTATTCGTAGTTGCTGTTGCATTAATTATTTATGAAAAATATTTTACGACGAAGTTTTAATTTATGATTGACGTCATAGGAATTATCTTGTAACGTAAACGTTAAATATGAATCACTTATCAAGAGAAGTGGAGGGACTGGCCCTATGAAGCTTCGGCAACATTGAATCATGTGCCAATTCCAGTAACCTATCTAGGTTTGAAGATAAGGGGAAAATCGTTGTAGATGGACCTCTTTTCTTTATCATAAAGAAGAGAGGTATTTTTTGTAAGGAAGTAGGTCTAATGATGAAAGAAACTAAAAAGGGTAATGCTTGGGCGTTATTTCCGTTATTATTATTTATGTTGTTATTTTTAGGTGTAGGTATCATCTCGGGTGATTTCACGACGATGCCGTTAAATGTTGCGATAACGATTACAGTAATCGTTGCTTTGTTGATGAATCGCAAAGAAAAATTTGCCACTAAAGTTGAAGTGTTTACTAAAGGTGCAGGTCATTCAAATATTATTTTAATGATGCTTATCTTTATTTTAGCAGGCGCATTTTCTACGACTACAGAGAAAATGGGTGGTGTGACTTCTACTGTAAATTTGGGATTGTCTCTCATCCCTGAAAATTTAATTATAGTAGGTTTATTTATCATTTGTATGTTTGTTTCTATTTCAATGGGAACATCAGTAGGCACAGTAGCAGCTATTGCACCAGTAGGATTTGGATTTGCACAAGCTACAGATGTATCTGCAGCTTTAGCTATGGCTACAGTTGTTGGTGGCGCTATGTTTGGAGATAATCTTTCTATGATTTCTGATACTACGATAGCGGCTGTACGTACACAACATACGAAGATGAAAGATAAATTTAAAGTAAACTTTAGAATTGTTTTGCCAGGTGCGATATTAACCATAGTTGTACTATTTTTCCTAACAAATGGAATTTCCATGGATCATTCTAAAAGTTATGATTTCCAATTAGTTAAAGTCATTCCGTATTTATTGGTGTTGATACTAGCGCTAGTTGGTGTCAATGTGATTATCGTCCTTATTGGTGGGACAGTTTTATCTGGAGTCATTGGCCTTATTGATGGCTCATTTGGTTGGAAAGGATTACTAAGTGCTGTATCTAAAGGAATTATAGGTATGGAAGATATTGCTATGATTGCCTTATTAATTGGTGGTTTAGTAGGACTTATTCAACATAATGGCGGTATAGATTGGTTGTTAAATGTAGTCAGAGGTCGCGTGAAATCTAAACGAGGAGCTGAAATAGGCATTGCCAGTTTAGTAAGTGTGGCAGATATTGCAACAGCTAATAATACTATTTCAATCATTATGTCAGGACCATTAGCTAAAAATATTGCAGATGAATATGATGTTGATCCACGTAAATCAGCTAGTATTTTAGATATATTTGGTGGGTGTTTCCAAGGCTTATTACCATATAGTCCTCAAGTGATTTCAGCTGCAGGAGTAGCGGGCATCTCACCATTCTTACTCGTTCCTTATAGTATTTATCCTATCATGCTTGGTGTATGCGGATTGATTGCTATTTTAATTGGTTATCCAAAATTAAAAAACAAAGCATAAAACGATTATAAACTGAGACGATTTAGTCTCGGTTTTTTAATTGATAAATAGAACAGTACAGAGAAAATGTTTCAAGTCAGCGTTTTAATGGTAAACTAGACTAAATGTGTAGAAGCGCAATCTTTTTTAATGTATAAATGTTTGGAAGTTTGAACAAATACGTTAAAATAGTATTAAGAGTGAAAGTAGGTGACTGAAAGTGGCAAAGTATAATGTGGAAAATGAATATGTAGAAATTGATATTGAACGTTTATTAAAATATTCACCAGAAACAATTTATGAAGCTTGGACGAAAGAAGATATTCTCAAACAATGGTTTATGACGTCGAAACGTACGAATAAATCATTTGAAGCTGATGTCCAAGAAGGTGGTAAGTATCGTATCGTTGATAGTAGAAATGGTAAACAAAATATTATCGAAGGTACATACGAAGAATTAGTCATGGATGAATTTATTAAAATGACAATAGGTATGCCAGGCTTAAGTAACGAGGAGGATATTATAGAAGTAGAATTCTTCGAACGTGAATCAGGTGGCACCCAAATGTTCTTCTATTATCAATCATATATGGAACGTGAAAGAAGATTAACCAATCTTGAATACAAACAGAAAAAGAAAGAATACCATGATTCAACTGCGCATGGATTTGAACTTATGTTTGACAAAATGAATGCAGTATTAGAAGAAATTGAAGAACAGAAAAATAATTAATTTGAATTAATCAATAGTAATATATAAGCCAGTAAATGAATTTAAGAAAGTTCATTTACTGGCTTTTTATCTTTATAGACAAAATGATTATTTGAGTTCACCTTTTTCTTTCCGTTCATTATATTTTCTGAGTAGTGTTTCAAAGAAAATATGATAACTAATAAAACTTGAATAATCAGTGCCATCATTTAAATAGAATGTATTACTAGATACATACACATTATAATTTGCTTGTTGGGCTAACGTATTATCTTTCATCGTTGTGACTGAGATAAAATATTTTTGTCTCAATTGCAATAGCTGTGTTACTTCTTTTAATTGATAAGTTTCACCAGATAGCGAAATGATAAAGAAAAGGTCTTGCGGTACGGTTTTGTTTAAGACCATTTTTAATTCGTGTTCATCATAAAGAATAATGATGTTTTTATGCATTGTTAATAATATTCTTTGTGCTTCTTCAGCCACATTGATTTGAGCTCTACCCGTTCCATATAAATATATCGTTCCAGCATCATTCATTTTATTAGTTAGTAGCTCATAATCTATACGATCTAAATAATTAAATGTATTTTCAATTTCCTGTCTAAATGATTCGATAGAGTCAGAAGGTAATTGATTTTTCTTTTCACTTTCAAATTTTAAAAATGATTTGAAGTCGCTATAACCATCAAATCCTAATTTTCGTGTAAAGCGATGTATTGTAGCGTTTGAAGCATGTGTATGTTGTGCCAAGTCTTGAATTTTTAAATTTTTACATAAATCAACATGGGTATTAACGAAATTCGCAATTTGTAAATCATTGTCATTAAGTTGATTAAAGTTCGCATTCACACGTTCATCTAGAAACATGACGACACCTCATTTATTAGTGTTGAAAAAATTTTCATCATAAGAAAACATAATCTGATTATACAAAATACTTTCAAAATGCGTCAATGACGTTGTGGTTATGTAAGCGTTTACTATATATTAGAAATAAGATATGACATTGAAAGGAATGATTTAAACTCATTTTCAATGTGGAACAGAAAGAAATTGGGATGTGGAGGTTATTATAATGAATGCAATCAAACGTTTTGGTAGTGCAATGATTGTACCTGTCTTGATGTTTGCTTTCTTTGGGATTGTACTGGGGTTTGCAACATTATTCAAAAATCCAACTATTATGGGTGGTTTAGCAGACCAACATACATTTTGGTTTAAATTTTGGTCAGTGATAGAGTCTGGTGGTTGGGTTATATTTAACCACATGGAAATTGTATTTGTAGTAGGGTTGCCACTATCTTTAGCTAAAAAAGCACCAGGCCACGCAGCACTAGCTGCATTAATGGGCTATTTAATGTTTAATACATTTATTAATGCGATATTAACACAATGGCCACATACATTTGGTGCCAATTTAGAAAAAGGTGTTGAAAATGTTACTGGCCTAAAAGCAATTGCTGGTATAGAAACATTAGATACTAATATTTTAGGCGGAATTATTATTTCAGGGATTATTACATGGATTCATAATCGTTATTATAGTAAACGTCTCCCAGAAATGTTAGGTGTATTCCAAGGATTAACATTTGTAGTGACGATTTCGTTCTTTGTGATGTTACCTGTCGCGGCAATTACTTGTGTGGTATGGCCTACAGTTCAACATGGTATTGCGTCAGTACAACACTTTATTATCGGATCAGGATATGTAGGTGTGTGGTTATATCATTTCTTAGAAAGAGTATTGATTCCAACCGGTTTACATCATTTCATTTATGCACCTATTGAAGTGGGCCCTGTCGTTGTCAATCATGGACTTAAAGCGGAATGGTTGCAACATTTAAATCAATTTGCAGAGAGTAGTAAGCCATTAAAAGAACAATTCCCGTACGGATTTATGTTACAAGGTAACGGAAAAGTATTCGGTTGTTTAGGTATTGCATTGGCAATGTATTCCACAACACCAAAAGAGAATCGAAAAAAAGTGGCTGCATTATTAATACCGGCAACACTTACAGCTGTAGTCGCAGGTATTACAGAACCATTAGAATTTACATTCTTATTTATTGCACCATATTTATTCGTATTGCACGCATTACTTGCAGCAACAATGGATACAATCATGTATGGTTTTGGATTAGTAGGTAACATGGGCGGTGGTGTTTTAGACTTCTTAGCTACAAACTGGATACCACTTGGTAAAGAACATTGGATGACATATGTGATTCAAGTGGTTATTGGTTCAATATTTGTAGGTATTTATTATGTATTATTTAGATTTTTAATATTGAAATTTGATATTCCGTTACCAGGTCGTCGTAAAAATGAAGAAAAAGTTAAACTATTCTCTAAACAAGATTACAAAGAGAAAAAAGGCGAAGGCAAGGCATCAAAGTCTCAATCAACTGGAAATGAATATGATGATAAAGCAGCTTATTATTTAGAAGGTCTAGGCGGTAAAGAGAATATTAAAGATGTTACAAATTGTACTACTCGTTTACGATTAACAGTTAATGATGAAAACAAAGTAGAAGACAGTAGTTATTTCACACATAATCAAATGGCACATGGTCTAGTTAAAAGTGGGAAAAGTGTACAAGTCGTAGTCGGTATGTCTGTACCACAAGTGAGAGAAGCATTTGAACACTTAGTATATGATAACGACGGAAAATAAATATATAAAAGGGATTCTGAAACATTGTAGTTTCGGAATCCCTTTTGTTTAATACTTGGATAAGTGGACGAATTATGAAATTCTTGCTTTATTAATCGCCTTAGATTTATATCCTGCTGAAAGAATATCTATGTTACGTGTTGCTACTGTATGTAGTAATTTAGAAAAAATATCAGGAGGACAAATGATACTTGCACAATTTTTATTTAATGTATAGCTGATATCATAATGATTCATATACATATTCATAATATCGATCACTTTGTCTTTGATAAATGCGTCTTGCAAGCCATCGATAGATAATTCAAATCGTTTAGCAGATTGGTACAAACGCTCTGAATCAAGTAATTCGTCTAAGTGCTTTGGTGATAAAATTTGGTAGATGGTAAAGTTATGAAAACTTAAAAAGGTAATAAAGTAAGGTAATTGTTGTTTAGGTAAGCTGACTTCTAAAGCGTACATACCTTGTTGTTTAAAGATTTGGTATTGAAATGATTCACAAAACTTAAGTTGTTTACAAAGCTTTGATAAAGATTTGCGTGATGATCGCGACTTTAAATCTGCGATATTGATGATATAGGTTTCAAATTTGTCTATCAACATGTTATGCCTCCCAATTGCTAACATTCGTACGTGGCTCAAATAATATATGGTTAAGTAGGATATTTGTTTTTTTATTTCGTTAAATTGATTGTACCACGCTTCTTTTTGATATTCACTAGGACTTTTGAATGAAGGTTAAGTAGAATATAGATGAGAAGCTAGTGAAATCAAGTGTATCATGGTGTATAGCATTTTATTAAAATCTCATTACAAAGAATTGATACATCTTAAAATATCGAAAAATTCTGAAAATGATATTGTTCATACTTCTGTGTTGTGATAATATTTGTCATTATTAATGATAAAGGATGTGTTTATATGTTGGACCGTATGAGTCAATTTGCGACTAAGACATTTATATTTTGGATGTTAGTGGCAGCTATAATCGGTTTTGTGTTTCCATCACAATTGTCTATATTAGGAGGATTTGTCCCTTACTTATTAGGTGTTGTCATGCTAGGAATGGGGATGACGATTGATCCCAAAGATTTTAAGATTGTTTTACAATCACCCAAACCTGTCATTATCGGAGTGATTTTACAGTTTACGATTATGCCAACATTAGCTTTTCTGATTGCCAAAGGTTTTTATTTACCACCAGAGATTGCAATTGGTGTCATTCTAGTTGGTTGTTGTCCAGGAGGAACATCTAGTAATGTCATGAGTTACTTAGCTAAAGCAAATGTAGCATTATCTGTAGCAATTACAAGTGTTTCAACACTGATTGCACCTTTTGTCACACCAGCACTGATTTATCTTTTTGCGCATGAATGGCTAAATGTATCATTCACAAGCATGTTGTGGTCTGTTGTTCAAGTGGTACTTATTCCAATTATCATTGGATTTATTTTCCAAAAGATAGCGCACCAATTTGCTCATAAAGCAGCAACAGCATTACCACTCGTGTCTGTTATTGCGATTTCACTTATACTGGCAGCCGTAGTTGCAGGTAGTAAAGCACAAATTTTAAAAACAGGATTGCTCATTTTTTTAGTTGTCATATTACACAATGTGTTAGGATATACAATTGGTTATCTATTAGCTAAAGTGTTTAAAATGGATTATCCAGATAAAAAGGCGGTTGCTATTGAAGTGGGTATGCAAAATTCTGGTTTAGCAGTTTCGCTTGCTACCGTTCATTTCAGTCCTTTAGCTGCCGTACCTGGGCAGTGTTTAGCTTAGTACACAATATTTCAGGGCCTATTCTTGCTAAGTATTGGTCGTCTAAAAGTAAGCGTCTCTAATACACATTTGAGGGAAATGTAAAGAGTGATTATGTTAAAATATGAATCAATGAGCATGTTTAACTTAAGAGAGACAAAGGAGCATATATTATGTACAGAGCAGTTGTATTTGATTTTGATGGTACGATTATCGATACAGAAAAACATCTTTTCGATGTCATCAATAAACATTTAGCAAAACACAACGAAGCACCCATATCGTTAGCATTCTATCGTAGATCGATAGGTGGTGCAGCAACTGAACTTCATCAGTATTTAGAATCATTACTTGGTTTAGAGAAGAAAGAAGCAATATATAAAGAACATAATGATACAAGTAGCCAACTTCCAATGATTGCAACGATTGAAAAATTAATGGCATATTTAAAACAACGTCACATTCCAATGGCTATTGCCACTAGTAGTCATAGAGAAGATATACTGCCTACTTTTCATAAATTAGGTTTAGATGAATATATTGATGTCATTGTAGGGAGGGAAGATGTTTCTAATGTCAAACCTGATCCTGAACCTTATTTAACAGCGGTGCAACAATTGAATTATAATCCAACAAATTGTTTAGCAATAGAAGATTCAGTTAATGGCGCAACTGCTGCCAATTTAGCTGGATTGGATGTCATCGTTAACACTAATGTGATGACAGAAGAACAAGATTTCACTTCAGTGAACTATGTTGCCAAAGATATAGATTTTGATGATATTGTTCAACGCTTTTTCGAAGTGAAATAGGAGGTGTGTCATGTTATACACGATTCTTTTTTTTATAGCGGGCCCACTTATTATTGGGATAGGTAATTTAATCTTAGGTCCGATATTTAATAAACGTGTCCCATTTCATGTGCATGTAAGATCATTTGTAGTAGGAACAGCTATTTATTTGATTTTAGCTACAATTGGATACTTTCTTTTATTACAAGGTAAACTATAAAAAAAGCCCGTTTCAGATTGAGATCATTAACTCATTTAGAAACGGGTTTCTTCATATATCAAATAAGTTGCTACATGACTTTTAATAGTAATGTAACTAAAATTAATACGATCAAAATCGCATCAATACCAACCATTATGGCAAAACGTGTTGTCTTTTGACCTTGTGATTTTGCTAATTTCATGGCTTTATAATTCGGTATAAAACTTATAATTAATAAAATTAAAATGATGACGCCAATCAATACTGACATTAACGTTGACCTCCATTTCGTTTTTCAATATATTCCCAAATAAAACCAGCTAAGATACCGATAACGATTCCTATTATAACGCCTGTTTGAATCTGTGATATCAATGCACCAATCATTAAACCAATAATGATTGCTATAGGTAATGTGGTACCAAATTTTATTTTTCTCTCTGGAGAATCTAAAACAGTAAAAGCAAATACATAAATTAAAAAGAATGCAACTGCAGCTAATATAGATTTACCAATAAGTGGTATTAAATTCGGGTTTTTAACTGAAAAATAATTGAGTAAGAAAAAGATAATTAAAAATATAGCTGAAATTTTAAATGCTTTTTTAATTAATGTTTGACTCATAACGAACTCCTTAATGATGATATGAAAAGTATATCATAAACCATAATTGTAGAAACGTTAAAGATACTTAATTGGATATATAAGTAAGACTTTAAATCATCTAAATAAGAAAATCTAAAACAGTAACTGTTATCCTATTTCAAAATTAAAAAAGTCTTGTATGATGTTCTTTTTAATAAAAATTATAAAATAGGTTGTTTATTGTAAATGTAGTAAAATTGCGGTTTTGCAAAAGACTGTTATGTCAGTTTTGTAAGCGATTTCAATAAATTGTTAAAATATTGTTTCAATTTCGTCATTTTATAGTATAATTGCGTAAATAAGATTATTATTATTTTATCTTAGTAAAAAGAGGTGGGTTATTGTTATGGAGAATAATGAATTAAAAAGGGGATTGAGTGCACGTCAGATGCAAATGATCGCACTTGGCGGTACGATTGGTGTAGGTTTGTTTATGGGAGCAACAAGCACCATTAAATGGACTGGACCATCAGTGATATTTGCATATTTAATTGCGGGTATATTTTTATTCTTAATTATGCGAGCAATGGGAGAAATGATATATATTAATCCGACAACGGGTTCATTTGCTACGTTTGCAAGTGATTACATACATCCAGCAGCAGGTTATATGACCGCTTGGAGTAATATATTCCAATGGGTTGTTGTTGGTATGAGTGAAGTAATAGCAGTAGGAGAATATATGAATTATTGGTTCCCGAACTTGCAAGCTTGGATTCCGGGAATTATAGCAGTTCTATTATTAACAGCAGCTAACTTAGTATCCGTTAAAGCATTCGGTGAATTTGAATTTTGGTTTGCATTGATTAAAGTTGTAACTATTATTTTAATGATTATTGCTGGATTTGGATTAATTTTATTCGGAATTGGGAATGGAGGACACCCTGTCGGGATTTCTAATTTATGGTCACACGGTGGATTTATGCCAAATGGTATTGTAGGATTCTTCTTTGCATTATCTATTGTCATTGGTTCATATCAAGGGGTAGAATTAATTGGTATTTCAGCAGGAGAAACAAAGGATCCACAAAAAAATATTGTCAAAGCAGTTAATGGTGTCATTTGGCGTATATTAATTTTCTATCTAGGCGCTATCTTTGTTATCGTATCAGTTTATCCGTGGGATGAATTAGGAAACATCGGTAGCCCATTCGTAGCAACATTTGCTAAAGTAGGGATTACATTTGCAGCTGGATTAATTAACTTTGTTGTATTAACAGCAGCAATGTCTGGTTGTAACTCAGGTATCTTCAGTGCGAGCCGTATGATTTATACATTAGCACGTAAAGGTCAATTACCTAAGATATTCACTAAAGTAATGAAAAACGGAGTACCATTATATACAGTATTAGCGATTTCTACAGGTATTTTAATTGGTGCATTATTAAATGTTATATTACCAATGTTCATAAAAGGTGCGGATAGTATTTTCGTATATGTATACAGTGCATCTATTTTACCTGGTATGATTCCTTGGTTTATGATTTTATTTAGCCATATTCGTTTTAGAAAATTACATCCTGAAGAAACGAAAAACCATCCATTCAAAATGCCTGGTGGTATGGTGGCAAGTTACTTAACAATTGCATTCTTAGTTATTGTTCTAATTGGAATGTTATTTAACAAAGAAACAGTAGTTTCTGTAGTGATTGGTATTATATTCTTAGCTATCGTTACTATTTATTATTTCATTAGATATAATAAAGCAGAACAACAAGCAAAAAAAAATAATACATTAAAATAGTGTGAATTTTAGAGATGTTGAGACATAAAGTTTTTGTGCTTTGGGAAACCGATTAACGGGGGCCTTAAAGAAGGATTTTCTGTAGGAAATCCTAAACGCTTTTGTCCTAACCTCTTTTTTCTTTCGAGCTATAGAATTGAAAAAGATACAGTCTAGACACTCATTAATGTCTAAACTGTATCTTTTTTAATGTTTGAAATCAATATTGGAAAGATGCTTTCTATAATTATCTAATGCCATTTTTGATTGTGTAATGAAGTCTAACGACGATTGATAATTAAGTGCTATATAACGATAATACAGTATATCAATCGTAAACATTTGTGCAAATAATGATGTAGTCGCACCCATTCGCATTTCATTTTCGTCAGATTGTCCATAATCTAATACAATATCTGACATTTGAGAAATAATATTTTTTGATGAACTTGTAATTGTAATAATTGGAATATGATAGTCTACTACAACTTTAGCAATGGCTTGCATTTCACTTTGCATTCCATTATTAGTGATGAAAACCACACAATCTCGACTATTACAAGACGCTAACATAGTAGTGAAAATATGTGTCTCTTGTACAAGTTGTACATTCATTCCAATGCGAGATAGCTTTTGATATAAATCAGTTGCAACGACAAATGAAGCGCCATAACCATATATGAAGATGCGATTCGATTGTTTGAATTGATCACAAATACGATCAATGGTTTTATCGTTCAGTGCTTCATTGGCATTATTCAAAGCGCCTTTAGCACGTGAATGCATCTTCTTTTTTAGCGACGCTGTACTCTCATTGTCTACTAATTCCACATTATAGACCGTTGTTTCTTTTGGTAAATATTTAGATAAGCCAATTTTTAATTCGTGGAAACCACCTTCAGTGACTTTTTTGCTAAATCGAATAATTGAAGATGGACTTGTATCTAGTTCTTGTGCTAGATCTTGGGAATTCATCTGCACAACATGGTGTGGTGCATTCAAAATATAATTTGCTATTTTTTTCTCATTTTTTGTTAAATAGGGATACTGGTTATCTATTTCATATAAAATGTTTGTCATTTTAATCACCCAGTTTATTAGAGTTTCTCATTTCTTTTGTTGTTCCGAATAAATAAGTCATGATAAATCCACCGATATAAGCTGACAGTAACCCAGCTATATAACCTAAATACATATTATCTGATATCAGCGGTAATAGAGATAAGCCACTAGGTCCTACAGCTTTAGCTCCGATATGGCCAATGCCACCAATGACGGCCCCTCCAATACCTCCACCAATACAAGCAGTGAAGAATGGTCTTCCAAGTGGTAAGGTAACACCGTAAATCAGTGGTTCACCAATACCTAAGAAACCAACAGGTAATGCACCTTTTAATGTGTTTCTCAGTGGTTGATTATGTCGACATCGAACCCATAATGCTAATGCAGCACCAACTTGACCCGCACCAGACATTGCAGCTATTGGTAGTAAATAGGTTGCACCAGTACTGTTTATGAGCTCAATATGAATTGGCGTGAAAATATGGTGAAGACCTAACATCACTAATGGGAGGAAAAATGCACCAATGATAAATCCACTAAAGATGCCACCAACGTCTATTACCCAATTGACGACATGAACTAAACCATCTGATACAAACCCAGCAATTGGCATTATAATGAAAATAGTTAATAATCCAACCCCGAGTAGTGAAAGTGTTGGTGTGACAATAATATCAATAGCATTTGGTGTTACTTTATGTAGTTTTTTCTCAATGATACTTAGTATCCAAACAGCAAATATAACACCTATAATGCCACCTTGACCAGCAACGAGTGGTTCACCTGTGAAAATATTTTGAATTGGATTTTCATCAGTAAGACCGGTTAATAGTGTTGTACCACCAATAACACCACCTAAACCAGGCGTCGCGCCAAATACTTTAGCACTATTAATACCAGTGAAAATGGCTAAATATGCTAACATACCGTCTTTAATCACATTTAATATAGTTACGAGTTGTTTCATAAAATCCCCAGAAATCATATGGGCAGTAAGCATATTGTTGAGCACAGCTGCAATACCACCGATTAAACCTGCACCAATAAATGCGGGGATTAAAGGAATAAAGATATTTGAAATTGATTTCAAGAAACGTTGCCACTTACTTTGTTTCCTTGATTTTTGGTAGTGCTTTTTATTTTCTTTTGCAAGTGCTTTCGCTTGAGATTGATAACTTTGATTGTCCGAATAGGAGATATCTTCACCTAACGGTACATGGCTGTAATCTGCCATATGTCCTGCCACTTTCTCTACTACACCGGGACCCACAATGATTTGAAGTGTTTCATCTTCAACGATGCCTATGACACCTTCTATTTGATGTAACTCATCATAATTGACTATATCTGGATTCTTAATGGATAACCGCACTCTAGTCATACAGTGCATGATACGCTGTATATTATGCATTCCACCTACAGCATTGATGATTTCTTGTGCGAGTCTGTCTTCTTTACTCATAGAATTAGCCCCCTTAACCTTTGATGGCTTGCTTAATCACTCCATTATGTTTTAATAATTTGTTTTGTGCATCATCTTTAGTTGTGTCACATAAATACATCACAACAGCAGTTTTAATGTTTTGATCGGCTTTTTCATAGAGTAACTTGGCTTCTTCGTCATTTAAATCACATATATCTTTAATAATTCGAATTGAACGTTGAATTAATTTTTGATTTGTTGGTTTCAAATCGACCATTAAGTTATCGTAAACTTTACCAACACCAATCATCGTCATGGTAGATATCATATTGAGGATGAGTTTTTGGGCAGTGCCTGATTTTAAGCGAGTTGAACCGGTTAATACTTCTGGTCCAACAGGTACTTCTAATGCATATTGTGATAACTTACTCATCTCACTGTTAGTGTTGCAAGAAAGAGATACGCTTACGGCACCAACCTCGTTTGCAAAGGCTAACGCTGCTTTAACGTAAGGTGTACGTCCACTAGCAGAAATACCTATTACTATGTCTTTTTTAGATAGTTGAATTGCCTTTAAATCATCTTTACCTTGTTCTTCATTATCCTCCGCACCTTCAACAGCTTCTGTCATAGCCTTACTTCCACCGGCAATAATTCCTATGACTTCATCGGGTGAAGTATTAAATGTAGGTACACATTCTGCTGCATCTAAAACACCTAATCTACCACTTGTACCTGCACCAATGTATATCAATCGACCATGTTGCTTGAATTTAGAGATCGCTTCTTTGATAACTTTTGTTAATTCAGGAATGATCGGTTCTATTGCTTTAGGAACGAATTGATCTTCGTCATTCATCGTTATAAGTGCTTCTTGAATTGACATTTCATCTAAATGCATGGTCTCTGTATTACGTGATTCAGTCGTTAAATGATTCAATTGTCATTGCTCCTTTAAACATTTAAATTCAAAAGTATCACCTGGTTTTATCAATTGGATAAATGGGTGATCCTGGTTATAAATTCGTGCAATACGATTGATATTTGGATGTCCTTGAAGTGGTGATTTAATTACTTGTAGTTCACCTTCATAACGACCATTCAGATGATTATCTATGGTAACATCTCCAACTAATCTTTGTTTGACACCAATAGCGTCAATAGATTGATTAATGAAATGTCTAGATTCATGTGATCGTATGACATGTTCAGGCGAATCAACTCTTGAATGATGCTTAGTAAATAATATATTAGATAAGTCATCATTGATGTTTTTTGTAACCTTAACACGCAGTTCAAAGTGTCGTTGGACACACATTTGATAAAGTTGACGCGCTAAATTTAAATCAAACCCAGTATCTCCAATAATAATATTTGAGATACCAATGGATTCTAATTCATGAACTGAGATAGATGGATGCTGATTACGATGTACCTCGATGGTCGGTAGACCTTTAAATATAGGACCTCGTAATTCAGTTCCTGGAATGAAGGCATACACGTCTGCCGTGGAATCAAAAGAATGGATGAGTTCATTTTGTTGTTTGACAAATGTCGCACTTAATCCTGTATCTGGTCTTGGATAATAGTTATGACAGAATACGAGTGATTGTATATTTGAATGACGATATAGCGTGGATAATTCAAATTGCGTTATCGTACTTGCGTTAATACAACAGCGATAACCGTGTTGCTGTATATCATGAATAAGATTGGTATTAAGGTCGTGATCAATTCTGATAACAAAATCCCCATGAGCGTATTGATCTAATAAACTGTAAAAGTGGTGATTAAGTAAAGAAGGATTCACATCAATAATAAAGGTGATTGAATATTGAGATAATAACTGACACAGTTCCCTAAAATGTATCAGTGTAATCTGATCATCCTCTTCGGGTATTTGCAGAGAAGTAAAAATAGTATCGTATCCCTGAGATACCATTGATTGAATATAAGATGTATTCAATTTACTACCTAACGAGACCGAGAAACCGAGCATGATCTTCCTCCTCATTTATAAGCTTAATCATATCCGATTATAACGCTAATATTAGTCATTTACAATTTACATTTTAGAATTAGGTTTATTTTTTTACAAAAATATTAATAAATAAAATAAATAGTACTTTGTGAGAATAAAATGCGTAAAATACAGTAGGAAATAAGTAGAATTAAAAAGTGAGATTTTTGAATTGTACAAGGGTACGATATATCATATTTTGATATTCAATGATATGTTGAAATATGTCGCCATAATTAATAGTATGAAGCGGATGTTCAATGAGGTAAGAAATCAAATTTTGATAATGAACGAAATGACTTAAAGAAGTATAGTTAAGAAATGTTGAATTCGTCTTAATCCAATTATTTTCTTTAATGATGAATGTGTTAAATTCAATTAATGATGATTCGAATTTGCTATAATGTGACATTAAGTAATATTTCAACATTTCAGTATGTGTGATAAGTTGTGTTAATTTTAATTCAATATGGTTTAATGTTTCTTGAGAATTCATAAAGCCTCCGTAGAAGTTAAATGTAAAAAGAAAGGAAATATAGATATGAAACTTTCAAACAAAGGGTACCGTTTTAAAGATATTGCTTGGAGAGATTTATTTTTAATACCAATTATCTTTGTAACAATGTTGATATGTTCAAAGATAGGTGTAAACATATTAAATACGCATTATATACATACAGATAGATTAATGAGTGAGATGGTTGCTACTGTTGCTCAAACCATGAGTTATGTTATTGCCATTTTATGTTTTTACCTTATGCATGTAAGTTCTTTTCCAGAACGTATGAAAAATGGGATAAATTATATCAAAAAGCATTGGAAGTTTTTAATTGTGATGTTCATTATCTCAATATGTGCGTCAAAAGCCTATGAATGGATAATGGAATTATTACCTCAATCATGGCAATTTAATGAAACACAGAATGAATTAGCATTAAATCAATTATTTAAGACGCCGCTATTTTTACCAATCACTTTTATATTGATAGTGATAGTTGGACCTATCGTCGAAGAAATCGTATTTAGACACATCTTAATAGGAGAGTTGGGCAAAAAGTTTAATTTTATTTTTATGGGGATGGTTTCTGCTATTACATTTTCACTAATCCATGTAAGTGGTGCTAAATCACCATTAGAATTTGGTGCATACTTTATACTGGCAGTTATATTAGTGTTTGTTTATTTAAAGTCAAACAGAAATTTAGCTTCTTCTATTACAATTCATATACTCAATAATCTTTTATCATTTATGATCACGATATATACAATTTCTATGTAAAACACAATAATCCCAACTGATTACACGTGTAGGTCAGTTGGGTTTAAAAATTGTTGGTAATTATCAATCGTAATATCCTGAGTTTTAATGGTTTTTTCAAATGAGTAGGAGATATCTTGTATATCTTTAATAGGTAGTTCTCGTGTAGAACCTAATCCAATTTCAAATACCACAGCATGCCATTGACCATCTTTACACAATAAACCAATAAAGATAACATTCTCTGCAATAGTTTGATCTTCTTCAAAAAAATCTACAAGCATGACATTACGTTCAGTACAATAAATTAAAATATCGGAAAAGATATTAGGAAGTGTTATTTGTGCGGTATCTTCGAATTTAATATAGTAATCCATTTTTTTTAATAATTTTCGTACACGAGTTTGAGGTAAGGTTAAACATTGTTTAAGTATCTCTTGAATTTCTTTAGTATAAGGTAGCGTAGAATAAGATTGACTTTCATTTAAGGTAAGAAATAGTGCAGACAATTGACTGTCAGTCAAAGTAAGCGAAATTTTAGATTGTGCATCTTGAATTTTATAACCACCCTGGCTGCCATGTGAAGCATGTATTTGAACGCCTTGATTTTCTAAATCATCAATATCTCTAAGAATGGTGCGCTTAGATACATTAAAACGTTTGGCTAATTCAGTTGCAGTTATTTTATTACTTTGTTGTATTTCTGTTATTAAGCGATTTTGTCGTTCTAACTTATTCAATGAAAGTCACCTCCAAATTAACATTACATATTACAATAATTATATCATATAAGCGACAATGATCACATTTCTAGCGCATTTTTGGATTAAAAAGTGAAAAAATGGGTCAAAAAAATATCAGAAAACGCTTACAAAAGAAAACGCTTTATGTTAATATATTATTTGTAACAGGGGGAGCGATTAACAAAGGGGTAGAGCTATATAACAGATAGCTGGTAATCGTTCGAGTTACACTAAAACATCTTCAATATTTATTACTTACTTTCCTTTCTATTTGTCGGCTAGCATAAGACTAGCCGATTTTTTTTATGGTAAAAAACATGCAATTAGATACTGGCATGTTACTATAGCTATTAATACAATAAATTTGAATAATCATGATAAATCATTAATATTTTTAGATATATAGGAAGGTGTTACTAATGCATTGCAATGACTTACGCAAGATAGATGAAATGATAACAAAATGGTTGAAAAACATTGATCAAATCATTCCAAATTTAATAGCAGAAATGGAAACAGATACTAAGTTAAATCGCTTTGATTTGGTGACAAATGTGGATAAACAAATTCAAAATGAATTCCAGGTATTTCTACAAACACATCTTGAAGGTCATCAGTTATTTGCAGAAGAAAAAAATAATGATGAGATAGATCCTAGACAAGGACATGTTTGGATTATGGACCCTATAGATGGTACGGCCAATTTGGTAAAACAACAAGAGGATTATTGTATTATTTTAGGTTATTTTGTAGATGGAGAACCTAAACTGTCATACATATATGATTACCCACATCAGCATTTATATAAGGCTATTGAGAATGAAGGGGCATTTGATAATGATCAAGCGATGAAACAACCGATTCATATGGATATCAAGGAAGCAATATTGTCATTTAATACACAAGTCATGAATGATGAAACGATTCATCAATTATATGATGCATCATTTAGCCATAGAATTATTGGTTCTTGTGGATTAGATTCAATCAGGGTGATTAAAGGGCAATTTGGTGCACATATCAATACCAATCCTAAACCTTGGGATATTGCAGCACAATTTTTATTTGCGAAAGAACTTGGTTTGAAAATGACATCGTTAAATGGTGGGTCAATAGATTTATCGACGGCCGCGCCATTTATTATCAGTAATGAAGGATGTTATTCAGCCGTACTAGAAATTTTAAATAGTAACTCGGGTTATGAAAGATGATATCAATGGGCGTCATTAAAAATCATTATTCCATTTTCTATTAAGATTAATATATTACAATAAATTTCACATAATAAGACTTTAGAAGTATAGTAAAAATATTTTTCTATTATATAATAATAAAGGTATATAGCATGTAAAGTAAATTTGGAAAAGGAATGATGGGTGTGCGGAGAGCAGAAAAAAATAGAATGAGTCTACCAGCTAAAATTTTAGTATGGTGTGTTGGTATATTATTTATATTAGCACTATTAGCAATGATATATGTCATTGCCAAGATATTTATTACTGGAGATAGGATACATAATCCGTTAAATAGAGATTATTCACATTTAAGAAATGGTAAAGTTAATTTGAAAAATGGTGATCCATTCACGATAGCATTATTTGGTGTGGATTCAGATGCTGAACGTAAAGCACAAGGTGGCGGTTCTCGTAGTGATACGATCATGATTTTATCTATCAATCCAAAAGAGAAGAAGACAGAGATTGTAAGTGTACCTAGAGATACTCAAGCTAAAATGGTTGGTAAGGGTACCACAGAAAAAATAGCACATGCTTATGCGTATGGTGGCCCTAACATGGCAGTTAATTCATTAGAAAAATTAATGAATGTTCCAATTGACCATTATGCAACGATTGATATGGATGGATTGCATGACATGATAGATACAATGGGTGGTATTGATGTTGTAAGTAACGATACGTTTACAACAAACGGAGTACATTTTGAAAAAGGCAAGAAAACGCATGTTAATGGTGAAGAGGCAATGAGCTTTATTAGAAGTCGTAATGAAGAAGGCGCAGGTGGAGATTTCGGTCGTCAAGAACGCCAACAACTCATTCTAGAAGCTATGGCCAATAAAATGACTAGTGCGTCATCTATTACACATTTTGCCCCGTTAATGAACGAAATACAAAAGAACGTTAAGACTGATTTATCATTAGGGGAACTAAATACGATTAGAAGTAAATATAAAGATGCTAATGATACAGTGAGTAGACATCAATTAGATGGTCAAGGCGGCATACAAGATGACGGATTATATTACTTTGTACCTAGCGATAGCTCACTTCAAGAGAACACGAATTTACTTAAAGACAATTTGAATTTATAACGATTTCAAAATAAATAATAACCAGTTTAAATTAAGGACAATAGCGATAGTTTAAAATCGTCGCTATTGTCTTTTTTTAATTCGATTATTTGTATTGGTTTAAATACTCACATTTAACAATCAATTAAATTTTAAAAATACTTAACATTGCATTGTTAAAGTTATACAATTAAACTGATTCTATCTATACATATATGTGTGGGGCATTTTAAATAGATGGAAGTTAGACATTATAACGTTAGCATATACGGAACTATATATAATGGGGTGAAAATATGAAAGAACATTTAATCGTCACTCTAGATGGTACAGATTATTTGGTTGAACCGGGTACCAACTTACTTGAATTTATACGTTCGAGAGATACG
Organism: Staphylococcus sp. SB1-57; assembly: GCF_017086425.1. Classification (NCBI taxonomy): domain Bacteria; kingdom Bacillati; phylum Bacillota; class Bacilli; order Caryophanales; family Staphylococcaceae; genus Staphylococcus; species Staphylococcus sp. SB1-57. Next base: position 591,508 of record NZ_CP070964.1, read on the forward strand.
TTCGTACCAGCCATTTGCTATAACGAGTCAATGGGTCCAATTCAAACTTGTGATACCTGTACTGTAGAAATTGACGGCAAAATAGAAAGAGCTTGTGGCACAACGATTGATAGACCAATGACAGTCAATACAACGACGGATCATGTACAAGCATCTCAAAAAGAAGCATTAGATCGTATTTTAGAAAAACATATGTTGTATTGTACAGTATGTGATTATAACAATGGAGATTGTGAAATTCATAATACGATGGACGAGTGGGGGCTTCAACATCAAACTTATGAATATAAAGAAAAACCATATGAAAAAGATTATGGTCCATTCTATCGCTATGATCCAAACCAATGTATTTTATGCGGACGTTGTGTTGAAGCATGCCAAGATATTGAAGTAAACGAAACAATCAGTATTGATTGGGATCGAGAACATCCTAGAGTTATTTGGGATAATGATGTACCTATTAACGAATCATCATGTGTATCATGTGGCCAATGTGCAACAGTTTGTCCATGTAATGCCATGATGGAAGTCAATATGGAAGGTAACGCTGGCTATATGACTGATACTGAACCAGGTTCATTAGCTGCAATGATTGATTTAACTAAAAAGGCTGAGCCAGGTTACGGTCCATTATTTGCCATTTCTGATTCTGAAGCGGAAATGCGTAAAGAGAGAATCAACAAAACCAAAACAGTTTGTACATACTGCGGTGTAGGTTGCTCATTTGAAGTATGGACTAAAGATAGAGAAGTATTAAAAGTACAACCTTCACATGATTCTCCGGCTAATAAAATTGCATCATGTGTGAAAGGAAAATTCTCTTGGGGACATATTAATTCTGATCAACGTTTAACGAAACCACTTGTGCGTAAAGATGGTCAATTCCATGAAGTTGAATGGGAAGAAGCGTTAGATGTTATTACAAATAATTTCAAACAAATTAAAGACAAATATGACGCTGATCATTTGGCATTCATTTCCTCTTCAAAAGCAACAAATGAAGAGTCATATTTAATGCAAAAACTTGCACGACAAGTCATTGGAACGAATAATGTTGACAACTGCTCAAGATATTGCCAAGCACCAGCGACTAAAGGATTATTCAGAACTGTTGGACATGGTGGTGATTCAGGTAGTATTGAAGACCTTGAAAAAGCAGCAATGACTGTATTAATCGGAACAAATACTGCTGAGGCACACCCTGTTATCGCATCACGAATGAAACGAGCTCAAAAATTATTTGGTCAAAAATCACATGTATTTGATATTAGAAAACATGAAATGGCTGAACGTGCAGATGAATTTTATCAACCGAAACCAGGTACAGACTTAGTATGGTTAGGTGCTGTAACGAAATATATTATTGATCATGATCTGCATGACAAAGCATTCCTAGACGAATGGGTAGATGATTTTGAGAAGTATTATGAATCATTAGCACCATTTACGATGGCATTTGCAGAAGAAGCTACAGGCATCCCTCAATCACGTTTGATTAACTTTGCTAAAGAAGTAGCTAAAGCAGAATCAGTATCTATTTGTTGGGCAATGGGTATCACACAACAAGATATCGGAAGTGATTCAAGTACTGCCATTTCAAATTTATTACTCGTAACAGGTAACTATAGAAAACCAGGTACAGGTGCTTATCCGTTACGTGGTCATAACAATGTTCAAGGTTGTAGCGATATGGGTAGCATGCCTGACCAATTTACAGGTTATCAAAAAGTAGTTGATGATGATGTTCGTGCGAAATTCGAAAGAGAATACGGCGTCGAATTAAATAAGAAACCAGGTCGAGATAATCATCAAATGATTGAAGGTATTCATAATGGTGAAATTAATTCACTATATTTATATGGTGAAGATACAGGAATAGTTGATTCAAATATCAATTTCGTTCAAGCTGCCTTTGAAAAATTAGACTTTATGGTTGTTCAAGACGAATTCTTAACTTATACAGCAACTTATGCAGATGTTGTATTACCAGCAAGTCCATCACTAGAAAAAGATGGCACATTCACAAATACTGAACGTCGAATCCAAAGATTATATCAAGCACTCGATCCTAAAGGTGACTCTAAACCAGACTGGAAAATTTTCCAACTTATTGCAAATCGTTTAGGTTTTAACTGGAACTACAAACACCCTAGCGAAATTATGGATGAAATTGCACGTGTGACACCATTATATGAAGGTGTAAGTTACGACTTATTAGAAGGCTTTAATAGTTTACAATGGCCAGTGCATAAAGATGGCACAGATGAGCCATTACTTTATTTAAATGGATTTAACTTTGATAACGGTAAAGCAAAACTTTATCCGTTAACATTCGATAATTTCTTCAAAGAAGATGAAGTGTATGACTTACATGTTAATAACGGTAGATTATTAGAACATTTCCATGAAGGAAACATGACATATCAAACTGAAATGATTAAATATAAAGTGCCTAATGTCTTTGTAGAAATTTCACCAGAACTTGCTGAAGATAGAGGCATTCACGAAGGTGCACAAGTTAAATTAATTTCTGAAACTGGCGAAGCTACATTAACGGTACATGTTACTGACCGTGTTAGTGGTAAACAAATTTACATTCCATTAAATAATGATGCTTTAGAAAATGGTAATATGGGTGCAATCAACTTACTTACAAATAGTGATGTAGATCCATACACAGATACACCATCGTATAAACGCACAAGTGCAAGAATGGAAGTGATTACTAAACGTGGTAAATCACCACTAAACCCAACCAACTTCCGTGTAGATAAACAACGTAATCCACAATATAGTGTCAGAGTTGATAAAAAATGGGCGCGTCCAGACTATATTTTCCCAGGAAATCAGGTGAATGACTCATGGCAGAAAGAATAACTCAAATTAAACGCATGGAAAAGTCAGATGAACAAGTCAAAGCAGATAATCTCAATGAAGTATTAGATGCAATATCTGAGAATAAAGATAGTATCATGAAAGCAATTCGATTAGTTAAAGTTTTAGACGAAGCGAAATTATTAGATGCACTATCTGGTGGTATTAAAGGTAGACAAGTCATTATTAATAAATTTGCAGTCGAATTAAATAAAGATATTTATACTGGATTATTATCTAATATGGCATCTTTAGTATTTTTACTTGGCGACTTAAATGTTAAAGACTTAAGCGAGATGCTTAATAGACTTAATAAAGGTATGCATGTAGCTAATCAAGCAAGTAGCCATTCCAAAACGAATGTTCGGAGCTTGCTAGGGGTTCTTAAAGATGATGATATGAATAGAAGTATCACATATATGCTTAATTTATTAAAAGGTATGTCTCGAGAAGACTAGAAATAAGAAGAGGTCAGAACAAACAACTTTTGATGAACAGTCTTTGTCAAAAGCGTGTCGGATAAGTCATTTTCCGTCACAAGTTCTGACCTTATTTCTTTATGTCGACATAAACAATTTAAATCATGTATCATGGTAGGATAAGTATTATTATAAGTGAATAGAGGTGTCATATGATTAATCCCAATATATTAAAGGCTATGGCTATCGTATCTAATGTTTTATTAGTAATTGGAATCATCTTTTTAATCATGTTGAAGTTGATATTAGCTATTACATTTTTTGCGGTATCGTTGGCTATTAGTTTAGTAATATTTAATGTGCTATTTCGTGATAGAACAGGTATGAAGATCGCAATTAATGTGTCATTCTTTATTGTTGTCATAGCAATTGTAATCGCATATGTCATTTTATCTAAATAGATATAAATAAATAGGAGCTTTTATTGAATGAAGAAATTGAGTAAAGCCCGATTAAGTACTATTATCATCATCTTACTTTTGATCATTTTCGGTATACTGTATATCATTTTTGATACTAATTTATTTAATAATGATAAACGTGTGTCATTTAATGAAGCAGTCTCACGCCAACAAAATAAAGGTGTACTAAATATGAAAGAAGATCATGGTGAGTTTAAAAAAGCAAATGAAGCGGATATCAAAAAGGCTATGGCGATTCATCATAGCGATAATAAACTCAAATATATGGATATTTCTGAAAAAGTACCGATGTCAAAGGAAGAAGTTAATAAAATGCTTAAAGGGAAAGGCGTTTTAGAGAATCAAGGGCAAAGTTTTATAGATGCTCAAGAAAAATATGAAGTTAATATTATTTACCTAATCAGCCATGCAATTGTGGAAACTGGAAATGGTGACTCTGAATTGGCGCATGGTATCAAAGATGGTAAACACAATTACTATAATTTTTATGGTATCGGAGCATTTGATGAGAATGCGGTGCATACTGGTAAAAGTTATGCTAAAAAGGAATCATGGACATCGCCACGGAAAGCGATTTTAGGTGGGGCAAAATTTGTAAGAAATCAATACTTTGAAAATCAACAAATCTCACTTTATCAAATGAGATGGAATCCGAAAACACCAGGACAGAATCAATATGCTAGTGACATCCACTGGGCTGATAATATAGCAAAAATAATGAAGAAATATTATGAGCAATTTGGAATCAAAAAGGACAAAATTCGCAAAGATTATTACATTTAAACATAGAGAGAGAAGAGTATCTGCTTGTAAGAGAGCAGCATACTCTTTTTATTGTGGCAAACATATCTTTAGGTTACTCAATTTTGTAAATGTATGAGATGTGATAAAATATATAAGAATCACAATGTTGAGGTGGAATCATATGAAAATCGCAATTGTCGGTGCAGGAATCGGTGGATTAACAGCGGCTGCACTACTAGAAGAACAAGGTCATCAAGTTAAGATATTCGAAAAAAATGATGCAATAAGAGAATTAGGTGCAGGTATAGGTATAGGTGACAATGTCATTCAAAAATTACACAACCACGATTTAGCGAAAGGTATTAAAAATGCGGGTCAGAATTTAACATCAATGCAAACACTTGATGAGTATAACAAACCATTGATGACTGCTCATTTAAAGCGAGATACACTTAATGTTACATTATCTCGTCAAACACTAATTAGTATTATTCAATCTTATGTACAACAAGATAGTATTTATTTAAAACATGATGTAACAAAAATAGATAATAGTAATTCCAAAGTTATACTTCATTTTAAGGAACAAGAAAGTGAAGCCTTTGATTTATGTATTGGTGCAGATGGCATACATTCAACGGTTAGAGAAGCTATTGATAGTCAAAGTAAGATTCAATATCAAGGTTATACATGCTTCCGTGGGTTAGTCGATGATATTCATTTAGATGAAACGGATGTCGCTAAGGAATTTTGGGGTAAACAAGGACGCGTTGGTATTGTTCCATTAATTGATAACCAAGCATATTGGTTTATAACAATCAATGCCAAGGAAAGAGATGCTCAATACCAATCATTTGGTAAGCCGCATTTACAAGCACGATTTAATCATTATCCTAATGTTGTAAGACAAATTTTAGATAAACAAAGTGAAACTGGTATTATATTAAACGATATTTATGATATGAAACCGCTAAAGTCTTTTGTCAAAGAGCGTACTATTTTACTAGGTGACGCAGCACATGCAACAACACCTAATATGGGTCAAGGCGCAGGGCAAGCCATGGAAGATGCCATTGTCTTAGCGAATTGTTTAAAATCATATGACTTTAATGAGGCATTAGAAAGATATGATAAATTAAGAGTAAACCATACAGCAAAAGTGATTAAAAAATCACGTAAAATTGGTAAAATTGCGCAATATCATAACGGTTTAATGATTAAATGCAGAAATGCAATGATGAAAATATTACCGAATAAAATTGCTTCAAACCAAACTAAGTTTCTTTATAAATCAAAGGAAAAATAATATGTAAGTAAAAAGGCAATCCAAATCACATTATTGATTTGGATTGCCTTTTTTATTATTGAGGATTAACTATGAATTGCGGCGTTTTACCGTTTAATTTTTTAATCGTATCATTTGCCACAATTTTAGCCATCATATCTCTTGCTTCAAATGTTGCGTTACCAATATGTGGTGTAAGTACAACATTTTTGAATGATTTTAATTCATCTGTAATTTTAGGTTCAAATTCATATACATCTAATGCTGCACCTTCAATTTCTTGCTCTTTTAAGGCTTTGACAAGTGCTTGTTCATTGATAATTGGACCACGACCGGCATTGACAATATATGCCGTAGATTTCATTTTTTTGAATTGTTCAGTATCAATTAAGTGGTGTAAATCAGGATTATAGGCAGCATTAATAGTGATGAAGTCTGCATTTTCAAGTAATGTATCTAAATCCACATATTTAGCGCCGATATCTCTTTCTTTTTCCTCTTTACGATGAGGACCAGTATATAAAACATCCATATCGAATGCACGTGCACGTTTTGCAACTGCGCCACCAATTTCTCCTAAACCAATAATGCCGATGGTTTTCTCAGAAACTTCTCTACCTCTAAAGAATAGAGGTGCCCAACCATCAAAGCCCTTAGTACGAGATAATTCATCACCTTCAACAATACGTCTTGCGACACTTAAGATAAGACCAATGGTTAAATCAGCTGTAGCATTAGTTGAAGCTTTCGGTGTGTTTGTCACGTCAATACCTTTTTCACGTGCATAGTCTATATCTACATTATTAAAACCTGCACCATAGTTCGCAATAATTTTTAGATTTTTACCACTATCGATAACATCTTTATCTACATTAGTTGATAATAAACTTACTAATGCAGTGGCATCTTTGACACCATTAATCAGTGCTTCTTTACTAATTAATCCTTCATCATTGTACATTTCTACTTCGAAATGTTGTTTGAGAAGGTTTAAACCAACCTCTGGAATTGCGCCTGCGATAAATACTTTTTCCATCCTAATCACTCCTTTTATCAACAGTATATATAAAGATAATATACTAAACAATGAATAAACATATTAGATGAATTGCATATTAATTGATTAAACGTAATCCTATGACTGATCCTAGTATAAGTAGAATACAAAGGACTCGCATGATATTTTTTGATTCATGATAAAAAATCATACCAATAATCGTACCTCCAGCTGTACCTATACCTGTCCAAATGGCATAAGCAGTCCCCATAGGAATATCTATCATTGATAGTTTTAATGTACTAAAACTACAAATAAAGGCAATGCCAATGAGTAAAATGAAAATTTTATGTTTAGTTCTAGACCATTCATTCATTAATATAACACCAATCACTTCTAAACAACCTGCTATTAATAGATACACCCAAGCCATTAATTGCGACCTCCTTCAACATCATCCGTTGTAGAAAGTTTCAAACCTATAATACCTAATATTAATAATGTTACTAATAATATTTTCATAAATGTAAAAGGTTGATTGAAAAATAGCATATCAACAATAACTGTACCAGCAGCTCCGATACCCACGAATATCGCATATACCGTTCCAACAGGTAAAGATTTTGTAGCATCGATGACGAGATAAAAGCTTAAAATGATAAAGCTAAGTGTAAATAACCAACTGAATATTGAATCAGCATTATTCAGTCCAGTAACCCATATGATTTCAACTAGTCCTGCTAGAATGACTTTTAACCATTTCAATGTAACGGTCCTCCTTATCAAATAACAATAAGAATATTCTCTCAAATTTAAAGATATAGGGCAAAGTTTGAAATTGATGTCGTTAAGATACATTTTCAAAATAAGCTTTATTATATATGTATTTCAATATTAAGGAAGCATATTCTAAAAAAGAATGTGAATAGGGGGAATAATTTATAGAAAGAAAAAAGCCTGTAAATGCTTAATTAAAAGCATCTACAGACTTTAAATGTCTATTTCATATATGAATTAGATATGAATATAATTATATGAGCTTGCTTCACCTGCAGAAATAGTACGTGTACTTACTGAGAAAGGTCCACCGCTATAGTTCATTTCAGACACTGTAACTGAACCGTCAGAACCAACGCTTTCAACATAAGCAACGTGACCATAGCCACCTGCTGATGATTGTAAAATTGAACCAGCTTTTGGTGTGTGGTTTACAGTGTAACCAGCTTGTTGTGCAGCTGATGCCCAGTTTCTAGCGTCTCCCCAAGTTGAACCAACTTTTCCACCAACTTTGTCATAAACGTACCAAGTACATTGACCAGCTGTATATAAGTTACCAGAAGCAGATCTTTCTGATGTAGTATTGCTAGTAGATGTTTGAGTTGTATTATAATTATATGATTGATTATTAGATTGATTAAATTCTGCAGCATCTGCGTGATGATCAGTTGTACCGAAATATGCAGCGCCAATGCCTGCTGTTAATGTAGTAATAGTTGCGATTTTTTTCATGATAAATATCCTCCCGAATTTTGTTTGGTTTTATTATGTAAGAAGATACGGCGTAGCGAACCGGACATCATCTTCATTTACCAATTTAAGTTTTATCGTTTTTACGACAAGAGTAACTTTAACAGAAAATCATCATCTTGTGCGGAATGTTACATCATCGTAATTAAATTAAAAAAACCATGACGCTCGTTGTAATAATCGAGTATCATGGTAATAAAAGTTTGTAGCGCTTACAAAGTGCATCTACACTGATTTATAATTAATTTAATATATGACCAACAATCATAAATATTACAAAGAGTTGTAATAAATGAATTATAGATTATTTGAAAAATCTAATACTAAGTGGAATTAGGTATTCATTGCCATTATAGTATTTAACACATGCAATAATAGTAAAAATAAATGAAACAAAGGCTAAAATCATCATAATAATAAAGCCAATGAAATAAATAATAAAACCTACAGTCATAGAGGTATCAGTACCCATACTTAATCCGATAAAAAATGGAACTAACATAACAACTAATATAATTATTGTCCAAATTGTATAGGAAATAACAAAGTTTAAGTAATTTTTACCAGCTTTATTGACGAAACGAGATTCTTTATGTTTGATTATCCAAATGATAAGCGGACCAATAAAACCACTGAATAAACTTAATAAATAGATTAACATAGCCATTAATCGAGATTCTTGGTTATCTGAATCAACTACTTCAGATGTTTGATCATGTAAAACATCATTCTGATTGTACTCTGTCATGCTATTACCTCCATTTTATATGTAAAATAAATTTATTACTTCTTTACTATATCAAACAATTATAAATTGATAAATAAGTTTTTAGATTTACTTATAACATGATATACGTTATTGTTCATTTAAAGGTTTAATTCATTTAAAATAAGGATATATAAAATTATTACAAGTTCATGAGTTGAAAGTTAGTGAGACGCTAATCAAGTTGAATTCAAATATTCAAACGTCATTGTCCAATTAAAAATGATTGTTACATTTTCAATTATGATTTTACACGTAGGATTTGTAGCAAGATTGAAAAATAGGGTGGGACTAAGAAATCTTTTTAATAAAAGTCATTTCAGTCCCGCTTTTTTAATGAAAGAAAATGATTAAGAAAGAGAGAGGATTTTAATGAAAATAGCAATTATTGGTTCTGGTAATGGTGCTGTTACAGCTGCACTAGATATGGTTGATAAAGGTCATAAGGTTAAATTATATTGTCGTAACCAATCTCTAGAAAAATTCAATAAAGCAATAGAAAAAGGCGGATTTGATTTTAACAATGAAGGAGAAGAAAAATTCATACAGTTCACAGATATTAGTGATGATATTGAATATGTGATGAAGGATGCAGATATTATACAAGTTATTATTCCATCTTCATTCATTGAATATTATGCAAAAGTGATGTCTTATCATGTCACAAATGATCAACTTATATTCTTTAACATTGCTGCATCAATGGCATCTATACGCTTTATGAATGTGCTTGAAGATAGACATATTGATGTAAGGCCTCATTTTGCAGAAGCAAATACATTAACGTATGGAACACGCGTTGATTTTAATGAAGCACGTGTAGATTTATCGTTGAATGTGCGTAGAGTATACTTCTCTACATTTAATCGAGAAGAATTAAATGATAGTTATGATAAAGTATCACAAATTTATCCCAACTTAGTTAAAGAGGAAAGCTTGCTTAAAACAAATCTCGAAAATGGTAACCCAGAGGTACATCCAGGGCCAACGTTATTAAATGTTGGACGCATTGATTATGCAGATGAATTCTCACTGTATAAAGAAGGAATTACAAAACATACAGTTCGTCTACTTCACGGTATTGAATTAGAACGACTAAATCTAGGACGTAAATTGGGATTTGAATTAGAAACTGCTAAAGAATCTAGAATTCAAAGAGGTTATTTAGAACGTAAAGATGAAGATGAACCATTAAATCGTTTGTTTAATACGAGTCCAGTATTCTCCCAAATTCCTGGCCCAAATCATGTAGAAAATAGATATTTAACAGAAGACATTGCATATGGCTTAGTACTATGGTCTAGCTTGGGACGTGTCATTGATGTACCAACACCTAATATTGATGCAGTGATTGTCATTGCTTCTACTATTTTAGAACGTGATTTCTTTGAAGATGGTCTAACAGTTGAGGAACTAGGATTAGATAAATTAGATTTAGAATAGTGATTTAAAAATAATGAAAGGAAAAAGGTCTTGTTTCAAAAAGAAAAATAAAGGGGTTTAGATATATGAAAAGACAGCCAACTTTTTTAGAGTCTATATCTACAATTATTGTCATGGTCATTGTAGTAACAACAGGATTTGTTATTTTTAATATACCTATTCAAGTTTTATTACTTATCTCTTCAGCTTATGCAGCGTGCATTGCTTATAGGGTAGGCTTACGTTGGGAAGATTTGGAAGAGGGGATATCAAAACGCTTAAATACAGCTATGCCCGCGATTTTTATTATTTTAGCAGTGGGTATTATTGTAGGTAGTTGGATGTTCTCTGGTACTGTACCTGCACTAATTTATTATGGTCTTAATTTTTTAAATCCGAGTTACTTTTTAGTTTCTGCTTTTATCATTAGTGCAATTACGTCAGTAGCCACTGGTACGGCTTGGGGGTCAGCATCAACTGCTGGTATTGCATTAATATCAATCGGAAACCAATTAGGTATTGAAGGTGGCATGGCTGCAGGCGCTATTATTGCTGGTGCGGTGTTTGGTGATAAAATGTCACCACTATCAGATACGACAAACTTAGCCGCATTAGTGACAAAAGTAAATATCTTTTCACATATTAGATCGATGATGTGGACGACGATACCTGCTTCCATTATTGGATTAATCGTTTGGTTTTTTGCAGGATTAAAATATCAAAGTCATACGAATCCTAAGCAAATTAAGCAATTACTTAATGAATTAACACAAGTGTACAACATTAACTTGTTTGTATGGATTCCATTAATCGTGATTATAGTGTGCTTACTATTAAAAATTTCTACAGTTCCTGCGATGTTAATATCAAGTTTAAGTGCGCTTTTAGTAGGGACATTTAACAACCATTTCAATATTGTTGATGGTTTTAAAGCAACATTTAATGGTTTTAGTCATACGATGGTCAATCAAAGTCATGTTTCAAATAGCGTCAAATCACTCATCGAACAGGGTGGCATGATGAGTATGACTGAAATTATCGTGACCATTTTCTGTGGTTATGCATTTGCTGGTATCGTTGAAAAAGCCGGTTGTCTAGATGTTTTATTAAAAACAGTATCAAAAGGTGTGCATTCGGTTGGTACACTTATCTTAGTAACTGTCGTATGTTGTCTTATGTTAGTTTTTGCAGCTGGTGTAGCATCTATCGTTATTATTATGGTAGGGGTACTAATGAAAGAAATGTTCGAAGAGAGACATTTATCCCAAACTGTATTATCTCGAACATTGGAAGACTCAAGTACAATGGTATTACCGCTAATACCATGGGGAACATCAGGTATATACTATGCTCATCAATTGAATGTCAGTGTTAACGACTTCTTTATTTGGACAATACCTTGTTATATATGTGCAATCATTGCCGTTATTTATGGTTTTACAGGAATAGGAATTAAAAAAATTAATAAAAGTGAAGTTTAAATTAATGAAAATGTGGAAAGTATTAAATATGTTAAAACAATTACATAGATATAAATTGTAGCGATTATATCTGAAAGATGTTTTAACTGATAAATATCCTTCTAATTAGAGTAGTGATTGAGTTTTGTAGCGGAATTTAATCGTGAAATATTAGACTAAACGAATTCTTTTAAACAACATTTAATAAATTGCCAATTATTATGTAGAAAAAGCGAATCAAGAAAGATTATTTGAATTTGTTTGTAACCAATGAACCGGGTAAGGTTGTAGCGATGTTACCTGGTTTACTTGGTTATTAACGAGACAGTCTTTTAGATATTTGTCTCAATTAAATCGTTAATATAATAGTTGCAATCATATAAAGAAACCGAGTATAACATTCACAAATTTGTGAATGTTATACTCGGTTTTTGAATGTAATTAAAATATTAGTGAATATAGTTATATGAACCAGCTTGGCTAGCTGAAATAGTACGTGATGTTACAACACCAGGACCATGTCCATAGTTCATTTCTGAAACGCGAATTGAACCGTCACTATTAACACTCTCAACGTAAGCGACATGACCAAATCCACCTTGATTTGTTTGTAAAATAGCACCTGCTGCTGGACGATTATTTACAGTGTAACCTGCAGCTGCTGCAGCGTTTGCCCAGTTATTAGCGTTACCCCAAGTTGAACCAACTTTTCCACCTACACGGTCATATACATAATATGTACATTGTCCAGCAGTGTATAAGTTACCTCCATTTGAAGTTGCTCTTGATAATGAAATACCATTTGAAGATGGTGCAGATGTTGCAGTTACATGTACGTTATGGCTTGTTGCTGAATAACTTGCACCTAAACCACCTGTACGTTGTGGTGTGTTATAAGATTGAGTGTTATACCCATAATCATAATTATTATAATTGTAGTTATTGTAATTGTTGTAAGCTTGAGTATTGTAACCATAATCGTAGCTGTTATTATGATTTACTTTGTCTGGGCTCCAGTTACCTTGCCAAGTGTAGTGGTAGTTACCTTGTTGATCGATTGTGTATGAATAGCTATATGAAGTTGGATCATTTGGGTTATATCCACCATTATTATTCTCTGCTGCTTGAGCATCATGGTTTGCAAAAGCGAAAGTAGCGATTCCTGCAGTAGCGATTGTAGCTGTAGCGATTTTTTTCATTTGATAAATATCCTCCAATTTATTTTTATAATTTTAATAGCATGTAAGCTATGTTTTTAAGTAATTGAATTCGTTCTTAACGACAAGCAATACTTTACCAAAAAAAATTGGATTTGTGGGCGTTGTTATGGATTTGTAATTTTTTGCTAATATTGTTACACAACTTAAATTAAAAATAATAGGGCAAAGATTTTGTTAAAATATGATGGTTAAGCTATTTATTGAATGAAATTAAAATATTACGAAAAAATGTGTTACATATCTGTAAACTTACAGAAAATTTAAATTGTATTATATTTTAAAGGATGAATAATAAATTAAAGCGTGGGACAGCATCATTTAATATTACATGTAAAAAGTTTACTAATCTTGATAATATGATTGGCCTCATCAAGGGATAAAATATATAGAAAAATGGATAAAGTAACAATTAGTCTAAAACATGCTATTTTAATATAAATAAAAATTGATATAATTTTTAAAAGAATTGATACTATAGGATGTTAAATCAGTATAAAATTGACTGTGAAGATAGAGGTTATCTAATTAAGAGATATTTATTAAATCAATACATAAAGTTATATGGATGATGTTATTGTAAGCAGCGTGAGGAAACAACATGATAGAAAACTATTCAGTCCGAATATTTCAGAATTTAATTATAAATAATAGCAAAGAATCAAATATCAAACTTATTTATTGGTTAAAAGGGACAGGTAAAGTGTTCATTAACTTAAAAGAATATGAGTTATGTCCTGGGCGTGTTTTACTCGTTATGATGAATGATGTATATCAAATTAAAAGTGAAAACCAAGCTATAGCATGCTTAATAGAAGTTTCAACTAAGGATTTCTTAAGATTCGTAACCCACCGTACAAGATTAGAAGGTGGAGAAATACAAACGGCGAATTACTCGAAAATTATTGATTTAATAGCAAAGCTAATTGAATTAAAATGTATAAACCAAACAGAAGAAATGATGATTGATAAAGTTATCAAATACTTATGTATTGAATTATGCTCAATCGCCTCAGATATAAAGGAAAAGCAAGGCGTGTCACTTATTTCAGAACCTATTCATAATTATTTAGTAGACAACCACTCAAGAAAAATAAATAAAAATGAATTAGTGAATGCAACAAATGTGCCAAGCCATCAATTAACTCAAATGTTTCAACATACACCTTATTATAGTTTTAACCAATATTTAAATCATATTAGACTTAAATTTTGTTTGATTGACATTTTATCAACAGATCAATCAATCGAGTATATTGCTATAAAACACGGATTTAATCATTATTCTAGGTTTATAAAGCTATTTAAAGATGCTTACGGTCAAACTCCCAAATTAATTAGAAAACAATATATAGAGACATCTATCTCTAATAATCAAACGAAAGAAATTAAATTGGACGAGAGTATATTAAGACTTTTAAACCACGTTAATAAAGATAAACAACATACATCTATGTTCATCGATATTGACTTTCCATTAAATCAACAGTGTAGGGCGGTTCTCCCTTATCACTTGTATATAGAAATAAATAAATTAATGACACTTAGTCATTTTGATTTGTTGAAATTAAAAGAAAAATTGAATTATAGATGTAATCCTATTCATATCATTATAGAAGTCGAATTCAATTTACTTATAAAGCAAATTAAAGTATTTGAAGGTCATTTAAATCAACTTTTGAAGATGCTAAATGATGTTAATATGATTCCCGTTTATAAAATTAAAACAGAACAGTCAGAGAAATTGACTTCATTGGAAAAAATAGCTATCCAGAAATTGATTAAAATATTGTTTAATATAACGAGGCGTTTTAAAAATGAAAAATTAGAATTTTTAATTCAAGGGTGCAATATTGATGGAATTAAAACGTTTAAACAATTATTGCATTTATATTTTGATGATTATCTTTTAATTTGGGCTCCTAATCACCACCACTTAAAGCAGCTTCATAGAGTGGAAAGTCTAGTGGATATGATTATGGTACCTTTAAATCATATGAGAGAGTTAAATTTAAATAACAATGAAAATTTAATGATTAGCAATTTAATACAGGATAATCATACAAGTTTTATCAAACAATCGGATTTTAAACATTTTAAGGAAATTTTTAATCAACTAAAAAATATTAATTCTGTTTATTTACATTGGGATGATATAGACATGAAAGATATACAACCATCTCAATTTACAAGCGCGCTTTCTACTTTATTTTTATTAGATGCATACAATCAATTGCGTGGTAATGTTATTTATGAGAATGATTACTTGATAGTGTCACATTATAGAAATGAATATCAGTGTATTGCACTCTTAGATATACCTATGACTAAAAATCCTAATATTGATGTTGTTCAATTAAATTTCGCAAATATAACTAATATCAATCATGCTGAAATTAACATGATAGACTATCAAACTTTTATGAAGTCAATTAAAGGAGATAGGCAATTAATCACCAGTGAGGTAAAAACAGAAAATTTATATTGGATTGGTGAAATTTGTAAAAGAGAAACAGGCGAAAACATTATACAACTTCCAAGTATAACAATTGTTCATATTAATATTTTAGTTTAGTTAATGACGTATGGCTGGTATGAAAAGGGGAAGGTTTATCATGTCAAATGTAAAAATAGAGCTCTTTATTGCACACTACATGATTATTAAAGGAGCAAATGATTATTTAAAATATTCATACCATTTAACACTTGATCATATTAAATTACTTTATTTCTTAGTCAACGAGAATAACAACGAGAAATATATTGATCTTAACCATCTTACAAAGTTCGAACAGAAAACAAAGATACTACAAATGTTAAAATACTTATACCAACATCATTGGATATTGAAAGAACGTAAGGATGAAGACCAGCGCAAACTGAGTATTACCATAACTGAATTACAAAAAGAAAAAATACATTTTTTGTTTAGTGAACTACTTGAGATCATCAGTTCTAATCAATTAATAATAAATGCTAGAACAAAACATTCTATTCAGTATTATATAACCTGTAATGAAATGATGAGTTATATTAATCAATGCCTAAATGAATATAATCTTACAATAGAAGAACTATATGTGTTAGCGACTTTACTTATTAATGAAAATGAAATGACGATAAAGTATATGAGATATCAAACGCAAAGAGGCGTTGGAGCTTTAAGCCCAAATATAAAAAAAATGAAACAAAAAGGGTATATAATAAAAGAAAGATGTGTTGAAGATGAACGGTCTATCATACTTAAAATAAAACATTGTAATATGAGCTTAGTAGTTTCTATTATCGAATCATGTTACGAAATTTTAAAAGAGGGAATTAAAGATATATAAATAAGTGAGTAAAAGATAGAAGGAGTTTGTGTATGATTTTAGATAATGTCAATCCTAATGATTTATTTCCAACAGAGAAGAAAGGTCCTTCAGTATTAGGAATTATGGATTACCAAGTTCAAGGACAATCTCAATTTGAGGGTGCATTTATAGCTACATCTGAGCGTTTAATTATGAATGTAGATATGAATGGTCAATTCTATTATAGAAATATTGGTTACGATGAAGTTAACAATATTGAATTCGATGGTGAAACAATTTTATTTGAGTTTAATATTGGCCAAATTCCAATGCATGATTTTAAATCTAACGATGTTCAAGCGTTTGTAGATTTCGTAAAAGAAAAAATACAAGCTTAATCGAACATATTTATGAAGTATTTGAATTAGATATTAACAATACTGTTAATTATATATAACGATATGCCATTACAATTCGCATTATTATGGCATATCGTTATTTTTATATTTATATTGCTTGCCAATTTATTATTTTTAAAAAACCAACTAATCAAATAGGAATTATAAAATATTTAAAATATACACTTTCAGAATAAGTGGTAAAATTGTGATATATTTAATTTAATAACCTTGAAAAAAGTTAAATAAATGTTTGAGAAAAGAAATAAATATATAAATGCAAATTCGAGTAATAAAATTATTGAATTTTTAAACTTGTTTGTTTAAAATGAACTTTGTAACATGGGTGGAGATCAATTCAGTAAGATGAAATTATGTGAACCTTGCTACAACAAGATGTGCATCAGAGGAGTGGTTTTAGAATGGCAAAAATAAAAAATATTAATGATTTAGTTGACGCTACATTTCAAGTGAAAAAATTCTTTAGAGATACTAAAAAGCAATATAATCTTAACTATGAAGAAATTTATATTCTGAATTACATATTAAAAAGTGAATCTAATGAAATATCGTCTAAAGAAATTGCAACATGTTCTGAATTTAAACCATATTACTTAACTAAAGCATTACAAAAATTAAAAGAGTTAAATTTATTATCTAAAAAGAGAAGCGTGCATGACGAACGTACAGTAATAGTTTTTGTTACAAAAGAACAAAAGGATAAAATTAAGCAACTCATTGATGAATTAGAACAATATATCTAAGTGACTTGTTTTATTATATTTTATATTTAATGGTTCAAATTCAGATAATTAATTGTGATGGAAAGTAAGTTTTGGAATTGAGTAAGAAAGTGGAGCATTAGTTGTTACGCTTTTATCGTGTAGCTAGGGAATTATAGGTGTTTATCATTATAAACTTATTGGAAAATGGGTGTGTTTCAAGGTTAATGAATGTTTTCTTATTGTAGATACGATAAAAATGATCCATTAACCACAAACTGAATAGCATCTTAATTACATAATTTAGCTTCGCCCCTTATTTTTCAAATAAAGAAAGGCTTGGTTACCAAATGGCAACCAAGCCTTTTTAAATTTTAATCATTTTGACACTTGATTCATATTAATATTTTCTTAAGAAATTTAAATTTCTATCATACAGCATATTAGCGATATAAGCTTGAACTGTTTCAAGGATCTTTTCAATATACTGTGTACGGTTAGATAAAATTCTAATCGATAGCCCGTGTGTTGGTAATTGTGAAATGCCAAGTCGACAATTTAATTCTTTCTCAAAATGTTTAATTTGATCATAAACCTCATCGATAAATCTTTGATTTACATTAGGATGAATAAAATAAGCTGATCCTAAATGAGTATAATTTTCCATATAACCAATAGAATCTATTGAATTTTTTTCGGGATTTAACATAAGGTTATCATAAGTTACTAATTCATCATCAATGTATATTTCATTTACTAAATGCATATATTTATAAGAAAAATTTTTATCTTCTGATGAGTAGCCAGGTGTAAGGATATCGGTATAAAACATGGCACTTGTTTGATCTAAGTCAAAGCGATTGTATTGATAAAATTTAGCATTTTCATATGCAATAATTGGATCTGCAATATATTCCATGTATGCGTTTGGTTTTAAATGGAATGTTTGATATTGTTCAACTCGGTCGTTTAATGTTTTATAAATTTTGGTTGCACCTTGAGAAGTCAACGTGACACTTGCATTATCTTCAATATTGAAATTCATTGAATAACGGTCACCGTCTAGATAACCTCCACCTACGTTAACAATATAGAAAGTAGGGATGTTTGATCCGTTTAAATATACAGGACGAATAACCTTTAATGCTTTTTCAAAAAAGATATCACGTGCAACTGAACGACTGCCATTATTAAATACGGTTAAATCAAGTTGACCTGTCCAAGCTTGTTGAGACATTACGATAATCCTTTAAGTAATGTATCTCGTTCAATCCACTCAATCACTTCATCAAGACCTTCATCTGTTTTCAAGTTAGTAAACGCGAATGGTCTGTCGCCTCTAAATACTTTTGTATCTTCAGCCATTTGTTCTAATGACGCGCCAACATGTGGTGCTAAATCCGTTTTATTGATGATGAAGAAGTCTGATTTAATCATACCTTGTCCACCTTTACGAGGGATTTTTTCACCTTGAGCTACGTCAATGATATAAATTGAAAAATCAACAAGTTCAGGACTGAATGTCGCTGCTAAGTTATCGCCACCAGATTCAATAAAGATTAGTTCAATATCATCATTACGTTCTAATAACTCATCAATAGCAGCAAAGTTCATAGAAGCATCTTCACGAATTGCTGTATGAGGGCAACCGCCTGTTTCAACACCGATAATTCTATCTTCAGGTAAGACACCTGTATTAACTAAGATTTTTTCATCTTCTTTTGTATAAATGTCATTTGTTATAACGCCGATACTCATGTCTTTAGATAAACGTCTGACTACTTTTTCTATTAATTGGGTTTTACCTGCACCAACAGGACCACCAATTCCAATTTTAATTGGTTCAGTCATACTGATACCTCCTATGAAATAAAGATTCTTACATTAACATTTTCATGTTCCATTTGGTTTAATTCTAAACCAGGTGCTGTCATACCAAAGTCGCTTTCATCAAGTGATAAAATATGATTTCTCGTTTCTTCTATATATGACACCATTTGTGTAACCACTTTTTGACCCGCTGTTTGTCCTAAAGGGATAGCTCTCACTGCATTTTGTGTTAAACTTGATACATTTTGATAAAGGTAATAATCAATGATTGTTTCTATATCAACACCTAAGTGATAGCCAAGCATAGTGAAGCAAATAGCTGGATGTAATTTGGCTTTTTTACTTTTCATTTGTTCATGATACCAATTAATCCATTCGCTATCGTATAATTCCATCGCTAATTTCACCATACGAGTTCCCATTTGTTTTGCACCAACACGTGTTTCTTTAGGAATACTTTGTACGAATATAAGTTGATCCATACGTAAAATCTTATCTAAGTCATTTGCTTCAAGAGCTTCATAAACGATTCTCATCGCAAGACCATCCGAATACGTTAGTTGTTCATTTAAAAATAGTTTTAACCATTGCACAAAAGTGACATCATTATTGACTGATTCACGTTGTATATAGGTCTCTAATCCGAATGAATGGCTGAAAGCACCCGTCGGAAATTGTGAATCACAGAACTGAAATAAACGTAAATTTTGATGATCAATCATGAGAATGACCTATATGTCTAAATGCTTGATTTACTTTTCTATCTTCGTGACTATATGGAATGCCTAAAGATTTTAGTAAATCTTCAACAAGATAGTCATATTGAACTAACATTTCAGTTTCTGTGAACTGTGCTGGTAAATGACGGTTACCAAGTTGATGGGCGATATCTCCCATTTCTTTTAAATTACGTGGTTTAATCACTAATAAATCTTCAGAATTAACATCTACGATAATCATATTGGTTTCATCTTGATATAAAATATCACCATATTGTAAGTCGATAGGTTGTTTTAATCGGATACCTAATTCGTTACCGTGATCTGTTTTAACACGTTGAATACGTTTAACTAGATCAGAATTTTCTAGATAAACTTTCTCAACATGCTTATTTTTTTCTTCAGCTGATAAATTGGCTATATTGCCTTGAATCTCTTCGATAATCATTAATTTGCATCCTCCTAGAATAAGAAGTATCTTTGAGTTAATGGTAACTCAGTTGCTGGTTCACTTGTAATTTTTTCCCCATCAACATAAACTTCATATGTTTGTGGATCAACATCTAATTTAGGTGTCGCACTGTTATTCTTCATATCTGCTTTAGTCAAGTTACGGATATTTTTAACAGGTCTTACCATACGTTGTAAATTAAGTTGTCTGTAAATACCATTTTCATAAGCAGTATTAGAGACAAATGTCATAGCTGTATGAGTAATATTACCGCCATATTGTCCATACATTCTACGATATTTCATAGGTTCTGAGGTTGGGATAGAACCATTAGCATCACCATTAACTGCTACATTTATTAAACCGCCTTTTACTACAAGCTCAGGTTTAACACCAAAGAAAGCAGGATCCCATAATACTAAGTCAGCTAATTTACCAGATTCAATTGAACCAACATAGTCAGAAATGCCATGTGTAATAGCAGGGTTAATTGTATATTTCGCAATATAACGTTTAATACGATTATTATCGTTATACTCTGAATCGCCTTCTAATGGACCACGTTGTTCTTTCATACGATGAGCAGTTTGCCATGCACGCGTGATGACCTCACCGACACGTCCCATCGCTTGTGAGTCAGAACTAATCATACTGAAAACACCCATATCTTGTAATACATCTTCAGCAGCAATGGTTTCTTTACGAATACGTGAGTCTGCAAATGCAATATCTTCTGGAATTGAAGCATTTAAATGGTGTGTAATCATAACCATATCTAAATGCTCATCTACAGTATTATGTGTATAAGGTAGTGTAGGGTTAGTAGATGAAGGTAAAATATTTGAATAAGAAGCTGATTTAATTAAGTCTGGTGCATGTCCGCCACCAGCGCCTTCAGTATGATACATGTGTAAGACACGATTATTGACAGCTTTCATTGTATCTTCCATAAATCCAGATTCGTTTAATGTATCGGCATGAAGTGCAATTTGAACATCGAATTCATCTGCTACGTCTAACGCATGACTTAATGCTGATGGTGTAGCACCCCAGTCTTCATGCACTTTTAAGCCAATGACACCCGCGTGTATTTGTTCGATAAGTGCTGTATGATTGACTGCTTGACCTTTACCTGTGAAACCAACATTGATAGGTAATGCTTCTGCAGCTTCTAACATACGATGAATATGCCAAGGGCCAGGTGTTACAGTTGTTGCTTTTGCACCTTCTGAAGCACCAGTACCACCACCGATATGTGTTGTAATACCGCTTTCTAAAGCAACTTCGGCTTGCTCAGGATTGATAAAGTGAACATGAGTATCGATACCACCAGCTGTTACGATTTTTCCTTCAGCAGAAATGATATCTGTTGTACTACCGATGATGATATTCACATTATCCATAATGTCTGGATTACCCGCTTTACCGATTGCAAAAATATAGCCGTTTTTAATTCCGATATCCGCTTTAACAATCTTGTCATAATCGATAATCATTGCGTTCGTTAAAACTAAATCGGCTACATTTTTATCATCACGAGTTACGTTAGGATTCTGTGCCATACCATCACGAATAGATTTCCCACCCCCGAAAGTAGCTTCGTCACCATAATTAGCATAATCTTTCTCAACTTCTGCAAATAGGTTAGTATCACCTAATCTTACAGCGTCACCAACGGTTGGACCGTATAAACTTGTGTATTGTGATTGTGTCATTTTAAAGCTCATTATTTCGTACCACCTTTTTTATTGACATTATCATGGCCTTCGTCATTGAATACGCCTGCATATTTATCGTCTTCGCCAGTTGGACGATATACACGGGAACCATCGATTGGACCATTTACAAATCCGCGGAAGCCATAAATTCTACGATTACCTGCATACTCTACAAGTTGGACTTGTTTGACATCTCCAGGTTCAAATCTGACAGCTGCACCAGCAGGAATATCTAAATGTTTACCGTAAGCTTTGTTGCGTTCAAAGTCCAAAGCTAAGTTAGCCTCAAAAAAGTGGAAATGTGAGCCTATTTGAATAGGGCGATCTCCAGTGTTTTTTACTTCAAGTACCGTTTCTGGTGAATTTGGATTAATTTCAATATCTGTATTTTTAATTCTAATTTCTCCAGGAATCATATTAACGTCCTCCTTAAACTATTGGATGATGGACAGTGATTAATTTAGTTCCATCTGGGAATGTTGCTTCGATTTCGATTTCAGTAATCATACTTGCAACACCATCCATTACATCTTCTTCATTTAAAATTGTTTTACCAAAGCTCATTAATTCAGCTACTGTTTTTCCATCTCTTGCGCCTTCTAATAATTCGTCACTAATTAAAGCCAGTGCTTCTGGATGGTTTAGTTTAAGGCCTCGTGCTTTTCTGCGACGAGCAACTTCTGCAGCCACAACAATCATTAATTTATCTTGCTCTCGTTGTGTAAAATGCAAAATAATCCCTTCTTTCAAATATTTATAATTGCAAAATAAACTTGCAAATTTTATATTAGGACGATTTTTAATAATTAACAAGTATAATGAGTCGATAAGTTTCAAATTTTAAATAAAAGGCACAAAATATTTGATTTTTAGAATGCAATTATAAAAAACATTTAATTTTATTAATACGTATATTATATAAAAAGAGTAAATAACATATTTATACACATTTTTTAAAAAGTGATGTATCATGATAATTATGAAATTAGGGGGCATATGTCATGAAAGCAGTAAGTATTATTTTAAAGAATATATCCCAAGTGTTATTAATTAATAATCATTACACAGGATTATTAGTGTTAATTGCTTTATTTATTGGTAATTGGAAAGTGGGATTAAGTGCACTCGTTGGAAGTATAATCGCATATGTATTAGCGCCACATGTTAACTATTCCGAACAAGAAATTAATGATGGTTTAGCGGGTTTTAGTCCAGTGTTAACTGCCATTGCATTAACTTTGTTTTTAAATGAAAATTGGGCAGGTATTTTGATAACGATTGTGGCTACTGTGTTAACTTTACCAATTGGTTCAGCTATTAGAGAATGGTTAAAGCCTTATGGTATAGCAATGTTAACAGCACCATTTGTTATTGTAACTTGGTTTGCTATTTCAATATCAGAACAAGTGAGAGCGGTCAAAACACCGTTGAATATTATTCCGGGAACTGTAGAATCCATTGTGAAGAACCATAGTTCTGAACATGTAAATATCATTAAAACCACTTTAGAAGGATTTAGTGAAGTGTTTATCTTACCTAGTATATGGGCAGGTTTGCTCATATTAATTGGGATCTTAATCGATTCTAGAAAAGCAACGGTATATGCCATTTTAGGTAATGTACTCGGTTTTGTTATTGTAGCTATGTTAGGTGGTAATGTGAATGACATTAATCAAGGTTTATTTGGTTATAATTTAATATTAACAGCAATAGCATTAGGTACCACATTCAAGACGAGTATCAATACATATTTCTCAACATTCCTCGGTTTATTATTAACTGTTTTATTGAATTTAGGTTTGAATACAATGCTTGAACCCATTGGTTTGCCATCATTGACGATGCCATTTATTCTAGCAACATGGATCATGTTATTTGCTGGTCGTCCTCATAGAGAGATTGAGAACAAGAATTAATTAAAAACTCTGGTGCACGCTTATTAAAAAGCGCGTTCCAGAGTTTCATTTTATGACACTAAATAATGGGTTGTATGGAGTTCTAACTTATGGAAGATGAGCTCAATAATAATCGCTAATGCCCAATAAAATATTGCAGCGACAGTATAAACTGGTACAAATTGATAGCCTTCATTAGCCATTTCAGTACTAATTGCCATTATTTCTGTTACTTGGACAGAGAAAGCAAGGGAAGTCCCTTTTAATAACATAATAAATTGGTTTTCAATATTAGGTAGTGCATATCCAAATGCTTGTGGAAATACAATACGTCGATAAACATTCCATTTTGATAATCCTACAGTTTGTGCGGCTTCAATTTGCTTTGTATCTACTGAAAGTAAACCACCTTTAATTGATTCGGATAAGTAAGCCGTTGCATGTAATGAAAAAGTGATAGCTGCAATCAATAAAGGAGGGACCATATCTGGATTCATAGATGTATGACATATGTCGTTAAACCAAAGAATGAATGCTGGGACGCCATAATAAAACACAAATAATTGTACTATTAATGGTGTACTTCTAAAAAATGAATTATAGATAACTACAAATTGAGATAGTACAGGAATTTGATGTAAACGAATCAGAGCAAATATGGATCCAATTAGTATACCTACACACATGGCAATTAAAGTTACTGCTAAAGTGTTAGGTACACCTTTTAAAACTTCAATAATAGTATGGAAAATAAAAGTCACTTGAATGTCCCCCTAAACTTGATAAGGCTTTTCTGAAATTTTACTGATAATTGTAAATGTTCCCTGAATAATTAATGCAAGTAACCAATAGATAATAGAAATCACAACATATACTTCTAACATACCTAACCCATAATTATTTCCAATAATCAGTTGAACTTGTCCCATCATATCTATAATGCCAATAGTGAAAGCTAATGATGTATCTTTTATGAGTTCAATGATTTGAGTTGTTAAATTGGGTATGCTGTTTCTTAATGCTTGCGGTATAATGATATCCTTTAAGATTCTTGGATAACTTAATCCTACTGAAAGCCCAGCTTCAATTTGACGATAATCTACCGATACATAACCTGCTCGAAATACTTCAGATAAATAGGCTGCACTATGTAGACTGAATGCTAAAATAATAAAAAATAATCGATCGAAATGATTAATATTGATCTGAAATATTAATAGAAATTGAGGTAAGGCAAAGTAAACTAAAAATAATTGAAGAAGAAGTGGTGTACTTCTCATAAATGATTGATAGACTCTTACACATGTTGATAGATAGGGCACTTGCTTTATACGAATCATAGTAAGTATTAAACCTAATATAGTGGCTAATATGAGTGCGCATATTATCATGACTAAAGTAATGGGCAATTGTTGGACAACTTGTTTAAATAAATCTAACCATTGTGTAGCAGACATTTAGCTATTTCACCTCCAATTGATCTTTGTGATGATTGATCTTGTTTAAATCATCGAACACATTGATATCAAAGTATTTTTGAGATAATTGTTGAAGCTTGCCTTCTTTTTTTAATTCACGTGTCGCTTGATCGATATCATCATGTAATTGTTGGTTATCTTTATTGTAAACAATATGAAGCGGTTCTTTTTTAACGATGCCACCAATCTTAACGTCTTCGTGAACTTTGTCTTGAATAGCTTTATATGTATTCCAATTTAGAAACATAGCGTCACGACGTCCATTACCAACCATCTTCAAGTTGTCACCGTTAGAAGGTGATTGAATCGTATCTATATCTATCTTTTTATCATGAGTCTGATTATATTGCTTTAATATTGAAAATAAACCGCCACTCGGAGCCATAGGTGTTAACCTTTTTTGAGTTAAGTCACTGAGTTGATGTATATCATTATTCTTCTTATTAACTGCGAGCATAGGTAGTGCGTAACTATACGGCACATCTTGGTATAAAAACTGCTTCTCTCTTTCAGGCGTTTTAAAGAACCAATTAATGCCCATATCAAACTTTTTAGAACCAATACCTACTAAATTAGATTCTTCTTCGCCAACCTCATATTTAAAATCATACTGCGGTAATTTCTTTTCTAATAGTTTCATATATTCCATATCTAGCCCTATAAAATGATTGTTTTTATCGGTATACAGATAGGGTGGGTTAACTTCAGCTGAAAGTGCGACTTTAACTTCTTTGGGATGTGATTTCGTTGCGTGCTGTGCTTTGTCATTTGAGCATGAATAAAGAAGAGAGACACTTAATATGAGAATGGTTAATATGAAATACATTCTAATATGTTTCAAGTTACATCCTCCTCTGTTTTAATTCGTTGAATAAAACGTTGGATGCGTTCGTTACTTGGTTGGTGTAGTACATCGTTAGGTGTGCCTTGTTTAATTAATTCACCGTTATCAATAAACAAAATTTGATCGGCAATCGCTTGTGCAAAGCTAATTTCATGCGTCACTATAACCATCGTCATACCTTGTTGTGCGATACTTTTGATTAAGTTTAAAATACTTTGAATAGACTCAGGATCTAATGCTGAAGTAGGTTCATCTAATAGTAAGACTTTGGGCTTAAGTGCAAGTGCGCGTACGATGCCTACACGTTGGCTTTGACCTCCGGAAAGTTGAATTGGGTATTTATCCTTATGTGCAATTAAATTAACCATACGCAAATGTTCTTCAGCAATATGTATAGCTTCCTTTTTACTCTTACCTTGGCCATAAATAAGACCTTCAGTTATGTTTTCAAGCACAGTTTTATTTTTAAATAGTTGATAGCTTTGAAAGACCATTGCTGATTGTTGTCTCAGGTGTGAAATATCTTTTTTATTGTGTTGCTCGGCATTGAACTGGCACTCATCAATTGTGATTTGTCCTTTTGAAGGAATAGCAAGAGCATTCAATGTACGGAGTAAAGTGGTCTTCCCAGAACCACTTGGACCTATAATAGCTGTCACTGTTCCCCTTTGCTGTGAAAAATTAATATCTTTAAGCACTTGATTTGAATGGTAAAAATGAGATAAATGTTCTACTTTGATCAAGTTGCTAACCTCCCTTTTTCATTAAAATTAACTTATCACATTAATTCTTATCGGTAAAGTAGGGATTCTGTGATTTCGGTACTTTTAATTAATAATGTCGAGTGTTAAACTAAGAATAATTAAGCTAAAAGTAATACGTTAATGAGGTGAAGAAATGGGACAATCATTATTAGTCCAAACTGAGTTGCAACGAAAATGGATAGAAAAATTTAAATCAGTAGAAGATCAATTTAAATCGTATGTAGAAAACAATGATATTGAATCACGTTTTCCATATGAAAATGTACAATGGCTTATTGATGAAGGATATACATTATTAACCTTACCTAAAGCATATGGTGGTGAGGGTGGAACAATTGAAGATATGGTGATACTACAAACATATTTAGCAAGTATTGACGGTGCAACTGCACTATCTATCGGTTGGCATTTAAGTGTAGTTGGTCAGCTTTATGAACAACAAATGTGGGCACAAGATTTGTTAGATGAATTTGCTGAAGAAGTGAAGAAGGGTGCACTTGTTAATCGTGCAGTGAGTGAAGCAGAAACTGGTAGTCCTACACGAGGTGGTCGTCCTGCTACAAACGCAGTCAAAGTAGATGACGGATATGTCTTAAATGGTGTCAAAACTTTTACATCAATGAGTAAGGCGTTAACACACTTTGTGGTTGGTGCTTATGTAGAAGAACTAGGACAAGTGGGTTTCTTTTTGGTTCCTAGAGACTTTGAAGGCGTAGATATTGCTGATAATTGGAATATGATAGGTATGCGAGCAACTGAAAGTCATGATTTAGTATTAAATGATGTGAAGATACCTGAACAATATTTTGTAGAACATCAACGTAAGCCATCATTGAATGGATGGATATTGCATATTCCAAGTGTATATTTAGGTATTGCTCAAGCAGCAAGAGACTATGCAGTAGATTTTGCAAAAACATATAGTCCTAATAGCATAGATGGAACAATTGCTGAAATTCCGACAGTACAACAAAATCTAGGTAAAATGGAATCACTTTTATTATCTGCAAGACATTTTCTATGGAGTACTGCTCATGGATATCAATTATATGAGAAAGATACGGATATTTGGAATGAGACATCTGCAAGTAAAGTCCTAGTATTAAATCAAGGATTGGAAGTGGTAGATTTAGCAATGAGAATTGTTGGTGCTAAGAGTCTGGAGATGGAGAGACCACTACAAAGATATTATCGTGATATACGAGCAGGACTTCATAATCCACCAATGGAAGATATGGCATATACTAATATTGCTAAAAGTATTACTGGTTTAATGTAAGTTAGGTTGACATTCATTGTAAAATATCAAATTAATTATTATAAAATCTTATTGTAAAACTACATGCAATCTTGTATAATTTTAATGAAATTGATAATCGTTTTCATTAGGAGGAAAATATGAAAAAATTATTATTACCTTTAATAGCGCTCGTGTTGTTATTAGCTGCATGTGGTAACAATTCAGGGAATGGCTCTAAAGAGTCTGATAAAAAGGCAGAAACAAAATCTTACAAAACGGATGACGGGAAAAAAATTGATATTCCTAAAAATCCAAAACGTATTGCTGTTGTTGCACCATCATATGCTGGTGGCGTAAAAAAATTAGGTGGTAACGTCGTAGCAGTAAGTAACCAAGTTGATCAAAGTGATGTTTTAAAAGATAAATTTAAAGGTGTTACTAAAGTTGGTGACGACGATGTTGAGAAAGTTGCCAAAGAAAAACCAGATTTAATTATCGTATTAGATCAAAATAAAAATATAAAAAAATACAAGAAAATTGCAGCAACTGTTCCATTTAACTATGCAAAACACAATTATCTAGAACAACAAGAGGAATTAGGTAAATTACTAGGTAAAGAAGATGCAGTTAAAAAATGGGAAAAAGACTGGAAAAATCAAACTGCTAAAGATGGTAAAGAAATCAAAGATAAAATTGGTAAAGATAAAACTGTAACCATTTTTGATGAATTTGATAAGAAATTATATACTTACGGCGATCATTGGGGCCGTGGTGGCGAAATTCTTTATCAAGCATTTGGTTTGAAAATGCCTAAAGCAGTTGATGATTTAACTAAAAAAGCAGGATTTGCTGAAGTAAAACAAGAAAAAGTTGATAAATACGCTGGCGATTACATTGTTTCAACAAGTGAAGGCAAAGCGACACCAGCTTATGAAAAAACTAATATGTGGAAAAACTTGCCGGCAGTTAAAAATGATAAAGTCATTAAAGTGAAAGCAGAAACATACTGGTACAATGATCCATACAGTTTAGACTTTATGCGTAAAGATTTAAAGAAAAAATTAATGGATACTAAATAATCAATATCAATAAAGATGAAGTTGAGTCATGGTCGATGGCTCAACTTCTTTTTGTTCTTTTGTGTAATCTTTGTAATTATTAGATATAATGAAATAACTCATAATTATAATATGTTTAAATACAATTAAAGGAGAATCATCTATGAAAAAAGTTTATTTTAATCATGATGGTGGCGTCGATGATCTAGTATCATTATTTTTACTTATACATATGGAGAATGTAGAACTAGTAGGAGTTAGTACAATTGGAGCAGATTGTTACTTAGAGCCATCTTTAAGTGCATCTATAAAAATAATTAACCGTTTTTCGAAGCAAAAACTTGATGTTGCACCATCTTATGAAAGAGGCAAAAATCCATTTCCAAAAGATTGGAGAATGCATGCTTTCTTCATGGATGCATTACCTATTTTAAATGAAAAAGTGGCCAGTGCTGAGTCAAAAGAAAACACACTTGAAGCTTATGAAGATATTATAGATAAACTTAAAAAAGCAGAAGATAAGCTCATTCTACTATTTACTGGACCATTAACAGATTTAGCAAAGGCTTTAAAAACTGATCCAACAATCGAAAATAAAATTGAAAAACTTGTTTGGATGGGCGGAACATTTCTAGAAAAAGGGAACGTTGAAGAACCCGAACATGATGGCACTGCAGAATGGAACGCTTTTTGGGATCCAGAAGCAGTTAAAATAGTATTTGATAGTGAAATTAAAATAGACATGGTTGCACTAGAAAGTACAAACCAAGTCCCATTAACTTTAGATGTAAGACAACGTTGGGCTGATGAGCGTCATTTTACAGGTATTGATTTCTTAGGTGTTAGTTATGCAGCAGTCCCACCATTAACTCATTTTGTTACTAATTCAACGTATTTCTTATGGGATGTACTTACGACAGCTTATGTTGGAAATCCAAAATTAACTAAATCAGTAAAACTAAATGTAGATGTAATTGCTCATGGTCCGAGTCAAGGTAGAACTGTTCAAAGTGATAATGGTAGAGAGATTAATATGATCAATTTCGTAGAACGCAATAAGTTCTTTAACTATATAGGCGATTTAGCAAAACGAGCAAAATAATGTAAACTATATATTCACTTAGGTTTACATTAGTGGTATAATCATCTTCATGTAAGGAGGATGAACATATTGAGTACAAAAGATTTAGTATACACAGCACTAATGGCTGCAATCATTTGTGTTTTAGGATTAGTACCTGGGGTTCCGTTACCAATCATGCCAGTTCCAATTGTATTACAAAATATTGGTATATTCTTAGCAGGTATCATTTTAGGTAGAAAATTAGGTACATTAAGCGTAGTTATCTTTTTATTACTAGCTGCAGTAGGATTACCAGTTTTATCTGGTGGACGTGGCGGTATAGGTGCATTTGCTGGTCCATCTGCAGGATTTTTATTCTTATATCCATTTGTTGCTTTCTTTATCGGATGGGTTAGAGATAAATATTTACATAAAATCAATTTTATTATCTTATTCATTGTGACTTTAGTGGTAGGTGTCCTTGCTTTAGATATTTTAGGAACAATCATTATGGGAATCATTACACATATCCCAGTGAAAGAATCTATTAAATTATCGTTAGCATTTATGCCTGGTGACATTATTAAAGCAATCATAGCAAGCTTAGTAGGGGCAACGATATTGAATCATTCTCGATTCAAACAGTTGATTAAATAAAATGACTGTAAGACAATGTTTCATATAAGAAAGATAAACGATTCTAATTATCAACAGGGACGGGATAAGGATGAAACATTTGACGATATCAGACATTTATTTAGAAGGAAATATGCTATCAGAAGATGCACGTAAAACCATTTATTTAACACCGACTGATGCACTGCAATATTCCAATAATACATGGTTATATCATCAGTGTCCGACACAAGTGCAATGGCTAACAGATATTGAAACTCAAAAAGAAATGCATGTTGCACAAGGATCTGACCATTTATCCTTCTATTTCCCAGAAAATGAGTATCTTAATGAAGCTTGGTTTGATTTATTTAAAGAACTAGGATTTAAATTGGGTGTCTTAGAATTTTATCTGATAGAAGGACATGATTTAGCTCAATTAAACAAAAGAAATGACGTCACATTAGTCAAAGTTAATAAGGGGAACTTGCAAGACTATCTTGATATTTATTATCAATTTTCTTTACCATTTGGTAAAAAATATGCGGAACAAAGCGTTAAGAATGTTAAACAAAATTTTAATACTAATAGAGCAACACCAATGATTAGCTATTTAAACGCTCAACCTGTTGGTATTGTAGACATCATTGAAAATAAAAACTCGGTTGAAATAGATGGTTTTGGTGTCTTAGAGGACTACCAAAGAAAGGGTATCGGACAAACGATGCAATCATTTGTAGGTGAACTAGCCGGTGACCGACCAGTGATGTTAGTTGCCGATGGTGAAGATACAGTTAAAGACATGTATTTGAAACAAGGGTATGTATATCGTAGTTTTAGATATCAAGTTTTAAAAGAAAAAATATAACAATAGCTGCTAAAGATTCGACTTATTCGGTAGAATCTTTAGCAGCTTTAATACGTTCAGGGTGGCTATATATATTGAAATTACCATCTCTAATAAAACCTACTGCTGTGATGTTTAAATCATGTGCAAGTTGAATCGCAAGTGTAGTAGGCGCTGACTTAGATAATATAACACCCACGCCAATTTTAGCAGCTTTGATTAAAATTTCTGACGAAATACGACCGCTGAATATTAAAACTTTATTTCTAACAGGTATATGGTTTTGAATACAAAAACCATATAGCTTATCTAGTGCATTATGACGTCCAATATCTTGTCGATGTTCAAAAAATGCATCACCATCACTAATTGCTGCATTATGCAAACCACCTGTTTGTTTGAATATCGTACTTGCACTTTGTAAACGAGTCATCATATTCAGTACTTGTTGAGGTGTGATTGTAATTTTAGAAAGCGATGTCTTAGCAGTAGCGGCATCATTTTGAAAATAAAATTCGCGACTTTTACCACAACATGAAGCAATCATGCGCTTAGTGGAATACTCGAAGCGGTCATTTAGAGACTTTGTTAATTCGACATGGGCAAAGCCTTTGCTATCATCAATTTGAATGGACTTTAATTCATCTTTTTTTAATAAGGCACCTTCAGAAGCTAGAAAGCCCAAAACTAATTCTTCCATATTAGTAGGGCTACAAATAACAGTGGCAAATTCTTCGCCATTTACCATAATAGTTAATGGGAATTCAGTTACATATGTGTCAACACTATGCTGAAGTTGACCATTTTCATACCGTACAATTTTCTGATTAGATGATATATCTCTATTCATACCTATACTCCCTTTATCTCTATAATTAATATATTAAAGGGTTAGTAGCATATTTTAAATCATTATGTTCTATAGATTTAAGAAAAGTTTTAAATTAAAATTGATATCAAATGTTTACACGAAAATGTCATAATAAATTATATATAACTTGAAGTATAATAGAGATTAAGGAGGTTCTATAATGAAATATAAAAGTATTTTTGTAGTGATGTTAATGAGTTTACTTGTGTTAGGAGGATGTTCGAATTCATCTACTGACAATGGTAAAAAAAGTGACAAGGCTGATAATGGTAAGAAACAGGAATTACAAATTTCAGCAGCAGCAAGTTTAACAGATGTAAGTAAAGAATTGAAAAAAGAATTTGAAAAAGAACATAAGGAGGCGAAAGTTGACTTCAACTATGGCGGTTCAGGTGCCTTAAGACAACAAGTTGAATCAGGTGCACCTGTTGATGTCATTATGTCAGCTAATACCAAAGATGTTGATATCTTAAAAAATAAAAAGAAAGCACATAATACATATAATTATGCTAAAAATAACTTAGTACTTATTGGTGAAAAAGACAAAGACTATCATTCTGTTAAAGATTTAAAAGAAAATGATAAATTGGCTTTAGGCCAAATCGAAACAGTACCAGCAGGTAAATATGGTAAACAATATTTAGAAGAAAACAACTTATGGAATACTGTTAAGGACAAAGTCATTTATGCAAAAGATGTTAAACAAGTGTTGAATTATGTACAAAAAGGTAATGCGCAACAAGGATTTGTATATAAAACAGATTTATATAAAAATAAGAAAAAAATTGATAATGTAAAAGAAATTAAACAAGTGAAGCTATCAAAACCAATCACTTATAAAGCGGGAGCTACTTCTGATAAAAAATTAGCTAAAGAATGGATGGACTTCTTAAAAACAGATAAAGCTAAACAAATTATCAAAGACTATCAGTTCTCAGCATAGGAGTTGTCTTTCATGCCTGACTTAACTTCATTCTGGATATCTATCCGTGTAGCAACAATGAGTACGATCATCGTCATGATATTAGGTATCATAGTATCTAAATGGCTATACCATCGTAAAAAGCGATGGGTAAAAATAGTGGAGAGTTTCATCTTATTACCTATCGTCTTACCGCCAACAGTGATGGGGTTTATATTACTTATTGTTTTTTCACCACGAGGAATTATAGGTCAATTCTTCAATAATATATTACATTTGCCAGTAGTATTTACACTAACAGGGGCGGTTATCGCTTCAGTGATAGTAAGTTTTCCGCTTATGTACCAACATACGATTCAAGGCTTTAATAGTATTGATAAACGTATGTTAGATACTGCACGTACAATGGGCGCAAGTGAAAGTAAAATATTTTATCGTATTGTACTTCCGTTATCGAAACGCTATATATTATCTGGTATCGTGATGAGCTTTGCGAGAGCAATTGGAGAATTTGGTGCAACATTAATGGTAGCAGGTTACATTCCTAATAAAACAAATACATTACCATTAGAAATTTATTTCTTAGTAGTTGAAGGTAAAGAAAATCAAGCTTGGCTTTGGGTCTTAGTACTTGTAGCATTCTCTATTGTAGTTATCATGACGATCAATTTAATGAATTATGATAAATTCAGGGAGCGTGATTAAATGTTGAAAATTGACATCTCACACAAGATTAATCAGCGCAATATTGAGATTCATATAAATGATGATGTTCCTAAGATTTATGCTATACAAGGACCATCTGGAATAGGAAAGACTACTATATTAAATATGATTGCGGGTCTGAAAAAAGCGGATCAAGCTGAAATTGAAGTGAATCAACGATTGCTTACTAGTACATCTAAACGAACACAGATGAAAATTCAACAGAGATGTATTGGTTATTTATTTCAAGACTATCAATTATTTCCACATCTAACGGTGGAACAGAATATTACTTTTATGGCACAATATTCCGATCATATCAATTATGTTATGGATACACTTAACATTACACATATAGTTAATCAATATCCTATCACATTATCTGGAGGGGAAGCACAACGTGTAGCATTAGCTCGAGCATTAAGTATTAAACCCGACTTATTACTATTAGACGAACCTTTCTCTAGTTTAGACGACAACACTAAGAGAGAGAGTATGAACCTAGTCCATAAAATTTATGAATTATGGAACATACCAATTATTTTTGTTACACATTCAAATGAAGAGGCACATACGCTTGCTGATGAAATAATAATGATTTCTTAAACTTAACGTAAATCATTTTGGCGAAACTATATTTAGATGATATTCATCATTATAGTTTCGCTTGTTTTATGTATGGTTTTTGTCACTTTGTCCAACAAGTTTTATAATAGAAGCAATACTATTTAAGGGAGATTCAAAGATGGATCAAGAGAGATATTCAAGGCAAATCTTATTTAAACATATTAAAGAAGAAGGACAACATCTTATTGGTCAAAAACATGTCATGGTTGTAGGTATGGGTGCATTGGGAACTCATGTGGCAGAAGGTTTGGTCCGAGCAGGTATTCAACACCTGACAATCGTTGATCGTGATTACATTGAGCTTAGTAATTTACAGAGACAAACCTTGTTCACTGAACACGACGCAAAAGATATGTTACCAAAAGTCATTGCAGCTAAGAAGCATTTAGAAGCGATTCGTCATGATATTGTTATTAATGCTTATGTATCACATGTTGATGCATACTTTTTAGACACCTACACAACGCATATCGATTTAATCATTGATGCAACTGATAACTTTGAAACACGACAACTCATTAATGATATTGCATATCAAAAATGTATACCATGGATATATGGGGGTGTTGTTCAAAGTACATATGCTCAAACAACCTTCATACCTGGCAAGACGCCTTGTTTTAATTGCTTAGTCCCACACTTGCCTTCAATCAATTTGACTTGTGATACAGTCGGAGTTATACAACCTGCTGTAACAATGACAACTAGTTTTCAACTTGTTGATGCTTTAAAAGTTCTAACCAATCAGACCACAGATATCAAATTGAAATATGGTGATATTTGGGAAGGTTACCATCATGCCATTGGTTTTAAAAATATGCAAAATGATACATGTCCGACTTGTGGAAAAACACCTCATTATCCATTCCTGAAGAATAGACAACGTCAATATACAACGTTATGTGGAAGAGATACAGTACAATACAATAATTCGATGATTTCCCAGGAAATGTTAGAAAGATTTTTAAAGACGCATCATATTCAATATAAACAGAATCCATATATGATCGTTTTTTCATTCAATGGTTATCGTATCGTTGCATTTAATGGTGGAAGATTACTTATTCACGGTAT
This sequence comes from Staphylococcus sp. SB1-57, assembly GCF_017086425.1. NCBI lineage: Bacteria > Bacillati > Bacillota > Bacilli > Caryophanales > Staphylococcaceae > Staphylococcus > Staphylococcus sp. SB1-57. The sequence goes on from NZ_CP070964.1 coordinate 627,835, forward strand.
GAATAACCCTAATGAAGCTACAAAATTAATTAATCAATTATTTGGTTAATCATTGTTAGGAGGACTTAAATGATGCATACAAATGTAAAATTAGATAGAAATATAGAAGTTGCAGTACTTACAGTTTCAGATACTAGGAATTATGAAACAGATAAGGGAGGTCAACTGATACAAACGCTATTAAAAGACGAGAATGTAAATATCAAAAAGGAAAATTATCAAATTGTAAAAGATGATCAAGAGGCTATCTACAATCAATTACAAACATGGTTACAACAAAAACATATTGATGTCATTATAACAACTGGTGGTACAGGGATTGCGCAAAGAGATGTAACTATTGAAGTTGTGCGACCTTTATTAGACAAAGAAATTGAAGGATTTGGAGAATTGTTTAGGTATTTAAGCTATACAGAAGATGTAGGTACGAGGTCATTATTATCTAGAGCAGTAGCAGGCACACATGATAAAACATTGTTATTTGCGTTGCCTGGATCTACAGGTGCCATTAAATTAGCTATTAACAAGCTTATTAAACCTGAACTTAATCATTTGATACATGAAGTAACGAAATGAAAATAAGTAGGCTGGGACGTAAATTTTAAAATTTAAATCTTATATTGTCAGTAGTTGACTCTATATTATTTATGTCCCATTGCCTCTCTTAACTATTGAATTTAAACTAATTTGATCGATGATAATCGCCTGATTTTCCACCGGATTTAGATGTTAGATAAGTTTGGCCTATTGTCATTCCCTTATCAACTGCTTTGGTCATATCATAGATGGTTAAAGCTGTTACAGAAGCAGCAGTTAAGGCTTCCATTTCTACACCAGTTTTACCTGTTGTAGATACTGTAGCTTGAATATTCAGTTCGAAATGATTTGACGATGTTGTATTCCATTCAAACGAAACATCTATACCCGTTAATGGAAGCGGATGGCACATTGGAATAATCGTTGAAGTATTTTTAGCAGCCATAATTCCAGCAATTTGAGCAGTATTTAATACGTTACCTTTAGCGTTCGTATTTTGAACAATTTGTTGATAAATTGTTTCATTCACTATAATACTTGAATGTGCAATAGCTGTTCGTTTAGTAACTTCCTTATTAGAAACATCGACCATTTTAGCGTTACCTTGTTGATTAATGTGTGTAAATTCTGACATGTTAATCCTCCTTCTTATCGACACAAGTATATCATGAAAAATTATTTATGGAGATGATCATATGACATTTGAAAAAAGAAGTCCAATTCCTGTAAAAGAAGCTATTCAACGAATTGTAAATCAAAATATTCGTTCAAATAAGACCACTGTGGCATTAGAAGAAAGTATTGGGCATGTATTGGCGAATGACATTATAGCTACCTATGATATTCCAAGATTTGATAAGTCACCTTATGATGGGTTTGCAATTAGAAGTAAAGATTCTATAGGTGCTAGTGGTGAGCATAGAATTAAATTTAAAGTGATAGATCATATTGGTGCTGGTTCAGTGTCGCAAAAAGAAGTTGGGCAACACGAAGCGGTACGTATTATGACAGGTGCACAATTACCAAAAGGCGCAGATGCAGTGGTGATGTTTGAGCAAACAGTTGAGGAAGAAGATACATTTTCGATTAGAAAATCTTTTGAACATCATGAGAATGTATCCTTAAAAGGTGAGGAAACACAAACAGGTGACATTGTATTAACAGCTGGGCAACGTATTAACCCAGGTGCTATCGCAGTCTTGGCAACTTATGGTTATACAGAAGTTGAAGTTTATGAAAAACCTAGTATCGCAGTTATCGCTACTGGTAGTGAATTGTTAGAAGTTGGTGATGAACTTCAACCAGGTAAAATTAGAAATTCAAATGGACCTATGATTAAAGCACTAGCTGAACAACTTGGTATCAACGTAGGGTCTTATCAAATACAACAAGATGATTTAAAAAGTAGTATTGAAGTTGTTAAACATGCAATGGAGAAACATGACATGGTCATTACGACAGGTGGCGTATCTGTTGGAGATTTTGATTATTTACCTGAAATTTATCGAGCTTTAGATGCCAATGTATTATTTAATAAAGTCGCTATGCGTCCAGGTAGTGTAACAACCGTTGCCGTAGCTGATCAAAAATATTTGTTTGGTTTATCAGGTAATCCGTCTGCATGTTTTACAGGATTTGAATTATTTGTGAAACCAGCGATGAATCATTTGATGAATGCCAAAGCGATGTATCCTCAAATTGTGAAAGCAACACTGATGGAAGATTTTACTAAAGCAAATCCGTTTACAAGATTTATACGAGCTACTGCAACATTAACTTCTGCTGGTGCAACTGTTGTACCTTCTGGTTTTAATAAATCGGGTGCAGTAGTAGCCATAGCACATGCAAATGCCATGATTATGTTGCCAGGAGGGACACGTGGATTTAAACAGGGACATACTGTTGATGTTATACTCACAGAGTCAGCGGCTTACGAAGAGGAATTAAATATATGATATTACAAATGATTGGATATAAAAATGTTGGAAAAACGACATTGATGACACATGCAATATCATTTTTAAAAGAGCGAAATTTTAAAGTTGCAAGCATCAAACATCATGGTCATCAAGGTGAAGATATTCAATTACAACATCAGCACGTAGACCATATGAAACACTTTCAATCTGGTGCCGATCAAAGTATTGTACAAGGTCATGCCTATCGTCAGACAGTCACTAGATCGACTGAACAAAGCCTTTCTAATATTATTAAGGAATCTGTTACAATTGATTGTGATGTTGTTTTAGTTGAAGGCTTTAAACATGAAAATTATGACAAGATTATTGTTTATGAGAATGAAAAACAATTACGTGAGTTAAATCATTTAAACAATATATGTTATAGGATAAAATTAAATGAACCAAATGCTTATCAAAAATTTGATGAATGGTTAATAAATAAAGTAACACATAAGGATTGAGCAAAATGAAGCAATTTGAAATCGTAACAAAGCCGATTCAAACCGAGCCTTATCGTGAATTCACGTTAAATGAACATCAAGGTGCAATGGTCATGTTTACTGGACATGTACGTGAATGGACGAAAGGTGTTAAAACAGAGTATTTAGAATATGAAGCATATATTCCAATGGCAGAGAAGAAAATGGCTCAAATTGGTCAAGAGATAGAAGAAAAGTGGCCCGGAACCATCACAACCATTGTTCACAGAATAGGCCCATTACAAATATCAGACATAGCTGTCTTAATTGTCGTATCTTCACCACATCGTAAATATGCATATCAGGCAAATGAATATGCAATAGAGCGAATTAAAGAAATTGTTCCAATTTGGAAAAAAGAAATTTGGGAAGATGGATCAGAGTGGCAAGGGCATCAAAAAGGTAGCTACGATGAAAGCCATAGGGGGAAGTAAAATGAAAGTACTCTACTTTGCAGAACTTAAAGATATAATCAATCAACAATCGGAATCAATCGATTTGTCAGAAAGGGTTAGTGTTGCAGATTTTAAAGACTTACTATTGCAACGACATCCTGAATTAACACATAAGCAATTTCAAATTGCAGTAAATGAAGAATTTGTTAAAGATACAGATATGATAGGAACTGGTGATACAGTGGCACTCATCCCACCAGTCAGCGGAGGATAAGATAAATGAAAGCAATTATACTTGCTGGAGGAGAGTCCAGACGCTTTGAACGTCCTAAAGCATTTGCCGAAGTTGAAGGGCAAATGTTTTATCAGCGAATTATCAAAGTATTGGAATCAACAAATATGTTTAATGATATTGTTATTAGTACAAACAATCAACTGAAAAATCAATTTGCACATCCAAACGTGGTTGTTGATACCGATAAACATAAAGGGAAAGGCCCATTAGCAGGTATATTAACAGCTATGCAAGAGTATCCAGATGAAGAATTATTTTTCGTAGTGTCAGTAGACACACCTATGATTAATGAAAGAGCTATTAATCAACTCTATCAGTTTATGGTGTCACACTTAATAGATGATCAAATAGATATCGCAACGGTAAAAGCAGCAGGACATTATATTCCAACAATTGGTTTTTACAGTCCTAAGACGAAAGCCATGATAGAAACTATTTTAGAGTCCGATGATTATAGTTTTAAACAATTATATAATCAAATGAATATAGATTGGATTAAAGTAGAAGATATCAAAGCACCGTCATATTGGTATTACAATATCAATTCTCAACAAGACTTGGACACTTTAAAACAACAGTTAAGTTAATAAGGAGGGTCCATGATGGTAGAGCAAATTAAAGATAAATTAGGTCGACCGATAAGAGATTTAAGATTATCTGTCACTGATAGATGTAATTTTAGATGTGATTATTGCATGCCAAAAGAAATCTTTGGTGATGACTTTGTCTTTTTACCTAAAGAAGAGTTATTAACATTTGAGGAAATGGTTAGAATATCTAAACTATATGCTCAATTAGGTGTCAAAAAAATTAGGATTACTGGTGGTGAGCCACTCTTACGCAGAAATCTTTATCAACTCATAGAGCAACTGAATCAAATTGATGGTATAGAAGATATAGGATTAACTACGAATGGTTTACTATTAAAAAAACATGGTCAAAATCTATACAATGCAGGTTTAAGACGAATTAATATTAGTTTAGATGCGATAGATGATGAAGTCTTTCAAGCGATTAACAATCGAAATATTAAAGCATCTACAATTCTAGAACAGATTGATTATGCAATATCTATAGGCTTTAAAATTAAGGTGAATGTAGTCATTCAAAAAGGCGTCAATGACGACCAAATCATTCCAATGATAGAATACTTTAAATATAAAGGCATTGAGATAAGGTTTATAGAATTTATGGATGTAGGGAACGATAATGGTTGGGATTTTAGTAAAGTCGTTACGAAAGATGAAATGTTAAGTATGGTAGAAGAACATTTTGATATAGAACCAGTAGAACCTAAATATTTTGGTGAGGTTGCAAAGTACTATAGACATAAAGATAATCAAGTGAAATTTGGATTAATTACAAGTGTTTCACAGTCATTTTGTTCAACTTGCACGAGAGCACGTTTATCTTCAGATGGAAAATTTTATGGTTGCTTATTTGCAGAAGTAGAGGGTTTTGATGTCAAAGCGTTAATGCGATCAGGTGCATCAGACGAAATGTTACTAGAGCAATTTAAAGCATTATGGCATATTAGAGACGATCGTTACTCTGATGAACGAACTGAACAAACTGTACGAAATAGAAAGCGTAACAAAATTAATATGAATTATATAGGCGGATAACATTAAACTGTCAAACTAATTATGAACAAAAGAAGACTCATATTTTAGAAACAAATATTCATTTAATGGATTAAAAATGTATTGCGATATCTGTTCTTTTACATTTAATTACTTTTCAATATTAAAAGCGTACTTTAAAATGATGTATTTCTAAACCAATTTTAGACTTAAATTTAATATTTGTAATAGATAAAATTCTAACTTTGTTATATAATAAAGTTAAGCAATTTAATTGTACAATACAAACATCACATCTAAGAATCAACATAGGAGGCATTTTATTATGACAAATAAAGTACAAGGTTTTATTGCATCTGAAAGAGAGCTAAGTCAACTTAAGCATTGGTTAAAATCAACCTATCGTATTTCAATTGAAGAATTTGTTGTATTATACAAAGTCTTTGAAGGTGAGAAAATAAGTGGTAAAGAATTAAGAGATACATTACATTTTGAAATGCTTTGGGATACAAGTAAAATTGATGTCATTATCCGTAAAATCTATAAAAAAGAACTTATTTCAAAATTGCGTTCTGAAACAGACGAACGACAAGTGTATTATTTCTTCAATGCGTCACAAAAAAAATTAATAGATAAAATGATTAATGAAATAGAAGCGATTAGTATCGCAAACTAACAATATATTAAAAAAGAAAAGCTAGAGAAGCCTTATTAAAGAGGTTTCTCTAGCTTTTTTAATTTAGTAAAATTTGTTAGATTTAGTCATTATTCATAAGAATAGGAATGTCTAACTTTTTTGCCATGTACCAAGAAGTAAACGGCTGTAGTCAATAGTCCTAATATCGCCATTGCTCCATAAATTTGACCATATGAAACCATATGCGTAAATAATCCTAAGAATGAAGGTCCAAAGCCTACGCCGATATCTAGACCAATAAAATAAGTTGAAGTGGCTAAACCATATTTGGATGATGGTGATACTTTAATGGAAATAGCTTGCATAGATGAAGAAAGATTTCCATAACCGATACCTAGTAAAATACCAGCAAGTAATAATAAGCCACTATTATAACTGAAAACTAAACAAATAAAACATAATATCTGTGCAATGAATGCTGGATAAACCACAACATTTTCATTTTTATTATCCATGAGACGGCCTGCTATAGGTCGAGTGACTAATGAAGCAATAGCATAGAAAATAAAGAAGTAACTTGCGGCATTAACTAAGTCACGTTGTTCTGCAAACACTTGTAAATAAGTTAAAATAGCTGCATAAGTCACACCAATTAACATCATCACGATGGCTACTGGAACTGCCTCTTTAGCGATGAAGTTGTGGATACTGAAACCTTTATGTCCTGAATCATTATGACTAGGTTTAACAGTTTCAAAGTCAATTTTAATGAATAACGATAAAAGTAAACCAATGATACCTAATATAATACATAAAGTGAATAGAACAGTTATTGAAAAGGCATTAAGTAGTAGAATACCAAAGAAAGGTCCTACGGCAGTTCCTAAAACTAAACTTAATGAAAACAAACTGATACCTTCACTTTTACGAGTTTGTGGCGTTACGTAAGCTGCTATAGTACCAGTGGCTGTAGTAGCAATTGCTGTAGCAATACCATTAATCAAACGTACAAACATTAAGAAATAAATATTACTCGGAATAAAATAAAGTGCTTGAGTTACTATTAAACAACTTAAACCAAATATTAATATCTTTTTAGGACCAAATAAATTTACATATTTACCTGTTCCAAAACGACCGATTAATGATCCCACAATAAATAAACCAACGACAAGGCCGGCTAAACTATCTGAGGCATGATATTCAGATTTACTATATCCAGCAATTACAACAATCAACAAATACATACATAAGTATACGAAAAAGTTTATGATGAAATTTAGATTGAAGCGTTTGGTAAAAATAGGTGCTTTAGTTGCTGACGATTCATTCATTTTTGACTCTCCTTTAGTATTGTTTCATAAATGATAGACATTGACTCGATAATTTTTGATAATTGTTGCTCATTAATACCTGATTTTTTAATAATTTCACTTTGTATCTCATTAACCTCATTATTTATCGCGTTATATAATTGCATGCCTTCTTTTGTTAAGCTCAACCATTTTTGACGCTTGTCATTACCCGTTGTAAATGTGATCAATTCTTTTTCTAATAATACTTTGATGAACTTTCGTGTTGTTGGTTTCTCTATAGAACGGCGATACGAAATATTAACTAACGTTGTCGGTTGGAATTGAGCTATGTCTTTTAAAACAAGCCATTGACCAGTATGAATGTCATATCGGTCTAATATTGGTTGCGTTAATTTAATATAAGGTCGGTAAATACTTATAAAACTATTAAAAAAATCATTACTAATCATGAGTACACCCCAAAACATTTGTTAATTAGTTAGCTTAGCTAACCTTTTTAAAACGCAAGCATTATTATAGGACTAATAGCTATATTTTGCAATACTTTTTTGCTAGGTTTTAGAAGTAAATTATTGCTACATTTGTTAAAATAAGAATTAAGAAATGCAAAAAGGAGATCATAACATGGATTTGAAATTTGATCATATCATTCATTACATTGATCAATTAGAGCAATTTAAGTTTCCAGGTGAGGTAGTTAAACTCAATTCCGGAGGTAAACACCATAAATTTGGAACATTTAATAAGTTGTCCTATATAAATGAAAATTACATAGTTTTTTAGATGTAGAAGATCAAGAGAAATTGCAAAAATTAGCGAAAACTGAAGAAGGAAGAGTATCATTTGCAACAAAAATCGCTCAAGATAATTTTAAACAGGGGTTTAAAACAATATGTTTAAGAACTAGTAATATTGATGCGATTAAACAGACTTTAGAAGAAAGAAACATAGATGTCATTGGCCCTGTAAATATGGAAAGAGAAACTAAAAAGGGTGAAAAAATAACTTGGCGTCTTCTCTATATTGCTGATCCTAGTTATATGGTCAAACCTCCATTTTTTATTCAATGGGATCAAGGGGACGCAAATCGACATGAACAACTTAAGTCGTTGTATCAAACTCAATTTTCTATTGATATGATTATGGTTTCAAGTAGTAAGAGAGCTCAGACAGTGAATAACTGGCAAAATTGGTTTGATATGGAAATAGTTGAAGAGACTGAAAAATATACGGATTTAATTTTGAAAGAAGATCAGATTTATTTCCGTATTGAAGATGGTAAACAATCGGGTTATCATACCGTAGTTCTTAAAGATACTGAAGCGACAGCACCATATTCACTATATATTAGAGGTGCTAAATATCGATTCGAGCCGATTCATTAATAAAGATAATTATAAGCACTTTGAATAATAAAAGAGATATGAATGCAAGCAATGATAACTGATAAAATACTCAAGTAATTACTTAATGATGTAGTTCTAATTAATAAAAATAGTATAGATAATACTAAAGTGAATGCTGCTATAATGACTTTCAGACTAAAGTAGTCGATGGAAAGTCCACTTTGTACAGAAGTGAAAATAGCAATCAGATTTAAAAAAATTAACAAAACGATAAGTGTTGGACGCATAAAACACACTTCTTTCCTTTAAAATTAGGTAATATATTATATCAATATTAATATAATTTTAAAGACAAATTCAACTTGATAGATATACGCATCAAATATTGATGGAAATAGAATTAAATATTGAAGTTTAATCGTTAATGTGTTTTGTCGACACTTATATCCAGACGATGTATAATTATAGGTATTGTTAATATAAAGGAGATATTATAAACCATGGAAAAGATGAATATCACTAATCAAGAACATGACGCATTTGTAAAATCTCATCCAAATGGCGATTTACTGCAACTCACGAAATGGGCAGAAACTAAGAAATTGACTGGATGGTATTCAAGAAGAATTGCGGTTGGTGAAAATGGTGAAATCAAAGGTGTTGGACAATTATTATTTAAAAAGATTCCTAAACTACCATTTACATTATGTTATGTTTCAAGAGGATTTGTAACAGATTATGATAACAAAGATGCGTTATCACAATTATTAGAAGAAGCGAAAAAAGTAGCTAAAGACGAAAAAGCCTATGCTATTAAAATAGATCCAGATGTTGAAGTAGAAAATGGTACTGAAGCGTTGAAAAATTTACGTAACCTTGGCTTTAGACACAAAGGATTTAAAGAAGGCTTATCTAAAGATTATATTCAACCTAGAATGACTATGATTACACCAATAGATAAATCAGACGAAGAGATTATTCAAAGTTTTGAAAGACGAAATCGATCTAAAGTAAGGCTTGCCCTTAAACGTGGGACAAAAGTTGAAAGAGCTGGCAGAGACGGCTTGAAAACTTTTTCATATTTAATGCAAATTACTGGTGAACGTGACGGTTTCTTAACACGTGACATTAGCTATTTTGAAAATATTTATGATGCATTACACGATGATGGTGATGCAGAATTATTCTTAGTTAAACTAGAACCTAAACCAGTACTTGAAACGGTAAATTCAGAAATTAAAGACTTAGAAAATGAAATTGAAAAGCTTCAAAATAAAAAGCAAGACAAAAAAACATTAAATAAAATTAATGATGCAAATAGCAAAATTAAAAAGTCTCAGGATTTAAAAAATGATTTACTAGAACTTGAAAAAGAGCATCCAGACGGTATTTATCTATCAGGTGCATTATTAATGTTTGCAGGAAATAAATCATATTACTTATATGGCGCATCATCTAACGATTTCCGTGATTTCCTACCAAACCATCATATGCAATATACAATGATGAAATATGCACGTGATCATGGTGCAACAACTTATGACTTTGGCGGAACTGATAATAATCCAGACAAAGAGTCTGATCACTATGGATTATGGACGTTCAAAAAAGTATGGGGCACTTATTTAAGTGAAAAAATTGGTGAATTTGACTATGTTTTAAATCAACCATTGTATCAACTTATCGAACAAGTGAAACCTAAATTAACTAAAGCTAAAATTAAACTTTCACGAAAATTAAAACGTAAATAAATTTAACCATTTTATCTGAACGATTCTATTTATAAAAGAACGTTCAGATTTTTTTGAATGAACATTGCAATTTATGAGTATCGAACTAATACTAGAAATTAATAAAAGGGGACACTTGATAAATGATAAAAAAACTATTGCAATTTTCTCTTGGTAATAAATTCGCCATCTTCCTTATGGTATTACTTGTAATTTTGGGAGGCGTATATGCTAGCGCGAAATTAAAAATTGAATTATTACCAGATGTTGAAAATCCTATGATTTCTGTCCAAACAACAATGCCAGGTGCAACACCGCAAACGACACAAGATGAAATTAGTAGTAAAATTGATAGCCAAGTGAGATCGATGGCTTATGTTAAAAGTGTCAAAACAGAATCTATTCAAAATGCTTCTATAGTGACTGTTGAATATAACAATGACACAGATATGGATAAAGCCGAGGAACAATTGAAGAAGGAAATAGACAAAATCAAATTTAAAGATGGCGTCAGTGATCCTGAATTAACACGTAATTCGATGGATGCCTTTCCTATTATCGCATATTCTTTAACTGATAAAGATAATGATCTAAAATCGGTGACGAAAAAGTTAAATCAACAACTTATTCCTAAATTACAAACGATTGATGGTGTTCAAAATGCACAATTAAATGGTCAAACCAATCGTGAAGTGACATTGAAATTTAAACAAAAAGAGTTAGATAGTAAAGGTGTTACGGCAGACGATGTTGAAAACTATCTGAAGACTGCCACTAGGGAAACACCTTTAGGTTTATTCCAATTTGGAGATACAGACAAATCGATTGTTGTAGATGGACAATTTACATCTGTTAATGCATTTAAGAATTTAAAGATACCAGCGACAATTGCTGGTCAAGGACAAAGTAGTGACAGTGGAAGTGATGATAATCAGGATAGTGAAAGTTTAATGCCATCAGAGCCATCATCGGCAAGTAGTTCAAAGCAAGGTTCGTCTAGCTCAATGCCATCATTTAAATTAAAAGATGTAGCGGATATATCAGTTGGTGATGAACGTACATCTATTTCTAAAACAAACGGCAAGGACGCAGTTAACTTACAAATTACTAAAGCACAAGATGCTAATACTGTTCAAGTTGCCAAAGATGTACAGAAAAAAGTAGATGAATTTGAAAAAAATAATAGTGAAATGAAAGCCATTAAAACAATGGATACAGCAAAACCTATTGAAGATTCATTATATACGATGATTGAAAAAGCAGCTTTAGGTACCATTGTAGCGATAGTAGTTATACTTCTATTCTTAAGAAATATAAGAACAACGGCTATTTCAATTGTTTCAATACCAATGTCAATCTTAATAGCATTAGTTGCACTTAAATTATCTAATGTATCATTAAATATACTGACATTGGGTGCCCTAACAGTAGCAATTGGACGTGTAATTGATGATTCCATTGTTGTTGTAGAAAATATATATAGACGTTTATCAGATAGAAATGAACAACTTAAAGGTGATTCACTTATTGTCAGTGCTACAACGGAAGTGTTTAAACCTATTCTATCTTCAACTCTTGTGACTATCATCGTATTCTTACCACTAGCATTCGTATCAGGATCAGTTGGTGAGATGTTCAGACCATTTGCATTAGCGATCACTTTCAGTTTATTAGCGTCATTATTAGTATCTATTACTGTTGTTCCGGCATTAGGTTCAACATTGTTTAGAAAAGGAATTCAAACTAAACCTGAGAAACAAGCGCAAGGTGTAATCAGCAGTGGTTATAAAAAGTTACTCTATTGGTCTCTCAATCATAAATGGATAGTTATTATCATTAGTATTGTGCTACTAGTAGGCAGTATTGGTCTAGGTGCAGCTAAACTAGGTACAAGCTACATTTCATCAGGTGATAATAAATTCATGGCGTTAACTTATACACCAAAGCCTGGAGAAACTGAAAAATCCGTACTTGAACATGGTGAACAAGTTCAAAAATATCTTAAAACAAAAAATAAAGTGAAAACAGTACAATATTCAGTAGGTGGACCAACACCTTCCGATCCTACAGGAAGTACAAATAGTATGGCCTTGATGGTAGACTATGATAAAGACACACCTAACTTTGAAGAAGAACCAGATAAAGTTCTTAAGCATGTGGACTCCTTTAAACATCCAGGACAATGGAAGAACCAAGATCTAGGTACCGGTGCAGGAAATGATTCAATTGAAGTGACAGTTCAAGGACCTTCAACAGATGCGATTAAAGGCACAGTTCATAAAATAGAAAGTACTATGAAAGATGTTAAAGGTATCAATAATGTCAAATCCGACTTGTCAGAAACATATCAACAATATGAAGTTAAAGTTGACCAAAATAAAGCAGCTGATAATGGTATATCAGCTAGTCAATTAGCTATGAATTTAAATGAAAACTTACCTGAAAAAACAGTTACGACAGTAAAAGAAAATGGTAAGAAAATTGATGTGAAAGTAAAACAAAACAAACAGACAGATTGGTCTCAAAATAAATTAGAAAATATCAAATTGAAGAAACCGACGGGTGGAACAATTAAATTAAGTGAGATTGCCAAACTGGAAAAATCATCAACACCAAGTAAACTAACACAAGAAGATGGTGACTATTCAACAACTGTTTCTGGTAAGATTACAAATAGCGATGTCGGTGGCACTTCTCAAAAAGTCATGTCAAAAGTGAATAAGATGGATAAAACTCACGGCGTAAAAGTAAACGTAGGTGGAGCAACAGATGATATTAATTCTGCTATGACTCAACTTGCGATAGCCATGTTAGCTGCAATTATTATTGTATATCTTATCTTAGTGATTACGTTTAAAGGTGGTTTAGCACCATTTACCATTCTATTCTCGTTACCGTTTACAATTGTTGGTGTTGTACTGTCACTTGTAATTACTGGTGAAACAATTTCAGTACCAAGTCTAATTGGTATGTTGATGTTAATTGGTATTGTAGTGACCAACGCTATTGTATTGATAGATAGAGTAATTAATAACGAAAAATCTGGAATGGATATGAAATCTGCATTGATAGAAGCAGGTGGCACAAGAATACGACCTATTTTAATGACAGCTATTGCAACGATAGGCGCGTTGGTACCATTACTCTTTGGAGAAGACAGTTCTATACTCATTTCTAAAGGTATGGCTGCAACAGTTATTGGTGGACTTATTTCTTCAACGATATTAACACTTATCGTTGTTCCAGTAATTTATGAAATATTATTTACACTTAAAGATAAAATATACCGAAAATTAAATAGAAAATAGTATGTAAAAAGCCTCTTATCCCAACTAAGGGATAAGAGGCTTAACTATTAATATAAAATTAAAGTAAGAATAATATAAATTACGAATAATCCGATGGATAAGATGTTTAATATGTTTACACCTTTAATATCATTTTTAAGTGATTTAAATGCTGTTACTTCAACATTACCAACTAATAGTAACAAGACTATGAATACCCACCAATTTTCATTTGGGAATTGCATTGTCGTAATAGCAACTACAAATAATAATAAAACAGCCATGATTATTCTTAAAATTCTAGTAAATATAGAATTCATTTTGAATATACTTATGTAACTTACAATTAAGTATAGTAAAGGTAATAAGATTAAGTATAATTTCATGAATTGACATCCTTTCTATTTCGAATTTATATTAGCACGTTCTTTTATTTATGACTAGGATGTCTATAATAAAAATGTAATGATATTGTGACACTACAAACACTATTGTTCATTTATTTGCTTTCTCACCTTAGCCATCTCTTTTTCGATTTCTTCTAGTTGATTAACTAGTGGATCGATATTTTGATTTAATGACTCACGTTTTTCCAAGTCACCTTGAAGACGCGTATAATCATATTTTAGTTCAGCTAATTTAGATTCTAACTTCATTCAAAGACAACTCCTTTATTTATTATTTTACAGAGTATTTAAATTATATCATGAAACAAAGTGGTTCTAAAATTTATAGCAAATGTGTTAAAGTTATCAATTGTAAGAGTTGAGATACGTGAAAGAAGGGTTGGTATGACGGAGCAATTTGTAATGATTATTCTTTTAATCGCTTTAGGGTACTTTTTAAAGCGAATTAATTACTTAAAAGCAACGGATAGTCAAGTACTTTCCACTTTAGTTTTAAATGTAACCCTACCTTCTTTAGTGATTGTTAATTTGAATCATGCTGATTTAAATCCATCGTTTTCGATATTGCCTGTTATGATGATTATTTACGGAGTATTAGCTAAAATTATTGTTATTTGGTGTTTTCGAAAATATAATAATCAAATGCGTGGTTCAGTAGGTATGATGATTGGTTCTATGAATATTGGATTATTTGCTTATCCACTCGTAGATGCTATTTGGCCGGGAACGGGTATGGTTTATTTTGGAATGGTTGATATTGGTGGAGCAGTAATTATGTTCGGTTTAACTTACTTTGTTGGTAGTTACTATAGTGAGGGAAGCGACCAATTTAACTTTAAATTTTTAGGTCTAAAACTCGTTCAGTCCGTTCCACTTGTTACATATATTGTTATGTTTACACTAAATATGGCTAACATTCATTTACCAAAAGTAGCCATAGATTTCTTTTCAATTTTAGATAAAGCCAATATGCCAATGTCTATGATTTTATTAGGTGTTATGTTGAGTTTTACAATTGATCGAGCTTATTTACCTATTGCAATCAAATACCTATGCCTACATTATGGTATTGGTTTAGGTGCAGGACTACTGGTACATTATTTCTTACCGGTATCTGATCAAATGATTAAAACGACATTATTAATCACATGGTTATTACCTGTAGGTGTGGCGATAATACCTTATTCAATCCAATTTAAATACAAAACGTTACCTTTAATAGGTATGGTTACTAATTTAACGATTGTCATTAGTATTATTATATTATATATGTATCAAGCATTCTTTGTTTCATAGTCATTTTGTCATAGAGTTAAATAAAAAAACCATGCAATACATGCGGCCATAATGTTATTAAATAACATATACTATGCATGTATATTGCATGGTTTATTTTTTCGATTTAGCCTTTACCACCCATAAATGCAGGATAGTTTGTCATGCCACCATCAACATAAATGGTAGTACCGTGAATATAATGAGCTAAATCTGATGCTAAGAATAATGCTACATTAGCAATGTCTTGAGCATCGCCAATTTCTTTTGCAGGAATCATTTCTAATGTTTCCGCACGTGTTTTTGGATCAGAGAATTTTTCTTTAGTATGTTCAGTTACAATAGCACCAGGAGAAATATTGTTTATTCTAATACCAAACTGAGCATATTCCATCGACATTGTTTCCATCATTAATTTTAATCCACCTTTACTAGAAGCGTAATGGACGTAATTAGGCCATGGAATTGTATCGTGAACACTTGAAGTATTAATGATAACACCTTGTTTATCTTCATCTCTGAATTGTTTTATTGCTTCTCTTGAACCGATAAATGCGCCAGTTAAGTTAATATCTATAACTTTTTGCCATTCTTCAAGCGTCATTTCATGAGTTGGTGTTGGTTTTTCAAAACCAGCATTATTAATCATGATATCTAATGTACCAAAATGCTCAACGGTCTGTTTAATTAAATTGATAACATCTGCTTCTTTTGATACATCACCTTGAACAAGTAGGGCATCTCCTCCAGCTTGTTTGATGATATTAACAGATTCTTGTAAAGAATCATCATGTTTATCAGAGCGATAGTTAAGTACAACTTTGGATTTAGCTTTACCAAAGTTTTCTGCAAAGGATTTTCCGATACCACTACCGGCTCCTGTAATAATGACTACTTTATCTTCTAAGTCTTTAAACATTTAAGAGCCTCCTAAAATATGAATTATTTCAGATTACCTAAAATAATAGCAGCAATGATAATAAGGATAATACCTGACCATATGCCTGTCATCTGACGACTGTCTTTTTTC
This sequence comes from Staphylococcus sp. SB1-57, assembly GCF_017086425.1. Taxonomy (NCBI): domain Bacteria; kingdom Bacillati; phylum Bacillota; class Bacilli; order Caryophanales; family Staphylococcaceae; genus Staphylococcus; species Staphylococcus sp. SB1-57. Next base: position 644,113 of record NZ_CP070964.1, read on the forward strand.
TCTCCTAAGATAAAGATACCGCCAAGTGTAGATACGATAACTAATAATTGAGATAATGAAAAACTAGTTGCAACACCTACTTTAGGTTGTGAATAGAACATGAATAAGTTACCGATTGCCCATACTACACCAGGAATAAGGTTTAAGGCAGTAGACTTGATTGATGTTTTATGATTCATGGATAAGATGAAACCACCAATAGCCATTCCGACTGATTGGAAGAATAACGCCTTAGTACCACTAACATTAAAGATATCTCCTAATACAACATAGCCAACGTAACCAACTGTTGAAATTAAAAGAATACCCATTGCTTTTTTGAACTCTGGATCGTCAGATTTTCCTTCGTTTTTAGCTTTTAATGATGTTAATGCAATACCTGCGACTAATAGCACCATGGATAATAGACCAAAAACAACCTGTACCATAGTACTCCATTCACCAAGGAAAATAACACTAAATAATGTAGTACCGACCAATTGCATACCTGTTGAGATAGGCATTGTTTTAGATACTCCAATTAAGTTAACAGATTTTAATTGGTTGCCTTGACCAAATGCCCATAGAGCACCAGAGAATAATCCCACTATAATGACTGTTAAATCGTCAAATGCTGCATTACCACTTAGAAGTAAACAAATACCTACAATAAGCGCACCTAAAGTAGTACCTCTGATTTGATTATAGGGGCCACCACCAACGAAAACATTGATTATAACAACACTACCCCAAAATAGTGCTGGTAACAATGCGATTAAAATATCAAGAAACTGCATATGTTTCTCACTCTCCTAAATTACGAATTAAGTGCTCCCCTTAATAACACTTGGAGTTAATTTTAAAACAAATTGGTAGAATAGTAAAAAACATCGCTCGAATTTTGTTTTGATGCGATAAAAAATACATCACCCAAGAATAGGGAGATGTATAATAGACATTTTTAATTGTCATTAGTATTAACTGTTTCATGTATATGTTGTGGTTCTAATTTATATTTTTTATATTCATAATTAGTTTTAAAACCTAATTCGTTAAAACGTTCAACAAGTTTACTGTTTTTATTACGTATTTTGAAATAAACTTTACGCAAATCGAAATGAGTAAATGCATAATTTAATGCGTATTCTAATAAATCAAAGGCGATACCTTTCATACGATAATCAATATGTGAACTGAAATATTTTATTTCAGCACTAGCTTGTTGCTTATTGACGTCTAAATATAAATAACCTTTTAATAAACCTTCACTAACGAATAGAAATAATCGATGTGTTTCATCAATACTATTTAAAATGTCATTTGCATCCATAGCATCATGTCTAAATGTTTTCTGATGCATACGCGAAAATGCACGGTAAAATCCTTTTTGGTATTCAATAATATTTTGCTCACTACTAAGTTCTCCTATATCTTGATGAGCTTCTAAATAATAGTCCGTGAAATTATAACTGGCTTGTATTTGTTTAACGAAAGGTTTATATGTTTGTACACCTTCTTCAAATGAAAAATGATATACTGCATGATCAGGTTGCCCAGCTATCATAGCATCAAATAATTGTTGGAATAATTCCGGGGTCAATGTGAAATTTGTTTCTATAAAGGGGCCAATCACTTTGAATTTATATGTTTCACATGGAATTGCAAAAATCAGTGCTTTGATTTGGCTATCTTCAGTGATGGCAAATGCGCCAGGATTATCTATTGCTTCTTCTAATAATTGATCAAATTCAGTAAATTGTTGAGGTATCTTATATAAATAGGAAGTTACTTGGTAATCAGAAGTCTCAATGAAAGATTTTATTTCTTTAGGGTCATTCAATTGAATAATGTCCATAATCCTACCTCCGTAACATTGTGATTAATATAATTATATGGGTAATTACAAATAATTGAAAGTTAATTGATACATGTACATGTTACAATTAATGTAATCCATTAAACATAATCATTATAGACATTAAATAAACTTAAATCTATATTTATTATAGTTAAATAAGAAAGGGAATTATCACAAATGCAATCATTAATTTTAGCAGAAAAACCTTCAGTAGCACGAGATATCGCAAGTGCACTTAATATAAATCAGAAAAGAAATGGTTATTTTGAAAATAATCAATATATTGTAACTTGGGCATTAGGTCATCTAGTTACGAATGCTACTCCAGAACAATATGACAAGTCGTTTCAGGAATGGAAGCTTGAAGATTTACCAATCATTCCGAAACAAATGAAAACAGTAGTGATTGGTAAAACCAGTAAACAATTTAAAACAGTAAAGTCACTTATGCAAAGAGACAATGTTAATGAAATTATTATTGCTACAGATGCTGGTAGAGAAGGGGAACTTGTTGCAAGACTTATTTTAGATAAAGTTGGAAACAAAAAACCTATTAAGCGTTTATGGATAAGTTCGGTAACTAAGAAAGCTATTAAAGACGGTTTTAACCATCTAAAAGATGGCCGTCAATACCAACACTTATACGATGCAGCTTTAGCAAGAAGTGAAGCCGATTGGGTAGTTGGTATTAATGCAACAAGAGCTTTGACAACTAAATATGATGCACAATTATCTTTAGGTCGGGTACAAACGCCTACTATACAATTGGTTCAATCACGTCAAAATGAAATTAATGAATTTAAACCGCAAACATACTATACATTAATAATTAAAGTAGACGGGTTTGAGTTTAGCTTTGATTCTGGACAACGTCGAATCACTGACCAGAAAGAACTTAAGTCAATTGTAGATGAAATTAAAAATAAAAAAGGCCAAATTGAAAAAGTAGTGTCTAAACATAAAAAAACTTACCCTAGATCTTTATATAACTTAACAGATTTACAACAAGATGCTTATCATCGCTATAAGTTGAGACCAAAAGAAACGTTGAATACCTTACAGAATCTATATGAAAGACATAAGTTAGTTACATACCCACGAACTGATTCTAATTATTTAACGACCGATATGGTGTCGACTATCAAAGAAAGATTACAAGCTTTACTGCCGACAGAATATAAAGAAAATATAAGAGAATTAATGTCTCACTCTTATTCCACTAAAATGAATATATTTAATAACCAAAAAGTTTTTGATCACCATGCGATTATTCCTACCGAAATAAGACCAGACTTATCTCAATTAAGTAATAGAGAAATGAAAATCTATATGTTAATAGTAGAAAGATTTCTTGAAAGTTTAATGCCACCCTATGAATATCAACATATTAAAGTGCATTTAGCAGTAGGTCAGTTCAAATTTGTATTAAACGAAAATGTCACAACTCAATTAGGGTTTAAAGCATTGAAACAACAAGAAAATGAAATTGTAACTCAGAATCCTTTTAAAAATAATCAAACAGTTAACATACAACACACCGATATAAAGTCACATCAAACAACACCGCCAGATTATTTTAATGAGGGTACGTTATTAAAAGCTATGGAAAGTCCTCAGAATTATATACATTTGGATGATAAAAAACACGTTCATACACTAAAAGAAGCGGGTGGTATTGGGACTGTAGCAACACGAGCTGATATTATTGAGAAACTCTTCAATATGAATGCAATTGAATCAAGGGATGGCAAAATTAAAGTAACATCAAAAGGTAAACAAATTTTAGAACTTGCACCTTCAAAATTAACTTCACCATTATTAACGGCTGAATGGGAAGAAAAATTAATACTAATTGAAAAAGGAAGATACAATAAACATCAATTTATAAAAGAGATGAAGGCATTTACAACTGATATTGTTAATATTATTAAAAATAGTGAACAGAAATACAAACATGATAATTTAACTACTACTGAATGTCCAACATGTGGCAAATTTATGATTAAAGTCAAAACCAAAAATGGTCAAATGTTAGTATGCCAAGATCCTACATGTAAAACAAAGAAAAATATTCAAAGAAAAACAAATGCACGTTGTCCAAATTGTAAAAAGAAAATGACTTTATTTGGTAGAGGAAAAGATGCAACTTATAGATGCGTATGTGGTCATTCAGAAACCCAAGCACAAATGGATAAACGTATGAAAGAAAAGTCGAGTGGTAAAGTGTCTAAAAAGGAAATGAAGAAATACATGAATCAACAAGAAGAACTTGATAACAATCCGTTTAAAGATGCTTTAAAAAATCTAAAATTGTAAATAAATTCGAACAAAAACGAAGTAAAATTTATGAAAGTTCGTATTTAGTATTGTCTTTTTAGAAAATTGGTATTAAAATATTAAAGTATTTCAAAAAAAGGAGCATTAGCCGTGAAAAAATACTTCAAGTTCGATGAATATGGTACTAACTTCAAAAGAGAAATCTTAGGTGGTATCACTACTTTCTTATCAATGGCTTATATTTTAGCAGTAAATCCACAAGTTTTAAGTTTAGCAGGCGTTAAAGGTGTATCTGAAGATATGAAGATGGACCAAGGGGCCATTTTTGTAGCTACTGCTTTAGCAGCATTTGTAGGTTCATTATTTATGGGCCTTATTGCAAAGTACCCTATAGCATTAGCACCTGGAATGGGACTAAATGCCTTCTTCGCATTTACAGTTGTTTTAACAATGGGCATTCCATGGAAAGTCGGTTTAACAGGCGTTTTATTCTCAGGTATATTCTTCGCGATTTTGACCGTCACAGGCCTTCGTGAGATTATAATTAACGCAATACCTTATCAGATGAAAATGGCCGTCTCAGCTGGAATAGGACTGTTTATTACCTTTGTTGGTCTGCAAAGCTCAGGTATCATTGTTAAAAATGACTCAACATTAGTAACACTAGGTCATTTAACTAAAGCCCCAGTGTTATTAGCAATATTCGGTATTGTTATTACAGTTGTGTTATATGCGAAAAAAGTACCAGGTTCTATATTTATTGGTATGATCATTACTGCTATCGTTGGTATGATAACAGGTCAAATTCACACACCAACAGGCGTTGTAGGTCATATTCCAAGTATTAAACCAACATTTGGCGCAGCATTTGAAGCATTTAAAGACCCAGGACAATTATTTACGATACAATTCTTAATCGTCATTTTAACTTTCTTATTTATTGATTTCTTTGATACTGCAGGTACTTTAGTTGCAGTAGCAACACAAGCCGGCATTATGAAAGACAACAAGTTACCTAGAGCAGGTAGAGCTTTATTCTCAGATTCACTAGCAACAATTGTAGGTGCTATTTTCGGTACTACAACAACTACATCATACATTGAATCAACTTCAGGTGTGGCAGTAGGAGCTAGAACAGGCTTTGCTAGTATTGTAACTGGATTCTGTTTCTTATTAGCACTATTCTTTAGTCCATTAATCGCTGTAGTTACAAGTGCAGTTACAACGCCAGCACTTGTAGTCGTGGGTGTGTTAATGGCAGCAAATTTTGCTGAGATCAATTGGAAACGATTCGAAGTTGCAGTTCCTGCATTTATTACAATTATCATGATGCCGTTATCATATTCAATAGCTACTGGTATTGCATGTGGATTTATTTTCTATCCAATTACCATGTTAATTAGTAAAAGACATAAAGAAGTACATCCGATTATGTATGTATTAATGGTATTATTCATTTTATACTTCATCTTCGTACATGGCTAAATATAAAAAAGACGTTCACACCATCATAAGTGTGAACGTCTTTTCTTATTACGAAGCAATATAATCGCTATTTAGATTTATGACCATCTTTATATTGTGTATAGATAACTCTTGCGTTTTTATTCGGGATATAAGTTGGCGCAGCTAGAACAATAAAAACAAAGAAAATCATCAATACAAACAATGCCCAATGAATAATCATGCCTACAAAAGGAATAAATGCTACAAACGAACCAATAATTCCAAGTATTGGAATTATCACCATAGGTTTAATAGTATTTTGAGTGTCAACTAATAATATTATAGTAAGAATTAGATAAAGAAACGCATTAAATAATAATGGTTGCCATCCAAAGCTTACAATAACGCTACCACCTAAAAATGGAATACCATAAAAGAATTCACAAATGATTAAGAAAACACCAATTATTGCTAGGGTAAGTTTAATACCGTTTTTCATTTAATTCACCCCCGTTCTCTTCTATTATAATAAAAAGGAACCGAAGTTAGTATTAAAAAGATTAGGTTAAAGAAATGAAATTAAAAATAAAGTAAAAAAATTCCCTAAAACGGTTGAATAAGCAATACATTTAAAGTACAATAACAAAGTATGTGTTAGACAGAACAGAAAAAGTTAGTGGAAACCATTGATTTATCAATGATTTTCATGTAACATATCTAATGTTGGACTTTAAAAAACGCGATGAAGCGAAAGGTTACTGACACACCCGGCCGCTTTGCCATGGCGCTGTGTGAGATAGTTTTCGTGGAGAAGTCTATCACTTAAATGTAGACGAATAAGGAGGGAAAATTATGGCAAAACAAAAAATCAGAATCAGATTAAAAGCTTATGATCACCGCGTGATTGATCAATCAGCAGAAAAAATTGTTGAAACTGCTAAACGTTCTGGTGCAGATGTTTCTGGACCAATTCCGTTACCAACAGAAAAGTCAGTTTATACAATCATCCGTGCCGTGCATAAGTACAAAGATTCACGTGAACAATTCGAACAACGTACTCATAAACGTTTAATCGATATTGTTAACCCAACACCAAAAACAGTTGATGCTCTTATGGGCTTAAACTTACCATCTGGTGTAGACATCGAAATCAAATTATAATAGAAAAATTTAGGAGGTGGACTTTCGATGACCAAAGGAATCTTAGGAAGAAAAATCGGGATGACACAAGTGTTTGGAGAAAACGGTGAATTAATCCCAATAACAGTAGTAGAAGCAGCACAAAACGTTGTATTACAAAAGAAAACTAAAGAAGTTGACGGTTACAACGCAATCCAAGTAGGATTCGAAGACAAAAAAGCATATAAAAAAGGTTCTAAAACTAATAAATATGCTAATAAACCAGCTGAAGGTCATGCTAAAAAAGCTGACACAGCACCTAAGCGCTTCATTCGTGAATTCAGAAACGTTAACGTTGATGAATACGAAGTAGGTCAAGAAGTCTCAGTTGATACATTCGAAACTGGTGACATCATTGATGTTACAGGCGTTTCAAAAGGTAAAGGTTTCCAAGGTGCTATTAAACGCCACGGACAAGCTCGTGGACCAATGGCTCACGGTTCTCATTTCCACAGAGCACCAGGTTCTGTAGGTATGGCTTCAGATGCTTCAAGAGTATTTAAAGGTCAAAAAATGCCAGGCCGTATGGGTGGAAACACAGTTACTGTACAAAACCTAGAAGTAGTACAAGTTGACACAGAAAACAGTGTGATCTTAGTAAAAGGTAATGTACCTGGACCTAAAAAAGGTTTAGTAGAAATTTCAACTTCAATTAAATCAATTAAAAAAGGTAATAAATAATTAATAAGTGAAAGGAGGAAAATGCATAATGGCTAATTATGATGTTTTAAAAGTAGACGGATCAAAAAGTGGTTCAGTTGAATTAAGCGATGCAGTATTTGCAATCGAACCAAATAATAGCGTTCTATTTGAAGCTATTAATTTACAACGTGCTTCATTACGTCAAGGTACTCATTCTGTTAAAAACCGTTCAGCAGTACGTGGCGGTGGACGTAAACCATGGAGACAAAAAGGAACAGGTCGTGCTCGTCAAGGTACAATCCGTGCTCCACAATGGCGTGGCGGTGGCGTTGTATTCGGACCAACTCCAAGAAGTTACGGTTACAAAATGCCTAAGAAAATGCGTCGTTTAGCATTACGTTCTGCATTATCATTCAAAGTTAAAGAAAATGGATTCACAATTGTAGATGCATTCGGTTTCGATGCTCCAAAAACAAAAGAATTCAAAAATGTTTTAACTACATTAGAACAACCTAAAAAAGTCTTAGTAGTTGTTGAAAACGAAGATGTAAACGTTGAATTATCAGCACGTAACATCCCAGGTGTTCAAGTAACAACTGCTCAAGGTTTAAATGTATTAGATATCACAAGCGCTGACAGTGTAGTAATCACTGAAGCTGCTGCTAAAAAAGTTGAGGAGGTGCTCGGATAATGGAAGCTAGAGATATTCTTAAGCGCCCCGTAATCACTGAGAAATCTTCAGAAGCAATGGCAGAAGATAAATATACATTCGATGTTGATACTCGTGCTAACAAAACACAAGTTAAAATTGCTGTTGAAGAAATCTTCGACGTAAAAGTTGATAATGTTAACATCATCAACTACAAACCTAAGAAAAAACGTATGGGCCGTTACCAAGGCTACACAAATAAAAGAAGAAAAGCGATTGTAAAACTTAAAGAAGGTTCAATCGACTTATTCAACTAAAAAACATTACCAATAAGGAGGTAAACGACAATGGCTCTTAAAAAGTATAAGCCAATAACTAATGGTCGTCGTAATATGACTTCATTAGATTTCGCTGAAATTACGAAAACTACACCAGAAAAGTCATTATTACAACCGCTACCGAAAAGAGCGGGACGTAACAACCAAGGTAAATTGACTGTTCGTCATCATGGTGGAGGACATAAACGTCAATACCGTGTTATCGATTTTAAACGTAACAAAGACGGTATCAACGCTAAAGTTGATTCTATCCAATACGATCCAAACCGTTCAGCTAACATTGCATTATTAGTATATGCTGATGGTGAAAAACGTTATATCATCGCACCTAAAGGATTACAAGTAGGTCAAACAGTTGAAAGTGGTGCTGAAGCAGATATCAAAGTAGGTAATGCTTTACCATTACAAAACATTCCTGTAGGTACAGTAATCCACAATATCGAGTTAAAACCTGGTAAAGGTGGACAAATTGCTCGTTCAGCTGGAGCTAGCTCTCAAGTGTTAGGTAAAGAAGGTAAATATGTATTAATCAGATTACGCTCTGGTGAAGTTCGTATGATTCTTTCAACTTGCCGTGCTACTATTGGTCAAGTTGGTAACATCCAACACGAACTAGTAAACGTTGGTAAAGCTGGACGTTCAAGATGGAAAGGTATCCGCCCTACAGTTCGTGGTTCTGTAATGAACCCTAACGATCACCCACACGGTGGTGGTGAAGGTCGTGCACCTATCGGTAGACCATCTCCAATGTCACCTTGGGGTAAACCTACGCTTGGTAAGAAAACACGTCGTGGTAAAAAATCATCAGACAAACTTATCGTTCGTGGACGTAAGAAAAAATAATAAAATTAACTTATTTGGGTGTGCGGCGTAACAGCTGCACGCACAGAATAAGAAGGGAGGCGCCCAAATGGCTCGTAGTATTAAAAAAGGACCTTTCGTCGATGATCACTTAATGAAAAAAGTTGAAGCACAAGACGGAAGTGAAAAGAAACAAGTAATTAAAACATGGTCTCGTCGTTCTACAGTTTTCCCAAATTTCATTGGTCATACTTTCGCAGTATACGATGGACGTAAACATGTACCTGTATATGTAACAGAAGATATGGTAGGCCACAAATTAGGTGAATTCGCACCAACTCGTACATTTAAAGGTCATGCTGTTGACGATAAAAAAACAAGAAGATAATTTTTAATAAGTAGAGGAGGAAATCCTAATGGAAGCAAAAGCGGTTGCTAGAACAATAAGAATCGCACCTCGTAAAGTAAGATTAGTTCTTGACTTAATTAGAGGTAAAAATGCTGGAGAAGCTATTGCAATTTTAAAATTAACTAACAAAGCTTCATCACCAGTTATCGAAAAAGTATTAATGTCCGCTTTAGCTAACGCTGAACATAACTACGACATGAACACAGATGAATTAGTAGTTAAAGAAGCTTACGCTAATGAAGGACCAACTTTAAAACGTTTCCGCCCACGTGCGCAAGGACGTGCAAGTGCGATTAATAAACGTACAAGCCACATTACAATCGTCGTAAGTGACGGTAAAGAAGAAGCTAAAGAAGCTTAATAACTTTCTAAGGAGGGAATACTGTGGGTCAAAAAATTAATCCAATCGGACTTCGTGTTGGAATCATCCGTGATTGGGAAGCAAAATGGTATGCTGAAAAAGATTTCGCTTCACTATTACACGAAGATTTAAAAATCCGTAAATTTATTGATAATGAATTAAAAGAAGCATCAGTTTCTCACGTAGATATCGAACGTGCTGCAAACCGTATTAATATCGCAATTCATACTGGTAAACCTGGTATGGTAATTGGTAAAGGCGGTTCAGAAATTGATAAACTTCGTAACAAATTAAACGCTTTAACTGATAAAAAAGTACACATCAACGTAATTGAAATTAAGAAAATTGATATTGATGCAAGATTAGTTGCTGAAAATATCGCACGTCAATTAGAAAACCGTGCTTCATTCCGTCGTGTACAAAAACAAGCTATTACAAGAGCTATGAAACTTGGTGCTAAAGGTATTAAAACTCAAGTATCAGGTCGTTTAGGCGGAGCTGATATTGCTCGTGCTGAACAATATTCTGAAGGAACTGTTCCACTTCATACATTACGTGCTGACATCGATTATGCACACGCTGAAGCAGATACTACTTATGGTAAATTAGGCGTTAAAGTATGGATTTATCGTGGAGAAGTTCTTCCTACTACTAAGAACACTAGTGAAGGAGGAAAATAATCATGTTACTACCAAAACGTGTTAAATATCGTCGTCAACATCGTCCTAAAACAACTGGTCGTTCAAAAGGCGGTAACTATGTAACATTTGGTGAGTATGGTTTACAAGCGACAACAACGTCTTGGATCACTTCTCGTCAAATCGAATCAGCTCGTATTGCAATGACTCGTTATATGAAACGTGGTGGGAAAGTTTGGATCAAAATCTTCCCTCATACACCATATACTAAAAAACCTTTAGAAGTACGTATGGGTGCCGGTAAAGGTGCGGTTGAAGGCTGGATTGCAGTCGTTAAACCTGGTAGAATTTTATTCGAAGTCGCTGGTGTACAAGAAGAAGTTGCACGCGAAGCACTACGTTTAGCAAGTCACAAACTTCCAGTGAAAACTAAGTTTGTAAAACGTGAAGAATTGGGTGGTGAAACAAATGAAAGCTAAGGAAATTAGAGACTTAACCACTTCAGAAATCGAAGAACAAATCAAATCTTCAAAAGAAGAGCTTTTTAACCTACGCTTTCAGTTAGCTACAGGTCAATTAGAAGAAACTGCACGTATTCGCACAGTAAGAAAAACGATTGCACGTCTAAAAACTGTTGCTCGTGAAAGAGAAATTGAACAAAGTAAGGCTAATCAATAATTAATTGAAAGAGGAGGTTACAAAAGTGAGCGAAAGAAATGATCGTAAAGTTTATGTAGGTAGAGTTGTTTCTGACAAAATGGACAAGACTATTACAGTACTTGTTGAAACTTACAAAACACACAAATTATACGGCAAACGAGTAAAATACTCAAAAAAATACAAAACTCATGATGAAAACAATTCAGCTAAATTAGGAGACATTGTTAAAATTCAAGAAACTCGTCCTTTATCAGCAACAAAACGTTTTCGTTTAGTAGAAATTGTTGAAGAGTCAGTAATTATTTAATTCAAGATTAGAGATAAGGGAGGTTTAACTAATGATCCAACAAGAGACACGTTTAAAAGTAGCAGACAACTCTGGTGCTCGTGAAGTTCTTACAATTAAAGTATTAGGTGGATCTGGTCGCAAAACAGCGAACATCGGCGATATTATCGTATGTACTGTTAAAAATGCAACACCAGGTGGCGTTGTTAAAAAAGGCGATGTTGTCAAAGCTGTTGTAGTACGTACTAAATCAGGTGTACGCCGTAACGATGGTTCATATATCAAATTTGACGAAAATGCATGTGTTATCATTCGTGATGACAAAGGCCCACGTGGTACTCGTATCTTTGGTCCTGTTGCTCGTGAATTACGTGAAGGTAACTTCATGAAAATCGTATCATTAGCACCAGAAGTACTATAAAATCAAATAACCAAAATATATAAGGAGGTGCCCACATGCATATCAAAAAAGGTGACAACGTAAAAGTTATCGCAGGTAAAGACAAAGGTAAAGAAGGTAAAGTAGTAGCTACTGAACCTAAACGTGACCGTGTCGTTGTGGAAGGTGTTAACGTTATTAAAAAACACCAAAAACCAACTCAAATAAACCCTGAAGGTGGAATTTTAGAAACAGAGGCAGCTATCCATGTTTCTAACGTACAATTATTAGACCCTAAAACAAACGAACCAACTCGTGTAGGTTACAAATTTGTTGATGGTAAAAAAGTTCGTATTGCAAAAAAATCTGGCGAAGAAATTAAATCTAATAATTAATTACTAGTTGAAAGGAGGATCCACTTTGAACCGTTTAAAAGAAAAATTCAATTCTGAAGTTACTGAGAACTTAGTAAAGAAATTTAACTATAGTTCAGTAATGGAAGTACCAAAAATTGACAAAATCGTAGTGAACATGGGTGTAGGTGACGCTGTTCAAAACTCTAAAGTGTTAGATAATGCTGTTGAAGAGTTAGAATTAATCACTGGTCAAAAACCATTAGTAACTAAAGCTAAAAAATCAGTTGCAACATTCCGTTTACGTGAAGGTATGCCAATCGGTGCGAAAGTTACACTTCGCGGAGAAAGAATGTATGAATTCTTAGATAAACTTATTTCAGTATCACTACCACGTGTACGTGACTTCCAAGGTGTTTCTAAAAAAGCATTCGATGGTCGCGGTAACTACACATTAGGTGTTAAAGAACAATTAATTTTCCCTGAAATCGATTATGATAAAGTAAGCAAAGTAAGAGGAATGGATATTGTTATCGTAACTACTGCTAACACTGACGAGGAAGCTCGTGAATTGTTATCAAACTTCGGTATGCCATTTCGTAAATAATCTCTAAAAGGAGGCTAATTAAGTGGCTAAAACTTCAATGGTTGCTAAGCAACAAAAAAAACAAAAATTCGCAGTTCGTGAATACACTCGTTGTGAACGCTGTGGTCGTCCACATTCTGTATATCGTAAATTTAAATTATGCCGTATTTGTTTCCGTGAATTAGCTTACAAAGGCCAAATTCCTGGCGTACGCAAAGCTAGCTGGTAATAAACAAGAGTCTGAAAGGAGGCAACAATCAATGACAATGACAGATCCAATCGCAGATATGCTAACTCGTGTAAGAAACGCAAACATGGTTCGTCACGATAAATTAGAATTACCTGCGTCTAATATCAAAAAAGAAATTGCTGAAATCTTAAAAAATGAAGGTTTCATTAAAAACGTTGAATACGTAGAAGACGATAAACAAGGTGTTATTCGTTTATTCTTAAAATATGGTCAAAACAATGAACGTGTTATCACAGGATTAAAACGTATTTCAAAACCAGGTTTACGTGTTTATGCTAAAGCTAACGAAGTACCAAAAGTACTTAATGGTTTAGGTATTGCATTAGTATCAACTTCTGAAGGTGTTATCACTGATAAAGAAGCAAGAAAACGTAATGTTGGTGGAGAAATTATCGCATACGTTTGGTAATAAATAATAAGGAGGTGCCATAACATGAGTCGTGTTGGTAAGAAAATTATTGACATCCCTAGTGACGTAACAGTAACTTTTGACAAAAATAATGTAACTGTTAAAGGTCCAAAAGGTGAATTATCAAAAACATTAAACGAAAGAATGACATTCAAACAAGAAGAAAACACAATTGAAGTTGTAAGACCATCTGATTCTAAAGATGACAGAACAGATCATGGTACAACTCGTGCTTTATTAAATAATATGGTACAAGGTGTTTCTCAAGGTTTCGAAAAAACACTTGAACTTGTTGGTGTAGGTTACCGTGCTCAAATGCAAGGTAATGATTTAGTACTTAACGTTGGTTACTCTCACCCAGTTGAAATTAAAGCCGAAGACGGAATTACTTTCGCTGTAGAGAAAAACACAACTGTTAAAGTTTCTGGTGTATCTAAAGAGCAAGTTGGAGCAATCGCTTCTAACATCCGTTCAGTAAGACCTCCAGAACCTTATAAAGGTAAAGGTATTCGTTACCAAGGTGAATACGTTCGCCGTAAAGAAGGTAAAACTGGTAAATAATAGATAACACTCTACAGAAAGGAGTATTGAAATGATCAGTAAAATTGATAAAAATAAAGTGCGTTTGAAAAGACATTCACGTGTTCGTACTAAATTATCAGGTACAGCTGAAAAGCCACGTTTAAATGTATATCGTTCAAACAAACACATTTACGCACAAATCATTGATGATGTTAAAGGCGAAACATTAGCTCAAGCTTCATCTAAAGATAAAGATATTGCTAACGAATCAGCAACTAAAGTTGATTTATCTACAAAAGTTGGCGAAACAATTGCTAAAAAAGCAAGTGATAAAGGAATTAAAGAAATCGTATTCGATCGTGGAGGTTACTTATACCACGGACGCGTTAAAGCATTAGCAGAAGCTGCTAGAGAAAACGGTTTAGAATTTTAATTTAAAGGAGGGACAAATACATGGCTCGTAGAGAAGAAGAAACGAAAGAATTTGAAGAACGCGTTGTTACAATCAATCGTGTTGCTAAAGTTGTTAAAGGTGGACGTCGTTTCCGTTTCACTGCATTAGTAGTAGTTGGAGACAAAAATGGTCGTGTAGGTTTCGGTACTGGTAAAGCACAAGAGGTACCTGAAGCAATCAAAAAAGCTGTAGAAGCAGCTAAAAAAGATTTAGTTGTAGTTCCACGTGTTGAAGGTACTACACCTCACACAATCACTGGCCGTTATGGTTCAGGTAGTGTATTCATGAAACCTGCAGCTCCTGGTACTGGTGTTATCGCTGGTGGACCAGTTCGTGCGGTATTAGAATTAGCAGGTATCACTGATATCTTAAGTAAATCATTAGGTTCAAACACACCAATCAACATGGTTCGTGCAACTTTAAATGGTTTACAAAACCTTAAAAACGCTGAAGATGTTGCGAAATTACGCGGCAAAACAGTTGAAGAATTATATAATTAAGGAGGGAAAATAAGTTATGGCTAAATTACAAATTACCCTCACTCGTAGTGTTATTGGTCGTCCTGAAACACAACGTAAAACTGTTGAAGCTTTAGGTCTTAAAAAGACTAATAGCTCAGTAGTTGTTGAAGATAACCCTGCTATTCGTGGGCAAATCAACAAAGTTAAACATTTATTAACAGTAGAAGAAAAATAATTAAGGAGGTGCCGACATGAAATTACATGAGTTAAAACCAGCAGAAGGTTCACGTAAAGAACGTAACCGTGTAGGTCGTGGTGCAGCAACTGGTAATGGTAAAACAAGTGGCCGTGGACATAAAGGTCAAAAAGCACGTTCAGGTGGTAAAGTAAGACCTGGATTTGAAGGTGGACAATTACCATTATTCCGTCGTTTACCAAAACGTGGTTTCACTAACATAAATCGTAAAGAATATGCTATTGTTAACTTAGACCAACTTAATCAATTCGAAGATGGTACTGAAGTAACTCCAGCTTTATTAGTAGAATCTGGTGTTGTTAAGAACGAAAAATCTGGTATTAAAGTACTAGGTAACGGCTCACTAGATAAAAAATTAACAGTGAAAGCTCATAAGTTCTCAACTTCAGCAGCAGAAGCTATTGATGCTAAAGGTGGAGCACACGAGGTGATCTAATGTTTCAAACGCTTGTGAGCTTCTTTAAAACTAAAGAAGTTCGAAACAAGATTTTCTTCACTCTAGCAATGTTAGTGATCTTTAAGATTGGGACTTATATTCCAGCTCCTGGAGTAAATCCTAATGCTTTTGATCAAGCAGCAAAAGGTTCTCAAGGTGTCACTGATTTACTTAATACTTTCGGTGGTGGAGCCTTGAAGAACTTTTCAATATTTGCGATGGGAATCATGCCATACATTACCGCATCTATCGTAATGCAATTATTACAGATGGATATTGTTCCTAAGTTCTCTGAATGGGCTAAACAAGGTGATGTAGGTAGAAGAAAAATCAACAATGTAACACGTTATTTCGCTATTATATTAGCATTCATTCAGTCAATAGGTATGTCGTTCCAATTTAATAACTTATATGGTGGTCGCTTAATTGTAAGTTATTCTGTATATAGTTATTTATTGATTGCACTAACTTTAACAGCAGGAACTGCATTCTTGATATGGCTTGGTGACCAAATCACTCAGTTTGGTGTTGGTAATGGTATTTCACTTATCATCTTTGCAGGTATTTTATCAACGTTACCATCAAGTATTATTCAAGCAGGCCAACAAGCTTTTGTGGGCCAAGAAGATACGTCTTTAGCTTGGTTAAAAATAGTAGCACTCATTGTTGCATTAGTACTGTTAACAGTAGGTGCAATATTTGTACTTGAAGCGAAACGTAAAATTCCTATTCAATATGCAAAGAAACAAACAGCTCAACGATTAGGTTCACAAGCAACTTATCTACCTTTAAAAGTTAACTCAGCTGGTGTTATTCCTGTTATCTTTGCGATGGCATTTTTCTTATTACCAAGAACGTTGACGCTATTTTTCCCTAAAGCTGAATGGGCACAACAAATAGCTGATACAGCAAATCCATCAAGCAACATAGGAATGGTTATCTATATTGTATTAATCATTGCATTTGCATATTTTTATGCATTTGTTCAAGTTAATCCAGAAAAAATGGCTGACAACCTTAAGAAGCAAGGTAGTTATGTCCCAGGAATTCGTCCTGGTGAACAAACGAAAAAATATATTACTAAAGTGCTTTATCGATTAACATTTGTTGGCTCTATTTTCTTAGCTGTCATTGCAATTTTACCGATTTTAGCGACTAAGTTTATGGGATTACCAAGATCAATTCAAATTGGTGGTACAAGTTTACTAATCGTTATTGGTGTTGCTATTGAGACTATGAAATCATTAGAAGCACAAGTAAATCAAAAAGAGTATAAAGGCTTTGGTGGTAGATAATTTGTAGGAGGGCACTTATGAATATCATTTTAATGGGCTTACCTGGTGCAGGTAAAGGAACTCAAGCGAGTGAAATTGTTAAGAAATTCCCAATACCACACATATCTACTGGTGACATGTTCAGAAAAGCGATTAAAGATGAAACTGATTTAGGTAAAGAAGCTAAATCATACATGGATCGTGGAGAATTAGTCCCTGATGAAGTTACTGTGGGTATCGTTAAAGAAAGAATTTCTGAAGACGATGCAAAAAAAGGATTTTTATTAGATGGTTTCCCTAGAACAATCGATCAAGCAGAAGCTTTAAATTCAATTATGGCTGAACTTGATAGAAATATTGATGCTGTCATCAATATCGAAGTTCCAGAGGAAGAACTAATGAATCGTCTTACAGGTCGTCGTATCTGTGAGAATTGTGGTACAACTTATCATCTTGTATTTAATCCTCCAAAAGTTGAAGGTATTTGTGATCTTGATGGCGGTAAATTATATCAACGTGAAGATGATAATCCGGAAACTGTTTCAAATCGTTTGAAAGTCAATGTTAAACAATCAAAACCTATATTAGAATATTATGATAATATAGGTGTATTGAAAAATATTGATGGTTCAAAAGATATTGAAGAGGTTACTACTGATGTCATTGATATCTTAGACCAATTACAATAGATCAACTTTTACGATCTATGTTGATGTGAATGTTTACTAACACTGTAATATACAATTTAATATGAGTGACAAATAACGATAATTAATTCCCGTAATTTTTGTTAAACTTATTAAAGCTAGTCACTAATAGATTCGTATCGTTGAAGTTGTCTATTGACGATAACCTTACTATTGCAAAAAGGGGGAAGTTAATCAATGGCTAAACAAGATGTTATTGAATTAGAAGGTACTGTATTAGATACTTTACCAAACGCAATGTTTAAAGTAGAATTAGAAAATGGTCATGAAATTTTAGCACATGTAAGTGGAAAAATTAGAATGAACTACATTCGAATTCTACCTGGCGACAAAGTAACTGTTGAGATGTCTCCGTATGATTTATCACGCGGTAGAATTACTTATCGTTATAAATAATCGTCACTCCATAATATAGGGAGGTATTAAAATGAAAGTAAGACCATCAGTAAAACCAATTTGCGAAAAATGTAAAGTCATTAAACGTAAAGGTAAAGTAATGGTAATTTGTGAAAATCCAAAACACAAACAAAGACAAGGTTAATAAAAGAGAGGTGTAAATGTATATGGCACGTATTGCAGGAGTGGATATTCCACGTGAAAAACGCGTTGTTATTTCTTTAACTTATGTATATGGTATTGGTACTTCTACAGCGAAAAAAATCGTTGAAGAAGCTAACGTATCAGCTGACACTCGCGTAAAAGATTTAACTGACGATGAATTAGGTCGCATTCGTGAAGTAGTTGATAGCTACAAAGTAGAAGGTGACTTACGTCGTGAGCAAAACTTAAACATTAAACGTTTAATGGAAATTTCATCATACCGTGGTATTCGTCACCGTCGTGGCTTACCAGTTCGCGGTCAAAAAACTAAAAACAACGCTCGTACGCGTAAAGGCCCAGTTAAAACTGTAGCGAACAAGAAAAAATAATCGGTAAAGGAGGCAAATAATAAATGGCACGTAAACAAGTATCTCGTAAACGTAAAGTGAAAAAGAATATTGAAAGTGGTGTTGCACACATCCGTTCAACATTCAATAATACAATTGTAACGATTACTGATGAATTCGGTAATGCATTATCATGGTCATCTGCTGGTGCATTAGGATTCAAAGGATCTAAAAAATCAACACCATTCGCAGCGCAAATGGCGTCTGAAACAGCTTCTAAAACAGCTATGGAACATGGTTTAAAAACTGTAGAAGTAACAGTTAAAGGACCTGGACCAGGCCGTGAATCAGCTATCCGTGCATTACAATCAGCAGGACTTGAAGTAACAGCAATCAGAGACGTTACTCCAGTACCACATAATGGTTGTCGTCCACCAAAACGTCGTCGCGTCTAATTTATGGTTGTGTTGTTACAGGTCACTGAGCAAACAGTATAAATCAAGTCGACGTATTTAAGGAGGATATTTGTAAATGATAGAAATCGAAAAACCTAGAATTGAGACAATTGAAATTAGTGAAGATGCTAAATTCGGTAAGTTCGTTGTTGAACCACTTGAACGTGGCTACGGTACTACACTAGGAAACTCCTTACGTCGTATCCTACTATCTTCATTACCAGGATCAGCAGTTAAGTACATCGAAATTGAAGGCGTGTTACACGAATTCTCAGCGGTAGATAATGTTGTTGAAGATGTATCTACTATTATTATGAACATCAAAAAGCTAGCATTAAAAATCTATTCTGAAGAAGATAAAACTTTAGAAATCGATGTTAAGGATGAAGGTGAAGTTACTGCAAGTGATATTACTCACGACAGTGATGTAGAGATTTTAAATCCTGAACTTAAAATTGCTACTGTTTCTAAAGGTGGACATTTAAAAGTTCGTCTTGTTGCTAATAAGGGTAGAGGTTACGCATTAGCTGAAACAAATAATACTAGTGATTTACCAATTGGTGTAATTCCAGTAGATTCACTATATTCACCTGTAGAACGTGTTAACTATACAGTAGAAAATACACGTGTAGGTCAAAGTAGTGATTTTGATAAATTAACTTTAGATGTTTGGACTAATGGTTCAATCACTCCTCAAGAATCAGTATCATTAGCAGCAAAAATAATGACTGAACACTTGAATATCTTTGTAGGTCTAACTGATGAAGCACAAAATGCTGAAATCATGATTGAAAAAGAGGAAGATCAAAAAGAAAAAGTATTAGAAATGTCTATTGAAGAATTAGACTTATCTGTACGTTCTTATAACTGCTTGAAACGCGCAGGAATCAATTCTGTACAAGAGTTAGCTGATAAATCTGAAGCTGACATGATGAAAGTGCGTAATTTAGGTCGTAAATCTCTTGAAGAAGTAAAATATAAATTAGAAGATTTAGGATTAGGATTAAGAAAAGAAGATTGATAAAGGAGGTTAACTCATGGGTTACAGAAAATTAGGTCGTACTTCTGATCAACGTAAAGCTATGTTACGTAACTTAGCTACTTCACTTATCGTAAGTGAGCGTATTGAAACTACAGAAGCTCGTGCAAAAGAAGTTCGCAGTGTTGTTGAGAAATTAATCACTTTAGGTAAAAAAGGAGATTTAGCTTCTCGTCGTAATGCAGCTAAAACATTACAAAATGTTGAAATCTTAAACGAAGATGAAACTACTCAAACTGCTCTTCAAAAATTATTCGGTGAAATCGCTGAACGTTATACAGACCGCCAAGGTGGTTATACTCGTATTCTTAAAGAAGGCCCTCGTCGTGGTGACGGTGCTGAATCAGTAATTATCGAATTAGTATAATTTAACTATAAATACACTAACTACTTATATATAAAGCAAATGAGTGCAACGATAATGTCTGCCACATACAGACATTGTCTAGCTCAGAGTACCCCATCAAACTAAATATTAAATTAAAGCGTGAACTCAACAAAACTGATGGGGTGCGCGCTTTTTTATTTTTAAGCTGAGATATTCATATCTTCAGCTTTTTTTAATACATTATAGTTCTACATACAAAATACTTTTAATCATTATGAACACGTATACATATGATATTAAATAATGTAAAATGTTAAAGGTAATTAAAATTAAAAGGGGGAATAAAAGTGAAGGAAGAAGATAATATTATTGAATTTAAAAATGTATCATTTAAATACCAAAGTGATTCTGCCTTCACTTTAAATGACGTATCATTTCATATTCCTCGAGGTCAATGGACGAGTATAGTTGGTCACAATGGTTCAGGTAAATCAACTGTTACTAAACTAATGGTAGGTATTGAAGAATCCGATGAAGGGCAAATCTTGTTTAATAATCATAAAATTAATAAAGATAATATAGCCCAAATAAGAAAGCAGATTGGCATTGTTTTTCAAAATCCAGATAATCAATTTGTAGGAGCAATTGTTAAGTATGATGTTGCCTTTGGTCTGGAAAATCATTCAGTACCTTATCATGAAATGCAGGAAAAAGTAACAACTTCACTTAAACAAGTTGATATGTTAGATTTAGCAGAATATGAACCACATTCATTATCAGGAGGTCAAAAACAAAGAGTAGCTATTGCTAGTGTTTTAGCATTAAATCCGTCAGTTATCATTTTAGATGAAGCTACATCAATGTTAGATCCTGTAGCTAAATCATCATTATTACAATTAGTAAAAGAACTTCAAAAGGAACAACAAATTACTATCATTTCTATTACCCATGATTTATCTGAAACGATGAACGCAGATAATATTATTGTTATGAATCACGGAAGAATTTATAAACAAGGTAAACCAAGTGAAATCTATAATGATGTTGATCAACTCATGAAAATAGGGCTTGAACTACCTTTTTCTATGAAAATGAATCAATTATTGTTTGAAAGTTCATCATTTGTCACATATGAAGGGTTGGTTAATCAATTATGAGTTTAAATATGAATAATGTGAGTTATATTTACCAACCTAAAACACCATATGAGTTCAAGGCTTTAAATAATATTTCACTTAGATTTAAACAAGGCCATTATTATGCCATTGTGGGACAAACTGGTAGTGGCAAATCAACATTGATTCAACATATAAATGCGCTTCTAAAACCTACAAGTGGTTCAATAGATTTTAATGAAAAGCATATAGACAGTAAAACAAAAGATAAGTTTTTAAGACCCATACGTAAACATGTAGGTATGGTATTCCAGTTTCCAGAATCACAGCTTTTTGAAGATACTGTAGAAAAGGAAATTGGATTTGGACCGAAAAATTTCAACATGAATGTACAAGAAGTGAAAAATAATGCTTTTGATATGTTATTAGAACTTGGTTTTTCACGAAATGTCATGTCTCTATCACCGTTTCAAATGTCGGGTGGCCAAATGAGAAAATTAGCATTAGTTTCTATTTTAGCTATGGATCCAGATATTATCGTTGTCGATGAGCCAACAGCAGGTTTAGACCCTAAAAGTAGACATCAAGTTATGACTTTACTAAAAAAATTACAATTAGAGCAGCATAAGACAATTATACTAGTGACTCATGATATGAATGATGTTGCTAAATACGCTGAAGAAATCATTGTAATGCAAAAAGGTGAGGTACAGGCAATTGAAAATCCTAGAACGCTTTTTAGTCAACCTGACATACTTAACCAATGGCATATCACCTTACCGGATGTTGTTTGTTTACAAAAAGACTTTGAAACAAAATATCAGACAAAATTACCATCCACTGCTTTAACAGAGGAAGAATTCGCTGAGTTGTACAGGGAGTGGCAAAATGAAAAATAAATTAATAATTGGACGATATCTTCCTAGCAATTCATTTATACACCATTTAGATCCAAGATCAAAACTAATATTTGTGTTCGTTTTTATTATTTTTATCTTTTTATGCCATTCCTTTGGTACATATGCATGGTTGTTTATATTGATTTTATTAATTGTGAGAATGGCTAAAATTAATTTTATGTTTTTAATTAAAGGATTAACACCAATATTTGTCTTTTTAATATTTACATTTTTAATGCACGTATTTTTTACAAAAGGTGGAGCAATCCTTTTACATTGGCACTTTATATCTATTGAAAGTAAGGGGATTTTAGAAGGCGTTTATATTTCTTTACGTTTAATCTTTATTGTTATGATAGCGACTGTAATGACGCTTTCAACAAGTCCTATTGATTTGACAGATGCGTTTGAAAAATTATTAACACCTTTAAAATGGTTGAAGCTACC
Organism: Staphylococcus sp. SB1-57; assembly: GCF_017086425.1. Taxonomy (NCBI): domain Bacteria; kingdom Bacillati; phylum Bacillota; class Bacilli; order Caryophanales; family Staphylococcaceae; genus Staphylococcus; species Staphylococcus sp. SB1-57. The sequence goes on from NZ_CP070964.1 coordinate 666,893, forward strand.
TGTACATCAATTAAGTATGATGATGTCTATCGCGTTAAGATTTATACCAACACTTATGGATGAATTAGACAAAATTATTTTAGCGCAAAAGTCTAGAGGCTCAGAAATAAGTTCTGGAGGCTTCATAACAAGAATTAAAGCATTTATTCCATTGATGATTCCATTGTTTATTTCTGCCTTTCAAAGAGCAGAGGAATTAGCGATTGCTATGGAAGTAAGGGGTTATGATGCACATGCAGAAAGAACGAGCTACAGACTCCTTCAGTGGCGTCTGAGAGATACATTGATATTGTTACTATTAATTCCTATATTGGGTGTATTATTGTTAATTAAATTTATGGGAGTGTAAATGATTGCGTATTTTAGTAGAAATTGAATATCAAGGTAACCAATTTTTAGGATTTCAAATTCAACAACAAGGTAGAACTGTACAACAACAATTTGAAAAAATACTAAAAAGAATGCATAAACGGCACATAAGTATACATCCTTCTAGTCGTACTGATAGAGGTGTACACGCGTACCAACAATATTTTCATTTTGATACAGAATTACAAATTGAAAATAGCAAATGGCAATATGCAATGAATAGTGCCTTACCAGATGATATATATGTTAAATCTGTTAAACAAGTCGATGAAGATTTTCATTGTAGATATGATTGTGTAGGAAAACGGTATCGATATAAAGTTTATCAAGCTAAGCATCGCGATCCATTTCAAAGTGGATTGAAAACGTATATAGCAGATTCATTAGATTTAAATCAGATGAATGAAGCTGCAAAACTATTTATAGGTACCCACGACTTTACTGGATTCTGTTCACAAAAAACAGAAGTAGAGAGTAAGGTGAGGACCTTATACCAAAGTGAAATAGTTAAAACTGATGAAGGCTTTGATTATATCGTTACCGGATCAGGCTTTTTATATAATATGGTTCGTGTACTAGTTGCCTTTTTAATAGAAGTAGGAAAAGGTAAAAGAAGTCCAGAAGAAATCCCCCAATTACTAGAAGAGAAAAATAGGAATAAAATACCTTTTACAGCACCATCCGAAGGGCTATATTTAGAAAAAGTGTATTTATCAGATAAAGCACTAATTAAAGACTTTGGAGACCAAATTAAAATACATTATAAAAAATCATTACAAAATGATTGAATTGCATTGACAAAAGGCCTATGAAATTATAAGATTATTAACGGTATTGTTTTATATCCACCCCACGATAAGCCCCGGAATCTTATTGTGTTACAAGATATATAAGCAAAATAGAACAACAGTTAACAAAATAAATGAAATCTACGCTTTAAATCGTAACAATTTTTAAATCAAACCAAATAGAATATAGACATTACGGAAGTAACGATTGTTAATCAAGTTTGTCTAGAGTCTAAAACGAAGCATTTATTTTTAGGAGGACAATTATTATGCGTCAAACATTTATGGCAAATGAATCAAACATTGAGCGCAAATGGTATGTTATCGATGCTGAAGGCCAAACATTAGGTCGTTTATCATCAGAAGTAGCATCTATCTTACGCGGTAAAAATAAAGTAACTTATACACCACACGTTGATACAGGTGATTATGTAATCATTATCAACGCTTCAAAAATTCAATTCACTGGTAATAAAGAACAAGACAAAATGTATTACCGTCACTCAAATCACCCAGGTGGTTTAAAATCAATTTCTGCTGGTGAATTAAGAAGAACTAACCCAGAACGTTTACTTGAAACTTCAATTAAAGGTATGCTACCAAGTAGTCGTTTAGGCGAAAAACAAGGTAAAAAATTATTTGTATATGGTGGCGCTGAACATCCACACGCTGCACAACAACCAGAAAACTACGAGTTACGTGGTTAATTAGAAGGAGGAAATTACATTGGCACAAGTTGAATATAAAGGCACAGGCCGTCGTAAAAACTCAGTAGCACGTGTACGTTTAGTACCAGGTGAAGGTAACATCAAAGTTAACAACCGTGACGTACGTGACTACTTACCATTTGAATCATTAATCTTAGACTTAAACCAACCATTCGATGTTACTGAAACTAAAGGTAACTATGACGTTTTAGTTAACGTTCACGGTGGTGGATTCACAGGACAAGCACAAGCTATCCGTCACGGAATCGCTCGTGCATTATTAGAAGCAGATCCTGAATACAGAGGTTCTTTAAAACGCGCTGGATTATTAACACGTGACCCACGTATGAAAGAACGTAAAAAACCAGGTCTTAAAAAAGCTCGTCGTTCACCTCAATTCTCAAAACGTTAATATTGCCAAGATTGTTGCGAACTTGTTCGCAAACCAATTGGTTTACACTTAATAGAGCAAAAAGCACTTCTCGAAACATCGAGAAGTGCTTTTTTGTGTTATTTAAAGTTAATATTAATTATAAATATTTCTTGAAAGTAACGTTACGTTATCCCTTATGTTAGTTGTAAGGAGGTAAAAATCATATGTACAATATAAAATTAATTAGATCTGATGAAGTATACAGACAACTTGTTAGTATGGAAAAAGATAAACGAAACAAATATTTTAAAGAGAAAGTACTTAGAGAGTTTGAAATGAAGTTTCAAATACAGCAGATACCTTTTGATAAAAAGAGCAGTAATAATTTTGATATATTTTCATATTTAGGACAATCGCATATTATTCCTAGTGAGATTAAATTAAATGACATAGACAAGATAAAAGAAATGGATAACCATTTTTGGAATGATTGTGAACATTCAATAAAGCGTGCAATAAATCGATTTGAAATGTCTGATGTTCAACCTAAAATAAAAGAATATATATTTACAGCTTTATTAGGTGATGAAAATAAACCCACTATGTTCTTGAATCAAAATTATGTTGGGGATGGGGGCATACCAGGGTACATTATTTTATCGTTAGTACCTAATAATTATACATTAAGTAGAGTTAAAAGTGCAATTGCTCATGAAATTAATCATAATATTAGATATCAATATGTTGATTGGGATGGTGGTTCATTAGCAGAATTAATTGTAGCTGAAAGTTTAGCAGAAAATTTTGTGGAATCATTATATGGTACAGATTATATAGGTCCATGGGTAACATCAACAGACTGGAATAAGAACCAAAAATTAATCAAAAATCTTATAAAGAATAATTTAACTATTAATAATATTTTTGAATCAATCCCTTATTTATATGGTGATGAAATTTCAAAATCATATGGTGGCAAATCTAAGGGGATACCATACGCTGCTGGTTATACATGTGGGTATTACTTAATAAAATATTATTTAGAAAAAACAAAATCTAGTATTGAAAAAGCAACAATAATGTCAGCAAATGAAATTTTAAATGAGGTGGAAGCATTTTGGAATACCAATATAGTTTAAAAGACATTATGAAAATAACAGGGGTAACCAAAAGAACACTACATTATTATGATGAAATTGCATTACTAAAAGTTAAAAAGAATGAAAGCAATCATCGTATATATTCTCAGAAAGATTTAGTAAAGTTACAAAAAATAATGTTATTAAAAAACATGGATATGAGTATTAAAGATATAAGTAAATTTATCAATAAAAATGATAGTGAATTGAAATTAATATTACAAAATCAGAAAGAAATTTTAAAGAGAAAAATAGAAAGTTTAGAAAATACAAAGAGTGCAGTTGAAAAGTATATTAAAGATGTTCCAATTACTGAAATTGAAGAATTAAATAGTATACCTTTAGAGCAATATCGAGAAGAAGCAAAATTAAAATATGGACATACAGATACTTATAAAGAATTCATTATATCTAATGGTGAAACTCTATTTAATGAAGAAAAAATGAAAAAGTTTGAAGAAATCTTTCAAAAATTTAATAATCTGTCTTTACATAAAGTGAATGCTAGAAATGCGTATGATGTCGTATATGAGTGGAAAGATTTTATGAACCAAATTGGAATTTTTGATAATCAAATGCTTTGTTTAATAGCAGATACATATCAAAATGATGAAAGGTTTAATAATTATTTTAAACGATACAAAAATCCATATATTACAGAATATATTTCTCAAGCAATTAACTATCATTTATCATAATGAGTTTAGAGTAAATCAAGCACTTCTCGAAATATCGAGAAGTGCTTTTTTTGTGTTATTTATTTAATTCTGAAACAACATCTATCATGTCATCATTAATGACTAAAGAAGCATAAGAGTCATAAGGGGTATTATCTTTATTGATAATAATTAAATTGTCACCTTTGAAATTGGATATGAGACCAGCAGCAGGTTGCACCACTAAAGAAGAGCCTAGTACAACTAATGTGTCTGCATTTTCAATTTTCTGTATTGCACGCATTATAACATTTTGATCCAACATTTCCCCGTATAATACGATGTCAGGTCGAATAGTTGCGCCGCAGATATCGCATTGCTTTAATTGTCTTTCAATGACGTCTTTTTTAGAATATTGTTGATGACATTGATTGCAATAAAAGGTGTTAAGTGACCCATGCAACTCATCTACGTGCTTGCTACCTGCATCCGAATGGAATCCATCGATATTCTGTGTAATGACACCTAAAGATTTTTCCTCATCTTCTAATTGGGCGATCCATTGATGAACAGTATTTGGAGCCTTATCTATGTACATTAATCTTTTATGACAAAAATTAATAAAACCTTTTGGATCATCTTGTAAATAATCGCGACTTAATAAATATTCTGGAGAATAACCTTCTTTAGATATTTCATCAAATAATCCTCCCATAGAGCGAAAGTCAGGTACACCGCTTGCTACCGAAACACCTGCACCTGTAAAAAATACAATGTTACTAGATTGATTTAGTATATTTTTTAAAGATTCAATTTTATTCTTCAAAAAGACACCCCATTTTCATAAAAATTTATCTATACTTTAACTTTATCTCAATCACAAAAACACTTTACAATGATATTATAATAATAAAGCTATTGATATTGAAGACGCCTGTAATTTAATAAAGGGTCAATATAAGATGGAATTTACATAAAACTAGCATGTTAAACATTAGTAGAGACATAGTGAGTAATATTTATGTTTAAATATCATTATATTACAATCAATAATATATTGTAGAGCCTAATTAAGGAGGCAAAATAAAGTGAATAAGCACGACCGTTTAGATGCGATTGCTAAATTAGTAAATAAAAAAGGAACTGTGAGAACCAATGAAATAGTAGATGGATTAAATGTTTCCGATATGACTGTAAGAAGAGATCTAGTAGAACTTGAAAACCAAGGTATATTGACGAAAATACATGGTGGTGCACGAAGTAACTCTACTTTTCAGTATAAAGAGATGTCACATAAAGAAAAACACACACATCAAATGGAAGAAAAAAGGTATATAGCTAAAAAAGCAATTTCATTAATTGAAGATGGTGATACTTTATTTTTAGGACCTGGAACTACTGTAGAAATTTTAGCAGAAGAGATTAATCATCATTCACTTACAGTCATTACGAATTGTTTACCTGTATACAAAATACTATTAGAAAAACAAACCACTAATTTCCGTGTCTACTTATTAGGCGGGGAAATGAGACATTTGACCGAAGCATTTGTAGGTGAAATGGCCAATACGATACTTGAAAAACTACGTTTTAGTAAAATGTTCTTTAGTAGCAATGGTGTTAAAAATGGTGTTGTCATGACTTCTTCAATGGATGAAGCATATACACAACAACTTGCATTAGAACATTCTATTGAGAAGTATTTGCTCATCGACCATTCGAAAGTTGGAAAAGAAGATTTCACATCTTTTTGTCATTTAGATGACTTGACAACAGTCGTTATGGATGTAACGGATAATGAAAAGTTAGATCAAATAAAATCATATATTGAAGTCGTAGAATAATATTAAAATTAACAAAAACCTTGAATCAATCGATTCAAGGTTTTTATTTTGTTCATAAATTCAACAGTTTTAATCAATTTCCCAAACATTAATGTGTGATAATCACACAATTTAATTATAAATGTTTGAATAAACTATGAATTCAAACAAAATAGCAACATATTATGTTGAATTAATGTTTGATTACGTTTATAATTTAAACATGAAGATTTGAAAGCCTTTTCTCTAATTTTTGAAAGTCGCTTTTAATTAATAAATCAAAAAGGAGATTTTTTATGACAATCATTATTGGATCAGATGTTGATGGTAAACGTTTAAAAGATTTAATTAAAACATACCTAGTTGAAAAGAATTTCGATGTTTTAGACGTAACAGAAGGTAAAGAATTAGATTTCGTTGATTCTACACTTGCCATAGCGAAAGAAGTACAAAAGAACGATGACAATTTAGGAATTGCAATCGATGCTTTTGGTGTAGGTAGCTTTATGACTGCTACAAAAATTAAAGGCATGATTGCTGCAGAAGTATCGGATGAAAGATCTGCTTATATGACAAGAGGTCACAACAATTCAAAAATGATCACTATGGGTTCAGAAATTGTAGGGGATACTTTAGCTAAAAATGTAGTTAAAGGATTCGTTAATGGTCACTATGATCGCGGACGTCATCAAATACGTGTAGATATGCTTAATAAAATGTGCTAATTAAAGGAGGATAAAAAATGAAGATAGCTTTAGGTTGCGATCATATAGTAACTGATACAAAAATGGAAGTTTCACAATTCTTAAAATCAAAAGGTCATGAAGTCATTGACGTTGGGACTTATGATTTTACAAGAACACATTATCCAATCTTCGGAAAAAAAGTAGGAGAACAAGTCACTAGTGGAAATGCAGATTTAGGTATTTGTATTTGCGGAACAGGTGTAGGGATAAACAATGCAGTAAATAAAGTCCCAGGCGTTAGAGCAGCACTTGTACGTGATATGACATCAGCACTATACGCTAAAGAAGAACTCAATGCAAATGTCATTGGTTTTGGTGGGAAAATCATTGGTGAACTTTTAATGTGCGATATTATCGAAGCATTTATCGATGTTAAATATAAACCAACAGAAAAAAATGAAAAGTTAATTGCAAAAATTAAACATTTAGAAACGCATAATGCAGATCAAGCTGATCCTCATTTCTTCGATGAATTTTTAGAAAAATGGGACAAAGGCGAATATCACGATTAAAGGATGACGCATATGATATTAACACTAACATTAAATCCATCAGTAGATATTTCATATGCAATTGAAGCGTTTCATCTCGATACAGTTAATCGAGTATCAAATATTGATAAAACAGCAGGTGGTAAAGGTCTTAATGTGACACGTGTATTAAGTCAAGTAGGTGAGCCAGTTACTGCTAGTGGATTACTAGGTGGTCCATTAGGAGATTTTATTGAAAATCAATTAGACGATTCACAAATTAAACATTCATTTTTCAAAATTAATGAGCTAACGAGAAATTGTATTGCAGTACTACATCAAGGAAAGCAAACAGAAATTTTAGAACAAGGTCCTACGATTAGTAAAGAAGAAGGGGCTAATTTTTTAAAACACGTTGATACATTAATTAAAAAAATAGATGTTGTAGCCATATCAGGTAGCTTACCAAAAGGATTAAATCAGGATTATTATTCAAAGATTATTGAGAAATGTCATGAACATCAATTACCAGTCATACTAGATAGTTCTGGTGACACATTAATGACATCTATACACTCGTCATTCAAACCAACAGTCATAAAACCTAATATAGATGAACTATATCAACTTTTAAATCAACCAGTGGATGAAAGTATAGAAGGACTTAAGAAAGCACTTAACAATCCCATTTTCAATGATATTGAATGGGTTATTGTGTCATTAGGTGCTAAAGGTATGTTTGCTAAGCATCATAATCAATTCTATAAAGTTAATATTCCATCTATCGAAGTATTAAACCCAGTTGGTTCAGGTGACTCTACAGTAGCTGGTATCGCTTCTGCATTGTTAAATCGTGAGAGTGATGAGCAACTACTTAAAAAGGCGAATACATTAGGTATGTTGAATGCTCAAGAATCACGTACTGGATATGTCAATTTAAATAATTATGATGATTTGTATCATCAAATTGAATTATTAGAGGTGTAAATAATGGTAAAAACTCAAAATAAAACGGCAGCAATTTCACAATTAAGTAATGAACAAGGTGTTATTTCAGCACTTGCATTTGACCAACGTGGTGCTTTAAAACGTATGATGGCTAAATATCAAACTGGTGAGCCGACAGTTGAACAAATTGAACAATTAAAAGTTTTAGTAGCAGAAGAATTAACTCAATATGCTTCATCTATCTTACTTGACCCAGAATATGGCTTACCTGCAACAGAAGCAAGAAATAAAAAGTGTGGTTTATTATTAGCTTATGAAAAAACTGGTTACGACGTAAATGCTAAAGGCCGCTTACCAGATTGTTTAGTTGAATGGTCAGCAAAACGACTAAAAGAACAAGGCGCAGACGCAGTTAAATTCTTATTATATTATGACGTTGATGATGAAGAACAAATCAATATTCAAAAGCAAGCTTATATCGAAAGAATCGGTTCAGAATGTGTTGCAGAAGATATTCCATTCTTCTTAGAAGTTCTATCATATGATGACAATATTGCAGATAACGGTAGTGTTGAATTTGCAAAAGTGAAACCTAGAAAAGTGAATGAAGCTATGAAATTATTCTCTGAACCTCGTTTCAACGTTGATGTATTAAAAGTAGAGGTACCTGTAAATATGAAATATGTTGAAGGCTTTGCAGATGGAGAGGTTGTTTATACTAAAGAAGAAGCGGCACAACATTTCAGAGATCAAGAGGCTGCAACAAATTTACCATACATTTATTTAAGTGCTGGTGTATCTGCCGAATTATTCCAAGAAACATTAAAATTTGCACATGAAGCAGGTGCCAAATTTAATGGTGTACTTTGTGGACGTGCTACATGGGCAGGTGCTGTTCAAGTATATATTGAACAAGGTGAAGCAGCAGCTCGTGAGTGGTTACGTACAACTGGATTTAAAAATATCGATGATCTTAACAAAGTACTTACTAAAACAGCAACATCTTGGAAATAAATGACATTGATTTGAGGGGAGTATAGCGCTCATGAATAGAGAAGAAGTACAATTAATTGGATTTGAAATTGTGGCATTTGCGGGAGATGCACGTTCTAAGTTTTTAGAAGCATTAACAGCCGCACAAAATAAAGATTTCGACAAAGCTGAAGCTTTAATTGAAGAAGGCAAAAGCCTTATTGCAGATGCGAATAAAGCACAAACTAGTCTTTTAGCTAAAGAAGCTCAAGGAGAAGATATCGCATATAGTGTGACAATGATGCATGGTCAAGACCATTTAATGACTACGATTTTATTAAAAGATGTCATGTCACATTTAATAGAATTATATAAAAGAGGGTGAAGACCTTGATGAAAAAGTTAATTGCCCAGATTGAGAAGGGTAAACCATTTTTTGAAAAGTTATCAAGAAACATTTATTTAAGAGCTATTCGTGATGGGTTTATTTCAGCAATGCCTGTCATCTTATTCTCAAGTTTATTCTTACTAATCGCTTTTGTACCTAATGTATTTGGATTCAAATGGGATAAAGAGATGGAAGGCATCTTGATGAAACTATATAACTATACAATGGGACTTGTAGCATTACTTGTAGCTGGTACGACAGCTAAATCACTTACAGATTCGTATAACCGTAAGCTAGAAAGTACAAACCAAATCAACTTTATTTCAACTATGCTTGCGTCAATCTGTGGTTTCTTATTCTTAGCAGCCGATCCTGCTAAAGAAGGTGGATTTTTAAATGCGTTTTTAGGAACTAAAGGATTATTAACAGCCTTTATTTCAGCATTTATCACTGTGATTGTTTATAACTTCTTTATTAAACGTGACATTACTATCAAAATGCCTAAAGAAGTACCACCGAATATTTCACAAGTATTCAAAGATATTTTTCCATTTTCAGCAGTTATTTTAATATTATATGGTATTGATTTAACAATTAGAGCAACTATTAAAACGAATGTAGCAGAAGCGGTACTTAAAGTATTTGAACCGTTATTTACAGCAGCTAATGGTTGGATTGGAATCACAATTATCTTTGGTGCCTTTGCATTATTCTGGTTTGTAGGTATCCACGGTCCTTCTATCGTAGAACCTGCAATTGCTGCTATTACATATGCAAATATTGAAGCTAACTTTAAGTTAATTCAAGCAGGCGAACATGCTAATAATGTAATTACATCTGGTACACAAATGTTTATCGTAACAATGGGTGGTACAGGTGCTACATTAGTTGTTCCATTTATGTTTATGTGGGTAGCTAAATCTAAACGTAACAGAGCTATTGGTAGAGCATCTGTTGTACCAACATTCTTTGGTGTAAATGAGCCGATCTTGTTTGGTGCGCCATTAGTTTTAAACCCAGTATTCTTTATACCTTTTGTATTAACACCAATTGTAAACGTATGGATCTTTAAATTCTTCGTTGATGTTTTAGGAATGAATAGTTTCTCAGTTAACTTACCATGGACTACACCTGCACCATTAGGTATTGTCATGGGTACGCAATTTGCACTGTTATCATTCGTGCTTGCAGTAGTATTAATCGTCGTTGATATCATTATCTATTATCCGTTCTTAAAAGTTTATGATAATGAAATTCTAGAAGAAGAAGCCGGCATTAAGGAAAGTAATAGTGAGTTACAAGATAAAGTTGCAGCTAACTTTGATACTAAAAAAGCAGATGCTATTTTAGCATCACATTCAAACAAAGGTACTGAAGCTACAACAGACTTAGCAAACAACATTAAACAACAAACAAATGTATTAGTTCTATGTGCAGGTGGAGGAACAAGTGGATTATTAGCCAATGCATTAAATAAAGCAGCTGAAGAATTTAATGTTCCTGTCAAAGCTGCAGCTGGTGGCTACGGTGCACATATGGATATTATGAAAGATTATCAGTTGATTATTTTAGCCCCTCAAGTGGCTTCAAACTATGAAGATATCAAACAAGACACTGACAAATTAGGTATCAAGTTAGTTAAAACTCAAGGTGTTGAGTATATTAATTTAACGCGTGATGGACAAGCAGCACTAGCATTTGTACAAAAACAATTTGAAGATTAGATAGGAGCGTTTTTCATAATGACTAAAAAATTACCTGAAGATTTTATTTTTGGTGGAGCGACTGCCGCATATCAAGCTGAAGGAGCAACTCAAACGGATGGTAAAGGACGTGTCGCATGGGATACTTATTTAGAAGAAAATTACTGGTATACTGCAGAACCTGCAAGTGATTTTCATCATCGTTATCCAGTAGATTTAGAATTAAGTGAAAAGTTTGGTGTGAATGGTATTCGTATATCTATCGCCTGGTCTAGAATTTTTCCAAATGGATATGGTGACGTAAATCCTAAAGGCGTTGAATATTACCATAAACTATTTGCCGAATGTCATAAACGCCATGTAGAACCATTTGTAACGTTACATCACTTCGATACACCTGAAGTACTTCATAAAGATGGTGACTTTTTAAATCGTAAAACGATTGACTATTTTGTAGATTATGCAGAATTCTGTTTTAAAGAATTCCCTGAAGTAAAATACTGGACAACATTTAATGAAATTGGTCCTATTGGTGATGGTCAATACTTAGTTGGTAAGTTTCCTCCAGGTATAACATATGACTTTGGAAAAGTATTTCAATCTCATCACAATATGATGGTGGCACATGCCAAAGCAGTAAAGCTATTTAAAGATGGTGGATATAACGGTGAAATTGGCGTTGTACATGCATTACCTACTAAATATCCTTTAGATCCTAATAATCCAGAAGATGTTAAAGCAGCAGAATTAGAAGATATCATTCATAATAAATTTATTTTAGATGCAACATATTTAGGTAAATATTCAAGAGAAACAATGGAAGGTGTTCAACATATACTTTCTGTGAATGGTGGCAAGTTAGATATCACAGATGAAGATTACCAAATTTTAGATGCAGCTAAAGATTTAAATGACTTCCTAGGTATTAACTACTATATGAGTGATTGGATGAAAGCTTACGATGGAGAATGTCTAATTACGTATAACTCAACTGGTGATAAAGGCGGATCAAAATATCAATTAAAAGGTGTCGGACAAAGAGAGTTTGATGTCGATGTTCCAAGAACAGATTGGGATTGGATGATTTACCCACAAGGTTTATATGACCAAATTATGCGTGTTGTCAAAGACTATCCTAATTATCATAAAATCTATATCACTGAAAATGGTTTAGGTTATAAAGATGAATTTATAGAATCTGAAAAAACAGTTCATGATGATGCACGTATTGATTATATTAAACAACATTTAAATGTTATATCAGATGCAATTGCAGATGGTGCTAATGTTAAGGGTTATTTCTTATGGTCATTAATGGATGTGTTCTCATGGTCAAATGGTTATGAAAAACGATATGGATTATTCTATGTAGATTTTGATACACAAGAACGTTATCCAAAGAAAAGTGCTTATTGGTACAAACAATTAGCTGAAACAAGAGAAATCAAATAAAGTATTTTTTACAAGGTGTGTCATCTTGATGCACCTTGTTTTTTATGTGCGTGATTTGAAAAAATACTATATACTGAATGAAATATATGAAAAAGAGGTAATTTGATGAAGTCAAAATGGCTACTAATGATTAGTATTTTAATCATCGCATTGATTATAGTCGCATTAGCGATAGTTGTACGTCAACAACATGCAACGAAAGTAGATACACAACATTTTAAACAATCATATACTGGTACAATATTTGTGCATGGTTATGGTGGGAGTGCAAACTCAGAAAAATATATGGTAAATCAAGCTGTAAAGCAAGGTGTAACTAATAATGTCATCACAGCTAGGGTATCTAAAAATGGAAATGTCAATTTTAAAGGGAATCTAAAAGACAATGCTGTCAATCCTATAATCAAGGTAGAGATGGAAGATAATAAAAATGGTGACACAGAACAAAACGCTAAAAATATTAAAAATGTATTAGCAAACCTTAAATCAAAATATAAGATTGAAAAGTATAATTTTGTAGGTCACTCAATGGGGAATTTATCATTTGCATACTTTATGAAAATGTATGGTACAGATAAAGACGTACCTCAATTAAATAAAGAAGTTAATATTGCTGGGACATTCAATGGCGTTTTAAATTTAAATGAAAAGGTAAATGAAATTACGGTTGATCATAATGGTAAGCCAAGTAAAATGACTGATAATTACAAAGCATTATTATCTCTTAAAGATAGTTATAAAAATAAAGATATTAAAGTATTAAATATATTTGGAGACTTAAAAGATGGAACACATTCTGATGGGCGTGTTTCAAATGCTTCATCTCAATCTTTAAAATATTTAATAGGAGATTCGGTGAGTAGTTATAAAGAATCTAAATATATTGGAAAGTCAGCACAACATAGCCAATTACATGAAAATAAACAAGTAGCCAATGAAATAATAGAATTTCTTTGGTCTAAATAATTAAAAGGTACAATTTCCATACGTTCAAATCGAGTATTTCTTTTCATTTATAGATTGAAAGAAACGATAATGTAACTTAGTTGGATATTGTACCTTTATTTGTATAGTTTCTTATGATTCACAGTATTCCATTACTAATTCTAATAGCCTTTTTCGATTCGCTTCTCCATATACATGTGGCAAAATCATTATTTCGTCAACATTATAATCATTTTTTAGTTGTTTCAACTGAGCATTTACTTGATAAGGTGACCCACTAATCACACGGTTTGCGTTGGATGACATCTTCTTAAGTTCTCTATCAGACCATTGTCGATTTTTAGCTGTATCAATTGAAGGATAAGATTTAGGTTGATTAGCATAAAAAATCCGTATTAACCATAAATGAAAGGCATTTAGTAATTGATTAGTTTTGTCTTGATTTTCTGCGGTAATGACAAAGGTTGCTAATATAACATATGGTTTTACTTGTTCCCCATAGTGTTGATATATAGTAGATTTATATGTTTCAATAGCCGCTTGAAGTTGCTGTGGTTCTTGTCCCATTTGCGCTATTACAAAAGGTAAGCCTATTCTACCTGCAAGTTTCGCACTTCGTTCACTCATTCCGAGTATAAACATATCAGGATAACTATCTATTTGTGGGGTTGCAATTAAAGTTTGAAATCGATGTGGTTTAGTAACTTCATCAGTAAAATATTTTTGTAAGTCATTTAATTGAGTTTCGAATTGTAGTGGTTGATTTTTATTTTCGTTCAATGCTGCAAAAACATTTGGATAGCTTTTAGAGCGACCTAAAGCCAAATCTACACGTTTTGGATGTCGTGCTTCCATAATTTTAAACTGTTCTGCTACTTTATATGGACTATAGTGTGGCATCATGATACCACCGCTTCCAATACGTATATGATTCGTTTGTTCTAACAGAGACATCATAATCATCTCTGGTGCACTTGATGCTACTGATAAAACTTGGTGATGTTCTGCTACCCAATATCTTTCATATCCCAACTGTTCTGCAAGTTGTGCTAATTCGATACTATGATTCAGTGCATCAGAAGCATTTCTATTTTCAAAAATAGGCACGTAATCTAAAATACTTAGTTTCATAATTGAATGCATCTCCAATTTTGATCTCATTTATTGATTCATATTATACAGTTCAGACGAAATGATTGCGACATCTTGAACTGAGGTATTATGGTAGTATTAATAAATTGAAAAAGGATGATTCGATGAATAATGAACAAATTATTTTTAATAAATATCCTGATGGTATGCCACAGGACGATACATTTAAATACGAAGAAATAGAAACTAAAGATCCACAGAGTGGTGAGATACAATTAAAAACATTGTATATTTCAGTTGATCCGTATATGCGAGGTAGAATGTCACAAGGTGACTCCTATGTTCAACCATTTGAAGTAGGACAACCAATTATAAGTCATATCGTTGCTCAAGTAACTACTTCAGAAGCGGATGGTTTCCAAGAAGGCGATATCGTTACAGGTATGCTACCTTGGAAAAAATATAATACAGTTACTAGTGACAAAGTTAATGTTATGCCATCTACAGAAGTACCACTTGAATTGTATTTAAGTGTACTAGGTATGCCAGGCCAAACAGCTTATCATGGTTTATTAGATATTGGACGTCCACAAGAAGGTGAAACAGTTGTTGTTTCAGCAGCTTCAGGTGCCGTAGGTTCTGTGGTAGGTCAAATTGCTAAGATCAAAGGATGTCGTGTGGTAGGCATCGCTGGTGGACCTGATAAAGTCAATTATTTAACTGATACATTAGGTTTTGATGCCGGTATTGATTACAAAGATGAGTATTTCGCTGAGAATTTAGCACAAGCATTACCAGATGGCGTGGATGTATATTATGAAAATGTTGGTGGAGCTATTGCAGATGAAGTATTTAAACATCTTAATCGCTTTGCACGTGTGCCTGTGTGTGGTGCTATTTCTTCATATAATCACCCTGAAGACGACATTGGTCCAAGAATACAAGGCACGTTAGTTAAAAAACAAGCTATGATGAGAGGTTTCTTGGTAGCCGAATTTGCAAATGATTTTAAAAATGCGAGTGAAGCATTAGCAGAATGGGTTCGTGAAGATAAAATAAAAACGCAAACAACTGTGGCTAAAGGGTTTGACAAAGTACCAGAAGCATTTAGAAATCTTTTTACAGGTGACAATTTTGGGAAGCAAGTGATTAAAGTAGCAGACCCTGAATAAAAAAGTATATATTAATAACGAGGTAGATCGTTTAATTTAAACCAATTTGAGGTGATTGCAGCATGAAAGCATTAGGATTTGAACAACCATTTAACTTAGGTGAAGGGAACCACTTTAAAGCATATGACATAGACCTACCACAACCTAGGGACACTGAAATTTTAGTGAAAGTAAATAGTATTAGTGTAAATCCCGTAGACACTAAACAAAGGCAATTGCCAGTATCTCATTCACCAAGAATTTTAGGATTTGATGCTATTGGTATAGTTGAATCAATTGGAAAGAATGTGTCTATGTTTAAAGAAGGAGATAGAGTGTTTTATTCAGGTTCACCTATCCAACATGGTTCAAATGCTGAATATCAATTAATAGATGAACAGTTAGTCGCTCATGCACCTGAAAATGTTTCAGATGAACAAGCAGCGAGTTTACCATTAACTGGAATTACCGCATCAGAAACTTTGTTTGATTGCTTCAATATTTCAGAACGTTCAAAAGACAATGAAGGTAAATCTATATTAATTATTAATGGTGCTGGTGGTGTAGGTAGTATTGCAACACAAATTGCACATCACTATGGTTTACAAGTCATTACAACTGCGTCTAGAGATGAAACAAAGAAATGGTGTTACGACATGGGGGCAGACATTGTAATCAATCATAAAAAAGATTTAAAACAGCAAATATCTCAACAAGGCATTGAAGAAGTGGATTATATATTCTGTACTTTTAATACGGATATGTATTATGAAACGATGATTGATTTAATAAGACCAAGAGGACATATTGCGACAATTGTAGCTTTTAATGAAAAACAAGATTTAAATCTACTTAAGTCAAAAAGTATTTCATTTTCTCATGAGTTTATGTTTGCGAGACCTGTTCATCAAACTAGAGATATGATTAAGCATCATGATTACTTAAAAGATATTGCAATAAAAATAGAGCAGGGTGTCTATCAACCTACAACTACTAAGGTGATTGAAGGTTTAACAGTAGACAATCTTTATAAGGCACACCAAATATTAGAAAGTCATACAATGATAGGTAAGTTAGTAATCAACATTTAATTATTTATGGGAAGTTATTTCGAAAAATTGAATCATAGAGTAAGAAGCAATTTAATTAGGACGAAATGAATAGATATTAAACGTCGAATTAACTGGAATTATTAAGCAACAAAATAGGTATATATGATTAAAACCTGAGACATCGTGTCTCAGGTTTTTTAATTTATCTATAGATCAATCTAAATTTAACAAATTATTAAAATATTAATTGATACAAATTGAAAATAAATAAAATATGATTGGGAGTAAGTAGCTAGGGTATATGAAAGATATAAAAAAGGGGAGTGTTTTACATATGAAGGATAAATCTATTAGCATCGTATTTTGGGTTGCATTATCCATTTGTACGCTATTCGTTATTTATGGTGCAATATTACCAAAACAATTAGAAACCGTTACTAAAAATATTACTTCATTTATAGCGGTTAACTTTTCATGGTATTACCTATTATTAGTGCTACTAATCTTAATAGTATGTGTGTATTTACTATTTTCTAGGTATGCATCAATTACTTTAGGTAAAGAAGGTGAAGATCCAGAGTTCTCATTACCATCATGGTTTGCAATGTTATTCAGTGCTGGTATGGGAATTGGTTTAGTATTTTGGACAACAGCTGAACCTATTAGTCATGCTTTTAAACTAACACCTTTGCATAAAGCAGGTACACAAACTGCAATCAACGATGCCATGCAATTTTCATTTTTCCATTGGGGTATTCATGCATGGGCAGTATATGGCATTGTTGCACTAGTCTTTGCTTATTTTAGCTTTCATAAAGGCTATCCAGGTTTAGTAAGTGCAACTCTAGTCCCAATATTTGGAGAAAAGGCCATGAAAGGTCCTATAGGAGGTGCCATTGACGTATTAGCGGTGATCGCTACTGTAACAGGCGTAGCTGCGACATTAGGTTTTGGTGCTTTACAAATTAATGAAGGACTTCATTTTCTATTTCATCTACCAAATAATTTTGGTACACAAGTGGTCTTAATTGTGATTGCAACAGTTTTATTTACTTGGTCTGCCTGGTCAGGTATCGATAAAGGTATTAAAACACTAAGTAACATTAATATGGCGTTAGCGTTTATTGTATTAGTTGGTTTATTTATTGTGGGTCCAACACTTTATATTTTAAATACGTTTACGAACGGATTAGGTAATTATATAGCCCATTTCTTTAGTATGAGTTTAAGAATCCCATCAAGTCAGCAAAAATTCCAATGGTTACAAAATTGGACGATCTTTTATTGGGCATGGTGGGTATCCTGGGCACCATTTGTAGGAATATTTATTGCACGTGTTTCAAGAGGTCGTACTATTAAAGAATTTATTTTGGGCGTATTGTTTGTCCCGGCATTAGTTTGCTTTATATTCTTTGCAGTTTTCGGTGCATCTGCAATGTATTTGCAAGACAATAAAATTGCTAACATTGCAAAAGAAGCAACTGAAACTGCTACATTTGCCACACTAGAACATTATCCACTTGGATTTATTTTAAGTATTATTACGTTAATCGTAATTATGATTTTCTTTGTTACATCTGCAGATTCAGCGACTTACGTATTAGGAATGCTCAGTTCACAAGGCGATATTAATCCATCTTCAATTGTAAAGGTCAGTTGGGGAATCATTATGGCTTTATTTGCCATTATCATGATTTATACAGGTGGAACACAAGCAATACAGAACTTACTTATTATAGCAGCGTTGCCGTTTTCAATTGTCATTATTTTAATGATATGGTCATTATTTAAATCACTAGGTGAAGAAAAACCACGACCAAGTAATAAAATATTAGTCAAAGATAGAGATTCCGATGTATTAGAATATAAAAGTTCGAAAGATAAAAAAAGTTTTTAGATTTTTTTAAATAAATGTTTTCGATTGCAATTAAATGGGAATAAACCATATAAGTAGTACTTAATTAAATATAAAAACTGATTATTAAATTTTAAATTATTGGTTTTGATTTATTTATAATAGGGTACTCATTTTGTGTGATACTAAAAAAATATAATACTAATTGAGGAGGTGTCATACGAGGTGAAAAGACTTAAAAACTTTATCCTTGGCCTACTTATTGTAGTCATCGTTGGTTTCCTATTGTTTATGTATATTAAAGATAGTCGTATTTCTCAATACCAAGATTACTTCTTACAATTCAATTGGTTCCAACCACTATTGATTGGCCTAGCAGGATTGCTAATATTAATTGGTTTAATATTAGTACTAAGCATATTTAAACCTACGTATAGAAAACCTGGATTGTACAAAGAATTTGACGATGGTCATGTCTATGTATCAAGAAAAGCCGTTGAGAAAACAGTTTATGACACGATCGCTAAATATGATCAAGTTAGACAACCTAACGTTGTTACTAAAATGTACAACAAGAAGAAAAAATCATTTATTGATATTAAGGCAGATTACTTTGTTCCAAACAATGTTCAAGCAACATCATTAACAGAAAGTATTCGTGCTGATATTAAACAAAATGTTGAACACTTTACTGAAATGCCAGTAAGAAAATTAGAAGTAAACGTCAAAGATCAGAAAACTTCTGGTCCAAGAGTGTTGTAAGGGGGGGGGATATCATGGCTAATAATAATAACCAAAATGGACAAGACTCTACGCAACAACTTATTAACATATTGAAAACTTTCAAATGGAGAATCATCGGATTTTTAGCATTTTTACTTATAGCTATATTATTCCTAACTTTAGGTTTCTGGAAAACCATTTTAATTATTGTTTTATGTTTAATAGGAATAGGAATTGGGTATATTAAAGACCGTACACAAGACTTTTTGAATTTTCTAAATAGATGGAGTTAATTTAACTTTAATTTCTAAGATGTTCATTGAAAGTTTTAAAAAGATTAAAGAATAACAATTTTATTTAAAAAGGAGAATGCAAAATGGCAGTAGATAACAATAAAGCAAAACAAGCGTATGATAACCAAACAGGTGTTAAAGAAAAAGAAAGACAAGAACAACAAAAACAACAGCAACAACAAGAAAATCAACAACCTCAATTTGAAAACAAATTAACTTTCTCTGATGAAGTTGTTGAAAAAATTGCTGGTATCGCAGCTCGCGAAGTTAAAGGTATCTTAGATATGAAAGGCGGCTTCACTGATAGCTTTACTAATGCTTTCTCAAGCGGTAACAATGTAACTACAGGTGTTTCTGTTGAAGTTGGAGAAAAACAAGCTGCAATCGACTTAAAAGTTATTTTAGAATATGGTGAATCTGCACCAAAAATCTTCCGTAAAGTAACTGACTTAGTTAAAGAACAAGTGAAATATATCACTGGTTTAGAAGTTGTAGAAGTTAACATGCAAGTTGATGATGTTATGACTAAAAAAGAATGGCAACAAAAACATGAAAAAGAAAACAACCAAAACAACAACAATAACGAAAGACAAGGTTTACAATAATCTGTCCATTTAGTTATTTAGTTTTATAATTAAGAAACCGTGAGATACTTTAAAGCGTATCTCACGGATTTTTTATGTCTTATTATCATGTATTAAGAATGTAAGGGGTTGTTTACTTTAATATATGTGTATTCATGCGCTTCATCTTCTAAGCACATGGTAGTCACGCACTTATAATCAATTGATTTAGCAAATATTACATTTTGAATTTCAGAGATTCTTTCATTAGAAACATCGGTAATTGTATCTAAAATTTGGTGTATGATGTTCGCTATATCGTTCCAAATTAAATCTTCTAAATCATCTTGATTAGCAGATTGTACAACGTTTAATATTAATTCACCTAAATGATTTTGGACAGTTGAATAAAATGCTTTATTGAAAACAGAGTCTTTAGATTCTGTCAAAATACGAGATTTCTCGTGAAATTGATTTGTAGCATAACCCATGCTATTTAATCTAGCTTGATCGATTCGTAATCCTTCAAAATCTCTTACATATAAATGATTTAATGAACCATCTTCGTTAAAATGTGCTATTGCGTTCTGTAGATGTGCTTCAAGTGCAATGCCATACTTAGTTAATAGAGGCACTACTAAGCCTAATAGGGCATGACTATAATCTTTCATCCAAGCTTGGGCAGCTTCATCGTATGAAGTGAAGTCATTGTGATTTTGGTATAACTTAATTAATGACACAATTGGCGGCTCAGGGTGATATGGATATTGGGCAACTAGACTTGATGGAATCATTGATGTTAACCCTTTTTCCTTAAGATGAATGTTAATATTGGTTCTAAACAAAGTACCTAATTGTTCACTACGCTCTGTTTGTATCGGGTCTTGGTCGTTTCCATTATAAAAATGGATACCAGCTAATTCATCAATGACCGATGATGCATATGGTTTGAATGTCATGTCATTAACTAATATTTGATTTAAAATGTGGGTCACTAATGGACCGTTATGTGTGGTTTGTTCCGATAATGTTCTAATCTCTCCTGTAATATGCACATTAGTTGATAATTTAATATGAGGATCTTCATTAGGTGCTTTTGGCATCAATGTTCTAAATGATAACCCAGCATAATACGGTAAAGTACAATGTGTCTTTATGATCAAATGTTGATCAAGTTCTTTACTATAATCACGAGCAAGCACTTCATCATATTGCCAAGGATGCACAATCATCACATGATAATCATCTAGACTGATATCATGATATTCTTTTACTTCATCCTGAAGTTGTTGATACATTTTAGGGAAAAGTTGGTTCATCATGTCATTATAAGATTTAGCTAATGATTGAACTCTACTAAATTGATGATGTATCAAAATAATTTTCAAATTAATGGGTTGCGCAAATTCAGGAGAATATTTAAATGTCTCACTAGAATTCATACCTTTTCTTAACTTTGCTCCTGGATGTAGGGGATGACCTTCAATAACAGATTGTTCTGAACGTAAATAGCTATCGTCATGATTTTTAATAATATCAAACAAAGGTCGTGACTCATCTTTCATACTATAGGCTTGATAGCTAATAGCAAAAATCATATTTGCAGCGCTGTTAGTTAAATCATCTTTAAATTGATCGCTCGCCTCGTTGTCTAACTCCGGTGCTTCAATTAAAACCCATTCTAAAATATCATTCGGATGTTCTACTCGATAAAATATTGAATCATTTATGGATTGATAATAAAAAGGACCTTCAACATCTACACGATTAAATGCATGTTTACCACTTATAGGTGCATATAACTTTTTGTGAGATGCTTTAAATTCTATTTCTAAAACTTCAGGTCGATGGCTTGATAAACCTTCAATATCTTTACTTTTTAATATTCTGCTATGATCATTGCCATTTACCAAATTTTCTCTATGTATGGATGTGACTAATCTTTGTGTCACTTTATCGCGACCGATATTTACATTTTCAATAAAGTATTGAGACCATTCTGGATGGGATTGACTTAAAAATTGATAAGCATCTTGCTCATCTTTGGTCAAATTAAATTTATTGTCTTTTGCAATTTTAATTGAATTCATAATTCACCTCTAAAAAAATATTTTACAAAAATTAATAAGATTTGTATAATCCATATTAATGATAATGATTATTATTATCAATTAAAAAGACAGGTGAAATTTATGGCTAAATTTTTCTTTTCCAGTTCATTTCTTCTGTTTTTAGGGAATTGGATTGGGCAAATCGGGTTAAACTGGTTTGTACTTACTACATATCATAACGCAGTTTATTTAGGTTTAGTTAATTTTTGCCGGCTCGTACCCATTTTGTTACTAAGTGTATGGGCAGGCTCTATAGCTGATAAATATGATAAAGGAAATTTACTGCGTATTACAATAACTTCATCATTCTTAGTGACGGCAATACTATGTGTGATGACATACTCATTTAATCAGATTCCAGTATATATTGTATTAATATATGCGACATTACGAGGAATGTTAAGTGCTGTTGAAACACCTGTGAGACAAGCGATCTTACCAGATTTATCTAATAAAATCACAACAACACAAGCAGTATCATTTCACTCATTTATAATTAATATTTGTCGTTCTATTGGTCCAGCCATAGCAGGTGTTATTCTAGCAGTTTATCATGCACCAACGACATTTTTAGCTCAAGCTATTTGTTATCTCATAGCGGTAGCTTTATGTTTCCCTATACATATCCAAGCTACTCATATGGGGGATCATCAAAAAGAGATGTCAATAAAAGTAGTGATGGATTATTTCAAACGCAATTTAGAAGGCAGTAAGATTTTCTTTACATCACTATTAATTATGGCAACCGGCTTTTCATATACAACTATATTACCGGTACTGACTAATCATGTATTCCCAGGACAATCTGAAATATTTGGTATTGCAATGACTTGTTGTGCCATTGGAGGCATTATTGCTACTGTGATATTACCTAAAATTCTCGATTATATCGATGCTGTTAAAATGTATTATCTTAGTTCATTACTATTTGGCATCGCCTTATTAGGTATCATTGTTCATAATTTAGTAATCATGTTTATCTGTATTACTTTAATTGGATTATTTAGCCAATGGGCGAGAACAACAAATCGCGTATATTTCCAAAATAGTGTTAAAGATTATGAAAGGGGTAAGGTATTAAGTATTGTAATGATGGACCGAGGCATGATACCGTTAGGAAGTTTAATTATGAGTTTCTTTGCTGACAAATTTGGCGTATTAAATACATTTTTAATTATGGGAATAAGTACAGTAGCCATTTCGATCATATTTTACTTAATGCAACGAGTTCATAAAATTGGAGGAATTTCACAATGACACGCAATGAGTGGTTACTTGCGGATAAAAACATTCAACATAGAATGTTAAATGCAATTTTAAAAGAGCAAATATGTCCTGAGGACGCAAAAATAAATAAAACAACAGAAAAAATTGAATTACAATATCATGGACGAGTTCTAACTGCCTATGTTTTAAGAAAAAGTATGTTAGAAAGATATGTATTTGATGGAGCATTCACCTATCAATGTGGTGATGAACGCATTCAAATTACAAGTTTAGAAAGTTTACTTAACATATTGAATGATGCTTTTGATATTGAAATATCTGAGCGTTTATATCATGAGCTTATCCATAGTAGGGATAGCTTTGTAGAATCATATAAACAATTTAATAATAGAGCATCATTAATTCATCAAAGTATGACATTTTCAATGTTGCCAGACACGATTAATTTTTTTACGTGGTTACAACATATAAAAGATAATGGTGCTACAAATGATTTAAGTTACTCTGAAAGTTTAGTATTAGAAGGACATCCTACACATCCTTTAACTAAGACGAAGTTGCCATTAACGACAGAGGAAATACGTCGCTATGCACCAGAATTTGAAAAAATTATTCCATTACATATTATGCTCGTTTCATCATCACATATCATCACGACATCAATGGAAAATGATGAACAGTATATCGTTAATCAAGTTATTCCAGAACTAAAAGATAAATTACAAGCTTTTCTTAAACCACTCGATTTAGATATCAATGATTACCGGGCAATCTTTGTTCATCCTTGGCAATATGACCATGTGATTGGGGAACGTTTTAAAACATGGATTAGCGACAAAATATTAATACCAACCCCATTTACAGTTGAATCTAAAGCCACATTGTCATTTAGAACGATGGAGTTATTGCATCATCCATTTCATATTAAATTGCCAGTCAATGTACAAGCAACAAGTGCTGTACGTACGATATCTACTGTAACAACGGTTGATGGCCCTAAGTTAAGTTATGCATTGCAAGATATGTTGAATATATATCCTGAATTAAAAGTGGCTGCGGAGCCATTTGGTGAGTATGTTGATGTGGACCCTGACTTAGCTCGTCAATTAGCATGTATCGTAAGAGAAAAGCCAGTGTTAACTCAAGAAGGTTCAACTATAGTAAGTGCGAGTTTAGTGAATCGTAATCCAGTTGATAACGATGTCGTGGTTGATAGTTATATTAAGTGGACTTATAACGAGCTCACTTCAGAATCGATAGAACGATTTATTCGTCAATATACTAGTACATTAGTAAGACCATTAATAGCGTATATTCAAGATTACGGTATTGCCTTAGAAGCACATATGCAAAATACTATTGTTAATCTTGGCCCTAATTACCAAATGAACTTTTTAGTCCGTGATTTGGGTGGTTCACGTATTGATTTGCAAACATTGAAATATAAGTTACCAGATGTTGAGATTACGAATGAAAGTTTAATTGCAGATTCAATTGAAGCAGTGATAGGTAAGTTTCAACATGCCGTTGTTCAAAACCAACTTGCAGAATTAATTCATCATTTTAATCAATATGACATGGTGAATGAACAGGCATTATTTAAAATAGTTCAACAAGAAATTGAAACTGCGATTGATGACAATAAAAATCATGCCGAAGCTTTACATCGTGTCTTATTTGGACAAAAGATTTCAGTTAAAGCATTATTAAGTATGAGAATGGAAAATAAAGTGAAGAAATATTTGAATACAGAATTGGAAAATCCAATAAAAAAAGAGGTGTAAGTACATGGCAAATATAAATATAAATTTATCCAAAATACAATACAATGTCAAAGTACTTCAAACAATTTTAGATGCTAAACACATACAATTTACACCTGTTATTAAATCTATCGCAGGTGATCGTCAAGTTGTTCAAAAATTAATTGATTTAGGTATCACTCATTTTGCAGATTCACGATTAGAGAATATAAGACAATTAACTGATTTTGATTGTTCATTCACGATACTACGATCAACACAATTATCACAGTTAGATAATATGATTAAAAATGCACAAATCAGTATTCAAACCGAATTAAATACAATTTTAGAGCTTAATCGTATAGCAGAACAATTAAATTTAAAACATCAAGTAATATTAATGGTTGATTGGAAAGACGGTAGAGAAGGTGTTCTAACATACGATGTTGTTAAATATATAGAAACCATATTAAATTTATCTCATATTCAATTAATAGGTCTGTCATTTAATTTTATGTGTTTTAAATCAGGAACACCTATCGAAGATGACGTCTTTATGATTAATAAATTTGTGAGTGCCATAGAGAGAGAAATAGGTTATCGCATGAAAATTGTATCTGGTGGAAACTCAAGTATGCTACCGTTAACAATGTATAATGACTTAGGTAAAATAAATGAATTACGAATTGGTGAAACATTATTTAGAGGTGTCGATACAACTACAGACAAGCCTGTTTCACATTTGTATCAAGATGCGATAGTATTGGAAGCGGAAATATTAGAAATAAAACCACGTATGAATAGCCATACGAAACAGTCATATTTGCAAGCGATTGTTGATATAGGGTACATTGATACTGATACAACTCATATAAATCCTATAGCCAATGATATCCAAATTATTGGCGCCTCTAGTGATCATTTAATGATCGATTTAAACAATCAGGATCATTATCAAATCGGTAATAAAATTCAATTTCAATTAAGCTATGAAGCCTTATCTCGTTCGATGTATAATAAAAACTTAGAAAAAGTTTATGCCACTGATATGAAAGTTGAAACGATGATACATTCTTTTAATGAACCCTTTTGTTCAATTCATAATATAAAATCAAATATTTAAACAGCGGGGCACCGACAACAGCGATCTTATATGAGATTGAGAAAAAACGTTAGGTGCTCCTTTTTAATATCTTAAATAATTAAAATTCAAATCAATGATAAAACCATTACGTATTATATAAGATAAAAGTATTCAGAGGTCTCAAATTAATTATAAAATTTATAAAAATCATATTGACAATGAGAATCGTTATCAATAAACTATATATGTAAGCATATACATAGTTAAGGAGTGGAAAAATGAAAGGTATCAAGTTTTTGAGCATACTCGGCTTAATGTTAGCTTTAGTTTTAGTGACTGCATGCGGTAGCGTAAGCAATAACGGGTCAGACGACTCTAAAAATAAATCAGCATCTAAAGATGGGGTTGAAATTAAACATGCTGAGGGAACAACAAAAGTTCCTAAACATCCTAAACGTGTGGTCGTTCTTGAATACTCGTTTGTAGATGCATTAGCAGCGTTAGATGTTAAACCTGTAGGGGTTGCAGATGATAATAAAAAAGAACGTATTATTAAACCATTAAGAGATAAAATCGGAAATTATACTTCAGTAGGTGCTCGTAAGCAACCTAATTTAGAAGAGATTAGTAAGTTAAAACCAGATTTAATTATTGCTGATAGCAACAGACATAAAGGAATTTATAAAGATTTAAACAAAATTGCACCAACAATCGAACTAAAAAGTTTCGATGGTAACTATGATGATAATATCGATGCATTCAAAACAATTTCTAAGGCATTAGGTAAAGAAGACCAAGGTAAAAAGCGTCTAAAAGAACATGATAAGAAAATTGCTGAATACAAAAAAGACATCAAATTTGATAAAGATGAAAAAGTATTACCAGCTGTAGCAGCAAAATCAAGTTTCTTAGGACATCCTAGTGAATCATATGTTGGTCAATTCCTAACACAATTAGGATTTAAAGAAGCATTATCACCAGATGTTACAAAAGGATTAAGTAAATACTTAAAAGGACCTTATTTAGAAATGAATTCAGAAACATTGTCAGACGTTAATCCAGGTCGTATGTTTATTATGACTGATAAAGCAAGTCCGGACGAACCAACATTCAAGAAAATGCAAAAAGATCCAGTTTGGAAAAAACTTGATGCAGTAAAAAATAATCGTGTAGATGTTGTAGATCGTGACTTATGGGCAAGAGCTCGTGGTTTAATTTCTTCTGAAGAAATGGCAAAAGAATTAGTTGAGATTTCTAAAAAGGATCACAATAAAGACGATAAGTAAGGTGGAAAACGATGACTATGAAAGAACAAAGTAGTCAATCCGCTATATTACAAGAAAAAAGAAAACGCACTACACTCGCATATATTGTGAGTGTGTGCTTTCTTTTTATTTGTATTTATTTAAATTTAGCGATTGGTTCTTCTCATATTGAATTTAAAGATATCTTTCATTATATTACAGGGCATACTGATACGAAGCAGTCATTCTTGATACATAATTCAAGAATGCCACGCATGTTAGCAGGTTTATTAATCGGTGGTGCACTGGCACTTGCAGGTTTACTAATGCAATCTATTACAAGAAATCCATTGGCTTCACCGCAAATATTTGGTGTGAATGCTGGTGCTTCTTTTGTAATTGTATTAATAACGGTTCTAATACCATCACTTGAAAGCTATTCCATGATTTTAGCAATGATAGGTGCATTTTTAGGTGGATTAACGGTCTATACACTTTCAGGTTCAACAAAGGCAATGACTCCAGTTAAATTAGCATTAGCAGGTATGGCAGTTCATTTATTCTTTAGTAGTATGACCCAAGGGGTAATATTGTTAAATGAGGATTCCAACTCATCAGTGATGTTTTGGTTAGTAGGTTCATTGTCAGGTGTTAAGTGGCCAGAAGTGATTGCTATTACACCATGGTTAGTTGTGGCTATGATAGTTACAATGCTTATGGGACGACAATTAACAATAATGGAACTAGGCGACGATATTGCTAAAGGATTAGGTCAAAAAATTCAAGTTGTTCGAATGCTCTTAGGATTATTAGTCATTATTTTAGCGGGTTTATCAGTTTCAATCGCAGGTCCTATAGGATTTGTAGGCTTGATCGTACCTCATATTGTTAAACGTTATATCAAAAATAATTATATCTTGATGATTCCACTCACTATTATAATTGGTGCCGATTTATTATTATTTTCTGATGTTTTATCACGACTTGTCACACATCCTTTTGAATCTCCAGTTGGTATCGTGACTTCTTTCGTAGGTGCATTTTACTTCTTATTTATCACAGTTAAAGGGGTGAAACGCGTATGACAAGGAAGAAGCATATGATTAGATATAGTATTGTTACAATATTATTAGTTATTAGTGCCATTTTTAGCTTATGTATTGGCTCAGTAATCGTGAATCCTATCGAGGCGATTAAAGGCATCTTCACACATGATAATTTTATTTTAAATGAATATAGAATCCCTAGAACATTATTAGGACTGATTATCGGTAGCAGTTTAGCGATATCTGGGGCAATTATCCAAGGTGTTGTTCGAAATCCACTTGCCTCTCCAGATGTGATAGGCATCTCTAAAGGTGCTAGTTTAGCTGCTGTCATTATCATCATGTTATTTCCATCTGCACCATTAGCTATATTGCCTATCGGTTCGTTTATCGGGGCGTTAATGATTAGCCTAATATTATCTTTTTTAATTTCTAAATTTGATGTTAAAGGTTCTAATTTAGCTTTAATTGGTTTGGCAATTGGAGCAATATGTACGGCGATTGTGCAGTTCTTGTTAATTCGTAATCCTATGGATGCTAATAATGCACTCGTTTGGTTAACCGGTAGTTTATACGGTCATAATATTTCAAACTTTTTATCTGTATTACCTTGGTTCATTATTACTATTCCGATAATTTTAATGTTGAGCCATCAATTAGATATCCTAGGATTAGGAGATAACGTCGCTGTCGCATTAGGTACTAGAGTTAAAAGATTAAAAATGGTATTACTCATTTTATCAGTAATGTTAGCCGGTGCTTCCATTTCAGTCGTAGGTGGTATTAGCTTCTTAGGATTAATTTCACCTCATATTGCAAGACAAATAGTTGGTCATAAAACAATGCATGTCGCAATGATGTCCGGTTTAATTGGAGCGATATTATTAACATTTGGTGATGGTTTAGCAAGAGGTATTCATCCCCCATTGGATATCCCAGTAGGTGTCATTATTGCTATTATCGGGGCACCTTACTTCTTATTCTTATTAAGAAAAATGTAATCATAAGTTGTACGGCTAATGGACATATGATGCATCAAGACACAGGATATTGTGTTTCTTGGTGCATTTTATATGTCATAAAAATGTTTAAGCGAGTAGCTATGAAATTCTAAAATTATTTAACTTATAGCCATTGCACTTTGAATGTAAATCGCGTATAGTATTAAATACTTAATTATTCATAAAAATGTATATATATGAGATGACGTTTAGAAAGAAATATAAATGTAATTTGAGTATATATAATTGTATTTTAAATAGATAGAAATGGATGACGGAAGATGAATAGATATACTAAGCAAGAAATCATTAAAGGTCGAATTAAATTTATTACAATGTCACTTATCGGCATCATTTTATTCTTAATTCCTATACCAGTAGAACAAGATGGTAAAAAGCAAACGACACTACCTGTTG
Organism: Staphylococcus sp. SB1-57; assembly: GCF_017086425.1. Taxonomy (NCBI): domain Bacteria; kingdom Bacillati; phylum Bacillota; class Bacilli; order Caryophanales; family Staphylococcaceae; genus Staphylococcus; species Staphylococcus sp. SB1-57. The sequence continues at coordinate 696,976 of NZ_CP070964.1, forward strand.
CATTTTTAGCTAATTGGTTAAAAGATATTGTGGGTGGGGCGATGCCATTTATCATTGTGACAATTATAACATTATCGGCGATTTTAACACTCATTTGTTCTACGATTTTAAAAGATAAATTAGATCCAAAGGGCTTATTGTATAATGCGTTTAATGTAAATGTGAGTTGGATAATATTAAGAGTTTTAGCCGTTATCTTTGCATGGATGACGTTACTAAAAGTCGGACCTAAAATGATATATTCAGAAGATACTGGTGGACTTGTGTTTTCTAGTTTATTACCAACTTTAGTAGCTGTATTTTTATTTGCGGCTTTATTTTTACCATTACTTATGGAATACGGTCTATTAGAGTTGTTAGGACCTTTATTTAGACCTGTCATGCGACCATTGTTTACATTGCCTGGCCGTTCAACAGTAGATAATTTGGCATCATTTATTGGTGACGGAACTGTTGGTGTATTAATTACAAGTCGCCAATATGAAGAAGGTTTTTATTCAAGAAGGGAAGCAACGGTGATTTCCACGACTTTTAGTGTGGTATCAATTACCTTTGCAATTATTATTGCAGATACTGTTAAAATGCAAGATCAATTTTTCTTATTCTATTTAAGTGTTATCATTTCATGTTTAATCGCGGCAGTAATCATGCCAAGAATATGGCCATTGAATAAGATACCAGATGAATATGCGAAAGACGTATCGAGTGATGCAAGAACAGAGCAACTTCCTGAAAGTAAGACGGCGATTGGTCATGGATTTGATATGGCTACCGAAGTAGGGATTAAAGCACCAGGTGTGAAAGACTTCTTTAAATCTGGATTAAAAACAGTTGTAGATATGTGGTTTGTGATACTACCTGTAGTGATGAGTATTGGTACGATTGCGACTATTATTGCAAACTATACACCAATCTTTGAATTGATTGGTAAACCATTCGTTCCGTTTTTACAATTATTACAAATCCCTGAAGCTACTCATGCATCCCAAACTATTTTAATTGGCTTTGCAGATATGTTCTTACCATCTATATTAATTGAAAGTGCACATAGTGATTTAACTCGATTTGTTATTGGTGCATTGAGTATTACACAATTAATATATTTATCAGAAGTAGGCGGCGTCATTTTAGGCTCAAAAATACCAGTTAACATTGGCAAACTATTCGTTATCTTCTTAATCAGAACAATTATTACATTACCTATTATTACTTTAATCGCACATCTATTTTTATAATATAAAAGCCAAGATGACTTATTTGTTGCTATAACAATTGCTCATCTTGGCTTTTTATTATTTTAACTTTTTGGGTAATATTATGGATTTAAAACAGATAGCACATTTGCTTTTACAATTTGGTTGCTTATAACTGGAGATGGTTCATCACTTTTGGAATCTTTAGGTCGTTGATGTGCCTCTTTAAATGCATCACTTTTTACCCAGTTATTAAAATCCTCTTCTGTTTCCCACCATGTATTAACGTACATATCCTCAGTGTCATCGTCTTCGTTATTAACTTGCCAAACTTCGATTTTATGAAATCCTTTTAACGATTCAATCTTCCCGCCTTGTGTAAATCTTGGCGTCATTTTTTCTGCAAAACCTTGTTTTACAGTAATGCGATTTGTAACAACAAACATTAAAAATCACTCCTTATATATTTGTATTAGTCGTAATTGTGTTCTAATTAAATTATAGTCTTTCAACAGTACTATTAAAAATAAAAAGAGACAATGAATATTGCACTTTTTAGCAATACCATTGTCTCTCTTATGTTTATTGAAACTTTATTATTAAAAGATTATTTTGTTAGTTCGTTATACACTTTTTGATCATTTTGAGTATAAATAATGTATTCATGGTCATCTGTATCAATAATAACGCGATTTGTTTTACCAAATGTAGAACCAATTCTAGAAACTTCTCTACCTTCAACGTTAGGTACTGCATGAATATCTTGGTCTTGAGAGATATTTTTAATTTCATTCGTTGGAATTTTGATATCTGCTACTCTCCATTGGATTCTAACCTCATTATTATCTTTTTTTACTGTCATTGCCATGATCCAATACACATCCTTTAATTAATTTTGTATATATATCATAAATCATTTTGTAACCGTTTTCAAGATAAAATGTGATACTTTTTAAAATTAAGTCATACTAATTGATATTTAGTTTAATATTGCTCAGACCGAAAATACGTTCGTATAAATAAGGAGAATATGATAAAATATTGCTATTAAAGGAGAGGTAATTATGACTGGAAAGACACATGCATCTTGTGGACTATTAGTAGGTGCACTAACAACTCAATATTTTCATACAGATTTATTTTCATCAGTGACAGTTATTGTATTGTCGGTCATTTCTAGTTTATTACCTGATATTTGTCATACCCAAAGTAAAATAGGTAGGAAATTTAAAATACTTAGTTTTTTAATTCGACTCTTATTTGGTCATCGGACATTTACCCATTCATTATTATTTATAGGAATCATAGGGATTTTACTTCATATCATAGATACACCTATATATTATGAAGTAGCAATTATCATAGGATTGATTTCACATGTTATACTAGACATGGTAACACCCAAAGGGGTTAAATTATTGTATCCATTGCCAATAACAATTAAAACGCCATTGAATTTTAAAACAGGTGGACTTGTAGATTTATCACTTGCGACTGCTTTAACAGTTGGAGCCATTTATGTGTTTTTTCAAAGTGAAGTAAATGATATCATACATCATTGGGGATACCTATTTACGCAATATTAAAAACAAGATACATAAATTCGAACTTGAAATCGAGTGAAATTATAATTTACATAAGGAGACAAATTGATGTTAGAGAAAAATAAATTAGAGAAATTTAATCAACAACATTTATACGAATATGAAAAATTAATGAGTAGTAATGAAAAACAAGCACTTGAAGATAAAATTGAATCATTAGATTTAGAAGAAATTCAAGAGATGTATAAAAACTTATATGTTAATAGACAAACGATTGAAGATGCATCAGATGTTTCGGAAGTTAAATATACTGTTAAGTCTGAACTTGACGAACAAAGGAAAGATGAATATAGAAATCAAGGTATTGAAGCTATAAGAAATGGACAGTTTGCAGTAGTATTAATGGCTGGAGGACAAGGGACTAGATTAGGTTATTCAGGTCCGAAAGGCTCATTTGAAATTGAAGGCGTGAGTTTGTTTGAATTACAAGCACGTCAATTACTCGAATTAAAGAAAGAAACAGGACATACGATGGATTGGTATATCATGACAAGTGATATCAACCATGAAGCAACATTAGCTTATTTTGAACAGCAACAGTATTTTAATTATGATGTAGACAAAATTCATTTCTTTAAACAAGATAATATCGTTGCATTAAGTGAAACAGGACAGCTTGTGTTGAATGAAGCGGGCCATATTATGGAAACACCAAATGGTAATGGTGGTATCTTTAAATCACTTAAAAAAGCTGGCTATCTTGATAAAATGAAACAAGATAATGTTAAATATATATTTTTAAATAATATCGATAATGTATTAGTTAAAGTTTTAGACCCAATGTTTGCAGGATTTACAGTCTCAAATAATAAAGATATTACGTCTAAGACAATAAAACCTAAAAAAGGTGAAAGTGTTGGGAGACTTGTAAATAAAGATAGTAAAGATACAGTTCTCGAGTATTCAGAACTTGATCCTAATGTTGCAAATCAATTTGATAACGCAAACATTGGTATCCATGCATTTAAATTAGGATTTATTATGAGTGCAGTTGATAGAGAATTACCTTATCATTTAGCAATTAAAAATTTAAAACAACTAGATGAAGACTTTGGAGTAGTTGAACGACCAACACTTAAATTCGAGTTATTCTATTTTGATATTTTCCGTTATGGTACTAGCTTTATTACGTTACAAGTATCAAGAGAAGAAGAGTTTTCACCATTGAAAAATAAAGAAGGAAAAGACAGCGTAGAAACGGCAACGGCTGATTTGAAACAAATGGGAATGATTTAAACTAAGGTGGTCCATATCATGTCAAACACAGAACAACATATTGAATCAAATCATAGTTCTTTTAAAGATATTATGCCTTTGTCATTTGGTGAGGAAGTTGGTAATACTGTCACACATGGCTTTGCATCATTTTGTACAATGATTATATTACCATACGCTGCAGTGCATAGTTTTAATAAGGGCGGCACATTATTGTCGACAAGTATTTCAATATTTGTCATAAGTTTATTTTTAATGTTCATATCATCAACGGTCTATCATGCTATGGCGAATCATACAGTACAAAAATATGTATTGCGAATTATAGATCATAGTATGATATATGTTGCGATATCAGGTACATATACACCAATACTTTTAAATGTAGTTGGTGGTTGGTTAGGTTGGACTGTGTTTATTCTATTATGGGGGACAACAGTGTGGGGCATTTTGTATAAGTCAATTGCCACTCATGTTAACCATAAGCTAAGTCTAATAGTTTATTTAGTTATGGGGTGGGTAGGTGTTATATTTGCACCTATTATCGTTTTACGAACATCATGGATATTTATACTATTTATTGTATTAGGTGGTTTATCTTATACTATTGGTGCTTGGTTTTATGCACAAAAAAACCGACCATATTTTCATATGATTTGGCATATATTTATTTTAATAGCTTCATTTTTCCATTTAAAAGGCATACTATTTTTTATGTCTTAAACAGAAAATATAAGGTAACTAGGGATATTACGATGATGTCTCTAGTTACTTTTTTAATTAATTAGAAATCATTTAAAAAAGAGATATCTTTTTTTACAGGTAGAAAAATAAGATAAAATATAACTAATTGAAAAAGTCATACTAATTAATGATTGTTTTATTAAATGAAAGTCTATAATATAGATTGAGTTGTAAGAAAAATTAAGTTGGAGGACAACTAAATGAGATTAAAATCGATGATAACGGTATTAGCGTTAATTTTGATAATGTTTATGGCTGCAATTGAAGCGTCAATTATTTCACTAGCAATGCCGACCATTCGTCAAGATTTAAATGCTGGAAGCTTTATTTCTTTAGTATTTACAGCATATTTTATTGCTTTAGTTATAGCAAACCCGATTGTTGGTGAACTGATGTCGCGATTTAAAATTATATATATCGCTATCACAGGGTTAGTTTTATTTGCCATTGGTAGTTTTATATCAGGTACAAGTGAAACTTTTACGATGCTCATTATATCTAGAGTCATTCAAGGATTTGGTGCTGGTGTGATGATGTCGTTATCACAAATTGTTCCAAAACTTGCCTTTGAAATTCCATTAAGATATAAAATTATGGGCATTGTAGGTAGTGTTTGGGGCGTATCAAGTATTATAGGCCCACTTTTAGGTGGAGGTATTCTTGAAATAGCAACTTGGCATTGGCTTTTCTTCATTAATATCCCCATTGCACTTATTGCGATTATATTAGTCATTTTTACATTCCATTTTCCAGAGGAAGAAATCGTATCTAAAACAAACTTTGATGTTAAAGGTTTAAGTTTATTTTATGTATTTATTGGTTTATTAATGTTTAGTTTGCTTAATCAGGGTCAGGTTGTATTGAATGTTTTATCACTACTACTTGCACTATTGGTAGGGTTTATTTTATATAAAGTTGAAAAAACAACTGATCACCCATTTTTACCAATTGTAAAATTTAACAAATCGATTGCTTTAGTATTTATTACAGATTTATTAATTGCCATTTGTTTAATGGGCTTTAATTTATACATTCCTGTATATTTACAAGAACAATTAGGTTTATCACCACTTCAAAGTGGATTTGTTATTTTTCCATTATCTGTGGCATGGATAATATTAAACTTTAACCTAGCTAAATTAGAAGCAAAATTTTCTAGAAAAGCATTGTATATTGGTGCATTTACGTTCCTAATTATTGGAAGTATCATTATTATTTTCGGTATAAAACTACCTTTACTTATAGCGTTTAGCGTTATTCTTGCTGGCTTAAGTTTTGGGTTTGTGTATACAAAAGACAGTGTCATTGTTCAAGAGGAAACGTCACCACATCAAATGAAAAAGATGATGTCATTTTACGCTTTGACTAAAAACCTAGGGTCATCAATGGGATCAACTGTTATGGGCTATATGTATGCTATGAAATCAGGGTTGTTCGGTAGCAACTTGCATAATGTATTAGGATTAGCCATTGTTATTGCAATTGTATTAGTGGCGATATGGAGTTTCATTTATAAAAACAAACCGGTGACTAACTAATAAAATTTAACAAATCGTTTAGAACGCCTACATGAATTGTGGGCGTTTTTATAATTTTATAAGGTCATCGATTAATGGTAAAATACTTTATGTATTCAAAATAGGAGGAGGATAAGTGTAATGAAGTTTTTTAGAAATAAGATGTATAATTTAATATCTACACTTATTGTTCTTACTATTTTTATTATTTCAGGAACGATTTTTTTAATGTTTTTAGGGTTTGGTTTATATGGCTTAAGTAGGATTTTGATATATTTTAAATTAGGTTATTTTGGCTATAATAAAAGCTTTTACGACAATATTTTCTATTATGGAAGCTATATTGTTTTAGGATATTTCACTTTATTCGCAGTAGAACATCTTATGGATTACTTTAGAAAACGCTTGCCACAAAACCCATACTTTCAAGGAGTTACTTATCATTTAATAGGATACTCTGTTACGACAATATTGTTTTACTTTATAATACATGTCCATTACACATATATAGATATTAAGTTTTGGGTGATTATGGTAATTATAGGATTTTTATATATTTGTAAAGAAATTTTCTATCCAGATAGCACAAATTTAAATAATAAAAAGTAATGAGCACTAAATTTGAATAGTTTTTCGTAGTTTGTTTGAATGAAATACTATTATTGAATAAAGGAGATTATGTTCATGAGCAATATAGAAATTAATAAAAGACGAAGGAATTTAATTGTTTCTGTAATGCTAATTAGTGCTTTTGTAGCTATTTTAAATCAAACATTATTGAATACAGCTTTACCGCATATTATGAGAGAATTAAAAATCGATGAAAGTACATCTCAGTGGTTGATAACGGGATTTATGTTAGTTAATGGTGTTATGATTCCGTTAACAGCATATTTAATGGATCGAGTTAAAACGAGACCATTATATTTATCTGCAATGGGTACCTTTTTAATTGGATCGATTGTAGCTGCCATTGCACCTAATTTTGGTGTCTTAATGACTGCGAGAGTTATTCAAGCTATGGGTGCAGGTGTATTAATGCCTCTTATGCAATTTACATTGTTTACACTGTTTTCTAAGGAAAGACGTGGATTTGCAATGGGATTAGCTGGTTTAGTAATTCAATTTGCACCTGCAATCGGACCTACGTTCACAGGTTTAATTATTGATCATGTGAGTTGGAGAGTACCATTCATAATTATAGTTGGTATCGCATTAATTGCACTTGTCTTCGGTTTTATATTTATTTCAAGCTATAACGAAACTAAGCAAACTAAGCTCGATAAACGTTCTATATTATATTCAACAGTTGGATTTGGTATGATGTTATATGCATTCAGTAGTGCGGGTAGTTTAGGCTTCGCGAATCCAATTATCATAGTTACATTAATAGTAAGTTTGATAATCATATTGATATTTGTTAGACGTCAATTAACAATTTCCAATCCATTACTTAATTTAAAAGTGTTTAAGACGAGAACTTTTTGTTTTAGTACGATTACTTCAATGATAGTGATGATGTCCATGGTTGGACCTGCATTATTAATTCCATTATATGTACAAAATGCTTTAGCATTGTCCGCATTATTATCAGGTCTAGTCATCATGCCTGGTGCGATAATTAATGGCTTAATGTCTGTGTTTACAGGTAGTTTTTATGATAAATATGGTCCAAGGCCTCTTATCATTTCCGGTTTTACTATTTTAACCGTATGCACATTTTTATTGTGTTTCTTAAAAGCAGACACATCCTATATGTATTTAATTATTATATATGCAATAAGAATGTTTGCAGTTTCTTTATTAATGATGCCTATTAATACAGCTGGTATTAACGCACTAGAAAATAAAAACATTTCCCATGGTACAGCCATTATGAACTTTGGACGTGTTATGGCTGGATCTTTAGGAACAGCTTTAATGGTTACATTTATGAGTATGGGCTCAAAATGGTTAGGATCTACAATAGCAACATCAGGAAGTAAAGAAATGATACAGCGACAAACCGTTGCTGCAGGTGTAGATGTATCATTTGCGTTAGTAACATTATTCGTAGTAGTTGCATTTAGTTTCGCATTATTCATCAAAGAACCTAGAAATAAGAATAAAAATATTAGAGAAATATAAAAATCATGAAATCATAGAAGTTAGCTATTTATTTAAAGCTAACTTCTTTTTTTATTACATAAAAAGTCTTATACTAAAAAAGATAGACTAGGTAATAGCACAGTATAGTTATTTAGTTGAGACAATATAAATAAGGGGGATTTACTTTGTTAACGGTAAATCAAGTCAAAGAATTAGTTGGAGAAATAAAAGATCCAATTATTGATGTACCTTTAAAAGAAACTAACGGAATAGTTGATGTTTCTATTAAAGAAGAAATTGAACATGTTAGTGTTAAAATTGCTATGGCACAATTAGGTGGACAACCTCAACTAGACTTACAAATGGCTGTAGTTAAAACGCTAAAAGAAAATGGAGCGAAAACAGTAGGTATTAGATTCGAAGAGTTACCTGCAGGTACAGTTGAACAGTATAGAGGTAAAGGTACTGAAAAGCCTAAAACGATAGAAGGATTATTATCAAAGAATAATTCTGTTGAATTTATAGCAATTGCGTCAGGTAAAGGCGGCGTTGGAAAATCAACAGTTGCAGTTAATCTAGCAGTTGCTTTAGCTAGAGAAGGAAAAAAAGTTGGACTAGTAGATGCTGATATTTATGGATTTAGTGTACCTGATATGATGGGCATTGATGAAAAACCTGGTATCGAAGGGAAAGAAGTTATCCCAGTTGAAAGATATGGCGTTAAAGTTATTTCTATGGCTTTCTTTGTTGAAGAAAATGCACCAGTCATTTGGAGAGGACCAATGTTAGGTAAAATGCTTACTAACTTTTTCACGGAAGTAAAATGGGGTGATCTAGATTACTTATTATTAGATTTACCTCCAGGTACTGGTGATGTTGCGCTAGATGTTCATTCTATGCTTCCTTCTAGTAAAGAAATTATTGTCACTACACCTCATCCAACTGCAGCATTTGTTGCTGCGAGAGCAGGTGCTATGGCTAAACATACAGACCATTCAATTTTAGGTGTAATTGAAAACATGAGTTATTTTGAAAGTAAAGAAACTGGCAATAAAGAATACGTGTTTGGTAAAGGTGGCGGAACGAAACTAGCAGATGAGTTAGAAACTCAATTGTTCGGTGAATTACCATTAGAACAACCAACATGGGACCCTACAGATTTTTCTCCGTCTATCTATCAACCTGAAGATAGATTAGGCAAAATCTATCAGACAATTGCTCAAAAAGTAATCGCAAGTACACAAAAGTAACAAAAAGTTATTAAGCGTATAAAATTAACTATAATTTTATACGCTTTTTCTATTGCATTTTAGAAAAATCCTGTTAGAATATTTTCTTGTGAGTTATTCAACTCCAAAATATCAATAAAAAAACTTTGATTTTATTATTGACTTCAAAACATTAAATTGATATTATATAAAAGTCGTCAAAAACGACAAGTTAAGTTTAATAAAATTTCGTTAAGAAAGTGTAAAACTTACTATTGCAAAGCGGAAACAAATCGTTTAGACTTAATAAAGTAATCTTAATTAAATATTGACTTCGAATTAAAGAAGTTATATAATAATGAAGATTGTTTCAAATGAACATTGAAAACTGAATGACAATATGTCAACGTTAATTCCAATAATGTAACGAAAGTTACAACAATTAATTTAGTTTTATGAGCTAATCAAACATCATAATTTTTTATGGAGAGTTTGATCCTGGCTCAGGATGAACGCTGGCGGCGTGCCTAATACATGCAAGTCGAGCGAACAGATAAGGAGCTTGCTCCTTTGACGTTAGCGGCGGACGGGTGAGTAACACGTGGATAACCTACCTATAAGACTGGGATAACTTCGGGAAACCGGAGCTAATACCGGATAATATATTGAACCGCATGGTTCAATAGTGAAAGGCGGCTTTGCTGTCACTTATAGATGGATCCGCGCCGTATTAGCTAGTTGGTAAGGTAACGGCTTACCAAGGCAACGATACGTAGCCGACCTGAGAGGGTGATCGGCCACACTGGAACTGAGACACGGTCCAGACTCCTACGGGAGGCAGCAGTAGGGAATCTTCCGCAATGGGCGAAAGCCTGACGGAGCAACGCCGCGTGAGTGATGAAGGTCTTCGGATTGTAAAACTCTGTTATCAGGGAAGAACAAATGTGTAAGTAACTGTGCACATCTTGACGGTACCTGATCAGAAAGCCACGGCTAACTACGTGCCAGCAGCCGCGGTAATACGTAGGTGGCAAGCGTTATCCGGAATTATTGGGCGTAAAGCGCGCGTAGGCGGTTTTTTAAGTCTGATGTGAAAGCCCACGGCTCAACCGTGGAGGGTCATTGGAAACTGGAAAACTTGAGTGCAGAAGAGGAAAGTGGAATTCCATGTGTAGCGGTGAAATGCGCAGAGATATGGAGGAACACCAGTGGCGAAGGCGACTTTCTGGTCTGTAACTGACGCTGATGTGCGAAAGCGTGGGGATCAAACAGGATTAGATACCCTGGTAGTCCACGCCGTAAACGATGAGTGCTAAGTGTTAGGGGGTTTCCGCCCCTTAGTGCTGCAGCTAACGCATTAAGCACTCCGCCTGGGGAGTACGACCGCAAGGTTGAAACTCAAAGGAATTGACGGGGACCCGCACAAGCGGTGGAGCATGTGGTTTAATTCGAAGCAACGCGAAGAACCTTACCAAATCTTGACATCCTTTGACCGCTCTAGAGATAGAGTTTTCCCCTTCGGGGGACAAAGTGACAGGTGGTGCATGGTTGTCGTCAGCTCGTGTCGTGAGATGTTGGGTTAAGTCCCGCAACGAGCGCAACCCTTAAGCTTAGTTGCCATCATTAAGTTGGGCACTCTAAGTTGACTGCCGGTGACAAACCGGAGGAAGGTGGGGATGACGTCAAATCATCATGCCCCTTATGATTTGGGCTACACACGTGCTACAATGGACAATACAAAGGGCAGCTAAACCGCGAGGTCAAGCAAATCCCATAAAGTTGTTCTCAGTTCGGATTGTAGTCTGCAACTCGACTACATGAAGCTGGAATCGCTAGTAATCGTAGATCAGCATGCTACGGTGAATACGTTCCCGGGTCTTGTACACACCGCCCGTCACACCACGAGAGTTTGTAACACCCGAAGCCGGTGGAGTAACCATTTATGGAGCTAGCCGTCGAAGGTGGGACAAATGATTGGGGTGAAGTCGTAACAAGGTAGCCGTATCGGAAGGTGCGGCTGGATCACCTCCTTTCTAAGGATATATTCGGAACATCTTCGTAGAAGATGAAGGAATAACATTGACATATTGTATTCAGTTTTGAATGTTTATATAACATTCAACATATCTTCTTTTTCAAAGAAAGCGATTCGCAGACAATGCGTTGAGTTACTTTAAAGCGGAGTTTACTAGAGTAAATGGGTATTTAAAGTAATGATAACAAAGCAGTATGCAAACGCTTGACTGGAAATAGAACTTGTACATTGAAAACTAGATAAGTAAGTAAAACAGATTTTACCAAGCAAAACCGAGTGAATTAGAGTTTTAAAGCTTGAATTCATAAGAAATAATCGCTAGTGTTCGAAAGAACACTCACAAGATTAATAACGCGTTTCCTGTAGGATGGAAACATAGATTAAGTTATTAAGGGCGCACGGTGGATGCCTTGGCACTAGAAGCCGATGAAGGACGTTACTAACGACGATATGCTTTGGGGAGCTGTAAGTAAGCGTTGATCCAGAGATTTCCGAATGGGGAAACCCAGCATGAGTTATGTCATGTTATCGATATGTGAATACATAGCATATCAGAAGGCAGACCCGGAGAACTGAAACATCTTAGTACCCGGAGGAAGAGAAAGAAAAATCGATTCCCTGAGTAGCGGCGAGCGAAACGGGAAGAGCCCAAACCAACAAGCTTGCTTGTTGGGGTTGTAGGACACTCTATACGGAGTTACAAAAGTATATATTAGACGAATCATCTGGAAAGTTGAATCAAAGAAGGTAATAATCCTGTAGTCGAAAATATATACTCTCTTGAGTGGATCCTGAGTACGACGGAGCACGTGAAATTCCGTCGGAATCTGGGAGGACCATCTCCTAAGGCTAAATACTCTCTAGTGACCGATAGTGAACCAGTACCGTGAGGGAAAGGTGAAAAGTACCCCGGAAGGGGAGTGAAAGAGAACTTGAAACCGTGTGCTTACAAGTAGTCAGAGCCCGTTAATGGGTGATGGCGTGCCTTTTGTAGAATGAACCGGCGAGTTACGATTTGATGCAAGGTTAAGCAGCTAATGTGGAGCCGTAGCGAAAGCGAGTCTGAATAGGGCGTTTAGTATTTGGTCGTAGACCCGAAACCAGGTGATCTACCCTTGGTCAGGTTGAAGTTCAGGTAACACTGAATGGAGGACCGAACCGACTTACGTTGAAAAGTGAGCGGATGAACTGAGGGTAGCGGAGAAATTCCAATCGAACTTGGAGATAGCTGGTTCTCTCCGAAATAGCTTTAGGGCTAGCCTCAAGTGATGATTATTGGAGGTAGAGCACTGTTTGGACGAGGGGCCCTTCTCGGGTTACCGAATTCAGACAAACTCCGAATGCCAATCAATTTAACTTGGGAGTCAGAACATGGGTGATAAGGTCCGTGTTCGAAAGGGAAACAGCCCAGACCACCAGCTAAGGTCCCAAAATATATGTTAAGTGGAAAAGGATGTGGCGTTGCCCAGACAACTAGGATGTTGGCTTAGAAGCAGCCATCATTTAAAGAGTGCGTAATAGCTCACTAGTCGAGTGACACTGCGCCGAAAATGTACCGGGGCTAAACATATTACCGAAGCTGTGGATTGTCCGTAGGACAATGGTAGGAGAGCGTTCTAAGGGCGTCGAAGCATGATCGCAAGGACATGTGGAGCGCTTAGAAGTGAGAATGCCGGTGTGAGTAGCGAAAGACGGGTGAGAATCCCGTCCACCGATTGACTAAGGTTTCCAGAGGAAGGCTCGTCCGCTCTGGGTTAGTCGGGTCCTAAGCTGAGGCCGACAGGCGTAGGCGATGGATAACAGGTTGATATTCCTGTACCACCTAGTATCGTTTTAATCGATGGGGGGACGCAGTAGGATAGGCGAAGCGTGCTATTGGATTGCACGTCCAAGCAGTAAGACTGAGTGTTAGGCAAATCCGGCACTCATAAGGTCAAGCTGTGATGGGGAGAGGAAATTGTTTCCTCGAGTCGTTGATTTCACACTGCCAAGAAAAGCCTCTAGATAGATAACAGGTGCCCGTACCGCAAACCGACACAGGTAGTCAAGATGAGAATTCTAAGGTGAGCGAGCGAACTCTCGTTAAGGAACTCGGCAAAATGACCCCGTAACTTCGGGAGAAGGGGTGCTCTTTAGGGTTAACGCCCAGAAGAGCCGCAGTGAATAGGCCCAAGCGACTGTTTATCAAAAACACAGGTCTCTGCTAAACCGTAAGGTGATGTATAGGGGCTGACGCCTGCCCGGTGCTGGAAGGTTAAGAGGAGTAGTTAGCTTCTGCGAAGCTACGAATCGAAGCCCCAGTAAACGGCGGCCGTAACTATAACGGTCCTAAGGTAGCGAAATTCCTTGTCGGGTAAGTTCCGACCCGCACGAAAGGCGTAACGATTTGGGCACTGTCTCAACGAGAGACTCGGTGAAATCATAGTACCTGTGAAGATGCAGGTTACCCGCGACAGGACGGAAAGACCCCGTGGAGCTTTACTGTAGCCTGATATTGAAATTCGGCACAGCTTGTACAGGATAGGTAGGAGCCTTTGAAACGTGAGCGCTAGCTTACGTGGAGGCATTGGTGGGATACTACCCTAGCTGTGTTGGCTTTCTAACCCGCACCACTTATCGTGGTGGGAGACAGTGTCAGGTGGGCAGTTTGACTGGGGCGGTCGCCTCCTAAAAGGTAACGGAGGCGCTCAAAGGTTCCCTCAGAATGGTTGGAAATCATTCATAGAGTGTAAAGGCATAAGGGAGCTTGACTGCGAGACTTACAAGTCGAGCAGGGTCGAAAGACGGACTTAGTGATCCGGTGGTTCCGCATGGAAGGGCCATCGCTCAACGGATAAAAGCTACCCCGGGGATAACAGGCTTATCTCCCCCAAGAGTTCACATCGACGGGGAGGTTTGGCACCTCGATGTCGGCTCATCGCATCCTGGGGCTGTAGTCGGTCCCAAGGGTTGGGCTGTTCGCCCATTAAAGCGGTACGCGAGCTGGGTTCAGAACGTCGTGAGACAGTTCGGTCCCTATCCGTCGTGGGCGTAGGAAATTTGAGAGGAGCTGTCCTTAGTACGAGAGGACCGGGATGGACATACCTCTGGTGTACCAGTTGTCGTGCCAACGGCATAGCTGGGTAGCTATGTATGGACGGGATAAGTGCTGAAAGCATCTAAGCATGAAGCCCCCCTCAAGATGAGATTTCCCAACTTCGGTTATAAGATCCCTCAAAGATGATGAGGTTAATAGGTTCGAGGTGGAAGCGTGGTGACACGTGGAGCTGACGAATACTAATCGATCGAAGACTTAATCAAAATTTATGTTTTGCGACGCAAAATCATTTTACTTACTATCTAGTTTTGAATGTATAATACATTCCATTTGTCTGGTGACAATGGCAAGGAGGTCACACCTGTTCCCATGCCGAACACAGAAGTTAAGCTCCTTAGCGCCGATGGTAGTCGGACTAACGTTCCGCTAGAGTAGGACGTTGCCAGGCAAATATATAATTATTCCACAGTAGCTCAGTGGTAGAGCTATCGGCTGTTAACCGATCGGTCGTAGGTTCGAGTCCTACCTGTGGAGCCATGGCTCCTTGGTCAAGCGGTTAAGACACCGCCCTTTCACGGCGGTAACACGGGTTCGAGTCCCGTAGGAGTCATTTATGGAGAATTAGCTCAGCTGGGAGAGCATCTGCCTTACAAGCAGAGGGTCGGCGGTTCGAACCCGTCATTCTCCACCATTGATTTTAATTAAATATGCTGGAGGGGTAGCGAAGTGGCTAAACGCGGCGGACTGTAAATCCGCTCCTTCGGGTTCGGCAGTTCGAATCTGCCCCCCTCCACCATCTTAATGGGCTATAGCCAAGCGGTAAGGCAACGGACTTTGACTCCGTCACGCGCTGGTTCGAATCCAGCTAGCCCAGCCATAAGAGCCATTAGCTCAGTTGGTAGAGCATCTGACTTTTAATCAGAGGGTCAGAGGTTCGAATCCTCTATGGCTCACTCTTAACATCTTTCTTCGGAAAGATGTTTTTTTATGTTGTTTTATGTAAGCGGATACATTATTCTATAAATAACATGATAAAAAGAGGTGGATATATTAATGAAGAACATAGATATTATTGGGGCACCTTCGACATTTGGCCAAAGAAAATTAGGTGTGAATTTAGGTCCAGATGCTATAAGATATGCAGGATTACAGGAAAGATTAGAAAATTTAGGTATGAATGTTCAAGATATTGGCAATATAGACGTTCCTGCTATAGATTTGAAAAAGTTTAATTCTGAGCAACAAGGCTTGAGAAATTATGATGAAATTATAAGCGTCTCAAATGCACTTAGCGAAAAAGTTGAACAAACGATAGTAAATCATAGATTTCCATTAGTTTTAGGTGGAGATCATTCTATAGCGGTAGGTTCAATTTCTGGTATTAGTAAACACTATGAAAATCTTGGTGTAATTTGGTATGATGCTCATGGAGATTTGAATATACCTGAAGAGTCACCATCAGGAAATATACATGGGATGCCACTAAGAATATTATTAGGTGATGGTCCAAGTGATCTTGTTAATTTAAATAATAGTCAACCTAAACTTAAACCTGAAAATATAGTTTTAATTGGGATGAGAGATTTGGATAAAGGTGAACGTGAGTATATCAAAGCACAAAACATTAAAACTTATACTATGGCAGATATAGATAAACTTGGAATCGAAACAGTTATTAATGATACTTTAAGTTATTTGAAATCAAGAAATGTTGATGGGTTACATTTATCATTAGATGTCGATGCCTTAGATCCAACTGAAACACCAGGAACAGGAACAAGAGTATTAGGTGGGTTAAGTTATAGAGAAAGCCATTTTGCTTTAGAATTACTTCATGAAAGTAATATGATTACATCAATGGATTTGGTTGAAGTTAATCCATTAATTGATTTACATAATAGTACAGCTGAACAAGCAGTTTCATTACTTGGGACATTTTTCGGAGAAACATTATTATAAAATAATTATTGCAACTTGCATGTGTTTTGACATGCAAGTTTTTTTCATTTTTCTCACCGTTCATATGACACGTGTTCTAATGATTGATATAATGGATGATATGGAAAATGTTATCGGAGGAGATGTTATGGATTTTTCCAATTTTTTTCAAAATTTCAGTACTTTGAAAGTCATAACTAGTGTCCTCGATTTATTGATTGTGTGGTATGTCCTTTACTTACTTATTACAGTTTTTAAAGGAACTAAGGCAATACAATTATTAAAAGGTATTGTTGTTATAGTAATCGGTCAACAAATCAGTAAAATGCTAAATTTGACTGCGACTTCTAAATTGTTCGATATCGTAATTCAATGGGGTGTACTTGCTTTAATAGTTATTTTCCAACCTGAGATTCGAAGAGCGCTTGAACAATTAGGTAGAGGAAGTTTCTTGAAACGTTATACAAATGCCTATACTAAAGATGAAGAGAAGTTAATCCAATCTGTATCTAAAGCGGTTCAGTATATGGCTAAGCGTCGTATAGGTGCGTTAATAGTGTTTGAGAAAGAGACAGGTTTACAGGATTATATTGAAACTGGAATTCCTATGGATTCTAAAATTTCTCAAGAATTATTAACCAATGTATTTATACCTAATACACCTTTACATGATGGTGCTATGATCATTCAAGGAACAAAAATAGCAGCAGCCGCTAGTTATTTACCTTTATCAGATAGTGTTAAAATTTCAAAAAGTTTAGGTACTAGACACAGAGCAGCAGTAGGTATTTCAGAAGTATCAGATGCTTTTACAGTTATTGTTTCTGAAGAGACAGGTGATGTGTCAGTAACATTTGATGGTAAACTAAGACGAGATATTTCAAATGAAGTGTTTGAAGAATTACTAGCTGAGCATTGGTTTGGCACACACTTTCAAAAGAAAGGTGTGAATTAATATGTTAGAGAGTAAGTGGGGGTTAAGATTCGTTGCACTTATTTTAGCAATATTTTTCTTCTTATCTGTTAATAATGTTTTTGGTAACATATTTAATTCAGATGATATTTCACAGAAATCAACAAAGACAATCCAAGATGTTCCAGTGGAAGTAGTTTATAACCATAAAGATTTACATGCAACTCATGTTCCAGATACTGTAGATGTGAACATTTCAGGGCCACAATCTAAATTATTAAAAATTGAAAGTCCAGATGACTTAAAAGTAGTGGTTGATTTATCTGGTGAAAAAGCTGGTAAATATCATGAAAAATTCCAAGTTAAAGGAATAAGTAATGGTATTAATTACAATGTAAAACCTAAAGCAGCCAATATTACATTGGAAAAGAAAACGACTAAGACGATGCATGTTCAACCGGATGTAAGTCAAAGCGATATTTCAAATGAATATAAAATAGATAAACAACAAATTTCACCTGAGACAGTTAAAGTTACAGGTGGAGAAGAACAATTGAATCAAATTGCTTACTTAAAAGCAACATATAAAAATGCAACTAAGATTAGTAAAGATACGAAAGATGTTGCAGATGTTAATGCTTACGATAAAGATTTAAATAAATTAAACGTATCAATTAACCCAGGACAAGTTGATTTGAAAGTGTCTGTTAAGCCTTTTAGTAAAAAAGTTAAGGTTAATACTAAGACTACTGGAAATTTAGATGGTAATAAAAAAGTTGATCATATTAAAATAGATGATGATGAAGTAGAGATTTATGGTAGTAGAGAAGACTTACAGGGTATAGATAATATCACAGCTGAAGTTGATTTAGATCATATTTCAGAATCAACTGAAAAGACAGTGAAATTTAATTTGCCTAAGAATGTAAGTAAGGTTGAACCTGAAGAAACAAAGGCTTATATTACGGTTAAATAAATGAAAGAAATAAAAGGAGAGTAAATCATGGGAAAATATTTTGGTACTGACGGTGTCAGAGGTGTCGCAAACGAAGAGTTAACACCAGAACTAGCATTTAAATTAGGTAGATATGGTGGCTATGTACTAGCACATAATAAAGGTGAAAAAAATCCTAGGGTACTTGTAGGAAGGGATACAAGAGTCTCTGGTGAAATGTTAGAATCTGCATTAATTGCAGGGTTAATTTCTATTGGTGCAGAAGTCATGCGTTTAGGTATTATTTCTACTCCAGGTGTTGCATATTTAACTAGAGAAATGGACGCAGGACTAGGTGTTATGATTTCGGCATCACATAACCCAGTTGCTGATAATGGTATTAAATTCTTTGGTTCTGATGGATTTAAACTTTCTGATGATCAAGAAGAAGAAATAGAAGCACTATTAGATCAAGATGAACCAAGTCTTCCAAGACCAGTTGGTACTGATATCGTTCATTACTCAGATTATTTTGAAGGTGCACAAAAATATTTAAGTTATTTAAAATCAACAGTAGACGTGAATTTAGAAGGCATGAAAATAGTTTTAGATGGTGCCAATGGATCTACATCATCATTAGCACCATTCTTATTCGGTGATTTAGAGGCGGATACTGAAACAGTAGGCTGTAGTCCTGATGGCTATAATATCAATGAGGAATGTGGTTCTACACATCCTCAAGCACTTGCAGAAAAAGTACTTGAAACTGGAGCAGATTTTGGATTAGCATTTGATGGTGATGGTGACAGAATCATTGCTGTAGATGAAAAAGGACATATCGTTGATGGTGACCAAATTATGTTCATCATTGGCCAAGAAATGCACAAGAATCAAGAACTAAATAATAATATGATTGTTTCAACAGTTATGAGTAATTTAGGTTTCTATAAAGCATTAGAGAATGAAGGTATCCAATCTAATAAAACAAAAGTCGGCGATCGTTACGTGGTTGAAGAAATGAGACGTGGCAATTATAATCTTGGTGGCGAACAATCAGGTCATATTGTTTTAATGGATTATAATACAACAGGCGACGGATTATTAACAGGTGTGCAACTTGCAGCTATCGTTAAAATGTCAGGTAAATCATTGAGTGAATTAGTTTCACAAATGAAAACTTATCCGCAATCACTAATCAATGTGAGAGTAACTGATAAATATCGTGTTGAAGAAAATATTGATGTTAAAGAAGTAATGACTAAAGTTGAAGTGGAAATGAATGGTGAGGGTAGAATTTTAGTACGTCCTTCAGGTACAGAACCTTTAGTACGTGTGATGGTAGAAGCATCAACTGACGAAGATGCACAAAGATTTGCACAACAAATTGCCGATGTAGTCGAAGACAAGATGGGTTTAGATAAATAAATGATAAGAGCACATGTCACAAATTAAATGTGGCATGTGTTTTTTATATTACAAAAAGAACCAGAAACAGTAGTTTCTGGTTCTTTAAATATCTTATTTTGCAACTAGTTCATTATATTCTTTTTCAATTTCTTCAGCTAATGGTCCTTCAACTTTAGCATATGTTTGTAAGAAGGCTTTAATACCATTTTCATGAATATAATTATTTTTCTCAACTGTTTCTTGATCAGCTTTGTCGTCATATTTTAGAAGTAGGGCAGCTGCTTTAACCAAGCCATCTCTTTCTAAATTATGTTCATATAAATAATTCAATGGTTTGATGATACGATCTTTCGGTCCAATTTTACGTAGTGTTCCGCGACCTACGCGAGTAACTTCATCAGAAAGATGTGGGTTATTGAAACGTTCGATAATTTTTTCTACGTATTGTGATTGTTCAGTTTTAGTGAAATCAAATTCACGAGTAATATATTCGCTTGTTTCAGCTAATACACGTCTTAAACCTGCTTCAATCGTACTATCTTGAACGGCATCTAATACTGTTGCCTTATTATCATTATATCCTGCATATGCTATAAATGCATGACCTGTATTTACTGTTAATAATTTTCTTTCGATATAAGGTGTTAGATCATCAACGTATTTAATATGATCTAACTCTTGACCATACCAAGCGTCTTTTTCGACTACCCACTCGAAGAACGGTTCTACCATAACATCTAAAATATTTTCATTTTTTTGTAATGGAACGATTCTATCAACTGCAGAGTTTGCAAAGTGAATATGATCGCCTAGAGGGCCAGTGATATCTAAGATAGCTTTTTTAAGTGTGTCTGTTGCCATTATTGCATTTTCACATGCAACGATATTAACATGATTTTCTTTTTCTTTTAAATATGGTGCAAATGATTTAGCGATAATTGGTAAGATATTAACACCAACTGCAGTAGTAATTAAATCAGCTTCTAAAATAGCTTGTTTTAATTCATCAGACGGTTTAGCTGAGTTAATCGCATCAACATTGTTCACACGTGTAGTTGTTTTAGACTCATCTGCTAAAATAACGTCGTATTCATGCTCTTTTTGTAAAGCATTAATAATGTCTTCGTTAACATCTGCAAATGTAACTTTAATATTATTATCTGCTAAGATATAACCAATAAAACCACGACCGATATTACCGGCACCAAAATGTACTGCTTTCATTATGCATCAGCCTCCTCAAAGACTTGTTTGATTTCGTCAGCAGATTTAGCATTGATAATACGCTCTACATTTTCTTCTTCACTGAAAGTAATCGCGATTTTAGATAATAGGTCTAAATGTTCTCCATCTTTACCAGCAATACCAACTACGACTTTAACTTCTTCGCCATTCCAATCTACGCCTTCAGGAATTTGTAATAAGCTTAATCCAGATTGGATAACGTTTCCTTTAGCTTCTTCAGTACCATGTGGTATAGCTAAGCCATTGCCCATAAATGTAGATACGACATCTTCACGATCTTTCATTGCTTGGATGTAGTTTTCTGTTACAGCACCACTATCTACTAAAGCTTGTCCTGCTTTTTCGATTGCTTCGTTTTGACTACCTACTGATACATTGATAAAGATATTTTCGTTACTGAATAATTCACTCATTGATTAATACACTCCTAAATTAATTGTTGTTTTATTTGTTTTAAAAATTGCTTTTCTAGTATGGTTTTAAATTCCTGTGGATTTTGCATAAAATCATCTAAGTTTTCCAAATGATCGCTAAGTGTTTCTGATATTGTACTAACTAGTTTTGTCATGATTGCATCTTCTGGAATAAACATACTTAACATATATTTAATTAAATGATTGTCATTTTGAACATTACTCAACACTATTGGTTCTTCCAAGGTCGTAATAAGGATACTAGGTTGTTTAAACATAGCATCTTTCATATGTGGAATTGCAATAGGGTAGGGTTGTAATATCCAACTTGGATTTTCCTCTAACCGCTGTTGTAATTGTTCAGCGAATGACTGACCATCTTCAATGATATGTTGACTTACTAAGTAATCAGCTAAATGTTGTTTCCAATTTTTAACTGATTTATATTCTATTTTCACTGAATCAACTAATTTTAAACCTGCGCGCATGGTTTCTAAAATATCTTCTGAGGATGCTTTTTGAGTCTCCACATCCTTCTCTTTTACCACCTGATGTGATTCTTTGGTATTTAAAAATGACGCCACATAACCGATATCTGAATCAGGAAGTAGGGGATTCACTGTTAAAAATGGTCTATCGATATCTAAATTAACTGTCGATATTATGCCATCATAACTAGATAAATCTAATACATTTAAATCACTTACAGATGCTTGGGTAATACGTTCAATTTCACTAAATACTTGTTCAAGACGAGTTGCTAATAAACGACTAGTCCCAATACCGCTACTACAAACAACTAGAATGTTTAGAAATTGATGTCCTTGATTTTTGATAGATCCTCCAAAATGAAGCACGATAAAGGCGACTTCACTTTCAGGGAATATCAAATCTGGCCAAACGATGCGTAACGCCTTACTCACATTATCAAATAGTCTTGGATATTTGTACTTAATCATATCGGTTAACGGGTTGTAAGTTTCAATATTTGATTCTAAGCGATTGATAGCTGGATTAATATGCAATGATAAACCATTTATTAAAGTATCTTTATCATCAAAGTATTGGCCTGAAATCTCTTCTACTGACTGTACAAAAGATTTAATTTTTTGTTCGCTTTTTTTATCTTCAAATAATGAATCTTTAGTATCTTTACGTTTTGAACCGCGCAAATGAATGGTAATAAATGTGATTTCAGCTTGGTTAAATTGAACATCGTATAAGTATTCTAAATGTTTGGCGATTTCACTAGCAATTTCATGTTCAAACGTATCTTTTACAGATTGATAAATGTCATCATTAAGTGATACATATTCGTTGTTTTGCATTCTTGTAATACTTAAAACGATATGAACAGTTAGTGTTAAATAGCTAGATTCAGTCAATGAATAGGGAAGTTGCCCTAAATAATCCATTAAAATTCTCTCAACTTTAAATATTCTATCTAAATCCACAAGTGATTGCTGAGATTGATGTAATGATTGGTAAACAAAGTGGTTTTCGATTACTGAATACACACTTGTACTATTTAAGTTATTCACCATTAATTGACTTAAGAACTCTCTTTTTTTAGATTCAGTGCCGTTTAAAATAACACCTTCGCCACGTTTACGTGTTAATGATAATTGATATAATGATAAATCTTGTTCTAATTCATCTAGCAATTTGGTTAACGACTGAATGGATACGCCAATTTCTTGAGCTAGACTATATTGTTTAACAGCATGCTTAGACTGTATAAGAGCATATAGAATAATAACTTTTTGCTCTTCTACTGATAAATCGAGCGTTTGCTGCTGAGTCATTTCAAGTTTTAATGCTTGAATATTTTGGTTAAGTCCTTTTAAGCGTATTCCTTTTTTATTTACACGTTCTAATTCTATAGAGAAAGTATCAATATAAGATTCAACATGTTTTAATTCTCTATGAATAGTACGAGAGGACACTGCCAGTTGCTGAGCAATGTCGTATATAGTGACATATTGACCGTGATACTTGATTAATAGTTCTATAATCTCTTTTTCACGTGTACTCAATAACATGGCGGTATCCTCCATTTAATATTTATTTAAAATTACTGTTCTTCTTTTTTAAGGTTATTTAATAACTCTTCATATCTAGGTGAATTTAAGAAATTATCAACTGAAATATGAATTGCATTTGGTACTTGTTTGATAGCACGATCAGTTAACGTTTTTTGAGTGATAACTAATTGAGCATCGTTAGGTAATTGGTTAATAGCTGTATTTGTCACATTTACATCAGAAATGCCAGCTTTTTTAAATTTATTTCTTAACATACTAGCACCCATTGCACTAGAACCCATACCCGCATCACAAGCAAAGATAACATGGTTAACGTTACTATAATCATGAGCATCTACATCTTCAGTATTATAGTTATCTAATAATTGATCAGCGTCGTCTTCAGTATTATTAGATTCTTCTGTTGATGTAGCACCTGCAGTTGCACTAGCTTCTTGATTATTTTCTTTACTGCTTAATTTTGAAGATACACTTGACTTTTTACCTTTAGTAGCTTCCATTTGAGCAGTAGCTGACTCTAAATCTTGTTTAGGTTCTTTTGTAAACTTAAGAATAATTGCTGAAACTGCGAATGATACTAATGTTGCTAACACCACACCTAATAACATGTGAAGAAATTCTCCTCTAGGTGCGTTAATACAATAAACGATGAATGATCCTGGAGATGCAGGGCTTTTGAATCCGAATCCAGTTGCTTGGTATGTTGCAACGCCTGTCATACCACCTAAAATAACTGAGATGAATAACATAGGTCTCATTAATACATATGGGAAGTAAATTTCATGAATACCACCTAAGAAGTGGATAATTCCTGCACCATATGATGTTGCTTTTGCAGTACCTTTACCAAAAATCATGTATGCAAGTAACACACCGAAACCTGGTCCAGGGTTTGATTCGATTGCGTATAAAACAGATTGACCTGCTGTAGCAGCTTGGTCTGCACCAAGTGGTGTGAATACACCATGGTTTATAGCGTTATTTAAGAATACGATTTTAGCTGGCTCAACAATAATACTTACGATTGGTAATAAGTGAGCGTGAACTAAAGCTTCAACTGCAACAGATAAAATGTGCATGATGAATTTCATAATTGGAGCTAAAATTTCAAAACTTAGAATTGTCATGATGAAACCTAAGATACCGGCTGAGAAGTTATTGAATAACATCTCGAAACCTTTTGGTGTTCTAGGTTGAATGATTTCATCTGTTTTCTTCATTAACCAACCAACTAATGGTCCCATAATCATAGCGCCTAATAGCATTGGTGTATCTGGTAATGCAACGATAACCCCCATAGTTGAAGTTGCAGCGATAATACCACCACGTAATCCATGAATTAAACGACCACCACTAAATGCAATTAATAATGGAATTAAGAATTTAATCATTGGATCGGCTAATTGAGCTAAATCTTTATTTGGTAACCAACCATTGTCGATAAAAATTGCAGCGATAAATCCCCAAGCGATGAATGCTCCAATATTTGGCATAATCATACTACTAAGGAAAGAACCGAATGCTTGAACTTTACGGCCGAAACCTTTTTTCTCTTGTGTTTGTGCCATTTCTACACCTCTTTTTAAATTAGTATTTTGACTATATATATTGTAAATCTAAGAAGGTCATTACTACAATAAGAACAAAATTCGAATTTGTCATATAAATCGTGACAACAATAATTCTATTATATATAGGTAAAGAGAATGTAAATATACAGTTTGTTAACAATTAAATTCATATGCAATTTACGCTAGGAATTTTTTACAAAAAGCTTGTGAAAATATTTGCAATTGAGTAAATTGTCATTGTACAATAGGTTTTAATGGGAAGGAGGATAGAAGATAAATATTACAAAGCGCCTGTGCAAGTTGTTGTTATAATGCAATAATTAAGAATTTAATTCAAATGTTGAAATTCTTATAGCTTATATGCACATCTTGTAGACGAGGAGGATAGTGATCGAAAAGATCGGCGGATGCTATCCCGGATGTGGCTCATTCGTTAGCTTATTAAGTAAAACAATAGGGCAACCTATTGGACAAAGTTAATAAGATCGCCAGTAAATATTATATAAAATGAAAGACGTTAGAATGTTAAGTGTGATAAAATATCACGCTTATTTTCAAGTGGGTTCAAATACTTTTTTGTGTCACTTGTTGTATCGAAATAATAATGATAGAAGATTACTAAACTAAATTATGGGTAATAAATCATTGTTACTAACGTTATTTCAATAATTGGAGGAAAAATAAATATGTGCGGAATAGTAGGATATATTGGCTACGATAATGCCAAGGAATTATTATTAAAAGGATTAGAAAAATTAGAATATAGAGGTTATGATTCAGCAGGTGTAGCTGTTGCAAATGAATCAGGTACTAAAGTATTTAAAGAAAAAGGACGTATCGCAGAATTACGAAAAGTAGCTGATAGTAGCGATATTGATGGTACTGTTGGAATCGGTCACACTCGTTGGGCAACTCACGGTGTTCCAAATTATGAAAACTCTCATCCACATCAATCAACAACTGGTCGTTTTACACTTGTACATAACGGTGTAATTGAAAACTATGAAGAATTAAGAAGTGAATACTTAAGCGATGTTAAGTTTGTTTCTGAGACAGATACAGAAGTTATTGTTCAATTAGTTGAATATTTCTCTAAACAAGGTTTCGAAACAGAAGACGCATTTACAAAAGTAGTCTCATTATTACATGGTTCTTATGCGTTAGGTTTGTTAGATGAAGAAGATAAAGACACAATGTTTGTTGCTAAAAACAAATCTCCATTATTAATTGGAGTTGGTGATGGCTTTAACGTTATTGCTTCAGATGCGTTAGCAATGTTACAAGCAACAAATGAATATAAAGAAATTCATGACCATGAAATCGTTATTGTAAAACGTGACGAAGTGATTATTAAAGATGCTAATGGTCAAGTTCAAGAACGTGAAACATACACTGCTGAAATTGATGCTTCAGATGCTGAAAAAGGTGTTTATGATCACTACATGTTAAAAGAAATTCATGAACAACCAGCAGTTATGCGTCGTATTATTCAAGAATACCAAGATAATGAAGGTAACTTGAAAATTGATGAAGATATTATCAATGATGTTTCACAAGCGGATCGTATCTATATTATTGCTGCAGGTACTAGTTATCATGCAGGATTAGTAGGTAAAGAATTCTTAGAAAAATGGTCTGGTGTTCCAACAGAAGTACATGTGGCATCTGAGTTTGTATACAACATGCCTTTATTATCTGAAAAACCACTATTCATATATATCTCACAATCTGGTGAAACTGCAGATAGTCGTGCAGTATTAGTTGAAACTAAAAAGTTAGGTCATAAAGCATTAACAATTACGAACGTGCCTGGTTCTACATTATCTCGTGAAGCAGACCATACTTTATTATTACATGCTGGTCCAGAAATAGCTGTAGCTTCTACAAAAGCATATACAGCACAAATAGCAGTATTATCTATTTTAGCTCAAATCGTTGCTAAAACACATGGTCGTGAAGCGGATATCGATTTATTGAGAGAATTAGCTAAAGTGACTACTGCAATCGAAACAATCGTAGACGATGCACCAGTAATGGAAAAAATTGCTACTGATTTCCTTGAAACAACTAGAAATGCATTCTTTATTGGTCGTACAATTGATTATAATGTCAGCCAAGAAGGTGCATTAAAACTTAAAGAAATTTCATATATTCAAGCAGAAGGCTTTGCTGGTGGGGAATTAAAACACGGTACAATTGCCTTAATTGAAGATCGTACACCAGTGATTGCACTAGCAACACAAGAAAATGTGAACTTATCTATCCGTGGTAATGTTAAAGAAGTTGCAGCACGCGGTGCAAGTACATGTATTATATCTATGGAAGGTCTAGATAAAGAAGATGATACTTACGTGATTCCTCACGTACATGAATTATTAACACCATTAGTTTCTGTAGTTGCACTACAATTGATTTCTTATTATGCTGCATTACACAGAGATCTTGATGTTGATAAACCACGTAACTTAGCTAAATCAGTAACAGTTGAATAATCATTTAGATAAATTGAAATAATTATAAAACATACTTGATAACCTCTTTTTAGTCAATATTAACTGAGAAGGGGTTATTTTTATTGCACTTTTATTCAATTAATGACAAAATTTTAAGTAATATATCATTACGTTATGGAGGATAATATGGACAACATCAAAGCGATATTTTTAGATATGGATGGTACGATTTTACATGAAGATAACAGAGCATCAGAATATACAAAAGACGTCATTAATGCTTTAAGAGAGCATGATTATAAAG
Source organism: Staphylococcus sp. SB1-57 (assembly GCF_017086425.1). NCBI lineage: Bacteria > Bacillati > Bacillota > Bacilli > Caryophanales > Staphylococcaceae > Staphylococcus > Staphylococcus sp. SB1-57. The sequence continues at coordinate 724,840 of NZ_CP070964.1, forward strand.
TGTTTTTAGCAACTGGACGTTCATATTCTGAAATTCATCAACTTGTTCCTGAAGGTTTTTCAGTAGACGGTATTATTAGTTCAAACGGTACTACTGGAGAAGTAAATGATGAAAATATATTTAAGCATAGTATGTCGCTCGAGTCTGTTAAGCGTATAGTGTCATTAGCGCAACAGCAAAACATATACTATGAAGTATTTCCATTTGGGGAACAACGACTTGTCTTAAAAGAAGATGAGCAGTGGATAAGAAATATGATTAGCGGTGGAGATACACCACCTAATAATGTAGGGCAAAGCGAATGGGCCTCAAGACAAGAAGCACTCAAAGATAAAATTCAATGGGTAGAAACATTACCAGATAAAGACTATTCGAAAATATATTTATTTGATACAAACTTAGATAAAATCACTAATTTCAGAGATGAATTAAAGCAAAATAAAGTGTCACTTAATATTAGTGTTTCTAACTCTTCACGTTATAATGCTGAAACGATGGCTTATAATACTGATAAAGGAACAGGTATTAAGGAAATGATTGATTACTTTAATATAAAACAAGAAGAGACCCTTGTAATGGGTGATAGTGATAATGATAGAGCTATGTTTGAATTCGGACATTATACAGTGGCAATGAAAAATGCTCGAAGTGAGATTAAAGCATTGACGAATGATGTGACAGAATTTACAAATGAAGAAGATGGTGCGGCTAAATATTTGGAAAAACACTTATTAGATTAAATTAGAATAGTGATTAGATTAATAAAATAAGACGACGTTCAAAGGTTTAAAACCAATGAACGCCGTCTTTTATAATTGTTCTTTATTTGTTATTAGGGTTGTTTTTATCAATTGTATCTTTTGCTGTTTTTTCTAAATCATCTTTTCTTGATGATGCTGTATTTGATAAATCTTCTTTATGTTGAGTAGCTTTATCGTTTAAGTCTTTATTAGAATCTTGAGCATTAGATTGTGTTGAGTCTTTTAAATGACTTGTATGATCATTAGCACTTTTATCAGTTTTATCTTGTAATTGACTAGATTGTGTTGATTTAGCTTTAGCATCTTTATTATTTATAGCTTTATCTTTTTTGTCTTTTTTACCTTTTTTAGAATCAGTTGTTACTTTTTCGCCACGACGTACGAAATATTGAACGATTCCCATTAATAAAGCATAGTAAATAAATAGTGTTACTAAAATAACAATAACTTGTAAAATAACTAATAATACTTGAGCAACTGTTTGAGACATACTACCAGTTGCCATTTGTACAAGAGTCACTAATACACGTGTGATGATAGTAATTAATAAATTGATTAATAAAATACCAATAAAGAATTTTAACCAAGTTTTATGGCCATTTTTAATTGCTTTAAATCCTTCTTTGAAAAGTTTAATTGGTCTTTGTGTTGGGTTTTCTGCGTATGCGGCTGTGTAGTTAATAATTAACACAAAGAAGAACCAATAAAAGATTGAAGTAATGAATCCAACAATTAAAGTTACACCAATTTGGAATGCTAGGTAAGCAGGCATTGGATTATCCATGCCGCTAATAGGTCCTTGGACAGCATTAAATAATGGTGATAGCGCAAGGCCAATCAATTTATTTACTAAAAATAAAATGACTCCCATAATGATAAATAATACTACTGTGATTAATGCGAGTAACACACTTTTACCATAATGACCTTTTTTAAATGAAATAAATAAATCAGTGAACTTAACTTTTTCTTTTCTAATTGCTTTTGAGATAACATTAATCGCACCTGCAATCAATTGATAACCTAAAAAGATAAATAATAATATAACGACTAATGCAAGCCCAATAATCGGTGTAAGTAATGGTCCGACTGGTTGACCGAATTGCATCATCATTTGCAACTGCATGATTTGTTGGCCAATCATAGCCATTGCCACTCTACCGATTAAAAAGATGACGATAAAGCTTACTAATGTAAATAGTATTGCTTTAAGATTCTGAGGTTTAGCATTCTTAAATGCTAAGTTGTAATATTTAAACAAATTTTAAGCACTCCTTTTCGTTAATATAAATACAATATCAAAAATTTGGACTTTTTCAAATTAATATCTAACATAATAGGGGATTAAGTGTTAAAATGTTCTAATGAATTGAAAATGAAAGGAGATATCATCATGAAATTTGCAATTATTACTGACGTGCATGGTAACTTTGATGCATTAGAAACTGTATTGGATGATATTGATAACAGAGAAGATATTGATAAAATTTATAATCTTGGTGACAACATTGGAATTGGTCACGAGACAAATAAAGTATTAGATCATATATTTGATCGTGACGATATGGAAATGATTGCAGGGAATCATGATGAAGCTATTATGTCTGTTGTTAATGGCACTCCTTATCCAGATGATTTAAAAGATAAATTTTATGAACACCATCGATGGATTGCTGGCCATTTAGATGAAGAATATTATGAAGAACTCAATCAATTACCACGTTATATCGAAAAAACAATTTGTGGAAAAAAAGTTTTATTCATTCATTATGAAATCGCTAATGATAAATTGTCATCTTCAATTGATGAACAACCGTTTAGTCCAATCGTTAAAGATGATGAAAATGAAATGACTCAATTATTTGCGGATAAAGATGCTGATTTAATCATATTTGGTCATAACCATCGTTTGCATATGTTTGATGACAAAAATAAAATGTATTTTAACCCAGGTGCTGTCGGATTGAACAATGGTCCACACGCTGTTTATGGTATTGTAACGATTACTGATACAGACATTTCATTAGAAAGAGTTAAATTAGCATACGATAATGAAGAATTTTTAGAAGGATTTGAAGCTAAACAAGTACCTGCAAAAGAACTTATATTTGAAAAATTTATGTAATTAAAAAGTTGCCCTATCAATTGAATGATGGGGCAACTTTTTATTATTAATGATGATGAACGCCAGTACAAAGTGTTGTCTCGTCATGATCATGATTCACTGTTTCTAATTGAATTGTCATGTGTTGAATATTTAAATGTAACAAGTCATGTTCGATATGTTTAAGTAATTGTTCGCAGTCTTTGACAGTTAAAGTGTCTGATACGACAGCATGGCAACTTAATGCATTCATATCATTAGATATCGTCCACACATGATAATCATGCACGCTTTGGATTTCAGAGTTTCTCATTAAAGTTTGTTTAACGATATCTAAATCTACATCGTTCGGTGTACCTTCCATTAATATATTTAAAGAAGATTTGGTAATACCATAGGCACTTTTTAAGATAATAACAGAAACTAAAATACTCGCTATCGGATCAGCAATAGACCAACCCAATGTCCAAATTAATATTGCAGCGACAATTGCACCTATAGAACCAAATAAGTCTCCAAGTACATGTAAGAATGCACCGCGCATATTTAAATTGTGTGATGTATCTCCACCTTTGAACATTAAAAGTGCAATGACAACATTGACAATTAAACCTAAGATACTAATGACAAACATTTCTTTTGACTGAACTTCTGGTGGCGCGAAAAAGCGTTTAATAGCTTCTATAACAATTAGTATACTTATGACAAAGAGTGTAACACCATTGAAAAGTGCTGCTAAGACTTCAAAGCGCTTATACCCATAGGTCTTAGATATTGTTGCATGTTTTTCTGCATAGATAAATGCAATGAGCGCGACTAAAAGTGATAGGGCATCACTGAACATATGGAAGCCGTCAGAAAGTAAGGCTAGACTATTGGCTAAAAAACCGCCAATAATTTCTACTAACATAAATAGGGCTATAATAATAAATGAGATTAATAGGATTTTTTTGTTGTTTGTATGTACATGCCCATGTGCATGATCATGATGATGTGTTGACATATTATTTTTCACCTTCTATAGGGTGGCTCGCATGATGAATAGCTTGTTTCAATAGAGTAGAAACATGTTGGTCATCTAAAGAATAAATCATACTTTGACCTTGACGTTTTGATTTCACAAGTTTTACTGATTTTAAAAGTTTTAGTTGATGGGACACATTAGATTGGGATAACGACAATGAATGAGAAATGTGACCAACACTTGCTTCACCTGACGCTAATAACTCCATAATTCTAATTCGATTAATATCACTTAAAGCTTTAAAAATATCTGTCACACGTTCCAAGGTATGTTGATCAGATAGGTCTATATACTTTTCAGTCATACGAACACCTCTTAATATATGAATATGTATTCATATATTAATATAATCTACATTGCATATCTAGTCAATAGAGTTATGGCGTTTAAATAATGATAAAAAAGGTAACAATAATAATATAAGTTTTTAAGGAGGACGTTTGATATGAGTATTTTGATTATAGGCGCAAATGGCGGCGTGGGTTCTAAATTGGTTGATCAATTAAAAGATGATAATGTTGATTTTACTGCAGGTGTTAGAAAAGATGAACAAGTTAAAGCATTAGAGGATAATGGTATTAAAGCTTTAAATATTGATGTCGAAAAAGATAGTATTGAAGATTTAAAGAATAAGTTTAAAACATTTGATAAAGTCATTTTCTCAGTAGGTTCTGGCGGTAGTACAGGAGCTGATAAAACAATATATGTAGATTTAGATGGTGCAGTAAAAACAATTAAAGCAAGTGAAGAAGCGGATATTAAGCATTATGTAATGGTTTCAACATACGATTCAAGAAGAGAAGCATTTGATCAAAGTGGCGACTTAAAACCATATACTATCGCTAAGCACTATGCGGATGATTATTTAAGACATTCTAATTTAAATTATACTATTGTGCATCCAGGGGGCCTTAAAGATGACCAAGGTACAGGACAAATAAAAGCAGATTTATATTTTGACAGTTATGGTTCCATACCACGAGAGGATGTAGGCAGTGTATTAAAACATGTAATAAATTCAGATAAATTTAGCAAACAAGAGTTTCAAATTGTATCTGGTAATGAATCTATTAATGATGCATTAAAATCTTATGAATAATGAAGTAGTAAATACTGCGACATACAAATATATAGGACGAGCAGAATTCTGCTTGGCCTATATATTTTTTATACTTTTTAACCCCAAATAATAATACATACAGTTACTATTCATTTGTATTATAAATTGATATAATGACGAAGATTACCTTAAATATAATAAAATAGTATATTTAAAAGTAATAAATGACGTGAATATCGATTGAAAATAGTCAAAAATCATCTTAACCATAAAAATATGAATTGTGATACAATCACATATAGTGAGTTAAATATATTAATCGTTGATTTAAACATCAATAAGGACATACATAGAATACGAATCGTTGATAAATCATTGGTCAACGATATTTACATAAACATCAAGAGTAATGGAGGTGTAGACATGCCACTGTTTTTGAAACCTATTTTCCATGAGAAAATGTGGGGTGGTAATAAATTAGAAAACTTTGGATACCAACTACCCAATCAACAAATTGGAGAATGTTGGGGTATCTCAGCTCACCCTAATGGTAAAAATATAATTAAGAATGGTCCATACGCAGGTCAAACGTTAGATCAAGTTTGGACAGAACATCGAGAATTATTCGGTGAGTTTCCTAGCAAGGATTTTCCATTGCTCGCTAAAATTGTTGATGCAGAATCCCCGTTATCTATTCATGTTCACCCTGATGATTCTTATGCCTATGAAAATGAGAATGGTCAATACGGAAAATCAGAATGCTGGTACGTGATAGATGCAGAGGAAGGGTCTGAAATTATACTAGGAACAACTGCAGATTCAAAAGAGACATTTAAAAAGCATCTAGACGATGGGTCAGTTGAAGATACATTAAGAAAAGTAAATGTAAGGTCAGGCGAATTTTACTTTGTACCAGCTGGAACAATTCATAGTATCGGTGCAGGTATTGTTGCATATGAAGTTATGCAGTCTTCGGATATTTCTTATCGTGTCTATGATTATCAACGCGATAATCATAATGGGGAGTCAAGAGAACTTAATATTAATAAAGCATTAGATGTCATGGCATTTAATAATGATCTACCTAATATTGTTCCAGAAAAAGAGATTATAGAAAGTCATCAATGTACGCATATCGTTTCTAATGATTTCTTCACTATAGTGAAATGGGAAATTTCAGGAACTTTAAATTATATGAAGCCACGTGAATTTTGTTTAGTGTCTGTAATAGATGGTGAAGGGAAATTAATTACAGACGGTGACATTTTTGATATTCAAAAGGGAAGTCATTTTGTTTTGACTTCAGAGGATTTAGATAATGTATTTGAAGGTGACTTTTCTTTAATAATAAGTTATATCTAATGATTAAATAAAGGATGTTCAAATTATGAAGCAGTTTTTATATATTTCATTGCTATGTGGAGTGATTGCAGGTGCTGGTGTGTTTCTGAATATGCCACATTATCCTTCTTTAATGATACCTAGGTTGGTTGCTATTATAGGCGTTCTTAGCGCAGCTATCACGTTTCGAGATAAAGATACAAGTGCCATGCTATCATTAGGTGGTATTATGATTAATTTATTGCCACTGCTTGGTTCTTTCGTACCTTCTCATTAAATTTGAAAAAATGTCTTTATTAAAATAATAACTAAATATAAGTTATATATAGACTAATGCGGATTTTAGCATTAGTCTATTTTTAATTATTTAAGTCCTGAATGATTGCTTTTTAATAAAATATTTGAAAAATAGTTGTAGTAGCATTGGTGTGTTAGATATAATAAGGTAATTACAATAACTTATTTTACATATAATAAGGTGAGGAGATTCGTGATGACAGAAGAAATCAATTACTTTTGGTTAAATTGTGGTTATAATAGATGGAATCATAATGAACCTTTAGTAGGTCAAACGACATTATTTGAATCAGGTGCACAATTTAATCCTACTCAAGGATTTAGAGCATTTAAAAAAGCAAAAGCCGGTGACCAAGTCATCTTTTATCAAGTACAAACTGATACAGGTTTGTTAGGTTTTGGAGAAATACTAAGTGTTCAAGCAGGTGCTCAAAATAAAATCAGAGTTGAATTTAAATTTAATGAAACGTTAAATCCTTTAACTACAGATTATTTAAAGCGTAGTGAAGTACTAGATTTTAGAATGAGTAATATGAAAGAAACACTATTTAATCAAATTAGAAAAGAAGAATTTGATCTTATCGTTCAACTTGGTAAAGGTGAAACCAAAATTCCGCGTTATTTCTTCCTGTTAGAAACAGAAGATTTTGAACCCGGTAAGCACTACACAATATTTACACATACTTACAATGGTATTAAGCGAAATGGCTATCACTTCTATACACAATTAGAAGTTGGAGATAATGTAATTATTTACAATAAATATCAACACCAATCTGTAATTGGTGTTGGTGAAGTGACTAGACATATTCATGAAAAACCACCAATTCCTGGCAGAACCAATAGTACAGCTATTGAAATTATGTTTGGTAAACATATAACACCAATATCACTTGGTCATTTGAACAAGCATCCGAAGCTTAAAAACTTATATTTCTTACAAGAAAACGCTAAGCAAGCAATAGCGAGTATGTCGCAAGTTCAATATGATGCTATTTTAGAAATGAGCGATAATAATGGAATTAAAAATCCATTTGAAACAGTTGAGAAATCAAATTTATTAGAAGAGCAACACCAAGAAACAACAATTAAGCCTTTTATTCTACTAGTTGTAGATAAAAAAGAAGAAGGTTTAAAAGCTGCAAATGATTTGTTACAAAAAACAAATGCCAATCCAATCATTACATCTGGACATCCAGATTTTAGTGAAGATATGTTATATGGTAAATATCTTCCTAACGAAAGTGGTGCGTTATACTATCGAGAAGGCTTTATCACTCAAAATATGCCTAAGAAAGATAAAAGCTATCTTGTAATCGACAACTTTAATAGAATCGATCCTGATATATTCCAAACTTATATCAACGTGCTTGAAGGATATGAAGTGACATTACCAAGATATAACAAAGAAGGTAATATGATTAAGTGGTCAAAAGAAAAAGACTCATTTTATCATTTTAATCCTAACTGGCACATCATTGGTGTCACTTATGACTCATTAGAAGAAATTCAGCAAAAATATTCTCAACAATTTTTAAAATATACTAGAATTGTAAAAGTTAACCAAGACTAACTCTAAGTTGATTTTATGAAGTAATCATTTAGTATCCTATGACTTAATAGGTAAATTATGATTGTATTCATAAAATCGACTTATTTTTTTAACAAAAAGTGGATAATTTGTTTATAAAAAGGTGAATAGGAAAAATACATAATGAGTTAAAAAGGAGTGAGTTTAATATGGCAATCATTTATTATGATGGTAATTGTGTTTATTGCTATAACTATGCGATATGGTTAATTCAAAAAGGGTTATCACATAAATATGAATTTGCGACATTAAAAGGTGAGTATGGCCAACGCTTGTTTAATCAACATCCGGAAGCGAAGAATAGAAATAGCGTAATAGTAGTAGATGGAGACCATATTGAATATGAATCTACAGCGATTGCTTCACTCATTACGTCATTACCTAATCAGTATAAATTATTAGGTTTATTATTATATGCCATACCTAAATTCATTAGGAATTTGGGTTATCAATTATTTGCTAATAATAGAGATAAAATGTGGCGCACACATTGGCATCAACCTAATGTTTATGAGAAATCATTCTTTTTAGATGATAATGCACATGTCAAATTGATTGATTCTCAATTATAATACTTAATTGAGAATACTTGGACTAAATATTATTAATGAAATCATTGATGAACAATTATATCTTTAAATGCTGAGATTTATTTGTGAATATCATATGAACTTATTTATAATCATTATAAATAAACGTATCATTTTACTTTACAGATTATAATAATTCTAATATAATAAGAGTATAAACAAAGCGTTAAAGGTAGTAAAAGGAGCGAATATTAATATGACAAATCATAATGATGTAGTAAAAGAGTTAAACCAACAAGTTGCTAACTGGACAGTAGCTTATACTAAATTGCATAATTTCCATTGGTATGTAAAAGGACCTAATTTCTTCTCATTACATGTAAAATTTGAAGAATTATACAATGAAGCTGCACAATATGTAGATGATTTAGCAGAACGTATTCTAGCAGTTGGTGGTAATCCTGTTGGAACTATGAAAGAGAGTTTAGATATGTCAATTGTTGAAGAAGCTGGCAAAGGTTACGCTGCTGAACAAATGGTTGAAGAATTATCTAAAGATTTCACAAACATTTCTAAACAATTAGAAAATGCTATTAAAGTAGCAGGTGAAGCTGGCGACGATGTATCTGAAGATATGTTTATCGGCATGCAAACGTCAGTAGATAAACATAATTGGATGTTACAATCTTATTTAGGTAAATAGGATGACTATAAAATCAAGCTAAGAGGCACTTTGTTTAACAAAGTGCCTCTTAGCTTTTCATGTAAAATATTTTAATAGCAACTTAATAATTTATAATTATTATGATAAATTTTATTAAAATAACCAAGCACATCTAAATCAACGTGCTTGGCTTTTATATTATTCAGCTATTTCTAATGCAATTTCCATCATTTGTGTAAATGATGTTTGACGTTCTTCTGCAGTTGTTGCTTCATCTCGTAAGATATGGTCGCTTACTGTGAAAACACCTAATGCTTTTTTACCAGCATGGATAGCATTTAAATATAATCCGGCAGATTCCATTTCAATACCTAATATACCCATTTTCTTCCATGCATCATTAAACGTTTCATCTGCATTATAAAAAGTATCTGATGATAAAACGTTACCGACATGAGATACCGCACCGATGTCATCTGCAGCTTGTTTCGCTTTTGTAACTAAATCAAAATCAGCGATAGGTGCAAAATGGCCAGGAATTTGATATTGATCTACATAATTTGAGTTAGTAGATGCAGCTTGTGCGATGATGACATCATATAAATTTACATGTTCTTGTAATGCTCCACATGAACCTACACGAATAATTGTATCTACATCAAAGAAATGATAAAGCTCATATGAATAAATACCTATACTAGGAATGCCCATACCAGAACCCATAACAGAAATTTCTTTACCTTTATACGTTCCAGTATATCCAAACATATTACGAACTTCATTGAATTGTTCAACATTTTCTAAGAAATTATCGGCGATGTATTTTGCACGTAGCGGATCACCTGGCATTAATACTGTTTTAGCGATTTTAACTCCATTTGGTTGAATATGAGGTGTACCATTTGTCATTTGTTATCTTCTCCTTAAATACATGATTATGTTTAAGATAACATTTGTTTAAATTTATTGCTAATTTTTGTACTATATAGATGAAGGGTATGTTTAACGAATGCATTTGTTCACCAAATGAGATGGACGAAAATTGCATTGTAAAAAAGTGAGGAGGACCTTTTAATGAATTATGCAAAATATATAGATCACACACAGTTAAAGCCTGAATCAACACGTGAACAAATCGATAAAATAATCAGTGAAGCCAAGGAATATGGTTTTAAATCGGTTTGTGTTAATCCAACACATGTGGAATATTCAGCAGAACAATTAAAAGGGACAGACGTCTTAGTATGTACTGTCATCGGTTTTCCACTTGGAGCATCCACTAAAGAAGTAAAAGCATTTGAAACGAAAAATGCGATAGAAAACGGTGCTGCAGAAATTGATATGGTAATTAATATTGGTGCTTTAAAGGATAAGCGCTTTAACGATGTCAAAGAGGATATAGAGAGTGTAGTAACTGCAGCAAATGGTAAGACGGTTAAAGTCATCATTGAAACAGTTTTATTATCAAATGAAGAAAAAGTAAAAGCTTGTGAGCTTGCAAAAGAAGCTGGTGCACACTTTGTTAAAACATCAACAGGATTTGCTGGTGGTGGTGCTACAGCTGAAGACGTTAAGTTGATGAAAGACACAGTAGGAGATGCTTTAGAAGTAAAAGCTTCAGGCGGTGTACGTAATTTAGAAGATTTTAATCAAATGTTAGAAGCTGGTGCTACACGTATTGGTGCAAGTGCAGGAGTTCAAATTATTCAAGGGTTAGAATCGGATTCAAGTTATTAATTCATCTCATTAAAGTAAAGAAAAATAAATCAAGAAACAAACATCTAAAAAGGGGCTGTTTTTATGAGAATGATAGATATTATTGAAAAGAAACGTGATGGGAAATCATTAAGCAAGGAAGAAATCGAATTCTTCATTGAAGGTTATACCAACGGAGAAATACCAGATTATCAAGCTTCAAGCTTAGCTATGGCAATCTTTTTTCAAGATATGAATGAAGAAGAACGTGCTCACTTAACAATGGCAATGGTTAATTCCGGAGAAGTTATCGATTTATCTGATATCGAAGGGATTAAAGTTGATAAACACTCTACAGGCGGTGTTGGGGATACAACAACATTAGTACTAGCGCCTTTAGTGGCTTCAGTTGGCGTACCAGTAGCTAAAATGAGTGGTCGTGGTTTAGGCCATACCGGTGGCACAATTGATAAATTAGAGTCTGCTAATGGTTTTCATGTTGAATTAACTGAAGATGAATTTATTAAGTTAGTCAACGAGAATCAGGTCGCAGTTATGGGACAATCAGGTAACCTTACACCAGCAGATAAAAAGTTATATGCACTAAGAGATGTTACAGGAACTGTCAATTCCATTCCGTTAATAGCATCTTCAATAATGAGTAAGAAAATTGCAGCCGGAGCTGACGCGATTGTATTAGATGTCAAAACTGGTAGTGGCGCATTTATGAAGACACTAGAAGATGCTGAAGCCTTAGCGCATGCGATGGTAAGTATTGGTAATAGTGTTGGTAGAAATACAATGGCGATTATATCTGATATGAGCCAACCTTTAGGTAACGCGATTGGTAATGGCTTAGAGCTAAAAGAAGCAATTGAAACACTGCAAGGACATGGTCCAGAGGACTTAACTGAATTGGTACTTACATTAGGTTCGCAAATGGTTGTGCTTGCCGAGAAAGCAGATAATTTAAAAGATGCACGTGAACTATTGGAAGCATCGATTCAATCTGGTAAAGCTTTAGATAAAATGAAAACTTTTATTAGAAATCAAGGCGGTGATGTAAGCGTAATAGAACATCCTGACAGTCTTGAAAATGCGAAATATAAAATAGACTATACTGCAAAAAAAGATGGTTTTATATCAGAAATGGTAGCTAATGAAATTGGTGTTGCATCAATGATGTTAGGTGCAGGTAGACAAACTAAAGAAGACGACATCGATTTAAGTGTGGGTATCGTTTTAAACAAAAAAGTCGGTGACAAAGTAAATGCTGGTGAGTCTATCCTAACCATCCATAGTAATCAAGAAAATGTGAATGATATATTTGATAAATTAAATGAAAGTATTAAAATTGATAGTAAAGGTTACACACCAACATTAATACACAAAATAATTACCGAGTAGGAGATGTAAATATGACTACACCATTTAAACGTGTGCATCTAATTGTGATGGACTCAGTTGGTATTGGCGAAGGCCCTGATGCCGCAGCATTTAATGACGAAGGGTCACATACTTTAAAGCATACACTTGAAGGTTTTGATCAGTCGTTACCTCATTTAGAAAGATTAGGATTAGGTAATATCGACCAATTACCAGTTATCTCAAGTGTCGAGGAACCTCAAGCTTTTTATACAAAATTAAGTGAGGCTTCTGTAGGTAAAGACACAATGACAGGTCACTGGGAAATAATGGGATTAAATATTATGCAACCATTTAAAGTATACCCAGATGGTTTTCCTGATGAATTAGTCCAAGAAATTGAAAATATGACAGGTAGAAAGGTTGTTGCTAACCGTCCTGCATCTGGTACTCAAATTATTGATGAGTGGGGCGAACATCAAATGAAAACCGGTGATTTGATTGTATACACAAGTGCTGACCCGGTACTTCAAATTGCTGCTCATGAAGATGTGATACCTTTAGAAGAACTATATGATATATGTGAGAAAGTCAGAGAACTAACCAAAGATCCTAAGTATTTAATTGGTAGAATTATTGCTCGACCATATGTTGGTGAACCTGGTAACTTCACACGTACATCTAATCGTCATGACTATGCATTAAAGCCGTTTGGTAAAACAGTTATGAATGAATTGAAAGATAATAACTATGATGTTATTGCAATCGGAAAGATTAATGATATCTATGATGGTGAAGGTGTAACTGAAGCTATTCGAACTAAAAGCAATATGGATGGCATGGATCAATTAATTAATGTTGTAAAAAAAGATTTCAATGGATTAAGTTTTCTCAATTTAGTTGATTTTGATGCTCTTTATGGTCATCGTCGTGATAAACCAGGATATGCACAAGCAATCAAAGACTTTGATAATCGAATACCAGAGCTGATCGACAATTTAAATGAAGATGATTTAGTCATTATTACAGCAGATCATGGTAATGACCCAACAGCTGAAGGTACCGACCATACTAGAGAGTATATACCTGTACTAATGTTTAGTCCTAAAATCAAGCAGTATCATGAATTGCCTGGAGATACAACATTTAGTTCAATAGGTGCAACAATTGCAGATAATTTCAACGTAGAAATGCCCGAATTTGGAAAAAGTTATTTAAAAGAAATGGGAGTGGAACACGAATGAAATTTCTAAGATGGCTATTAGGTATTAGTTTTGGAACAGCAGGTGTATTACATTTTACGAGAGAAAGACAGTTTAGAAACATTGTGCCTGACTATTTACCATTACAAAAAACAGCAGTACTTGTAACTGGCGTATTTGAAATATTCTTTGGTATTGCTTTACTTATTAAACGCCCAGCAAGTTGGTTGAAAAAAGGAATAAATTTATTCTTATTAGCAGTTTTACCTGCAAATGTTTATATGGCGAGAAAAAAATTACCACTTGGTGATAAAGAAGTGCCGGCATGGGCATTATGGTTACGTTTACCATTACAATTTGTACTGATTGGTTTAGTTAAAAAATTATAAGATTAAATAAGCCAGGATGTTAGCAATGAAGCTAACATCCTGGCTTATTTTATACATATATATTGCTATTTAGCATTGCCATAAATGTCGTGCCATTGATTACGTTTATCTAAGAACGCTTGTGCGATTTCTTTGGCACCTTCTAATGAATGACTAGCAGCCCAACCACATTGTACTTCATTACATGCAGGGACTTCTGTTGTGTTTAACACATCATGGAGAGTTTTTTCAACAATATCTAATACATCTTCATAATCATCATGGTTGATAAATGAAACATAAAATCCTGTTTGACATCCCATTGGGCTTAAATCTACTACTTTATCTGTATGATTTCTGATGTTTTCCGCCATTAAATGCTCTAGTGAATGTAAACCAGGCATTTCCATATGTTCTTTGTTAGGTTGTTTAAAACGAATATCATATTTGTGAATTTTGTCGCCATTTAGTCCTTCCATTGTGCCTGCTAATCGAATAAATGGTGCAACCACTTTTGTATGATCTAAATTAAAACTTTCTACGTTCATTTTGGGCATTATATTTTCCTCCTCAAATATACGAAACAACAATTTATTAATAACTAAATTGTAACAATACTGTTTTGTTTTTACAATTTCGAGGTAACAGTATCTTATACTAAAATACAAGTTTGAATAGTGAGAAAATTGTGTAAATATAAATAAATGTAATGACATTTAAATCTAAATCCGATAGAATAAGTAATAATTAAATGATAGATGTGGTCATTATAGTGCGTTTGTAGAATGGGAGCTAGGTAATATGAGTGAGAAACAAGATATTTTAGATTATATTGAAAATAATAAATATGATTATGTAGAGATGAGTCACCGAATACACGAAAGACCAGAGCTTGGTAATGAAGAAATCTTCGCTTCAAGAACATTGATCGATAGTTTGAAAGCGAATGGATTTGAAATCGAAACAGATATTGTTGGACATGCTACAGGATTTATAGCTAGATATGAATCGAATAAAGAAGGTCCAGCTATTGGCTTTTTAGCAGAATATGATTCCTTACCGGGACTAGGTCATGCATGTGGACATAATATTATCGGTACGGCAAGCACGTTAGGTGGCATTGCTTTAAAACAAGTCATTGACGATATCGGCGGTTCAGTTGTGGTACTCGGATGTCCTGCAGAAGAAGGCGGAGAAAATGGAAGTGCTAAAGCATCTTATGTAAAAGCAGGTATTATTGATGAAATAGATATTGCATTAATGGTACATCCAGGCAATGAAACATACAAAACGATAAATACATTAGCGGTTGATGTATTAGATGTTAAATTTTATGGGAAAAGTGCACATGCTTCTGAGAATGCGGATGAAGCTAGAAACGCATTAGATGCTATGATTTCATATTTTAATGGTGTAGCGCAACTAAGACAACACATTAAAAAGAGTCAACGTGTCCATGGTGTCATATTAGATGGTGGTAAAGCAGCCAATATTATACCTGATTTTACACATGCTCGGTTTTACACAAGAGCCACGTCAAGAAAAGAATTAGATGTTTTAACAGAAAAAGTAAAACAAATTGCAAGGGGTGCCGCAATTCAAACAGGTTGTGATTATGAATTTGGTCCAATTCAAAATGGTGTCAATGAGTTAATCAAATCACCAAAATTGGACGATTTATTCGAAAAATATGCCATTGAAATGGGTGAAGCAGTCATTGATGATGACTTCGGTTATGGTTCAACTGATACAGGTAATGTTAGTCATGTTGTACCTACAATTCATCCGCACATTAAAATTGGATCAAGAAATTTAGTAGGGCACACACACCGGTTTAGAGAAGCAGCAGCTAGTTTACAAGGTGATCAAGCACTCATCAAAGGCGCAAAAATTATGGCCTTAATGGGATTAGAAATAATTAAAAATCAAACATTATTCGATGAAATAGTTGAAGAACATCATCATATGAAAGGACATGTGAAATCATGAGTGAAAACGTATATAGTCCCAAATTAACATTAAGCGATTTATATAATGATGATGTTGTTTATACATCTAGGCCTTCATATATATCTAATCCATGGTTAAAGCCTGATGAACATCAATCTAATTTTTTAACTGGCCGAGAGTTATTAATTGCCAATCAGTTTCCAGTTATTGTACATGAAGCGAGTGTAACTTCTAAATTAGAGACCCTATTTAAAGAGGTGGGTAAACAAATCCCGCCTCATATTTATCAGTTTAGAGATCAACAAACTTATGAATCTTTAATAAAAAAATTGGCATATGAAAATAATAAAAAATTATACTTCCAATATATTCATGACGACGATGTATTAGAGAAGTCATACTATGCATTAAATAAAGATGTGTTTGTTGCGCTTAACAATAAAGCAAGAATCCCAGAATGGACGAATGGTAAATATCTTCCAAAGAGAGAGATTGTACCTATTGAGTCTTTCAAAGATGCGATACAGAATTGGCAATATCCTTTTGTCATTAAGCCGGGGGATGATTTACCAACTGCTGGAGGATATGGTGTGATGATTTGTTACAATGATCATGATCTAGCCGAAGCTCAAAAACGTATTGAAGAAGCAACAGAAGCAACTGATCAATTAATTATTGAACAAAAAATTGAAGCCGTACAAAACTATTGCGTTCAATTTGCTTATTCCGAAGACATTGGTATTCAATACTTAGGTACCGCGCGACAATTAACAAATGATTATGGTTTCTATAACGGTAATGAAAATGTAGAAGATGTGCCACAACATGTCATAGACGCAGGTCGTGAAATTATGTCAATTGGTGTAGGGTTAGGTTTCTTTGGTGTTGCTGGATTTGATTTATTGTTAGATGAACATCATGACGTATACGCCATTGATTTAAACTTTAGACAAAATGGTTCAACGAGTATGCTACTATTATCTGATGAATTAACAAACGGATATCATAAATTCTACAGTTATTTCTCAGATGGAGATAATGACCATTTCTTCAATGCCATCTTAAAATATGTGAAAAAAGGTGTTCTATATCCTTTATCATATTATGATGGTGATTGGTATGGTAAGAATAAAGTAGGTTCTAGATTTGGATGTATATGGCATGGCAAAGACAAAGCATCGATTCAACAATTGGAGAAAGCATTTTTAGAAGAATTAAAAAATTAAATGATATTGTAATAACTCTTAAAATTTAAGTGATAAGCTTAATTTTTAAGAGTTTTTTTAAGGAATAATGAAAAAAGTGAGTGTTAGGTATACGATTCTTATCGTATTGACTAACATTAATGAGTATTTTAATATTTTAAGTAAGGAATAAAAGAATATCTATGAATCGAGGGTGTAAAATGTCTTACAAAGAGGAATCGTTTTTCAAAGAAATGTTAATAAATGAATATATTTATTTTGCTTCAAAAAATAAAAAAATAGTACGTTTAATGAAAAATGAACAGTCCTATGTAGCTGTATGGACAGATGCAGACACTGCGAAGCAATATTTAAATGATAACGAAATCAATTATGATAAATTAATACAATTAGATTTAGATCGCTTTGTCGCATATGACTTAGATGAATTATTTGATGAAACGGATAAAGTAATGATTGATACGACAAACGATAATACAGGTAAACTTGTCAATATATATGATGTCACTCGAGAATTGATGTCAGAATTAGATAAAATTAGAGTGAAAGAATTTGTTAGAGATGTAGCGAAATATGATCATGTGTATGGACTAACTAATAAGAACGAAAAAAACTTTATTTTAATAGATGATGGAAGAGAAGATAAACCACAAATTATGCCAGTTTGGAGCTTAAAGAAAAGAGCTCAAAAAGTTCAAGAGGAAGACTTTGAAGAATGTGATTTAATTGAAATTGAGACCAGTGTGTTTGGTGAGTGGTTAGATAAATTACGTGATGACGATAAAGGTGTTGGAATAGATTTAAAACCAGGTGTCATCGGAACAATAGTATCAGCACAAAAATTATCTAACGAAACAACATTTTAATATTTAAAAGGGAGGTTGAGACATACAGTTTTTGTCTCGACCTCCCTTTTAGTTTAATGATTGTCATTCAGATGTATCGCACCTATTGCACCAGAAAAGGCGCCATGTTCAATGTAAAATGGATTGAATCCTCTTAATACAGTATAATCTTCGATTACTTTACGTAATAACGGATTATTGTTAAATGATGAACCGATGTAAACAACATTATCAGTTTGATGCTCATGAGCAACTGTAATAGACATCGTTGTAATAACTTCTCCCACAACACCCACAACAGAGGCTAATTTATTCTCTAATGAAAAGTCTTCATTCATATGATGTAAAACATTACCAAAGTTTGCGGCTGTTAAATCACCAGGAATAGGGGGTTCACAATCTTTATAAATATGTTTGACTTTTAAATCAATCGTATCTCTATCACCTTTTTGGGCCAAATCTGTTAATTGTTTATAATCTGAAATTTGGCTTAATAAATAACCAAGACCTTGAATCATACCGCCACCAGTACCTATACCTCCAACACGTTGTTGTTGTTGACCATCAAAATAATGAAGTGAAGTACCTGTACCTACATTGGCAAAAATATATTGATTAATATCATGACCTTGTTCTTTAAGTAAAATACCTAGTCCTTTTGAAGCAGCATCAAATTCAACAAAATTTTGAGTTGGTTTTGATAGTTGCTCAGCTATAATACTTGCTTGACCACCAGTCAAACTTAAACTCTCGAATTCAATTTGGTTTAACCACTGAATCACTTTATCAATATTAATGGTTAGTTCGGTGTGATATTTACGTTTATTTTCGAATTCTTGAACGATTTTAATTAAAGTTCCACCAGCATCGATTCCTATTTTCATTTCCACATTCACCTCAAATCAAAAATCCATCACCCATAATAGTATAATAAATTAAGCGAAATACAAGAGTTTATTTTATTTAAAAAATGAACTCATAAAACAATGCAATTAAATTACAATTCTAAAATAGGACTTTGTATACATTTTATTTGGTAGATATTTTAAATTATATGAGAATTCGTATTACAATAGGGTAAAGTAATATATAATAAGTGAGTAATTAAAGATAAGGGGATTAACTTATGAATATAAAAAAGCAATTTGAAGATATAACGATTCAAGTCTTTGAAGAAAAATATCGTACGGATATATTAAATTTTGAACTAAGTGAGAGACAGCAAATCTATTCTTCATTACCTAAAACAGTTTTAGAAGAAGCACTTAATGATGACAATCGTGTTGCTAATATTGCGAAGAATAAAGATGGAGAAGTTGTGGGGTTCTTTGTATTACATCAATATTATCAACATGAAGGGTATGATACGCCTGAAAATGTCGTTTATGTACGATCATTGTCAGTTAATGAACGATACCAAGGACATGGTTATGGTACTAAAATGATGATGTATTTACCTCAATATGTACAAGCATTGTTCCCGGACTTTAATCATCTATTTTTAGTTGTTGATGCTGAGAATCAAGCAGCTTGGAACGTGTATGAACGTGCAGGTTTTATGCATACAGCTACTAAAGAAGAAGGACCAATTGGTAAAGAAAGATTGTATTATTTAGATTTAGATTCTAAACATGTGTCTTCCTTGAAACTCGTTGAGAACGAATCTTCAGAAGAAGCTAATATTCATTTAATTAACTTACTCAAGGATGGAGAAAAAGTAGGTTTTATTGGTATTGAACAGATTGATGATAGAATGCGTATTTCTGGAATTGAAGTTAATAAAACGCATCGAAATGA
The DNA here is from genome assembly GCF_017086425.1 of Staphylococcus sp. SB1-57. Classification (NCBI taxonomy): domain Bacteria; kingdom Bacillati; phylum Bacillota; class Bacilli; order Caryophanales; family Staphylococcaceae; genus Staphylococcus; species Staphylococcus sp. SB1-57. The sequence goes on from NZ_CP070964.1 coordinate 744,639, forward strand.
AGGTATAGCTGAAAGTGCATTAAGACAATTACCAACTTATATACGTAAGAACTTTGATAATATTAAGGTGTTATCTATTACTTTGTATGGAGAAAATAACGAATTAAGTCCACTGTGTATTAATAGTAACTTTGTTGAAGTAGAACAAGCAGAGGATTACATTCTATTTGAAAAATATATAAATTATTAACAGAGATTGCGTAAACGCCCATTGTCATTTATAATTTATTTTTGTTACTATTAATTAACGAAATTTGACCTACTAGTTTAAGATAAAAATCCTTTGAAAGGAAGTATTTTATAATGAAAATTAAAGATTACACTAAAGAAATGGTAGATGAAAAATCATTTATCGATATGGCTTACACACTTCTAAATGAAAAAGGCGAAACAATGAATTTATACGATATTATTGATGAATTCAAAGCCTTAGGTAATTATGAATACGATGAAATTGAAAATCGTGTTGTTCAATTCTATACAGATTTAAATACTGATGGTCGCTTTTTAAATATCGGTGAAAACCAATGGGGAATTCGCGATTGGTATTCTGTAGATGATATTGAAGAAAAAATTGCACCAACTATTCAAAAATTTGATATTCTTGATGACGATGACGAAGAGGATAAAAACCTTAAATTATTAGGTGAAGATGAAGCGGATGACGATGATGATATTCCAGCAGTTACCGATGATCAAGAAACATTAAATGATCCTGAAGATGAACAAGTCGAAGATGAAATTAATGAAACTGATATCGTTATCGACGAAGAAGATGAAGATGAAGATGATGACTTTGATGATGAAGAAGAGGAAGAAGAATATCAAAGCTAAATTTCTAATTGACTTTTAGTTTAAAAATGATAGAATTTTATTTGGGCTCCTTTAAATAGGACACGTGTATAAATGTTATACGCTCCCCTTACAAATATGTGAGAGGGAGCGTTTTTTTATTTTAATAAAATAAGATTCCAATGTAATGTTTAATGTTGTAGAATGAATATTATTTCAAAGTAACTATCAAATACACTGTGACATGTAAATAGAAAAGTATATGTGAATGTATTAAACACATTGTTCCTTTCAAATTAAATACATACTTAATTTATAGTAAATGCTTTTGATTTTAAGCAAATAATATGCAAACTCTAATAAAATTCAGGAGGTCAAATCATGACAAAGTTTATATTTGTAACAGGTGGCGTAGTTTCATCATTAGGTAAAGGGATTACTGCTGCTTCTTTAGGAAGATTATTAAAAGATAGAGGTCTTGAAGTTACGATTCAAAAATTTGATCCGTATTTAAATGTCGATCCAGGAACAATGAGTCCTTATCAACATGGTGAAGTTTTTGTAACTGATGATGGGGCTGAAACGGATTTAGATTTAGGACACTATGAACGTTTTATCGATATCAATTTAAATAAGTATTCAAACGTAACTGCAGGTAAAGTATACTCACACGTCTTGAAAAAAGAGCGTCGTGGTGATTATTTAGGTGGAACAGTACAAGTTATTCCACACATCACTAATGAAATTAAAGAGCGCTTGTTATTAGCTGGTGAAAGTACTAATGCTGATGTTGTTATTACTGAAATTGGTGGTACAACAGGGGATATTGAGTCTTTACCATTCTTAGAAGCAATTCGACAAATTAGAAGTGACTTAGGTAGAGAAAATGTAATGTATGTTCACTGTACACTATTACCATATATCAAAGCAGCAGGCGAAATGAAAACTAAACCAACACAACATAGCGTTAAAGAATTACGTGGATTAGGTATCCAACCAGACCTAATTGTTGTTCGTACTGAATATGAAATGACACAAGATTTAAAAGATAAAATCGCATTATTCTGTGATATTAATAAAGAAAGTGTTATCGAATGTCGCGATGCTGACTCATTATATGAAATCCCACTACAATTAAGTAAACAAGAAATGGACGACATAGTAATCAAACGACTACAATTAAACGCTAAATATGAAACACAATTAGATGAATGGCAACATTTACTAGACACTGTCAATAGTTTAGATGGCAAAATTACAATTGGTTTAGTTGGTAAATATGTAAGCCTACAAGATGCATATTTATCTGTGGTAGAATCACTTAAACATGCAGGTTATCCATTCAAAAAAGATGTTGTAGTTAAATGGATAGATTCAAGTTTAGTAACGGATGAAAATGTTGCAAGTTACCTTTCTGATGTAGATGGTATTCTAGTGCCGGGTGGATTTGGTTTCCGTGCCAGCGAAGGTAAAATTTCAGCCATTAAATATGCGCGCGAAAATAATGTGCCATACTTTGGTATTTGTTTAGGCATGCAACTCGCTACAGTAGAATTTGCACGTAATGTCTTAGGATTAGAAGGTGCACATTCAGCTGAATTAGATCCTAGTACACCACATCCAATTATTGACTTATTACCTGAACAAAAAGATATTGAAGATTTAGGTGGTACTTTAAGATTAGGATTATATCCTTGTACAATTAAAGAAGGTACTTTAGCACATTCTATTTATAATGAAAATAATATTGAAGAAAGACATCGTCATAGATATGAATTCAACAATGATTATAGAGAGCAATTAGAAGCTAATGGAATGGTATTCTCTGGAACAAGTCCAGATGGAAGATTAATTGAAATGGTAGAGATTCCAGAAAAAGATTTCTTTATTGCATGTCAATTCCATCCAGAATTTTTATCTAGACCAAATAGACCACAACCCATTTTTAAAGCTTTTGTTGAAGCAGCTTTAAAACATCAACAACAATAATATTAATAAAGCCTATGGATATGAATTAGTTCATACCCATAGGCTTTGTTATTTTATAATTCTAAATCACGTGTAATTTCAACCATTTGAGTATAAATATCATAATAGATATAGTTAAAAGCAATAGGGTGAGGTTGTACAATCTTATCGTAATCTTCAGTGTATACGATAGGTCTTGGCGTTGATAGATTGATAAAATGCATTAAATGTTCAGGAAAATCATCTCGTTTAGGGTGATTACATACAAGAACAAAGTCGATATCAGTCTCTATTAGTTTATTTACGTCACGTTCGACGTCTTCATTGTATGTAGGTGAAAATAAAAATACGCGGTCTGTTGTATCTAATTCTTCAAAGCTGTTTAAATCTGTTAAAGGTAAGCTTGATTTTAACTTTTCATGACTATGTAGGATGAATTCTTCATAAAATTTCAAATCGTCATATCCTTTAATATAAACATGGCCTTCGCCACCAATGGCTTGTATTAAACATTGTGCCCCCATTTGTACATCTAAAGCTTGTTTTTCAATTCTATCGAAGATACCTATTAATTGCGTATTGAGTATTTTTGACATATTCTACCTCCATTCTATTCATTAAAATATTGTAAATAAAGCCATAATTGATTGCAATGATTATAACTAATTATAATTGGATACGTTTTCAAATCGAGTAGTGGTAAGGATTGTGAAAATTGTAAATTTTAAATCATCTATTCGAATGCATTTAAGTTGTAATTTTGTTATAATGAGTTTGAAAAAATACGTGCTCAAGCACTCAAGGAGGAACTATAATGCCTTTAGTTTCAATGAAAGAAATGTTAATCGATGCAAAAGAAAATGGTTATGCGGTTGGTCAATACAACTTAAATAACTTAGAATTTACACAAGCTATTTTAGAAGCTTCACAAGAAGAGAATGCACCAGTTATTTTAGGTGTTTCTGAAGGAGCTGCTCGTTACATGAGCGGATTCTATACAGTAGTTAAAATGGTTGAAGGTTTAATGCATGACTTAAACATTACAATACCAGTAGCTATCCACTTAGACCATGGTTCAAGCTTTGAAAAATGTAAAGAAGCAATTGATGCTGGATTCACTTCAGTAATGATTGACGCTTCTCACAGTCCTTTTGAAGAAAATGTTGAAATCACTTCTAAAGTGGTTGAATATGCTCACGAAAGAGGCGTTTCAGTAGAAGCTGAGTTAGGTACAGTTGGTGGTCAAGAAGACGATGTAGTAGCTGACGGTGTCATCTATGCAGATCCTAAGGAATGTCAAGAACTAGTTGAAAAAACTGGTATCGATACATTAGCACCTGCATTAGGTTCAGTACATGGTCCTTACAAAGGTGAACCAAAATTAGGTTTCAAAGAAATGGAAGAAATTGGTGCTTCAACTGGTTTACCATTAGTATTACATGGTGGTACTGGTATCCCAACTAAAGACATCCAAAAAGCAATTCCTTATGGTACTGCTAAAATTAATGTTAACACTGAAAACCAAATTGCTTCAGCTAAAGCTGTTCGCGATGTATTAAACAAAGATTCTGAAGTTTACGATCCACGTAAATATTTAGGACCTGCTCGTGAAGCAATTAAAGCAACAGTTAAAGGTAAAATTAAAGAATTCGGTACTTCTAACCGTGCTAAATAATTAAATATCTTTTAATAAGCCATTAAACCTAGGTTTAATGGCTTATTTTTATGCTATAATGATTACGAAATTTATAAAATTGCATAAGTTTTAAGCATACTAAATAAAAATATAGTATTGTTGGCATATGAAAATCAGAACAATTTAATGCGGAGGAAACAAACTTTAAATTCGTAACTTTTGATGAACATGATATAACATAATGTTGAACCAACTATGTATTCATGAACTATTTTACAAACAAAGTAAAATTATTTTATAATGCTAATAATGTAAATTTTTAACAAATGAAGGAAACAAAGGAGAAAAAGATATGGCTCAAGAGGTAATCAAAATTAGAGGTGGAAAGACACTTAAAGGAGAAGTGAATATTAGTGGTGCTAAAAATAGTGCTGTAGCAATCATTCCTGCTACTTTATTAGCCCATGGACAAGTGAATTTAGATGGGTTACCACAAATCTCTGATGTAGAAACACTTGTTAGCTTATTAGAAGATTTAAATATTAAAACAAAATTAGACGGTACTAAATTAGATGTTTATACAACTGAAATTGAAAATGCACCATTACCCAATAATAAAGTTGAATCTTTAAGAGCCTCATATTATATGATGGGAGCAATGCTAGGAAGATTTAAAAAGTGTGTCATTGGGCTTCCAGGTGGTTGCCCATTAGGGCCACGTCCAATCGATCAACATATTAAAGGTTTTAAGGCATTAGGTGCAGAAATCGATGAATCTAGTGACACGTCAATGAAAATTGAAGCTAAACAATTAAAAGGAGCTAATATCTTTTTAGATATGGTGAGTGTTGGTGCTACAATTAATATTATGTTAGCTGCGGTACATGCAGAAGGACAAACTGTTATTGAAAATGCAGCAAAAGAACCTGAAGTTGTAGATGTGGCTAATTTTTTAATTAGTATGGGAGCACAAATTAAAGGTGCCGGTACAACGACAATTAAAATTAATGGCGTAGATACATTACACGGTACAGAGTATCAAGTTATACCTGACCGTATTGAAGCAGGCTCATACATGTGTATGGCGGCAGCTGCGGGAGAAGAAGTTGTCATTAATAATATAGTGCCAAGACATGTTGAAGCATTGACAGCTAAATTAAAAGAATTAGGTGTCGATATCGAATTAAACGATGAAAAAGCTATTATTAGAAAGAGCGAACCGTATCATAGTGTTGATATTAAAACACTGGTATATCCAGGATTTGCAACAGACCTACAACAACCGATTACACCATTATTATTTATGGCAAATGGTCCATCATTTGTTACAGATACAATTTATCCTGAAAGATTCAAGCATGTTGAAGAACTACAACAAATGGGTGCTAACATTAATAAAGATAATGGCACAGCAACGATTAAACCATCCACTCTTAATGGGGCTGAAGTTTATGCGAGTGATTTAAGAGCAGGTGCATGCTTGATAGTAGCTGGTTTAATCGCGGAAGGCGTTACAACTATATACAACGTTAAACACATTTATCGTGGGTATACTCAAATTGTTGAACATTTAAAAGCGCTCGGTGCAGAAATTTGGACTGAAACAGTTTAAAAAATGTGGTATAATAAATATACTTAAAATTATAAGCACAGATTTTAGTGCATTAGTATTAAGATATATGAGTGAGAGGTGAGATTTATGGAAGTATGTCCTTATTTAGAAGAAACTTTTAAAATATTAGGACGCAGTTGGAACGGTTTAATCATCAACTATTTATCTAGATGCGAAGACCAATCTGCACATTTTTCCGATTTGAAAAGAGACTTGAAAACAATCACGCCTCGTGCACTAAGTATTAAACTGACTGAATTAGGAGACTGGGGATTAGTTGAAAAAAGAATCGTTTCCACTAGTCCAGTAACCATTATTTATGAATTGACAGAAAAAGGTAGTTCATTAGCTGACGCTTTAAAACCAATTGAAGAATGGGCACAAAATAATATTAATCTAGAATCAGAAGCAGAACCTGTAAAATAATTCAGACAGTTGTACTTAGAATTGTTTAATTTCTAGATTACGACAACATCCTTATGATTAATTTTAATAAGAAGATGTATTGTAAGAGTGAGGCAATCATGTATTGCTTCGCTCTTTTTCTATGCCATTTTACAGATTGAGTGAATTCGATTGTTATTTCATAAATTTTAAATTTTAAAATGATTAAGTGCAATTGAATCAATGAGCAGGTATGTTTAACTTTGTAACAAAATGGTTAGAATAGTTGTATAACAAATCTAAGGAGTGAAGTTTGATGAGACATTTCACTAAACAATATATTAATGGTGAATGGGTTGATAGTGCTAGTGGAGAAACAATAGAAGTAATTAACCCTGCAACTGAAGAGGTCATTGGTTCAGTGGCTAAAGGTAATGAAGAAGATGTTAATAAAGCAGTTGAAGCTGCAGATAATGTATATTTAGATTTCCGTCATAGTACGGTTGAATATAGAAGAGATTTACTAGATAAAATCGTTAAAGAATATGAAAATAGAAAAGAAGATATTGTACAAGCGATTACTGATGAACTTGGTGCGCCGTTATCAGTTTCTGAAAAAGTACATTATCAAATGGGACTTAATCATTTTACTGCAGCGAGAGATGCATTAGACAGTTTTGAATTTGAAGAACAACGTGGTGATGATTTAGTTGTGAAAGAAGCTATCGGCGTAGCAGGTTTAGTTACACCTTGGAATTTCCCAACTAATCAAACATCACTTAAATTAGCTGCAGCATTTGCAGCAGGAAGCGCTGTTGTCTTAAAACCATCAGAAGAAACACCGTTCGCTGCTGTTATCTTAGCTGAAATTTTTGATAAAGTAGGCGTGCCTAAAGGCGTATTTAACCTTGTTAATGGTGACGGTGAAGGTGTAGGTAATCCGTTAAGTGAACATCCTAAAGTTAGAATGATGTCATTTACAGGCTCAGGTCCTACTGGTTCAAAAATTATGGAAAAAGCAGCTAAAGACTTCAAAAAAGTATCATTAGAACTTGGTGGTAAGTCACCTTATATCGTTTTAGATGATGTTGATATTGAAGAAGCGGCTAAAGCGACAACAGGTAAAGTTGTTAATAATACAGGACAAGTATGTACTGCAGGTACACGTGTATTAGTACCAAATAGTATTAAAGAAGACTTCTTAAAAGCTGTGAAAGCACAATTTAGTTCAGTCAAAGTCGGTGATCCTAGAGAAGAAGGTACACAAGTTGGACCGATTATTAGTAAAAAACAATTTGACCAAGTTCAATCATATATTGATAAAGGTATTGAAGAAGGTGCAGAATTATTTTACGGAGGTCCTGGTAAACCTGAAGGTTTAGAAAAAGGATATTTTGCTCGTCCTACTATTTTCATTAACGTTGATAATCATATGACTATTGCTCAAGAAGAAATTTTTGGTCCTGTTATGTCAGTGATCACTTATAATGATGTAGACGAAGCAATTAAAATAGCGAATGATACGAAATATGGTCTAGCTGGTTATGTTATTGGTAATGATAAAGACACATTACACAAAGTGGCACGTTCTATTGAAGCAGGAACAGTTGAAATTAATGAAGCTGGACGTAAACCAGATTTACCATTTGGTGGATATAAACAATCTGGATTAGGTCGTGAATGGGGCGACTACGGAATTGAAGAATTCTTAGAAGTAAAATCAATTGCAGGTTATTTCAAATAATTAAAAAATATTATGAATCAAATTTTTGTGAATGCACGTTACGTTATGACGTAACGTGCATTGTTTTAAATATGTTAAATACAAAATTCGTTTTGTATTTAAATTAAAAGTTTGCTATAGTTATTCTAGTATTTAGAAGGTTATGATGAACAAAGTCGTGATAAGCACTTCAAAAGGCTTTTTTTTAGTAAATGCTAATTAAAAGCCATCTATGTTCCATCACAATCTTTTTAACATAAAAAATAAGGAAATGGGTGCAAGTCTATGCCTGAACGAGAACGAACTTCTCCTCAATATGAATCTTTCCACGAACTATACAAAAACAACACTACTAAAGAACTCACTCAGAAAGCTAAATCTTTAAAATTAACTAATTATAGTAAATTGAATAAGAAAGAACTTGTATTAGCTATCATGGAAGCTCAAATGGAGAAAGATGGCAATTATTATATGGAGGGTATTTTAGATGATATCCAACCCGATGGTTATGGTTTCTTAAGAACTGTTAATTATTCTAAGGGTGAAAAAGACATCTATATTTCAGCAAGTCAAATTCGTCGATTTGAAATTAAAAGAGGCGATAAAGTAACAGGTAAAGTTCGTAAACCTAAAGATAATGAGAAATACTATGGATTACTACAAGTGGACTTTGTTAACGATCAAAATGCTGAAGAAGTAAAAAAACGTCCTCACTTCCAAGCGTTGACGCCTTTGTATCCAGAAGAACGAATTTTACTTGAAACTGAACCAAAAAATTATTCAACACGAATCATGGATTTAGTAACTCCTATTGGTTTAGGACAACGTGGGCTCATTGTTGCGCCACCTAAAGCGGGTAAAACATCATTACTTAAAGAAATTGCTAATGCAATTATTACCAATAAACCAGAAGCCAAATTATTTGTCTTGTTAGTTGGTGAGAGACCTGAAGAAGTAACTGATATAGAACGTTCAGTTGAATCAGCTGAAGTTGTACATTCAACGTTTGATGAACCACCACAACATCACGTGAAAGTTGCAGAATTATTATTAGAGAGAGCTAAACGCCTTGTAGAAATAGGGGAAGATGTCATTATATTAATGGACTCAATTACTCGATTAGCTCGAGCTTATAACTTAGTCATTCCACCAAGTGGCCGTACGCTTTCTGGTGGTCTTGATCCAGCATCTCTGCATAAACCAAAAGCCTTTTTCGGTGCAGCCCGAAATATAGAAGCGGGTGGTAGTTTAACTATCTTAGCTACAGCTTTAGTAGATACAGGCTCAAGAATGGACGATATGATTTATGAAGAATTCAAAGGTACAGGTAATATGGAGCTTCACTTAGATCGTAAACTATCTGAACGACGTATCTTCCCAGCTATAGACATTGGTCGAAGTTCTACACGTAAAGAAGAACTGTTAATTAGCAAGGCAGAGTTAGATACATTATGGCAACTTCGTAATCTATTCACGGATTCTATGGATTTTACAGAGAGATTTATTCGTAAGTTAAAACGTTCAAAAAATAATAAAGATTTCTTTGAACAACTACAAAAATCAGCAGAAGAAAGCACAAAAACAGGTAAACCTATTATTTAATTTTACAAAGGGTTGCGTTTTACATTAATTACTATTATAATTACCAAGTATTGGGTAAAAACTCACAAATAACTCTGTTCCAGATGGTTCAGGGCAAAGGAGCTGAAAACAATGAAACAAGGAATTCATCCTGAGTATCATAAAGTTATCTTTTTAGATACTACTACAAACTTTAAATTCTTAAGTGGTTCTACTAAAACATCATCAGAAACTATGGAGTGGGAAGATGGAAATGAATACCCAGTTATTCGTTTAGACATTTCTTCTGATTCACATCCTTTCTATACAGGACGTCAAAAATTCGCTGCTGCGGATGGTCGTGTGGAACGCTTCAACAAAAAGTTTGGTCTCAAATCAAACAACAACTAATTTTAAGTTTAGACTGTCTACACCATATCAATGGTTATGTAGGCAGTTTTTTTATTATAGTTATATTTAGAGATGACTTGCTATTCAACATAAGAGTAATAAAGAAATGAGTAAGTTATAGAATATTACTGTAGCTAACTTTTTCGAGTTATTATTGTATAATAGAATAGATTGCAAAAATAGCATTTATGATATTTTAAAATATGATATAATTAAGCGATTATGTTTTGAAAAAGGGTGGAACGCTTAATGTATGAAACTTATCATTCCGGATGGATTGAATGTATTACCGGAAGTATGTTTAGTGGTAAATCAGAAGAACTTATACGTCGACTTAGACGGGGAATTTACGCTAAACAGAAAGTTATTGTTTTTAAACCAGCAATTGATGATCGCTATCATAAAGAAAAGGTAGTTTCACATAATGGCAATGCAATTGAAGCTATAAATATTTCAACAGCTAGAGAAATTTTAAATCATGACATATCTCATGCAGATGTTATCGGTATAGATGAAGTTCAATTTTTTGATGAAAATATTGTAAGTATCATACAACAACTTGCTGATCAAGGTCATCGAGTCATTGTGGCTGGATTAGATATGGACTTTAAAGGCGAACCGTTCGAGCCAATGCCTGAATTATTGGCATTAAGTGAGCATGTTACAAAATTGCAAGCTGTATGTGCGGTATGTGGAGGGCCTTCAAGTCGAACTCAAAGACTTATAGATGGTCAACCCGCTAAAGCAGATGATCCAATTATTTTAGTAGGTGCTAATGAAAGTTATGAACCAAGATGTAGAGCGCATCATATTGTAGCGCCAAGTGAAAATGAGAAGGAGGAAATGTAGTGTTTGATCAATTAGAAATTGTAGAGGAAAGATATGAACAATTAAATGAAATGTTAAGCGACCCAGATGTCGTGAACGATTCAGATAAATTACGTAAATATTCAAAAGAACAGGCAGAATTGCAAAAAACTGTAGATGTCTATAGAAGTTATAAAAGTAAAAAAGAAGAGTTAGCAGATATCGAAGAAATGCTAAATGAGACTTCTGATAAAGAAGAAATTGAAATGTTAAAAGAAGAAAGCTCAAGTTTAAAAAATGAACTTCCTGAAATGGAAGAACAATTAAAATTATTACTTATTCCTAAAGATCCAAATGATGAAAAAGATGTTATCGTTGAGATTCGTGCTGCAGCTGGTGGTGATGAAGCAGCAATTTTTGCTGGAGATTTAATGAGAATGTACTCTAAGTATGCTGAAGCGCACAACTTTAAAACAGAAATTGTTGAAGCATCAGAAAGTGACCATGGTGGCTATAAAGAGATCAGTTTCTCAGTATCCGGTAACGGTGCATACAGCAAACTTAAATTTGAAAATGGTGCGCATCGTGTTCAACGTGTTCCTGAAACAGAGTCAGGTGGTCGTATTCACACGTCAACAGCTACAGTCGCAGTATTACCAGAAGTAGAAGATGTAGAAATCGAAATTAGAAATGAAGACTTAAAAATTGATACGTATCGTTCTAGTGGTGCAGGTGGTCAGCACGTCAATACAACAGATTCAGCTGTTCGTATCACTCACTTACCAACAGGTGTCATTGCTACTTCATCAGAAAAATCACAAATACAAAACCGTGAAAAAGCGATGAAAGTATTAAAAGCAAGATTGTATGATATGAAATTGCAAGAAGAACAACAAAAATATGCATCACAACGTAAATCAGCAGTAGGAACAGGTGACCGTTCAGAAAGAATTAGAACGTATAACTATCCTCAAAGTCGTGTAACTGATCATAGAATTGGCTTAACATTGCAGAAACTGAGTCAGATTATGGAAGGTAATTTAGATGAGATTATCGATGCCCTAACATTATCTGAACAAACAGATAAATTGAAAGAATTAAACAATGGTGAGTTATAAAGATTACTTAGCAAATGCTATTTCATTACCAAAAGAGAAAGGCTATGAACAAACACGAGCTGAGTGGTTATTACTTGATACATTTAATTGGTCACGTACAGACTATCTTATTCATATGAATGATGAAATGTCGGTTGCTGATAAAGCTAAACTTGGTTTAAATTTACAAAGAATGCTATCTGGAGAACCTATTCAATATATTGTAGGGTTTCAATCTTTTTATGGATACCGATTTACAGTATCTGATCGTTGTCTCATTCCTAGACCTGAAACTGAAGAAGTAATGTTACATTTTTTAAACCTTTGTAACGAAGGCGATGCAATAGCAGATATAGGGACAGGCAGCGGTGTATTAGGCATCACATTAAAAAAGTTAAAGCCTACTTTAAGCGTAATAGCTACCGATTTATATGAAGATGCATTAGAAGTGGCACGATTAAACGCAGAACAACACGGAGAGAACATTGATTTCATTCAAGGTAATGCGTTAAAGCCATTGATAGAACGAAATATTAAAGTAAATGGTCTGATATCAAATCCGCCATACATTGATGTCAAAGAAGTCAAAGATATGGCTAAAACAGTCGTAGACTATGAACCACATCAAGCATTATTTGCAAAGAGTCAAGGTTATGCTATTTATCAATCGATTCTAAATGATTTACCTAAGGTGTTATTACCAGGCGCACATGTAGTGTTTGAAATTGGTTATAACCAAGGTCAGACTTTAAAAGAGATAGTGAATGATATGTACCCAGATAAGGCAGTCGCAATTTATAAAGATATTAATCAACTAGATAGAATTTTAGAAATTAAATGGTAAAGTCACGCTCATTTAAATAAATGGATTACTTTTAATTATTAAATTCTTAAATGTATTTAACATAGCTATCGGGTGGGAATGGGCTTTCTTTCAATTGAATATTGAAAGATGATAAGCTATCCCACCTTTATGTTTTGTTAATCAAAGAAAGAGAGGTGTAAAAGAAAAGTGGAAACCAAAATTTGGGATTTAAGAACATACAGAAATGATATTCTACAAAGTACAGACGTATTGGAAATTAAAGACACAGTATTAAACGGTGGTTTAGTTGCATTACCAACCGAAACAGTATACGGGTTAGGTGCAGACGCTACTAATCAAGAAGCTGTTAGTCACATTTACGAAGCAAAAGGCAGACCGTCTGATAATCCATTAATTGTACATATCCATGATATGTCGCAGATGAATGATTTTGTCGATACATTAGAGCCTAAGGTTCAGAGTTTAATGGAAGCATTTTGGCCGGGACCTATTTCATTTATATTACCTCTCAAGTCAGGTTATCTGTGCCCAAAAGTAACTGGTGGTTTGAATTCAATTGCAGTGAGAATGCCAAGCCACCCCATTGGCAGAAGTGTATTACAACATATTGATAAACCAATTGCAGCGCCAAGTGCTAATATTAGTGGTAGACCTTCCCCAACAACGTTTGAACATGTATTCCAAGATTTGAATGGTAGAATTGATGGGATTATTAATGGTGATCAAAGTGAAGAAGGTTTGGAAAGTACAGTGTTGGATTGTACACAATACCCGTTTAGAATTGCACGTCCAGGTTCAATAACTAAGAAAATGATTGAAAACGTACTTCCCAATTGCATAGAGGCATCAAATTATAATGAAGCTTCTCAACCCATTGCACCAGGAATGAAATACAAGCATTATTCACCAGATACCCCAGTAACCATTTTAAAAGAATTAAACAAAAAAATTCTAGACCATAATAAATGGAAACAGGTGGCGTTTGTAGTGCCTGATAGTTTGTCACATTTTCTACCTAAAGAAGCGATATATATAAAATTATGTGACAATGTAACAGATATTAAACAAGCCAATCATTTACTTTATAGTATTTTGCATGAAATTGATCAACGTGCAGATATCACTCACGCATATATTTACGGATTTGATGAAAGTGATCAATCTGAAGCGATTATGAATCGCATGTTGAAAGCTGCTGGAAATAATATTGTGAAAGAGGCGTCATTATGAAAGTGATTTTTGTTTGTACAGGCAATACCTGCCGAAGTCCAATGGCTGAAAGTATAGCAAAATCTTTATTTAAAAATGAAAATATTACAGTAGAATCAAGAGGTATATTTGCTTTAGATCATCAACCGATTTCAAAACTGTCAGAAGAAATCATACATGAACAAGAATTACCACAGCCATCATTAACACAATCTTTTTCTGAAAAAGATATTGAAGCAAATCTTATTTTAACCATGTCACAATCACATAAAGCAATTTTGAAATCGCAATATGGTTCAGTTACAAATATATTTACTTTAATCGAATTTGTAGGTGACGAATCTGAAGTTAATGATCCATATGGTGGGGATAAAAAGATTTATTTGAATACTTATAAACAAATTTATGACTTAATTAGTAAAATTAATCCAAAAGATCTGCAAGAGAATTATATATAATTAGTATATGTTACGCTTTAAATACGTTATAATAAGGGAGTATAGCAAGTTTGCTATGTTCCTTTTTTTTATTTTAAGGGGGTGGGTTTTAAATGCAAGATTTTTCAATGTTGTTAGAAGAATTAAAAGCGATGTCATTTTTTAATGAAGGTGAAATATGTTTGATTGGTTGTTCAACTTCTGAAGTGTTAGGTGAATGCATTGGTTCAGTAGGGTCAATGGAGGTAGCTGAGTCAATATTTAATGATTTAAACGAAATTAAATTACAAACAGGGGTTTCGTTTGCATTTCAAGGATGCGAACATATCAATAGAGCAATCACCATTGAAAGATCCGATTTTAATCCACTGACAATGGAAGAAGTTACTGTTGTTCCAGATGTTCATGCAGGCGGTAGTTTAGCAACTTATGCATATCAACATATGGAAGACCCAATCGTTGTTGAACATATCACCGTGCCTAAAGGTATAGATATAGGTCAAACATTAATAGGTATGCATATTCAACATGTTTGCGTACCGGTTAGAACAAGTGTAAAGCAAGTTGGGGAAGCAATCGTTACCATTGCGACATCTAGACCTAAGAAAATTGGTGGCGAACGTGCAAAGTATAATTAATTAGTTGAAAGAAGGGGTTTATATGTCTTACATCGAAAAGCAAGATAAAGTAATTTTTGAAGCCATTGAGCAAGAGTTTAATCGACAAAATAATAATATTGAGTTAATTGCATCAGAAAACTTTGTTTCTGAAGCTGTTATGGAAGCACAGGGTTCAGTATTAACCAATAAATATGCTGAGGGCTATCCAGGTCGTCGCTATTATGGTGGTTGTGAGTTTGTAGATGTAACTGAATCAGTTGCTATTGATCGTGCTAAAGCACTATTTGGTGCTGAGCATGTCAATGTGCAACCACATTCAGGATCTCAAGCAAATATGGCTGTATATTTAGTAGCTTTAGACTATGGAGATACAGTTTTAGGTATGAACTTAAGTCATGGTGGTCATTTAACTCATGGATCTCCAGTAAACTTTAGTGGTAAATCATATCATTTTGTTGAATATGGCGTAGATAAAGATACAGAACTTATTAATTATGATGAAGTACGTAAGTTAGCCATTGAACATAAACCTAAATTAATCGTTGCAGGTGCATCTGCTTATTCTCGACAAATTGATTTTAAAAAATTCAAAGAAATCGCTGATGAAGTAGGCGCTAAATTAATGGTGGATATGGCACACATTGCAGGGTTAGTAGCTGCAGGGTTACATCAAAATCCTGTCGAATATGCTGACTTTGTGACAACAACAACGCATAAAACTTTACGTGGACCACGTGGAGGAATGATTCTTTGTAAAGAGGAATACAAAAAGGCAATTGATAAAACTATGTTCCCAGGTATCCAAGGCGGACCACTTGAGCATGTGATTGCTGCAAAAGCAGTTGCTTTCGGTGAAGCGTTACATAATGATTTCAAGGTATATCAAAATCAAGTGATTAAAAATGCCAAAGCATTTGCAGAAGCATTATCTAAAGAAGGTTTTAGAATTGTATCAGGTGGTACTGATAATCACCTAATAGCTGTAGATGTTAAAGGTTCTGTGAATATCACTGGTAAAGTAGCGGAAGAAACACTTGATAAAGTTGGAATCACTTGTAATAAAAATACTATCCCGTTTGATCAAGAGAAACCTTTTGTAACAAGTGGTATTAGATTAGGAACACCAGCAGCCACTACGCGTGGATTTGATGAAGCAGCGTTTGAAGAGGTTGCTAAAATTATTAGCTTAGCATTAAAAAATCATGAAGATGAAACTAAGTTAAATGAAGCAAAATCACGTGTTTTAGCTTTAACTGAACAATATCCTTTATATCAATAATATTAAGGGATTTTTAGAATATTGGAGGAAATGAAAATGAGTAAAGTACATGTATTTGATCATCCATTAATACAACATAAATTAAGTTATATTCGTGAGGCTCATACAGGAACGAAAGAGTTTAGAGAACTAGTTGATGAAGTGGGCATGCTTATGGCTTACGAAGTAACAAGAGATTTAGAGTTACAAGATGTTGAAATTGAAACACCTGTAACTAAAATGACAGCTAAACGTTTAGCAGGTAAAAAATTAGCTATTGTACCTATATTAAGAGCAGGATTAGGTATGACAGAAGGTATTTTAAGTTTAGTACCAGCAGCTAGAGTAGGCCATATTGGACTTTATAGAGATCCCGAAACTCTTGAAGCGGTAGAATACTTCTCTAAAATGCCTCAAGATATTGATGAACGTGAAATTATTGTTGTAGATCCTATGTTAGCTACTGGAGCTTCTGCCATTGAGGCTATTACTTCATTAAAAAACAAAGGGGCCAAAAATATTCGTTTTATGTGTTTAATAGCAGCACCAGAAGGTGTAGAAAAAATGAAAGAAGCACATGATGATGTTGATATTTATATTGCTGCTTTAGACGAGAAACTTAATGATAAAGCTTATATCACACCAGGATTAGGTGACGCAGGAGATAGATTATTTGGTACTAAATAGATAATGAAAACGGAGATAGATACGTTTGAAGAAAAAAATTATGACAATCTTTGGGACTAGACCGGAAGCTATCAAGATGGCGCCACTAGTCAAAGCAATAGAAAATGATAATCAATTAGAAGTATGTGTAGTCGTTACAGCACAACATAGAGAAATGTTAGATTCTGTATTAAACACATTTGATATACAACCTGATTATGACTTAAATATCATGAAAGAAGGTCAGACACTTTCAGAAATTACATCAAAAGCTATGATGGAATTAGAGTCAATAATCAAGCGTATTAATCCTGATATGGTATTAGTTCATGGAGATACAGCAACTACATTTTCAGGAAGTTTAGCAGCATTTTATAATCAAGTACCGATTGGCCATGTTGAAGCAGGTTTGAGAAGTTTTGACAAATATTCACCATATCCTGAGGAAATGAATAGACAAATGGTAGGTGTACTTTCTGATATTCATTTTGCACCTACCTCAAATGCCAAAAAGCATCTGTTAGATGAAGGTAAGAAAGAAACAACAGTTGTAGTGACTGGAAATACTGCAATTGACGCTTTGAATTATACAGTTAATGATGATTATCAATCTGAGATACTTGAAAAGCACAAAAACAAGAAAATTTTGTTACTAACTGCTCATCGTAGAGAAAATCTTGGAGAGCCAATGGAAAATATTTTTAAGGCTGTTCGAAAACTTGTGGAAGAAGATAAAGCATTAGTAGTTGTATATCCAGTTCATATGAATCCTAAAGTTAGAAACATCGCTCAAGAAATTTTAGGGAATCACGAAAGAATAGAACTCATTGAACCATTAGATGTGTTAGATTTTCATAATTTTGCTAAACAAGCATATATAATTCTTACAGATTCTGGTGGTATTCAAGAAGAGGCACCTTCATTACACAAACCGGTATTAGTTTTAAGAGATAATACTGAGAGACCTGAAGGCGTTGATGCTGGCACATTAAAAGTAGTAGGTACGTCATTAGATAATGTCTATAAAGAAACTAAGCAACTTTTAGAAGATCAGCAAGCCTATCAATGCATGTGTAATGCTAAAAATCCATACGGAGATGGTAAATCTTCTGAAAGAATAGTGAATCATATAAAGTATTATTTTAATTTAACAAAGGAAAAACCAACAGATTTCAATTAATAAAAAATGTATACCGTTTAAATGTGGCCAATTTGTGACAATTTTGCTTTAAAATTTAACAACAATTTGAATAGAATTGACACCGTTGTGGCCACTATATTATCATTTAGATTGTATGAGTGGAACGGTTTACATGATTGTATAAGACACTCGGAGGCAAACAAATGGGTCGTTTCTACATCATTTTTAAACAATATATACAATATTATCTTTATTTATTGATATTATTAGGTATATTGTATCTCTTTTCACCCCATCCATTTTTACTTGGATTGATTATTGGCACATGTGGTTCTTTAATCAATACATACATCTTTGAGAGTTATTTATTCCACGCACAGAAAGCAGATACTAATCATATATCTACAGGCAACATGTGGAGATATTTAGTCGCTATAGTTGTGTGTTCAATTTGGTTTTTCTTTAAAGATCACATCAATATCTTCGGGGTGTTAATAGGGCTAATGATTTCTTATATTGTAATCATATGTCGCCCTCTACTTAATAGGGAGTAAAATTCAATACGAAAGAGGTGAGAATATGGATCATAAACATCCGAAAGTAAGTTGGGATGTTTTCGGCTTTGACCTTGTTTTTAACATGGCAAGTGTAATGATGGTGCTAATTACTGCAGTGATCGTTTTTCTATTAGCTATTATTTGCACACGCAATCTGAAGAAACGACCAACTGGCAAACAAAATTTCATTGAATGGATTTTTGACTTTGTTAGAGGAATCATTGAAGGTAATATGGCATGGAAAAAAGGTGGACATTTTCACTTCTTAGCAGTGACTTTGATTTTATACATCTTTATTGCAAACATGCTAGGTTTACCATTCTCAATTGTAACTAAAGACCACTATTTATGGTGGAAATCACCGACAGCTGATGCAACAGTTACATTGACATTGTCTACAACAGTAATTCTTTTAACACATTTTTATGGTATTAAAATGCGTGGTACTAAGAATTATTTTAAAGGTTACATTCAACCGTTTTGGCCACTTGCAATTATAAACGTCTTTGAAGAATTTACTTCAACCCTAACACTTGGACTACGTTTATATGGTAATATCTTTGCAGGTGAGTTATTACTTAGCCTATTAGCTGGACTTGTAACAAATCAACCAGCTTGGGGTTGGATCATTGGTATTCCTGGTTTAATTGTTTGGCAAGGATTCTCAATCTTTGTAGGTTCAATCCAAGCATATATCTTCATTATGCTTTCAATGGTTTACATGTCACATAAAGTGGCAGATGGACACTAAATTTTAAAAATTATATACAATCTTAGGAGGAAAATTTATTATGAATTTAATCGCAGCGGCAATCGCAATTGGTTTATCAGCATTAGGTGCAGGTATTGGTAACGGTCTTATCGTTTCTAGAACAGTAGAAGGTGTAGCACGTCAACCAGAAGCTCGTGGTCAATTAATGGGTATTATGTTCATTGGTGTTGGTTTAGTTGAGGCTTTACCTATCATCGGTGTTGTAATTGCATTCATGACATTTGCTGGATAAGACATTTATTTAAGGCGAAGTCTATTAGACTCTCGCCGTTCGTTTTATTTTTTATTGCTTAATGATTATTTTGACGAAAGGAGTGTCATGATCCCGTGACTGCAACAGCTAATATGTTCGTTATTGGTGCAGCTTCAGGCGTTGAGTGGGGTACTGTAATTGTACAAATCGTTACTTTTATTATCCTATTAGCGTTATTGAAAAAGTTTGCTTGGGGTCCATTAAAAGAAGTAATGGACAAACGTGAACGTGATATTAACAAAGATATCGACGATGCTGAACAAGCTAAATTAAATGCACAAAAACTTGAAGAAGAAAATAAACAGACACTTAAAGAAACTCAAGATGAAGTTCAAAGAATTCTAGAAGATGCGAAAGTTCAAGCTCGTAAACAACATGAAGAAATCATTCATGAAGCTAATGTGAGAGCTAACGGCATGATTGAAACAGCTCAAAGTGAAATTAATAGTCAAAAAGAACGTGCAATTGCAGATATCAATAATCAAGTATCAGAACTATCTGTTTTAATTGCTTCTAAGGTTCTTAGAAAAGAAATTTCAGAGCAAGATCAAAAAGAATTAGTTGAAAAGTATCTAAAAGAGGCAGGCGATAAATAATGGCAAAAATCGCTGATAAATACGCAAAGGCATTATTCGATGTTTCTGCAGATACAAATCAATTAGATAATATTTATGAGGAATTGGAAGTAATTAGTCATTCCTCTTTCGATTATATTAAAGACTTAAAAGCTATTGATAGTAATCCGAAATTAACATTACAAAAACGTCAAAGTTTTGTAGAAAATGTTTATGGTGACGCTAATCAATATATTGTTAACATGTTAAAAGTATTAGCCGAAAATCGTCATATTTCATATATTGAAGATGTATTTAAAGCTTTTCAATCTCAGTATAATCAACATAATAATCAAGATTTCGCATTAATAGAATCTACTTATGATTTAAACGATGATGAAATTTCTAAAATCGTTGAACTAGTTAAACAACAAACAAACTTATCTAAAGTAATTGTGAATACTAAAATTAATCAAGACTTAATTGGTGGTTTTAGAGTTAAGGTCGGCACGACTGTTATGGATGGCAGTGTTAAAAATGATCTTGTTCAATTACAACGTAAATTTAAAAGAGCTAACTAATTAATAAAGAGGAGTGACATAGATGGCCATAAAAGCTGAAGAAATCAGTGCATTACTTCGCTCACAAATTGAGAATTATGAGTCAGAAATGTCCGTTACAGATGTTGGTACAGTATTACAAATTGGTGATGGTATCGCATTAATTCACGGACTAAACGACGTTATGGCTGGTGAGCTAGTAGAATTCCAAAACGGCGTGCTTGGTTTAGCACAAAACCTTGAAGAATCTAATGTTGGTGTGGTTATCTTAGGACCATACACTGAAATTAGTGAAGGGGACGAAGTTAAACGTACTGGACGTATTATGGAAGTACCAGTAGGTGAGGAACTTATTGGACGAGTAGTAAATCCATTAGGTCAACCAATTGATGGACAAGGTCCAATCAATGCTACTAAAACTAGACCAGTAGAGAAGAAAGCAACTGGAGTTATGGATCGTAAGTCAGTTGATGAACCTTTACAAACTGGTATTAAAGCAATTGATGCATTAGTACCAATTGGTCGTGGTCAACGTGAGTTAATCATCGGTGACCGTCAAACTGGTAAAACAACAATCGCAATTGATACAATTTTAAACCAAAAAACTGAAGATACAATTTGTATCTATGTTGCAATTGGTCAAAAGGATTCAACAGTAAGAGCGAACGTTGAAAAATTAAGACAAGCTGGAGCTTTAGATTACACAATCGTTGTTTCAGCATCAGCAGCAGAACCTGCTCCATTACTATACATTGCACCATATGCAGGTGTAACAATGGGTGAAGAGTTCATGTTTAATGGTAAGCACGTATTAATCGTGTATGATGACTTAACTAAACAAGCATCAGCTTACCGTGAACTTTCATTATTATTACGTAGACCTCCAGGTCGTGAAGCGTATCCAGGTGATGTTTTCTACCTACATAGTAGATTACTTGAAAGAGCAGCTAAATTGAACGATGACTTAGGCGGAGGATCTATTACAGCGTTACCTATCATTGAAACTCAGGCTGGAGACATTTCTGCTTATGTTCCAACAAACGTTATTTCAATTACTGATGGTCAAATTTTCTTACAATCTGACTTATTCTTCTCAGGTGTAAGACCTGCGATTAACGCTGGACAATCAGTATCACGTGTTGGTGGTTCAGCACAAATTAAAGCTATGAAGAAGGTTGCGGGTACTTTAAGATTAGACCTTGCTTCTTATAGAGAATTAGAATCATTTGCTCAATTTGGTTCTGATTTAGATGAATTCACAGCTAGAAAATTAGAGCGTGGTAAACGTACAGTTGAAATCTTAAAACAAGATCAAAACAAACCACTTCCTGTTGAAAATCAAGTATTAATCATCTTCGCATTAACAAAAGGATATTTAGACGATATTCCAGTTGAAGATATTACTCGTTTTGAAGACGAACTAAACCACTGGGCAGCTTCAAATGCAACTGATTTATTATCAGAAATCAGAGAAACTGGTGGCTTACCAGATGCTGATAAATTTGATACTGCAATTACGGAATTCAAAAAAAGTTTTAGTAAATCTGAATAATAAAGAATAGTAATTAAAGGTGGTGAGATAGTGGGTTCTTTAAAAGAAATAGATACACGTATAAAATCAACCAAAAAGATGAAGCAAATTACTAAGGCGATGAACATGGTATCAAGTTCTAAATTACGTAGAGCGGAGAAAAATACTAAACAATTCAAGCCTTATATGGATAAAATGCAAGATGCTATTACAGCTGTAGCTGGATCAAATAAAAGTTCTAGCCATCCTATGCTTAAAGAAAGAGATGTAAAACGTAGTGGTTATCTTGTTATCACAAGTGATAAAGGTTTAGCTGGTGCATACAGTGCTAATGTACTTAAAAGATTAGTAACTGACATCAAACAAAAGCATAATGATAGTAGTGAATATAGTATTGTGGTATTAGGTCAACAAGGTGTTGATTTCCTAAAAACACGTGGTTATGAAATCGAAAGTTCACTAGTTGATTTACCAGACCAACCTTCATTTAAATCTATTCAAGCTCTTGCAAAACATGCAATTGATTTATACAGTGAAGAAAATATTGATGAGTTAAATATATATTATAGTCATTATGTAAGTGTGTTAGAAAACAAACCTACTACTAAAAAGGTTCTTCCATTATCTCAAGAAGATTCAAGTCAAGGTCATGGTCATATGTCTACATATGAATTTGAACCTGATAAAGAATCTATCTTAAGTGTTATCTTACCGCAATATGTAGAAAGCTTAATATACGGTACGATATTAGACGCTAAGGCAAGTGAACATGCTTCACGTATGACAGCAATGAAAAATGCGTCTGATAATGCTACAGAACTTATTGATGACTTATCATTAGAATATAACAGAGCTAGACAAGCAGCTATCACGCAACAAATCACTGAAATTGTTGGTGGTTCAGCAGCACTTGAATAAAATTAAAAGGAGGAAAATAGCATGGGAATTGGCCGTGTAACTCAAGTTATGGGTCCTGTCATTGATGTTCGTTTTGAACATAACGAAGTCCCTGATATTAATAATGCCCTTATTATTGAAGTTCCAAAAGAAGACGGAACGTTAAACTTAACATTAGAAGTTGCACTACAATTAGGTGATGATGTTGTACGTACAATTGCAATGGATTCAACTGATGGTGTTCAAAGAGGCATGGATGTTAAAGACACAGGTAAAGATATTAGTGTACCTGTTGGCGATGAAACGCTTGGAAGAGTATTTAATGTACTAGGTGAAACAATTGACTTAGAAGAGAAAATTGATGATTCAGTACGTCGTGATCCAATCCATAGACAATCACCAGGTTTCGATGAATTATCTACTGAAGTAGAAATTCTTGAAACAGGTATTAAAGTAGTAGACTTATTAGCACCATACATTAAAGGTGGTAAAGTTGGACTATTTGGTGGTGCCGGTGTAGGTAAAACCGTTTTAATTCAAGAATTAATTAACAATATTGCACAAGAACATGGTGGTATTTCAGTATTCGCGGGTGTAGGTGAACGTACTCGTGAAGGTAATGATTTATACTATGAAATGAGTGATAGTGGTGTAATTAAGAAAACAGCGATGGTATTCGGACAAATGAATGAACCACCTGGTGCACGTATGCGTGTAGCTTTATCTGGTTTAACTATGGCTGAATACTTCCGTGATGAACAAGGGCAAGACGTACTTTTATTCATCGATAATATTTTCAGATTTACACAAGCTGGTTCTGAGGTATCTGCATTACTTGGTCGTATGCCTTCAGCGGTTGGTTATCAACCAACATTAGCAACTGAAATGGGTCAATTACAAGAACGTATTACATCTACAAATAAAGGTTCTGTAACATCTATCCAAGCAGTATTCGTACCTGCCGATGACTATACTGACCCAGCTCCAGCAACTGCCTTTGCACACTTAGACTCAACTACAAACTTAGAGCGTAAGTTAACTGAAATGGGTATTTATCCGGCAGTAGACCCATTAGCATCAACTTCTAGAGCATTAGAACCATCTATTGTTGGTCAAGAGCATTATGAAGTTGCTCGTGGCGTTCAATCTACATTACAAAAATACAGAGAATTACAAGATATCATTGCAATTCTTGGTATGGATGAATTATCTGAAGAAGATAGACAAACTGTAGAACGTGCACGTAGAATTCAATTCTTCTTATCACAAAACTTCCACGTGGCAGAACAGTTCACTGGACAAAAAGGATCTTACGTTCCTGTTAAAACAACTGTAGCGGACTTTAAAGATATCTTAGAAGGTAAATATGATCATATTCCGGAAGATGCATTCCGCTTAGTAGGTAGCATGCAAGACGTTATTGCGAAAGCTAAAGACATGGGTGTTGAAGTCTAATAATTAGGAGGTATGGATAATGAATACATTAAGCCTAAATATTGTCACTCCTAATGGTTCTGTCTATGAACGAGATGATGTAGAACTAGCTGTTTTACAAACTACAGCTGGCGAAATGGGTGTGATGAATGGACACATTCCAACCGTTTCTGCATTAAAGACTGGCTATGTCAAAGTAAATTTTCATAATGGAAATGAATATATAGCAGTTAGTGATGGGTTTGTAGAAGTTAGACAACATCAACTATCAATTATTGTCCAAACAGCTGAAACTGCTACTGAAATTGATGTTGAAAGAGCTAAATTAGCTAAATCAAGAGCAGAATCGCATTTAGATAATGATGATGATAATAGTGACATTAATAGAGCCAAAAGAGCGTTAGAACGAGCAAATAACCGTTTACGTGTGGCTGAACTTAAATAAATGATAAAAGGCTTGGAAATTGACCAGATGTGGTGTTTCCAAGCCTTTTACTATACATATAAATCTTCCATTATTTGCAGTTAATTGTAGTATCATTATTAACTTTTTTCATGTACAATGTTATACAGTAATCAATTCTAAGGAGTTAACTATGGATTATCTTGGACAGTTTGCAATCATACATTTGGTATTACATGTGATATGTATATGTATTGCATATTGGGCATTAAATGCAATTCGTCTAGACCAATTTTTTAAAAAAGGTTATGCTACACAAGTTCAAATTTGTATGATATTTATAGCTATCATGTTGGGAACGAGTGTGAGTAATTTCATAATTGATTTATTACAGTTTTCCACTCAATTAAAATATATAATGAAATAGTGCGTTTTTGGTTTTTTCATATTGAAAAACGGATATAATATATTAATGAATAATAGATTTTATATAGTAGGGAAATGTAAATAACTAGGAGATTTAAGTGGAGGATTTAAGATGGATAAAATAGTAATTAATGGTGGTAACCAATTAAAAGGCGAAGTTAAAGTAGAAGGTGCTAAAAATGCAGTTTTACCTGTATTAACAGCTTCACTATTAGCTTCTAAAGGTACAAGTAAATTAGTTAATGTACCTGCATTAAGTGACGTAGAAACAATTAATAATGTATTATCAACATTAAATGCAGATGTTACATATAAAAAAGATGAAAATGCAGTTGTAGTAGATGCTACAAAAACTTTAAATGAAGAGGCACCGTATGAATATGTAAGTAAGATGCGTGCAAGTATTTTAGTTATGGGTCCTTTATTGGCACGTTTAGGACATGCAATAGTAGCATTACCAGGTGGTTGTGCGATTGGAAGTCGTCCAATTGAGCAACATATCAAAGGTTTCGAGGCACTAGGAGCTGAAATACATTTAGAAAATGGAAACATTTATGCAAATGCAAAAGATGGTTTAAAAGGTGCTTCAATTCATTTGGACTTCCCAAGTGTAGGTGGAACGCAAAACTTAATTATGGCAGCGTCATTAGCATCCGGTAAAACAGTATTAGAAAATGCTGCTAAAGAACCTGAAATTGTTGATTTAGCTAATTATATAAATGAAATGGGCGGAAAAATTACGGGTGCTGGAACTGACACTATTACAATCCACGGTGTTGAATATTTAACAGGTGTAGAGCATTCTATTATTCCAGATAGAATTGAAGCGGGTACTTTACTTATCGCTGGTGCAATTACACGAGGAGATATTTTTGTTCGTGGTGCTATTAAAGAACATATGTCTAGCTTAGTTTATAAGTTAGAAGAAATGGGCGTCAAATTAGATTATCAAGAAGATGGTATTCGTGTATCTGCTGAAGGAGATTTAAAACCTGTAGACGTAAAAACATTACCGCACCCTGGTTTCCCTACAGATATGCAATCTCAAATGATGGCATTATTATTAACTGCCAATGGCCATAAAGTAATTACAGAAACAGTTTTTGAAAACAGATTTATGCATGTTGCAGAGTTCCGTAGAATGAACGCTAATATCGACGTTGAAGGTAGAAGTGCTAAAATCGAAGGTAAGAGTGATTTACAAGGTGCACAAGTCAAAGCAACTGATTTAAGAGCGGCAGCGGCACTAATATTAGCTGGTTTAGTAGCTGAAGGTACAACTCAAGTTACTGAATTAAAACATTTAGATAGAGGTTATGTAGATTTACATGGTAAATTAAAATCATTAGGTGCTAATATCGAACGTATTAATGATTAATTTAAAGTATTAACTTTTGTTCAAACTTGGAGGGTTAAACATCATGGAAACAATTTTCGATTATAATCAAATCAAACAAATCATACCACATAGACAACCATTTTTACTGATAGATAGAGTTGTAGAATACGAAGAAGGTAAACGTTGTGTGGGATTAAAACAAGTTTCAGGTAATGAACCATTCTTCCAAGGGCATTTTCCAGATTATGCTGTAATGCCTGGTGTATTAATTACAGAAGCATTGGCCCAAACTGGTGCAGTGGCTATGTTAAATAGTGAAGAAAATAAAGGTAAGATTGCGCTTTTTGCAGGTATAGATAAATGTCGTTTTAAAAGACAAGTAACTCCTGGTGATACACTTATGTTAGAAGTAGAAATAACAAAAATTAAAGGACCAATTGGTAAAGGTACTGCTAAAGCAACAGTAGATGGTCAATTAGCATGTAGTTGTGAATTAACTTTTGCAATTCAAGATGCTAAGTAAAACAAAACCTACACTCATGTTTGAACATGAGTGTAGGTTTTTGAATTTACCTCTCGAATTTTTCATCTTTAAGTTTAGGCTTAGATTGCATCATACGGTTAAATGTTTTCTTTAGTTCTTCACCAGTTAGCCCATCATCTACTAATTCTTCTAGTAAGCTTTCTGCGTAGACTTGTCTAAGGGTATAAATATGACATTCGAATACTATTGACATAGTCTTTTCAAACTGAGTTACACTTTTCACAGTAGCATCAAATAATGCTGGATCATTGGCAGGTCTTGTTATGACCACACGTATATCTAACAATTGATCACTATCCATATAATCTTTAAATGTATGATAGTGTTCATTAGAAATGACAATTTCTAAAAGCCATCCTGTTCCACTACCTTCCTTATTTATAATCACGCCATCTTCTAATTCATATTCGGTTACACCGCCATTTTCACTTACAATTTGAAAACGTACAGCTTTAAATGTCTTCATAAAGTCCACATCCCATTTATTTATATATTTACAAAAAGTGATTTATTATTAATCAACTGATTTAAATATTGATTATTTTCTTTAAATATATCAAATATGAAGGGTGAATAGCTATATCTTTCGATAAAATAGCTTTTTGACGGTATAAAGAGATGTGATTATTATATAACTTAAGAGGAGGTGACACATGTTAAATAAAATAGTTTTAGTTGGTAGACTTACAAAGGATGCCCAAATTTATGAAAAGGAGGAAGGTAGTAAAGTAGCAACATTTTGCGTTGCTACGGAAAGAAATTATAAAGATCAGAATAATGAAATCGCATGCGATTATCTATATTGCAAAGCCTTTGGGAAAACAGCTACGAATATTGAAAAGTTTACATCTCAAGGATCTTTAGTAGGTATTACTGGCCAAATGCGATCACGTAAGTATGAAAAAGATAATCAGACACATTTTGTAACTGAAGTTTATGTAGAAACAATTAAATTTATGTCCTCTAAGACAAAAGAATCCAATATCCTCTCTAATGAATATAATGAAGCACAAAATGAATGCTTCATATAGGTTAGACAGCCATTAATTATTCAATAACTCCCAATTATTTATACTTTTATCCTATCTTAATATAAATTATCATCTTTCAATTATACTCAAGCGACCTTTTTTAATTTTTTTAAATAGAAAAAGGTCGTTTTTGTATCCATATTTTACTTTAAAAATGACATATTTGCGTCAGAATTATCTGATAGATTTCATTTCTATTACATACATATCACAGATATATAACCTTTATAAACTGTCATGGCAGTTTTCAAAAGGTATATATATTAATATTACACCTCTAAACGATGTAATTAGGACGTAAAAAAAAGGCTTCCTTTTTTATTTGGCTGTAACCTGCAGTGTATTTATAGATGTTAAAGTTGTATTTGTAAATTAGTTAAAGAAAACAAATCACTTTTAGGAGGATTTTTTAATAATGAAAAAGACAATTATCGCATCATCATTAGCAGTAGGATTAGGCGTTGTAGCAGGTAACGCTGGACACGACGCACACGCAAGTGAAGCAAATATCAACGAAGCTGAATTAGCTCAAAAAGCACAATCAAATGATCAATCATTAAATGAAAGCCCTATCCAAGAAGGCGCTTATAACTATACATTCGATTATAATGGTTTCACATATCATTTTGAATCAGATGGTACAAACTTCTCATGGGATTTCCACCAATCTGGTCAATCAAATGAAGCTTCAAATACTCAAGCTCAACCACAACAAGATGTAAGTGAACAAGCTTCAGCATCAACTAACCAAACTTCTGCAGAAGAAGTAAGTAACCAACAACAATCAAACTCAGCTCAACCTGAACAAGTTTCAGCTCCACAAACTGAGCAAACTCAACAACCACAACAAGAAGCTACTACTTCAAACAATGAGTCAAGCTCAAGTGAAGCTTCAAGTGGTTCATCAGTAAACGTAAATGATCACTTAAAACAAATCGCACAACGTGAATCAGGTGGCGACATCCACGCTACAAACCCATCAACAGGTGCTTCAGGTAAGTATCAATTCTTACAATCTACATGGGATTCAGTAGCTCCAGCTGAGTACAAAGGTCAACCAGCTTCTAGCGCTCCTGAACATGTTCAAGACGCAGCAGCTCAAAAATTATACGATACAGCTGGCCCAAGCCAATGGGTAACTGCATAATTTAATTTTTATTAAACATCCTATCATTAGATAGGGTGTTTTTTAGTTGGTAAATAGTTTGACTTAGTTATATGTTTATTAAAAGGTATATTGTTATACATTTTTTAATAATTGAATTTATGTGTTACATTTGCTATTGTAATAATTGAAAATGATTAAAAATAGAACTACTAGGGGCGCCTATAAAGGCTGAGATGAATTTAATTCAGACCCTTAAAACCTGATTTGGTTAGTACCAACGGAGGAAAGTAGTGTAACATATTAACGGTATTAGGTCGTGCCTTAATTTTGCTACTTTCCAGTTTGGAAAGTAGTTTTTTTATTTCAAGGAGGAAATTTTATGAGTTTTTCTAAAGATTTAAGAGTGGCAGCAGAACCTATTATTGAGGATATTTATAATGATGGTTTCATACAAGATTTATTACATGGTGAATTATCTAAACAAGCGGTAAGACAATATCTACGTGCAGATGCATCTTACTTAAAAGAGTTTGCTAATCTATATGCACTATTAATTCCTAAAGTGCATAATATGGATGACGTTAAATTTTTAGTGGAACAGATTGAATTTTTATTAGAAGGAGAAGTAGAAGCACATGAAATTTTAGCTTCATTCATAAATGAACCATATCATGAGATTGTTAAAGAAAAAGTATGGCCACCAAGTGGTGATCATTATATTAAGCATATGTACTATAATGCCTATGCACATGAAAATGCAGCATATACGATTGCAGCAATGGCACCATGTCCATATGTATATGCGGTAATTGGTAA
Source organism: Staphylococcus sp. SB1-57 (assembly GCF_017086425.1). NCBI lineage: Bacteria > Bacillati > Bacillota > Bacilli > Caryophanales > Staphylococcaceae > Staphylococcus > Staphylococcus sp. SB1-57. Next base: position 775,011 of record NZ_CP070964.1, read on the forward strand.
AAGAGCGATAAAAGACAATCAACTTAATAAAGATTCAATTACGTCTAATTGGTTTGAATTTTATAGTACAGAAATGGATGCACTAGTAAATTTATTTGATGAATTAATGGATCGTTTAACAGAGAATTGTACTTCAGAAGAAAAAGAAGAGATTAAGGAGAATTTCTTACAAAGTACTATTCATGAAAGAAACTTTTTCAATATGGCCTACGTAGATGAAAAATGGAATTTTAGAGGTGACAAATATGAATAAACCTAAAATTGCTTTAACTATTGCAGGTACTGATCCAACTGGCGGTGCTGGAGTAATGGCTGATTTGAAGTCATTTCATTCTTGCGGCGTTTATGGAATGGCAGCAATAACGAGTATTGTCGCTCAAAATACGATGGGCGTAGAACATATTCATAATCTAGAGACATCATGGGTTAAAGAACAATTGGATAGTGTATTTAATGATGAACTTCCTCATGCAATTAAGACAGGGATGATTGCTACAGAAGAGACGATGCAATTAATCAAAAGTTATTTAGAAGATTATCCTACAATTCCATACGTGATTGATCCTGTTATGCTAGCCAAAAGTGGGGATTCGTTGATGGATGATCAAACCAAACAAAAGTTGCAAAGTACATTATTACCTTTAGCTGATGTTGTTACACCTAATATTCCAGAAGCGGAAGAAATCACTGGTATAAAGATTGATACTGAAGAAAACATTCGAAAAGCAGGAGATATATTTATCAATGACATTGGCAGCAAAGGTGTAATCATTAAAGGTGGACATTCTGCCGACTTAAATAATGCTAAAGATTTTTTATTTACAAAAGATGGCGTATACACATTTGAAGATGAACGATTTGATACTAAACATACTCATGGAACAGGTTGTACATTTTCAGCTGTCATTGCTGCTGAATTAGCTAAAGGTCGTAGTATTTATGAAGCAGTTGAAAAAGCTAAAACATTTATTTCTTTGAGTATCAAATATACCCCTGAGATTGGTAAAGGTCGTGGCCCAGTCAATCATTTTGCGTATCTAAAGAAAGTAGGTTTAGATGATGAATAATTTAGAAAAGCTTAGAAATGAGAATCCTTTAATTGTTTGTTATACGAACGATGTAGTTAAGAATTTTACTGCAAATGGTCTATTAAGTATTGGTGCAAGTCCGGCAATGAGCGAGGCACCAGAAGAGGCTGAAGATTTTTATCAAGTTGCAAGTGGATTACTAATTAATATTGGTACGCTTACGCATAATAATGAAGCAGATTTAATTAAGATAGGTAAAATTGCAAATCAACTTGGTACACCAATTGTTTTTGATCCTGTCGCAGTAGGAGCGTCACAATATAGAAAAGATTTTTGTAAAAACTTTTTAAGTGAAGTAAAAGTTGCAGTGATTAAAGGGAACGCTTCAGAAATATTGACACTCATTGATACCAATACAACAATGAAGGGGACTGATGGAGATAGTTCACTAAATGCAATAGAAATTGCCAAGAAAGCTCATCAAAAATATCACACTGCAATTGTAGTCACAGGTAAAGAAGATATTGTAGTTCAAGATGGCAAAGTGACTCAACTTTCAAATGGTTCTCCTATGTCTGCTAAAATTACAGGTGCTGGTTGCCTATTAGGTGGAATTATTACTAGTTTCTTATTTAGAAATAATCATCCTCAACAAGAAACACTTGTAGAAGCGGTTAGTTTTTATAATATAGCTGGTGAAATTGCTGAAAACGCAGATCATGTCAAAGGTCCTGGCTCATTTTTACCAGAATTACTAGATCAAATGTATTTATTGGATTATCAAACCTTTGAAAAATATGTTAGAAAAGAAGAGGTTGAATAAATGTCATTTAAAGCAACAGATTTAAAAATATATTTTATATGTGGCACCCAAGATATACCTGAACACCAAACTATTCAAGGTATCCTAACACAAGCTTTAGAAGCTGGTATTACGATGTTTCAATTTAGAGAAAAAGGTGATAAAGCTTTAACTGGCTCGAAGAAAGAAAAATTAGCTAAAGAATTACAAGCTCTATGTCAATCATATGATGTACCATTTATTGTTAACGATGATGTCTCATTAGCCAAGAGCATTAATGCTGATGGTATACATGTTGGTCAAGATGATGAAGATGTTCGAGCTCTTGCAAATGATTTTCAAGAAAAGATTATCGGTCTAAGTGTTGGAAATTTAAATGAGTATGAAAAATCAGATCTCACTAATGTTGATTACATCGGAGTTGGACCAATGTTTGAAACACCATCTAAAAGTGATGCTAGTGCTCCAGTAGGTCCAGATATGATTACACAGTTAAGACAAAAAATGGGTGATTTTCCTATGGTTGCTATTGGAGGTATTAATGAGGAGAATGTTGCCCTCATTGCAAATGCAGGTGCTGATGGCATTTCAGTGATTTCAGCAATTAGCAAAAGTAATAATATTGACAACACTGTTAATGAATTCAAGAAATATTTCGATTAATCTTTAATTTTTTCCACTTTTTGTTTTATCCTAGAGTATGAGTATGATAGAATAAATCCTATGTGAATATTACAATAGAGGTGGAAAAATGAAGAAAAAAGCGTTGCTACCTTTGTTTTTAGGTTTAATGGTCTTTTTAGCAGGCTGTGATTATTCAAAACCTGGAGCTCGTAGTGGATTTTTCTATAATACGTTCGTTGATCCAATGAAACACTTATTACAGTGGTTGGGTAACGATGTTTTACACAATGATTATGGTTTAGCTATTATCATTTTAGTATTTGTTATTCGTCTTGTGTTACTTCCATTCATGTTATCAAACTACAAAAATAGTCATATGATGCGTGAAAAAATGAAAGTTGCTAAACCTGAAGTAGATGGTATTCAGGAAAAGGTTAAACGTGCACGTACTCAAGAAGAGAAAATGGCTGCTAACCAAGAATTAATGGAAGTTTATAAAAAATATGATATGAATCCAATGAAGAGCATGTTGGGTTGTTTACCGATGCTAATTCAAATGCCTATTATCATGGGGTTATACTTTGTACTTAAGGACAAGTTAGTTAATGGCTTATCTGTACACCCTCATTTTTTATGGTTTAATTTAACTAAACCAGATATTTGGATTACAATTATTGCAGGTGTGCTTTACTTTATACAAGCATATGTTTCAAGTAAAACGATGCCTCAAGAACAACGTCAAATGGGTTATATGATGATGATTGTATCACCTATTATGATTATTTGGATTGCGTTAAGTTCAGCATCAGCATTAGGTTTATATTGGTCAGTCAGTGCAGCATTTTTAGTTGTACAAACACATTTTGCTAATATGTACTATTCTAAACTTGCTAAAAAAGAAGTTGAACCATTACTTGAAAAATTTGATCAAGACGGTAAGTCATCAAATAAAAAAGGTAAAAATACTCAAGTCGTATCTAAGAAAAATAAAAAATAATTTAAATAAACCAGCAAATCATTGATTTGCTGGTTTTTCTTATATATAGTGCCATTCGTCAAAAAACTGGGAAACGAATGACTTCATAAATTCATGACGTTGTGCTTCAATATGCTTAGCAGTTTGAGTATGCATTAAATCTTTAAGTTTAAATAATTTTTCATAAAAGTGTTTTATAGCAGAAGGTGGTAATTGTGTTAGAGTTGATTCACTAAAATCATTAGGCATTATTGTTTCCGTCCACATTGGTTCATTGAAATAACCTGCAAATTGAAATGTTCTAGCAATACCAATAGCACCAATGGCATCTAGACGGTCGGCATCTCTGACAATTTGACCTTCAGTTGATAATTCAATATAGTTGTTTGAACCATTCTTATAACTCATATTCTCAATAATATGTATAACATGAGTTTGATCATCTTCAGATAATTCAATTTCTCTTAAAAACTCTATTAATTTAGCTTTAGCCTGTTGTTCATTTACTAATTTAGGGTCAATCGTATCGTGTAGTATACTTGAGAGTTCAATGATAAATGAATGTTCAAAACCTTCTTTCTTAGCAATATACTTTGCTAATGCGTGTACACGATTAACATGTTCAACATCATGACCACTATAATCATTTTTATGAAATGCTTGCATATATCTGAAAGCCATTTGAATTCGTTCTTCATTATTCATTCAATTCATCCTTTCATAATGAAAACCTGAGACAACAATAGGTATGGGTCTCAGGTTTGTATTTATTCTAATTACATATATTTGTTTATCTATACAATCGATAAAATCTTATTTATTGTGAATACTGTATTATAAAATGGGTGATAAGAGTTGTGATATACCTTCTTTAAATTTGATCCATAAGCTACGCGATTCATATTTTTCTTTAGTTAATTGATCGGAAACTTTCATATCATCAATGAAGGCTTGTTTTAAAGAACGAGCAATACCTTCGTCATATATAAAGGCATTCACCTCAAAATTTAGCGTGAAACTTCTATGGTCCATATTGGCAGTACCAACACTTGCGACTTCATCATCAATAATTAATGTTTTGGAATGTAAAAATCCATTATTATATTGATATACGTTGACGCCAGCTTCTAAGAGGGAAGCTACATTTTTTAGAGTTGCCCAATAAACAAAAGGGTGATCAGGCATATTTGGAGTCATAATATTGACTTCTACACCCCCAAGTGCAGCAATTTTAATTGAATCAAAAAAAGCTTGGTCAGGAATGAAATAAGGTGATTGGATATAAATTGATTTTTTAGCAGAAGAAATCATTTTTAAATATCCATATTTAATTTGTTCCCATTCTTCATCTGGACCACTAGAAGCGATTTGTATTCCAATAGTACCACCTGAATTGACATCTGGGAAATAGCGTTCTTCGTAAGTAATATTGTCACGTGTAGATTGAGAGTTCCAGTCTAGGATGAATCTTAATTGAAGAGCGTTAACTGCATCTCCTTCAACACGTAAATGTGTATCGCGCCAATATCCAAACTTTTTAGATTTACCTAAATATTCGTCACCAACGTTAAATCCACCCACATATCCTATTTTACCGTCTATCACAACGATTTTACGGTGATTTCGATTGTTCATTCGTAAATTAATAAGTGGAAGTTTCGATGGAAAAAAAGCTTCTGCATGACCACCTTTTTCACGAAATGCTTTCAAATCCTTTTTCCTTAAGTCTCTTGAACCCATATCATCATATAACATTTTAACTTCAATACCAGCTTCAGCTTTATCTTCTAAAGCCTTTAAAATGGTCTTTCCAAGTTCATCACTGTGAAAGATATAATATTGAATATGTATATAATCTTTAGCATTTTTAATATCTTCTAATAAATCATCAAACTTTTGATGACCGTCAGTATATATCATTAAATCATTATCAGTTGTTAAAAAAGCTGCATTATTATATAACAACATTTGAACCATTTCTTTAAACTTAACAATTTGATGATTTCCCTTTGAAAAGTTTTTATCTTTTATGGCTTTAAGTTGTTCATCAACAATCATTTCAAGGCCAACTTTATCGTCTTTATCCAATGTGAAAATGTGATCTCTTTGAATTTGACGGCCAAAAAGTAGATATAATATAAAACCTAATAAAGGTAAAAATACAAGGACTAATAACCATGCCCATATTGAATTAGCACTACGTCTTTCCATAAAAATAATGGTAAAGGCAAAGGCTAAGTTCAAAATAAAAGCACCAATCAAAATAATATTGATAATAAGATTGGAATGAGCGAAAGTCATCGTGAATATTTCGACCATAAAATACCTCCTTATTATATTATTTGTATTAAAATTTAATTGATTTAACAAAAGTTTTTAACTACATAATTGTACCATGAAGTCATCTTTTTATCATTATACTGATTGTATTAATAAGTGTTTCTATTATTGACTAAATAGTATTAGAGAAGTAGGATAGTAGGGAAATCAATAAAGAGGTGACTCAAGTGACAGAACAAGATCATGCGCATCACTCTGAACAAAGTAAAGCAAATTTAAAATCGAGATTAAACCGTATTGAAGGTCAAGTGAGAGCTATTAATCGAATGATAGAAGAAGATGTATATTGCGATGATGTGTTAACTCAAATCAGAGCTACACGTTCTGCATTAAATAGCGTAGCTACTAAATTATTAGAACAACATATGAAAAGTTGTATTGCAGAAAAAGTTAATCAAGGACATCAAGAAGAGGCAATGGAAGAGCTACTCGTTACTTTTCAAAAACTTATGAAAGATTGAGGGATATTAAGTGCAACAAAAAATTGTTTATACAGCTGGTATAGAAACACAAGAACAATCTGAATCTGTAAAAAATCTTTTAACTGAAATGATAGGTGTATATCAAGTTGAAATCGATATCAATACTGGAAACATTTCAATAGAATTTGAAACACCTGCGAATTTAAATAGTATTTAAAAAGAAATTTATGATGCTGGATATAAAGTCCTCTATTGATAATACGCAAATTCAGTTTATTGAACATATTTTTAAGTTATAAAAAGTAAAGATTATATTAAATTTTAAAAATCATGTAGTAAAGTAGTCTGAATTGGGGTATGATTAGTTATGAAGTCAACCAAACGAGGTGTTATTAGTGAAGAATTCAGAGAAAATTCAAAATGTAGTCAGTTTATTATCATCATTAGGTGTAAATATTAAAAAAACTAAATCTCGTTTAGACATTATTAATACGTTACCTACAACAAATCAAATCAGTCACGAATGTAAATAAGTGAACTTGATTTAGGATTTTGGTTAGTAAGTGCACTTAAATTGTAAATGTGAGTCGAGTCGTCGTTTCAAAAGGGCGATTTTTTAGTAAAGAAATAGAGTCAGTCCTTTCACGGACTGACTCTATTTTTATTTGATATAAATTATTCTTTTGAAGTTTCATATTTTTTAGGTTCATGATAATAAATGGATAAGATGACACCAATTCCAGTCATTAAACTCCATAATGAGCTACCACCATAACTAATGAATGGTAAAGGAATACCAGTAATTGGTAACAATTGAACTGTCATTCCAATATTTTGTAAAACATGGAAAACAATTAGTGATACATATCCTATAATGAATACTTTATTATATTGATCATTAATCCGACTAGCTAATCTAATTAAATGAAAGACTAAAATTAAAAATAACAAAATGAGAATAACTGATCCTATGAATCCCATTTCTTCGCCTATCACAGAGAAAATAAAATCGGTATGATTTTCAGGTATATAAACTTCACCATGATTATAACCTTTACCAAATAGTTGACCTGAACCAATGGCCTTTAGTGATTCGGTTAAATGATAACCATCTCCACTACTATATGAGTATGGATCCAACCATGAATTGATTCGTCCCATTTGATACATCTTTATACCTAATAAATTTTCTATTAATGATGGTTTGAAAAGAATAGTAAGTATAATTGACGAACCAATTACGATTGCCGCAATGAAGATAGGTGCAAGTAATCTCCATGTAATACCACTAACTAGCATGATTCCGGCAATGATTGCACAAATAACCAACGTTGTTCCTAAATCATTTTGTAATAAAATCAACGCCATTGGAATAATAGAAACACCTATGATTTTGAAAAATAATGTCAAATCAGATTGAAATGACTTGTTAAAAGTAAATTGATTATGTCGTGCCACTACTTTAGATAAAGCCAATATAAGTATAATTTTCATAAATTCAGAAGGTTGAATACTAATTGGTCCAAAGCTATACCAACTTTTGGCACCATTAATAACTGGTGTGATAGGTGTTTCAGGTAATATTAAAAGTCCTAATAATAAAATACAAAAAATTCCATAAAGCAAATATGTATAATTTCTTATTTTTTTAGGTGAAATAAACATAATTATTATGGCCATTATTGCGCCTAGAATATAGTACATTATTTGTCTGATTCCAAAGTTAGCACTATATTGTCCACCGCCCATGGCAGAACTAATTAATGTAACACTTAATATAGCTAACAATGTAATGATTGCTACTAAAATCCAGTCTACTTTAAGTAGCCAATGTTTGTTAGGCTGTTGACGGGATGAATATTTCATAATTTACTCCTTTTACTACACGTGATGAGATATTTGGTAATGAATTATCAATATTGATAATCATTCATCTATCATCCATAATTATATAACGATTTTACATGACTTTATAGAAATTTGCTAGAATATCAAGTCCAAATGAACTAACCATTTTATTTCAAATGATATATTTAGAGTGAAGATTGGTTAGGTTAAGTAACTTTTCCATTTATATTAATAGATTATAAAATGCAAAAGTCCTATCAAATATGATAATATTAAGTTTCAGAGAAGACTTTGTATATTAAAAATACATATATTTAAAAGTAGATATTAAAATGATAAGACGTTATTCCATAGCGTTTATTGGAGGAAAAACGAAATGACAAAAGAAAATATTTGTATCGTTTACGGAGGAAAAAGTGCAGAACATGATGTATCAATCTTAACTGCCCAGAATGTATTAAATGCGATTGATAAAGATAAATATCAAGTTGATATTATTTATATAACAAATGACGGTGAATGGAAGAAACAAGATAACATCACTAGTGAAATTGAATCAACAGAGGATTTAAGAATCGATAATATTCCTACCGGTGAAATTTCTCAATTATTAAGTAAGGGAAGTTTAGGACAATCATATGATGCTGTGTTTCCATTATTACATGGCCCAAATGGAGAAGATGGTACAATTCAAGGATTATTCGAAGTGCTCGAAATTCCTTATGTAGGAAATGGTGTTTTAGCAGCATCAAGTTCAATGGATAAACTAGTTATGAAACAATTGTTTGAACATAGAGGGTTACCACAATTACCATACATTAGTTTCTTAAGAAGTGAATTTGAAAAATATGAGAATAATATTCTTAAATTAGTTAATGATAAATTAAGTTACCCAGTATTTGTTAAACCTGCAAACTTAGGTTCAAGTGTAGGTATTAGTAAATGTAATAATGAAGATGAATTAAAATCAGGTATTAAAGAAGCATTCCAATTTGACCGTAAATTAGTGATAGAACAAGGTGTTAATGCACGTGAAATAGAAGTTGCAGTTTTAGGCAATGACTATCCTGAAACAACATGGCCAGGTGAGGTTGTTAAAGATGTAGCGTTTTATGATTATAAATCAAAATATAAAGATGGAAAAATACAATTACAAATCCCTGCAGATTTAGATCAAGATGTACAAATGACTTTAAGAAATATGGCATTAGAAGCATTTAAAGCTACGGACTGTTCAGGTTTAGTACGTGCAGATTTCTTTGTTACTGAAGATAATCAAATTTATATTAATGAAACAAATGCAATGCCAGGTTTTACGTCTTTTAGTATGTATCCAAGTCTATGGGAAAACATGGGTCTTTCATATGCAGATTTAATTGCAAAATTAATAGATTTAGCTAAAGAAAGACACGAAGATAAAAAGAAAAATAAATATAAAATAGATTAAACGAGGTTGCTTGAAATGATTAACGTAACATTAAAACAAATTAAGGCATGGATTGATTGTGAAATAGATGAGCAATATCTTCATCAATCAATTCAAGGTGTCACAATTGATTCCAGAGCGATAAAAAAAGACATGTTATTTATACCTTTTAAAGGTGAAAACGTTGACGGTCATCGTTTCGTTGAACAAGCACTCAAAGATGGAGCAGGTGCATCATTTTATCAAAAAGATGTATCACTGCCCAAGGATATAGAAGGACCTATTATATGGGTAGACGATACGTTGCAAGCATTACAAGATTTAGCTAAAGCATATTTAAAATATGTTAATCCAAAGGTCATTGCTGTGACAGGTTCCAATGGTAAAACAACAACTAAAGATATGATTGAATGTGTACTTAATACAGAGTTTAATGTGAAAAAGACACAAGGTAACTACAATAATGAGATTGGTATGCCTTTAACTATTTTAGATTTAGATAAAAACACTGATATTTCTATTTTAGAAATGGGAATGTCAGGATTCCATGAAATTGAATTATTATCTACTATTGCTGAACCAGACATTGCTGTAATTACTAATATTGGTGAGTCACATATGCAAGATTTAGGTTCACGTGAAGGCATTGCTCAAGCTAAATCAGAAATAACAATTGGCTTAAAATCAAATGGTACATTTATCTATGATGGTGATGAACCTTTGTTAAAACCGCATGTCGAACAAATTAAAGAAGCTAAATGTATTAGCATTGGGTTAGAACAAGGCAATTCATTAGTATGTAGTGTAAATGATCAAGTTGAAACAGAAGGCATTGCATTTACAATTAATCATCAACAAGAATATGAATTACCTATATTAGGTATTCATAATATGAAAAATGCTGCTATTGCCATTGCAGTAGGGCAAGAATTAGGACTTTCGTATAAAACAATTCAACACAATATCAAACGTGTTAAATTAACAGGCATGAGAATGGAAGTTCATGAAACAGAACAACAAGTTACTGTCATTAATGATGCATATAATGCAAGTCCAACAAGTATGAAAGCTGCTATAGATACGTTAAGTAACATGAATGGACGAAAGATTATTGTGCTTGGTGATGTTCTTGAATTAGGTGACAATAGTCAACGTATGCATGAAGAAGTCGGAACTTATTTACAGAATAAACACATCGATCAATTAATTACATTTGGTAGTGAAGCAACATTTATACACAATACAGGTAAGTCATATGTTGATGAAGCACATCATTTTAATGATAAAGAAAAACTTATTTCTTATATGACACATATCGTTCAACCAGATGATAACGTCTTAATTAAAGGTTCAAGAGGTATGAAATTAGAAGAAGTAGTAGATGCATTAATTAAATAATGCTTTATGTTATTGTAGTAAGACTCATGTTAATTTCTCATATAATTGGGAATAACATAGTAGTCTTATTATTTTTATTTAAAAAATAAAATATATTTATGAAACGCTTCCAAATTATATAAAACACCAGTTTAAAAGGAAAAATTTCATAATAAAAGGACATGATTCACCACGATATGCCAACTGCTTTATTGCTATAATAAATGTTAGGTGGTACTATTAAGAAGTTGATAAAACATAAATGAACATATATGCAAAAAAGTATATTGAGAAATAAACATGTAAAAGGAGAATTATTTTGCAAAATTTTAAAGAACTAGGGATTTCGGATAAAACGGTTCAAACACTTGAATCTATGGGGTTTAAAGAGCCAACTCCTATCCAAAAAGATAGTATCCCTTATGCGTTAGAAGGACATGACATCCTTGGACAAGCACAAACAGGTACTGGTAAAACGGGTGCGTTTGGTATACCTTTAATTGAAAAGGTTGTTGGAGAACAAGGTGTTCAATCGTTAATTCTAGCGCCTACTAGAGAATTAGCTATGCAAGTTGCAGAGCAATTAAAAGTATTTAGTAAAGGTCAAAACGTACAAGTTGTTACGGTATTTGGTGGTATGCCAATCGAGCGCCAAATTAAAGCCTTGAAAAAAGGACCACAAATCGTAGTAGGTACACCAGGACGTGTCATTGACCATTTAAATAGACGTACATTAAAAACTAACGATATTCACACACTTATCTTAGATGAAGCGGATGAAATGATGAACATGGGATTCATCGATGATATGAGATTCATCATGGATAAAATCCCGGCTGAACAACGTCAAACGATGCTTTTCTCAGCTACTATGCCAAAAGCTATTCAAACGTTAGTACAACAATTCATGAAAACACCAAAAATTATTAAAACAATGAATAATGAAATGTCTGATCCACAAATCGACGAATATTATACAATTGTTAAAGAATTAGAAAAGTTCGATACTTTCACTAATTTCTTAGATGTACATCAACCAGAACTAGCTATTGTGTTCGGTCGTACAAAACGTCGTGTAGATGAGTTAACAAGCGCGTTACTTTCTAAAGGTTATAAAGCTGAAGGTTTACATGGTGACATTACGCAAGCTAAACGTTTAGAAGTATTGAAAAAATTCAAAAATGATCAAATTGACATTCTTGTAGCAACTGACGTAGCGGCACGTGGTTTAGATATCTCTGGCGTTAGTCATGTTTATAACTTTGATATCCCTCAAGATACTGAAAGTTACACGCATAGAATCGGACGTACTGGTCGTGCTGGTAAAGAAGGTATCGCTGTTACTTTTGTAAATCCAATCGAAATGGATTATATTCGTCAAATCGAAGATGCTAACAATAGAAGAATGACTGCTTTAAGACCACCTCATCGTAAAGAAGTATTGAAAGCACGTGAAGACGATATTAAAGAAAAAGTACAAAACTGGATGTCTAAAGACAATGAACCTCGTTTACAAAGAATTTCAACTGAACTACTTGAAGAGTACAATGATGTTGAGTTAGTTGCATCATTATTACAAGAGTTAGTTGAAGCTAATGATGAAGTTGAAGTTCAATTAACTTTTGAAAAACCACTTTCACGTAAAGGTCGTAATTCAAAAGGTAATAATAACTCTAGAAGAGGCAATAATAAACGCGGTGGCGGTAAATTTGATAACAAAAATAGACGTTCATCAAAAGGTTTTGCTTCTAAGAAAAACGGTAACAAAAAATTTGACCGTAAAGATAAATCATCTCAAGGGTCAAACAAGACAATGAAAGGTCGCACATTTGCTGACCATCAGAAATAATTAATTTATCAATACTCAATATATTTGTATTAAAAATAGAGCATACATTTAGCTTCGGTTAAATGTATGCTCTATTTATTTGTTTCTAAAATATACTAAAGTAATTTGGGTTTAAAGAACGTTAATAAGTAATGAGGAGCATTTAGAAGGTAATTTGTCTATGATATAATGTGACTAAAATGAAAAGGAGCTTATTGATGGATAATACATTTCATAAAAGTCCCAGAAATACATTGACATACTATTTTTTAACTTCAGGGCTTAACTTGATTATTGAAATTATTATTTTTACAATTCTATTTTATTTATGGAATCAATTTAATTGGTGGCACTTTATCATATACATATATTTTCTTTTATGGGGGATAAGTTTAATTAGATTCTTTTACGTTCCTGTTGTAAATTATCACTTTTTATATTATCGAATTCATCATAATATTTTAGAGGTGAAGTCTACTTTTTTCTTTAAACGTCAAGACATCACTAAAGTAGAAAGACTTCAATTTTTACAAATTAGAACTAACCCACTAGCTAAATTATTTAAAATTAATGAAATTTCATTTGTTTCTGCAGGTCATTCGATTGAATTACCATTTGTTTCTGAAAAGGAAGCAGAATATATAGAAGATCAAATTTTTAGTCAATTGAGGGGAGCTGAATATGATGTTTAGCCCACAAAAATTACACCCTATTTCTTATATATCAGGCTTAATTGAAGCGTTCAAACAAAATATTATTGTAATTATTGTATTTTTAGTTTTTAACTTTAAAGACTTTGATTTTACTAATATTCGTGAGTATATTGTACCGGCAGTGTTGTCTATATTTTTCTTAATATCGTTTATTGGACAAATATTGAAAGTGTATCAGACAAGATATTGGATTGAAAATAACCACTTTATATTAACAACGGGCATATTTAACAAAGAACGTAAAGAGTTAGATATCAGTCGTATTCAATCTGTAGACACTTCACAAAGTATGATTAATCAAATAGTAGGTGGTGTGCAATTACAAATAAAAACACCAAGTGATGGTATAGAATTATCAACTATATCCAAATCACAAAGTATTGAATTAGAACATACAATCAAAAATATTCAAACTCAGTTAGATAATTCTCAGATTGAAATAGAAACAAATGATTTTCATAATACTGAAGAGAATAATGAATTACATAAGAAAGAATCATTTAATGAGGAACCCAAAAAACGTCGTGTATTTAAGTTATCAATCAGAGATTTAATTTTAATGTCATTAACAAGTGGTGCTATAGGAATCGCAATAGCAACTATTTCACCTATCATAGGTAGTGTGTCCAATATCATTCCGTGGAAAAGTATTACTGAAGAAATGACTCATTTGGCTAATGCCATTGTATTAATCGTAAGTATCATCATTGGAGTGATATTAGTTGCGAGTTATATTATAGGTGCAATTATCAATTTCATTAAATATTTCGGATATACACTAACACAAGAAAATCATCAATTGAAAATTCAATATGGTTTGTTTACTAAAAAGAACGTTACCGTACCTACAGAGCGTATTCAAGCAGTTGTCGAACATCAATCATATATTAGAAAGTTATTCGGTTTTACAGCTATACACGTATTGATTACGAGTGATTTTGAAGAGAAGATGGAAGATGATTCAACTGTAGGTGGAAATATAATGATTATTCCATTCATAAAGAGTAAAGAGGCATATAGAATCATTAAGGCATTAATTCCAGAAGTGGAGTTCAAGCCTGCTCATATCGGTATGCCTTGGAGAGGTTTTCATAGACATTTTTTAATCCCTTCGTTGGTATTAATCTTAATTGGTATTATAGGACTATATTATTGGTCAGCTTGGGCTTTATTTATAGTTTGTATAATGATTTTAGCACTAATTATTGAAGCATTACTTTATATTCATTTGTCTGGATTTCAACTTGAAAATGACGAAATGACAGTACAGAAAGTGAACTTGTTTAGTATTAAAAGATACTATTTAAAATACGATAAAATTATTGGAATGGAAATTAAAACTCATCCATTTTTAATAAGAAATCATTTAGGTAATTTCAACTTCTTAATTTCTAAAGGTGCTTCAAATCAAACAATTGGATTAAAATTCTCAGATGAAAAATCAATAGAAACCCTTAAAACATGGTATGTAGGAGGTGATCAACGTGTCGAATTATAATTATATGGATGTTAATGCTAAGAAATCTATGGTTTTAGCTAATTCTATTTTGTTGATCATACTTTTTCTTATTTTGATTTGTATTCTAATTCTAAATTGGAAATTTTTACATTTAACAGATAACTGGTCAATCGCTATTGGAGGTATAACACTCTTTATTGTATGCAGTATTACAATGTTATTCGTTATACCAACATTTAGATATAAGAATTTCAGATATAAAATAAAGAATAACGAGATACATGTGAGAAAAGGGATTATCTTTATTAATACTAATATTATACCGTTTTTTAGAATTCAAAATATTGATATAAGCGAAGGCTTTATTATGAGAAAATATCAACTAGCTACAGTCACTTTATCAACAGCAGGAGGTAACTCTGAATTATTACTTATAAACAAAGAAAAAGCTGAAGAAATCAAACATTTAATTAAAGAAAGACGAAATAGTGAAAATCTAAATCAAAATGATGTAAAATTATAAGAATAGAATGATAAAAGATAACGAGGCGTCCTATGATATATGGTATTGGATTAGATTTAATAGAAATTGAGAGAATAAAAAATGTTTATAATAAGCAAAATCAAAAGTTTGTTGAACGAATTCTATCTAAAGAAGAGCAAATCAAATTTAATAGTTTTTCACAACAAAAAAGAAAAATTGAATATCTTGCGGGAAGATTTGCTACTAAAGAAGCGTTTAGTAAAGCTTTAGGAACTGGATTAGGGAAAACAATAGCATTTCATGATATCAACTGCTATAACGATTATCTAGGCAAACCATGCATAGACTATAGTGGTTTTCGAGTTCATGTGAGTATTACCCACACTGAAAATTACGCGATGAGTCAAGTTCTTTTAGAGAAACAAGATGATAATCATGATGTGTGAACTAACTCATTTGTATTTATGTTGTTAGGTTTTAAAGGAGGTAATGACATTATGTCAGAAAAATTTTACAGATCGACGTATTTAAATATAGATTTGAATGCAATCTTATCTAATTATCAAACTTTTGATAAATTGCATGCTAATAAGACTGTTATATCAGTCATTAAAGCCAATGGATATGGTTTAGGTAGTGTTAGAATTGCACAACACTTAATGGAAAATGGTGCTTCATTTTTTGCAGTTGCAACATTAGACGAAGCAATAGAATTACGTATGCATGGCATTAAAGCTAAAATTTTAATTTTAGGAGTAATTCCGCCTAAAGATATTAATAAAGCTATCCAACACCGTGTCGCATTGACAGTCCCTTCAAAATCTTGGTTAAAAGAATCCATTAAGAACATATCAGATGAAAATGAGAAAGCACTTTGGTTACATTTAAAACTTGATACAGGTATGGGTAGACTAGGTATGAAAGATGTTGAAGAATACAAAGAAGTTGTAGATATTATTAGTAAATATGACCAACTTGTATTTGAAGGTGTATATACTCATTTTGCATGTGCTGATGAACCTGGAGACGATATGGCTACACAATATCAAAAATTCAAAGAACTTGTAGAACAAGTAGAAAAACCACATTATATACACACACAAAATTCAGCAGGTTCTCTATTAATGGATGGTCAGTTCTGTAATGCGATTCGTTTAGGTATATCACTATACGGATATTATCCTTCTGAATATGTGAAAGAAAACGTTAAAGTACATTTGAAACCAAGTGCACAATTAGTGAGTGAAATTGTACAAACAAAAACATTGAATGTTGGTGATTCTGTAAGTTATGGCAGTACTTATACTGCAACGGAACCAACGAGAATAGCTGTATTACCAATTGGCTATGCAGATGGTTATTTACGTTCTATGCAAGGGTCATATGTCAATGTGAACGGTCAACAATGCGAAGTAATAGGAAGAGTATGTATGGATCAAACGATGGTCAAAATTCCAGATACAGTAAAAGTCGGAGATAAAGTAATTCTGTTAGATAACCATGTAGATACAGAACAATCTGTTGAAGCATTAGCTAAGCAGCAAAATACAATAAATTATGAAGTTCTATGCAATTTATCAAGACGATTACCACGCATTTATCACATAGAAGATAATACAGAGATATCTAATGAATTATTAAAATAAGTATAGTCACTGATTTCAAAATTTGTTATTATTAAGTTAAATTAAGAAATCTTAATAATGCAACTTTTGGAATCAGATGGAGGTTCTTTGTATGTTATCTTTTAATCAAAATAGAAGTTACAGTTTAGAGCAATCTTTAAAAGAAGGTTATGCACAAATGGCTGATTTAAATCTCTCCCTAGCAACCGAAGCTTTTCCTATTGAATGTGAAGCGTGCGATTGCAATGAAACATATTTAACTTCTAATGCTAAGAATGAATGATTAGAAGAGGAGACGTTTATCTAGCGGATTTATCGCCTGTTCAAGGGTCAGAACAAGGGGGAGTGAGACCCGTAGTCATTATTCAGAATGACACAGGTAATAAATATAGTCCCACTGTAATTGTAGCTGCAATTACTGGAAGGATTAATAAAGCTAAGATACCTACACATGTTGAGATTGAAAAGAAAAAGTACAAACTTGATAAGGATTCAGTCATTTTACTAGAACAAATTCGTACTTTAGATAAAAATCGTTTGAAAGAAAAACTCACATATTTGTCTGATAACAAAATGAAAGAAGTAGATTACGCCCTAGACATCAGTCTAGGTTTACATAATTTCAATCATTCTAAGACATAATTAATTGTATGTATTATTCCAATACAAATAAAATAATGAGATCAAAGACAATAACTTTATAATAATTACAACTGCTTAAATATATATAAATAGATTTATTTATAACGTTGAGCATTTAGTTTTTAACATTTTATGAGCAATGATAGTTATTTCGAAGTATTATTTATTATAAAAGGATGTCTTAAGTTTTACGGCTTTAGGTATTCCATTCCTAAAGTCTTTTTTAGATGTATCGAGGTTTTAGTCTTTTTTACTAATTATAAAGAAAGATATTTTGATTGAACGTTAGAAACTGAGCGTTGAAGTCGTATTGAGGAGGCAAAATCGTGGAAGAATTTAAAAAAGATTATAAAAAATTGATTGATGAAAGTTTAAGCACGAATAATAAAACTCAATTAATAAAAAAGTGTGAAGAGTTTACTAATGAAGTTATAAAAAAGGACATTTTGCCAGAAGATATTGTTGAAATACATAAAAATTATATATCTTCATTAAACGTTACTGATCACGAAGCGCTTGATACTTTAGATGTCCTTCAAGAAGTAGTTAAAGGATTTGGTTACAGTTATAGAGATTATCAAAAATTAGTAAACAAACTTCAATACCACGATAAAGAAATAGATCTAGCTTCTAGACTTCAACAAACTATGTTGAAAACAGATATTCCTCAATTCGATAGTATTCAAATTGGTGTAATATCAGTTGCAGCTCAAAAGGTAAGTGGAGATTATTTTAACTTAATAGATCACAATGATGGTACTATGAGTTTTGCAGTTGCAGATGTCATTGGAAAAGGTATACCGGCTGCTTTAGCAATGAGTATGATAAAGTTCGGTATGGACTCATATGGACATTCTCAATTGCCAAGTGAAGGGTTAAAGAGGCTCAATAGAGTTGTCGAAAAAAACGTCAACCAAAATATGTTTGTTACAATGTTCTATGGTTTGTATGAAGAAATGAACCATTTATTATATTGCAGTTCAGCTGGTCATGAACCAGGTTATGTATATAGAGCCGAAACTGAAGAGTTTCAAGAAATTGAAGTAAGAGGCCGTGTTTTAGGTGTTAATCAACAAACTAGATATAGTCAGCAGGAAATACCAATCTATATTGATGATTTGGTGATTATATTTACTGATGGAGTCACAGAAGCAAGAAATAAAGAAGGCGAATTCATCCAGAAAGATACTTTATTAAATTTAATCAAGAAATATAAACATATGCACCCTCAAGATATTGTTCAAATTATTTATGAAGCAATATTAAAAGTACAAAATCCTAATAAAAAAGATGATATGACTATTTTAATTATTAAAAGAGTAAATTAATTTTTATTTTATGATTAAGCAACGTTGACTTTGGGTATAATTATTCTTGAATAGTAAACTAGAAGATTTGAAATATAATTAGGAGTGTAACCAAATGAATCTTAATATAGAGACTGTCACACATGATACATATTATGAAGTTAAAGTTGGCGGAGAATTAGACGTTTATACAGTACCTGAGTTAGAAGAAGTGTTAGTACCAATGAGACAGGAAGGTACACACGATATTCATGTAAATTTAGCAAATGTTAGTTATATGGACTCAACAGGTTTGGGTCTTTTTGTAGGCACACTTAAAGCATTAAATCAAAACGGTAAAGATTTATATATTTTAGGCGTTTCTGACCGTATAGGAAGATTGTTTGATATTACCGGATTAAAAGATTTAATGCATGTTAATGAAGGAACGGAGGTAGAGTAACATGCAATCTAAACAAGATTATATTGAAATGCGGTTACCAGCTTCTGCCGAATATGTAAGTTTAATTAGATTAACATTATCTGGAGTGTTTACTAGAGCAGGTGCATCATATGATGATATAGAAGATTCAAAAATTGCTGTAAGTGAAGCAGTTACGAATGCAGTCAAACATGCATATAGACATAATCCCGAAACAGGCATGATTAATTTGTGCTTTGAAGTCTTTGAAGATAAAATTAAGATTGTGATTTCAGATCAAGGTGAAAGCTTTGATTATGAGACAACTAAATCTAATTTAGGGCCTTATAATGATAACGAAAATATAGATTTCTTACGTGAGGGTGGATTAGGATTATTCTTAATCGAGTCACTAATGGATGAAGTAACTGTTTACAAAAAGTCTGGTGTTACTATAAGTATGATTAAGTATATAAAAAAAGAGCAGGTGCGAAATAATGACGAAAGAGTCGAAATCAGTTAATGATGTATCACCTGAACAGATTAACCAATGGATTAAAGAACACCAAGAAGACCAAAATAGCGGAGCTCAAGATAAGTTAGTAAGGCACTATCGTAAACTAATTGAATCATTAGCTTATAAATATTCTAAAGGTCAATCACATCATGAAGATTTAGTTCAAGTGGGAATGGTTGGTTTAATAGGTGCTATAAATAGATTTGATTTGTCATTTGATCGAAAATTTGAAGCATTCCTAGTGCCAACTGTTATTGGTGAAATAAAAAGATATTTAAGAGACAAAACATGGAGTGTTCATGTACCTAGACGTATAAAAGAAATAGGTCCACGCATAAAGAAGGTAAGTGATGAACTTACAAATGAATTAGAACGTTCACCTTCAATAAGTGAAATTGCTGCTCGTTTGGAAGTTACAGATGAAGAAGTACTTGAAGCTATGGAAATGGGCCAAAGCTATAATGCATTAAGTGTAGACCATTCAATTGAAGCGGACAAAGACGGGTCTACAGTTACCTTATTAGATATTATGGGTCAACAAGATGATAATTATGATCTTACAGAAAAGCGCATGATACTTGAAAGAATTTTACCAATATTATCTGACAGAGAGAAAGAAATCATTCAGTGTACATTCATTGAAGGATTAAGTCAGAAAGAAACTGGTGAGCGTATAGGACTAAGCCAAATGCATGTGTCTAGATTACAGCGAACTGCAATTAAAAAGTTGCAAGAAGCAGCTAAACAATAAATATTTAAAAATAGTTAACATTAATATTTATAAGGTTATTATTTCTTTAGTCAGAAGCCACACAATAATGTGAGGTACTGTTGAAGAAATAGTAATCTTATTTTTGTTTTTATACTTATAATACTTGATAATAAGAGTATTAGTATTAATAATTACAGAAAGCAACTATGTTAAAATAAAAAGATAAATTAAAGAAAAAGTGTGGTAGAACTATGGACAATCATTTAATAAAATCAATTATTGAAAAATATAATTTTTCAGAAAAACAAATCACTTCAGTATTAAAACTTTTAGAAGATAAAAATACCGTTCCGTTCATTGCGAGATATCGTAAAGAACAAACTGGTGGTTTAGATGAAGTAGAAATTAAACAAATATCAGATGAATATCAATACATGGTCAATTTACAAAAAAGAAAAGAAGAAGTTATTCATAGTATTGAGCAACAAGGTATGCTAACTAATGAATTAAAAAACAATATTCTTAAACAAACTAAATTACAACGTGTTGAGGATTTATATAGACCTTATAAACAAAAGAAAAAAACACGTGCCACTGAAGCGAAAAGAAAAGGTTTAGAACCTTTTGCTACTTGGTTGTTACAGCCTAAACTAAATGAAAATGTTGAATCAAAAGCTCAAATGTTTATTAATGAAGAAATAAAAGGCGTTGAAGAAGCTATTCAAGGTGCACAAGACATCATTGCAGAGCAAATTTCTGACAACCCTAAATATCGTTCAAGAATATTAAAAAATGTATATCAACACGGACAAATCGTAACTACTAAAAAGAAAAAAGCTGAAGATGAAAAAGAAATATTCTCTATGTATTATGATTATGCAGAACCGATTAAAAAGATAGCTAATCATAGGGTTTTAGCCGTTAATAGAGGAGAAAAAGAAAAAATATTATCTGTAAAAATAGAATTTGATACAGAACAAGTAGAAAAAGACATCGAAAAACAAGAAATAAAAGGTGAAAATGAAGCGACAGAAATTGTAAGAAATGCAATTAAAGATAGTCTCAAGAGATTAATAATGCCTTCTATTGAACGAGAAATCAGAGGCGATTTAACAGAAAAAGCTGAAAACCATGCTATAGATGTTTTCAGTGAGAATTTAAGAAACTTACTATTACAACCGCCGATGAAAGGGAAGCAAATACTAGGTGTAGATCCAGCTTTTAGAACAGGATGTAAACTAGCGGTTATTAATCCATATGGCACATTTGTGGCTAAGAATGTGATATATCCACATCCTCCAGTGAATAAAATTGAACCAGCTGAAAAAATAGTAGTAAAAATGATTAATGATTATGATGTTCAATTAATTGCAATTGGAAACGGTACGGCTAGTAGAGAAACAGAACAATTCATCGATAATGTAATTAAGAAATATAATCTTAATGTGCAATTTATTATAGTAAATGAAGCAGGTGCGTCAGTATATTCAGCATCAGAAATTGCGCGTGCAGAATTTCCTGATTTCCAAGTTGAAGAAAGAAGTGCCGTTTCAATAGGAAGAAGGGTACAAGATCCTTTAAGTGAATTAGTCAAAATAGATCCAAAATCAATAGGGGTAGGTCAATATCAACATGACGTGAACCAAAAAGAATTAGAGAAAGCACTAACATTTGTTGTCGAAACAGCAGTAAACCAAGTTGGCGTAGATGTTAATACGGCTTCACGTTCATTATTACAATATGTATCAGGACTTTCATCACAAATTGCACAAAATCTAATAGAATATAGAGAAGAAAATGGCGCTATTAAACATCATAAAGATATTGCTAAAGTTAAGCGTCTAGGTGCCAAGACATTCGAACAAAGTATAGGTTTCATGAGAATTGTAGATGGTTCAGAACCGTTAGATAATACATCTATC
Organism: Staphylococcus sp. SB1-57; assembly: GCF_017086425.1. NCBI lineage: Bacteria > Bacillati > Bacillota > Bacilli > Caryophanales > Staphylococcaceae > Staphylococcus > Staphylococcus sp. SB1-57. The sequence goes on from NZ_CP070964.1 coordinate 797,463, forward strand.
CATCCAGAAAGTTATGAAGTAACATATGAATTACTAAACCAATTAAATCTTAAAGTTGAAGATGTAGGTAGTGAAACATTAAAAAGCACATTAGATTCAATTGATGTACATGAAATTGCTGATCAATTAAATATAGGTATACCAACTTTAGAAGATATTATAAAATCTTTAAAAGCACCAAATAGAGATCCACGTGATGAATTTGAAACACCAATTTTAAAATCAGATGTTTTATCAATAGAGGATCTATCAGAAGGAATGAAACTCAGTGGAACTGTTAGAAATGTTGTAGATTTTGGAGCATTTGTTGATATTGGCGTCAAACAAGACGGACTTGTCCATGTCTCAAAACTATCAAAAAAATTCGTGAAGAACCCTATGGACATCGTAAGTGTAGGAGATATTGTCGATGTTTGGATACTTAGCATAGATACACAAAAAGATAAAGTTTCATTGACGATGATTAATCCATATGAATGATCAGGAATTACAAAGTTTAGTATGTGATATTTCCTTAAGATATTTTAAAATCCCATTTAAGCATAATGCGTATTTTAATAAACGCTTAAGGACAACTGGCGGTAGATATTTACTAAAAACACATGATATAGAAATTAATCCAAAACAATATGAGCATTATGGTAAAAAAGCCATTATCGATATTATAAAACATGAACTTTGTCATTATCATTTGCATATTTTAGATAAAGGTTATAAACATAAAGATCGAGACTTTAAAAATTTAAGTGCAAAAGTTGGTGCACCAAGATATTGCAGTCCAACTCAATCATATGAAACACGTGCTAACTATGAATATATTTGTACTAATTGTGGTACAAAATATTTAAGAATAAAAAAAGTAAATATAAGTATCATGAGATGTGGCAAATGCGGTGGAAAATTAAGGTTAAATAGAAAAAAGGTTAATTAAATCATTATAAATCTAAGAGTAAATAGATATGAATTTGAGGGAGAGTACTATTAAGAAAATTAATTAAGTGCTCTCTCTTTATATTTCAAATAAGTATTGACATTACTTTTACAATGATTTATTATAAATAGCGTTGCATTAATAAATTAGCAAACATTACAAGATAATTAATTTTATTAATTTAATGTTAAAAAGTTATTGACATCGTTTAATAAATGATTTACAATTTATTATGCTATTGAGAAATCGATAAACTTTTGAATGCGTTTTGCCAGCGGTCGTGGCGGAATGGCAGACGCGCTAGGTTGAGGGCCTAGTGGGAGAAATCCCGTGGAGGTTCAAGTCCTCTCGGCCGCACCAAAATAACTTTTGAAGTTATATATGCGGGTGTAGTTTAATGGCAAAACCTCAGCCTTCCAAGCTGATGTTGTGGGTTCGATTCCCATCACCCGCTCCATGATTTATTTAAATGAACATTGAAAACTGAATGACAATATGTCAACGTTAATTCCAATAATGTAACGAAAGTTACAACAATTAATTTAGTTTTATGAGCTAATCAAACATCATAATTTTTTATGGAGAGTTTGATCCTGGCTCAGGATGAACGCTGGCGGCGTGCCTAATACATGCAAGTCGAGCGAACAGATAAGGAGCTTGCTCCTTTGACGTTAGCGGCGGACGGGTGAGTAACACGTGGATAACCTACCTATAAGACTGGGATAACTTCGGGAAACCGGAGCTAATACCGGATAACATATTGAACCGCATGGTTCAATAGTGAAAGGCGGCTTTGCTGTCACTTATAGATGGATCCGCGCCGTATTAGCTAGTTGGTAAGGTAACGGCTTACCAAGGCAACGATACGTAGCCGACCTGAGAGGGTGATCGGCCACACTGGAACTGAGACACGGTCCAGACTCCTACGGGAGGCAGCAGTAGGGAATCTTCCGCAATGGGCGAAAGCCTGACGGAGCAACGCCGCGTGAGTGATGAAGGTCTTCGGATCGTAAAACTCTGTTATCAGGGAAGAACAAATGTGTAAGTAACTGTGCACATCTTGACGGTACCTGATCAGAAAGCCACGGCTAACTACGTGCCAGCAGCCGCGGTAATACGTAGGTGGCAAGCGTTATCCGGAATTATTGGGCGTAAAGCGCGCGTAGGCGGTTTTTTAAGTCTGATGTGAAAGCCCACGGCTCAACCGTGGAGGGTCATTGGAAACTGGAAAACTTGAGTGCAGAAGAGGAAAGTGGAATTCCATGTGTAGCGGTGAAATGCGCAGAGATATGGAGGAACACCAGTGGCGAAGGCGACTTTCTGGTCTGTAACTGACGCTGATGTGCGAAAGCGTGGGGATCAAACAGGATTAGATACCCTGGTAGTCCACGCCGTAAACGATGAGTGCTAAGTGTTAGGGGGTTTCCGCCCCTTAGTGCTGCAGCTAACGCATTAAGCACTCCGCCTGGGGAGTACGACCGCAAGGTTGAAACTCAAAGGAATTGACGGGGACCCGCACAAGCGGTGGAGCATGTGGTTTAATTCGAAGCAACGCGAAGAACCTTACCAAATCTTGACATCCTTTGACCGCTCTAGAGATAGAGTTTTCCCCTTCGGGGGACAAAGTGACAGGTGGTGCATGGTTGTCGTCAGCTCGTGTCGTGAGATGTTGGGTTAAGTCCCGCAACGAGCGCAACCCTTAAGCTTAGTTGCCATCATTAAGTTGGGCACTCTAAGTTGACTGCCGGTGACAAACCGGAGGAAGGTGGGGATGACGTCAAATCATCATGCCCCTTATGATTTGGGCTACACACGTGCTACAATGGACAATACAAAGGGCAGCTAAACCGCGAGGTCAAGCAAATCCCATAAAGTTGTTCTCAGTTCGGATTGTAGTCTGCAACTCGACTACATGAAGCTGGAATCGCTAGTAATCGTAGATCAGCATGCTACGGTGAATACGTTCCCGGGTCTTGTACACACCGCCCGTCACACCACGAGAGTTTGTAACACCCGAAGCCGGTGGAGTAACCATTTATGGAGCTAGCCGTCGAAGGTGGGACAAATGATTGGGGTGAAGTCGTAACAAGGTAGCCGTATCGGAAGGTGCGGCTGGATCACCTCCTTTCTAAGGATATATTCGGAACATCTTCGTAGAAGATGAAGGAATAACATTGACATATTGTATTCAGTTTTGAATGTTTATATAACATTCAACATATCTTCTTTTTCAAAGAAAGCGATTCGCAGACAATGCGTTGAGTTACTTTAAAGCGGAGTTTACTAGAGTAAATGGGTATTTAAAGTAATGATAACAAAGCAGTATGCAAACGCTTGACTGGAAATAGAACTTGTACATTGAAAACTAGATAAGTAAGTAAAACAGATTTTACCAAGCAAAACCGAGTGAATTAGAGTTTTAAAGCTTGAATTCATAAGAAATAATCGCTAGTGTTCGAAAGAACACTCACAAGATTAATAACGCGTTTCCTGTAGGATGGAAACATAGATTAAGTTATTAAGGGCGCACGGTGGATGCCTTGGCACTAGAAGCCGATGAAGGACGTTACTAACGACGATATGCTTTGGGGAGCTGTAAGTAAGCGTTGATCCAGAGATTTCCGAATGGGGAAACCCAGCATGAGTTATGTCATGTTATCGATATGTGAATACATAGCATATCAGAAGGCAGACCCGGAGAACTGAAACATCTTAGTACCCGGAGGAAGAGAAAGAAAAATCGATTCCCTGAGTAGCGGCGAGCGAAACGGGAAGAGCCCAAACCAACAAGCTTGCTTGTTGGGGTTGTAGGACACTCTATACGGAGTTACAAAAGTATATATTAGACGAATCATCTGGAAAGTTGAATCAAAGAAGGTAATAATCCTGTAGTCGAAAATATATACTCTCTTGAGTGGATCCTGAGTACGACGGAGCACGTGAAATTCCGTCGGAATCTGGGAGGACCATCTCCTAAGGCTAAATACTCTCTAGTGACCGATAGTGAACCAGTACCGTGAGGGAAAGGTGAAAAGTACCCCGGAAGGGGAGTGAAAGAGAACTTGAAACCGTGTGCTTACAAGTAGTCAGAGCCCGTTAATGGGTGATGGCGTGCCTTTTGTAGAATGAACCGGCGAGTTACGATTTGATGCAAGGTTAAGCAGCTAATGTGGAGCCGTAGCGAAAGCGAGTCTGAATAGGGCGTTTAGTATTTGGTCGTAGACCCGAAACCAGGTGATCTACCCTTGGTCAGGTTGAAGTTCAGGTAACACTGAATGGAGGACCGAACCGACTTACGTTGAAAAGTGAGCGGATGAACTGAGGGTAGCGGAGAAATTCCAATCGAACTTGGAGATAGCTGGTTCTCTCCGAAATAGCTTTAGGGCTAGCCTCAAGTGATGATTATTGGAGGTAGAGCACTGTTTGGACGAGGGGCCCTTCTCGGGTTACCGAATTCAGACAAACTCCGAATGCCAATCAATTTAACTTGGGAGTCAGAACATGGGTGATAAGGTCCGTGTTCGAAAGGGAAACAGCCCAGACCACCAGCTAAGGTCCCAAAATATATGTTAAGTGGAAAAGGATGTGGCGTTGCCCAGACAACTAGGATGTTGGCTTAGAAGCAGCCATCATTTAAAGAGTGCGTAATAGCTCACTAGTCGAGTGACACTGCGCCGAAAATGTACCGGGGCTAAACATATTACCGAAGCTGTGGATTGTCCGTAGGACAATGGTAGGAGAGCGTTCTAAGGGCGTCGAAGCATGATCGCAAGGACATGTGGAGCGCTTAGAAGTGAGAATGCCGGTGTGAGTAGCGAAAGACGGGTGAGAATCCCGTCCACCGATTGACTAAGGTTTCCAGAGGAAGGCTCGTCCGCTCTGGGTTAGTCGGGTCCTAAGCTGAGGCCGACAGGCGTAGGCGATGGATAACAGGTTGATATTCCTGTACCACCTAGTATCGTTTTAATCGATGGGGGGACGCAGTAGGATAGGCGAAGCGTGCTATTGGATTGCACGTCCAAGCAGTAAGACTGAGTGTTAGGCAAATCCGGCACTCATAAGGTCAAGCTGTGATGGGGAGAGGAAATTGTTTCCTCGAGTCGTTGATTTCACACTGCCAAGAAAAGCCTCTAGATAGATAACAGGTGCCCGTACCGCAAACCGACACAGGTAGTCAAGATGAGAATTCTAAGGTGAGCGAGCGAACTCTCGTTAAGGAACTCGGCAAAATGACCCCGTAACTTCGGGAGAAGGGGTGCTCTTTAGGGTTAACGCCCAGAAGAGCCGCAGTGAATAGGCCCAAGCGACTGTTTATCAAAAACACAGGTCTCTGCTAAACCGTAAGGTGATGTATAGGGGCTGACGCCTGCCCGGTGCTGGAAGGTTAAGAGGAGTAGTTAGCTTCTGCGAAGCTACGAATCGAAGCCCCAGTAAACGGCGGCCGTAACTATAACGGTCCTAAGGTAGCGAAATTCCTTGTCGGGTAAGTTCCGACCCGCACGAAAGGCGTAACGATTTGGGCACTGTCTCAACGAGAGACTCGGTGAAATCATAGTACCTGTGAAGATGCAGGTTACCCGCGACAGGACGGAAAGACCCCGTGGAGCTTTACTGTAGCCTGATATTGAAATTCGGCACAGCTTGTACAGGATAGGTAGGAGCCTTTGAAACGTGAGCGCTAGCTTACGTGGAGGCATTGGTGGGATACTACCCTAGCTGTGTTGGCTTTCTAACCCGCACCACTTATCGTGGTGGGAGACAGTGTCAGGTGGGCAGTTTGACTGGGGCGGTCGCCTCCTAAAAGGTAACGGAGGCGCTCAAAGGTTCCCTCAGAATGGTTGGAAATCATTCATAGAGTGTAAAGGCATAAGGGAGCTTGACTGCGAGACTTACAAGTCGAGCAGGGTCGAAAGACGGACTTAGTGATCCGGTGGTTCCGCATGGAAGGGCCATCGCTCAACGGATAAAAGCTACCCCGGGGATAACAGGCTTATCTCCCCCAAGAGTTCACATCGACGGGGAGGTTTGGCACCTCGATGTCGGCTCATCGCATCCTGGGGCTGTAGTCGGTCCCAAGGGTTGGGCTGTTCGCCCATTAAAGCGGTACGCGAGCTGGGTTCAGAACGTCGTGAGACAGTTCGGTCCCTATCCGTCGTGGGCGTAGGAAATTTGAGAGGAGCTGTCCTTAGTACGAGAGGACCGGGATGGACATACCTCTGGTGTACCAGTTGTCGTGCCAACGGCATAGCTGGGTAGCTATGTATGGACGGGATAAGTGCTGAAAGCATCTAAGCATGAAGCCCCCCTCAAGATGAGATTTCCCAACTTCGGTTATAAGATCCCTCAAAGATGATGAGGTTAATAGGTTCGAGGTGGAAGCGTGGTGACACGTGGAGCTGACGAATACTAATCGATCGAAGACTTAATCAAAATTTATGTTTTGCGACGCAAAATCATTTTACTTACTATCTAGTTTTGAATGTATAATACATTCCATTTGTCTGGTGACAATGGCAAGGAGGTCACACCTGTTCCCATGCCGAACACAGAAGTTAAGCTCCTTAGCGCCGATGGTAGTCGGACTAACGTTCCGCTAGAGTAGGACGTTGCCAGGCAAATAATAGGATGCGATGAGCCGCATTGAGACCGTAAGGTCTCTTTTTTTATGCCCAAAAAAGAAAGTCAACGCAGAGCAAATGCGTTTAGATGATGAATTGAAGAATGAGTGCAACGAGCTTAGTCGAGCTAAGTGAGTAAGGGAGAGATGAAAATGAAGAAGTATAAGCGTATTTCTCTCAAGTTGAAAAAGCTCCTTAGCGCCGAAGGTAGCAGACTAACGTTCTAAAGCAAAACAGTGATTGAAAATCACATGTTTTACTTACTTAATAGCTCATGCCGCGCAAATATAATTGAGACCGTAAGGTCTCTTTTTTTTATATTCAAAAAAGAAAGTCAACGCAGAGCAAATGCGTTTAGATGATGAATTGAAGAATGAGTGCAACGAGCTTAGTCGAGCTAATAGTTCAAAGTATAAACTAAAACGAAGCCATGCACGTTTACATAGCTTCGTCCGTTTTAAATTAATAATGAATATAGCATTTTATTTTCATTAATGTAAATGTTTGAAGAATCAAATTGATTTACATTTTCTTTTAATTGTTGTAAATCTGTGTGATCTTTTAGTTGAATGCCTATAATAACAGTACCAGTATTTTGAGATGATTTTTTAGATATTCAAATTTAGTAATATCATCTTGTGGTCCTAGTACATCATTAACGAATTCTCTAAGTGCACCAGGTCTTTGTGGAAAATTAAGAATGAAATAATACTTCATTTCTTCGTATAATAATGAACGTTCTTCAATTTCTTTCATACGGTTAATATCATTATTACCACCACTTACGATACAAACTACTGTTTTTCCTTTGATTGATTCACGATAGTCTTCTAATGCTGCTACACTTAATGCTCCAGCTGGTTCGGCAATAATTGCTTGTTTAGAATACATATCTAGAATTGTTGAACAAACTGCACCTTCATCCACTTGCACATAGTCATGTACGAAAGATTTAGCAATTTCAAATGTAATATCACCGACTCTAGCGACTGATGCACCGTCAACAAATTTATCAATGTTTTCTAATGTTACAATTTTGTTATTAACTACTACAGATTCATACATACTACTAGCTCCAGCAGGTTCTACTCCAATGATTTTAGTTTGTGGAGAATAATCATGAAAATAAGTACTAATACCTGAAATTAAACCACCACCGCCAATAGCTGCAAATAAATAATCAAAATTGATATTTTCCTCGCGAGATTGTGTAATCATTTCTTTAGCTAAAGTACCTTGACCTGCAATAGTATAAACATTATTAAATGGATCAATAAATGTCATATTATTTTGTTTAGTATATTCAAGCGCTTCTGCTAAACAATGGTCAAATGTGTCACCAGTTAATTTAATTTCAACATTGCCATTTCCAAAGAATTGAACTTGATTAATTTTTTGTAAAGGCGTAGTGACGGGCATAAAAATGACAGCTTTTAGATTAAGTTTTTTAGCTGTGTAGGCGACACCTTGAGCATGGTTTCCAGCACTAGCACATGTAATCCCTTTACTTTGAATATCATCAGAAAGGACTGAAATAGCATTATAAGCACCACGTAATTTAAAGGAACGTACCCATTGCAAGTCCTCTCTTTTTAAATATACCTTACAATCATACTTTTGAGATAAATAGTGATCTAATTGTAAAGGCGTTTCTTTAACTATATTCTTAAGACGTAAATAAGCTTCGTCAATATCTTTGGTTGAAACTGTTGTTTTTACTGTCATAATATTCCCACCTTAATGTGCTTTTTCATATTTTTCAATTAAATCTTCATATTGTAAAGTAATATCAATATCATCAAGACCATTGATCAGTTTATTCTTCCAAGTTTCATCAATATCAAAGTGGAAGGTTTGTTCTGGTGATGATACAGTTTGATTTGGTAAATCAATTGTGATTTCGTTGAATGTTGCAAGATGTTCACGTGAAGGTTTATCTAATACGATAGGGAGCATCGCATTCTTAGTACAATTCATATAAAAGATATCGCTATAACTTCCAGCAATGATGATACTAAAACCATAGTCTTTCAATGCCCAAGCAGCGTGTTCTCTACTTGAACCGCAACCGAAATTATCGCCAGTGATTAAAATACTAGCTCCTTGATATTCGGGTTTGTTTGGATTGAAGTCTGGATTATCGCTTCCATCTGGTAAATAGCGCCATTCATCAAACGCAAATGGACCAAAACCAGTTTTTGAAATACGTTTTAAATGAACTTTAGGTATAATTTGATCTGTATCAATATTATCGTAAAAGAGAGGGACAATTTTCCCTGTATATGTTGTGATTGGTTTGATATCCATCTATACGACCACCTTTCTAACATCAACAAATCGCCCATTAATTGCTGCTGCAGCGGCCATAGCAGGGGAAACGAGATGAGTTCTTGCTCCCTTACCTTGTCTGCCCTCAAAGTTACGATTGCTTGTAGACGCACAATGGACGCCTTCAGGTACTTGGTCTGGATTCATACCCAGACACATTGAACAACCTGGTTCTCGCCATTCAAAGCCCGCTTCTTTAAATATTTTATCGAGTCCCATTGATTCTGCTTCTTTTTTAACTGTTCGAGATCCGGGTACAACAATAGCTGTAATATTAGGATGTACATGATTGCCCTTCACAATATGACTAGCTTCGATTAAATCAGTAATTCTAGCATTAGTACATGATCCTAAAAAGACATATCCTAATTCGATATCTTCAGCTTTTTGTCCTGGTTCGAGTCCCATATATTGATAAGCACGTTCGTCATTAGAATCTTTAATTGTAGGGAAGGGAGTATTAAAATTAACGCCCATTTCTGGATTAGTACCCCAAGTTACTTGAGGTTCCAAATCAGAAACATCTACTTCAATGACTTTGTCAAAAATAGCATCCTCATCAGAATATAGTTGTTTCCATTCAGATATGGATTGGTCGAAATTGTTAGCATATGGTCTATCTTTTACATATTCAAATGTAGTTTCATCTGGTTGCATGATTCCATATTTAGCACCTGCTTCAATAGCCATATTACATATGGTCATTCTAGCTTCCATTGAAAGCTTTTTGATTGTTTCACCAGTGAACTCTAAAGCATAACCAGTACCAAAGTCTACACCGAATTGGTTAATAAGATAAAGAATAATATCTTTGGCATAAACACCTTTAGGTAAGTTTCCATTGATATCTATCTTCAAATTTTTTGGTTTAGTTTGCCAAAGTGTTTGTGTAGCAAAGACATGTTCTACTTCACTAGTTCCGATACCAAAAGCAATGGCACCAAATGCCCCATGTGTAGCAGTATGAGAATCGCCACATACAATGGTCTTTCCTGGTTGTGTTAATCCAGTCTCAGGACCAACCATATGCACGATACCTTGTTCATCTGATCCCATATCAAATATGTGTATACCGAAGTCTTTTGCATTCTTTTGTAACGTTGTAATTTGCTTATTTGCTATTTCATCTTTGATATTAAATATATCTATTGTTGGGATATTATGATCTAATGTAGCAAATGTTAAATCGGGACGACGTAAGCGTCTATTTTGAATTCTCAATCCTTCAAACGCTTGCGGTGATGTTACTTCATGTATCAAATGTAAATCTATATATAATAATTGAGGGTCACCTACATTTCCATGTAAGACATGTTTATCCCATACTTTGTCAAATAGTGTTTGTCCCATAAGATGACGCCTCCCTTAAGTATAAAATTCTTTTAAAAATTTAATAATTTGTGATGTAGTATACGTTCCGCCTAAATCAGCTGTACATTTTCCATCTCTAATGAGTTGATAAACATTGTTCTCTAATTCATTAGCTGCCTCAATTTCTTTGAAACTTTCACGTAAACACATTGCTAATGATAATATCATTCCAAAAGGATTGGCTTTATCTTGGCCCGCAATATCAGGTGCTGAGCCATGAATAGGTTCATATAATCTTGTTCCATCTTTGCCAAAGCTAGCTGATGGAGATAATCCTAAAGAACCTGGAATGACAGAAGCTTCATCACTTAAGATGTCTCCAAATAAATTTTCAGTGACGATGACGTCGAATTGTGTTGGACGTGTTATCAAATGCATACTGCAGGCATCAACGAGTAAATATTCTACTTCTACATCTGGATAGTCATGACTGACTTCCTCAACCGTTTTTCTCCAAAGTTTACTTGAAGCAAGTACATTTTCTTTATCGACAGACGTTAACTTTTTATGTCGTTGTTGTGCTATTTCAAATGCGACTCTAACAATTTGTTCAATTTCAGCACGCGTGTAAGTTAAAGAATCTAATGCATGATGATCAGTTAACTCACGTGGTTCACCAAAATACAAACCTCCTGTTAATTCTCTAACTATGACTAAATCTGTACCTTCAACTCTATCTTGTTTAAGAGGTGAAAGATGACTTGTACCATCAGTCACTATAGTAGGGCGAATATTAGCATATAAATTAAGTGATTTTCTTAATTTTAATAAACCTTGTTCTGGACGTACTTTAGGATCTGTCCATTTCGGACCTCCAATAGCACCTAGCAATATCGCATCAGCATTTTGACAAGCCTTTAATGTTTCATCAGTTAGAGGCGTGCCATAGGCATCTATGGCAGCTCCTCCAAAATGATGTGTATCTACTTGATACTCAAAATGATATTTCTCACTGATTTTTTCTAAAACTTCTAAACTCCCATTTAGTATTTCTGGGCCTATGCCATCTCCAGGTAAAGCGACGATGTTATAGGTCATGATTGGATACCTTCTTTCTCTTTAGCGTCTGCAACGTATTTTGCATGTGCTTCAATATAAGCTTTACAAGAAGCTTTTAAAATATCGTGATCAATACCAATACCATTAACTTCTTTATTATCTATAACAAGATTAACATGTACTTCTGCTTGAGCATCTGTACCTTCTGTAACAGAATCAATACGATAATCGATTAATTCTGTTTCACGTTTAAAGATACGGTCAACAGCATTATAAATTGCAACAATGGATCCTGTACCAATACTTGAGTCTTGATAAATATTGCCATCTTTATCTTTAATCACAACGACTGCACTTTGAAGACCATTAGAAACGAATTGAAGTTGTAATGCTTCTAGTTGATAAATCGCACTTTGTTCATGTTCTGATCCTTGAATTAAAGCATGGATATCGCGATCAGAGACTGATTTTTTCTTATCAGCAATAGATTTAAATTGTTTAAATAAATTAATTTGATCATCAGGAGAAATGTCATAGCCCAGTGCTTTTAATTTTTCAGCAAAGGCATGTTTACCTGAAAGTTTTCCTAAAGGTAATTCAGTAGTACTAACACCAACTAATTGAGGGGTAATAATTTCATATGTTTCACGGTGTTTAAGAATACCATCTTGATGTATACCAGATTCATGACTGAATGCATTTTGTCCTACGATCGCTTTATTTCTTGGTACACGAATACCTGCATAGCGAGAAATTAAGGCAGAAGTCTTCTTAGTTTCTTTTAAATCAATTTGTGACTCTATGCCATAATGATCTTTACGAACATACAGTGCCAAAGCGACTTCTTCTAGTGCTGCATTACCAGCTCGCTCGCCTATACCGTTAACAGTACCTTCTATTCGTCTCGCACCACCTTCAATAGCAGCTAGACTATTTGCAACCGCCATTCCTAGGTCATCGTGACAATGTGAACTATATATAATTTCATTATCAGATTGCACGGATTCAGTTAAAGTTTTAAAAATTTGTCCATATTCATTTGGGTAACTAAAGCCTACAGTGTCAGGAATATTAATAATAGTTGCACCAGCATCAACAGCTGTTTGTACACTTTTTATTAAAAAGTCCATATCTGTACGTGTTGCATCTTCAGGTGAGAACTGAACGATATCAAACAATTGTTTAGCATAAGTAACATGTTCTTTTATAGAATCTAAAACTTCTTCTTGAGACATTTTCAATTTATGTTCTAGATGAATAGGGGATGTCGCAATAAAAACATGTACTAGAGGCTTAGCTGCATGCTTTGTTGCTTCGTAAACTGCATCTATATCAGACTTAATACATCTAGCTAAACCACAAACAGCAGTTGTTGTTAAGGCTTTAGAAATAGCTTCCACTGATTTGAAACTCCCTGTACTAGAAGCAGGGAAGCCAGCTTCGATAACATCTACACCCCATCTTTCAAGTTGTTGTGCTATTTTTAAACGTTCATCGAATGTAAAATTCACGCCTGGTGTTTGTTCACCATCTCTAAGAGTGGTATCAAATATTTGAATATGGCTACTCATTTTAATCAACTCCTTAATCCATTACTATTACTTTTCAATGCTTTTTGATTTAATAAATGGCATCATATCACGTAATTTACGGCCCACTTTTTCAATTGGATGACCAGCTTGTTCTTCACGCATTTTATAGAATTCTTTAAATCCATTTTTATTATCTTCAACAAAACTATTAGCAAATTTACCGTTTTGAATATCTGTTAATACAGCTTTCATATTGTCTTTGACATCTGGAGTGATGATACGACGTCCAGATACATAGTCACCATACTCTGCAGTATTAGAAATTGAATAACGGACATTATCCATACCGCCTTCATACATTAAATCAACGATTAATTTCATTTCATGTAATACTTCAAAATAGGCTAATTCTGGTTGGTAACCAGCTTCAACTAATGTTTCAAATCCACTTTGAATTAATTTATGGATACCGCCACATAGTACAGCTTGTTCACCAAATAAATCCGTTTCTGTTTCTTCTTTAAATGTTGTTTCAATTACACCAGCTCTTGTAGATCCGATACCTTTTGCATAACTTAATGCAATATCTCTTGCATGACCTGTAGCATCTTGTTGAACACCAAATAAAGATGGCACTGCACTACCTTCTTCAAATGTACGTCTAACTAAGTGACCTGGTCCTTTTGGTGCAACTAAGAAAACATCGACATCTGCAGGGGGTTGAATAACACCAAAGTGAATATTGAAACCATGAGCAAATGCAAGTGCGTTACCAGCTTCTAAATTAGGTTCAATTTCATTTTTATATACATCACCTTGGATTTCATCTGGAATTAAAACCATGATAACGTCAGCTTGTTTCGTTGCTTCTGCCACAGGATATACATCGAAACCATTTTCCTTAGCTTTATCAAAAGAGCGTCCTGGACGGATACCGATAACAACATCATATCCGTTATCTTTTAAGTTTTGTGCGTGAGCATGGCCTTGTGAACCATATCCAATCACAGCAATTTTTTTACCTTCTAAAGCGTCTGTTTTTACTGATTCATCATAATAAACTGTTGTCATAATACATTCCTCCAAAATAATTAAAAATTAGCAATATTCCGAAAATTAAAGTGTGTGATAAACAAAGGATGATAGCTGTTCGGTAAGTATGCTTTTATAGAACACTAGCGCATCGATGTTTTAATCATAATTTATATTAAGCAGAGTATTGTTCTACATTTAAAACGTTTATTTGTTGTTGTAATTTATTTAATAAAATATTTAATACGTCTTCATCTTCAATATTAACAATAAGTTCCATATATGAAATATTAGGATTATCGTCACGTTTTTTGACATGTAATTCTTCAATATTATATTGCAATCTGACGAATGCACTTGTAATTCTATTTAGAGTACTTACTTGATTCATAACTTCAAATTTTAAATGTCTTTTCATTAATATCCCTCCATCTCGTTATTAGCTTTGCCACTAGGAATCATTGGATTAACTGGCTCAATTGGAGAGATACGAACTTCAATAAGGGCAGGTCCTTCATAATTAAATGCTTCATCAAGTTTAGATTTAAGTTGATTTGGTTGATCAATTAAGAATCCTTTGACGCCATATGCTTCAGCCATTTTTATGAAATCGGGTTGATCATTAAATACTGAATGTGAAAAACGTTGATTAAAGAACTTATCTTGCCACTGTTTAACCATGCCTAATGTACCGTTATTAATGAGGACAATTTTAATGTTTAAGCCATATTCTGGTAAAAGTGCCATCTCTTGATTCGTCATTTGGAATCCGCCATCTCCGACAAAACAAACAACTGTTTTATCTGGTGAAGCGAGTTGTGCACCAATCGCAGATGGAATACCGAATCCCATCGTACCAAGACCTCCACTAGTAACCCATTGACTGTGACTTTTGAATGGATAGAATTGAGCTGCCCACATTTGATGTTGACCCACATCTGTTGTGACAATAGCATCACCATTTGTGATTTTACCAATATATTCAATAGCCTCTTGTGGCTTACAAAAGATGTCTTTATCATCTTTTTCATATTTAAATGGGTGATTGGATTTGTTTGATTGACAGTATTGTAACCATTCATCGTGTGATGGAACATTAATTTGAGAAGCTTCAAGTTGTTCTAATACATTTTTACAATCTGCAACGATACCTAAATCAGTGGCTATGATTTTATTGATTTCTGATGGGTCAATATCTACATGAACCACTTTAGCATTAGGTGCAAAATCATCTGGTTTACTGGCGAGTCGATCATCAAAACGACTACCTAAGTTAATTAATAAATCACACTCGGTTAATGCCATATTACTTGCGTATGAACCATGCATACCTCCCATACCTAAGAATAGGGGATGTTCGTATGGAATAGCCCCGAGCCCTAACAGTGTTGTGACAGTTGGAATTTGATGTTGAGTAACAAATTGAGTCAGTAATTCATTAGATTTTGAATGATTGACACCAGCACCTGCTAAAATTAAAGGCTTTTTAGAATGATTTAAATATTTAACTAACGTGTTAATATCATTTGATTTAGCTACAGTATTAACTTGATAACCTGGTAAATCGATATGGTCAGATAGACCCACATTGGTAGATAATACGCCCATATCCTTAGGGAAGTCTACGACTACCGGACCTTTTCTACCAGAATTAGCTACGTGGAAAGCTTCGTGAACGATTCTAGGAATATCTTCAACTTTTTTTACTTGATAATTTTGTTTAGTAATAGGAGCGGTCATTGATAATAAATCTGCTTCTTGGAAAGCATCTTTACCGATACCTGGTGTCGCTACTTGTCCTGTAAAGACTACTAATGGTAATGAATCACTATGAGCGTCAGTAATACCTGTAATAGCATTTGTAGCTCCAGGACCACTTGTTACAACAACCACACCAGTTTTACCAGAAATTCGTGCATATCCTTCAGCAGCGTGTGTTGCACCTTGCTCATGTCTTGCTAAAATATGTTTAATTTTACCATCATAAAATGTGTCATATAGAGGTAATACGGCACCACCTGGATAACCAAAGATAAAATCGACATCTTCATTTTGAAGTGCTTCAACTAATATTTCAGAACCAGGACGCATCTCATTTATAGTCTGACTCTTCATATATTCAGGTTTGCTAGATTCAGCAACTTTCATGGTATCTACAGGTTGGTTCGACGTTGCTGTATTATGTTCTGACATATCACTAAGTTTAGTCATTAAAATCAACTCCTATTATTTAGATAAGATTCTCAGGTACTTGCATGATGCCACCAGTATTGGCACTTGTGACTAATGATGTATAACGTGCAAGATAACCAGTCTTAACCTTTGCTTTAAATGGTTCTAATTGTTCTCTACGACGATATAATTCCTCTTCAGGTTGATCAACATTAAGTGTACGATTTGTTAAATCGATGGTGATTTCATCACCGTCTCGAATAAGTCCGATTGGCCCACCAGATGCTGCTTCAGGAGAAATATGTCCTACTGCAATGCCTCGTGTTGCACCTGAAAAACGACCATCTGTAATTAATGCTACATCTTTACCTAATCCTCTACCGACAATAGAAGAAGTAGGGGCTAACATTTCAGGCATACCTGGGCCGCCTTTAGGTCCTTCATATCTGATAACGACCACATGTCCTTCTCGTACTGTATGATTATCAATGGTTTCAACTGCTTCATCATGTGAATTAAAGCAAATCGCTTTACCAGTGAATGTTTTAATTGAAGGATCTACACCACCAACTTTGATAACTGCACCTTTAGGAGCCAGGTTACCAAATAAGATAGATAAACCGCCTTCTTTATCATATGGCTTCTCTAGCGAATGGATAACATCAAAGTTTTTAATTTCTTTACCTTCATTATTTTCTCGTAAAGTTTTTCCAGTGACTGTGATTCTATCTGGATGTAAGGTACCTTCTTTTTTCATTAATTCATTGATAATTGCTGGAACGCCACCTGCTTCGTGAACATCATGCATTGAGTATGAAGAACTTGGAGCAATTTTAGATAAGTAAGGTGTTTTTTTAGCGACTTCATTAATACGTTCCAAATTATATTCAATACCAGCTTCGTTAGCAATTGCTAATGTGTGTAATACTGTATTTGTAGAACCTCCCATAGCCATATCCAGTGCAAAGGCATCATCAATCGCTTCTTTGGTAACAATATCTCTAGGTTTAATATCATTTTTGATATTTTCTACTAATCTAAAGGCAGCTTGACGAATCATTTCACGACGTTGGTCACTAACTGCTAATGCTGTACCATTGTATGGTAATGCTAAACCAAGTACTTCCATGAGACAGTTCATTGAATTGGCAGTGAACATACCTGCACATGAACCACAAGTAGGGCAGGCATTTTGTTCCATATCTAAGAATTCATCTTTAGAAATAGAACCTTCTTTAAAAGCACCAACGGCTTCAAACATAGAAGATAATGTTAAAGCTTTACCTTGAGCAGATAATCCAGCTTTCATCGGACCACCTGAACAAAAAATTGCAGGTACATTAGTTCTAACAGCTGCTAGTAACATGCCTGGTGTAATCTTGTCGCAGTTTGGAATATAAAATACACCGTCAAACCAGTGGGCATTAATTACAGTTTCTGCAGCATCAGCAATAATTTCTCTAGAAGGTAAAGAATATCTCATTCCAATATGACCCATCGCAATACCGTCATCTACACCAATTGTATTAAACTCAAATGGAATGGCACCTGCCTCACGAATCGCTTCTTTTGCTATATCAGCTAATTCTCTTAAATGAACATGTCCAGGAACAATATCAATATATGAATTACAAATAGCTACGAAAGGTTTGTTCATATCTGTTGGATTTTGAAGTGCGCCCGTAGCATGTAAAAGACTTCTTGCTGGAGCTTGTTGATCTCCTTTTTTGATCATGTCGCTTCGCATAATAAATTCCCCCGTATTTTTTACTATAAGAAAATAAAAAACGTCCCAATGGTTATTGGGACGTTCAATAAGTCCCATTCAATTACAAATAGGACTTAAACATTTAGTAAATGAAAAAATTACTAAAGTTCGAGCCCTTGAGAGTATAATAAAATAATAATATTTGAAGTTGTCGTTGAATGTTGTGTTGTATAATGTCTCATTTTATTTATACTCCCTTCGTTGAATGGTTATTTATTCTAAATAGTTTGAATTGTTTTAAAATTTATAAACCTAATTTACTATAAGGTGAAAATGATGTCAATAATATTTTAGAATTTTCTAACAATTACAAATCTATTTTGTTGAAAATATTTACGAAGAAATATAAGACAAAATTTGTTACACTTATTAAGTTAATATATTTATTGTGTAGTTAAAAAGTAAATAGGAGAATGACCTATGATTAGTATTAAAGATAAAAACGAGATGAAACAATTTGCGGCTAGATTAGTGGCATTAGTCCAAGCTGGGGATTTAGTTTTACTGAATGGAGATTTAGGTGCAGGTAAAACAACATTCACGCAATTTATAGGTGAAGCTTTAGGTGTTAAGAGAACAATCAATTCACCAACATTTAATATTATTAAATCTTACAAAGGTACACATTTAAAGTTACATCATATGGATTGCTATAGACTAGAAGATTCAGAAGAAGATTTAGGATTTGATGAATACTTTGAAGATAATGGCTTAACAGTGATTGAATGGAGCCAATTTATTGAGGATTTACTACCTGATGAATCACTGATAATAAATATTGAAGTTATTGATGAAATGAGTCGACACATTACGATAGAAGCTAAAGGCGAACATTATGAAGCAATGAAGGAGGCGTTAGAACAATGAAATTATTATTGATAGATACGTCCAATCAGCCTTTATCTGTCGCATTAACAGATGGCAATGATGTTTTAGCTGAAATAACCAATAATTCAAAGACGAATCATTCAGTACAATTAATGCCTGAGATTGAACGTTTATTTAAAGAAAGTAGTATCTCAAAAAATGATCTCGATGGCATCGTAGTTGCTGAAGGCCCAGGTTCATATACTGGATTAAGAATTGGTGTGACGACTGCTAAAACACTTGCCTATGCATTAAATTGTAAATTGTATGGCGTTTCTTCATTAAAAGCTTTGGCAGCAACTGTTAGCGAAAAAAACAAACTTTTAGTACCCATTTTTGACGCCCGACGTGAAGCGGTTTATGCAGGAATTTACCAAAGAAAAAATGGAATATTAGAAACTGTATTAGACGATCAATATATTTCAATTAACGACTTGAAACTGAAATTACATGAACTTGATCAACCACATGTATTTATAGGTGAAGATACGGTTAAATTAGAACATTTGCTAGATGCTAAGGGCATTAATCAATTACCACAAGCATCAGTCATGAAAAATTTAATTAGCCAGCCAACTGAAATCCATAGTTTTGTTCCTAAATATCATAAAATAACTGAGGCGGAAAGAAATTGGATAGACCAACAGAAGAACAATTAAATATTAGAAAAATGAGTAAAGATGATGTTCCAGCAGTCTTTGACATTGAAAGATCTAGTTTTAATGATAGTTCATGGTCAATCGATGCATTTTATCATGAAATTGAAAAGAATGAGTTTGCTAATTATTTCGTCATAGAATTTAACCATACGATTATTGGATATTTAGGATTATGGGTTGTCATTGATCAAGCACAAATAACCACAGTTGCGATTGCAGAGCAATTTAGAGGATATGGTTTAGGACAATTATTATTAAAATATGTCATGAATTATGCGAGACATCGATGTGAAGTGATGAGTTTAGAAGTTAGAGTGGATAATACAGTGGCTCAACATGTTTATCAAAATTTAGGTTTTCAATATGGTGGAAAACGAAAAAATTATTATGGAGAAGGGCAGGATGCATTAGTCATGTGGGTGAATTTACGTGAATAATCAACAGACATTAATTTTAGCAATAGAGACAAGTTGTGATGAAACAAGTGTAAGTATTATTAAAAATGGTACGGAAATATTGTCCAATACAGTGTTAAGCCAAATTGAAAGTCATAAGCGCTTTGGTGGTGTTGTACCTGAAATTGCTAGTCGTCATCATGTCGAAGGAATCACAACGACTATAGACACTGCTTTACAAACTGCAAATGTGACTATGAATGATATTAATGCTATCGCTGTAACGCAAGGACCTGGACTTATAGGTGCGTTACTCATAGGTATTAATGCAGCGAAAGCACTTGCATTTGCATATGATATACCATTAATACCCGTTCACCATATTGCAGGACATATCTATGCGAATCATTTAGAAACGCCTTTAACATTTCCATTAATGGCATTAATCGTTTCAGGAGG
This sequence comes from Staphylococcus sp. SB1-57, assembly GCF_017086425.1. Taxonomy (NCBI): domain Bacteria; kingdom Bacillati; phylum Bacillota; class Bacilli; order Caryophanales; family Staphylococcaceae; genus Staphylococcus; species Staphylococcus sp. SB1-57. Next base: position 817,594 of record NZ_CP070964.1, read on the forward strand.
TCATACAGAATTGGTTTATATGAAAGATCATCTCCATTTTAAAGTGATAGGTGAAACAAGAGATGATGCTGTAGGTGAAGCATATGATAAAGTAGCACGTACAATTGACTTGCCATATCCAGGTGGACCTCAAATAGATCAATTAGCAGCTATAGGTGAAGATACGTATCAATTTCCTAGAGTTTGGTTAGAAAAAGAAAGTTATGATTTCAGTTTTAGTGGACTAAAAAGTGCAGTTATTAATCAATTGCATAATCAACGTCAAAAAGGGCAAGACATTGTGCCAGAAAATGTGGCAACTAGCTTCCAAAATAGTGTTGTTGAAGTGTTAACAACTAAAGCGATACATGCTTGCAAAGCGTATAACGTTAAGCGATTAATTGTTGCTGGTGGTGTAGCAAGTAATCGTGGACTAAGAGAAAGTATTTCTAAACAGTGTGAAAATAATCAAATCCAATTAACCATTCCTACACCAAAATTATGTACTGACAATGCAGCGATGATTGGTGCAGCAGGTCATTTCTTGTATTTAGCAGGCATTCGTGGGGATATGGCAATGAATGGACAAAATAATATCGATATTGAAGATTTTTCAATTGAATCTTTATCATAATTATAAAGTCAGTAATGCGAGATTAAATAGAATCTCACACTACTGACTTTTTATTATATATCCTTAACTTGTTGTTTGGCACGTTCATAAATATCAGTAGGGAATTGTGTCAATCTTAGCAATTCGATTGCATTTCTTGTATTTGCTTTACCTGGTTTGATTTTAAAGTCAAACGCAATGGAATCATCTTTAATTGATTCATTAAAGTGATAATTTGTATAAGATATATTTAATAAATTTGATAATTCAATATCATGTGTTGCAGCTAATACATAGTAATTTGGCAAGTGAGATAAATAAGTTAATACTGATTCAGAAGCGGCAATACGTTCTGTAGTATTGGTTCCTTTAAAGATTTCATCAATGAAACAGTATACTTGATTATCCGTTGAAATATTGAATAAACGGCGAATGGATTTCAATTCAGCCATAAAATAGCTATCTCCTGATAAGACATCATCTGCATTAGCCATAGACGTGTAGACTAATCCAGGTACATATTTAAATTGAGTGGCTGTTGCAGTGTTAATTGTTTGAGCCAAGATAAGATTAAGCGCAACAGTCTTCATGAAGGTTGATTTACCAGATGCATTCGAACCGGTTAATAAAATATTTCGATTGAGATTTAAATCATTTGGAACAGCATTGTTAATTAATGGATGTACAAGTTGATTAAACTCACATAATTGCTGTTGAGTATTACTATTTTGAATTATTTCAGGTTCGCAGTATGCTTCTAATGTCTCTTGGTATAAGGCAATTGCATAATGATTATCTAATTGGCCAATATAATCGTAGCATTTTAATACTTCATCTAAATATTTATAGTAACTATGTTGAATCGTGTGAAAAATAAGATAATCTAACATAAATATAGTTTTAATTAATAAAACAAAGGCTGATGCAAAGTCAACGCTTTCGACTTTAGCTAATATGCCACTTAAATATCTTGCAGTTTTAAAGTGATTGAAATTAACGTCTATTTGCGGTGTTCCCTCTATATCAGTAAGATTTTTACACTGCTTTAAAATATTAGCAGTATAAAAAATGGTTTTTAAATCTTGTTCATAAGTTCGTTTTAAACTGACCGATAAAATGATATTAATCACACATGCCATGATGAATAACAGAATACCATTTGACGCATCAAAGCACGTATAAATTAAAGCGATTATTGGTAATAAGGGGGCTAGCATAAATATTTTTTGACATTTAATAGGTGTGAGTTGATCGGGAAAATGTGGATAGACACTTTTACCAACTAGACCTAACCGTAATGAAACCTGATTCCTAAAAGAAGTATCTTCTTTAAAACGATTGAGTAATATTTTATTGTTCATTTTAAACATTCTACGTAATGTTGCATATAAACGCATCTCCCCAAGTGCTGTGAAATTGAAATTCATACTTTGAAATAATGCATCCATATTTAAGTCAGACCATGTCTTGTTATCAATTAGTTGACGATCATCATAGTTATCAAAATAGGTTTGAAATTGATAATCATATTTCGCATTTGGCCTGATAAATTTTTCTAACTTTTCTTGATTAGACCATAAGCCGTTAATTTTATTAATGAACTGTCGTCTATTAATGATAGAAGTAATGATACTAACGACTGTGGTTAATATAATAACGCCTAAAACAAATAATAAAAATAACTGTGGGTCATTCATTTAAAAACTCCTTAATGTATTGTTTTTTTAATTATTTCATATCATTTAATTTGAAACAATCAATGATAAAAATGAGAAGTCAGAAGATATGTCAATAGGGAACATGCGTACTTATCAACAATAAGTGCACAACTTGTGGATAAGTGGTGTTAATTTTTGTGGATATAGCAAATTTTTATCTGAATAACTCTAAAATTTAGTTACATATTACCTGTGGATAACTAGGATAACTCTGTGGATAGCTATCAGATAGGCGAAAATGAATGTTAATAATAATCAATTAAAAATCAGAAAAAAGACACTAAAAAGTAGAAAATCTACTTTCTAGTGTCTGGAAAAATAATAGTTATTTATAATTTTTCTTGTAATTCTTCCCATTCAAGCATTGCTTGTTCTAATTCTTGTTCGGTATTCGATTTTAATTCAGCTAGTTCATTGGATTTTACAGGGTCGCTATAAACGTCGGGTTGTGTAAGTTGATGATCAATGTCTTCGATCTTTGCTTCACATGATTCGATGATGGCTTCACGTTGCTCGATTTCACGTTCTATTTTGCGTTGTTCGCGACGACGCTGCTTTTGGTTTTCATATGATGACGCTGTAGTCTGTTTAGTATTTGAGTGATTTGCAGACTCAATTTCACTCTCTGCTTTAGCTTTTAAGGCTGCAGCTTCTTCTGTTTTTTCAATATAATATTGATAATCACCAAGATACATTTTTCCACCATCATGATCTAGGTCAAATACTTTATTGGCTAATTGATTGATGAAGTATCTATCATGGGATACAAAGATAATAGTACCTGCAAAATGTTCTAAAGCTTGTTCTAACATTTCTTTCGAATCTATATCGAGGTGATTGGTAGGTTCATCTAAAATAAGTACATTATCACGTTGCAACATTAACAAGGCTAATTGTAATCTTGCCTTTTCGCCACCAGATAAATCATTGATAATTTTTTTGACGTCGTCTTGTACGAATAAAAAACGGCCTAATACTGCTCGAATATCTTTTTCGTTCATATTTGGATACTGGTCCCAAACATAATCTAAAATGGTTTTATTTGATTTGAATTCAGCTTGTTTTTGGTCATAGTAACCTATTTGTAAATTAGCACCAAATGTGACTTCGCCACCGAGTGGACGTTGTCTTTGAGCAATGGTTTTAATTAAAGTGGTTTTACCGACACCATTTGGCCCAATAATAGCGATGTGATCACCTTTGGATACTTCCAAATTAATAGGTTTAGTAATAGGTGTATCATCATAACCAATTTCTAATTGTTTGATATGCATGACGTCATTTCCGGTATTTCTATCAAATCCAAATTGAATGTTAGCACTTCTTGCATCAATCATTGGTTTATCAATACGCTGAATTTTTTCTAATGTTTTACGACGGCTCTTTGCCATTCCACTTGTAGAAGCTCTTGTGATATTTTTTTCTACAAATGTTTCTAACCGTTTAATTTCTTCTTGTTGTTTTTCATATTCTTGCATACGTTTTTCATAATATTTATCTCGCTGTTGAATAAATTGTTCATAATTACCAATATATCGTTTAACACTACCTAAAGCGACGTCATAAACTTGTGTAACGATTTTGTCTAAGAAATATCTATCATGACTTATAATGACAATTGCCCCTTTAAAGTAACGCAAATAATCTTCTAACCATTTTGTAGTTTCTAAATCGAGATGGTTGGTAGGTTCATCAAGTAATAATAGATCTGGTTCATTTAACAACATTTGTGCAAGTGATAATCGTGTTTTTTGACCACCACTAAAGTCATTAATGGGCTTATTAAAGTCATCTTCATTAAAATTCAATCCATGAAGAACTGTTTTAATTTTACTGTCATATTGATAACCTTCTAATTGCTCAAATTGATTTGATAAAGATTCATATTTTTCCATATGTGATTGATAAGTAGGTGTATCATACTCATTTGCATGGGCAGCTAACCAATCTGTTTCACGTTTGATTAATAGTTCCATATTTTTAATATGTTCAAATGGTTTTGACATTTCCTCGAACACAGTGGCGTTAGAGTCCAACGTCATTTGTTGTGTTAAATAGCCCATCTTAAGATTTTTAATCTTTGAAATGTGACCACTATCATAATCTTCAACGCCAGCAATGATTTTCATAAGTGTTGATTTACCGGCACCATTTCGTCCAACAACGCCTATTCGTTCACCTGTTTTCACTTCAAAATCAACGTTAGTAAAGATATCTTCACCATCGAACGATTTAGAGATGTCATTAAGTTGTAAAAGTATCATCCGACTTCACCTTTCTAAATATGCGATATCATTATAAACTATACATATAGTTTGATATGTTTAAATTTTTTGTTTATCATATTAATATTTATTTTACAGTATTAAGCTGTGTCTTGAAACTAGGATATTTATTTTTAAATTTTATTAATGTATAATTAGCAAGTATTCATTGTGAACAATTATTTGGATTTTTATTGTTGCAAATATATACATAAAATTAAAACCGTTTAGCGTCGAAGGGAGACAAATAAAATGGCAAGTAACGTTAAAATTCCTCGAGCAACTTTAAAACGTTTACCGTTATATTATAGATTTGTGAGTAATCTAAAATCTAAAGGTATTGACCGTGTTAATTCTAAAGCTATTAGCGAAGCATTACAAATAGATTCAGCTACGATTCGTAGAGATTTTTCATATTTTGGCGAATTAGGTAAAAAAGGATATGGCTATAATATAGATAGTTTAATTGAATTTTTCAAAGCTGAAATTAGTGGTAGCAATGATATTAAAATTGCAATTGTTGGTGTGGGTAACTTAGGTCGAGCATTATTAACATATAACTTCTCAATTCACGATGAAATGACCATTACAGAAGCATTTGATGTAAATCAAGATGTCATCGGCGAACGAGTAGGCCGTGTTGTTGTAAAAGATAGCAAGACTTTAAAACATACGTTATCAAATCAAGATATTGATGTAGTCATTCTTACAACACCTGAACAGGTTGCCCAAAGTGTTACAGATGAGCTGGTTGAATCTGGTATTAAAGGTATTATGAATTTTACACCAGCGAGAGTGAGTACGCCAACTGATGTACAAGTACATCATATTGATTTAGGTATTGAATTACAGTCCTTACTTTTCTTTATGAGAAATTATGATGAATCAATGAAATAGCATATTGATCATTTGGAGGGACTTTTTATGAATGATAAAGTATTGATTCAAATAGGGTGTATGTATAAAGCACATTTACCTACATTAATATACATTCCAGGACAATTGGTATTGAACGGTCATACATTAGTGTTCAAGTCCTATTATACAAATCATAATCCTCTAAATTTAGAAATTGATGTTAAAAAAATTATTCGTTACCAAATACGTAAGGGGTTACTGGGACATAAATTATTGATTTACTATAACCAAACTTGGTATAAATTTAGTCATTTTAAAGCAAATGAATTGCAAGCATTAGTTCATTATATCGATGAAATACAAGCACATTAAAAAAGTGATGAGCAAGAGTACATCTTATCGAGATGTACTCTTTTTTTATTTTAAATAAAGCATTTCATTGATAAATGTGTAGAATTAAGAAACATATTATGATAGTGAACTTGAAATATAACACTTTATCCTGTAAAATAACTTAGTATTTATATCGGAAAAGGGTGATAACGTGGTTTGGATGATTATAAGCGGTTTGATCGTCGGCGTACTATTAGGATTTGTAATGCAACGAACACGCTTTTGCTTAGCAGGCGGTTTTAGAGATATGTATGTTCAAAAAAGTAATAAAATGTTCTATGCATTGCTTGTTGCTATTACAGTTCAAAGTATTGGTTTATTAATATTAACAAGTTTAGGTATAGTAAATGTTCCAGCACACACATTTCCAATTGTTGGTACAATCATTGGTTCTTTTGTCTTTGGCATAGGTATTGTATTAGCAGGTGGTTGTGCTACTGGAACATATTATAGAGCAGGAGAAGGTTTAATAGGTAGTTGGGTTGCACTCATTTTATATGCATTAACAAGTGCAATTACTAAGACAGGTGTTTTGTCACCAGTCCTAAAAGTAATTAATCAACCTACAAATGTCAATGCAAGTATGGCAGATACATTGCATATTCCCAATTGGATTTTAGTAATACTAATAACGTTAATTACTTTAATATTAGTGACAAAAACACTTAAAAAGCCTAAAGTAGCAGTCCCTAAATTAAAACAGAAGTATTCAGGCGTAAGACATTATTTATTTGAAAGAAGATATCATCCGTTTGTAGCGGCTATTGCAGTTGGTTTAATCGCTTTATTAGCTTGGCCAATGAGTAGTTCTACTGGTAGAGATTATGGATTAGGAATTACGACACCTTCAGCAAATATTGTTAATTTCTTAATTACTGGAAATACACAACTCATTGATTGGGGCGCATTTTTAGTTATAGGTATATTCCTAGGTTCTTACATTGCTGCTAAAGGATCAAAAGAATTTAAATGGCGTTTACCAGATAAGAAAACAATTAGAAATAGTGCAATTGGTGGCATTTTAATGGGCTTTGGAGCCTCTGTTGCAGGTGGTTGTTCAATCGGTAATGGCTTAGTTGAAACGGCGACAATGAGTTGGCAAGGCTGGATTGGTCTAGGTTCAATGATTCTAGGTGTATGGTTTATGAGTTACTTTATTTTTATTAAGCCAATGAAACAACTACAACAATCGACTAAAAAACAACAAACAACAGTTAAACAACAAACACAAACGACTTAAGGAGGAGTTATTATGGTATATGAATTAGGCACAGTTGGGATGGTTTGTCCTTTCCCTTTAATAGAAGCTCAAAAGAAAATGACTGAATTAGATTCTGGTGATGAATTAAAAATTGATTTTGATTGTACACAGGCGACTGAGGCAATCCCTAATTGGGCGGCAGAAAATGGTTACCCTGTTACTAATTATGAACAACTTGGTGATGCGTCTTGGACAATTACTGTACAAAAGGCGTAAAATAATGATAAATATAGATAGAGCATCCATCATGGGTGCTCTTTTTCTATTTATTCAACTAGAAATTAGTATTTTAAGCGATTACATTTATGATAGAATAGATATAAGTTTTCCAAAATATGATGGGTGAGTAACTTTTATGAAAAATATATCGGATATCGCAAAATTAGCAGGAGTATCAAAGAGTACGGTTTCTAGGTATTTAAATAATGGATCTGTCAGTCCAAAGACACGTTTGAAACTAAGTAGGATCATTAATGAACATGACTACCAACCGAATCAATTCGCGCAAAGTTTAAGAGCAACTCAAACACGTATTATAGGTGCTATCATTCCAAGGATGAACTCTTATGCTGTTGATGAAACAGTGAAGGGTATCGTAAATCAATGTCAACAACATAACTATCAACTGTTACTTAACTATACTGGATTACATATAGAAGCAGAAATTGAAGCCATTGAAACGTTATCTCGTAGTAAAGTAGATGCAATTATTTTAATGGCAACTGATATTACTGATAAACATTTGGAAGTGATTGATAAAGCTAATGTACCTGTCATTATTGTTGGACAAGCATATCCTGGTTTACATAGCATCACGCATGATGATTATCAAGCAGGATTAAAAGTGGGTGAGTGGGTAGGTCAAAGACAACCGCGACGTGTTGTATTTTTTAGTGTTACTGAGAAAGATATTGCGGTAGGTGTACATAGGAAAAGTGGTTTAATCGATGGCTTATCAAAATATCAAATTAAACCAGATATATTTGAAACCTCATTTAAATATGAAGAAGCATTAAAAGATATTAAGCAAACGTTAACAAAGATTAATGATGCTGACGTCATTATTGGTGCGACTGATGCCATTGCGTTGGCAATTCATAAATATCGTTTTAATTCAGATCAATTATTAAAACCAACAATAATTCATGGATTTGGTGGAGATCCTATGACACAAATTGTTTCTCCAATTATTCGAACAATACAGTTTAATTATTATGAAGCGGGACAACGTGCGATGCTTGAAGTTAGACAATTGATTAAGGGAGAATCTATTGAAGAATCCATCGTGATACCAGTGAAATTATAAAGAATATATTCAATTTATATGGAACCGATACCAGTATAAATGATAAAATATAAACATCATACTTACTAGGTCAAGTGACCCATGTCTATAGAATTTAGAAAACAAATTCTATAGACAATGCAAGTTGGGGAGAACAAGTATAAAGACATACATTTACATGAACGTGTTTGATATAGCATAAAGTTTCGATCTTAGGTGCAAACATCATGCTTAAACATAAGTATATGTATCAAGGGTTCTTTATTATTTATAAACTTAACCCCATTTACTTAAACGATTATTATAAAATAGGGGGATATGAATGACTGAATGGACTAAAGAAGAACGTTATCAACGAATAGAAGAGGTTGATAGCGATAAATTATTAAATTTAAAACAACAAGTACAATTATCTCCGTATAGACAAACTTTCCATATTCAACCAGAAACGGGTTTATTAAATGATCCCAATGGTTTAATTTATTTTAATGGAAAGTATTATGTCTCACATCAATGGTTCCCATTAGGCGCAGTACATGGTTTGAAATATTGGTTTAATTATACGAGTGACGACTTGGTTCACTTCGAACCTCAAGGAGTCATACTAAGTCCAGATACTAAATTTGATAGTCATGGTGTTTATAGTGGAAGTGCTTTTGAATTTCAAGGTCATTTATATTATATGTACACTGGAAATCACCGTGATCATAATTGGCAAAGACATTCATCACAAATGATAGCTAGAATGAAAGCTGACGGTTCAGTAGAGAAGTTTCCTAAACCTGTTATTAGCCAACAACCTGAAGGCTATACAAGTCATTTTAGAGATCCAAAAGTATTTCAAATTGAGGACCAATATTATGCGATTTTGGGTGCCCAAACTATGGATGAATTTGGTAGATTATTATTATATAGTTCGAAAGATATTGTGAATTGGCATTTCCAAGGAGAAATTAAAACATCATTAAACCAATTTGGTTATATGTGGGAGTGTCCTGACTATTTTGAACTGGATGGCCATGATATCATTATGTTCTGTCCACAAGGCATTGATAGTGAGGAAGATAAATATCGTAATATTTATCAATCTGGCTATATCATGGGTGATTTAAATCTAGATACTTTAGAGTTTGATCATCAATCATTTTTAGAATTAGACAGAGGTTTTGATTTTTATGCTCCACAAACATTTCTCGATAAAAATGGTCAACGTATCTTAATTGGTTGGATGGGATTACCAGAAACAACATATCCTACAGATGAAGAAGGTTGGGCACATTGTTTAACTATTCCAAGAGTATTAACTGTTGAAAATGGTAAGTTGAAACAAAGACCTATTCAAAGTCTAGAAAAATTAAGATATAACAAAGAAACTGCTTTAGGTTACGCTAATAAATTTACAACGAAGTTACATCCTTATGAGGGTAAACAGTATGAATTAATCATTGATATTTTAGAAAATGATGCTTCTGAAGTTTATTTTGAGTTAAGAACATCAAGATATCAATCGACAATGATTTCTTATAATAAGCGTGACAATAAAGTGACGCTTGATCGAACTGATAGTGGTTTGTTACCAGGTAATGTGGAAGGTACTACACGTAGTACAAAATTGGATTCAACACTAACTCAGTTACGCATATTTGTAGATACATCAAGTATAGAAATTTTCTGTAATGATGGTGAACGTGTATTAACTTCAAGAATATTCCCTGCGGAAGAAGCAACCGGTATTAAAACTTCTACTGAATCAGGACAAGTTTATTTACAATTTACGAAATATAATTTGAAAGGTGATCTTTCATGAGACGTTTATTCGCAATTGGTGAAGCGCTAATCGATTTTATGCCAACAGTAACTGATACTGCACTTAAAGACGTGGAACAATTTTCACGTCAAGTAGGTGGTGCACCTTGTAACGTTGCTTGTACAGTACAAAAGTTAGGTGCACAAGCTGAAATGATTACGCAACTTGGCAATGATGCATTTGGAGATATTATCGTTGAAACACTACAAAATATTGGTGTTGGTACTGGTTATATTAAAAGAACAAATGAGGCGAATACAGCACTTGCTTTTGTAAGTTTAAAGGCAGATGGGCAAAGAGATTTTTCATTTTATCGAAAACCATCTGCAGATATGTTATATGAAGCTCAAAATATTGAAGATATAGACATGGGTAAGGGTGATATTTTACATTTTTGCTCTGTTGATTTAGTAGATAGCCCAATGAAACAAGCACATTTAGCAATGGTTGAGAAATTTGAACAGCAACAAGGAACTATTGTTTTTGATCCTAATGTCCGATTGCCTTTATGGGATAATGAAGAGGATTGTCGTAACGCTATACTGACATTTATACCTAAAGCACATGTTATAAAAGTTTCAGATGAAGAGCTTGAATTTATTACGGGAGAGCATGATGAATCTAAAGCGATTGCATCGCTATTTGTAGATCATGTTGAAGCGGTAATTTATACGCAAGGTGCTAAAGGTGCCTCAATTTATTTAAAAGATGGGACAGTAAAACATCATGAAGGCTTTAAAGTCAAAGCCATCGATACGACTGGTGCTGGAGACGCCTTTATAGGAGCCGTGATAAGTCAAATATTAACTCATCAAGATATGTCTATAGAGCGATTGTTTAAACAACAAGGTGAAGCAATCTTACATTTCAGTAATCTTGTAGCAGCAAAAGTAACGACAAAATATGGTGCCATTGACAGTATTCCTACTTTAGATGAAATTGATCATGCATAATAGAACAACCATCCGTTTAAGACTAACGGATGGTTGTTTATTTATATTAATAATGGAATTATATCTTTTTGACATTACGAACAGATGCATAACAGTGTTCTTTATTTTTAAAATAGACAATACGCTCTTTAGAATCAATGGATTCAATATTTCTCCGATTAATCACAAAGCTATTATGACATCTAAAGAAACGGTCATCTAATTGACTTAATTCTTTGAGGTTACCATAAAATTCGATTTGTCTATTATCTAAATGTGCAATTAAACGATGTGATTTACTAGATGATTCAAAAAACATGATATCGTCATATTGTACATAAACTGAATTACTACCACGTTTCAACTCAATTGTTTCTACATTACTTTCTTTGGATAATAATTTGAGTCTTGTGTGAGCTGTTTCTAAACAATCGATAATACGTGTTTTCAGTTCTGCAGGATCATCTTTGAATATAAAATCCATTGCAGCGACTTTATAAACGAAAGTGAGATACGTTAATTCACTATGGCTTGTTACAAAAATGATGTTACCTACAGGATCATGTTTTCGAATTTCACTACCTAATTTAATACCATTTATATCTGCTTCAAGTTGTATATCTAAGAAATAACAACCGATGTCATTCATATTTTTGGATTGCTCAAGCACTTCATAAGGATCATCAGTTGCGAGAGCAAGCTCCATAGGCTTCTCTTCAATCATAATGTAATTTTTAATAATGGAAGCCATATTTTCTCGTTGTTTTGGATCATCTTCGCAAATGAATATTTTCATGATTTCACATCCTTATGATTCTTTATCGATAATTTCAATTTTTTGAACAAAAAAGCCATTTTCAATGACTGTATCTAATAATACATTATCATTATTATCAGTGATTTCTTTAAGTGTAGATAACCCTAAACCTCGATTATCACCTTTTGTAGAAAATCCTTCTTCAAACAGTTCATGAACACGAGGAATACTATCTTTACATTTATTCATGATAATAAGCGTTACAGATTCATCCTCTTTGAAAAAGGCGATACGAATAAGGGCATCTTCTAATGATTCTGATGCTTCAATCGCATTATCCAACGTAATACCAATAATACGACTTAGTTCTATCGTATTCATATCAATACGTTCAATCACATCAGGGACTTCAATACTAATCGCGATTTCTTTTTCTTGAGCTTGAAGAATCTTCGTCGTAATAAGCCCTTTGATTTCACGCACCTTGAGCTTCTCAATACCGTTAAGTTTAAGTGAACGTGTTTCTAAGTTATCTTTCATCGGTACAATTTGTTCGTTGAAGTACTGACGTAAGCCTGGCATATCGTCTTCACGAATAAATTCAGACATCGTTGATAGAATATTGACATAGTCATGTCGAAACTTACGCATTTCATTATTAATAGATTCAATTTTTAAAGTATATTCGTAATACGTTTCAATCTCTTGAAGATTACGTTTATAACGCATTTCACGTAAAGTGAACATTGAAAGAATGAAAACAATAATACTTAAAAAGATAATTAAACCAACAAAAATAATAGCATATAATCTCAAACTATTTGGTGCACTCATATCTGTTTGAGAAATTATGTAAAAGAACATAAATGAAATAGATAATACCACTGATATTATAGTTATATACGTTTTATTCAAAGATAAATATGATTCTTTTAGTTTTTTTAGTAATGCTTTTATGAAAAAAGCTAGTAACAGTGCTATTGAATAGAATAATATAAAGTGCAAAATGATTAGCAAATAACTGTCAGGATAATATTTAACTAAAGTTAAATAAAAGCTAACAGAAATAAAGTTAGTTAAGTACATAATTAAATTACTAATAAGAACAATGATTACTGAATATAACTTCACTTTAAAATAGTAAAAAACTATCATTGCAATCACTATAAAAATTAAACCAGCTCTGTCAAAAAAGTAGTATATAAATACTGAAGGGATTATAATCCCAATAATGATTAAATAATCCCTCAAATAAAATTTTATATTTATAATAATTTTAGATACTAAAAATAGTAAAGCGACTTGCAAAGCTGCAGCAGGTATAAAGTTTATTGCATCCATACAGAGCACACTTTCCTTAGATTTATTCGAATTGTTGAGTTAATTCCTTAGGTACTTCAGGCTCGTCAAAATAAGCAGAACATGGATTTGCTCCAGCTACAAAACCAACGAATTCCATGATTGAAGTGAAAAATTTAAAAAATAAATTGACTAAAAATTCCATAATGTTAATCCTCCTTAGGGAAAAAGATAGGTAATAATGTAATTGATTCAACAATAATTCCAAATAGAATTAATTGTGAATATGGTTCTTTAATTATAAACGATATTATGACTAATAACATGTAAACTGCAATGGAGAGTATTCTTTTCTTTTTCACTAAGCGTTTAGGTATAGGTTGTTTCTTTGTTGCAGCAGGTGCATAGATAATTACTATTAAGTAACCAATTAATGCAAAGATAAGCATTTCAAATTTACCAATTGATAAATATACGATAAGCCATGGCATCAATAGAAAAATAATGATGTTTTGAATATGACATAGTAAAGATGATTTAGCATGTGCGCCATGCGCGTAAAACCTTAAAATCATATATGCTAAATGCATAGTTAACGTATACCAGAAAATATGAAATATTATCGCTAACCCATATGTTACTATAAATTTCGCTATGTTACTTACTACAACTTGCATACCTAAACGAACTTTTAGAAATTGTATGCGATCCAAGTTATTTCTACGTTGTAAGTAGTTGGCAAATTGATCAATTTTTGTATCTATTATTTTCACTTGTTCACTACTCTCCTTAAGTATCATTATACAATTTTGTGCAACTTATTTTGTGTTTTATGCCTAACTGTCAAAAATAAATACTTAACTGTATAATGTACTTTCTAAAAAGTATTTTATCATAAAAAGGCTTACAGTTTAGTATAAAATATTGCGAGTTAGGAATTTTTTAAGTCAAAGAGGTATAACCATGTTTTAATAGACTCATATCACAGAGATGTGATGGAAATAGAGTTGAAAATTTGCTTAATCTACTTATTAGAATTATTTGTCAAAGTAATTCTAGTTCCATTACTAGAAGGAAGGAGTGATTTCAATGGCAGCAGATATCATTTCAACAATCGGTGATTTAGTAAAATTAATCATTAACACTGTGAAAAAATTCCAAAAATAATTTTTTCAAGTTAGTTAAGATGAGTATTTAGGATTTACAATAATTCAAATGGAAGGAGTGATTTCAATGACTGCAGATATCATTTCAACAATTGGTGATTTTGTAAAATGGATTTTAGATACAGTAAAAAAATTCACTAAATAATAGTAGAAATTCATTGTAACTTTGTTTTCTTCGTATAATAGGTGAGTTATTAAGCCATCCCAACTTAATAACTTACAACATTAGTAGGTGACCAAACATTTACTAATATGACTGTAGTTTTCCTTGGACTCAGTGTTACGTATTATTCTTAGCTACCTTTAACTAGGTATTTTTCTAACATGTAAGCTATCGTAAAACAACATTCAATTTATCATTATAAAAAGAGATAAATTCACTAAAATTTTTTCATAATTAATAACATCCCCAAAAAATAGATTGAAAAAATAACTGTAAAAACATTCCCTTAATAATAAGTTATCAAAAGCCGTGAGCCCCTCCCAAGCTCACGGCTTATTCTTATATACAACAAAACCCACTCAATTAAATTGCATCGAGTGGGAAAGATTCAATTTCTATTTATATAAATCAAGTTTAAGATTATCAAACACTGGAATTGATTGTCGTTGTTCTATAGCTTCATTAATATCTATATTTACACTTAAAGAATCCTCTTCGCTATCTAAACTTCCAATAATTTCGCCATTAGGATTGATGACAATTGAATGCCCAGCATAATCTGTTTGACCATCATTGCCACAACTATTTGTACCGATAATGAACATGTCATTTTCAATTGCGCGTGCTTTTAATAAAGCGAGCCAATGATTTAATCTTACTGTTGGCCACTGTGCAACATAAAATGCTACTTTTGCACCACTACGAGCGGGGTATCGCAGTAATTCTGGAAATCTAAGATCATAGCATATAATTTGAGTAGCCAAAGTGCCATCAGATAAAGCAAAGGGTTCAGGAACATTCACACCTGGTGACATGAAATCGGGTTCTCTTAACATTGGAACTAAATGGATTTTATTATATTCATTTATACAATTACCATTAGATAATACTGTAAATGCTGTATTATAAATAGATTGATCAACTTTATTTGATACAGAGCCAGCAACAATATCAACTTGATACCTTTGTGCTAGATTTGTAATAAATGGCAAACTAATTTTTAAGTTAACATCCGCTAGATCATTTAATTTCTCTAATGCATAGCCGTTGTTCCACATTTCAGGGATTACTACAACGTCTGTGTCGTTTTCTAATTTATCTTCAAACCATTGTTCAATTTTTGCCATATTTTTCTCAGATTGACCATATTCGATATATATTTGAAATAGTTGAACTTTCATATATATCACTCCTCTTAATTGATTAATTATAAGATACTAAAATTATATCTAGATAGCAAAAAAGTGGGATAATTTCTGTAAGAAATTTACGCCCACTCAGTGTTAAATTCAATCAATTATTTTTTAATAAGGAAACGAGGTTCAACTGGTTTAATATCTTTTTCACCAGCTTGCTCACGAACATTACCAAAAGGCATTTGAGCTACTAATTTCCATGTTTTTGGAATGCCAAATTCATTTGCAGTTGCTTCGTCAACGATTGGATTATAATGTTGTAATGAAGCGCCAATACCTTTAGTAGCTAATGCAGTCCAAATGGCATATTGATGCATTGCATTTGTTTGATTAGACCAAATTTCAAAATTGTCATAGAAGTTTGGCATTTTTTCTTGTAATCCTGTAATAACATCTTGATCTTCATAGTAAAGAATAGTTCCATATGAATGTTTGAAGTTATCAATTTTTTGACGTGTAGGTTCAAAATCACGATCTGGACCCATTGTTTCTTTTAAAATAGCTTTCGTGTTTTCCCAGAATTTTTCATTTTTATCATTTAATAATAAAACGATACGAGTAGATTGAGAATTGAATGCTGAAGGTACATGTTTAACTGCATGTGCAATTAACTCTTCTAACTCTGAATCTTCAATTGAAATAGTACTTTCTAAATTGTATATTGTACGTCTTTGCTCCATAGCATCGTTAAATGAAACGTCATTGTTCTTTTTATTAAATAAACCCATATTCAATCTCCTTTGTTATAGTTAATAACTATTTGTATCTTTAGTATAAATATTATACTCGATAAAGTAAACTAATAATTACTGGAAAATTTCAAAAATATTAATATTTTTTATCAATAAACATATATCAATGCATTATTTGGTTACTTTATATATACTTGATTTAGTAAAGAAATAATAATAGGAGGTGACTTTTGATGCAGAAAAAGTTAAAACATAAATTAATGTTACCTGGATTTGCATTAATATTAAGCACATCATTTCTAAGTCCGCCGGTTTTTGCGGCTGAAAATTCAAATAAGCCACCTCAATCAGATACAACTCAAACAAATGATTCAAATCAGAACAACAATGATAAAAATAATGCTGAACCATCAACTGATGATAAAAAGGATACATCTCAATCTTCTGATTCTAATCAAAGTGACTCAAATCAATCTGACCAAGATCAAACTAATCCTGATAATAGTAGTAATACATCTGATGGTAGTAAAGATGACACCCCAAATTCGGGACAAAATGATGGGTCAAATTCAAATGATAACACTGATTCAAACAATGGTACTTCTGATAATAATGATAAGCCTGGGAATCAAGATAATAATGATAATCCTGATAATAATCAAGATAAACCAAATGATGACCAAAATGATGGATCAGATAGTAATCAAGATTCAAACTCAAATCAAGATAATCCAAGTACTAAGCCAGATGACAAGCCAAATGATAAAGATGATGGTTCTAATTCCAATCAAAATGGACAAACTAATCCAGATAAACCAGGGTCTAACCAAAATGGTCAAGACAAACCCAATGGATCTAACAATCAAGACAAACCAGATTCTAATCAAAACAATGATAAACCAAGCACGCAACCAGGTTCAGGACAAACTCATCATCAACATCAAAAACCAAGCAATCAGCAACCACCTATAAATCAAGGTCAGCAGTCATCTCAAGATGGAAACTCACAATATCCCGGTGAAAATAATTCAAATCATCAAGCCAATGGAACAGGTTCGACTCATCATGGTCAATCAAATAATCAAAGACCCAATCATTGGCAAAATGCAAATAACAATAACGTGAGCAATAGCCAATATCAGAATTCTAATCATAATTCTGTGCAATTAATGCCTCGATACGACTCTCAAAATCAAGTTTTAGGACCAGTGCGGAAATCAAATTCATACGATCAGTCACAATCTAATACATCTAATTATGATAGTAATCGTTTTATGTGGCAAAGACCGGAATCAATTTTCAACAATCAAAAAGGCTTTGAGCGTACATCAAATCAGCAGTCGCTAATAAGAAGGTTTAATTCTTTAGCAGAAGGTTCATACAAATATAACCCATTTGTGATTAATCAAATTCATCAACTTGATAATTCTAATGGTGTTATTTCAGATAGGGATATTTACAATATTTTTAGAAAAGAAACGTTTAGTGGAAATCAATATTTAAATTCATTACAACAATCATCTAATTATTTTAGATTTCAGTATTTTAACCCATTGGATTCAAAGAAGTACTATAAAAACTTAGATGATCAAGTTCTAGCTTTAATAACAGGCGATATAGGATCAATGCCTGATTTAAAGAAACCTGAAGATAAAGAATCGAGTGATAAAAGTTCTTTTGAAAATCATAGCGATGATAAAATAAGTACATCAAATCAACAGAAAGAAAGTTATCAAAAAGAGCAGAAAACAAATCGTTTATTAATGACGTTAGGTACAAGTATTATTGCCATTTTCATTGGTGTAATCATTGCATTTCTGTTAAAACGACGAAAGCAAGATGAAGGTGCACAATAAAATGATATTAAAAAATAGAGCCAATCACTGAAAATGTGACTGGCTCTATTAATTTATATTTAATTCAATATAAGATGGATGATAAAGTTGGCTTGTTCTTGTACTTTTTTAAGTGCTTCACCACCGAAGACTTGCATAATGACAACAGTACCGTTTTGTAACATGTGAATGCCGATTGGTATAGCGATTCTATGTGTATATGTATAAGCTAATGAGAATAACATTCCCATACCGAAATACATAGGTAAAAATTTAATATCATTATGTGCTAATGCAAAAAGAAGTGAGCTCACAATGGAAGCTATTAAAAAGGCAACGATACGATTACCTTTGATGGCGTTGTATAATTCACCAAATAACACCTTTCTAAATACAAACTCTTCTAAAATTGGACCAACAACTGAAATTAATATAATAAAGACTGGCATTTGTTTAGCAATAGCCATTAATCGCTCAGTATTAGGACTTTGTTGTTGTTGTCCTAAAACAAGTGTGTAAATTAAACTCACAACAACTTGATATACCATGACGATACAAAATCCAAGTAATGCCCAACTGATGATGTAGCGTTTGGATTCTTTAACACCTGCTTCGAGACGAGTAGGATTTTTAATATATAAGTTAATTAATATGATTAATATAGCTGCGACTATAAATAATGATACTTGTGTATATATCATAAATTGAGTTGTTTCCATACCTTTTTCTGGTTGGATTAATCCACTTCGTAATAACATGCCTGGTAAAAATTGAGCTAAGGCATAAATTAATACTGTTAATAATGACACCCAAAATCTTTTCATATTGGACCTCCGATTTTCTGTTTATAGTTTATTTTATCGTAAAAAATCATTATGTACAAAATAAATTCAAAGACGTCCTGCTTGAAATATTGACCAAATTTGATTATTATAAAAGTAGTTTAGCACTCTAAAAGTTTAAGTGCTAAAATTCGTACTCAACAAGGAGGAACAATCATGCTTAAACCATTAGGAAATCGTGTGATTATTGAAAGAAAAGAACAAGAACAAACAACTAAAAGTGGTATCGTATTAACAGATAGTGCTAAAGAAAAATCAAATGAAGGCATCGTTAAAGCAGTCGGAAAAGGGCGCTTATTAGATGATGGTTCTAGAGTTGCTCCTGAAGTAAAAGAAGGGGATACAATTGTATTCCAACAATATGCAGGAACAGAAGTTAAACGTGGCGATGAAACATACATCGTATTAAATGAAGACGACATTTTAGCAATTATTGAAGCATAAAATAAACGTATTATAAAAAAGTAAGAAGATTGACAATACTGGAGGTTAGACATAATGGCTAAAGATTTAAAATTCTCAGAAGACGCACGTCAAGCAATGTTACGTGGTGTAGATAAATTGGCAAATGCCGTGAAAGTGACAATTGGACCAAAAGGACGCAATGTTGTATTAGATAAAGAATATACAGCGCCATTAATTACAAATGATGGGGTCACAATTGCAAAAGAAATTGAGTTAGAAGATCCATATGAAAATATGGGTGCCAAATTAGTTCAAGAAGTAGCTAACAAAACAAATGAAATTGCTGGTGATGGTACTACCACTGCAACAGTACTAGCACAAGCAATGATTCAAGAAGGACTTAAAAATGTGACTAGCGGTGCAAACCCTGTAGGTTTAAGACAAGGTATTGATAAAGCAGTTCAAGTAGCAGTTGAAGCTTTACATGAAATTTCTCAAAAAGTAGAAAATAAAAATGAAATTGCTCAAGTAGGTGCCATTTCTGCAGCGGATGAAGAAATTGGTAAATATATTTCAGAAGCTATGGAAAAAGTGGGCAACGATGGTGTTATTACTATAGAAGAATCTAATGGTTTCAATACTGAATTAGAAGTTGTAGAAGGTATGCAATTTGATAGAGGATACCAATCACCATATATGGTTACTGACTCAGATAAAATGATTGCAGAATTAGAACGACCATACATTTTAGTTACCGATAAGAAAATTTCTTCTTTCCAAGATATTTTACCTTTATTAGAACAAGTGGTTCAATCTAATCGTCCAATTTTAATTGTAGCGGATGAAGTGGAAGGCGATGCATTAACTAATATTGTATTAAACCGTATGAGAGGTACATTTACAGCAGTAGCAGTTAAAGCACCAGGATTTGGTGATCGTCGCAAAGCAATGTTAGAAGACTTAGCAATCTTAACAGGTGCACAAGTCATTACAGATGATTTAGGATTAGAATTAAAAGATGCTTCTATTGATATGTTAGGTAGTGCTAATAAGGTTGAAGTTACTAAAGATAATACAACAGTTGTTGATGGAGACGGTGATGAAAATAATATCGATGCACGAGTTAGCCAAATCAAAGCACAAATTGAAGAAACTGATTCTGACTTCGATAGAGAAAAACTACAAGAACGTCTTGCTAAATTAGCCGGAGGTGTTGCAGTAATCAAAGTAGGTGCTGCTAGTGAAACTGAATTAAAAGAACGTAAATTACGTATTGAAGATGCTTTAAACTCAACTAGAGCAGCTGTTGAAGAAGGTATCGTTGCTGGTGGTGGAACAGCATTAGTAAATATTTATAAAAAAGTAAGTGATATTGAAGCAACTGGCGATGTTGAAACAGGCGTTAATATTGTCTTAAAAGCATTGCAAGCACCAGTTAGACAAATTGCAGAAAATGCTGGATTGGAAGGTTCTATTATTGTAGAACGTCTTAAAAATGCAGATGCAGGTGTTGGATTCAACGCTGCAACAAATGAATGGGTTAATATGCTTGAAGAAGGTATTGTAGACCCTACTAAAGTAACACGTTCAGCATTACAACATGCAGCAAGTGTAGCTGCAATGTTCTTGACAACAGAGGCAGTTGTAGCAACAATTCCAGAAAAAGATCAATCAGAACAAGCTGGAATGGGTGGCGGCATGCCTGGTATGATGTAAGTTCACGCCATCGCATTGGACAATTGATAAAAACTTCATAAATTAGACATAAAGATAATTAAAACTTTCTAGTGATCCATTTCGCTAGAAAGTTTTTTATTTATTGAAATTGATGCGTTTTTAAGCTATTTATCATAAATAATGACAACTTATTCAATTAAAATAGCAAAATATTTTATAGAATAAAATAGTTGAGGTACCAATCCACAAATGTTATATTATTTATTGTGATTTTTATAAAGAAATGTTTTAATTCAGGAACGACATGTTGATTTGAATTAACGCATTATTCATTTTGACAATTAAATAATAAGGAGGAAGTCATAATTGAAACACCCTAGAAAAGACAACCAAGAAAATAAAAAAATAAACTATTTTTCCATTAGAAAGTTAAAAGGGTATGGCGTGACTAGTATTACTGTAGCTTCATTGTATTTAATATTTGGACATACTAACATGGCAAATGCAGCAGAATTCAATCAACCTACTGAAATAGATAACAGCTATACAAATAGTACAGTGATTGAAGATAAGCAAGATGAGAAAAAACTTAACCAAAATACTGAAATATTAAAGGCAACTACAAATAATACAAACAACGAAACAACTCCAAATAATACGAACAACGAAGCAACGCCAGTAATGGATAATAAGCAGGTGACTTCTGAACAATCAAATAGTGGAAATAATGAGCAATTAAAACAATTAATTCAACAATATAAAAAAATAAATTTAAATGATAAGACAGATGAATCAATAAAAGAATTTAACTATGATATTACTAATGCTGAAAAATTTTTACAAAAAGAATCTACTCAAGCAGAAATTGATGGATATTACAGAAATTTCATTAACAGTGCTGCTAAATTAAAAAGAAAAAAGAATAACAATGAAGTTCAAATTACAAAAGAACAAAATGGTAATAAAGGTATACCTGCAACAAACACAGAACCATCAAGTAATAATCAACATTCTCAAGTAGTGCGACAATCAGAAGGTGCATCATTTAGGGCAGTACCAAATCAAAATAATAATGACCCTTTAAAATACAATGAAACTAATACCGGTGTGATTAACGGACACTTTGATCAAGTTTCTGGAGGAAATTTACCAAATCAAAAAACAAGTCTAACGGTTGTTAAAGATGTCATTGGATGGACGAGTGTATCTACAGATCCAGATAAAGAATTTCCTATAGTAATGACTACTAAAGTAAGAAATTATCCAACATTTATGAGTGATAGTTCAGCACCTTATGGCGTCGTATTAGCCAGAACAACAGATGGATTTGACAGACGTGTGCCTGACCCTAGAGTAGCCGGTATTTATCAAGATATTGATGTTGCACCTAATTCAGAATTAGTCGTAGATTTTATATCTTCAGCTTTAGCAACAATTAATGCTTGGCCAGGTGTAAAAGCCAAAATAACAACACCAGACGGTAATCGAGTATTATTTGATAAACAGATAAATGGTATGGGTAAATATCCAACTGGAAAACTGAATCTCATGGTCAATGTTCCAAGTGATGTTGATAGAGTAAGGTTATCCTTTATTCCAATTTCAAATTCGTACACATTAACCTCTAACCAAACAAATAGTGCTTATGGTTTTGGAGATAATCCAAATTACATGTACGGTGGTGCTGTTAGTAGAGTTAATGTAAATAGTGGTGCTTATGTTGTATCTAGAGTAACTGAAATCAATTACGACTTTACAAGTGATTCATCAACTTCTAATTATGCACGTGGTACAATTTCAGTAATCCTTGAAAATAAAGGACACACAAGTTCAAATGAAACCATTTATCGAGTAACGTTACCACAAGGAACAAAATTTGTTTCTGCAACAAATGCGAGTACGAACTATAATGAGGCAACGGGTTTATTAACACTCAATGCTGGAAAAGTAGCTGCTGGAACTACTAAGACGATAACGTATACTGTTGATTTCCCTGCCGTTAAACCAAGTATTGTAGATTTAGATGGAAATGTAACCTATAGAACTGATGCGTCATTCCGAGGAAATGATAGACAAAAATCTGGTATAGATAAAGTAGAACAACAACAAGTTGCAATATTAATGTATAAGGAAGACTTAAGAAATAAATATAATGATACGAAACAATATTTGGATTCAATCAATGAAGCGGATTATACAACAGTTTCAGTCAATAATTTAAAATTAAAATTGGATGAAGCCAAAGCTATTTTAGATGAAGCCAATAATAATGTGCCAATGGCAGATAGAAAAAACCAAGATTTTATCAATCAAATTACTACTCAAATAGAACATGAAAAAATCAAACTTAAGCGCCTTACACCTTCAATACCTGTAATGACAACTAATGAAGAAAATGCAAGCTTAACAGTTACTCCACAAGGAGACACTGATAAAATGACAGTGCACTATGTCGCACCGAATGGCGATGCGAAAGAAGTAATTGCGACAAAAACAGGAGGTCAATGGGCATTAAATGAAACGCCAACAGGTATCAGTATAGATAATACAAGTGGGGCAGTGACAGTCAGTTATCAAGGCATTCAAAATGGAAGTGAAGTCACAGCAAATGAGAGTCACGGAAATAGTGATGTAAGTACCGAAACTAGAGCGAATGTGCCTGTGAAAGAAGCGACACCGATGGCGCCAGTCATTACATCAGATGAAGCGAATGCGAGTGTAACAGTAACACCGCAAGGTGATGTAGATAAAATGGCAGTGCACTATGTTGCACCGAATGGCGATGTAAAAGAAGTTGTCGCAACAAAAACAGGAGATCAATGGACATTAAATGAAACACCAACCGGTATTAGTATAGATAATACAAGTGGTGCAGTGACAGTAGGGTACCAAGGTGTTCAAAATGGTAGCGAAGTCACAGCAAATGAGAGTCACGGTAATAGTGATGCAAGTGCAGAAGCTAGAGCAAATGTCCCTGTAAAAGAAGCGACGCCAACGGCGCCAGTGATAACATCAGATGAAGGAAATGCGAGTGTAACGGTAACACCACAAGGTGATGCAGATAAAATGATAGTGCACTATGTAGCACCGAATGGCGATGCGAAAGAAGTAATTGCGACAAAAACAGGAGGTCAATGGGCATTAAATGAAACGCCAACAGGTATTAGTATAGATAATACAAATGGTGCGGTAACAATCAATCACCAAGGTGTCCAAAAAGGTAGCGAAGTCATAGCTAATGAGAGTCACGGTAATAGTGATGTAAGTACCGAAACTAGAGCGAATGTACCATTAAAAGAAGCAACACCAATGGCGCCAGTGATAACATCAAATGAAGCGAACGCGAGTGTAACAGTAACACCACAAGGTAATGCGGATAAGATGATAGTCCATTATGTCGCGCCAAACGGCGATCCAAAAGAAGTGATTGCCACAAAAGTAGGCAATCAGTGGACATTAAATGAAATACCAACCGGTATTAGTATAGATAATACAAGTGGTGCAGTGACAGTAGGATACCAAGGTGTTCAAAATGGAAGTGAAGTCAGTGCGAATGAAACGCATGGAAATAGTGACGCAAGCACAGAGTCTAGAGCGAATGTGCCATTAAAAGAAGCAACACCGGTAGCGCCAGTGATAACATCAGATGAAGCAAATGCGAGTGTAACAGTTATACCGCAAGGTGATTCAGATAAGATGACAGTGCACTATGTCGCACCGAATGGCGATGTAAAAGAAGTTGTCGCAACTAAAGTCGGAACGCAATGGACATTAAATGAAACACCAACCGGTATTAGTATAGATAATACAAGTGGTGCAGTGACAGTAGGCTATCAAGGCATTCAAAATGGTAGCGAAGTCAGCGCGAGCGAAACGCATGGAAATAGTGACGCAAGTACAGAGTCTAGAGCGAATGTCCCTGTAAAAGAAGCGACGCCAACGGCGCCAGTCATTACATCAGATGAAACAAATGCAAGTGTAACAGTAACACCGCAAGGTGGTTCAGATAAGATGACAGTACACTATGTCGCGCCAAACGGCGATCCAAAAGAGGTTATTGCAACTAAAGTTGGAACGCAATGGACATTAAATGAAACACCAACAGGCATCAGTATAGACAATACAAGTGGGGCAGTGACAGTAGGCTATCAAGGTGTTCAAAATGGTAGCGAAGTCACAGCAAATGAAAGTCACGGTAATAGTGATGCAAGTGCAGAAGCGAGAGCAAATGTGCCTGTGAAAGAAGCAACGCCAACGGCGCCAGTCATTACATCAAATGAAGCGAATGCGAGTGTAACGGTAACACCACAAGGTGATGCAGATAAGATGATAGTGCACTATGTTGCACCGAATGGAGATGCGAAAGAAGTAATTGCGACAAAAACAGGCAATCAATGGACATTAAACGAGACACCAACAGGTATCAGTATAGATAATACAAGTGGAGCGGTGACAGTGGGCTATCAAGGTGTTCGAAATGGTAGTGAAGTAAGCGCAAGTGAGACACATGGGAATAGTGATACAAGTTTAGAATCACGAGCGAATGTCCCTGTAAAAGAAGCGACGCCAACGGCGCCAGTCATTACATCAGATGAAGCAAATGCAAGTGTAACGTTAACACCGCAAGGTGATGCAGATAAGATGACAGTTCACTATGTCGCGCCAAACGGAGATGCAAAAGAAGTGATCGCTACAAAAGTAGGTGATCAGTGGGCATTAAACGAGACACCAACAGGTATTAGTATAGATAATACAAGTGGCGCAGTGACAGTCAGTTATCAAGGTATTCAAAATGGTAGCGAAGTCAGTGCGAGTGAAACGCATGGAAATAGTGACACAAGTACAGAGTCTAGAGCGAATGCCCCTGTGAAAGAAGCGACGCCGATGGCGCCAGTCATTACATCAGATGAAGGGAATCCGAGTGTAACAGTAACACCACAAGGTGATGCAGATAAGATGACAGTGCACTATGTCGCACCGAACGGAGATCCAAAAGAAGTTGTCGCAACAAAAACAGGAGATCAATGGACATTAAATGAAACACCAACCGGTATTAGTATAGACAATACAAGTGGCGCAGTGACAGTAGGATATCAAGGTATTCAAAATGGTAGCGAAGTCAGTGCGAGTGAAACGCATGGAAATAGTGACGCAAGTACAGAGTCTAGAGCGAATGTCCCTGTGAAAGAAGCGAGGCCGATGACGCCAGTCATTATATCAGATGAAGCAAATGCGAGTGTAACGGTAACACCACAAGGTGGTTCAGATAAGATGACAGTACACTATGTCGCACCGAACGGAGATCCAAAAGAAGTTGTCGCAACAAAAACAGGAGATCAATGGACATTAAATGAAACACCAACCGGTATTAGTATAGATAATACAAGTGGCGCAGTGACAGTAGGATACCAGGGTGTTCAAAATGGTAGCGAAGTCACAGCTAATGAGAGTCACGGTAATAGTGATGTAAGTACCGAAACTAGAGCGAATGTCCCTGTAAAAGAAGCTACACCGATGGCGCCAGTCATTACATCAAATGAAGCGAACGCTAGTGTAACAGTAACACCACAAGGTAATGCGGATAAGATGATAGTCCATTATGTAGATCCTAATGGCGATCCGAAAGTTGTCATAGCTACAAAAATAGGCAATCAGTGGGCGTTAAATGAAAAGCCTGTAGGTATTAGTATAGACACCGCAAACGGCGCATTAACAGTGGGCTATCAAGGTGTTCAAAATGGCAGTGAAGTCGTAGCAAGTGAAACCCTCGGTAACAGTGATCCGAGTGAAAAAATTGTTGCTAATGTTCCTGTGAAACAAAGTAAACCTATGCTACCTATAATTATATGGGATAAAGAGAAAGGTTCAATTTCTATTAAACCAAATGGGAAAACAGATAAAATGAGAATACAATTTATAAGTTCATCCCATAATAGTAATATTGAAATTATTGCGACAAAAGCTGATTATCAATGGAACCTTAATCACAAAATAAGTGGGATTCAAATAGATAGTGAAACTGGTATAGTTACCATTGATTATCAAATAGTCCAAAATTATAAAGAATTGCTAGTAAGTAGTACATTTGGTAATAGTGATGAAAGTGAAAGTATTCATTTTATAATTCCGAAATTTAAAGGAACAGTGTATGATTTGTATAATAATAAACAAGAAAAATTACTTAATGAAAGTGAAATTGAAAATGTAAAAACACATTATGTAATTAAGAAAGAGATACAAAAAGACAAAATAGAATTACCAAATACAGGAAAGAAACAAACGAATGAAAAAGGAAACACTAGTATTGTTTTACTGCTATTGGGATTCATACTTTGTAAATTAAAATTGAAAAGAAAAGACTTATAGCTTAAAAGAGTATATAATAAATTATATTAATAACATGTTGACTATAAAATAGAGAATTTGAGGAGTTATTATGTATTTTGTTATCGCAATCTTTACAAGTATTAGTTCGTTAGTAAGTTTATTTTATGCAATCGATGCATGCATTAAAACTAAACAAGTGAATGCACTTTATGCGTTTGCTAGAAGTTTTTCAATTGCATTATTGTGCGTCGCAACACTATTCTTTATAAATCATCTATTTTTATTTGCTATGACATTTTTAATGGCTTTAATCCAATTAATAGATGGTTTTATAGGATTAAAAATTAAAGATAACTTAAAAGCTTATGGACCATTTTCATTAGCAATTGTAGGATTTATTTTATTGATTTTTATTTAGATATATTTATTGAATAAGATGAAAAAAGGTTAGACCACAAATTGAGTTGGTCTAACCTTTTTGTTATATTATCTCAAATCATCAATTGCTTTTGCGATTGAATCAAATACATGTGGAATATCATCTTTTTCTACACAACTAAATGCGATTCTAATATCAGTTTCATTTAATGCGATGACACCAATTGAATATTTCTCAATTAAATGCTGACGTAATGTTTCAGGATTTACATCTTTAACTTTAATTGCCATAAAGTAACCAGAATTAAAATCATATGCTTGCCAATGAGATTGATATTGATCCGCATATACGACTGTTTTTGTTATTTCATATCGTTCTCGTAATGTCGTTATATTTTGTTCAATTTCTTTATTAAATTGAACATTATTTTTAAGTACATGTTTAACAGCACTTTGAGATGGTAGTGGGCCACTTGAAATATTGCTACGTATTAATCCTTTAGTTTTGGCTTCTAATACATCTTTAGTAGATGCGTCTTCTACACCAAATGTAATAAATCCTACACGGAATCCCCATGCAAAGAATTCTTTAGTTGCACCATCTAATCTCACTGGAAGTACATTTTTAGATTGAATATTTGTTAATGCAGTGAATAAAGATTGAGTATAGACATCTTCGTAAAACAATCCATAGTACGCATCGTCAATCACAGCTACCACCTGTGTTCCTTTTTCTGCTAATGATTTAATTGCATTGACAATGGTTTGTACCTCTTCATTATTAGGTGTGTAACCAGTAGGGTTATTCGGATAATTAAGAATCATTATGACTTTATCTTTATTATAAGCTTTTAAAGATTTAACTAATGATTTCGTAGTATAGTGACCATTTTCATCAAAGATTGGATATGTGTCGATGTTTGCATTGTGTCGTGTGTTAAATACTAATTTATAGTTTCCCCAGTTATGCTCTGGTAATAAAATAGTATCACTTGAATTGATGAATAGGTCGGCTACAAGTGAAAGTCCATGCGTAAGTGCATTGGTAACAATGGGTCTTGTCATGACTTCTTTAGTTAAATCAGGACTATCTTTTAACATTTTTTCTTGCCATAAATCACGCAATTCTTCAATACCTTGAGGTGGTGCATATGGGAAGATTTCATCTGGTGACAGTTCATTAAACATTTGATTTAGAGCATTGGCATACATTTTACCGTTGTCATTGGTTGCCATACCAATTGTTGCATTATACTTTGTGCTCTTTGCTTCAGCAGATTGAGAAAGAATACCTTTTGGATAAAACATATTTTGCCCTAAATCTGAAAGCATAGAAAAGATTTCAGGATTTGACTGTTTTAGTTGTTCGTTTAAATTTTGGGCTAATGGGTTCATATTGGATAACCTCTCTTTTTTAAATTAAAGTCATTATCCTTATAGTATCTTGAAATTGTCCAAAGATAAAGTATTGTTATTAAAGATTTAATTAATATTAATTATTCAGCAAAATATACGAACATGTGTTCTGTTTTATGTTAAGATAAGTATAGGTCATCGACATTTATGACACTTTGCATTTGGGAGGTGTAGTATAATGACGTGGTGGCAAGATGGAATTATAACTTTATTAACAGGTGGCCTACTTGTTATCTTTCGAGTTTGGTTAGAAATTAATTGGAAAGATAAATAGATGACCATACACAAAATACCCTAAGCCTGCTGGTACCAGACTTGGGGTTGTGTAGTATAATTTGTGGATACAATTATATAGTAACATCGCGATATATATATCGCAATCAATATAACGTTTGAATGAATTTTAGTAAAAACTGATAGTTTGATATAATTTAAAATAATGAGGTGAATTCAATGAAGCATATGACTAAAATATTTGTAGTGTTAGCAATCATATTATTCATTATAGGTTATTATTTGCAAGCTACAGGAAATGAATCTTCAGGAATAAAATTACTGCTTGCTGCTATTATGTTCATAATATGCGCATTTATAAGTAGAAATAATGATCGACGTAAAAATAATCATAAAAAGTAATCAATTTAGAAATGAATTGTTGGAAACAGTGTGTAGTTTACATGCTGTTTTTTTAATCTGTATATATTGTTTATATATAATTTGTTATCGTCCAACCATATGTATAAAGGAGAATCATATATATACTTTACAAATTTGTATATAGTGTGTATATTGATTATATACAGAAGAAAAGGGGGACATCAATGAAAATTATTTTGAAGAACACCAGTGAATATCCCATTTATGAACAAATCAAACAACAAATTAAAGAGAACATTTTGAAAGGATACGTTTCTTCTGGTGAACATTTACCATCTATGCGTGAATTAGCAAAAGACTTACAAGTTAGTTTAATTACAACCAAACGCGCATATGAAGATTTGGAAAAAGATGGTTTTGTTACTACGATTAGAGGTAAGGGAACGTTTGTGAAAGAACAGGATAACTCAATTCTAAAGGAAAAGCAGTTCTTTGTGATTGAAAATTTAGCAAAATCAATGACGAAAGAAGCAAAGACAATTGGCATGTCTTTAGAAGAACTACAAGAAATTCTTTCCTTAATTTATGAGGAGGAAGAATAATGAATGCTATAGAATTGAACCATGTTAATTATTCTAGACGGAACTTTAAATTGAAGGACGTATCATTCAATGTGCCTCAAGGATTTGTTACAGGATTTATTGGTGCTAATGGTGCAGGGAAAACGACAGTCATACGATTAATTATGGATTTATTACAATACGATAGTGGAAGCATTTCAATTTTAGGTGACAGTATGTTAACGAATCCTATTAAGATAAAAAATAAAATAGGCTTTGTTTATTCAGAAACATACTTTAATGAAAAATGGACTATAAAAAAGTTAGAAAATATCATTTCTCCTTTTTATCAAGATTGGGATAGTTATTTGTTTAATGATTATTTAAGTAGATTTGATTTACCGTATAATCAGAAAATCAATCAATTTTCTAATGGTATGAAGATGAAATTGTCACTGGCTATTGCATTTAGCCATCATGCTGAGTTATTTATTTTGGATGAGCCTACTTCGGGTTTGGACCCAATTGTAAGAAATGAAGTATTAGAAATTATTCAACAAGAACTAATTGATGAAGATAAGACAGTTTTCATTTCTACACATATTATTTCAGATTTGGAAAAGATTGCTGATTATTTAGTATATATCAGAGACGGTGAAATGATATTAAATGATTCAATTGAATCGTTAATGAGTAAATTTCAAATTATTAAAGGTAATCATAATGATTTAGATGAAGAATTGGAAGAATTATTAATCTACAGAGAAACTAGGAAAACTGGATATACAGCTTTAACACGACATGCACAAACATTTAAAGAAATATTCGGAAATGATATTGAAGTTCAAAATCCGAGTATAGAAGAATTAATGATTTATTTAGAAAAATTTAAGAGTAAATCATATGAGCCCCTTACTTTAGAAAGTGAGGATAAAAAATGAAGCAATTATTAATTAGAAATATTAAATTAAGATACTGGACTCTTATTTTGTATATAGCATTGATTGTATTTTATCCAATATATAGCTTCATAATGAAACCTAATCCGCTCATGAATTCTGTTATGGCAATACCGCTTGGATTAATTTTAATGATAATGTCTATACTCGATGCTGGTCATTTGTTTAGATTTCATCGACGATTAGGTGGGAATCGATCAAACTTATTTTTTGGAAGTTTACCAGTATCCAAGAAGGATATGTTAAACGCCAATTATTTAACATGTATCTTCTTTACTTTATTTGGTGCAATTGTGATTACTTTATACGGTTATGAATCAGATTCTATTCAAACCAATGCAATATATTTCTCAACTACATATGCCTATATTGTAGCGAACTTCTTATCGATACCAGTAGCTTTTAGAAAAAGTACTGAGTATAAAACTGAGGGAGTATCATATATTGCTTATATCATTTTGATTATGTTCGCATTACCATTTCTATTATCCGTCACCTTGATTTTAATTAATTATATATTTTTAAATCATAGTCAAATTCCACAATTTTACTCTTATTTTTTAAATTATGGATTTGTACTATTAAGTATTATAGTTTTAATCATTAATTACGTTTTACAACTAAATAAAATTAAGAAACATACACTTTAAAGGAGGTCTACAATGAAGTTAGAACAAATAACAAAAAAATATGGCCAAAATACTGTTATAGATCATATTGATTTTGATTTTGGAAACAGTCAAATCGTAGGATTAATCGGTAAAAATGGTGTAGGTAAAACAACACTAATGAAAGTAATGAATGGGAATATTATTAATTATGAGGGGAAAGTTAATTTACCTAATAATGAAAATGTTGGTTATTTAATTGAGCATCCTAAACTATATGATAATAAAACAGGTTTATATAATTTAAAATTATTTGCACAAGTATTAGGTAAAGGATTCGATAAAGAATATGCGGATCACATCATTGATGCATTCGGTATGAGACCTTATATCAAGAAAAAAGTGAAAAAATATTCAATGGGTATGAAGCAAAAATTAGCTATAGCAGTTTCATTAATGAATAAACCAAAATACCTTATTTTAGATGAACCTACAAATGGTATGGATCCAGATGGTTCGATTGACGTATTGAAGACGATTCAATCATTGGTTAAACAGTTAGAAATGAAAATATTGATTTCTAGTCATAAATTAGAGGACATTGAACTCATTTGTGATAGAGCTGTATTCTTAAGAGATGGTACATTCGTACAAGATGTCAATATGAAAGATGGTGGACCAAAAGATAGTACGATTATTTCAATCGATACAGAAGACTATCAAAATGCATTAGAAATGTTAACAGAAAAATTCCATGTTCAACAGTCTAATAAAGAAAATGGAGAAATCATAATCAAAGCGCAAAAAAATTATAAAGATGTACTTGAAGCATTAGCAAAACTCAATATTTATCCTAAATATATTGAAACACGTAAAAGTTCATTACGTGATACTTACTTTAATATTAATCAAAGAGGTGATAAATAATGAGATCTTTACAATTAGTAAAACATGATTTAATTAGTATTTTTAAAAGTCCGCTCACGTACATTGCGTTTATACTTGTCATTGGTTTAACTGTCTTTCAAGCTGTCATGATGGCAAATTATAGTCCTGGACACAAAGTGGACTATACAATGGTATTTATCATGGCCAATTGGTTATTCTTATTTGCAGGTTTATTATTTATTATCAAAACAATTACTCGAGATTACTCACAAGGAACAATTCAATTATATATGAACAAAATGAGTAGTAGAATTGGCTATATTGTTGCTAAAACAATTTCAATGATTCTAATTTCATTTTTATTTACACTTGTTCAATATATAGTGATTATTGTAATTGAATCTACAACTAAAGGTAAAAGTATTGACGGAGATAACTTTTTAACTAACATTTGGTTCTATCTTATCTTTTTCCTATTCTTTGGATTATTTTTATTTTTAATTACATTAGCAGTTGAAAAACCAGCTGTTATATTTACGTTAGGCATTTTCTTATTATTAATTGTGCCATTTATCCAACCGCTAGTAGGTTTAATTCCAAACATCGGTGATGACATTCATAAGTCATTTAAATACATTCCATTCACATATTTAACTCAAAAAATGACTGAGTCCGATGTTTCATTTACACATTGGCAATGGTTTATTTCTATAGCATCAATCGTAGTGCTATTTATTGTTAATGTATTATATGCAGCTAAAAGAGATATTTAGAATAAGTGATTACCGGGGCTTGATAGTCCCGGTTTTTAATATTTTAATTTAAGAGAGAATAAGGCGTTAAAACGGGAGATTTCAAAAGAAAACGAAGCTATCTTACTCAAATAGCTTCGTTATATATAGGTGTTATTTATAAAGCATTTGATCAATAATTGAATTGTAAACTGCTTTCCAGAATGTGGAATCTGTTTTATATCGATTTGAAATAATTAAATGTGTTTCTTTAACTTTATCTTCATAATCCGGGTGATCTTTACTTGGTAAAGTATCTTCACGTAAATTCGTAACAAATGATTGAACTTCTTTAGCACGTGGACCCCAAACTGTTTCTTGTTCATAATTATCATTTAAAAATACAAAAATAGGAATTGAACGTGATTTTCCATTTGTTAAATATTGGTCTATAAGATGTGTATCATCATCTCTATGGAACACTTTGACTTCTAATTCTAGGGCTTCAGCAATATGTTTAAGTATTGGAAGATTCATCATGGCATCGCCACACCAGCCTTCGGTAATTACCAATACTTTAGAATAGTTAGATGATTTTAATTTCTGTAATCTTTCATCATCTTCAGGTAACTTAAAGGAATCATAAATTGAAACGAGATTGTCTTTATTGTCTTGCATCTGCTCAATATAAGGTCCGATGTCTTGACTGTTTTTAAAATATGTTTCTAAATTGGTCATCGAAAAAACCTCCTTTAATCATTTTATATATTATACCAATTTTTATAATGTAAATAAATTAAAATATTTTAAAAATTCTCTCATTTTAGCAAATACCTACCGTGAGATGAAACTAAATACACCTTATGCTATATTTATTATAATAAGTTGAAAGTGGTGAACATCTTTGCGCATACAGAATCGATGGATAATTAGTACGCTATTCTTAATATTAGCCATTTTACTTCTGATAGGTCTTTCATTTTATAAAAATATAAAAACCGTTGATTTATCAAGTGCATCAATAAATGGGATACATTTAAATGAACAATTTCATAAAAAGGATTTTAATGTAAATAAAAATATTAAAGTAGATCGTTACACATTTTATAATCATAAAAAGTATGATGATTTAACAGTTAAAGTACATAAAAAGAAACACGTTGTTAAAGGCATTGTACTTGTTAAAGATAAAGAGATACATACAAATTTTGGTGTTAGAATTGGGAGTCATATTGATGAAGTTATTAATGATTTAGGTAGTAATTATCAAAAAAGTAAAATAGGTAAGAACTATCAATCAATAACTTATCGAGATCGTGAACATCATATGAAATTAAGTATTTTATATAAAGATGATATCGTGAAGCGGATTGAATTCTTTAGTAAGTAACTAAATAGTTGAACATTAGTATTGCAACTAATTGAAAAAATAGATAGAAAGAGTGACAATACTATGGATAAAATTACATTTTTGAATGAATTAGAAGTCTCATTAGACGAACTACCTCGCAAAGAAAAAGATAAAAAAATGTATGATTATGAACATTACTTTTATGAAGAGGAACTGAAAGGTAAATCTGAAGCGGAAATAGTTAAAGCGTTAAAAGAGCCTAATGATATAGCTAAACAGGTCAAAGCGCATAGCGCGATTGAATATGCTGAATATAAACCAACATTTCATAATACGTTACGAGCTGTTACGGCTTCATTAAGTTTAGGTTTGCTATCAGTATTTTTAGTATTAATTCCAGTGTTTTTCATATGTATGATATTCGTTATTTTGTTTATTGTTTCCGTGTTATTAATTTGTGCACCTTTAATTTTAGTCTTATCGTCTTTATATAAAGGTATACATGATTCAGTAAGTAATATTCTTTTTTCAATAGCCTATACAGGACTCGGATTAATGTTGATTGTTATAACATTTAAAGTATTAGAAACGATATATAGACTCATTCTAAAATATTTGAGATGGTATATTAAAACAGTTAAAGGAAGCGTTCGAAGATGAGAAAGATAATGTTTTCAGGTCTTATCATTTTTCTTGTTTTCTTTATAGGTGCTACAGTTTGCTGGTTCACCTTTGAAAAACAGAATTATGAAGAAACGAAAATTAATAAATCCTATCCTAACTCTAATTTTAAAAATATATCAATAAACACAGAATATACTAATGTTAAGGTGGTTAAAGGCTCTAAATTTAAAGTGAAATATAATGGGGATAATAAAGTAAACTTAGTTAACAAGAATAAAACACTGAAAATTTCAGAAGTGAAAAATGTTGATAGAGGCTACGCTATTAATTTAAATCCGTTTAGAAAAGATGACAATCAAATTGTTATCGAAGTGCCAAATGGAAAATTAAATGCTTTTTCTTATGTATCTAAAGGTGGTCATTTGAACGTAGATAATATTACTACTAATCATTTAAATTTACTGAGTACCAATTGTTATGTGAAATTTAAAAATCTAAATGTTAATGATTCAGATATTAAGGCTAATAGCTCACAATTTTTAATTAAAAAATCTACTTTAAAAAATAATAATGTAAATCTAAATAGTGGGTTTATAAATGTTTATGATAGTAATATTAGCGATTCTATTTTTCTATTAGGAGAAGGAGATATTTATTTTAATAGTATGTCACCAAGAAGCGATATCAAGGCTTCTACTAAAAAAGGTGATATTCATTATTCTTATAAAGATAAACCAGAAAATACTTTGTTGAAATTACAACCAGGTAAAGGAAAGGCTTTAATTGAGAATAAACATTTTCATGAAAGTAAAGTAGGTAAGAGTGACAATATTCTTGAATTCTATACAGTTGATGGGGATATAGTTATAAAATAAAGGAAGATAAAGTACAAAACGAGACAAGTTTAATTGTTCTCGTTTTGTACTTTTTTAATGTGTGGCAAAAGTTAAATCTGTATCAATGACGCCTTCAAATGTTCTTTGCGTGAGCTCTTCGCCTTTAAGCCAAGCATTAAAATCTATACTTGAAGGTATCTGATTCTCACCTAAA
Source organism: Staphylococcus sp. SB1-57 (assembly GCF_017086425.1). NCBI lineage: Bacteria > Bacillati > Bacillota > Bacilli > Caryophanales > Staphylococcaceae > Staphylococcus > Staphylococcus sp. SB1-57. Next base: position 854,225 of record NZ_CP070964.1, read on the forward strand.
GACATCCATGCGGTAAGTGATTGTGGTTCGTACATCGATGTATGAATGGTACCAGACCAACTGTTGAAAAGTTTGCTATATATGTCGTATTGTGGATCATTAAATAATTTGAATGCTTGATGCTTATCAAGTTGTGTATGTGTTTGATTAATGACGCGTGCTAATCGTTCTTTAGATTCTTTAGTATAATTTCTATTTTCATGCGTTAGTAATTCAAAATGATTTGTACAAATAGTATCATATCTAACATTGATATCTCGTGGTGTAATTTCTACGATGGCATGATTTAAAGATTGGTCCATTAAAATATAACTAAAAGAACTACGGTGTGGTATCTCTTTTAACAGTTGAATCGCTTCGTCGACATTTTTACAGAGTTCTAATATTAATCTACCTACCATATAACAAACGAATCCATTTGCTGGTTTTTTACGATGCATAAAATTATATGCCATTATTAAACCAGCTTCATTCATACCGTCCATACGTCCAGTTACTCTTGATGTTGGACCAATTTGTGCTAATCCGCCATCATTTGGTTGGTATAATAAATATCTGCCATCATAAGTAGCAGGATGATAATCATAATTTCTTACTAAATAATCCGCCCCGTTAAATACGGTACAACCACTTTCTTTTAAATCAGTAAAACGATAATGTGCAAAGTTTAAAATCATTTGACGTGTTGGTAACTTTAATACATCCTGCATACCCATGAGTTCTTCCCAAATTTTAGGTGCATACGTTTGAAAAATAGAATGTGTTTCGTTAATATCTATATCAAATCTAGGAATTCGCTTTTTCCATTCTTTTTCTCTATTTTTCAAGAGGTCAGTTTGTTTTAACCATTTGGCGGTTTGTACGCCTAAATCATAATGTGAACCTCTATAGCTCATAATTTCAGATTGAACGCTTTGCATATGAAAGTACTCCTTAATCAAAATTTACACTTTGTAATATAATGTTAATGTTACATTAATTGTTATTTTATGTAATTATATATATAATAAAATTGTAATTAGTTACTGATAGCATTGAGAAATAATTTATTTTGGGGTGATATCATGCGTAGCAAATATGATTATATAAAAGGCGCAATTTATAATTGGTGGCATAAATAATTATAATATTGCACTGACGGCTGATGAATAAATCAGTCGTCTTTTTTATAGTTATATCTTATCATAAAAATTTTTATAAAGAGAGCTTATAAAAATAGTAAAAAGGGTATGTATTTATTGATAACGATAAATATGCTATCATAATGTATTGTAGATATGCATATAAAATGTAGAGGTGAATTTTAATGTGGAACTTTATTAAAGGTTTATTTAAATTTGTATTTAGTTTAGTAGCTATCACTACAGTTGTTGTAGGTGTAGGTGTAGTTGCATTTGCTTATATTTTCAAAAAAGACTTTGAAGATATCGAAAGAAAAACTAAAGAAATCGTTTCAGATATCGAAAATAATAATTAATTTAAAGATTAAATTAATGAAAGCGTCACTGATGAAATTGTCATCAGTGGCTTTTTTATTTGCTTGAGTTTGAAAAGAAATTAAGTAGGGGAAATACGCACGATGTCTAATAAAGAAAGTTTGAATTTATCAGAAGAATGAGATGGATAGCCTTCAACTTCAAAAGTTATAGCATCAATACGTTCAATATTAAGTTCGATAGATTTAAAGTATCCGTCATCATAATACTGTACAACTACTGGCTGATTTAACTGCAAGGACTGATGTAAACGAAAATTCAAATCAGATAATTGATCATCAGAAAGTACAGGGCGATCAACCTTATTTTGATCTATGATATATTGATGAATCGTTTCAAATTGTTCAGGTAAGGTAGCAAATGGTTATATGTATCTAAAAATTTAGAGTTTATTTTGTATAATATGTATAAATAAAATTATCTGCTGTTTAACAAATTAATCTTTATCTATATCAATTTTATTATGTATTATATGTATAATATGAAAAGTTATTGAATTAGTGTATTATTGAAATAAATTTAGGAAAGGGATTATATTATGAAAATAGTAAATGTGAATTCTAACAGTGGAAAGAACTTTATGATAATTGACAGTAATTTAAATCCAGTTGAAGATGTTACCTATTATTTAAAGTATTTAGAGAGTGTTGATAAAAGTGAGAATACTTTAAAGACATATGCTTATTGTTTAAAAAGATATTTTATGTACCTTGAGTTAATAGACAAAAATCATAATGATGCAACTTTTGATGACTTAGTAGATTTTGTAATGTGGTTAAAGACACCTAAGAGATATAAAAAAGTTATATATAAAGATAGACTACTAAATAGTAAAAGTGCTAGAACTATAAACTTAACTATTACTGTAGTTACTAATTTTTACGATTACTTATTTAGAACTAAAAAAATTAATGTAGATATTGCTAAATCAGTTTTAAAAGAAAGTAATCGTAAATCTTCATATAAAAGCTTTTTAGATCATGTAAATACTAATAATTTGTTATTTACAAACACATTGAAAGTCAAAGAGCCAAGAGAAAAAATGAAAATATTGAGTACCAGTGAAATAAAAGAGTTAATAAATGCATCAAAAAACCTAAGAGATAAATTTATGGTTCAATTATTATATGAAACGGGATTGCGTATTGGGGAATTGTTGTCACTTTACATAGATGATATCAAATATGATTTGACTAACGGACATCAAATTATTTTGAAAACTAGAAGAAATAAAAATGGAGCTAGATTAAAAAGTGGAGAACGTAAAATATATATTTCACAATCTTTGATTGATTTATATGATGATTATCTGTATGAAGTATTGGATGAAGTTTCAACTAGTTCTGAATTTTTGTTTATTAAAATTAGAGGTAAGCATGTTGGAGATCCCTTAGATTATAATGACGTAAATTCGATATTTAAACGTTTAAGAAAGAAAACTGGAATAAATGTTCATCCTCATCTGTTAAGGCATACTCATGCTACTATTTTTTACAATAAAAGTAAAAATATAAAACAAGTTCAAGAACGGCTTGGTCACAGTAATATACAAACGACTATGGATTTGTATATACACAATGACGATCAGCTTATACGTGAGAATTGGGAGAAAGTGAAAGATTCGTTCCAAATATTTGAATAGGGAGATTGACATGAATAATAGCGTTCAAAATACAAATGAATTTTTTCAAAGTAAATTTAAAAAGGAACTTTGCTTTTTAAAAAGTAAAAGTATAAATTCTGAGGGGAATATCACTTACACGGATATTTATAGTGACTATTTTTATAAAAATGATGTATGGCATGTTTCTAATTTTAAGATTTTCAATCAATTTCATGATGATTTAAAAAGATATAGTGGTAAAAGGAAAAATGTGTTTTTTAATTTCAAAAATAAGAACTTAAATCTAGAATTTAAATATATTTGTCTTAAATTTATTGTTACTGAGTATTGGTCTTTAAACTCTTTATTCAATAGTGGTGCAGTACATATTAATAAAATTGCTTCTTTTTGTAATGAAATATTCCCTGATTTAAATTCCTTGCTTGACTACGAATTTAGTAGTTTAGAAAAAGAATGGATTAAATGGTTGGAAAATCGAAATGCACCAACTTGGAAAAGGTCGAAAAGTGTTGTTTTTGGAAATTACAAAGTAAAAGCGCCTTTAGCTGCAAGCTTAAAAAAGTTTTATAGGCAGTTTTCAAAAATGGTTGACGACAGAGAAGAGTGGGATAAAGACATATGGGATATAAGAAATTTAGAAATATATGGTTTGGCTTATAATAAAACACTTACTGGTAACTATTTAAATTTCAAAAGTATAGGCTCATTTAATATAAGAAATTCCGTGAAACGATATTTGAAACAACGATTAATAACAGGAAATCTAAATTTTGCGACAGGTAGAGTGTACGTCAGGGTTTTAAGTAGATTTTTTAACAGTGTACATAATCAAGAACCTAATTGGAATGACTTGAATAATTTAGAAAGAAACCATATGGAAGTGTATATAGATTCTATTTTTAAATATGCAAAAAGTAAAAACGTACGAAGTGTAAAAAATTTTGTGCGGGAAGAACTCAAATTAGTTAGAAGGTTTTTGAATGATATAATTATGGAAAAATATAGCATAGCACCAATAGAAGATATAAGATTTCTATTTTTGCCACAAGACCTGCCTAAACATGAAAAAATCGAAAAAAATCAAATTGATTATATTCCTGATTTTGTATTAGATCAATTATTTGAAAATATAAATTCCTTACCTGAAGAAATCATACCTATCATTTGGATAGCATTTAAAACGGGTTTACGTATATCAGATGTATTAACTTTAAAAGATAACTGTCTTACTAAAATTAATGGTAAATATTCTTTAGTTACTGATATTGCAAAAACTTTTGTAAAAGGACATAGAATACCTATAGATGAACAATTAGCTAATATATTAGCAGTTTTAATTGCAAATTCTAAAAGACAAAGTACTAAGGACAATAATCCTAATAATTATATATTTGTTACATACAAAGGTAAGAGAAAAGGAATGCCATATACGCAACACTTAATTCGTTCTCATCTAAATCATTTAGCTAAAACTAAAAATATTGTTGATGAAAAGGGAGAGATTTTTCACTTTAAAACACATCAGTTTAGGCATACATATGCTGTTAAGTTGCTTAATGGTGGAGTTGATATTCTAACAATTCAAGAACTGTTAGCTCATGCCTCTCCTGAAATGACTCTTAGATATGCAAAACTTCTTGATGATACTAAAAGAAAAGCATTTGAATCAGTTATTGATCAAGGGGCATTTACCTTTGATATTGATGGTAAAGTAAAAAATATTAAACATAGCAGTAAACTTTCTGAGGATGCATTGAACTCTTTATGGCAAGAGCATAAATTAAATGCTATGGACAATCCATATGGTACGTGCCATGCAAGGTTAAAAGGTAACTGCCCATATATGGAAGCACCACCATGTTTAACTTGTAATTCAGGTAAACCATGCAAAGATTTAGCAATAGGATTTTCAAATTTAGATGTAGAAAAGTATGAATTGCTTGTTAAATCTACCATTAATTCTATAGAGGTAGCTAAAAATTTTAATAGAGATGATATGGTAGAAAAGCATGTCAATTTATTAGAAAAATATGAAGACATATTAAAAAATATAAAAGATGGAAATATTATTTTTGGTAGAAATAATAGGATGAAAACATAGGAGGACTTATGGGGAATTATGATAGAAAAAAACAAATGAAAGAAATACATAAAAGAAAAAAAGCTAATACAGAAATAAAAGTAAATTCTGCAATAGAAAGGCTCTTAAAAGAAAATATAGAGATTAACTTTAATGTTGTTTCTAAATATGCAAATGTTTCAAAAGCTACTTTGTATAATCATAAAGAAATCCGAAATAAAATTGAAGAATTGCGTAAACACAACACTCAATCAAATGTAATTCAAGCCAAAAATGATGGGAAAAATGCAATTATTGAATCCTTGAAAAGAAAAATTAAAAAATTAGAAAAAGAGAATAAAGCATTAAAGAATGAAGTTAACGTTTTATATAATAAAATGTATGAAAACCTGTAAAAATTCAATATACGCTATTATTTAAAAAATAAAAAGTGAAACATAAAAATACTATGAATATCCCCTTCTTATTTTAGTTAATTACTATTTGTATGGTTACTTTAAAATATGTTGTTAATATATTCTCTATATAAAGTATAGTATTTATTATTGGAAGTATTGAAAAATGAAAAGGATTTTTCTAATACATTGAATTTCAAAATGAATCCAGTATAAGTTTTTATATAACCGTTACTCCAATATTCAATTGTACAAGGTTCATTGGATTGAAGTTTTTGATTAACTATATAATCTAATTGGTTCAAAGCATCATCAGATAATAAGGGATTTGCAATTTTGTTTTGACCTTGCATCACTTCATTTAATATTTCGTATTGTTCAGGCAAAGTGGCAAAAGCTCTCCATTTGATGTTTCCACGACCTTGAGGGATTTTGGGATTCAAATATTCTCTTGGGATTTTTCTATAGTCCGTTTCATATTTATATTCATCTGGAATGTTAGAATTGAGTAACATAAAAGCACCTCAATATTATAATAGAACGTATGTTCTATTTTAGCAAGGGTTTTACTCATTTGGATTTGAAATTATTCTAAAAAAGTGTTAAGTTTAATATATCAAAAAAAGTTGATTTATTATTTGGAATATTGGAGGGAAAACTTTGGTGGTAAATCATGCAGGTAATTTATCTGTAGATTATTTTATTGGTTATTTAAAGTTAGTTATGACTTCAAAAGACATATATTTAAATGAAGCTGTAGCATATATGAAAAGTTCTTTCTTCAAAGATAATATTGAAGCATACGGTGAAATAACAGCACATAACTTTAAACAAGCAATTCAAGAACTTAAATAACTATTTGATAACAGAATGGAAGTGATTAAATGGAAATAATCAAGGTCAATCCAGATGCAGATGAAGAAGAACAATTAAACTTTTATGAAAAGGTGTTTGAAGCACTTGCTGATAAAATTAGACTTAAAATTTTACATTCAATACGTCAGAGTGATACAAAATCTTTGTGTGTCTGTGATTTGGAAGAATTATTAGAATTAAAGCAATCTAAACTTTCTTATCATCTAAAAAAATTAGTAGATGCGAATATTCTTATTGCTGAAAAGTATGGTACATGGAACTATTATAAAATTAATGAGCGACAAATACAGGTAGTTTTAAATAAAGATACTTGCTGTAAGATACTATGAGTATCTTCTTTTAATACAAAAAAGATCAATTTTTTTTGATTAATTAATCAAAAAAAGTTGATTAAAGAAATCCGGAGGCATTATACTGATGTTAGAATCAATTATAGAATTTATAAAAACATTTTTAATGCTATTTTTTGAATTATTAATACTGTTCATAATCGTAAGTTTTATTGTAAGTCTAATCCAACAAGTAATTTCGGAAGATAAAATCAAAAACATGTTAAGTAAGCCTAACCAAGGAATCAATTATTTTTTTGGGATGATATTTGGTGCGATTACTCCCTTTTGTTCTTGTTCAACTATTCCAATACTTGCAGGTCTATTAAATTCTAAAGTACCTTTTGGTCCAGCGATGAGTTTCTTAATTGCTTCACCATTAATGAATCCATTAATGGTGTTTATGCTATGGGTTTTATTGGGCTGGAAAGTTGCAATAGTTTATTTTATTGTACTAGCAATATTTAGTATCTTTACAGGTCTTGTGTTTTCAAAAATGAATTTGGCTGAAAGTTATAAAGGCGTAAATGTTAAAGGAGATGGATTTTTTGCCAATAAAACGGGATCTCGTTTTAAACAAGCATTAAATGATGCGTGGGCATTTTTATATCCAATGCTTCCTTACCTATTTATTGGTGTATTTATTGGAGCATTCATATATGGATTTGTACCCGAAACATTTATTACAAAATACGCAAGTGGAGATGGCATTATATCCGTATTCATTGGATCTGTTATAGGCATTCCAATGTATATCAGACCTGAAACAATGTTACCTATAGCTGAGGCATTAGTATCAAAAGGGATGTCTTTAGGAACAGTAGTTGCGTTGATAATAGGTGGTGCCGGTGCAAGTATTCCAGAAGTAGTATTATTATCTAAATTATTCAAGAAAAAATTTGTAGTCTCATTCGTAATCGCAATTTTAGTTGTAGCTATTGCTACAGGATTAATAGTTAATACGATTGTTTAAGTTTAAGGAGGATAAATTAATGAATCAAGAAACTTCAGTAATCAATAGATATGGAAATGCTGCTAAAAAACATGAAGAAAATTTATGTTGCCCAGTAGAATATGATACAAAGTACTTAAAGATTATACCAGATGAAATCATAGAGAAAGACTATGGTTGTGGAGATCCTTTAGGTAAAATCAAAGAAGGAGATACAGTATTAGATTTAGGTTCTGGTGGTGGCAAAGTTCCTTATATAGTTTCTCAAATTGTTGGTGAAACAGGCAAAGTTATTGGCATAGACATGAACGATGATATGTTAAATCTAGCTAAAAAATATCAGAATCAAATGATTGAAAGAATTGGTTATGATAATGTTATTTTTCATAAAGGAAAAATTCAAAACTTAAAATTAGATTTAGAAGAACTCGATAAATATATACAAGAACATCCTGCTAACAACTTAGATACTTATCAATCTATTAAACAATATATTAATTACTTAGAAAATGAAATGACTATGATAAAGGATAATAGTATAGATGTGGTTATATCAAATTGTGTTCTAAACCTAGTTTCAACAGATGAAAAAGAAGCACTATTCAGAGAAATTTATCGTGTTTTAAAAGATGGTGGTAAAGCAGTAATCTCAGATATCGTTTCTAATGTAGAAGTACTTGAAAAGTTGAGACAAGACGAAAACTTATGGAGTGGTTGTTATTCAGGAGCCATTGAAGAAAAATCATTTGTAGAGGCTTTTGAAAAAGTAGGATTTATGGTGTAGAAATTGATAAACGCGAAAAGACATGGACTACTATTGAAGGTATTGATTTTAGAAGTATGACGATTATAGCTCACAAAGGTAAAGAAGGTCCATGTATTGATAAAGGACAATCTGTTATATACAAAGGTCCATTTAAACATATTGAAGATGATGATGACCATATTTTTGAACGAGGCGAAAGAACCTTTGTATGTGAAAAAACCTTTAATATATTAAACCAAGAACCATATAAAGATGTTTTTGAATTTATAGATGAAAACGAAGAAATAATTAATAAAAGTGAATGTTGCGATACATCATGTGGATGTTAAATAATAATTAAAGGAGGTGTTACAATGGAAAAGAATGCATTTAAAAAAGCAATTTCTAAATTAAAACCAAAAGAACAAGCTTGTTGTTCTGTAGAAATTGAAGAAAAAAAAGAGAAAACAGAAGAAAATAAAGAAAAAAATCAGCATAAAAATGATGGATGCTGTTAAGTTGAGTCATTAAATCGTGAGAGAATATCAAAATTCTTTCACGATTTTATTATAAAACACGATTTTATTATAAAAAGATTTTACATATTATATATGACTAATACGTAAAAAGGACTATAAAGTAAGCATTTGTTATAAATTAGTACATATAACAAAAGGTGCCCATTTAACCATGCTGCGGCCTTTCGGGATATTTCTATCCAATTGATTGCGTGGAATATGTCGATAGTCCAATTGATTATTATTTAAATCCGTAATCATCTTTCAATCACCTCAATATTTATACTTCTATTATACGAACGTACGTTCTGTTTTGCAAGTGGTATTTCGATAGAATCATGTGTGGTTATCAACAAATAAAATTTAAGTATAGAGGTTTATGACTAAAATCATGCCCAAACGTTTGTCTTTATATATATAATTTTAATAGAATAGAGATAAGTGATAAGGAGGCGTTGACGAAATGACTAAAGGTTATATTGGTTCATATACGAAGAAGAATGGGAAAGGGATTTATCAATTTGAATTAGATGAAAAAAAGGGACAAATAGTTGAAGTAGCGACTGGTTATCAACTAGAAGCATCAACATATGTAACGAGAAATAATCTTTTTCTATATGCTATTACAAAAGAAGGAGACAATTGTGGTGTCGCAAGTTTTAAAATAGCGGAAGATGGTGAATTAACATTAATCAATAAATGTTTGGATTCTCAAAATGGCACAGGATGTTATGTTCAAGTATCGACAAATGGTGAGTTTTTATTTGAAGCGGTTTATGGTGCAGGGTTAGCTCGAATTTATCAATTAAATCCAACTACTGGTGAAATAGAGAGCTTAATTCAAGAACTAGCGCATGACTATCCACTTGGACCTCATGAAAGACAAGAACATCCTCATGTGCATTTTTTAAACGAGACACCAGATGGTCAATATGTAGTAGCAGCTGATTTAGGTACAGATCGACTTGTGTCATACACATTTAGTGAAAATGGTTTGAAAGAACATGCTGTTTCAGAATTCAATGCAGCTGATGGTACGCGTCATATTGCATTCCATGAAAATGGAAAATATGCATATGTCGTACATGAATTATCAAATGTTGTTAGCGTGACTCAATATGAAGATGGGCGTTTTGAAGAATTAGAACGTCATTTAACAATTCCAGAACATTTTGATGGTGCAACTAAACTTGCAGCAGTACATTTATCTCATGACCAACAGTTCTTATATGTAAGTAATCGCGGTCATGATAGCATTGCAATTTACAAAGTGTTAGAAAACGGAGCTAAACTTGAATTGGTTGATATTGTCAAAAGTGGCGATGCATTCCCACGAGATTTTAATATCACAGAATCAGATGATTATTTAATTTGTGCACATCAAGAAGGCCTTTCTAAATTAACGGTATTCGAAAGAGATAAAGAAACAGGTACATTAACTTTAAAAGATCAATCAACTCAGGCACCAGAAGGCGTTTGTGTCATGTTCTAAAAAATAGATCCCATAAGCGATATCGCTTATGGGATCTACTTTTTAATTTTTGAAAAATGCTTTAATATACTTAAATTTGCCTTTATAAGGTGGGAAAAATAGGCTCGACTCTAAACGTGTCGATTTAAAAGTATATGATTTATCATGAGAAAATGTATCAAATGAGTATTTGCCGTGATAGTTTCCAATACCCGATAGACCTACGCCGCCGAATGGTAAATTGGGATTTGCTAAGTGCATCAATGTATCGTTAATTGCGCCGCCACCAAAGGCAAGTTCATTAAGTACACGATGCGTTGAATTTTCATCTTCACTAAATAAATAAAGGCTTAAAGGTTTAGGACGAGACTGGATTATCTCAAAAGCTTCATCAAATTGATCATAACTGATGATTGGTAATAATGGACCAAATATTTCTTCTTGCATAATTAAATCTGAAGTTTGAATATCATCAATAATAGTGGGTTCGATGAATAAATCAGATTCATCACTATGACCACCAAAAATGATATTGCTTTTATGTTGTTGTAGTAATTCGTTTAAGCGATTAAAATGCTTTTGATTTACAATTCTGCCAAAATCTGGACTAGATTGAATGCTTTTTCCATAAAATTCATTTAAGGTTTGTTTTAATGCTTTGATAAAATCATCTTTTACTTTTCGATCTACTAAAATATAATCTGGAGCAACACATGTTTGACCTGCATTTGTAAATTTACCAAAAGCAATTCTCTCACTAGCTACTTTTAAATTAGCTGTTTCATCGATAATTACAGGAGATTTACCACCTAATTCAAGTGTTACAGGAACGAGGTTTTCACTTGCAGCTTGATAAACAATTTTACCTACTTTATCACTACCAGTGAAGAACATATAATCGAACGGTAAGTGAATAAGGTGGTCTGTTTCTTCAATACCACCTTCAACTACAGCAATATAGTCAGGTTTATAAACATCTTCAACAATTTTACGAATGACTGAAGATACATGAGGCGTTAGTTCTGATGGTTTAATAATCGCTGTGTTGCCAGCTGCAATCGCACCGATTAATGGTTCAAATGTTAATTGTACTGGGTAATTAAAGGGACCGATAATAAGAACAGTGCCATAAGGGTCTTTTTTGATATAACTTTTTGTAGGGAAAAGATAAAGTGGTGTATCTACTTGTTTTGTTTTAGACCAATTTTTAAGCTCTTTACGGGCTAATTTAATACTTTTTAACAATATACCAATTTCAGTAGCATATGCTTCAACATTACTTTTACCTAAATCTTTTTGTAAAGCTTCAAGTATCTCGTTTTCATGATGTTTAATACTCTTGCTTAACAACTTTAATTGTTGTTTTCTAAATTTAATATCTTTAGTTTGATGTGTTTTGAAAAAAGCTTTGCTATTTTCAAATAGTTGATCAATTGAATTCAAAAGTTGAACCTCCTTAAGTTGGATTTGAGATAACAATATTCTCAAGAAAAAATGCTTAACATATCTTTACCCGATTACCACAAAAATAATTAATTTTAATATAAAAAATTAACCTGAGACATTAAATCATGTCCCAGGCTCAATACAATCAAATACATTTATTACTAATAAAATTATTTAGTTAAAGCTTCAGTAATTTGAGGTACAACTTGTTTTTTACGAGATACAACACCTGTTAAGAATGCCATATCGTCTTCTAATTTAACGTTGAATGCTTCGCCAACTTTATCTTTTTCAGCACCTACAACTAAAATTTTAGAATCGCTATTAATGATATCAGTTACAACTAAAACGAATAAATCATATTTTTCTTCAGCGCTTGATTCTAGCATAGATTTTTCTAATTCTTCTTTACGATCTAATACTTCATCAATATCAACTGTGTTAACTTGAGCAATACGTGTTACGTAATCTCCCATAGTAAATGATTTAGCATCCATATCTAATAATACATCAGCAGATTTATCAGTAGTAGAAGCGCCTGCTTTAAGCATGTCTAAACCATAAGCATCTAAGTCGACGTTTGCTATATCTTTTAAAGCTTTAGCTGCATTGACATCTTCATCAGTGCAAGTAGGAGATTTAAATAATAAACTATCTGAAATAATTGCAGAAATCATAAGTCCAGCAATTTCAGGTTTAATTTCAAATCCACGTTCTTTGTACATTTTGTATAGAATTGTTGCTGTACAACCAACTGGCTCTGCTCTGTAATAAAGAGGGCTAGCTGTTTCAAAGTTTGCAATTCTGTGATGATCTACAACATGTTTAATTGTGGCATCGGCAATTGTATCAGCACTTTGTTGGAATTCGTTATGGTCAACTAAAATAACATCTTGACCATCTAAATTATCTTCTAATAATTCTGGTGCATCTACTTTAAAGTGATCTAATGCATATTGAGTTTCAGCCCCAACTTCACCTAAGCGATAGGCTTTAGCGCCTGCATTTTCTGTTAATTGTTCAAAGTCAGCCATAATAATAGCTGATGAAATTGCGTCAGTATCTGGGTTTTTGTGTCCAAAAATGTAAGTGTTTGCCATGGATAAATGTCTCCCTTATTCATTAGTTATTTTATTGATATTATATAGTTATTTTAGCATGACTATAGCTTATTCTTCTACCTCTGCGCCCAATGAGTTTTGAAAATGATCTAATGCCCATTCATGTCCAGATGGATTAAAGGAAGCGACGCCATTCTTCGGTACATGTATCTTATAACCTAAATTATATGCAGAAATAGCAGTGTGTAACACACATATATCAGTACAAACACCAACGATTTCTAATGTGTTAATTGTTCTTTCGCGTAATAAACTATCTAGAGGTGTACCGTAAAATGAATCATAACGTGTTTTATCTAAGTAATGCATATTGCTTTGATGTTTATTCGCTTCATAAATTTCTCCCACAGTACCATAGAGTTGTCGTCCTGAGGTACCTGCAATATTATGGGGTGGAAATAGCTTAGATTCTGGGTGATAATTATCATTTTCGTAATGTAAATCCATCATAAAAAAGATATTGTCATTATTTTCAATATAGCGATGGATGCGATCTGTTATAAATGTTTCTAATTTTTGTCCAGGTTCTCCGCAAGATAACTTTCCGTCAGGTGCAATAAAGTCCACTGAGTAATCTACTACAATTAAAGCCTTTTTCTCCATTCAATAACATCCTTCCCAACATAAACATAACTATTGTTTACAATCCTGTCATTCAATTTCATTAAGTTAATTAAAAATTCATCTAATATGCTTAAAAAATGTTTTATAAGATTAATCATAGTATATATATTTATCAAGAGGACTACAATTAAATATGAAACAAAGGAGAAATTGGATGTTCATAAATGTGAAAGATTTTGGCGCAGAAGGTCAAAATAAAGTAAAAGATACTAAAGCAATTCAAAAAGCATTGAACAAAGCAAAAAATGGTGAACATACGGTGTATATCCCAAAAGGGACGTATCATATTGGCAAAGCGTTAGTGATTTATGATTCTACAACACTGCTTTTAGATGATGAAACAGTATTATTGAGATATAGCAAAGATGCACTGTTAAAGAATGGAAAACCCTATATTTTCTATCATGAATATAGAGGAAATAGTCATATACATATTAAAGGTGGTACATTTGATATGAATGGCTCTAATTTTCCATATAACAATACAGCTATATGCATGGGACATGCAGAAGACATTCAATTTATAGGAGTGACTTTTAAAAATATTGTAGGTGGGCATGCCATAGATGCGTGTGGCTTAAATGGATTAAGGATAGCGAATTGTTCTTTTGAAGGTTTCTTAGATATTGATGGTGATAGATTCTTTTCGGAAGCAGTACAATTGGATATCCAAGTGCCAGGTGCATTTCCGAAGTTTGGTACCACCGATGGGACGATAACTAAAAATGCCATTATAGAAAATTGTTATTTTGGACCGTCAGATGATCCTAACATGAAACCTTGGAATAGGGCGATGGGATCACATGCGAGTCGATATCATCGATATTATGAAAATATTCATATCAGAGACAATGTGTTTGATCACATTCAAGAATATGCACTAACGCCACTAAAATCTCAAAATACATTTATATCTAAAAACAAGTTCATAAATTGTGTAGGGGGCATACGTTTTTTAGGTGTCAAAGATGGTAAAAACGCAGCGGATCCTTATACTGGTAAAGACATGGGGACACAAGCAGGTTCTAATTTTAATGTGATTGGCAACGAATTTATTGGGAAAATGGAAAAGGATGCTATACACATTAGAAGTTATAATAATGTGAAACATACGCAAATATTTATTGCAGGCAATACATTTAATGATAAATCTCAAAAAATACATCTCGAAGATATCGATGATTTAACATTGAATCAAGATGATCATTTAGTGTCTATAGAAAAAAAGAATGTAGAAAACATAAAATAATACAAAAACGCTTTTCCCTAGATCTTAAAGTATGGGAGAAGCGTTCTTTATTATCTTATTTATAAAATGAACCAATAAGTTTAGTTTCAAAATCAAGTGTATTAAGGATAGTTATGACTTTTTTGACATCTTGTGATATAGGAGCATCTGCTTGAACAAAAAAGTGATATTGGCCGAGCTTAGTCTTAAGTGGTCGTGATTCAATCCATGATAAATTAATATTAAATAAAGCAAATGTATTTAATATACTCGCTAAAAGGCCGGGTTTATCGTATTTTGGTGTGATTAAAAACATTGACGTATTCGTATTGCTATCGAAATTATCATGGTTTTTAATGATTAAAAATCGTGTAGCATTGTGAGCAAAATCTTGGATATGTGTATCTAAAATTTCAAAATCATAATCATTTCCGCTAGCTAGTGGAGCAATAGCCCCAATATGGTCATTAATCATATCCAAACCTTTAACAGTGCTATCAACATAATCGTAATCAAATTGATGTTTCATAATATAATTTGAGGTTTGACTAATGGCTGGTGCTATAGAATAAACTTTCTTGATATCACTTATTTGACTACCAGCTTTACCGTATAAAGCAAAATCAATATCTAAATGTAATTCACCATGTGCGTAAACATTTTGCTGTGCAAGTGAATCAGCAACGATATTAATTGTTCCTTCGATTGAATTTTCAATTGGCACAATGCCTATTGAAGCAGTATCTTGAGAAACATATTTAATCACTTCGTATAAATTGGCTTTGGGTATAAAGTCATAATGTTGTATTTGATTTTGATTAACAAACTTTTGAGAAGCTAAATAGGAAAATGTACCTTTTGGACCTAAATAATATATTTGCATGCCTTCACCTCTATTGATGTGTTAATGGAAGGGGCACTTTGTCTCACTTGATTGTTTATAGAAAAAGTTTGGATCTCGCATCGTATTATCATAACCATGATGATAATTATTAGTCAGCGTCGGTGAAATAGGTGGTGCTAACCATGACCATTTACCTGTTACTTCTCTCTGATGCTTTGTTTCGTTCTTTTCAAACATTTCAAATTGTTTAGAAGCTGTTAAATGATCCACAATTGATACACCTTGTGATTTAAATGAATGATAAACAGCGTAATTAAGTTCGATAAGTGCTCTATCCTTATTAAAAGAATTATTTTTAAGTGTATCAAACTCGAACACTTCTGCAACTTTTTCTAATAAATCATAACGATAGCTATCAGTAAAATTCCTAACTGCGATTTCAGTAACCATGTACCAGCCATTAAATGGTGCAGTAGGATAGGTAATGCCGCCAATTTGTAAGTCCATATTCGAAATGATAGGTACTGCATACCATTTTAAATTTAAATCTTTCAATTTAGGGTATCGGTCATGCTCGATTATGACTTCTTTGATTATGGATTTAGGATATTCATAATATTTAATTGGTCCGTCATTGATTTGATAAATGAGGGGTAATACGTCGAAGTCTCCACCATTTCCTTGCCATCCCAAATGCTGTGCTAGCGTCGTTACATCACGTTCAGATGGGTCACCACAATTCTCATAACCTGCATAACGTATTAATTGATTATTGTAGATCTTAGGAGGTTCGTCAGGACTGAAAATCGTTATATAAGGTTTAATCTTTCCGTCGTTAGTTCCCTTGATAATATGGTCTTCAATAGCTTCTAAAAAATGTGTTTCATCATTAATATCTCTAGCATCTTTGACATTAAGTGACTCCCAAAAAAATCTACCGATACAGCGATTTGAATGTCTCCAAGCCATTTTGGCACCGTAAGTTAATTCTTCTAATGTATGCGTGTAGGTACCTGTTTTTAGAATCTCATGATTAATTTCTTTAATTCTATTATCGATTTCATCTTGCGTATAATTTAATTCAGAATACATCGTTTGGATAAATGTTGTTGCTTTATCTATTAACATTTCAAACACCTCATTAGTATTATAATCGACACGATTGATTTACACATTCAATAATGATAATTGTCACGAATTTGTCGCAACGTCTAAGATATATGGGCAAAGTCATATGATACTTGAAAGTAAATTTTGATAGCATTCATTTATATGAGGGGCGTAAAAGCAATTCAGTTGTTACCTAGTTAAATTGAATTATGATAAAATACTAATAAAAGAATGGTCGAAATGGAGAGATACGAGTGTACCAATTTGAAGACGACAGTTTGATGTTACAAAATGATTTATATCAAATTAATATGGCTGAAAGTTATTGGAATGATGGTATTCATGAAAGAATGGCTGTATTTGATTTATACTTTAGAAGTATGCCATTTAATGGTGGTTATGCTGTTTTTAATGGACTTAAACGTGTTATAGATTTTATGGATAATTTTGGTTTCTCAGAAACAGATATTGAATATTTAAGATCAATTGGTTATCAAGATGACTTTTTAGATTATCTGAAAAATTTAAAATTTACAGGACATATTCATTCAATGCAAGAAGGAGAAATATGTTTTGGAAATGAACCGTTGATGAGAGTAGAAGCCCCATTAATTCAAGCTCAATTGCTGGAAACAGTATTATTAAACATTATTAACTTCCACACGCTCATTGCTACGAAAGCAAGTCGTATTCGTCAAATAGCGAATGACGATATTCTTATGGAATTTGGGACACGTCGTGGTCAAGAGTTAGATGCAGCATTATGGGGTGCTAGAGCTGCTTATATTGGTGGTTTTAATTCGACAAGTAATGTACGAGCAGGAAAATTATTTGGAATACCTGTATCAGGTACACATGCGCATGCACTCGTACAAACTTACGGTGATGAATACATTGCATTTAAAAAATATGCAGAACGCCATAAAGATTGTGTATTTTTAGTAGATACCTTCCACACTTTAAAATCAGGTGTACCTACAGCTATTAAAGTTGCCAAAGAATTAGGTGATAAAATCAATTTTATAGGTATACGTTTGGATTCAGGGGACATCGCATATCTTTCTAAAGAAGCACGTCGTATGTTAGATGAAGCAGGATTTAAAGATGCCAAAATAATCGCGTCCAATGATTTAGATGAGGAAACAATAACAAGTCTGAAAGCACAAGGTGCTAAAGTAGATTCATGGGGTGTAGGTACGAAACTTATAACTGGCTTCGACCAACCAGCATTAGGTGCTGTATACAAATTAGTTGCTATTGAAAATAGTGATGGGGAATACAGTGACCGTATCAAATTATCTAATAATGCAGAAAAAGTTACGACACCTGGTAAGAAAAATGTATATCGAATCATTAATAAGAAAACTGGTAAAGCTGAAGGGGATTATATTACTTTACATGGTGAAGATCCAACTAAAGAAAAACCTTTAAAATTATTCCATCCAGTCCATACATTTAAAATGAAATTTATTAAATCATTTGAAGCTATTGATTTACATCATGCTATTTTTGAAAATGGTCAACTCGTTTATGATTTGCCAAATGTTCATGATGCCCAAGCTTATTTAACAGAAGGACTTAAAACATTTTGGGACGAAAATAAACGTTATTTAAATCCACAAGAGTATCCAGTTGATTTAAGTACTGCTTGTTGGGAAAATAAACATAAACGCATCTTTGAAGTGGCTGAGCATGTTAAAGAAATGGAGGAAGACCATGAGTAATTTACAAGATATCGTAGTAAGAGAGATGAAGGTAAAACCTCAAATTGATGTTGAAAAAGAAGTACAAGAGATTAAACAATTTGTAAAGAGTTATGTACAATCTCATTCATTTATCAAATCATTAGTGCTGGGTATTTCTGGTGGTCAAGATTCAACATTAGCTGGTCGCCTTGTTCAATTAGCTGTTAATGAATTACGTGAAGAAGGTAGAGAATGTCAATTTATAGCTGTAAAACTACCTTATGGTGTCCAGTCAGACGCAGATGAAGTAGAAGACGCGCTAGCCTTCATTAACCCTGACCAAACGATTACCGTCAATATTAAACCTGCAGTAGATACAAGTGTAAAATCACTACAAGAAGCAGGGATTCAATTAACAGATTTCCAAAAAGGAAATGAAAAGGCAAGAGAGCGTATGAAAGTACAATTTTCAATTGCTTCCAATCAATCAGGTATTGTTGTGGGAACGGATCATTCTGCAGAAAATATCACTGGGTTTTATACTAAATATGGTGATGGTGCAGCTGATATCGCGCCATTATTTGGACTGAATAAACGTCAAGGTCGAGCTTTACTAAAATATTTAGATGCGCCAGCACATTTATATAAAAAAACACCTACAGCAGATTTAGAAGAGGATAAACCACAATTACCTGATGAAGAAGCTTTAGGCGTAACTTATAATGATATAGATGACTATTTAGAAGGCAAAGAGGTTTCAAGCGAAGCGAAAGAAACGATTGAAAATCATTATGTTAAAAATGCACATAAACGTGAACTCGCTTATACACGTTATTCTTGGCCTAAAAATTAGAAAGTAAGCTATAAACGAATCGAAATGTAGAACATACTTTTTAATCAATTTTACAATTAATGATGCTATTAATTATTTTATAATACTAAAGTTAAAATTTGACGTGACAAAGCTAAAAATGCCTGTTAAAATAATTTGAATTTCAAGTAAGAAAAGAGGAATAATATGTCAGCGATTGCTCAAAACCCTTGGTTGATGGTGTTTGCTATCTTTGTAATCAATGTGTGTTACGTCACATGTTTAACAATGAGAACCATTTTAACTTTAAAAGGTTACCGTTATGTGGCTGCGATTGTAAGTTTTGTTGAAGTATTGATTTATGTCGTAGGTCTAGGATTAGTAATGTCTAGTTTAGATCAAATTCAAAATATTGTCGCATATGCATTTGGCTTTTCTATTGGTATTATTGTAGGTATGAAAATCGAAGAGAAATTGGCGCTTGGATACACTGTCGTTAATGTGACATCTTCAGAATACGAGTTAGATTTACCCAATGAACTTCGTAACTTAGGGTATGGTGTTACACATTATGAAGCGTTTGGACGAGATGGAAGCCGCATGGTTATGCAAATTCTCACACCAAGAAAATATGAATTAAAGTTAATGGATACCATAAAAAACTTAGATCCAAAAGCCTTTATCATTGCTTATGAACCAAGAAATATTCACGGTGGTTTCTGGGTTAAAGGCGTACGTAAACGTAAACTTAAAGCGTACGAACCAGAAGAATTAGAAAGTGTTGTTGAACATGAAGTATAAAGTAAATGATAATGAGACGATTTCTGATTGCCTACAAAGAATGAAAGCCGATGGTTATATGCCTACAAGACGCATTGAAAAACCAATTTATAAAGAAAATAAAGATGGAAGCTTAGAAGTTTTAAAACAAGATATCATTTTTATTGGTAAGAAGATAACTGAATAAAATATGACAGAGACCACTCAATAAGTTGTTTTGAGTGGTTTTTATTTTGGAATTGTGTTTGACTAAAATATGAAATAAAATAGGAATGTAAGCTAATTAGAATTATACAATCGATAAGTATTCTGTTAGAATTAAAGTAAATCGTCAAAGACGAACTTTTAAGTTTATTTTGCAGTTAATGTACAGATTTTGTGATTTAAAATATGAATATACATACGATAGGAGTTTAAAAAATGATTGAACGTTATTCTAGAGAAGAAATGTCGTCTATTTGGACAGACCAAAACCGATATGAAGCTTGGCTTGAAGTAGAAATTTTAGCATCTGAAGCATGGAGTGAACTAGGATATATTCCAAAAGAAGATGTTCAAAAAATTCGCCAAAATGCAAAAGTAGATGTGGAACGTGCTAAAGAAATAGAATTAGAAACTAGACATGATGTCGTCGCATTTACTAGACAGGTTTCAGAAACATTAGGTGACGAAAGAAAATGGGTTCATTATGGTTTAACTTCTACTGATGTTGTTGATACAGCACTTAGTTATGTTATTAAACAAGCAAATGATATCATCGAAAAAGACTTAGAAAGATTCATCAAGGTTTTAGAAGAAAAAGCTAAAAATTACAAATATACGTTAATGATGGGTAGAACACATGGTGTACATGCTGAACCAACGACGTTCGGTGTCAAAATGGCATTATGGTACACAGAAATGAAACGTAATTTAAAACGTTTTAAAGATGTACGTGAAGAAATAGAGGTAGGAAAAATGAGCGGTGCGGTAGGTACTTTTGCTAACATTCCACCAGAAATTGAAAGTTATGTTTGTAAACATTTAGGATTAGGTGCAGCACCTGTTTCAACTCAAACTTTACAACGTGATCGTCACGCTTACTATATCGCAACATTAGCACTTATAGCCACTTCATTAGAAAAATTTGCAGTTGAAATTAGAAATCTACAAAAAACTGAAACACGTGAAGTTGAAGAAGCTTTTGCTAAAGGTCAAAAGGGATCTTCAGCAATGCCACATAAACGTAATCCAATTGGTTCTGAAAATATTACAGGTATTTCTCGTGTGATTCGTGGTTATATTACTACTGCTTATGAAAATATACCGTTATGGCATGAACGAGATATTTCACATTCATCTGCAGAACGTATCATGTTACCAGACGTAACAATTGCCTTAGACTATGCCTTAAATAGATTTACAAATATCGTAGATCGTTTAACAGTATATGAGGATAATATGCAAGCGAATATCGATAAAACATTTGGTTTAATTTATTCACAACGCGTATTACTTTCTCTAATCAATAAAGGTATGGTACGCGAAGAAGCGTATGATACAGTGCAACCAAAAGCTATGAAATCTTGGGAAACGAAAACACCTTTCAGAGATTTAATAGAACAAGACAGTAAGATTACAGATGTTTTATCTAAAAAAGAATTGGATGAATGCTTCAATCCTAAACATCATTTAAATCAAGTCGACACTATTTTTAAAAGAGCAGGCTTAGAATAACTTTAGAAATTAAATTGAAATCCTATACAAATTCAATTAAAACTACTACACTTTAACTTGTTAGTAAGTTAAAATAGTAAAAAGAATATGCATATAGGAGCTGTTATGATGCAAATTGAAAAATTACGTGGGGATGCATTAAATGAATTATTTGATGCAATTCTTACATTAGAGAATAGAGAAGAATGTTATCAGTTTTTCGATGATTTATGCACAGTGAACGAAATTCAATCACTTTCTCAACGACTACAAGTTGCTAAAATGATTAAACAAGGATACACATATGCAACAATTGAACAAGAATCAGGCGCGTCAACGGCAACAATTTCTCGAGTGAAGCGTTCTTTGCAATGGGGCAATGATGCCTACACAATGATATTAGATCGCCTTAATATCGATACAAAAGAATAAAATAATACGAAACGATCGTAACTATTAAAGTTTAACGGCTATAATATGTGAACGATCGTTTCTTTTTTAGTGTCAAAAGTAAAAAATAAGTTGTACAATTTCACGTTAACTGTTTAGAACTAGCATGTTAAAAATGATATAATTTAAGGTATGTTAAAAAAAGGAGTTTCACGTAATGTATGATATTAAACAATGGCGTCATGTATTTAAATTAGACCCTGCAAAGTCTATTTCAGATGATGATTTAGATGCGATTGGTATGTCAAATACTGATGCAATCATCATCGGGGGTACTGATAATGTAACTGAAGATAACGTCATTCATTTAATGAGTAGAGTACGACGTTATCCATTACCACTTGTTCTTGAAATTTCTAACTTAGAGAGCGTTATGCCAGGTTTTGATTTTTACTTTGTGCCTACAGTCTTAAATAGTAACAATGTAAAGTATCATAATGGAATGCTACTAGAAGCCTTAAAGGAATTTGGACATGTGATTAATTTTGAAGAAGTCGTCTTTGAAGGTTATTTAGTAATGAATGAGGATAGTAAAGTTGCACATCAAACAGAAGCAAAGACGCAGTTAGATATAGATGATGTAGATGCATATGCATTAATGACCAATGAATTATATCGTTTCCCAATAATGTACCTCGAATATAGTGGAGAATATGGGGATGTAGAGAAAGTTAAGTCGGTAGCAAACACACTAACGACAACACAATTATTTTATGGTGGCGGTATAACATCATTATCACAAGCACAAGAAATGGCTGAGTTTGCTGATACAATCGTCGTTGGTGATATTGTATATCGAGATATAAAGAAAGCATTGAAAACAGTTAAGATAAAGGAGTCTAGTAAATGAATTCATTAGTAAAGAATATGAATGCAGAGCAAAGTGAAGCTGTCAGAACAACAGAAGGCCCACTATTGATAATGGCAGGTGCAGGATCTGGTAAAACACGTGTGTTAACACATAGAATCGCTTATTTATTAGACGAGAAGGATGTATCACCTTACAATATTTTAGCCATAACATTTACGAATAAAGCTGCTAAAGAAATGAAAGCAAGAGTAGAACAATTAGTAGGCGAAGAAGCACAAGTAATATGGATGTCTACATTCCACTCAATGTGCGTTCGTATATTACGTCGTGATGCAGATCGAATTGGGATAGAACGCAATTTCACAATTATTGATCCAACTGACCAAAAATCTGTAATTAAAGACGTTTTAAAAAATGAAAATATCGATAGTAAACGTTTTGAACCACGAATGTTTATTGGTGCGATTAGTAATTTAAAGAATGAATTAAAAACGCCAGAAGATGCTCAAAAAGAAGCTAATGATTTTCATTCACAAATGGTTGCTACTGTCTATAAAGGCTATCAACGTCAACTTTCAAGAAATGAAGCGTTGGACTTTGATGATTTAATTATGACAACGATTAATTTATTTGAAAGAGTGCCAGAAGCTTTAGAATATTATCAAAACAAATTCCAATATATTCATGTTGATGAGTATCAAGATACAAACAAAGCACAATACACACTCATTAAATTGTTAGCAAACAAGTTTAAAAATTTATGTGTTGTAGGTGATTCAGATCAATCTATCTATGGTTGGCGTGGTGCGGATATCCAAAATATTTTATCATTCGAAGAAGACTATCCAGACGCGAAAACAATCTTCTTAGAACAAAACTATCGTTCAACTAAAACAATCTTAAATGCGGCTAATGAAGTCATTAAAAACAATACTGAAAGAAAGCCTAAAGGGCTATGGACTGCCAATACAGGCGGAGATAAAATAAATTATTACGAAGCAACAACGGAACGTGATGAAGCAGAATATGTTGTTCGTGAAATTATGAAGCATCAACGTAATGGTAAAAAGTATAGTGATATGGCTATATTATATAGAACCAATGCACAATCACGTGTACTTGAAGAAACATTTATGAAATCAAACATTCCATATACAATGGTTGGCGGACAAAAGTTCTATGATCGTAAAGAAATTAAAGATTTATTAAGTTACTTAAGAGTCATTGCCAATAGTAATGATGATATTAGTTTACAACGTATTATTAACGTACCTAAACGAGGTGTAGGGCCGTCTTCTGTTGAAAAAATTCAAACTTATGCAGTGCAAAATAATATCAGTATGTTTGATGCATTAGGCGAAGTTGATTTTATTGGATTATCTAAAAAGGTAACTCAAGAATGTATCGCTTTTTATGAAATGATTCAAAATCTTATTAAAGAGCAAGAGTTTCTTGAAATTAGTGAAATCGTAGAAGAAGTATTAGTTAAATCTGGATATAGAGACATGCTTGATAGAGAACAAACTTTAGAATCACGTAGTCGTCTTGAAAACTTAGATGAATTTATGTCAGTCCCAAAAGATTATGAAGAGAATACACCATTAGAAGAACAATCATTAATTAATTTCTTAACAGATTTATCACTCGTAGCAGACATTGACGAAGCGGATACCGAATCAGGTGTTACATTAATGACTATGCACTCTGC
Organism: Staphylococcus sp. SB1-57; assembly: GCF_017086425.1. NCBI lineage: Bacteria > Bacillati > Bacillota > Bacilli > Caryophanales > Staphylococcaceae > Staphylococcus > Staphylococcus sp. SB1-57. Next base: position 879,024 of record NZ_CP070964.1, read on the forward strand.
GAAAGGTCTAGAATTTCCAATTGTGTTTATCATGGGTATGGAAGAGTCATTGTTCCCTCATATAAGAGCAATAAAAAGTGATGATGATCATGAAATGGAAGAAGAACGACGTATTTGTTATGTGGCAATCACACGAGCAGAGGAAACGTTATATATTACAAATGCAACAACGCGTATGTTATTTGGTCGTTCTCAATCCAATATGCCATCACGATTTTTAAAAGAAATACCTGAAGATTTAATGGAAAGTCATTCTGGTAGTAAACGACAAACGATTCAGCCTAAAGCAAAACCAACTCAAAAACGTGGATTTAGTAAACGTACAACATCATCTAAGAAACAAGTCACATCTTCAGATTGGAAGGTTGGAGACAAAGTAACACATAAAGCATGGGGAGAAGGCATGGTAAGTAACGTTAACGAAAAGAATGGTTCTGTTGAATTAGATATTATCTTTAAATCAGAAGGACCTAAACGTTTACTTGCACAATTTGCACCAATTGAGAAAAAGGAGGATTAGTGAATGAGTGAATTACAAAATCGTGTGAATGAATTGCATGATTTATTAAACCAATATAGCTATGAATACTATGTTCAAGATAATCCATCAGTGCCAGATAGTGAATATGATAAATTATTACATGAACTCATTCATATTGAAGCAGAACATCCTGAATTTAAGACACCAGATTCACCTACAGTTAGAGTAGGTGGCGAAGCGCAATCATCCTTTGAAAAAGTGAATCATGATACACCTATGTTGAGTTTAGGTAATGCGTTTAATGAAGAAGATTTAAGAAAGTTTGATCAACGTATACGAGAAAATATTGGCAAAGTAGAATATATGTGTGAACTTAAAATAGATGGTTTAGCGGTCTCTTTAAAATATGAAAACGGCCGTTTCGTACAAGGATTAACTCGTGGTGATGGTACGACGGGTGAAGATATAACTGAAAATTTAAGAACGATTCATGCCATTCCATTAAAAATTAAAGAACCACTTAATTTTGAAGTTCGTGGAGAAGCATATATGCCTAGAAAATCATTTATGAATTTAAATGAAGAAAAAGAAAAGAATGGCGAGCAACCTTTTGCAAATCCTCGAAATGCAGCAGCGGGATCATTACGTCAACTTGATTCTAAACTAGCTGCTAAAAGAAAGTTAAGTATTTTCTTATATAGTATTAACGATTTTACTGACTTTGAAGCTACGACTCAAAGTGGTGCTTTAGATGAATTAGATGAATTAGGTTTTAAGACAAATCATGAACGAGAAAGAGTATCTGATATAGACGGCGTGCTTAAATATATTGAAAAATGGACAGCTGAAAGAGAAATGTTACCTTATGATATAGATGGCATTGTTATCAAAGTTAATGATTTAGAACAACAAGATGAAATGGGATTCACTCAAAAATCACCTCGATGGGCAATTGCCTATAAGTTTCCAGCAGAAGAAGTCGTTACAGAACTATTAGATATTGAATTAAGTATAGGACGTACAGGCGTTGTTACACCTACGGCAATACTTGAACCAGTGAGAGTAGCAGGTACGACTGTATCAAGGGCTTCATTACATAACGAGGATTTAATACATGAAAGAGATATCAGAATTGGTGATAGTGTCGTTGTCAAAAAAGCAGGTGATATTATCCCAGAAGTTGTGAGAAGTATTATTGATCGTCGACCAGAAGATGCTGAAACATATCACATGCCGACACATTGTCCAAGTTGTGGACATGAGTTAGTAAGGATTGAAGGTGAAGTGGCCTTAAGATGTATTAATCCAAAATGCCAAGCGCAGTTAATCGAAGGTCTTATTCACTTTGTTTCACGTCAGGCAATGAATATTGATGGTTTAGGTACAAAAATTATTCAACAGTTATATGAAAATGATTTAATCAAAGATGTTGCCGATATCTTTTATTTAGAAGAAGAGGATTTATTACCTCTAGAACGTATGGGAAGTAAAAAAGTTGAAAATTTATTAGAAGCTATAAAACAAGCTAAATCACAGTCGTTAGAACATTTATTGTTTGGTTTAGGTATTCGTCATTTAGGTGTAAAAGCAAGTCGTGTTCTAGCTGAAAAATATGAAACAATGGACCGACTTTTAACAGTAACTGAAGAAGAATTAATTGCTATTCATGATATTGGTGGTAAATTAGCACAATCAGTAGTCACTTATTTAGAAAATGATGACATTCGTGCATTAATTCAAAAATTAAAAGATAAAGATGTTAATATGATATATAAAGGTGTTAAAACTACTGAAATTGAAGGACATCCAGATTTTAGTGGAAAGACAATTGTATTGACTGGTAAATTAGAGCAAATGACACGTAATGAGGCTTCACAGTGGTTACAAATGCAAGGTGCAAAAGTGACGAATAGTGTCACTAAGAGTACAGACATACTAATTGCTGGAGCTGATGCAGGCTCTAAATTGACCAAAGCAGAAAAGTTTGGCACGGAAATATGGACTGAAGAAGAATTTGCAACAAAACAAAATGAAATAAACAATGAGTGAGGTACGTCGATGAAGCGAACAATTATTTTACTTATCTCGACAATTTTTATTTTAGCCGCATGCAGTAACGATAAAGATAAATCATCTGACCAAGAAGCAGATCATACTAAAGGAAGTCATTCATCTCAAGTTAAACAGGTGGCAACAGATAAAAACGTACAAGGCGATAATTATCGTACGATTTTACCATTTAAAGAAAGTCAATCACGTGGGTTATTACAAGATAATATGGCAAATAGCTATAACAGTGAAGGCTTTGAGAGTGGTCTGTTAGAACTTAGTAAAGAAGTCTTTCCTACAGATAAATATTTATATCAAGATGGACAATTTTTAGATAAAAAGACAATCAATGCATATCTTGACCCTAAATATACTAAAAAAGAAATTGAAAAAATGAGTGAAAAAGATAAGAAAGATAAAAAGGCTAATGAAAATTTAGGTCTTAATCCTTCTCACCAAGGAGAAACCAATCCAACAAAAATAGCTGAAAAGTCACCAGCGTATTTATCTAATATTTTAGAACAGGATTTCTATGGTAATAGTGATACTAAAGGTAAGAATATTAAAGGTATGACCATAGGTTTAGCTATGAATAGTGAATATTATTACCAAAAAGAAAAAGATGGTGAAACGTATAGTAAGAAGTTAAATGACAAAGAAATAGAGAAGCAAGGTAAAGCAATGGCGAGTGAAATATTATCTAGATTAAGAGAAAATAGTGATTTAAAAGATATTCCAATTCACTTTGCTATATATAAACAAAGTAGACAAGAATCTATTACACCGGGGGAATTTATTGCTGGTGCAACTGCTGATGATGGGCAAACGAAAATCAATGATTGGAAAACAATTAACGAGACAACTGCATTGTTACCTTCATCTACAGCAGGTAAATATGACGAATCATTAAATAATAACTTTAAACAATTTAATGATAACTTACAATCTTATTTCTCTAACTTCACACAAGCAGTAGGTAAAGTAAAATTCGTAGATAAAAAAGCAAAACAATTAACAGTAGATTTACCAATTGATTATTATGGTCAAGCTGAAACGATTGGTATCACACAATATGTGACTGAACAAGCTAATAAATACTTTGATAATATTGACGAGTATGAAATCAGAATTAAAGATGGTAATAATCCGAGAGCATTAATTAGTAAAAATAAAGATGATAAAGAACCACAGGTTCATATTTATCATAATTAATTACTAAAAATAAAAATGCGCGTAGCAAAGAATTGACCTTTGCTACGCGCATTTTTTTATTTTTCTTTGACAATTTGTTTTACTTTAGCTAAGTCTTGAATTACAAAGTCTCCAGGTGAAGCTGTTAATTTACTTACAATATATGTCACGATAACACTCACAAGAAAACCTGGAATGATTTCATACATACCGAATAATTCATTAATAGAAGCTAGTGGTTTAATCCAAGCTATCCATATAATCACGACTAAAGCGCCACTAATCATACCGCTAATAGCACCAGCTCTCGTCAAACCTTTCCAATATAATGAGAACAATACTAATGGGCTAAAAGAGGCACCAAAACCTGCCCAAGCATTACCAACTAAATTGAGAATCGTATCATTTGGATGCCAAGCAATTGCGATGGCTACGATAGCCACAACTAAAACAGATAACCGTCCTACCATTACAAATTCTTTTTGATGTGTTGCTGCCTTTTCTTCTCCACGAATCAGTTTATAAAAATCTTCAGTTAATGAGCTTGAAGTAACTAAAAGTTGAGATGAAATTGTGCTCATAATAGCAGCTAGAATCGCTGCAAGTAAAAATCCGCCAACTAGTGGGTGGAATAAAATTTGACTCATAATAATAAATAATGTTTCTGGATCTTCCATTTTAATATGACGTTCAGATATAAAGGCAATACCTGTTAATCCTACACAAACAGCACCAAGTAAGCCTATTGTCATCCAGCTAATTCCTAAGCGTCTAGCTTTTGGCAATAATTTATGAGATTTAATAGACATAAACCTAACAATAATATGAGGTTGACCGAAATACCCGAGTCCCCACGAAAATAGAGAAATAATACCAATTAATGTCGTGCCTCTAAATAAATCCATATTTGTTGGTTTCATTGCTGCTACTTCACTAAAAGTATCTAAACCATTTAATTGCATCATAGCTACAATAGGTACCATAACCATGGCGATTAACATAATGACACCTTGGAAAAAGTCTGTAATGGATACAGCTAAATATCCACCAAAAAATGTATAAAAAATAACAATAACGGCGACGAGAATTAATCCAAAGTGATAGTCTAATCCAAAGGCACTCTCAAATAACTTACCTCCAGAAACAAAACCAGAATGTGTGTATAAAGTGAAGAATATAACGATAATTAAGCCTGAAATAATTTTAATAATATTTCGTTGGTCATTTAATCTGTTCTTAAAGAAATCAGGGAGTGTAATGGCATCTCCTGCAATTTCTGTATAAACTCTTAGCCTAGGCGCTACAACCCAATAATTAATATAAGCCCCAAGTGTTAGACCGATGGTTATCCAAATAGCTGATAATCCAGTACTATAAACAGAACCTGGTAGTCCCATAATCATCCAACCACTCATATCAGAAGCTCCTGCGGATAGTGCAGTTATGTAAGGTCCTATATTACGACCACCCAACATGAATTCACTTAAATTACCAGTTGCTTGCTTATAGCCATAAAACCCTATAATGAGCAAAATAATAAAGTAAATGGCAATCATGATGTAAGTTTGCCAATTTGTATCAACTTGTTGATTTAGTGCAGTCCCCAAATATAGCATATTAACCACTCCCTCTTATCAATGTATTAATTTGTGTCACATGTAATATTATACATTATAGTTAAATGTTTAGAAAAGTGAAAAAATAAAATTTTATTTTTAAATAACTGACAAAACTGTGATGTAGCGCTTACATTACAAATTTTAATTAATATTGCCACTTATAAATATTGCATAATCATAAATGATTAATATAAGATCTTGTATTTTAATAGAAATATATGATAAATACATATAAATAAGTTACACCCAAATGAATCAATCATTGATAATCGGATTTCGTAATGTAAATGTCTAAAAACACGTTCGAAAAAGTGGAAACAGTGATTTAAATTGTTATCACTCAATAAATACTTAGATTTTTAAATGAATATTTGATACAATTTAGTGATGAATGAGTAATAAGGAGGCTTTTATTTAATGACTAAAGTAACACGCGAAGAAGTTGAACATATAGCTAATTTAGCCAGACTTCAAATTTCTCCTGAAGAAACGGATGAAATGGCCAATACGTTAGAGAGTATTTTAGATTTTGCTAAACAAAATGATAGTGCAGACACTGAAGGTGTTGAACCAACATATCACGTTTTAGATTTACAAAATGTATTACGTGAAGATAAAGCTATCGAGGGCATTCCTCAAGAATTAGCATTAAAAAATGCAAAAGAAACTGAAAATGGACAATTTAAAGTTCCAGCCATCATGAATGAGGAGGACGCTTAAGATGAGTATTCGCTATGAGTCTGTTGAGAATTTATTAACTTTAATTAAAAATAAAGAAATTAAACCATCACAAATTGTAAGTGATATTTATGATGCTATTGAAGAAACTGATCCTACAATCAAATCTTTCTTAGCATTAGATAAAGAAAATGCGATGAAAAAAGCACAAGAATTAGATGAATTACAAGCAAAAGACCAAATGGAAGGCAAATTGTTTGGTATCCCAATGGGAATTAAAGATAATATCATAACAAAAGATTTAGAAACAACATGTGCAAGTAAAATGTTGGAAGGTTTCGTACCTATCTATGAATCAACTGTTATGAATAAATTGCATAATGAAAACGCAGTCTTAATTGGTAAATTAAACATGGACGAATTTGCAATGGGTGGTTCTACTGAAACATCTTACTTTAAGAAAACAGTGAATCCATTTGATCATACTGCAGTCCCAGGTGGTTCTTCAGGTGGTTCGGCTGCCGCTGTAGCAGCAGGTTTAGTACCATTTAGTCTAGGATCAGATACTGGTGGCTCTATCCGTCAACCTGCATCTTATTGTGGTATCGTAGGTATGAAACCAACATATGGCCGTGTGTCACGTTTTGGCTTAGTAGCATTCGCTTCATCATTAGACCAAATTGGACCTTTAACTCGTAATGTTAAAGATAATGCATTAGTGTTAGAAGCTATTTCTGGTATAGATCCTAATGATTCAACAAGTGCTCCAGTGGATGATGTTGACTTTACTTCTGATATTGGGAAAGATATTAAAGGCTTAAAAGTAGCACTTCCTAAAGAATATTTAGGTGAAGGTGTTAGCGAAGATGTTAATGCATCAGTAAAAAATGCGGTCGAAACATTAAAATCATTAGGTGCAGAAGTAGAAGAGGTATCATTACCTAATACGAAATATGGTATTCCATCATATTATGTTATTGCTTCATCAGAAGCATCAGCAAACTTAGCTCGTTTTGATGGTATCCGTTATGGTTATCATTCTAAAGAAGCACAATCACTTGAGGAACTTTATAAAATGTCTAGATCAGAAGGTTTCGGTGATGAAGTTAAGCGCCGTATCTTCTTAGGAACATTCGCTTTAAGTTCAGGTTATTATGATGCTTTTTATAAAAAATCACAAAAAGTTAGAACTTTAATCAAAAATGACTTTGATAAAATCTTTGAAAAATATGACATAGTTGTAGGTCCAACTGCACCCACAACTGCATTTGATTTAGGTGATGAGATTGATGATCCATTGACTATGTATGCCAATGACTTATTAACTACACCAGTTAACTTAGCAGGTTTACCAGGTATTTCTGTTCCTTGTGGACAATCAAACGGACGCCCAATTGGATTACAATTTATTGGTAAACCGTTCGATGAAAAGACGTTATATCGTGTTGCATATCAATATGAAACACAATTCAACCTACATGACGCTTATGAAAAATTATAAGGAGTGGAAATAATGCATTTTGAAACAGTTATCGGACTTGAAGTTCATGTTGAGCTAAAAACAGACTCAAAAATGTTCTCTCCATCACCTGCACATTTTGGAGCAGAACCTAACTCAAATACAAACGTAATTGACCTTGCGTATCCTGGCGTTTTACCTGTTGTTAATAAAAGAGCAGTAGACTGGGCAATGCGTGCGTCAATGGCTTTAAATATGGATATCGCTACAAATTCTAAATTTGACCGTAAAAACTACTTTTATCCAGATAATCCAAAAGCTTATCAAATTTCTCAATTTGATGAACCAATCGGTGAAAACGGATATATTGATATCGAAGTAGACGGCAAAACAAAACGTATTGGTATAACTCGTTTACACATGGAAGAAGATGCCGGAAAATCAACGCATAAAGATGGATATTCTTTAGTTGACTTAAACCGTCAAGGTACACCTTTAATTGAAATCGTATCTGAACCAGATATTCGTTCACCTCAAGAAGCGTATGCTTATTTAGAAAAATTACGCTCAATCATCCAATATACAGGCGTTTCAGATTGTAAAATGGAAGAAGGCTCATTACGTTGTGATGCCAATATTTCATTACGTCCATACGGTCAAGAAGAATTCGGTACAAAAGCTGAATTGAAAAACTTAAACTCATTTAACTATGTTCGTAAAGGCTTAGAATACGAAGAAAAACGCCAAGAAGAAGAATTATTAAATGGTGGAGAGATTGGCCAAGAAACACGTCGTTTTGATGAATCAACAGGTAAAACAATCTTAATGCGTGTTAAAGAAGGGTCTGACGACTATCGTTATTTCCCTGAGCCAGATATTGTACCTTTATATGTAGATGACGAATGGAAAGAACGTGTTCGTCAAACTATCCCAGAATTACCAGATGAACGTAAAGCGAAATATGTCAATGATCTAGGATTACCTGAATACGATGCACATGTTTTAACACTTACTAAAGAAATGTCTGATTTCTTCGAAGGTGCCATCGAACATGGTGCTGACGTGAAATTAGCTTCTAACTGGTTAATGGGTGGCGTAAATGAATACTTGAATAAAAATCAAGTAGAATTACAAGATACTAAATTAACACCAGAAAACTTAGCAGGTATGATTAAATTAATCGAAGACGGTACAATGAGCAGTAAGATTGCTAAAAAAGTCTTCCCTGAATTAGCAGAAAATGGTGGAGATGCAAAACAAATTATGGAAGATAAAGGCTTAGTTCAAATTTCAGACGAAGCTACATTATTAAAATTTGTTAATGAAGCATTAGATAACAATCCACAATCCGTTGAAGATTATAAAAATGGTAAGGGTAAAGCAATGGGCTTCCTAGTTGGTCAAATTATGAAAGCTTCTAAAGGACAAGCAAACCCTCAAAAAGTAAACCAATTACTAAAACAAGAACTAGATAAAAGATAAATAGTTTGATTTTCACTCCTATAACGTTTAGTGTAAACTATTCGTTGTAGGAGTTTTTTGAATATCATTCGTTTTCACGAAAAATGGTTAGAGCTATCTATGAGTGAGACAATGAATTGAAAAAAGAATGAAAAAGTCATTTATGTATTAGTTAAACGAAGCACTTTAATAAGATAATATATTGATGCCTCAGTTACGGAAATTTATCAGAGATGCTAATCAATAAATTATTAACAAGTTCTAAAAAATACTTTCAACTCGAGTGTAAATCATTTAATATTAAATATGAGTATATGAAGTCGAGGGATATGATATGAGAAAACGAGCAAGAATTATTTATAACCCGACATCTGGTAAAGAGCTTTTTAAACGAATGTTACCTGATGTTTTAATTAAACTAGAAAAAGCTGGATATGAAACAAGTGCGTATGCTACAGAGCGTGAAGGTGATGCTACGCTAGAAGCAGAGCGAGCACTTAAACAACAATATGATATCTTAATCGTAGCGGGTGGCGACGGTACGCTAAATGAAGTAGTCAATGGGATTGCTGAGCAACCTAATCGACCGAAATTAGGTGTTATTCCAATGGGTACTGTTAATGACTTTGGACGTGCGTTGCATTTACCAAATGATATTATGGGTGCGCTGGATGTGATTATTGAAGGACACAGTACTAAAGTTGATATTGGTAAAATGAACAATCGTTACTTCATTAACTTAGCTGCGGGCGGTCAATTGACACAAGTCTCATATGAAACACCAAGTAAACTAAAATCTATCGTCGGATCATTTGCATATTACATTAAAGGATTTGAAATGTTGCCGCAAATGAAGGCTGTTGATTTGAGAATCGAATATGATGACAAAGTCTTTCAAGGAGAAGCATTGCTATTCTTACTAGGATTAACTAATTCTATGGCAGGTTTTGAAAAATTAGTACCAGACGCAAAGTTAGATGATGGTTACTATACATTAATAATAGTAGAAAAAGCTAACTTAGCAGAATTAGGTCATATCATGACATTAGCTTCGAGAGGCGAACATACTAAGCATCCAAAAGTGATATATGAAAAAGCAAAATCTATTAATATTTCATCATATACAGAAATGCAATTAAATGTTGATGGTGAATATGGCGGTAAATTACCAGCTAATTTCTTGAATTTAGAAAGACATATCGATGTATTTACACCTCATGATATTCATAATGAAGAATTACTTGACCAACCAACAGTAACACCACAGATGAAGGCTGAGGATTATCAACAAAATTCAGACGAAGTATAATAAATATTTACAGAACACAAGGTTAGGATAGGCAAGCGTTTATGTCCTAACCTTTTTATATGTGGGGGAAATAAAGTGGAAACATTGAAGAAAAATGATGTACTAACAGGACAAGTCGTAGACTTAACACATGAAGGCCATGCTGTTGTGAAAATTGATAGATATCCAATATTTATCCCAAATGCGTTAATAGATGAGACGATTGAATATAAAGTTATTAAAGTAAAAAAGAACTTTGCGATTGGAAAATTAATAAAAGTGATTACTGAAAGTGATGAACGAGTGGAGCCGCCATGCATATATTATTATAAATGTGGTGGATGCCAACTACAGCATATGTCTTATCAAGCACAACTCAATATGAAAAAAGAACAGGTGGTTAATTTATTTCATAGAAAATCCAATTTTACCAATACAGTAATTAAAGATACTGTTGGCATGGAAGAGCCATGGAGATATAGAAATAAATCACAAATTCCCGTTGGTTTAAGTAAGGATCAGTTACCAATCATGGGATTTTATCGTCAACGAAGCCACGACATCATAGATATGGATAGTTGTTTAATTCAAGATCAACAACATCAACAAGTGATGAACGATGTTAAACAACTTATATCAGATTTAAATATAAGCGTTTATAATGAAAAAACTAAAAAAGGACTACTTCGTCATTTAGTAGTGAGAACAGGTCACTATACGAATCAATTAATGATTATACTTGTGACGAATGGAAAGGCATTCAAACAAGCTCAAGTTATGGTTGATGCACTAGTTCGAAAATATCCTAATGTCACTAGTATTAAACAAAATATTAATGATGCACATTCAAATGTGATTATGGGTCATCAATCTATCACGCTTTATGGTGAAGAAGAAATCAAAGATCAACTAAATGAAGTCACCTTCAATATTAGCGATCAATCATTCTATCAAATCAATTCACATCAAACAGAAAAATTATATCAACAAGCATTAGATTATGCTCAATTAACAGGCAATGAAATTGTTCTTGATACATATTGTGGTATCGGTACAATAGGTTTGTATATGGCTGAAAATGCGAAACACGTTTATGGTGTCGAAGTAGTTCCTTCTGCGATTAAAGACGCAAAACAAAATGCGACTATAAACCAATTCGAAAATACGACTTTTGTCTGTGGGAAAGCTGAAGAAGTTATTCTAGAATGGAAATCAGAAGGAATAAGACCAGATGTTGTCATGGTCGATCCGCCAAGAAAGGGTTGCGATGAAACGTTCTTAGAAACAATATTAGAACTTAATCCAAAACGTATTGTATATATATCATGTAATCCGTCTACACAACAACGTGACGCACATATACTTAGTCGTCAATATGAATTAAAAGAAATTACGCCTGTTGATATGTTCCCGCAAACAACGCATATCGAAACTGTGGCATTATTTGAAAGAAAATAATGTCATTTGATGAGAAATTTGAAGAAGTTGATTGCTAAAACAAGACGATTATTAAAATTATATTACAAGCAACTTACTTTCTTGAAAATGCCTTTAGTATCAATCATAAACAATGTATACTAAAGTTGATTTTAGAGATAAATGGAGGGTTGGTTGTGCATAAAATTAATTTGTTTCCTCATAAAATTAATATTCGTCGCTTTGTATTAATGCAGATTGTTTTAATTATGTTTGTCATATTATTTACATATAAATGGGCTTACACGGTGACACATATTATCGAACAAAATATTATATTGAACTTAGTTTATGGTTTCGCTGGATTTTTAGTTTTATTAATTCTCCATGAGATGATACATCGAGTATTATTTATATTATTTTCTAAAGGTGAAAAGCCTAAAATGAAATATAAAAAGGGAACAATGTTACTACAATTTACTGAAACTTGCTTTAACAGATGGCAATTTAGCACAATCATGTTAGCGCCTCTTGTATTAATAAGTTCGCTTTTACTTGTACTAATCAAAACTTTTGCATATTCATCGTTGATATTTATGTTTAGTATTCATATTGGTTATTGTGTGCTTGATATTTTATTAGTGTCTTTAGCACTTGCTAGTAATTTTAAATATATTCAAAAATATGATGAAGGATTATATTTATATCAACAAAAGCCAAGTCAAATGAATCATGAATAATAGTTCAACAAATAAGTCATCTTTCTTAAAAGTGGAGATGGCTTATTTTAATGCCTTAATTTAAGAGCATGAAATTCGTGAATATTTGTCATACATTTTATAATAAAAGTATGATTAAACTAAAAATGAAAGTGTGGTGAAATAATGGAAGAAAGAAGAATTATTCACATTGACATGGATTACTTTTTTGCGCAAGTGGAAATGAGAGATAATCCGAAACTAAAAGGAAAGCCGGTTATTGTTGGAGGAAAGGCAAGTAACAGGGGTGTCGTATCAACGGCATCTTATGAAGCTAGAAAGTATGGTGTGCATTCAGCCATGCCTATGTCGCAAGCACATAAATTATGTCCTAATGGTTATTACGTAACGAGCCGATTTGATGCTTATAGAGAAGCTTCTCAAAAAATTATGGATATATTTCGGAGTTATACTGAAATTGTAGAACCTTTATCTTTAGACGAAGCTTATTTAGATATTACACATTTAGTAAGACCTGATTTACCAGCTTCTAAAATAGCCAATTTTATTCGAAGAGATATATTAGAACAAACTGAATTAACAGCCTCTGCAGGAGTGTCTTATAATAAATTTTTAGCCAAATTAGCGAGCGGTATGAATAAACCTAATGGCCTTACAGTGATAGATTATAATAATGTGCATGACATTTTAATGGGTTTGGATATTGGTGAATTTCCAGGTGTTGGAAAAGCATCTGAAAAAGTCATGCATGATAATCAAATTTTTAACGGTCAAGATTTATATAATAAGGATGAATTTGAGTTAATACGTTTGTTTGGAAAAAGGGGTAGGGGTTTATACAATAAAGCAAGAGGTATCGATCATAATGAGGTAAAATCGACCCGTATACGTAAATCTGTAGGAACAGAACGTACTTTTGCGACAGATGTAAATGATGATGACGAGATATTAAGAAAGGTTTGGGAATTATCTGGAAAAACGGCTGAAAGATTAAATAAATTACAAAAATCAGGTAAAACGGTTACTGTTAAAATTAAGACGTATCAATTTGAGACGTTATCAAAGCAAACCAGTTTAAGAGATCCAGTTAATTCAGAAACAGATATTTATAATATTGCCTACTCACTTTATACTGATTTGAAAAATCCTGAAGTGCCTATACGATTAATAGGTGTTACAGTAGGTAACCTAGAACAATCAGCATACCGCAATATGACTATATATGACTTTATATAACGGGCTAGTAATGTATGATATTTAATACATTATTAGCCTTTATCTTTTAAATCTTTGCCATAGATATTTAACATGCTATGTAAATCATCATAATGTTTTAATAATCTATATGTGATCATTGCACAAGCTTTCGCATCATTTAGTGCGTCATGATGCCCATGAAAATCAAGTTGATAAAAGTCCATCATATGTTTTAAGCCATAGCGATGTGATTGAACTGTTCGCTTAGCCAATTGATATGAACAAAAATATGTTAGATGAGGAGTTTCAAGTCCAATGTCTTGAATACTTTGATGGAGTACATTCATATCAAATGCAGCATTATGTGCAACGACTGGAAGTTGATCGATAAACTGCATCATATAGGGAAATACATATGAAAAATTTGGAGAAGATGCCACATCTTCTGGGTATATACCATGCACATTAATATTTTGTTCAGAGAAATAATCATTCGGATTGACCAAAGTATGAAAGGTTTCTGTAATTTGGCTATCTATTACTTTAACCATACCTACTGAACAAATGCTAGTACGTTTACCGTTAGCAGTTTCAAAGTCTAGTGCAACAAATGCATTCTCACTCATTGTGCCACTCCTTTCTATCAATAATCATAAAATATATTTTAATATATCAAAGCTATAATGGATAGTAAAAGGGAAAGACTTAACATTTATAAAACATTCATTTTAAGGCGCGTATATGTGGAAGTCATTGTTGAAATTCAATAAAAAAACTGCCAATCAACTTTAAACGTTAATTGACAGCTCTTCTATAAATGATAAATGACTTATCTAATTATATATTGAATTATTCTTCGTCAAATGTACGAGTAGCTAATTCTTTTTCATATAAATATAGCGTATTGCAGTCATCACCAATACGGTTTAGGTAATCGATATGAGTTTCGAACATTGATTCTTCCTCAACTTGTTCATCTAAGAACCAATTTAAGAAAGAGATTGTTGCGTAATCTTTATCTTTATGTGCGATTTCTGATAGATTGTAGAAACGTTTTGTTACATCTTGTTCTTGAGCTAGACCGTCTTTGAATGTTTCTAAAATAGAATTAAAGTCTACTTTTGGTGCTGGTAATGCTGTGAATTTCGCATGGCCACCACGGTCATTAATATAATCATAGATTTTTTTACCATGGAATCTTTCTTCTTTAGCTTGTTGAATGTAGAAGTTTGCAAATCCTTCGTATGATTGAGAATCGCAATAAGATGCCATTGCCATATATGCGTGAGCAGCAAAATACTCGTGATTCATTTGTTCATTTAATGCTTCTAATAATTCTTTATTTAACATAGTATTCACCTCATATGAAAATTTTCATTTTCTTTCTCTGTTGACTAAAATGAGTATAACAAACTTATTCTCATTCGTAAATAATAATTATTATAATCTGGAGTGCATTTTTATCTTTTTAATTGAGAATCTTTTTAGTTATACCCTCTGCATGTTATAATTATGCGAGTGAATAGTAATAGGGAGGAAACAAATGAGACAATGGACTGCAACCCATTTAGCGAAGGTAGCGCGCAAGGCCAGTAGAGCCGTGGGTAAAAATGGAACTGACTTACCAGGTCAAATCGCACGTAGAGTGGACCAAAATATATTAAGAAAATTATCAGAACAAGTTGATGATATTGTCTTCATAAGTGGTACAAACGGTAAAACAACAACATCTAACTTAATTGGACATACATTAAAGGCCAACCAAATTGATATTATTCATAACAATGAAGGTGCCAATATGGCAGCAGGTATTACGTCTGCCTTTATTATGCAAACAACAAAGCAAACTAAAATTGCAATTATTGAAATAGACGAAGGCTCTATACCGAGAGTACTTAAAGAAGTAACACCATCTATGATGGTATTTACAAACTTCTTCAGAGATCAGATGGACCGTTTTGGTGAAATAGACATCATGGTCAATAATATCGCTAAATCAATTAGTGATAAAGGTATCAAATTATTATTAAATGCGGATGATCCATTCGTTAGCCGACTTAAGATTGCAAGTGAGACTCGAGTTTATTATGGTATGAAAGCACATGCTCATGAATTTGAACAAAGTACAATGAATGAAAGTAGATATTGTCCTAACTGTGGCCGTTTACTTAAATATGATTACATACATTATAATCAAATTGGTCATTATCATTGTGAATGCGGCTTTAAACGTGAACAACCTAAATATGAAGTATCTTCTTTCGAAACGTCACCATTCCTTAAATTAAATATAGGAGAGGCAACGTTTAATATGAAGATTGCTGGTGATTTTAATGCATATAATGCACTTGCAGCATATACTGTGTTAAGAGAATTAGGATTAAATGATACATCTATTCAAAAAGGATTTGAAACATATACATCTGACAATGGTCGTATGCAGTATTTTTCATTAAATCAAAAAGAAGCGATGATTAACTTAGCTAAAAATCCAGCTGGAATGAATGCAAGTTTATCAGTCGGCGAACAATTAAAAGGACGTAAAGTATATGTTATCAGTTTAAATGATAATGCTGCGGATGGTAGAGATACGTCATGGATTTATGATGCGGACTTTGAAAAACTAAGTAATCAAGATATTGAAACGATTATCGTTACAGGTAATCGTGCTGAAGAATTACAATTAAGATTAAAATTAGCTGAAGTGGATGTACCTGTTATCCTTGAAAGGGATATATATAAAGCAACTGCTAAAACAATGGACTTTACAGGGTTTACAGTAGCGATTCCTAACTATACTTCATTATCACCGATGCTAGAACAATTGAATCGTTCTTTTGAAGGAGGACAATCATAATGAATCACGAATTAACGATTTATCATTTTATGTCCGATAAATTAAATTTATATAGCGATATTGGCAATATTATTTCATTAAAAATAAGAGCCAAAAAAAGAAATATTAAAGTGAATGTTGTAGAAATTAATGAAACAGAGGGTGTAACCTTTGATGATTGTGACATCTTCTTTATTGGCGGGGGAAGTGACCGTGAACAATCACTAGCTACAAAACAATTGAGTAAAATTAAAACCCCATTAAAAGAAGCAATTGAGGATGGTATGCCTGGATTAACTATATGTGGTGGATATCAATTTCTAGGAACTAAATATATTACACCAGATGGTACAGAGTTAGAAGGTT
The DNA here is from genome assembly GCF_017086425.1 of Staphylococcus sp. SB1-57. NCBI lineage: Bacteria > Bacillati > Bacillota > Bacilli > Caryophanales > Staphylococcaceae > Staphylococcus > Staphylococcus sp. SB1-57. The sequence goes on from NZ_CP070964.1 coordinate 895,784, forward strand.
TAGGTATTTTAGATTTTTATACTGAATCTAGAGAAGACCGATTAACAGGTGATATCATTATCGAAAGTGATACATTTGGAACTATTGTTGGCTTTGAAAATCACGGGGGAAGAACTTATCATCAATTTGGTACTCTAGGTCGAGTGACACATGGTTATGGTAATAATGATACGGATCGTAAAGAGGGTATTCATTATAAGAATTTACTAGGAACTTATTTACATGGTCCTATTTTACCTAAAAACCATGAAGTAACTGATTATTTATTAGAGAAAGCTTGTGAAAGAAAAGGTATTCCGTTTGAACCCAAAGAATTAGATAATACTGAAGAAGAAGCAGCCAAACAAGTTTTAATAGATCGTGCAAATAAAAGTAAATAACATAAAAGAAGAGGTTGTGACTTTTGTAACGAGTCGCAACCTCTTTCTATTTTATTATGCATAACGATGGTCTAATATTTTATAGATTAACAATATTTCGTATATAAGATGACTTTTAATTTGATTTTGGTCAAATTCTTCTAGTTGTTTAACTGAAGATTTTAGTGTTGAAGCGGATTGTCGCTCACGTCTAAATGTACCATCACATAGGATTTGGCTAATACTTGTACTGATTTTTAGAATTGCCATTTTTTCTTCAGGTGTAAAGAATACGTGTGCATCTTTAGGTAAATATATAATGTTTGCTAAATGGGTCATCAGTAATCGATTAGTATAAGCTCTATTAGTTAATTTATTTAGTTTTTTCCAATCGTCTGCCTTGTTCTGATGATAAGTAAGTTCATCACGTTGATAGCCAGTTAGCATATCAATTTTTTGGTTTAAATTACTGATTCGGATAATCTTTTTATTACTTTTATCCGATTGAAAGCGACCAAGCAACAATTCATGACACCGTTGATTAAATAGTGCGTACATTTTTTCTTCAGAATCGTAAAGATGATCTTCTAACTGATTATAATATTTAGGTGGTAAAATCATAAAATTGACTAGACCTGCTGTCACTAAACCAATTAAGGCGGTTAGTAAACGTGAAAAGAAGTTAAATACATACGCTTCATGTATACCTGGTATCATTGCAACTGACGTTAATACAGCGACCGTTGTACCTACCTGTAAATTCAGTTTAGTACAGGCTAAAATTGTCAATGTTGCACTTAATGCATAAGCAAATGGTGACTGATCCCCAAATATAAAAGTAAATACAACTGCAAATAATGCGCCAATAACTGTAGCAGGTAAACGGCGATACCCTTTTTTAATTGAGGCCTTAGCAGTAGGTTCAATTGTTACAATTGCAGTTAATATGGCAAATATTGGTGTAAGATTTAATAACATACAAAAGACAGTCGTAAAAAATGTAGCTAAACCTGTCTTGATAGTGCGAGCACCAATAAGATTTTTATACCATTTTTCATTCAACATGTTGTCCCCCTTGAAAAGGGAATTTTTAAAACGATTTACGGTTTTACAAATTCTCTTTCTTAATCAAACAAAATAAAGTCATTTCAATGCATTCATGTTTAGTATATCAAAAAATTTTTGCTATAATAAGATAGAATAATAAATAAAAAGGAACGGGATAAAAATGATTGTAAAAACAGATGAGGAATTACAAGCTTTAAAAGAGATTGGCTATATTTGTGCAAAAGTTAGAGACACAATGCAAGCCGAGACTAAACCAGGTGTTACGACAAAAGAGTTAGACAATATTGCTAAAGTGTTATTCGAAGAACATGGTGCAATTTCAGCGCCAATTCATGATGAGAATTTTCCAGGACATACATGTATCAGTGTCAACGAAGAAGTAGCACATGGTATACCTGGAAAACGTGTGATTCGTGAAGGTGACTTAGTTAATATTGACGTTTCTGCATTGAAAAATGGCTATTATGCCGACACAGGTATTTCATTTGTGGTAGGAGAAGCAAGTGATCCTATGAAACAAAAAGTGTGTGATGTTGCTACAATGGCATTTGAGAATGCAATGGCTAAAGTAAAACCAGGTACAAAGTTGAGTAATATTGGTAAAGCTGTACACGCAACAGCACGTCAAAATGATTTAACAGTTATTAAGAACCTAACAGGTCATGGCGTTGGTCAATCATTACATGAAGCGCCTAATCATGTCATGAACTATTATGATCCTAAAGATAAAACACTTTTAAAAGAAGGACTTGTGATTGCAGTTGAACCATTTATTTCTTCTAAAGCAACATTTGTGACTGAAGGTAAAAATGAATGGGCATTTGAAACAAGAGATAAAAGTTACGTTGCACAAATAGAACATACTGTCATTGTCACAAAAGAAGGCCCTTTATTAACAACTAAAATTGAAGATTAAAGTATTATCATCCTTTAGATCGTATAGTCATTCATTTTACATAGACTAGGACTAAAGGACTAACAAGATATGGTTCCGGAGCCTATTACTGATGGTTTCGGAATTGTTTTATAATAGAACCTAATCAAGGGTGAGGTGGTTCTATGAATTACATGGAGATTTACTTAAATAAAATATTTAAAACATCATTACAATACAACATTGATGATTATAAAATGAAATTAGACAAAAAATTGAAAAGTATTGAAGATTATATCGCTTATTTAAATGAAAAGCGAATGCAACTTAAAAAGCTAATTGACAGTCTTTCATTAGCATTAGAGAATAAATATATAGATATAGCAGATTTATATAATATTAGATGTGCATAAGAAGTACATGATAATGAAATTGCATCATTAAGAAATCATTTAAATCAAATTGAAGCGTATTGTGCTCAAATTGAAACTAAAATAAGTGAACAAGCAAAAGAGAAAATGACTATCGAAAAAGAATGTCATTTAATTCAATATATGAGTGCTGTGGCATAGAAAGGTGGCGAATCATGACACATAAATATATATCAACAGAATTGTTGATAGTTTTTACAGCATTAATGATTATTGCTAATTTTTATTATATATTCTTTGAAAAAATAGGCTTTTTACTCGTTTTACTTTTAGGGTGCGTATTAGTCTATGTAGGATATATTTATTTTCATAAAGTACGAGGGTTGTTATCCTTTTGGATTGGTACTTTGTTAATTGCATTCACCTTACTTTCTAATAAATATACAATTATCATATTGTTTATATTTTTATTAATATTAATTGTAAGGTACTTAATTTATAAATTTAAACCATTAAAAGTAACAGCAACTGAAGAAGAAGTTACGTCGCCAGCATTTATTAAGCAGAAATGGTTTGGTGAACAACGTACACCAGTATATGTATATAAGTGGGAAGATGTTCAAATCCAACATGGAATCGGGGATATTCATATTGATTTAACTAAAGCTGCAAATATTAAAGATAACAACACAATTGTTGTTAGACATATATTAGGTAAAGTACAAGTGATTGTGCCATTAAATTATAATATTAATATCCATGCGACGGCATTTTATGGTTCCGCATATATTAATGAAAAATCATACAAGATAGAGAATAATAATATTCATGTTGAAGAAAAGACAAAAGAAGAAAATTATACAGTTAATGTCTATGTATCAACATTTATTGGCGACGTAGAGGTGATATATAGATGAATCACTATATAAGAGCCATTGGGTCAATGCTGATATTGATATATAGTATGTTAACGGCATTCTTATTTATTGATAAAGTTTTTGTTAACATCATTTACTTTCAAGGCATGTTTTATACACAAATTTTCGGTATTCCAGTGTTCTTATTCTTAAATATTATAGTTATATTATTATGTATTATAGTCGGATCAGTTCTAGCATATAAAATTAATCAACAGAATGATTGGATTAAAACTCAAATTGAGCGATCAATTGAAGGGAAAACAGTTGGTATTAATGACCAAAATATTGAATTGTATAGTGAGACTTTAGAAATATATCATACACTCGTTCCATTAAATCAAGAGTTACATCGATTAAGAATGAAAACACAAAATTTAACTAACGAAAATTACAATATGAATGATGTTAAAGTTAAAAAAATTATTGAAGACGAGCGACAACGTTTAGCAAGAGAATTACACGATTCTGTAAGTCAACAACTATTCGCTGCAAGTATGATGTTATCAGCAATTAAAGAAACACAGTTAGAACCACCATTAGATCAACAAATACCTGTACTCGAAAAAATGATTCAAGATTCTCAACTTGAAATGAGAGCGTTGTTACTTCATTTAAGACCGCTAGGATTAAAAGATAAATCATTAGGTGAAGGAATTAAAGATTTAGTCATTGACCTTCAAAAGAAAGTTCCAATGAAAGTAGTACATGAGATTCAAGAATTTAAAGTACCAAAAGGAATAGAGGATCATTTATTCAGAATTACACAAGAAGCAATTTCAAATACTTTGAGACATTCTAATGGTACAAGAGTAACGGTTGAATTATTTAATAAACAAGATTATTTATTGTTACGTATACAAGATAATGGTAAAGGTTTTAATGTAGACGAGAAACTTGAGCAAAGTTATGGATTAAAGAATATGCGTGAACGTGCACTAGAAATTGGTGCTACTTTCCATATCGTTTCATTACCAGATTCTGGTACACGTATTGAAGTTAAAGCACCATTAAACAAGGAGGATTCGTATGGCGATTAAAGTATTGTTTGTAGACGACCATGAGATGGTTAGAATAGGTATTTCAAGTTACTTATCAACACAATCTGACATTGAAGTAGTGGGAGAAGGTGAGTCTGGGAAAGATGCAATTGCAAAGGCACATGAGTTACAACCAGATTTGATTCTAATGGATTTACTTATGGATGATATGGATGGTGTAGAAGCGACAACAGAAATTAAAAAGGATTTACCACACATTAAAGTTGTGATGCTTACAAGTTTCATTGAAGATAAAGAAGTGTATCGAGCTCTAGATGCTGGTGTAGATAGTTATATCTTAAAGACCACAAGTGCTAGTGATATCGCAGAAGCGGTTCGTAAAACATATCATGGTGAATCGGTATTTGAACCAGAAGTATTAGTTAAAATGCGTAACAGAATGAAAAAACGTGCTGAGCTATACGAAATGTTAACAGATAGAGAAATGGAAATTTTATTGTTAATTGCTAAAGGTTATTCTAATCAAGAGATTGCTAGTGCATCTCATATTACAATAAAAACAGTAAAAACTCATGTAAGTAATATTCTAAGTAAATTAGAAGTTCAAGATAGAACACAGGCAGTCATTTATGCATTCCAACATAACTTAATTCAATAATTATAAAAAAGGCCAGGTGGATGATATATCAATTCCACTTGGCCTTTAATTTAATGATTAAGAATGTTTATCTTCAGAATCATTATTTTTAATTTTATTAACGATTTTATCTTTCATCGTACTTTGATCTTCTTGATACTTGTCTTTAGCATTTTTATCAATATTATAATCTTCATCTTTACCTATTTCACGATGATCATTATATTCATATGTTGTATCTTCGTTGTAATGGTTTTGGTTATTATCATCATGTTTCAATGCAGCTTCTTCTGGCGTTTCACCTTTAATCACATGACGTTGGTGAATAATCGCATTGATTTCAGCACCTATAATGATGATGAAACTTGTTAAGTATAACCAAATTAGTAAAATAATGATACCTGCGATACTACCATATGTTTTAGAATAATTACCAAAGTTAGAAATATACCAACCAAATGCAAATGATCCTAGTAACCAAATGATAGAAGTAAAGATAGCACCTGGTAATACAGATAGAATTTTTGTTTTAACATTAGGTGCTACTGAATATAACACGATAAATAAAACTAAAATGATGATAAGTGGTAATACCACTCTTATTAAATTGAATACCCATTTTACTTCAGAATCTAAGCCTAAAGGTCCGAATAAGTAATGACTTATAGCAGAACCTAACGTTGGTAATGCCATTGCGATAGCAAAAACAACGCCCATCACAACTGTAAATACAACGCTTAGAAGTTTTAGTAAAATGCCGTTACGACTATCTTCAACATCGTAAGCAACATTGAATGAGTTCATAATTGCTGTCATACCATTTGAAGCTGACCAAATTGCTAAGATCAAACCGACAGATAGTAAGCCACCACTTGAGTTCTTCGTTACATCGCCAATGACACCTTTTATGATTGATGATGTTTCAGAAGGTGCACTGCTTAACATATTAGTAATTTGGCTTTGTTCAATATTAAAGAATGGTAACAATGTTAATAAGAAAATTAACATAGGGAACATTGCAAGAACGAAATGATAAGTCATTTGTGCTGCTAATCCTGAAGCATCATCTTTGCCAATTCTATAAACTAAATAAGAAAAGAAATTTGAATTCTTTGTATATTTAGCAGGTTTGTTCAATCTTGATAAGAAGAAAACTTGGTTATCTTTCTTAGGTTCCTTAGATTGAAATTCTTGTGGTTCAATATATGTACGGTCTACTTTAATTTTATTATCACTATTTTTGTCATCCTTATGCTCTTCATATTCTTTAGCAGAGTTAAGGAATTTGGAACTTGTTTTTTCTTTCTTTGACATAACAATCTCCTTTAGTCCTTTGACATGGAATTTTAAATGCAATTTTATTTTAATATTAGTTGTAAAGAAAGGGAGTGAGAAAGAACTCATTTGGAAATGAATTCTTAAACTCACCCCCGTATTAATGGAGTGGGACAATTATAATAGAAGTGTTTCACTATTTAAAATAGCTAGATTACGTATTGGCGATAAGCCAACATTCAATTAAATTGTCCATTTGGCATTCCATTACTTACCAATACGTTCATTTTTTCTATTAACAAATGTGTCTTTAGCATCTTTAATAGAACGTTCTAATTCTGGATTGTTACGACGAATTTCTTCGATAACATCTTTCCAATACATTACTTCATCTTTAATGCTACTAACTTTAGAAGGTTTTTGAGATTTTTTGCCTTCTTTAACATTAGAGAATGATTGTTTTAATGAATTACGAGTTGATTTATCAGCTAATGTTGCTGCGCCACCGATAACAGCGCCTAATAATACACCAGGAATGAATTTGTTTTCCATAATATTTTACCCCTCTTTCAAATTTGCATCTTTTACGATGTAGTCAATTAAATGATCACAAGATGATTGTACCATTTTATATACACCTTCAAAATTGTTTGTGTAGTATGGATCTGGTACATCACTTTCTTCCATATTACTAAATTCTAATAGTTTGAACAATTGTCCTTGAATGTTAGGATTAATTGCTTTGATATTTTCTATATTACTTTGATCCATAGCAATAATATAGTCAAAATCATCTGTCGGTTCAAATAGCTCACTAATCATACCATCAAAAGGAATTTGATGTTCTTTAAGAATCTTTTGAGTACCTTCATGTGGTGGTTCTCCTAAATTCCATTTACCAGTACCACGAGAGTGTACCCGAACATCTTTAATGCCTCTGTCTTGAAGTCTTTGTCTCATGATAGCTTCAGCCATTGGAGAACGGCAAATGTTTCCAAGACATACAAAAGCAACGTCTACCATATTGATTCCTCCAAACCATGTAATTATATCCCCATTTTAATGGTTCTTCAAACAATTAGAAAGCAAATTTTTTCAATTTCTATTAAAGTTCCATAAAGTATGTTAGTTTGATAGAATATGATTACTTAGATAAAGAGGTGAGACGTGTGGCATTAACTAATGAAGAGATGATTACTGAGATTAGACAAAAATTAAATATCGTCAATAAAGCACTCATCGATCCAGATAAATTTAAAGAGGCAAATCATGATGAGATTAGTGAAATTCATCAATTTGTTACTTCAAAGGATTCATTTTCACCTAGTGAGGTCACTGCAATTGCAGATGCACTAGGACAATTACGACAATAAGGGGGAACCTAAATGAGTAACTATCAAGACAAGTTAAGACAATATGCACAACTATTAGTTAGAGTAGGGATGAATGTTCAAGATAAGCAACCAGTATTTATTCGATCATCAGTTGAGGCATTGGAACTCACTCATTTAGTCGTTGAAGAGGCCTACATTGCGGGTGCTTCAGATGTTAGAGTTGAGTATGCTGATCCACGTTTAAAACGATTAAAATTTGAATATGAATCATTAGATCACTTTGAAAATAACGACGTTAAGTCATATGATGTAGAAGCTAGAATGGACTTTGTGAAAAGAGGGGCTGCGAATCTTGCAATATTAACTGAAGATCCAGACTTATTAAGTGGCATCGATGCAAGTAAATTAAAAGCCTATCAATTACAATATTCAAAAGCGTATAAGGGTTATATGGAAGCAAGTCAAAAGAATCAATTCCCATGGGTCGTAGCAGCATTCCCATCTAAAGCTTGGGCGCAACGTGTATATCCTAGTAAATCAGTAGAAGATGCGTACTCAACTTTTATAGATGAAGTATTTGATATTGTAAGAGTTGATGGTAACGATCCAATTCAAAATTGGAAATCTCACGTAAAAAATTTAAGTGTGCATGCTGATAAATTACAGAAAAAACAATACAAAGCATTACACTATCTATCTGAAGGAACAGACTTAGTTGTTGGCTTACCTAAAGGTCACATTTGGGAAGATGCGACAAGTTATGTCAATGGTGATCAACAAGCCTTTATTGCTAATATACCTACAGAAGAAGTTTTCACTGCACCAGATAGAAACAATGTTAACGGTTATGTGACTAATAAATTGCCATTGAGTTTTAATGGAAATATTATTGATGGCTTTACCTTAACATTTAAAGATGGTGTAATTGTTGATTTTAAAGCAGATAAAGGTGAAGACGTGTTAAGAGATTTATTGGATACCGATGAAGGTGCTAGACGATTAGGTGAAGTTGCGTTAGTACCGGATGATTCACCAATCTCAAATCGTAATACCATCTTTTATAATACGTTATTTGATGAAAATGCATCCTGTCATTTAGCTATAGGTTCAGCATACGGCTTCAACATTGAAGGTGGAACAGAAATGACTACGGAAGAAAAAATAGCAAGTGGTTTAAATGATTCAAATGTGCATGAAGACTTTATGATTGGCAGTGCAGATTTAACTATCTATGGCATATTAGAAGATGGTACTAAAGAACTCGTATTTGAAAATGGTAATTGGGCAAATTAAATATCATGTTATAGAACAGATGAGGAGTCAAAATTCATTAAGAGATAGGGAGATATGAATGGCAAAACAACAAGTGACTAAAAAAGCAATGTCAGAATCTAAAAGTTTGAAATCTAGACAAGTCTATCCACAAGATACAAATCATCATCATACGATGTTTGGTGGTACTTTAATGGCTAACGTTGATGAAATTGCAGCTATTACTGCCATGAAACATGCAGGTAACTCTGTTGTTACAGCATCAACGGATTCTGTTGATTTTTTATTGCCAATTAAAAATGGTGATATTTTGTCATATGAAGCGATGGTTTCGTACACTGGTAGTAGTTCGATGGAAGTATGTGTGCAAATTATTATTGAAGATGTGTTCGAAGGTGAACGAAAATTAGCAGCTCTTAGCTTTTTAACTTTCGTTGCGTTAGATCAAAGTGGTAAACCAACACAAGTACCTCAAGTATATCCAGAAGATAAAGTTGAAAAATGGTTCCATGAAACTGCACCACAACGTGTTGCTCGTCGCAAAGAACGTCGTGATGAAAGCAAAAATACAATTGAGTATTTATCTAAAATTCAGCATATAGAAAGATAATACTCTAATTACCTAAATAAAGGCCCTTATATCAATGCGTTAAACGTATTGATATAAGGGCCTATTTTAATACTTATTAAAATAATGATTCAATTCAAATGCTACATAATAAAGACTTTAAGAGAAAATACGCTTAGCATGCATCGCTTTTTCATTTTCTTTGAAATCTGTATTAGGGTAGTACATATTTTTCACTAAAACATTTGGTCCTAAACACTGATATTCAGCACAATGACAGTTGAGTGATTGTGCTAAATCTGAATTAAGCCATTGCTTAAAAACATCTGTCAGTTTATCATTTTGAATATTTGAGATAGTCCCATTTTCATCACCAAAATCAGTTACGATGACATTACCTGTAAAGACATTTACATTTAAACGACTGCGGCCATCTGGATCATTTCGCATTGTAACGTTTTTAGCATGTCTTAAACGTTGTAATAAATGTTGATCATTTTCATCATTAATACATGGATATATAGGTAACGTACCAAACAACATCCAAGTATCTTCATCTCTAATGTCTAATAAATGATGAATTGCTTCTTTCATTTCTTTTAATGACAATACATTTAATGTACTAGCAAAGTCAGCAGGGTACATTGGATGTACTTCATGACGACTACATTTCATATCATTTACAATTTCTTTATGAATTTTATTTAAATAGGGTAAAGTACTTTGATTCAACATTGTTTCTGCAGAAACGAACATACCTTGGTCAGAGAGCGTGCTTGCGTTATCAAGCATTTGTTCATATAATTTGAGTTTCGCTTTCAAAGGTGGTTGCTTTTTCATAGCACCGAAGCCCACATCTGTAAATTCTTGGATTGTACCCCAGTTATGAGAAATGTGCATGACATCGATATACTCAGCGATATCTAAATATCTATCTTGTGGCAATGTTAAATTAGAATTCATTTGAACATAAATACCACGTTGATATGCATATTTTAATAATGGTTTAACAACATTCTTGATAGATTTTTTTGAAAACATGGGTTCGCCGCCCGTAATTGATAACGTACGTAAATGAGGTATTTCATCTAGTCGACGGTAAATAATGTCCATTGGTAAAGGTTCTGGGTCTTGAGTTTGAAGTGTATAACCAACCGCGCAATGACTACATCTCATATTACATAAATTAGTAGTCGTAAACTCTATATTACTTAAAGTAAGTTGACCATTATCAATGATGTCATTATAGGCTTCCCAAGGATCATTATGTATTGAAATAGGTTTTTTATTAGTTGTTAACATGAAAATTACTCCTAAAAGAGGGGGACGTTAGTATAAAATTAGATATGTAAATGAAGTAAATCATTAATATGAATTGATTCATAACAAAATATAGTTAAATCTAACTTTTACCGAGTCTTTCTCTTTAAATTTTGTAAAAAGTACAGTAAACATTATTAAGATTATATCGCTTTTTGTCAAATTCTGTTAGGATGATATTATCAAAAAACAAACTAAAGGAGCGCTTATTTAATATGAGTGAACAACAAACGATTGACCAAATTAAAACACGATTAAACAAATTTATTGAAGATATTGATCACGTAAACCCTGATGAAGTACGCGTTGAAGACATTGATGAGTGGATTGGATTATTAGATCAATTAGAAGAAAAAGTGAAACAAGTTTCAAAATAATCATAGGTTATCATTATTAGTGACACTTTAGTGACAATTAGTTTTCATTTGTTAGAAGATGTTTAAAATTATGTAAAAGAGTGAAAGTAATAAATATAATCGTACAATAGAAAGGTGATTATATTATGAGTAAAAAAGTAGCTATTATTTTAGCAGATGAATTTGAAGATATAGAGTTAACAAGCCCTAAAGAAGCATTAGAAAATGCTGGTTTTGAAACAGTTATCGTTGGAGATAATGAAAACCAAGAGGTTGTAGGTAAACATGGAGAAAAAGCAACCGTTCAAGTAAGTATTGCTGATGCTAAACCAGAAGATTACGATGGTTTATTAATACCAGGTGGATTTGCACCTGACCATTTACGTGGTGATGCAGAGGGTAGATACGGTACTTTCGCTAAATATTTCACAACAAATAATGTACCTGCTTTCGCAATTTGCCATGGTCCTCAAGTGTTAATTGATACTGATGATTTAAATGGTAGAACATTAACAGCAGTATTAAATGTTCGAAAAGACCTATCTAATGCTGGTGCTCATGTTGTTGACGAATCAGTAGTTGTAGATAACAACATTGTAACTAGTCGTACACCAGATGATTTAGATGACTTTAACAGAGAAATTGTTAAACAATTAGAAAATTAATTTAAGCATTAATTAAGCACTGATATAGAGCCTGTTGATTAATTTCAACAGGCTATTTTTATATTAATTGATATATAAATGGATATAATGTAACTATAAATTTTCAACAAAATATAGTTAATACCATTTGTGATCACGTACACCCTGGGACTGATTTTTATGATTAACTATAGCTAAACCACGTAAGTACTGGTAAACTCACATTATAACAGTGAGTTTAAGTAAAGGAGCAAATGCATGAAAAGAAGCGATAGATTTGCACAATCGAATGATACGTATCAACGAGATATGCGTGAACCTCACTATAATACTTATTACCAACCAGTAGGAAAACCACCTAAAAAGAAAAAAAGCAAACGTATTTTTTTGAGAATTTTAATCATATTAACAATTATCATAGTTCTGTTTTTAGGATTAATGTACTTTATGTCTTCTAGAGCTAACGTGGATGATTTAAAATCGATAGAAAATAAAAATGATTACGTTGCTGCTGATCAAATGCCTGAATATGTAAGAGGTGCATTTATTTCGTTAGAAGATGAACGATTTTATAAACATCATGGATTTGATTTTAAGGGTACATCGCGTGCATTGTTTTCAACATTAAGTGATCATGATGTTCAAGGTGGTAGCACGATTACACAACAAGTTGTTAAAAATTATTATTATGATAACGAACGTTCATTTACAAGAAAATTAAAAGAATTATTTGTAGCACATAAAGTTGAGAAACAATATGATAAAAACCAAATACTAAGTTTTTATTTAAACAATATATATTTTGGTGACAATCAATATACGGTAGAAGGTGCAGCCAATCATTATTTCGGTGCAACTACTAATAAAGATAATCAAAACTTAAAGCAAATTAGTGTTTTGCAAAGTGCTATTTTAGCTAGTAAAGTCAATGCACCAAGTGTTTATAATATTGAAGATATGTCTGATAATTTTATAAATAGAGTTAAAACAAATTTAGAAAAGATGAAACAACTTCATTATATTTCAGATGAACAATATGAAGAAGCAATGGCACAATTAGGTAACTAAAACTTACCCTATCATATGCAATATGAAAGACTTAATTACAGTTATGTGTAACTGAAGTCCTAATATTGGGTAGCTGATAGGGTATTTATTTTTGTAAAGCAATGGTTTTTAGATAATTATCAAACTATGTCATAATAAGTAATATACAATACGCAAGTGGAGGTGCATGATGCCTAAAATCACTAAATTAGAAGTTCAAAAGACAAATAAAGAGCGGTTTAACCTATATCTTGATAATGAATTTGAAATGGGAATTGATATTGATACTTTAGTTAAATTCAATTTAAAAAAAGGTCAAGTATTAGAACCCTCAGATATGGAACAGATACAAAAACATGATCATTATCGTAGAGGTTTAAATGATGCAATTCAATTTCTGTCATATCGAAAACGTACTGAAAAAGAAGTTAGACAGCATTTATCAAAAAATGAAGTTTCTGAAGGTGCAATTCAACAAGTTATAGATTATTGTTATCAAGAAAAATTAATAGACCATGATGATTATGCAGAAAGTTTAAAAAACACAATGATTAATACAACTGATAAAGGCCCTGAAATATATAAACAAAAGTTGTATCAAGCTGGCGTAGAGCCTAATATTATCGACCAGTATACAGAAATATATATAGAGCAACAGCCACTAGAGGATATAGTTAAAGTTGCGCAGAAAGTAATTAGAACTAAGAAAGGACCGACGTCTAAGGTAAAACAAAAAGTCATGCAATCATTGATGCAAAAAGGGTATACGATGGAAAGAATTAAAGATGCTATGGATGAATTAGACTTTTCAGAAGATGAAGATCAATTGGACCATATGTTACAAACAGATTTAGAAAAAGTTTATAACAAGCAACAACGTAAATATGAAGGTCAACAAGTTATAAGAAAAACGATAGAAACACTTATGAGAAAAGGCTATAAATATGATAAAATTAAATCTAAATTAGAAGAAAGTGGTATCGAACATGGAACAGAAGAAATTGAGTGAGATGTCTGAACAAGAATTAAGACATGAAATTCAAACATATAAAGAAAAAATGAGAAAAGCAGAAATGAACGGTATTTTAAATGAATATGACGTTTACCAAAGTAAAGTCATTGTAGCAGAAAGCTACCTTGTTGATCGTAACCAAATTGAATTAGGTCGTATTTATCAATTAAATGATGGTAGTGATCAATATTTTAAAGTTGAAAGACTGAAAGGTATATTTGCTTGGGGATTCCGAATTAAAAGTAGTGAACCCGAAGAAGGATTACCAATTGCATTATTAAAATTGTAGAAGGATGAAATAAAATGGGAAGTTCAATCGTTTTAAAGTTACTGAAAGTCACTCATTATTATAGAAACAAAAAAACTAAAAAATGGTACTTACCTTTTGGTTACGGCGCAGATGACATTGATTTAAATAATATTTCACTACATATATACCAAGGAGAATCTTTAGGTATTATTGGAGAACCAGGTTCATCAAAAAGGTTAATAGGAAGGTTGTTATCCGGATCTATCGAACCTGACAAGGGGAAATTAGTTCAACTTGATCATATATATTATGGAGATATTGAAGATAGACGTATGATTCATCGAACTGTTAAGGATTATGTCACTCATATCGTTGAATTATTTCCTTATCAAATATCAAATCATAAAGCTGATCAAGTGATACAATATGCCCATGTAGATGAGCAACAAGTGATTTCTAAATTGTCAAAACAAGAGTTTGCGCAATTGTTATTAAGTATAGCGAGATCTTGCCAATCTAACATCATCATTTTAAATCATGTGCTTCAATATTTAGATGAAACATTTATGAATAGAGCTACAGAACTATCTAATGAATACATAGATAATAATCAAACAATGGTCTTTATCGATGACGATATTGATAAAATCGAACAAGTAAGTAACTATATTACATGGGTTTCTCATGGTCAAATTCGTATGGAGGGCTCTGTAAACCAAGTTATTCCTACCTTTATAGAGCATGAAAAAGATCGAAAAAGTATTGAATCTAAAGAAGCACTTGCGTCATTTGACCTGGATTGGGAAAAAAGTAGAACAAGAATGCCAGAGATGACTTATAATTTTAAACGAATAGAACGATATAATCATGCTAAACCACCAGTATTCTTGGTAAGATTTTGGACATTGATGGTTAGCTTTATTTTAGGTTTAGCACTGATGGGTATATTTATATTCAATAATTTAGGCATAGTTAACGTACCTGAAAATAACCAAGCCACACTTCAAACACAAGCTAAAGATACATATGAGGATAAATTGGCATACGGTATAGCCTTAAAGGGCAGTAGTAAACTTTCAGGTTCAAGTAATTTAACTTTGCCCAAATATAGTGTTGTGACTATTGATGGTGAAAACAGTAAAAATTATCGTATTGATGTAAGTGGTAATCGTTATACTATAGCAAAGAATCAATTAGAATACTTTAATCCAGCAGGTTTATATGAAAAACATAGTTTTAAAACACTATCTCCATATATTAAATCCAACTACAGTAAATATGTGGATTACTTCAATAGCCATTTACATAAAGAACATAGTTCTGTGAAAAAGTCACTAGTACCTGAAGATGATAATCGTTTTGTTGCTGATATAACATCTCAGCCGATTAAAATGATATTTAACGATGAGAATCAATTAAATGGTTTTGTGATGCCGATTGAGAATAAAAGCGAGCTGAAAGATAAGTTTAATATCAAGAAGGATATTTGGATTTGTAAATCAGGAGATGGTTACTTTATTGCTGATTTAAAAGATAATAAATGGATATATATTGAATTGTAGGTGTAAACATGATTGATAATATAATATTATATTTTAAAAACTTACCACATCTTTTAACATACACGTTAAAAAGAATTAAAAGTTTATGGAAGTGGTTCACCTTAAGTTTTATAGTTGGCTTAGTGTTTATTTTAATCGCAGAACTATTTTTTAAATTTACAAATGCTACAGAAGTTATCCATGGTATTTGGTTATATAGACTAATAACACTATTTGCATTTATCTTTATCATGCTAACTTTGTATGGATGTTATAGATTATATGCTAAAGATTATTTAATTACGAAATCTTTTCATATTACACCAGTAACACCTACTGTAATTACCACGATTGTTGGAAGTGTAGTGATATTTATACTAATGACTATCATTGCATTATTAAAACCCATAAACTATGAAAGTTCATTATTAGCGACGTTATTCTTTTTATTTGTTTCTATAGTGTTGATAAGTTTATTGTCAGTAACATTCGGTCTTTTGAAAATACTAAATTACAAAATTGATAAATATTTCTATATCTTTTGTGTAGTAGAATTTTTGATATTGCCTATAATTTATATGCCAAAGACACACTTGACGCTTATCGAACACCTATTAATGTTAAACCCTTTATATTATATAGTTAATGGATTGGCGCAATCAGTGTTATTTGGAAACGTGAGTGTAGCTAATCTTCCATATCATCTATACATGTTATGTTTTATTGCAATCATTTCTATTATCAATTTTGCATTGTCACGTTATGTAGCACATGCGAAATATAGAAATCAAAATATAAAACTACAAAAAGTAATTCAATCTAATGATGAAAAAAATAGCTTGAATGAAATAAATAATAATGAAAAAGTAGAAAATGAGCAAAAGAAATAATAAGAAAAATAGCCAAGGACTTGGAGAATGAAGTTATCCAAGTGCCTCGGCTATTTTATTTGGCGAATAATTTACGCTGAAGTTTATCTTCGCTAAATACCCATCCAATATATGAGTGGTCGATTTCATCTTGTTGAGTTAAATGAGCAATTGCAACAAATGCATAATGATCATTATTTAAATATCTCAAGTCCATTAATCTAATTTCAGTAGTACCATCTTCTAATGGTGTTGTTTGCCAACGATAAATCGATGAAAAATTTAAAAATGTCCTAATATCTTTATTATTTTTAACTTTCCATAATAATGAATCAATTGATAAATGTTGACGTTTGACCTTATCACTAAAAACAATGTTTCTACCAAATGATCTACCTACATAATCATGTTCATCAGTTTGAATTGCTATACGCCATTCCATAAATTTTAAAGTAGGAATCACGAAAACTTTAACAGGATTATGTTCTTGTTTAATTTGTTTCAATGCTTGTTTTCTCAAGAATGATTGCATTTTAAAGCGGACAATATAGTATATTACGAGAACCCCGATAATCGGGAAAAAGGCTAAGTAAGGATGTACACCAAATGCCCACAATGCCACGCCAATACATAGAATAATAAATATTATTGGGTCGAACGTATTAATTACACCAAGTTGAATCCACTTATTTGTAATAGGTCTTAAAGCTTGTGTACCATAGGAATTAAAGATATCAACAAATACATGCAAGAACACAGCTAATTGCGCCCACATCCATACATGTAAAGGGTTCGTATGGTTGAATATGACAAAAATTAAAAACGTGATTAAAATAGGCCATAAGATTGTAAAAGGAATAGAGTGTGTAATACCTCTATGATGTGAAATATACGTTGAATTATCTTTTAGTTTTAAAACTGTATCTCCGTCAGGTATAAGTGATCCTGCAATTAGTGTTGTAGCGGTTGCTGCAAATGTATCTGACATAGCAGGATCTTGTGTTGCAAGTGCTGTAAGGCCAACACCAATCACGATATGCGTGGCTGTATCCATATATGTTCACTCATTTCGTCTTAATTTATAATATATTATAATCTAAAAGTTGGAATAAAAAAATCAACTCACATTAATTTATATAACATGTATGTAAAATAGCCTTTGTGCTTAATTTAAAACATCAAAACACGTTGAAGAAAGGGAAATATATGTATTTAGAAGACAATTTTAAAAAAAATATAATGCAATGGTTTAATCAAAATCAACGTTCTATGCCTTGGCGTGAAACGACGAATCCATATTATATATGGTTAAGCGAAGTTATGTTGCAACAAACACAAGTTAAAACAGTTATTGATTATTATGACAGATTTATACAACGATTCCCTACTATTGCGGATTTAAGTGAGGCGCATGAAGATGAAGTACTTAAATATTGGGAAGGGCTAGGATATTATAGTCGTGCACGAAATTTTCATCATGCAATCAAAGAAGTTCAACATGAGTATCAAGGTATTGTGCCGTCAGATCCTGAGAATTTTAAAGCCTTAAAAGGTGTTGGGCCATATACACAAGCGGCAGTTATGAGTATTGCATTTGATCATCCGCTACCTACTGTTGACGGTAATGTATTTAGAGTTTGGTCTAGACTTAATAATGACAGTAGAGATATAAAACTACAATCCACACGTAAAGCTTATGAACAAGAATTATTACCATACGTGCGTGAAGAAGCTGGTACATTTAACCAATCTATGATGGAACTTGGTGCATTAATTTGTACACCTAAAAATCCACTCTGCATGTTTTGTCCAGTACAAGAAAACTGCGAGGCATACGATAAAGGTACTGTATTAGATTTACCTGTTAAAACTAAGAATGTTAAAAAGAAAGCGATTGATCAAAGTGTTTTTCTCATTCGTAATAAACGTGGTGAATATCTATTAGAAAAACGACAAGAAAGATTATTAAGTGGTATGTGGGAATTCCCGATGTTTGAAACATCTCATGCAATTGACCAAATATCAAAGCAATTAAACCACCAGATTGAACCTTTATCTGAACCGATTTTTAAATTAAAGCATCAATTCACACATTTAACATGGCATATTAAGGTGTATAGCGTACCAGAGGAACTTGAGATTGAAGCGTCGTCTTTACCTGAGAATATGATATGGTTTGATTTAGAACAACGAGATCATTTTACTTTTCCAGTACCTATGGCTAAAATTTATCAATTTATTGAAGGATAACAGTAAGGAAATAAATGTATTAAAAGTATCAATTTAATTGCATCAAAGTTCAGAAGTACTTTATAAATATGATATAATCTAATTGGTTAAAAAGTATAAAGGTGGTGTGGAGTATGGTAAAAGAATCCATACCTAAAGAAGGACAAGATATAAAGATTCAAAGTTATAAACATGATGGTAATATCCATCGTGTATGGTCTGAAACAACTATTTTAAAAGGAACTGATCATGTCATTATCGGTGGTAACGATCATACGCTAGTAACAGAAAGTGATGGTCGTACATGGATTACGAGAGAACCAGCTATTGTCTACTTTCATTCAGAGTATTGGTTTAATGTCATTTGTATGTTCCGTGAAGATGGTGTCTACTATTATTGCAACTTGTCTTCACCATTTGTATGTGATGAGGAAGCTTTAAAATATATAGACTATGATCTTGATATTAAAGTTTATCCAAATGGTAAATATCATTTGTTAGATGAAGATGAGTATGAACAACATATGAATCAAATGAACTACCCTCATGATATTGATGTTATATTGAGACGTAGTGTTGATATTTTACAACAATGGATTGAACAGAAAAAAGGCCCGTTCGCACCAGACTTTATTAAAGTATGGAAAGAACGATATAAGAAAATTAGAGATTATTAAGCAAATAAGATGTAAAACATATAAAGATGGTTTATATTATTTAATATTGCATTGGATTATTTAAAACGATTATTAGATATGAACCAATCTCTATCAATATAGCTAAACTTGATAATCATATCATTCAGAGGTTGAGATATGTAAGTAAATTACCGAAGAATAACACCTATTAACTATTTCTCTAATTTAAAGAGATAGTTGAAGTGAATCGTTATTCATGATGTATTTACCGTATCCAACCTCTGTTCCATTTTAAATAAATCAATATCAAATAAAATGTGGGGGGATTACAACAAATGATTAGACGATATTTAGAATTCGTAAAACCGTACAAATATCGAATCATTGCTACAATTATTGTTGGTATTATTAAATTCGGTATACCGATGTTAATTCCATTACTTATAAAATATGCGATTGATGGTGTTATTAATAATCACTCCCTAAGCGCTAGTGAAAAGTATTCACATTTAGCAATTGCCATAGGTATAGCTTTATTTATCTTTTTAATAGTAAGACCACCAATTGAATTTATAAGACAATATTTAGCACAATGGACAAGTAACAAAATTTTATATGATATTCGTAAACAGTTATACAATCATTTACAAGCATTAAGTGCTCGCTTTTATGCCAACAATCAAGTTGGTCAAGTGATTTCACGAGTAATTAATGACGTTGAACAAACTAAAGATTTTATCTTAACAGGTCTTATGAACATTTGGTTAGATTGTATTACAATTATAATTGCATTAACGATCATGTTCTTCCTTGATGTAAAATTAACATTTGCAGCGATATTTATATTCCCATTTTATATTTTAACTGTATATTTCTTCTTTGGAAGATTAAGAAAGTTAACTAGGGTTAGATCTCAAGCATTAGCGGAAGTTCAAGGATTTTTACATGAACGCGTTCAAGGTATGTCAGTTATTAAAAGCTTTGCTATTGAAGACAATGAAGCTCAAAATTTTGATAATCGAAATCAAAACTTTTTACAAAAAGCTTTCAAACATACAAGATGGAACGCATATTCATTTGCAGCGATAAACACCGTAACGGATATTGGACCAATTATTGTTATAGGTGTAGGTGCATATCTAGCTATAAGTGGCTCAATTACAGTCGGTACCTTAGCAGCATTTGTTGGATATCTTGAACAATTGTTTGGACCTTTAAGACGTTTAGTTTCATCATTTACTACACTTACACAAAGTTTTGCTTCAATGGATCGTGTTTTTCAATTAATTGATGAAGATTATGACATTAAAAATGGTGTAGGTGCACAACCTATTGAGATTGAACAAGGACAAATTGAATTAAAACATGTAAGTTTCAAATATAATGAAAATGAACAAGAAGTTTTGAAAGATATTAATCTGACAATAAATAAAGGAGACACAGTTGCTTTTGTAGGAATGAGTGGTGGAGGAAAATCTACCTTAATCAATTTAATACCAAGATTTTATGACGTAACTGATGGTGAAATATTGATTGACCAACATAATATTAAAGACTTCTTAACAGGTAGCCTGAGAAATCAAATTGGCTTAGTTCAACAAGATAATATCCTATTTTCTGATACTGTGAAAGAAAATATTTTATTAGGTCGACCTGATGCAACAGACGAAGAAGTCGTTGAAGCGGCTAAGATGGCTAATGCTCATGATTTTATTATGAATTTGCAAGATGGATATGACACTGAAGTAGGGGAACGTGGTGTCAAATTATCAGGTGGTCAAAAACAAAGACTATCAATAGCACGTATTTTCTTAAACAATCCACCAATACTAATCTTAGATGAAGCAACAAGTGCATTAGATTTAGAAAGTGAAGCAATCATACAAGAAGCACTTGATGTGTTAAGTAAGGACCGTACTACTTTAATCGTGGCACATCGATTATCAACGATCACACATGCAGATAAGATAGTAGTGATGCAAAATGGACAAATTGTCGAAACGGGTACACATCAAGAATTAATCGATAAAAAAGGTGCATACGAACACTTGTACAGTATTCAAAATTTATAAATAAGACAAAGAAGAGCTTAAGGCATTTAGTGCCTTAAGCTCTTCTTTAATTTGGAGTTGGATATTTATTGCTAACAAATATTCGGTATTATAAATCAAAATCTTCATCAGCGATATCAATATCAGAATCTGAACGATGATAGGTGAAGAAACTAATTCGTAAACGATCTAAATGTTCCAAATGATATCGATATTCTTCAATAGCTGCGATGATTTGCATAATATTAGCATAAGAATAATGTGTTTGATATGGATTATGGATCAATTCATTTTGAAAGGCATCCATTAAATCTTTCTTTTGAGGATTATCAACTTCATATTGAAATTGAGCCACATTATATTTTGCTTTTTTAGATAAACTTTTTAAAATTTGTTCATGAAAAGCAATAAGTGAATCCAATTCTAATTTAATCTGTAATAGTAATTGATTATTTAGTTGATGTAAATCATTTTGATAACGTGACATTCTATTTAATACTTCATATGCTAATCTAGTCGTTCTTACTACTTCTTTGAATAAAATTTTCTTTCGATATTGTGCGTGGATATGCTTTTTAAATAGTGGTCTTTCTTCGTGATAAAAATTATAAATCTGCTCTAATTTATTAATCCTAGTATTTAACTGATTGCCATCTTGTTTAATATTATGAAATTCGGATGTATCATTTAGTACGAGTTTAAACCATACAAATATATCAGATGAAATGTTAGCAGAATTATAATAGATTTTCGTTTCAAATTTAGGAGGCAAGAATAACAAGTTCACAATTGAAGAACTTAGTACACCAATCATGACTAGAACAAATCTAAAGAAAGCGGCAACATAGAAAGACCCTGTATGTTGTCCCATAATGATTAATGCAGTTACACTTGCTAAAGTAGCAACATGGGCTAAGTTAAATCTGAATAAAATTGTAATTAATAATATAACTGTGACACCCATGATAATGAAATTATCACTAAAGATCGTCACCATAGTGACAGCCAATAACGCACCAATGATGTTACCTATAGCTTGGTCTGAAACTGTTTTTATCGACTTATAGACACTGGGTTGCATAGCAACAACAGCACTGACGCCAGCTAATGATTTAAGACCAACATCATCAGGTAGTAAAGAAGCGATAGACATAGCTAATATAATTGCTATACCAGTTTTTAAAATCCGAGCTCCAAGTCTCAAAAAATAGCGCTCCTTTTATGATTTATTGAATATAATATTAAATTCGTATTCACTATTGTTATACACTGACTGACAATAAATTTCAAGTGAATATAACCATTATAGATGACTTTAAAATTGCATTAACTATGGTCTTAAATTTAATAATGAGAATAGTTTAATTATAAGAAAGAAGGTAGCCAGTACTTAACATGATATAAATGTACAATTTTATAAGTAGAAAAGGTGATTTATTTTCAATTAGATATAGTCTATTAAACCAGAATTAAATCATTTTAAATAAATAAAATCCAAGACAAAGTTTATGTCTTGGATTAATTAACGGCATCCCCAAAGCAGGATTATAGGTAAAGACTCTTTTATCATAGCCGCTTGAATAACCAAAAATTATTTCATTTGACTAAACGCATAATCAGCTGCTTTAAGTGTTTGATCAATGTCTTCTTCAGTATGTTCTGTAGTTAAGAACCAAGCTTCGAATTTAGAAGGAGCTAAATTAATACCTTGATTAAGCATTAATTTAAAGAATTTAGCAAATGCCTCACCATCAGAATTTTCTACTTGTTCGTAATGAGTGATCTTTTCATTAGTAAAGTACAATGTGAGAGAGCCATAAATACGATTAATTGTGGCAGTGATTTGATGTTTATCAATTAGTTGTAAAAGACCATCTTCTAATCGTTTACCTAGCTTATCTAATTTTTCATAGACACCGTCTTGTTCTAGAACTTCAAGTAATGCAATACCAGCTTTCATAGATAATGGGTTACCGGCCATAGTTCCTGCTTGATAGGCTGGTCCAAGTGGCGCTACATGTTCCATTATATCTTGACGGCCACCATAACCACCGATTGGTAAGCCGCCCCCAACAATTTTACCAAAAGCAGTTAAATCAGGTATAACACCAAGTAAATCTTGGGCAGCAACATAGTGAAATCTAAACGCTGTAATCACTTCATCATAAATGACTAAACTGTTATTTTCATGTGTAATACGATTAACTTCTTCTAAAAATCCTGGTTCGGGCATTACCATACCAAAGTTACCTACAATTGGCTCTACTAAAACGGCAGCAACGTCGTCACCCCAATGTTTAATTGCTTCTTTATATGATTCAATATCGTTAAATGGCACAGTAATTACTTCCTTAGCAACACTTTCTGGGACACCTGCAGAATCAGGAGAACCAAGTTGAGAAGGACCACTACCAGCAGCAACTAGTACTAAATCAGAATGGCCATGATATGAACCAGCAAATTTAATGATTTTATTTCGTTTAGTATAAGCGCGTGCAACTCTTATAGTAGTCATGACAGCTTCAGTACCAGAGTTTACGAATCTAATTTTTTCTAGAGAAGGAATAGCTTCTCGTAATTTCTTACTAAATTCAATTTCTAATTCAGTAGGCGTTCCATATAGTACACCTTTGGCTGCTTGTTCTTGAATAGCTTTCGTAATATGAGGATGTGCGTGACCCGTAATGATAGGGCCATATGCTTGTAAATAATCTATAAATTTATTGCCATCTACATCATATAAATAAGCGCCTTTACCTTCCTTCATTACTACAGGTGCGCCACCACCAACTGCTTTATAAGAACGTGATGGAGAATTTACACCACCTAAAATATATTCATTTGATAATTCCTGAAGTCGTTCACTTTCAGTAAAGTTCATACTATCAACCTCTTTTAATTTAATATTGTCGCTTATTATCGTATCATAAAATTAACTTAATGAAGAAACAGGTGATTAAATGTTAAAAAAAGGTGATCAATTTCCAGAATTTTCACTAGAAAATCAAAATGGAGAACTTATTACTAATGAAACGATTAAAGGGCAAGTGACAATATTATATTTCTATCCTAGAGATAATACGCCAACTTGTACGACAGAAGCTTGTGATTTTCGAGATAATATTGAAATGTTTAATGATTTGAATGTCAATATCTATGGAGTAAGTGGGGATTCTAAGAAAAAACATCAAAATTTTATAGAGAAACATGAGCTTAACTTTGATTTACTCGTAGACCAAGACTATCAGCTTTCAAATGAAGTTGGTGTATATCAATTAAAAAAATCATTTGGTAAAGAAAGTATGGGTATAGTTCGAACAACGTTTGTTATAGATGAGCAAGGCATAGTTAAAGATGTTATTGAAAAAGTTAAAGTTAAGACCCATATTGAAGAGCTAAAAAACATTTTGGAGTGATATAGATGAAAGTAGTTAGTCTGTTCAGATTGGGAGAGTTAGAAGATAAATTAAAAGAGACATTTCCACAGGTGGAGTTTAAATTTATTAAAAAAGCTAAAAATATACCAAATGAAGACAGACAATCACTAGATATCTTAATTGGATATGATGGAAGTCTAGATGAAACATTTTTAGAGGACTGCCCTAATCTTAAATGGATTGCTTGGTATGCTACTGGTGTTAATTCATTACCATTAAACTATATTAATGAACGAAATATTAAATTAACCAATAGTAGAGGTGTACAGGCAAAACAACTTTCTGAATTCATCATTGCTTTTATATTAGATGATTATAAGAAAATGAAAACATCATTTATTAATCAACAAAATAGGATATATGATTCGAAAATGACTGGCAGAAGGTTAAATGGTGATTGTATATTATTTTTAGGCACAGGAGCAATCGCACAACGAACAGCAAAGTTAGCGAAAGCTTTTGATATGAAGGTAATAGGTGTAAGTAAATCAGGTGAACATAAAGAATGGTTTGATGAGGTACAAACAATTGATAATCTAAGTGACTTATTAGGAAAAGGAGACATAGTAATCAATAGTTTACCGGAAACAGACGAAACGATTCATTTAATCAAATACAAAGACTTTGAGAACATGAAAGAAAGTGCAATGTTTATTAATGTTGGTAGAGGTACTGTAGTTGAGGAAGATACACTGATTAAAGCATTAAGTAATAATGAAATAAGACATGCCTACTTAGATGTATTTGAAAAAGA
Source organism: Staphylococcus sp. SB1-57 (assembly GCF_017086425.1). Taxonomy (NCBI): domain Bacteria; kingdom Bacillati; phylum Bacillota; class Bacilli; order Caryophanales; family Staphylococcaceae; genus Staphylococcus; species Staphylococcus sp. SB1-57. The sequence continues at coordinate 921,608 of NZ_CP070964.1, forward strand.
GCCATTAACATCAGATAACGCATTATATGATCTAGACAACGTAACTATAACAGCACATATTACAGGCAACGATCATGGTATTAATCATGACGTTACAGAAATATTCATCAAAAACTTAAAACATTTTCTCAATTATGGAAATCTAATTGAGAATGAAGTAGACCCAATAAAAGGATATTAATGAAAATACAACTGTTTTATTGACATTAGTAAATTGTAACAGTTATATTAGTATTAAGTAATAATCATTATTAACTAGAAAGATGGTGAAAAAAATGAGCGCGGAATTAGAATCAATAGAACATGAACTTGAAGAATCAATTGCGTCTTTAAGAAAAGCTGGTATACGTATAACGCCACAAAGACAAGCAATTTTGAAATTCATGATTTCTTCAAAAACACATCCTAGTGCCGACGAAATTTATCAAGCACTTTCACCAGATTTTCCTAATATAAGTGTTGCGACAATATATAATAATTTAAGAGTATTCAAAGATATTGGCATTGTAAAAGAGCTCACATACGGTGATGCATCAAGTCGATTTGATTTCAATACTCACAATCATTACCATATTATTTGTGAAAAATGCGGTAAAATAGTTGACTTCCATTATCCACAGTTAGACGAAGTGGAACAGCTAGCACAACATGTTACTGAATTTGACGTAACACATCATCGAATGGAAATTTATGGAATTTGTAAAGAATGCAAAGATAAAGAAGAATAGGCATCATTTACTCATCAAGATAAAAGTTAACAATAAACAAAACCATGTTTGATTCAATAATTGTCAAACATGGTTTATTTTTTTAGTATGGAGTAATGTGATCAACTTAATCATATGAACACCTTTATATCCTATTCAAAGAATAGTAACTATTAATTAAGAATAGCGAAGTTATTTCAGAGACAACATAAAGGGTAGATGAATGATAAATCCTGAGACGCGGATTACACTTTATAAACTATTGTTCACTTAATATAAAAATTAACTATACTTTGAGTAAATTTATACAAATTAAATAGTTGAAATACGTTGACGTAAAAATGATTACTTGGTAATATATAAAAGTCGTCAAAACGATATTAACTATTTGAAAAGATTTCATTAACTTTTTAAAGCAAATGTTGATAAAGTGTAATTTTGACTATTGAACTTTCAATCCAAACATTATATTATAGATTTTGTTGAGTCATTAATAACATATTTCTTAAAAAAGAATTTAAATTTATTGTTGACTTCATTAAACAAACGCGATATAATAAGATATTGTAAGCGAAAAAACGAACATTGAAAACTGAATGACAATATGTCAACGTTAATTCCAATAATGTAACGAAAGTTACAACAATTAATTTAGTTTTATGAGCTAATCAAACATCATAATTTTTTATGGAGAGTTTGATCCTGGCTCAGGATGAACGCTGGCGGCGTGCCTAATACATGCAAGTCGAGCGAACAGATAAGGAGCTTGCTCCTTTGACGTTAGCGGCGGACGGGTGAGTAACACGTGGATAACCTACCTATAAGACTGGGATAACTTCGGGAAACCGGAGCTAATACCGGATAACATATTGAACCGCATGGTTCAATAGTGAAAGGCGGCTTTGCTGTCACTTATAGATGGATCCGCGCCGTATTAGCTAGTTGGTAAGGTAACGGCTTACCAAGGCAACGATACGTAGCCGACCTGAGAGGGTGATCGGCCACACTGGAACTGAGACACGGTCCAGACTCCTACGGGAGGCAGCAGTAGGGAATCTTCCGCAATGGGCGAAAGCCTGACGGAGCAACGCCGCGTGAGTGATGAAGGTCTTCGGATCGTAAAACTCTGTTATCAGGGAAGAACAAATGTGTAAGTAACTGTGCACATCTTGACGGTACCTGATCAGAAAGCCACGGCTAACTACGTGCCAGCAGCCGCGGTAATACGTAGGTGGCAAGCGTTATCCGGAATTATTGGGCGTAAAGCGCGCGTAGGCGGTTTTTTAAGTCTGATGTGAAAGCCCACGGCTCAACCGTGGAGGGTCATTGGAAACTGGAAAACTTGAGTGCAGAAGAGGAAAGTGGAATTCCATGTGTAGCGGTGAAATGCGCAGAGATATGGAGGAACACCAGTGGCGAAGGCGACTTTCTGGTCTGTAACTGACGCTGATGTGCGAAAGCGTGGGGATCAAACAGGATTAGATACCCTGGTAGTCCACGCCGTAAACGATGAGTGCTAAGTGTTAGGGGGTTTCCGCCCCTTAGTGCTGCAGCTAACGCATTAAGCACTCCGCCTGGGGAGTACGACCGCAAGGTTGAAACTCAAAGGAATTGACGGGGACCCGCACAAGCGGTGGAGCATGTGGTTTAATTCGAAGCAACGCGAAGAACCTTACCAAATCTTGACATCCTTTGACCGCTCTAGAGATAGAGTTTTCCCCTTCGGGGGACAAAGTGACAGGTGGTGCATGGTTGTCGTCAGCTCGTGTCGTGAGATGTTGGGTTAAGTCCCGCAACGAGCGCAACCCTTAAGCTTAGTTGCCATCATTAAGTTGGGCACTCTAAGTTGACTGCCGGTGACAAACCGGAGGAAGGTGGGGATGACGTCAAATCATCATGCCCCTTATGATTTGGGCTACACACGTGCTACAATGGACAATACAAAGGGCAGCTAAACCGCGAGGTCAAGCAAATCCCATAAAGTTGTTCTCAGTTCGGATTGTAGTCTGCAACTCGACTACATGAAGCTGGAATCGCTAGTAATCGTAGATCAGCATGCTACGGTGAATACGTTCCCGGGTCTTGTACACACCGCCCGTCACACCACGAGAGTTTGTAACACCCGAAGCCGGTGGAGTAACCATTTATGGAGCTAGCCGTCGAAGGTGGGACAAATGATTGGGGTGAAGTCGTAACAAGGTAGCCGTATCGGAAGGTGCGGCTGGATCACCTCCTTTCTAAGGATATATTCGGAACATCTTCGTAGAAGATGAGGAATAATATTGACATATTGTATTCAGTTTTGATTGTTTGTTTTACAAATAATTAATGGGCCTATAGCTCAGCTGGTTAGAGCGCACGCCTGATAAGCGTGAGGTCGGTGGTTCGAGTCCACTTAGGCCCACCATTAATTAATATTCATATGGGGGCTTAGCTCAGCTGGGAGAGCGCCTGCTTTGCACGCAGGAGGTCAGCGGTTCGATCCCGCTAGTCTCCACCATTATATTTGTACATTGAAAACTAGATAAGTAAGTAAAATAGATTTTACCAAGCAAAACCGAGTGAATTAGAGTTTTAAAGCTTGAATTCATAAGAAATAATCGCTAGTGTTCGAAAGAACACTCACAAGATTAATAACGCGTTTCCTGTAGGATGGAAACATAGATTAAGTTATTAAGGGCGCACGGTGGATGCCTTGGAACTAGAAGCCGATGAAGGACGTTACTAACGACGATATGCTTTGGGGAGCTGTAAGTAAGCGTTGATCCAGAGATTTCCGAATGGGGAAACCCAACATGAGTTATGTCATGTTATCGATATGTGAATACATAGCATATCAGAAGGCAGACCCGGAGAACTGAAACATCTTAGTACCCGGAGGAAGAGAAAGAAAAATCGATTCCCTGAGTAGCGGCGAGCGAAACGGGAAGAGCCCAAACCAACAAGCTTGCTTGTTGGGGTTGTAGGACACTCTATACGGAGTTACAAAAGTATATATTAGACGAATCATATGGAAAGTTGAATCAAAGAAGGTAATAATCCTGTAGTCGAAAATATATACTCTCTTGAGTGGATCCTGAGTACGACGGAGCACGTGAAATTCCGTCGGAATCTGGGAGGACCATCTCCTAAGGCTAAATACTCTCTAGTGACCGATAGTGAACCAGTACCGTGAGGGAAAGGTGAAAAGTACCCCGGAAGGGGAGTGAAAGAGAACTTGAAACCGTGTGCTTACAAGTAGTCAGAGCCCGTTAATGGGTGATGGCGTGCCTTTTGTAGAATGAACCGGCGAGTTACGATTTGATGCAAGGTTAAGCAGCTAATGTGGAGCCGTAGCGAAAGCGAGTCTGAATAGGGCGTTTAGTATTTGGTCGTAGACCCGAAACCAGGTGATCTACCCTTGGTCAGGTTGAAGTTCAGGTAACACTGAATGGAGGACCGAACCGACTTACGTTGAAAAGTGAGCGGATGAACTGAGGGTAGCGGAGAAATTCCAATCGAACTTGGAGATAGCTGGTTCTCTCCGAAATAGCTTTAGGGCTAGCCTCAAGTGATGATTATTGGAGGTAGAGCACTGTTTGGACGAGGGGCCCTTCTCGGGTTACCGAATTCAGACAAACTCCGAATGCCAATCAATTTAACTTGGGAGTCAGAACATGGGTGATAAGGTCCGTGTTCGAAAGGGAAACAGCCCAGACCACCAGCTAAGGTCCCAAAATATATGTTAAGTGGAAAAGGATGTGGCGTTGCCCAGACAACTAGGATGTTGGCTTAGAAGCAGCCATCATTTAAAGAGTGCGTAATAGCTCACTAGTCGAGTGACACTGCGCCGAAAATGTACCGGGGCTAAACATATTACCGAAGCTGTGGATTGTCCGTAGGACAATGGTAGGAGAGCGTTCTAAGGGCGTCGAAGCATGATCGCAAGGACATGTGGAGCGCTTAGAAGTGAGAATGCCGGTGTGAGTAGCGAAAGACGGGTGAGAATCCCGTCCACCGATTGACTAAGGTTTCCAGAGGAAGGCTCGTCCGCTCTGGGTTAGTCGGGTCCTAAGCTGAGGCCGACAGGCGTAGGCGATGGATAACAGGTTGATATTCCTGTACCACCTAGTATCGTTTTAATCGATGGGGGGACGCAGTAGGATAGGCGAAGCGTGCTATTGGATTGCACGTCCAAGCAGTAAGACTGAGTGTTAGGCAAATCCGGCACTCATAAGGTCAAGCTGTGATGGGGAGAGGAAATTGTTTCCTCGAGTCGTTGATTTCACACTGCCAAGAAAAGCCTCTAGATAGATAACAGGTGCCCGTACCGCAAACCGACACAGGTAGTCAAGATGAGAATTCTAAGGTGAGCGAGCGAACTCTCGTTAAGGAACTCGGCAAAATGACCCCGTAACTTCGGGAGAAGGGGTGCTCTTTAGGGTTAACGCCCAGAAGAGCCGCAGTGAATAGGCCCAAGCGACTGTTTATCAAAAACACAGGTCTCTGCTAAACCGTAAGGTGATGTATAGGGGCTGACGCCTGCCCGGTGCTGGAAGGTTAAGAGGAGTAGTTAGCTTCTGCGAAGCTACGAATCGAAGCCCCAGTAAACGGCGGCCGTAACTATAACGGTCCTAAGGTAGCGAAATTCCTTGTCGGGTAAGTTCCGACCCGCACGAAAGGCGTAACGATTTGGGCACTGTCTCAACGAGAGACTCGGTGAAATCATAGTACCTGTGAAGATGCAGGTTACCCGCGACAGGACGGAAAGACCCCGTGGAGCTTTACTGTAGCCTGATATTGAAATTCGGCACAGCTTGTACAGGATAGGTAGGAGCCTTTGAAACGTGAGCGCTAGCTTACGTGGAGGCATTGGTGGGATACTACCCTAGCTGTGTTGGCTTTCTAACCCGCACCACTTATCGTGGTGGGAGACAGTGTCAGGTGGGCAGTTTGACTGGGGCGGTCGCCTCCTAAAAGGTAACGGAGGCGCTCAAAGGTTCCCTCAGAATGGTTGGAAATCATTCATAGAGTGTAAAGGCATAAGGGAGCTTGACTGCGAGACTTACAAGTCGAGCAGGGTCGAAAGACGGACTTAGTGATCCGGTGGTTCCGCATGGAAGGGCCATCGCTCAACGGATAAAAGCTACCCCGGGGATAACAGGCTTATCTCCCCCAAGAGTTCACATCGACGGGGAGGTTTGGCACCTCGATGTCGGCTCATCGCATCCTGGGGCTGTAGTCGGTCCCAAGGGTTGGGCTGTTCGCCCATTAAAGCGGTACGCGAGCTGGGTTCAGAACGTCGTGAGACAGTTCGGTCCCTATCCGTCGTGGGCGTAGGAAATTTGAGAGGAGCTGTCCTTAGTACGAGAGGACCGGGATGGACATACCTCTGGTGTACCAGTTGTCGTGCCAACGGCATAGCTGGGTAGCTATGTATGGACGGGATAAGTGCTGAAAGCATCTAAGCATGAAGCCCCCCTCAAGATGAGATTTCCCAACTTCGGTTATAAGATCCCTCAAAGATGATGAGGTTAATAGGTTCGAGGTGGAAGCGTGGTGACACGTGGAGCTGACGAATACTAATCGATCGAAGACTTAATCAAAATTTATGTTTTGCGACGCAAAATCATTTTACTTACTATCTAGTTTTGAATGTATAATACATTCCATTTGTCTGGTGACAATGGCAAGGAGGTCACACCTGTTCCCATGCCGAACACAGAAGTTAAGCTCCTTAGCGCCGATGGTAGTCGGACTAACGTTCCGCTAGAGTAGGACGTTGCCAGGCAAATATATTGGAGAATTAGCTCAGCTGGGAGAGCATCTGCCTTACAAGCAGAGGGTCGGCGGTTCGAACCCGTCATTCTCCACCATTTATAGCCGGCCTAGCTCAATTGGTAGAGCAACTGACTTGTAATCAGTAGGTTGGGGGTTCAAGTCCTCTGGCCGGCACCATCTTTAGAGCCATTAGCTCAGTTGGTAGAGCATCTGACTTTTAATCAGAGGGTCAGAGGTTCGAATCCTCTATGGCTCACCATTTTAATAGCGGGTGTGGCGGAATTGGCAGACGCACTAGACTTAGGATCTAGCGCCTTACGGCGTGGGGGTTCGACTCCCTTCACCCGCATATGCAGAAGTAGTTCAGCGGTAGAATACAACCTTGCCAAGGTTGGGGTCGCGGGTTCGAATCCCGTCTTCTGCTCCATTATAAGTGCCGGGGTGGCGGAACTGGCAGACGCACAGGACTTAAAATCCTGCGGTGAGAGATCACCGTACCGGTTCGATTCCGGTCCTCGGCACCATCTTATTATAAATATGCGCCCGTAGCTCAATTGGATAGAGCGTTTGACTACGGATCAAGAGGTTATGGGTTCGACTCCTATCGGGCGCGCTTATTCTACGGGAAGTAGCTCAGCTTGGTAGAGCACTTGGTTTGGGACCAAGGGGTCGTAGGTTCGAATCCTGTCTTCCCGATAGCAACAATTATTAAATATGGGGGCTTAGCTCAGCTGGGAGAGCGCCTGCTTTGCACGCAGGAGGTCAGCGGTTCGATCCCGCTAGTCTCCACCATATTAAATTTACAAACTAGATAACGGCGGTGTAGCTCAGCTGGCTAGAGCGTACGGTTCATACCCGTGAGGTCGGGGGTTCGATCCCCTCCACCGCCACTACTATTAGTTGTAAGATTATATTTAGGACCTTTAGCTCAGTTGGTTAGAGCTAACGGCTCATAACCGTTCGGTCGCAGGTTCGAGTCCTGCAAGGTCCATATAATTTTGGAGGAATACCCAAGTCCGGCTGAAGGGATCGGTCTTGAAAACCGACAGGGCCTTAACGGGCCGCGGGGGTTCGAATCCCTCTTCCTCCGTTTTATATTTGGTCTTGTAGTGTAGCGGTTAACACGCCTGCCTGTCACGCAGGAGATCGCGGGTTCGATTCCCGTCGAGACCGCCATTTTAATTTAATAGCAATTTACCTATAATCATGGAGGAATACCCAAGTCCGGCTGAAGGGATCGGTCTTGAAAACCGACAGGGCCTTAACGGGCCGCGGGGGTTCGAATCCCTCTTCCTCCGTTTTTATTATTTATTATTACCGCGGGATGGAGCAGTTCGGTAGCTCGTCGGGCTCATAACCCGAAGGTCGGTGGTTCAAATCCGCCTCCCGCAATACATATTTGGTCTCGTAGTGTAGCGGTTAACACGCCTGCCTGTCACGCAGGAGATCGCGGGTTCGATTCCCGTCGAGACCGCCATTACATTTTATTATGGTTCAGTAGCTCAGTTGGTAGAGCAATGGATTGAAGCTCCATGTGTCGGCAGTTCGACTCTGTCCTGAACCATTTCACAAGCCGGCCTAGCTCAATTGGTAGAGCAACTGACTTGTAATCAGTAGGTTGGGGGTTCAAGTCCTCTGGCCGGCACCATCTCTTGGAGGGGTAGCGAAGTGGTTAAACGCGGCGGACTGTAAATCCGCTCCTTCGGGTTCGGCAGTTCGAATCTGCCCCCCTCCACCATCTGAATAGGGGCATAGTTCAACGGTAGAATAGAGGTCTCCAAAACCTTTGATGTGGGTTCGATTCCTACTGCCCCTGCCATGGCGGTTGTGGCGAAGTGGTTAACGCATCGGATTGTGGTTCCGACATTCGAGGGTTCGATTCCCTTCAACCGCCCTTATTATTAATGGGCTATAGCCAAGCGGTAAGGCAACGGACTTTGACTCCGTCACGCGCTGGTTCGAATCCAGCTAGCCCAGTTATTGGCGGCATAGCCAAGTGGTAAGGCAGAGGTCTGCAAAACCTTTATCACCGGTTCAAATCCGGTTGCCGCCTCCAGGTTTTTATTAAGCGGGAGTAGTTCAACTCTTAGAACACGTTCCTTCCCGGAACGAGGTATAGGTGCAAATCCTATCTTCCGCTCCAAATTTTTATATTAAGCGGGAGTAGTTCAACTCTCAGAACACGTTCTTTCCCGGAACGAGGTATAGGTGTAAGTCCTATCTTCCGCTCCAAATTTTATATTAAGCGGGAGTAGTTCAACTTTTAGAACACGTTCCTTCCCGGAACGAGGTATAGGTGCAAATCCTATCTTCCGCTCCATTATTACTTCCAAGTGGAAGTTTTTTCTTTATATTGGGCCGGCGTGGCGGAATTGGCAGACGCGCGGGACTCAAAATCCCGTTCCTTTTTGGAGTGTCGGTTCGATCCCGACCGCCGGTATAAAATATATAATGTCTAAGGAAAGTGGTATTTGTGTAAACACATTTACCACTTTTTTTATATCAACTAAATTTTATTACAGGTTTGAAGTTAGATTATCTGGATCATATTTTCATTTCTTTCTATTTAAAATATAATATATGATCATTTCATTATGCTTTGGAGGTGCATTATGAGTAAGAATAGTACAAAAATGGGTGGTAAAGTTTTCTTTAGTAATATTCTAAATGCGGTTGGAGCAGGGGTAGTTATTGCCTTATTACCCAATGCTTTATTAGGAGAATTACTTAAATTTTTTAAAGATGGTAATGAGCTCTTGGAAACTATCTTTCGTCTTGTCACAGTTATACAGTCTTTTATGGCTTTCATAGTGGGTGTTTTAGCAGCTCATCAGTTCAAATTTAATGGATCAGGTGCAGCTATTGTTGGTTCTTCAGCAATGTTAGGCTCAGGCGCAATTATATTTAATAATCAAGGTATTATGATTAAAGGAATAGGGGATATTATCAATATCATTTTAGTCGTGATGATTGCCTGTTTTTTATATTTATTATTCCAAGGAAAATTGGGCTCATTTGAAATGATTATTTTACCAGTTTTAATTCCTGTTATGAGTGGAACTATTGGCCTTATGACTTTACCATATGTTCAAGTTGTAACACATACAATTGGTAAAGTGATTAATTCATTTACTGACCTTAATCCTTTAACGATGTCTATTTTAATAAGTGTGACTTTCTCTTTACTTATGGTTACACCAATTTCATTGGTAGCAATTGCTACTGCTATAGGTTTAACTGGATTAGGTAGTGGTGCGGCAAATATGGGTATTGTTGCTGCATGTGTTACATTTTTATTTGGATCTCTAAGAGTCAATTCTATTGGAGTCAATTTGGTATTACTTATTGGAGCAGCTAAAATGATGATACCGGTATATTTAAAACATTTAATTATAGCTATACCACTAATTATAAATGGTGCTATTGCTGGTATTATTGCTTACTTTATAGGCATCAAAGGTACTCCTTTATCTGCTGGATTTGGATATACAGGACTTGTTGGACCTATAAATGCTTTAAATCGTATGGCGGGAGACCAAATGACTAATATAATTATGTTAGTTGCGGGGTACTTTATTATTCCATTTATCAGTGCATTTGTCGTACATGAGTTATGTAAAAAGTTTATACATTCATATAATGACGAAATTTATAAATTTGAAATTCCTAAAGAATAAACGAATTCCCAGTGTAGCCGCTATGGCTGCACTTTTTTTATTATATTTAAAAAATGATATTGCATATTAATGTAATGATTTGTATAATAATGAATATTATAAAGGAGGGTTGCTTTAATGAAATATTTTATTAAAGTATTTTTGGTATTTTTAATCATAGTAGGTTCAACATTAACAACGAAACAACCCAATATTAATGCTGAAGAGAAGGATACAAACTGGCAAAAAATTAAAGATAGTGGAGAACTTCGTGTTGGCTTATCAGCTGATTATGCACCGATGGAATTTGAAAAGAATGCAAATGGAAAAACTGAATATGCTGGTGTTGATATAGAGTTAGCTAAGAAGATAGCTAAAGATAATCATCTCAAACTGAAAATTATTAATATGCAATTTGATAGTTTACTAGGTGCGCTCAAAACTGGCAAAATTGATATTATTATTTCTGGAATGACAACGACACCTGAACGTGAAAAAGAGGTAAGCTTTACTAAACCATATATGATGACTAATAATATTATGTTAGTTAAGAAAAATGAAAAAAATCATTTAAAATCTATTAGCGATTTTAAAGATAAGAAAATAGCTGTTCAAAAAGGAACAGATCAAGAAAAAATAGCTAAGACTGAAATTGAAAATGCAGATGTTACTTCATTAAATAAATTACCAGAAACTATTTTATCTGTGAAAAGTGGTAAAGCTGTAGGAGCAATTCTTGAAAAGCCTGTAGCAGAGGCATACATAAAACAAAACCCTGAACTTGCATTTTCAGATGTGAAATTTAATGAAGAAAAGAAACCAACTTGTATTGCAGTACCTAAAAATTCACCAATTTTATTAAAAAAATTAAATCAGACAATCAATGAAGTTAATGATAAAAATTTAATAGATCATTATATGACTAAAGCAGCAAATGATATGCAGGATGATGGTAATTTTTATACAAAATATAAAAGCTTTTTTATCAAAGGATTACAAAACACAATTTTAATTTCATTTGTTGGTGTAGTTTTTGGAGCAATTCTAGGAGCGTTTATAGCGCTAATGAAATTAAGTAAATTTAAACCATTATCATGGATTGCTTCTATTTATATAGAATTCTTAAGAGGTACACCATTATTAGTACAAGTTTTCATAGTATTTTTTGTTACTACTGCAGCACTTGGACTAGATATTTCTGCTTTGATTTGCGGAACAATTGCATTAGTTATTAACTCATCAGCATATATTGCAGAGATATTTCGTGCGGGTATTAATTCCATCGATAAAGGACAAACAGAAGCTGCACGCAGTTTAGGTTTGAGTTACAATCAAACGATGAAATCAGTCGTTATGCCACAGGCTATTAAGAATATTTTACCAGCACTAGGTAATGAATTTGTTACTTTAATTAAAGAATCATCTATAGTATCAACAATAGGTGTTGGAGAAATTATGTTTAATGCACAAGTGGTTCAAGGTATTTCATTTGATCCTTTTACACCATTATTGGTCGCAGCAGGAATGTACTTTATTCTAACCTTTGCATTATCACGCATCATGAATTTTATAGAAGGGAGAATGAAAGCCAGTGATTAAAATTCAAAATTTAAATAAAAAATTTGGTAACAATGAAGTATTAAAAGATATTAATTTAGATATTAATAAAGGTGAAGCCGTAGCTATCATTGGTCCATCGGGTAGTGGAAAAAGCACGTTATTAAGATGTATGAATTTATTAGAAACGCCTACAAAAGGACATGTTATATTTGAAGGTAACGATTTAACAAAAAAAGGTGTTCATTTAGAACAATTACGACAAAAAATGGGCATGGTGTTTCAAAACTTTAATTTATTTCCTCATAAAAAGGTTAAGGAAAATATTATGTTAGCGCCTAAATTGTTAAAAAAGAATGATCATTCAACTCTTAATGAGCAAGCGATTGAATTACTAGATAAGGTAGGATTAAAAGATAAAGCAGACGTTTATCCTAATCAACTTTCTGGTGGACAAAAGCAGAGAGTTGCGATAGCAAGAGCATTAGCTATGCAACCAGATGTTATTTTATTTGACGAACCAACATCTGCACTTGACCCTGAAGTAGTTGGGGACGTTTTGAAGATTATGAAGGATTTAGCTAAAGAGGGAATGACAATGGTGGTCGTTACACATGAAATGGGCTTCGCAAAAGATGTCAGTGATAAAGTAATATTTATGGCAGATGGCGTTGTTGTTGAATCAGGTACACCACAGGAAATATTTGAAAAACCACAACATGAAAGAACTAAAAATTTCTTATCTAGAGTATTATAAGTGTAAAACAATTCAAAATTTAATTGTGAATGCCTGAGAGATGACAATTTCTCAGGCATTCATTTTTGTTATGTCTACACTCAACTGCTAACGATACGACAAGACAAACGTTATAAAAATAAAACGATTAAATCGAATAAAAATAAATGATGGATTAAAGTCTATGTCTTATATACTTTTAATCAATAATCATACATCACTATTTATTCATATGTTAAAATAACAAGAGTATATTTTTATAATGTGGGGGCAAAATCTTGGATGTAAAGCAGTTAAAAAAAGATATCATTGATTACGCACATACAATTGGTATTGACAGTATTGGTTTTACGACTGCCGATCCATTTGATGAATTGAAACAAAAGTTAGAAGATTATCACTCAAAAGGATATGCTTCAGGATTTGAAGAATCTGATATTGCATTAAGAACTGAACCTAAATTAAGCTTACCGACAGCGAGATCTATTATTGCTATAGCAGTTGGATATCCCAATAAACTTAAAGGGGCACCTAAAAGTGTACGTGGTGATAGACGCGGTATGTTTGCACGTGCTTCATGGGGCCAAGATTATCATACAATAATGAGAAAACGATTGGATCAATTGGCAACATATATCCAATCAATTGTACCTGATGTTGAAATTAAATCGATGGTGGACACTGGAGTATTATCAGATAGAGCTGTAGCGGAACGTGCAGGACTAGGATTTGCAGGACGAAATGGTTTTATTATTAATCCTGATTTAGGTACATGGACATATCTAGGTGAAATGCTCGTAAGTATACCGTTTGAACCAGATGATCCTATTTTAGATAGTTGTGGAGATTGTACAATTTGTGTTGATAGATGTCCTACAGGTGCTTTAGTAGGCAATGGCCAATTAAATAGTCAAAAATGTATTAGCTTTTTAACTCAAACTAAAGGTTATTTAGATGATGAGTACAGATATAAAATTGGCAATCGATTATATGGTTGTGACACATGCCAACAAGTTTGTCCTAAAAATAAAGGCATCAATACAGAACGTGACGATATTATATTAGAACCTGAAATTTTGAAACCTAGATTAGTTCCATTATTGCAAATGAGTAATAAAGAATTTAAAAATACTTATGGTCATTTAGCGGGTGCATGGAGAGGTAAAAAACCTATACAACGAAATGCGATATTAGCGTTAGCTCATTTTAATGAAACAAGTGCTATACCTGAGTTAAAAGAAGTTGCATTACATGACCCTAGACCTATGATAAGAGGCACTGCATATTGGGCAATTGGTCAAATTGAAGGGGAAAATGCGCGTGAATTTATTCATACACATTATGAAAATGAAATTAAAGAAGTCCAAGTTGAAATGTTAAAAGGCTTGGAAATGAGGAGAGAAAAATAAATGACAAACCACATTGTATTATTTCAACCTGAAATCCCTGCAAATACTGGTAATATAGCTAGAACTTGTGCTGGTACCAATACACACTTACATTTGATTAAACCGCTTGGCTTTAGTACAGATGATAAGATGTTAAAAAGAGCAGGATTAGATTACTGGGAGCATGTTAATATTACATATCACGAAAATATAGAATCATTTTTTGAATCAACAGATGGTGAATATTATTTGTTAACAAAATTTGGTAAGCAAACATATAGTGATTTTGATTTTTCTGATACACAAAATAATCATTATTTTATTTTTGGTAGGGAAACAACTGGATTACCGGATTGGGTCAAAGACAAGTATCAAGACACTGCATTAAGAATCCCGATGAGTGATAAAATTCGTTCATTAAATCTCTCGAATACAGCAGCATTATTGATTTACGAAGCTTTAAGACAACAATCATTTCCGGGCTTATCTTAATAAAGATGATTGAAATTCAAAGTAAATGAACAATAAGTTGACTACATGTTATATTTAATGATAAGAAAATAGTATTCTATAATCATAGGTTAGTTTGAACGATAAATAATTAGGGTATAAATGAATTAATATTAACCATACTATTCTATGTAAAGCAAACCAAGAGGAGTGTATTTTAAAATGGCAATGAACTTTAAAGTATTTGAAGATAAGCAAAGAGTAGCTGAATATACAGCGGATATTTTGAGAAAACAATTTAATAACAACCCAATGACTATCGCAGGTGTTCATTTAACAAAAGATCATGCACCTGTATTAGATGAATTAAAAAAGAATGTTGATTTACATGCAGTTGACTTCAGTCAAATTAACATTTTAGATTATGATGAAAATCAATCATATTATGAAGCGTTAGGTGTACCACAAAGTCAAATTTATTCATTATCATACAATCAAGATGCTAATGACTTTATTTCAGATAAAATTAAAACCAAAGAAAATAAAGGTAAATTAGTATTACAAGTGGTTTCAATTGATGAAAGCGGTAATTTAGACGTAAGTGTTAGACAAGGTTTATTAGAAGCACGTGAAATCTTCTTAGTTGTTACTGGTAGTAATAAACGTGAAGTAGTTGAAAAATTATATAATGAAAATGGAAAATCTAATTTTGAACCAGCAGACTTAAAAGCGCACCGTATGGTTAACGTTATTTTAGATAAAGAAGCAGCAGCTGGATTACCTGAAGACGTAAAAGAATACTTCACAGCTCGCTTTGCATAACGAATAAGTGAGAAAGAGGTTATCTATATGACTCAAAATAAAGATTCTAGAACGAATTACCACGAAGAAGAAAATGCAATGGTAACTGATTTAGATGATTTAAAAGATTTAGGTAAAGAAATGGAACAAATTTCTGAAGAAAATGATGAAGATAAATTAAATCAATCTCATGATTCAGAAGTGCGTTCTGATTTAGATTAAGAATAAATATTAACTCTTGTAATAGTGAAAGTTCTATTGCAAGAGTATTTTTATGTATTGATCAAAGAACTTTTATATAATTAATTCAAATTGACGTCATCCATCAAATCCTGCATTATGGTATGATATTGAAGAATCATGTTTAAAAGGAGATTACATATGCTAGGGAAGTATTGGAAATATTTAATGATCGCAACTGTTATTGTAAGTTTAATTTCAATCAAGGCATTTCCATTAGCACTAGGCGCATTATACTTACCGGTTTTATTTAAAATAGTACAATTACAGTTAAATCTTTCGAATGGTTTAATTGATGAGGTCAGTGCGCAAACATTTATTAAAAGTAATCAATCTGGCATTATCATCAGTGTCATTTGTTGTTTGGCTATTACTGGTATTTTAATGTATACATTAGATGATTTCTATAATAGCTTAACAGGTATTTTAAGTATTTTAATTAAAGTAAGTCCATTTACAATTATAATTAGTGCGATTCTATATATTTTAACTGCAATTGCAACGGTTCAAGCAACAAAACAAAAATTTCAATAATTTACATTTTAACTCTAGTTTTTGTAGTGAATTGCTATTAGAAACTAGAGTTTTTGTATTTGAAAAATATATGTAAACGTTTTACTTCTAAATTGATATGACAAATTAAATAGTGATATACTAGGATTAACAATGATAATAAGGGGAGAAAAAAATGTCAGTACGTATTGAACATGATACATTTGGAGAAATTGAAGTACCTGCAGATAAATATTGGGGTGCTCAAACAGAAAGAAGTAAACGAAACTTCCCAGTAGGTAAAGAGAAAATGCCTATTGAAGTTGTATACGGATTTGCTCAACTTAAAAGAGGTGCTGCATTAGCTAACAACGAGTTAGGGAAATTAAGTGATGCTAAAAAAGATGCTATCGTCTATGCTTGTGATAAAATTCTAAATGGTGAATTAGACGAACATTTCCCATTAGTAGTTTGGCAAACAGGAAGCGGTACACAAAGTAATATGAATGTGAATGAAGTAGTTAGTTATGTAGCTAATGAATATTTAAAAGAACATCAAAGTGATGAATCAATCCATCCGAATGATGATGTAAATAAATCTCAAAGCTCTAACGACACATTTCCAACAGCGATGCACGTTGCACTATATCACGAAGTTGAAACTAAATTAGAACCAGCGTTAAAACATTTACGCCAAACTTTCAAACAAAAAGAAGATGAATTTGAATCTATTATTAAAATTGGTCGTACACATTTACAAGATGCGACACCAATTAAATTAGGACAAGAAATTAGTGGTTGGCGTTATATGTTAGATAGATGTGAAACATTATTAAATGAATCTAAAAAGCATATACTAAACTTAGCAATTGGTGGTACTGCCGTAGGTACAGGAATCAATGCACATCCAGAGTTTGGAGACAAAGTTGCGAAATTTATCTCTGAAAACACAGGTTATGCATTTGTATCATCAGAAAACAAATTCCATGCATTAACGGCACATGATGAAGTTGTTCAATTGCATGGTACATTAAAAGCACTAGCTGGCGATTTAATGAAAATTGCTAATGATGTAAGATGGTTAGCTTCAGGTCCAAGAGCAGGTTTAGCTGAAATTTCAATTCCTGAAAATGAACCAGGTTCTTCAATTATGCCAGGTAAAGTTAATCCAACACAATGTGAAATGTTAACAATGGTAGCAGTACAAGTGATGGGTAATGACACTGCAGTAGGTATCGCAAGTTCACAAGGTAACTTTGAATTAAATGTATTTAAACCGGTCATTTTACACAATACATTACAATCAATTTACTTATTAGCAGATGGTATGGAAACATTTAATAATAACTGTGCCGTAGGTATTGAACCTATTGAGGAAAATATTGATAATTACTTAAATCAATCATTAATGTTAGTGACTGCTTTAAATCCACATATTGGATATGAGAAAGCTGCACAAATAGCTAAAAAAGCACATAAAGAGGGCTTAACACTTAAAGAATCAGCTATTCAATCAGGTTATGTTACTGAAGAACAATTTGAAGAATGGATTAAACCAGAAGATATGGTAGACCCGCACTAGTGCTAATATAATAATTAAAAGCTAGGAAGATTAAATAAATATAATCTTCCTAGCTTTTTTTATGAAATCTCATCATCTAAACTAACTGAAATCCATTCTTTAGTTAAAGGATGTTCTAATTCGATTTTATAACTGTGTAATTCTAATTGTCTTAATGTTGAATCACCGTATAATGGATCTCCAATGACAGGGTGTCCGATGTCTGCTAGATGTACACGAATTTGGTGTGTACGTCCTGTATCTAATTTAATTTCTAACTCACACACATTTTCCTTAACCATATTTGAAGAAAGAATATGTGTAATCGCACGTTGACCTGTATTAGATATACGTTTCTTATTTGGATGAAACTTATCTTTACCAATGGGTTTATCAATTGTTTGGGGTTTGATAGGTAATAAGGCTTTAACATGTGCTTTATAGATGCGGGTGATATCATTTTCTTCTAGCATTCTATCTAATATCTTTTTCATTAATGGATTTTTTGCCACAATTAATAAACCAACTGTTTCTTGGTCTAATCGATGTATAGGTTCTACATAATCACTATCAATAGTATAAATAAGATGATTCATTAAAGTATTACTTTCTTTTAAATCATTTGGATGTGTTTTGACACCTTTAGGTTTTAGCACAATCGCAAAATCATCGTTTTCATAGTAAACTTGTGCGTAACGATAACTTGGTAAGTAATTACTTTTTTCTTCTGGTGTAGGTATAAATACTTCATCACCGGAATTGACCTTATCAGATAAACGACTTGTTTCTTTATTAATAGTAATATCTTTAGACATATTTAATAAATGTAAGTCTTTTTTAGGTAACTTTAAATCTTGGAAAATCTCTCTCAATGTATATTGATCATAATTTTCAGGTATTGTAAATTTCATAAAATCCTCCTATAGTTACTCTTAATCATATCATAAAATGTATTATTGCAATATAAAATCAAGTTAAATAATACCCTTTGTATCACCGTCATGCGCCATAATGACGTTGATATGTTTTTTTATATTACATGAAACGGTATAATAGAATAGATATTCAAATTATTTTTGGAGGTAATTATGGAAAAACCAACACGCATCGCTCTCCTTAAAGAAATTGCAGAATTTTTGAATGAAGAAACAGAAATATATAGTATGATGCAAGGTGCAATTCAATCTTTGATAGAAGGAAGTGACTTTACGACGGGTTGGATTTTCTTTATCGATGATTTTGGCCATCATGAATTAGTTTCCAGTGTGAACTTGCCAGGAGCACTATCTAAAAATCAATGTCACTATATGACTGATGGATCATGTTGGTGTGTACGTGCCTATCAAAATGAAAAACTGACGAAAGCGTCTAATATCATTAATTGCTCAAGAATTAATTTAGCCAATCGTGCGCATTATGAAGAAACAGACGATATTACGCACCATGCAACAGTGCCACTGAGATCTGGTGAAGAACAATTTGGTTTATTAAATGTTGCTACACCAAATAAAAGCCATTATAGTCAGGAAGATTTAGCACTATTAGAATCAGTGGCCTTTCAAATTGGTTCAGCTATCAAGCGTATAATGTTAACTGATAAAGAAAAAGAAAATGCTCGAATTAATGAAAGGAATCGGTTAGCTAGAGATTTACATGATTCGGTTAATCAAATGTTATTTTCATTAAAATTAACTGCACATGCTGCCTATGGTATTTCAAACGAAGAAATGTCAAAAAAAGCCTTTAAAACAATTGAGGAAACAAGTCAAAATGCGGTTAATGAAATGCGTGCACTCATTTGGCAATTAAAACCTGTTGGATTAGAGCAAGGAATGTTACATGCACTGAATCATTATAGTGAATTGTTACAGTTGAATTTAACTGTTCATGTGGATGGATTGATCGATGTTACCAATGTCATTGAAGAAAATGTTTATCGTATGGTTCAAGAATGTCTAAACAATGTAAGAAAGCATGCGAAAACAAAAGAAGTTACTTTAACTTTAAAACAGACAAATGAAAAACTTTATGTGATTGTTCAAGACGAGGGAAAAGGATTTGACAATACAAAGCAAATGTCAGATACATCGAATGGTTTAAAGCATTTACAACAACGTACAGATATTTTAAAAGGACGTCTACGTATCGATTCAAAGCCATTAAAAGGTACTCGTATTGAAATAGAAATACCATTGAACTAATTATTTAAAGGAGTATAACGATGAATAAAATCATATTAGTCGATGATCATCATATTGTAAGACAAGGCTTAGAATTTTTATTATCTACTGTAGAAGATATAGAGGTTGTACAAGGGTTTGCTGAAGGTAAACTATTTTTAGAATACCTAGAAAACAATGAACAGCCGGATATTGTGTTATTAGATTTAGTTATGCCAGATATGAATGGTATTGAAATAACTGAGTATTTGAAAAAGCATTATCCTAACATTAAAATTTTAGTGTTAACAAGTTATGTTGATGATGAACATGTCATTTCTGCCATAGAAAAAGGTGCTGATGGCTATGAAATGAAAGACGTCGAACCACAGAAACTTATTGAAACGATTCATAATGTACTTAATGGGAAGCGAATCATTCATCCAGATGCAAAACATGTTATAGACTCTATGAGTTCTAAACCGCATTTTACAAATAAATTATCTAAAAGAGAAACAGAAGTACTTAAAGAAATGGTAAAAGGCAAAACAAACAAAGAAATTGCTAATACATTATTTGTATCAGAAAAAACAATTAAAACACATGTCAGTCATATCTTTAGTAAATTGCAAGTGAGCGATCGTACACAAGCTGCAATTTATGCTATGGAAAATAAACTGATTTAATTAAATAAGTTAATAGCAGTAAAAATTATGCTCAATTAATGATGGTTAAATAACTAAGTTTTTACAAATTATGTTAAAAATTTAAGTATTTTGATAATTTTGCCTTTAATAAAAATGAGCTTAAAACGAAATTGACTCTTTTATTTTCATTAAAAATATATTAAGATGTAATTTGTGTTTCAAGAAATGTGTATAATTGCAATTTCTTGTGTCCGGATATAAATTCTCTTCAAGAAAGGTAGATAATAGAATGGATAGACAGAGTTTTACAGATTTAATTCAAACAAAATTTAAAATGGTTCGTATAGAAGCAGGATATACACAAGATACAATGGCTCAAACAATTGGACTTTCTAAAAAAACATTAGTTCAAATTGAAAAAGAACGTGTATTACCAAATTGGACAACATGTGTTTCAATTTGTGCGTTATTTAGAGATTCAGATGTTTTGAATAGCACGTTTGGTTGTGATCCATTAGAAATCGTCCAAACAATATCTAGAAATCATTGTGCTTATCCAAATCACTCAACAACTAGTGATATTTATTGGAATACAATTGAAACTAGAAGCGGTTATATTTTACAAAGTAATAAAGTTAGCAATATTTACCGTGTATTAAATCCTGAAAAACAACCTATTTTCGGCACTTCTAAAATGAGAGAAGCAGAAACTTATTTCAATAGAAATGCTAAAGAAGAACTAGTTCATATTTAATTTTTCTCAAATAAGTGATAGTAGAATCTTAAAATGATTTAATCACTTATTTTTATTAACATAGAAGATGTTTTAGTTATTGACTATACATATTAGCCTAGGCCGTCAACAAATGATGACTTAGGCTTTTATTTGTACTGTGGGTATTTATAACGACTTATTTTAAGTTAGTTGGTAAATGAAAAAAGTTTTATAAGTATAAATTAACGAAACCTAAGGAAATTAAATGCTATAATAAATCATGATTTTTTATATTTTGAAGGGAGTCTATGTCATGCATGCTTTGTTAATCATCTTATTTATGATGGTGGTTGGTGCCGTTATTGGTGGGTTAACTAACGTCATAGCTATCAAAATGTTATTTCACCCGTTCAATCCATATTACATTTTTAAAATAAGAGTTCCATTCACACCAGGTTTAATTCCGAAAAGAAGAGATGAAATTGCAAATAAAATTGGTCAAGTTATTGAAGAACATTTGCTTACAGAAGATCTCATGAGACAAAAATTAAATGATGGAAAAGCTAAAAGTACGATAAACGATATTATTTTAAAACAGATACAACAACTGAAAGCAGATGATATGACTATTCACTATATTGCAGAAAAAGTTGATTTTAATATCGATTATTTTATAGAACATCAACTACACGAAGATGTAGAATCAATGCTAATGAAATATTACAGGTCTCATCAACAATCTACAGTTAAAGATGTATTACCTCAGGAATTAATTGAGTTGATTGAAGAAAGACTGAATGAAGTTGGTGATTTAATTTGTGAACGTGCACGTGTTTATTTATCTTCACCAAAAGGTACGCACGACATCAACGATATGTTAGAAACGTTCTTTAATGAAAAAGGTAAAATTGTAGGTCTATTACAAATGTTTATGACACGAGAGAGTATTGCTGATCGAATACAACAAGAATTAATTCGCTTAACAAATCATCCGAAAGCCAAATCAATTATTGATCAAGTGATCAATAATGAATTTGAAACATTCAAACAAAAGCAACTAGGTGAATTAGTATCAAATGAACAGTTTGAAAATATTGCTACAACTGCAACATCATTAATGATGACGCAATTTAATTTACAAGATAAAATAAGAAAACCTATTAATGAATTGGCACCTCAGTTTATTCATTATTTAGAAAACGAGTTGTCTAGCAAACTGACAGATATCATTATTAATCAAGTATCAAGCAATTTAACAACTATTATGCATAAAATTAATTTAAGACAACTTGTTGAAGATCAAATCAACACATTTGATTTAGACTATATAGAAAAAATTATTATCGATATTGCTAATAAAGAATTAAAATTAATTATGTCATTAGGTTTTATACTTGGTGGTATTATAGGAATTTTCCAAGGTATAGTCGCAATCTTTGTCTAACTTAATGATATGTGTTACATTTATTAAGAGTGTTGAAACACAAATTAACTCAAAGGAGTGCAATGAACAATGGCAGTAAATTTATATGATTATGCAAACCAATTAGAGCAAGCATTAAGAGATAGTGATGAATACAAAGCTATTAAAGATGCTTATGCTAAAGTAAAAGATAACGAAGAATCAAAAAAATTATTTGATGAATTCCGTGAAACTCAAATGAATTTCCAACAAAAACAAATGCAAGGTGAAGAAATTCCTGAGGAAGACTTACAAAAAGCTCAAGAACAAGCTCAAGCAATTGAAAAAGATGAAAACATCTCTTCATTAATGCAAGCTGAACAAAAAATGAGTCAAGTATTCCAAGAAATCAACCAAATCATCGTTAAACCATTAGATGAAATTTACGCTGACTAATAGTTAGTTATTTATTCGTAGCTACAGTACTTATTAAGTGCTGTAGCTTTTTTTATATTATGAATGAATAACTATGTTCAACATCGACTGTTATGTTTCACATATGGTAAAATGATTAGATATAAAGGAATATTGTGACTGGATTTTTATTTGGTAATTAGAATACGAAATGTATCTTTATTATTTTAAATACATTTTAATTAACTTCAGTCATAAAGTGTCTTTAATAAGGAGAATAGAGCTTATGGTTAAATTTATACATTGTGCGGATTTACATTTAGACAGTCCTTTTAAATCTAAAAGTCATTTGAGCCCCAATATATTTGAGGATGTTCAAAAAAGTGCGTATGAAAGTTTTCAACATATTGTTGATTTAGCATTACAAAAAGAAGTAGATTTTATCATCATTGCTGGTGATTTATTCGATAAAGAAAATCGAACATTACGAGCTGAGGTGTTTTTAAAAGAGCAATTCGAACGATTAGAAAAAGAACAAATTTTCGTTTACATTTGTCATGGTAATCATGATCCATTGTCAACAAAGATATCATCAAATTGGCCTAAAAATGTATCTGTATTTTCAAACCAAGTAGAAACTTATCAAGCGATTACTAAAGATGGAGAGACAATTTTTATACATGGATTTAGTTATCAAAATGATGCAAGTTATGAGAATAAGATTGATAGCTTTCCATCTAGTCAGGGACAACAAGGTATACATATCGGGGTGCTACATGGTACTTATAGTAAGTCATCTGTTAAAGATAGATATACTGAATTTAGACTAGAAGATTTAAATAGTAAATTGTACCATTATTGGGCGTTAGGTCACATACATGAAAGACAACAATTAAGTGACTTACCAGTTATTAATTATGCTGGTAATATTCAAGGTCGACATTTTAACGAAAAAGGTGAAAAAGGCTGTTTACTTATCCAAGGGGATAATTTAAAGCTCACTACACAATTCTATCCGACACAATCTATTAAATTTGAAGAAGCAACTATTGAAACTTCAGAAACGACTAAACAGGGCTTGTATGAAGCAATCCAAGCATTTAAAGATAAAGTACGAGAAGAAGGAAAAGCATTTTACCGCTTAAATGTCATTATCAATAGTGAATCAATGATGTCACCTCAAGATATATTACAAGTCGAAGAAATGATTACGGACTATGAAGAAAATGAAAAAGATTTTGTATTTATAGAGGATTTAAATTTAAAATATAAATCGAATGACGAGTCTCCATTAGTAAATGAGTTTTCAAATGATTTATTAAATGATAGAACAGTCTTCGATAAAGCAATGTCGGATTTATATTTAAATCCACGTGCTTCTAAATATTTAGATGACTATACAACTTTTGATAAAACAGAGCTAGTCAATCATGCTGAAGATTTATTAAAGGCAGACATGAGAGGTGAACAAAATGATAATTAAATCACTTGAGATATATGGCTATGGCCAATTTGTTCAGCGAAATATTGAGTTTAACCAATCATTTACAGAAATTTTTGGTGAAAATGAAGCTGGTAAATCAACGATTCAAGCTTTCATCCATTCTATATTGTTTGGCTTTCCAACTAAGAAGTCTAAAGAACCACGTTTAGAACCAAGATTAGGTAATCAATATGGTGGTAAATTAACGCTTCAATTAGACGATGGAAATGTCATTGAAGTAGAACGTATCAAAGGTAGCGCTCAAGGTGACGTTAAAGTATATCTAGAAGATGGTAGCGTTCGAGATGAAGAATGGTTACAAAAGAAATTGAATTATATATCTAAAAAGACATACCAAGGTATATTTTCTTTTGACGTCCTAGGCTTACAAGATATTCATCGTAATTTAAATGAAAAACAACTACAAGACTATTTACTTGAAGCGGGTGCTTTAGGGTCCACTGAATTTACAAGCATGAGAGATACGATTAGTCAGAAAAAGGACGAATTGTATAAAAAGTCAGGTAAAAATCCAATTATTAATCAACAAGTGGATCAGTTAAAACAATTAGAAGCACAAATACGTGAAGAAGAAGCGAAACTTGATACGTATCATAGATTAGTTGATGAAAAAGACAAATCTTCACGCCGTCTTGACAATATCAAACAGAACTTGAATCAACTCTCTAAAATGTATGAAGAAAAGCAAAAAGAAGTAGCATTACATGATCAAACACAAGAATGGAAACAATTAGAACATGCACTAAATGTTGAACCATTACATTTTCCTGAAAAGGGGATTGATCGTTATGAAGCTGCAAATGCGCAAAGACAATCCTTGCTCAGAGACATTAGTTTAAGAGAACAACAATTGGCTCATATCAAACAAGATAATGAATCTTTAGAACCTGCTAAACAGTCTGATATTGATGCCTTTAATAGTTTATATCAGCAAGAAAATGAAATTAAACAAAAAGAATATGAATTAAGATCTTTAGAAAAAGAAATTTCTGATAAACAACGTGATAAAGAAAGTATGCAATCTAATATTGGTTGGAATGAAACGCATCATGATGTTGATAGTTCAGAGGCAATGAAGAGCCATATTAGTGATCAAATTAAAAACAAGCAAGAGCAAGTCGCGTATATTCAACAATTAGAACGTAGTATTGAAGATAATAAAATTGAACAAAACGCAAATAGCAATGAATTAGATCACTTAGAAAATCAACTTGTTCCAGAAGAAACTTTTGAAAAGAAAAAAGAGCACAAACAACAAATTGTTGAATTAAATGAGAAAGAAAATCTCTATGAAAAATTAAAAGAAACATTTGAAATTGAACAAGAGCGAAAAAACAAACGCCAAAAAATGTTGCGTATGGTATTTATTTTACTAGCAATAGTTGGCGCAGCGTTAACCGTTTTCGCATTTTTAACGCAAAACATGATTTTTGGTATTATATTTGCTGTATTAACTGTTGTGTTTGTAATCGGTATATTCCTAGTGAAATCTAAGGAAGTAGATTATAGCGAAACAATCACACAAGAAATTGACGATTTAGAAAAACAATTAGAAGTTTTAGAAAATCAATATGATTTAGACTTTGATTTAGATGAGCAACAACGTACACGTGATCATTGGCAACATGCTTTAAAAAATAAAGACGTTCTAGATGAAAAATCAAATTATATGAACAATACATTATCTAAGGCAGAACAACGTTTAAATGATATTAATCATAATATTGAAGTTGCGAAACAAGAGTTACATCTTTCACCAAAAATATCAGATAGCCTTATTGTTGAAAGTATAGGTACAATGGGCCAAATCAAATTAAATGACCAGTATATTGATGAATTAAATTCTAAACGTCATCAAATAGTAAATGATTTAGAGGCATTTTATAATCATGCTGAAGCAGTGACACAATCACAATTTACTTACTTTAATAAAATGTCATTCTTCCACGATGTGAAACAATGGCTTAAAAATGCTGAAGAAAGTAATGAAAAGTGGCATAAAAATACTGAACAAAGTAAATTATTAAATGATGAGTTATCACAGCTACGAACACACTTAGAGGATAATAATCAAACGATTAACGAATTATTTAATCATATCGGTGTTGCTACGGAAGAAGAATATTATCAACATCATGAAAAATATCAAACATATATAAATCAATTGACGCGTTTCAATGATTTAACAAAATATCTTGAAAATCAAAATTACTCATATGATGCTAGTTCACAATTAAGTGATAAAACAACAGCACAGTTAAACGAGGAAAATCAATTACTTGCACACCAAGTTGACCAATATAATGAACAATATTTGGATATGCAAGCTGAAGTGAGTGATCTTAATGCTCAAATTGCGCATATGGAAACAGATACGACATTAACACAATTACGTCATGAATATCATAGCTTGAAGAATAGAATGAATAGCATAGCTAAAGATTGGGCAAGTTTAAGTTACTTACAAAGTTTAGTAGATGAACATATAAAACAAATTAAAGATAAACGTTTACCACAGGTGATTAATGAAGCTATTCTTATTTTCACAAATCTTACTAACGGTGCTTATACTAATATTTATTATTCAGAAGAAGCTATTCAAGTTAAACATGAAAATGGTCAAATGTACCAACCTGTAGAGTTAAGTCAATCTACGAAAGAGTTGTTATATGTTGCACTTAGATTGAGTTTGATTAAAGTATTAAAACCATATTATCCATTCCCAATTATTGTGGATGATGCGTTTGTACACTTTGATAAAGATCGTAAAGAAAGAATGTTAAATTACTTAAGAACATTATCAACGGATCATCAAGTACTATACTTTACGTGTACTAATGATAATATTGTTCCAACTAAAGAAATGATTACATTAAATAAATTAGAGAAAGGCGGGAAATAATGAGAAATGTAGAAAAATTAAATCCCGGTGATTCAGTTAATCACTTCTTTTTAATCCACAGAGCAACACAAGGTGTGACAGCTCAAGGTAAAGACTATATGACGCTTTATTTACAAGACAAAAGTGGAGATATTGAGGCTAAATTATGGACTGCAACGAAAGAAGATATGCAGACATTGAAGCCAGAAGAAATCGTACATGTAAAAGGTGATGTCATTAACTATCGTGGTCGTAAACAAATGAAAGTGAATCAAATTCGATTAGCGACACCTGAAGATAACATGAATACACAAGATTTCGTAGATGGAGCACCTATGTCTCCAACTGAAATTCAAGAAGCACTTTCCCATTATATGTTAGATATTGAGAATGCTAATTTACAACGCATTACAAGACATTTAATTAAAAAGTATCAAGAAAGTTTCTTTACATTTCCAGCTGCAAGTTCACATCATCATAATTTTGCGAGTGGTTTAAGTTATCATGTTTTAACGATGTTAAAAGTTGCTAAATCTATTTGTGATATATACCCACTATTAAATAGAAGCCTATTATATAGTGCCATCATTTTACATGATTTAGGAAAAGTAAAAGAGCTTAGTGGACCTGTGGCTACAACGTATACTGTTGAAGGTAATTTATTAGGGCATATTTCAATTGCAAGTGATGAAGTGGCTGAAGCAGCAAAAGAGCTTGGAATCGAAGGTGAAGAGGTGATGTTATTAAGACATATGATCTTAGCTCATCACGGTAAATTAGAGTTTGGTTCACCTAAAATGCCGCATTTAAAAGAAGCCGAGATTCTATTTTTCATAGATAATATAGATGCTAAAATGAATATGTTTGAAAAAGCATTTAAGAAAACTGAAAAAGGCCAATTTACTGAGCGAATCTTTGGTCTTGAAAATAGACAATTCTACAATCCAATACAATTAGATTAATATGAAAAAAGGTGATGAACTCGAATATGAATTCATCACCTTTTAATTTAATTTATTATCTATATATTTCAAAAGTGAGTAGAGATGATATAATAATATCGTCGCCTATCTCTCAGGCGTCATTTTGACGATGAGAGGGGGTGTTACTTCCATGACTGAAATCTTTGTTCATATCGCAACTACTGTTATTAGTGGTTGTATCGTTACATTATTTGCGCATTGGCTACGCCATCGTAACGATAAGTAAATAGGCGACATATGTAGCTACACTAAAAAATCCCCTCACTACCGCAAATAGTGAGGGGATTGGTGTTTCCATACTGAAATCTTTGTTATATATATTATAACATGTGTAAATAGGATTGCAAAATGTTACAGTCGTCAATGCTAATTTTGAATTATGAGCCTGTCATTCCTGGAGCACCTTGTTGCATGCTAGCGCCACCTTGTGATGACTGTTGTTCTTGTTGTTTAATCTTGTCTGGATCTAAAATTGTATCATCAACAGCTTTTTTAATATCTCTATCTTTATAATCTACTTTATATTCATCTAGAATTTCTTTATAAGCATCGGTAAGTAATTTAGGATCTTTTTGAATTTTTTGTTCTAAAATTTTAGATTTTAGATTTGATTTTTCTGAATTAAAGTCAGTTTCTTTGTCAGCTTTAATGATATGGTAACCATAATCAGTTTTGACAACTTTAGAAACTTCACCTTCTTTAAGTTTAAATAGTGCTTTGTCGAAGCTTTCCATCATTTGATCTTTTGTTACATAACCAAGGGAACCATCTTTTTTAGCACTAGATTTATCCATTGATTCTTTTTTGGCGATTTCTCCAAATTTACTTGGATCTTTGGAAACTTCTTTTTGAATTTCTTCAGCTTTTTGTTTAGCTTTCTTATCTGATAAGCCTTCTTTATCACTATCTTTAGATTTGACTTTGATTAAGATATGAGAAGCTTTTTTAGTATTATCTTTGATTTCTTTGTCCGAAACTTTAATCTTATCATTTAATAATTCTTTCTGATAAGCAGATAAACGTTTTTGATCTTTGTATTCATCCATTGACATACCTTGTTGTTTTAAAACACTTTCAAATTGTTCTTTACCACCATATTGCTTTTCTTCTTTTTTAATATCTTTATCAATATCTTTAGTATCTACTTTATCTTTATATTTATCAGCGAGAATTTTATCCAGAGCGATACTGAATGATTTACTAGCAATTTGATCTTTGCCAATTTTCTTCATAACATCCTCAACTTTAACATCACCAGCTTTAGATGATATGAGCGTGTTCTCTTTTGAATCTGTCGAATCTGAGCCACATGCACCTAGTAAAAGGGCACTTGCTGTCACTGGTATCATGATTTTGTTAAATGCTTTCATATGTTGTTAGCTCCTTTATGTATATAATCAACGTAAATATAACATATAAAAGGGAAGGTACCAATTCAAAACCCTCTCTATAGGACTATAGTACTAGGTGATTTATAGACAAAAGTCCATGACGATAAAAAACGAGGTTGAGACATAAAGCTTTTGTGCTTCTGGGAAACCGATTAACGGCGTCCCAAAAGCAGGATTATCGGCAGAAGGGACCCAACATAGAGAAATTGGTATTCCAATTTCTCTATGTTGGGCAAACGCTCACGATTCGACAAAATTTGGAAAACAATTCAAATGAACAAACTCAACTATTGAGTTTGTAAGAACTACTAACCTATGAATAAGGAAGTAGTTCTTTATCATCGTTCGGTTCTGCTCAAATCCTAAACGCTTTTGTCCCGACCTCTTTAGATTTAAACTTATAAAGTAGAAACGAATTTTTCTTTTTTTAAAATGTGAACGCCTGATTGATGTTCTTCAATATAATTACCATAGTTTGAAAACACTAGGATTTTTAAATAAAGTAAATCAAGTACAGAAAAACCAAAATTAAGTGCTAATAGAAACATACAATAATGTCCATATTGAGGGAAATACATACATAAAAAAATAAATAAAGATGATATTAATATAAAAGGTAATATCAAGTTGATACAAAAATAAACTTTATGAATAGGTGTATTTACATAAGTATTAAAATATGGAATCCATTTCTTTCGAGTTAATTTATGAATTCGAAATGATTTGTAAAAGGGTAAGAAAAATAATAAATGAACCCCTTTATGCAATGGATACATAAAAAATATAAGTACAAGCACAATCAAAAAATGTTTATCTGATAATGGCGTGTTACTAAAAAAGTACATGACTTCATAACTAAACAAAAACATTATAATGGTACCAACGATGCTCATGAATGCAATTCTAGGTATACCAAATCTTTCATGAATATCAATTTGTCTTGTACATAAAAACATGCAACATGCCTCATTTCTTAGTCAATATATGTATGGTATTATCTATTGAATTAGAGATGAAGTCAATAGGTACTTTAGTAAAAAACAGTCAAACACCATAATTCAAAAGTGATTCAATATATTAGAAACCCCTATTCAAAAATGCAATTATTGATTGCACTTTTTGAATAGGGGAAACCCAATAATGACTCATTTATTTTTCTTTAGAAAATGTATTGCTGATTTCTTCGCCACGGTTTTGTAAATTCTCAATGTGAGATTGTAGCTTTTCAATATTAGGATTAATATCAGACTTGAAGTTACCGATTAATGTTTTGATTTCATCACCGATTGAACTACCAAATTCTGTTCCTTCATTTTTAATTTGTGAACTATAATTTAATATGTCATTAAATGATTGTTTCATTGTTTCTAGTTCACGTTGTAACTCTGATTGAGCGCCAGTTGGTTGTCCGCCATCAATCGTGTTATTTTTAACGCTTTGGTCATCACGATTACGCAATGAGACTGCGAAACCTGCGGCAACACCTACGCCAATACCAAACAATACGCGTGTTACTTTCATTATAAATCTCCTCACTTTTATATCTCGGATAATTGTATTATTCATCTTATACCCATTTTAAGACAAATTAAGCATGATTATTCAAATTGAGCTTGAATTTGAGCAGCAATTTCTTTTTTGGCTTCATCATTTAACGTTTCTTCATGTGTTTCCCATTTATAACCAAAACCATCAATGTCATTTTCATATCTTGGAATTAAATGGAAATGTAAATGGAAAACAGATTGATCGGCGAATTCACCATTATTTTGAATAATGTTTAAGCCATCAGGATTAAATGCTTTTTTAATTGCATTTGCCACTTTAGGAAGAGCAACACCTATATGTTTCATTGTTTCTTCATCTGTTTCAAAGATATTTGCTGAGGCTTTTTTAGGGATTAACAGTGTATGACCTTTCGTTACTTGAGAAATATCTAAAAAGGCATAGACATAATCATTTTCATAAATTTTAAAGCTAGGAATTTCGCCAGTAATAATTTTACTGAAAATCGTTTCAGACATGTTGATTACACTCCTCTTCTCTTCATCTTAAAATATATTATAGCATTACTAACAAAAATTCGTCATTCTTCATAGCTAATTTTAGGTGTAATTCATTATTTTTGATACAATAGGTCTCGTGGAGGTGCCTTATGACAGTAAAAGTAGAACATCTAACAGGTGGTTACGGTAAACGACCTGTAATTAAGGATATTAATTTTGAATTAAAAAAAGGCGAAATCGTTGGATTAATTGGTCTGAATGGTGCTGGTAAAAGTACTACGATCAAACATATGTTAGGACTTTTAACACCTACATCAGGCTCATTATCAATTTCAAATACTAATATAACAGACGATATTGAAACATATCGTCGAAAATTATCATATATTCCAGAATCACCAGTTATTTATGATGAATTAACGTTACAAGAACATATTGAAATGACTGCAATGGCATATGGTCTATCTCAAGAAGAAGCAATGAAAAGGGCAGAACCATTATTAAAAATATTTAGGTTACAAGATGAATTAAAAGTCTTCCCAAGCCATTTTTCAAAAGGTATGAAGCAAAAAGTGATGATCATATGTGCTTTTATTGTTAATCCTGAATTGTACATTATTGACGAACCATTTTTAGGTTTAGACCCATTAGGTATACAGTCTATGCTTGATTTAATGGTAGAAAAGAAAAATGAAGGGCGTACAGTGTTAATGAGTACACATATCTTAGCCACTGCCGAACGCTACTGTGATCGTTTTATCATTTTAGATAAAGGTGAAGTTGTGGCCTTTGGAAATTTAGAGGAATTAAGAACGCAAACTGGTCTAAATCATCATACACTTGATGATATTTATATACATGTTACTCAAGGTGGACATGCCAATGAATAATCAGGCAACGACATTATTTAGAAAGCGTCAAAAGGCGATACGTAAAGAAAAGAATTACTACAATAAATTTATTTTTAATGGTCATTTTACTGTCTTTCTTTTAATCTTGTTCGGTGCTTTTATCATGGGGTATGGAGAGTGGTTAAAACATATACCTAAGCATATCGATTATGCACTTATAACTAGTATGATTATCGCGATTGCTTCATTATTTCCATTAAGAACATTATTAAAAGAAGCAGATCAGATTTTTTTATTACCGTTTGAAAAGTATATGAAACGATATATGTCATTAAGTATTCAATATAGTTACTTTGCAAGAATAATAATGCAATTGGTATTACTCATTGTACCATTTCCATTATTTTATAAATTAAATCATCACCATTTGCAGTACTATATTGTTTTTGTAGTAATTGCACTAATATTACCCTATTTAGTATTATGCCTAAGATGGATTGGTTATCAATTAGGTGTATCAACTTGGTTAATGAATTTAGGCTTTTTTATTATTTTAAGTATTAACTATTATTTGATTCTCGGAATGCAAACGTATTTCGCGTTAATTATCACGTTAGTCATATTAATATTGATTGTTATTTTAAAATCTAAAGCAGACAACCAATTATACCCATGGGATAGAATGATTGGGGTAGAACATAGACATTATACTAATTATTATAAGTTTGTAAATATGTTTACCGATGTCAAACATCTTAGAGAATCTGCGGTTAGACGTAGTTATTTAGATTTTATCTTGCCGGTACCAAAAGGTAAAAAGTTTAATGCAAATCAAATGTATTTATATTTATTTATACGAAGTTTTGTAAGGGGAAGAGATGCCTTTAGCATCATATTAAGATTGACACTTATTGCGGTGATATTAATGGTATGGCTTTCAAATCCAGTAGTATCCATATTAATAGGTAGTCTGTTTATGTATATTACTTTATTACAAATGTCTCAGTTTTATACTCAACAAGCCTATGGTTTATGGCCACAGGTTTGGCCAGTACCTGATACAATTGTTATCAAGGGTTATGAGAAGTTTTTATATAGACTTATGATTATTATTGGTTTGATATTAACAATTACATTTTCAATCATGAATTCAACATTATTTTTCTTTTCAATCGTATTCTTCTTAGTTGGTTATTTTACAATTAGAAGTACCATTAAAAAATTAAAATACCAAGAAACATTATTAAGAGATTAAATGAAAAAGTTGTCCTATAGCGAAAGAAGTATCTACGCTATAGGACAACTTATTTTTTAATTATGATCAACTGGATATAAGTAACGTTCAAAGTAGCTTGAATGTTGGCCACTATATCCAAAGAATTGATTTAATGCTGCTTTAGAAAAATGATCTTGGAATAAATCAGATGACTTAAAGTCTTCATATGCACTACGATTAGCAAAACCAAAATACAATTTATAAGTATTGCCTTCTAAAGGTCGTAATAATCGATAACTTTTGAATCCACCGAAAGTGTCAAAAGGTGCACCTAAATGAAGCAATTGTTTTTCTAATTGATTTTTATGATCTTCTGATGAAGGAATAAACAGTGCACAGTAAAAATGATCTTCATTAAATTCACCCACACTGTATAACACTTCATAAGCACTTGGATGTTTTAGTACAGATTTTCCTTCAGTTTCTTCTAATATAACTGAAGTATCTGATGCTGAATATTGGTATAAATTATGATCTGGATTATTAAGTTGAATTTGATTTAAAAATCCATAAGTCCCATAAGATGTATATAAATTCATGACAGTTACCTCCCTCGTTTTTATTAATTATACGATTATCAATTTTTATTTTCTACCTTAAAAGTCTGATTTTTAAAATAAATGTATAAGAGTGTTTTGATTTATTACAAATTAAACTGAAATTAAATGGAATTATATTATATCCATGATATAAAATGACGAGTTATTATATTGAATTTCAATATCTAAATAAAAAATTATGACAATTTGTAAGTAGTTCATATTTCCAAATAATTTTACTATGTCTTTTTTATGACATTTAAGCACATTAAAATACGAACGAACATACAATATGATATTATAGATAAGAATGATTTTAATTTAGGGGGACTATATGGTGCATACCAAGAATGATACGATTTTAAAAATGATAAAAGGTGAAAAGACATCCCATACACCGGTCTGGTTTATGCGTCAGGCAGGGAGGTCACAGCCAGAATACCGTAAATTAAAAGAGAAATATTCATTATTCGATATTACGCATCAACCTGAATTATGTGCATATGTCACACACTTACCAGTTGATAATTACAACACAGATGCTGCGATTTTATATAAAGATATTATGACACCGTTAAAACCTATTGGTGTAGATGTTGAGATTAAATCTGGAATCGGACCAGTGATACAAAATCCAATAAAATCAGTACAAGATGTTGAAAAACTTTCTCAAATTGATCCAAAACGAGATGTACCATATGTTTTAGATACGATAAAAATTTTAACTGAAGAAAAATTAAATGTACCGTTAATTGGATTTACTGGTGCTCCATTCACTTTAGCTTCATATATGATAGAAGGCGGACCATCTAAAAATTACAATTTAACTAAAGCAATGATGTATCGTGATGAAGCTACTTGGTTTGCTTTAATGGATCATTTGGTTGCAATTTCTATAGA
Source organism: Staphylococcus sp. SB1-57 (assembly GCF_017086425.1). Lineage (NCBI taxonomy): Bacteria > Bacillati > Bacillota > Bacilli > Caryophanales > Staphylococcaceae > Staphylococcus > Staphylococcus sp. SB1-57. The sequence goes on from NZ_CP070964.1 coordinate 956,624, forward strand.
TTACGTTAATGCACAAATAGAAGCAGGAGCCGAATTGATTCAAATCTTCGACTCATGGGTAGGCGCTTTAAATGTTCAAGATTATAGAAAATATATTAAACCAGGTATGGATAAATTAGTAAATGGTATTAAGCGTCAACATCACGTTCCAGTCATATTGTTTGGAGTTGGAGCAAGTCATTTAATTAATGAATGGAATGATTTACCAATTGATGTGCTAGGTTTAGATTGGAGAACATCTATTCAGCAAGCTCAACAAATGGGCGTAAACAAAACATTACAAGGCAATTTAGACCCTTCATTATTATTAGCGCCATGGGAAGTAATTGAAGAGAGATTAAAAGACATTTTAGACCAAGGTATGTCTAGAGGTAAACACATCTTTAACCTTGGGCATGGTGTTTTCCCAGAAGTTCAACCAGAAACACTTCGCAAAGTAAGTCAATTTGTACATGATTATACTCAACAGTAGTTCTATTAATTCAATTTGAATAACGTAAGTAATATGATTAGATTAAAGGGTGGTTTTATAAATGAGTAAAACAATAGGATTATTAGTAATGGCTTATGGCACACCTTACAAAGAAAGTGACATTGAACCTTATTATACTGATATCAGACACGGTAAAAAACCAACAGATGAAGAACTACAAGATTTAAAAAACCGCTATGAATTTATAGGTGGCTTATCACCATTAGCAGGTACAACAAACAGACAGGCAGAAGCATTAAGAGATGCCTTAAATAGTGCATATGATGATGTTGAATTTAAGTTATATTTAGGTTTAAAACATATTTCTCCATATATAGAAGAAGCGGTTGAGTCTATGAATAATGATGGGATTACTGAAGCAGTAACAGTTGTTTTGGCACCACACTATTCAAGCTTTTCAGTGGGCTCTTATGACGAGCGTGCCGATCAAGAAGCTGAAAAATATGGTATTCAATTACATCATGTTAAACATTATTATCACCAACCGAAATTCTTAGAGTTTTGGACTAATCAAATTAATGATACTTTAAAACAGATTCCATCTGAAGAACATGACGATACTGTATTAGTTGTATCAGCACACAGTCTACCTAAAGGATTAATTGAAAGAAACAATGATCCATATCCTAAAGAGCTACATGACACAGCAGAACAATTAAAAGTTAAATCAAATATTATCCATGTTGCTGAAGGTTGGCAATCAGAAGGTAATACTGGTACACCTTGGTTAGGGCCTGATGTACAAGATTTAACTAGAGATTTATATGAAGCCCATGGTTATAAAAACTTTATCTATACACCAGTTGGATTTGTATGCGAACATTTAGAAGTTTTATATGATAATGACTATGAATGTAAAGTTGTTTGTGACGACATCGGTGCAAATTATTATCGTCCAGAAATGCCTAATACACATCCATTATTTATCGGAGCAATTGTAGACGAAATTAAATCAGTATTTTAATAGAAGGAAGCGTGAATGATTTTGAGTAAGAATGTAGCAATCATCGGTGCAGGTATAACCGGCTTAACAAGTGCTTACTATATGAAAAAACAAAATCCTCATTTAAATGTAACCATTTATGAGGCAACCAATCGACCAGGTGGAAAAATCCAAACATATCGTAAAGATGGCTATACGATTGAATTAGGCCCAGAGTCTTATTTAGGTAGAAAAACGATTATGACTGATATAGCTAATGAAATTGGATTAGGTAATGATTTAATTACCAATACGACAGGTCAATCATACATTTATGCTAAAAATAAATTATATCCGATACCTGGTGGTTCTATTATGGGAATACCAACGGATATTAAACCTTTTATCAAAACTAAATTAATTTCACCATTAGGTAAACTTAGAGCTGGATTAGATTTATTTAAAAAGCCTATCGAAATAGAAGATGACATTTCAGTAGGTGATTTCTTTAGACAGCGTTTAGGTGATGAAGTACTTGAAAATTTAATTGAACCACTGATGGGTGGTATCTATGGTACAAATATAGATGACTTAAGTTTAATGAGTACATTTCCTAACTTTAAAGAAAAAGAAGAAGCCTTTGGTAGCTTAATTAAAGGTATGAAAGATGAAAAAGAACAACGTATTAAACAACGTCAATTATATCCAGGTGCGCCGAAAGGACAATTTAAACAGTTCAAGCATGGTTTAAGCTCATTTATCGAAGCACTTGAAAAAGCTGTTAAAAATCAAGGTGTAGACATTAAATATAACACTAAAGTTGAAGATATTATTGTATCTCAAAGAGACTATCAAGTGGTTGTTGATGGTAAAAATGAAGTTTATGACGGTGTATTAGTCACTACACCTCAACAAGTGTTTATGCAATGGTTCAATCATGATCCAGCATTTGATTATTTCAATACGATGGATTCAACAACAGTTGCAACTGTTGTCCTAGCATTTGATGAAAAAGATATTGAAAATACTTATGATGGTACTGGTTTTGTTATTGCTAGAACAAGTAATACAGATATTACGGCATGTACATGGACATCTAAAAAATGGCCATTTACAACACCAGAAGGCAAAGTTTTAATAAGAGCTTATGTTGGTAAACCAGGTGATACTGTTGTGGATGATCACACAGATGAAGAAATTGTTTCTATAGTACGTCGTGATTTAAAACAAATGATGACATTTAAAGGTGATCCTGAATTCACAATAGTCAATCGATTACCGAAAAGTATGCCTCAATACCATGTAGGCCACATTAAACAAATTAGAAAAATTCAAGAACATATTAAACGAACTTATCCGCGATTAAAAATTACAGGGGCACCATTTGAAGCGGTTGGCCTACCTGATTGTATCCAACAAGGTCATAATGCGGTTGATGAAATGCTAGAGGAATTACGTTAATACGTTTTATAATTTAATTAAAGCACTTTAAAAGGATAATAATGTCTTTTTAAAGTGCTTTTGATATAGAATAAAGATAAATACGTTCATGATAAAGACTGCTACTTAATCTAGAAGTGAGGTTGATAAAAAATGACAGATGTCATCATTGTTCATTCAAGTGTAGGAAATGCACATAATCATTGGTATGAATGGTTAGGTCACAATTTAACGTTAGAAGGATATAAAGTCTCTCTTTTTAATTTAGAAGCTAATACTCCTGCTAAAATTGATATGTGGGTTAAGCAAATGCAACAACAATTAAATGTAAGAAAGAAAGATACATATTTTGTAACACATGGATTTGGAACGATAGCGACTTTGAAATTTATAGAAACATTAGAACAAAATGTTGAAGGGCTATTCAGTATTGCTGGTTTTAAAGATGATGCAGTAGACATAGATGAAAATATTGATTTACATGGAGTAACGATTAATTATGAACGAGTTAAAAGTAAAGTAGATCATTTTTATGGTTTGAGTTCTAAAAATGATACACATGTTTCATATAAAGAAACGAAACGACTCATGGATACCTTAGATGGACGTATGCGAGTTGTTGAAGATGGTGGCCATTTTATGGAAGAGGATGGTTTTACTACATTCACATCACTACAAAATCGTATGCAAGGATTTATGACGCAATAGGGTAGGGAAATTAATAATATAATTTAAAATATGCGCCGTACTTATTTAGAATAGATAAGTATGGCGTTAGTCATTTGATATTGTGATCCATTTAGTAGCAGTAAGGGACAAAAAACAGAAAACATGAATAATAGAAGATGATTATTTTATAGAAAAGGTATCAATATTGGATGAAAGTTAATATAATAGAAGGCCATTTAGACACTTTTGTTATAAAATGAAATCAAGTAGTAATTTTTACACATTTTAATTTGGAATTAATATTGACTAATAGTAACAAACTTAATATACTAATAAAGTGTTAAGCGAGAGCGTATTAAAGCGACTTGAACGTATCGATTGTTTTATTAATTCAAACAATGTAAATTTAGTTTTAAAAAAGTGTTGACTTTATTAAGCTAATGATGGTACAATAATCAAGTAGTCAAAAATAATATTATCGCGGGATGGAGCAGTTCGGTAGCTCGTCGGGCTCATAACCCGAAGGTCGGTGGTTCAAATCCGCCTCCCGCAATACATAGTTTTAATAGGTCTCGTAGTGTAGCGGTTAACACGCCTGCCTGTCACGCAGGAGATCGCGGGTTCGATTCCCGTCGAGACCGCCATTATTAATATTATGGTTCAGTAGCTCAGTTGGTAGAGCAATGGATTGAAGCTCCATGTGTCGGCAGTTCGACTCTGTCCTGAACCATTCGTCATTTTTGGCGGTTGTGGCGAAGTGGTTAACGCATCGGATTGTGGTTCCGACATTCGAGGGTTCGATTCCCTTCAACCGCCCCATAATCGTATTACATTTCACATGCGGGTGTAGTTTAATGGCAAAACCTCAGCCTTCCAAGCTGATGTTGTGGGTTCGATTCCCATCACCCGCTCCATTATTATTCCACAGTAGCTCAGTGGTAGAGCTATCGGCTGTTAACCGATCGGTCGTAGGTTCGAGTCCTACCTGTGGAGCCATGGCTCCTTGGTCAAGCGGTTAAGACACCGCCCTTTCACGGCGGTAACACGGGTTCGAGTCCCGTAGGAGTCATACAAACAGAAGTGAAATATCGCTTCTGTTTTTTTATTTATCATATTATGATGGAGAGTTGTCCGAGCTGGCCGAAGGAGCACGCCTGGAAAGTGTGTAGGCGCCACAAGCGTCTCGAGGGTTCGAATCCCTCACTCTCCGTAAAAGTGCCTAGAATGGTTTTAATCCATTCTAGGCTTATTTTTCTTTTCTTTTAAATTAGGCATTAATTTGAGGATAAAAGAATTTAAATGAAAGTCTAAATTATAATAAAAGTGAGTAAAGTTGCCCAATCAAAAATTGAAGACCATAAAGAAAGACAACCACACAACGTTAAAAAAGAAATAAAAACATTAGAATCATATCTTGAGAAATAAAATAAAAATGTTATAATATATATAAGTCAACGACAGTGCGTGGACTATTAAAACGAAATACATTGAACACAGTAGCCAGCCAACTATGAGGCTAGGCGATAATTGAATATCATAGTATTTTGCAGGATTGAGTTTTATACTTATCCTGCTTTTTAAATTTAAAATGATACATCATGAGAATTTTTACAAATAAACAAAAAATTATATTATAGAGATTGAAGTAGTACTACTTCAATCTCTATTTTTTATGGATAAAATCAAATGAAAGTTATAAGAATAAGTCAATATGATTATGAGACACTGTTTAACAATATAATAAGTGTTAGTATCACCAAATTTGGAATTTTAAAAATAGGAGGGGTTAAGTTTATCAGATATTTCACGATTGATTTTGAAAATTGCAATTGATTTTGAAAACATTGCAATTATTTTATGGCTATTAATAATTCCAAACGTTTTAGATGAAAGCATATCTAAGTATCTTAAAAACGATAATATTTATAATATATAATTTTCTTCATTCAAACTTTATACATATATAACATATCAAACATATAAGAAAAACCCTAAAGCGATACGATAAGGTATGCTTTAGGGCCATAGGATTATGGAACTTGAGTTCCAGGATGATCATGATGCAGATTATTTGTTACCAAATAAACCTTTGAAGAAATCTACTGCTTTTTTGATAAGATCTGTGATAAATTGCATTGTGATTCACCTCCTATAATTTGTATCTTTAATATAAATCTTTTTTAATCTTTTTTGGTGTTTTTTTTCTTATTTTATATACGTTTTTCCCAAGATGTAGTTTTTATCATTTAAAAGGACATTCTTGAATGCGAAGGTGTAGATATACATTTGTTTCTACATACTTTATTAGAAATTTAAGATTTGAACACTGATAGATGCTATTAAAATCGTTATAATTAAATATGTAATCATAAATGGAGGAATGACTCGTGGACTTTTGGTTAAAGGAACAATCTATCAAGAAAAAAAACAAAATAGCTGTGACTGATGGACAACGCTCGCTTACATTCAAAGCTTTATATGATGAAGCGCATGTACTTTCACAACATTTAATACAATTAGCTCAGTCAAGAATTGGTTTACATATTAACAATCGAATTGAATCATTGATATTAATACATGCATGTTGGCTTGCTAATATTGAAATTGCGATGATTAATACTCGCTTAACGACTAATGAAATGATTGCTCAAATGAATTCAATCGATGTTAATACAATTATCACAACGACATCTTTAGAATTAGAAGGTTTTAATATATACAATATTGAGGAAATTCAGCTTTTAAATCAAATAGAAGATCAAATGAATATTTTTAAATTAGAAAATATCGCATCAATCATGTTTACGTCGGGTACGACAGGTCCACAAAAGGCTGTGCCTCAAACGTTTAAGAATCATCTAGCAAGTGCAAAAGGATGTAAAAGGAGCTTAGGTTATAGTCAACAATCTAAATGGTTATCTGTACTCCCGATTTATCATATATCTGGTTTGAGTGTGATATTACGTAGTGTGATGGAAGGATTTACTGTCAGACTATTAGAGAAATATAATACAGAAGATATGCTTGATATAATTAAAAATGAAGATATTACTCATGTGTCTCTTGTACCACAAACATTAAAATGGTTAATGGATGCCGGTTTAGAAAAGCCTTATCAATTAGAAAAGATTCTGTTAGGTGGCGCAAAGCTTTCTTCTAATTTAATTCAACAAGCATTAGATTATCGCTTACCTATTTATAATTCGTTTGGAATGACTGAAACATGTTCACAATTTTTAACTGCGACACCAGATATGTTGGCTCAACGATATGATACAGTTGGAAAACCGAGTGATAATGTCAAAGTTAAAATTAAAGATGCTGATCAAAATGGTCACGGTGAATTACTTATAAAAGGGGAAAATGTAATGAATGGTTATTTATATCCTTCTAATTTAACAGATACCTTTGAAGATGGCTTTTTTAAAACAGGTGATATTGCTGAAATTGACGATGATGGCTTCGTTATGATTTATGATCGTCGTAAAGACTTAATCATTAGTGGTGGAGAAAATATCTATCCATATCAAATTGAATCTGTAGCTAAATATTTTCCTGAAATTGAAGACGCCGTATGTATCGGTCAAAATGACGACACATGGGGTCAAGTACCGGTACTATATTATATCGCCCAAGACTATGTTGATAAAAATGATTTACAGCAACATTTCTCCACACATTTAGCTAAATATAAAATACCTAAAGCCTTTTATGAAGTAAATGAATTACCATATACATCAACAGGTAAACTACAAAGAAATAAAGTGATGTCAAAGGAATCAAAAAATGAAGATAAATGAGTTGAAGTTTTATTTATATAGTCAGGCATTTAAATCACCTATTGTGACACCTAAAGTGTCGTTAGACAAAAGAGAATGTTTAGTTATCGAACTGATTACTGATACAGGTGATACGTATTTTGGTGAGTGCAATGCCTTTAAAACACCATGGTATGATAAGGAAACCATATCATCGGTTAAACAACAGATTGAACAGTGGTTTGTATCAATTAAAAATAAAGATGTACATTCGTTTGAAGAATGGCAGGCATTATTGAATACATTAAATCATTGTCCGGCAGCCCGCAGTACAGTTGTCATGGCGTTATATCAAATGTATTATAAACTTAAAGCATTTAAGGTTGAATATGGTGCTACCGTGAGTGGATGGAGTGATGCCCAATTTGCGACGTTAAAGCAAACACAACCTAAACGTATAAAAGTGAAATATTCAAATCAATTAATTTCTGATATTAATAAATTAAAGTCATTAGAATTTCCATTTGATATTGTCATCGATGCAAATGAGTCACTCGATATCAATCAATACCAAGAAATAAATAAAAATACTAAGCAGAACATATTATATATAGAAGAACCATTTGCTAATATTAATACCTTAAAACAGTTTGATGATGAACCTCAATTACCTATTGCTATTGATGAAAAAGCTACATCAATTGATGATATTCAGTTTATTGTTTCGCATTATCCAATTGATACGGTCGTACTCAAGCCGTTTAGATTAGGTGGCATTGACCGTGTTATCGAAACCATTGATTATCTAAAAAATAGGGGTATTAATATTGTTGTAGGTGGTATGTACGAATATGGATTGAGTCGATATTTTACTGCGATGTTATCTCAATATGGTGATTATCCTGGAGATGTGACGCCAGCAGGCTATTATTTTGAAAATGATTTTGTGGAAAATGAAGGTATTTTAAAAGAGGGAATGATTGCATTCATCCCCCCAATAGTTGATAGAAGTAAATTAGAATGTATTAATGGTGATGTTTAGACTTATTTTTAGCAAGCGGTACTGGGTCATAGCCACCTTTATGTAGTGGATGGCATTTGAGTATGCGTCGAATGCCTAAATATAATCCTTTGAAAGCACCATGATATTGAATCGCTTCACGCGTATATTCTGAACATGTAGGATAAAAGCGACAAGTAGGTGGTGTTAATGGAGATATATAGCGTTGATAAAAATGTATCAAGGCTAGAAATATTTTTTTCATAAAAAAGCCTCCAACCAGAATTTTGAATACAGTTATTTTAACATATTATAAAGGAATGTGATGTACTTGAAGTTTTTAGATAAAGACCAAAGAGAAGTGCAGTTAACATATAAAGCGAATACAGATAATCCAACAGGTAATCACGTTCTTGCAATACCAGTATACCAAGGGAAGTTATTATTTACTCGACATAAAAATAGAGGTATTGAATTTCCTGGCGGCAAAAGAGAACATGGAGAATCAAGTATTGATGCTATCCAACGAGAATTATATGAAGAAACCGGCGCATATGTAGAAGAAATGCAGTATATTGCTCAATATACTGTGAAAACTAACGATGCCACTAGGTTCGTCAAAGATGTTTATTTTATTCAAGTTTCATCTTTAGCCAATCGAACTGACTATTTAGAAACAGATGGCCCTTGTCTTTTTACTTCTATTAAAGACATACCATATAGTGAACGTAGTTTTTTGCTACAAGATGACGCCATTTTACACTGTTTTGAAAGGGTGACTTCACTTGGACTTTATTAAAATGAAAAGAATGCCGATTGAAATAGCTACGCACCAGTTTGATGAAATCACTTATGATGTTGATCATCTAAAAGTGAAAGCACTAATGATGACACCATATAGTAAAGTTAATCGAATCGTGGTTTATTTAAGAGGCGGAAAAGGACAAGTTGGTCGGGTACGAGCAGCTCGTTTAATGCAATTTGCCAATGAGCACACACTTGTTGTAGGCCCTTATTATAGAGGTAATAATGGTAGTGAAGGTAAAGATGAGTTTTATCGAGGAGATTTAAATGATGTCACTGAACTTATACGCATATTACATTCAAAATATCCCAACGCGTTTATACATATGATTGGATTTTCTCGTGGTGGGTTGCAAGGCTTGCTAACATTTCAAGATTTACCAGTTGATAGTTATATCATTTGGGGTGGTGTTTCTGATATACATTTAATGTATGAAGAGCGTGTGGATTTAAGAGGGATGCTGAGAAGAATGGTAGGACATCCTAAAAAAGATCATGAAGCATATGAAGTTAGAGAAGCGATACAATATATTACACCGCAAAGTCCACCGATTTTAATTGTACATGGTGGTAAAGATAAACAGGTAGGTATTCATCAAGCTTATTATCTAGAACGACAATTGAAAGATATTGGTGCACCTTATGATACATGTTATCAAATGGAAGAAGGACATGTACCTCGACCATTTGCTTTGCAAGAAACTTTAACGTATATACATAAATGGATGACTCAAATAGAAACAAACAAAAAATAGCGCAGCAGATTTAAGTCTGCCGCGCTTTACTTTTATTTATTGAAAGCACCTTTGTCAGAAATATGTTCCACTTCAGGGCCGAATTTTTTGAAGTTATCTTCGAATCGTTGGATAAGATCATTTGCTTGTGCTTTATATTTTTCAGCGTCGCTCCAAGCATTAATAGGATTTAAAATAGTTTTTGGTACATCTTCGATTTCAACTGGAATATTTAAACCAAATGTTGAGTCTTTTGTAAACTCTGCATCTTTTAATTTACCTGAGATTGCTTGGTTAACCATTTGACGCGTATAGTGTAAACTAATTCTTCTACCAACACCATATTTTCCGCCAGTCCATCCAGTGTTAACTAAATACACATCAACATCATGTTTATCAATTAATTCACCTAATAGGTCTGCATAAACAGTTGGATGTAGTGGTAAGAATGGTGCGCCGAAACAAGTAGAGAATGATGGTTCTGGTTCAGTTACACCACGTTCAGTACCTGCTAATTTAGACGTGAATCCACTTAAGAAATGATACATTGCTTGATCTTTAGTTAATTTTGAAATTGGAGGAATCACACCAAATGCATCTGCAGTTAAAAAGATAATCGTATTAGGATGTGCTGCTTTTGAAGGTAATACAATATTATCAATATGATGAATAGGGTATGCCGCTCTTGTATTTTCAGTGAATTTATTATCATCGAAATCAACAGTACCATCTTCTTTAACGACTGTGTTTTCTAGGATAGTGCCGTATTCAATAGCATCATAAATTTGTGGTTCTTTTTCTTTTGAAAGATTGATCGCTTTTGCGTAGCAACCACCTTCAATGTTGAACACACCATTTTTATTCCAACCATGTTCATCGTCACCGATTAATTTTCTTTCAGGATCAGCTGATAACGTTGTTTTACCTGTACCTGATAACCCAAAGAATAATGCGACATCGCCTTTTTCTCCTACGTTAGCAGAGCAATGCATACTCATAATATCTTGCATAGGTAATAAGTAGTTCATTACTGAGAAGATACCTTTTTTCATTTCACCAGCGTATTCTGTGCCACCGATTAAAATAACCTTATGCTTAAATGATACAATGACAAACGTTTCAGTTTTCGTACCATCAACTTCAGGATCAGCTTTAAAATGTGGTGCTGATACAATCGTAAAGTTAGGTTTGATTGATTTTGCTTCTTCTTTAGATTCAGGACGAATGAACATATTATGTGCAAATAAATTATGCCATGCTAATTCGTTAATGACAGTTAATTTTAAACGTGAATCTTTATCACTACCTGCGTAGCCGTTAAACACATATAGTTCATCTTTTTTACCTAAGTAATCTAATACTTTATTATAAAGTTTTAAGAATGTTTCTTCATCGATAGGTTGATTGACGTCTCCCCAATCTACATTATCTCTATATGAAGGTTCAGTAACGATAAACTTATCTTTTGGTGAGCGACCAGTATATTTACCAGTGCTTGCGTTAATAGCGCCTAATTCAGTAAGTTCACCTTCATTATTATCTAAGATCTTATTGTAAAGTTGAGTTGTTGATAGTTGAAACTTCGTTGATGGTTTTTCTAATAATTGTTTAATTTTTGACGTTTCAGAGTATGTATCAATCGACATACTTAATCCCTCCAGATAGTTATAATGTAAGCCTTTACATTTCAATAGTATAACATATCAATTTAATTAATCCACCGTAAATTATTACTAAAATAACTTAAATCATAAATTGACATTAATTCTCTTATTAGGTAGTATTAATTTTAACGGATTCTCTTATCCTGAGTGGTGGAGGGACATGGACCCAATGAAACCCAGCAACCTCTTTTTACATATAAAAAGAAAGGTGCCAAACCGTTTGCAGACACATAATGTCTGAACGATAAGAGCGAATGGACGTATAAGAGTCTTCACTCTATCTAGGTAGTAGTAGAAGGCTCTTTTATTTAGCTCATATAAAAGAGAATTATCGTAATATATTTTAAAAGGAGCAAAACATGACTAACAATAAACGATTATTTACTTCAGAATCAGTAACTGAAGGACATCCAGATAAAATTGCTGATCAGGTATCTGATGCAATCTTAGACGAAATTCTTAAAGACGACCCTAATGCACGTGTCGCTTGTGAGACAACAGTGACAACCGGAATGGCATTAATTTCAGGTGAAATTTCAACAACGACATATGTTGACATTCCAAAAGTAGTAAGAGAGACAATTAAAGATATTGGTTATACACGTGCCAAATATGGTTATGATTCACAAACAATGGCGGTTTTAACTGCAATTGATGAACAATCACCAGATATCGCTCAAGGTGTTGATACAGCATTAGAATACCGTGATGATATTTCTGAAGAAGAAATTGAAGCAACTGGTGCAGGTGACCAAGGATTAATGTTTGGCTATGCTACAAACGAAACAGATACTTATATGCCGTTACCTATTTTCTTATCTCATCAATTAGCGAAACGTCTATCAGATGTACGTAAAGATGACATTATAGATTATTTACGTCCAGATGGTAAGGTTCAAGTCACTGTAGAATATGATGAAAATGATAAACCTAAACGCATTGATACTATTGTTGTATCAACACAACACGCTGAAGATAAATCGTTAGAAGAAATTCAAAACGATATTAAAAAACATGTCATTTATCCAACTGTTCCAGAATCATTAATGGATGATAAGACGAAATTCTATATTAATCCTACAGGACGTTTTGTAATCGGTGGACCACAAGGGGATGCTGGATTAACAGGACGTAAGATTATTGTAGATACGTACGGAGGTTATGCACGCCATGGTGGTGGTTGCTTCAGTGGTAAGGATCCAACTAAAGTAGACCGTTCTGCTGCTTATGCAGCAAGATATGTAGCGAAGAATATTGTTGCTGCAGAATTAGCTGAACAATGTGAAGTACAACTTGCTTATGCTATTGGTGTAGCTGAACCAGTATCTATAGCTATTGATACGTTCGGGACAGGTAAAGTGTCTGAGTCTGAATTAGTAGAAGCAGTTAGAGCAAACTTTGATTTAAGACCAGCTGGTATCATTAAAATGTTAGATTTAAAACAATCTATTTATAAACAAACTGCTGCATACGGTCATTTTGGACGTACTGACGTATTATTACCATGGGAAAAATTGGATAAAGTCAACGTTTTAAAAGATACGATTAACAAGGCTTAAACAAAATAGCATGTGAGATGTTTGAAATATAATAAGATAAATTGCGACAAGATGTCGAAAATGTCTTGATTATGTTTTATAATTAATTGTATTGATCATATAAAAGGAGCGTTGATGTGATGAGTTTATCTTCACCTATTGGTATAGGGTTAATTGTTGCAGTAGTTATTGCAATTATCTTTTTTGTACTATTTTTAATTGCATTAAATAGTAAGAAAAAGATTAAGCAACAAACAGAAGAAGAATACCAACAAAAAGAACAAAGTATAAAGGCATCTCATGAAGAAGCTTTGGAAAAAGAACGTATTGAGAATAAAAAGACAGTTACGAAACAAAAAGAAGATTATGAAGCTACAGTAAATAGTAAAGAAAGAGAAATTGATGCATTAAAGCTATTTTCTAAAAACCATAGTGAATATGTAACTGATATGCGATTAATTGGTATTCGTGAGCGTTTAGTCAATGAAAAACGTATTCGTCCTGAAGATATGCATATCATGGCTAATATTTTCTTACCGACAAATGAATTAAATAAGATTGAAAGAATTAGTCATCTCGTTCTTACACGTACTGGATTATATATTATTGATTCTCAATTATTAAAAGGTCATGTATATAATGGTATTAGTGGCGCTCAATTTTCTGAGCTACCAACAATGGAACAAGTATTTAATACGTTGGAATTAGATAAAGGAACGCCTCAAACATTAGTACTTGATCAAAATAGTGACGAAAAATCATTATCATTTATAAACTATTCAGATGAGATTCAACAAATACAGAATGTAGCTGGTGACTTACAAAGTAAATTAAATACTAAGTATACACCAACATCTATTCTTTACTTTAACCCTAAAAATGAAGGAGATGTTACTATTTCTAATTATGCTCAAAATAGTAATGTCAAAGTATTAGTTGGACCTGAACAACTAGATGAATTCTTTAACAAATTTGTATTCCATGGACGTATTCAATATAATGTCGATGATTTACAACAAATCATGGAACAAATCGAATCATTTAATTAAATATCAGCGAAGCTAGTAGGGATGTTATCTCTACTAGCTTTTTTAGTTTTGAGCACAGATATTGAAATTTATATGACTTATGTTTAATCTGAGTTTTATCTACTTTCATAGGGTATAGAATATTGAAATTGTATTTAAGGAGTGGGAATGTATGGATAATATTAAATTTTATAATGGTCATACGATGCCGAAAGTTGGTCTAGGTACATTTAGAGTTGAAAATAATGATGATTGTACAAAAGCTGTTAAATACGCAATTGAAAATGGATATAGAAGTATCGATACAGCAATGGTATATGGTAATGAAGAAAAGGTAGGACAAGGTATTAAAGAAGGGCTTGAATCTGCAGGCTTAAAACGTGAGGATTTATTTATTACCTCAAAATTATGGTTAGAAGATTATGGTAGAGAAAATGTTGAACAAGCCTACGAAAATAGTTTGAAAAGGTTAGATTTAGATTATCTAGATTTGTATTTAATGCATTGGCCGGGTACGAATGAAGCCCTAATGATAGATACATGGCAAGGTATGGAAGATTTATATAAACAAGAGCGTGTTAAAAATATTGGAGTGAGTAACTTTAATGTAGATCATTTTGAAGCGTTACTAGCTCAAGTATCTATTAAGCCTGTAATTAACCAAGTTGAGTTCCATCCATACTTAACTCAAAAAGAGTTGAGACAATATTTAGATGTTCAAAATATTGTGATGGAATCTTGGTCACCATTAATGAACGCGCAAATATTAGATGATGAAGTAGTTAATCAAGTAGCACAAGAAGTTGGGCAAACGCCAGCACAAGTGATTATTAGATGGAACTATCAACATCAAGTAGTCACAATTCCTAAATCAGTAACACCTCACCGTATTGACGAAAATCTAAATATATTAGATTTTGAATTAAATGATGACCAAATGAAAAAATTAGATGACCTAAATCAAAATAAAAGAATTGGGCCAGACCCTTCAGAATTTAATGGGAAATAATATGACAAAACCACGTCCTCAATCGAACAGGGGACGTGGTTTTAATGAATATCATTAGTTATTGAAAGAAATGATATGCAAAATAGCAACTTGCAAAGGCACCAACAAATTGCAAGAGCGTATAAATAATAAAAGGTATAGGCTTAAATTGAGGTGATACCATGCCTACAAGTTCATTAGATAAGGTTGAAAATGTTGTTAACCCGCCTAAAATACCTGTGATGAAGAATGGATTCATCCATTTGATGTGAAGTGATAAGCCTGATATGGCACCAATTAACATACATCCAACAATATTAACTATCAAAGTACCAACAGGTAATCTGGTATTAAAGTGATTGAAGTAATTTGATATCAACGCACGACTCATCGCACCAATACCGCCGCCCAGCATAACTAATACCATTGTCATTATCATATCTGCTCACCTAATTTCTTGCCTAATAAACATAAAAGGATACATAGGATGTAACTAATCAAAGCATAAAAGATTAATAACGCCCATTGTTGCTGATTAAACATTTGAACGAGTTCGAATTGAAATGTAGAAAAAGTAGTCAATGCTCCCATGAATCCAGTAGTGACAGCTTTTTTTAATAAAGGATTATTGTTAAATAACTTAATAGTTAAAGCCGACAAAAATCCCATAAAAAAGCCACCTATTAAATTGGCACTTAATGTGCCTATAGGTATGTCATGTCCATGATTAAAGAAAGAAAACAGATATCTCATTAATGCACCAAAGGCGCCACCAATAAAAATAAATAAATATTGCATTTTTTAAATCCCTTCAATTTGGTCAGTCACAAAATATATAATTCTATATCTAGAATGGTTGGATTTCATATATAAAACTAAATCAACCAATTCTCATGGAAAAGATTGATTTATATACGTCCACATTACATAAATACTTTATAAAAGGAAACCATATGTATGTAATGAGGATAAAATATGAATGATAATCACAATGAAAATAAGAATAGGTAATAACTTACTACCAATTCTTATCCAATCTTGTTTTTCACGCGCGTGTTTGATAGATTTATCTGCAAATATCACAGAAGCAATCAAAATAATGACATTGATCACACTACATGCGATGACCAATTTAACGAATGAACCTAAAACACTATTCAGAAATGGGTTGTTTGTATTAAAGAAAAAGCTTATCGCTAATAGTAGTAATGTAATATAAAAGTAAATTTTAGATTTTGACATGCGCATCCTCCTAGATGGTTATCATTACAATATACTACCATTTTTTAGGATATGAGAATAGTATAAATTAATATAAAAAATATGGTGAAATATGAAATCCTATGATATAGGCAAATAATTCGCTTACATTTCAAAAGCATGTTATAAATTATTTATAAATCATTAATGATGTTAAGTTAAATAATCAAGCTTACATACTTAAATAATGTGACCATTGATGTTTAAGCAATGTTATCGGTTAAGGAGGAATTCGTAATGAGACAATTAAATGTAGAGGTATTTGCTGATGGTGCAGATATCGAAGAAATGAAAGCTGCATACAAAAATAAACAAGTAGACGGATTTACGACTAATCCAAGTTTAATGGCAAAAGCTGGTGTAACAGATTATAAAGCATTTGCTGAAGAAGCAGTGAGAGAAATTCCTGATGCTTCAATTTCATTTGAAGTATTCGCAGATGATTTAGAAACAATGGAAAAAGAAGCTGAAATCTTAAAACAATATGGTGACAATGTATTTGTTAAAATTCCTATTGTTACAACGGATGGTACTTCTACCATTCCATTAATTAAAGCTTTATCAGCTAAACAAGTAAGACTAAATGTTACTGCTGTTTATACGATTGAACAAGTTAAAGAAATTACTGAAGCTGTAACAGAAGGTGTACCAACATATGTATCTGTATTCGCTGGTCGTATCGCCGACACTGGTGTAGATCCATTACCATTAATGAAAGAAGCCGTCGAAATTACACATAGTAAAAAAGGCGTTAAATTATTATGGGCTAGTTGCCGTGAATTATTTAATGTAATTCAAGCTGATGAAATTGGTGCAGATATCATTACATGTCCTGCGGATGTTGTTAAGAAGGTCAATAATAATTTAGGTAGAGATGTAGAAGAACTATCTATTGATACTGTTAAAGGTTTTGCTAAAGATATTCAAAGTTCAGGATTATCTATTTTATAAGCAATCATTAAAGTGATATCGAAGCTGAAGTATAAGATATTGAAGTAGCCAATCGCCCGTACATGTTTTCAAATTTTATTTTAAGATAACAATGTACGATGGATTGGCTTTTCTTATTAATAAATTTAATTTTGAATTGATTGATGGTTCAAAGTCATCTATGATATATAAATAACCAATTAGAGTAGAGGTGCAATTCTAGCTATGGATAAAAATACATTTAGTGCTAGAGTAAAAAAGCAATTATGGTTCTTAAATAAAACAGAAAAAGATCAACTTAATCAAGAATTGAACCAATTGAATGAACATGACACGGATGTTTTAAATAAACCTGTCAAATTTTCAAATCAATTTTTAAGAACACATGTCTTTCAACAAAAAATGATTAGTTCATTCAGTCTTGTATTATTATTGATGGGAATCGTTTTTACATATGTGATATTACTAGGTGGCTTTCTATTTGGATTAATCACAAGTCTCACAGCTGTTAATTATTTTATTAACCCACAAGTAACTCTATCAACAATGACAGTGACTTTAATTATCGTAGGGGCTATTCTATTGATGATCGTTTCTCTGTTCTTAATTAAGAAAGTAACTGCATTTTTTACTAAAAAGCTATTAGAATATAAATTTAATAAGCAGAATACGAATGTGTAATCAAATGGCAAAGAAGTAAGCTTTCTTGCCATTTTTTTAATATAAAAGTATAAGGTTCGTCTACTAATAGAGATTTAAAATTAGAAAACTGTATGAGTGTTGCATCGCTTTGTGATTGTATTCCTATAATATAGTATGCATTCACGTAAATTTGAATGGGAGCTCGATGATGTTTAAGAGGGAATAAGATGAGCGTCTCATTAATGAAAAGCGGTATCTTTTTATTAATTTGAAGTAATCGTTTAGCGAGTTTCTTTTGAAGCGGTAATGATTTTTGATGTAATTCTAATAGAAATATTAATGTATGATTAATTGTAATAGGAAGTGAAATATCATATTGTTGATAATGACATTGCGTAACACTTTTCGGACCTATTCCTGTTTGAATATATAATAATTGAGATGTTGTAATTTGATTCATGTTGTCATTCCTTTTCTAGGTTGTATTGTAAATGCTGCATGATTTTGGATTGAGTTATCTTTTTGATTTTCTTAATGGTTGATATAGAAAGATGCATCATATTTGCGATTTCGTATTGTTTATATCCTAGTAATTTTAAATCTAACCATTGTTTTTCTTGATTATTTAATAGATAATAAATGTCTTGCAAAAGTAATGCATCCTCATCTAAAAACTGTATGGGCTCATTTTTTGAGTGGATAGGTGTATCGATATTGATAGTAGGTATTTTTTTGTTTTCTTTGCGAAATATATCGATAAGGTAATAGTTTAACCTAATAAATAGGTAAGAGGATAGTTTGCTAGATTGTGAGGGTTGATAATGATGAGTTAAGTGCCATAATTGGATTAACAGTAATTGATAAAACTCGTCATAATTATAAGTGATTTGATATCTTTTTAACAAATAATGTATGATTTTGTTGTACTCTTGATAAATTTTATTGAATTCCAAAGTTTTCTCCTATTTATGTACATAAAGTGTTTTTCCGGATAAAATGAATTTAAAATATGTAATAAAAAATTTCATTTGCTTAATTGTAAAAATAGGTGTTAAATAGTAAACATAGAAAATAACTAGGTATTTAATTTTTACAATTACATTGTCTTATTGTTTAAATAGAGCAAAGTTTGATAGGAGGTACGTATGGACTACGCACACTTAAATTTAGAACATTTTTTCGCACGCAATGATGATTTAGATCGAATTAAAGATCGCTCAGATTTTGTGATGATTAATAATTTTACTAATGAAATGAAATATAGAGATGGTGAAATTGAAGGTACAATTGATTTAAATCAATATTTTTATAAAAATAGATCACAAGCTGTTAGTTTCATCATGATGGAATATAAAAAACATAATAAATAAAAGTAATAATTTAGACTTAGAAATGGTATTGACACTATCATATGTAAATTGCATGTTTTTATGCGTGCAACATTTTATTTAGATAGTGTCTATATTGTTGTCTAAATCTTTTTCATCTCAAAAGTTTCATTTTTATTACTTTTTATTTATGAATTTGTAACAAGGTATATATTAAATTGTGAATCAGAATTAATAATGTTAAACTTTATTATCGTAATACAATTCAAAAGTATAACAACATTGACCTAAGAGGTGTGAATATGACGAAGCACAAAAAGGGATCTATTGTTGCAATTTTAGGATTGCTGATTATCTTTGTAGTTGGTGCTATTATCTTTTTCTCAATGGTTTCAGACCAAATTTTCTTTAAACATGTAAAAGAAGAACAGAAAATTGAGAAATTAGATGTAACTTTAGATAAAGCTGCAAAGAAACAAATAGATAACTATACGAGTCAACAAGTATCGAATAAAAACAATTATGCGTGGAGAGATGCATCATCAACTGAAATAAAATCAGCTATGGATAGTAGTCAATTTATCGATAGTGACGTACAAAAATATCAATTTTTAGATTTATCTAAATATCAAGGTATTGATGAAAAAAGAATTAAACGTATGTTAGTTGATCGACCAACTTTACTGAAACATACGGATGACTTTACAAAAGCAGCGAAAGATAAACATGTTAACGAAGTGTATTTAATTTCACATGCGTTATTAGAAACTGGCGCTGCTAAGAGTGAATTATCTAAAGGTGTAGAAATTGATGGTAAGAAATACTACAACTTTTATGGTGTAGGTGCATTAGACAAAGATCCTGTTAAGACAGGTGCTGAATATGCTAAAAAACATGGTTGGGACACACCTCAAAAAGCCATTTATGGTGGTGCTGATTTCATTCATAATCATTTCTTAAAACATGAAGATCAAGATACACTATACAGTATGAGATGGAATCCTAAGAATCCTGGTGAACATCAATATGCAACTGACATTAAATGGGCTGAAAGTAATGCCACTATCATCGCAGATTTTTATAAAGATATGAAAACGGAAGGTAAATACTTCAAATTATATGTTTATAAAGATGATAAAGACCATTTGAAGAAATAATTAATGTTAAAAAATGCCTGCAACGGTAATAACGGTTGCAGGCATTTTTGTATTCATCATTATTATTATTCAGCTTTATTATGACGTGTTATCCATAAAAACATTATAATAGTGAGTGCTATGATTTTCGAAACTAATTTCATTTCATCACCTCAAAGAAAGATTTTATCACAAATTTTAAAGGATTAAATTGTTCAAGATTAGGATATATATGAGTAAATATGAAAATTTAATTTTTGATAATGAGCGAACTTAAAAATGACTACACTTATAAAGTTCATCACGGAAATAGATTGTAGAGAGAGGATGATTTAATCATGCGAGTAGCTATAATAGGAATGGGCACAGCAGGTGTGAGTGTTTTACGTCAACTAGTCAAACACGACCATTTTGAAAAATTAAAAGTAGATGTGTATGATGACCGCAATAATATGGGACAGGGTGTTCCATTTCAAAATGATAGTAGTGAATTACTCATTAATATGCCATCTAAAAAGATGAGCTTAAATTTAGATGATGATGAAGAGTTTTGGAAATGGTATCAACATCAACAAGTATTTGATTTCGATAATCCTACATACTTACCACGTTTTGTATTTGGACATTATATGAAATCATACTTATCCAAATTCGATGAGCAATATGAAAATATTACTATTATCAATCATAAAGTACACGAGATTTTTACAACATCGAAAGTGGATGAAACGAATTTAAAATATTATGTATGTAACTCAGATGATATGAAAGAATGGCGAGAATACGATTACTTATTCTTAACATTTGGTACATTTGCCTATCACGATCCATATCATTTAAAAGGTATAAAAGGGTTTAAACCGACACCTTATCCTACATACAATTCATTAGATGATGTAAATGAAGATGATAGAATTGCCATTCTTGGAACTGGTCTCGCTAGTCTAGATGTCATTCGATATGTGACTGCACATCACCCTAAATTACCTATTTTAATGACAAGTCGATCAGCCAATTTACCAAGTGTAAGAGGTCAAATGGTAGATATAGAATTTACACATTTAACAAAACAAAAATTTAATGATTTACAGGCACAAAATTATGGGAATGTACCTTTAGATGTTGCAGTAGATTTATTTTTAAAAGAATGTAGCGACTACGGTATAGATTTTGAAAAACTTATCAATAGAAGAACTGGTAATCATATTAATGATTTAAAATTTGATTTAGAACATGAAAAGGAAATGGGAATATTCCAAAGTATAATTGAATATTTAAAGGAAAATTTAAATTGGATATGGAATAGCTTTAGCTTTGAAGATCAACAACAATTCCAAAAGAAATATACTAAAATAATTCAACTTAATTCTAATCCAATGCCTCCTAGAACTGCGAAATTACTTATTGAATTATTAGAACAAGAGGCATTGATTATCCGTAAAAATTTAAAAAATGTTTATCATGAGGACGGATTATTCCATTTACAATATGAAAATGAGAATGACATTGAAGATTTTAATGTAGTCATTAATGCAACTGGATCTAAAAATCATTTATCTGAGTTAGATGAAGATGACCAATTAATTCTTAATTTAGAAAATAGGCAAATTGTACAAGCACATCCTTTAGGCGGTATACAAATTATTCCTGAAACGAACCAAGTTATTAGTCCGAGGTTTGGTACTTTAACTAATGTGATAGCGATTGGACAAATGACAAATGGCGTCAATAAACTTAGAAACGGTGTTAAAATGATTGTTAACCAAGTGGCTAATGCGGTGGATAGATTATATGACACGCAACAAGACTTTGAAAATATCAAAGAAGAAAGCTAAAAGCGTTAAGTAATTATATCTAGGCGTATTTTAAATCTATATTTTATTTAAAAGATAAACAAAATCCGATGATTTAATTTAAAAGTATTACTTTAATTAAGTACAATGTATAGTAATTGTATTTTTGAAAAAGGTGTAGTATGATTTGAATTGTAGTAAATTAGACTACAATACTCAATTAACCTTTAACAATTTCATATAAAATTCTTTCGGGGCAGGGTGGAATTCCCAACCGGCAGTGATATGAGCCTGCGACCTACTAACATTTGTTAGTGGCTGATCTAGTGAAATTCTAGAGCCGACAGTTAAAGTCTGGATGGGAGAAAGAATGACGTTTATCGACATTAACATATATTTGTATAAGTATGTGTATTAATAAGTATGTTTATATTTTTAGATATAAATATGCTTATTTGAAGATATATGATTCGCCTTATGCCTTGAAATATACAATTTCATTGGTGTAAGGCTTTTTAATTTTAGAGGTGATATTTTGAGTAAATTTATGAATTATGCTATACAACTTGCACAAATGGTTGATGGACAAACAGGTGTTAATCCTCCAGTGGGTTCAGTTGTTGTCAAAGACGGAAGAATAGTTGGTATTGGTGCACACTTACGAAAAGGTGATAAACATGCTGAAGTTCAAGCTTTAGACATGGCACAATCAGAAGCCAATGGTGCTACCATTTATGTATCATTAGAACCATGTACACACCATGGTTCAACACCACCATGTGTAGATAAAATCATTGAAGCTGGTATTCACAAAGTCATCTACGCTGTTAAAGATACTACCCTTATTTCAAAAGGCGATGACATTTTGAAAAATGCAGGCATCGAAGTTGAATTTCAATATAATGCCGTTGCAGCGCAACTTTATCAAGATTTCTTCACTGCAAAAAGAAATGGTATTCCCGAATTAACGGTTAAAGTTTCAGCTAGTTTAGATGGCAAACAAGCTACCGATGATGGCGAGAGTAAGTGGATTACTAATAAAGAAGTAAAAAAAGACGTCTATCAATTACGTCATAGTCACGATGCAGTATTGACTGGACGTAAAACAGTAGAAGCTGACGATCCATTATACACGACAAGGATAGCTGATGGGAAACATCCAATTCGAGTCATACTTAGTAAGAGTGGCAAATTAGACTTTAATCAACAACTATTCCATGATTATGCATCTCCTATTTGGATTTATACAGAAAATAAAAATTTAAAAGTAGACAATAGTAATGTAACTATTATTTATATGGAACAATGCGATATTAAATCTATTTTGAAAGATTTATATCAAAAAGGTATCGGGAAACTGTTAGTCGAAGCAGGTCCCGAAATTACTTCAGAATTTCTCCAATCTGATCACTTAGATCACCTTGTACTTTATTTTGCCCCGAAAATAATAGGTGGTTCTGGTAAGTATCAATTTTTCCAAACTGACCAGATAGTGTCTTTACCAGATACAACTCAATTTGAAATTGTTAATTCCACGTTAATTCAACAAAATATTAAATTAGTTTTGAGAAAGAAGTGATTGCAAATGTTTACAGGCATCATCGAAGAAATAGGAACGGTGCAAGAAGTTCGTAATCAAAATTCAGTTCGAACATTAGTAATTACTGCTGAAAAAATATTAGAAGATATGCATATTGGTGATTCAATTAGTGTAAATGGTGCGTGTTTAACTGTCATTGATTTCGATGACCAAACATTTTCAGTGCAAGTCATTAAAGGCACAGAAAATAAAACCTACCTCTCAGATGTACAACGCCATACGAAAGTTAATTTAGAAAGAGCAATGAGTGGTAACGGCAGGTTTGGCGGTCATTTTGTGTTAGGTCATGTTGATGATTTAGGAACAATATCTAAAATTAATGAATCTGCCAATTCAATGATTATCCAAATAAAAGCATCCAAAACACTACTTAATCAAATGGTTAAGCAAGGATCGATAACGGTAGATGGTACAAGTTTGACGATTTTCGATCTTCATTCGGATGCTTTTGATATTCATTTGATTCCTGAAACAAGACGTTCCACAATCTTATCAAGTAAAAAAGTGGGCGATAACGTACATCTAGAATCAGATGTGTTATTCAAATATGTTGAAAATATCTTAAATCAAAATCAATCAAGTTTAACAGAAGAAAAACTAAAAGCATTTGGTTTTTAGGGGAGGCAATAAACATGAAATTCGACAGTATTGAATTAGCCTTAGATGCTTTAAAACAAGGTGAAAGTATTATTGTAGTTGATGATGAAGATAGAGAAAATGAAGGCGACCTAATAGCAATAACTGAATGGATGAAAGACGATACGATTAATTTCATGACTAAAGAAGGTCGTGGGTTAATTTGTACACCTATCAGTTCAAGCATTAGTGAACAACTAGATCTCCATCCAATGGAATCAAATAACTCAGATGTGTTTGGCACTAATTTTACTGTAAGTATCGATCATAAGAATACAACAACCGGTATCAGTGCGAACGAGAGAACGCTAACTGCTAGAGCACTGATTGATGAACATGCGAAAGCTTCAGATTTTAACCGACCAGGCCATTTATTTCCTTTAATTGCTAAAGATAATGGTGTGTTAGAAAGAAATGGTCATACCGAAGCGGCAATAGATCTTGCTAAATTAACAGGTGCTAAACCAGCAGGTGTGATTTGTGAAATTATGAATGATGATGGGTCTATGGCTAAAGGTGAAGATCTCCAAGCATTTAAAGATAAACATCAATTAGTTATGATTACGATTGAAAGTTTAATAGAATATCGTCAAGTTAACGAATCACATGTAAAACTCAATGCAAAAGTAAAAATGCCAACAGACTTTGGTACCTTTGATATGTATGGATTTACAACCGATTATAGTGAAGAAGAAATCGTCGTTATAACTAAAGGTAATATTAGATCTCATGAAAATGTACGAATCCATTCTGCATGCCTTACGGGTGATATTTTCCACAGCCAACGATGTGATTGTGGTGCTCAATTAGAAGCTTCGATGAATTATATAGAACAACACGGTGGAATGATTATCTATTTACCTCAAGAAGGGCGTGGCATAGGACTCATGAATAAATTACGTGCCTATGAATTAATTGAAAAAGGTTATGATACTGTTACAGCTAATTTAGCATTAGGATTCGATGAAGATTTACGAGATTATAATATAGCTGCACAGATTCTTAAATATTTTGAAATAGAAAAAGTAAATTTATTAAGTAATAATCCGAAGAAATTTGAAGGATTAAAAGAATATGGCATTAATATTCAACAACGTATAGAAGTGATTGTACCTGAAACACAATATAATCATGACTATATGACAACCAAAAAAGAAAAAATGGGACATTTAATTTAGGAGGATCATAAAATGAATTTTGAAGGAAAATTAGTTGGTAAAGATTTAAAAGTCGCTATTGTGGTTAGTAGATTTAATGATTTTATTACTGGACGTTTGTTAGAGGGTGCTAAGGATACTTTTATTCGTCACGATGTTGACGAAAACAATATTGATGTTGCTTATGTACCTGGTGCTTTTGAAATTCCTATGGTAGCTAGAAAGTTAGCTCAAACAGGTAAATATGATGCAGTAGTTACTTTAGGATGTGTCATAAGAGGGGCTACGTCTCATTATGATTATGTATGTAATGAAGTTGCAAAAGGCGTATCCAAAGCTAATGAATCTACAGATGTTCCTGTTATCTTCGGTATCTTAACTACGGAAAGTATCGAGCAAGCAGTTGAACGTGCAGGAACTAAAGCAGGTAATAAAGGTTCTGAAGCAGCAGTAAGTGCCATTGAAATGGCTAATTTAATGAAACAATTTTAAATAAAAGAAGTGGGACAGAAATAATAAAGAACCACTAATCATTTATTATGTAGTGGTTCTTACGCATTAGCTACAGCTAATGTGTACTTTAAAATAGGAATACAAGAGTGAAACTCATGCATAAGAAATACTAATCTCTAAAGAAATAGAATGACTTTACAGTCAACTACGCCTAAATATGAATATAACTTGAAATATATTTATGTTCTAAACTGATAGACTGCCCACAAAATTAATATTTTGTGGGCAGTTTTTGATGCTAAATTTATTTACGTAAGTACTTCGTAGATAACCCTACAAGAGAAACAAAACTTATACCAATAGCTGAGAAAATACCGACTTTTTTCAATGTTTCTGGTGTGGCAAATTCTTTTACTGCTAAAGATAAATTTTGTGGGCGTTCTGCTAATCTTCTCATAAAGTATGCAAACCAGTCATCTCCATAAGGGACATATACTGTGAAATGATAGCCCTCATTAGCAATAGATTGCGCTAATTCTGAACGGAAACCATATAGCATTTGGAACTCCATTTGGTCTTTTTCGATATGATTTTCTTTCATGAATTGTTTCACATGGTTAATAATATTATGATCATGCGTTGCAATTGAAGTAAAATTACGTGCATTTAATAGTCTTTTTTCAATTATTTTAATATAATTTGCGTCAATCTCTTCTTTAGTTTGGTACGCAATAGAGGCACCCTCTTTATATGCACCTTTAACGAGTCTTAAACGTAATTCAGGGTATTTATCAATCAGTTTTTCAGCATCATATAGATATGCTTGAATCACTGTTCCCACATTCTTGAATTCTCCCTTTAATCGATCTAACACTTCAATAATTTGTTGTAAGCTATCATACTTTTCGGTATCTATATTGATATGCATATTGCCATATTCATTAGCTTTAAGTAAAATCTCTCTCAAATTTTGATATGCAAGTTCTAAGTCAAACTCACTACCTAATAAACTTAATTTAACTGACATATGCGCATCAACTTGGTATTGGTTTATGGCTTCCATAATTTCTAGTATTTCTTGTTTAGCTTGTTGACTTTCTTGCTCTGTCGTCACAAATTCCCCTAAGTTATCTACGGTAACTGAAATTTTGTTTTCGTTTAAATATTCAATTGTTTCTATCAATTGTGGAATTGTGTTACCGGCTACTACTTTGTTGGCGCCAAGTCTTGGACCCACTTGTTTTGCAGCATTATTTAAATAACTATTATTAGACAAAGCTATAAATACATTTTTGAAAACTCCCATCGTACATACCTCCATAACCAAATATCATTGGTACTTTTAAAATAGTGTATCATGAAACATATTTTCAAGAAAGCGTTTACATAAAGAATTTAATAATGTTTTTAGTAAAATTACACGATTGAAGATAGGAAAATACTAAGCGTTTAAGTTAATAGATTAAAATGGCAATTAATTGTAATGTTTTGCTATAATTATGCTATTGAAGATTATTGAAAAAGGGGCAATTTAAGAATGTGGAAGTGGGAAACTGAAAATGACGCAAAAGGCGTTGTTGTCATTGCTCATAATATATTAGAACATACTGGTCGTTATGCATATGTTATTACGATGTTAAGAAGAAATGGTTATCATGTCATTATGGGTGATTTACCTGGACAGGGCCAAACTTCTAGAGCTAATAAAGGTCAAATTGAAGATTTTAATGAATATCATGAGAATATATTAGAATGGATTAAAATTGCTAACGAGTATAAGATTCCAACGTTTGTACTAGGTGTAGGTTTAGGTGGTTTAATTTTAATTAACTTATTAGAGCGAGTAGAATTACCCGTAGAAGGTTTAATGCTTATTTCACCACTATTAGAATTTAAACAATCTGGTAAAGATAGAAAGAATAAATTACTTTCTAATGTTGGTAAAGTATCTAAAGATGCTCGCTTTAAAATTAGTATCACTGCTCAAGACCTAACACGTAATGAAGAAGTAATTGAAGATACAGTAAATGATGGATTAATGTTGAAGAAAGTGACATATCATTGGTATAACCTTATTAATGAAATGATGAAAGAGACAATGGAGCATATCAAGGATATTAAGCCGTTACCAACTTTAATTATGACAGGTAGTAAAGATATCATTTCAGAAATCAATGCGACTGAAACGTTTAAAGATAAATTAGTAACGAATGAGTTATATTATAAAGTATGGAATGGTTTATATCATGAGATACATAACGAACCAGAGCGAGATCAAGTGATGCGTTATGTATTAACGTTTCTTAATAATAGCGTGAATACTATGGGATTTATTGTTGAAGAAGATGAAATAGAAGATATTTGATTTGAACCAGGTTGTTTAAACAGCCTGGTTTTCTTGTGAAAATGTAGTATAAAACGATAAAACTTTTTTATAAGGTTAGTGGAGATAAATACGTAAAATCTATTTTAATTTATAGTTGCAATTTTAATGTAAAATTGATATATTTTGTTTGGATTAAAAATATAATTTTAATATGTAATAAGGCTTTGTGTATTGAGATTGAACCATTTTGTAAAATTATATTTTTATATGTCACATTTATAGTAAAATACACAAGTCTTAACTAAGCATTTCATTTATCAAATGTTCTGTTAATATGGACAAGCAATATTGACAATTTTTCAATTAACCGATGGTAGAAATTTGGGAGTCGGTTATTTTAGAAAATGATAAATTTAACTTGTTATTTGGGAGATGTTAACTATGAATCAAAATGAAAATGAAAGAGTTTATGGTATTTTACAGTTAGACAAGTTGTTAGCCGATGTTAATTCTATTTTTGAAACAATCCAAAAAGAATATGATATGTCTAAAGAAGAAATTTTAATTTTATTAAACCTATGGGAAAAAGGTTCAATGACTTTAAAAGAGATGGACGAGTTTGTTGAAATTAAGCCGTATAAACGAACAAGAACTTACAATAATTTAGTTAATTTAGAGTGGATATACAAAGAGCGTCCGCAAGATGATGAACGTACGGTAATTATTCATTTTAATGAAAAATTAGCAAAACAAAAAGCTGGTTTACTAGATTTTATTGGTGAAACAATTACATCTAAATCAGAACCTATGCAGACAAGCTTAAAATCAATTTTAGCTGTTTAATATCAAAAAAGAAGGGGCCTTAATTGGTCCCTTCTTTTTGGTATTAATAAATCTAATCTCTTTTTTCGATAGCACAAATGAATGGTGCATTATTTTTTTGATTAATAAACTGATATTGTAGTACATGTGCCTGATTTTGATCTAATTGCGTTAAATAATCCATTAATGCATCTCGTTCAATTTTACCTTCGTCATGACCATGATAAATTACTAATATAATGATACCTTCTTCATTCAATATATCAAAAATATTTTGGATTGCGCTAATGGTAGTTTGAGGTGTAGTCACGATAGATTTATCGCCTTTAGGTAAATAACCGAGATTAAATATAGCAGCATCAACTTTGCCAATATGATCCTCAGTAATATATTGTTTTACATTTTCATGACCATCTTTAATCAGTTTTACATTTGAATAGGTAGATACTTTCATTTTAGTATTGTCGATAGCCAATTGTTGAATATCAAAACCATATACAAAACCATTAGGTACATGTTGTGCTAAGTATAAAGTATCGTTTCCATTACCACATGTGGCGTCGATTACGATACTAGAATCAGTAATATGACTTTGAATTAAACTCTTTGAAAAGGGGAGTATACGTTCAAGTTTCATGATTTCACCTTATGCTCAAACTTTTTACCTTGATATGAATCACGACGTGCTAATTCGTTATCTATCTCATTTAGTACTTCCCATTTATTAACACTCCACATAGGACCAACCATCAAATCAATTGGACCGTCGCCTGTAATACGATGAATTATCATTTCAGGTGGAAGAATTTCAAGTTGATCACATACGAGATTAGTATAATCCTCTTGTGACATGAACTCTAACATGCCTTTTTCATATTGTTTCACCATTGGCGTACCCTTTAATAGATGTAATAAATGAATTTTAATACCTTGGACATCCATTTGTGCAACTTCGCGTGCAGTTTCCATCATCATATTATAATCTTCACCTGGTAATCCATTAATGATATGTGTGCAAACGTTAATATTATGTTTACGTAATTTAGCGACACCTTCATAATATGTTTGCATATCATGTGCACGATTAATTAAATCCGAAGTAGTTTGATGCACAGTTTGTAATCCGAGTTCTACCCATAGATATGTTCTTTGATTTAATTCTGCTAAATATTCAACGACATCGTCAGGTAAGCAGTCTGGACGTGTAGCTATTGATAAACCTACAACACCCTCTTCTTTCAAGACGGGTTCATATTTTTCTTTTAGTACTTCTACAGGTGCATGTGTATTTGTAAAGGCTTGAAAGTAAGCAATATATTGACCTTCACTCCATTTTTCATGCATTCTTTCTTTAATCTGTTGGAACTGTACTTCAATAGGATCAGCACGATTCCCTGCAAAATCACCACTGCCAGCAGCTGAACAGAACGTACAACCACCATGAGCTACAGTACCATCTCTATTTGGACAGTCGAAACCACCATCTAAAGCAACTTTAAATATTTTACGACCGAATTTATTTTTTAAATGATAATTCCAAGTGTGATATCTTTTATCTTCAAAAGCATACGGGAAGAAATTACCCATAAGACATTTTCCTTTCTGTTTTGTATCTAAATAAAGATTTTAACATACTTTAATGTTATAGTGTCTATTATAGATTGAGAAAAATATAAAGAGGAGACCTCAAGAAATGAATATACCAAAATCAGTGTGGTGGCTTGTAATAGGTATGGCTTTAAATATTACGGGCGCCAGCTTTTTGTGGCCATTAAATACGATTTACATGAAAGAAGAACTTAATAAGAGTTTAACAATTGCTGGTATTGTTTTATTAATTAATTCTTTAGGTATGGTTGTAGGCAATTTACTTGGCGGTGTATTATTCGATAAACTTGGTGGTTATAAAACCATACTTATCGGAACATTTACTTGTTTAATTAGTACCACATTATTAAATATATTTCACGGTTGGCCTTGGTATGCTGTTTGGCTTGTATTACTAGGATTTGGTGGGGGTATGATCATCCCCGCAATTTATGCAATGGCTGGAGCAGTATGGCCGAATGGAGGAAGAC
Source organism: Staphylococcus sp. SB1-57 (assembly GCF_017086425.1). Lineage (NCBI taxonomy): Bacteria > Bacillati > Bacillota > Bacilli > Caryophanales > Staphylococcaceae > Staphylococcus > Staphylococcus sp. SB1-57. The sequence continues at coordinate 987,823 of NZ_CP070964.1, forward strand.
AAACGTTTAATGCTATTTATTTAGCACAAAATATTGGCGTTGCATTAGGTGCGGCATTAGGTGGGTTTGTTGCAGAATTAAGTTTTAATTATATATTTATAGCTAATCTAGTAATGTATGTACTTTTCGCCATAGTAGCTATCTCACAATTTAATTTAGAAATTAATGCTAAAGTTAAAAGACAAGATAATATCGATTTAAATAATCAAGAGAATATCAGTAGATTTATCTCTTTATTATTAGTTTGTGTCGTATTCGCTATTTGTTGGATTGGCTATATACAGTGGGAAACAACAATTGCTTCATTTACACAATCTATTCATATATCAATGTCTCAATACAGTGTATTATGGACCATTAATGGTATTATGATTTTAGTAGCGCAACCTTTAATCAGACCTGTTATTATACTTTTAAAAGGTGACTTGAAAAAGCAAATATTTGTAGGAATTTTAATATTTATGAGCTCGTTTTTAGTAACTAGTTTTGCACATCAATTTTCAATGTTTGTTATCGGTATGGTGATATTAACATTTGGTGAAATGTTTGTTTGGCCAGCAGTACCTACCATAGCAAATCAGTTAGCGCCTAAAGGAAAAGTTGGGCAATATCAAGGTATTGTTAATTCAGCATCAACTGTTGGGAAAGCTTTAGGCCCATTGTTTGGAGGTTTACTTGTAGATTTATTTAATATGCGAATGATATTTTTAACCATGATTATATTATTAGGCGTAGCTATTATCATTTTAAGCCTTTTTGCGAAAAGTAAGGCGGCTAAAAAATATTTAAACCATCAAACAAATTAGAATAATGAAAAATTGTTATTAACCTCTTGCAATCATACGCATAATCAAATACTATTAATTTGTAATAACGTGTTATTAGACGCTTTTCTACAGAGAACTAGTATGGTGAGAACTAGTGTTAAGGACTATAAATAACATTATCAAACATATAACGAATTTAATGATGACATCTCTTACTATTGAATGAAGTGCGCAGAAAATGCGAAAAAGGGTGGTAACGCGGCTATGGTCGTCCCTTAATCACTAGTGAGGGGTGTCTTTTTATTGAATAGGAGGAAACGTATTGAATTACAATCATAACGAAATCGAGAAAAAGTGGCAAAAGTATTGGGAAGACAACAAAACATTTAAGACACAAGATAATTTAGGTCAAAAGAAATTTTACGCATTAGATATGTTTCCATATCCATCAGGTGCGGGTCTACATGTAGGTCATCCAGAAGGTTATACTGCGACAGATATCATTTCACGATATAAACGTATGCAAGGTTACAATGTGCTACATCCAATGGGATGGGATGCATTTGGTTTACCTGCAGAGCAATATGCTTTAGATACTGGGAACGATCCTCGTGAATTTACTCAAAAAAATATTCAAACATTCAAACGTCAAATTCAAGAATTAGGGTTTAGTTATGATTGGGATAGAGAAGTAAATACAACAGATCCTAACTATTATAAATGGACACAATGGATTTTTATTCAACTCTATAATAAAGGACTAGCATATGTAGATGAAGTAGCAGTCAACTGGTGCCCAGCATTAGGTACAGTATTATCAAATGAAGAAGTCGTTGACGGCGTTTCAGAACGTGGTGGTCATCCAGTATATAGAAAGCCAATGAAACAATGGGTACTTAAAATTACTGAATATGCAGATCGTTTACTCGAAGATTTAGAGGAATTAGATTGGCCTGAATCTATTAAAGATATGCAACGTAATTGGATTGGTCGATCAGAAGGCGCTAGAGTTTCTTTTAATATCAAAGATTCTGATGAAAAAGTAGAAGTCTTCACAACAAGACCTGATACGATTTTTGGTACATCATTCTTAGTATTAAGTCCAGAACATGCATTGGTAAATCAAATTACAAGTGATGAAAAATTAGAAGAAGTAAAAGCTTATCAAACTGAAGCATCAAAAAAATCTGACTTGGAACGAACAGATTTAGCTAAAGGTAAGACAGGTGTCTTCACAGGTGCTTATGCAATCAATCCTGTTTCAGGTGAGCAACTTCCAATATGGATTGCTGATTATGTGCTTTCAACTTATGGTACTGGAGCAGTTATGGCAGTACCAGGACACGATGAACGTGATCATGAGTTTGCAGAAAAGTTTGATCTTCCTATAATTGAAGTCATTGAAGGTGGAGACGTACAAAAAGAAGCATATACTGGTAACGGTCCACATGTGAATTCAGGCGAATTAAATGGTTTATATAATGAAGAAGCCATTACAAAAGCGATTGAGTTATTAGAAGTGAATCAAGCTGGTGAGAAAAAAGTTAATTATAAATTACGTGATTGGTTGTTCAGTAGACAACGTTATTGGGGAGAACCAATTCCAATTATTCATTGGGAAGATGGATCAATGTCAACTGTACCTGAGTCAGAATTACCTTTACTACTACCTGAAACAGATGAAATTAAACCATCAGGTACTGGTGAGTCACCACTTGCTAACATTGATGATTTTGTTAATGTCACAGATGAGAAGACTGTTATGAAAGGTCGTCGTGAAACAAATACGATGCCGCAATGGGCAGGTAGTTGTTGGTATTACCTAAGATACATCGATCCTGATAACGATAAAATGATTGCAGATCCAGAAAAATTAAAACATTGGTTACCAGTAGATTTATATATTGGCGGTGTCGAACATGCTGTACTTCACTTATTGTATGCACGTTTCTGGCATAAAGTGCTTTATGATTTAGGTGTAGTCCCAACTAAAGAACCTTTCCAAAAATTATACAATCAAGGTATGATTTTAGGTGAAGGAAATGAAAAAATGAGTAAATCTAAAGGAAATGTAATCAATCCAGATGACATTGTTAATTCACATGGCGCTGATACACTTCGTTTATACGAAATGTTTATGGGACCTTTAGATGCTGCCATTGCATGGAGTGATAAAGGTCTTGATGGCTCACGTCGTTTCTTAGATCGAGTATGGCGATTAATTGTAAAAGAAGATGGCTCATTATCAGATAAGATAGTAGATTCTAATAATAAATCATTAGATAAAACTTATAACCAAACTGTTAAAAAGGTAACTGAAGATTTTGATACACTAGGCTTCAATACAGCGATTAGTCAATTGATGGTCTTTATCAATGATTGCTATAAAGCAGATGAAATATATAAACCGTATATTGAAGGATTTGTAACAATGTTAGCACCAATTGCCCCTCATATTGGCGAAGAATTATGGGAAAGATTAGGTCATTCAGATACCATTACGTACCAACCATGGCCAACTTATAATGAATCATTATTAGTTGATGATGAAGTTGAAATCGTTGTTCAAGTTAATGGTAAATTAAGAGCTAAGATTGAAATACCAAAAGATTTATCTAAAGAGGAAATGCAAGATTTAGCATTAGCAAATGAAAATGTTAAAATGAGTATTGAAGGTAAAGAGATTAAAAAAGTAATTGCTGTACCGCAAAAACTTGTTAATATCGTTGCTAAATAAATCATTTTAAAGGAGTTTTAAAAAATGGAATCAATTACAATAGATCAATTAAAAGAGAAAATATTGGACTCAAATCCAATTAATATTGTAGACGTACGAAATAATGATGAAACAGCTATGGGTATCATTCCCGGTGCGAAAACAATTCCAATGAATGAAATTCCTGACCATTTAAATGAATTTGATTCAAATCAAACTTATTATATTATTTGTGCTGCAGGTGCTAGAAGTGCTAGAGTCGTTCAATATTTAGAGGACTCAAATATTCATGCTGTTAATGTAGAAGGCGGCATGAATGAGTGGGGTACAGAAGGTTTAGAAATTAATAATATTTAAAATGAACTTATCAATTGAGCTAGATTAAATGCTATGTAGTAATAGCACTTTAATCTAGCTTTTTTATGTATAAAGATATTTACATATTCAAATCTCTAAAATACATCGATTTATGAATAAAAACGTACACTATTTTATTTTAATGTTGTGTACTAGATTTAGAATAATATTGGTGTTAAAATCAAAATAACTATTAATTAATTGAGCGAATGGTTTAAATAGAGATTTAATTCATTTAAGATACATACACGAAAAATGTTCATTAATTATAAACAACAAGAAGTGCAACAAGGAGGAACAATTAATGAATTTATTTAGAAAAGAAACCTTTAGTATTAGAAAATTTAAAGTTGGTATATTTTCTACGTTAATTGTTACTGTAGCTTTTTTGTCATCACCAATTACACATATAGCACAGGCAGATGAAGTAAACTCACAACCAGTAAATGATGTGCAAAAACTACAAGAAACAACTAGTGATGGACAATTGGATAACAATAGAGAACTCAATAATAATCAAGAAACACTTTCCGAAGTGGGGGCTTCTGATGTTTCAAACCAAGCTAATTCCAATAATGATTCTGTAAATACAAATAATCAACAGACTCAAATAGAAACAATTGAAACTACAGACAATACAGTTATCCAAGAGACACAATCAACGAATAATGAATTGAATACGACGATTGAAAGTAAGACTCCGATTGATAATAATACGACAGTAAACCATGTAAAACCTGCATCTGAACATATGTCAGCTAAACCTAAGCAACAGGCTGAAGGAAAAATTCAATACATGAATGCGGTAATAGAACCCGCAACTAAACCTAAGAAAAGACAACGTCGTGATGTAAATAACACACCTACAGTTGCTGGTGGTACCGGTCCACAAAATGGAAATGGGACACCTCAAAGTACCAATGGGGAATATTCTAGAGATGATGCAACGATAGATCCAAATATTAATAATACTGGAAATAATACATTAAATTACCGTTTTACTTTTGAGGATGTAGGCGTTAAACCTAGTGATAATCGAAATAACCCACAAGTGATTGTATTAAATAGCTTACCGGGATTTAATTTGATTAATGGTGGTAAAGTAGGGGTGCTTAATGCCGTTTTAGAAAGAACACAAGTATTCCATCCGGGTGATAGAAATAATAAACAAGCACAAGGTACTGTCCTTGCATTAGGTAGAGTAGAAGGTAATGATCCAAATAATCATGGTGATTTCAATGGTATTGAAAAAGATGTAACTGTAAATCCTAATTCAGAAATTATTTTTGATTTTAATACTATGGCTGCAGGTAACGGTAAAGGTGGTACAAACTTAGTAATTAAAGATGCGAATACCGACACTGTCATTGGAAACGGTGATATACAAGCTGGAGATATGCTTCGTTTATTTAAAGTGCCTGATAATGTATCGAACATCAAAATTCAATTAATACCTAATAACGATATCATGGGAAATGTAAGAAGACTTGAAAAGAACCAAGATGGCTATAGATATTATGACTTTATCGATAATGTCGGTATCCGTTCAGGATCACATTTATATATAAGTGGAAGAAATAAAGAAAATAATGTGAAAAATAATACTAACTTTACTGTAACAACACAAATTACTAATAATGGTAAGTCTGGCGCTTCTATGTTACCAGGAGCTTTTGAATATTCTATGCAATTACCAGAAGGCATTGAATATGTTCCTAATTCTATAACAACGAGTTTTCCTGATGGAAACGGGCCTAATGATGTGATGAATCGTTTAACAGAAAACTATGACCAAGGAACTAGAACGCTCACTTTTACAAGTAACGGAATCACTTCTGCGACACCTACTCAAGGAGAACCTACTAGCTTATTAGCCAATAAAACATTAAATGTAACATTTAATTTAAGAGTTAATAACGTAGCTAACCCAAAAGAAGTGACTTTCTCAGATGCCATTAAATCTAAAACTTATACACAAACTTATTTGAATGGAGAGCCACCACAAAGTATAGTGAATGGTGTTCCATATCAAGTGAATATTGTCATGAACAAAGATGATTTGCAAGCTCAATATAATTGGGGCGTAGTACCATCAGATTATACTTATGCTTCATATCAAGAATATAATCGTCTAAAACAACAAGCGCAAACGATATTAAATGAAGATCGTAACCATGTGCCTTTAAATCAACAAGTTTCTCAAGCTACAATTGATCAATTATTACATCAAATGCAACACACACTTATTTCTCGTGTAGACGCTGCACGTGAACTTGGTCAAAAAGCAGATGATAGATCGGATGAAGTAGATAATGTTAAAGATTTAACAGATGATGAAAATGACGCTTATAGAGGTCAAATTACTAATTTGAAAAACGAAGCATTAAATCATATAGATGATCAAACTACGGACGATGGTGTCACAAGAGAGAAAGAAGCGGGCATCAATAAAATTGAACAAGTTAATATTGTTCCTGTTATTAAACCTAATGCAAGACAAACTATAAATGAAAAAGCAAATGAGCAAAAACAAAAAATTCAACAAGACCGTATTGCAACACAAGAAGAAAAAGAAGCTGCTAATGCACAAGTTGATAATCATGTTACAACTGCACTGAACAATATTAATCAAGCACATACAAATAATGCTGTAAACGAAGCTAAAAATAATGGTGTGAGCGATATTAATTCTGATGTGCCAGAAAATACGTATCGTGCAAACGCAATTACAGCGATCAATCGAGCAGTGGCCAAACAACGTGAGCAAATTGATGAAAACCATGAAGCAACACAAGAAGAAAGAAATACTGCACTGAATGAACTTAATCAGGCTTCTGAACAAGCGATTCAAAATATAAATCAAGGCATATCAAATAGTGATGTCGATCATGCTAAAGATAGAGGATTAGATGCTATCTTAGATATTTCACCTATACCAGTTGTTAAGCAAGCAGCAAGAGAGGCGATCGCTAATAATGCTCAACAAAAGATTGCAGATATAAATGCCAATCATGAAGCGACTTTAGAGGAACGAGAAGCTGCTATTAAGTTAGTGAATCAAACGGTTACGACAGCAAATGATAATATATTAAAGGCTAATACTAATAACGATGTTGATATGGTTAAGAATAATGCATTAAATCAAATACAAGCTATTACACCTGCAACTATCGTTAAATCAATCGCTAAAAATGCATTAAATCAAAAAGCCCAAGAACAACATAATATTATCTTTAATAACAACGAAGCAACTGTAGAAGAACAACAAGCAGCTCAACTTATATTAGATCAGGCATTAAACACGGCTATACAAAATATAGATAACGCTGATACCAATCAACAAGTAACAGATGCGAAAAATAATGGATTGCATGAGATTGGTAATGTTCAACCTTCAACACAAGTTAAAACGGATGCTAGAAATGCAGTTACTAATAAAGCGAATGAAGCGATTATAAATATTAACGCAACACCTGGTGCAACTAGAGAAGAAAAACAAGAGGCAGTTGGTAGAGTGAATCAATTATTGAATCGCGCTATTAATGATATTAATACTGTTAATACAACACCAATGGTAGATGCAATTAAAAATACTGCGCTTAATGATATCAGTAATGTACAACCAAACGTAACGAAAAAGCAAGAAGCAATTGGCATATTGAATAATAATGCTACAGCTAAAAAACAAAATATAAATCAAACACCTGATGCAACTACTGAAGAAAAAGAGGCAGCCATTACACAAGTGAATCAAGCACTTAACCAAGCTATTGAACAAGTAAACCAAGCTGATACAAATGCGCAAGTCGATCAAGCACAACAAAATGGTGATCATAATATTAATCAAATACAAGCACATGTTGTTAAAAAACCTGAAGCGATAAATGACATCAATCAACAGTATAATAATAAATTAGCTCAAATTAATCAGACACCTGATGCCACTATTGAAGAGAAAAATAAGGCTATTCAACAATTAGATCAAAATAAACAATAAGCATTGGAAGCAATCAATCAAGCACAAACCAATCAAGAGGTTGATCAAGCTAAAGACCATGCGATTCAAAATATAGACGCAGTTCAAGTTAATGTTGTAACTAAACCTGAAGCAAGACAAGCTTTAGCAGACGCCAAAACTGACCAAGAACGTAAGATTAATACGACACCTGATGCCACTATTGAAGAGAAAAATGTAGCTTTACAAAAGTTAGAACAAATATTTAATCAAGCGAATGAAGCAATTAATCAAGCACAGACCAATCAAGATGTAGAAGATAGACGACAACAAGCAATTGAGCAAATCAATATGACTTTACCTGAAACAGTCGTAAAAAATAATGCCAGAAAAAATATAGAAGCAGAAGCGAATCAACGAGATAATGTAATCAATAGTAATGGTGAATCAACACTTGAAGAAAAAGATGCTGCAAAACAATTGGTGGCACAAGCTAAAAATCAAGCTCTTCAAAATATTGACCAAGCACAAACAAATCAAGACGTTAATAATGCTGTAACAAATGGAAACCAAGAAATACAACAAATTGTGCCAGAAACGATTGTTAAAACAAATGCAAGACAATCATTACTTAATGCTATAAATAATAAAAAACAAGAGGCACTAGAGAATAAAGAAGCAACGCAAGACGAAAAAGATGCATTCATTAATAATTTGAATAATATATTAAATGATTTAAATCAACAAATCACTAATGATAATACCAATCAAGAAGTTGCTAATACAAAAGACAATGGATTAGAAAAGATTAATCAAACTGTGTTCAAGCCGACTGTGAAACAAAATGCTAGAGATGCATTACATCAGCTTGTAGAACATCAACAAGAAATTATTAATCAAGCCAAAGATGCAACCGATGAGGAGAAAAATAATGCATTAGATAGATTGCAGAATGCTAACAATCAGTTATTAGCTGATATCAATAACTCAGACACGAATGCACAAGTTAATCAAATCCAATCAAATAGCGATGCTATAATTCCCAACATATTACCTCATATTGTTGTCAAAGAAAATGCTAGATCAATGATAAACCAAACTGCGGATAATCAAGATAAGGTCATCAATGGCGTTAAAGATGCAACAGTAGAGGAGAAAGATGCAGCTATAAATGATGTCAATACTGTTGTTAATAAAGCTAAAAATGATATTAATCGATTTACAGATGATACTGAAGTAGAAAATACTAAAAATAAAGCAATTAATGATATTAAACAAATTTTACCGTCTACTAAAGTGAAAACAGATGCAAGATATGCCTTAAATCAAACTACAGAAACAAAAATGAATGCTTTATCACTAACACCTGATGCTACTAATGAGGAAATCAACATAGCGAAAGCCTTAGTCGAAAAACTATTAAATCAAGCCTTAGCACAAATTAATCAAGATAAAACTACAAATCAAGTTAACCTAACGGAGCAACAAGGTGTCCAATCAATTAATGACGTTCAAGTTAATGTAGTTAAAAAGAATGATGCAAGAGCCGCGATCACTAATGCTGAAGCAATTAAAAATCAATTGTTTAATAATAATGGTGAAGCAACAACTGAAGAAAAAGATGACGCGATTCAACAATTAAAGACAATTCTTCAAAATGCATTAAATGCTTTACAGTCAGATCAAACTAATCAACAAGTTGATCAAACAGAGACTCAATCAATTGAAGATATTAATAATGTAAAACTTAATATCGTAAAAAAACCTGAAGCAATTAATGAAATTGATCAAGCTTTCACAAAACAAGACCAAGTAATTAAGTTAACAAATGAAGCGACGACTGAAGAGAAAGAATTAGCATTACAGCAACTAAATCAAGCAGTAAACCAATACACTAAAGAGGTATCAAGTGCACAAACAAACCAAAATGTTGCAGACGTACTTTCAAAAGCGTTAAAAGATATTGAACAGATTATGCCTAATATTGAAGTGAAGCCTGCTGCGGTTAAAGTGTTAAAAGAATTATCAAGTCAAATTAAAACACATATTAATGATAAAAATGAGGCAACTCAAGAAGAAAAAAATGACGCTATCAATCAATTGGAGGAAGCTTTAAAAAATAGTATTGATACAGTAGACCAATCATTAACTAATGCGGAAGTTGCTAAAGCTAAAATAGAATGGGAAATTCTAATAAAGAGTATTAAGCCAATTGTTAAAGTGAAACCAGAAGCAAATGAAGCATTAACATCAATTGCTCAACGAGTTATTCAAGATTTTGATCGTATAACTGAAGCCACACAAGAAGAGAAAGATGAAGCCATTGCGAAGGTTCATAAAGAATTGGAAATAGCCAAAATATTAGTAATGAAAGCATTAACAAATGAAGAAGTAGCGCAAATAAAACTTAAAGAAGTGCAACTCATTGAACATATTCAACCAGTAATTGAAGTGAAACCTAGTGCTAAAGATGACATCAATCTTGTTGCAAATGAAGTCAAAGATAAAATAAATCAACTTAAAAATGTTAATCCAAAAGCAGTAAAAAATGCTTTAAATAGAGTTGAAGATATTTTAAACGAAGCTAATGCATTAATTAAAGATGCAAAAACAAATGAAGAAGTAGCACAAATTGTTAAAGAAACAATTGAAAAATTAAAAGCAATTCAATTACCTATAGCGGAACCTGAAGTAGAAGTTACTTTAGAGAAAGAAATAGAACCAGTTGTATTCTGTAATACTAGAGATAATAAATTTTTCATAGAAAAAGAAGTAAAGAACACTTGTGATTTTAAGGAAGAATCTGTGCAAGAGTTGCCTAATACAGGTATAACTAATTATCAACATCCAATCGTTCCTATTATGTTTACATTTGGTATAAGTATATTTGTAAGTAGCTTAAAACGAAGAAAAAAGGTTAGTTAAGATTTGAAATGAATTCATTGAAATATGAATGAGTTATTAAGTTTGCACCAATGATAATTATTAAAATAATAGTAACAACTTTGAAATAAAAATGTTATTTAATAGACTAGATTTAAAAATATATTGATGATAAAATCAATAATAAATAAATAGGTTGTATGAATTTATTATATGCGTACAATCTATTTGTTATAGAAATAAATTTCTAATACTCAACATCACGATTGATACACCTAGGAGGATAGTCATTATGAATTTATTTAAGCAACAAAAATTTAGTATTCGTAAGTTTAACGTTGGTATTTTTTCAGCATTAATAGCAACGGTAGCATTTTTAGGCGTTAATCCTAATAGTGCAGATGCTGCTGAACAAGATAATGTCAATGTTAATGGCCCATTGACAGATAATGTCGTTAATCAGGGACAGCCCAATGATCAGACATTACCAAATGAAAATCAAGCTGGAAATGTTAATCCTGCAAATGAACAAACATCACCTCAAAATGTTGTAGCTCAAGAACAAAATCAACAACAAAATGATAACAAAAATGCTGTTGAAACAAATAATGAGCAAATCGCTAATCCAGAAGCAACAGAAGCTAATAATGATGCCAATCAACCTAATGCAGTTATTGATAATCCAGTAAATGAAGGTAATCAAGAACAAGCTCAACCACAGTCTAATCAAGAGCAAGCTCAAGAAACGCCAAAAGAAAAACAAGATAAAGAGTCACCCATTGAATCAAATGAAGGATTAAACAAACAAAGCAAACCAGTTGCTACTGTTGAAAATAATCAAACACCTAAAAAACGTAATAAACGTGATGTGGGTGATGACCAAAATGGTAATAATGTAGCACCTAATCAGAACCAACCTGTTAATGCTCAAGATGAAGCATTAGAAAATGCGAAACAAGGTGCAACAAATGAAATTAATCAAAAAGCTACTGATAAAAATCAAGCAATTGATAACACAACAGAAGCCACTCAAGAAGAAAAACAATTAGCTTTAAACGATGTAGCACATCAACAATTTAATGCTAATAATAATATCAATCAAGCAAACACAACGGACGATGTAACAACAGCTAAAAATAATGGTATTGCAGCCATTGATGCTATAAATGTACAAGCACGTACAAGAGATGCAGCAAGAAATGCAGTAGTTCAAAAAGTTGCAGATCAAATTTTAACAATTAATAATAATCCAGATGCAACGAATGAAGAAAAACAAGAAGCAGTTAACCAAGTACATCAAACAGAACAACAAGCATTAAAAGATATTAATGCAGCTAATACTGAAAATGAGATTAACGGCATTCAAACACAAAATGTTAATGCAATCGGTAATGTTGTACCTGCTTCAACAGCTAAACCAAATGCAATTGCAGAAGTAAATCAAGCTGCTGCTACACATAATGGTGACATAGATGCAAATCAAAATGCTACAAATGAAGAGAAAGCTGTGGCAAAAGAACAAGTTAATGGCTTAGTTCAAAATACAACTACTAATATTAATGACGCGTCTAATAATCAGGATGTAACGCAAGCCAAAGAATTAGGTATAAATCAAATTAATGCAGTTACGCCAGCTACTACAGTTAAAGACGAAGCAAAGGCTGAAGTGAATCAGTCAGCTGAACAAATTAGAAATAATAATACAAATAACTATATGGATGCGACAACAGAAGAGATTAATGTTGCCAATAATCAAGTAGATCAAATTGTAAATCAAGCAAATACTGCAATAGGTGCGGCAAATACAACAAATGAAGTGAATGAAGCTAGAGATCATGCGCTTCAAGAATTACAAAATGTTGCTCCAGATGAAGTTAAAAAGCCAGATGCTAGAAATACAATTGATCATGCATATGAACAAAAGAAACAAGCAATTAATGACTCAAATCAATCAACTACAGAAGAAAAAAATGATGCAATGAATGTTTTAGACCCTAGAAAGAATGAAGCATATAATAATATTGATCAAGCATTAACAAACGATGAAGTTGCTAATGCGGTTACTAATGGTATAAATCAAATTAATGATGTAACGCCATCAACAGATAAGAAACAACAAGCGAAATCAACAATTGCACAAGATGCAGACAATAAAAAACGATTAATTAATCAAGATACAAACTCTACAACAGAAGAACATAATGCAGCTAATGCAAATGTTGATGCAGCTGTTACTAAAGCTAATAACGACATTGACCAAGCAGCAAGTAATGATGATGTTGACAATGCTGTAACAACTAATCAAAATGATATCAATCAAATTCAACAAGAAGCACAAGTTAAACCGGCTGCAAAAGCTGAAATTGCTCAAAAAGTAACTGACCAAGAAGGTGTCATCCAAAATACGCGTGGTACAACTACAGAAGAACAAAATGAAGCTCAACAAGCATTACAAAATGCTAAAACAGAAGCAGACCAAGCAATAGATGCGGCACAATCTAATGCAGATGTTGAAAATGTTAAGAATGAACAAATTGCAAAAATTGCAGCCATTACACCATCTAAAGATTATAAAAATAATGCGATAGCTGAATTAGAAAATGTAGCAAATCAACGTAAACACGATTTGACACAAGACCCGGATATGACTAATGAAGAAAGAGATTATGCCAATGATTCAGTAGATCGTATGTTAGGTCAAGGTAGTGCCAACGTTTATCAAGCTGCGAATAAACAAAGCGTTGATAGTAATAAAAATGATGGTATTAATACTATTAATCAAGTTCAAGCATTTGTAACAACTAAATCTAATGCTAGAAACGAAATTACTCAAGCTGCAGATCAACGTAAAGCGACATTTCCTAATGATAATAATGCAACAACAGAGGAAAAAGAAGCAGCAACAAATAATGTGGATGCACTCGTTGCAGCTTCAAATGAACAAATTAACCAAGCTAAAACTGACGCAGCAGTAAATCAAATTAAAGATCAAACGATTCAAGAAATTAATCAAGTTATACCTGCAAATACTAAAAAAGAAACAGCATTAGCTGATATTAAAACTAAACAAGATCAACAAACATATATTATTAACAACGAACCTAATGCAACAACAGAAGAAAAAGAAGCGGCATTACAAACATTAACTCAAGCAGTGACAACTGCAAATGATGAAATTAATGCTGCAACTACAAATGCACAAGTTGACACAGCAGTTCAAAATGGTGAAACAAATATTGGTAATGTTGTTCCTGAAACTCAAACTAAGACAAATGCTAAAAATGAAGTTGATCAAGCAGCAACAAATCAAAATAACACTATTGATCAAAACCAAGATGCAACAACAGAAGAAAAAGATGCAGCTAAACAACTGGTAGCTCGCACACAAAATAATGCTAATCAAGCTATTGTAAATGCAGAAAATGCTGCAGATGTTGAGGCTAAAAAGAATGAAGGCATTAATAGTATAGGTCAGATTACTGCTGATACAGGAATTAAAACAGCTGTTAAAACAGATTTACAAAATCAAGCTAACGATAAAAAACAACAAATAGCTAATAATAATGGTTCTACGGAAGAAGAAAAACAAGCTGCAAATACAAAAGTTGATGATGCGTTACAACAAGGTTTAACAGATGTGACTAATGCTCAAAGTATTGTTGATGTAAATAATGCTGTTAAAGCAACTGATCAAGCTATTCAATCAGTTCAACCAGAAACAACTGTTAAAGACAATGCAAAACAAGATATTCAAAATATCATTAATCAACAAAAAGATGCTGTAAATCAAAACCCTCAAGCTACAAATGAAGAAAAACAATTAGCATCTAATAAATTAGATGATATTGCGAATCAAGTGACAGGTAATATTGATCATGCAAATACAAATAATGATGTAGATCAAGCTAAAAATGAAGGTACAACTCAAATTAATCAATTTGTACCATCTATTGTTAAAAAGTCAAATGCAACACAAGAACTAGATAATGCAGCTGATTTAAAACAAGAGGAATTAGATAAAACACCTAATGCAACACAAGAAGATATAGCGGAAGCTAAACAAGCTGTTCAAAATGCATTAACATCAGCAAAAGATCAAGTTGCTCAAGCTCAAACTGATCAAGATGTAGATAACGCTAAGGCAAATGGTGTATCTGAAATTAAAGCAATCCAACCAATTGGAACTCTTAGACAATCTGCATTAGAAGAATTTACTAATGTTTATAACGATAAAGTAAGTGAAATAGAAGCTGACTTTGATGGAACACAAGAAGAAGTGAACGCTGCGCTTGCAGATTTAGCAGCAATTAAAACTCAAGCTGAAGCATCTATTAATCAAGCCATTAACGTAGCTAGATTAACTGCTGCAAAAGAACATGCTATAGAAAATGTGAATCAATTTGATGTAACATTCACTAAAAAACCGTCAGCACTCACTCATATTAAACAAGTTGCTACAACTAAAGAAAATGAAATTAATGCAAATGCTACTGCTACAGCACAAGAAAAAGAAGCGGCTATTCAAAATGTTAATGAACAATTAGAAATTGCTGAAATCAATATTAATAATGGTGAAACAAATCAAGAAGTTGAGGATGCCTTAACTAACGGAGAAACTGCAATTAATGGTATTAATCCAGAAGTTGTAACTAAACCAAACGCGATTAATTCAATTGATAATTTAGCAAATCAATTAAAAGAAACATTTGCAAATACACCTGGTGCAACAGTTGACGAATTAAATGAAGCTAATCAACAAGTTGACAATATATTAGAATCTGCTAAAACTGAAATTGCCAATGTAACTTCTGATATTGATATTGCTCAAATCAAAGCCAATGCAATGAATGATTTAAATGCAGTCGTAGTAAATGTTGAACAAAAAGCAATTGCTGCGAATGCGCTTAAAGAACAAGCAGACAAGGTTCAAGACATGATTGATTCCAATGAGGATGCTACTGAAACTGAAAAATTAGCAGCTGAAGAACAACTAAATGATATTTTAGAACAAGGTCTATCTGATATTGATGCTAAAGATACTAACGATGACATTACTAAAGTAAAAGAAAGTGCTTTAGAACAACTTAAAGCAATTAATGTCGTTGCGGTGGTAAAACCAGAGGCAAGAAATACAATTGCAAATCTTGTTCAAAAACAAATCGATAAAATTAATAAAACTCCTAAAGCAACTAAAGAAGAGAAAGAAGCAGCGATTGAACAATTAAATCCAATCGAACAAAATGCGATAGAACTTATTAAAGCAACACCATCTGATTCTGAAGTGAAAACGATTGTGAAAGACGCTGAACAACAAATTTCACAAATCGAAGCACAAGCGTCAATCAAAGATGAAACAGAAAAAGAAATTAATAAGCATATCCAACAGCAAAAAGTAATAATCAATAATGCTGATGTTTCTCAAAGACAAAAAGATAAAGCATTAAGTCAATTAGATCGTCTTGCTTCACTTATTGCTGATCAACTAGACGCTGCTGATACAAATGAAGCAGTTATGAAAGTGAAAGAAGAAGCTATTGAACAAATTGAAGCAATTCTTCCAGAAACAGAACAACAAAGTCCACAAAAATCTGATGTAGGATCTAATCCTACTAAAGAAGCAAATGGAAATGACGAAGGTAACGATGAATCAAACGCATTAACTAAAATTGAGTCTGATGAAAGTGTTGAAACAGACACAGAAGTTGATAAACAAAATAGTTTAGAAACATTACCTGAAACTGGACAACATGATAATCAATTACCATTAGCGGGTATCACATTTGCTGCAGGTGCTGCCTTAGTTAGTAGAAGAATGGTTCAAAAGAAAGATAAATTAAAATAAATAATATATAAACAGAGTCTAGAGAAATCTAGACTCTGTTTTATTAATTGTTCTTTAAAGTATTATGTTTGCCAGCATTTAAACCAGCAACATGACCAGTGACTAACGCGCTTGTGATATTATATCCGCCAGTATAACCATGGATATCTAGCACCTCACCACATAAAAATAGCCCAGTAACTAATTTAGACATCATCGTTTTAGGCTCTATTTCTTTTAATGAAACGCCTCCACCAGTAACAAAGGCTTTATCAATAGGTAAGGTACCGTTAACCTTGAATGTAAACCCTTTTAATAAATTAACAATTGTAGTCAATTGCTGATTGGATAAATGGTGCGACGTTGTCTCGTTATCAATATTAGCTTGTTCTAATATAAATAATAAATAACGTTCTTCGATCAGACCGTGTAAACTATTTTTAATGAATTTATCTGGCTGTTCTTTTAACATACGTCGAATTTGTTGCGTAAGTTCTTCTTGATTTAACTCTGGAAAAGCGTCAAGAGACATTAGAATTTCGTTTTTCTTTTGATTCTTTTGTTCTTTATATACAAATTGACTACATCTTAAGGCGGCAGGACCGCTGACACCAAAATGTGTAAAAATCATATCCATTTGGTGACTAATTCGTTTTTTGCCATTTTTCTTTAAAACGGATAATTCTACATCTTTCAAACTTAATCCTTTTAAAGTTTTATCTTTGATAAAGCGCTCAGGGGATGTGATTGGCACTTCGGTAGGGAATAAATCAGTTATGGTATGTCCCATAGATTCTGCGAAGCGATAACCGTCACCTGTCGAACCAGTTTGTGGAACACTCGTGCCACCTGTTGCTATAATCACACTATTTGCTTCATATGTTTGTTGTGATGTCTCAACCGTAAAGATACCATTGTCATTTACAGATAGACGAGTCACTGCTGTTTCTTCTTTAACAGTAACTTGTTGTTTGTTAATTGTGCTTACTAACGTGTCAACGACATCTTGGGCCTTATTTGAAACAGGAAACATTCGTCCGTGGTCTTCTTCTTTTAATTTAACGCCACGACTTTCAAAGAAATCAATAATGGATTCATTATCAAATATTGAAAAAGGACTATATAAAAACTTACCGTTACCTGGTATATTTTTAATTATTTCTGCATAGGGTAAGCGATTGGTAACATTACAACGACCACCACCTGATATTTTTAATTTTCTACCCAGACCTTTTTTCTTTTCTAATATAAGAACTTGATTACTATTAGAACTAGCAGCTACTGCAGCCATTAAACCACTTGGGCCACCACCGATGATGATTGTTTGATACATATTAACTTCCTCCAATGAATATTCAACACTATTGTATATGAATCAAAAAATATATGCTATAGAAGTTGTATAATTAGATGACAATGAATAAAATAATAACTATAATAGAAAACTTGAAGTATCTTAGATACATAATCTATTCAAACGGATAATAAAGGATTAATTCGTTATCATCTTTTAAACAATTAAAATTATTATAAAATCAATCCCCATGTTAGTCTTTTTGTGATATATTTTATAATAATGTAAGCTAATGATAACGAACACAACATGAGTTCAACTAGGTTTAATAAACTTTTAAAGATAGGAAGATAGTTAATGAGCGAAAGTAAAGAAATGGTTCGAGGGACCTTTTTAATTACACTTAGTATTTTAATTACCAAAGTTCTTGGTGTACTATTTATTATTCCATTTAACCATTTAATAGGTGGACAAGAAAATATGGCACCGTTCACGTATGCTTATGCACCGTATAATATTGCGATAGCTGTAGCTACAGCAGGTGTACCACTTGCAGCCTCAAAATATGTAGCTAAATACAATGCTTTAGGTGCGTATAAGGTCAGTCAGAAATTTTATAAATCAAGTTTTATTGTCATGAGTATAACAGGTGTATTAGGATTCTTAATTCTATATTTCCTAGCACCTTTTATCTCAGAATTAACTTTATCTCGTAATGCGTCAGATAAAAATGGCTGGTCTGTCGCAGATATCACTTGGATTATTCGAATCATCAGTATGGTAGTTATCTTCATACCGGTATTAGCAACTTGGAGAGGTATCTTCCAGGGATATAAATCAATGGGACCAACAGCTGTATCTGAAGTAACTGAACAAATAGCTCGAGTGATTTTCATTTTAGTAGGTAGTTATTTAGTATTAAATGTATTTGATGGAACAGTATTAATGGCTAATGGTATCGCAACATTTGCTGCAGCTATTGGTGCTATAGCAGGTATTCTTACTTTATGGTATTACTGGAGAAAGCGTAAGAAAAATATTGATAAAATGGTATTGTCAGATTATACCGATATCAATGTTTCTTATGGCAATATGTATAAAGAAATCATAAAATATAGTATCCCATTTGTAATTGTAAGTTTAAATTTCCCATTATTTAATTTAGTCGATCAATTTACACACAATGGTGCATTATCTGTAGTGGGTGTTTCATCACAATTGCAAGACATTTTCTTTAATATGTTAAATATGTCGACAAATAAAATTGTTATGATTCCAACGTCATTAAGTGCTGGTTTTGCAGTAAGTTTAATTCCATATATTACCAAAACGTATGAAGAAGGTCGTTTTGAAGAAATGCATCGACAAATCAGAACGTCAATTGGTGTACTGATGTTCATTACAGTTCCAGCTAGTATTGGAATTATGGCATTGGCACAGCCATTATTTACAGTCTTTTATGGATATGATCCAGTAGTTCAAGGTCATGATCCTAACTTTGATGGTAGTCGATTACTGTTTATCTATGCACCTGTTGCAATTCTAATTTCACTGTTAAGTGTTACAGCGTCAATGTTACAAGGTATTGATAAACAGAAGTTAACAGTTTATGTAATTTTAGGTGCAGTTGCTATAAAATTAATACTTAACTATCCACTTATTATGTTATTCCATACACCAGGAGCTGTACTAAGTACATCATTTGCATTACTCTTTGCAATTGGATGTAACTTCTTCATATTGAAGAAATATGCACAGTTCAAGTTTAGTTACAGTTGGATTCATTTCGGTAAAATCTTTTTATACTCATTTATTATGATGCTAGGTGTAGAGTTAGTATTCTTTATTGGAAAGTTATTCCTAGCTCCTAGCAAAATAGGCTATTTAATTATTATTTCTGTAGGTGTGGTTGTAGGTGCAGCAATATACGGCGGTATTACAATTAAGACTAAATTTGCAGATGAGTTTTTAGGTGATATTCCTGAGAAAATCAGACGTAAAGTTGGTTTCTTAAGATGAGACTAGATAAATTTTTAGCTAACATGGGCGTAGGTACACGTAATGAAGTAAAGCAAAGTTTAAAAAAAGGTTACGTTAAAGTGAACAATGAAGTGATCAAGTCTCCAAAAACGCAAATTGATCCTAATGAAGATATCATTACAGTTAATGATGAAAAAATAATATATATCGATAAAGTGTATATCATGTTAAATAAGCCATCTGGTGTAGTATCAGCGACTGAAGATGATAAACATCAAACTGTTATAGATTTAATCCCTGAGTATCAACACTTGGGGATTTTCCCTGTAGGTAGGTTAGACAAAGATACAGAAGGCTTACTACTAATCACTAATGATGGTCAATTTAACCATGATTTGATGAGTCCAAATAAACACGTGCCTAAAACTTACGAAGTAGTATCAAAAAATGATGTAACACAAAGCGATGTAGAGCGATTTAAAGAAGGATTAGAATTGTCTGATGGGTTAGTAAAACCTGCACAATTTGAAATCATTGAAAATCGACGATCACGTGTTACGATATACGAAGGTAAATATCATCAAGTTAAAAGAATGTTTCATGAGATAGAAAATGAGGTATTACAATTAAAACGTATTAAAATTGCTGAATTAGAGTTGGATACATCTCTTAAATTAGGCGAATTTCGTTTATTAACAGAAAATGATTTTAAATTACTTTTAAACTAAAGAAAGAGAAGGTGTTTGAATATGGCAAAAGGAACAAATTTATTTAGAGTAGTATTAGGTTTAGGTGGTGCAGCAGCAGCAGTTCTATTATCTCGTAAAGAAAGCAGAGATAAATTAAAAGATCAATATAATCAATACAAAGAAAACCCAGAATCATATAAAGCGAATGCTAAAGACTTCGCAAATCAAATTAGTTCTAAAGCTAATGAAACAATTCAAGATGTTAAAAGTAATCCAAAAGGTTACGTAGAAAGAATTAAAAATGACCCTAAAGCATTCTTCGAGGAAGAAAAAACTAGATTCACAAATTTAGATGAAAATAAAGCTGATGATTTAGAAGAAGGTAAATTTGATGATGAAGGTGGCGCTACAGCTAATAATAATTTACGCGTCGTATCAGAAGAAGATCTAAAAAATAATAAAAATGCTTTAGAAGATAAAAAATAATTTTTAATAAGCTAAACGCCTATACACATTTCTCGAAGAAATCGTGTATAGGTGTTTTTTTGTAATAAAAATTTAGAAAATTTAGTAATTTTTCTAACATCTTACTGTAGTTTCGCAGTAACTTCATGTAAAATGGAAAATAACTTATTAAAAAAGGAAGTCGAATTCGAATGTGGAAAGAAAAAGTTCAAGAATACGAAAACCAAATCATTGAAGACCTAAATGGATTATTATCAATAGAGAGTGTAAGAGATGACAGTAAAGCAAACGATGATGCACCAGTAGGTCCAGGCCCCAAAGAAGCATTAAATTATATGTATCAAATTGCAGAAAGAGACGGCTTTTCTACACATGATGTTGATCATATAGCTGGTAGAATTGAAGCAGGCCAAGGTGACGATGTATTAGGTATTCTTTGTCACGTTGATGTTGTACCGGCTGGTGATGGATGGGATTCAAATCCGTTCGAACCAGTAGTTACTGATAATGCTATCATTGCTAGAGGCACACTAGATGATAAAGGACCTACGATTGCGGCCTACTATGCTGTGAAGATATTAAATGATATGAAAGTAGATTGGAAGAAACGTATTCATATCATTATTGGTACAGATGAAGAGTCTGATTGGAAATGTACCGATCGTTATTTTCAAACTGAAGAAATGCCTGCATTAGGATTTGCGCCAGACGCTGAATTTCCTGCGATTCACGGTGAAAAAGGTATTACGACATTTGACTTAGTACAAAATGAAATGGCTGAAGATGTAGATGAACCAGATTATGAATTATTAGCGTTTAATTCTGGACAACGTTATAACATGGTGCCTGATCATGCAGAAGCTAAAGTATTAGTCAAAGAACACATGACTGATGTGATACAGAACTTTGAATACTTTTTAGAAACACATCATCTACAAGGTGAAAGCACTGTAGATAGTGGTATTCTTATTTTAACTGTTGAAGGTAAAGCTGTTCATGGCATGGACCCTTCTTTAGGAATTAATGCAGGACTTTATCTTTTAGAATTCTTAGCTACGTTGAATTTAAATAAAAGTGCAAAAGATTTTGTGGACTTTAGCAACCAATATTTACACGAATCTCACTTTGGAGAAAAAATGGGAATGAAATTCCATACTGATATTATGGGTGATGTCACTACAAATATTGGTGTGATGACTTATGATAATGAAAATGCTGGTCGCTTTGGTGTGAATTTGAGATATCCTCAAGGATTTGAATTTGAAGAAGCTATTGATCGTTTCTCAAAAGAGATTGAAACATTAGGATTTAGAATAGAAATGGGTAAAGTACAAAAACCTCATTATGTGGATAAAAATGATCCATTTGTTCAAAAATTAGTGACTGCATACAGAAACCAAACTGGAGATATGACAGAACCGTATACAATTGGTGGCGGTACTTACGCAAGAAACTTAGACAAAGGTGTCGCTTTTGGTGCTATGTTTAGCGACTCTGAAGACTTAATGCATCAGAAAAACGAATACATCACGAAAAAACAACTATTTAATGCAACGAGTATTTATCTCGAGGCGATATACTCATTATGTGTGGAGGGATAATTTATGACAAAAGTTTTTATTAATGGTGAATTCCTAGAACAAGAAGAAGCAAAGGTATCATATGAAGATAGAGGATACGTGTTTGGTGACGGTATATATGAATACATTCGTGCATACGAAGGTAAGTTATTTACAGTTAAAGAACATTTTGAAAGATTTTTAAGAAGTGCTAATGAAATTGGATTAGATCTGAATTATACAGTCGATGAATTAATCGAATTAGTGCGTAAATTATTAGAGGTTAACGGTGTTAAAAATGGTGGGATTTATATTCAAGCAACACGTGGTGCATCACCACGAGAACATTCTTTTCCAACACCACCGGTAAAACCTGTATTGATGGCATTTACAAAGAGTTATGATAGACCGTTCGACGATTTAGAAAAAGGTGTCTATGCTGTTACAACAGAAGATATTCGTTGGTTACGTTGTGACATTAAAAGTTTAAATCTTTTAGGGAACGTATTAGCTAAAGAATTTGCTGTGAAATATAATGCTAGTGAAGCAATTCAACATCGCGGTGACACTGTTACAGAAGGTGCTTCAAGTAACGTCTATGCTATCAAAGATGGAAAAGTGTACACGCATCCTGTGAATAACTTTATTTTGAATGGTATTACAAGAAAAGTTATTAAATGGATTTCTGAAGATAAAAATATTCCATTTATTGAAGAAACGTTTACTGTTGATTTCCTAAAAAATGCAGATGAAGTGATCATTTCTAGTACATCAGCTGAGGTCATGCCTGTAGTTAAGATTGATGGAGAAGATGTCGGAAATGGCAATGTAGGTGAAGTTACGAGACAACTTCAAGATGGATTTAACGAATATATCAAAACACATAGTTTATAAGTTGAATAATTATCAAAATTTCTCCAACTATCTCACTCTAAATATGTTATAATCTAAGTCAAAGTAGTTTTATAATTTTTAAACGAGCGGACTAGTAAAATGTGTCTTTTAGTTTCTCATTTTTAGTTGAAATATAATGGTAAAAATTATAAAATCTTCTATGAGTGATAAAAAATGAGGACGCAATTTTAAAGCGTATTTTTAGGGACAAAAATATAAAAATTAGCCAACTCACAAAACTGTAAAATAAATTTAAACAAGCGTGTAGAAATGACTATACGGTTTCTATAAATTAGAATATATGGCTCTTGAAAAACATATTTCTGGAGCCATTTTCTAATTGAAAGTGAGGTGAACGTGTTGGAGCAGTTTTATCAGTTAGGGTGGACATTAGATTCAGCTGGCGGTGCTTCTGGTGAAGCTTATATGGCTGAACAAGATGGTCAGAAGTTGTTTTTAAAACGAAATACTAATCCTTTTATAGCAGCTTTATCTGCAGAGGGTATTGTACCTAAGTTAGTTTGGACGAAAAGAATTGAAACTGGTGAAGTCGTAACGGCGCAACATTGGAAAAACGGTCGCGAATTAACAGCGAACGAAATGCAACAGTCTAGAGTAGCCAAAATACTGAAAAAAATCCATAATTCTAAACCATTATTGACCATGCTAAAAAGAATGGAAATGGAACCAATTACACCAGATATTATGCTAAATAAAATTAATGCATCTCTTTCAAGAGAAGTTTTAACACATCATGTTGTTAGAAAAGCATTAACGTATTTAGAAGAGCATATACCTAATTTAGATTCAAGATTTTTCACTGTTGTACATGGTGATGTCAATCATAATAACTGGCTTTTATCAGATCGTGATGAGCTATTTTTAGTAGACTGGGAAGGTGCAATGATTGCAGATCCTGCTATTGATATTGGTATGCTGCTTTACAACTACGTTCCTGAAAATAAATGGTCTAAATGGTTTGAAACATATGGTGTTCAAGAAAGTTTAAATCTAAACAAACGTATGAAGTGGTATACGGTTATTCAATCTATTGGTATGGTTCAATGGTATGAAGAACAAAAGCGTTTTAAAGATATGAATACATGGCTTGAATTTTTAAATGAAGTGATGAATAGCAACTTATTTATATAAGGAGAAATTGAGTATGAGAGTTCGCTACAAACCTTGGGCGGAAGATTATTTGAAAGACCATCCAGACTTAGTTGACATGGATGGTTCGCATGCTGGGCATATAGATGAATGGTTTGAACAAAAGCAACCGATTTATATTGAAATTGGCTCAGGAATGGGGCAATTTATTACAACACTTGCCGCACAACATCCAGAAATTAATTTCGTGTCAATGGAACGTGAAAAAAGCGTCATGTATAAGGTATTAGATAAAGTTAAAGAACAAAACTTATCTAATCTGAAAATGATTTGTAATGATGCGATAGAACTTAACGAATACTTTAAAAATGGTGAAGTTTCAAGAATTTATCTTAATTTTTCTGATCCATGGCCTAAAAAACGTCATGCTAAAAGAAGACTTACATATCATACATACTTAGCATTATATAAACAAATTTTAATTGAAGATGGCGAAATTCACTTTAAAACCGATAATAGAGGTCTTTTTGCGTACAGTCTAGAAAGTATGTCTCAATTTGGTATGTACTTTACAAAGATGAATTTAAACTTACATGAAGAAGATGACGAAGATAATATTTTAACAGAATATGAACAGAAATTTTCTGAAAAAGGTTCTAGAATCTATCGAATGGAAGCTAAATTTCATAAAAATATATAATGAAAAAGACAAGCACCTTAACTGGTGCTTGTCTTTTTGTGTGAATCAAAGATGTTCTGAGTCGTCACGGTATTTAACCATAATAGAGCAATGTCAATTATTGCTAATGTCCTAAAAATATTATAGATTATAATTAAGTTTGACTGTTTCAAGACTAAAATGGGGAAGTGATTTGATGAGGTTAGGTGCATTGACAATAGATGATATAAATGGAGGCAATACGCATATAGATGGTGGCGCGATGTTTGGTGTTGTACCCAAACCACTTTGGACAAGAAAATATAAAGTAAACGACAAGAATCAGGTTCATACGCCTACGCATCCAATTCTTATTCAACACCCAGACTACAATATTTTAATAGATGCAGGTATTGGTAATAATAAATTAACAGACAAGCAAAAAAGAAATAGTGGTGTTACACAAGAAAGTTTTATTAAAGAGGAATTAGCATATTTTGGATTGACACCAGATGATATAGATATGGTCTTAATGACTCATTTACACTTTGACCATGCTGCGGGACTTACCAATGAACATGGGCATGCACTATTTAAAAATGCTACACACTATATTCAACAAGATGAATGGCATGAATTTTTAGCACCGAATATACGTAGTCAGGCGACGTATTGGAAGGAAAATCAAGGAGATTACGAAGAAAAAGTTATATTATTTAAAGATAACATCGAACCAGTTCCAGGTATTAGAATGATACATACAGGTGGACATAGTAATGGACACTGTATCATAACTATTGAAAGCGAAGGGCAAAAAGCAGTACATATGGCTGATATTTTCCCAACCTTAGCACATCGTACTCCATTATGGGTTACAGCATATGATGATTACCCTATGACATCGATTGAAGAAAAGGAAAGATGCATTCCTTATTATATTTTTAATGATTATTGGTTCTTGTTTTATCATGACGAGGAATACTTTGCACTTAAATTTGATTTAGATAAACACAACGTTAAAGAGACAGTTAAACGTGCATATAGACAATATTAAATCAATGAAAAAAAGGTTATAGCTTTGTTCAAGAATCTCAAAATTGAGGCATGAACTTACTATAACCTTTAATTTTTATATAAATGTGTAATTTATAACTCTATAATATTTAATACTTCACCTGAATAGGCATCTGCATAAAAATCATAATCTACGAGTTGTCCATTTTTAGTTGCAGTTATGCCACCGAGATAAACTGGTTTGTGAGCATTAATGTTAGGATCATTAAGAGGTTGATGTACGATATAAGAGCCTTTAACGTCCATAAAATATGTTTTAACTTCATTTAATAATTTATCGGGATTATAATATTTTTTCTTAGCTAGGTATGTAATGACACCAGCTGAAATGATTACAACCGTACAAGCACCTATGATAGATAAATTTTTACAATTTAAACACTTCATCATTGTATCTCCCTTTTTCATAATTCATATTATTAGTTTACCATAATGAAGATGATATAATAAGTTATAAGGAGTGAAGCATTAAATGACTATAAATGAAAGTAAAACAATAGATAGAATACAGCATCTTACTGAATTACATGGTGCGCCAGGTTTTGAAGATGATATTAAAGCATATATGAAAGATCAAATGACGCCATTTGTGGATGAGTTTATAGAAAACAGAATGGGTGGTTTTTTTGGAGTGAAAAAATCAGCTAAGCCGAATGCAAAACGTGTAATGGTAGCTGCACATATGGATGAAGTTGGTTTTATGATTACACATATTACTGAAAATGGTATGATCCAATTTACAAATCTTGGTGGCGTTGCTAATGATATTTGGCAAGGACAAAGGCTCAAAGTAAAAAATCGTAACAACGAAGAAATTACAGGAGTTGTATCTAATATCCCAAAACATTTTAGAACAGGAAACGAAGTTGTTCCACAAATTAGTGATTTAATGTTAGATATTGGTGCGACATCGGCTAATGAAGTGAGACAAAGAGGTATTGAAATAGGCGATACGATTGTACCAGATACTACATTCACTCAATTATCCAAGTATCGATTTAGTGCTAAAGCATGGGATAATCGATATGGTTGTCTCATCGCGATTGAGATATTAGAATTATTGAAAGACATCGAGTTAGATGTAGATTTATATGTTGGGGCAAATGTACAGGAAGAAGTTGGGCTACGTGGTGCTAAAGCATCTGCTGAACTTGTACAACCAGATGTTGCATTTGTAGTTGATTGCTCTCCAGCAAATGATATTAAAGGTCCTAATCAGTTGTCTGGTGCGTTAGGGGAGGGGACATTGATTCGTATTAAAGATGGAACAATGATTCTTAGACCATCATTCAGAGATTATTTACTTCAATTAGTCAATCAATATGATATTCCTCATCAATATTATATGTCTCCAGGCGGAACTGATGGGGGCGAGATTCATAAAGCGAATACAGGAATTCCTACAGCCGTTATAGGTGTCTGTGCACGTTACATTCATAGCACAGATGCTGTATTTGATATTAGAGATTACTTTGCAGCAAGACAACTATTAAATAAAGCAATCGTAAATTTAAATGAAACACAAATTGAAACATTACAATATTATTAACTAACAGGAGTGAAGATGATGTTAAAACTAGAATCAGAACAACAATTTGAAGAATTAAAACAAAACAATACGGTATTTGAATTTACTGCTGATTGGTGTCCAGATTGTAAAGTTATTGAACCTGAATTACCACAATTAGAAGAAAAATATTCCTCGTTTAAATTCGTCTCAGTAGATCGAGATCAATTTATAGATATTTGTATTGATAATGGTATTATGGGAATTCCGAGTTTCTTAGTTTATAGAAATGGTGAATTGTTAGGAAGTTATATTAGTAAAGAAAGAAAATCCATCGAACAAATCGATACATTTTTATCACAATATATTTAATTGATTAGTTGAAAAATATATTTAAAAACCTGTTTTTTTCTGTTAGTATTCATTGTTTTATTGTAAACTATTAAGAGGTGCGAAATAGGAGTGTTATAGATGAATGTCTTTCAAATGAGAGATAAAATTAAACAGCGTTTAAACCATTTAGACGTCAATTATAAATTTGATCGTGAAGACGAAACATTAAGAATTTATAGAAAAGACAATCATAAAGGTGTCACAATTAAACTAAATGCTATTGTCGCAAAATATGAAGAAAAAGAAGAAAAAATAGTCGATGAAATTATTTATTATATAGACGAAGCTATTGAACAAATGGCTGATCAAGGGCTCGAACAACTAAAAGATATTCAAATTATGCCAGTAATCCGTGCTACAAGTTTCGACAAGAAGACTAAAGAGGGCAATGCTTTCATTTTTGAACATCACACCGCAGAAACAAATATTTACTATGCATTAGATTTAGGTAAATCTTATCGACTCATAGATGAGAGTATGTTAGAAACATTAAATATGACAAAGCAACAAGTGAAAGAAATGTCTTTATTCAATGTTAGAAAGTTAAACAATCAATATAGTACAGATGAAGTTAAGGGTAATATCTTTTATTTTATTAACTCTAATGATGGCTATGATGCAAGTCGTATTTTAAACACATCATTTTTAAATGACATTCAAGATCAATGTGAAGGTGAAATGTTAGTAGCAGTGCCTCATCAAGATGTATTAGTTATTGCGGACATTCGTAATAAAATAGGCTATGATGTTATGGCACATTTAACTATGGAATTTTTCACTAAAGGTCTTGTGCCTATCACGTCACTATCATTTGGTTATGATAAAGGTCATCTTGAACCTATATTCATTTTAGGTAAAAATAATAAACAAAAAAGAGACCCAAACGTGATTCAAAGATTAGAAGCAAATCGTAAAAAATTTAATGATAAAAATAAATAAAAAGGAGAAAAAGTATGAATTTATTTTATAACCCCAATGGTGTAGGAGACGTTGCTTTCTTACAAATTGAACCTTCAGAAGGTGAATTTAATTATAGAAAAAATAACGATGTTGTAGAAATTACTAAGGAAGATGATAACCAAGTAGTTGGATATAATTTCTTCAATATTTCAAATCACATTCAAATTGAGGGTAATGGTCATATCAAATTAACTGAAGATATTGTGGAACAATTACAACAAATGATAAAAAATAATGGTTTCACATATGAATTGAATGCAGATTTATCACCTAAATTTGTAGTTGGATACGTTGAAACTAAGGAAAAACATCCTGACGCAGACAAATTAAGTGTTCTAAATGTCAATGTGGGGAATGATACATTACAAATTGTTTGTGGTGCTCCAAATGTTGAACAAGGCCAAAAAGTGGTTGTTGCAAAAGTTGGTGCAGTTATGCCAAGCGGTATGGTAATTAAAGATGCAGAACTTAGGGGCGTTGCATCTAGTGGAATGATTTGTTCTATGAAAGAACTCAATTTACCTAACGCACCTAAAGAAAAAGGCATCATGGTATTAGATGATAGTTATGAAATTGGACAAGCATTTTTTGAATAATAAAGGAAGGTAGTGAAAGTATGAGCTGGTTTGATAAATTATTTGGCGAAGATAATGATTCAAATGAAGATATATTGCGCAATAAAAATAAAAGACGCCAGGCAAATCAATCGAATGATACTAATCATGACTCATTACTGCCACAAAATAATGATATCTATCATCGTCCAAAAGGGAAGTTTCGCTTTCCTATGGAAGGTTTTGAATCAGGAAATGCGGAGTCTGAAAACACAACTACTCAAGATGTGTACCAGTCTAATGTCAATCATGATATAGAGGAATTTCGTACTCAAGACAATAAAAGACATCGTCGTAGAAGAAATCATGCCAATGATGATGGTATTGCTGATTCTAGTTATCAATCTAAGGGTTACCAATCTAGAAAGAAAAAAGATTCCAACCCTTATACTACGACATCAACACACCGTCAAATTTCTCCTACATCACTTGGGAGTTCAAGTACGAATAATCATAAAACATCATCCAATACGCAACCTAGAATGAAGTTACAATCAGAGCGATTTAAATCAAACTATAAGACTCAATCTGAGTATACATATCACAAAAGTGATTTTAGAGCATCTGAAGTACCATCTGCTATTTTCGGTACTAAACAAAGACGTCCAATTGAAAATGGTGTTATACCGCCTAAAGATGGTGAGAAAAGTAGCGCACATGTAACGGAAGATAATCGAAGTGATAGTGATAAGTTAAATAGTAATTCAAGAGAGGTTTCATCCGGTTATAAGACACAATCTCAACCTGAAAAACAAAAGTCACAAGAAATAAATCATAATACTTTTAATAATGATTTATCTACAGATGATGAAAATGTAAAAACAACGACTACACCTAATCATTCTAAAAAAGATAATACAATAAATATTAATAATATCTATGCATCACAAATTGTCGAAGAAATTCGTAGAGAACGTGAACGTAAAGTCCTTCAGAAACGTCGATTTAAAAAGGCATTACAAGAAAAGAGACAACAAAATCAAGAATCTAATGAAGATAGTATCCAAAAAGCAATAGATGAAATGTATGCTAAACAAGCTCAGCAATACGTAGGTGATAGTTCATTAGACATTGATGATCAAGAAGAACTTAAAGATAGCACTGAGAATATAAATAGCGATGTAGATAAAAATGTATCAAATGACGCTACTGAATTAGACATAGATAACCAAGAAAAATCTGAACATCACTATAATTACGAAGAAATAGATTTAAGCGATATCACTCAAAGACACGAAGTAAATCATGATGATGTTACGGTTTCTGACGCTGTCAATCACGATTCTGATATTGAAAATGATTCAGCTCAAGGTAGAGATGAGTATGCTTTAACAGATAGTACAGTTGAAGATGGAAAAGTGAATCAAGAATTTGAGTCCAACACGCAAAATTTTGACAGTGGATACAGAGATTTTGAAACGAATGATAACACATCTAAATCACTTAATAACGTTGATGATGCAGATTATCGTGAAATAGATGAAAGTATCCCATCATCAAATCATGTAACTTCAGAACCAATGTCATCGTCACAAGAATTGAGTGAATCTCAACAAAAACCTAATGAGCAACAATGGCAACAAAGAAGCGGACATAATGCTGTTACACAAAGTGTTGATCATGAAACTGAATATGCTAAGAAGCGTAAACGTCAATCCGATATAAAAAGTGAAACATCATTAGAACCAGATAGCGCTTCAGAAAATCAAAGTGACTCAACTGAGAATAATGACGAGACTTCTAATGATAATACAAGTATGTCATCAACTAAGCCAATGGATATGGTAAGTTCATCAGAACATCAATATGAGTCAATGAGTCCTTCAGATGATGGTAGTCATCTAGACAGTCTTTCACATCATTCAACATCTGAATCAATACAATCTAGTACTAAAGAACAAGTTGAATCAAATTCTGAAAATACAAGTAGTTCAGATAAACAATCCAACTCACTACAAGCTCAGCAATCTCGTTCACCTAAGAAGCGTGTTACAGGTGGTAAACCGTTTAATGTTGTAATGACACCATCAGATAAAAAGCGAATGATGGATAAGAATAAAGGTAAAAGAGTTAATGTTCCTGAATTAACGCCAGAAGATAAGAAACAAGCAACTCATTCTAGCGAAGATACTAAGTCAACATCATTGTCACATCATACTAGTACATCGGAGCCGTTTTCTAATCAGGAAGCAAGTCATTCTTCTGAAAGTGTTCAAACGAGTCATTCAACACCAATTACTCATTCTGAATCTGAAGATACTGTGACTACAGAAACAAGTCATTCCGATGAAAATCATTCTGTGATAAACAAACAAAATAGTTCATCACATGCTAATGACAGTGAGTTCACAAATAATCATCAAGATAATAGTCAAATTGAAATGAATGAACATCATAAGAAACAGACGCCAAATCATTCAGAAGAAACAGAAGTACAAAAGCCTACAATTCGAAAAGGGCCTAATATTAAGCTGCCAAGTTTTGATTTACTTGAAGAACCCGAGCCGCATGAAGTCAATGAAGAATGGATCGATGATAAGAAACAAGAATTAAACGATGCATTATATTACTTCAATGTGCCAGCTGAAGTGCAAAATGTCACTGAAGGTCCAAGTGTGACACGCTTTGAACTGTCAGTTGAAAAAGGTGTGAAAGTATCAAGAATTACTGCATTACAAGATGATATTAAAATGGCGCTAGCTGCCAAAGATATTCGTATTGAAGCACCAATACCAGGAACTAGCCTTGTTGGTATTGAAGTGCCTAATCAAAACCCAGCTAAAGTGAATTTGAGATCAATTGTAGATTCAGAACAATTTAAAAACGCAGAATCTAAATTAACAGTTGCCATGGGATATCGAATTAACAATGAGCCATTGTTAATGGATATAGCGAAAACGCCACATGCCTTGATTGCAGGTGCTACTGGTTCAGGTAAATCTGTATGTATTAATAGTATCTTGATGTCCTTACTGTATAAAAATCACCCAGAAGAATTGAGACTATTATTAATTGATCCAAAAATGGTGGAATTAGCACCGTATAATGATTTACCTCATCTAGTATCACCCGTTATTACAGATGTTAAAGCTGCCACTCAAAGTTTAAAATGGGCAGTTGAAGAAATGGAACGCAGATATAAATTATTTGCGCAATATCATGTGAGAAATATTACTGCATTTAATAAAAAAGCATCTTATGAACAAAGAATGCCTAAAATTGTTATTGTAATAGATGAATTAGCCGACTTAATGATGATGGCACCACAAGAAGTTGAACAATCCATAGCACGAATTGCTCAGAAAGCGCGCGCATGTGGTATTCACATGTTAGTAGCCACTCAACGTCCATCAGTAAATGTCATTACAGGATTAATAAAAGCTAATATTCCAACTAGAATTGCATTTATGGTATCATCTAGTGTAGATTCTAGAACTATACTTGATAGCGGTGGTGCAGAACGTCTATTAGGATATGGTGACATGCTATATCTAGGAGGCGGTATGAATAAACCAATCCGTGTTCAAGGTACATTTGTCTCAGATGAAGAAATAGATGACGTTGTAGATTTCATTAAACAACAACGTGAACCAGAGTATTTATTTGAAGAAAAGGAATTATTAAAGAAAACACAAACTCAAGCACAGGACGATCTATTTGATGATGTGTGTGAGTTCATGATTAATGAAGGACATATATCTACTTCATTAGTACAAAGACATTTCCAAATTGGGTATAATAGAGCAGCGAGAATCGTAGATCAGTTAGAACAATTGGGATATATCTCTGGAGCTAACGGTTCTAAACCTAGAGATGTTTATATTACTGAGGCGGATTTAAATCAAGATTAAAATTTAGTAAGGAGTTTTATAATGACACACTATCATTTTGTCGGTATTAAGGGTTCCGGCATGAGTTCATTAGCACAAATTATGCATGATCTTGGACATGAGGTGCAAGGCTCAGATATTGAAACTTATGTATTCACTGAAGTTGCTCTAAGAAACAAAGGCATAACAATTCTACCGTTCGATGCGAATAATATAAAAGAAGACATGGTGATTATTCAAGGAAATGCTTTTCCTGATAGTCATGAAGAAATTGTTAAAGCACATCAACTTAAATTAGATGTGATTAGATACCATGATTTTCTTGGACATGTAATTAATCAATATACATCTGTCGCTGTTACAGGTGCACATGGTAAAACATCTACAACTGGTTTACTATCACATGTTATGAATGGCGATAAAAAGACATCATTCTTAATTGGTGATGGTACTGGAATGGGATTGCCTGGTAGTGATTATTTTGCATTTGAAGCATGTGAATATCGTAGACATTTTTTAAGTTATGATCCTGACTATGCAATTATGACGAATATTGATTTCGACCACCCAGATTACTTCAAAGATGTTGATGATGTATTTGATGCATTCCAAGAAATGGCTCATAATGTTAAAAAAGCAATCATTGCATGGGGTGACGATGAACACCTTAGAAAATTAGAAGCAGATGTGCCTATTTATTATTATGGATTTAATGAAACAGACGATGTATATGCTAAAAATATTCAAATTACAGAACAAGGTTCTCAATTTGACGTTTACATCAATGGTGAATTCTAT
Source organism: Staphylococcus sp. SB1-57 (assembly GCF_017086425.1). Lineage (NCBI taxonomy): Bacteria > Bacillati > Bacillota > Bacilli > Caryophanales > Staphylococcaceae > Staphylococcus > Staphylococcus sp. SB1-57. The sequence continues at coordinate 1,022,147 of NZ_CP070964.1, forward strand.
GGTCAATTCCTATCACCACAATATGGTGACCATAACATCTTAAATACATTAGCGGTTGTTACGATTAGTTATCTTGAAAAAATGAATGTTGATAATATTAAAGAGGCATTAGAAACATTTGGTGGTGTAAAACGTCGTTTTAATGAAACAAAAGTATCAAATCAAGTATTAGTAGACGATTATGCTCACCATCCAAGAGAAATTAATGCTACAATTGAAACAGCTCGAAAAAAATATCCACAAAAAGAAGTTATTGCAGTATTCCAACCACATACATTTTCTAGAACTCAAGCATTTTTAGAAGAATTTGCAACGAGTTTAAGTGCAGCTGATCATGTTTTCTTATGTGAAATTTTTGGATCTATAAGAGAAAATACTGGTGAATTAACAATACAAGATTTAATTAACCGTATTGATGGTTCAGCATTAATTGATGAAAGTGGTATTGATGTATTAGAAAAATTTGAAAATGCAGTTATCTTATTTATGGGCGCTGGTGACATTCAAAAAATGCAAAAAGCGTATTTAAATAAAATTGGTGTAAAAAAAGATTTCTAATATGTTTATAATGATTTCTCAAGGGTATTAAATATTAATGAATTTTATAATTAGGTATTTAGGAGGCGTTTTTAATGGATTGGATTTTACCAATTGCCGGAATTATCGCTGCGATAGCGTTCTTAATTTTATGTATCGGTATCGTTGTAGTGTTAATTTCTGTTAAGAAAAATTTAGATCACGTGGCTAAAACACTAGATGGTGTTGAAGGTCAAGTACAAGGTATTACAAGAGAATCTACGGACTTACTTCACAAAGTAAACCGTTTAACTGAAGACATTCAAGGTAAAGTTGATCGTTTGAATTCTGTAGTTGATGCTGTTAAAGGTATCGGTGACTCAGTTCAAACATTAAACGGTTCAGTTGACCGTGTAACTAACTCAATTACGCACAATGTTTCTCAAAACGAAGATAAAATTTCTCAAGTAGTACAATGGTCAAATGTAGCAATGGAAATTGCTGACAAATGGCAAAATAGACACTACCGTCGAGGAAGTGCAAATTACAAAGCAAACACAGTAGCAAATGATACAGATCATAGTTACACTACTCGTGTTGATAAATAATTAATAAGAATGAACTAAATGCACTTAAATGAGGTTGTTACTTGTTTAAGTGCATTTGTTATAGGGAGGAATAAATCATGGAACACTATAATCGTGATGATTTTGAAAGAAATAATACTGGAAATGATTTATACAGCCGACATACTCGTATAAATGATCAAACACCACAACGTAAAGATTTCGTAGTTAGCTTTATTACAGGAGCAATTGTAGGGTCTGCTTTAGGTTTATACTATAAGATGAAAGTCTTTGAAAAAGCAGATCAGGCTATTGCAAAAGAAAAAGAATTACGTGAAAAAGCGTTAAATTATAAATCGCAAGCTGAACATCATATTGAAACTGTTAAAACACGAGTAGAAAACTTTAGAAATAAATCTAATAATGGTGTTACTTCTGATGAATTATCTGCTAAAAAAGTAGCGATTCAAAGAGAAGTAAGTGATCATAATCTAGCAGACCAATCTCCTGAAGCGAGAGAAATCCAAGAAGCAAAATTAGAAGCTGACAATCATTCAAAAGTTGGTGCGAGTGCAACTGAATTAGCAGCACAACAAAATGCAATCAAATCTGAAACAAATCATGACCAATTAGCAGATCAATCACCACAAGCGCGTGAAATTCAAGATGCAAAAGTTGAAGCTAAGCGTAATGATCAACAAACTGCAACACCTTCATCAAAGGAACTTGCAGCACAACAGAATGCGATTCAAGCAGAATCGAATCATGACCAATTAGCAGATCAATCACCACAAGCAAGAGAAATCCAAGAAGCAAAAGCAGATGCAAAAAGTAAGCAAGCAGATTCTAATATTGATAACAATAAGCATGTATCTGACAAAGAAATTGCTATGGCACAATCTGCTATTAAAGAAGAATCATCGTTATCAGATCCATCTCAAACTAAAGATAAAGCAGCTCAAACATCTAGTGCTGATAAATTAGCTAGTGCAGCTCACACAAAGAAACAAAAAATGAACAATGATTCACAAGTATTAGCAGATACTAGCGATTTAACTAAAGAACAAGACGTAGCTAAAAGCAACAAACAAACTACACCAAACTTATTAAATCAATCAAATCATAATGCGTCAAAAGCAAATGATGGTTCATTCGCTAATAGATTAGCTACAGCAGCTAAAGATAAACAAGCGAAGTTAACTAAAGGTTCTAAAGAATCACAATTAACAAACGCTTTATTAGCAGAGGCACCTATTGCAAAATCTAAAATGACAAAAGTGCCTAACTTAGTGACTAAATCTTCAACGAATGAAACAAAAGGTAATAATGTTAGTCAAACAACTAATCAACAACCTTCAAAAAAACAAAATAAAGCACAATTTGACAAAGGTGTCGTAACACGTCAAAATAATCAATCAACTAAATCAAATAACAAAACTAAGACCCAAACAAAATCGTCTAAACAATCAACAAAAACACCTAGTCAAAATAAAAACCAAAAGCAACAAGGTAAAAAACAACAAAAAGTAGAAAAAACGACTAGCAAAATTGAAAAACGTACCTTCAATGACTAATTGGTTTGTATTTAATATCAGTTAATATTATGATATAAATATAAGCACTCATTGATTAGTATTTGATTTTTAAAGTGAAATTAAACGTATCATTTTAGAGTGGGACCCATCATTTATTCAATATCAGGATAGATGACGTTCTGCTCTTTTTATTTTAGAAAAATTAAAGTCACATCGTTTTAGAATATTAGTATATTTTTAGAAAATTTAATCGATTCTAACAATTAGAGCTTGAACTATAAAATGTTAATTGTTAGAATGATTCGTAAATACATTTAATTTATCGCTTTAAAGTGATACATATAAATGTGCAACTATTAGATAGAGGTGAAGTAGCTATGAGTAATAAATTAGAAACGTACAGACAAGAAATTGTTTCCCTTAACGATCAAATTTTAGAATTGCTATCCCGTCGAGGCGAATTAGCACAAAAAATTGGTGAAGAAAAAATCAAGCAAGGAACACGAGTATATGATCCACAACGTGAAAAAGAAATGATTAATGATCTTTTAGATAAAAATAAAGGGCCATTCAACGACAATGTCATTAAACAATTATTTAAAGAAATTTTTAAAGCCTCTACAGACTTACAAAAATCAAAAAATGAAAAGCATTTATACGTATCTCGTAAATTAAAACCTGAAGATACAATTGTTCATTTTGACAATGGTGGCATGTTCGGAGAAGGACATAAATCTTTTGTATTCGGACCATGTTCAGTTGAATCACAAGAGCAAGTAGATGCTGTAGCAGCAGATTTGCAAGCTAAAGGTGAAAAGTTCATTCGTGGAGGGGCATTTAAACCTCGTACATCACCATACGATTTCCAAGGTTTAGGTGTTGAAGGACTTAAGATCTTAAAAAATGTTAAAGATAAGTTTAATTTAAATGTCATTAGTGAAATCGTGAATCCAAATGACTTTGAAATTGCTGACGAATATCTTGATGTTTTCCAAATTGGTGCACGTAACATGCAAAACTTTGAATTATTAAAAGAAGCTGGTCGTACAAATAAACCAATTCTTTTAAAACGTGGATTATCAGCAACGATAGAAGAATTCACATATGCTGCAGAATACATTGCCTCTCAAGGTAATAGAAATATTATTCTGTGTGAACGTGGTATTAGAACATATGAAAAAGCGACTAGAAATACATTAGATATTTCTGCAGTACCTATTTTAAAACAAGGGACACATTTACCAGTAATGGTTGATGTAACACATAGTACAGGTCGTAAAGATATTATGTTACCAACAGCTAAAGCAGCATTAGCGGTCGGCGCTGATGGTGTTATGGCTGAGGTACATCCAGATCCTTCAGTGGCTTTAAGTGATGCAGGCCAACAAATGGATTTAAATGAATTCAATGAATTCTATAAAGAATTAAAACCTTTAGCTGACTTATATAATGATAAAAAACTAAAATAAAGCAAAAAGAGGTTGGGATATAGTTTTGCTGTTGGGACGATGTTAATCGGTTTCCCAGAGTAGAAACATTATATCTCAACCTCTTCTTTATGTATAATATTATTATCATTACTATATTAAGTTTTGACAGTGTTTCTAGTCCTTGAAATGACGTAATTCAATAAATGAGTAATGATACTTAAAATCTGACAGAAATGTGAACGTCGAAACAAATTTATTTCACTGAATCTCTAAATATGGTAAACTTTGAAAATAATATGAAAACATGATACCAAAGTGTATAAAGCGCTTTCAAGGAGGATACTATGACTGTAACAATATATGATGTAGCTAGAGAAGCTAGAGTATCGATGGCAACGGTCTCTCGTGTAGTTAACGGAAATCAAAATGTTAAACCAGAAACTAGAAATAAGGTAAACGAAGTTATAAAAAAATTAAACTATCGACCTAATGCTGTTGCACGTGGACTAGCAAGTAAACGTACAACAACTGTAGGTGTAATTATCCCAGATATTTCTAATGTTTATTATTCTCAACTTGCTCGTGGCTTAGAAGATATTGCAACGATGTACAAATATCATTCTATTATTTCAAATTCTGATAATGATTCAGAAAAAGAAAAAGAGATATTTAATAACCTTTTAAGTAAACAAGTTGATGGCATTATTTTCTTAGGTGGTACAATTTCAGAGGAAATCAAAGAGCTCATCAATCAATCTTCAGTTCCAGTTGTTGTATCAGGTACAAATGGTAAAGATGACCATGTTGCATCTGTAAATATTGATTTTGAAAAAGCAGCTGAAGAAGTTACGCAACAACTTATAGAACAAGGTGCTAAGTCATTTGCATTAGTAGGTGGCGATTACTCTAAAAAGGCACAAGAAGACGTACTTTCAGGCTTAAATAAAGTATTATCTAAAAATCAATTACAATTAGATGATTCACTTCATTTATCAGGAGCTGAAAGCTACAAAGAAGGTATGAAAGTTTTTGATAAAATTAAAGATAATCTACCTGATGCCGTTTTATCAATTAGTGATGAACAAGCGATAGGTATTTTACATAGTGCACTAGATGCAGGTATTAAAGTACCTGAAGAATTACAAATTGTAAGTTTCAATAATACGCGTTTAGTTGAAATGGTTCGACCACAATTATCTAGTGTGATTCAACCATTATATGACATCGGTGCTGTTGGTATGAGATTACTAACGAAATATATGAACGAAGAAGAAATTGATGAACCAAACGTGATTCTACCACATAGAATTGAATATAGAGGAACAACTAAATAGTTAAAAATAGAGCACACCGTTTATGCGGTGTGCTTTTAATTTGAAAGGTCATACCAACTGGCAACTAATTTTGAAATACGTCCATTTTTTTCTGAAATTTCAGTAGTGCGTGGAATATAAGTATAGTCATTTAAACGGTCTTCCCATCTTTTAGGTAATGTAACTGAGCTATAATGCTTCCATTTATTAATCCAGTTTAGAGGTAAATAGCCTTGTTGAATCGGTTCATTAATTAAACTTAAATATAAATGGCTCCATGCGCGTGGAACAACACGCCATAAATTATAACCACCGCCACCAAACATAATTATTCTATTTTCTGTATACTTTTCAGCTAAATCTTTAATTATATATGGCAGTTGATATAATGAACTTAAGGTACAATTTATGTGTGTTAATGGGTCTCTATAATGGATATCCACGCCATTAACACTTAAGATAATATCGGGTTTGAATGCAGCAATAACAGGTTCAACTGTTGATTTGAATGATTCTAGAAATGATTTATCTTCTGTATAGGGTTCTAATGGTACATTGACTGTATAACCATATCCTATATCTTCACCACGTTCAGTATAATGACCTGATCCTGGAAATAAAAATTTACCTGTTTCATGAATAGAATAAGTTAAAACATCATTACTAGTATAAAAACTCCATTGAGTTCCATCGCCATGGTGTGCATCTGTATCTATTATCATCACACGTTGATTATAATGATTAACGAGATATTGAGCTGTAATAGCGACATCGTTATAAATACAAAATCCATTTGCTCGGCCTGCTAAGGCATGGTGTAAGCCGCCGCCTAAATGACAACCATTGATATAAGTACCATCCATTATTTTATCTACTAAATTGAGCGCACCACCGACAATTCGTGCACAATGTCGATGCATATGCCTAAATGGTACAGTATCTTCATTAAATCCATATTTTTTGGCTTCTTCAGCACTTAATATACCATGAGATGCATGTTTGATGGCTTGTATATAATCATATTTATGAATCAAACCAATTTCATCATCTGTCGCAATTCTTGGTTCTAAAATATTTTCATTTGTTAAAAATTGTGCATCTAACAACAACTCAGTCGTTAATTTTAAACGCATTTGATTGAAAGGATGCTCGTTATTAAATCTATATTTTAAAATATCATCTGAATATACATAACCTGTTCTATTTTTAGTATTCATAAGCTCATCCCTTTCAAACAACTAATAGAAGAAGCGGTTTTGAAATCTAATATCATCAAATGCATGTTGTTGATCCAAAGTAATACGTTTACCAATTCTTGCCATTAAACAATTAGCGGGGTGACTGGTAATTTCAGGATCATCAGTAGCAAACACTTCTAGATCACCTTTTTGCATTAACTTCTGCATGAGTCGTTTATATTCGAATACGTCTAATTGTGCATATTTCAAATCCCAATGCCAATAATATTCAGTAGTAAGTACAATAAAATCTTCAAACTCGTCTCCAGAGAGACTAAGTTGTATTAATCGACCACCTAGATGTAGGTGTCGATAACTTTTACTTAATTCGATTGCACCGAGTTCTAATAAATAGGGGAGATGCCCAGTAGACCATCTTTCGAGCTCATCTGGATAATGATAGGTAACGTAACCAATAATATGTTGCTCTAGTCGTATTACATATACTCTACCTTCTGGTAATGTAGTAATTTCTAACAATGCATCGTATTGTTCTTTAGAAGATCGAAAAGCATTAAGACCTTCGTCGAAAGTAAGCGTTTTCAAAAAAGAGTGTGAAACAGGGCCTTCGATTTTGTATTTAACATCATCAATTTCGATATTGTCTGTAACATAAGTTTTAATATGTTTCATTTTTTCACATCCTCATCAAATAGCCTCAAAACCTTACTGTTATTATACTTATTTTCTTGTAATATAACAAAAATATTGTGATTAATAAATAAATGTTTTGAATAATGTGACAATTATATGTATAATTCATTTTAAAGAAAGCGATTACATAAAGTTGAAGGGGGATTTTCTTATGAAAGTTGAAGTTTATCAAAGCGAACCTGGAAATTATAACATGCAAGATTATGAGCAAACGTACAAAGATTTTGATTGGAAGAGCGCTGAGCAAGCCTTTTCTTGGAGTAAAACAGGTAAAATCAATATGGCATATGAATGTATCGATAGACATGTTGATGAAGGTAAAGGAGACAAAATTGCGCTCAATTATAAAGACGATCAACGTCATGAATCATATACGTTCGAAGATATGAAAAAATACTCAAATAAGGCAGCTAATGTATTAAAAAATGAAGCTGATGTTAAAAAAGGGGATAGAGTATTTATCTTTATGTCAAGAACGCCAGAATTGTATTTCGCTTTCTTAGGAATTTTAAAAATTGGTGCAATCGTTGGACCTTTATTTGAAGCATTTATGGAAAAAGCTGTTGCGGATCGCTTAGAAAATAGTGAAGCAAAAGTAATCATTACTAATAAAGCACTGTTGCCTAGAATCCCGAAAGATAAATTACCGCATTTAGAGAAAATTGTTGTTGTTGATAATGATGTTGAAGAAGGTTATGTAGATTTTAATCGTTCATTTAAAGAAGCAAGTGAAGATTTTGATATTGAATGGTTAAATGAAGATGATGGCCTTATTTTACATTATACATCTGGGTCTACAGGACAACCTAAAGGTGTATTACATGTCCAAAAAGCCATGTTAGTACATTATATTTCAGGTAAATATGTTTTAGATTTACAAGATGAAGATGTGTATTGGTGTACAGCAGATCCCGGTTGGGTAACTGGTACGTCATATGGTGTTTTTGCACCTTGGTTAAATGGTGTGACAAATTGTATTGTTGGCGGACGTTTCTCTCCAGAACAATGGTATAAAATGATTCAAGACTTTAAAGTGACAGTGTGGTATACAGCGCCAACTGCATTAAGAATGTTAATGAGTGCTGGTGATGATGTTGTAGATAAATATGATTTATCATCACTGCGTTCAATTTTATCTGTTGGTGAACCGTTAAATCCTGAAGTGATTAAATGGTCTAAAGATGTATTCCATAAACGTGTGTTAGATACTTGGTGGATGACAGAAACAGGTGGACACATGATTGTTAACTATCCAGCTATGGATATTAAATTAGGTTCAATGGGTAAACCACTACCAGGTATTGAAGCAGCAATTGTTGATGATGAAGGTAATGAGTTACCTCCAAATCGTATGGGTAACCTAGCCATTAAAAAAGGATGGCCTTCAATGATGCATGCAATCTGGAAAAATCCAGAAAAATATGATTCATACTTTATTGGTGATTGGTATGTTTCAGGAGACTCTGCTTATAAAGATGAAGATGGTTACTACTGGTTCCAAGGTAGAGTTGATGATGTCATTATGACAGCTGGTGAACGTGTCGGTCCATTCGAAGTAGAATCTAAATTAGTTGAACATGAAGCTGTTGCTGAAGCAGGTGTTATTGGTAAGCCTGATCCAGTACGAGGTGAAATCATTAAAGCTTTTGTAGCTTTAAGAGAAGGTTATGAACCATCAGATGAATTAAAACAAAGTATTAAGCAATTTGTTAAAGAAGGATTATCAGCACATTCAGCACCTCGTGAAATTGAATTTAAAGACAAATTACCTAAAACACGTTCTGGTAAAATTATGCGCCGTGTATTAAAAGCTTGGGAATTAGATTTAGATGCAGGTGATTTAAGTACAATGGAAGATTAGATGATTGATTAAGTAGTATTAGCAAAATAACTATTTCCATACATTAACGATTAAGATAAAGGTTCTGTTGCAAAGTAAAAAATATAGCTAACCACTAATTTATCATGTCAGTGTTCGCTTAACTTGCTAGCATGATGCTAATTTCGTGGCATGGCGAAAATCCGTAGATCTGAAGAGACCTGCGGTTCTTTTTATATAGAGCGTAAATACATTCAATACCTTTTAAAGTATTCTTTGCTGTATTGATACTTTGATACCTTGTCTTTCTTACTTTAATATGACGGTGATCTTGCTCAATGAGGTTATTCAGATATTTCGATGTACAATGGCAGTCAGGTTTAAGTTTAAAAGCTTTAATTACTTTAACCATTGCTACCTTCGTTGAAGGTGCCTGATCTGTAATTACCTTTTGAGGTTTACCAAATTGTTTAATGAGACGTTTGATAAACGCATATGCTGAATGATTATCTCGTTGCTTACGCAACCAAATATCTAATGTATGTCCCTCTGCATCAATGGCACGATATAAATAGCTCCATTTTCCTTTTATTTTGATGTACGTCTCATCAATACGCCATTTGTAATAAGCTTTTTTATGCTTTTTCTTCCAAATTTGATATAAAATTGGGGCATATTCTTGAACCCAACGGTAGACCGTTGAATGATGAACGTTTACACCACGTCCCCTTAATATTTCAGATATATCACGATAACTCAATGCATATCTTAGATAGTAGCCAACGGCTACAGTGATAACATCCTTGTTAAATTGTTTATATCTGAAATAGTTCATACAGAAGACTCCTTTTTGTTAAAATTATACTATAAATTCAACTTTGCAACAGAACCAAGATAAATATGATTGAGTTTAGTTTTTCTAGACTCAATCATATTTTTTGAATATTTCTGATAATAGTAATGTAAACGTTAACAAATATTCGACATCATTGATTGAGTCGGTTATTATTAAAGTTGTAAGAGAATGAGAGTCATTACATATCAAACATTCTTACACTTATTTTTCTATTTATATTATTTACAAGGGGTTGAAATAAGTTGGCACATTTATCAGATTTAGAAATTGCGAATCAATCAAAAATTAGACCTATTAGTGAAATAGCTAAAGAAGCAGGGATTCCAGCAGAAGCCTTAGAGCAATATGGACATTACAAAGCTAAAATTGATATTAACCAAATAAAACCTAAAGATAATAAGGGTGAAGTTGTATTAGTAACAGCAATGAGTCCAACACCAGCAGGGGAAGGTAAATCGACAGTTACAGTTGGTTTATCAGATGCATTTCATGAATTAAAAAAGAATGTCATGGTAGCATTACGTGAACCAGCGTTAGGACCAACATTTGGTATAAAAGGTGGCGCTACTGGTGGTGGATATGCACAAGTATTACCAATGGAAGATATCAATTTACACTTTAACGGTGACTTCCATGCGATTACTACAGCGAATAATGCATTATCAGCATTTATCGATAACCACTTACATCAAGGTAATGAATTAGGCATTGATCAACGTCGTATTGAATGGAAACGTGTATTAGATATGAACGATCGTGCTTTACGTCATGTTAACGTTGGACTAGGTGGTCCAACTAATGGTGTACCACGTGAAGATGGCTTTAATATTACAGTTGCATCTGAAATTATGGCTATCTTATGTCTTAGCCGAAGCATTAAAGACTTAAGAGAAAAAATTAGTAAAATCACAATCGGTTATACACGTGATCGTAAGCCTGTGACTGTTGCTGATTTAAAAGTTGAAGGTGCTTTAGCAATGATTTTAAAAGATGCTATTAAGCCAAACTTAGTACAATCAATTGAAGGAACGCCAGCACTTGTACACGGTGGACCATTCGCTAATATCGCTCACGGATGTAATTCAATTTTAGCGACAGAAACTGCACGTGAATTAGCTGATATTGTGGTTACTGAAGCAGGATTCGGTTCTGATTTAGGAGCTGAAAAATTCATGGATATCAAAGCACGTGAAGCAGGTTTCGAACCATCAGCAGTTGTAGTGGTAGCAACTGTGCGTGCCTTAAAAATGCATGGTGGCGTTGCGAAAGATAATTTAAAAGAAGAGAATGTGGATGCTGTTAAAGCAGGTATCGTTAACTTAGAACGTCATGTAAATAATATTAAGAAGTTTGGTGTTGAACCAGTTGTAGCTATCAATGCATTTATTCACGATACAGATGCAGAAATTGAGTTTGTTAAATCATGGGCCAAAGAAAATGGCGTGAGAATTGCATTGACTGAAGTTTGGGAAAAAGGTGGTAAAGGTGGCGTTGATCTAGCTAATGAAGTATTAGAAGTCATTGATCAACCTCAAAACTTCAAACCACTTTATGAATTAAATCAACCTTTAGAAGATAAAATTGAAACAATCGTTAAAGAAATCTACGGTGGTTCAAAAGTAACATTCTCAAGTAAGGCTCAAAAACAATTAAAACAATTTAAAGACAATGGTTGGGACCATTATCCAATTTGTATGGCTAAAACACAATACTCATTTAGCGATGATCAAACAGCCTTAGGTGCACCTAGTGATTTTGAAATTACGATTCGTGAATTAGAAGCGAAAACAGGTGCAGGATTTATAGTTGCATTAACAGGTGCAATTATGACAATGCCTGGCTTACCTAAAAAACCAGCAGCATTAAATATGGATGTTACAGATGATGGACATGCAGTAGGCTTATTCTAAATTTAATTAACAAACCCGGTAATGTATTGATCATTACCGGGTATTTATGATTTAACCAGCATTTTTATTAGGTTTTGTAAGTAAATGTGATTTAATATGGTATTTTAACGCTTCTTTATACTCTTTTTTAGATATTTTTTCTTCGACCAACATACGTTTTAGTACATAATGTTGTCTCTGAATACTATAATCTATTTGATTGTCTGGTTTTAAGTCACCATTTTCCTTATATGGTGTATAACCGTAAGGGCTTTGTAATAAGCCAATTAAATAAGCTGATTGTGCAACATTTAAATCTTTAGGTGGAATTCCAAATAAACTATAAGACGCCGAAGAGATACCTGTTATATTGGCACCGTTATAATCTCTACCAAAAGGTACAATATTTAAATACGTATAAATAATTTCTTCTTTAGAGAGTATACGTTCAAGTCTTTGTGCTAATATAATTTCATTAGCTTTACGACTATAAGTTTTTTCATTAGAAAGTACTTGGTTTTTAATCAATTGTTGTGTTATCGTGCTGCCACCAGAACTTTGATCATTTTGCATTATATCTTGAAACATTGCTCGTATAATGGCCTTAGGTAAAATGCCATTATGTTGAAAGAATAAGGTGTCTTCTGAAGAAGTTAATGCTTTAATGACGTCTGGACTAACATGTTTTGGACCAACAATTAATGAATTTAAAGAATGATCATATTCATCTAAAATGTCATTGTTTTTATAATTAATTAAGTCATCTCCTGCAAAGTGAATGACCTTATGTTTAAGTGCATGATCACTTATAGATGAAGCATCTTTAGTCAATTGATGAAAGTATATGATGGCTGCTAGCAGGATAATAATCATAAACATCAAACCAATTAGAAAGATGGTAACGATGATATGTTTGAGCTGCTTATATTTCTTTTCAAATTGAAACATTTTATCTTGTTGTTGTTGTTTCATGATTTTATCCATAGCAAACCTCCTTTATGTAGACTTATTATACCATAGTCGTAAAGTTGACTTTTAAAATAATGTTAACTATAATTAATGGCAAATACATAAGTTTCAGATGAAGGACAAGTAGCTTTTTAGAGATTTTTAGAGAGTTAGTGGTTGCTGAGAACTAACATGATCTAACTAGTGAATACACCTTATATAACAGTCTGACGTTTGATTAATGAACGTATCATTAGTAAAGAGAAAAGAGGTATAAATGGGTTTAATTATAAAATCTGTATATACCTTTAATTCAAGTATGGTGGTACCGTGCAATTGCGCCCTTACATTTAAATATGATGTAAGGGTGCTTTTTTTGTTGATTAAATAAATCTATAAATCATACTTATACAAATTTTTAGAATTGGTCTTTAATTCTAAGTTTTACGTTCATCTTAACTTATGAAAATACATAATATATAGGAGGAAGAGAAATATGACAAATGCATTAATTGAAGATTTAAAGTGGCGTGGACTGATTTATCAACAAACAGATGAAGCGGGTATAGAGGAATTATTAAATAAAAAGCAAGTAACGCTATATTGTGGTGCAGATCCAACTGCAGATAGTTTACATATTGGTCATTTGCTTCCGTTCTTAACATTAAGACGTTTCCAAGAACACGGGCATCGTCCTATTGTTTTAATTGGTGGCGGAACAGGTATGATTGGGGACCCATCAGGTAAATCAGAAGAACGTGTGTTACAAACAGAAGAACAAGTAGAAGCCAATGTGCAAGGTATTAGTAATCAAATGCATAAATTATTTGAATTTGGTACCGATAAAGGAGCAGTATTAGTAAATAATAAAGACTGGTTAGGCCAAATTTCGTTAATTAGTTTCTTACGCGATTATGGTAAGCATGTCGGTGTCAATTACATGTTAGGTAAAGATTCTATCCAAACGCGGTTAGAACATGGTATTTCATATACTGAATTTACGTATACTATTTTACAGGCTATCGATTTCGGACACTTGAATCGTGAATTAAATTGTAAAATTCAAGTCGGTGGTTCAGACCAGTGGGGTAACATTACAAGTGGTATCGAATTGATGAGACGTATGTATGGTCAAACTGAAGCTTATGGATTAACAATTCCTTTAGTAACAAAATCTGATGGTAAGAAATTCGGTAAATCAGAATCAGGTGCTGTTTGGCTAGATGCTGATAAAACAAGCCCATATGAATTTTATCAATTCTGGATTAATCAATCAGATGAAGATGTTATCAAGTTCTTAAAATACTTTACATTCTTGAGTAAAGAAGAAATCGATCAGTTAGAGCAGTCTAAAGAAGAAGCACCTCACAAACGTGAAGCTCAAAAAGCTTTAGCTGAAAATGTGACACGCTTTATCCATGGTGAAGACGCCTTGAATGATGCGATTAGAATTTCACAAGCATTATTTAGCGGTGATTTAAAATCTTTATCAGCAAAAGAATTAAAAGAAGGTTTTAAAGACGTACCTCAAGTTGAATTATCTAAGGATACAACTAATATTATTGATGCATTGATTGAAACAGGCATTGGATCATCTAAACGTCAAGCTCGTGAAGATGTTAATAATGGTGCGATTTATATTAATGGTGTACGCCAACAAGATGTTAACTACGAATTAACTGATGAAGATAAAATCGAAGGTGCGTTTACGATTATTCGTAGAGGTAAAAAGAAATACTTCATGGTTAACTATAAATAGTAGTTGCAATATGTTGTGTCTAGGAGGTAAAGCGTGAATAAAGAAGAAGTCATCATGACAGGATTACGTAACGTGTTTAATAAAATAGCATGGCTAAATAAAAGTGAAATGCAAGAGGCATTAAAGGATTATAAGTCTAGTGAAGTGCATTGCATTGAAGCGATACATGAATTAGACAATCCAAATGTTAGAAGTTTAACGGAGCAGCTATTTATGACAAGAGGTGCAATTAGTAAATTAACGAAACGATTACAATCTAAAAAGTTAATTGAAAGTTATCAAAATGAGCATAATAAAAAAGAAATTTATTTTCGACTTACGCCTAAAGGACAACAAGTTTATCACACACATCAACAACTTCATGCAAAATTTGATGCACGAGATCAAGATGTTTTTGAAAGTTTAACACAACAAGAGTTCGAAAGCATTCAACATTTTATAGAAAAGTATAATCAACATTTGGATAAAGAAATTAAAAATAAAAGATTACAACATTAAGTATGATATTTCGAAAAAAGTGCTCTAATTAATTTTAGAGTACTTTTTTTATCGGAATTTTGTTGACAAGGAAACTAAAAGGGTGTAAGTTTGTTGACGAAGAAACAAAAAGGAGACGTTTTATGTCAAAGAAAGCGACACAACATCAGATTCCAAAAGATACAATGAATGCGGCATGGGCAATAGCGATTGGAGCCATTGCACCTATGTTAGATTCAACTATGATAAATATTGGTATTCAACAACTTAATCAAACATTTCATACTAATATAGATATTGTCCAATGGGGGATTACTGGATATATTTTAGCCCTTGCTATAGCTATTCCTTTTTCTGGATGGTTAATGAATCATTTTAATAGTAAATATACTTTTATTATAGCTATGCTAGTTTTTGGTATTACTTCATTATTTGTAGGAATCAGTCCGACAGTGAGTATATTTATTCTATTTAGAATCTTTCAAGGATTTAGTGCGGGAGTTATTACATCACTTATGTTCACTTTACTGGTAAAGACTGCTGGACAAGATCATATAGGAAGGGTAATGGCTATCGTCAGTACACCTATGATCTTTGGACCAATTCTCGGCCCAACATTAGGTGGATTTATAATTCATTTTGCCTCATGGCGTTGGATGTTTTTTATTAATATAGTAGTTTCACTCATTTCTGTACCACTCATGATGAAATATGTACCATCATTCAAACCATTTGAAAAGCATAAAAAGTTAGATATATGGGGCATTCTTTTATTATGCATTACGAGTGCAACAGTGATCTATGGTATCAGTCTAGCTGGTACTATAGGTTCATTTATAGATAGTAAAGTTATGACATTTATATTCATTGGAGTTGCAGCTATTGTTGCTTATATTTTTTATAACAAACTATGCGATTTTAATACGGTACTACCTTTAAATTTGTTTAAAAATAAAACGTACTCAGCATCAATGACAGGATTATTATTAGCAAATGTGGGTATTATGGGGCCAATGGTTATTCTACCTTTATATTTTCAAGAATTTAAAGGTTATTCTGCTATTGGTGCAGCACTAGCACTAATTCCTCAAGGCATAGGTATGTTAATCACACGACCATATATTGGAACATCTATTGACCGGATAGGATCCAAAAAGGTTATATATATTAGTATCGTGATTGCTATTCTTGGCACAATTCCATTGATATTTGTTGATAATGAATCATCTATTGCATGGTTGTCGTTCATTTTATTTATTCGTGGATGTAGTGTTGGTGGCATCAATTTAGGTTTAATGGCCGATGCCTACAAAGGTGTTTCTCAGAATCAGTTATCAGAAGCTGGCGTAGGAATTAACATGATTGAAAATATTGGTGCAAGTTTTGGTACAGCAATCATAGCAACCGTTGTAGCTTCTAATTTATCCATGAGACATAGTCATCATGAAATGAGTCATTCAATTGTGGGCTTTCATGAAGGTTTTCTAGTTTCAATGATTGCGATTATACTTATTTTAATTCCAACTTATTACTTAGGTGAAAATAAAACAGGAATGGATGAAAACTAAATTCATCCATTCCTGTTATTTATTCTGCAAATTGACTTTGTTTTTCTGAAGAAGATTGGCTAACTGACTGAACTTGTTTCTTTAGTTTGACATCAATTGTTTCAGTTTTACCATCTCGAATAATCGTCAACTTAACGTCTTCACCTGGTTTCTTATTTTCATATAGATATGTTCGTAAATCTGTGTCTTCTTTTACTGATTTTCCGTCTACCTTAGTAATAATATCTCCTTTTTTCAAGTCATTATCGTGATCCACTTTGGCTACATAAACACCAGATTGACTATCCGTATTTAATTCTTTTTTATATGAATCTGGAATATCACTTAAATTAATTAAGCCGATACCAATAGAAGGACGTTCAATTTTACCGTGTTTAACTAATTGTTCAATGGTAACTTTGACCTCGTTACTTGGTATAGCGAATCCAATGCCTTCAACTTGTTCTGAAGCGATTTTCATAGAGTTTATGCCAACTAAATTACCGTTGATATCTACCAAGGCACCTCCAGAGTTACCAGGGTTAATTGCTGCATCAGTTTGAAGTACATTTACTTTTGTATTTCCACCAGTGGTATTGGCATCAATCGTACGTTCATTTGCTGAAATAATACCCGAAGTGACTGAATTTGCAAATTCAAGGCCTAGAGGGTTACCCATCGCAAATACGCTATCGCCTGTTTGTACTTTAGATGAATTAGCAAAGTCTATAGCTTTGATACCTTTCGTATTATTAATTTTTAATACGGCAATATCAGTGACTGCGTCTTTACCAACTAATTTTGCTTTAACTTGTTTGGAATTGTGTAACTGAACCTTAATCTCAGAAGCACCATCGATAACGTGATTATTAGTAACGATGTATGCTGAACCATCACTGATTTGATAGATGACTCCGGATCCAATACCTGCTTCTTCAGGCTTAGCTGTCTTACCATTTAGTAAATCGTCCAAGTTCGTTGACTTTTGCATATTGATAACACCTACAATTGCTGGCGATACATCTTTAATCATCTCATGAACTGAACTATACTTATCACTTTTACCGTCTAACTGATTACCACCTTTACTATTTGAAGCTTCATTAACAGTGGCTCCATTTTGATTGAAAATGGTATGATCGAGTAGTTTGCCAATACCCAATACTAGTAATGCACCAATGATACCTGCAATTAATGCAACGAGTATAGTTTTAAACCATGGAAACTTAGGTTTATTATATCGAGATGGCTGATCGTAAGAATCAAAGGATTGATTCATTTGTGTATAATCTGACATATTTGACCTCCAATATAAATATTCTCACAATATAATTATGTAATTTTTTTCACAAAAACGCTAGTTTTCTGCAATCAGACTTTAGACTTATTTAAAGCTTATCTTGTTCAACAAGTATCTAAATGATAAAATCTAA
Source organism: Staphylococcus sp. SB1-57 (assembly GCF_017086425.1). Taxonomy (NCBI): domain Bacteria; kingdom Bacillati; phylum Bacillota; class Bacilli; order Caryophanales; family Staphylococcaceae; genus Staphylococcus; species Staphylococcus sp. SB1-57. The sequence continues at coordinate 1,040,127 of NZ_CP070964.1, forward strand.
ATGTTAAACAGAAAACTATAAGAGTAGGTGTAACTATGTATAGAGTGATTAGTAGTATCTTGTATTTTATTTTAGTTAAGTTAGGTAAATCATTATTTGTTATCGGAAAAGAAAATGTACCGAAAGATAATCAATATGTTGTGACTTGTACACATGAAAGTTATAACGAAGTGATAATGTTAGGTATGGCTATTTATCCAAACCAAATCCATTACATGGCAAAGAAAGAATTATTTAGTAATAAATGGGGCGGTAAATTTTTAACTGCATTAAATGCATTTCCAGTAGATAGAGAAAATCCCGGTCCAAGCACATTAAAACGACCAATTAAATTATTAAAAGAGAATAAAACAGTTGGCATTTTCCCAACGGGTCACAGAACATCTGCAGAAGGTGCGCCATTGAAACGTGGTGCAGCAACAATAGCTATGTTAGGTAAAGCACCTATACTTCCTGCAGCATATGTAGGACCTAAAAAATTACATGGACTGGTTACAGGTCAAGCATTAATAAAGTTTGGTGAACCTATTGATACAAGTAATTTACCTAAAGACTTAAAAAGAAATGAAAAAGTAGATTACTTAACAAAAGAAATCGAACGCCAAACAACAGCATTGCAAAAAGAATTAAATGAATTAGCTAAAAATTTATAATTAAACATTAAGGTTGGATAGGGATTCAATGAAATATTTTGAATCATATCCAACCTTTTTAATATGTTTTTTAATGTATAAGTAAATAGACAATATGTGTCCTCCATCATTGTTATGATGTACAAAACATTTTAAATTTTAGGGGGACATTTTAAATGAAAAGAATAATTGTATTATGTTTAGGCATGCTTATTTTGTTAGCAGCATGCGGTAGTAAAGTAGATGGTACATATAAAAATGATGAAATGAGCATTAAAGCAAGTAAAGATAGTGATCGTGCAACTTTACATCTAAAATCACTAGAAAATGATGGTGGTATTTTTGGTGTAGAAAAGAATGATGGTAATGTTGAAGGGCGAATTGACAAAGATAAAAAAACAATGACGTTTGAAGTGCAGGATGAAACAATGAAATTTGATTATAAAGTTAAAGGGGATAAACTCATATTAATTAATCCAGATAAAGATGATGAAAAAATTGAATTGAAAAAAGAGTAATTTAATTTTTGAGATTGCATATTTTATACTGAATTTCTAATTGAAAGGTGTAAACAGTATGAAGAAAATAATGGCGATTACGCTTACGATGCTTTTTATATTAACAGCGTGTAGTAATCAAATCTATGGTAAATACAAAGTGGAAGACAATGGCGGGACGATAGAAATTAAGAAAAACAATAAGGTTGAGGTTTCTAATGAAAATGAAAAAGAAGTCTTACACGGTAAAATAAATAAAGATGATAAAATCATAACATTATATTATGAAAATCATCCTATGAAAATTGATTATAAGCTAGAAGATGATACATTAAAATTAAAGTTAAAGGCTGGTTCTGATGAAGAAGTTGCCAAAGCGAAAAAAGTAAAATAATGATTATATATAACACCCGTTAAAATCATGTTTAGATTTTAACGGGTATTAATATTATTGTTTGATTTTCTCGAATTTTGCTTCACTATCATCGGGTTTTTCATCTGGTTTTTCTAATGCGTAAACCGCTTTTTTACCAACTTTTAAATAACCAGTTGAGCCACCTAAATTAATTTTGGCAAGATCTTTATGTTCTTTATCATCTTTTATTGATCCTTCTGCAGTTTCACCTTCAGTTGTGACTTTGAGAGATTCACCTTTTATAGTGATAATATCACCATTCTCATTTTGCCATTTACCTTCCGCCTTTTTAGTAGGGCTACTTGAACAAGCTACTAATAAGACACTAAAAATTGAAACGATTACTAAAATCTTTTTCATAAAGCTCAACCTCCTTATTGATTGCTATCATTTTATCAAAAAATCAAAATATTGTGTATAATATATTTTGTATAATTTGTTATAAATAGATTAGTGTAAAATATCATAATTACTTTTATTTCAATGTGAATTTTAACAGAAGTGTTCTTCTATCAAATTTAAAAAAACAAAAAACTTGAAAAGTTCATAATTAGCATGAAAATGCAATTTTATTTATCTATTGATTCTGATACAATATGTAAGGATATAAGTTGATATGACAGTGATTTACATCATTTTTCATACATATACAAAATTACAAATTAAATGATAAATTTGAGAAATTGAAAATTGTCATTTATCATCCAACAAAAATAAAGGGGGAGTGTTACATGTTTAAATTTTTTCAGAATTTAGGTCGTTCACTGATGTTACCAGTGGCAGTATTACCAGCAGCAGCGATTATAGTTGGTATAGGTAACGCGCTAAACGTTTTACATGCCTTACCTCAAGTGGCTCAATTCTTTGTTGCCGTAGGTACTACTATTCTTGAGCAATTAGGCATATTATTTGCTATAGGTGTAGCCATTGGTATGGCTAAGAAGAATGATGGTGCAGTCGCATTAGCATCAGCATTAGGCTTCTTTGTAGTAACCAAAGTGTTATCACCAGATAAATTAGCGCCTATCTTGCATGTTAAGCCATCATCATTAGGTGAAGCATTCGACAAGATGGATAACGGCAACGTATTTGTAGGTATCATTATTGGTCTTATTGCGGCGTATACTTATAATCGATTTAGTGAAACAGAGTTACCACTCGCATTATCATTTTTCAGTGGTAAACGTCTGGTACCTATACTAACCGCATTTTTCTGTACATTTATAGCAGTTATTTTATTATTTGTATGGCCAGTTGTTTATAATGCTATTGTGACATTTGGTACTTGGATTGTAGGTATGGGGCCATTTGGCGCATTTATTTATGGTGTAGCCAACCGTTTATTAATTCCAACGGGTTTACATCATGCATTAAACACAGTATTTTGGTTTGATACAGTTGGAATCAATGATATTGGTAAATTCCAAACAGGTAAAGATGCTGTACATGGTATTACAGGTCGATACCAAGCAGGGTTCTTTCCAATTATGATGTTTGGTATGCCTGCATCAGCTTTAGCAATGTACCATACAGCTAAAACATCTCAACAAAAACAAGTATATGGTTGGTTCTTAGGAAGTGCGATAGCTGCCTTTTTCGTAGGTGTTACAGAGCCAATTGAATTTGCATTTATGTTTGTTGCACCTATATTATATGTTATTCACGCATTGTTAACTGGATTATCATTATTTATTGCTGCTACTTTTCATTGGACAGCTGGATTTTCATTTAGTGCAGGACTCATAGATTACATATTATCTCTAATAAATCCAGTAGCTAATCAACCATTAATGTTATTAGTACAAGGTATTGTATTCTTCATTTTATATTATGTTATCTTTAGATTTGTCATACAGTTCTTTAATTTAAATACCATTGGACGAGGTGACAATGAATTAGTTGATCCAACTGATGAGGATGCGATTGAAAAGGAAAGTGCTGATACTAAGCAAAGTAATGGAAGTAAATATAGTAAATCAGCTTCACAAATTCTTGATGGTTTGGGTGGCGCTCAAAACATTACTACTTTGACAAATTGTGCAACAAGACTAAGATTAGAGCTTGAAGATAACTCAATCATCGATGAACAGAAAATTAAAAGTGCAGGTGCTGTTGGTGTCACTAAGAGTGGTAAACATTCAACTCAAGTCATCATTGGTACTCATGTACAACAAGTCGCAGACGAAATAGAAAAACAAATCGAATCATAATATTTTTAATAGGGTAGGGCAAATTCATAATTTGAATTTGCTCTATTTATTTACAACATGTATATTATATAGTATCAGAATTTTCTGAAAGGGAGTTTATAGATGAAGTCAGTATTGTTTGATGTAGATGGTGTTTTTTTAAGTGAAGAACGTTGCTTTGATGTTTCAGCTTTGACTGTCTATGAATTACTAATGGATCAAAGTTATTTAGGATTGAAACCTGATATAGATTTAAGTCTTCTTGAAAATGAAGATATTGATCGAATTAGAGCAGATATATTCGTCAACGATGACGTTTTAAAAAAGTTGAAGTCACTCGGTTTAAACTCAAATTGGGACATGTTATATATTGTCTTTAGTTTACATTATATTCAGATATTAAAAGCATTACCATCTGATGAAGTAGAAAAGATACTTCAGTCTCAACAAATTAATGGAGAACAGTTACAACATATAGGTCAATTGATAAAATCTAATTATCAAATTGATTACCAATTGCCACTTAAATTTTTAGAACATGTTCAAAGCGGAAAGTCTAATATTTTCTCTCGATTACAAGAGTATGCGAGAAATGAATTAAATACGAACAATGTATCATACTTTGATTTTAAAAGTCCGCTTTGGAATTTAACACAATCTATATATCAAGAATGGTATTTAGGGTCAACATTGTTTAAAGTAGTTGGAGGTCATGCACCGTACAAGCAAAATAAAAGTGGTTTTATTCATCAAGAAATTTTAATACGTCCTATTAAAGAGATTCAAGATCTACTCAATGATTTGAAAGCTAGTGGCTATCAAATTGCGATTGCTACAGGTAGACCAAGAACGGAAACACTCGTGCCATTTCAAACACTGAATCTACTTTCATATTTTGATGAAAAGCACATTGTGACAGCAAGCGAAGTGTTAAAAGCTGAAACTATGTTTGCTGAATATAAACCTTTAGGAAAGCCAAATCCGTTTAGTTATATAGCAACATTAAGTGGTAATAAGAAAGATGAATACTTCAAATATATAACACATCAAAATAATATAGTTAAAAAAGAGGAAGTATTTATTGTAGGTGATTCATTAGCGGATTTATTAAGTGCAAAGAAAATAGGTGCTACATTTATAGGAACTTTAACTGGACTAAAAGGTGAACAGGCTAAGACAGAATTAGAAAATAACGATGCCGATTATATTGTTAATCATGTGGGAAATATCCGCGACATATTATTATAAAAAAAGCTACAGAATATATGAGAGATGTTATGATGTCATCAATCACATATTTTGTAGCTTTTATTGATTTAAAGTGTTAGTTTAGTACTTATAATTTTATTGAATGGTATCGCATTGTTAAGTTCAGTAACAAGGGTTTGTGATGCTGGTTGGTCAATAGATAGTATCATTAATGCTTGACCACCTTCAATTGTTCTACCTAAAGTCATTGAACCAATATTAATACCGTTATCTCCTAATAAATTACCTGTTTTACCAACTATACCTGGTTGGTCATTGTGACATGTAACGATTTGATACTGATTAGGTTTGAAATCTAAAGAGAAATTATTGATTCTAACAATTCTTGGGCCAAAACCGGACAATACCGTACCACCAATTTTAATTGTGTCTTTATCATTTGATAATGACAATTCAATATAGTTACTAAAACCTGATTCGTTTTTATTTTTTTCAATTTGATAGGTTACATCTTGCTGATTTAATAAAGCTAAAGCATTGATAATATTGACTTCATCTCCAAAGTCTTCTTTTAAAATATTAGATACTATGGTTCTTGATATTAGGCTTGTATCAATTTTTGCTACATCTCCGCCATAAGTAATCGTTACTTCACTCGGTGCACCTTCTAAGAGTTGGATACCAAATTCCCCAATTGTAGTGGCTAATGATAAGTAATCTTTTACATTTTGGTCAACCTCATTCATATCCATTTTAGGTGCGTTGACTGCATGTTCGACAGTCCCTTTAGTTAATATATCAATGATTTCATTTGAAACAGAGACAGCTACTTTTTCTTGTGCTTCAACAGTTGATGCACCTAAATGTGGTGTCACTATAATTTTATCATGTTTAATTAATGGCGAATCTAAAGGGGGTTCATGCTCAAATACATCTATGGCAGCTCTTGAAATTTGAGCATGGTCTAAAGCATTGATAAGTGCATCTTCATCAATTATCCCACCTCGGGCTACATTGATTATTTGTAAATTAGGTTTCGCTTTTTTAAAGAAGTTATCTCCGACAATACCTTTTGTTTTAGGTGTTAAAGGCGTATGGACGGTTACAAAATCTGACTTTGAAGCAATCTCATCTACAGTAGCCAATTGAATATCTAATGATTTGGCTTTGTCTTCTGTTAAATATGGGTCAAAGGCCAATATTTGCATTCCAAAACTTTGTGCACGTTTTGCTACACCTAAACCAATACGTCCAGCACCAATAATACCTAATGTTTTCTTATACAATTCTGTGCCACGAAACGCTTTTCTATTCCACTCTCCAGCTTTTAGAGATTGATGCGCTTGTGGAATATTTCTAGCCATAGCCAAAATCATTGCGATGGAATGTTCAGTTGCTGAGATGGTATTGCCATCCGGTGCATTGATGACTAGTATACCTTTTAATGTCGCAGCTTCAATATTTATATTATCTACGCCAACACCTGCTCTAGCAATTACTTTTAAATTTGATGCAGCTTCAATAATTTGGTCAGTAACTTGTGTTTGACTTCTCACGATTAACCCTTCATAGTCAGGAATTATATTTACCAATGTCTCTTCTGTTAAATCAGTTTGAATATCGACGTCAAAGTCAGGATGTTCTAATAAACTTTTAATACCTTCATCTGAAATAGGGTCCGAAACTAAAATTTTATGACTCATGCTGTATTACCTCCATAAATTTTGATACACCTGTACCAATATAATTTGAGTTTCTATATTCAGTAAGAATAAGTTCTAATGCGGAAACAACGGATAGAATATCAAATGGGGAGACTTTACCCATATGACCAATTCTAAGTATTTCTCCTTTAAGATGCCCTTGACCACCTGCAATAGTAATATTAAATCTAGATTTAAGTTGATTTTTAATTATTGTCAATTCATCTTTGGAATTTGGAATAAATGCTGTAACGGTAGGGGAAGCAACTTCATCTTTTTTAACTAATACGTCGAGGTCTAGTGCTTTAAGAGCATGTCGTAACGCATCTCGAATAATATAATGACGTTGAATAACATGGTTCAAACCTTCATGCTTAACTAAGTCAACATATGCATTCACACCTCTAAATAATGAAACATTTGGTGTAAAAGGAGTAGAGTGTTTAGTAGATGAATCTATATATTTGTTTAAATCAAGATAAAATCTTGGTGTTGTAACTTCTTTGAATCTTGATTTCGCTCTAGTGCTATAAGCGACAAAAGCTAAACCTGGTGGTAACATAATTGCTTTTTGACTACCTGACACTAAAACATCAATATGGTCTTTGACCAAGTCAACATCGACGGCACCAATACAACTTACGCCATCAACTATAAAATAGATATCTGAATCATAAGATTTAATTTCTTGTCCAAGTACATGGATAGGGTGTAATACACCAGTAGATGTTTCACAAAATTGGGTAAAAATAGCAGTGACTTTGACATTTAAACTTTTAAGAAAATCTAAAAATGAATTAACATTGACTGCTTCGCCCCAAGAAACGTCATAGACGTGGATATTTTTATAATAAGTCTCAGCTATTTGTTTGAATCGATTGCCAAAGGCGCCTGAAACAATAATGACGATATGATCCTCAGGATTAGCGATATTTAACATACTTGCTTCTAATACACTCGTACCACTAGATGTTAATATTAAGACATCATTTTGGGCACCGAATATTGGTTTTAAGCCACTATAAGCATCTTCAGCAATCACTTCAAAATCCGAAGAACGATGGCCTACCATAGGTAATTGAATTTGGGACATAATTTCATCGGGTACTGGGGTTGGTCCTGGTGTAAGTAAAAGGGGTTGATAATAATGCATAAGTCATTCCTCCAAGTGTAATATTGAACCATTTTAACAAATATTCTGAAAATTTAAAAGGTTAAATAAATCGCTGTCAGATTTAAGCAATGATTTTCATCAATCTGACAGCTTTATAGTTATTTTATAATTGGTTCAATGTGAACTATGACGTTGTTTTTAATCGAGTTAGAAATCATACAATTATTATCAGCAATTTTTAATAATTTTGGTAATCGCTTTTCTAAATTGTCTTTATCTTTGTCTGCTACTTTGATTTCTGGATAATGTGTAATGGATGTCATTTTGAATTTTGCATTTTCAAATACAGCATTGCCGATGGATTGCTGTGTAATTGAAATGTCTTTATAACCAGCTCTTTCAAGTGTTGCTGCCAAGGAAATAATATAGCAAGATGATGCTGCGCTAACTAATAGTTCGTCAGGATTGGTACCCACACCAGTACCTTCTAAAGAGGCTGGAATAGATATTTGTTCATTAATCACGTCGCCAGTTACTTGACCAACTTCATTTCTACCACCTTGCCAAGTGGTTTGAACTTTAAAGTCATGTTGGACCATTTAGATTGACCTCCTGTGTCATTATGGTAATTTAAGTTTAGAATATTATTAATCAGATTAAAAGAAAGGTGACTTTCATGTCGAATGAACATTCAAATCCATCATATCAATTAATTGCTCATCGTGGTTTACCACAAGACTATCCTGAAAATACATTAATAGGCTACCAACATGCTTTCGCATTACCTATAGATATGTTAGAAATTGACATACATTATACTAAGGATAAGCAACTTGTTGTCATTCACGACGATACGATAGATCGTACATCTAATGGTAAAGGTAAAGTTAAAGATTATACATTAGAAGAATTAAAAAAATTGGATTTTGGTTCTTATCATCAGGGTCATTTTGAAGGCGAACAAATTCCAACATTTGATGAAGTATTAGATTTACATTCTCGAAGTTCAAAAAAATTACTAATTGAAATTAAAAAGCCAAGCCAATATCCGGGCATTGAAAAGATGATTGTAGATCAACTTAAAGAGAAACAAGTTCCAACACATAAGGTAATCTTGCAATCTTTTGATTTTGACAGTGTCAGTAAATTAGCGCATATGAATGTGCCTTATGAACTAGGTGTGTTAATAAGTAAGAAAAAATATTGGTATAAATCACCAGATTTTAAAGCGATTGCAAAAATTGCTAACTATATTAATCCTAATTATAGCATTGTTAACAAACATTTTATGGAAAAAGCACATGCTGAGCATTTAAAAGTGATGCCATATACAGTTAATGATTCTAAAGAAGCAAGAAAACTCATAGACCTAAATATTGATGGCATTATTACGGATATACCAGACCGATTATAAAGATAAATCACTATAGAAAAGGAGGGAGTGGGATAGAAATTATAAAGAACCACTAATCATTTATGATGTAGTGGTTCTTACGCATTAGCCACAGCTAATGTGTACTTTAAAATAGGAATACATGAGTGAAACTCATGCATAAGAAATACTAATTTCTAAAGAAAAAGTATTTCTTTATCGTTATCCATCCCCAACTTGCATTGTCTGTAGATTTTCTTTTCGAAATTCTATATGTTTGGGGCCCGTCCCCCCGGCAAGGTTGACTAGAAAGGAAAATACTTATTATAAGTGCTTTTTCATTTCAGTCAACTAAAGCCTAAATATAAATGTAACTTGACGTATATATCTATGTCCCAGCCTGTAATTATTTATGGAAATAAAAAAACACCCAATCTCCAAAGAGAAAGGGTGAAGAATATAAACATATTATCTTGAGTAGTACTCAACGATTAATTGTTCATTGATTTCAGCTGGTAACTCGCTACGTTCAGGGAAACGAACGAAAGTTCCTTTTAAGCTGTCTGCATCAAAGTTTAAATATTCAGGAACAAAGTTGTTGATTTCAACAGACTCAGTAATGATATTTAATTTTTGAGATTTTTCACGAACAGCGATTTCTTGACCAGGTTTTAATGAATATGATGGGATGTCTACGCGACGGCCATCAACTTCGATGTGACCATGGTTAACTAATTGACGTGCTTGACGACGTGTACGTGCTAAACCTAATGAGTAAACTACTGCGTCTAAACGACTAGCAAGTAAAATCATGAAGTTTTCACCGTGTACACCGTATTGTTTAGCAGCGATGTCAAATGTGTTACGGAATTGACGTTCTGTCATTCCATATAAGTAACGTAATTTTTGTTTTTCACGTAATTGTAAACCATATTCTGATAATTTTTTACGTTGGTTTGGACCATGTTGTCCTGGAGCGTAAGGACGTTTTTCTAATTCTTTACCTGTACCGCTTAAAGAAATACCTAAGCGACGAGATTTTTTCCAGTTTGAACCTCTGAATCGAGCCATAATAAGACTCCTCCTTTTTCTTTTTTGTTGTTATGAATAAACAAAAAAGAGTGTTATATGCTTATTAAGATATGTTGTTTTATGTGTCTTCACCTTATAGCGACAGTTACACGGCACGTCCGCATTGGGAACAACATAGCGCTCAATAATATACAACTGCTATTTTCGTTAATTCACACAAAATTCATTGTAACAGTTTATGCGTAAGAGTCAATACTTTTAATTCAACTATTTAATTTGGTTTTCTATTATCGAAACAACTTTTTCCAATTCTTTGCGGTCTTCATTATTAAATCTATTTTTAATTGGCGCATCAATATCTAAAACACCAATAATTTCATTGGCCTTATGTATTGGAATGACAATTTCTGAATTACTATTGGCATCACATGCTATGTGTCCAGGAAATTGGTGGACATCTTTTACAACTTGTGTTTCATTATTAGAGACTGCTGTACCACAAACGCCTTTACCAATTTGTATATGGACACAAGCAGGGTGTCCTTGGAAAGGACCTAAGATGAGTTCGTTATTTTCAATTAAGTAAAAACCAACCCAATTAACTTGGTCTAAGTGATCATTGAGAAGTGCAGATGTGTTACTCAATATCGCTATTAAATTTGATTCATCCTCTATTAAGCTAATGAGTTGTTTTTGTAGTAAGTCATAATTTGTGTTTTTGATGTCTGACATATTGTCTCCCCTTAACCGTTATTTTATATAAGTATAAGGTGTTTAAAATATTCTATCAATAAATACATTTTCTGATTTAATGAAAAGACAAATTACGTTATAATATAGAGTGATAACATAGGAGGAGAAGTATATATGGTGTTATATATCATTTTAGCAATAATAGTTATTATATTGATTGCTGTGGGTATCATGTTCTACTTGCGATCGAATAAACGACAGCTCGTTGAAAAAGCTGAAGAACGTAAATTAGATATTAAAAAATTACCTTTTGATCAAAATATTAAAAAATTATCTAGTTTAAACCTAAAAGGTGAAACTAAAACGAAGTACGATGCAATGAAGAAAGACAACTTAGAAAATACTAATCAATACTTAGCTCCTGTCGAGGAAAAAATTCACAACGCTGAAGAACTTTTAGATAAGTTTAACTTTTCAGGTGCTCAAGCAGAAATTGATGATGCGCATGAATTAATGGATCAATACGAAGCAAGTTATAATAATCAAGTTTCACAAGTGGATGAAATAGTTGCATTACATAAAGATAACGAAGCATTATATGAAAAATGTAAAGTAGATCATCGTGAAATGAAACGAGATATATTAGCTAATCGTCACCAATATGGTGAAGCAGCTGGTCCATTAGAATCAGAAATTGAAAACTTTGAACCAAAGTTATCTCAATACGAAGTTTTAAAAGCTGACGGAAATTATGTTCAAGCGCATAACCATATTTCAGCTTTACATGAAGAAATGCAACAATTAAAAGAATATATGGAAGAAATACCAGAATTAATTCGTGAAGCTCAAAAGGAACTTCCTGGTCAATTCCAAGATTTAAAATATGGTTGTAGAGATTTAAAAGTCGAAGGCTATGATTTAGATCATGTTAAAGTAGATGGTACTGTTCAAAGCCTTAAAACAGAATTGAGTTTCGTAGAACCAATGATTAGTAGATTAGAATTAAATGAAGCGAATGACAAACTTGAATATATCAATGATAAGTTAGATGAAATGTATGACTTAATCGAACATGAAGTTAAGGCAAAGAATGAAGTTGAAGAAACTAAAGATGTTATCACTGATGACTTATTCAAAGCCAAAGACATGAATTATACATTGAAAACAGAAATTGAATATGTTCGTGAGAATTACTATATTAATGAATCAGATGTTCAAAGCGTAAGACAGTTTGAAAATGAAATTCAAAATCTTATCTCAGTATATGATGAGATTCTTAAAGAAATGTCTAAGTCGGCTGTTAGATATAGTGAAGTACAAGATAATTTACAATATTTAGAAGATCATGTAAGTGTGATTAATGAAAAGCAAGATAAATTACAAAATCATTTAATTCAATTACGTGAAGACGAAGCTGAGGCAGAAGATAACTTATTGCGCGTACAATCTAAAAAAGAAGAGGTTTATCGACGCTTATTAGCTTCTAACTTAACTAGCGTGCCAGAACGATTCATTATTATGAAGAATGAAATCGATTATGAAGTACGTGAAGTTGATGAACAATTTAGTCAAAGACCAATTCACGTCAAACAATTAAAAGATAAAGTTGCTAAAATCGTCATTCAAATGAATACATTTGAAGATGAAGCGAACGATGTATTAATTAATGCAGTTTATGCTGAAAAGCTAATTCAATATGGTAACAGATACCGTAAAGATCACCAAAGTGTTGATAAAAGCTTAAATGAAGCAGAACGTTTATTTAAAAACAATCGTTATAAGCGTTCTATTGAAATTTCAGAACAAGCACTTGAAAGTGTAGAACCTGGTATTACGAAACATATTGAAGAGCAAGTAATTAAATCAAAACGATTTTAATTAATAATAAGACATGGTTTCCATTTAATTGGAAGTCATGTCTTTTATTTTTACAAAAAAATAGTATAATGCATGAGTATGCTTATTTAGAAATGCTTTTTAATAGTTAAATAACGAAAAATATAATTAAACTGAATAAATAATTACTCATAGTAGTCTAAGTATAGAAATATACTATATCAATGATATTTGACAGTAGTATATAAAATTAGCTAAGTAAAAAATGTAGAAAGTGAAGTGTTATCAGTGATTTATTTAGATAATGCAGCAACAACCAAAGTAGATCCTAGTGTTTTGAATTCCTTTGTAAAGGTTAATGAGACACTTTATTATAATCCTAATAGTCCTCATCAGGCTGGCTTACAAGCAGAAAAATTGTTGCAACAAGCGAAAGAACAAATTAATCAAGCACTAAGATTAAATCACTCATATGATATTATTTTTACAAGTGATGCTACAGAATCTAATAATATGGCGTTAAAAGGAATAGCTTATCGCAAAAAAGATACAGCCAATGAAATCATAACCTCTGTATTAGAACACCCTTCAGTATTAGAAGTAGTGAGATATTTAGCTGAAAAAGAAGGTTTTGTATTAAAATATGTCAATGTTCAATCAAATGGGCAGATAGATATCGAGCATTTGAAGTCCATAATGAATGAACGGGTAGGCCTTGTAACATGTATGTATGTCAATAATATTATGGGGCAGATTCAACCAATACAACAAATTGTCAATGTACTAAAAGATTACCCTAAAGCGCACTTTCATGTAGATGCGGTACAAGCTTTAGGAAAAATACCGTTCAATATAGAAGGTATTGATAGTTTGAGTTTAAGTGGTCATAAATTTAACGGTTTAAAAGGACAAGGACTTTTGATCACTAGAACAGCACATAATATCGAGCCCATTATACATGGTGGAGGTCAAGAATATGGCGTTCGCAGTGGTACAGTTAATTTACCAATGGCAGTATCAATGGCAAAAGCGATTAATAATGCTATGAAACAGACAGATGAATTGCATCAAAGATTGTCTTCTTACCAACAACAAATTAGAGCCATGGTTCTAACATACCCTGGTATTAAAATTAATTCTCCTGAAGATGCTGCACCACAAATCATCAATTTAGGATTTCCTGGTGTTAAAGGGGAAGTTTTAGTCAATGCGTTCTCAAAACAAGATATTATGGTATCTACTACGAGCGCTTGCTCTTCTAAAAGGGGTAAACTCAATGAAGTATTGCTTGCAATGGGTATTTCTGGCCGACAAATTGAAGGAAGTATTAGAATATCAATGGGACAGATGACTACACAAAAAGATATCGATAACTTTAAAGATAAATTTGAAATTATATATGAAGAAGTGAAGGAGTTGTTGAAGTAATGAGATATGACCACTTAATAGTTAGATATGGTGAGTTAACACTTAAAGGTTCAAACCGTAAAAAATTTGTGAATCAATTAAAAACTAATGTGACACGAGCTTTGAAGCCTTTAGAAGGATTCCATATTAAAGGTAAAAGAGATCGTATGTACATAGAGTTGTTCGAAGAAGCGGATATTGATGAAATCATACATCGATTATCTAAAGTGTATGGTATTAAATCAATCAGTCCGGTATTGAAAACAGAAAAGAATGATCAAGCCATGGCTAATGTCGCTGTGCAATTAGCGCAATCATTTGATCATGGTTCAACATTTAAAATTGACGTTAAGCGATCAGATAAGTCTTATCCTAAAGATACTTATGAGCTACAGCGAGAAATTGGTGGAGCAGTATTAAAAAATGTGGAAGGACTAACAGTAGATGTGAGACAACCACAACATGAAATTCGTGTAGAAGTGCGTTTAGATGCAATCTATATTTATGTGGAAGTCATTCAAGGATCCGGAGGTTTACCAGTTGGTACAGGCGGTAAAACGCTTTTGATGTTATCTGGAGGAATTGATTCACCTGTTGCAGGTATGGAAGTAATGAAACGTGGTGTGACAATTGAAGCGATACATTTCCATAGTCCGCCATTTACGAGTGAAAAAGCTAAAGATAAAGTTATAGAACTGACACGTATAATGTCTGAACGTGTTGGTCCAATTAAATTACACATCGTGCCTTTTACAGATTTACAAAAACAAATCAATAAGTCAGTACATCCAAGATATACGATGACTTCCACTCGTCGATTAATGATGAGAGTGGCTGATCAATTAGTGCATAAAATTGGCGCTTTAGGTATCGTCAATGGTGAAAACCTTGGACAAGTTGCAAGTCAAACACTCAATAGCATGTATGCGATAAATCACGTTACATCAACGCCAGTGTTACGCCCTTTATTAACGCTTGATAAGGAAGATATTGTGAAAAAGGCTAAAGAAATTGGTACTTTCGAAGTTTCCATTCAACCTTATGAAGATTGTTGTACCATTTTCACCCCTAAAAACCCAGTAACAGAACCAGACTTTGATAAAGTTGTAGAATACGAAAGTGTATTTAACTTTGATAGTATGGTGGATGAAGCTGTCGAAAACATTGAAACAATTATGGTAGATAAAAATTATAAATCTGAAAAAGATAAATCAACTGATGCTTTAATGGAAGATTTATTCTAATAAATAATCGCAAAGGGGTCATGACATGGAATGGGATATATATGTCATATTGATTATTGTTTTGTTTGGATTTTTAGCATCATTTATTGATTCAGTCGTAGGTGGTGGAGGATTAATTTCTACTCCTGCACTACTAGCAATTGGATTGCCACCTGCAGTAGCACTAGGAACAAATAAATTAGCAAGTTCATTTGGGACACTGACAAGCACCATCAAGTTTATTAGATCAGGTAATGTTGATTTGAAAATAGTATCAAAACTGTTTCCGTTTGTCCTTATAGCATCTTCAGCTGGTGCTTATTTAGCAACACTATTACCTGCACAACTTTTAAAACCATTAATTATTATTGCATTGTCATTAGTATTTATTTATACCTTAGTAAAAAAAGATTGGGGTTCAGTTAGGACGTTCACCACTTTCACACGAATGAAAGCCATTATGTTTGTCATGGCATATCTTATTATTGGTTTCTATGATGGATTTATTGGTGGTGGTACAGGGTCATTCATGTTATTTGTATTACTTATGTTTGGATTTGGCTTTTTAAGTGCAGCAGGCAATGCTAAAGTACTCAATTTCGCATCCAATATAGGGGCTTTAATCTTATTTATGATATTAGGACAAGTTGATTATTTTTATGGACTAATAATGGCAGTCAGTATGATCATAGGTTCATATGTGGGTGCACAATTCGCCATAAGTAAAGGTGTGGGTTATGTTAAATTGTTATTTATAACAGTCACTGCACTATTGATACTTAAAAATGCATATGACTACTTATTACCTTTTTTTACAAATTAATATAATTAAAATGAAAGCAAATCTTTATTGAAGTAGATGGACTTAAACGTAAGTACTATCAATTCATAATAAGATTTGCTTTTTGAATAAATCGAATGTTCCTTAGTAAAAATATTTAACACTATATATAACGAATTTTTAAGATATAAAAGTTTAAAATTGAATTTGGTCATATTGATGTCGTATGATATTAATGGATGAAAAATATAAATAGGAGGTCATATATATGACTGAAATTACATTTAAAAATAACCCAGTAACATTATCAGGACAACAAGTGAATGAGGGAGATGTTGCACCTAATTTCACAGTATTAGATAACGATTTAAATCAAAAATCTTTAGATGACTATGCTAATAAGAAAAAATTGATCAGTGTAGTACCATCTATTGATACTGGTGTATGTGATCAACAAACACGTAAGTTTAATGAAGAAGCATCACAAGAAGATGGTGTTGTATTAACAATTTCAGTTGACCTACCATTTGCACAAAAAAGATGGTGTGCATCTAATGGTTTAGATAATGTGGTAACATTAAGTGACCATAGAGATTTATCATTCGGTGAAAACTTTGGTGTGGTGATGGAAGGCATGCGATTATTAGCTCGTTCAGTATTCGTACTAGATCAAGACAACAAAGTGGTATATAAAGAAATTGTAAGTGAAGGTACAAACTTCCCAGATTTCGAAAAAGCCTTAGAAGCATACAAAAATTTATAACTATTTGTCTAAAGATGGAAACTTTTAGATAGTAGTGTGAGAAATAAGCATCCATTGTTTTTTACAAGTGATAATATGACATCAACTGATTTCACTATGAAAGCGATGGATGCTTTTTATAGAGAGGGATTTAAATGGCAGAAGAAAATACGATTATGGAAAGATTATTCCATCACTTAGATGAAAAAGCTAAAACTTTAAACCAAGAAAATGGACAAAGTTTTATAGAAAATCTAGGGTTAGCAATGGAAGATATCTATACTAATCAACGAGAAATGTTAGAACAAGCTACTCTTCAAGATAGAAGAAAAGCATTCCAATTTGCATATTTAAGTTTAATGCAAGAAGAAAATATACAGGCTAATCATCAAATCACACCAGATTCAATTGGTTTAATTTTAGGTTTCTTAGTTCAACGATTTACACAAGATAATGACGAGTTGCATGTGGTTGATATTGCAAGTGGTGCAGGTCACTTAAGTGCTGCTGTTAAAGAAGTGTTAACTGAGACAACAATTATGCATCATCTTATTGAAGTGGATCCAGTGCTTTCTAGAGTGAGCGTTCACCTTGCAAACTACCTAGAAATACCTTTCGATGTATATCCACAAGATGCTATTATGCCACTACCATTAGAAGAATCTGATATTGTAATTGGTGATTTGCCTATTGGTTATTATCCAGTAGATGACCGTAGTAAAGAAATGAAACTAGGTTTCAAAGAGGGGCATAGTTACTCCCATTACTTGCTTATTGAACAAGCTGTTAATGCATTAAAAGGGGCAGGATATGCATTTTTAGTTGTTCCAAGCGAGTTATTCTCAGGAGAACATGTGAAACAGTTAGAAAAATTCATTACTACAGAAACGGAAATGCAAGCATTTTTAAATCTACCATCTACGTTATTTAAAAATGAAAAAGCGCGTAAATCTATACTGATATTACAGAAGAAAAAAGCAGATGTAACAAAACCAGTTGAAGTATTCCTAGCGAATATTCCTGATTTTAAAAACCCACAACAATTCCAAGGTTTTATAACTGAATTAAATCAATGGATGGACACAAATCATACAAAAAAATAATCTGTAACAGTATAGAATTCAAACTGTATTAATGATAAAATAAAATGTGAAAAATATAACTAAACAAATGATGGAGGACAAAATCTTATGTCAAAATTAATTTTGGCGATTAATGCTGGTAGTTCATCTTTGAAATTCCAGCTTATTAGAATGCCTGAAGAAAAAACAGTAACAAAAGGCGTAGTAGAAAGAATTGGTATGGACGATTCTATTTTTACAATTCTTGTTGAAGGGGAAAAATTAACTGAAGTCAGAGATATTAAAGATCATGAAGAAGCAGTTAACTTGATGTTAGAGAAATTTAAAGAACATCATATTATCGAAGATATCAATGAGATTCAAGGTACTGGTCACCGAGTTGTACACGGTGGTGAAACATTCCCTAAATCAGTAGTTGTTACTGATGAAGTTGAACAACAAATTGAGGCATTGAGTGAATTAGCACCATTGCATAACCCTGCTAACTTAATGGGTATTAGAGCATTTAGAAAGCTATTACCTGAAATCCCACATGTTGCAGTTTTTGATACATCATTCCACCAAACCATGCCAGAACAAGCATATTTATATAGTTTACCTTATCGTTATTATGAAGATTATGGTATTCGTAAATATGGTTTCCATGGTACAAGTCATAAATATGTATCACGACGTGCGGCTGAAATATTAGGTAAACCTATTGAAGATTTACGTATTATTTCATGTCATATTGGTAACGGAGCTTCAATCGCAGCTATTGATGGAGGAGAATCAATTGATACATCAATGGGATTCACACCATTAGCAGGTGTAACTATGGGTACACGTTCAGGTAACCTAGATCCAGCATTAATTCCATATATTATGGAAAAAACTGGTAAAAATGCAGATGAAGTTCTTAATATCTTAAATAAAGAATCTGGTTTATTAGGTATCACTGGTACATCTAGTGACTTACGTGACTTAACTGAAGAAGCTAAACATGGTCGTCACAGAGCACGTGTAGCACTTGATTTATTTGCCTCTAAAATCCATAAATACATTGGTTCATATGCTGCAAGAATGCATGGTGTTGATGTCATTGTATTTACTGCAGGAATAGGTGAAAACTCTCATATTATTCGTGGTAAAGTATTAGAAGGCTTAGAATTTATGGGTGTTTATTGGGATCCTAAGAAAAATGAAAACCTCCATGGTGAAGAAGGTGATATTAACTACCCACATTCACCTGTTAAAGTTCTTGTAGTACCAACAGATGAAGAAGTAATGATATCTAGAGATGTCATCAAATATGGTGGTTTAGAAACTGAAGAAACATCTTCAGAAGAAAATGTTGAATCAAAATAATATAGTGAATGAGAGGAGCGACAATGTCGTTCCTTTTTTAGTTTATAGAGATAACTTTATTTTGATAAATTAATTATGAAATAAAGTAATAACAATTTTCTACAGAATATAAAAAAGCCAGCAAATGTAATCATTTGCTGGCGTAATAATGATAATTTTATTATCAATTAATTTGAATATCTTTCACGTAATTGTGGTGTAGCAACTTGTGGTTGGAAATCATTTGGCATTTCTTCAGTTCTTACGACTAGCACATCACATGGTGCGTGTCTAACAATGGCTTCAGAAACTGAGCCTACGATAAAACGCTCAACTGCATTAAGACCTGAAGTACCACTCATAATTAAGTCTGCACCAACTTCAGGTGCGATTTTTTTAGGGATAATTGCTTTTGGTGAACCGAATTCTAAACGCGTTTCAACGTTTGTAACACCAGCATTTGTCGCAACTTCTTTATAACCATTCAATAATTCTTCTGAGAAGTGCTTAGATTTTTCAGTAAATTGAGCATCATATACCTCATAAGAAGAATAAGTTCTTGAATCAATGACATTCACAATTGTAAGTTTGGCATCGTTACGTTTAGCAACGCCAACTGCTTTATTAAATGCCCATTCTGCTTCGTGTGAACCGTCGACTGCGATTAAAATATTTTTGTAAGTAATCATCGTCAGTACCCCTTTCGTCTTTTCTTACTTATATATTACCACATTTTTCAGAAAATATTACTTTAAAAATTAACATTTTTGTGTATTTTTGTAGGCGCTTTCATTTGTATTTTAGTAGGCTTTCGCGTTACTATAATAGAGGAGGTGTGTGGAATGAAAATAGGTATTCCTAAAGAGATAAAAAACAATGAAAACAGAGTAAGTCTATCACCGAGTGGTGTACATGCCTTGGTTGAACAAGGACACACTGTTTTAGTAGAAACTAATGCTGGAATTGGCTCATACTTTGAAGATATAGATTATAAAGAAGCAGGGGCTGACATTGTTTCAGAAGCATCACAAGTTTGGGATGTTGATATGGTCGTTAAAGTTAAAGAACCATTAGAAGAAGAATATCAATATTTCAAAGAAGGTTTAATTTTATTCACTTATCTACATTTAGCAAATGAAGAAAAATTAACACAAGCGCTTGTAGATAATAAAGTGATTGGTATTGCCTATGAAACTGTACAATTACCAGATCGTTCATTACCATTGTTGAGTCCGATGAGTGAAGTTGCAGGTAGAATGGCAACACAAATCGGTGCTGAATTTTTACAAAAGTTTAATGGCGGTATGGGTATCTTACTTGGAGGCGTGCCAGGTGTGCCTAAAGGTAAGGTGACAATTATTGGTGGTGGCCAAGCAGGCACAAATGCAGCAAAAATTGCATTAGGTTTAGGCGCAGATGTCACTGTATTAGACGTTAATCCTAAACGTCTACAAGAATTAGATGATCTGTTTGATGGAAGAGTACATACTATTATGTCAAACCCATTAAATATTGAAATGTATGTTAAAGAAAGTGATTTAGTTATAGGTGCAGTATTAATTCCAGGCGCTAAAGCACCAAATCTTGTAACAGAAGATATGATTAAACAAATGAAAAATGGTTCTGTAATTGTAGATATTGCAATTGACCAGGGTGGAATTTTTGAAACTACAGACAAAATTTCAACTCATGATGATCCAACTTACATTAAGCATGGCGTTGTTCATTATGCAGTTGCTAATATGCCTGGTGCAGTACCACGTACATCTACATTAGCATTAAATAATGCTACATTACCTTTTGCTCAGATATTAGCAAACAAAGGCTATAGAGAGGCATTTAAATCTAACCATGCTTTATCTTTAGGATTAAATACGTACAAAGGTCATGTAACACATCAAGGCGTTGCAGAAGCATTTAATATGAAATACACATCTGTTGAAGATGCCTTAAAATAATTTAAAATCATCAATATATAAATAACACCCTCAAATGCATCTAATACATTTGAGGGTGTTAATAATGTTGAAGACAGGATTATTTTTCGTAATGCGTTAATATTTCACAACCACTATCTGTAACTAAAATATCATCTTCAATACGTACGCCAGCAACCCCCGGTACATAAATTCCAGGTTCAATAGTAATGACCATTCCCGCTTCTAAAACATTATCATTAGTGCTAGAAACATCTTGGTATTCATGTTCTTCTAAGCCTAAACCATGGCCAAGACGATGAGGGAAGTAGTCACCATAGCCTGCTCGATCAATAATATCTCTCGCGATTTTATCTATTTCTTTTAATTTTACACCTGGACGAATAGCATCAATTGCTGATGTTTCAGCATCAAGAACAATATTATATATATCTAATGCTTCTTTGCTAGGTGTACCAAATTGTACTGTTCTAGTCATGTCACTACAATAATGGTTGTAGATGACACCTAAATCAAAGAGAACCAGTTCATTATTTTGTAATTGACGATTACCAGGAACACCGTGTGGTGAAGCAGCGTGATCGCCAAATAATACCATAGTGTCAAAGCTCATTTCATTCACACCATATTTCTTAATTTCATTTTCGATATGATTCACAACTTCACGTTCACTGATGCCTTCTTTTAAATAGTTTACACCGATTTCTATACATTTATCTGCTAAATGAGCAGCATGCTTAATTTTTTCAATTTCATCAATTGACTTGATGTTTCTTAAGTTTTTAATCGTTTGGTCGATATCACCAAATTGTTCTACATGAAAGGCTTGTGTTATTTCACGTTGGCGTTTAACTGTTAAATGTTCACTTTCAATTAGCATACGTTCGAATGATTGTTGATATAAATCGAAAGGATTTTCAGTATCTAAATAACCTATAATTTGACCGTCAAAAGGAGACGCTTTAACTTCTTCAACTTCCATTTTAGGGCAGAATAAAACAGTTTCACCACTAGCTTGAATTAATAATGCAAATAATCTTTCATGCGGTTCGCTACGATAGCCAGTAAAGTAATAAATGTTTAATGGTGTAGTGATCCAAGCAGCATCAGCATTTTCTTTTTGTAGATAATTAATGATTTCATTGATTTTTGTCATGAAGTTTTCCTCCTTTAAATGATTAACTTAATTTTATGCTAAAAAACTACATATTTCAAAGTTTGAATTATTCCATTCTTTCGTGTTATAAAACGCAGTCGCTAGGGTATAATATGCATATAAACGATTAGGAGGGCTAAGATAATGAAACTTTCATTTCATGGTCAATCAACAATTTATTTTGAAGGAAATGGTAAAAAAGTCATTGTAGATCCTTTTATTTCAGGAAATGATAAATGTGATTTAGATGAACAAAGATTAGATGTAGATTATATTATTTTAACTCATGGTCATGAAGACCACTTTGGTGATGTAGTAGAACTAGCTAATAGAAATCATGCTACAGTTATCGGTAGTGCAGAAATTGCCGGCTATTTAAGTACTTATCATGGTGTGGAAAATGTAAGAGGTATGAACATTGGTGGTAAAGCTGAATTAGATTTCGGTAGCGTTAAATATGTACAAGCGTTCCATAGTTCAAGTTATACACATGAAAATGGTATTCCGGTGTATCTAGGTATGCCTATGGGTGTCGTAATTGAAGCAGAAGGAAAAACAATTTACCATACAGGAGATACCGGTTTATTTAGCGATATGGAATTAATAGCTAAACGATATCCTGTAGATGTTTGTTTTATTCCAATTGGTGATAATTTCACGATGGGCATAGACGATGCAGCCTATGCAATAAATGAATTCATTAAACCTAGTATTTCAGTACCGGTTCATTACAATACTTTCCCACTAATTGAACAAGACCCAGAGCAATTTAAAGATGCAGTTAAAGTAGGGGATGTTCAAATATTAGAACAAGGTCAAGAAGTTAAATTCTAATTTTGAGATGAGGTTGAGACATATAGTGTTTGTGCTCTGAGAAACCGATTAACGGCGTCCCAAAAGCAGGATTATCGGCAGAATCTTATGATTCGACAAAATTTGGAAAATAATTTTGCTCATCGTTTGGTTCTGCTCAAATCATAAACGCTTTTGTCCCAACCTTTTTAATTAAAAAACACTAATTATCCATCAAAGGCGTGTGAGCCTCAATAGATAACTAGTGTAAATAAGCTAAGTAAGATTTTATTTTACGATTAGTACAGGGATAGTTGCTCGTTTAGCAACTTTGTGACTTACGCTACCAAGAACGAATTTTTTCTTTTCTTCAGCTTTGCGGTTACTCAAAACTACAATTTCATATTTGCCACTATTTGCATGTTTAAGTAATTCTTCTTTAGCATTCCCGCGAACGATAATTTGATCATAATCAATACCATAGCTTTCTAAAATATTACGTGTTTTTTCTAAACGTTTACTACGCTCTTCGGTAATTTTGTCTAAGTGAACTCCAGCTTTAATAGACGCTTGAGCATCTTGTTCATTAATAGCATTTAAAATAGTGACTACTGCGTCATCAGCAGCAAGTTTTGAAACCTCTTCTAAAGCTTTTTCATTTTTTAATTGAGTGTCTACGCCTAATAAAATCTTTTTATACATAAGATCACCCCTCCTCATTTCCATTCTAATAAAAAAAGATGGATATTTCCATTTAAATTAAAAGGTTTTTTAATAAAATTATCATTTTACAAAAGTTGTAAATTTAATATAAGGGTTTTAATCATTTAGGAGTGTGCGTCAATGATTTTTTTTCATTAAAAAGTTATAATAGGCATAACATTGTTCTAAGAAGAGGTAACGTAATGACTAAACATGAACAAATTTTAAAGCATATTGAATCATTAGCAATTGGTTCAAAAATCTCAGTTAGGAAAATCGCCAAAGATTTAGCTGTATCTGAAGGTACAGCCTACAGAGCAATTAAAGATGCTGGACAGCTAGGAATGGTTACAACTATTGATAGAGTAGGAACTGTTCGAATTGAAAAACGAAATCGTGATGAAATAGATAATTTAACATTTAATGAAATTGCAAATATTGTTGAAGGACAAATTATTGCTGGTAAGAATGGCGTCAATAAAACGGTATCTAACTTTGCCATTGGCGCTATGGAATTAAGTGATATCTTAAGATATATTGGACCGCAAACTTTATTAATTATAGGAAATAGAAGAAATGTACAACTCGAAGTATTGAAACGTGGTACAACCATTTTAATTACAGGTGGATTTCAACCAACAAAAGAAGTCATTCAATATGCAGATGATCACGATTTACCAGTATTGTCATCTAGCTATGATACGTTCTTAGTTGCAAATATCATTAACCGTGCGATGTTCAACCAAAAAATTCGAAAAGAAATTTTAGTGGTAGAAGATATTGTAAAACCAATAAACGAATTGTCTGTATTATTAAACACAATGACTTTAGAAGATTATAAACAAATCGCGAATGAAACGGGACATACACGTTTTCCTGTTGTAAATAAAGATTACAAGTTAGTAGGTATCGTAACCAGTAGAGAAATTATTAATATGAACGACAATGATATGATTGAAGATGTTATGACTAAGCATCCTATCAGTGTTAAGTTGTCAAACACTGTCGCAAGTTGTGCACATTTATTAATTTGGGAAGGTATTGAACTTCTACCAGTTACCGATAATAATAAAAAAGCAGTCGGTGTTATCAATAGACAAGATGTATTGAAATCAATGCAGTTACTAGGGAGACAACCACAAATTGGTGAAACGATTAATGATCAAATTGCTAAACATATTACTATTAATCATGATGGTATTCAAACTGATGTATCTCCATTATTAACCAATCATTATGGTACCTTAAGTAAAGCAGTATTTGTTGGAATTATAGAAGAAACTTTACGACATGAAATGAGAAAGTATAAAAAGGGTAATGTGATGATAGAAAGTTTAAATATCATTTACTTAAAAACAGTGCCTATTGAAACTGGTGTTGATGTTAAATATGAAATGCTCGATGTAGGGAGATACTTTGCGAAATTAGAAGTGACGATGTATTGTCAAAATGAAAAAGTAGCGATTGCATCAGTTATATGTCAAATGTTTGAGGGATATTAATAAAAGATCAACTAGAGGAGTTATATAAATGGAAACACTTATGAACGATATAATGAAAGAAATTGAATCAAATGAAATAGTAATTATTCATAGACATGTAAGACCTGATCCAGACGCGTATGGGTCACAATTAGGATTTAAATATTATTTACAACTTAAATTCCCAGATAAAGATATATATGCAGTAGGTGATGAAGAAGCGTCGCTTAACTTTATAGGGTCATTTGATCAAATTGAGGATAACGTTTATAAAGAAGCGCTTGTCATAGTATGTGATACTGCGAATGCGCCACGTGTAGATGACCAGAGGTTTACTTTAGGTAAGAAAGTATTGAAGATTGACCATCACCCGGCAGTAGATCAATACGGTGATATTAATTTAGTTAATACAGAAGCATCATCAACAAGTGAGATCATTTACGATATGATTTCACATTTCAATGATGAAAGTATCATTAATGAAGATGTCGCACGTGTACTTTATTTAGGTATTGTCGGAGATACTGGCCGCTTCTTATTCGGTAATACAACACAACATACAATGGAAGTTGCAGGAAAACTACTTGGTTTCCCATTTGATCATAATGCTGAGCTTAATAAAATGTCCGAAAAAGACCCACGATTAATGCCGTTTCAAGGTTATGTATTACAAAACTTTGAATTGCATAGTGATGGCTACTGCCAAGTAAAAATCACTAAAGACGTATTAGAACAATATAAGATAAAAGCAAATGAGGCGTCGCAATTTATAAATACGGTAGCGGATATTCAAGGGCTAAAAATTTGGATGTTTGGTGTAGACGAAGGAGATCAAATTCGTTGTCGCCTACGCTCTAAAGGACAATATGTCATTAATGATATAGCAAATGATTTCGGTGGTGGCGGTCATCCTAATGCATCAGGTGTCTCAGTATATAGTTGGGAAGAATTTGATTCACTAGCACAAGCATTACGTAAAAAGCTTCAATAACTATAAACAGAAAGGAGTCATACAAACATGGTTGCGTATTTAAATATTCATACGTCATACGATTTGTTAAATTCAAGCTTAAGAATATCGGATGTCGTTAATAAAGCTAAGAATGAAGGAATTGAAACACTTGCAATCACAGATACTAATGTTTTGTATGGCTATCCTAAATTTTATGATGCATGTATAGAAGCGGGGATTCACCCCGTTTTTGGTATGACCGTCTATTTAACTGATGGGTTGTATCAATTGGAAACTGTTCTTTTGGCACAAAATAATGATGGCTTAAAAGATTTATATCAATTATCGTCAGCTATTAAAATGAAAGAGAAAGAAGATATCCCTATTGAATGGTTAAAACGTTATGCAAATCATCTCATCATCATATTTAAAGGGGTCGAAGAACACCATCAACTATTCATTGAAGCCTTTCATGATAAAAAGCATGTATATCTTAACCAAGATTGTATCGCTATAGAGAATAGATCGTTTGTTTGGTTGAATACCATGCGTTACTTAAATAAAGAAGATGCAGATACGATTTCAGCACTTCAAGCCATTAAGGAAAATAGTAAATTAGATTTAGTAGCTGAACAAGAGGATTACCATGAACATGTATTTAATAAAAACGAACTTCGAAATTTGGAAATTAATGATGAATTAATCATTAAAACTGACGAAATTGCACAATTATGTACTGCTGAGTTAAATTATCATCAATCATTACTGCCTCAATTCCAAACGCCGAATGGTGAACTTTCGAAAACATACTTATGGCAAAAACTAGAAGAAAAGTTAAATCATTTAAATTTGAATCGACCAGACTATTGGGAAAGATTAAAACATGAGTATGACATTATCACAAATATGGGATTTGAAGATTACTTCTTAATCGTAAGTGATTTAATTCATTATGCTAAAACGCATGATGTAATGGTTGGACCTGGCCGTGGGTCTTCAGCAGGATCACTGGTAAGTTATCTACTTGGTATTACAACAATAGATCCTATTAAATTTAATTTGCTCTTCGAACGTTTTTTAAATCCAGAACGAGTAACGATGCCTGATATCGATATTGATTTTGAAGACACACGACGTGAAAAAGTGATTCAATATGTTCAAGAAAAATATGGACAATTACATGTTTCAGGTATTGTAACGTTTGGCCATCTACTTGCAAGAGCTGTTGCACGAGATGTGGGACGTATTATGGGATTTGAAGAAATAACGCTAAATGAAATTTCTAAATTAATCCCTCATAAATTAGGCATCACATTAGAAGAAGCTTATCAGAATGATGAATTTAAACAATTTGTCCATCGTAATTATCGTCATGAACGCTGGTTTGAAATATGTAAAAAGCTAGAGGGATTACCTAGACATACATCAACTCATGCTGCAGGAATAATTATTAATGATCATGCTTTATATGAGTATGCACCTTTAACTTTAGGTGATACAGGATTATTAACACAATGGACAATGACTGAGGCAGAACGCATTGGTTTATTAAAAATTGACTTTTTAGGTTTAAGAAATCTATCAATTATTCATCAGATTATTAATCAAGTTAAAAAGGACTTGAATATCAGCATTGAAATAGAAAGTATACCTTTTGATGATCCAAAAGTTTTCGAATTATTGTCTCAAGGAGATACAACTGGTATTTTCCAATTAGAGTCAGATGGCGTACGTCGAGTATTGAAAAAGTTAAAGCCTGAACACTTCGAAGACATCGTTGCTGTTACTTCGTTATATAGACCAGGGCCTATGGAAGAAATTCCAACTTATATTACACGAAGACACGATCCATCAAAAGTAGAATATTTACATGAAGACTTAGCTCCTATATTGAAAAATACTTATGGCGTTATTATTTATCAAGAACAAATTATGCAAATCGCCAGTCAATTTGCCAACTTTAGTTATGGTGAAGCAGATATTTTAAGACGTGCAATGAGTAAAAAGAATAGGGCTGTACTTGAAAGTGAAAGACAACACTTTGTTGATGGTGCTAAACAAAATGGCTATGACGAATATATGAGTAAACAAATTTTTGATTTAATTTTAAAATTTGCTGACTATGGTTTCCCTAGAGCACATGCAGTTAGTTATTCAAAAATCGCTTATATCATGAGTTATTTAAAAGTCCATTATCCTAATTATTTTTACGCTAATATATTAAGTAATGTTATTGGCAGTGAGAAAAAGACGGCTGCCATGATTGATGAAGCAAAACATCAGAGCATTACAATACTCCCACCCAATATTAATGAAAGTTATTGGTTTTATAAAGCAACCAACGATGGCATCTATTTATCATTAGGAGCTATTAAAGGGGTAGGATACCAAAGTGTGAAACTTATCGTAGACGAGAGATATCAAAATGGTGACTTTAAAGATTTCTTTGATTTTGCAAGACGCTTACCTAAAAGAGTTAAAACTCGAAAATTATTAGAGTCTTTAATTTTAGTTGGTGCCTTTGATATATTCGGTAAAAATCGAGCTACGTTATTACATTCAATTGATCAAGTCATTGATCAAGTAACTGATATAGAACAAGATGATATGTTATTTGATTTCTTCACGCCAAAACAGTCATATGAAGAAAAAGAAGAGTTATCCGATCAATTAATAAGTGAATATGAAAAAGAATACCTAGGATTTTACATCTCTAAGCACCCAGTAGAGAAAGAATTTAACAAGAAACAATATTTAACAATATATAAATTAAGTAATGCTAAAAACTATCAACCTATTTTAGTACAGTTTAATCAAATTAAGCGGATTAGAACTAAAAATGGTCAAAATATGGCATTCGTAACCTTGAATGATGGCGTTCATTTACTGGATGGCGTGATATTTCCAAATCAATTTAAAAAGTATGAACTTGATATATCTGAAGAGCAAATTTATGTTGTTCAAGGAAAATTTGATCAACGAAATGGTAAAAAGCAGTTGATTCTTAATGATATTTATACAGAAGAAGCATTTGAAGCATTTAAATTGAACCAAACAAAACAAATTATTGTTAGACGAGTTGACCAAGTTAAAGGGTTCTATCAATATTTAGATCAAGAAAATACAAATCAATCCATTGAGGTTTTATCATTTAATGATCAAACAAACGAGATGACAAGATTAGGTTATATTAAGAAAAATTCAGCTTTTTTATCTGATTTAGTAAAGTTATTTAAACCAAGTGATATCCGTTTTGTATAACTTTTATCCAGTATTGAATTGTGATATAGTAAACTGATGATTTAAATTTTAATCATCAGTTTATTTTTATAATTGTTTTTTGTTCTATTTGTTTGTAAATGGCATTATCTTATTGGTCGATTAATGATAAAATATGAATGATCAGCAGAAAAAATAATTATAAAAGTAGTGACTGATAATTAAATTATTGCTAGTTTTAATTCACTTTACATCCTATAGGTAAGCAATTCATTATTAGTAGTATGTGAAAACATATTATAATAAAAACTGAATGATAACTAGCAACATCTAATTCTTATAACTAAATAAATAGGGGTTGATATTTGATGTCTTTAAGAGACGAAGCACTAGAAATGCATAAAGAAAACCAAGGAAAATTAGAAGTAACGCCTAATGTTAAAGTTACCAATAAAGAAGAATTAAGTCTGGCTTATTCTCCAGGTGTTGCCGAACCATGTAAAGAAATTCATGAAGATGAAAGAAAAGTATATGACTATACAATTAAAGGTAATACAGTTGCGGTCGTTACTGATGGAACCGCAGTATTAGGTTTAGGTAACATTGGCCCTGAAGCTAGTATTCCTGTTATGGAAGGTAAAGCTGTGTTGTTCAAAAGTTTTGCTGGTGTGAATGGTGTACCTATTGCACTTGATACAACTGATACTGAGGAAATTATTAAGACAGTTAAATTAATCCAACCTAATTATGGTGGTATAAACTTAGAGGATATCTCAGCACCACGTTGTTTTGAAATCGAGGAGCGATTGAAAAAAGAGACCAACATTCCCGTCTTCCACGATGATCAACATGGTACAGCGATAGTGACAATGGCAGGATTAATCAATGCACTTAGAATTGTTGATAAAGATTTATCAGATATTAAAGTCGTTCTTAATGGTGCAGGCGCAGCAGGAATAGCTATTGTGAAATTACTTTATTCATATGGTGTTAGAAATATGGTTATGTGTGATTCAAGAGGTGCCATATTTGAAGGAAGAAGTTATGGCATGAATGACACAAAAGAATACGTCGCTAAATGGACAAACAAAGATAAAACTGAAGGCGAACTTAGTGAAGTTATTAAAGATGCTGACGTATTTATAGGTGTATCTATTGTGGACCTACTTTCTAAAGAAATGGTAGAGAGCATGGCCAAAGATCCAATTATTTTTGCAATGGCGAATCCTAATCCTGAAATCAATCCTAACGATGCTAAAGATGCTGGTGCGAAAGTTGTTGGAACTGGACGTTCAGATTATCCAAATCAAATTAATAATGTATTAGCATTCCCAGGTATATTTAGAGGTGCATTGGATACAGAAGCAACCCATATTAACGAAGAAATGAAAAAAGCTGCAGTTGAAGCGATTGCAGACTTAATCGATAGTAAAGAATTAGAACCAAATTATTGTATTCCTGGACCATTCGATAAACGTGTTGCGCCATCTGTTGCTCGTGAGGTTGCTAAAGCAGCAATGGAATCTGGTGTAGCTCGAATTGAAGTTGATCCACAAGATGTGTATGATAAAACAATGAAATTAACAGATTTAAAATAATATTGATAAATATATTCATATAGAATACTATATTTGGATGAAGTTTAATTATAACGACATTTATAACGTGTAAGTTACAAATGTCGTTATAGTACTTTATCACTATACATAATTATAAATGCTTCATGAGTATAAATTTAATCCTTATAAAGGTCAGAGGTTTTTGGAGGTTTCCCTATGTTTAAAGATTTTTTTAATCGAACAAAGAAAAAGAAATATCTAACAGTTCAAGATTCTAAACAAAATGATGTACCAGCAGGAATCATGACTAAATGTCCAAAATGCAAAAAGATCATGTATACCAAAGAATTAGATGAGAACTTAAATGTATGCTTCAATTGTGACCACCATATTTCATTATCTGCTTACAAAAGAATCGAAGCAATTTCTGACGAAGATACATTTAATGAATTTGATAAAGGCATGACATCTGCTAATCCTTTAGATTTTCCTGGTTACATTGAGAAGATTGAAAAGGATCAGAAAAAGACAGACTTAAATGAAGCCGTTGTGACTGGTACTGCTAAATTAGATGGTATTGAATACGGTGTAGCCGTAATGGATGCACGTTTTAGAATGGGTAGTATGGGTTCAGTTGTTGGTGAAAAAATTTGCCGAATCATTGATTATTGTACTGAGCATCGATTACCATTTATCTTATTCTCTGCAAGTGGTGGTGCCCGTATGCAAGAAGGTATTATTTCATTAATGCAAATGGGTAAGACTAGTGTGTCATTAAAAAGACATTCTGACGCAGGATTACTATATATTTCATATATTACGAATCCTACTACAGGTGGTGTGTCTGCAAGTTTTGCATCAGTGGGTGATATTAATTTAAGTGAACCCAAAGCATTAATCGGTTTCGCTGGACGACGCGTGATTGAACAAACGATTAATGAAAAATTACCAGAAGATTTCCAAACTGCTGAATTTTTATTGGAACATGGTCAACTTGATAAAGTAATACATCGTAAAGACATGAGAACAACACTTGCTAATATATTAAATCTGCATCAAGAGGTGAAAAGCTAATGCTTGATTTTGAAAAGCCACTTTTTGAAATTAGAAAGAAAATTGATTCGTTAAAAGAATCTCAAGAAAAGAATGATGTTGATTTACAAGAAGAAATCGATATGCTTGAAGCTTCTTTAGAACGCGAAACAAAAAAAGTTTATACAAATTTAAAACCATGGGATAGAGTACAAATAGCTAGATTACCAGACAGACCGACATCTTTAGATTATATCCCTATGATTTTTGATTCATTTATAGAATTACATGGAGACCGTAATTTTAGAGATGATCCAGCTATGATCGGCGGTATTGGTTACTTAAATGGAAAGGCAGTAACTGTTGTAGGTCAACAACGTGGTAAAGATACTAAAGATAATATTTATCGTAATTTTGGTATGGCACATCCAGAAGGTTATAGAAAAGCATTAAGACTTATGAAACAGGCTGAAAAGTTTAATCGACCTATATTCACATTTATTGATACTAAAGGTGCATACCCTGGTAAGGCAGCTGAAGAAAGAGGGCAAAGTGAATCTATTGCTACCAATTTAATAGAAATGGCTTCTTTAAAAGTACCTGTCATTGCAGTCGTTATCGGTGAAGGTGGTAGTGGTGGTGCACTTGGTATCGGTATTGCTAACAGAGTATTAATGCTTGAAAACAGTACGTACTCTGTTATTTCTCCAGAAGGTGCAGCAGCATTACTATGGAAAGACAGTAATTTGGCTAAAATTGCTGCAGAAACAATGAAAATCACAGCACATGACTTACATGAATTAAAGGTAATAGATGATGTGATTAACGAGCCACTTGGCGGCGCACATAAAGAAATGGAGACTCAAGCGCAATCTATTAAAAAGGCGTTTGTTACTCATCTAAATGAATTAGAACAGCTTAATAAGGAACAATTAGTTGAAGATCGCTTTAATAAATTTAGAAATATAGGTTCTTTTGTAGAATAAAGAGGAATAGAGTAGTAGTCATTTTATAGACTATTACTCTATTTTTAATATTGTTAAAATAAAAGTCAAAATTAAAAACGTTTACATCAATATAACTCCTTTCTTTTGATGGAAGAAGTAAAAAATTTGTGGTAATTTAGAGTTGAAGATAAATCTAGTTATAGAAAGGTATGTCGTCATGAAGAAAATTGCAGTTTTGACTAGCGGTGGAGATTCACCGGGGATGAATGCTGCCGTTAGAGCAGTTGTACGTACAGCAATTTACAATAATATTGAAGTTTATGGTGTATATCACGGTTATCAAGGATTAGTAGAAGATGATATTCATAAACTTGAATTAGGATCAGTTGGAGATACTATCCAACGTGGTGGGACATTCTTATTCTCAGCAAGATGTCCTGAATTTAAAGAAGAAGAAGTACGTAAAGTTGCTATTAACAATCTACGTAAAAGAGAAATTGAAGGCTTAGTAGTTATTGGTGGGGATGGCAGTTACCGTGGCGCTCAACGTATAAGTGAAGAGTGTAAAGAAATACAAACCATTGGTATTCCTGGTACAATCGATAATGATATTAACGGTACCGACTTTACGATTGGATTCGACACAGCACTTAATACGATTATTGATTCAGTCGATAAAATTCGTGATACAGCATCAAGTCATGCAAGAACATTTATCGTTGAAGTAATGGGTCGTGACTGTGGTGACTTAGCGCTATGGGCAGGCTTATCTGTAGGTGCTGAAACGATTGTCGTACCAGAAGTTGATACAGATATTAAAGAAGTAGCTGAAAAGATAGAGCAAGGTATTAAACGTGGTAAAAAACACTCAATCGTTATGGTTGCTGAAGGATGTATGAGCGGTCAAGAATGTGCTGATGAATTAAGTAAATATATTAATATTGATACAAGAGTTTCAGTATTAGGACACATTCAACGTGGAGGTAGCCCTTCAGGAGCTGACCGTGTTTTAGCATCAAGATTAGGTGGCCACGCCGTTGAATTATTAAAGAAAGGTGAAACTGCCAAAGGTGTTGGTATTAAACATAACCAATTAACAGCGACACCATTCGATGAAATATTTGGTCATTCAAGTCATAAGTTTGATCAACAAATTTATCAACTAGCTAAAGAGTTATCTATATAAATTTCAGGAGGATTTTAAAATGAGAAAGACTAAAATTGTATGTACTATTGGACCAGCTTCAGAATCAGAAGAAATGCTTGAAAAATTAATGAATGCTGGTATGAACGTGGCACGTTTGAACTTTTCACACGGAAGCCATGAAGAACATAAAGGTAGAATTGATACAATTCGCAAAGTTGCTAAACGTTTAAATAAAACAGTAGCTATCCTTTTAGATACAAAAGGGCCAGAAATTCGTACACATAATATGAAAAATGGCATCATTGATTTAGAAAAAGGTAAAGAAGTTATTGTAAGCATGACAAAAGTTGAAGGTACGCCAGAGAAATTCTCTGTTACTTACGACAACTTAATCAACGATGTTCAAGTAGGTTCATATATTTTATTAGATGATGGTTTAGTTGAATTACAAGTTAAAGACATTGACCATGATAAAGGTGAAGTTAAATGTGACATCTTAAACAGTGGAGAATTAAAAAATAAAAAAGGTGTTAACTTACCAGGTGTGAAAGTAAACTTACCAGGTATCACTGACAAAGATGCAGACGACATTAGATTTGGTATCAAAGAAGATGTAGATTTCATCGCTGCAAGCTTCGTTCGTCGTCCAAGTGACGTTTTAGATATTCGTGAAATCTTAGAACAAGAAAAAGCAAATATTACTATTTTCCCTAAAATTGAAAACCAAGAAGGTATCGATAATATCGAAGAAATTCTTGAAGTATCTGATGGTTTAATGGTAGCTCGTGGTGATATGGGTGTTGAAATTCCACCTGAAAAAGTACCAATGGTTCAAAAAGACTTAATTAGAAAATGTAATAAATTAGGTAAACCAGTAATCACAGCTACACAAATGCTTGATTCTATGCAACGTAATCCACGTGCTACTCGTGCGGAAGCTAGTGACGTTGCGAATGCAATCTATGATGGTACAGATGCAGTAATGTTATCTGGTGAAACTGCTGCAGGTTTATACCCAGAAGAAGCAGTTAAAACAATGAGAAACATTGCAGTTTCAGCAGAAGCAGCACAAGACTATAAAAAATTATTATCTGACAGAACTAAATTAGTTGAAACATCATTAGTGAATGCTATTGGTATCTCAGTGGCACATACTGCATTAAACTTAAATGTTAAAGCTATTGTTGCTGCAACTGAAAGTGGTTCAACAGCTCGTACAATTTCTAAATATCGTCCACATTCAGACATTATTGCTGTAACACCGAGTGAAAAAACTGCACGCCAATGTGCTATCGTTTGGGGTGTTTACCCAGTAGTTAAAGAAGGACGTAAAAACACTGATGCATTATTAAATAATGCAGTAGCAACTGCAGTTGAAACTGAAAGAGTTCAAAATGGTGATTTAATTATTATCACTGCAGGTGTACCAACAGGTGAAAAAGGTACTACAAATATGATGAAAATTCACTTAGTTGGTGATGAAATTGCTAAAGGTCAAGGTGTAGGTCGTGGATCAGTAGTAGGTACTGCTGTTGTCGCTGATTCTGCTAGTGATTTAGAAGGTGTTGATTTAAGTGATAAAATCATCGTCACTAACTCTGTAGATGAAACATTAGTACCATACGTAGATCAAGCTATTGGTTTAATCACTGAAGAAAATGGTATTACATCACCAAGTGCTATTGTTGGTTTAGAAAAAGGTATTCCAACGGTAGTAGGTGTTGAAAATGCTACAAAAGAAATTAAAGATGATATGTTAGTTACTGTTGATGCAGCTAACGGTAAAGTATTCGAAGGTTATGCTAACGTACTTTAATTAACAGTATTTTAATTAAATAGATTGATGATGAAATCAGAAACACCACTTCCAAACTATTAAAATTGGAAGTGGTGTTTTTTGCTTTATAACTCGTTTTTAATATGATCTGATACATCATTAGTGTATGTAAAAATATATTTTATATTAGTTAAATATGTAGACCATAAGTAATATTGATATTAAATATAAAAAAGCCAGTAAATGAATTGATGATAAATCATTTACTGGCTCATTTTTATTTTGTTAAAGACTATTTAGATGCAGTACTTGCTTTTTTATATCTCCAATACATTAATCCTAATATTACAAACCATAACGGCGTTAAATAAATTGCACGTCTAGTTGTTTCATTAACAAATAATAAACCGAATACTAAGATAAAGAATAATAAGATGACGTAGCCCATATATTTACCACCAGGTAATTTATATGTAGACGCCTTGTGTAATTCTGGATTTTTACTACTGTAATTAATATAAGCAATGATAATTAAAGCCCATACGATTAGGAACAATACAGTAGATAATGTTGTTACATATGTGAACACTAATGTTGCATCTGGGAAAATGTAATTCAATAGTGCTGCAATTAATAATAATGCTGAAGATCCAATAATTGCTACATGTGGCACACCGTTCTTGTTAGTTTTGCTAAACGCAGGTGGTGCTTGTTTGTTATCAGATAATCCGAACAACATTCTACTGTTTGAGAAAATACCACTATTACATGATGATGCTGCAGCAGTTAATACAACGAAGTTAATTAAACCAGCTGCAAATGGAATTCCAATAAGTGTAAATAGTTTAACAAATGGACTATTATCTGGATCGACTTTATCCCAAGGAATGATTGACATAATCACAGCTAGGGCACCAACATAAAAGATTAATATACGAATTGGTACACTGTTGATAGCTTTTGGAATAGTTGATTCAGGATCTTTCGTTTCACCGGCAGTTACACCAATCATTTCGATACCAACGAATGAGAACACTGCCATTTGGAATGACATGAAGAATCCTGATGCTCCTTTAGGAAAAATACCATGATTGTATAGATTAGTTAAGCTTGCATGTCCAAATTGCGTTTTGTATGCAAATAAGATCATAACAGCCCCAACAACAATTAACCCTATGATTGTTACAATTTTGATAATAGAAAACCAAAACTCTAATTCACCAAATAACTTAGCGCTTAGTAAGTTAAATGACATCAAAATAAGTACACAGAATAATGCACTAATCCAGTTAGGAATATGTGGAAACCAAAAACTAACATATTTAGCTACTGCGGTAACCTCTGCCATACCAGTAATTATCCAACATAGCCAATATGTCCAACCAGTAACAAATCCTGCAAATGGACCTATATATGTATTAGTTACGTCCGCAAATGATTTGAAACTTGTGTTTTGAATAATAATTTCACCTAATCCACGCATAAACATGAATAGCATGAATCCAATAAAGATGTACGTGAGTAGTATTGAGGGACCCGTCATGGCAATCGTTTGTCCAGCACCCAGGAATAATCCTGTCCCAATAGCGCCTCCAATAGCAATTAATTGCACATGGCGATTGCTCAATTCTCTTTGTAGATTATCAGCCATAAGACCTCTCCCTTACTTTTAGATAATTATATTATGCACTTAAATAGCTTTTTATACAATTTATTTATTAAAAAAGTGTTAAAATACACTCCTAGATAATTAGTATTTTTTAATCAAGCTTGATAACCAAATAAAAACTTTGTATTCAATTTAATTTTCAAAACAATTTAAAAGGCCAAAATGTTGGTTTCATGGTACTTAGAACATTTTTAACATTTATGTTATATATGAATCAATACCAAACTTACATATATATAGTAATTTATTTTGTTTCACAAAAACTTAATAATTAGCTATAATACTAGTTGAAAGCCATTTCATAAAGAAATAGTAAAGGGGAAATTTATCATGGCAGAATTACAAAGAGGTTTGGAAGGGGTAATTGCAGCTGAAACTAAAATCAGCTCAATCATCGATAGTCAATTAACATACGCAGGATATGATATTGACGATCTTGCAGAAAATGCCCAGTTTGAAGAAATCATCTTTTTATTATGGAACTATAGATTGCCAAATAAAGAAGAATTACAAGAACTTAAATCAAAATTATATGAGTATATGACACTTAATCCTAGAGTGTATAAACATTTTGAAGAGTACGTAACTGATAAAGTACATCCAATGGCTGCATTACGTACTTCAGTATCATACATTGCTCATTTCGATCCAGATGCTGAAGACGAATCAGATGAAAAGAAATATGAAAGAGCAATTCGTATTCAAGCTAAAATTGCATCATTAGTTACAGCTTTCGCACGTGTACGTGAAGGTAAAGAACCATTAAAACCAAATTCAGATTTAAGCTACGCTGGAAACTTCTTATACATGTTAAAAGGTGAATTACCAACTGATATTGAGGAAGAAGCTTTCAACAAAGCTTTAATTTTACATGCTGATCACGAATTAAATGCATCTGCATTCACTGCTCGTTGTGCAGTATCTTCTTTATCTGATATGTATTCAGGTATTGTTGCTGCTGTTGGTTCATTAAAAGGACCTTTACATGGTGGTGCTAATGAACGCGTGATGGCTATGTTATCTGAAGTAGGCTCATTAGACAATGTAGATAACTATTTAGACAAAAAAATAGCTAATAAAGAAAAAATTATGGGCTTCGGTCACCGTGTGTATAAAGAAGGTGACCCACGTGCTAAGTATTTACGAGAAATGAGTAGAAAAATCACTGAAGAAACTGGACAAAGCGAATTATATGAAATGTCATTAGCTATTGAAAAACGCATGAAGGAAGAAAAAGGATTAATTCCTAACGTCGATTTCTTTAGTGCGTCAGTTTATCACAGTATGGACATTACACATGATTTATTTACACCAATCTTTGCAGTAAGTCGTACATCAGGTTGGATTGCACATATTCTTGAGCAATATAGAGATAATAGAATCATGCGTCCAAGAGCGAATTACATTGGTGAAACAAATCGTAAATACGTTCCTATTGAAGAAAGATAATCAAATCATCTATAGTATTAGGTGAATTCAAACAAATTACTTGGAGGTCAAATTTTATGACAGCAGAAAAAATTACTCAAACTAAAGATGGATTAAATGTACCAAACGAACCAATTATTCCTTTCATTATCGGTGACGGAATCGGACCAGATATTTGGAAAGCAGCTAGTCGTGTTATCGATGCTGCAGTTGAAAAAGCATATAATGGCGAAAAACGCATCGAATGGAAAGAAGTTTTAGCTGGACAAAAAGCATATGACAATACTGGTGAATGGTTACCACAAGAAACTTTAGACACTATTAAAGAATATTTAATTGCTGTAAAAGGTCCTTTAACTACTCCAATCGGTGGCGGTATCCGATCATTAAACGTAGCATTAAGACAAGAACTAGACTTGTTTACTTGCTTACGCCCTGTACGTTGGTTCCAAGGTGTACCATCACCAGTTAAACGCCCTCAAGACGTAGATATGGTTATTTTCCGTGAAAACACTGAAGATATCTATGCAGGTATTGAATTCAAAGAAGGTACGCCAGAAGTTAAAAAAGTAATTGACTTCTTACAAGATGAAATGGGCGCAACAAATATTCGTTTCCCAGAAACTTCAGGTATTGGTATTAAACCAGTATCTAAAGAAGGTACTGAAAGATTAGTTAGAGCTGCTATCCAATATGCAATTGATAATAACCGTAAAGCTGTAACTTTAGTTCACAAAGGTAACATTATGAAATTTACTGAAGGTTCATTTAAACAATGGGGTTACGATTTAGCTCATAATGAATTTGCTGATCAAGTATTCACTTGGCAACAATATGATGAAATTGTAGAAAAAGAAGGTAAAGAAGCTGCGAATGAAGCACAATCAAAAGCTGAACAAGAAGGTAAAATTATCGTTAAAGACTCAATCGCTGATATCTTCTTACAACAAATTTTAACTCGTCCATCTGAACATGAAGTTGTTGCTACAATGAACTTAAATGGTGACTACATTTCAGATGCATTAGCTGCTCAAGTAGGTGGTATTGGTATTGCACCTGGTGCAAATATCAACTATGAAACTGGTCATGCTATCTTTGAAGCTACTCATGGTACAGCACCTAAATATGCTGGGTTAAACAAAGTAAACCCATCTTCTGAACTATTAAGTTCAGTATTAATGTTAGAACACTTAGGATGGCAAGAAGCTGCTGATAAAATTACAGACTCTATAGAAGCAACAATCGCTTCTAAAATAGTTACTTATGACTTTGCTCGTCTAATGGATGGTGCGACAGAAGTATCAACTTCAGAGTTTGCTGACGAATTAATCAAAAACTTAAAATAATAGATGATATTGAACTAAACGGATTGGGAAACCAATCCGTTTTTTTATTAAGATTTTGTAAATTACTAGTGTTTCAATATCATTTATTATAAAAAAATGATAGTTTAATTAATGAAATGACAATATTAATCCAATGTTAGCTTAATATAAGTATCATTATAATTGGATTGTTAAGTTTATGTA
Organism: Staphylococcus sp. SB1-57; assembly: GCF_017086425.1. Lineage (NCBI taxonomy): Bacteria > Bacillati > Bacillota > Bacilli > Caryophanales > Staphylococcaceae > Staphylococcus > Staphylococcus sp. SB1-57. Next base: position 1,080,707 of record NZ_CP070964.1, read on the forward strand.
AATTTGATGTGTAGGTATGTTATTTGTATTTAAACATCAGTTATAATAAACATGTAATTTAAATGGGGGAGGCACATCATGTCACAAAAAGTATTAGTCGTTGACGATGAACAATCGATCGTTACGTTACTTAAATATAATTTAGAAACAGCTGGATACATAGTAGAAGTAGCCTATGACGGTGAAGAAGCACTACAAAAGGTTGAATTGTCTCAACCAGATTTAATTGTTTTAGACGTTATGTTACCTAAAAAAGATGGTATTGAAGTTTGTAAAACAATTAGATCTGATAAAAATTTAGTACCTATTCTTATGCTTACGGCAAAGGATGATGAATTTGATAGGGTATTAGGTTTGGAACTAGGTGCTGATGACTATATGACTAAACCTTTCTCACCAAGAGAAGTCGTGGCAAGAGTAAAAGCAATTTTAAGACGTTCACAATTCGTCAATGAAGTTGAACAAAGTGAAACAGATGATGAGGATATTATTATTGATTCAATCCGTATTCGTCCTGAATTTTTTGAAGTATATAAAGATGATGAGTTATTAGAACTTACGCCAAAAGAATTTGAATTATTACTTTATCTTATTGAACGACAAGGTCGTGTGATTACTAGAGAACATATGTTGAATTCTGTATGGAATTACGAGTTCGCAGGTGATTCTCGTATCGTTGATGTCCATATTAGTCATTTGAGAGACAAATTAGAAGAGAACCCTAAACAACCTAAATTAATTAAAACTGTTAGAGGATTAGGCTATAAATTGGAGCGTCCTAAAAGTTAATGTTGAAATTCCACCATCGTCTTTTAATATTAATTAGTACTATTACGATTTTTAGTTTTATAGGTTTAGGTGCAATTGTCCACAACATGATTTATCAAACATTAACACAAAATCAGACAAAAGAACTTGAAAAAGAATCGCGTAACTATGTCAGCTTATATAACGATAATAAAAAAAGTGAGATTAAAAATATTGCTAATAATCAAGAGAATATAATCGTAATCAAGAAAAACGATAAAGTGATATTCACGACTGATGAAAAAGAAAAGATAGATAAACGTATAGATAACGAGGCAAACCCCTCACAATTGATTCATAAAAATACGAAACTTGGTTTGAAGTATACGTTTAAAAGTCAAATTGATGATAAAACTGTTTACATAAGTGGAATTAATGATGAAATATTAGACCTGCAAAAAGAAATGTGGAAGTACCTATCAATTGTAGGTGTGATTGTATTAATTACAGTTTATCTAGCTAGTAGAAGTATCAATCGTACATATATTAGACCCATAAATGAAGTAACATATGCTACTTCATTATTGGCGGATGGTTATTATCATGTTCGTGTACCCGAAAGCAACGTCAAAGAAACTAAAGCATTGTTTGTAACGACAAATGAGCTTGCAAGACGGTTACAGAAATTAAATAATAGACAAAAAATCCAATCTAATAGATTAAAAACGACATTAGAAAATATACCAAGTTCAGTATTAATGATTGATAAACATGGTGAAATTGTCGTAGCGAACTCGGCATATTATGAAGTATTTAGTCCTGAACAAAGTGTGGAAAATAAAAGTTATATTGGTTTTATCAATGATAAAATTGAAAAGTTAATCATGGAAAGTTTTAGAACTGAGAAAGTGATTTATGATCAGATTGAAGTAGATATCAATAATGTTCATACAAAATATTTTGATGTATCATGTGTACCAATACTTTCTAAATCGAAGAAAAAGCTACAAGGTATGGTGGTCGTATTGCATGATATTACTAATTTGCAAAAGTTAGAAAACCTACGTCGAGAATTTGTAGCTAACGTCTCACACGAACTTAAAACACCGATTACTTCAATTAAAGGATTCGCTGAAACATTGATTGAAGGTGCTAAAAACGATGAAGAATCGCTTAATATGTTCTTAAATATCATCCTGAAAGAATCGAATAGAATCGAATCACTTGTGATGGATTTACTAGATTTATCGCATATTGAGCAACAAAATGAAATAACAACGAGTTATATGAATTTATCTGAATTAGCTTATACAACGATAGATAATTTACAAAATCAAGCTCAGAATAAAAATATAACAATTGAATCTAAAATTGAACGTGATGTTATTTTCAAAGCAAATGAAAATAAAATTGCTCAAGTTATTACCAATTTATTATCTAATGCCATCAATTATTCAACCAATGATAATAAAGTTATTGTAAGTGTGTATCGTGAAGGTAAGAGGGTTAACCTAGAAATTCAAGACTTTGGTATAGGTATTAGTGCTGAGGAACAAAAACATATTTTTGAAAGATTTTATCGAGTTGATAAAGCACGAAGTAGGGATTCCGGCGGTACTGGGTTAGGATTATCGATTACTAAGCATATTGTTGAATCGCATAATGGAAGAATTAGTGTAATTAGTCGTTTAAATGAGGGTTCGACCTTTAAAGTGACGTTTTTCGATGAAGATTAAATATTAAGAACCACACCCTAAAATGATTGAATTCATAAAGGCGTGTGGTTCTTATTTTAGTTCAATGAATTATGAGACAATGGTACTTAATGTTTAATGACGATACACTGTTTATGCTAAAATATATTTAAATATGTGCTGGAGGTTTATAACGTGAATAAATTAGTATTAATTGATGGTAATAGTTTAAGCTTTAGAGCTTTCTATGCTTTGCCATTACTTTCAAATAAGGCAGGCATACATACTAATGCAGTATATGGCTTTGCGATGTTACTAGAGAAAATTCTTAAAGAAGAACAACCTAATCACTTTTTAGTGGCGTTTGATGCAGGTAAAACAACTTTCAGACATTCTAAATATAGTGAATATAAAGGTGGTAGACAAAAAACTCCACCTGAGTTAAGTGAACAATTCCCATATATTCGTCAGTTATTAGATGCATATCACATAAAAAGATATGAATTAGAGAATTATGAAGCAGATGATATTATTGGTACTTTGAGTAATGAAGCGGACAAAGCTGGGTTTGAAACTATCATAATTACTGGCGATAGAGATTTAACGCAGCTTGCTACTGATCATGTCACAATTTACTATACTAAAAAAGGTGTAACAGAAGTCGATCATTATACACCAGACTTTATCGCTGAAAAATATAACGGATTAACACCAAATCAAATTATTGATATGAAAGGGTTAATGGGCGATACTTCAGATAATATACCGGGCGTAGCTGGCGTAGGCGAAAAAACAGCAATTAAATTACTAAATCAATTCAATACTGTAGAAGGCGTTTATGACAATATAAATAGTGTTTCAGGTAAAAAACTTAAAGAAAAACTTGAAAATAGTAAAGATGATGCTTTAATGAGTAAAGATTTAGCTACCATTAATGTTGAAAGCCCAATCGAAGTTAATTTAGAAGATACTAAAATGGAAGCAGACATTGATGAAACTGAAAAAATTGAGCTCTTTAAAAAATTAGAATTTAACCAACTTTTAGCAGAAATAGATTCATTTGAAGCAACTCAAGAACAAAAAGATAAAGTCTTTGAGATTGAGTCGGATTTTGACCATATTAATTTTAATGATTTAGATGAGGCGACCATTCATTTTGAGCTAGAAGATAGTAATTATTTAAAAGATAATATATTAAAATTTGGACTTTATACTGGAGAACATCATGTTGTTATCAATGCAGATGAAATTAAACAATTTTCAGATTTAGTCAATTGGTTAGAAAATCCAAATACAGCAAAAACTGTTTATGATGCTAAGAAAACTTATGTTGTTGCTCATAGACTAGATATCGATATTCAAAACATTCAGTTTGATGTCATGTTGTCTAGTTACATTATCGATCCATCAAGAACCATTGACGATGTGAATTCAGTTGTTTCTTTATATGGACAACATTATGTGCAGGATAACGTGGCTATTTATGGTAAGGGCAAAAAGCATCATATTCCAGAAGACGAGATTTTAAATAAACATGTAGCCTCAATCATTGAAGCGGTAAGTGCATCGAAATCAGAAATGCAAAATCAACTAAAAGAATATAATCAAGAATCTCTATTAGCAGATTTAGAACTACCATTAGCCGAAATATTAAGCGAGATGGAAGAAATTGGAATCTATACAGATGTAAATGATTTACAACATATGGAGAAAGAGATTCAAGAAAAGCTAGATGTTTTAATTAAAAATATTCATGAAGCTGCGGGTGAAGAATTTAACATTAATTCTCCTAAACAACTTGGCGTGGTATTATTTGAAACACTAGAATTACCAGTGATTAAAAAAACTAAAACAGGCTACTCTACTGCTGTTGATGTATTGGAACAATTACAAGGTCAACACCCAATTATTGATTATATTTTAGAATATCGCCAATTATCAAAATTACAATCTACGTATGTAGAAGGATTACAAAAAGTGATTAGTGAAGATAATCGCATTCATACACGTTTTAATCAAACATTAGCTCAAACTGGGCGATTATCAAGTGTGGATCCAAATTTACAAAATATACCTATTCGTTTAGAAGAAGGTAGGAAAATTAGAAAAGCATTTAAACCGACATCTACAGATAGTGTTATTTTAAGTGCCGATTATTCTCAAATTGAATTAAGAGTTTTAGCACATATTACGCAAGATGAAAGTATGAAAGAAGCATTCATAAATGGTCATGATATTCATACAGCGACTGCAATGAAGGTTTTCGATGTGGAAGCGGATGAAGTTGATAGTTTAATGCGTAGACAAGCGAAAGCCGTTAACTTTGGAATTGTGTATGGCATAAGTGATTATGGATTAAGCCAAAGTTTAGGAATTACACGTAAAAAGGCGATAGCATTTATTGATGATTATTTAGATAGTTTTCCAGGAGTCAAACAATATATGTCAGATATTGTGAAAGATGCTAAAGCTCAAGGTTTTGTAGAAACATTATTACATCGTCGTAGATATATTCCAGATATTACAAGTCGTAATTTTAATTTAAGAAGTTTTGCAGAAAGAACAGCAATGAATACGCCAATTCAAGGTAGTGCGGCAGATATTATCAAATTGGCTATGGTGCAATTCAATAAAGAAGTACAACATACTAAATATCACGCGAAACTATTATTGCAAGTTCATGACGAATTAATCTTTGAAGTACCAAAAGATGAAGTAGAATCATTCAGCCAGTTTGTAGAAGACATTATGGAGTCTGCACTAGAATTAGATGTGCCACTAAAAGTTGACTCAAGTTACGGTGCGACATGGTATGATGCAAAATAAAGGAAGGTTTGAATATGCCAGAACTACCAGAAGTAGAACATGTTAAACGTGGGATTGAACCGTATGCCATAAATACTACGATAAATAAAATTACTTTTTCAGAAAATGTAAAAAAGGGTAAAGAAGATAATAGAGAGACGATTATCAAAGGAATGACGCTTGATAGTTTTCAACGTTTAACAGAAGGTTATACAATTACCAAAATTGAGCGTAGAAGTAAATATATTGTATTTTATATTAATCGTGATTCAGAACAACGTATTTTGATTAGTCATTTAGGTATGGCTGGTGGATTTTTCGTTGTTGATCATTTAGAACAAATTGCTGTACCTAATTATCGTAAACATTGGCAAGTTATTTTTGAATTAGACAATGGTAAAAAATTAATCTATTCAGATATTCGTCGCTTTGGAGAAATTAGAAATGTGAGTAGCTTCGATGCATATCCTTCATTTTTAAGTATAGCTCCTGAACCATTTGACGAAGATGCAATGCAACATTTTTTAGATATTACCAATAAAAAGAATTATGCTAAAAAACCGATTAAACAAGTGATTTTAGATCATAAAGTTATATCTGGTTGCGGAAATATTTATGCGTGTGAAGCTCTATTTAGAGCGGGCATTTTACCCAGTCGACTAACGCAAGATTTAACGCAACAAGAAAAAGAAATGGTATTTTATCATGTTCGATCTGTATTAAATGAGGGTATAAAATATGGAGGAACAAGCATTTCCGATTATCGTCATGCCGATGGTAAAACAGGGGAAATGCAGTTACATCTGAATGTTTATAAACAAAAATATTGCAAGGTATGTGGGCACTCAATTGAAACGAAAGTCATCGCATCTAGAAATAGTCACTATTGCCCGACTTGTCAGAAATAAAGGAAGCGTGAAAATATGTCAAAAGTAATAGGACTTACTGGTGGTATCGCATCAGGTAAATCAACTGTATCTGAATTGTTAACAGCGTTTGGATTTAAAGTAGTAGATGCGGACACAGCTGCAAGAGAAGCAGTTGCTAAAGGAACACCAGGTATAGCGAAGGTAAAAGAAGTTTTTGGCGAAGAAGCTATTGATGAAAATGGCGAGATGGACAGAAAATATATGGGTGAATTAGTATTTAATAATCCAGGCGAACGTATTAAGTTAAATGAAATTGTTCATCCTAAAGTTAGAGAAATAATGGAAGAAAAGAAGCAACAATTTTTAAATAAAGGCCATAACGTAATTATGGATATACCACTTTTATTTGAAAATGAATTGCAAGATACCGTAGATGAAGTATGGCTTGTTTACACATCTGAAAGTATTCAAATTGATCGTTTAATGGAAAGAAATGATTTAACTCAAGAAGAAGCAAAAGCAAGAGTATATAGCCAAATATCTATTGATAAGAAAAGTAGAATGGCTGACCACGTGATTGATAATCTTGGGGATAAACTGGAACTAAAGCAAAATTTAGAAAAGTTACTTAGTGAAAAAGGTTATATTGAGAAATAATTCAAATAGTAACTATTTATTAAGCCTGAGACATTTAAAAATGACTCAGGTTTTTTTATATGATTACTGAGTAACTATAGAATCTTTTATATTTATAGCGTTATTAGATGATATTGAATTCGATATCATTTAATAACTAAATCTTATTATGATTGATTATAATTTGCGTTTGTAAAGTTTTGGTAAACGCTTACAAAAATAATTTATTATGTTATACTAATGCCATAAAGTATAACATATAAATAAATGGTCAAGGGGTGCTTTAAATGACAACGAATATAGCAATTAACGGTATGGGTAGAATAGGTAGAATGGTATTAAGAATTGCTTTAAAAAATGAAAACTTAAGCGTAAAAGCAATTAATGCAAGTTACCCTCCAGAAACAATTGCACATCTTATCAATTATGATACAACTCATGGTAAGTTCGACGAAAAAGTAGAAGCTACTGAAAATGGCATTCGTTATAAAAATCAAGATATCAAATTAGTTTCAGATAGAAATCCAGAAAACTTACCTTGGAAAGAACTTGATATAGATGTTGTCATCGAAGCAACTGGTAAATTCAATCATGGTGATAAAGCTATTGCACATATTAATGCTGGTGCAAAAAAAGTATTATTAACAGGCCCATCTAAAGGTGGTCATGTTCAAATGATTGTGAAAGGTGTCAATGATGAAAAGCTAGATGTTAATGAATACGATATTTTCAGTAATGCATCATGCACAACTAACTGTATTGGGCCGGTTGCTAAAGTATTAAATGATGAATTTGGTATTGTGAATGGTCTTATGACTACAGTACACGCAATTACTAATGACCAAAAGAATATTGATAACCCACATAAAGATTTACGTAGAGCACGTTCATGTAATGAAAGTATAATTCCGACATCTACAGGCGCTGCGAAAGCATTAAAAGAGGTACTACCTGAAGTAGAAGGTAAATTACATGGAATGGCACTAAGAGTACCAACTAAGAATGTTTCACTTGTAGATTTAGTTGTAGATTTAGAACAAAATGTAACAGTAGAACAAATTAATGATGCATTCAAAAATGCAAATTTAGATGGTGTATTGGATGTAGAAAGCGAACCACTTGTTTCAGTAGATTTTAATACAAATCCAAATTCTGCAGTAATTGATGCACAATCTACAATGGTTATGGGTGATAAAAAAGTTAAAGTTATCGCTTGGTATGATAATGAATGGGGATATTCAAACAGAGTTGTTGAAGTAGCAGAACAAATTGGTAAATTGATAGAATCTCATAAAGCAGTAGAAGCTGTATAAAAATCATTTTTAAGCGACTGCCAATGTAACCTTTAATGCTAAAGGTTACATTGGCAGTTTTTTTGTTCTTATAAAGTGGGAGTATCAAATTTATCATAAATTAAATAGAGAAAAATTTAAATTTAACATCATTTTTGAAAATGTCACATTTTTTATTTAGGTTGTTATATTTAATGATATAAAATAGTTTACACTTTTAGTCATATAATTTAAAAGGTGCTTTCTTTTGTAACGTGCGAATTTATAGTATAATTAAGCATAATCTAAATAGAAAAGAGTGACAATCATGAAATGCCCAAAATGTAATTCAACGCATTCGAGAGTAGTAGATTCACGTCATGCAGAAGATGCAAACGCGATTCGTCGAAGAAGAGAATGTGAAAATTGTGGTACAAGATTTACAACATTTGAACATATTGAAGTGAGTCCATTAATAGTAGTGAAGAAAGATGGAACGAGAGAACAATTTTTAAGAGAAAAAATCTTGAATGGATTAGTTAGGTCATGTGAAAAACGTCCAGTGAGATACCAACAACTAGAAGATATAACAAATAAAGTGGAGTGGCAATTAAGAGATGAAGGTCATACTGAGATTTCATCTAGAGAAATTGGAGAACATGTAATGAACTTATTAATGCATGTTGATCAAGTTTCTTATGTTCGCTTTGCTTCTGTGTATAAAGAGTTTAAAGATATTGATCAACTGTTGGCCTCAATGCAAGGTATTCTTAATGATAATAAACGGAGTGATTTATAAATGGGGTTAAATTCCTTTGAATTAGGGTTAAGACCACAAGATAGTTTTGAAGTGATACAAGATTTTTATTTAAACTCACAACATCTTGAAATATTAAACCGTCTGTTTACACCTTTAATTGGGCCTCAAGCAATTGGTTTATATCATTTTATGCATCAATTTTCCAATGATATTGAACAACCATTAACCCATTATGTCATTATGAATGAACTTAAAGAAAATTTAATCGACTTTAGAAATCAAATGGATTTGTTAGAAGCAATTGGTTTAATGAAATCATTTGTTAAACATGATGAGCAACAAACACATTTTATATATCAATTGATTCAGCCGCCGTCAGCATCCCAATTTTTCAATGACCCTATGTTATCTGTATTTTTATATAGTGAAGTTGATAAAAAAAGATACCAAGTACTAAAGAAACATTTTGAACAAACTTTTAGAGATTTAACGCAGTATCAACAAACAACGAGAAAGTTTACAGATGTCTTTAAAGTACCCAATAGAATATTAGATATCGACACACAAGATATACCTAAAGCGAGTGAGTATCAAGGACTTGATTTGTCTAATGAATCTTTTGATTTTGATATGTTGAAACAGATGTTACATAACCACTTCATTTCAAATGAAATCGTGACAAAAGACGCTAAAAGTCTTATTATTCAACTTGCAACTTTATATGGTTTAACGGCTGACGCGATGAAACATATTATATTGAATTCAATTACTAGTGCTCAACAATTATCTTTTGAAGAGATGCGTAAACAAGCGCGTTCATATTATTTAATAGAACATGAAAACCAATTACCTAAATTAGAATTGAATAAAAGCATTAAACAAAGTGAAAATTCGAACCAATCTAATGAAATCCCTAATCCTGAAAATGATACGGAACAATGGCTTCAATTGTTAGAACAGACGAGTCCAATTGATATGTTAGCCTCATGGTCTGAATCAGAACCAACATTGTCTCAAAAGAATATGATTGAAGAATTAATTCATAGAGAAAAAATGAACTTTGGAGTTATTAACATCTTATTACAATTTGTTATGCTCAAAGAAGATATGAAATTACCAAAATCATATATTTTTGAAATTGCTTCGAATTGGAAGAAGAAAGGGATTACTACGGCTAAACAAGCTTATGAATATGCCTTGAAAGTTAATCAACCTAAACCATCTTATGAGAATAAATCGCAACCTTATCAAGGTTATAATCGTAAAAGTAAATTGGTTTCTAGAGAGAAAACACCTAAATGGTTAGAAGAAAGAGATAATCCGAATGCTACAGAACTTTCAAAAGATGAAAAGGATGAACAATTTGAAAAGGATAGACAAGCATTCTTAGAACAATTAAATAAAGATTGGGAGGAGGATTAGATGGAAAGCTTTAAGAATATTGTAGGTTCAAATAAAGATTTCGAAAAGAGAATTGCTAAAATACGTCAGCAAGTTGTTAATGATCCTGATGTTAAGCAATTTTTAAATGAACATCAATCAGAATTAACTAATGCCATGATTGATGAAGATTTAAACGTTCTACAAGAATATAAAGATCAACAAAAGCACTATGATGGGCATCATTATAATGAATGTCCTAATTTTGTTAAAGGCCATATACCAGAATTATATATCGAAAATGAACGTATTAAAATCCGCTATTTGCCATGCCCATGTAAAGTGAAATATGATGAAGAAAGACTTAATTCTCAATTGATTACATCACATCATATGCAGAGAGATACTTTAAATGCAAAGATTAAAGATATTTATACAACTGGACGTAATCGATTGGATATTGCAATGCAAGTTAATGATATATGCAAAAAGTTAATAAATGGTGAGAATGTCAAAGGGCTATATCTGTATGGACCTTTTGGCACTGGAAAGTCATTTATTTTAGGTGCCATAGCAAATCAACTCAAAGCTAAAAAAGTGCCATCTACTATAGTTTATCTTCCCGAATACATTCGCACATTAAAAGGTGGTTTTAAGGACGGGAGTTACGAAAGAAAATTACAAAGAATTCGAGAAGCTAACATTTTAATGCTAGATGATATTGGTGCAGAAGAAGTAACGCCATGGGTTAGAGATGAAGTTATTGGCCCATTATTGCATTATAGAATGGTTCATGAATTACCCACTTTCTTTACTTCTAATTTAAGTTATGATGAATTAGAACACCATTTATCAATGACACGTGAGGGTTCAGAAAAAACGAAAGCAGCTCGAATTATTGAACGTATTAAGACGTTATCCACACCTTATTTCTTAAAAGGTGAAAACTTTAGAAACAATTGATATTTTCATAAAATGTTGTATAATAGAATCAAATCTAAATCGTTGAAACTGTTGAAGACATGATAATTTAATCACTGTTACACAGAAAGCCGTTGTTTGATGAGAATATGGCTAATAAATTAAATTATTACTACTTTAATGCATGGTATTTGTAATGAATACTCGGCTCAAGACCGTTATCTTATGTAGAGAAGACGTTAAAATTGCTCGATTTTTAATCGAGTATTGTTTTAACGCTTAACTAGGGTGGTACCACGACAATCTCGTCCCTGATTTAGGGATGGGATTTTTTTATTTTCTCTATAGTTTTACATTGATTTATTTCAATAAGTCAACGATATGATTTTTTATAATTTAGGAGGTTATAGTATGGATCAAATTAATATTCAATTTCCAGATGGTAATTCAAAGGCATTTGATAAAGGCACTACTACTGAAGATATAGCTCAATCAATCAGTCCAGGTCTACGTAAAAAAGCTGTAGCAGGTAAATTTAATGGACAAATGGTAGATTTAACACGACCGTTAGAAGAAGATGGTGAGATTGAAATCGTTACACCAGGCAGTGATGAAGCATTGGAAGTATTGCGTCATTCAACTGCTCATTTGATGGCTCAAGCATTAAAACGTTTATACGGGGATGTTAAATTTGGTGTAGGTCCTGTCATTGAAGGCGGCTTCTACTATGATTTCGATACAGATGAAAAAATTTCATCAGATGACTTTGAAAAAATTGAAAAAACAATGAAAAAAATTGTCGATGAGAATCATAAAATCGAAAGAAAAGTAGTCACTAGGGATGAAGCTAAAGCATTCTTCAAAGATGATCCATACAAATTAGAATTAATTGATGCAATACCTGAAGATGAAAATGTAACGCTTTATAGTCAAGGAGAATTCACTGATTTATGTAGAGGTGTTCATGTACCATCTACGTCTAAAATTAAAGAATTTAAATTATTATCAACAGCTGGTGCATACTGGCGCGGAGACAGTAATAATAAAATGTTACAACGAATTTACGGTACTGCATTCTTTGATAAAAAAGATTTAAAAGCGCATTTAGAAATGTTGGAAGAGCGCAAAGAACGTGATCACCGTAAAATCGGTAAAGATTTAGAGTTGTTTGCAAATAGTCAACTAGTTGGAGCTGGTTTACCACTATGGTTACCTAATGGTGCTACAATTCGTCGTGAAATTGAACGTTATATTGTAGATAAAGAAGTAAGTATGGGATATGACCACGTATATACACCAGTATTAGCAAATGTTGATTTATATAAAACATCCGGACATTGGGATCACTATCAAGAGGATATGTTCCCACCTATGAAATTAGATGAGACAGAAGAAATGGTATTACGTCCGATGAACTGTCCTCACCATATGATGATATATAATAATAAACCGCATTCTTATAGAGAATTGCCAATTCGTATTGCCGAATTAGGTACTATGCATAGATATGAAGCTAGTGGTGCTGTATCAGGATTACAACGTGTAAGAGGTATGACTTTGAACGATTCACATATCTTTGTTAGACCTGATCAAATTAAGGAAGAATTCAAACGCGTAGTTAATATGATTCAAGATGTATATAAAGATTTCGGTTTCGAAGACTATCGTTTCAGATTAAGTTATAGAGACCCAGAAGATAAAGAAAAGTATTTTGATGATGATGAAATGTGGAATAAAGCTGAGAACATGATTAAAGAAGCGGCTGACGAATTAGGGTTATCATACGAAGAAGCTATCGGAGAAGCGGCATTTTATGGCCCTAAATTAGATGTGCAAGTTAAAACAGCTATGGGTAAAGAAGAAACATTATCTACAGCGCAATTAGATTTCTTATTACCTGAGCGTTTTGAACTCACATACATTGGTCAAGATGGAGAGCAACATAGACCTGTAGTTATTCATCGTGGTGTTGTATCTACAATGGAACGATTTGTTGCATTCTTAACTGAAGAAACTAAAGGTGCATTCCCAACTTGGTTAGCACCAAAACAAGTTGAAATTATCCCGGTTAATTTAGATTTACATTACGACTATGCAAAATCAATTCAAGATGAATTAAAATCTCAAGGTGTTCGTGTTGAAATCGATGATCGTAATGAAAAAATGGGTTATAAAATCCGTGAAGCCCAAATGCAAAAAATCCCTTATCAAATAGTGGTAGGAGATAAAGAAGTAGAAAACAATGAAGTAAATGTACGTAAATACGGTTCTCAAGATCAAGAGACATTAGAAAAAGATGAATTTATTTGGAATTTAGTAGACGAAATCCGTTTAAAAAAGCATAGATAAGCTTGAAATTTAAACGCAGTTCATGTATATTACAAGTTAGTTAAATAAAAAGTTGAGTTAGAGGTTGCAATATTAAAGAGTCGCTTGTCAGAAGTCTTATGGGACATATGTTGAACAAGTTAAAGGTAATGTTGCCGAAACAAGTGATAACCATAATTATGACTTGTTGGGACAGTTGTCGAAAGAAACTGTACTGTCACAGAATGTGATGTGCTACCTTATATAGATAAAAGCAAAGTGGTTGCATATCTTAAAGGTATGTAGCCACTTTTTTGTTTTAGATTTATAAATAAAAGTAACATAATTAAGTGAGATATGGTACAGCTATTGAAATAGATGATGAAACAGAACTTAATGTGTTGTTTCTTTAATAAATGATAAAACAAAATCATAACTGCCTCTAAATACAAAGAAAGGAATCTTCTATGAGTAAAAACAAAAGTCAAAATGAAGGGATACAAAGAGGTTTAAAAGACCGCCACATATCTATGATAGCGATTGGTGGTTGTATTGGAACAGGTCTATTTATGACTTCCGGTGGAGCCATTCACAGCGCTGGTGCCTTAGGTGCTTTGATTGCTTATGCAATTATTGGAGCAATGGTATTCTTCTTAATGACCTCACTAGGCGAGATGGCCACATATTTACCAGTTTCGGGATCATTTAGTACATACGCCACACGATTTGTAGACCCATCTCTAGGGTTTGCATTAGGGTGGAACTATTGGTTTAACTGGGTCATTACAGTAGCTGCAGATGTAACCATTGCCGCTCAGGTCATTCAATATTGGTCCCCAATGCAAAGTGTTCCCGCTTGGGTATGGAGTTGTATATTTTTAGTTATTATCTTTGCACTTAACTCATTGTCAGTTCGAGTATATGGTGAGAGTGAATATTGGTTTGCACTTATAAAAGTTGTTACTGTCATCATATTTATTGTAATAGGATTATTAACTATTGTAGGTATAATGGGTGGTAAATTCGTTGGTTTTGAAACCTTTACTAAAGGAGGCGGCCCTATCCTTGGTGGTAACTTAGGTGGTAGCTTACTTTCAATATTAGGTGTGTTCTTAGTTGCTGGCTTTTCATTCCAAGGAACTGAATTAATTGGTATTACAGCAGGGGAATCTGAAAATCCTGAAAGAGCCGTTCCAAAAGCAATCAAACAAGTGTTCTGGAGAATATTATTATTCTATATACTAGCAATTTTCATCATTGGTATGCTAATACCATATGATAGTAGTGCACTTATGGGTGGAGAAAATAGCATCTCTACTTCACCATTTACATTAGTGTTCCAAAATGCTGGACTTGCATTTGCAGCATCATTTATGAATGCAGTTATATTAACATCAGTGTTATCTGCAGGTAACTCAGGGATGTATGCGTCTACTAGAATGTTATATTCAATGAGTAAAGATAAACTAGCATTTAATTCATTTTCTAAAACGAATAAAAATGGTGTACCGCACATTTCTTTAATCGTAACTGGAATTATTGTTGTAGTGATTTTTGCAGTACAACATTTTAGTGGTGATGCATATGAATATATCGTTGCAGCAAGTGGTATGACAGGATTTATTGCTTGGGTCGGTATAGCAGTGAGTCATTATAGATTTAGACGTGCATTCGATAAGCAAAATTATGACAAATCTAAATTAAAATATACGGCTAAATTATTCCCATTCGGCCCAATATTTGCCGGATTCTTATGTATAATTGTTATACTAGGTCAAGACGTCGATTTTATTAAAACAGGGGACTTTGACTTAAATCGATTTATTATTACCTATATGGGAATTCCGGTGTTCTTAGCATTCTTTATATATCATAAAGTACGATATAAGACTAAAAAAATTCCATTAGAACAAGTAGATTTACGACAAGATGTATCTATGGAAGAAGTAAGACATCATGATTAATAAAAAAAGTAGTTGACGAATACATTTATTGTTGATATGATTAATAACGTTGAATACGAAACGAACCAAGTAGAAGCTCCCGCTTCTCACCTGTAGCGACGCAATAAGCAGTTGGCAGGTTAATCATGTTACACAATTAATGTGTGAAGAAGAGCGGGTAGTGATACTCGCTCTTCTTTTTGCTTGGGACAATTTCGTAAAATTCTGGGAGGTGTCAACCATAGCAAAAGATCAGACTCAAATTAATGAGAAAATTCGTGCAAAAGAACTTCGTTTAGTAGGTCAAGATGGTGAACAAATTGGTGTTAAATCAAAACAAGAAGCATTAGAAATGGCTGAACGTGTTGATTTAGATTTAGTAATCGTAGCACCAAATGCTAAACCACCTGTTGCAAGAATTATGGATTACGGTAAATTCAAATTCGAACAACAGAAAAAAGAAAAAGAAATGAAGAAGAAACAAAAAACAATTAACGTTAAAGAAATTCGTTTAAGCCCAACAATTGAGGAACATGATTTCCAAACAAAATTGAAAAATGGACGTAAATTCCTTTCTAAAGGCGATAAATGTAAAGTTTCAATTCGTTTCAGAGGTCGTGCAATTACTCACAAAGAAATTGGTCAACGCCAATTAGAAAAATTTGCTGAAGAATGCAAAGACATTGCAACAATCGAACAGAAGCCTAAAATGGAAGGCCGTCAAATGTTCCTTATGTTATCACCAATTAATGAAAAATAATTAATAATAATTTCTAGGAGGAAATGAATCATGCCTAAAATGAAAACTCATCGTGGAGCAGCGAAACGTGTTAAAAGAACTGGTTCAGGTCAATTAAAACGTTCAAGAGCTTTCACATCTCACTTATTCGCAAACAAAAACACTAAACAAAAACGTCAATTACGTAAAAGTAGATTAGTTTCTAAAAGTGATATGAAACGTGTAAAACAATTATTATCTTATAAAAAATAATACAACTAACGAATATAGAATAATTACGTAGATAGAATCTAAGGAGGAATTTAATATGCCACGAGTAAAAGGTGGAACAGTAACAAGAGCACGTCGTAAAAAAACGATTAAATTAGCTAAAGGTTACTTCGGTTCAAAACATACATTATATAAAGTAGCAAAACAACAAGTAATGAAATCAGGTCAATACGCATTCCGTGACCGTCGTCAACGTAAACGTGATTTCCGTAAATTATGGATTACACGTATTAATGCTGCAGCACGTAAACACGATATTAGTTATTCACGTTTAATGAACGGATTGAAAAAAGCTGACATCGATATCAACCGTAAAATGTTATCTGAAATTGCTATTTCAGACGATAAAGCATTCGGTGAATTAGTATCAAAAGCTAAAGACGCTTTAAAATAAACTAAACTCATAAAAGCTGAGACATTTTAGGATGTCCCAGCTTTTATTTATATTTCTTTAAATTTTAAAATGGAATTGTCTAAGCATTGATATTAATAGAGAATATTGATAACGATCGCGAATTGAAAATAAGTTTGATAGAATAATATTATAAAAGAAAACATAAAGGAGTTTAGTATGTCTAAATTTGATGAGCAAATTATAGTTGTGCCAAGAGCAACACTTTTCGATAATGAAAAGAATGCATTTAATGGATTTTTATCAAAAAATGATGAAAAAGGTAGTAATATTTTCAATGCATTAAGTCAGTATGACGTGAAGCGTAGAGGTGATATGGAAGAGGATCCAGAATTTAAGCAACTTATTTCATATTGTTTATTAGAAAATCAAAGTGGTGAAATACTTGTGTATGAGCGTCTTTCAGGCGGCGGAGAAGAAAGACTACATGGCCAATCCTCAATTGGCGTCGGTGGTCATATGAACGACGTTGTAGGGGCAGATTCAATTAATGAAGTGCTAAGAGTGAATGCGCAAAGAGAATTAGAAGAAGAAGTAGGTTTATCTGCAGAAGATTCTCAAAATATGGAATACTTAGGCTTTATCAATGATGACAATAATGAAGTAGGCAAGGTTCATATGGGTGTAGTATTTAAAATAACAGTCAGTTCAAATGATGTAGAATCTAAAGAAACAGATACGTTAAGAATCAAATGGATTGAAAAAGGGAAAATAGAATCATACGATGACTTTGAGACATGGAGTGCATTAATTCTTCAAGATTTATAATAATTGAGGTGCAAATTGAATGTCAGATATCATCCCATTCCCATTATCTGAGAAAAAGTTAAAAGAAGATATTAGAAAAGCGGAATTAACACAAGACTTGGATAGAATGTATGAATTATTTGAACAATATGAAAGCCAATTTGAATTAGATGAAGCACTTGCAATTAAAAAGTGCGATATGCTTTATCAAATGAGGGCATTTTTGGAATTAAGAGAAGAAGCTATCATTTTACTTAAACAGGGTTTAAATAAGTATGATGAGTTAATGATTTATTATATTAAGAGTTTGAATGGTTTAGAACAGTACTATGAATCAGTTGAAGTGATTAATCAAATTATTGATGAAGTACGGGACCATAAGACTAGAATGAAATTATTTCCACTTAAAGCATATGCACAATCTAAGCTAGATTCAAATCATGAACAATTAACTCAATCATTAGCTCAATTTCATCAATTAAATGCAAGAGAACAAACACACGTTCTACTTCAACTCATCGATAATGGTCATTATGATTTTAAAGAAACAATCCATTATTTGTTAAGTCATTCTACTTTCGAAAATAATATTGTAAGTTTAATGATAGAATACCTAAGGTTCGCACAATCTGAAAGTATCGTAACCGTTACCAAATATGGAACAACAGTTAATATCATCCCTAAAGAGTTAAGTGGTCTTGAACACACGACTTTAAAATCAATTATCTTACCAAAAGTGATCGAGAATCTTGAGGATGGTGCCATACATATTGTTGACGAAGCGAGCCATATTATGAATAATCATTCTATATTGTTATATCCTCTTAATATTGAATCTTTATTTCCAATAGAAGATTGGATTGTTGCATATGATGTTTATTTTAAATCTATGTTAGGTATAGATGATAATGTTGTTAATCAAGATGTTTTATCATATATATATCAATTAGATAAACAATGATAAACTCAATTTCTTGCAAATAATTCTTAAATCGTTTAACGTAAATTTTAATTGAATTAAGTAATAAATCATTTCGCAAACGTTGCAATTTCAATGTTTGTGTACACAATTGACCTATGCTATAATAGGGAAGTTGAAAAAATAAAATAGTTATTCATGGAGGTATTTATACATGACAGCAACTTGGGAAAAAAAGGAAGGTAACGAAGGATTATTAACTGTTACTGTTCCATCAGAAAAAGTAGATAAAGCATTAGATCAAGCATTTAAAAAAGTAGTAAAACAAATTAATGTACCTGGATTCCGTAAAGGTAAAGTGCCTCGTCCAATTTTTGAACAACGTTTTGGCGTTGAAGCATTATATCAAGATGCAGTAGACATTTTATTACCAGAAGCTTACGGTGAAGCTATTGATGAAACTGGTATTAATCCAGTTGCTCAACCTGAAGTTAATGTAACTCAAATTGAAAAAGGTAAAGACTTCATTTTTGAAGCTACTGTAACTGTTGAACCAGAAGTACAATTAGGTGATTACAAAGGTTTAGAAATTGAAAAACAAGATTCTGAACTAACAGATGACGAACTAGAAGAATCAATCAACCATAGTTTAGGCCACATGGCTGAAATGGTGGTTAAAGAAGATGGCGCTGTTGAAAATGGCGACACAGTTAACATTGACTTCAGTGGTTCAGTTGATGGTGAAGAATTCGAAGGTGGACAGGCTGAAGGTTACGACTTAGAAGTTGGTTCAGGTTCATTCATCCCAGGTTTCGAAGAACAATTAGAAGGCATGAAAACTGGAGAAGAAAAAGACGTTGTTGTTACATTCCCAGAAGAGTATCATGCTGAAGAATTAGCTGGAAAAGAAGCTGCTTTCAAAACAAAAGTAAATGAAATCAAATATAAAGATGTTCCAGAATTAAATGATGAAATTGCTAATGAGTTAGATGCAGAAGCTAATTCAGTTGATGAATACAAAGAAAACTTACGCAAACGTCTTGCTGAACAAAAAGCGACTGAAGCTGAAAATACTGAAAAAGAAGAAGCAATTAAAAAAGCAACAGACAATGCTACAATCGACATTCCTCAAGCAATGATCGATACTGAATTAGATCGTATGGTTCAAGAATTTGGTCAAAGAATTCAACAACAAGGATTAGATTTACAAACATATTTCCAAATTTCTGGACAAGATGAGTCTCAATTAAGAGAGCAAATGAAAGACGATGCAGAACAACGTGTTAAAACAAACTTAACATTAACTGCAATTGCTGATGCTGAAAATATCGAAGTTTCTGACGAAGATATTGATAAAGAACTAGAAAAAATGAGTGAACAATTCAACATTTCAGTTGAAGATATCAAAAATACATTAGGTAATACTGATATCGTTAAAAATGATGTTCGCATCCAAAAAGTTATCGATTTATTAAAAGACAATGCTAAATTAGTAGAAGGTAGCAAAGAAGACTAATTATTACTGTTCTATTAAAGCGATAAACAATTTAACATTGTATTGTTTTAGTAATATTGATAGGTAGGATAAATAAGATATATTATCTTGTGGGGTGGGGCCATGAGTTCAATCTGTTATAGTTTGAATTCAGTCCCACTCCTTCCTATTTTCAAGCAAATCAATTGAAATGTGATTATGTTGCATTATAGAATGCTATCTAGTATAGTCTTTATGGAATAGGGGTGTAAAAAAGAATGTTCAAATTCAATGAAGATGAAGAAAATTTAAAATGCTCTTTCTGTGGTAAAGATCAAGACCAAGTTAAGAAATTAGTTGCAGGAAGTGGCGTATATATCTGTAATGAGTGTATTGAATTATGCTCAGAAATCGTTGAAGAAGAGTTAGCACAAAATTCTTCAGAGGAATTAACAGAATTACCAACTCCTAAAGAAATTATGGATCATTTGAATGAATATGTAATCGGTCAAGAAAAAGCTAAAAAAGCTTTATCTGTAGCTGTTTATAATCATTATAAACGTATTCAACAACTAGGTCCTAATGAAGATGATGTAGAATTACAAAAAAGTAATATTGCATTAATCGGACCAACAGGTAGTGGTAAAACATTATTAGCACAAACATTAGCTAAAACTTTAAACGTACCATTTGCAATTGCAGATGCTACAAGTTTAACAGAAGCTGGCTATGTTGGTGATGATGTAGAAAATATCTTATTACGTTTAATTCAAGCGGCAGATTTTGATATTGATAAAGCTGAAAAAGGTATTATTTACGTAGATGAAATTGATAAGATTGCAAGAAAATCTGAAAATACATCTATTACACGCGATGTTTCAGGTGAAGGTGTGCAACAAGCATTACTTAAAATTTTAGAAGGTACTACTGCGAGCGTACCACCTCAAGGTGGACGTAAACATCCTAACCAAGAATTGATACAAATTGATACAACAAATATTTTATTCATCCTTGGTGGTGCTTTTGACGGAATTGATGAAGTTATTAAACGTCGTTTAGGTGAAAAAGTGATTGGTTTCGCTAGTAATGAAGCTGATAAATATGATGAAGAAGCCTTATTAGAACAAATTAGACCAGAAGATTTACAATCTTACGGTTTAATTCCTGAATTCATTGGTCGTGTACCAATTGTAGCTAATTTAGAAACTTTAGATGTTGATGCACTTAAAAATATTCTAACGCAACCTAAAAATGCGCTAGTTAAACAATATACTAAAATGTTAGAACTAGATAACGTCGAATTAGTATTTAGTGAAGAAGCATTATCTGCTATTAGTGAAAAAGCAATTGCACGTAAGACTGGTGCTAGAGGACTTCGTTCTATTATTGAAGAAGCATTAATCGATATTATGTATGACGTACCTTCATCAGAAGATGTCAATAAGGTTGTTATTACTGGACAAACAATTAATGATGAAGTTGAACCTGAATTATACGATTCAGAAGGAAACTTAATCAACGATAGTAAAACATCTGCATAATTTAATATTTTATGATTTAGGGCCACATATCATTGTGGCTCTTTTTTTATGCAGTACTTTTCCTTCAATGTATGTATTTCCTAAAACTAGGATGACATAATGATAAGAGTAATGGTAAAGTGTTAATGTGAGAAATAAGAAAAGTGAGGATCACCAATGAAAATTAATCCTAATAATATAGATTTAATTATAAGTGCTGTACAAGAAGCACAATATCCAGAAACAGATGTACCTGAGGTGGCATTAAGTGGCCGTTCAAACGTAGGTAAATCATCATTTATCAATAGTATGATAGGTCGAAAAAATATGGCTCGTACATCACAACAACCTGGTAAAACACAGACGCTGAATTTCTTTAATATAGATGATCAGCTAGTATTTGTTGATGTGCCAGGTTACGGCTATGCTAAAGTAAGTAAGGTTCAACGAGAAAAGTTTGGTAAAATGATTGAAGAGTATTTAACAACACGTCAAAAATTACAACTAGTCATTCAACTCGTTGATTTGAGACATAATCCAACTGAAGATGATGTGCTCATGTATAATTATTTAAAACATTTTGATATTCCAACTTTAATTATTTGTACTAAAGAAGATAAAATACCTAAAGGTAAAGTTCAAAAGCATTTAAATAACATCAAAAATAAATTAGATTTAGAAGAAGGAGATACTATAGTTAGCTATTCTTCTATAAAAAATAACAAGCAACAACAAATATGGGATATGATAGAGTCTTATTTATAATCATTTTAATTATTCTTAATTATTTTTTTGATATTTAGATTAAATCTGCATATTTAAATACAAATTTAACAATTTTGACAAAAAAATGAAGTCAGATTAGAATCTTTCTAATTTATTTGAGCAATGAACTTAATAATCAATACAAATGTGTTATACTAAGGTTATTGTAAGTATATGGAGGGCGTTATAAATGCATTTTATTGCAATAAGCATAAATCATCGAACTGCTAATGTAGCACTAAGAGAGCAAGTTGCTTTTAGAGATGATGCCTTACGATTAGCCCATGAAGATTTATATGAAACCAAAGCCATCTTAGAAAACGTCATTTTATCTACATGTAATCGTACCGAAGTATACGCCGTTGTTGATCAAATTCATACTGGACGTTATTACGTTCAAAGATTTTTAGCACGTAAATTTGGATTTGAAGTAGATGACATTAAAGAGATGTCAGAAGTTAAAGTGGGGGACGAAGCTGTAGAACATCTATTGCGTGTCACTTCTGGCTTAGATTCCATAGTACTTGGTGAAACACAAATACTAGGACAAATGCGTGACGCATTTTTCTTAGCACAAGAAACGGGTACAACTGGTACTATCTTTAATCATTTATTCAAGCAGGCAATTACTTTTGCTAAAAGAGCACATAGTGAAACAGATATTGCAGATAATGCAGTTAGTGTTTCATATGCTGCCGTTGAATTAGCTAAAAAGGTATTCGGAAAACTAAAATATAAACAAGCTGTCATTATTGGTGCAGGGGAAATGAGTGAATTATCACTCTTAAATCTGTTAGGGTCAGGTATTACAAATATAACTATTGTTAACAGAACGTTAAGTAAAGCAAAAGTATTAGCTGAAAAACATCAAGTTAAATTCGATTCACTAGATGCATTACCAGCTTTATTAGAACAAACAGATATTGTAATTAGTTCTACAAGTTCAGAGTCATATATCATTACTAATGATTTAATTGATTCAATAGCTAATCAACGTAAATTAGACGCTTTATTATTAGTTGATATTGCAGTTCCAAGAGATATCGAACCTGGTATTGATGCCATCAATAATATATTTAATTACGATGTTGATGACTTAAAAGGACTGGTTGATGCGAACTTAAGAGAACGTCAATTAGCAGCACAGACAATAGCTGATCAAATACCTAGCGAAATAGCTAGTCATAATGATTGGGTTAATATGTTAGGTGTTGTACCAGTTATTAGAGCTTTACGTGAAAAAGCAATGAACATTCAATCTGAAACAATGGATAGTATTGATAGAAAATTACCAGATTTATCAGAGAGAGAAAGAAAGATTATCTCTAAGCATACTAAAAGCATTATTAATCAAATGTTAAAAGACCCTATTAAGCAGGCTAAAGAATTAAGTAGTGATAAGAAAAGTAACGAAAAATTAGAGCTCTTTCAAAGCATTTTTGACATAGAAGCTGATAACCCTTATGAACAGGCGAGACAACATAAAGAAAATAAGGCTAAAGAAATTTCAGCACGTCGAATTTTTAGTTTTGAATAAGCATATTAATATGGTGATGATATGCAAGAAAACCTGTTTATTCGATTTCATGAAATAATATTAATCATATATTTAATTAGCATTGTTTGCTATTTTCTAGATTTTGTACGCAAAAGTCATAAGATTAGAGTATTTGGCATATATACATTGGGGATTGTTTGGGTATTACAAACAATCTCTTTATCTGTTTTTATTATACAAACAAAACATGCTCCATTAGGATCACTGTTTGATGTATTTTTCTCACTTACGTGGATTATAATCTCTTTATCACTCATTTTGAATGTGATAAAAGCATTAAATTTTTCTGTGTTCTTTTTAAATTTAATTGGTTTTGTATTAATGGCAATGAATACATTTCAGCCGGATCGGTATCATAGTCAAGTACAACAAGTGGCAGTTATAAACGAATTGTTACTTGTCCATATTGGTTTGGCAATTTTGAGCTATGCATTCTTTGCTTTAGCTTTCGTAAATTGTTTACTTTATATCATTCAATATCGTAATTTGAAAGAAAAGAATTTTGATCAGAAGTATTTTAGAATAGGCAGTGTAGCTACATTAGAGTCCATTGTCTTTTTCACCACTTTGGCAGGATGGATTATACTTATATTTAGTATTATCCTGGGAGCACAATGGGGTGTATTTTCAGTAGGTCAACAAATATTTATTGATCCAAAAGTTATTTTTTCTTCAGTTATTACACTATTGTATGGTATTTATTTAATATTTAGAGTGAAAAAGATTATCAATCAAAAGAATCTTATATGTTTTAATATTATTTTATTCTGTTTATGTATGTTCAACTTATTTTTCACTACACATTTTTCGTAAATTAGCTTGTAGTGTTTATTGATAGGTTGGAAAAGAGAACGAGTGTTTTTCTAGGAGGCAGCAAAACATGCGCAAGTTAGTAGTAGGATCAAGAAGAAGTAAACTAGCTTTAACTCAGAGTCAGCAATTTATTGATAAATTGAAACAGGTACGTCCTGACTTGGATATTGAAATTAAGGAAATAGTTACTAAAGGTGATCGTATTGTAGATAAGCAATTATCTAAGGTTGGTGGTAAAGGTTTATTTGTTAAAGAAATTCAAAATGAATTGTTTGAAAAACAAATTGATATGGCTATTCATTCATTAAAAGATGTACCTAGTGTGATTCCTGAAGGATTAACATTAGGCTGTATACCTGATAGAGAGGTCCCTTTTGATGCTTATATCTCCAAAAATCATACACCTTTAAGAGAATTACCTGAAGGTAGCATTATTGGAACAAGCTCACTAAGAAGAGGCGCTCAAATTTTATCTAAGTATCCTCATCTAGAAATCAAATGGATACGAGGTAACATTGATACAAGATTGCAAAAACTTGAAACAGAAGACTACGATGCTATTATCCTAGCAGCAGCTGGTTTAAGACGAATGGGTTGGTCTGATGATATCGTAACAACCTATTTAGATAAAGATATTTTACTACCAGCTATCGGTCAAGGTGCACTTGGTATTGAATGCAGAAGTGATGATGAAGAATTATTAGAACTATTAAAAGAGGTTCATAATAAAGATGTTGAAAAATGCGTTACAGCAGAAAGAACATTTTTAGCCGAAATGGATGGAAGTTGCCAAGTACCAATTGGTGGATATGCAACAATTAATAGTCAACAGCAAATCGAATTTACTGGACTAATTATGACACCTGATGGAACAGAACGATATGAACATACAGCTATTGGCGAATCTCCAACAGCATTAGGTAAAGAAGTAAGCCGTGTTCTAAAAGAACAAGGCGCATATGAAATTATTAGAAAATTAAATGAAGAACAATAATCTTCGAGGTGACTATTTAAAATGAAACCAGTTGTAGTTATGACGCAAACAAGTGAAATTCAAAGTGATTTGGTTACGATTATTCACAAACCATTTATAGATATAAAACCACTTGAATTTGATTCGCGTTTGTTAAAAGATAACTATGACTGGCTTATTTTTTCGTCTAAAAACGCGGTTAAGTTCTTTTCACCTTATATGCATGTTGTTAATTTCAAAAAAATTGCAGTTGTTGGTGAAAAAACGGCTCAATATTGTCGCGCATTAAAAATTCCTGTAGATTTAATTCCACAAGATTACTCACAAGAAGGGTTGATTAATCAATTTCAAAAATATAATCAAAGAATATTAATACCTTCTAGTAAACAAGCACGGCCTCTATTGAGAGATACATTAGCTCGTAATAATAATGTTGTTAAAATTGATTTGTACGAGCCAGTACCACATTACAAACATATAGATGAAGTTAAATCATTAATTTTTAATAGCAAAATTGATGCATTAACATTTTCAAGTTCATCTTCAGTACGTTATTATTTTAATGAAGACCCAATACCTAAGTTTGATTACTATTTTGCAATAGGCAAGCAAACAGCAAATACACTACATTCATATAATCAACCAGCTATTGTTGCAAATAAACAAACGTTAGAGTCATTGATAGACAAAGTAGTAGAAAGTAGGGACTAAAATGAAATTTGATAGACATAGAAGACTTCGTTCTTCTCAAACAATGAGAGACATGGTTCGCGAAACACATGTAAGAAAAGAAGATTTAATTTACCCAATTTTTGTAGTTGAAAAAGATGATGTTAAAACTGAAATCAAATCATTACCTGGTGTATATCAAATCAGTTTAAATTTATTACACAATGAAATTAAAGAAGCGTATGACTTAGGTATTAGAGCAATTATGTTCTTTGGTGTACCAAACGATAAAGATGATGTTGGTTCTGGTGCATATGATCATAATGGAGTAGTGCAAGAAGCAACACGCATTGCTAAAAAAATGTATAGTGACTTATTGATTGTTGCTGACACATGTCTATGTGAATATACTGATCATGGTCACTGTGGTGTGATTAACGACCACACACATGATGTAGATAACGATAAATCATTACCATTACTAGTCAAAACAGCAATTTCTCAAGTAGAAGCAGGTGCAGATATCATTGCACCAAGTAATATGATGGATGGATTTGTTACTGAAATTAGACAAGGACTTGATGATGCCGGCTATCAAAATGTACCAATCACGAGTTATGGTATTAAATATGCATCAAGTTTCTTTGGGCCATTCAGAGACGCTGCTGATTCAGCGCCTTCTTTCGGCGATCGTAAAACATATCAAATGGATCCTGCCAACCGTTTAGAGGCATTGAGAGAACTTGAAAGTGACTTAAAAGAAGGTTGTGACATGATGATTGTTAAACCTGCTTTAAGTTATTTAGATATCGTTAGAGATGTTAAAAATCATACTAATGTTCCTGTTGTTGCATACAATGTTAGTGGTGAATATAGTATGACAAAAGCTGCTGCATTAAATGGTTGGATTGATGAAGAAAAGATTGTGATGGAACAAATGGTTTCAATGAAACGTGCCGGTGCAGATATGATTATTACTTATTTTGCTAAAGATATTTGTCATTATTTAGATAAATAACAAAGAGGATAATAAAGAGGAGGCAACATTTATGGGATATGAAAAATCAATTAAAGCAATGGAAATTGCTGAAGATTTAATGCCTGGCGGTGTAAATAGTCCAGTACGTGCTTTTAAATCAGTGGACACACCTGCAATTTTTATGGATCATGCAGAAGGTTCAAAAATATATGATATTGACGGTAATGAATATATTGATTATGTGTTAAGTTGGGGGCCGCTTATTTTAGGGCATAAAAATAAACAAGTTATCGAAAATCTTCATAAGGCAGTGGATAATGGCACTAGTTTTGGTGCCTCTACATTACAAGAAAATAAACTAGCACAATTAGTAATTGATAGAGTACCTTCAATTGAAAAAGTTAGAATGGTATCTTCAGGCACAGAAGCTACATTAGATACATTAAGATTAGCGCGTGGTTATACTGGACGCAATAAAATTGTTAAATTTGAAGGCTGTTACCACGGACATAGCGATTCATTATTAATTAAAGCTGGCTCAGGTGTGGCAACATTAGGTTTACCTGATTCACCTGGTGTACCTGAAGGCATTGCTAAAAATACAATAACTGTGCCATATAATGATTTAGATTCATTACGTTTGGCTTTTGAAAAATATGGTGATGATATCGCTGGAGTTATTGTTGAACCAGTTGCTGGTAATATGGGTGTAGTGCCACCTGTGGAAGGTTTTTTACAAGGATTAAGAGACATTACTAATGAATACGGTTCTTTATTGATTTTTGATGAAGTTATGACTGGCTTTAGAGTTGGTTATAACTGTGCCCAAGGTTATTTTGGTGTCACACCAGATTTAACATGTTTAGGCAAAGTAATAGGTGGTGGTTTACCTGTTGGAGCGTTTGGCGGTAAAAAAGAGATTATGGACCATATTGCACCAGTAGGCAATATTTATCAAGCAGGTACTTTATCAGGTAATCCATTAGCAATGACAAGTGGATATGAAACACTTAGTCAATTGACACCTGAATCATATGATTATTTTAATGAACTTGGAGATTTACTTGAAAAAGGATTAAAAGAAGTCTTTGCTAAGCATCAAGTTCCTATCACTGTTAATAGAGCTGGCTCAATGATTGGTTATTTCTTAAATGAAGGGCCAGTCACAAACTTTGAACAAGCCAATAAAAGTGACTTGAAATTATTTAGTGAGATGTATAGAGAAATGGCAAAAGAAGGCGTATTCTTACCACCATCTCAATTTGAAGGCACTTTCTTATCAACGGCGCATACTCAAGAAGATATTGAAAAAACAATTCAAGCATTTGATAATTCATTAAGTCGTATTGTAAAATAAAAATTAAATTAATGATATTTTAGCCTGGGATATCTCATTATACCCAGGCTCTTAATTTATATAAGTAAATTTCACATCATTTCACACATTTATAAAAGGTAGTGTGCGTATGAAAATAATATATAGAAATAACCTAATTATATTAGCATTATCCATTTTTATAAGTTTGCTATTAAAGGTATCACATATATTATTACCTTTTATGTTCGGGCCCATTATAGCGGCTATAATATGTATAAAAATATTTAAATTAAACATTAAATGGCCGTTTTGGATCAGTCAAATTGGGTTGATTTGTTTAGGTGTTCAAATAGGATCAACATTCACTAGAACTGTCATAAAAGATATTCAAGCAAGTTGGTTAACAATTATTCTTGTATCAGTTCTTTTGCTCGTATTAGCACTATTAATCGCATTATTATTTAAGAAGATTGCAGATGTAAATACCGAAACAGCTGTACTAAGTGTCATTCCGGGTGCTTTAAGCCAAATGTTAGTCATGGCAGAGGAAGATAAAAAGGCGAATATTTTAGTTGTTAGTTTAACACAAACATCAAGAATTATTTTCGTTGTTATTTTAGTACCTTTAATTTCATATTTCTTTCAAAATGATCATAGTAGCGGAGAACCAATAGTTAAAGCGAAACCGTTAACAGATATTTTAAACATTTGGCAATTTATATTTCTTGTGTTAGCAATCATTGTAGTTTATTGGATAATGGCTAAGATCAATTTTCCAACAAAACAATTATTGGCACCAATTATAGTCTTAATCATTTGGAATATTACGACTGATATAACATTTGCATTAGATAATTGGTTACTAGCATCAGCACAAGTAGTGTATATGATTCGAATAGGGTTACAGATTGCTCGTTTGCTTTCAGACTTGAAAGGTAGAATAGCCGTAGCGATTGCGTTTCAAAATATAATGCTTATATTAAGTGCTTTCGTAATGGTTTGTATCTTACATTTATTTACACATGATTCAATCAACGAGTTGTTTTTAGGCGCAGCACCAGGTGGTATGAGTCAAATAGTATTAGTTGCGATTGAAACAGGTGCAGATGTGGCTATGATATCGAGTTATCATATATTTAGAATCTTCTTTATTTTGTTTTTAATCGCACCATTAATTAATTACTTTTTGAAATATAGAGCTAAACGGTCGTAGATATTTAATAGAATTAAAAGACGTATATCAAATGCTTATTGAGAAAGCTATGATATACGTCTTTTAAATTTTAATCATGTTTTGGTTTTTGAGGGCAATCCTTTAAATGCGCATCATATAATCCAGCTGCCTCTAAGAATGAAAATACTGTTACGGGTCCTAGGAATTTAAAACCATATTTTTTTAAATCTTTGGAAATTGCTTTAGCACGGTCATCTACCGTAATACGATCTTCAGGCTTTACATATCCCATGTCGATAGGTTTACCATCAACATAAGACCATAAAAACGTACTGAAACTACCATAATCCTTCTCAATTTCTAAATAACCTTTCGCTTGTGCAATAATAGCTTCTAATTTCTTTCTGTGATGGACAATATTAGGAAATGTCATTAAGTTGTCGACATCTTGTTCAGTCATTGCCGCTATCTTTTTAGGTTCAAACTGATAAAATGCCTCTTCATAAGCGGATTTCTTTTTTAGTATCGTAAGCCAAGATAGACCAGCATGTTGAGATTCTAGAGCCAATAGTTTAAATAAATCTTTACTATCGTACATCGGTTGACCCCAAACTTGATCATGATATTCTATATAAATTGGATCTTTGGTACCAAAGGCACAAGGGTTCATAAAATTCCTCCTAATAGATTGACTTATGCGAATTTCCATTATACTATAATTAAGTAAATGAATATAACATTTGGGAAGAGTAGGTTTTAATTATTTTTTAGAGAGTGTATGGTTGGTGAAAATACACAATAATTACTACTGAAGGTAGCCCACTTAGTCCTTTTGCTGATTGAACGAAGAAAAGAGTAGGCAAAAGCGTGTTTGAGCGTTAATCAAATTCTAGAGTGCTCGAAAGTAGAAGGTTGAGACATATACAGACTAACTACTTTCTTGAATATAGGTGGTACCACGGAACATCCGTCCTATGTATATAGGATGGGTGTTTTTTATTTTTGAGGAGGATTTACTTTATGGAAATGAAGCCGAAATATAATCCACGCGAAGTAGAAGCTGGAAGATATGATGAATGGGTAAAAAATGGTTATTTCAAACCATCAGAAGACACTAATAAAGAAACATATACAATCGTTATTCCACCACCAAATGTAACTGGTAAATTACATTTAGGTCATGCTTGGGATACAACATTACAAGATATCATTACACGCATGAAACGTATGCAAGGTTTTGACACTTTATATTTACCTGGTATGGATCACGCTGGTATCGCTACACAAGCTAAAGTAGAAGCTAAACTAAATGAACAAGGTATTTCACGTCATGATATTGGTCGTGAAAAATTCTTAGAACAAGCTTGGGATTGGAAAGAAGAATATGCGTCCTTCATTCGTAAACAATGGGCTAAATTAGGGTTAGGTTTAGATTATAGTAGAGAACGTTTTACTTTGGATGACGGTTTAAGTAAAGCTGTTAAAAAAGTATTTGTTGATCTTTATAACAAAGGTATTATTTATAGAGGCGAACGTATAATCAACTGGGATCCTCAAGCTCGTACGGCTTTATCTGATATTGAAGTGATTCATGAAGATGTACAAGGTGCATTTTATCATTTTAAATATCCATATGCTGATGGAGATGGATATATTGAAATCGCTACAACACGCCCAGAAACGATGTTAGGTGATACAGCTATTGTTGTTAACCCAAATGACGAGAGATACAAAGATGTTATTGGCAAAAAGGTGATATTACCAATTGTTGGTAGAGAATTACCTATATTAGCAGATGAATATGTAGATATCGATTTTGGTTCGGGTGCTATGAAAGTAACGCCGGCACATGATCCTAATGACTTTGAAATTGGTCAACGTCATCAATTAGAAAACATTATCGTTATGGACGAAAAAGGTCACATGAATCATCATGCTGGTAAATATGAAGGACTTGAGCGTTTTGAATGTCGTAAACAATTAGTTGAAGACTTAAAAGAACAAGGTTTGGTTATTAAGATTGAGGAACATATGCATTCTGTTGGTCATTCTGAACGTTCTGGTGCAGTAGTAGAACCTTATTTATCTACACAATGGTTTGTTAAAATGAAACCTTTAGCACAACGTGCTTTAGATAATCAAAAAACCGATGATCGTATTGATTTTTACCCACCTAGATTTGAAAATACATTTAATCGATGGATGGAAGAAATCAGAGATTGGACAATTTCAAGACAACTTTGGTGGGGGCATCAAATTCCTGCTTGGTATCACAATGAAACTGGCGAAGTCTACGTAGGTGAAAATGCACCAGAAGATATAGAAAATTGGACTCAAGATGAAGATGTTTTAGATACTTGGTTCTCAAGTGCTTTATGGCCATTCTCAACTCTAGGTTGGCCAGACGTAGATGCAGAAGATTTTAAACGTTACTTCCCAACTAATGCATTAGTAACAGGCTATGATATTATTTTCTTCTGGGTTGCACGTATGATATTTCAAGGATTAGAGTTCACAGACCGTAGACCATTTAATGATGTTCTGTTACATGGATTAGTTAGAGCGGAAGACGGTAGAAAAATGAGTAAATCTTTAGGTAACGGTGTGGATCCTATGGATGTTATTGATGAATATGGTGCTGATAGTTTAAGATACTTCCTTGCCACAGGTTCTGCACCTGGACAAGATTTACGTTACTCAACTGAAAAGGTTGAATCAGTATGGAATTTCATTAACAAAATATGGAATGCAGCAAGATTTAGTTTAATGAATATTGGTGAAGATTTTAATGTAGAAGATATTGATTTATCAGGAAACTTATCTTTAGCAGATAAATGGATATTAACGCGTCTAAATGAAACAATCGCTACAGTTACAGATTTAAGTGATAAATATGAGTTTGGTGAAGTGGGTCGAGCACTATATAATTTCATTTGGGATGAATTCTGTGATTGGTATATTGAAATGAGTAAAATACCTATGAATGGCGAGGATGAAGACCA
Source organism: Staphylococcus sp. SB1-57 (assembly GCF_017086425.1). Lineage (NCBI taxonomy): Bacteria > Bacillati > Bacillota > Bacilli > Caryophanales > Staphylococcaceae > Staphylococcus > Staphylococcus sp. SB1-57. The sequence goes on from NZ_CP070964.1 coordinate 1,113,372, forward strand.
AAAACAAACGACACGTTCTGTATTAAGTTATGTGTTAGATCGTATTATGAGAATGTTACATCCATTTATGCCATTTGTTACAGAGAAAATTTGGCAAAGTTTACCTCATGAAGGCGAAACAATTGTTCAATCATCTTGGCCAACAGTAGATAAGGAACTTATGTTTGATGATAGTAAGCAAACAATGCAACAATTAGTTGAAATTATCAAATCAATTAGACAATCTCGATTAGAAGTTAATACACCATTATCTAAAGCCATTCCTATTATGATTCAGGCTAAAGATAGTAATATTCAATCAACATTAACAGATAATGCTGATTATATTGAACGATTCTGTCATCCTAGTGAATTGACAATCAATGTTGATATAGACATTCCTGAGAAAGCAATGACATCTGTAGTGTTAGCAGGTAAAGTCATCTTACCTTTAGAAGGTTTAATTGATATGAATAAAGAAATTGCACGTTTAGAAAAAGAATTAGATAAATTACAGAGTGAATTAGACCGTGTGGATAAGAAATTGGCCAATGAAAACTTTGTCAATAAAGCACCTGAAAAAATTATTAATGAAGAAAAAGAAAAACAAAAACATTACAAAGAAAAGTATGATGGTGTTAAAGCAAGAATTGAACAATTAAAAGCATAGGAGTATGTATCATGAATTACCTAGATAGCTTGTATTGGATACATGAAAGAACTAAGTTTGGCATCAAACCAGGCGTTAAACGTGTGGAATGGATGCTAGAAAAACTAAATAACCCACAGCAACATATTAAAGGCATACACGTAGGCGGTACAAATGGAAAAGGATCGACAGTAGCTTATTTAAGAGCCGCATTGGTTGAAAATAACTATGAAGTTGGTACTTTTACATCTCCGTTTATTGAAACTTTTAATGAACGTATTAGTTTAAATGGATATCCCATTTCAAATGATGAAATTGTTGAGTTAGTTTCTCGTGTTAAACCAGTAAGTGAATCGTTAGAAGTTGAAACTGAGTTAGGGAATGCAACAGAGTTTGAAATTATTACTACAATGATGTTTTTATACTTTGGTGAAATACACCCTGTTGACTTTGTTATTATTGAAGCGGGCTTAGGTATTAAAAACGATTCAACCAATGTATTTAATCCAATTATGTCTATTTTAACAAGTATAGGTTTAGATCATACTGATATTTTAGGCAACACCTATTTAGATATAGCCAAAGACAAAGGCGATATCATTAAACCTAATACACCAGTTATTTATTCAGTGAAAAATGAAGATGCTTTAAAATATATTAGAGACTATGCAGTAGAACAAAATGCAACACCTATTGAGTTAGATAGAGAAATTATAGTAATTTCTCAAGATGATGAATTTACTTATAGATATAAAGATTACGAACTTGAAACAATTATTTTAAATATGTTGGGTGAACATCAAAAAGAAAATGCATCATTAGCTATAACAGCATTAATTGAATTAAACGAAGCTGGAATTATAGAACTTGATTTCAATAAAATGATAGATGGTATTGAGTCAGTCAATTGGATAGGTAGAATTGAACAAGTCAAAGAACATCCATTAATGATAATTGATGGTGCGCATAATAATGAAAGTGTAGACGCATTGATTGATACGATTAAACAATATTATGGTCGTGATCAAATTGATATATTATTTTCTGCAATTAAAGGGAAACCTATTTGTGACATGTTAAACAAATTGGAAGACATTGCGTCTCACTTTTATATCACTGATTTTGATTTTCCAAAAGCCTTATCAAAAGAAGAAATAGCAGAAAATATCAATAGAGATAACGTTGAGCTAGTAGATGATTATGTAGAATTTTTAGAGAATTATGATGGAAAAGGTCTAATTATCACAGGTAGTTTATATTTTATTAGCGAAGTTAAATCTAAAACAAATTTTGATTAACTAATAATATTCAAAAAATAAAGCCAAGGTTTCTAAAAAAATTAGAAATCTTGGCTCTTTTGTTAATTATGGAGCTTATTTCACCTATAATTATAAAAAAATGATAATATGTATTTTATTTTAATGTTGTGATATAATTGCTTTGAAAGGAGTAGTCATGCTTATTTATACATATGTATCCTCGATATTATTTAGCTTTTTATATCAACTTTCTGCAAATGATCACTTCGATAAGCGATACTTAAAATTAAGATCCAAATGTGATTATTGTAAAAGCAAATTAAAATATTATGATTTCATTCCAATTTTTAGTTTCCTTATTTTAAAAGGTAAGTCGAGATGTTGTAAGCAACCTTTAAAATATAGTTATTTGATAGGTGAGTTACTTGCGATACTTCCAATATTGCTTATTTATTACCAATTAATTAATATCAATCCTCAGTTTTATTTAACGATTTTTCTGTTTTTATTGGTTATGTCAATTAATGATATTGAAGATTATTGTATTAGCTTAATTTTCTTAATGATCTTCACAACTGTTTTATTATTTACGACTCCAATCTTTCTAAATACTTTTCTCCTTACATTTATTATTAGTCACCTATTCTTTATTTTAATGTATCGTTATATCGGTTATGGTGATATCCTTCTATTTAACATTCTATCTTTATTCTTACCAATAAACTTCATGTTTTACCTTTTTCTTTTCACTTTTATGATTGGTGGCATATTAAGCATTATTATTAAAATATTTTTCAACCACAATATTAAATATGTTCCTCTTATTCCATTTATCTTTTTATCTTTTGTTTTTGTTTCATCCTTTTATCCATCATTGACGGAAATAATGGGAGGTGTTCCTTTTTGAGGATTAAAGAAATGGCTAATTCGGAGAAACCACGTGAACGATTAGTGTCCAATGGCGCTGCATCATTATCAAACTCAGAATTATTAGCAATACTTATTAATACAGGTAGAAAGGGATGTTCTAGTATTGAAATTGCCAATGAATTATTAAGTGGTATAACCACGTTGAAAGAATTGAAAAAGTTATCAATTAACGATTTAATCAAAGTCAAAGGTATTGGTTATCATAAAGCTATAACATTAAAGGCTGCATTTGAAATAGGGGAACGGATAAATAGTGTATCTCAACAGGAAGTATTTAAAATTACTTGTCCTGTTGATGTCGCAGATCTGATGATGTCGAAGCTTAAAGATTTACAGCAAGAACATTTTTATGTGCTTTTATTGAATTCCAAAAATATTGTTATCAAACAACGATGTGTCTTTGTAGGAACATTGAATAGTTCTATCATTCACCCTAGAGAAATTTTTAATGTTGCTATTAAAGAATCTTGTAATTCGATGATTGTTGTTCATAATCATCCATCAGGTGATGTTACGCCTTCAGAAGAAGATATTAATACGACAATTAGATTAAGAGACTGTGGAATGATATTGGGTATTAATGTATTGGATCATATTATTATTGGCGATAATCAGTTTACAGGTTTAGTAGAGTGTGGTTACTTTGATAATGAATAGTTTTCACCTAGAATAAATAGAATTGGAATAGTATAATAGGTGAAAATAGACATCAGGGGGTCATTAAATTGACTATATTTCTAATTATTGGAGTACTCATTCCCATTATTTTTATCATGCGATTAAATGCTAAAAATCAAAAAATGACAATAAAACTTTTTTTATACACTATAGGACTGTCAATTTTAGGGATTGTAGTGACTACTGTCATTGGAACAATAGTATCTCATTCACATGCATCTATTGGTTTAGTTATATTAGGTTCAATAATTGTAGGTGTAATTTGGGGTGTTTTACTAGGATTAAGTTATATTTTCTTTAGATTTTTATCTACTACTTTCAAAAAATAAATTTACTAAAAAAGCTATGAGAAATTAACGCATTGTTTTTGCATTGATTCCCATAGCTTTTATATTATTGAATATATGCGATTAATTTATCATAATTATCCATTAGCCAAATAATTCCTTGATAAGCAAGATAAATACATAATAGTATTATACCAACAGATATTAAAAAGCGGATGATAGATATACCTACTCTAAATAGTAAAATAACAAGTAATACAATTAATATAATTGATAATAAACTCATTATGGAAAACCTCCTAACGCCATGAAACTCATATTAATATTATACTAAAGTTGATTATTGAATACATCCGTCTATAGGTACAACTATGATACTTCCTTAGACCTATATATTTTTCACTAATAATTTTATATAATAACTTAAATGGAAAAGGAGGATATATTATGAGGTTCTTATTCAGCATAATAAAAAATATTATAGCAGTTATCGCTATTTTAATCATTATTTATATCGCATTAAAGTATGCGCCTTTTTTAAGAGACCAAGAGTGGAATCCAATTAGCAATCCTCCAAATCAGACTGAGCAAAATATGGACTTTCCAAATAACAATACAAAGCAACCACAACATGGAAAAAGATATTCAATAGAAGATAATGATATAATTAAGAACGTACCTACAAGTCAAATTAAAAATGTATTTAATATGATAAATAAAAAAGAATTTATGTCAGTATCAGGAATAGGTAGAATGGGATATAATGATGAATATTTAGCTGGTCAAAGAGGTGATGAATTCATTATTTATAAATTCGGTTCTGATTCAATCAGAGTTTATAATAATGAGTTTGAAATGCAACAGGATTTACATGAACTGGGCCAAAATATTGATTTAAAAAATGAACAGGCATATGAAAATAATTAGATTCACATGTTTGAAATCCTTATTCAAATACGTTAGCCTTTATATAGAGTAAAATGATAAAGGTTGGTGTGGACAATGGTTGAAAAATCAAAAGAAATACGTGCCAACGAACAAGCTAAAGCGCAAAATCTATTTGCACGTTGGAGAAAAGAAGAGACACTTTATAGTGAAGATGAGAAAAAAGAGAGAAAGAAACAAGAAAAACAACAAAAAGAGAACGAATAGAGTAACGCACTAAAGACTACCAACTCACGACAAGTTGGTAGTCTTTTACTTATCCTTTATAATATATTAGTAGATCATTACCTTAATAAATATTGATAAATTGCAAGTTGCTTTCTTCAATAGTAAATGATTATGATATAAAATGATTTTATTAAGCGTTAGTGCTTTATTTCATTTCAGCAGTAATATAGAATAGTGAGGAAGAATAAATTTTAAAGTTTTATAAGAGGTGTTCTGGGTGCTTAAATTTTTTAAAAATAACAAACTCATTGTTGTTTTATGTGCAATTATTGTTTTTATTGCATTGATTGGTTTGTCTATTCGCTCTCAAACTCAATCACCTCCCGAGCAATATGTAGGAGATTCTGTTTCATTTGGTCAACGAGTGATGAGTTATCCTGTAAATTTTGTTACTGGAGCAATTGGTAATATTTTTAATATGGGTGAATCGAAAAAAACTAAAAACAAAGTCAAACAATTAGAAGCTAAAAATCAACGTCTAGAGGCTGAAAACAAGAAGTTTAAAAAGGAATTAGATATGAAAGATATATCTAAATATGATCCGATTTCTACTACTGTTATAGCAAGAAATCCAGACCAATGGATGAATACTATAGTGATTGATAAAGGTTCTAAAGCTGGTATCAAAAATAATATGGCTGTTATGACATCTGAAGGGTTAATTGGAAGAACTACTAAAGTAAATCAATTTTCTTCACAAGTCGATTTGATTTCAACGAATACAAGAGCAGGTAAATTATCAGTTAATATACAACATAAATCTAAAAATGTATTTGGTTTAATAGATCATTACGATGCGAAAAACGAAGAATTAGTTATTAGTGATATCAATAATAAAGATAGTATTTCTAAAGGCGATAAAGTTGTAACAAGTGGTTTAGCAGATCAACTTCCAAGTAGTTTATACATAGGTGAAGTGACAAGTGTAGAGAATGATCAATATGGTTTAGCTAAAGAAGTAAGAGTAAAAACAGGTGCAGATTTATCAGATTTAAATCATGTATATGTTGCTAAGCGAGACGCTTCTTCACTTCCTAAAGATGAAAGCGGGGATAACTAATGCGAGGAATATATTATTTCTTGATTGGTATTCTACTTTTTTATATTGATACTATTATTGGTTTAGTCATTCCTATGCACTTTGGTAAAATTGATGTCATTTTTGTACCACACTTAACTTTAATGTATTTGTTAATTTTAACCATTTATCGTAGTTTTGGTGTGGCTTTAGTTCTAGCCATATTTTTGGGTTTAATTACTGATTTATATTATGGAAGCATTTATGGCCTATACATGTTTGGTTATATATTAGCTGTAGTGGTCATGGATAGATGCTTTAAAATATTCTATAAAGATAAAGTCATGATATTTATTATTATTTTGGTAAGTACCATTTTAATAGAAATATATGTGGCGTTAATTTACGGATTGATTGGATTTATACAATTTAACCTAATTGAATTCTTATTGCTTAGATTATTACCAACATTTATAGTTAATTTATTACTGTTAACAATTTTATTTCCTCTCATGTTAAAATTTTTGAGGAAAATACAAATCAAGATTGACAGTAGGATATAAGTAATGGTAAGATGCAGTAGTTGAGTAGTTTCAGGCTACATACAACCGCTCAAATATAGGTCGAAGTACAAATTGTATTTTAATTAATGATGACATTTATTAAAATCACGAATATGTCACCTATATATGGCGTGACTTATTATATAGGAGGTGCAAAGTATGTTTGCTATTATTGAAACAGGTGGAAAACAAATCAAAGTAGAAGAAGGACAAGAAATTTACGTTGAAAAATTAGACGTAAATGAAGGTGATTCTTTCACATTTGATAAAGTATTATTTGTAGGTGGAGATTCAGTTAAAGTTGGTGCGCCAACAGTAGAAGGTGCAACAGTTACTGCAACAGTTAATAAAAACGGTCGTGGTAAAAAAATCACTGTATTCACATACAAACGTCGTAAAGACTCTAAACGTAAAAAAGGCCATCGTCAACCATATACAAAATTAACTATCGATAAAATTAACGCGTAATAATGATTACTGTTGATATTACAGTTAATGATGAAGGCAAAGTAACAGATGTCGTTATGGATGGTCATGCTAATCAAGGTGAATATGGTCATGACATTGTCTGTGCTGGTGCCTCAGCCGTATTATTTGGTAGTGTTAATGCAATTATGGGATTGACGTCAGAAAAGCCGGACATCGATTATAACGATGACGGAGGTCATTTTCATATAAGAAGTGTTGATACAAATAACGATGAAGCTCAATTAATTCTGAAAGCAATGCTTGTATCTTTACAAACTATTGAAGAAGAATATAATGAAAATATCAGATTAAATTATAAGTGAGGTGTATCCCGATGTTAAAATTAAACTTACAGTTCTTCGCATCTAAAAAAGGGGTAAGTTCTACAAAAAACGGACGTGACTCTGAATCTAAACGTTTAGGTGCTAAACGTGCTGACGGTCAATACGTAACAGGTGGTTCAATTCTTTATCGCCAACGTGGTACTAAAATTTACCCTGGTGAAAATGTAGGTCGTGGTGGCGATGATACATTATTCGCTAAAATCGACGGCGTTGTTAAATTTGAACGCAAAGGTCGCGACAAAAAACAAGTTTCTGTATATGCAGTAGCTGAATAATTTTGTCTAGTTAACACCAGAAGTGAAGGCTTCTGGTGTTTTCTTTTGTTTAAAATCTTATTCTGAAGTAAAAAAGTTATCACATTAAATCATGTTGATTCCTAATGATTCAATTTAAGAACTAAAATTTTTCTACACATAGACTTAATGATATAATTAAACAGATCATGAAAACAAAAATGAGTAAAAGAGGTGAGATATATGTTTGTCGATCAAGTGAAAATATCTCTTAAAGCAGGAGATGGTGGTAATGGTATTACCGCTTACAGAAGAGAAAAATATGTACCATTCGGTGGACCAGCTGGTGGAGATGGTGGCAAAGGTGCATCAGTAATATTTGAAGTAGATGAAGGACTACGTACATTATTAGATTTTAGATACCAAACGCACTTTAAAGCTAAAAAAGGTGAGAATGGTCAAAGTAGTAACATGCATGGAAGAAATGCTGAAGACTTAGTATTAAAAGTACCACCTGGCACAATTGTTAAAAGTGTTGAAACAGAAGAAGTGCTTGCAGACTTAGTAGAAGATGGCCAACGGGCTGTGGTGGCAAAAGGTGGTCGTGGAGGACGTGGCAACTCACGTTTTGCTACACCTAGAAATCCTGCCCCAGACTTCAGTGAAAATGGTGAACCAGGTGAAGAAATTGACGTCACACTTGAATTAAAATTATTAGCAGATGTTGGTTTAGTAGGTTTTCCTAGTGTGGGTAAATCCACTTTGCTTTCAATCGTTTCGAAAGCTAAGCCTAAAATTGGGGCCTATCACTTTACAACAATTAAACCTAACTTAGGTGTTGTATCTACACCTGATAATAGAAGTTTTGTCATGGCTGACCTACCAGGATTAATCGAAGGTGCCTCAGACGGTGTAGGATTAGGTCATCAATTTTTACGACATGTTGAACGTACAAAAGTAATCGTACATATGATTGATATGAGTGGTTCAGAAGGTCGTGACCCTATCGATGACTATCACGTAATTAATAAAGAATTAGTGGCATATAAACAACGTTTAGAAGATCGCCCTCAAATTATAGTGGCAAATAAAATGGATATGCCAGATGCTGAAGATAATTTAGAATTATTCAAAGAGGAAACCGGCGATGACCATATCATAATTCCATTATCAGCTGTCTCAAGAGATAATATCGATCAATTATTATATACGATTGCTGATCAACTTGAAAAAGTTAAAGATATTGATTTCTCTGTTGAAGAAGATGAAAATGTTGGTGTAAACCGTGTTGTGTATAAACATACACCATCTCAAGACACATTCACGATTACAAGAGATGATGATGGTGCATACGTTGTGAGTGGTAATGCTATTGAAAGAACATTCAAGATGACTGATTTCAATAGTGATCCTGCTGTACGTAGGTTCGCAAGGCAAATGCGCTCAATGGGCATTGATGATGCTCTAAGAGCTAGAGGTTGTAGCAATGGAGATATCGTAAGAATTCTTGGTGGAGAATTTGAATTTATAGAATAGGAGTGTGAAAGATGGACAATAAAGAATATAGGAAGTTTTATCTTATACGCGAAGATGTTTTACCTGAATCTGTAATTAAAACTTTGAAAATAAAAGATGCATTAAAAAATAATTCTGAGTTGTCCATCTATGATGCCGTAAAACAATACGGTTTGTCACGTAGCGCTTTTTATAAATATAGAGAAACTATATTTCCTGTAGATGAAAAATTATTAGATCATCGTGAATTCACATTAATTCTATATGTCAATGATATTGTAGGTATGTTGGCACAAGTATTAAATACAATTTCTCAATTACAGTTATCTGTACTTACTATACATCAAAGTGTACCGATGAATGATAAAGCGACAATTACCTTATCGTTAAATGCATCATCTTCAGATTTAATGATAGATGATGTAGTAATTGCTTTACGAGAAATTGAACATGTGTCTAAAGTAGAATTAATAAGCATGAGTATGTAAATGAGGATGTGCTAAAATGTACGCGTATATTAAAGGTAAACTAACGCAATTATTTCCTACTCACGTAGTGGTAGATGTTAATGGCGTTGGTTACGAAATTCAGACACCTAATTCATATCGTTTTCAAAAATATTTGGATAAAGAAGTTCAAATATTTACATCATTAATTGTTAGAGAAGATGCTCAGTTACTCTATGGTTTTATTAATGAAGAAGAGAAAGATATGTTTTTAAGTTTAATAAAAGTAACAGGAATAGGTCCAAAATCAGCATTGGCTATACTTGCAACAAGTACACCTAATGAAGTGAAACAAGCTATTGAGAATGAAAACGATACTTACCTTACTAAATTCCCAGGTATCGGTAAGAAAACTGCACGACAAATAGTGCTTGATTTAAAAGGCAAAGTTCAAATTACAGAAGAAAATAGTGACACACTATTAAATGTGATGAATGATTCTAATGCTAATGAATCTATGATTAAGGAAGCTATGTTAGCTTTAGAAGCGTTAGGTTATTCAAAACGTGAGTTATCTAAAGTTGAAAAGGTTCTAAAACAATCTAATATGGATTCAGTTGATGAAGCTGTTAAAATCGGATTACAAACATTAGTGTCATAAAAAACCTAACATCAAAATGAAAGGGGGAAATATTATGGATGAAAGAATGGTCGACCAATCTGCACATAATGAAGAATCTGACTTCGAATTATCTTTACGACCAACTAAATTAAAGCAGTACATTGGTCAATCTTCCATTAAAAGTAATTTAGAAGTATTCATTAAAGCAGCTAAATTGAGAGAAGAGCCTCTAGATCACGTTCTCTTATATGGTCCCCCTGGGTTAGGTAAAACAACTTTATCTAATATAATAGCCAATGAAATGGACGTTAACATTAGAACAGTATCTGGCCCTTCATTAGAGCGTCCTGGAGATTTAGCAGCAATTTTATCTGGATTACAACCAGGAGATGTGTTGTTCATTGATGAAATACATCGTTTAAGTAGTGTTGTTGAAGAAGTATTATATCCCGCGATGGAAGACTTTTTCCTAGACATCATTATAGGTAAAGGTGATGAAGCACGTAGTATTCGTATTGATTTACCACCTTTTACACTGGTTGGTGCTACAACACGTGCTGGAAGTTTAACTGGACCTTTAAGGGATCGATTTGGCGTCCACTTACGACTTGAATATTATAATGAAGCAGATTTAAAAGAAATTATAATAAGAACTGCTGAAGTACTAGGAACAGATATAGATGAAGAGAGTGCGATAGAGTTAGCAAAACGATCTAGAGGTACACCACGTGTAGCAAACCGTTTATTAAAAAGAGTGAGAGATTTTCAACAAGTAAATGAAGATGATCAAATCTATATTGAAACTACAAAGCGTGCATTAAAACTATTACAAGTTGACGATTATGGATTAGATTATATTGATCACAAAATGATGAATTGTATATTAAATCAATATAAAGGTGGACCTGTCGGACTTGATACAATTGCAGTGTCTATTGGTGAAGAACGAATAACTATCGAAGATGTTTATGAACCTTTCTTGATTCAAAAAGGTTTCTTAGAACGTACACCTCGAGGTAGAAAAGCAACACCATTGGCGCATGAACATTTTGGCAATTCTAATGAAATGAGGGAGTAAGTTGAATATTGAAGATTTTGACTACGATTTACCTGAATCTCTAATCGCACAAACGCCTTTAAAAAATAGAGACCAAAGTAGATTGTTAGTATTAAATAGAAATAATGGAAATATGGAACATCTACATTTTAAAGATGTGATTAACTATTTTAATCCTGGTGATACGCTTGTTTTAAATGATACTAGAGTTATGCCCGCAAGACTTTTTGGATTAAAAGAAGAAACGGGTGCTAAAGTTGAGATGCTTATGTTGACTCAAATTGAAGGCAATGATTGGGAGGTATTGTTAAAGCCGGCCAAACGTATTAAAGTAGGGAATCAATTGAATTTCGGAGATGGAAAAATTATCGCTGAATGTATTGAAGAGTTAGACCAAGGTGGTAGAATTATGCGCTTGCATTATGAAGGAATATTGCAAGAACGTCTTGATGAATTAGGTGAGATGCCTTTACCACCATATATTAAAGAGAGACTAGATGATCCTGATCGTTATCAAACAGTTTATGCAAAAGAAAGTGGATCTGCTGCAGCACCTACTGCAGGGTTACATTTTACAGATGAACTTTTAGAGTCAATTAAGGCAAAAGGTGTGAATATCGCCTTTATCACATTGCATGTTGGTCTTGGTACATTTAGGCCAGTAAGTGTAGATAATATTGATGATCATGAGATGCATAGTGAGTATTATCAAATGACACAAGAAACTGCAGATTTATTAAATGAAACAAGAAAAAAAGGTCATCGAATTATTTCAGTAGGTACAACATCAACTAGAACACTTGAAACAATACGTAGAGATCATTCAGAATTTGTTGAAAAAAGCGGTTGGACAGATATCTTTATCTATCCAGGTTTTGAATATAAAGCTATTGATGGTTTGATTACTAATTTCCATCTTCCTAAATCAACGCTAGTAATGTTAGTGTCAGCGTTTAGTAGTAGAGAATATATTTTAAATGCATATCAAAAAGCTGTTGAAATGGAATATAGATTCTTTAGTTTTGGAGATGCAATGTTAATTATCTAAAAGAATGTGAGGATTTTAAATATGCCTGCAGTAACATACGAACATATTAAAACTTGTAAACAATCAGGTGCACGTTTAGGAATTGTACATACACCACATGGTTCGTTTGAAACACCAATGTTTATGCCAGTAGGAACTAAAGCAACAGTTAAAACAATGAGCCCAGAAGAATTGCGTCAGATTGAGGCTAAAATTATTTTGGGAAATACATATCATTTGTGGTTACAACCTGGAAATGATATTATCAAACACGCTGGGGGACTGCATAAATTCATGAATTGGAACGGACCTATTCTTACTGATTCAGGTGGGTTCCAAGTTTTTAGTTTAAGTAATCTACGTAAAATCTCAGAAGAAGGTGTCGAATTTAGACATCATACAAATGGTTCAAAATTATTTTTAAGTCCAGAGAAATCAATGGAAATTCAAAATGATTTAGGATCTGACATTATGATGGCATTTGATGAATGTCCGCCTATGCCATCTGAGTATAAATATGTCAAAGATTCAATTGAGAGAACAACACGTTGGGCAGAAAGATGTTTAAAAGCCCATGCTCGCCCTGAAGATCAAGCGTTGTTTGGTATTATTCAAGGTGGCGAATATAAAGATTTACGTGAACAAAGTGCGAAAGAGCTTGTTGAGCTAGATTTTCCTGGCTATGCTATTGGGGGGCTTTCAGTAGGAGAGCCTAAACCTGTGATGTACGAAATGGTAGAACACACTGAACAATTTATGCCAAAAGATAAACCTAGATACTTGATGGGTGTCGGCTCTCCCGATGCATTAATCGAATGTAGCATCCGAGGTATGGATATGTTTGATTGTGTATTACCTACTCGTATAGCTAGAAATGGTACATGTATGACATCTAATGGACGTTTAGTAATCAAAAATGCAAAGTTTGCTGATGATTTAAGACCATTAGATGAAAATTGTGATTGCTATACATGTAAAAATTATTCTAGAGCATACATTAGACACTTAATCAAAGCAGAAGAAACCTTTGGTATCCGTCTTACTACTATTCATAATTTACATTTTCTGCTAAAATTAATGGAAGATATTAGACAAGCCATTCGAGAAGATAGACTTTTAGACTTTAAAGCTGAATTCTTCGAACAGTATGGATTAAATGTAGATAACCCTAAAAACTTTTAAAGAGGAGAATGTAACATGCAATTTACATCATTGATATTACCGATCTTATTGTTGGTTCTAATGTATTTCTTCTTAATTAGACCTCAACAAAAACGTGCTAAAGAGCATCGTGAAATGATAAGTCGTGTAGAAGCTGGACAAAAAATTACTACAATCGGTGGTATTAAAGGTACAGTCAAAGCGGTTGATGAAACAACAGTAGTGGTTACTGTTAATGGTCATGGCACAGAAATGACTTTTGAAAAACCAGCTATTAAACAAGTTGATCCTTCATAATAGTATGTTATTGAAGCCTGGGGCAATATTGTCTCAGGCTTCAATTATATTTACTTGGATTTTAACTTATATGTCTAAACAATTTAAAAATTTAAAAATGATGTGATTTAAGCATTAAAGAATTGTTTCCAATAATTAAATGCGGCTAGAGATGAGTTAGTATCTGTATTTAGTTATTATCCATATGCATTAAATTAATTGAAAAAAGTTTTCAATAATTTCACTATAAAGTGTAGTATGTTAATATAGATAGGTCATAGGAGTTATTCTATTGACTCCGACTTGCAAATATAAGGATTAATCGAGTATTCTAGTATCATAAGTAAATAATGAGGTGTTCATGTGAAGAAAAGTAGTAGATTGATTGCATTCTTACTACTGGTGATCCTTCTGTTCGCAGGTATGGGTCTTACATATAAGAATGTGATTAAGAATGTTAACTTAGGCCTTGATTTACAGGGTGGATTCGAAGTGCTTTATCAAGTTGACCCATTACATAAAGGTGATAAAATTGATAAAAATGCGTTGCAATCTACAGCGCAAACACTAGAAAACCGTGTTAACGTATTAGGGGTTTCTGAGCCTAAAATCCAAGTTGAAGATCCAAATAGAATTAGAGTTCAACTTGCTGGTGTAAAAGATCAGAAAGAAGCAAGAAAGATTTTATCATCACAAGCTAATTTAACGATTCGTGATGCTGACGACAAAGTTAAGTTAAGCGGTGCAGATATTAAGCAAGGATCAGCGAAGCAAGAATTTAAACAGAATACGAATGATCCTACAGTTACATTTAAAGTAAAAGATAAGAATAAATTTAAAAAAGTAACTGAAGAAATATCTAAAAAGCAAAATAACGTTATGGTTGTTTGGTTAGACTTCAATAAAGGCGATAGCTATAAGAAAGAAGCCGATAAAAAAGATCCTAAGTTCGTATCAGCGGCAAATGTTGATCAACCAATCAATTCAGATAGTGTAGAAATTTCTGGTGGATTCCATGGTCAAGAAGGCGTTAAAAAAGCAAAACAAATTGCTGAATTATTAAATGCAGGATCTTTACCGGTAGATCTTAAAGAAATTTATTCAAACTCTGTTGGTGCAGAATTTGGTCAAGATGCGTTAGATAAAACAATCTTTGCATCAGTACTTGGTGTAGCAGTCATTTATCTATTTATGTTAGGATTCTACAGATTACCAGGACTTGTAGCCATCATCGCATTAACAACATATATATATTTAACACTTGTATCCTTTAACTTTATCTCAGGTGTACTTACATTACCTGGTTTAGCAGCCTTAGTATTAGGTGTGGGTATGGCAGTAGATGCCAATATCATTATGTATGAACGGATTAAAGACGAGTTGAGAATCGGTAGGACGCTTAAACAGGCATACTCAAAAGCCAATAAAAGTTCCTTCTTAACAATCTTTGACTCCAACTTAACAACCGTAATTGCTGCAGCAGTACTGTTCTTCTTTGGTGAAAGTTCAGTAAAAGGTTTCGCAACAATGTTGTTATTAGGTATTTTAATGATATTTGTAACTGCAGTGTTCTTATCTAGATTACTATTATCATTACTAGTTTATTCTAATCTATTTAAGAAAAAATATTGGTTATTTGGTGTTAAAAAAGCAGATAGACATGATATCAGTGAAGGTAAAGATGTCCGTGACTTAAAAACATCATTTGAAAAATGGAATTTTGTTAAACTAGCTAAACCATTGATTTCATTAAGTATTTTAATTGTAGTTGTAGGATTAGTTATTCTTTATATTTTCAAATTGAATTTAGGTATAGACTTCTCTGCTGGTACGCGTGTAGACCTACAATCTAAAGAAGCACTAACTCAATCCAAAGTTGAAAAAGTAGTGAAAGATGTTGGTTTAGACCCAGATCAAATTCAAATTAATGGTTCAGGTAATAAAAACGCGACTGTCCAATTTAAACAAGATTTATCACAAGCTAAAGATAACCAATTAAGTGATAAAATGAAATCTGAATTTGGTAACGCACCGCAAATTAATACAGTTTCACCATTAATTGGACAAGAATTAGCTAAAAACGCAATGCTTGCATTAGTTTATGCAGCTGTAGGTATTATTATCTATGTATCATTACGATTCGAATGGAGAATGGGATTATCTTCTGTCTTAGCATTATTACACGACGTATTTATTATCGTCGCTGTGTTCAGTTTACTTCGATTAGAAGTTGATTTAACGTTTATCGCTGCTATCTTAACTATTGTTGGTTATTCTATTAACGATACCATCGTTACATTTGACCGTGTTCGTGAAAACCTTCATAAGATTAAAGTGATTACTTCAGCTGAACAAATTGATGACATTGTTAACAGATCAATTAGACAAACGATGACACGTTCTATTAATACAGTTTTAACAGTTGTTGTCGTAGTTGTTGCAATTCTATTATTTGGTGCACCAACAATTTTCAACTTCTCATTAGCTTTATTAATCGGTTTAATTTCAGGCGTGTTCTCTTCCATCTTCATAGCCGTCCCATTATGGGGAATTATGAAGAAACGTCAATTGAAAAAATCACCTAATCAAAAATTAGTCGTTTATAAAGAGAAAAAATCAAACGATGAAAAAATCGTAGTTTAATCAATTTAAGGTTGAGCATTGATGTTGTATAATCTTTAAAAGATTTTGCAACAAAGTGCTCAACCTTTTTATTTTATTCGATTTTCGATATAATGGCATGTGGAAATGAGGAAGGTTACTTATGATTAAATCTAAATATAATTGGAATTTAAATAACCCAACTGAATATATATCAGATAGTATAGCTAAACGTTTAAAACTATCTCCTATAATCAAGAAAATATTAGAAAGTAAACAAATTATTGAAGAAAAAGACATTCAACAAACTCTAAATGGCATTGATATCAACCATGATATTTCTTTACTTAGTGATATTGATAAAGCGATAGAACGTATCAATCAAGCTATAGATAAAAATGAGCGTATTTTAGTATATGGCGATTACGATGCTGATGGGGTAACTTCTACGACGATATTAGTACATACTTTACAAAAATTAGGAGCCCAAGTTGGATGGTATATACCGAACCGATTTACAGAAGGTTATGGTCCAAATGAAATGGCATTTCAAAATGCTTATGATGAAGGTATTTCATTAATCATCACTGTAGATAATGGTATACAAGGGCATGCTGAAATTAAAATGGCTCAAGAATTAGGTGTAGATGTCATTGTCACAGATCACCACGAAATAGGTAGAACTTTACCTGAAGCATATGCAATCGTACACCCAATGCATCCAGAATTTGATTACCCATTTAAATACTTATGTGGTGCAGGTGTAGCATATAAATTAGCTCAAGCGTTATTAGAAAATGTGCCAAATTATTTTAAAGCATACGCAGCTATAGGCACAATAGCAGATTTAGTTTCATTAACTGATGAAAATCGTTCAATTGTACAACATGGTTTGAAAGTCATGAATGACAATTGTCCAGTAGCCGTTAAAGCTTTACTTAAACAAGCTGGTTATAACGATGACATTACTGAAGAAACAATAGGATTTATCATAGGTCCTAGATTAAATGCAGTTGGACGTTTAGAAGATGCTTCTTTAGCTGCTGAATTATTAATGTCTGATAGTGAAGATGAAGCTGAATTTTTAGCGGAACAGGTTGAGCATTTCAACCAAGAGCGTAAAGATATAGTTGCTCATATTACAGAAGAAGCATTAGCAATAGCTAAGGATTATGTCTCACAAGGACATCAATTTCTATTATTAGCCAAAGAAGATTGGCATGAAGGTGTTTTAGGTATTGTAGCATCGAAAATAGTGGAGACATTTAGCTTACCAACATTAATTTTAAATATTGATCATGAACAAAATCATGCTAAAGGTTCAGCAAGATCGATTGAACAAGTATCCATGTTTGAAATTTTAAATGCCCATCAAGATTTAATTAGTAAATTCGGTGGACACCATATGGCAGCAGGGATGACTATGGATATTGATAATGTTGAAGCATTACGAAATGGATTAAATGAATGGATGGCAAAACTAAGTGAAACGACATCTCTTGAACCGAGTAAAAAGGTAGATGTTTTACTTAATGAATCAGATATTACAATTAAAAACATTAAAGATATTCAGAAATTAAGCCCCTTTGGCACAGATTTTAATTCACCATTATTTGAAATTCAAAATATGACTATACAATCTTTAAAGGCTATTGGTAAAGAACAAAATCACTTGAAGGTGACATTAGGTGATTCTAATTTACCGGCTTTATTTTGGCAAAATGGTGCATATGTTACACAATTAGAAACTGGTCAACCAGTCAACTTAATTGGTAACTTACAAATAAATGAATGGAACGGGAATCAAACACCACAGTTCATTGTTCAAGATATAGCCATGGACAAAATGCAAATATTAGATTATCGAAGCAAAAGTAAAAATACTAATTTCTTAAACAATGATCAAACAACAGCGTTTGTAATTCATTCTAAAGTTCAAAAATCTAATGACAATGAGTTCTTCTATGGAGAAGTTATACCAGGGGAATATGATAAAATAGTATTTAGAGATTTACCGAATACGCTTGATGAATTAAAACACACATTACAACAAACACAAATATCTCAAATTTATCTTGTATTTCAACATAAAACGTCTATTTATTTCGAAGGCATGCCAAGTATCAATTTATTCAAACAATGTTATAAAGCGTTAATTAATAAAAGAAAAATGAATCTAGCGACTGAAGGTATGATGTTGTGTGAATTTCTCAATATTAAAGCTAATTCATTAAAATTTATGCTAAAAGTATTTTTAGAATTAGGATTTATTAACGAAGATGATGGTATAATAACGATTGCGAGTCAACCAAATAAACAAGATATTGAATCTAGCCAATTTTATCAAGCTAGGTTATCAAGAATAGAAGTCGAAAAACTTTTATTATATGATGATTTCAAACATTTAAAACAATGGATTAAAACTCAATTGGGATATAGTAATTAGGAGGAAATAATAAGATGGATTTAAAACAATATGTTTCTGAGGTACAAGATTGGCCAAAACCAGGGGTCAGCTTTAAAGATATCACTACAATTATGGACAATGGTAAAGCATATGGATATGCTACAGACCAAATTGTTGAATATGCAAGAGAAAAAGATGTCGACGTTGTTGTTGGGCCAGAAGCACGAGGATTTATTATTGGTTGTCCAGTAGCATATTCAATGGGCATAGGGTTCGCACCTGTACGTAAAGAAGGTAAATTACCTCGTGAAGTTATTAGATACGAATATAATTTAGAATACGGCACTAATGTTTTAACAATGCATAAAGATGCTATTAAACCAGGTCAACGTGTATTAATCACAGACGATTTATTAGCAACTGGTGGGACAATCGAAGCGGCTATTAAACTTGTTGAAAAGTTAGGCGGTATCGTTGTTGGCATAGCTTTTATTATTGAATTAAAATATTTAAATGGAATTGAAAAGATAAAAGACTATGATGTTATGAGTTTAATTTCTTATGATGAATAATTTACAATTTTAAATTGAGTGAAATAATAATCATGAAGTACTAGTTCTCATTACTGATTAACAATAATGATGTTAATACAGTTTAAGTAGAGAACTAGTTTTTATTTACAAAAAATATTATTGATAGAGTTACAATCTAATTGTGATTCATTTATTTATTCCAAAAGTTGTAGTATCATGTAACTAATATTTAATTTTATTTCATAATCGTTAGCTTATCAGAGTCGTTAAAATTTGATAAACTAATTACAATTAATATTGATTTCACATTGAAACATCAAAAAATATTTTGAAATAATCAAAAGTGATAAAGCTAATCAATTACTATAAACTTTCTTAAGTAATGGGTAATAATACATAACATATGTAAAGAAATTTAAACATGAAAGTATAATCAATGAGTGGGGTGTCATATATTGAACAACGAGTATCCTTATAGTGCTGACGAGGTGCTTTACAAAGCAAAGTCCTATTTAAGCGAAAGCGAATACCAATATGTTTTAAAGAGTTATCATATTGCATATGAAGCGCACCAAGGACAATTTAGGAAGAATGGTTTACCATATATCATGCATCCTATTCAGGTAGCTGGAATTCTAACTGAGATGCGTTTAGACGGTCCCACAATCGTTGCAGGCTTTTTACATGATGTCATAGAAGATACCGCATATACATTTGATGACGTTAAAAAAATGTTTAACGAAGAAGTAGCAAGAATCGTAGACGGTGTCACAAAACTTAAAAAAGTGAAGTATCGTTCGAAAGAGGAACAACAAGCTGAAAATCATCGTAAATTATTTATTGCTATTGCTAAAGATGTCCGTGTGATTTTAGTAAAATTAGCTGACCGATTACATAATATGAGAACGTTAAAAGCTATGCCTAGAGAGAAACAAATACGTATTTCTAAAGAAACATTAGAAATATATGCACCTTTAGCACATAGACTTGGTATCAATACTATAAAATGGGAATTAGAAGATACGGCTTTAAGATACATTGATAGTGTGCAATATTTCCGAATTGTCAATTTAATGAAGAAAAAGAGAAGTGAACGTGAAGCTTATATTGACAATGCCATTGGCCAGATAGAAACAGAAATGGATAAAATGAGTATCGTTGGCGAAATAAATGGTCGCCCTAAACACATCTATAGTATTTATAGAAAAATGATGAAACAAAAAAAGCAATTTGATCAAATATTTGATTTACTAGCTATCCGAATCATAGTAAATACAATCAATGATTGCTATGCGATATTAGGTTTGGTCCATACACTATGGAAGCCGATGCCTGGTCGTTTTAAAGATTATATAGCAATGCCAAAACAAAATATGTATCAATCACTTCACACTACTGTTGTAGGCCCTAATGGGGACCCACTAGAAATTCAAATACGTACTTATGAAATGCATGAAATTGCTGAACATGGTGTAGCTGCGCATTGGGCATATAAAGAAGGGAAAACTGTAAACGAAAAAACACAGGATTTCCAAAATAAATTAAATTGGTTAAAAGATTTAGCTGAAACTGATCATACGTCTTCAGATGCACAAGAATTTATGGAATCACTCAAGTATGATTTACAAAGTGATAAAGTATATGCATTTACACCTGCAAGTGATGTCATAGAGTTACCTTATGGTGCTGTGCCTATTGATTTTGCATATGCTATTCATAGTGAAGTTGGTAATAAAATGATAGGTGCTAAAGTCAACGGTAAAATTGTACCAATTGATTATATATTACAAACTGGTGATATCATTGAAATTAGAACGAGTAAACATTCATATGGACCAAGTAGAGATTGGTTGAAAATTGTTAAATCATCTAGTGCGAAAAGTAAAATTAAAAGCTTCTTTAAAAAGCAAGATCGCTCTTCTAATATTGAAAAAGGTAAATTTATGGTTGAAGCTGAAATTAAAGAACAAGGTTTTAGAGTAGACGATATTCTTACCGAAAAAAATATCGATGTAGTGAATGAAAAATATCATTTTGCTAATGAAGATGATCTATATGCTGCAGTTGGTTTCGGTGGCGTAACTGCTATCCAAATAGTAAATAAGTTAACTGAACGTCAAAGAATTTTGGATAAGCAAAAAGCTTTAAATGAAGCACAAGAAGTGACAAAATCAGTTCCAATCAAAGAAGATATTATTACTGATAGCGGTGTATACGTCGAAGGATTAGAAAATGTACTGATTAAACTATCAAAATGTTGTAATCCTATACCTGGTGATGATATTGTAGGTTATATCACCAAAGGTCATGGTATAAAGGTACATAGAACCGATTGTCCTAATATAAAAAATGAAACAGAACGTTTAATATCAGTTGAATGGGTGAAATCTAAAGACTCAACACAACGTTATCAAGTCGATTTAGAAGTCACTGCATATGATCGCAACGGATTGTTAAACGAAGTATTACAAGCTGTAAATTCTACAGCTGGAAGTCTAATTAAAGTATCAGGTCGATCTGATATTGATAAAAATGCTGTCATTAATATTAGTGTCATGGTAAAAAATGTTAACGATGTATACCGTGTAGTTGAAAAGATCAAACAGTTAGGTGATGTATATACTGTTACAAGAGTTTGGAACTAGAACTTAAGAGGTGCAAAGAAAAATGAGAGTAGTTGTACAAAGAGTTTCAGAAGCTTCTGTTTCAAATAACAACATTCATAATGCTATTCAAAAAGGCTATTGTTTATTAATAGGATTTGGTAAAAACTCTACAGAAGCAGATGTACAAACAATAGCTAAGAAAATCGCGAATGCAAGATTATTTGAAGATGAAAATGACAAATTGAATTATAATATTCAACAAATTGAAGGAGAAATACTATCAATTTCTCAATTTACATTGTATGCCGATGTAAAAAAAGGTAATCGTCCTGGTTTTTCTGATTCAATGCCACCTGAGGCAGCAAATGAATTATATGAATTGTTTAACGAAGCACTTCGATCATATGGCTTGAACGTTAAAACAGGTGAATTTGGTACTCATATGAATGTAGACATTCAAAATGATGGTCCTGTAACAATCATATATGAGAGTCAGGATGGCAAAATGATATGAATAAAATAAATACATGGTTAACCAAACATGGTCTTATGAATCGACTAACGTTAATCGTTGTTATTTGTTTTGTACTATTTCTCATTTTATTATTTATGTTTTTAAATTATAATGATGAAGATAATGGTACAATCACTATAACTGAAAATGCTGAGTTGAGAACTGGACCTAATGCAGCTTATCCTGTTATTTATAAGATTGAAAAGGGAGATACCTTTGAGAAGATTGATAAATCGGGTAAGTGGATTGAAGTAAAGAATAAAGCTGGAGATGAAAAAGGGTGGGTTGCAGGTTGGCACACCAATTTAAATATCCATGCTGATAATTCTAAAAAATCCGCACCATTAAAAGGTAAAACAATTGTACTTGATCCTGGTCACGGTGGACGTGATCAGGGTGCTTCAAGTAACACATCCTCAAAGAGTTTAGAAAAAGTATATACATTAAAAACTGCTAAAGAGTTAAAAAGTTTACTTGAAAAAGAAGGTGCTCATGTTAAAATGACGCGTTCTAATGATACATATGTGTCTTTGGATGATAGGAATATCAAAGGAGACGCTTTTATAAGCATACATAATGACTCACTAGATTCCCCAAATGCGAATGGTGTAACTGTGTATTGGTTACAAGATAATCAAGAAGCATTAGCACAAACACTCAGCAGTAGCATCCAAAAGAAATCCCTCCTTACAAATAAAGAAGCCAGACAACAAAATTATCAAGTCTTGAGACAAACAAACATACCAGCAGTATTATTAGAACTAGGTTATATCAGTAATCCTACAGATGAAGTAATAGTACGGGACCAACTACATAGACAAGTTGTAGAGGAAGCTATCGTTGATGGATTAAAACAATATTTCTCATCATAGAACTTGCAAATCAAATGAAAACTCGTTATCATTATAAATGAATTATAAATAGTAAACCGATTGTATTCTTGAAAGAATAGACGAAAGAGGTAGTATATATTTATATACGTAGAAATGTAATCCATGAGGCTGAAAGATTACGCTGAGTAGTTTATTTCTTTGAACACAAGAAGAGGTGCTTTATTTAAAAGTAAAGCCGGCTAACGTACGTTAAACGTTTTGAGTGGATTTGTGACGTTAGTAATGTCCAAATCAATTAGGGTGGCAACACGGATTTTCGTCCCTTGTATAGTATTTAATGCTATGCAAGGGCTTTTTTATTCACATTTATAAAAAGAAAAAGAAATGAAAACCCTTGAGTATTAGTAAAGGAGATAAAATATGATAAAAATTCCAAGAGGAACGCAAGATATATTACCAGAAGATTCAATCAAGTGGCGATACATTGAAAATAAATTAGACCAATTGATGGAAATTTATAATTATCAAGAAATAAGAACACCTATCTTTGAGAGTACTGAACTTTTTGCTAGAGGTGTTGGTGATTCAACTGATGTTGTACAAAAGGAAATGTACACATTTAAAGATAAAGGTGACCGTAGCCTAACATTAAGACCCGAAGGTACTGCTGGTGTAGTTCGTTCATATATTGAACATAAAATGCAAGGAAATCCTAATCAACCAGTTAAGTTATATTATAATGGTCCAATGTTTAGATATGAACGTAAACAAAAAGGTAGATATCGACAATTTAATCAATTTGGTGTTGAAGCAATTGGTTCTGAAAATCCAAGCATTGATGCTGAGGTTTTAACAATGGTAATGCATATCTATCAATCATTTGGGTTAAAGCACTTAAAATTAGTGATAAATAGTATTGGAGATAGTGACTCTCGTAAAGAATACAATGAAGCATTGGTTAAACACTTTGAACCAGTAATTGATGATTTCTGTCAAGATTGTCAGTCTAGACTACACACTAATCCAATGAGAATCTTGGACTGTAAGGTTGATAGAGACAAAGAAGCTGTCAAAAATGCACCACGTATTACGGACTTCTTAAACGAAGATTCTAAAGCATACTACGAACAAGTAAAAAAACATTTAGATGATTTAGGAATTCCATATGTAGAAGATCCTAATCTTGTTCGTGGTTTAGATTATTACACACATACTGCATTTGAATTGATGATGGATAATCCAAATTATGATGGTGCAATTACAACCTTGTGTGGTGGTGGTCGTTATAATGGCCTACTTGAATTGTTAGATGGACCTAGCCAAACAGGTATCGGTTTTGCATTAAGCATTGAAAGATTATTGTTAGCATTAGAAGAAGAAGGCATTGAATTAGATATAAAAAATGACTTTGACTTATTTATCGTTACTATGGGAGAACAAGCAGATCGTTATGCAGTTAAATTACTTAACGAATTACGAAAAAATGGCGTAAAAGCTGATAAAGATTATCTTAATAGAAAGATTAAAGGTCAAATGAAACAAGCAGATCGTCTAAATGCAAATTATACTATCGTAATTGGTGATCAAGAATTAGAAAACAATCAAATTGATATTAAAAATATGGAAACTGGTGAATCTGAATCAATTCAATTAGACCAAATTGTTGATTATTTTCACAAATAGAGAGGAAGTTTTGAAATGAGTAAAAGAACGACATACTGTGGTTTAGTCACAGAAGATTTATTAAATGAAAAAGTAACATTAAAAGGTTGGGTACACAATCGACGTGACCTTGGTGGATTGATATTCATCGATTTAAGAGATAGAGAAGGCATTGTGCAAATTGTCTTTAATCCAGATTTTTCACAAGAAGCATTAAATATCGCTGAAACTGTAAGATCTGAATATATTGTTGAAGTTCAAGGTGTAGTAACTAAACGTGACGCTGAAACAGTAAATCCTAAAATTAAAACAGGTCAAGTAGAAGTACAAGTTTCAAATATTGAAATTATCAATAAATCAGAAACACCACCATTTTCAATAAATGAAGAAAATACCAACGTAGATGAAAATATAAGATTAAAATATAGATATTTAGATTTACGTCGTCAAGAACTAGCACAAACTTTTAAAATGAGACATCAAACAACACGTTCAATTCGACAATATTTAGATGATAATGGATTTTATGACATTGAAACACCGGTGTTAACTAAATCAACACCAGAAGGTGCCAGAGACTATTTAGTACCTTCACGTGTTCATGATGGAGAATTTTATGCATTACCACAATCACCTCAATTATTTAAACAATTGTTAATGATTAGTGGGTTTGATAAATATTATCAAATCGTTAAATGTTTCCGTGATGAAGACTTACGTGCAGATCGTCAACCAGAATTTACCCAAGTCGATATTGAAATGAGCTTTGTAGACCAAGAAGATGTTATGGCTATGGGTGAAGAAATGTTACGTAAAGTCGTTAAAGATGTCAAAGGTATTGATGTGCCTGGACCATTCCCAAGAATGACTTATGCTGAAGCAATGAGCCGCTATGGTTCTGATAAACCTGATACACGTTTTGACATGGAATTGATTAATGTATCTCAATTAGGTCATGATATGGACTTTAAAGTGTTTAAAGATACTGTTGAGAATAATGGTGAAATTAAAGCAATCGTGGCTAAAGATGCTGCTGATCAATACACACGTAAAGACATGGATGCTTTAACTGAGTTTGTAAATATATATGGTGCGAAAGGTTTAGCATGGGTTAAGGTTACTGATGAAGGTTTAACAGGTCCAATTGCTCGCTTCTTTGAAGATAAAGATACAGAACAATTAAAATCATTAACAGAAGCATCATCTGGGGATTTAGTCATGTTTGTTGCTGATAAACCAGATGTTGTAGCACAAAGTTTAGGTGCATTACGTATTAAACTAGCTAAAGAGTTAGGCTTAATTGATGAAACAAAATTAAACTTCTTATGGGTAACAGATTGGCCTTTATTAGAATATGATGACGAAAGTAAACGCTATGTAGCTGCACATCATCCTTTCACATCACCTAAAAAAGAAGATATTGAGAAATTAGATTCAGAGCCTGAAAATGCACAAGCGAATGCCTATGATATCGTATTAAATGGTTATGAATTAGGTGGCGGTTCAATCAGAATTCATAATGGAGAATTACAAGAAAAAATGTTTGAAGTACTTGGTTTTACTAAAGAACAAGCACAAGAACAATTTGGTTTCTTATTAGATGCATTCAAATACGGTGCGCCACCACATGGCGGTATCGCATTAGGATTAGACAGATTAGTGATGTTATTAACTAACCGTACAAACTTAAGAGATACAATTGCATTCCCTAAAACTGCATCAGCTACTTGTTTATTAACAGATGCACCTGGTGAAGTTTCAGAAAAACAATTAGAAGAATTATCATTAAGAATTAGCCATTAGTGTACCTAAGCGTTAATTTCTTGTGAATATGTCTAAATGTTGTCTGAATAAAAAGGAATTAAAATTTACAATGTTGTTTAATTCCTTTCTTTCTAAGTTTGTGATATTATAATGACATAAGATAGTCATCTGTGATGTTCGTATGTTTGCTTTTTATTTGGGCCTAACACTCTTTGATCAGGGAGCCCAATAGGTTTTCATGCAGCGCAAACGCCTCATTAGGAGGACTTGCAAAACATGAAACAGGGCACCCACCTGTATATAGCAGGCCGAATGATCAAGCTATTTATAACTACGGCATCTACGGACTCTATCGGTACGCAAGACTTAGGTCTTGCGTATTTTTATTTTTAAATTAAAATAATACTTAAAATACATATTGATTTGGATTGTTTAGTTAAAGGAGATTAAAATGAAACATCAATTTTCTAGAAATGAGTTAGCAATCGGACAAGAGGGACTTGATTTATTAAAAAGTAAAACTGTAGCTGTGCTTGGTGTCGGTGGCGTCGGATCTTTTGCAGCTGAAGCATTAGCTAGAACGAATATAGGACATATCATTTTAATAGATAAAGACGATGTTGATATTACAAATGTTAACCGTCAAATCCATGCATTAACGTCGACTATCGGACAAAGCAAAGTGACATTAATGGAAGAGAGAATTAAACAAATTAATCCAGACTGTAAAGTAACGTCATTACATATGTTTTATACAGAAGAAACATATGAAGATATATTTAATAACTATGATATTGATTATTTTATCGATGCAAGTGATACCATTATTTATAAAGTTCATTTAATGAAAGAATGCTTAGAACGTGGTATCGATATGATTTCAAGTATGGGTGCAGCTAATAAAATAGATCCTACTCGATTCCAAATTGCAGATATTTCAAAAACACATACAGATCCAATGGCAAAGGTAATTCGTAATAGATTAAAACGTGTAGGTATTCGAAAAGGAGTAAAAGTTGTATTTTCAGATGAAAGTCCAATTGTAATTAGAGAAGATGTAAAAGAAACAGTAGGTGACAAAAACGCTATCAACAGGAAAGGACAAATGCCACCATCTTCCAATGCATATGTCCCTAGTGTGGTCGGTTTAATTTGTTCAAGTTATGTCATTAATGATATTCTTAAAGACATTCCGATTCGTCGAATTAAAGATAAAGGTCAATAATTAAATAGTAAATAAAAAGATAGTTTGTCTATAATGTAATGACTACATTTAGGCAAACTATCTTTTGACTTATTGAGACTTATTCAATAAATTCTCATAAATGGTTTTAAATTGTTGTTCACTTTTAGAGGTCGTTTTAGGTTCATAATAAATACGATTTTTAAGTATATCAGGTAAGTATTGTTGAACTACATGGCCATTTTCATAATTATGTGGATATTTATAACCAATAGCTCGGCCTAATTCTTTCGCACCAGCATAATGACCATCTTTTAAATAGTCAGGTATTTGTCCTACTTTGCCTTGTCTAATGTCACTTAAAGCTTTATCGATAGCTGAAATGCCTGAATTGGATTTAGGTGATAAGCACAATTCAATTACTGCTTGGCTTAATGGGATTCTTGCTTCAGGAAAACCTAATCTTTCAGCTGATTGAATAGCTGCTAATGTGCGTTGTCCAGCATTAGGTGAAGCTAAACCTACATCTTCATAGCTAATAACGAGTAAACGTCTGACTATTGTAGGCAAATCACCAGCTTCTATCAATCTGGCTAGATAATGCAATGCCGCATTGACATCACTACCTCGTATAGACTTTTGAAATGCACTCATCACATCATAGTGCATATCTCCATCTTTATCGCTAACGAAAGCGCCTTTTTGCAAGCAATCTTTCGCATCTTGCAACGTAATATGACGTTGTCCATCTTCTTCAGTTGCACTTAAAACAGCAAGTTCTAAGGCATTTAGTGCACTTCTAACATCACCTTGACTTTGAGTTGAGAAATAGGTCATAGCATCATCATCAACTTCAGGTGTATATGATTTAAGACCACGCTGATCGTCTTCTAAAGCGCGATTTAGTGCTAATCTAATATCGTTATCATCGAGTGGATACAATTCAAAGATTTGAGTTCTTGAACGAATTGCCGGATTAATTGCATGATAAGGATTAGAAGTGGTTGCACCTATTAAGACAATTTTTCCATTTTCCAAATGGGGCAATAAAAAGTCTTGTTTCGCTTTATCTAATCGGTGAATTTCATCTAATAACAAGATGACTTGTCCAGACATTTTTGCTTCATCGACAACCATTTGCATATCTTTTTTGGTATTTGTTACAGCATTGAGTTGTCTAAATTTATATTGAGTACTACCAGCAATAGCTTTAGCAATACTTGTTTTACCTATTCCAGGTGGTCCATAAAATATCATTGAGGACAATCTTTTAGTATCTACCATTCTTCTAATAATACCTGTTGGTCCAACCAAATGTTGTTGTGAAATGATTTCATCAATATTAATTGGTCTCATCCTTGACGCTAAAGGTTCAGTATTCACATTTGTCACACCTTTCTAATATTATCTTAACGCAAAAAATGATAGAATGGGAATATATAATTCGAATTAAGTGAGGTTATACAATGAAAATATCAACAAAAGGGAGATATGGCTTAACTTTAATGATTTCTCTTGCTAAAAGAGAAGGCCAGGGTTGCGTATCATTAAAAACAATAGCCGAAGAAAATAATTTAAGTGATTTATATTTAGAACAACTTGTTGGACCCTTAAGAAATGCTGGATTAATTCGAAGCGTTCGAGGCGCAAAGGGTGGGTACCAATTAAGATTGCCTGCTGAAGAAATTACAGCTGGTGATATTATCAGATTATTAGAAGGACCTATTACCTTCGTAGAAAGTATAGAGTCAGAACCACCTGCACAAAAACAATTATGGTTAAGAATGAGAGACGCAGTCAGAGACGTACTCGACAAAACAACACTACAATACCTTGCAGAATACAAAGAAACAGACCAAAACCTAGACGGATACATGTTTTATATATAGGGACCCTTCATAGAGGTTTTCGAAAAGAAAACCTACAAACAATGCAAGAAGGGCAAGGGACCCAGCAAATAGAAATTGGGAATCCAATTTCAACAAGCAATGCAGGAAAGGCAAGTGCCCTTTAAAGAGGTTTAAATCCTAATAACTATAAATTTAATAAAAAATATGGATTAATTTCCATATTTTTTATTTATTAGCATATCATCTAAAGCTCTGCTATCAAGCTTTTGAATAGTGCTGTGAACAAATCTTAAATTGTATTTTATTTAAAATTTCCTAATTTTATTTGATTGATATGTTTAGTTCCTTGACCAAGTGGTATGAATAGAATATACATCATAACAATTGTTGAATTAATCTTATTCACATGGCAATTGATGTAATAAAGTTAAAATTTAAGTTTTAACAAATACAATTTAGTTTTAAATTTGAAAGGAGCTTATATTTATGGGATTCATGGATAAAGCGAAAGATGCAGCAGAAAAATTCAAAAACAGTGATAACGAGCAAGTAAACAAAGCTAAAGATTCAATTAACGAGTACACTGATACTGGTAAAGGCGACAAAGATAAAAAAGAAGATAAAGACGATAAATAATCGTATTCTTATAAGTAATGAGGTAGTGCAATAGCGCTACCTTTTTTTGTATATAAAAAGAACTGAAACGTTAATTTCACGTTTCAGTCTAATATATCAATTCAATTATATTGAATCGATAATGTGTTTAAATTTTTGATATGACTCATGTTGTTTTTGTTGATCATATATATAGCTCACACCCATAATTTCATCGATATCGCCATAATAATCAATAAAAGCTTTAATTTTTTGCTTAACTGTACTTTCAGAGCCGATCATTGATGAGTTGATTCGTTGTTTCGCCATGTCCAATTCCCTTGGTGTTAACACTTGATCTAATTTATCTGTTGGTGGTTGAACAGGTTGCATTTTACCTCTAGTAATACTAACCATAACTTGAGCCATTGAACTTGCTAAATATTCGGCTTCTTCATCTGTGTCTGCAACGATAACATTTAATCCTATAATAACATAAGGTTCACTTAGAAACTTTGATGGTTCAAATAAATCTTTATATATTTGTATCGCATCTTTCATTTGTTGTGGCGCAAAATGCCCAGCAAAAACATATGGCAAACCTCTTCTAGCAGCAACATGTGCCGAATCAGTGGAAGAACCTAATATATATAAAGGTACTTGTTTATCCACAGCTGGATAGGCACGAACATAACTTTGTTGATTTGCTGGTCCGAAATATTGTTGTAATTGATCTACTTCATCTGGAAATTGATAAACACCATTATGTTGGTCTCTGCGCAATGCACTTGCTGTCATCATATCTGTACCTGGTGCTCTGCCTAAACCTAAATCTACGCGGTTAGGAAATAAAGTAGCCATTGTACCAAATTGTTCCGCTACTATAAGAGGCGCATGATTGGGTAACATTATTCCTCCAGATCCGACTTTAATCGTTTTTGTATGTTCTAAAGTATGTTGAATTAATAATGCAGTCGCAGAGCTTACTAAATTAGGCGCATTATGGTGCTCAGCAATCCAGTACCTTTCATATCCTACTTGTTCTAAATATTGTGCTAAATCAATCATATCATGTAAAGCGTCGCTATCCTCTTGTCCTTCTCTAATAGGTACTAAATTTAATGCAGATACTTTAAGTTTATTCATATCAATTATTCCTCCATAGTAAAAATAGTATATGAAGTATAACAACGATTAGCAGAAATCAATATTAAATTGCTCATTACACAGAACAATATTACTAATTAAATTAAGAGAAAATAATAGTTAGATTTATAATTCATATTATCAACTATAACAATATAATGTTAAAATTATACTAACTATTTTTGTCAAACAGATAGGTAGAAAAATACGTTTCTAGGTGCTATTATAGGAACATTGATAATTTTGTGAGGAGTGTCAAACATGGAAGTTTATGCTGATTATGCTGCCACAACCCCAGTTAAATCTGAAGTTGTAGAGGCGATGATGGATATATATCAATCTCATTATGGTAACCCATCTTCAATTCATTCAATTGGAAGAGACGCACGTAAATATTTAGATGAATCACGCAGAACTGTAGCCAAATGTTTAGGAGCTAAACCATCTGAAGTCATATTTACAAGTGGTGCTACAGAATCTAACAACACTGCCATTAAAGGTTTAGTTAAAGCTAATGAACATATTGGCAATCATTTAATCACTACTAAAATAGAACATCATTCTGTATTACATGTGTTTGAGCAATTAGAACGTGAAGGTTATGATGTAACATACTTAGATGTAGATGATACGGGTGCCATTGATTTAGATCAATTAGAAGAAGTTATTACAGAAAAAACAATTCTTGTATCTATCATGTTTGTGAACAATGAGGTTGGTACAGTTCAACAAATGTATGATATTGAAGATATCGTTACCTCAACGAATGCATTATTCCATGTTGATGCAGTACAAGCCATTGGTCATTTAGATATAGATTTTGATGATTTTAAATTTGACACTATGAGCGTGACTGGTCATAAATTTGGCGGTCCTAAAGGCATCGGTGCATTACTAGTAAGAGAAAATACACCAATACAATTTACTCAACTTGGTGGTGAACAAGAAACAAAACGTCGAGCAGGAACAGAAAATTTAGCCCAGATTGTTGGTTTTGCTAAGGCGATTGAGTTAGCACAACAACATAGGGATGATAATAATATCCATTTAATGAATTTAAAAGAATTATTTTTAGTGAGTTTGCAAGAACGTGCCATTCCATTTGAGCTTAATGGTTCAATGGTTGATACAACCGGCCACATCATAAATTTATACTTTCCCTTTATTGATGTGGAAACAATGCTAACACTGCTCGATTTAAGTCAAATTTATGTGTCTTCAGGTTCTGCTTGCACAGCAGGGTCAACGACACCTTCACATGTATTAGCAGCTATGTATGAAGACGAAGAAAGAGCGAAACATTCAGTGAGATTTAGTTTTAATGAAATGACTACAGAGCACGAAGTTAAATATATAGTCGCAGAAATTCATAAAATATATCATAAATTTAAGGAGGAATAATCGTGACGAATCAAGATACACGTGTAGTCGTTGGTATGTCAGGTGGTGTCGATAGTTCAGTAACAGCATATCTATTAAAAGAACAAGGCTATGACGTGATTGGCATCTTCATGAAAAATTGGGATGATACTGATGAAAATGGCGTTTGTACAGCTACTGAAGATTATAATGACGTTATAGCTGTTTGTAACCAAATTGGCATTCCATATTACGCAGTTAATTTCGAACAAGAATATTGGGATAAAGTATTTACTTACTTTCTAGATGAATATAAAAAAGGGCGTACACCAAACCCTGATGTAATGTGTAATAAAGAAATTAAATTTAAAGCATTCTTAGAACATGCTTTAAAGTTAGGTGCTGATTACGTAGCAACAGGACATTATGCACGTATTAGAAGACATGAAGACGGTCATGTTGAAATGTTGCGAGGTATTGATAACAATAAAGATCAAACATATTTTTTAAATCAACTTTCACAACAGCAACTTTCTAAAGTCATGTTCCCAATCGGTGATATTGATAAAAAACGTGTTCGTGAAATAGCAGAAGAACAAGATTTAGCTACAGCTAAGAAAAAAGATTCAACAGGCATTTGTTTTATAGGCGAAAGAAACTTCAAGACATTTTTATCTCAATATCTCCCAGCTCAATCAGGTGATATGATAACACTTGATGGTAAAAAAATGGGTGTGCATAGTGGCTTAATGTATTACACAATCGGCCAAAGACATGGTTTAGGTATTGGTGGAGATGGCGACCCGTGGTTTGTAGTCGGTAAAAATTTAGAAGACAATGTATTGTATGTTGAACAAGGATTCCATCATGATGCATTATATAGTGACTATTTAATTGCGTCAGATGTATCGTTTGTTAATGAACAAGATGTTGATTTAGATAAAGGTTTTTATTGCACTGCTAAATTTAGATATCGACAAAAAGATACTAAAGTTTTTGTTCAAAGAGAAGATAATGAAGCAATAAGAGTAACATTTGATGAACCGGTTAGAGCGATTACACCTGGTCAAGCAGTTGTTTTTTATAATGAAGAGGTTTGCCTTGGTGGCGCAACAATCGATGATGTTTATAAAAATTCTGGTCAGTTAAGTTATGTAGTATAAAATTTTGCCGTTAATTCATGGATATGGTCTTAGGATTAACGGCATTTTTTATTTTTTAAATGAAACATCTATAAACAAAAAGCATATACTTTACTTAGTTTGCTTTTAAAAATTAATACATATCATGATAAAATATAATTAAACTAATTTTGAACGATAATCCTCTGTTTTAAATAAGAAAGAATCAAAAGTGATTCAACAAAGATATAAGGAGTTGTCTAAGAAAATATGATTGATCAAAAAACCATATACCAATTTATTAAAGAAGGTCAATTAGAAGAAGCGTTGAAGGCTTTATTTGATAATATTGAAGAAGATCCAACAATTACAGAAAATTATATCAATGCTGGAATTGTATTAGCTGATGCAGGTGAAATAGAAAAATCTGAACGTTTTTTTCAAAAAGCTATTACAATCGATCCGGAAAATGGGGCCATTTATTATAATTTAGGAAATGTCTATTATAATCAAGATAGATTTAAAGAAGCGATTAAATTATATCAACAAGCTATGAAATACAATATAGAACCAGTTGATTGCAATTACATGATAGGTATGTCTTTCAATCAATTAAATGCCCATAAAGAAGCGTTACCATTTTTAATGACCGCTTCAGAAAAAGATCAAAATCAGGATACAGAA
Organism: Staphylococcus sp. SB1-57; assembly: GCF_017086425.1. Taxonomy (NCBI): domain Bacteria; kingdom Bacillati; phylum Bacillota; class Bacilli; order Caryophanales; family Staphylococcaceae; genus Staphylococcus; species Staphylococcus sp. SB1-57. The sequence goes on from NZ_CP070964.1 coordinate 1,147,914, forward strand.
GTTCAGTTTCAATACGGATTAGTATTATGTCAATTAGAAATGTTTGATCAAGCTATTAAACAATTAAAAATAGTACTATCTATCGATTCAAACCATGTTGACGCAATATATAACTTAGGACTTGCTACATATATGAAAAATGAAGACGTAGATGAAGCAATCGAATATTTCAACCAAGCAATTGAAATTGATTCAGGTCATTTATTGAGTCAACACGCATTAAAAACGTTTACAGCAATTAAAGAAGAGGAGTAATACTATGACTGACCCTACACTATTTGATTATTCAATGATTAAAGGCACTGTCGAAGCTATTTTATTTCAAAATAGTGATAATTTTTATACTGTTTTAAAAGTGGATACGATTGAGACAAATGAATCATTTGATACGATGCCAACAGTTGTAGGGTTTCTTCCAAATGTAGTTGAAGGGGACGTTTATACATTTAAGGGTCAAACAGTAGAACATCCACGTTATGGAAAACAATTAAAGGCAGAAACATTTGAAAAGGAATTACCACAAACTAAGGATGCAATCATCAGTTATTTATCCAGCGACTTATTTAAAGGAATTGGTAAAAAAACTGCGCAAAATATAGTGAATACTTTAGGAGAAAATGCAATAAATGATATATTAAATGACGCGAGTGTACTTGAAAAAGTACCAAGTTTACCTAAAAAGAAACAAAAGCAAATCGCTGAACAAATCGCATCTAATCAAGAATCTGAGAAAGTGATGATACGACTACATGATTTAGGCTTTGGTCCTAAATTGGCAAGTTCAATTTATCAATATTACGGTGCAGAAACGTTAGATGTTCTCGATAAAAATCCATATCAGCTTGTATATGACATCAAAGGGATCGGTTTTAATAAAGCAGACCATCTAGCACAAAAAATTGGTATCCAATTTGATGCACCTGAGCGAATTAAAGCAGGTTTGCTTTTTACATTAGAAGAAGAATGCATTAAACAAGGTCATACATATATTCCACATGATCAAATTATTGAAGCAACTTACAACGTATTAACTCAAAATAGTAACCATGATGATAATCAAATTAAACATGAACAACTTCAAACAATGTTGCAAGAATTAAATGAAGAAAAAAGAATCATAGTTGCTAATGAAAAAGTTTCGATACCAAGTTTATATTATTCAGAATTGAAAAGTGTTCAAAATTTGTATCGCATCAAAACGCATACAAACAAATTGAAAGATATAGAACAATCTGATTTACAAATTCATATTGGCGAAATAGAAACAAATAATGAAGTAAGTTATGCAGAATCTCAAAAAGAAGCCTTACAAACAGCGATTAATTCTAAAGTAATGCTATTGACTGGTGGTCCTGGTACAGGTAAAACCACTGTGATTAAAGGCATTGTTGAATTATATGCAGAAGTTCATGGTATTTCCTTAGATTATGATGATTATCAAGAAGATGATTATCCTGTTGTATTAGCAGCACCAACAGGTCGTGCATCAAAACGATTACAAGAGTCAACTGGATTAGAGGCCATGACGATACATCGTCTGATTGGTTGGAATCAAGACACACAACCAGAAGATATATTGGACAATGAAATTAATGCATGTCTCATCATCATTGATGAGATGTCCATGGTAGATACTTGGCTATTTCACCAATTTTTAAGTGCCGTGCCATTGGATGCTCAAATTATTCTAGTGGGTGATGAAGACCAATTGCCTTCAGTTGGTCCTGGTCAGGTGTTCAAAGATTTAATTGATTCTAAAACGATTCCAAGAGTAAATTTAACAGAAGTTTATCGACAACAAGATGGCTCTAGTATTATTGAATTAGCCCATCGAATGAAACTTGGTCAACCTATTGATATAACACAACGATTTCATGATCGAAGTTTTATTAATTGCGGTACAGATCAAATTCCTATTGTTGTTGAGAAAGTAGTAAATAGTGCTGTTAATAAAGGATATGATATGAGCGATATCCAAGTGCTAGCCCCAATGTATAAAGGGAATGCAGGTATTAAACGATTAAACCAAATATTACAAACCATCTTAAATCCAAAAGAAAAAGATACTAGAGAAATTGAGTTTGGAGATGTTGTATTTAGAAAAGGCGATAAAGTATTACAGTTAGTTAACCGTCCGAATGATAATATATTTAACGGAGATATTGGTGTGATTGTCGGTATATTTTGGGCTAAAGAAAATGCTTTAAATAAAGATGTCTTAGTAGTGGATTTCGAAGGTAATGAAATCACATTTACACGTCAAGATTTACTCGAATTAACACATGCATATTGTACTTCTATCCATAAATCACAAGGTTCAGAGTTTCCGATTGTGATTATGCCTATAGTTAAACAATATTTTAGAATGTTACAGCGTCCTATTTTATATACAGGATTAACACGTGCGAAGCAATCATTAGTATTATTAGGTGATCCACAGGCATTTGATATCGGATTGAATACCAATGGACAAAAGAGGTTAACACAACTGTATGATTTATTTAGCCAATACTTTAAAGAAAGTAAAATTGAAGACAATGAGAATGCAGAACTTCAAGACCAACATCAAGATACTCAAGTTGTACACTTTGAAGATAAGATAAATATTGATAATGATTCAAATACGTCTAATGCATCAATGACTATTGAATTATCTGAAGAAACAATCTATCAAATTGACCCTATGATAAATATGGGAGAAATATCACCATATGACTTTGCTAATCGTTGACAATTAAAACCAATAAAATTAAAATAAAGTTAAGTTCGCATAAAGATGAGTAGACATTTTTAATTTTAAGAGATGTACTGGTTGGTGAAAAGTACAATTAAAATTGTTGAACGCTACTTTGTGTCAATTTAATCATGAGACTAAAGTGATAAGAAACGGTTAGCATCATATAATTCTGGTTTTGAATTATCAAATTGCTATTTTCTATAAATGCAGTGTTGATTCTAACCCAACATCTTATAACTAGGGTGGTACCGCGACAACGTTCGTCCCTTTTTGAGGATGAGCGTTTTTTGTTTACTTTTAAACAATAAAAACAGTTATACATTATTTGCTATTAGCTCATAAATGAAATTCAGGGAGTGTAAGTGGATGAAAAATTTAAAAGCAAGTGAAATCAGACAAAAGTATTTAGACTTCTTCGTTGAAAAAGGACATATGGTTGAACCATCAGCACCATTAGTACCTATCGATGATGATAGTTTGTTATGGATTAACTCAGGTGTCGCAACGTTAAAAAAATATTTTGATGGTAGAGAAACACCTAAAAAACCAAGAATTGTTAACTCACAAAAAGCGATTCGTACAAATGATATTGAAAATGTTGGTTTTACCGCTAGACACCATACTTTCTTTGAAATGTTAGGTAATTTCTCTATTGGTGACTATTTTAAAAATGAAGCCATTGAATTTGCATGGGAATTCTTAACAAGTGACAAGTGGATGGGAATGGAACCAGAAAAATTATATGTGACGATTCACCCAGAAGATATAGAAGCATATAAAATTTGGAATGAAAAAATCGGCTTAGAAGAAAGTCGCATTATTAGAATAGAAGGAAATTTCTGGGATATCGGTGAAGGACCTTCAGGACCAAATACAGAAATATTCTATGATCGTGGTGAAGACTTCGGCAAAGATGATCCAGAAGAAGAGATGTATCCTGGTGGCGAGAATGAACGCTATTTAGAAGTTTGGAATCTAGTGTTCAGTGAATTTAATCATAATAAAGACCACTCATATACACCATTGCCTAATAAAAACATTGATACTGGCATGGGATTAGAACGTATGACGTCTATCTCGCAAAATGTACGTACTAACTATGAAACAGATTTATTTATGCCAATTATCAATGAAGTTGAACAAGTTTCTGGTAAAAATTACTTACAAAATAATGATCAAGATGTAGCATTTAAAGTTATCGCCGATCACATTAGAACGATTTCATTTGCGATTGCTGATGGTGCTTTACCTGCTAATGAAGGACGCGGATATGTATTACGTCGTTTATTAAGAAGAGCAGTTCGTTTCAGTCAATCATTAGGTATCAATGAACCATTTATGTATAAATTAGTTGATATTGTTGCAGAAATTATGGAACCATATTATCCAAACGTGAAAGAGAAAAGCGATTTCATTAAACGTGTAATCAAGTCCGAAGAAGAAAGATTCCATGAAACTCTTGAAGAAGGCTTATCAATTTTAAATGGCTTCATTAGTCAAGCTAAAGAAGGAAATCAAGAAATCAATGGTAAAGATGCGTTTAAACTTTATGATACGTATGGTTTCCCAATCGAACTTACTGAAGAATTAGCAACTCAAGAAGGATTAACAGTTGATATGACAACCTTTGAAACAGAGATGCAACAACAACGTGACAGAGCGCGCCAAGCACGTCAAAACTCACAATCAATGCAAGTTCAAAGTGAAGTATTAAAGAACATTACTACAGAAAGTCATTTTGTTGGTTATGATACAACTGACTATCAAACAGAATTGATTCATTTAATTCAAAATGGTGAAGAAGTTGATAAAGCAGATGCTGGAGAAACGATTTACTTTATGCTTAAAGATACACCGTTTTACGCAGTAAGTGGTGGACAAGTTGCTGATAAAGGTATAGTTAGCAATGACCATTTTGAAATTGCTGTAACTGAGGTAACTAAAGCGCCAAATGGACAAAATCTACACAAAGGTACAGTACAATTTGGTCAAGTAAATAAAGGATCCGAAGTAGATGCCAGTGTCAATAAAGACGAACGTCGTTCTATCCAAAAAAATCATAGTGCAACACACTTATTACATGCAGCATTAAAAGAAGTTCTAGGCGAGCATGTTAATCAAGCTGGTTCATTAGTTGAACCTAATCGTTTGAGATTTGACTTCTCACACTTTGGACAAATGACTCAAGATGAAATCAATCAAGTTGAAAGACGTGTTAATGAAGAGATTTGGAGAGGTATTGATGTTCGAATTCAAGAAATGAATATTGATGAAGCAAAAGCAATGGGTGCAATGGCTTTATTCGGCGAAAAATACGGCGATGTTGTAAGAGTAGTCAATATGGCTCCATTTTCTATTGAATTATGTGGTGGTATTCACGTAGAGAACACAGCAGAAATCGGGTTATTCAAAATAGTAAGTGAATCTGGTACTGGTGCTGGAGTGAGACGTATTGAAGCCTTAACTGGTAAAGCTGCATTCTTGTATTTAGAACATATTCAAGAACAATTTAATTTAGTTAAAGACTTAGTAAAAGTCAAAACTGACGATCAAGTTGTAGATAAAATTACACAAATTCAAGATGAAGAAAAATCTTTAATCAAACAACTCGAGCAAAGAGATAAAGAAATCACATCACTTAAAATGGGCAATATCGAAGACCAAGTTGAAACAATTAATGGTTTAAAAGTACTAGCAACAGAAGTAGATGTGCCAAACGCTAAAGCGATTCGCTCAACAATGGATGACTTTAAGTCAAAATTACAAGATACAGTGATTATTCTTGCAAGTAATGTAGATGACAAAGTATCTATCATCGCGACAGTACCTAAAGATCAGACAGACAAAATCAAAGCTGGTGACATCATTAAAAATATGGCACCAATTGTAGGTGGTAAAGGTGGTGGCCGTCCAGATATGGCACAAGGTGGCGGTACACAACCAGAGAACATCACAGAATCATTACGCTTAATTAAAGATTACATTAAAAATATATAATTTAATCAGAACTTCGTGTAGAATAAAATAGAATCAATTTATGAATTGAAGGAGTGACGAGATGGAAAACTTTGATAAAACAATGAAATTCAAATATGAAGATATTCCAGAAGAAGATGTCAAATCAGTATTAGAAAATGTCCACCGAACTTTAGAAGAAAGAGGCTATAATGCCGTTAATCAAATCGTAGGATATCTACTATCTGGTGATCCGGCCTATATTCCACGTCAAAATGAAGCTAGAAATCAAATACGTCACATTGACAGAGATGTGATTATGGAAGAACTTGTTTCAAATTATTTATCTGAGTCTAAAGAATAACCATATATGTTAAAACATAAAATACTCGGATTAGACGTTGGTAGTAAAACTGTAGGTATAGCGATTAGTGATTTAATGGGTTGGACTGCTCAAGGTTTAGACACACTCCGTATCGATGAAAATAATAATGAATTAGGTATCGAGCAACTCGCAGAAATCATTAAGCAACATGGTGTTGGTACAGTAGTTATTGGATTACCTAAAAACATGAACAATTCTATTGGATTTCGTGGAGAAGCTTCGTTACAATACAAAGAGAAACTACAAGAAGCGTTACCATCTATTGAAATTATTATGTGGGACGAGCGATTAAGCACAATGGCTGCTGAAAAGTCATTACTTGAAGCAGATGTTTCAAGACAAAAAAGAAAAAAAGTAATAGATAAGATGGCTGCAGTATTTATATTACAAGGCTATTTGGATTCTATTTCATAAAGGAGAAATAAAATGACTGAACATAATCACGATACAGAATTAAATATTAATAATGAAGAGGAACTTTTAACATTATATGATGAAGAAGGTAATGAAGTACTTTATCGTAAAATGCTTGAATTTTATCACCCTGAATTTAAAAAAGAATATGTTGTGTTAGCTGAAGAAGGTGCACAAACTGATGAAGATGATATGATTGAACTAGTTCCAATGATTAATGAACCTGACGAATCAGGAGACGGTGGTAAATTAGTTCCTATCGAAACAGACGAAGAATGGGATATGATTGAAGAAGTAGTTAATACTGAAATTGATGAATAAGTATTAGAATAATAAATTAAAACATACGCCTTATGTGAAGACATCAATATGTCAAAGCATAAGGCGTTTTTAACATGAATAGCTATATTGTAAAATTTTAACTTTGCGTTGTATCATTAAGATTTATACTTATAATCCCAATGAAATTATGGTAAAATATTTAGAGTTAAATATTATAGCCATCGTTTTAATATACAGCGATTATATATTTGTGCGTTGTTATAATCAGTCAAATTCATTGATTTGTACATTAAATCAATACATAGGCTGATTTATTTTTATTGTCTAATAAACTTATAGTTATTTTACACAAAGGAAGTCGTTTTATAATGGATACAAATCATTCATATATTCTCAATTTACATAAAACTAATGACAATCATATAGAAGCCTTAAGAGAATATGCTGTTAATCATCAAGTGCCTATCGTCGATCGTAATACGCTAGAAATGATTAAACAAATTATTCGTATAAACCATACAACTCGTATTCTTGAAATTGGTACAGCAATTGGATATAGTGCCATGCAATTCGCTTCGGTATCTGATGATATTCTTGTAACTACAATCGAAAGAAACTCAGAAATGATTAGTCAAGCTAAATCTAATATTTCAGATAACCATTATTCTGATCAGATACGTCTACTTGAGGGAGATGCTTTAGAGCAATTCGATAAAATTAAAGATCAAACATTTGATATGCTATTCATTGATGCAGCAAAAGCAAAATCAAAGAAATTTTTTGAGTTATACACACCACTACTTAGAGAAGGTGGCATTGTTATTACTGATAATGTCCTTTATCATGGATTTGTTTCAGATATAGATATTGTTAGATCAAGAAACGTACGCCAAATGGTAAAAAAAGTTCAACAATTCAATGAATGGTTAATGCAACAAGAAGGATATACGACAAACTTTTTAAATATGGATGATGGATTAGCAATTTCAATAAAAGGAGAATGACTATGCCAGAATTACTAGTTACTCCTAAGTCACTAACACATATGGAAACACTAATAGACATAGGTGCGGATGCATTTGTTATTGGTGAACAAAAATTTGGTTTACGACTTCCAGGAGAATTTAATCGTGAAGATATGACAAAAGCTGTTACGTTAGCACATAATAATCACAAAAAAGTCTACGCTGCAGTGAATGGTTTATTCCATAATTATCATTTAGCAGCATTAGAAGATTATATTCAATTTTTACATGAAATACAGGTAGATAGAATTATATTTGGTGATCCAGCTGTTGTGATGTATGTTAAGCAACAGACAAATCCAATACCATTACATTGGGATGCTGAAACATTAGTGACTAACTATTTCCAATGTAATTATTGGGGGAAAAAGGGTGCATCTAGAGCAGTTTTAGCAAGAGAATTAAGTCTAGAAGAAATTATCAATATCAAATCGCATGCCGACGTTGAGATAGAAGTTCAAGTGCACGGTATGTCTTGCATGTTTCAATCTAAAAGAATGTTACTAGGTAATTATTACACATTCCAAGATAGACAAATGAAAATTCAACGTAGTGATAATCAAAATGATTTATTACTATATGATGAAGAACGTGAAAATAAATATCCAGTATTTGAAGATTACAATGGTACGCATATTATGTCTCCAAATGACATATGCCTAATTGAGGAATTAGAACCATTTTTTGAAGCAGGCATTGATGCATTTAAAATAGATGGCATTTTACAAACAGAAGAATATATTAATATTGTCACACAACAATATCGTGAAGCCATTGATCTTTATAATGAAGACCCTGAAACATACGAAGATGAAAAATTTATGCTAGTAGACCCAATCGAAGAGATTCAACCAGAACATCGTCCATTTGATGAAGGTTTCTTATTTAAGCATACGGTATATTAGGAGGCTGAATCATGAAAACAATAGAAGACATAAAAGGTGCTTCAAAAACTAAAATGAAGAAGCCAGAATTACTTGCTCCAGCTGGTAACTTAGAAAAATTAAAAATTGCAGTACATTATGGCGCAGATGCAGTATTTTTAGGCGGCCAAGAATATGGTTTAAGATCAAATGCTGATAATTTTACTATGGAAGAAATAGCTGAAGGTGTAGAATTTTCAAATCGATATGGTGCAAAGATCTATGTTACAACCAATATTATCGCACATGATGATAATATGGATGGTTTAGATGAATATTTAATTAACCTTGAAGCTACAGGTGCTACAGGGATTATAGTTGCCGACCCACTTATTATTGAAACATGTAAAAAAGTAGCGCCTAAGTTAGAAATTCACTTATCTACACAACAGTCATTATCTAACTACAAAGCAGTAGAGTTTTGGAAAGAAGAAGGCCTTGACCGTGTTGTTTTAGCACGTGAAACAGGTGCAATGGAAATGAAAGAGATGAAAGAAAAAGTAGATATTGAAATAGAAGCGTTTATTCATGGTGCTATGTGTATTGCGTACTCAGGAAGATGTACATTGAGTAATCATATGACTGCACGTGATTCTAATAGAGGTGGATGTTGCCAAAGTTGTCGTTGGGATTATGATTTATTACAAGTAGACGAAGATGGTGAATTAGATTTATTTTATGAAGATGGTGAAGTAGTTCCGTTTGCCATGAGTCCTAAAGATTTAAAATTAATCGAATCAATTCCACAAATGATGGACTTAGGTATCGATTCATTAAAAATAGAAGGTCGAATGAAATCAATTCATTATATTGCAACAGTTGTTTCTGTATATCGTAAAGTCATTGATGCTTATGCTGAAGACCCAGAACATTTCACTATTAATCCAGAATGGTTAATCGAACTAGATAAATGTGCAAATAGAGATACAGCACCTGCCTTTTTTGAAGGTACACCAGGTTATGAAGAGCAAATGTTTGGAGAACAACAATCTAAAAAATCACCATATGATTTTTGTGGTCTAGTATTAGATTATGATGAAGAAACACAAATTGCTACGATACAACAAAGAAATAATTTTAAGCCAGGTCAAGAAATTGAATTCTTTGGACCTGAAATAGAAAGCTTTAAACAAATTGTAGATACAATTTATGATGAAGAAGGTAATCAACTTGATGCCGCACGTCATCCATTGCAAATTGTACAAATTAAAGTCGATCGTCCAATCTTTGCGAACAACATGATGAGAAAGGAAATCGGGTAATGACACAAACGACGATTATAGGTATTGCTGGAGGCTCTGGTTCTGGTAAAACAACTGTCACAAATGAAATTATGAAAAATCTTGAAGGTCATAGTATTGCATTATTAGCACAAGACTATTATTATAAAGACCAATCACATTTAACTTTTGAAGAGCGTTTGGAGACAAATTATGATCATCCATTTGCATTTGATAACGATTTGTTAATTCAAAATCTAAAAGATTTACGAAATGGTAAAGCCGTTGAAGTACCAACTTATGATTATGCAAGTCATACTAGAAGTGAACGAACAATTGCATTTGAACCTAAAGATGTTATCATCGTAGAAGGTATCTTCGCTTTAGAAAACAAGACGTTACGTGATATGATGGATGTTAAAATATATGTCGATACGGATGCAGATTTAAGAATATTACGTCGATTGAAAAGAGACACTCATGAACGTGGACGATCTATGGACTCAGTTATCAATCAATACTTAAATGTGGTGCGCCCTATGCACGAACAATTTATTGAACCAACTAAGAAACATGCTGACATCATTATTCCAGAAGGTGGCAGTAACAAGGTAGCCATTGATATCATGACTACAAAGATTCAATCTTTAGTTAGTAAACAATAGTATTAAAAGTAAAGGAAGATGACATAATGGAAAATCAAAAACAGTATCCAATGACACAAGAAGGATTCGAAAAGTTAGAACAAGAATTAGAAGAATTAAAAACAGTTAAAAGACCAGAAGTGGTAGAAAAAATTAAGGTTGCACGTTCATTTGGTGACTTATCTGAGAACTCCGAATATGATGCAGCTAAAGATGAGCAAGGTTTTATTGAGCAAGATATACAACGTATTGAACATATGATTAGAAACGCTTTAATCATCGAAGATACTGGCGACAATAATACAGTTCAAATTGGTAAAACTGTAACTTTTGTAGAGTTACCAGGTGATGAAGAAGAAAGTTATCAGATTGTAGGTTCTGCTGAAGCAGACGCTTTCAAAGGTAAAATTTCAAATGAATCTCCAATGGCATCAGCATTAATTGGTAAATCATTAGATGATGAAGTTCGTGTACCATTACCAAATGGTGGCGAAATGAACGTTAAAATTGTTGATATTAAATAATTATAAGTATTGCAGGCATTGTTATCTTACAATGCCTGTTTTTTTAATAGAAAGAATTCCTAAGCTATATTTCGATTTTAGTATGAGCAATAGAAAATGACACAATAAATAGCGACAAATGAAATTGATTATGATTAAATAGAATATAGAAAATTTTGTATAAATTGTTTTATTGTTGAAACGAGCAAATTTTTGTGTATCATGACAAATTGGTTATTAACAATAATTCGAATTACTTATTAAACATATATACAATGAAAATGATACAATAGAATGGTACAACAACTAAGTCCTATAAAAAGGGGAGGAATTGGTAAGTTGGAAACAAGATTGATTAATGAACAATCACTAATGATTTATTTTGAAAATGAAATTAGTGAAAATACATATGAAAAAGTTAATAAGACAGTACAATATATTCAGAATCAAAAGCACAAGGATATTATTGATATTGTCCCGTCTTACAGAGCCATTCTAATCACATTCGATAATATGAATATCGATGGCACTGAATTAATTGAAAATTTAGAACTCAGTCAAATTTCAGACACAAAACTTAATAATCAAAATCAACGTAAGATAATTACCATACCAGTTGTATATGGTGGAGATTTTGGTCCAGATTTAGATGAAGTTGCGTCTTACAATAATTTGTCAAAAGACGAAGTGATAGATATACACACACAACAAGCTTATTTGATTTATATGCTAGGCTTTATGCCAGGTTTCCCATATTTAGGTGGATTAGATAAGCGCATTCATACACCACGTCGTTCTGAACCAAGAGTTAAGATTGACGCTGGCTCAGTAGGTATTGCTAATAATCAAACAGGCTTATATCCATTAGATTCGCCTGGAGGTTGGCAAATCATTGGACGAACACCATTAAAAGTTTTTGATTTAAACAGAGATCCAATGACGATTTATGAGGCTGGTGATTACATGCAATTTAAGGCAATAACACAAGATGAATATGACCAAATTGTATCAGATATTAATAATGAACATTTTGACATAGATAAGTGGGTGACTTACGAAAATGAGTATTAAAATTTTGAAACCAGGTTTATTTACTACGGTTCAAGATATTGGTCGTAAAGGTTATATGAACGTTGGGTTTTCAGAGGCAGGTGCACTTGATCTAAATCATTATCAAATTGCATCTCATCTCATTGGTAATGATGGCCCAGCACTGGAATTTACAATTATTGGCCCATCGATTCAGTTTCTAAAAGAGAATTCATTTACCATTGCAGGTGGTCGTTTCAATGCGTTACTCAATGGTGAAGCTATTGAATCTCAAATTATATACGGTGTGAAGCCAGGTGATATATTAGAGATTGGTAATGCCATAAAAGGTGCTAGAGGGTATATTACCTTTGGACAACCTTTAGATATACCAATCATTGCAGACAGTTATTCAACACACACAAGAAGTAATATGGGTGGTTATAAAGGTCGATCATTGAAGAAAGATGATATTATTCAAACAAATGATGACCCTTCGTATAAGAATAACATTGGGCGTGCATCACAAATTAATCTTGCCAATAAAGATAATGTGATACACATCATTGAAGGACCACAGATTGAATCATTCTCTCAAGATGCTAAAGCAAAGTTAACAGATAATGAATATGTTATTTCAGAGATGTCTGATCGTATGGGTTTCCGTCTTAAAGGAGAAAATATTGCACCTGAAGAAAGTGCAGATATCATTTCAGAGCCTGTAGCATTAGGTAGTATTCAAGTACCGAATGATGGTAACCCTATCATTTTACTAAATGATAAACAGACTGTTGGTGGTTATACAAAAATTGCTACGGTTACACAATTAGGATTAAGTCAATTAGTCCAATTTCAACCAGGAGAATCTATTCGATTTAAGTGGATATCTGTAGAAGATGCTATAAATGAATCAAAGCAATTTAATAAACAATTCCAAGAAGAATTAAAAAAAATAAAAAGTCAGCCGCTATATGACATGAAAAGTATGAGAAGAACATCTAGAAAATTAGCGAATCTGATGAAAGGAGAATTTTAACAAATGAATACCAAAAAAATAGAAGAGATTATTAAATTAGTAAAAGCAAATGATGTTAAAAAATTTAAATATAAAGATTTTGAGAATGAAATAGAGTTAGATTTCACAGAAGGTCAAGTTATTTCACAAGCGCCTTCCGTTTCACAAGGTCCAAGCAGTACTTCAAATAATAATGCTCAACAAGATTCTCAAAGTACTGATACTCAAAATGAAGAGAATGCTATTAAATCACCTATGGTTGGCACGTTCTTTTTACAAGATAGTAAAGAATTAACTGAACCACAAATTAAAGTTGGAGACAAAATTGAAAAAGGTGACGTTATAGGTTTTATTGAGGCAATGAAAGTAATGAATGAAGTGACGAGTGATATTGCTGGAGAAGTGGCTAATATTGCTGTAGAACATGGTACAAATGTTGAATATGACCAAGTATTAGTGACTTTGAAGTAAGGAGGCTTACATAATGTATCGATGTTTAATTGCAAACAGAGGGGAAATTGCTGTAAGGATTATTCGTGCCTGTAGAGAAATGGGTATCGAAACCGTAGCAATTTATGCTAAAGGAGATGAAGATAGTCTCCATGTAGGGTTAGCAGATCAAGCTATATGTATTGGTGAAGCAAACCCTCTTGATAGCTATTTAAATATTCCAAGAATAATTGGAGCCGCTGAGGTAAGTGGTGCAAACGCTATACACCCAGGGTATGGTTTTTTATCAGAATCAACTTCATTTGCTGAAGCTGTTGAAGATAATAATATTCATTTTATAGGACCTAATAAAACTACTATGGAAATGATGGGAGATAAAATAACAGCTAGACAAACAGTAGATGGCGCTGGTGTACCAGTGATACCTGGATCTACCGACGAAGTAAAATCAGTAGAGGAAATTGAAGAACTTGCTAAAGATATCGGTTTTCCTGTCGTATTAAAAGCCGCTAGTGGTGGCGGTGGAAAAGGTATACGAATTGTTAAAGAACCAGAACAATTAGCTAAGGCATTTAAAGAAGCAAAAAGTGAAGGTCAAAAATATTTCAACGATGATCGTGTATATGTTGAAGCATTTATACCAGTAGCCAAACATGTTGAAGTACAAATTATTGGCGATGGTAAAGATAACTTTGTGCATTTAGGTGAACGTGACTGCTCAGTACAAAGAAAGAATCAAAAATTAATTGAAGAATCTCCATGTGCCGCACTTACGGAAGAAAGACGAGCACGAATTTGTGAAGATGCAGTTAAAGTAGCAAAAGCATCACAGTACAGAAGTGCAGGAACAATTGAATTTTTAGTTACTGAAGATGCACATTATTTTATTGAAATGAATGCTAGAATTCAAGTCGAACATACAGTAACCGAAATGCGTGCGGATAGAGATTTATTAGTCGCACAACTATATTTACTACAACATGATGAGTTACCGTTTAAACAAGAAGATATCCAATTTAATGGTCACGTCATTGAAGCTAGAATAAATGCTGAAAATCCGGAAAAACAATTCCAACCTACACCAGGTAAAGTTAACGGTTTGCATCTACCACAAGGTTTTAATGTAAGAGTAGATTCACTTCTTTATCCAGGCTATAAGGTTTCACCTTACTATGACTCATTAGTAGCCAAAGTAATTGTTAAAGGGTCAGATAGAAGTAGTGCAATCCAAAAATTAAAAGTGACGTTAGATGAAATGGTTATTGATGGCTTTACAACGACAGCGGATTTCCTATATGCAGTACTCAATTATCCTGCTTATGCCGATGGAGATGCCAGAAATGTTGATATAAAATTCCTTGAAAAACATCAAATTATTAAAGGGGTGACTTTATAATGCAAGTCGATTTAAATTGTGACTTAGGTGAAGCATTTGGTAACTATTCTTTTGGTGGAGATAAAGACATACTACCATTAATCACATCAGCCAATATCGCGTGTGGATTTCATGCTGGAGATGCCAATGTGATGAACGAAACAATACAATTAGCAAAAAAACACAACATAGGCATTGGTGCACATCCTGGATTACCTGATCTACAAGGTTTTGGTCGCCGTAAATTAGATATGTCACCTGAAGAAATATATAACATCGTAGTTTACCAACTTGGGGCGCTAAATGGCTTTTGTCAAATTCATGATGTGAAGATGAATCATGTAAAACCACATGGGGCACTGTATCAAATGGGTGCCAAAGATAAGACGATTGCAAGTGCAATTGCACAAGCAGTATATGACTTTGATAAAACATTGGTATTTGTTGGTTTAGCTAATACATTACTCATTTCAGAAGCTGAAAAAATAGGTTTAAAAACTGCATCTGAGGTTTTTGCTGATCGTCGATATGAAGATGACGGACAACTCGTTAGTCGTAAAGAACCTGATGCTGTAATATCCGACTCTGAGGAAGCATTAAATCAAGTTATTAAAATGGTAACAGAAAATAAAGTTGTATCTAAAAACAATAAAGAAATCACACTTCAAGCAGATACGATATGTGTACACGGTGACGGCGCACATGCATTAGAATTTGTAACTAAAATTAGGGAAAAATTAACGAAAGAAGGCATTGATATTCAATCCTTATAGGGGGTTCTAACATGGGAGAAAAATTAACATCAAACAATAATGGGAAAGCAACATTCACTAGAAATCATAAAAGATTATTGCTAGGATCAGTCTTTTTAATGGCAACGTCAGCAATCGGACCTGCCTTTTTAACTCAAACAGCAGTATTTACTGCACAATTTTATGCTAGTTTCGCGTTTGCGATTTTAATTTCTATATTAATAGATATAGGTGCACAAATTAATATCTGGAGAGTTCTTGTAGTTACTGGCTTAAGAGGACAAGAGGTATCCAATAAAATTGTTCCTGGGCTTGGAACAGTTATCTCTGTTTTAATTGCATTTGGTGGATTAGCATTTAATATTGGTAATATTGCCGGTGCAGGTCTTGGGTTAAACGCTATGTTTGGTATAGATGTAAAATGGGGTGCAGCGATTACTGCTATCTTTTCAATTTTGATTTTTGTTAGTAAAAGTGGTCAAAAAATTATGGATGTAGTATCTATGATTTTAGGTGTCATTATGATATTGATCGTCGCATATGTCATGGTTGTATCTAATCCACCATATGGAGATGCTTTGGTACATACCTTTGCACCTGAACATCCAATCAAATTAATTTTACCTATTATTACATTAGTGGGTGGAACAGTTGGCGGATATATAACATTTGCTGGAGCTCACAGAATTTTGGATTCTGGTATCAAAGGTAAAGAATTTTTACCATTTGTTAACCATTCAGCCATTGCAGGTATTTTAACTACGGGTGTTATGCGTACATTGCTATTCCTAGCAGTATTAGGTGTTGTTGTAACAGGAGTAACGCTTAGTTCTGAAAATCCACCAGCATCAGTGTTCGAACATGCTATAGGACCTATTGGTAAAAATATATTTGGTGTGGTGATTTTTGCAGCAGCAATGTCTTCAGTAATTGGTTCAGCCTATACTAGTGCGACTTTCTTAAAAACGATGCACAAATCACTCTTTAATAAGAATAATTTAATTGTTATCACATTTATTGTTATTTCAACAATTATTTTCTTATTCATCGGTAAACCTGTAAGTTTACTTATTATCGCAGGTGTGATTAATGGTTGGATCTTGCCAATTACACTTTCTGTCATTTTAATTGCAAGTAGAAAAAAATCGATTGTTGGTGATTATAAACACCCAACATGGATGCTAATATTCGGTATTGTAGCTGTAATCGTTACAATTTTAACTGGTATCTTTTCACTACAAGATTTAGCAAGTTTATGGAAAGGTTAAATCATAGTTTTAATTTAATAAAATAATAATAATTAAAGGGCGTTAATACATTGAGGTCCTGATAAAAGTAAATAGGATTATAGATAATTTACAATCCAATGTTAAGAGATTAACTTTGTAAAGTTATTATATAATTCTAGTTTCGAAGAACTGTTTTGATTCAGTTCAAGTGGTTAATTACTTTTTCATATTTCCTCATTGTATTAGCGCTTTATTTTTAATAGTACATAGTGATTTTAATACTCGTAGTGTCGTTGAAATTATGAAAATGTGATAGAATAACTAATGCTAGTATAATATAAGTAAGGTGGGACAATAATGATTGGTATTATTGGTGCAATGGAAGAAGAAGTTGCCATTTTAAAAGATAAATTAGTGAATTTAAGTGAAATTACAGTTGCACATGTTAAATTTTATACAGGGCAACTTAATCATAAAGAGGTTGTCATTACTCAAAGCGGTATAGGTAAAGTCAATGCAGCAATATCAACTACATTACTCATCGAAAAATTTAATCCTAAATTTATTATCAATACAGGTTCTGCTGGTGCATTAGATGAAAGCCTAGAAATTGGAGATGTATTGATCAGTAATGATGTGACTTATCACGATGCTGATGCGACTGCATTTGGATATGCATTAGGACAAATTCCACAAATGCCTGAAAAATATGAAGCTAATCAACAATTATTAAAAGAAACTGTTGAAGTGGTACAACAACAACATTTAAATGCTAAAACAGGCTTGATAGTGAGTGGCGATAACTTTATAGGTAGTGCAGAACAACGTAAATTAATAAAATCTCGTTTTGCAGACGCAATGGCTGTTGAAATGGAAGCAACAGCAATTGCACAAGTATGTTATCAATTTAAAGTTCCTTTTATAATCACAAGAGCGGTATCTGATTTAGCAAATGGTGAAGCGGATATGACTTTTGAGGAATTTTTAGGTAAGGCTGCAGTTTCTTCAAGTGAAATGGTAGAATTATTAGTAAAAAAATTATAATAAATGAGTAAAGGTGACAGACTAATGGGTATTATTAAACATTACTTTATGCCTAATGCATATGTTAAATCAGTTTTCGAAATTAATATCGATAAATTAGCAGATACAGGTGTAAAAGGTATTATTACAGATTTAGATAACACACTAGTAGGTTGGGATGTTGTTGCGCCTACCGAACAAATAAAACAGTGGTTCAAAGAAGCGAGAGAAAAAGGGATTCAAATTACGATCGTTTCAAATAATAATGAACAACGTGTTGGTGAATTTTCAAAAGATTTAAATGTAGATTTTATTTGTAAAGCAAGAAAACCAATGGGTAAAGCATTTAAAAAAGCAATTAAACAAATGAATATAAAGCCGAATGAAACTGTTGTCATTGGTGATCAAATGTTAACTGACGTTTTCGGTGGTAATCGTAATGGTTTATATACAATTATGGTAGTACCTGTTAAAAGAACAGATGGATTTATCACTAAATTTAATCGACTTATTGAAAGAAGATTGTTAAATCACTTTAGAAAAAAAGGTTATATCAAGTGGGAGGAAAATTGATTGAGTGAAGAATTAAAATGTATTGGTTGTGGAGCGCCTTTGCAATCTGAGGATAAGAATGCACCTGGTTATGTTCCAGAACACAATTTATTTAGAGAAGATGTTATCTGTAAACGATGTTTTCGTCTGAAAAATTATAATGATGTTCAAGATGTGGGCATGGATAGTGAAGACTTCTTAAATTTACTAACAGGTTTGTCAGACAAAAGTGGCATAGTAGTAAATGTAGTTGATGTTTTTGATTTTGAGGGTTCATTTATCAATGCCATTAAACGAATTGTAGGTAATAAAAAAATCATCTTAGTTGCTAACAAAATGGATTTACTACCTAAACAGATTAATCACCGTCGCGTAAAAGAGTGGTTGAAACGCGCCGCTAAAAAATATGGACTTGAAGCGGAAGATGTAGTACTTATTTCTGCAGAAAAAGGGCAAGGCATCGAAGACTTATTAGATTCAATCAATAAGTATCGTGATCAAGAAGATGTATATATTGTCGGTACAACTAATGTAGGTAAATCCACATTAATAAATAAACTTATAGAACTAAGTGTGGGTGAAAAAGATGTTGTTACAACATCAAGATTCCCAGGTACTACATTAGATATGATTGATATACCTTTAGATGAAAAATCCTTTATGTTTGATACGCCAGGAATAATACAGTCTCATCAAATGACTCATTTTGTAACTGAAAAAGAATTAAAATTAGTTATGCCTAAAAAAGAAATTAAACAACGTGTATATCAATTAAATGAAGGCCAAACTCTGTTCTTTGGTGGTTTAGCACGAATCGATTATGTCTCAGGTGGTAAAAGACCTTTAGTATGTTTCTTCTCTAATGAACTAAATATACATCGAACTAAAACAGAAAAAGCAAATGAATTATGGAAGAATCATATAGGCGATTTATTAACACCACCGCATGATCCTAGCCAATTTAATATGAGTGAAATGAAAGCTGTTCGTTTAGAAACTGGTAAAGAGAAAAGAGATGTAATGATTTCTGGTTTAGGTTTTATAACGATTGATTCTGGTGCAAAAGTGATTGTTAGAGTCCCTAAAAATGTAGATGTCATCTTAAGAAATTCAATATTATAGGAGGGATAAACGTGAAATTTGCAGTAATTGGAGATCCAATTTCACATTCTTTATCACCGCTAATGCATAATAAAAATTTTGAGTCGTTAGATTTAAAATACACTTATGAAGCAGTTAACATTCCAATTGAAAATTTTAATCATATCAAAGAGATAATTGAATGTAAAAGTTTAGATGGTTTTAATATCACTATTCCACATAAAGAACGTATTATACCTTATTTAGATGAAATTGATCATCAGTCATCATCTGTTGGTGCAGTAAATACTGTATTAATTCGTGACGGTAAATGGATAGGTTATAATACAGATGGGATAGGCTATGTTACGGGCTTAAGACAAGTATACAATGATTTAGAAAATGCTTATATTTTAATATTAGGTGCTGGTGGTGCTAGTAAAGGTATAGCAAACGAACTCAATAAGTTTGTTCAACCTAAACTAACTGTAGCCAATCGTACGATGAAACGTTTTGAGTCATGGGATCTAGATGTCAATCAAATTTCACTCGACCAAGCGGAATCACATTTGGATGAGTTTGATATTATTATCAATACTACTCCTGCAGGAATGGATAATAATCAAGATATACCCATTGATTTAAAATACTTAAACCCAGAAACTTTAGTGAGTGATATTGTATATATACCTTATAAAACGCCTATTTTAATAGCAGCAGAGAAAAAAGGTAATCCAATATATAATGGATTAGATATGTTTGTATATCAAGGGGCAGAAAGTTTTAAAATATGGACTGGATTACAAGCTGATATCAAGACAATGAAAAATTCAGTTTTAAACGAACTAAAAGGAGTTAAATAATGTTAACAGGAAAACAAAAGAGATATTTACGTAGTTTAGCACACAATACTGATCCCACTTTCCAAATTGGTAAAGGTGGTATTAATGAAAATATGGTAAATCAAATTGATGAAACACTTGAAAAACGTGAGCTAATTAAAATACATGTTTTACAAAATAATTTTGATGATAAAAATGAACTTGCGACTACATTAGGAGAAGCTACAAACAGTGAAGTTGTTCAAGTAATCGGGTCTATGATTGTTTTATATAGAGAATCACAGGAAAATAAAGAAATCACGCTACCATAATGTCAAAAAAAATAGTTTTGTATGGTGGACAATTCAACCCGATTCATACTGCTCACATGATGGTAGCAAGTGAAGTCTTTCATAAAATTAAACCTGATGAGTTTTATTTTTTACCTAGTTATATGGCGCCTTTGAAAGACCACAAAGATTTCTTGGAAGCTCCACAACGTCTTAATATGATTGAACTAGCCATTGATACACTGGGTTTTGGTAAAATTAGTTATGAAGAGTTAGAAAGAAAAGGACAAAGTTATACGTATGATACACTTTTATCTCTAACACATTCACAACCCGATTCAGAATTTTATTTCATAATAGGTACAGACCAATATAATCAATTGGATCGTTGGTATAACATTGATGAATTAAAACAATTGATTACGTTTATTGTTGTTAACAGAGAAAAAGAAGTACAACATGTTGAGGATGATATGATATCTATTACAATTCCACGTATGGATATTAGTTCATCAATGATACGAGAACGTATTAAATCAAAACAATCTATTCAAATATTAGTTCCTCAAAGTGTTGAGCATTATATTCGAGAGGAAGGGTTATATGAACATTGAAAATGCTAAGGAATTAGTTAAAGAAAAATTACCTGAAAAACGATATAAACATTCACTTAGAGTAGCCGAAACAGCTGTAAAACTAGCAGAAATATATGATGGAGATAAAGATAAAGCAGAGTTAGCCGGTGTCTTACATGACTACTGTAAATATGATGATTTGAGTACAATGTATCAAGTGGTTAGACAATATGAATTAGAAACTGATTTATTAAGCTATGGTGGCGAAATTCTCCATGGTCCTGTTTGTTCTGCAATAATGGAAAACGATTTTGATGTTAAAGATGAGGAAGTGCTGTTAGCAATCAAATATCACACTACTGGTCGTCAACAAATGACTAAAACAGAGAAATTAGTATTTATTGCTGATTATATTGAACCAGGGCGTAAAACCCCAGGAGTTGAAGAAATAAGAGATATGGCATACAATCAAGGTAGCTTAGATAAAACAATTTACGAAATTTCTAAGCGAACAGTGTTATTTTTAATTCAAAAAGATATTACGGTTTATGGCGCTACGATTGCTTGTTTAAATTATTATAATTATAGTGATGAAAGAATAAAGGATGATTAAATGAACTCAGACAAATTGTTAAATATTGCTGTAGATGCAGCGGAAAACAAAAAAGCAGAAGATATTATTTCTCTTAATATGCAAGGTATTAGTGATATGACAGATTACTTTGTGGTTTGTCATGGAAACAATGAACGCCAAGTTCAATCGATTGCAAAGGCTGTAAAAGAAGCAGTTCATGAACAAGATATTGATGTGAAACGTATGGAAGGCTATCAAGACGCAAGATGGATTCTTCTCGACTTAGCTAATGTAGTTGTACATATTTTCCATAAAGACGAGCGTCCTTATTATAATATTGAGAAATTATATCAAGATGCACCAATTGAATCATACGGTCAGGTTGTTCACTAATTATGTCTCAATATGAAGAAATGAGCCTAGTGTATGATCAACTAACTCAAGATCAACCTTATCATTTATGGTTCGATATAGTTCAATATTATGCACACAATCATCCCAATATACTAGATATAGGTTGTGGAACAGGCACACTTACATGCATGTTAAATGAATTAGGTCATATCAATGGTATGGATATTAGTGCTGATATGTTGGCAATCGCTTCTCAAAAGTCTAATCAAATAACTTGGATAGAGGGCGATATGACTCGCTTTAAATTAGACTACCAATTTGATATCATAACTATATTTTGTGACTCTTTAAACTATTTACCTACTATTGAAGATGTTGAAAATACTTTCATACATGTTCATTCTCATTTGAACAAGGGAGGATTATTAATCTTTGATGTTCATACTGTAGAAAAAATGAACACGCTATTTAATAATCAAAGTTATATCGACGAAACTGAACATGTATATTTAGGTTGGGATGCAATTAAAGGTGATGAACCTTTAAGCGTATATCATCAAATGTCCTTCTTTATTGAACATGAGGATGGATTATATCAACGATTTGATGAAGAACATTACCAAAGAACATTTGAAAAAGATGTATATTTAAATTTATTGGAACAATGTGGTTTCAACGTAATTAAAACGTTTACTGATTTTGATATGAATAATGAAAGTGAACAAGCAGATCGCTTATTTTTTGTAGCTCAAAAACAATTTTAAATAAAGTAAAATCACTCTAGCATACGTTAATTAGTATGAAAGGGTGATTTTTTTGCTGTCTAAATTCAATCAAGTTAAATCATATTTGAGTGATCACAAAATGTATTTTATCATGGGTGCACTCTTCATATTTTTGATGATATTTTATGTTATGAATTCAAATCAATCGGAAGATAAATCAGCTTATATAGAATCTACAACACACAATTATGCTGATAAAGACAATCAAAATGAGAAAAATGGAAATAAAACAACTCCGACTAGTCAAGAAGTAGGAAAAAAAGATAACCAAATTATATATGTAGATATCAAAGGTGCAGTGAAACATCCTAATGTATATAAAATGAATAGTTCAGATAGGATGATCGATATACTGAATAAAGCGCAATTATTAAAAACCGCCGACACAAAGCAACTCAATTTTTCAGAAAAACTCATAGACCAAAAGCTAATATACGTACCTGAAAAAGGGGAAAACAGTGTTCAGCAAGTACAAAGTCAATCTAATCAATTTAATGGTACTGGTAATGTAAATAAAGCACCTATAAATTTAAATTTAGCCACAGAAGAACAATTAATGAAAGTACCTGGCATTGGGCCATCTAAAGCAAAAGAAATCATCGATTATAAAAATCAAAAAGGTTCATTTAATAGCATTGATGATTTGAAAAATATCAAAGGTTTTGGTTCAAAAACATTTGAAAAACTTAAAGAATATTTTACCATATAATGATAAATGCATTTGCAATATCATTTTAAAATGATTAAGCTATAATTACTATTTTAATTATGTACGATGGAGGCAAAGAACATCATGGAGAGAATTAAATGGGAAGAATACTTTATGGCACAAAGCCACTTGTTAGCCTTAAGATCAACTTGTCAAAGATTATCAGTTGGCGCAACTATTGTGAAAGATAATCGTATTATCGCGGGAGGCTACAATGGTTCAGTTGCTGGTGAAGTTCATTGTATAGATGAAGGTTGTTTAATTGAAGATGGACATTGTATTCGTACAATACATGCTGAAATGAATGCATTACTACAATGTGCAAAGCAAGGTGTTTCAACAGAAGGTGCAACAATTTATGTTACACATTTTCCGTGTTTAAATTGCACTAAATCAATTATTCAGGCTGGTATTAAAACTATCTACTATGCTGAAGATTACCATAATCATGAATATGCTATGAAGTTATTAGATCAATCGGGCATAGAGTATAAAAAAATACCATTTTCACCTGAATATGTAGCTCAGTATTTAACACAAGGCTAAATCATTGTTTTATATTGCACTATCTTGTTTAGTAGGGATTCTATGGTTATCTAACCGTATACTCTCTACTTTTATATTATGTTGTCTACTGTTTATACTCATGCGTAAAAATTTATTGAAACGATACGTGTTGAGTGTATTAATATTCTTTATACTAAGTATGGTTATATTAAACACATCAAATGATAAAAAAGACAAAGAAGAACGACATTTAAATAAAAATAGATACATCATTGATATGGTATCTATAATTAAGTTAAATAAAGGATTGGAATCATTTAAGGGTATTCTTAACTGGAAAGGAAACGAATATAAGTTTTTATACAAAGTTAAAGATATTAATAAACCCATGAGTATTGAAAATCAAACATGTTTAATCAAAGGTGAATTCTCATTAAACAATACTTCTCAACCATACATATTTATTAGACAAATCGATTTGAGTAGTTGTCAATCCAACAAACGTTTTTCTTTTATGACGAATTATCAAAGTTATATTCGTGAGCAAATGCAAAACTCTCATAATATTTATTTTGATAGAATGTTAGCCTTGATATCTGGATATACTAGTTCTTTAAATCCAATGTTTATAGAAGATGTAAAGGAAATTGGTATCTATCATTTACTTGCAGTAAGTGGTTCACACGTAGCAGCATTGTTTTACTTGGTATATCAAATTTTTGTTAGATTCAATACACCCACTATTATCATTAAATTAGTACTTCTTATACTTTTACCGCTTTATGCTTTATATACCGATTTTGCTCCAAGTGCAGTTAGAGCTATTTTGGCTGCTATTATTTTACTTTTACTCCCCAGATCATTAAAAATAAATCCACTTGAATTATTGTCTATTGTTTTTATTTTAATGTTTTTTATTAATCCTCAAATAATCTACGATATTGGATTTCAATTTTCATTTCTCATTTCATTATTTCTAATTATTTCATCGCCGTTATTAAAACATTTAACTGGATTAAAGCTTATCGTTGCAGTTACATTTATTGCACAACTAGGTGCCTTACTCATAAGTATTTATCATTTTAATCAAATCCAATGGATTGGCTTAATTTCTAATTTAGTTTTTGTACCATTTTATAGTTTTTTAATATTTCCTTTAGCTATTCTTTTCTTTGTCTTATCACATTTTACAATTCATTTAGATATCTTAAATTCTGTTATTGCTGCTATTTTTAATTTCCATGATGATTTAGTATCTATATTTTTAAAGTTAAAGTATCTAAGAATTTTTGTGCCAGAACTTAGTTCAAATAGCTTGTTATTGATTTTGATATTCACATTTCTGTCTTTGTATTTATTTGTTAAAAAGCATTTTTTTAAAGCGACATTTGTTATCAGTATGGGTATTCTCATTATCATTCATTATACTAGTGATAACGAAGGGCAGTTAACAATGTTTGATGTTGGTCAAGGTGACAGCGTATTATTCCAAACTGATAGTAAACAAAATATTATGATTGATACTGGAGGTAAACGAACAGAAAAACATAAGCAACCTAACTTTAATATTTCGAAATACAAAACGATACCAAGTTTAAAATCAAAAGGTGTTTCTAAAGTCGATTATCTTATAATATCTCATCCTCATCTCGATCACATGGGTGAATTGCCTTATTTAGCATCTCACATTAATATAAAGAACATTGTGTTATTAAAAGACAGTTTTTCTAAAGCAGAATTGTATAATATAGAAAAAATTTGTAAATCCAATCGTATTAATTTAATAGATGTTAATAATTTACATACACTTACTTTAAAAAAAGCAACCCTTCGTTTTATGGATACGTATATAAAAGATAGTGATGATAAAAATGAACAATCTATTGTTATCCTTATATCATATAAACATAAAAAATATTGCTAACCGGTGACATGAGTATTAAAAATGAAGAATTGCTTTTACAACGTTATCAATTACCTAGGATAGATATTTTAAAAGTGGCACACCATGGAAGTAAAACTAGTAGTTCACATAATTTAATTAAATTAATAAAACCAAAAATCAGTCTCATATCGAGTGGAAAAGGTAATAAATATAAACTACCTAATCAAGAAGTGATTCAACGATTACAAGGATTTGGGAGTAAAGTATTGGATACACAAGTGAATGGAGAAATAACAGTTAAATTGAATTCGAATTTAACGATTACTACGAATCAACCTAACTAAATGACTAGAGGTTCATTAATATATCATGATATAATTTCTTAATGTGAACTAATTTGAAAGGGTGTAATATATGTCTGATAATATCGTTACGGTATACGGAGAAGTGGCAGACCTAGTTGAGAAAAAAAGTTCGGAAATAATCAATATATACTTACAGACAGAAAAAGATGACTTTAATTTCATAAAGTTTAATTTATACGAAACAGAAATTACACCAATCATTGAAGAAACTTTGACTATGCCGTTTTTTTCAGACAAAAAGGCAATTTTAGTTAAGAACGCTTACGTATTTACTGGAGAAAAAGTAACTAAAGAATTAAATCAAAATACTGACCAATTAATGGAGTTTCTCGAGAAATATGATGGTGATAATCTTATCATATTTGAAGTTTACCAAAATAAATTAGATGAACGAAAGAAACTGACTAAAACACTTAAAAAAAATGGTCAACTTAAAAAAGTTGAGCAGATGTCTGAAGAGGAAATAAAAAAATGGATACAATCTAAACTTAACGAGAATTTTAAAGATATTAAGCAAGATGCACTTAATATGTTTATTGAATTAACTGGTGTTAATTTTAATATCGTCTCTCAAGAATTAGATAAGCTAATGTTATTTTTAGGTGATAGACCTACAATTAATAAAGATGATGTTAACCAAATTATTAATCGTAGTTTAGAACAAAATGTATTTCTATTAACTGAATATATTCAAAAGCGCCAAAAAAACAAAGCTATTCAATTAGTTAAAGATTTAATAAACATGAAAGAAGAACCAATTAAATTACTAGCTCTTATTACAAGTAACTATAGATTGTATTATCAATGCAAACTTTTAAGTCAAAAAGGCTATAGCGGACAACAAATCGCAAAAACAGTAAATGTTCATCCATATAGGGTTAAGTTAGCATTAGGTCAGGTTCGTCACTATCAATTGGAAGATCTTTTGAATATCATTGATTCTTGTGCTGAAACAGATTATAAACTGAAATCTTCGTATATGGATAAACAACTTATATTAGAATTATTTATTTTATCGTTATAAATAGATGTATTAGTACTTAGATACAAAAATAAAAGCTAGTTCGACCAAACAGGCGAACTAGCTTTTATTTATTATTATTTGTTAGCGCTCATCAATTGTGATTTTACGCGATCAGCTTTGTTTGAGTGGATTAAGTTGCTTTGAGCAGCTTTATCTAATTGCTTAATTGCAAAGCTTACTAATTCATTTTTGTTATCGGCATTTGTCTCAATAGCTGATTTCGCACGTTTAACTGCTGTACGCATAGTATTTTTTTTAGAAATATTACGCTCTTCAGCTGTTTGAGTTGTTTTAACACGTTTAACTGCAGATTTAATGTTTGGCATTACTGTCACCTCCTAAAAGTGAACTAACTTATCAAATTAATTTTATTTGATTACAACAAGAAATATTTTATCAAATGTACTACCTTTGTGCAATCATTTATTTAATACGTATATTAATGAATGAATATCACATTATAGTATTGGAATTAAGTTCGTAACACTTTATAATAAAGTATGCATTAATAATACTTAAACCAATATAAGTATTAGTTTATCAAAGTAATTGATTTATTTAAACGTTTAATTGGAAGTTTGCATTTGCAATTTAAAAACGTTATCATATCAAAGATATACAAATACGGGTTACTAATATGAAAGTGAGAAGGATACAATGGATAAGCAAGAACGTTTTAATAGAAGAGAGAAAATTAGAAATTTCTCCATTATTGCTCATATAGACCACGGTAAATCTACTCTAGCAGATAGAATCCTTGAAAATACCAAATCAGTTGAAACAAGAGATATGCAAGATCAATTGTTAGACTCAATGGATTTAGAAAGAGAACGTGGTATTACAATCAAATTAAATGCTGTACGTTTAAAATACGAAGCTAAAGATGGAGAAACATATACATTCCACTTAATTGATACACCAGGACACGTCGATTTTACATATGAAGTATCTCGTTCATTAGCAGCATGTGAAGGAGCTATTTTAGTTGTAGATGCCGCACAAGGTATAGAAGCACAAACTTTAGCTAATGTTTATTTAGCTTTAGATAATAATTTAGAGCTATTACCTGTAGTTAATAAAATTGACTTGCCAGCTGCTGAACCTGACAGAGTTAAACAAGAATTAGAAGATGTTATTGGTTTAGATCAAGACGATGTTGTACTTGCTAGTGCCAAATCTAATATCGGTATTGAAGAAATTCTTGAAAAGATTGTTGAGGTTGTACCAGCACCAGATGGTGATCCAGATGCACCACTGAAAGCTTTAATTTTCGACTCTGAATATGATCCTTATAGAGGCGTTATTTCATCTATCCGAATAATAGATGGGGTAGTAAAAGCTGGCGATAAGATTAAAATGATGGCTACCGGTAAAGAGTTTGATGTTACTGAGGTCGGAATTAATACTCCTAAGCAATTACCTGTTGATGAATTAACTGTTGGCGATGTTGGTTATATTATTGCTAGTATTAAAAACGTAGATGATTCACGTGTCGGTGATACAATTACACTTGCGAATCGACCTGCAGAACAACCATTACAAGGGTATAAAAAAATGAACCCAATGGTTTATTGTGGACTCTTCCCAATCGATAATAAAAATTATAATGATTTACGTGAAGCACTTGAAAAACTACAATTAAATGATGCTTCATTAGAATTCGAACCTGAGTCATCTCAAGCACTTGGATTTGGTTATAGAACTGGATTTTTAGGTATGTTACACATGGAAATAATTCAAGAAAGAATCGAAAGAGAATTTGGAATTGAATTGATTGCGACAGCACCATCAGTAATTTACCAATGTATCTTAAAAGATGGATCAGAAGTTACAGTAGATAACCCAGCGCAAATGCCTGAACGTGATAGAATCGAAAAAATATACGAACCGTACGTTCGTGCAACTATGATGGTGCCGAACGATTATGTTGGTGCCGTTATGGAGCTATGTCAACGTAAGCGTGGACAATTCGTTAATATGGACTATTTAGATGACATTCGAGTTAACATTGTCTATGAAATTCCACTATCTGAAGTAGTATTTGATTTCTTTGATCAACTTAAATCCAATACAAAAGGGTATGCTTCATTTGACTATGAATTCATTGAAAATAAAGAAAGTGACCTAGTTAAAATGGACATATTGCTTAATGGTGAAAAAGTAGATGCATTAAGCTTCATCGTGCATAAAGATTTTGCTTACGATCGAGGAAAAGCATTAGTTGAAAAACTTAAAACATTAATCCCAAGACAGCAATTTGAAGTTCCAGTACAAGCAGCTATTGGTCAAAAAATTGTTGCACGAACAAATATTAAATCTATGGGTAAAAATGTACTTTCTAAATGTTATGGTGGAGATATTAGCCGTAAACGTAAATTATTAGAAAAACAAAAAGCTGGTAAAGCAAAAATGAAAGCTGTAGGTAACGTAGAAATTCCACAAGATGCATTCCTTGCAGTACTAAAAATGGACGAAGAATAATTTTGAAATAGTAATACACTTAATTAAATGTGTGTTGGATATAAAAGCTAAACAGTTGAACTGAGGTGGGAAAAGAATGATGTTTTTGAAACTAATTCTATCCCGCCTCTAATTTTTTATGATTTTAAGCCATAATTATGGAGGAGTTAATGTGTCAATACAAAGCGCATATATTCATATACCTTTTTGCGTTCGCATATGTACTTACTGTGACTTCAACAAGTATTTTATTGATAAACAACCAGTTGATGAATATTTAGATTCATTAATATTAGAAATGGAACGCCGTACTCTAAATGATAATACGACATTAAACACAATGTATGTAGGTGGTGGTACACCTACAGCTTTAAATATAGAACAACTCAATAAACTATTATCAGCAATTAATAGAATTTTCACTATTGAAGGTGAATTTAGTTTTGAAGCAAACCCTGATGAATTAACATTCGAAAAAGTAAAATTACTTAAATCATATGGTGTGAACCGAATTTCTATGGGTGTACAAACATTTAAACCAGAATTATTAGAAATTCTTGGTAGAACACACAAAACAGAAGATATATATCAATCTGTTAACAATGCTAGAAAGGCTGGTATTGAATCTATTAGTTTAGACTTAATGTATCACCTTCCTAAGCAAACTTTAGAGGATTTTGAAGATAGTCTGAATTTAGCTATGCAAATGGATATTGATCATATTTCAAGTTATGGATTAATTCTAGAGCCAAAAACTCAATTTTATAATATGTATAGAAAAGGTCATTTAAAATTGCCTAATGAAGATTTAGGCGCAGAAATGTATCAAACATTGATGCACAAAATCGAGGACTCAAGATTCCATCAATATGAAATTTCAAATTTCTCTATAGAAGGTCACGAATCAGAGCATAATAGGGTTTACTGGTTAAATGAAGAATACTATGGTTTCGGGGCAGGTGCTAGTGGCTATACAAATGGCGTACGTTATACAAATGTGAATCCTGTCAATCATTACATAAAAGCTATTGCTAATCAGGAAGAACCCATTTTAACACAAACACGTCCAACTGCCACCGAGCAAATGGAAGAGGAAATGTTTTTAGGATTAAGGTTAAATAATGGCGTAAACAAAAATAAATTTAACAAAAAATTCAATGTATCAATTGAACATATATTTGGTCAAACAATTATTGATTTAAAAAATAGAAAGTTAATTGAAGAAAGTCAAGATTATATTTATCTAACAGAAAGAGGAAAAGTCATTGGTAATGAGGTTTTTGAAGCATTTTTATTAAATAGTTAAAATAAATTTAAAATTCTAGTGCTTTAACATTGACTTACTTTGACCAATTTGATAAATTATAATTAGCACTTGAGATAAAAGAGTGCTAATGAGGTGAAAACATGATAACAGATAGACAATTAAGCATTTTAAATGCAATTGTTGAAGATTATGTTGATTATGGACAACCCATTGGTTCTAAAACACTAATTGATCGTCACAACTTAAATGTAAGTCCTGCGACGATACGAAATGAAATGAAACAACTGGAGGATATGAATTTTATTGAGAAAGTTCATACATCCTCAGGGCGTTCACCATCAGAATTAGGTTTTAGATATTATGTTAATCAATTATTAGAACAAACATCTCATCAAAATTCAAACAAAATCCAACGTTTAAATCAGTTAATGGTTGAGAATCATTATGATACTTCATCTGCATTGTCTTATTTCGCAAATGAATTATCAATGATGTCTCAATATGCAACGTTGGTTGTTCGTCCTAATCATAATCAAGATATTATAAATAATATTCATTTGATTCGTGCTAATACACATTTAGTAATTATGGTTATTGTATTTTCATCAGGTCATGTTGAAAATGTGCATCTAACTTCTGAACTACCTTTAACTAATGATGAATTAAATAAAATATCAAACTTCTTATCACAACAATACGATGAGATAGTTAAAGGACAAATTGACGAAATAGATAGATTTGCACAAGACCAAAATGAAGCTCATTTTATCAAGCAATTAATTAAAATGATGAATTTACACATTTCCAATCAAAGTAATAGCATTTACATGGGTGGAAAGGTTAAACTGATTGATGCATTGAATGAATCTAATGTATCTTCAATTCAACCAATCCTACAATATATTGAATCAAATCGAATTGTAGAGCTATTAGATGATATATCTACATCTCATATCAATGTAAAAATTGGTAAAGAGATAGATGAAAATTTAAGCGATATATCAATCGTAACAACTCAGTATCACTTTGATGAGAAACTCAAAGGTCAAATTGCGGTTATTGGACCAACTGCGATGCATTATCAAAATGTAATTCAATTACTTAACCAAATTTGGTAATGTAATTAGAATTGTATTGGAGGGCACAAAATGACAGAAAAAGACGAATCAGTGAAACAAAATGCTGAATCACAAACAGAAGAAACAACAGAAAATAATTCTGAAGAAACATCTAATTCAGTAGAAAACACTGAATCTAATAATTCGCAAGATGTTGAAACTAATGAAGAAGCAGCTAATAAGGATGCTTCAAATGAAGAAGATGAAAATGTAGATCCAAAAGATCAAGAAATTGAACGTTTGCAACAATTAGCAAATGACAATGAAGAAAAATATTTAAGATTATATGCAGAATTCGAAAATTACAAACGTCGAATTCAAAATGAAAACAAAATTAATAAAACATATCAAGCTCAAGGCGTCTTAACTGACATTTTACCAACTATTGATAACATTGAACGCGCACTTCAAATTGAAGGAGATGATGATTCATTTAAATCACTTCAAAAAGGTGTTCAAATGGTACATGAAAGTCTATTAAGAGCTCTGAAAGATAATGGTCTTGAAGAAATTGAATCTGAAGGTCAAGTTTTTGACCCAAATGTACATCAAGCTGTAGTTCAAGATGATAATCCTGAATATGAATCAGGTGTTATCACACAAGAATTACAAAAAGGGTACAAATTAAAAGATAGAGTATTAAGACCATCAATGGTTAAAGTAAACCAATAAAAATTGGCGAAAAAACATTGAACAAAATTATTAATCAAAATGGAGGAATTTTATTATGAGTAAAGTAATCGGTATTGACTTAGGAACAACAAACTCTTGTGTATCAGTATTAGAAGGAGACGAACCAAAAGTAATTCAAAACCCTGAAGGTGCACGTACTACACCATCAGTTGTTGCATTTAAAAATGGTGAAACTCAAGTTGGTGAAGTAGCTAAAAGACAAGCAATCACTAACCCAAATACTGTACAATCAATCAAACGTCATATGGGTACAGAATATAAAGTAGATATTGAAGGTAAATCATATACACCTCAAGAAATTTCAGCAATGATTTTACAAAACTTAAAAAATACTGCTGAAAGTTATTTAGGTGATAAAGTAGAAAAAGCTGTAATTACAGTTCCTGCTTACTTCAATGACGCTGAACGTCAAGCAACTAAAGATGCTGGTAAAATTGCTGGATTAGAAGTAGAACGTATCATTAACGAACCTACTGCAGCTGCACTAGCATATGGTTTAGATAAAACTGAACAAGATCAAAAAGTACTTGTATTCGACTTAGGTGGCGGTACTTTCGACGTATCTATCTTAGAATTAGGTGACGGTGTATTCGAAGTACTTTCAACTGCAGGTGACAACAAACTAGGTGGGGATGACTTTGACCAAGTGATCATCGACTATTTAGTTTCTGAATTCAAAAAAGAAAACGGCGTTGATTTATCACAAGATAAAATGGCATTACAACGTCTTAAAGATGCAGCAGAAAAAGCTAAAAAAGACTTATCAGGTGTATCTCAAACACAAATTTCATTACCATTCATTTCAGCAGGAGAAAGTGGTCCACTACACTTAGAAATCAACTTAACTCGTTCAAAATTTGAAGAATTAGCAGATTCATTAATTAAACGTACAATGGAACCAACTCGTCAAGCTATGAAAGATGCTGGATTATCAAATTCAGATATCGACGAAGTAATCTTAGTTGGTGGTTCAACTCGTATTCCTGCAGTTCAAGATGCAGTTAAAAAAGAAATTGGCAAAGATCCACACAAAGGTGTTAACCCTGATGAAGTTGTTGCAATGGGTGCAGCAATTCAAGGTGGCGTAATCACTGGCGATGTTAAAGACGTAGTATTATTAGACATTACGCCATTATCATTAGGTATTGAAATCATGGGTGGTCGTATGAATACGTTAATTGAACGTAATACAACAATCCCAACTTCAAAATCACAAGTATATTCTACAGCAGCTGATAATCAACCAGCGGTAGATATCCATGTATTACAAGGTGAACGTCCAATGGCGTCAGACAATAAAACACTTGGTAGATTCCAATTAACTGATATTCCACCAGCACCACGTGGTGTACCTCAAATCGAAGTAACTTTCGATATCGATAAAAACGGTATTGTGAATGTAACAGCTAAAGACTTAGGTACTAATAAAGAGCAAAATATTACAATCCAATCTAGTTCTTCATTATCAGACGATGAAATCGATCGTATGGTTAAAGACGCAGAAGAAAACGCTGAAGCAGATAAAAAACGTCGTGAAGAAGTAGACTTAAGAAATGAAGCAGATAGTTTAGTATTCCAAGTAGAAAAAACAATCAATGATTTAGGCGAAAATATCGGTGAAGATGATAAGAAAAATGCTGAAGATAAAAAAGATGCATTAAAATCAGCACTTGAAGGTGAAGACATCGACGATATTAAAGCTAAAAAAGAAGAGCTTGAAAAAGTTGTTCAAGATTTATCAGCTAAAGTATATCAACAAGCTCAACAAGCTCAACAAGCTCAAGGTGCAACTGGTGAACAAAACCAAGATAGCACTGTAGAAGATGCAGAATTTAAAGAAGTTAAAGATGACGAAGATAAAAAATAATATCTAATCCAATTGAATTAACTTCTTGCACAGCTATTAAAAAAGTCAAAGTCAATTGTACATTGGCTTTGGCTTTTTATTTGGATAGTTAATATGAATTAGTTAAACTAATCTTGTTAGTATAAAAAGGAGAGGTTACTGTGGCCAAAAGAGATTATTATGAGGTCTTAGGAGTAAGTAAAGGTGCTTCTAAAGATGAAATTAAAAAAGCTTACAGAAAATTATCAAAAAAATATCATCCTGATATCAACAAAGAAGAAGGCGCAGATGAAAAATTCAAAGAAATATCTGAAGCATATGAAGTATTAAGTGATGATAATAAAAGAGCAAACTATGATCAATTCGGACACGCTGGTGCTCAAGGTGGTTTCGGTAGCCAAGGCTTTGGCGGTGGCGACTTTGGCGGATTTAGCGGAGGTGGCTTCGAAGATATTTTCAGTTCATTCTTCGGTGGTGCCTCAAGACAACGTGATCCTAATGCACCACGAAAAGGTGATGACCTACAATATACAATGACTATCACATTTGATGAAGCGGTATTTGGCGGTAAAAAAGAAATTTCTATTAGAAAAGATGTAACATGTCATACATGTAATGGTGAAGGTGCTAAACCAGGAACTAATAAGAAAACATGTAGCTATTGTAATGGAGCAGGATCAGTTTCAGTAGAACAAAATACAATTCTAGGTAGAGTTAGAACAGAACAAGTTTGTCCTAAATGTGAAGGTAGCGGTCAAGAGTTTGAAGAACCATGTCCAACATGTCATGGTAAAGGAACTGAAAATAAAACAGTTAAGCTAGAAGTGACTATTCCTGAAGGTGTTGATAATGAACAACAAATTCGACTTGCAGGCGAGGGTTCTCCAGGTGTTAACGGTGGTCCAAGTGGCGACCTATATGTTGTTTTCAGAGTTAAACCTTCTGAAGTATTTAAACGAGATGGCGATGACATTTATTATGATTTAAATATTAGTTTCCCTCAAGCCGCATTAGGTGATGAAGTGAAAATCCCTACATTAAACAGTAATGTCGTATTGACAATTCCTGCAGGTACTCAAACTGGAAAACAGTTCCGTCTAAAAGACAAAGGTATTAAAAATGTTCACGGATATGGACATGGTGACTTATTTGTTAATATTAAGGTTCTAACACCAACTAAAATGACTGAACGTCAAAAAGAATTAATGAAAGAATTTGCTGACATAAATGGTGAAGATTTAACTGAGCAACCATCTAATTTTAAAGATAAAGCAAAAAGATTCTTTAAAGGAGAATAAAAAATAATGAATTGGACGGAACTATCAATCGTAGTAAACCATGATGTTGAATATTTGGTTACAGATATACTAGAAAATTATGGATCAAATGGCGTAGTTATAGAAGATTCCAACGACCTAGTGAATCCACCAGAAGATAAATTTGGTGAGATTTATGAGTTAAATAGCGATGATTATCCTTCAGAAGGCGTTAGATTAAAAGCTTACTTTAATGAAATGACTTATGATAATACATTGCTATCTAACATAGAACAAGCAATTTTATCACTACAAGATATCGACCTAGATATTTTAAA
Source organism: Staphylococcus sp. SB1-57 (assembly GCF_017086425.1). NCBI lineage: Bacteria > Bacillati > Bacillota > Bacilli > Caryophanales > Staphylococcaceae > Staphylococcus > Staphylococcus sp. SB1-57. The sequence goes on from NZ_CP070964.1 coordinate 1,184,374, forward strand.
TATTTCACATCAAACAATTGCTGAAGCAGATTGGGAAAATGAATGGAAAAATTATTTCCATCCTTTCAGAGCATCTGAAACATTTACGATTGTTCCCAGTTGGGAAACCTATACTAAAGAATCGGCAAATGAACTTTGTATAGAATTAGACCCTGGAATGGCTTTTGGTACAGGTGATCATCCTACAACAAGTATGTGTTTAAAGGCAATTGAGAACTTTGTGAAGCCTCAACATTCTGTGATTGATGTAGGTACAGGGTCTGGTATTTTAAGTATTGCAAGTCACTTGATTGGTGTTAAACGAATTAAAGCTTTAGATATTGATGAAATGGCTGTCAATGTAGCCAAAGAAAATTTCGAAAAGAATCATTGTTTAAACGCGATTGAAGCAGTTCCTGGCAATTTATTAAAAGATGAAAAAGAACATTTTGATATTGTTATTGCAAATATTTTAGCTCATATTATTGATGAAATGATAGAAGACGCTTATAATACAGTCAATGAAGACGGTTATTTTATAACATCTGGTATTATTGAAGAAAAATACGAAGATATTGAATCACATATGAAGCGTGTAGGTTTTAAAATTATTTCAGTTCAACATGACAACGTTTGGGTTTGTATCGTTGGTCAGAAAGTGAGTGATTAATTTGCAAAGATATTTTATCAATCAAAACGCTGATGAAAGTCAGCGTTTTTTTATTACAAATAAAGATGATATACATCATATTAAGAATGTGATGAGACAGAGTGAAGGTCAACAAATAGTAACCACATTTAATGATCAAAATGTCTATACATGTGAGATCATCCATATAGGAGATCAAGAAATAGAAATTGAATTAATCGAAAAACAAGATATTGATACAGAGTTGCCCCATCATATTACGATATGTAGTGGGTTAATCAAAGCAGATAAGTATGAATGGATGATTCAAAAGGCAACTGAACTAGGTGCTAGTGAATTTATTGCTGTTGAAATGCAACGTTCTATTGTTAAATTAAATTCTACAAAGGCGTCAAAAAAGCTTGAAAGATGGCAAAAAATTATCAAAGAAGCCGCTGAACAAAGTTATCGATTAACCATTCCACACATCAGTTATCTATCGAATTCAAAGTTAATTTGTGATATTATAAATCAGTATGATTATGTCCTTGTTGCTTATGAAGAAGAAGCTAAACATGGTGAAATTAGTCATTTTAAACATATGTTAAAGCAATTTAAGCCACAAGATCGTGTATTACTTATATTTGGCCCTGAAGGTGGACTATCTGATGAGGAAGTGTCAATGTTAAAACCTCATTCACAGTTAGTTGGTTTAGGACCTAGAATATTACGGGCCGAAACAGCGCCACTATATACATTAGGCGCATTAAGTTACGAAAAAGAATTAATGGGGTGAACAATATGTCCACAGTTGCGTTTCACACTTTAGGTTGTAAAGTTAACCACTATGAAACAGAAGCAATTTGGCAATTATTTAAGGAAGCAGATTACGAGCGAGTCGATTTTGAAACAAATGCAGATGTATTTGTTATCAATACCTGCACAGTAACGAATACAGGCGATAAAAAAAGTCGACAAATAATTAGAAGAGCGATTAGAAAAAATCCAGACGCAGTTGTTTGTGTAACAGGTTGTTATGCACAAACGTCTTCAGCAGAAATTATGGAAATTCCTGGCGTAGATGTCGTAGTAGGAACACAAGATAGACATAAATTACTTGATTATATAGATGAGTTCCAAAAGGAACGTCAACCAATTAATGGTGTAGGTAACATCATGAAAAACCGTAAATACGAAGAATTAGATGTTCCTTACTTTACAGATAGAACAAGAGCATCGTTAAAAATACAAGAAGGTTGTAACAACTTTTGTACTTTCTGCATTATTCCATGGGCACGTGGTTTAATGAGATCAAGAGACCCTGAAAAAGTTGTAGAACAAGCTACAACATTAGTTAATGCTGGTTATAAAGAAATTGTTTTAACTGGTATCCATACAGGTGGTTATGGTCAAGATCTTAAGAACTATAACTTAGCGCAATTATTAAGAGATTTAGATCAAGTGGATGGTTTAGAACGTATTCGTATTTCTTCTATCGAAGCAAGTCAATTAACCGATGAAGTTATTGACGTATTAGAACGTTCAAACAAAATCGTAAGACATTTACATGTACCATTACAGTCTGGTTCTGATACAGTTCTTAAACGTATGAGACGTAAATACACTATGGAACATTTCTCTGAACGAATTACCAAACTACATGAAGCATTACCAGACGTTGCAATAACTAGTGATGTTATCGTAGGCTTCCCGGGTGAAACTGAAGAAGAATTCCAAGAAACGTATGACTTTATCGTCAAACATCAATTCTCTGAATTACACGTATTCCCATATTCATCTAGAATTGGTACACCTGCAGCAAGAATGGACAATCAAATTGATGAAGATATCAAAAACGAACGTGTTCACAAATTAATTGCATTAAGTGATCAATTAGCAAAAGAGTATGCTTCAAAATTCGAAAATGAAGTGCTAGAAGTTATCCCTGAAGAAAAAGGTGAAAAACCAAATACTTTAGTGGGATATGCAGATAACTATATGAAAGTAGAATTTGAAGGTACTGAGGATTTAATTGGCCAAATTATTAAAGTGAAAATTCAAAAAGCTGATTATCCTTTAAACTACGGGAAAGCAATCCGTATTGTAGAACATGCCACAAATAAATCAGAACATGAAGTGCTAGTTTAATTATTTTAAAAATATAAATATTAGTAATTGACCGGATATTGGAGATATATTATACTAATTAAAGCATAGTTTTACTATGCAGTTGAATATATAAATTTCCGTTGATATTTGGAGGGAGGGAAATACAGATGTCTAAAACAGTAGTACGTAAAAATGAATCACTTGAAGATGCTTTACGTCGATTTAAGCGTTCAGTTTCAAAAAGTGGTACTATCCAAGAAGTACGTAAACGTGAATTTTACGAAAAACCTAGTGTTAAACGTAAAAAGAAATCTGAAGCTGCACGTAAACGTAAATTCAAATAATTAATAACTCTGTTGACTCCCTCAACAAGAATGTTAATTATAAATATAAAACACCTCAGTTTATAAACTGAGGTGTTTTTGTGTACTTTTTATGGAAAATTAAATTCATTGTTTATAACAAATTAGTCTGTAATTACTATTGTTTTTGATAAATTATTTTTTTATATATTAGTGAATCACTATAATATGACTGCGTTTTCATGTATAATTATTATGAGAGCGAGGTGAAACAATGGGATATTTAAATGAAATACATAGGTTAGTTTTAACACAATTTTCATCAGAGAATAATTGGGTCAATGACATTGCTAATATCATTGTTCATCCATTGGTATCACTTATTCTTACCTGTATTATATTTTTAGGCTTTTTATATCAATTGTATTCTAAAAGAATCAATTTTGTTGGTATTATCGCTTCATTAGCCTTATTAATTATGTTTTTAGGCTTTCTAATGCAAGGTGATGTCAATATATTATCAGTCATCTTATTTACCGTGGGTGTTATTTTCGTCATTATTGAATTGTTCGTTGTTGGAGCAGTCATTGGTATTATTGGTATGATTTTAATAACAATAAGCATAGTCATGTTAGGAAATAACTTGTTACTTATGCTAGGTAATGTCATCGTAGCCTTAATATTATCAATCATTGAATGGGTGATTTTAGTTAAATTATTCAAACGAAAAATTCCATTTTTGGATAAGGTCATTTTAAAAGATTCAACAAATGCTGAATCAGGATATACATCACATGATGATCGCTCTCATTTAGTTGGTAAAACAGCTCGCACCATCACCGATTTAAGACCAGCAGGTATTATTTCTTGTGAGGATGATCGTATCGATGCAGTTTCTGACGGTACATTCATATTAAGAAATAGACAAGTTAAAATACTTGAGGTTGAAGGTACACGAGTTGTTGTAAGAGAAATAGAATAATAAAAAAGGAGAGATACGATGTTTAGTATAGGATTTATTATAATTGCAGTAGTAATTATTGTAGCCTTATTAATACTATTTTCATTTGTACCAGTAGGTCTTTGGATTTCTGCATTAGCTGCTGGTGTACATGTTGGTATTGGTACCTTAGTAGGTATGCGATTAAGAAGGGTTTCACCGAGAAAAGTGATTGGCCCATTAATTAAAGCGCACAAAGCAGGTTTAAATCTAAAAACAAATCAACTTGAATCACATTATCTTGCTGGAGGTAATGTAGATAGAGTTGTTGATGCTAATATCGCTGCGCAACGTGCAGATATTGATTTACCATTTGAACGAGGTGCAGCAATCGATTTAGCAGGTAGAGATGTTTTAGAAGCAGTTCAAATGTCAGTTAACCCTAAAGTTATTGAAACACCATTTATTGCCGGTGTAGCTATGAACGGTATAGAAGTTAAAGCGAAAGCCCGTATTACTGTTCGTGCCAATATTGCTCGTTTAGTCGGTGGTGCTGGTGAAGAAACAATTATTGCCCGTGTAGGTGAAGGTATTGTTTCAACAATAGGTTCAAGTAAACATCATACAGAAGTTCTTGAAAATCCTGACAGCATTTCTAAAACAGTATTAAGTAAAGGATTAGACTCAGGAACAGCTTTTGAAATACTTTCTATTGATATAGCCGATGTTGATATTAGTAAGAATATTGGTGCAGATTTACAAACTGAACAAGCACTTGCTGATAAAAATATTGCACAAGCTAAAGCTGAGGAACGTCGTGCAATGGCTGTAGCTTCTGAACAAGAAATGAAAGCTCGAGTACAAGAAATGCGTGCTAAAGTTGTAGAAGCTGAGTCAGAGGTACCTTTAGCAATGGCAGAAGCTTTACGATCAGGAAATATTGGCGTCAAAGATTACTACAATCTTAAAAATATAGAAGCCGATACTGGTATGAGAAATGCTATTAATAAACGTACTGATCAAAATGATGACGAATCACCAGAACAATAACTGTGGGGTGATTAAATGAGTATTGGGGTAATTATTTTTGTCATATCTGTGATAGCGACAATCATTAGTACCATACGTGATAATAGTCATAAAGAAAGACAGAATCAAAAGCCAACTCAATCACCTAAAGATAATCAACAACCTAAAACAGGTGGTTTCTTAGAAGAAATTGAAAAAACATTTAGAGAAATTAATGATGAGATTAATGGAGAAACAACAACTGACAAGAAAAAGAAATATGAAGATACATTACCACCCATTAATCAAAATTTAGAGAAAACTGAACAGACAACAGAAGAAATGCATAGAAGACCAACAGATTATGATGATTCAATACCTAAACCAGACCTGACGCCTTATCATAATGAAAAAGATATACGCGAACCAGTTAAACCAACTTCATCAAGGGATGAAAATTCTGAGAATTTACGTAAAGCATTAGAGAAAAAACTTCAACAAGATCTTAAAAATGTTAGAAGTGAAATCGATAGGGAGAAAGAAAAGCAACTTGCTCTTATTGAGAAGAAAGCGCAGGATATTATTAATGACAAATATTTATCTGAACGTACTAAACAATTAAGATTAAAGCAATTACTTAATTCTCAAAATATAGAACGTAATATGTCTAAATCAGCATTTCAATTTGACAATGATGAAGTCGTTAATGGTATCATCTCGTCTGAAATTTTGGCCAAACCTAAACAATTATAATATTCAGCCTATTGGATTATTTCCAATAGGTTTTTTTATTGCGAATGATTGAAGTCAAAGATAATTAAAGGATGATTTGAGTCACTTTACAGAATTTAGTAATATTTAGATAAGAATGATTATACGTTCAAAATCAACATATAAAAGACTTGATTGAATTATTTAAATTAAAACGAAATAGAATCAATATAGCCATAACAATGGTATAATATAAGTATATTAACCCAAATATGGGTATAGTGAATTATAAAAATGTATTTTGAAAAGGAGCGCGTTTATGCCTGGTATAATTCAAATCGACGACATTAATCAATCCCAAGCTTTAATAGGTAACAATGATGAACATTTAAAAGCTATAGAAGATAGTTTTGATGTCGTAATACATGCTCGTGGTCAAGAAATTGCGGTTAAAGGTGAAAAAATTGAGCATGTAGAAAAAGCCGAATTAGTGTTAACCAATTTATTAAAAGTGATTGAATTGGGAAATAATATAACGTTAAAAGATGTTGAAGCTGCTATTAAAATGGCAGAAAATGGCACAATCCAACAACTTTTAGACTTATATGATGAAGAAATTACTAAAGATGCTTTTGGCAAAACCATCCGCGCTAAAACTATGGGTCAGCGAATGTATATAAATGCTATGTATCGAAATGACTTAGTCTTTGGTATAGGTCCTGCAGGAACTGGTAAAACATTTTTAGCAGTTGTCTATGCTGCTAAACAATTACGTAAAGGAAACGTTAAACGAATCGTATTAACACGTCCGGCAGTTGAAGCGGGTGAATCATTAGGATTTTTACCTGGTGATTTAAAAGAGAAAGTTGATCCGTATTTGAGACCATTATATGATGGATTAAATACCGTGCTAGGTAGAGAACAAACTGCACGATTTATAGAACGTGGTATTATAGAAATTGCTCCATTAGCATACATGCGTGGTCGAACATTAGACGATGCATTTGTGATTTTAGATGAAGCACAAAATACAACTCATGCTCAAATGAAAATGTTTTTAACTCGTTTAGGATTTGGTTCTAAAATGGTAGTCACAGGTGACCAAACACAAGTCGACTTACCAAAAGGTGTTAAAAGCGGGTTGAAAGAAGCGGTTAAAAAGTTACATGGTGTTAAAGGGATTAATATTATGAAACTTGATCAAAGTGATGTAGTGAGACATCCACTTGTAAGTAAAATTATAGATAGATACGAGGGAGAGGACTAAATGTTTACAATAGATTTTAGTGATCATACTGAGTTAGTTAAAGATGAATGGTATGAACAAATTGAAAAGCTACTTAATTTTGCTAAGCAGCAAGAAGAAATTAGTGAAGATGCTGAATTATCTATTACCTTCGTAGATAAATCTGAAATTCAAGAGATTAATAAGATGTATAGAGACAAAGACAAAGTTACGGATGTCATATCATTTGCACTTGAAGAAGATGAACCCGACATTGATATGAGTGAATTTGATATACCTAGAGTATTAGGTGACATCATTATTTGTACAGATGTTGCTCAAGAACAATCAGAATCTTACGGACATTCCTTTGAAAGAGAATTAGGCTTTTTAGCATTACATGGCTTTCTTCACTTACTAGGCTATGATCATATGAATGAAGAAGATGAGAAAGAAATGTTTGGTCATCAAGATGCTATTTTAAACGCCTATGGATTGACGAGAGACTAATAATGAGTCGTTTTAAATATGCACTAAATGGTTTGATAACACTTTTAATCAAAGATCAAAAATTCTCACTTCATATATATGCGAGTATCATAGCAATTGTTTTTGGATTTTTACTTCATATTAATCGTTCTGAGTGGATATTTATATTATTAGCAATTAGTTTAGTTTTAGCATTTGAAGCTATTAATACAGCCGTTGAATATGTGGTTGACTTAGTTACTACTGAGTATCATGATTACGCTAAATATGCGAAAGATATTGCTGCTTTTAGTGTGATGATTGTTTCCGTCTTAGCATTAATCATTGGCCTCATTGTCTTTATTCCACATTTAATTAATTTAATATAGGAGGCGGAATCAATGAGTTATCAATCTCATTATTTTAAAGAAGTTAGAGAAGCACAACGAAGATCTTATTCACCATATAGTAACTTTAAAGTTGGTGCCTATTTGAAAGCTAAAGATGGACGAACATTTTATGGAACTAATGTAGAAAACGCATCATATTCAATGTGTATTTGTGCAGAACGCGCAAGTTTAGTTGCTGCGATATCTGCTGGATATCAGCCTGGAGATTTTGAATCTATCACTGTCACTGTAGATGCTGAAGTACCATCATCACCTTGTGGTGAATGTCGACAAGTATTAAAAGAGTTATGTGACGATGATATGCCAGTTTATATGACTAATCATAAAGGCGATATGATCGAATCAACAGTTAAAGAATTACTACCATACGGATTTTCTGGAAAGGATTTAAATAAATGACAGAACATAAATCAGGATTTGTTTCAATTATAGGAAGACCCAATGTAGGTAAATCTACATTTGTAAATAGAGTTATCGGACATAAAATTGCGATTATGTCTGATAAAGCACAAACAACACGTAACAAAATTCAAGGTGTTATGACAAGAGACGATGCCCAAATTATATTTATTGACACACCTGGTATCCATAAACCTAAACATAAGCTTGGAGATTACATGATGAAAGTTGCCACAAATACACTTTCTGAAATAGATGCGATTATGTTTATGGTTAATGTAAACGAAGACATTGGTCGTGGCGATGAATATATTATGGATATGCTAAAGGATTTAAAAACACCCGTATTTTTAGTATTAAATAAAATAGATTTAGTACATCCTGATGCATTAATGCCTAAAATAGAAAAGTATCAAGAATATATGGACTTCACTGAAATCGTACCTATTTCTGCACTAGAAGGTTTGAATGTCGATCATTTTATAGATGTATTAAAGTCATACTTACCTGAAGGACCAAAATATTATCCAGATGATCAAATTTCGGACCATCCTGAACAGTTTGTGGTCGGTGAAATTATTCGTGAAAAAATATTACACTTAACAAGTGAAGAAATTCCACATGCTATTGGCGTTAATGTTGATCGTATGATTAAAGAAGATGAAGATAGAGTTCGAATCGAAGCTACGATATATGTTGAACGTGATTCTCAAAAAGGAATCGTCATTGGTAAAGGCGGCAAGAAACTAAAAGAAGTCGGAAAGAGGGCAAGACACGATATAGAAATGCTTCTAGGTTCTAAAGTATATCTTGAACTGTGGGTTAAGGTGCAAAAAGATTGGAGAAATAAAGTTAACTTTATTCGTCAAATTGGTTATATTGAAGATCAAGATTAACTCAGAGAGATGGTGAGTTAGTATGCTAATGAAACAAAAAGGCATCATAATTAAATCAGTGGAGTACGGCGAATCAGATAAAATAATTACAATTTTAAATGAATATGGTAGCAAAGTTCCATTGATGGCTAGAAGGGCCAAGAAAATTAAATCAGGTTTACAAGCGCATACACAAATGTTTGTGTATGGCTTATTTATTTATAATAAATGGCGAGGTATGGGTACGCTTAATTCTGTAGATGTCATTAACCAACATTATGAATTACAACTCGATTTGTATGAAAGTAGTTTCGCAACTTTATGTGCCGAAACCATTGATCGTTCAATGGAAGAAGATGAAATTTCAAAATATAATTATGATTTACTAAACTTTGTTCTAACCAAGATATCATCTGGTCAGTCAGCTCAATTAATGTCAATCATTGTACTACTTAAGTGTATGAATAAGTTTGGTTTTTCTGCTTTATTTAATCAATGCGCAATAAGCGGTAATACCGATCAATCAAAATTAGTTGGATATAGTTTCAAATTTGATGGTGCTATTTCTCAAGCTGTAGCATACCAAGATCCACATGCATTACAATTATCCAATAAAACATTATATTTATTAGATGTCTTGTACAAACTCCCCATTGAAAAAATGAATGAATTAAATATCCATCAAGATATTTTAGACGAAATGTCAGAATTGATGATCATGCTATATAGAGAATATGCAGGTATGTTCTTTAAAAGTCAAAAGTTAATCAACCAGTTAAAGAGGTTAGAAATGAAAGACTAGTCTTTAACAAACACAAAATACCGAACCACATTATTATGTGATTCGGTATTTTTATAGATTATTTATAATAGATGAATTAGAATTTAACTTTTTCGGCTAAGAATGCTTCTAATTCTGAGATTGGCATACGAACTTGTTCCATAGAATCTCTGTCACGTACAGTAACTTGATTATCCTCTAAAGAATCAAAGTCGAATGTAATACAATAAGGCGTACCAATTTCATCTTGTCGACGGTAACGTTTACCAATAGATTGTGATTCATCAAAATCTATTGAGAAACTTTGACTTAATTGTTCAAAGATTTTAATTGCTTCACTTGATAATTTCTTACTTAATGGTAAGATAGCCGCTTTGTATGGTGCTAAAGCAGGGTGGAATTTAAGTACAGTACGTTCGTCCTTACTTCCTTCAACACCTTCTTGTGAATATGCATCACATAAGAACGCTAGTGTTACACGGTCAGCACCTAATGACGGTTCGATACAATATGGAATATACTTTTCATTTGTTTCTGGGTCATGATATTTAAAGTCTTCACCAGAATGTTCACTATGTTTTTTCAAGTCAAAGTCAGTACGACTTGCGATTCCCCATAGTTCACCCCAACCAAATGGGAATTTATATTCGATATCAGTTGTAGCATTTGAATAGTGAGATAATTCATCTGCATCATGGTCACGTAAACGCATGTTTTCTTCGCTAATATTTAAGTCTTTTAACCATTGGCTAGCAAATGTCTTCCAGTAGTTTTGCCATTCAATTTCTTCACCAGGTTTACAGAAGAATTCAAGTTCCATTTGTTCGAATTCACGTGTTCTAAAAATGAAGTTACCAGGCGTAATCTCGTTACGGAAAGATTTACCAACCTGACCAATACCGAATGGTAATTTTTTACGCATTGATCTTTGAACGTTTTTGTAGTTAACGAAAATACCTTGCGCTGTTTCTGGACGTAAGAAAAGTTCATTTGTTGAATCTTCAGTTACACCTTGGAATGTTTTGAACATTAAATTAAATTGACGAATATCAGTCCAATTTGCAGTACCACTTACTGGACAAACAATGCCTTCATCATCAATAATTTTTTTCATTTCATCGAAGCTTAAACCATCAGCAATAAAGTTTTCATCGCCTTTTTCTTGCTGCATGTAATCTTCAATTAATTTATCAGCACGATAACGAATTTTACTGTCTTTGTTATCAATCATTGGATCATTAAAGTTACCTAAGTGTCCTGATGCTTCCCAAGTTTTTGGGTTCATTAAAATCGCAGCATCTAGACCTACGTTATAAGGTGATTGAGTAATAAATTTTTGCCACCATGCTTTTTTTACATTATTTTTTAATTCAACACCAAGCGGACCATAATCCCATGTATTAGATAATCCACCATAAATGTCACTACCTGGGAATACAAAACCTCTGTGTTTTGCTAATTGTACAATTTGTTCCATATCATTTGCCATAATTTTTCTCTCCTTACACATAAAAACGCCCCAAGACAACAAAGCATCATAAATATACTTTATTATCTTGGGACGAGTTAGTCATTTTTATTTAGTATAAATCATATACATTAAAATATCATTTAACCCGCGGTTCCACCCAAATTAGTGTAGCCACTCACTTTTAAATTAATTAAATTTTTATGCCAAAATTTGTCTGCTAAGCTCACACCGTCCTTAGCTCGCTTTATAATTATTCTAATTGATTAAATATTTAATAGCAAGCGTTTATATGTGTTTGTGGCAAATAAAAATAACAGTTATAATATGTAATGTATATAAGAGGGGTGAGGACCTATAGAATTAAATCAAAGACAAGAACAAATTATAGAAATCGTTAAGCAACATGGACCTATAACTGGTGAGCATATTGCTGATCAATTAAATTTAACACGGGCTACATTACGACCTGACTTAGCTATTTTAACAATGTCTGGCTTTTTAGAAGCGCGTCCACGAGTTGGATATTATTATTCAGGTAAATCAAAAAATAAAATTATACATGAACAATTAAGACAATATGTTGTTAAAGATTATATGTCTCAACCTGTTGTGGTTAAAGAAGATATGTCAGTCTACGACGCAATTTGTACTATATTTTTAGAAGACGCTGGAACATTATTTATTACAAATAAAGATAATGACTTTATCGGTGTTTGTTCTCGTAAAGACCTATTAAGAGCATCAATGATTGGAAATGATATTCATACGATGCCCATAAGCGTCAATATGACTCGAATGCCAAATTTAACTTATCTTGAAGAAAGTGAACTAATAATCTATGCTGCGAATCAAATGATAGATAAAGAAATAGATGCAATACCCATAGTTAGATTGAAAGATAATCAAAAATTCGAAGTGGTTGGTAGAATATCTAAAACGACAATCACAAAATTATTTGTATCATTATTTAAAGAATAGGTGGTTAATAGATGGATAATATAAATATTATTGTTGCTTCTGATTCAATCGGAGAAACAGCAGAATTAGTAGCTAGAGCCGGTGTTTCTCAATTTAATCCTAAGCAATGTAAACATGAATTTTTACGTTACCCATACATAGAATCCTTTGAAAATGTGGATGAAGTGATTCAAGTTGCTGAAGATACAGACGCAATAATTGTATATACTTTAGTTAAACCAGAAATCAAAAAATACATGGTGGCTAAAGTTAAAGAACATCAACTTAAGTCAGTTGATATTATGGGGCCGCTTATGGACTTATTATCAGGTTCAATAGAAGAAACACCATACTATGAACCAGGTATTGTACATAGACTAGATGATGCTTATTTTAAGAAAATAGACGCTATAGAGTTTGCTGTTAAATATGATGATGGTAAGGACCCAAAAGGTTTACCAAAAGCCGATATTGTTTTATTAGGTATTTCAAGAACATCTAAAACACCTTTATCACAGTACTTAGCACATAAAAGTTATAAAGTGATGAATATACCGATTGTTCCAGAAGTGACGCCACCAGATGCATTGTTTGATATTGATCCTTCAAAATGTATCGCTTTAAAAATTAGCGAAGAAAAATTAAATCGTATTCGTAAGGAAAGACTTAAACAATTAGGATTAGGCGACTCTGCGAGATATGCTACAGAAACTAGAATTAAAGAGGAATTAGAATACTTTGAATCATTAGTAGAAAAAGTAGGTTGTCCAGTTATAGATGTAACTGATAAAGCAATAGAAGAAACAGCAAATGATATCATTTATTTTATCGAAAATAATCAAACAAAATAATTTCAATTAATGCATAAAAAAGGTATAATATTAAGACTAATATGTCATAGGTGATCTAATTTGCGTATAGAACAATCAGTTATAAATGAAATAAAAGATAAGACAGATATACTCGACTTGGTAAGTGAATATGTAAAGCTAGAAAAGAGAGGACGCAATTATATAGGTTTGTGTCCTTTTCATGATGAAAAAACACCTTCGTTCACAGTTTCTGAAGATAAACAAATATGTCATTGCTTCGGATGTAAAAAGGGTGGTAATGTATTTCAATTTACTCAAGAAATAAAGGACGTTTCATTTACAGAAGCAGTTAAAGAACTAGGGGAACGTGTTAATATTACGGTTGATGTTGGAAATAGCCAATATCAGAATACGAATACTCAAATTGCTTCAGAAGATTTGCAAATGATTGAAATGCATGAGCTAATGCAAGAATATTATCACTATGCACTTATGAAAACAGTAGAAGGTGAGAAGGCACTTACTTATTTAAAAGAAAGAGATTTCCCAGAACAGCTGATCAAAGAAAGAGGGATAGGTTACGCACCTAATTCATCACATTTCTGTCATGATTTCTTAGAGAAAAAAGGATATGATATTGAATTAGCATATGAAGCTGGACTTTTATCTAGAAATGAAGAGAATTTTAGTTATTATGATCGCTTTAGAGATAGAATTATGTTCCCATTAAAAAATGCTCAAGGGCGAATTGTTGGATATTCTGCAAGGACGTATACCAACCAAGAACCTAAGTATTTAAATAGCCCGGAAACACCTATATTCCAAAAAAGAAAATTGTTATATAATCTCGACAAAGCACGTAAAAGCATTAGAAAAAATGACGAAATCATATTACTTGAAGGTTTTATGGATGTTATAAAATCAGATCATGCTGGTTTAAAAACAGTAGTTGCTAGTATGGGTACTCAACTTTCAAGCGAACATATTACTTTTATTAAAAAATTAACGTCTAATATTACACTAATGTTTGATGGCGACTTTGCTGGTAGAGAAGCAACCTTAAAAACTGGTCAAACGCTATTAGAACAAGGGTTAAATGTATTCGTTGTGCAATTACCTTCAGATATGGACCCTGATGAATATGTTAGAAAGTATGGTAATGATGCGTTTCTAGACTTTGTACAAAAAGACAAAAAATCATTTGTAATGTTTAAAGTCAATACACATAAAGATGAAATTCAAAATAATGATCTAGCATATGAAAAATATCTCAAAGAAGTGACTCAAGATATTGCTGCAATGACTTCGCCCATACTTCAGAAAAAAGTATTGCAAGACGTTGCAGAATTGTTTAAAGTAAGTTTTGAGACTTTAGACTATGAAGTGGGATTACGTCAGCAATCTCTAGGCAATATCCCTTCGTATCCAGATGATGCATACGCATATGAAAGACAACCTCAACAAGTCATTCAATTTAACCAGTTGACTCGTCACGAAAAAGCTGAACGAGCACTCTTAAAACATTTCATGCAAGATAAAGATACATTCCTAAACTATCATCAACAGATAGAAGTAGATGACTTTACAAATGCCTATTTCAAGCGTATATTTAATATTTTGCATGATTATTATTCGAATAACGATATGTATCAGCTCAGTTCTATGATTCAATACATTGATTCTGATGATTTGAGAGAAGCGTTAATATCTTTAGACTCATATGTTTTAAATGAAGAACCATTTGAACATGAATTAGAAGATTACATCAACATATTGAATGAGAATAAAAATGAAGATTCACTAGAAGCCCTAAACCATAAACTGCGTGAAGCAACGAGAATAGGGGATATTGAACTTCAAAAGTATTACTTGCAATTAATAGTAAATAAAAACAAAAGTAGAATGTAATATTATAAAAATTTATGGTATTGTTATACTTTAGGCATTCAATAATGGTTATTACACTCATACAATGGGTAAATATGTAATATCGAATATTGTCATAATATGACTTAACCATTAAAATATCAGGGAGTTTAGAATACAAACTTATTTGATTGGTTTCAAATTAAAAATAATTAGGCCACATCTTATACAATAAGTTATGATGAACGCGTTATTTTTATAACAAATGATATATTGAATTTTTAATCATAATACGTGTCATCAATTGAAACGAAATAATCACACATAATAAAAATGAATAAATTGAAAGTTTATATTAATACCAGGAGGCCTTTTCATGTCTGATAAAGTTAAAATTAAAAAGCAAACAATTGATCCGACTTTAACATTGGAAGATGTTAAAAAACAATTAATTGAAAAAGGTAAAAAGGAAGGTCACTTAAGTCACGAAGAAATAGCTGAAAAATTACAGAATTTCGAAATGGATTCTGACATGATGGATGATTTCTTCGATCAATTAAATGATAATGATATCACATTAGTAAATGAAAAAGACCATTCAGATACAGATGCTAAATTAAATCCTAATGATTTAAGTGCACCTCCAGGCGTTAAAATTAACGACCCTGTGCGTATGTATCTAAAAGAAATTGGTCGTGTGGATTTATTAAGTGCCCAAGAAGAAATTGAACTTGCTAAAAGAATTGAGCAAGGTGATGAGATCGCCAAATCAAGACTAGCAGAGGCCAATTTACGTTTGGTTGTAAGTATCGCTAAAAGATATGTCGGAAGAGGAATGTTATTCCTTGATTTAATTCAAGAAGGTAACATGGGTCTTATTAAAGCCGTAGAAAAATTCGATTTCAATAAAGGATTTAAATTTTCTACTTATGCAACATGGTGGATACGTCAAGCAATCACACGTGCAATCGCTGACCAAGCACGTACAATTCGTATACCAGTTCACATGGTTGAAACAATCAACAAATTAATCCGTGTTCAACGTCAGTTATTACAGGATTTAGGACGTGATCCAGCACCTGAAGAGATTGGTGAAGAAATGGATTTACCTCCTGAAAAGGTAAGAGAAATTCTTAAAATTGCACAAGAACCTGTTTCATTAGAAACGCCAATAGGCGAAGAAGATGACAGTCACTTAGGTGACTTCATTGAAGACCAAGAAGCACAAAGTCCTTCAGATCATGCTGCCTATGAACTGCTAAAAGAACAACTTGAAGATGTTTTAGATACTTTAACTGACCGTGAAGAAAACGTTCTTCGTTTAAGATTTGGACTTGATGATGGAAGAACTAGAACATTAGAAGAAGTTGGTAAAGTATTTGGTGTAACTAGAGAACGTATTCGTCAAATCGAAGCAAAAGCATTAAGAAAATTAAGACATCCAAGTAGAAGTAAACGTCTAAAAGACTTTATGGATTAATATATTTAGGCTGGGGCATAATGGTTGTCCCAGCCTTTATTTCATTTATAAGTGATATCATACATACAATCAATTATTTTAAATACTTGTAAAAAAGGGAGACCATTTTAATGATTACGATAAATCATAGATTACGAACTGTATCAGAATTTATTAAACCTGGGACACTTGCTGATATTGGTTCAGATCATGCTTATTTACCTATCTACGCTATTCAAACCAATTTAATATCGCAAGCAATCGCTGGTGAAGTTATTAAAGGTCCTTATGAAGCTGCAAGAAATAATGTCCAAGAATATGAACTAAGTAACCAAATTGATGTGCGACTTGGAGATGGTTTAGAGGTAATAAATCGCCATGAACATTTAGACAATATTACTATTTGTGGCATGGGAGGTCCTTTGATAGCTAAAATATTAAAAGAAGGACAACAAAAACTTCAATCAAAACCTAGACTTATCCTCCAAAGTAATATACAAACACAAAGTTTAAGAACATTATTACAAGACATCAACTATCAAATTATTGATGAACGCATTATGGAAGAAAAAGGACATATTTATGAAATAGTTGTAGCTGAATATCAATCAAAGAGCTGCCATTATACTGAATTTGAACTTAAATTTGGCCCAGTATTACTAGAAAACAAAAATGAATGTTTTTATAATAAATGGGAAAGAGAATTACATGCGTTAGAAAAGATAAAACAACAACTTAATCCAGACATTCATCAACATCGATATCAAGAGATTGAAGCAGAAATAGTAATGATTAAAGAGGTGCTTAAAAAATGAAAATTAACGAATTAATGGCAATGTTAGATGAACATGTGCCTTTTAACACTGCAGAATCATGGGATAACGTTGGGCTACTTATAGGTGATGAATCACAAGAAGTTACTGGGATTTTAACAGCCTTGGATTGTACGTTAGAAATCGTAGAACAAGCAATAGATAAAAATATCAATACTATTATTAGTCACCACCCATTAATTTTTAAAGGTGTTCAATCAATTACTAATCAAGGCTATGGTGAAATAATCAGATTACTAATTCAAAATAATATCAATTTAATAGCAATGCATACGAATCTAGACGTTAATCCTAGAGGTGTCAATGCTATGTTAGCCACTA
Organism: Staphylococcus sp. SB1-57; assembly: GCF_017086425.1. Lineage (NCBI taxonomy): Bacteria > Bacillati > Bacillota > Bacilli > Caryophanales > Staphylococcaceae > Staphylococcus > Staphylococcus sp. SB1-57. The sequence continues at coordinate 1,201,928 of NZ_CP070964.1, forward strand.
AAATTGGCCTAAAAAATACTAACTTGATTAATAAAGAACCTGAAAAATATTTCAAAGTTCAAACCTTTATCCCCGAAAGCCATGTCGAAACATTTAAACAACAACTTAATGATATTGGATTAGCTAAAGAAGGTAATTATGAATACTGCTTCTTTGAAAGTAAAGGTCAAGGACAATTTAAACCTGTAGATGATGCCAATCCTTATTTAGGTGAAATCGGTGAAGTTGAATACGTAGATGAAGTGAAATTAGAGTTTATGATTTCATATTCACAACGACAATTAACTGAGAAAGCGATTCACCAATATCATCCTTATGAAACCCCAGTTTATGATTTTATTGAACTATCAAAAGAAGGTTCATTTGGTTTGGGTATTATTGGAGAATTAAACGAACCAATGAATATAGATGATTTTGTTTCTTATGTTAAATCTCAATTACAAATTCCTAGTGTCCGATACGTTGGTTGTTCAAATACTACGATTAATAAAGTAGCAATGATTGGTGGTTCTGGTATTGGATTTGAATATGAAGCTTCACAATTAGGTGCAGACATATTTATTACTGGCGATATTAAACATCATGATGCACTTGATGCCAAAATTGCGGGCGTCAACTTATTAGATATCAATCATTATAGTGAATATGTGATGAAGGAAGGATTAAAACAATTACTAGAAGAGTGGTTAGTAGAAGAAAATGAAAGTAATATCAAAATACTAGCGTCAGATATTAACACAGATCCATTCACATATATTTAATATATCGTTATATTTTTGATAAACATTAATTTAAACGAATATATCCGATATCAAAGGTGAATTATATTTAAAAACACTATCAATTACTTTATAATAGTAAAGATGAACTTATAAGGAGGCCATACAATGGCAAAACATCCATTTGAACACTTCGGTTTAAACTCTAGTATGATCGAAGCTGTAAAAGATTTAAGATTTGAGAAACCAACTGAAATTCAAAATAGAATTATTCCTAGAATATTAAAAGGAACTAACATCATTGGACAATCACAAACAGGTACAGGTAAATCCCATTCATTTTTATTACCATTAGTTAATGAAATTGATACTGAAATTCATGAACCTCAAGCAATCGTTGTTGCACCTACAAGAGAACTAGCGCAACAACTTTATCAAGCAGCTAACCATTTAAGTAGTTTTAAAGAAGGTGTCAATGCCAAATTATTTATCGGTGGTACAGATATTGAAAAAGACAGACAACGTTGCAATCATCAACCACAATTAGTCATTGGTACACCAACAAGAATCAATGATTTATCTAAAAGTGGGCATTTACACACACATTTAGCCTCATATTTAATCATAGATGAAGCTGATTTAATGATAGATTTAGGATTAATAGAAGATGTAGACTATATCGCATCACGATTAGAAGAACATTCAAATATAGCTGTATTCAGTGCAACAATTCCTAAATCTTTACAGCCATTTTTAAATAAATATTTAGAACAACCTGATTTTGTAGAAGTAGATAACCAATCACAAAATAAAAAGAATATCGAATTTTATTTAATTCCTACTAAAGGAACTGCAAAAGTTGAAAAAACACTTAAATTAATTGATATATTAAACCCTTATTTATGTATCATTTTCTGTAATAGTAGAGATAGCGCCGATGAATTAGCACGTACACTCAATGAGGCCGGTATCAAAGTAGGTATGATTCATGGTGGATTAACACCTCGTGAACGTAAGCAACAAATGAAACGTATTAGAAATCTTGACTTCCAATTTGTGATTGCAAGTGATTTAGCATCAAGAGGTATCGATATTGAGGGTGTAAGTCATGTCATCAATTTCGATGTACCAAATGATATCGATTTCTTTACTCATAGAGTAGGTCGAACTGGTCGAGGAAACTATCGTGGTGTTGCAATCACATTATATAGTCCAGATGAAGAGGATAATATTTCTGCAATTGAAGATAGAGGTTATGTCTTTGAAAATGTGGATATTAAGAACGATGAGCTTACGCCTATCAAAGCACACAATACTAGACGTACTAGACAACATAAAGACGACCATCTAACAAATGAGGTTAAAAATAAAGTACGTAGTAAAACAAAACGCAAAGTTAAACCAGGTTATAAAAAGAAATTTAAACAAGAAGTTGAAAGAATGAAGCGACAAGAACGTAAACAATTTAGTAAACGTCAAAACCGTCAAAATAGAAAGAGTAGAAAAGGATAGGTGAAGTAAATGTTACTTGGATCACATGTATCAATGAGTGGTAAAAAAATGTTAGAAGGATCTGCAGAAGAAGCACACAAATTCGGTGAATCTACATTTATGATTTACACAGGTGCACCTCAAAATACACGACGAAAAAGCATTGAAGATTTAAATATCACTAAAGGTCATGAAGCAATGGAAAAATATGGATTATCTAATATCGTTGTTCATGCGCCTTATATTATTAACATTGCAAATACCACTAAACCAGAAGTTTTCGAATTAGGCGTTAACTTTTTACAAAATGAAATCGAACGTACCCAAGCTATAGGAGCTAAAGATATCGTCTTACACCCAGGGTCACACGTGGGTGCTGGTGCAGATGTAGGTATTAAAAAAATTATAGATGGATTAAATGAAGTATTAACAAATGACAATAATGTGAGAATTGCATTAGAAACAATGGCTGGGAAAGGGTCAGAAGTAGGTCGTACATTCGAAGAAATTGCACAAATTATTGATGGCGTAACACATAATGAACGTTTATCAATTTGCTTTGATACTTGTCATACTCATGACGCTGGCTATAACATTAAAGAAGATTTTGATGGGGTATTAAATGAATTTGACAAAATTATTGGTGTAGATAGAATAAAAGTTGTTCACGTCAATGATAGTAAAAACGAACAGGGTGCTCATAAAGATAGACATGAGAATATCGGATTTGGTCACATCGGCTTTGATGCACTCAATTATGTAGTACATCATGATACATTTAAAGATATACCTAAAATTTTAGAAACACCATATGTTGGTGAAGATAAAAAAAATAAAAAGCCTCCATATAAACATGAAATTGAAATGTTAAAATCACAAACATTTGATCCAAATTTAAAAGATAAAATTTTAAATCAATAAATATCTAAACTGGCGTTACAGATTATTCTGTAGCGCCAGTTTAGTCGTAAACATTACTATTTACATTAGGTATATCAAGATGTATAGTATAAAATGAGGTGAAAAAATGACAACACCAGTATTTGAACTCAAAAACATTGATTATTATTTTGATCATAAACAAGTACTTGAAAATATAAATATTAAAATTAATAAAGGCGAGTTTTTAGCAATAGTAGGCCCAAATGGTGCCGGAAAATCCACTCTTTTAAAAATCATTTTAGGTTTATTACCTTTACAATCTGGAGAAATCTTTATTGATGGACATCCAATAAAAAATAATAAATCTTCGTTGAAAATTAGTTATGTTTCACAAAAGGCTTCTTCATTTACTGCCGGTTTTCCAGCAAGCGTTAAAGAAGTGGTTCTTAGTGGGCTAACTAAAACAAAAAAACTCTTCCAACGTTTTAACCAAAATGATGTAAAACAAGTTGAACATGTATTAGAACGATTGAATATTTCACATTTACTTCATAAAAATATTGCAGAGCTATCAGGTGGTCAACAACAGCGTGTTCTCATTGCACGTGCTTTAATTTCTAATCCGAGTGTGTTGGTTTTGGATGAACCTACTAATGGAATTGATGCTAAACACGTAAATGAGTTTTATGAAACACTAGATCGCTTAAAAAAAGAAGGCATCACTATAATTTTAGTCACTCATGATATTGGTGTAGTTGCTGATACAGCTACTGAAGTGGCATGTTTAAATAAACATTTGCATTTTCATGGTACAACAGAAGATTTTAAATCTCTGGACGAAGTTGAAATTTCTAAAATATATGGTCATCCTATTCAATTTGTTGATCATCAACACAATAGAGAATGTTGTAATTAATATTAGTTTTACTATCTATATATCTAATCAGAAATAATTTTGAGGAGTGTAACTCATGATAGATGCATTATTAAATTTTGATTTTATGAGATACTCCTTAATTAGTGGTATCTTAATAGGTTTTATTGCACCTTTAATTGGTGCTTTTATAGTAGTACGAAGGCTTTCACTAATTGCTGATGCTTTGAGCCATGTTACATTAGGTGGAATATCATTTGGCATGTTTGTGATTACAGTAATACCTGCATTAACTTTAATTAACCCAATGTGGTTTGGTATATTATTTGCTATTATAGGTGCATTATTAATTGAAAAATTGCGCACATCTTATACAAATTATCAGGAAATCGCAATTCCAATTATTATGAGTGCAGGTATCGCATTAAGTGCTATTTTTATCTCATTGGCTGATGGATTTAACCAAGAAATTGTAGGCTTATTATTTGGCTCTATCAGTGCAGTAAACTTAAGTGATTTAACAACTATCATTTTCATTACTATTTTAGTATTATTATTTATTTCATTATTTTACAAAGAATTATTTATTTTATCTTTCGATGAAGAATATAGTAAAGTGATAGGTATTCCAAAATGGATCCAGTTTTTATTTATTGTCGTAGTTGCAATGGTTATTTCTGCGTCTATGAGAGTAGTTGGAATATTATTAGTCAGTGCTTTAATCACATTACCTGTAGCAATTGCAATGCGTTGGACTAAAGGATTTAAACAATTAATTGTACTAAGTATTATTATTGGTGAACTTTCAGTCATATTAGGACTTGTTGTAGCTTTTTATATCAATATTTCGCCTGGTGGCGTGATTGTAGTACTATTAGTCATTATGCTAATGATAACGATGACTTATCAAAAATTAAAATCAAAGTCACAAAAGGGAGATCGTAAATATGAATACTAGTGATGCAATTAAAATTTTAAAAGAAAACGGTTTGAAATATACAGATAAACGTAACGATATGCTCAATATTTTTGTTAAAGAAGATAAATACATTAACGCTAAATATATACAACAAGTAATGGATAAAGATTATCCAGGTATTTCATTTGATACTATTTATCGAAATCTTCATTTATTTAAAGATTTAGCCATTATTGAAAGTACTGAATTAGATGGCGAAATGAAGTTTAGAATTGCTTGTACTAATCATCACCATCATCACTTTATCTGTGAAAAATGTGGTGATACAAAAGTCATCGACTTTTGTCCAATTGATCAAGTAAAACAATATTTACCGAATGTCGATATTCATACACATAAACTTGAAGTTTATGGTATTTGTGAAAAATGTCAAAAGATAGCTAAATAAATGATATCTTAATTTTAAGATGGAATGACAAATGGGCTTAAGAGTTAAGTCTAAGTGATTCCACCTTTTTATTTAATGTGAAAGTACACAAATTTTCTCAAAAAGTATACTCCATTAGTATGAAATAGATTAATATGTCTGTTTTATTCCGGTTTAATGTTTAAATAAAGCTATTTTGAGATATATAATAATTGTAAAGATAATTAGTAGCACATAAGTAAGCACATTTATTGTCGAAAATGTGACTGCTTGTTATGATGAAATTACAGACATTTTAGGAGGATGATTATTTATGGCATTTGAATTACCAAAATTACCATATGCATTTGACGCATTAGAACCACACATCGATAAAGAAACTATGGAGATTCACCATGATAAACACCACAACACTTATGTAACAAAATTAAACGCAGCAGTAGAAGGTACTGACTTAGAAGCTAAATCAATTGAAGAAATTGTAGCTAACTTAGATAGTGTACCTTCAGATATTCAAACTGCAGTTAGAAATAACGGTGGCGGTCACTTAAACCACTCATTATTCTGGGAATTATTAACACCTAATTCAGAAGAAAAAGGTGAAGTAGTAGATAAAATTAAAGAACAATGGGGTTCTTTAGATGAATTCAAAAAAGAATTCGCTGACAAAGCTGCAGCTCGCTTTGGCTCAGGTTGGGCTTGGTTAGTTGTTAATAATGGTCAATTAGAAATCGTTACAACTCCAAACCAAGATAACCCATTAACTGAAGGTAAAACACCTATCCTTGGCTTAGATGTTTGGGAACATGCTTATTACCTTAAATATCAAAACAAACGTCCAGATTATATCAGTGCTTTCTGGAATGTTGTTAACTGGGAAAAAGTTGACGAATTATACAACGCTGCTAAATAATTTAACAGTATTTTATCGAGTCTGGAACTTTAATAGTTTTCCAGACTCTTTTTTTATCAAAATGATAGAAAAATTTTTGATTTTCATATATCATTTTAAAGAGATACTTTGAATAGAGGTAGGTTGTTTTGCTTAAAAGATTAAAGGAAAAATCAAATGATGAAAAAGTAAGAAACACCATGAATCGAAGAATTAATTTTATCTTTGGATTAGTTGTGTTTATTTTTGCAATTATGGTATTAAGACTTGGTTATCTACAGATTGCACAAGGTTCACATTATAAACAATTAATTAAAAATGATGAAAATATTACCGTGAATGAATCTGTACCTAGAGGACGCATTGTAGACCGTAATGGTAAGGTCTTAGTAGACAATGCATCTAAGATGGCTATTACATATACAAGAGGGCGTAAAACATCACAAAAAGAGATGCTCGAAACCGCTAAAAAGTTATCTTCATTAATTAATATGGATACAGACAAAATTACTGATAGAGATAAAAAAGATTTTTGGGTTACTTTACATCCCCAAAAAGCGAAAGACTTAATGAAAAAAGAGCAGTCTATGTTAGAAGATGGCAGCATTTCTCAGGAACAATATGATGAACAACAACGAAAAAAAATTGGTAAAAAGCAATTAAGTGAATTATCAAAAAAAGATTTACAAATATTAGCTATTTACCGTGAAATGAATGCGGGTAGTACATTAGACCCTCAAATAATTAAAAATGAAGATGTTACAGAAAAAGAATATGCAGCAGTGTCACAACAATTATCTAAACTACCAGGTGTTAATACATCTATGGATTGGGATAGAAAATATCCTTATAAAGACACACTTAGAGGTATATTTGGTGATGTTTCTACGTCAACAGAAGGTTTACCAAAAGAACTAACTGAGCAATATTTATCTAAAGGTTATTCACGAAATGACCGAGTAGGTAAATCATACCTAGAATATCAATATGAAGATGTACTTCGTGGTAAAAAGAAACAAATGAAGTATACAACAGATAAATCTGGTAAAGTCATCAATTCTGAAGTCATTAATCCAGGTTCAAGAGGTCATGATTTACAATTAACAATTGATATTGACTTACAGAAAAAAGTTGAGTCTCTTTTAGATAAACAAATTGCAAAATTGCGTAGTCAAGGTGCTAAAGACATGGACAATGCAATGATTGTTGTTCAAGACCCTAAAAATGGGGATATATTAGCTATGGCAGGCAAACAAATTAGTAAAAATGGTAAATTAACGGATTATGATATCGGAAACTTCACAGCACAATTTGCTGTAGGTTCCTCTGTTAAAGGCGGAACGTTACTTGCTGGTTATCAAAATAATGCTATTAAAGTTGGAGCACAAATGGTCGATGAACCATTAAAATTCCAAGGTGGATTAACAAAACGTTCTTACTTTAACAAAGACGGACGTGTAACTATTAACGATAAAGAAGCGTTAATGCATTCATCTAACGTTTATATGTTTAAAACAGCGTTGAAATTAGCAGGAGATCCATATTATTCAGGTATGCCATTACCAAGTGATATCTCAATGGCAGGTCAAAAACTTCGTAAAGGGTTAAATCAAGTTGGACTAGGTGTTAAAACAGGTATCGATTTACCAAATGAAACAAATGGTCAAATTGAACCATTAACAAATAATCCAGGGAATTACCTAGACCTATCAATTGGTCAATATGATACGTATACACCTTTACAACTATCACAATATGTTTCAACTATTGCTAATAATGGCTATAGAATTCAGCCTCATATTGGACTATCTATACATGATGCAACAAATAAAGATGAATTAGGTCCAGTAAAACGAAAAGTTAAAGGAAATGTATTAAATAAAGTCAATAATTCTCAAAAAGAAATTGATGAAGTTCAAGATGGCTTTAAAATGGCCTTTAATGAAAAAGATGGAACAGGATATGCTAGTTTCAAAGATACCGTAGTACCATCAGCAGGTAAGACAGGAACGGCAGAGGTCTTCCAAGATGGAGAACCAAGAGTAAATTCAACGTATGTTGGTTATGCACCAATTAAAGATCCAAAACTGGCTTTCTCAATCGTATATACGAATCAACCTGTACCGCCACCTTGGTTAAATGGTGGAGATTTAGGAAGAGATGTCATTAATTATTACTTTAAAGATAAAGATAAAAATGGTGATAGTACAGAAAAATAGTCGTTACATTTAATTCTATTTAGTAATAATTTCAAAAGTATTACTATTGATTCTTAAAATTTACTTTGCATTTAATCAACTAATTGGTATAATGTAAAGGTCGTATTTAGAAAAGGTAAGGAGGAATAATCATGCGCGTTAACGTTACATTAGCTTGTACAGAATGTGGTGAAAGAAACTACATCTCTACAAAAAACAAAAGAACAAACCCAGAACGTATTGAAATGAAAAAATACTGTGCACGTGATAATAAACAAACTTTACACCGTGAAACTAAATAATTAAATTATTTAACTAAACAAATATTCAATACAAAAAGACGGAAATCTAAATTTAGATTCCGTCTTTTATTTTTTAAATCGATTCTTAAACATGATTTTAATTTTGACAATCATTCTACAGAATTTTGAACAATAGTTTCAATATAATAATTGTAATTACTATTATACGATTCAACTTAATGACATAAAATTACATAAACGTTATAATATGGGATAGTAAAAGTAGGTGAAAAAATGAATAAAAAAGAGATAAGATCGTCTATTTTAACCACAATGAAAAAACATTCTAATACTGAAAAAGATATTGCTGATGATTGGTTAGCTAATCAGTTTTTTAAATCTCAATCATATCAAGAGGCAACATCGATTGGTATAGTACTATCCTTACCACATGAAGTGAATACATATAAAATCATTCAACAATCACTGAAAGATCATAAAAAAATATTTGTTCCTGAAGTAGACTACAAATCCAAAATCATGACTTTTAAACAACTACTAGATTTGAATGAAATAGAACGTGATGAAAAAGGTATCTATCATTCTATATCAAATACTAATACATCAAATCAATTAGATTTAGTTGTCGTCCCTGGTGTCGGATTTAAAAGCGATGGATACAGAATAGGATACGGGGGCGGTTTCTATGATCGTTTTCTTTCTAAATTTAAACCGAATACAATTAGCTTATTATATGATTTTCAATTAATTGATTTTAAACCAGATGAACACGATCAACCTGTAGATGAGTTAATTATTTATAATGGCCACAAGTGGAGGCAAAAATGAACATAAAAAAGCAATTTTGGAAAACCATTTATTACTGGATTAGATATTTAAATTATGATGTTATAAGTAGAGAAAAAGATGATCAAGAAATATGGTTAAGTAATAAAAAAAAGAAGAGTATAGTCATATTTTCAAATTATGTTACCTCAACACAAGAAATACGTTTTGATAAAAGTAAAATTATTGAAAATCAAGAACAGATTGAGGTGCTTGTTGGATATAAACCTACATCATTTCAATTTTATTATTTTACAGACAAAACGTTAACAACAGATTCATTAGACGAAACATATCCTTTAAAGTTAAAATTTAAGATTATTAAAGAGGATAGAGATTTAGAACGTGTATTGCCAAATGTTATTTTAACTAAATTATTTAAGCGTAATGATTCTAAAAAAACGTCAGTCTCATATAGAAATAAAGTACTCTCAAACAATATTTTAGATAAACATATGCAACGTTTTTCACCCATTACATATATATTAATTATATCGAATGTTGCCTTATGGTTATGTATGATACTTTATTTCAACCGCTTTTCTGATATAAAATTACTAGATGTAGGTGGCTTAGTACATTTTAATGTAGTTCATGGTGAATGGTATCGATTAGTCACATCAATGTTTCTACACTATAATTTTGAACATATTTTGATGAATATGTTATCACTTTACATTTTTGGTAAAATAGTAGAATCAGTGTTAGGATCCTGGAAGATGTTAGCTATTTATTTATTTGCTGGCATTTTCGGTAATTTCGTATCATTGTCTTTTAATACAACAATGATTTCTGTTGGTGCTAGTGGCGCAATTTTCGGACTAATAGGTTCGATTTTTGCCATTTTATATTTAAGTAAAACATTTGATAAAAAAGTAATTGGTCAATTATTAATTGCTTTAGTCATTTTGATTGGTCTATCATTATTCATGTCAAATATTAATGTCATGGCTCACTTAGGTGGATTTGTTGGTGGACTACTAATCACTTTAATTGGCTATTATTTCAACGTAAACCGTAATATATTTTGGATATTATTGATTACTTTACTAGTTCTTTTTGTGGCAATGCAAATTAGAATATTTAGTATTAAAGAAGATAATATCTATGACAAATTAATACGTGATCAAATGTTATCGGGGCATTATGATGAAGCCAAAAAAATTGTTAACCAATCTATTAAAAAAGATTATGCAGATGATCAAACATATTACTTAAGTGGATTAATCACTGCTACTAAAAGTTCTAAAGCTGAGGCTATGGCAGACTGGGAACGCGGATTAAGATACTTTCCTAATTCCGGTATATTAAATTATGAAATGGCAATTGCCAATCGTTCATTAAAAGATAATGATAAGGCTATAAAATATATTAAGAAAGCAGTAAAAGCTAATCCTAATAATTCTCAATATAAAAATTTAGAAAAAGAGTTGAGTAAAAAAAGTGACTCGTAAACTTAATAATTTCTATGATGTTTTACAGTTATTAAAAAAATATGGATATATCATCTATTTCAAAGATCCACAAGATATGTATGAAATGATGTTACAAGAAATCAAATCTTTATACCATTTTGAGTTATTAACAAAAGATGAATATCTTAAATGTATAATGATAATAAACCAAAGAAGGAATGAACATAAATGACGAAAATTATTTTAGCTGCAGATATTGGTGGGACTACTTGTAAATTAGGTATATTTAATACTAATCTCGACCGTATTGAAAAATGGTCAATCCATACAGATACAACTGATCATACAGGAAAATTACTTTTAAAAAATATACATGAATCTTTTAAAGAAAAGGTAGCTGAACTAGGTTATGAAATGTCAAATGTGATTGGTGTGGGAATCGGTGTCCCTGGCCCAGTTGACTTTGAAACTGGTGTTGTCAATGGTGCGGTAAATTTACACTGGGAAGATAGCGTAAACGTAACTGAAATTTATCAAAGTTTCATAGATTGTCCAGTTTACGTAGATAACGACGCTAACGTTGCAGCATTAGGTGAAAAGCATAAAGGTGCAGGTAAAGGTGCTGATGATGTTGTTACAATCACATTAGGTACAGGCCTTGGTGGAGGAATTATTTCTAATGGAGAGTTGGTACATGGTCATAATGGTTCTGGTGCTGAAATAGGACACTTCAGAGCTGACTTTGATCAACGATTCAAATGTAATTGTGGTAAATCCGGTTGTATAGAAACAGTTGCCTCAGCTACAGGCGTTGTTAATCTAGTTAATTTCTATTATCCAAAATTAACTTTTAAATCATCAATCCTACAACTCATTAAGGATAATAAAGTAACAGCTAAAGCAGTATTTGACGCAGCTAAAGAAGGAGACCAATTCTGTATTTTCATTACTGAAAAAGTAGCTAATTATATTGCATACTTATGTAGTATTTTAAGTGTTACTAGTAATCCGAAATACATTGTTTTAGGTGGCGGCATGTCTACAGCAGGCTTAATCTTAGTAGAAAATATCAAAACTGAATATAGAAACTTAACATTTACACCTGCACAACAAGATACTGAAATTGTTCAAGCAGAGTTAGGAAATAATGCAGGTATCACTGGCGCAGCTGGCTTAATTAAAACATACATTTTAGATAAAGAGGATGTGAAATAATGGCAATTGTTGACGTTGTAGTCATTCCAGTAGGTACTGAGGGACCAAGTGTTAGTAAGTACATTGCTGAGATTCAAACAAAATTAAAAGAATATAAAGAACAAGGCAAAATAGATTACCAATTAACACCTATGAACACACTTATCGAAGGCGATTTAAAAGATTTATTTGAAGTAGTACAAGCGATTCATGAATTACCATTTGATAAAGGTTTAGATAGAGTTTGTACGAATATCAGAATTGACGATCGCAGAGATAAATCAAGAAAAATGAATGATAAGTTAAAATCTGTACAAAAACATTTAGATAATGGTGGGGAGTAAATTATGAGAATCTCTAGTTTAACTTTGGGGTTAGTAGATACTAATACGTACTTTATAGAAAATGACAAAAAGGTATTACTTGTGGATCCATCTAGTGAAACAGATAAAATTGTTAAAAAATTAAATCAAATCAATAAACCTTTAGAAGCAATCATACTTACTCATGCACATTATGATCATATTGGTGCTTTAGACGATATTATAAACAAATACAACGTACCAGTATATATGCATAAAGAAGAGTTTGACTTCTTAAATGATCCTGAAAAAAATGGTGCATCAAAATTTAAACAATATGGTATGCCACAAGTAATTAGTCAAGCTAAACCTGAAGCCCTTAATGAAGGCCCAGCACAAATTGGGGATTTTACATTTAATGTATTGCATACTCCGGGACATTCACCAGGAAGTTTATCATTTGTATTTGATGAATTTGCAGTTGTAGGTGATACTTTATTTAATAATGGTATTGGTAGAACTGATTTATATAAAGGTGATTATGAAACACTTGTTGATTCTATCAAAGATAAATTATTTGAATTAGAAGGTGATTTACCATTATTCCCAGGTCATGGACCTTATACTACAGTCGACGATGAACAATTGAATCCATTTTTAAATGGCTAAAGTAAATTTAACACCTCTTACGTTAATAAATGTAGGAGGTGTTTTTTTGAAAATATTATTTCAAGAGATAATTAATAAAGCCATAGTATATAAAGCAAGTGACGTACATTTTATTCCAATGGAACATTATGTTCATATAAAATTCAGAGTGAATGATACTTTAACACCCTACGAAACACTTGATATAGGGGGTTACCGTAAACTACTCGTTTTTATGAAATTTCAAGCAGGATTGGATGTGTCGACACAGCAAATTGCTCAAAGTGGGCGTTACACCTATAAATTAAGGTCAGTTTATTACTTACGTATTTCAACTCTCCCATTATCAATCGGCAGTGAAAGTTGTGTAATTAGAATCGTTCCTCAATATTTTCAAAATAAAAAGGAAACATATGAATTTAATGATTTTAAACATTTAATGAATAAGAAACAAGGATTACTACTTTTTACAGGACCTACTGGTTCTGGTAAAAGCACACTCATGTATCAAATGGTTATGTATGCTCAAAAAGAACTGAATCTTAATGTGATATCTATAGAAGATCCTGTAGAACAAATTTTAAAAGGCATTACTCAAATCTCAGTAAATACTAAGGCTGGTATCACTTATGCAAGTTCATTTAAAGCAATACTTCGATGTGACCCAGATGTCATTTTAATTGGAGAAATCAGAGATGCAGAAATAGCAAAGTATGTATTTCAAGCTAGCTTGAGTGGCCATTTAGTATTAAGTACATTACATGCTAATGATTGTAAGGGGGCGTTATTGAGATTATTAGAAATGGGTATTACGATTCAAGAACTATCACAAGCTATCAATTTAATATCTAACCAACGATTAATAACCACATCTAGTCAACAACGCCAATTAGTATGTGAACTTATGTTTAAAAATCAAATCAATTACTTTTTTGAACATAATCAAACAATGCCTAGATCATTTAAACGTTTATCTTCAAAACTCGATGATATGACTAAAGAGGGTATTATATGTGAAACAATTGCTGATAAATATATTTAATCAATCAAGGCGTAAATGTTTAACTAAAGGCGAACAGTTAGATTTAATGCAACGATTATATCAATTATTAACAAATGGATTCACATTATACGAATCTTTTAAATTTTTGAACTTGCATTTTAAATATAAAGGCACTAAAACTCAAATGGAACTTATGGCTAAAATAGAAAATGGTGCGCACTGCTATGAAATATTTCAATATTTAGATTATGCTAATGATATCATTACTCAAATATATCTTGCTGAAAAATTTGGAAATTTAGAGGCAACACTAAATGAATCAATCCTTTTTTTAAAAAAGCAAATTCAAGTTAAACAAAGTGTCATTAAAACAATTCAGTACCCCGTCGTATTAATATTTATATTTTTTCTTATCTTACTAATCTTAAATATTACAGTAATACCTCAATTCAAAGATCTTTATCAAACAATGAATATTGAATTATCATCACTCCAATTAGTACTTTCCTCATTTATTTCAGGACTTCCTTATTTCATTTTATTTCTCAGTTGTTTTATTTTAGTTATTTTTATCATCTTTCATATTAGTTATAGAAAAATGCCAATAATAAAACAAATTCATTTAATGAGCAATCTACCTATAATAAAAAGCTACTATAAAATTTTAAAGACATATCAATTATCTACTGAACTTGCTCATTTTTATCGTAATGGAATTAATCTACAGCTCATCGTAGAAATCTTTCAACAACCGAATAGTAATCAATTCCACAAATATTTAGGCGAAATAATTTTAAAGCAGTCCAATCAAGGTGAAAAACTTCCTAATATTTTAAAGCAATTAAGATGCTACGAAAATGATTTGATCAAGTTCATAGAACAAGGTGAAAAGAGTGGAAAACTTGATATTGAATTAACACTGTATAGTCAAATACTAGTACATCAATTTGAAATATTGGCAAAGCGACATATCAAATTCATCCAACCCATAATATTTCTAATGTTAGGTATATTTATTGTTTCTTTATATTTATCTATCATGCTACCAATGTTCGATATGTTGCAATCAATAAATTAGAGGTGTGAAATAATGAAAAAAAACGACTACTCACTTAAAACTAAAGCTTTCACCTTAATCGAGATGCTATTAGTATTATTAATAATAAGTTTATTACTTATTTTAATTATTCCTAACATTGCCAAACAAACGGCTCATATACAATCAACCGGTTGCGATGCACAAGTTAAAATGATAAATAGCCAAATTGAAGCTTATACACTAAAACATAATAGAAATCCTAATACTATACAGGATTTAATTACAGAAGGATATATTAAAGAGAATCAAAGAAGTTGTAAAACAGGTGAAACAATTTCAATAAGTAATGGCGAAGCAATTGCAAATTAAAGCATACAATTTTATAGAAATGTTAATGGTGTTATTTATTTTGTCGATTTTATTGGTATGTACTATAAGTAGTAAAAATCTATTAACGATATCAAAGAGCAATGATGACATGAATATCAATCAACTCATCACTCAAATAAATTATTTAAAATCAAAAGCAATTGGCGAAAAACAATCAATCACTTTAATATTTTATAATCAGTCTTCTAACATTAAAGTTATAGAAGAACACGGTAATAAATATCACATAAAAATAAGAGATGGAAAGATCGTAAAAATAACAAAAATAAACCTAATTACCTTTGATAAAAATGGTAATATTAATCATTTTGGTTCGCTAGACATTAAAATGAAACATTCAATATATAAAGTTATATTTCATATTGAGAAAGGACGAATAAGGTATACCAAATTATAAATTAAAGGGCAGTTTAATGCAGGATAGCTTATTTGCATTTTTTATCATGAGCTTAATCACCTTAACATTTATTGAAATGATTAATCATTTACTGATTAATTATCAAAATCAGATAGATAATATCGAGATGCAAAAAATAATCATTGTAAGCTTAAATAAATTTGATTTAAATCATTTGAAGCAAGGGGTTAATATAGATGATTTTACAATTAAATTATCTAATGAGGAAATTTGTACCACAAACAACCAAAATAAAAAGCGCTATTGTATTAAAAAATAAACTACCAAGTTTTACATTTATTGAAATGATTTTTTCATTAATGATAACTACAATTCTACTAACTTCCGTACCATTAACTATCAAAATGATTGGTCAATATAAACAAATAGCTTTAGAAAATAGTTCAATAGAATATGAATTTTTTCATAGTGACTTTTTAAAAGAACAAAAAGAAGGTGCAATTAACCCCATCATTAAAGAAAGACATACCTTACACTTAATCAATAAAGAGAAGAATATAGAATATATTTTCAAAAACAATAAAATATATAAACAAATAAATGGTAAAGGCAACATTACATTGCTGAACCAAGTAAGTATGGTTAAAATTATAAAGACGAACAATAATATCACCAAAATCATTCTGAAGGTAGGAAATACGAATTATTCTCAATTCAAAACATTATATTTATAAACAAAAAGCATTTATCAGTCCATTCTTGATGATTATTTTTTCTATATATTTAACAATTATATCTTTTTATATAACTCAATATAGTTTAAAATTAAAGACAACACATAACTTAGAAAAAATATATAAAGAAGTTATCGTTAATAAGCTTATAGAGGTTGATGTTGTTGAAAAATCTAGAAATACCAATCATTCTAATAGGGTTCATGGGAACCGGTAAAACAACAGTAGGTCAATATTTGATGAATCAATTACATCTAAGCTATGTAGATTTAGATGACTATATTGAAAAAAGAGAAAATATAACTATTCCTCAAATATTTAAGGAAAGAGGAGAATCTTACTTTAGAAAATTAGAATTTAAATATTTAAGTGAATGTATCAATCAATTTGATATCATATCTACTGGCGGTGGAATAATTGAAAATTCTGCTTCATTGGATCTATTAAAAAATCAGAAACAAGTCATATGGTTAGATTGTGATATAGAGATTGTCTTTAATAGAATAGTGAATGATCCTCATCGCCCTAATGCGAATAATAAGTCCCTAGAACAACTAAAAAACTTGTATTTATCAAGGATTTCAAGATATAATGAAATCGCATTCATGAAAGTGAATAGTAACCAAAATGTATCTGAAATTTATCAAGAAATAACAACTTTATTAAGTAGCGATTGATCAGTATTAGAGAGCATAAAAAGATAACTTTTTATCGCCGAAGGTGCAAGTAATTTTATTACGAAACTCTCAGGCAAAAGGATAATACTGTAACGCGTTCCTGGAAAAAATATTTAAACAGGGTAGCAAGCTTTTGCTATCCTGTTTTTAAATAAATATAGGGGGTTTTCAAATGACAAGTGAGTTAAAAAAGACGCCATTATATCAAAATTACGTAGACAGTGGTGCTAAAATTGTAGAATTTGGTGGATGGGCAATGCCTGTTCAATTCTCAAGTATCAAGGAAGAACACAACGCAGTTAGATATGAAATTGGATTGTTCGATGTAAGTCATATGGGAGAAATTCAAATTCAAGGTAATGATGCGAAATCTTTCGTACAATATATTTTATCCAATGACACTAATAATTTAACAGATTCTAAAGCACTATATACTGCATTATGTAATGAAGAAGGTGGCATTATTGACGACTTGGTTACATATAAACTAGCAGATGATAACTATTTATTAGTGGTTAATGCTGCCAATACTGATAAAGACTTTAAATGGATTGAAAAACATGCTAAATCTTTTGATGTTGAAGTTAAAAATGTATCTGAACAATATGGCCAATTAGCACTTCAAGGTCCTAAAGCTAGAGACTTAATGCAAAAATTAGTAGATATTGATATTTCTGAAATGGGAATGTTTGAATTTAAAAAAGATGTTCAATTATTCAATAAAAATGTTATTCTTTCTCAATCTGGTTACACTGGCGAAGATGGCTTTGAAATTTATTGTGATGCCAATGATACAGTAGCTATCTGGGAAGGATTACTAGAATATGACGTAACACCATGTGGTCTAGGAGCTAGAGATACTCTAAGATTAGAAGCAGGTCTTCCTTTACATGGTCAAGATTTAACAGAATCAATTACACCATATGAAGGTGGTATCGCATTTGCTGCAAAACCATTAATTGAAGAAGACTTTATTGGTAAATCTGTTTTAAAAGACCAAAAGGAAAATGGATCATCTAGAAGAACGGTTGGTTTAGAACTTTTAGATAAAGGTATCGCTAGAACTGGCTATGAAGTACTAGACTTAGATGGTAATCAAATTGGAGAAGTAACTTCAGGAACAAAATCTCCTTCATCTGATAAATCAATTGCATTAGCTATTATCAATAGAGACGCATTTGAAATGGGTAGAGAGTTATTAGTACAAGTTCGTAAAAGACAGGTAAAAGCTAAAATCGTTAAGAAAAATCAAATCGAAAAATAGAACAAAGGGGTGGACAAGTTGAGTCATCGTTATATTCCGTTAACTGATCAAGATAAGCAAGACATGTTAGACACTATTGGTGCTAAATCCATTAATGAATTATTTGGAGATGTACCTTCTGATATTTTATTAAATAGAGATTTAGGAATAGCTAGTGGAGAAGCAGAAACTACTTTACTAAAACGACTAAACAAAGTAGCAAGTAAAAATATTACTAAAGAAACACATACTTCTTTCCTAGGTGCAGGTGTTTATGATCATTATGCACCATCAGTTGTAGATGCAATGATCTCTAGATCTGAATTTTACACTGCTTATACACCATATCAACCTGAGATTTCTCAAGGGGAATTGCAAGCCATTTTTGAGTTCCAAACATTAATTTGCGAACTAACTAATATGGATGTAGCAAATTCATCAATGTATGATGGTATGACTAGTTTTGCAGAAGCTTGTATTTTAGCATACAGTCATACTAAGAAAAATAAAATTGTTGTATCAAAAGGATTACATTATCAAGCATTACAAGTATTAAACACATACGCTAAAACGCGTGAAGAATTCGAAGTTGTAGAAATTGATTTAGACGGTACGATTACTGATTTAGAAAAATTAGAACAAGCTGTAGATGATGATACTGCAGCAGTTGCCGTGCAATATCCTAACTTCTTTGGTTCAATTGAAGACCTAGAAAAAATTCAAAGCTTTATTGAAGGTAAAAAAGCATTATTTATCGTGTATGCAAATCCATTAGCATTAGGTTTATTAACACCTCCTGGTTCATTTGGAGCTGATATTGTAGTAGGTGACACACAACCATTCGGTATCCCAGCACAATTCGGTGGACCGCACTGCGGTTATTTTGCAACGACTAAAAAATTAATGCGTAAAGTACCAGGCAGACTAGTTGGTCAAACACAAGATAATGAAGGAAACAGAGGATTCGTTCTCACGTTACAAGCACGTGAACAACATATTCGCCGCGATAAAGCGACTTCAAATATTTGCTCTAACCAAGCTCTAAATGCATTAGCTTCATCAATCGCAATGTCTGCTTTAGGTAAACAAGGTGTTTATGATATTGCTGTGCAAAACTTTGAACATGCAAATTATGCTAAACAAGCATTTAAAGAAGCTGGATTCAATGTCTTAGAAGGTACATCATTTAATGAATTCGTTGTTGAATTTAATCAATCAATCAGTGAAGTTAATAAAGCATTAGCTCAAGAAGATATTATTGGTGGCTTCGATTTAAGTGCTGTTTCTAATGAGTTTGAAAATCATATGCTAATAGCTGTTACTGAATTAAGAACAAAAGATGAGATTGATACATTTGTTAAGAAAGCTGGTGAAATTAATGGTAAGTAAATCAAGCCCACTTATTTTTGAAAGATCTAAAGAAGGAAGATATGCCTATTCTTTACCGCAAAGCGATATTAACAATAAATCATTTGAATCAATTTTAGATGATAAATTTATTAGAAAAGAAAAAGCTGAATTTCCTGAAGTAGCAGAATTAGATTTAGTTCGTCACTATACAGAATTATCTAATAAAAACTTTGGTGTAGACTCAGGATTCTATCCATTAGGATCATGTACTATGAAATACAATCCTAAAATTAATGAAAAAGTTGCAAGAATTCCTGGCTTTAGTGAAGCACACCCATTACAAGATGAAAATCAAATCCAAGGTTCTCTTGAAATTATATATAATTTACAAGAAGAACTTAAAGAAATTACAGGTATGGATGAAGTGACGCTTCAACCAGCTGCTGGTGCACACGGTGAATGGACTGCATTAAT
This sequence comes from Staphylococcus sp. SB1-57, assembly GCF_017086425.1. NCBI lineage: Bacteria > Bacillati > Bacillota > Bacilli > Caryophanales > Staphylococcaceae > Staphylococcus > Staphylococcus sp. SB1-57. Next base: position 1,222,245 of record NZ_CP070964.1, read on the forward strand.
GATTTTCAAAGCGTATCATCAAAATAATGGAGAGGGACATCGTGATGAAGTTATTGTTCCTGACTCAGCACATGGTACAAACCCTGCTTCAGCATCATTTGCTGGCTTTAAATCTGTAACCGTTAAATCAAATGAACGTGGCGAAGTAGATATTGATGACTTAAAACGTGTTGTTAATGAAAATACTGCTGCTATCATGTTAACAAACCCAAATACTTTAGGTATTTTTGAAAAGAATATTATGGAAATCAGAGAAATTGTTCATGAAGCAGGAGGACTATTATACTACGATGGTGCAAACCTAAATGCTATCATGGATAAAGTTCGTCCTGGTGATATGGGCTTCGATGCTGTCCATTTAAATCTTCATAAAACATTTACTGGCCCACATGGTGGAGGCGGCCCAGGTTCAGGTCCTGTCGGTGTTGTTAAAGAATTAGCTAGTTACTTACCTAAACCAATGGTTATAAAAGAAAATGATTATTTTAAATATGATAATGATATTAAAAACTCAATTGGACGAGTAAAACCATTTTACGGTAACTTTGGCATCTATCTAAGAGCATATACTTATATTAGAACAATGGGTGCTCAAGGATTAAAAGAAGTTTCTGAAGCGGCAGTATTAAATGCTAATTATCTTAAAGCACGATTAACAGATCATTTTGAAATTCCATATAAACAATACTGTAAACATGAATTTGTCTTAAGTGGAATTAAACAAAAGCAATATGGGGTAAGAACTTTAGATATGGCTAAACGTTTATTAGATTTTGGTGTACATCCACCTACAATTTACTTCCCATTAAATGTTGAAGAAGGTATGATGATTGAACCTACTGAAACAGAATCTAAAGAAACTTTAGATCATTTTGCTGATACGTTAATTCAAATTGCTAATGAGGCGAAAGATGATCCAGATAAAGTACTCGAAGCACCTCATACTACTATTATCGACAGATTAGATGAAACGACAGCAGCAAGAAAACCAATTCTTAAATTTGAAAACTTACATGCTGAAAAATAATACACAATCTAAACATTCCTCTACTCATTTAACTGTAGAGGAATGTTTTTTTCATAAAAAATGAGTGAAAAGAATAAGACATTTATTTGTCTTAAACATTTCACTCATAATACATAAACATTAATCTAGGCTAACCTAACTATTTTTTGGACTTGATTTTACCAGTCCATTTTTTATAGCCGCCTTTAAGCATATAAAGATCTGTATAGCCATTTTTTCTTAACATACGAGCAGCACGATAACTTGCAATACCATTTGCATCACAAAGATAAATGGGTTGGTCTTTTCTTAGACCTTGGAATCTTTGTTTAAACATAGTAATTGGAATATTTCGTGCGCCATTGATGTGACCATAATCATAGTCAACTTTTTCTCTAACATCAACCACTTGTGCTTTACGTAAGCCTTTGTGAAAATCATTTTGGTCTAATTCTGTGACAGCTCGTTTATTAAGAATTTGTTGAACGACCATATAACCAATTATTATAACTAATATAATAATTGCAATATACAAAGAGATACTCATGTTGCATCCTCCCTAATTTACCGATATTATAATTATAAGACTGTTAGAACAAATTATCAAAATATTTTTATGATATCACAGATGTTTTAATAATTTATTCAAAATTAATAAGCAAAATAGCAAATTTTGTTACTAAGCATACATTAATGGGGGATTTTAATCATGACAGAAACATGGAACTTTATTAATACTGGTAGTCACGATCCATATTATAATATGGCAATGGATGAAGCATTACTTAATTTCGTATCTAGAGGTGAAATTGATCCTGTCATTCGTTTCTACACTTGGGACCCAGCGACATTATCAATTGGCTACTTTCAACGATTAACTAAAGAAATTGATATCGAAAAAGTGAAGGAAAAGGGCTATGGACTAGTAAGACGTCAAACTGGTGGTAGAGGCGTATTACATGATAAAGAGTTGACTTATAGTGTTATAGTACCTGAATCACATCCTAAAATGCCATCGACGATTACAGAAGCTTATAGAGTTATTTCACAAGGGTTATTGGAAGGATTCAAAAACTTAGGTTTCGATACTTATTTTGCTGTTCCTCGTTCGAAAGAAGAAAGAGAGAAGTTAAAGCAACCACGTAGTTCTGTATGTTTTGATGCACCAAGTTGGTATGAACTTGTTGTCGAAGGCCGTAAAATAGCAGGTAGTGCTCAAACACGTCAAAAAGGGGTCATTCTTCAACATGGTTCTATTTTACAAGATATAGATATCGATGAACTATTTGATTTGTTCATTTTCAAGCATGATCGCTTAAAAGCTAAAATGAAAGAAGCATTTGTAGACAAAGCAGTAGCTATCAATGACATTTCAGAACAACATATTACTTTGAATGAGATGGAAAAAGCTTTCGAAGATGGATTCAAAAAGGGATTACAGATTGAATTTAAACCATTAACTTTAACTGATGCACAGTTAGAAGAAGTCAAAGCATTGGAAGAAAAATTCCGTTCAGATGACTGGACTTATAGAAAATGATATTTAATTAAAACAAAAAGCAGTAGTCATTCATATCAATTTGATAAAGATGACTACTGCTTTATTTTAATTTGATTATTATTTACGTTTACGATACTTACGTTGTGCTCTTTTATATTTACGCTGTTCTTCTGTTAGGAAGAAGAAATAATATATAAGATATATGATTAATACTAAAATTGCAAAGCTAATCAACATTCTAACGATTGAAAATAGAAACACATCTAAATTCATAATTAAACCAAATGCTGCAATAGCTAACACAATATAAAACCAAATATTTTTCATTGAAATTCACCTAATTCTAATTTGCATCTGTTTGTATAGTAGATAATTTTTGCTGTCCTTTATCAATTTTCTTTTTATCTTTTTCTTGATATCCTGTCTCAATCTTATTAAAGGCAGCAGTAATATCTTTATTTAAACTGCTAATATTTTTTTTAGTTTGTTTATCTTCACTAGTCATCGAATCTTCATCGATATCAGAATTATACGTATTATATGCATCATCTAAATCAGAAGTTATCGTCGATAATTTCTTTTGGATAGATTGACTACCTTTATTTTTAGTTACATCAGGTTTAATGTCATTATACTTATCAACTGCACTTGCTACTTTGTCATAATACGTAGAACTCGCCTTTAAATTTTTCTCTTTTTTCTTATTATCTGCTGTTTGTTTGCCATTCTCTTTATCTTTTTGTAATCCTGCAATCGTCGACTTTTGATTACTAATGTCTTGATTTAATTGTTGAATGTCTAATTTTAATTGATGATTGTCATCTCTTAGTTTTGTAGTTTTATCTTCGAGTGGTGCAAGATTTTGACTACCACAACCAGCTAATAAACAAGATGCGCCAATCACGATTATATATCTCTTCATGATTATCTCCCTAAACTAAAAACTATTATATTATTTATTGATTATGCTATCATTTTAATGTATTCATATAAAATGTACAAACGTTAAACAAGATTCGGAGGGGATTCTATGAACAAATTAGAACAAGTACACCAACTTTTACAACAAAAAAAGCTAGACGCAGTTGTTATTCTTTCAGATTTTAATAGAAGATATTTATCTGAATTCACAGGTACAAGTGGTGCTTTAATTATTACTCCAAACCATCAATATTTAATCACAGACTTTAGATACATCGAACAAGCAAAAGAACAAGCTTCAGAGTTTGAGATTATAAATAGAAAATCTGATTTAATATCTGAAATAAAATCAATATTAAAAGAAGAGGGCTTAAGTAACGTAGGATTTGAAGGTCATAAAGTAAGTTATGATACTTATATAGAATTAAGTAAAGGCATGATCACATTAATCAGTATTTCTGATGCTATTGAAAAAATCAGAGAAGTAAAATCAAATACAGAAATTGAAATAATCAAAAAAGCAGCTCAAATTGTTGATGAAACCTATGATTATATTTTATCAATTGTGAAAGCAGGTATGACTGAACGCGAAGTAAAAGCCGAACTAGAAAGTAAAATGTTACATTTAGGTGCAGATGGACCATCTTTTGATACAATAGTAGCATCTGGTCATCGAGGCGCTTTACCACACGGTGTTGCAAGTGATAAAATTATTGAGCAAGGTGATATGGTTACATTAGATTTTGGTGCATACTATAAAGGTTATTGTTCAGATATCACAAGAACTTTTGCAATAGGTGAACCAAATCCTAAAATGAAAGAAATTTATGATATAGTATTAAAAGCACAACAAAAAGCGCTCAATGAAATCAAACCGGGTATGACAGTAAAAGAAGCTGATGCACTTTCCCGAGATTTTATTGAAGCACATGGATATGGTGAGGAATTTGGCCATTCATTAGGTCATGGTATTGGTTTAGACATACACGAAGGTCCATTACTATCTAAAAATGCATCTGGTCAACTTCGAGTAAATAATTGCGTCACTATTGAACCAGGTATATATGTTGATGGTTTAGGTGGCGTTCGAATTGAAGATGATATCTTGATGACAGAAAATGGTTGTGAAGTCTTTACTAAATGCACAAAAGACCTTATTATTTTAAAATAAGCGTGTATATTGAGGAGGAAACTGAATGATTTCAGTAAATGATTTTAAAACAGGTTTAACAATTTCTGTAGATAATGGCATTTGGAAAGTAATTGATTTCCAACATGTAAAACCAGGTAAAGGATCTGCTTTCGTACGTTCAAAACTACGTAACTTAAGAACGGGTGCTATCCAAGAAAAAACATTTAGAGCTGGTGAAAAAGTAGAACAAGCAATGATTGAAAATCGTCGCATGCAATACTTATACGCTGATGGTGATAATCATGTATTCATGGATAATGAAACATTTGACCAAACAGAATTACCAGGCGACTACTTAAAAGATGAATTAAATTACTTAAAAGCCAACATGGAAGTACAAATTCAATCATATGATGGAGAAGTAATTGGATTAGAATTACCAAAAACAGTAGAATTACAAGTAACTGAAACTGAGCCAGGTATCAAAGGTGATACTGCAACAGGCGCTACTAAATCAGCTACTGTTGAAACAGGTTACACACTTAATGTACCTTTATTTGTAAACGAAGGTGACATTCTTGTTATCAACACTAGTGATGGAAGTTACATTTCTAGAGGTTAATTTAGAAAAAATAATTTAACAATAAATACATAACTTACGACAACGTAAGTTATGTATTTTTTTATGCAAAGAATTTGAGGAGTATCTAGTCAATCATTATATTGTGCACTTGATTTTTCGTATTTTATAACATAAAATTGTATAAAAATACGAAAATAGGTTTAAGTATGCGCATAAGTATTGTAGGAATCACTGGATATTCCGGGCTAGAGCTACTACGCCTTATACATCATCATCCTCATATTGAGGTATCATCTATACATGCCACTCAATCAATTGGTAAATCAATTTCAGAATTATATCCACATTTAAAAGGTATATGCGATTTGATTGTACAACCATTTGATGCAGATGAAATTATGAAACATAGCGACCTAGTTGTATTCGCAACGCCAAGCGGCATTGCTAGTCAATTATCATCAAAATTTGTTAATTCAAATTTTCCAGTTGTCGATATTTCAGGTGATCATAGATTACCTTCAGATGAATATAAATTATGGTACAAAAAAGAACCTGTTAATAACGATATTCAAAAACAGTTCACCTATTGTTTGCCAGAATTTACTACATCTTCGAACCATCGATTTATTTCAAACCCAGGATGTTATGCAACTGCAGTTGAACTGGCACTTATTCCTTTGTTACAAAACAAATTAATCCAACTAGACTCAATTATCATTGATGCTAAAAGTGGCTTGTCAGGTGCTGGAAAAAATCCTACAACAGCTAGTCACTTTGTAAATATAAATAACAATTATTTAACTTATAAATTAAACGAACATCAACATATTCCTGAAATTATACAAATGTTAAAACACTACGATCACAATTTACAGAATATTCAATTTTCTACTTCTTTAATACCTGTAAATAGAGGCATTGTAGCAACAATTTACTGTAAACTGAAAAGTTCAACTTTTGCTCAACAGATTACCGAAACATATGAGTTGATTTATAAGAATAAACCTTTTATACGTATACTAAGAACCATGCCACAATTAAATGAAGTTGTTGGAACAAATTATGTGAATATTGGATTTAAATATAATGATAAAACAAATATTTTAACGGTTATGGTAGTACTAGATAATTTAATCAAGGGCGCTTCTGGACAAGCACTACAAAATATCAATCTTATGTTTGGTTTTGATGAAACCGAAGGACTTTGCAGTGTACCTCCATTAGTGTAGTGAGGAGTATAAAATGAAAGAAATTACAGGAAATATTGCAAGCCCAAAAGGTTTCACTGCAGATGGAATACATGTAGGAATTAAAAAAAAAATTAGATCTAGGATGGATTGTGTCAGAATGCCCATCAAGCGTTGCTTATGTTCAAACTACTAATAAAGTCAAAGCAGCACCTTTAATTTTAAATAAAAGAACAATACAAACTACTGGAAAAATTCAAGCCGTGATTGCCAACTCAGGCATAGCCAATGCTTGTACAGGACAGAAGGGTATGGAAGATGCCATTTCAATGCAACAACAAGTATCAGAAACGCTAGGTATCAATCAAGATTTCATTTGTGTTGCTTCTACAGGAATTATTGGTCAACGTTTACCAATGTCTAAAATTAAAAAAGGTATTCAACAGTTAAACAAAGATGGTAATGCGAATTATTTTGCAAAAGCAATCTTAACTACTGATTTAAATACAAAAACATGTGTCGTAACTGAAAAATTTGGCCAGACAACTGTAACCATGGCAGGTGTTGCCAAAGGTTCAGGTATGATACATCCTAATACGGCTACAATGCTAGCTTTTATTACATGTGATGCTAATATTTCTACGGAAACTTTACAAGAAGCACTAAAAACTAACATTGATAAAACATTTAATCAAATTACTATCGATGGGGATACATCTACTAATGATTTAGTACTAGTTTTATCAAATGGTGTAGCTAATAATAAAGAAATTTTACCAAACACTAAAGAATTCAAAACATTTTGCAATATGTTAGAACATGTTATGCGTTCACTAGCGATACAAATTGCCAAAGATGGAGAAGGCGCTACAAAATTAATTGAAGTGACAGTAGATAAAATGCCAAATGAAAAATCTGCAAGAATGATAGCCAAGACAGTTGTTGGTTCAAATTTAGTAAAATCAGCCATATATGGAGAAGATCCTAATTGGGGACGTATATTCGCAGCTATTGGTTATACCCAATCTAACTTTGATATTAATAACGTTGATATCTTAATAGAAGACGTCCCCGTCATGATTGGCTCAACACCAATCACTTTTGATGCTGAAACTATGCGCAATAAATTAAAAAATAAAGACATTCATATCAACATTAATATGCATCAAGGTAATAAATCAGGTACTGCATGGGGTTGTGATTTAACTTATGTTTACGTAAAAATTAATGCATTATATACAACATAGAGGTAACAAAATGAATCAAATTATTGTAATTAAAATGGGCGGTATAGCCATAAAGCATTTAAGTAAAAACACTATAATGCAGATAAAGAATTGGATTAAACAAAATGATCAAATTATTATCGTTCATGGTGGCGGTAATGTTATTGAATCACTATTGATGAAAGCAAATCACCCTACAGTTAAAAAAGATGGATTGAGAGTAACTGCTAAGGAAGATTTACCAATTATTAAAGATGCCTTGTTTAATCATGTCGGTCAAAAATTAACAAGTGATTTAAAAGCAGCGAATTTAAATGTGAAGCAATTAAGAGAAGATCAATTATCAATCATTCAAGCGGATTATTTGAACTATCAACACTATGGCTCTGTAGGTAAAAATATACAAGTAAACGTAAATGCAATTCAAAATTATTTAATTCAAAATATGATTCCTGTTATAAGTTCTATCGGTACACATCAAGATGGTGAATTAATTAATATCAATGCCGACCATTTAGCAACAGCAATTGCTATCGCAATGAAAGCACGTAAATTAATATTAATGACTGATGTTAAAGGTGTGATAGAACATGGAACTTTGATAAAAAGATTAAATATTAACCACGTGCAATCTAAAATCGACAACCATATTATTACTGGTGGTATGATACCTAAAATTAATAGTGCCGTATCAACAGTTAAGTCCGGCGTTCAAGAAGTTATTATTGGAGATAATTTATTAACAGGAACAATCATAGAAGGGAACATCAAATGAGTTACTTATTTCAAAATTACAAAAGAGCAAATGTCGAATTCGTTAAAGCAGAATTAAATGAGTTATTGGATACAAACGGTAATAAATATCTCGATTTTTCTTCGGGCATCGGTGTAACAAATTTAGGTTTTCATCCATACGTTAAAGAACAATTAGAGAAACAGGTTGCTCAAATTTGGCATACTCCCAATTTATATTTAAATACGCTACAGAAAATGTGGCCCAATTATTAGTACGTCAATATGACTATTGTGTATATTTCTGTAATAGCGGTGCTGAAGCAAATGAGGCGGCTATTAAATTAGCACGTAAATATACAGGCAAACAATCAATTATATGTTTTGATCAATCATTTCATGGCAGAACATATGGTGCAATGTCTGCTACAGGTCAAGGAAAAATAAAAGCAGGCTTTGGAGATGTAGTTCCTCACTTTAGTTATGCAAAATTTAATGACATCAATAGTGTGAAATCACTAATTACTAAAGATACAGCAGCTATCATGCTTGAACTTATTCAAGGAGAATCTGGCATTCACGTCGCTAAATCATCCTTTATCAAACAATTAAGTCAACTGTGTCATGCACATGACATTTTATTAATCGTTGATGAAGTTCAAACTGGCATTGGACGAACAGGTAAATGTTTCGCTTTCGAACATTATGATATTGAGCCGGATATTGTCACTTCTGCAAAAGGTCTTGCTAATGGCGTTCCTGTAGGCGCTATGTTAGGTAAGAGACGTCTATCGCATGTCTTTGATTATGGTAGTCATGGGTCTACATTTGGCGGAAACAAACTTGCAATGACAGCTGCAAAAGCCACATTAGAAATTATCAATAAAGCTCATTTTTTAAATCATGTTTCAAAAAAATCAGAAGAATTATTCTTCAAATTAAATAATGCATTAGTAGACAATCCTCATATCATTGACATACGTGGTAAAGGATTAATGATCGGTATTGAAACTGATTTAGACTTATCGCAACTTGTAGTCAAAGCACGTGAACGTGGTTTAATTATTTTAACTGCCGGTCAAAATGTCATCCGATTATTGCCACCACTAACCATTAGTTCACAAGAAATTAATCGTGCTGTAAGGGTATTGAGAGACATATTTAACGAATCATAATTTAACTCTAACGTGATGATATGATGTACTATCATGTCATCACGTTTATTATTTTAAATTAGTTATTTAGACTATTACGCCATGACTTAGTTTATCTCCTGATACTATGATTTTAAGCCAACAAGTCCATTTCAAAATATAGGATATCTTATCATGCTTGAATTGAAAGGTTGTCTCAAGTAAAATAGACGGGTAGATGAAAACAAACTGAAGGAGTCAGTAATAATTATGAACTTTAAAGAAATAAAAGAATTAATAGAGATTCTTGATCAATCAAACTTAACAGAAATTAACATTGAAGATAATAAAGGTAGCGTTGTTAACTTAAAAAAAGAAAAAGAAACTGAAATTATTACACCACAAGTGGCACAACAACCGGCACCATCTATTGCTCAACCTCAAGTTGCTCAATCTACACCACAAGTCAGTGATAATGCGCAAGCACAAGAAGAAGTGGCAGACAATTATGAAACAATTAATGCACCAATGGTTGGTACATTTTACAAATCACCATCACCAGAAGAAGGTGCTTACGTACAAGTTGGAGATAAAGTCTCAAATGACACAACTGTTTGTATTTTAGAAGCAATGAAACTATTTAATGAAATCCAAGCAGAAATCTCAGGTGAAATTGTTGAAATATTAGTAGAAGACGGACAAATGGTAGAGTATGGCCAACCGTTATTTAAGGTGAAATAATGAAAAAAGTACTTATCGCAAATCGTGGTGAAATCGCAGTTAGAATCATAAGAGCTTGCCACGAGCTAGGTATTCAAACAGTTGCTATTTATTCAGAAGGAGACAAAGACGCCTTACATACTCAAATTGCTGATGAAGCATATTGCGTTGGTCCAACTCTGTCTAAAGATTCATATTTAAATATCCCTAATATCTTATCAATTGCTACATCAACAGGATGCGATGGTGTCCACCCAGGTTACGGTTTCTTAGCTGAAAATGGTGACTTTGCTGAATTATGTGAAGCATGCCAATTAAAATTTATCGGACCTAGCCATGAATCTATTCAAAAAATGGGTATTAAAGATGTCGCTAAAGCGGAAATGATCAAAGCCAATGTTCCTGTTGTTCCAGGTAGTGAAGGTTTAGTTCATAATATTGACGATGCGAAAAAGGTCGCTAAAAAAATTGGTTACCCTGTCATTATTAAAGCCACTGCTGGTGGTGGGGGTAAGGGTATACGTGTAGCTCGAGATGAGAAAGAACTTGAAACGGGGTACCGAATGACACAACAAGAAGCGGAAACTGCATTTGGTAATGGTGGATTATATTTAGAAAAATTCATTGAAAATTTCCGTCATATCGAAATTCAAATCATCGGTGACAGTTATGGCAATGTGATTCATTTAGGTGAACGTGACTGTACAATTCAAAGACGTATGCAAAAATTAGTAGAAGAAGCACCTTCACCAATTTTATCTGAAGAAACACGTCAAGAAATGGGTAATGCAGCAATTAGAGCTGCTAAAGCTGTAAACTATGAAAATGCTGGAACAATAGAATTTATTTATGATTTAAATGATGATCAGTTCTACTTCATGGAAATGAATACCCGCATTCAAGTTGAGCATCCTGTTACTGAAATGGTTACAGGTGTAGACTTAGTCAAATTACAATTAAAAGTCGCAATGGGTGAGGCATTACCATTTAAACAAAAAGATATCAAAATTAACGGACATGCGATTGAATTTAGAATTAACGCCGAGAATCCATACAAAGATTTCATGCCATCTCCTGGTAAAATCACTCAATATTTAGCACCAGGTGGATTCGGAGTCAGAATTGAATCTGCATGTTATACTAATTATACAATTCCACCATATTATGATTCGATGGTTGCTAAACTTATCGTGCATGAGTCGACAAGAGATGAAGCAATCATGACAGGTATCAGAGCGTTAAGTGAATATTTAGTTTTAGGAATAGATACTACGATTCCATTCCATTTAAAATTATTAACAAATGATATCTTCAGAAGTGGTGAATTTAATACTAAATTCTTAGAAAAATATAATATTATGGCTGATGACAACCAATAGGAGGTTAAAACAATGGTCAATGTTGCGGATTATTCTCACACAAATTTAGGCAAAATCGAAATTGCTCCAGAAGTTTTATCTGTTATTGCTAGTATTGCTACCTCAGAAGTAGATGGCATTACAGGACATTTTGCAGAATTAAAAAATACTAACTTAGAAAAAATTAGTCGTAAAAATTTAAATAGAGATTTAAAAATTGAAGCTCGAGAAGATGGTATTTATATCGATGTTTATTGTGCTTTAAAACACGGCATTAATATTTCTAAAACAGCGAATCAAATTCAATCTGCTATTTTCAATCAAATTTCTACAATGGCAGCAATTGAACCAAAGCAAATTAATGTTCACATTACCCAAATTGTAGTAGAAAAATAAATAATAAATTAAGTTAGGTACTAGTTTAGAGATATCATCATTAAAAACACATCTCAATAGTACCTAATCTTTTATAAAAACGTTTGAAGGAGTTATTTATGAGTCGTAAAGAATCAAGAGTCCAAGCTTTTCAAACTTTATTTCAATTAGAAATTAAAGACACTGATTTAACTATCAAAGAAGCAATTAACTTTATTAAAGATGACTATCCAGATTTAGACTTTGATTTCATTAATTGGTTAGTGACTGGTGTTAAAGATCACGAACCTGTATTAGATGAAAAAATCAAACCATATCTCAAAGATTGGTCACTCGAAAGATTATTAAAAACAGACCGTATCATCTTACGCATGGCAACTTTTGAAATATTGCACAGTGATACACCATCTAAAGTAGTCATAAACGAAGCCGTTGAGTTAGCTAAACAATTTAGCGATGATGATCATTATAAATTCATCAATGGCGTACTGAGTAACATAAACTAATAAAATTGAGTGATATATATGACTGATTACTTAACAGTTTCCACATTAACTAAATATATTAAATATAAATTTGATCAAGATCCACATTTACAGTCCGTTCTTATAAAAGGAGAATTATCTAACTTTAAAAAACATTCAAGTGGTCATTTATACTTTAATGTAAAAGATAAAGAAAGTGTAATTAGTGCAATGATGTTTAAAGGTAGTGCTTCTAAACTCAACTTCGAACCTAAAGAGGGGGATGAAGTACTATTAGAGGCACGTGTATCTGTATATGAGCGCAGAGGAAACTATCAAATATATGTAAATAAGATGCAACTCGATGGTATAGGTAATCTCTATCAAAAATTGGAAGAATTAAAGAAAAAGCTTTCAAAAGAAGGTTATTTTGATAATAGTAATAAAAAAACTATACCTCGTTTTCCAAAAAAAATTGCAGTCCTTACTGCTAGTACAGGTGCAGCAATCAGAGATATACATTCAACAATTAATAGTCGCTATCCCCTTGTTGAACAAATACAAATTAGTACATTGGTGCAAGGACAACAAGCCAAAGCTGACATTATAGAAAAGATTAAATATGCAGATCAATTAGATGTAGATACCATTATTGTTGGACGCGGTGGAGGATCAATTGAAGATTTATGGAATTTTAATGAAGAAGAAGTTGTTAAAGCCATTTTCGAATGTCAAACGCCAATTATATCAGCAGTTGGTCACGAAACCGATTTTACATTAAGTGATTTTGTGGCTGACGTAAGAGCAGCTACACCAACGCAAGCAGCAGTGATGGCAACGCCAGATCAGTATGAATTATTACAGCAAATTAAGCAATATCAATTCACATTAACTAGACATATCAAGCAATATGTGGAACAACATAAAAAGCATCTTGAACATCTATCTTCGTATTACAAATTTAAGCAACCATCTCTATTATATGATCAGCAAATTCAAAAAAGAGATGATCTTGAAAAGCAATTAAATCAAAAGTTGACTAGTAAGTTAGAACAGCAACAACATCAAATAAGTATTTTGAAACAAAGATTTAATCCAAAGCATCTCGAATCTTCTATTATTAGAAATCAACAACAGAATGGCCAACTTAAATCACGCCTAACTCAAAAGATAAATAACGATTTATCACAATACAAAAATGCACTAAAATCAAAAATTGAACAACTGAATCAATTAAGCCCAACCAATACAATGTTACGTGGATACGCAATTGTAAACAAAGAAGATAACGTTGTCACAAGTACAAAAGACATGTCGGAAAATGATGAAATTGTTTTAACTATGAAAGATGGTCAAATCGATGCCATTGTTAAGAAAGTAAGGTGTAATGATGAGTAAAGAAAAACAAAGCTTTGAAGAAATGATGCAAGAGCTTGAGAGCATTGTACAAAAATTAGATAATGAAACCGTATCATTAGAAGAATCTCTAGATTTATATCAACGAGGAATGAAATTATCTACAGCATGCGATTCAACATTAAAAGATGCCGAGAAAAAGGTAAATAAATTAATGCAAGAAGAAGCTGAGGAACAGGATAATGATGAAACTACAAATGAATGATTTAATTAATGAAATTAATGACGCTCTTAAGAAATCAATACCAGAGTCTACGCTAAATACAAATTTAGAAGAAAGTATGCTTTATTCTCTTAATGCAGGTGGAAAAAGAATTAGACCTGTATTATTGCTACTTACTTTAGATATGTTAAATGAAGATTATCGTCAAGGCATGCAAAGCGCCTTGGCCTTAGAAATGATTCATACATATTCACTTATACATGATGATCTTCCAGCCATGGATAACGATGATTATCGCAGAGGCAAGCTAACTAACCACAAAGTATATGGTGAATGGAAAGCCATTTTAGCTGGTGATGCGCTTTTAACTAAAGCCTTTGAACTCGTGTCTTACGATTCAGCTTTATGTGATGCTAAAAAGGTTAAAGTCTTACAAAGATTAGCATATGCTAGCGGACATCTGGGTATGGTTGGTGGACAAACACTAGATATGCAGAGTGAAGATAAAAAGATAGATATTTCAACGTTAGAATCTATTCATAGAACAAAAACAGGTGCATTACTTACTTTTGCAATTATGAGTGCAGTTGACATTGCCGACACTGATGAACATACATCTGCAATGTTAAATGAATTTAGTGACCATCTTGGATTAATGTTCCAAATCAAAGACGATTTATTAGATATATATGGCGACGAACAAAAGCTTGGTAAAAAAGTGGGTAGTGATTTAGAGAATGATAAAAGTACTTATGTCTCTATATTGAATAAAGACGGTGCGGAGAATAAATTAAATTATCATCGTAATGAAGCACTCAAATGTTTAGATAACATAGGTGATCAATATGAAACTACAAATTTAAGAGACATTGTAGATTTATTCTATCATCGTGATCATTAATTTTATTTATTTTACAATATTACTCATATGATAGAGGTTAACAGAAATTACATTCAATTTTTGTTAACCTCGTTTTATGTTCAAAATTAAATTCTAAGCTGTTATACAATAAATATTCATCAATATCATTAAAATGCATATAAAGTACGATTAATTTATTTGTAATATATTATTCATAGAAAACTATATTAGCAGTTATTCAACGTACTTTATATCCTTATTCAAAAGGGTGATGAGTAGTAGTAACTAAATGCATATGTTAAAATAACTGTATAAATATTCGTAACTAGAGGTGTTAATTTTGCCAAAAAAATCGGTAAGACATATAAAAATTAGAGAAATTATATCGAATGAACAAATTGAAACACAAGATGAATTAGTTAAACGTTTGAATGAATATGAATTAAATGTGACACAGGCGACTGTCTCTCGTGATATTAAAGAATTACAACTAATAAAAGTACCAGCCGCATCAGGCCAATATGTTTATAGTTTACCTAATGATCGTAAATATCATCCTCTTGAAAAACTCGGTAGATATTTGATGGATTCATTTGTAAATATTGAAGGTACAGGTAATCTACTAGTATTAAAAACATTACCAGGTAATGCACAATCCATAGGTGCAATATTAGACCAAATTGATTGGGAAGAAGTGTTAGGAACAATTTGTGGTGATGATACTTGCCTTATTATTTGTCGAAATGATGAAGCGAGTGAAGAAATCAAAACAAGAATTTTCAATTTATTATAAGGATGCGATGAATTTATGTTACAAACCTTATCAATAAAACAATTTGCAATCATCGATGAATTAGAAATTCAATTTTCAGATGGTTTAACTGTTTTAAGTGGTGAAACAGGTTCAGGTAAATCAATCATTATCGATGCTATTGGACAACTTATCGGTATGCGAGCGTCATCAGATTATGTTAGACATGGTGAGAAAAAAGCAATTATTGAAGGTATATTCGATATTGATAATAGCAAAGATGCAATACATGTGTTGCAAGATTTAAATATTGATATCGATGAAGACTTTTTATTAGTTAAAAGAGAAATTTTTAGTTCTGGCAAAAGTATCTGTCGAATTAATAATCAAACTATTACATTACAAGATTTAAGAAAAGTAATGCAGGAACTTTTAGATATCCACGGGCAACATGAAACACAATCATTACTTAAACAAAAATATCATTTACAATTACTCGATGATTACGCTGGTGAGCAATATAGTGATCTTTTATCACAATATCACGAGGTCTTTAATCAATATAAATCTAAACGCAAAGAACTCGAAGAATTAGAATCTGCTGACCAAGCATTGCTACAAAGACTAGATTTAATGAAGTTTCAATTAGAAGAATTGACAGAAGCATCTTTAAAAGAGGGAGAAGTCGACCAACTAGAATCAGATATTAAAAGAATTCAAAACTCAGAAAAACTAAGTTTAGCTTTAAATAATGCACATTTGACTTTAACAGATGAAAATGCAATTACTGATCGACTCTATGAACTAAGCAATTTCTTAAATGAAATTAATGATATTGTTCCTGATAAATATGTAACATTAAAAGAAGAAGTAGATCAGTTTTACTATACGTTAGAAGATGCCAAACACGAACTTTATGATGAAATGACTAATACTGAATTTGATGAACAAGTCCTTAATGAACTTGAATCACGTATGAACTTGCTTAATAACTTAAAACGTAAATATGGTAAGGATGTTTCCGAGTTGATTGCATATCAAGGCAAACTTGAAAATGAAATCAATAAAATTGAAAACTATGAACAAAGTACATCACAACTACGTGAAGAGATTAACGATTTATACCAACAAGTAATTAAAGTAGGTAAATCATTATCAGAAAAAAGACGGAAAGTTGCTAGAGAATTAAGAGACCATATTGTATCAGAAATACAAAATTTACAAATGAAAGATGCCAATTTAGAAATTTCATTTAAACCACTTGATGAACCGAATATTGAAGGTATTGAATTTGTAGAATTTTTAATTAGCCCAAATAAAGGTGAACCTCTAAAAAGCTTAAATAAAATAGCTTCAGGCGGGGAACTATCTAGAATCATGCTCGCATTAAAAAGTATATTTGTTCAATCTAGAGGACAAACAGCTATATTATTCGATGAAGTTGATTCAGGCGTTTCAGGTCAAGCAGCTCAAAAAATGGCTGAGAAAATGCGTGATATAGCTGAATATATTCAAGTAATATGTATCTCACATTTACCTCAAGTTGCTACAATGAGTGATCATCATTTACTTATTTCTAAACATACAACAGAAGACCGAACAACAACACAAGTTAAAGAACTTGAAAATGATGATCGAATTGATGAAGTAGCTCGTATGATTTCTGGCGCTAGTGTTACAGATTTAACGAGAGAGAATGCAAAAGAAATGATAGCTCAGAATCAAAGGAAATAATGTATTAATTTAAATTAAGTAAAACATCATTAATAATTAATACTTAAGTAATGATGTTTCGTTAGTCTGTAAATTTTCCAGTTGTATTGAATAGTCACTTTTTATACAAAAAAATGAAGTATTTAGAATTTCGAAAATGTTTTAACTGATGTAAAATATTATAGTATTGATTAATTTTGAAGATGAAAAGAAAGATAACCTTTAATTATCAGAGAATTTTTAATAAACATAGTTTTATTAATGTTCTCTATACATATAGTTAGGAGTAAGCATATGTCTGAAAAGCAATATGATTTAGTTGTATTAGGTGGAGGTACTGCAGGATATGTAGCGGCAATACGTGCTTCACAATTAGGCAAAACAGTTGCTATTGTCGAAAGATCGCTATTAGGAGGTACGTGTTTACATAAAGGATGTATTCCTACCAAATCATTATTAAAATCTGCAGAAGTAGTCCATACTATAAAGAATGCGAAACAATTTGGTATTGATGTTCCAGAGTATAATTTGAATTATGAGCGCATTTTAGAAAGAAAAGATGAAATCGTTAATCAAATGTATCAAGGTGTTCAGCATTTAATGAAACAGAATCACATTGATGTATTTAACGGTACTGGGCGCATACTAGGAGAATCTATATTTTCTCCACAAAGTGGTACGATATCGGTAGAATTTGAAGATGGAGAAAACGAAATGATTCCAAATCAATTCGTACTTATAGCTACTGGTTCTGTGCCACAATCTTTACCATTCTTAAAATTTGATCATAACGTCATTTTATCTAGTGATGATATTTTAAATATGGATATATTACCAGATAGTATCGCAATTATTGGCGGTGGTGTCATTGGTTTAGAATTCGCTTCATATTTAACGGATTTAGGTGTTGCTGTGACTGTTATTGAAGCTAATGAACGCATTCTACCAAATGAAAGTACTCAAATTGCCAAAACAATTAAACGAGAATTAGAAAATCGCGGAACAAAATTCTTCGAAAATGTTGTCTTAGATGATCAAAGTGTAAAGGTTAACAAAGATAATAATGGTGCAACGCTTCATATCAATGATCAACAAATCGTTGTAGATAAAATTTTGTTATCAGTCGGCCGTAAACCAAATACGTCTGATATAGGATTACAAAATACAAAAGTGAAAACGACTCAATCAGGTCATATTATCACTAATCAATACCAACAAACAGAAGATAAGCATATATATGCCGCAGGTGATTGTATTGGTAAATTGCAGTTAGCACATGTAGGTTCAAAAGAAGGTATCACAGCAGTTGAACATATGTTTGACGAATCACCAATACCTATCAATTATAATTTAATGCCCAAATGTATTTATACTTATCCTGAAATAGCTTCAATAGGTAAAAACTTAGAACAAGCTAAGCAGGACAATATCAATGCTAAAAATTATAAAGTTTCATTTAAAGCAATTGGTAAAGCAATGATAGAATCTACTGGCCCTCAAAATGGCTTTTGTGAAGTGATTGTTGATCAAGATCAAGATGAAATCATTGGAATCAATATGATTGGCCCACACGTAACTGAATTAATCAATGAAGTATCATTATTACAATTTATGAATGGCTCATCATTAGAATTAGGTTTAACTACTCATGCTCATCCATCTCTTTCTGAAGTATTGATGGAACTTGGCCTAAAAATTGAAAATCGAGCAATTCACGTTTAAATAGGAGGAAATAACATGATTGACTATAAGTCAGCAGGCCTTACAGAAGAAGACCTAAAAAATATGTATAAATGGATGGATCTTGGACGTAAATTAGACGAAAGACTTTGGTTGCTCAATAGAGCCGGTAAAATTCCTTTTGTTGTCAGTGGTCAAGGTCAAGAAGCAACTCAAATAGGTATGGCCTATGCTATGGAACAAGGTGATATTTCATCTCCATATTATAGAGATTTAGCTTTTGTAACATACATGGGTATGACGCCTCTCGATACTATGTTAGCTTCTTTTGGTAAAAGGGACGATATTAACTCAGGTGGTAAACAAATGCCATCTCATTATAGTCATAGAGAAAAGGGTATTTTATCCCAAAGTTCTCCAGTAGCAACTCAAATTCCACATTCAGTTGGTGCAGCATTAGCATTAAAAATGGATAAAAAGCCCAATATCGCTACTGCAACAGTTGGTGAAGGTAGTTCTAACCAAGGAGACTTTCATGAAGGTTTGAACTTTGCTGGCGTACATCAATTACCTTTTGTGTGTGTCATTATTAATAATAAATATGCGATTTCAGTACCAGATTCATTACAATATGCAGCTAAAAATTTATCAGATCGTGCCATTGGTTATGGCATGGAAGGTGTACAAGTTGATGGTAATGATCCAATCGCAATGTATAAAGCTATGAAAGAATCAAGAAAGAGAGCACTTAATGGAGAAGGTGCTACGTTAATTGAAGCAATCACAACTCGTATGACAGCACATTCATCAGACGATGATGATAAATATAGAACGCAAGAAGAACGTGACGGCTTAAAAGAAGCTGATTGTAATATCCGCTTTAAAAATCATTTGTTGGATTTAGGTATCATTGACGATGCTTGGTTAACTGAAATAGAACAAGAACATAAAGATATCATTAATCATGCTACAAAAGCTGCAGAAGAAGCACCATATCCTTCAGTCGAAGAAGCTTATGCCTATGTTTATGAAGAAGAAGGGAGTATCAATCATGACTAAGCTATCTTACTTAGATGCCATTCGCCAAGCACAAGACTTAGCAATGGAAAAAGACCAAAATACTTTTATTCTTGGTGAAGACGTTGGTAAAAAAGGTGGCGTATTTGGTGCTACTTTAGGTTTACAAAGTAAATATGGTAAAGAACGCGTCATTGATACACCGTTAGCTGAATCAAATATAGTCGGTACTGCAATAGGTGCAGCTATGTTAGGCAAACGTCCTATTGCCGAAATACAATTCGCAGATTTTATTTTACCAGCGACAAATCAGATTATTAGTGAAGCAGCCAAAATGCGTTATCGTTCTAATAACGATTGGCAATGTCCAATTACAATTAGAGCACCATTTGGTGGTGGCGTGCATGGTGGCTTATATCATTCACAAAGTATTGAAAGTATCTTTGCTTCAACACCGGGATTAACGATTGTTATTCCATCATCACCATATGACGCTAAAGGATTACTTTTATCTTCAATAGAATCTAACGATCCAGTGCTTTACTTTGAACATAAAAAAGCATATCGCTTCTTAAAAGAAGAAGTACCAGAAGATTACTACACAGTTCCATTAGGTAAAGCTGATGTGAAGCGTCAAGGCGATGACATAACAGTATTTTGTTATGGATTGATGGTTAATTATTGTCTACAAGTTGCTGATATTCTTGCAGAAGATGGTATCAACGTTGAAGTAGTTGACTTAAGAACTGTTTATCCGTTAGATAAAGATACTATTATCGAACGTGCTAAAAAGACAGGAAAAGTATTATTAGTTACTGAAGATAATTTAGAAGGTAGCATTATGTCAGAAGTATCCGCTATTATCGCTGAAAACTGCTTATTCGAATTAGATGCACCGATTATGCGCTTAGCTGGTGCTGATGTTCCTTCAATGCCATTCTCACCAGTTTTAGAAAATGAATTAATGATGAACCCTGAGAAAATACAGGCAAAAATGCGTGAACTCGCAGAATTTTAAGGAGGCTTTACATTGGATATTAAAATGCCAAAATTAGGCGAGAGTGTTCATGAAGGTACAATTGAGCAATGGCTAGTATCTGTAGGTGACCATGTCGATGAATATGATCCACTATGTGAAGTAATTACAGATAAAGTAACGGCTGAAGTACCATCTACCGTTTCAGGTACGATTACAGAATTAACTGTAAGTGAAGGCGAAACTGTAGAAATCGATACAGTTATTTGTAAAATTGATTCACCTGAAGAAAACTCTTCAGAAATAAATTCAAATGACGATAAACAAAATGCGTCAAACGCTCAAAAGCAGAATGTAAAAGAAGAGACATCAAAAAAAGATCATCATACTACTCAACTTCAAAATGAGACTCAACCTAAAAATAATGGTCGTTTTTCACCTGTAGTATTTAAATTAGCTTCTGAAAATCAAATTGATTTATCACAAGTTCCAGGAACTGGATTCGAAGGCAGGGTAACTAAAAAAGATATCTTAGCATTTATCAATGCAGCAGATTCACATCCAACACAGACTAACACGTCACAATCATCTGCTAATGCTCAACCACAAGTAACAACTGAGTCAAACGATGCACAACATCAATGGACCGGTGACCAAAGTACGATACCTGTTAATGGTGTGCGAAAAGCGATTGCAAATAACATGGTAACAAGCGCTACTGAAATACCACACGGTTGGATGATGATTGAAGCTGACGCTACTAATTTAGTTAAAACTAGAAACTATCATAAAAATAGCTTTAAAAATAATGAAGGCTATAACCTTACATTCTTTGCTTTCTTTGTTAAAACAGTCGCAGAAGCTTTAAAAGCTTACCCAATGTTAAATAGTAGTTGGAATGGCAGTGAAATTATCATTCATAAAGATATCAATATTTCCATTGCAGTTGCACATGAAAATAAATTGTATGTGCCAGTCATTAAGCATGCTGATGAAAAATCAATTAAAGGTATCGCTCGTGAGATTAATGAACTTGCTCAAAAAGCAAGAAACAATCAATTAACTCAAGAGGATATGCAAGGTGGCACATTTACTGTAAATAATACAGGTTCATTTGGTTCTGTATCTTCAATGGGTATCATTAACCATCCACAAGCAGCTATTTTACAAGTTGAATCAGTTGTTAAAAAACCTGTAGTTATCGATGATATGATAGCGATACGAAGTATGGTTAATCTCTGTATATCCATCGACCACCGTATCTTAGATGGGTTACAAACTGGCCAATTCATGAATCATATAAAACAACGCGTAGAACAATACACAGTAGAGAACACTAATATATATTAATTACACTTTTTATTCATAGACATAAATACTTTTATATTGATGAAAGTATTTATGTCTATTTTATTTTCAATAATCATGCATGTTGAAGTATCAACGTTTAATTAGTAAAATAAAGACAGTTAAATTAATAACGAAAGGTGATTCTAACTTATGGATTTAAATTTTGATTTATATATGAACGGTGTCGTAGACCAAGCAAGAAACGAAATTGAAGATGCTGGTTATGAACAACTAACGTCAGCTGAAGACGTTGATAAAGTATTAAAACAAGATGGTACAACACTTGTTATGGTTAACTCTGTTTGTGGTTGTGCAGGTGGCATTGCACGTCCAGCAGCTGCACATGCTCTACATTATGATAAATTACCAGATCGATTAGTAACTGTATTTGCAGGACAAGACAAAGAAGCAACGCAACAAGCTAGAGATTATTTTGAAGGTTATGCACCATCAAGTCCTTCATTCGCACTGATTAAAGATGGTAAGATTACTGAGATGATTGAACGTCATCAAATTGAAGGTCATGATGTAATGAATGTGATTAATCAATTACAAAACCTATTCGATCAATATTGTGAAGAAAGATAAGAGGTCATAGTCAGATGCTCAAGTTAAATCCTTATAAGATTGGATTTAGAACACTCAAGACAGCAGTAGGAATGACATTAGGTGTTATAATTTGTAAGCTTTTGGGCCTTGATAACTATGCTTCAAGTGCAATACTTGTTGTACTTTGTATCAAACATACTAAAATGCATTCACTAACGGCGATTGTCTCTCGCTTAGTATCATGTTTGTTAATCCTATTTTTAGGATCAGCAATATTTTCTATACTAGGACAACATGCCGTCGTGCTAGGATTAATTGTATTATTATTTATTCCATTAACAGTTGTATTAAATGCTCAAGAAGGTGTAATTACAAGTTGTGTAATATTACTCCACGTTTTTAATGCTAAAGCAATCAATGGACATCTGATTCTTAATGAAATGATGTTGTTAATTGTTGGACTCGGCATTGCCTTTATAATGAATTTGATTATGCCAAGTTTAGACAAAACTTTAAAACACTTTAAAAATGATATAGAACATCAAATTACTGACGTTTTTATAGCTTTTGAAAATGCATGTAAACAGGATAACCATAAACTCAATATCACTTTTGAGCCTCTTGCATTAAACCTTAGAAAAGCTAAATCACTAGCATTTAGAGATGTTAAGAATCACTTTGTAAGAAATGAAAATTCATATTATCATTATTTTGATATGCGCGAAGAGCAAGTAGATTTATTAAAAAGAATGAAATTTTTAATAGAAAATATACAAACTAAAGATCCAATATTAGATCGTATTTCACAATTACTTTCTGAAATAGGTAGTAATGTTAATAGTAATGATTATACTGCTTTACGATTACATTCACTGTATGAAATAAGATTATCTTTAGATGAATTACCGTTGCCTACTTCACACCAAGCTTTAAATTCGCGCGCAAATATTATTCAATTATTAAATGAATTAGAAGAGTATTTAAATATTAAATCTCAATTTGGATCTTTAAAATTGCATAGTGAAATTAAAAATTATGCTTAAAAAATTTAAGTAAAAAAAGCCAGAGACATCGATTAGAGATGCCTCTGGCTTTTTAAGTATATCAAAGATTAGTTCAACATTGGGACTAAACTTGTAAGTAGTAGGGCTAATACTACCGCTACTAACATCACTACTATAATTACACGTAATACTTTATTCGTCATATGATGTTCCTCCAATTACATAAAAACGTATTTAAGACGTCATTCATAATACAAAATCTAGGTATAGATTAACATTATATGATTTAATTCCGAATTGCAATCAATTTATTTTTGATATATTCAGAATTCAGTTAAACTGGAGTTATATGAATAAGGGGGAATGACGACGATGAATAAAGAACGTCTCTTAAATACATTTTTAGATTTAGTAAAAATAAATTCAGAAACAGGTAATGAAGAGAAAATTCAACCAATTTTAAAAGAAAAATTTGAATCACTGGGTTTAAAAGTTGAAGAAGACCAAGCAAGTCAAACAGATGGTCTGGGGGCAAACAATCTCATTTGTACGATGCCAAGTAATATTTCAAATAAAGATGTACCTAAATTATATTTTACAAGTCATATGGATACTGTAGTTCCAGGCCTTGATATCAAACCTCATGTGGCAGAAGATGGTTACATATATTCAGATGGTTCGACCATTTTGGGTTCTGATGATAAAGCAGGTCTAGCAGCTATTATTGAAGCAATTACTACTATTAATGAACAACACTTAACTCATGGACAAATTCAATTTGTGATTACTGTAGGGGAGGAATCAGGTCTATTAGGCGCTCAAGTTCTGGATACCTCTTTATTAGATGCTGACTTTGGATATGCTATTGATGCAAGTGTTGAGGTTGGTACGACTGTTGTCGGAGCACCAACTCAGATGAAGATTAATACTACAATTAATGGGAAAACTGCACATGCTAGTACACCAAATGAAGGTATTAGTGCAATCAATATAGCTGCTAAAGCAATTAGCAAAATGCATCTAGGTCAAATTGATGAATTAACTACTGCGAATATAGGGAAATTTCATGGTGGCTCAGCAACAAACATTGTAGCTGACGAAGTAGTTATTGAAGCAGAGGCACGCTCACATAATGATCAAAGTATTGAAAAACAAGTTCAACACATGAAAGAAACCTTTGAACAAACCGCTAAAGATTTAGGTGGTCAAGCGCGTGTAGATATAGAAAAAAGCTATCCTGGATTTAAGATTGAGGACGATGCATTAGTGACTAAAATAGCTAAAGAAAGTGCAGTTGCTCTAGGTCTTAAAGGAGATACAGTAATCTCTGGTGGTGGTTCAGATGGTAGTATCATTAATACGTATGGCATTCCTTCTGTTATTTTAGGCGTTGGTTATGAAAATATCCATACAACAAGTGAAAGAATTGCCGTCAAAGATCTTAATATGTTAACTAGTCAAGTCTTAAAAATTATTGAGCTCGTTGCAGAATAGCATGGCCAATTTAGTGAAGTACGTACACATTTTGTGATACAATATGAATGAAATATTCGAATAAGAGAGGTAAGTAATATGACACAACAAATAGGTGTAGTAGGTTTAGCCGTAATGGGTAAAAACCTTGCATGGAATATTGAATCACGTGGTTATAGTGTATCTGTTTATAATCGTTCTAGACAAAAAACGGATGAAATGGTGGAAGAATCAAAAGGTAAAAGTATCCACCCAACATATTCTTTAGAAGAATTTGTTAATTCATTAGAAAAACCCCGTAAAATTTTATTAATGGTTAAAGCTGGTCCTGCTACTGATGCAACAATAGATGGTTTATTACCTTTATTAGATGATGATGATATTTTAATTGATGGTGGTAATACAAACTATCAAGATACAATTCGTCGAAATAAAGCATTAGCTGAAAGTGGCGTTAATTTCATCGGTATGGGCGTTTCAGGTGGTGAAGTAGGTGCTTTAACTGGTCCTTCTTTAATGCCTGGTGGTCAAGAAGCTGCTTATAATAAAGTCAGTGATATCTTAGATGCCATTGCAGCAAAATCTCAAGATGGTGCATCTTGCGTAACTTACATTGGACCAAATGGTGCAGGCCATTATGTAAAAATGGTTCATAACGGTATTGAATACGCAGATATGCAATTAATTGCAGAAAGTTATGCAATGATGAAAGACTTATTAGGTATGAGTCATACTGAAATTTCTCAAACTTTCAAAGACTGGAATGCTGGAGAACTTGAAAGTTACTTAATAGAAATTACTGGCGATATTTTCACTAAACTAGATGAAAACAACGAACCATTAGTAGAAAAAATATTAGATACTGCTGGTCAAAAAGGTACAGGTAAATGGACTTCTATTAATGCTTTAGAATTAGGAATTCCATTAACAATTATCACTGAATCAGTATTTGCACGTTTCATTTCATCAATTAAAGCAGAACGTGTTAATGCCTCTAAATCATTAAATGGACCGCAAGCATCATTTGATGGTAATAAAGAAGAATTCTTAGAAAAAATCAGAAAAGCATTATATATGAGTAAGATTTGTTCATACGCTCAAGGCTTTGCTCAAATGAGAAAAGCAAGCGAAGACCACGAATGGAACTTAAAATTAGGTGAGCTTGCAATGATATGGCGTGAAGGTTGTATCATTCGTGCACAATTCTTACAAAAAATTAAAGATGCTTATGATAATAATCCTGAACTTGAAAACTTATTATTAGATCCATATTTCAAAAATATTGTTACAGATTACCAAGATGCGTTAAGAGATGTTGTAGCAACAGGCGTTAAAAACGGTGTACCAACACCAGGATTCTCTGCCAGTGTGAACTATTATGATAGTTATCGTTCTGAAGATTTACCAGCAAATCTTATTCAAGCTCAACGTGACTATTTCGGTGCACATACTTATGAACGTAAAGACCGTGAAGGTGTGTTCCATACACAATGGGTTGAAGAGTAATACTCATATTTGATTTAAAACGTCTTACACGAAAGTGTAAGGCGTTTTTTTAAGTTATTTTATTTTATTTTCACATCAAAAATTTTGACCCTTGCTCATTTTATCGATAAAATAATTGATAAAGAAACCGGTTTCGTTAATTAACAATATATATTAGAGGTGTACTTAAGATGACTAAAAATTGGTGGAAAGAAGCCGTTGCATATCAAGTTTATCCGAGAAGTTTTAATGATAGTAACAACGATGGTATAGGGGATTTACCCGGTGTGATTGAAAAATTAGATTACTTAAAAGATTTAGGTATAGATGTAATTTGGTTGAGTCCAATGTACAAATCTCCAAATGATGACAATGGCTATGATATAAGTGACTATCAAGCGATTATGGCCGAATTTGGTACAATGAATGACTTTGATCAATTGTTAGAAGGTGTTCATCAACGTGGAATGAAATTAATACTAGATTTAGTTGTAAATCATACTTCTGATGAACATCCATGGTTTATCGAATCAAGATCAAGTAAAGATAATCCTAAACGTGACTGGTATATTTGGGAAGATCCAAAACCTGATGGCTCGGAACCTAATAACTGGGAAAGTATTTTTAATGGTTCAACATGGGAATATGATGCCAAAACAGGTCAATATTATTTCCATTTGTTTAGTAAAAAACAACCAGATTTAAATTGGAATAATAAAGACGTTAGAAAAGCTGTATTCGATATGATGAATTGGTGGTTTGATAAGGGTATTGATGGGTTCAGAGTGGATGCAATTACACATATTAAGAAAACGTTTGAAGCAGGTGATTTACCTGTACCAAATGGTAAAACATACGCACCTGCATTTGACGTCGATATGAATCAACCCGGTATCCAAGATTGGTTACAAGAAATGAAAGATCAATCATTGTCTAACTATGATATTATGACTGTTGGTGAAGCTAATGGTGTGACACCTGACGATGCTGATGAATGGGTCGGAGAAAAAAATGGTAAATTTAATATGATTTTCCAATTTGAACATTTAGGACTTTGGAGTACTGGAGATTCTCAATTTGATGTCAGCGCATATAAAAATGTACTAAATCGATGGCAAAAACGCCTAGAAGGCGTAGGCTGGAACGCACTATTTATTGAAAATCATGACCAACCAAGACGTGTGTCAACATGGGGGAATGACACAGATTATTGGTATGAATCAGCTACAAGTCACGCAGTCGTGTATTTCTTACAACAAGGTACACCATTTATATATCAAGGACAAGAAATTGGTATGACAAATTATCCATTTGATAGTATTGAAACATTTAACGATGTGGCAGTTAAAAATGAATATCAAATCGTTAAAGAACAAGGTGGTGACGTCAATCAAT
This sequence comes from Staphylococcus sp. SB1-57, assembly GCF_017086425.1. NCBI lineage: Bacteria > Bacillati > Bacillota > Bacilli > Caryophanales > Staphylococcaceae > Staphylococcus > Staphylococcus sp. SB1-57. The sequence goes on from NZ_CP070964.1 coordinate 1,250,417, forward strand.
TATTGGATAAATATAAAATGGAAAACAGAGACAATGCTCGTACGCCTATGCAATGGAATAACGAAAAAAACGCAGGCTTTACAGATGGTCAACCATGGTTCCCAGTAAATACTAACTATAAAGAGATTAACGTGGCTGACCAACAAGAGGATGCGAATTCTGTACTAAATTTTTACAAATCTCTAATTCAATTAAAAAAATCTGCTGATATTTATACTTATGGTCAATTTGATTTAGTGGATGCTGATAACCCTAATATCTTTGCTTATTCAAGAACGCTTAACAATGAGAAGGTATTAATCGTGGGTAATTTAACTGATAAAGTGAGCCAATTAAATATAGATCTTGATGTAGATCGTTTAGAAACATTACTTCACAACTATAAGAAAGAAATTAATATAAAACAAATCGAGCCTTATGAAGCTTTTGTACTAAAGTTATAATTCAAAAAAAATCATGCCTACAAATATGACTAAATGTCATTTTTGTAGGCATGATTTTTTTATGTCTAATTTTCATTATTATAATGCTCTTGCTCAACAGGTAACCATAATTGAATTTTTGTAAAAGGATCATCAAATGAAATTTCTAAAGGATATACTTCTACATATAAACTATTTCTTTCATAAGGTAACGTCAACTGTAAACTTGTTTCGATATAATACCAAGCCTCATTTACCGTATAATCAATTTCCCCTTGTAAATTAAACTTAGCATAGTGTCTACCAGGTAGAAATCTACTTTCTAAATGAGCTGGATAACGCTCACTCGGTACACCTACGAAAATTTCTAACCCAGAATCTAAAGGACAACTTATAACAAATAATTCAAATGGACTTATATCATTATAACGTCGTAACTCTTTTAAATGACCATCTAATAGCAAATCTTCTAAAAAGTCAGGCACATTAAAAGGGTTTGACAAATCCTTTGCATCGATATATCTTGCATAACCAACTAAAGAGATGTCATCCGTTTCTTCTAGTCGATAGGGATAAGGCGCTCTCTCTGTTGTTGTCAATTTTATATAAATGCGTTCTTGCATTTTAAGTTCATCTTTTTTAGTTGATGCTTGTATTGGTGAAACGCCATGAAAGTCACTAAAATCATTTGCAAAATCATTCGAATTTGCATATCTATACTTCTTAGCAACGTCTACCAAACGACTCGCACTATGTTTGACGTCTATAGCAGCTAGTGTCAGCTTTCTAGCTCTTGCATACGCCTCTGGTGAAAGACCTACAATCATTTTAAATGATTGTTCAAGGTGAAAGGGAGAGAGACCAACGTAATCACTTAATTCTTGCAAATTAAACGGCTCAAGTAGACGGTCTTCGATATAAACAATTGCCTGTTGTATTTGCTTGATAACGTCCAAAATATTCACTCCAATTATTTTCAATCATTAACTTTTATTCTACATTATTTTGTCTAAATATACACCTGAAAGCATAGCAATAAATGAATTAATTAAAAAAAGTGAACGACTACAGGTACTAAATGTAATGATATTGAACACACCTATGCGTTTCAATATCATTATCATTTCAAATACCATATAATCATTCACTATTTGATTTATTTAATCATCCATTGAGTTACAACATATTATTGAATATCGTCCCACCAGTGATTACCATCTCTACTTAATAACAAGTCGCTTTCTAACGGACCGTTTGTGCCAGATGTATAGTTAGGGAAGTCTGGTTCTACCATATTCCATTGTTCTTGAATCGCATCAACAAATTTCCAAGTTGATTTTAATTCTTCCCAATGTGTAAAGTTAGTAGCATCACCTTTAAGACAATCAAATAATAGATTTTCATATGCGTCGACAGTATTCATTTTATCTTGTGCTCCCATTGCATATGATAATTGTACTGGTTCAGTATCAATACCTTGAATATTTTTCTTAGCATTTAAGTGAAGTGATACACCTTCATTTGGTTGAATATTAATGACTAATAAATTAGAATCTAGTAATTTATCTGTTTGATAATATAAGTTCATAGGTACTTCTTTAAATTCAACTACCACTTGAATCGTTTTAGACTTCATTCGTTTACCAGTTCGAATATAGAATGGTACACCTGCCCATCTAAAATTATCAATTGTTAATTTACCAGACACAAACGTAGGTGTTATTGAATCTTCAGCAACTCGATCTTCTTCACGATATGATTTCACTTCTTGTCCTTCAATGACACCTCGATCATATTGTCCACGAACAAAGTTCTTTCTCACATCTTGCGGACGTAATTGACGTAAAGATTTTAATACTTTAACCTTTTCAGCTCTAATATCTTCACTATTTAAGCTAATAGGGGCTTCCATTGCTAATAAAGCAACCATTTGTAACATATGGTTTTGAACCATATCTTTTAATGCACCGCTAGATTCATAATAACCACCACGATCTTCCACACCTAAAACTTCAGAGGATGTAACTTGGATATTAGAAATGTATTTATTATTCCATAGCGGTTCGAACATGGCATTAGCAAAACGTAGCACTTCAATATTTTGAACCATATCTTTTCCTAAATAATGATCGATACGATAAATTTCTTCTTCTTTAAATGAACGTCTTATTTGATTATTTAATGATTCAGCTGATTTCAAGTCACTGCCAAATGGTTTTTCTATAACTAGGCGTTTAAAGCCTGAGGTATTAGTTAAGCCAGAAGATTTTAAATAATCTGAGATAACACCAAAGAATTGTGGTGCCATAGCAAGATAGAACAGACGATTACCTTTTAAACCGAATTGAGTATCTAACTGATTACTAAACTCTAATAATAATTGATAACTTTCTTCGTCACTTACATCATGCTTGTGATAAAACACATGTTCCATGAATTCATCAATTTTATGTGTTTCATTAACATGTGATTGGATTGACGCTTTAACTTGCTCACGGAACATATCGTTACTAATATCACGGCGACCAATTCCAATAATAGCAATATGTTCATCTAAGTTATCTTGTTGAAAAAGGTGGAAAATGGACGGGAACAATTTTCGATGACTTAAATCACCAGTTGCTCCGAAAATTGTAATTAAACAAGGTATATGTTTTTGTTTTGTACTCAAGATTAAAACCTCAATTCTATAAAAAGATATATGATTGTTATATTATATGATAAAGAAAACTTATGGTCATATAATATGCTTTGTAAAAAGTCATAACGTATCTATGATTTATTTAAATGATAATCGATAATGACTATAATTACCAAATTATTCGACTTACGTATAGTAATACTAAACATTGTATTTACATCAAGAATGACTCATATGCGTTTTTATTCTTTCTCATAATCATTCATGTTATATATACATTTTATTTCTTATTATAAAAATTGTCATTATATATGATAAAATAAATCGAAGAGAAGGAGGTGTGAGCATGGAAGTCACATTTTTCGGTACTAGCGCTGGACTACCAACTAAAGAGAGAAACACACAAGCAATTGCATTAAATCTTGAACCTTATTCTAATTCAATATGGCTTTTTGATGTAGGTGAAGGAACACAACATCAAATTCTTCATCATTCGATTAAATTAGGTAAAGTCGATCATATATTTATTACACATATGCATGGTGATCATATTTTTGGACTTCCAGGATTACTAACTAGCAGATCCTTTCAAGGTGGAGAAAACAAACCTCTCACACTCATCGGACCTAAGGGTATTCAAAAATATATTGAAACCACATTAACTTTATCAGAATCACATCTCAATTATCCAATTACATACATAGAGATAGACGAATCCTTAAATTATCATCATGATGGCTTTACAGTACAAGCTGAAATGTTAAATCATGGTATTATATCTTATGGTTATCGTATAGAGACACCAACAACACCAGGTACTATTGATGTAGATGCACTAAAAGCAATTGGACTTGAACCTGGACCTAAATATCAGGAAGTAAAAACAAATAATACCTTTGAATTTAATGGGAAAATTTATCAGTCTGATGAATTCAAAGGAGAAGCGAAGTCCGGCCCAGTTGTTGCTATATTTGGTGACACAAAGCCATGTCCTAATGAACATATTATAGCAAATGATGCCGATATTATGGTTCATGAAGCCACTTATATAGAAGGTGAAAAAACGCTAGCCAATAGTTATCATCATAGTCATATCGATGATGTGTTCGATTTAATTCGTCAATCAAATGTCAAACATAGCTTAATCACGCATATGAGTAATCGATATACTAAAGAAGAAATCGAAAATATATACCAAGAACTTAAAGCATTACCAGATACACCAGATTTTACTTTCGTTAATGACTTTGATTCTTTTAAAATTTAAAAAACGCCACTGACCAAAATCAGTGGCGTTTTTTAACTATTTAATCATCTGTATTGGATAATTCAACACTACGGTTAACTGCAGCACTTAAACAATCTTCAAATACAGCAACTAAATCATATTGAGATAGGGCATCTAAACCAGCTTGTGTTGTACCGCCTTTAGATGTAATATTTTTCCTTAATTGTTCCATGCTTAAATCAGAGCGTTCAATCATTTTACTTGTACCAATAATTAAATTACGAATAGATTCTTCAACTTGATCTTTTTCTAGACCTAATTGTGTACCAGCTTTAACATATTGTTCAAATACATGATATAAAAATGCAGGTCCGCTTCCTGTTATCGCCGTTACTTGATGTAAGTGATCTTCTGAGACCTCTATAACTGAACCAAACGCATTAATCAATTCATTTACTTCATCTTTAGCTTTAGGACCAAAATTATTTGAAAAGCTAATGCCTGTTACAGAATGACCGACTTGCGCATTAGTATTAGGCATAATGCGAGCTAATGGATTATTGGTATTTAATTGCTCTCTTATATAATCAATGGATAAACCAGCCATAATTGAAATGAAACGATTACTATCAGTGATTGAATCTTTAATTCTATCAGCTAATGCTTCGAAATCATGTGGTTTCGTACCTAAGAATACGTAGTCAGCATCCTTAAGTAATGCTTCATCATCATAGCTATAATTCACACCTAATTGTTCCGCAAAATCTTTGAGTGCCGCTTCATTCGATTTGTTTGTTAAATAAATATCATTAGGATCTAAATTATTAGAATTAATAATGCCTGTAAAGATTGCTTGTGCCATATTGCCTGCACCATAAAATACAAGTTTCATATACTTCACATCACCTTCATTTTAGTTATAAAATAATGATATCTTACGAATATAACTACATAGTAACATATATTAGTTATATTCAATATTAAGTATACAATTTATCTTCATTTTTATATTAAAATAAGATATCTCTATATAAGAAAGAGAGTGAATACCATGATAGGGCAACACTATATTATTACAGGTGGTACAAGTGGCTTAGGATTAGATATTGTACATGAACTGATTAAAAGAGGGACTCATGTAACCATACTTGCACGTGACATGCAGAAATTTCGACAAATTCATTTCGGTAACCAATCATATTTAGTCGATGTCATAGAATGCGATTTGCAAAATAGACAAGACATAGTCAATATTTCATCTCAAATTAAAACACCTATACACGGATTGATATATAGTTCTGGATTAGGTTATTTTAAATCTATTGCATCGCATACAGCAGAAGAAATGATCGAAACATACGATGTTAACTTAATTAGTTTCAATTTACTATACAATACGATAAAGCCATATTTAATAAAACATGCGCATATTGTGGGCATATCAAGTCAAGCTGCATTTGTAACACAGTCTCACGCTGCTCACTATGGTGCATCTAAAGCTGCTTTTAATCAAGTTCTCAACGCACTTCGATTAGAAGAACCCAATTTACACGTTATGTCAGTGAATACAGGCCCAATTGATACACCATTTCACCAGAAAGCAGATCCTTCCTTATCATATTTTAACCAGTATCGTTCGATAATGATTCAATCCAACCAACTCGCACAACGTATCGTAGAAGGTATTATTAAAGAAAAGCAAGAAATCAATGCCCCAACATGGATGCACCAAATGTTAAAGTTATATCAGTTAGCACCTAGATTTTTAGAAAAACACTTCTCTCACTTGTTTAATAACAAAAGCAATCATTAAACTTTTACTTATGTATATTTGAATAAGAAAATAAAATATTAAAAAAAGCCACTAAATGAATGATCAGTCATTTAATGGCTTTTACTATATCTATTATTTTAAATGTTGCGTATATTGTAAATCTTTAACGCGTTCTCTAGAGGCTTTAATTTGATCTAAGCTTACATCTTTATAATAATTTTTAACATTTTCTTCTAGTTGTTCTACGCTACTTGCACCTACGATGATAGAACCTAACGCGTCATGTGATTTGAGATAATTAAATGAAAGGGCAGTTAGATTACTTTCGATTTCTTTAACAGAAGCAATGGTTTCACCTAATTCATCTTGTGTATAGTCGAATATACCATCAGCGAACTTTTTATCTAATGCTTCGTTACTATTAGACGTTAATAAACCTTTAAATACTGGACCACGTGCTAATACTTTAATTTGTTTTTCATGAATGTCGTCCAATAAGCTTTCAGGTCGATTATCAATTAAGTTAAATTGAGACATTAATGTTTCAATTTGACTATGTTTTAAATAATAATCAATCACGTTGGGGCGAATAGATGAAATACCATATGCACGAATAAGTCCTTCTTGTTTTAATTCATCAAACGCACTAATTGTTTCATCTAAAGGATCATCAATTGTACCACCATGTAATTGATATAAATCAATATAATCTAACCCTAAACGTTGTAATGATCCTTTCACACCTTCTTTAATGTGTTTCTTTGAAGGGTCCCAAGTAATATTGCCATCTTCAGTCAAACGATTACCAACTTTAGTACCTATAACAATGTCATCACGATTTTGATATTGTTTTAATGCTTTACCAACGATTTCTTCATTAATACCTTGATCATACATATCAGCTGTATCAAAATAAGTAATACCATTTTCAATAGCACTTTCTATGATTGGTTGTGCAGTTTTATAATCAGTACCTAAACTCATACAACCTAAACCTAACTCAGAAATTTCTATACCACTTTTTAAGATATTTTTTTGCATGTATTTTCTCCTTTCGATACACTTTAACTAACGCATTCAGTTTATCAATTTATTAAAACATTTAAAAGGAACGTGATTATAAATGGAATTTAACGAAAAAACGATAGATAGAACAGTAATTTATAATGGAAAAATAGTTGATTTAGAAATCCATGATGTAGAACTACCCGATGGACGCACATCTAAACGTGAACTTATATATCACAATGGCGCAGTGGCAGTATGTGCCGTAACACCTGAGAATGAAGTCCTTTTAGTTAAGCAATTTAGAAAGCCCGCTGAAAAACCATTATTAGAAATTCCTGCTGGTAAATTAGAGAAAAATGAGGAACGAGAAGAAGCTGCTAAAAGAGAATTAGAAGAAGAAACTGGATATATTGCGAAAAACTTACAATTTGTGACACATATGTACGGTTCTCCAGGCTTTTCAAATGAGAAACTGACAATTTATTTTGCTGATCAATTAGAAGTAGGGCAAATGAATCTTGATGACGATGAATTTGTAGAAGTCCATAAATTCTCAATTGAGGAAATCAAACAAGCACTTCAAAATGCAGAAATTGAAGACGCGAAGACAATTATTGCGCTTCAGCATCTATTATTAAATTATAATCATTCTAAATAATGAACGAATATCCTTGCGTTTCATTGAGAAAACTGGTAATTTATATATTGAATCATACTTTAGATTAAAATGATTATAATTCTTAGTAGAGGAGTGAGGCTTCCGTGGAAGAACGATTAAATCGCGTGAAGCAACAATTACAACAGTCTTCATATAAATTAACTCCACAACGTGAGGCTACTGTAAGAGTTCTAATAGAAAACGAAAAAGACCATTTAAGTGCAGAGGATGTATATTTAAAAGTTAAAGACAAATCACCAGAGATTGGACTTGCTACCGTTTATCGTACCTTAGAATTATTAGCAGAATTAAAAGTATTAGATAAAATTAATTTTGGTGATGGTGTTGCTCGTTTCGATTTAAGAAAAGAAGGCGCTAAACATTTCCATCACCATTTAGTATGTATGGAATGCGGTAAAGTCGAAGAAATCGAAGAAGACTTATTACCAGAAGTAGAAAATCGAGTTGAAAAAGAATTTAACTTTAAAATTTTAGACCATCGATTAACGTTCCATGGTGTATGTTCAAATTGCCAAGCTAAAAAAAAGTGAAGTGACAAAATAATTTTGCTTTATCTAATTAAATCTATAAAAGTTTGGACATAGTAGGTACGCCACACACATATGATATTAAGAAGCCACCGCTTCAAAAGAGGTGCTTTATAATGGAAACAATAATAGAAGAATATTTAAAATTCATTCAAATTGAGAAGGGGTTAAGTGTTAATACAATTGGTGCTTATCGTCGAGATTTGAATAAATATAAAGAATACTTAGCTTTACAAAAGATTTCTAATATCGATTTTGTAGATCGTCAAACGATTCAAGAATGTTTAGGTTATTTAATCGATCAAGGTCAATCATCTAAATCTATCGCTAGATTTATTTCAACAATACGTAGTTTTCATCAATTTGCGTTACGTGAAAAATACGCTGCTAAAGATCCAACAGTATTGATAGAAACGCCAAAATATGAAAAGAAACTCCCAGATGTTTTAGAAGTCGACGAAGTCATTGACTTACTCAATGCACCGGATTTAAATAAAAACAACGGGTATCGAGATCGTACAATGCTTGAGTTATTATATGCTACAGGTATGCGTGTATCAGAAGTGATACAAATTGAAGTTGAAGACGTCAATTTAATGATGGGATTTGTTCGCGTATTTGGTAAAGGGGACAAAGAACGTATTGTGCCATTAGGAGATACGGTTATAGACTATTTAACTACCTATATCGAAACCGTAAGGCCACAATTACTTAAGCAAACTGTGACCAATGTCTTATTCTTAAATATGCATGGTAAACCTTTATCTAGACAAGGTATATGGAAGATGATTAAACAAAATGGTCTGAAAGCTAATATTAATAAAACCCTCACGCCACATACATTGAGACATTCATTTGCAACACATTTACTTGAAAATGGTGCCGATTTACGTGCAGTACAAGAAATGTTAGGACACTCTGATATTTCAACTACACAATTATATACACACGTTTCAAAATCACAAATTAGAAAAATGTATAATCAATACCACCCTAGAGCTTAATAAACAGTTAAAAACCAATGATACCTTTAATGCATATCGTATCATTGGTTTTTATTATTATCTAATTGAATTCTTTGATACCGTTTATCCTTTAATGCCATTTGGCGTGCTAAAACAACATCACTTTGGTCTCTTAATAAATGGTGATGAACAATATCATCATTTAAAATAGGTGATGAAACAAAATGATAATCTGAATAATGTAATTGAATTCGATTCAACATGTCAGCATTAATAGGCAATTGAATAGGTTCAAAGGGTTGTTGTTGTGCTACGCATGTCATTTGTTCGTCAAGTATCTCTAAATATCGTTGAATATTCAAATGTAATTGCGATTGATCTTGTTTATTAGCATTTTTAATCACTTGTTTTGCTTTGGAGAAAGATTTATAAGCTCCTTTAAAATTGCTACGACGAAAGTGATAGCAAGCTGTCGCACATAAAATCAAACTCACGATAGCATCTTGTTTACTAAAGTTGTCATTTTCCTTCCAAGCTTCTTCTAGTATGTCATGACATAAAAAATAGTGTTGCCTAGTATGAAAGTAGTAATAAAATTGAATTAATGCTTGTTCCATCTGAATTTCACCTTAATTTTAAAAGTTATATAAATTCATGCTATAATATTTTAGTGAAATATGCACATAAGTTGCAACATGAGGTAGATACTATGTATGAAGTAAAACTGGATGCATTTAACGGTCCACTCGATTTGTTATTACATTTAATTCAAAAATTTGAAATAGACATTTATGATATTCCTATGAAGTCATTAACAGAACAGTATATGCAATATGTTCACGCAATGAACCAATTAGAAATCAACGTAGCTAGTGAATACTTGGTTATGGCTTCAGAATTACTGATGATTAAAAGTAAATTATTGTTACCACAATCAGAGGAAGATGTCGATTTAGAAGAAGATCCACGTGAAGATTTAGTCGGTAGATTAATAGAATATCAAAACTACAAAGAGTACACTGAAATCTTAAATGAAATGAAAGTAGAACGTGATCACTATTACACTAAACATCCAACTGATTTATCACATATGGAAACACATGAATCGTGGGATCCATCGAACACGATCGATTTAACCGAATTAATAGTTGCTTATCAACGTGTTAAAAACCGAGTAGAAATCAATAAACCTCATTCCGTAGAAATTAAGAAAGAAACATTTACCATACAACAAGCTACGGCACAAGTTACGGACAGATTAAAAACAAAAGCATCCTTTAATTTCTTTAGTCTGTTTACATTTACAGAACCTATAGAACAAGTGGTGACACACTTTCTAGCTATTTTAGAAATGTCCAAATCAGGGATTATTAATATTGAACAACATCAAAACTTTGATGACATTAATATATTAAGAGGAGTGAACTACGGCGTTGAATAAGCACGGCATATTAGAAGCATTGCTCTACACATCAGGAGACGAAGGTCTCGAAGTCAAACAATTAATCGAAATATTAGAAGTAAATGAAGATGAATTAGCAGAGTTAATTGACACTTATGAATCAAATGGTCTTATGATTCAACGATTCGGAACGACATGTGTTCTTACAACAAAAAAAGATGCCTCACAATACATCGAGGCATTAATCGAACAAAAATCTAAAATGAAATTATCACAGGCTGCAATGGAAACATTATCTATTATTGCGTATAATCAACCCTTAACTCGAAGTGATATCGAACTTATTAGAGGCATTAATTCTGATGGTGCAGTTAAAACCCTCATTGCAAGAGGCTTGGTAGAAGCTAAAGAAGTCCATCATTCACGTAGTCAACAATTAATCACGACAGACTTATTTTTAAATGTATTTGGTATAGAAAAATTAGAAGATTTACCAACCACTCAAGAAGATGAAGAAGAAATGGACGCATTCTTTAGTAACTTGGTAAATCAAAAGGGAGATACAAATGAGTAAAGAATTAGAAAGATTACAAAAAAGAATTGCAAGTAGTGGTTATACATCACGTCGTAAAGCAGAAACATTAATTACTGATGGCAAAGTAAAAGTTAACGGACATGTCGTCACTGAACTGGGTACAAAAGTTTCAAATTCAGATACTGTAGAAGTTGAAGGTATCAAATTAGAGCAAGAAGATAAAATTTATATTTTATTTAATAAACCTGCACAAGTAATTACAAGTGTATCGGATGATCGTGGCCGTAAAGTTGTGACTGATTACTTTAAAGATATCGAAACACGTATTTATCCTGTAGGTCGATTAGATTACGATACATCTGGATTATTATTATTAACGAATGATGGTGAATTCACTAATTTAATGACGCACCCTAGATACCATATTAAAAAGAAATATGTTGCTAAGCTTAAAGGATATTTAATGAGAGAAGAAGTTAAAGCTTTAGAAAAAGGAATCGAACTAGAAGATGGTTTCACGCAACCTGCTCAAGTAAAAGTGAAAAACCAAGACAAAGATAAAAATACGACGCTCGTTGAAATTACGATTAGTGAAGGTAGAAATAGACAAGTACGTCGTATGTTCGAACATTTTGGTCACCAAGTTAGTAAATTAACGCGTATCCAATTTGGTCCACTTGATTTAAAAGGCTTGAATGCAGGTGAAGGTCGTGTACTCACACCTCATGAAGTAAAAACGATTCGCCATTTAGCAGAAAATGGTAATGATTAAAATAAAACACTCATATTTTTAATCTTTGAGATTTTTTTCACAAAGATTTCTTTAACACTAACTTAATGACTATTTCATATGCTATAATAACTAATGAAATGAACAGCATGTGTAGGAGGTAATTTAGTATTATGACGAATGAAATACTTATCGTTGATGACGAAGACAGAATCAGAAGATTACTTAAACTATACCTAGAAAGAGAATCTTTTGAAACACATGAAGCAAGAGATGGTAAAGAAGCTTATCAACTTGCTATGGAAAATGACTATGCGTGCATTCTTTTAGACTTAATGTTGCCAGAAATGGACGGTATCGAAGTAGCCACTCAATTAAGAGAGCATAAAGATACACCTATTATTATGCTCACTGCAAAAGGCGAAGAGACGAATCGTGTCGAAGGGTTTGAATCAGGTGCCGATGACTATATCGTTAAACCATTCTCTCCAAGAGAAGTCGTTTTAAGAGTCAAAGCATTATTAAGAAGAACGCAAACAACAACACCTGAACAAAGTGAACCTCATGCAAGAGACGTAATTGAGTTCAATCACTTAGTGATAGATAATGATGCGCATAGAGTATTAGCTGATAATGAACAGGTTAATTTAACACCAAAAGAATATGAACTATTAATTTATTTAGCTAAAACTCCTAATAAAGTATTTGATCGTGAACAATTATTAAAAGAAGTTTGGCATTATGAATTTTATGGCGATTTACGTACGGTGGATACGCACGTAAAAAGATTAAGAGAGAAACTCAACAAAGTATCGAGTGATGCAGCTCACATGATACAAACTGTTTGGGGCGTCGGTTATAAATTTGAGGTTAATACAAACGATGAACCGGCTAAATAGTGTAGTAATAAAACTGTGGTTAACTATAATTTTTATAGTAACGACAGTTTTAATTTTATTAAGTGCTGCCTTAATTACCTTTATTCAATATTACTATACACAAGAAGCGGAAGATTCCATTAAAGAAGACGCCAAACGCATAAGTAAATTGGTAGAAAACTCTACAAATCAAAACTTAGCCATCAAAAATAGCCAAACATTGATTGATAATCCCGGTGGATTAATTATCATGAAAAATACATCTACCGCATATCAACAAACCATTTCAACAGATAAACAAGCTATGCTCAAAGAAATTAAAAATAATAAAGATTTTAACCGTGTTTTCAAACATGGTGAGTCAATGACACGTAATGTCATGATTAAAGAACAGGGGAATTCACATCCGTATATATTAGTGGGTTATCCAATGAAAGCCGAGCCAGGAAGTCATACAGAATATAGCGGCGTCTTTATTTTTAAAGATTTAAAATCTATTGAAGATACCAATAATGCGATAACAATTATTATCTTAATTACCGCAATTATATTTTTAGCAGTGAGTACCATCTTTGCATTTTTCTTATCATCTAGAATTACTAAACCTTTAAGAGAGTTAAGAAATCAAGCACAAAAGGTATCACAAGGTGATTATTCACATATCACGTCAGTATCAACAAAAGATGAAATTGGAGAATTATCACGTGCATTTAATAATATGAGCTTTGAAATTCAAGAACATGTAGAAGCACTATCCACATCCAAAAATATACGTGATAGCTTAATTAATTCGATGGTTGAAGGTGTTATTGGTATTAATGAACAAAAGGATATTATTTTATCAAATAAAATGGCAGACCAAGTATTCCATACATTAGATGACAATGCTGTTGAATTAATAGAAAAACAAATTGAACAAACTTTCAATACTAAAGAAACGCAATTCCAAGAAATTGAAGCAAACACAAGGTATTATGTGATTATCATGAGTTATATTGACCGTATTCAAAACGATGGCAGAAGCGGTATTGTTGCTATTATACGTGATATGACAAATGAACATAACCTTGATCAAATGAAAAAAGACTTCATCGCAAATGTATCTCATGAATTACGAACACCGATTGCATTATTACAAGGCTATACAGAATCTATTGTAGATGGTGTTGTAACTGAACCAGATGAGATACATGAATCACTAGCAATTGTCTTAGATGAATCTAAACGTCTGAACCGCTTAGTTAATGAATTATTAAACGTAGCACGTATGGATGCTGAAGGATTATCTGTTGAGAAAGAGTCACAACCAATCGCTGATCTGCTCAACAAAATGCGAATAAAATATCGTCAACAAGCGACTGATTTAGAACTTAATATGCAGTTTGAAGTAAGCAATCAACAACTATGGGACTACGATATGGATAGAATGGATCAAGTATTAACCAATTTAATCGATAACGCATCAAGATATACACAACCTGGAGATACCATTTCGGTAAAAACTGATGAAGATGATAGATCTCATATTTTAAGCATCGCTGATACTGGTACTGGAATTGCTCCTGAACATTTACAACAAGTCTTCGATCGTTTCTATAAAGTAGATGCGTCAAGAAAAAGGGGTAAACAAGGTACTGGATTAGGCTTATTCATCTGTAAAATGATTATAGAAGAACATGGCGGTACGATTGAAGTAGAAAGTCAAGTGGGTAAAGGAACAACCTTTATTATTAAATTACCAAAATAAACATTTAAAACCTGTTAGAGTCAAATAATGTCTCTAACAGGTTTTTTATTTATTATGAAATCTATAGATTGTTAAACAATTTGATTATTTTTATGACAACTTATATCTATATAAATATATCGGAGCAAACTCATTGTACATAACAGAGTTATCATGTATGATATATTTAAATTAAAAATATAGTTAATTCATCTTCGGGGTCGGGTGTAATTCCCAACCGGCAGTAAATTAAGCCTGCGACGTAAAATGTCTCATTTTACCTGATTCAGTGAAACTCTGAAGCCGACAGTATAGTCTGGATGGGAGAAGATGGAGGTTTTTTTGTTGTGCAAATTTCCTCCTTTTCTAGCAAGATGAATGGAAGGAGAAAATAATATATGCAACACAATCAAAATAGACGTCTAATCTTTATAAGTATGCTAAGTGCAGTGGCTTTCGTACTTACCTTTATTAAATTCCCATTGCCATTTTTACCACCATACTTAACGTTGGACTTTAGTGATGTACCTACATTACTTGCCACATTTTTATTAGGACCAATTGCAGGGCTAATAGTAGCTTTTATTAAGAATTTACTCAATTTCTTTTTCAATATGGGTGATCCTGTAGGACCATTAGCGAACTTTTTAGCAATTGCCAGTTTCTTATTAACTGCATATTATATTTATAGAAACAAACGCAATAAAAAGTCATTATTAACCGGTCTTGTTTTAGGTACAGTTGTCATGACCGTCGTATTAAGTATTTTAAATTATTTTGTACTGTTACCACTCTACGGTATGATATTTAACTTAGGTGACATTGTTCATAATCTTAAAGTAATTATTGTTTCAGGTATCATACCTTTTAATATTATTAAAGGTATTATCATTTCAATCATCTTTTACTTTATATTCAATAGAATTAAAAATAACATTCACATATAAATAACTAGCGCCCTTACACATGATGTGCAAGGGCGCTTTTAATATAATATATTATTCAAATTTAAGTGCGTCACCATCAAATGGTTCGTCTTCAATTTTGATTGAATCTGTTGGACAACCTTCTAGTGCATCTTCCATATCTTCATATAACTCTTCTGGCACCTCTGCAGTACCTTGGTTATCATCAAGGATTACGAAAGCAATACCTTCGTCGTCATAATCATAGATATCTGGAGCTGCTGCACCACATGCACCGCATGCTATACAAGTATCCATATCAACGATTGTATATTTAGCCAATTTCATTCGCCTCCTTTGAAAAAAATGCTACACTAGTAATAACAATACTACTATTGTAGACATTGATAGTATCATTTTCAATATATTCGTTTTATAGAGTGAGGGTTTATCTTGTATCAAATTATCAATCATGCGTATCAACACGCATTCAACTACAAAACAAATAAAAGTATTTATAATATTTTAACAGGAAAAAAATCCCATCAAACTTTTTTTGACGCAAGTAGTCAACAACTTTTGTCATTATATCATAGTTTACCGAGATTAAAATATCCGTCTTTTGAGCGATATTTAAATGAATTGAATGATGAGGAACCAAAAGTAAATATCAAAACGCATCCAAGATGTACATATGATAGTCTTATTAATACATTCAACTGTATCCAATTGCTCATTCAAACGGTATCACAAAGCATACACAACGATTTTAGATTCGTTCCTATAACGCAACAAACATATATTCAACAACGTGTTAAACATATTTATCAACACATTAAAGTTAATGATTTAGAATCAAAATTCATCACAGAAATAGAACAATTATTTGAAGACATCGCTAGCAAACATGAACATGTGTATTTACACTATTATTTACAAGGTTATGATGAGGCGATGTATACTAGACAACAAGTCAGTTTAATAGAATCGAAGTCTCAACAAGAATTATTTGAAATAGAAATGAACCAATTGGTCGATGTCATGTTTGAAATTGAAGATATACAAAAGCACCCTATATTAAATCAAACGATTATACGACCAACATTGCTCAATAAAACGAAATTAACCTTACATCAATTAGAACAAGGACACTCGATACACGATATCTCAACAATTCAAAATGTTAAATTAAATACGATTGAAGATCATCTTTTAGAGTTATTTATCAAAGGTTATATCAATGATTATGATACATATTTAGACATCAAAAGCATTCAACCCTTTATCGATTATTATAAAGGTCATATTGGAATAAAATTACGTGAGTATAAGCAGCAATTTGATACATTAACTTATTTTCAAATTAAATTGATGATTGTTGGTATTGAAAGGGGAGACTTAGTTGCTTCAACAGAAACTTAAAGATTGGTTTGGATTTGATTCCTTCAAACCTGGCCAAGAGGACATCATTTCCAGTGTATTAGACCAAAAGCATACGCTAGGTATTTTACCAACGGGTAGTGGCAAAAGCCTTTGTTATCAATTACCTACTTATATATTAGAAAAGCCAACACTTGTTATTTCACCATTAATTTCTCTCATGGACGATCAGGTCATGCAAATGAAATTAAATGGTGAACACGCAGTTTGTTGTATTCATTCAGGTATGGACAATACGGAAAAACGACAAAACCTAAGTAACATTCGTCAGAGTAAATTTATCTATTTAAGTCCGGAATTTATATTACAACCTCAAAACTTTAAACTTATTGCCAATATAGATTTTGGTTTAATAGTTCTTGATGAAGCACATTGTTTGTCTGAATGGGGCTATGATTTCAGACCACATTATGCTTTAATTGGAAAAATAACTACATCCTTTAAATCAGCTACAATTCTAGCATTAACAGCTACGGCACCACCACATTTAGAAAGCGATTTAAATGAAATGCTTAATGTTACTTTCAATACCATTAAAACAAGTATGAATCGTATAAATATTTCATTGAAACATCTTAACTTTGGCTCTGACGAAGAAAAAATAGATTGGTTGTTACCACAACTTAATGAAACTGGGCCCACTATTATATATGTATCTTCAAAAAAATTATGTTTAACATTAGCGCAACTTATTTATGACTCAGGTTTTTTAACAGGGATATATCATGGTGATTTGAGTTATCAAGAAAGACAGACAGTACAACAACAATTTTTAAACAATGATATTCCAATCATAGTTGCAACAAGTGCATTTGGTATGGGCATAAATAAAAAAGACATACGCACAGTGATTCATTTTCATTTGTCATCAAGTCCTTCTAATTATCTACAAGAGATTGGTAGAGCGGGGAGAGACGGAGAAGCTAGCCAAGCTATTAGTTTATTCCAACCCGACGACGCTTATATTTTAGAAACCATATTATTTGCCGATAGAATTACATCTGAAGATATTCATTCATTTGAATTAGGACAATTTATTCCTCCTGAAAAAGAATCCATTTTAACAATACTTTATAATCAATATACAATTAATCAAATGCAACGTATATTTGATCAATCATTTCGACGCAAAAAGTTAGGTTATAGTCGTATGTTAGGCTACACACAACTTGACCAATGTCGCCGTAAATATTTGTTGGAATTTTTCAATGAACATCCTAAACTGCCAGATGTCTGTTGTGACAATGATACTGAATTACCAAGTATGAAAGTCATTAATCGTAAGAAAGTTAAACGTAAGCTATCATATAGTGAAAAACTTCAAAATTTATTTGAACTATAGATTTTATTTTGCTTAACTCTTTATTCAAGCTATAATTAACTTATGAACAAAAATCTTAATACCTAAAAATTCTTGATTACTATACATAATCATTTAATTTATGGGTATAGTTTATGTATCATTATAAAATTAAACAGAGAGGATGATGATTGTGTCTAATAATAACTTCAAAGATGATTTTGAAAAAAATCGTCAAGCGATAGACCCAGAAGATCATAATGAGCAGACATCTTCACATGAAGAACAAGAAGATAATGCAGTAGACAGAACTGAAGACAAAGCAAATCAACAATTCCCACCAAGAAATGCACAGAGAAGAAAACGTCGACGAGATATAGCGACAAATAATAACCGTCAGGCAGATTCGCGTACAAAAGCTAGCCAAGATGGTTCATTAGATGATAGACATGATGATACATCATTACATAATGGAGATAACAAAAATTATGATGCATCCAATCACAATGATGTAAATAAAGATCACAAACAAGATCATCGTCCTGAAGATTATTCGACTCGTGAGTCTGAACAAGATTTTAAACAAGATGAACCATTAAATCGTAGTCGTAAAAGTGACGATTTGCAACATGATGATCGTCATGACAAGAAAGACGGACACGGTAAAGATGCTGCTCTAGCAGGTGGCGCTGCTGTAGGTGGAGCTGCAGTCGGTAAAAAAATGACAAGTGATCATAAGCAGGATGACAATCATCGTCAAGAGAATCGTGTAAGTGACCATCAAAAAGATCGCGACCGTCATGATGACTATACTAAAGATGAACATCGTCAAGATTCATCTAAAGATCGCCAAGACGAACTTAAAAAAGGGCATCATGATGAAGAACACCACGATTCAGGAAAAGGTAAAAAAGCTGCTGCAACTGGTGCAGGTGTTGCTGGTGCTGCAGGTGCTGCTGGTTTAGCAAAACATCATCATGATAAGAAAGACGATCATACTGACGACAATGAATTGAAGAATGACCGTAATCAAAATCATCGTGATGATAAACATAACGACAAAGATGTGAAAGATAAACATCAATCAGATGATGAGAAATCTGGTAAAGGTAAAAAAGCTGCCGCAGCTGGTGCAGGTGTTGCTGGTGCTGCGGGTGCTAAACACCATCATGATAAAAAAGAAGCTAACCAACATGATGATAATAATAATCATCGAGACAATCATGATGGTAAGAAAAAAGGCGGCTTTATGAAAATCATCTTACCAATTATAGCTGCAGTATTAATTTTAGGTGCAATCGCTATTTTCGCAGGTATGGCCTTAAATAATCATAGTAATAGTGGTAATGATGATAACAAAATAGCTAATGAAGATAGTAAAGATGACAAGAAAAACAACGATACTAGCAAAGATAAAAACAGTTCAAAAGATAAAGACAGCTCAAAAGATAAAGACAGTTCAAAAGATAAAGATAAATCAAAAGACTCTGATAAAGATAAAGCAACAACTAGTGATGAATCTGATTCATCTGACGCATCAAATTCAGATAAAAATAGTGCTAGTGATAATACTAATGGTGCTAACTCACAAGCATCTAATAGCCAAAGTCAAAATGGCTCAAATAGCCAAAATGGTCAAGGTCAAAACTCACAACAAAATGGCCAACAAGGCAGTAATAGCCAAAACAGCAATAGTAACCAACAAGGTAAGCAAACACATACCGTAAACGGTAAAGAAAACCTATACAGAATTGCCATTCAATATTACGGCAGTGGTTCACCTGCTAATGTTGAAAAAATCAGAAAAGCTAATGGATTAAATGGTAATAATATCCATAATGGACAAACATTAGTGATTCCATAGGTAATATTCGACAATCAAATTAACTGTAAGTAATGTTAACGCATTACTTACAGTTTTTTTATTAGATTTTATTCAAATCAAAGCAAATCCCCAAAAAAAGTCATAAATAATTTAAACTTTTCTAAAACAAGGACTTCGCGAAAATAGGATATAACTGATATAATAATTTGGTGATTAAAGGAGGCCGTTTTACATGCAAAAAATAGAGAGTATCATCATTGGTGGAGGACCTTGTGGCTTAAGTGCAGCCATCGAACAAAAGAAAAAAGGTATTGAAACATTAGTGATTGAAAAAGGTAATGTTGTGGAATCTATCTATAATTATCCTACACATCAAACTTTCTTCTCATCTAGCGATAAATTATCAATTGGAGATATTCCATTTATCGTGGAAGAAAGTAAACCACGTCGAAATCAAGCTCTTGTATATTATCGAGAAGTCGTTAAACATCATCAATTAAATATCCATGCATTTGAAGAAGTTTTAACTGTCAAAAAGATGAATAATCGTTTTACAATCACAACAACTAAAGATGTATATGAATGTAAGTTTTTAACAGTTGCGACAGGTTATTACGGACAGCATAATACATTAGAAGTTGAAGGTGCTGAATTGTCAAAAGTATTCCATTACTTCAAAGAAGCACATCCATACTTTGACCAAAATGTTGTCGTGATAGGTGGTAAAAACTCAGCTGTAGATGCCGCTTTAGAATTAGAAAAAGCTGGAGCAAATGTGACAGTGATCTATCGTGGAGATCACTATCCAAAAGCCATTAAACCATGGATTCTACCAAATTTTGAATCATTAGTTAATCACGAAAAAATCACGATGGAATTTAATGCCAATGTAACGCAAATCACTGAAGAAAACGTTACATATGAAAAAGATGGAAAGACGATTACAATTCCAAATAATTATGTTTTTGCTATGATTGGTTATCATCCTAATTATGAATTTTTAGAATCAATCGGTATTGAAATTAATACAAATGAATATGGTACTGCACCAGTTTATAATCGTGAAACATACGAAACCAATGTAGAAAATTGTTACATCGCTGGTGTTATTGCTGCAGGTAATGATGCGAATACCATCTTTATTGAAAATGGTAAATATCATGGTGGTTTAATTACTCAAAGCATTCTTACTAAAAAGCAAACACCACTTGAATCATAATAATTATGGCGTAGAAGGTAAATTGTTGATACCTTCTACGCCTATTTAATTTATAGTTTATTCTTCAAAATATTGTTTGATTTGTTCACGATTTAATTCATTACTTAAACTTACAAGTAATTTTAATCTTGCTTTAGGACCATTTAATCCATTTGAAAAGATTAATCCTTTTTCAGCAAGTTGATATCCGCCACCTTCATATGCATAAACAGGACTGACAATACCGTTAAATGACCGAGATACGATGACAATCGGAATTTGTTTATCAACACAAGCATATAAACCTTCTAAACAAGTAGGTGGTAAATTACCTTGTCCCATAGCTTCTATAATTAAACCATCAATATCGCTCTCGGCATAGAAATGCAACAAGTCACTCTGCATATCCATATATGATTTTACTAATGGTACATTTAACTTTGGATTAATCATTTTATAACTAGTATGATGTAATGGATGATGGTGATATTGCACATTATCTTTAGTTAATACACCTAATGGACCATGATTCGGACTTTGAAAGGTATTTGTATTAGAGGTATGTGTTTTGGTTACATTTCGCGCTGTATGAATTTCGTCATTAAAGACAACCATGACACCCATATGATATGAATTATTAGATGAAGCCACTCTTATAGCTGAAATAAAATTGTATAATCCATCTGAACCAATTTCATTTGATGAACGCATAGCACCAGTAATCACTACTGGTTCGTCTATATCTAATAACAAATCTAACAAATAAGCTGTTTCTTCTAGGGTATCTGTACCATGTGTAATTACAAAACCATCATAAACACTTTCATTATTAAGATTTGCATTAATGATAATATCCCTTAGTTCTTTAACATGTTGAATGGACATATGAGGAGAAGGGACATTCATAGGATGTATTTCATCTACTTGTGCATATTGTTTGATGATATCCTGATGTTGAGAAATTGGATTTTCTTTATTAGTAATAACTCGATTTGAACTATCCTGTGACATACTAATAGTGCCACCGGTATGTATAACAAGTAGACGTTTCATAGTTTTCCTCCTATTAATAAAATACATATTTATGATAAAATATTATTCATCAAACAACAAGGTAGGTATTTCGATAATGAGTTTAATTAATATTGCTTTAGATGGCCCTGCAGCTGCAGGTAAAAGTACAATTGCTAAACAGGTTGCTAGCCAACTATCAATGATTTATGTAGATACTGGTGCGATGTATAGAGCAATCACATATAAATATTTACGTACTAATCAAACTGAAGACTTCGAAGCATTAATCAAAGATACAACATTAGAATTAACTTATGACGAAACTAAGGGACAATGTGTAATACTAGATAACGAAGATGTCACTGATTACTTAAGAGAAAATGATGTTACGAATAATGTTTCATATGTTGCCTCTAAAGAACCTGTAAGATCATTTGCAGTAAAAAAACAAAAAGATTTAGCAGCTCAAAAAGGTATTGTTATGGATGGTAGAGATATTGGTACCGTTGTACTCCCAAATGCTGAACTTAAAGTTTATATGATTGCGTCTGTTGAAGAACGTGCAGAACGACGTCAAAAAGAAAATGAACTTCGCGGTATTGAATCTAATTTAGAACAACTTAAAGTGGAGATTGAGCAACGTGATCAATATGACATGAACAGAGAAATTTCACCTCTAAGAAAAGCAGACGACGCTATCACATTGGATACGACAGGCAAATCAATTGAAACAGTTACGAATGAAATCTTAGACATGGTTAACCAAATTAAATAATCAATTAAGAAGCTATATAAACGACTTAAGCATAAACGTTTATATAGCTTTTATTGTGATTTATAATGAACTTGAGTTATTTCAAACTGAAATAATAATCATATATACTATAAATATGCATCTTTACCTCTTAATGTTGAATAAAAATTGAAACCTAAAGCACTTTAAAGCTCAACTTTTATAAATAACAATCTTTTTCTTAAAGTGTAAAAGGGGAATTTCTTGACAATTCTGTCAGTTTGTAAGATGTTATAATTATGTAGTGTATAAGGAGGCAGACAAGATGACTGAAGAATTCAATGAATCAATGATTAATGATATTAAAGAAGGTGACAAAGTCACTGGAGAGGTGCAACAAGTTGAAGATAAACAAGTTGTTGTGCATATTAATGGTGGAAAATACAATGGTATAATCCCTATTAGCCAATTATCCACACATCATATTGAAAAACCTAATGAAGTAGTTAAAGAAGGCGACGAAATCGAAGCCTACGTAACGAAAATAGAATTTGATGAAGAAAATGATTCAGGCGCTTATATTTTATCAAAAAGACAACTTGAAACTGAACAATCTTATGATTATTTACAAGAAAAACTTGATAACAATGAAGTGATTGAGGCAAAAGTAACAGAAGTTGTTAAAGGTGGATTAGTAGTAGACGTTGGACAACGTGGTTTCGTTCCAGCATCTCTCATTTCTACAGACTTTATCGAAGACTTCTCTGATTTCGAAGGTCAAACTATTAAAATTAAAGTAGAAGAGTTAGACCCTGAAAATAATCGTGTTATTTTAAGCCGTAAAGCAGTTGAACAAGCTGAAAACGAAGTTAAAAAAGCTTCACTATTAGATTCACTTAACGCTGGCGATGTGATTGAAGGTAAAGTAGCACGTTTAACAAACTTTGGTGCATTTGTTGATATTGGTGGTGTAGACGGTTTAGTTCACGTTTCTGAATTATCACATCAACACGTACAATCTCCTGAAGAAGTCGTTTCTGTTGGAGATAAAGTCAATGTTAAAGTTAAATCAGTAGAAAAAGATACTGAACGTATTTCATTATCAATCAAAGATACGTTACCAACACCATTCGCTCAAATTAAAGGTCAATTCCATGAAAATGATGTTATCGAAGGTACAGTTGTAAGATTAGCAAACTTCGGTGCATTTGTTGAAATTGCTCCTGGCGTTCAAGGATTAGTTCACATCTCTGAAATTGACCACAAACACATCGGTACACCTGGTGAGGTACTAGAGCCTGGTCAACAAGTAAGTGTTAAAATCTTAGGTATTGATGAAGAAAACGAACGTGTTTCTTTATCAATTAAAGCAACATTACCTAATGAAGATGTTGTTGAAAGTGATGCTTCTACAACACAATCTTACTTAAACAATGACGCTGATGAAGATAATCCTACTTTAGGTGATGTCTTCGGTGATAAATTTAAAGATCTTAAATTTTAATAATTAATTATGCTAAGAATGAACACTCCAATTAGAGGTTAAACTTTAATTGGAGTGTTTTTTTACGAATAACTCATTCAACTCCATATATTACATTGTTTATTATAATCGTATTTTGAATCGGTGCTTGCATGTGATAAAATTATAGAGATTAAGAAAGAGAGGAAGTTAACAAATGACTAAACCTATAGTAGCAATTGTAGGAAAGCCTAACGTAGGTAAATCTACAATTTTTAATAGAGTAGTCGGCGAACGTGTATCCATCGTGGAAGACACACCTGGTGTAACCAGAGACCGAATCTATTCATCAGGTGAATGGTTAACGCATGAATTCAATATTATTGACACAGGTGGTATTGAAATCGGAGATGCACCATTCCAAACACAAATAAGAGCACAAGCTGAAATTGCGATTGAAGAAGCAGATGTCATTGTATTTGTGGTCAATGTTAGAGAAGGATTGACGCAAAGTGATGAAATGGTTGCTCAAATGCTTTATAAAAGTAAAAAACCTGTAGTCCTTGCAGTAAACAAAGTTGATAACGTTGAAATGCGAAATGATATTTATGATTTTTATTCATTAGGCTTTGGAGAACCTTATCCTATTTCTGGATCACATGGTCTAGGTTTAGGTGATTTATTAGATGCTGTTGTCGAAAACTTCGGCGAAGAGGAAGAAGATCCATATGATGATGACACAATTCGATTATCTATAATAGGACGACCAAACGTTGGTAAATCTAGTTTGGTTAATGCTATTTTAGGAGAAGAACGTGTAATCGTATCAAATGTAGCAGGCACTACTAGAGATGCAGTAGATACAGAATATTCATTTGATGGTCAAGATTACGTATTAATCGATACAGCTGGTATGCGTAAAAAAGGTAAAGTCTATGAATCAACTGAAAAATATTCAGTACTTAGAGCATTAAAAGCGATTGAACGTTCAAATGTCGTTTTAGTTGTTATCGATGCAGAACAAGGTATTATCGAGCAAGACAAACGTGTTGCAGGATATGCACACGAAGAAGGTAAAGCGATTGTTATCGTAGTAAATAAATGGGATACCGTTGAAAAAGATAGCAAAACAATGAAGAAATTCACTGAAGATGTTAGAAAAGAATTTCAATTCTTAGATTACGCACAAATTGCTTTTGTTTCTGCTAAAGAACAATTAAGACTTAAAACATTATTCCCATATATTAAAGAAGCAAGTGAAAATCACAAAAAACGTGTTCAAAGTTCAACTTTAAATGAAGTCATTACTGATGCTATTTCTATGAATCCAACTCCTACAGATAAAGGTAGAAGATTAAATGTCTTTTATTCAACACAAGTGGCTATCGAACCACCTACATTCGTAGTATTTGTAAATGATGTTGAATTAATGCATTTCTCTTATAAACGTTACTTAGAAAATCAAATCAGACATGCATTTGGATTTGAAGGTACACCTGTTCATATCATTCCAAGAAAAAGAAACTAATAAACGGAGGGGAATATTAATATGACTAAAATATCAGTTTTTGGTATGGGAAGTTTTGGTACTGCTTTAGCAAATGTATTAGCACAAAACGGACATGACGTATTAATGTGGGGTAAAAATAGTGAAAACGTTGAAGAATTAAATACACATCATATGAATAAAAACTATTTAAAAGAAGCAAAGCTTGAGCCATCTATCAAAGCTACAACTGATTTAAGTGAAGGAGTTGCCTTTGCTGATATCTATTTAATGGCTTTACCTACAAAAGCAATGAGAGAAGTAGCAACACAAATTGATGATTTATTAACTTCTAAAAAGACATTTATACATGTAGCAAAAGGTATTGAAAATGGTACTTTTAAGCGCGTTTCTGAGATGTTAGAAGATTCTATTTCTCCAGAACACAATGCAGGTATTGGTGTATTATCAGGTCCAAGCCATGCAGAAGAAGTGGTCATCAAACAACCTACAACTGTTGCTGCCTCTTCAAAAGATGAAAAAGTAAGTCAATTAATACAAGATTTATTTATGAATGACTATTTACGCGTATATACTAACAATGATCTTTTAGGCGTTGAACTCGGTGGCGCTTTAAAAAATATCATTGCCGTAGCCAGTGGTATAGTAGCAGGAATGGGCTTTGGTGATAATGCAAAAGCAGCACTTATGACAAGAGGCTTAGCCGAAATTAGTCGCTTAGGTGAAAAATTAGGTGCAGATCCAATGACATTCCTTGGCTTAGGTGGCATTGGCGATTTAATCGTCACATGTACATCAACACATTCACGTAACTTTACTTTAGGATATAAATTAGGCCAAGGTAAAACGACTGATGAAGCACTTGAAGAAATGAAAATGGTAGTTGAAGGTATTTACACAACAAAATCAGTATATTACTTAGCACAAGAAGTTAACGTAGAAATGCCAATAACAACTGCGTTATATAAGGTGTTATTTGAAGATGTACCCGTTAAAGAAAGTATTAAAGAATTAATGGGTCGTGACAAAAAATCTGAATAATTAGTGTAATATAACACTTATTTTATGAGATTTTCAAAAAAATTAATTCTATTCGCTTTATTTCAACATTTTTAATATATAAATCGTTGCGATGACAGTAATCAGTGTGTTAAAGTCATACCATAATGATATAAAGATATCATTATCAAACCTCAGGAGGTGAATTCATAATGAATAAAACTGATTTAATCAATGCAGTAGCAGAGCAAGCTGATTTAACTAAAAAAGAAGCTGGTTCAGCAGTTGACGCTGTATTCGAATCTATCCAAAACTCACTTGCTAAAGGTGAAAAGGTACAATTAATCGGTTTCGGTAATTTTGAAGTACGTGAGCGTGCTGCTCGTAAAGGCCGTAACCCTCAAACAGGTAAAGAAATTGATATTCCTGCAAGTAAAGTCCCAGCATTCAAAGCTGGTAAAGCATTAAAAGATGCAGTAAAATAATTTTACTTAAAAAAGCCCTTCTGGGGCTTTTTTGTTTTTATAATGAATTTCGAATATATAAGCCAGTTAATTAAAACTATTAAATTTTTGGATGGAAGATAGATAGCACAATACATACGATTAAATTTTATACATATAATGGCATCTTAATGCTATAACTATCATTAATATTACAAAGCCTTTGCTTTTGCATAAGAGTACCTAACTTCTTTCTTTGTAAGAAGAAGGTACTCTAACATTTAATTTTTTGATATATAATGTTAATATAAATAGTGATAATATCGTGAGGTGTGAACATGGAAACTACTGTCAATAAATTAAATATAGATATCAATCAAAGACTTAAGGGTATTGTTGATTATGAATCGATCCAAATCAACGAGAAGTTGGGGGATTTATTAGATTCATATGATTTACCAGAAAAAGCTAAGTTAGCTTGCCTCACAATCGACACTTCAATGAAACATTTAGATGATATATCTAACAGTGGGTTATCAAAACATTCAATTTTAGTTGGTGATCTACTTAGTGCACATTTCTATACTATTCTAGCTGAAATCAATGATCCAACATATCAGCTTGCAATGAGTAAAGCTATTGTTGAAGTAAGTGAGTTGAAATCATCACTTCATCAACATGTTTTAACTGATGATGAAGCTAGTAACGCCATATTTAAAGTTGAAACTTTATTCCCATATATTACGCTGTCACATTTTTGCGATGAAGAAAATGCTAATCGTATATATGAATTTTTATATGATGATGTACATGATTACTATCCATCAT
Source organism: Staphylococcus sp. SB1-57 (assembly GCF_017086425.1). Lineage (NCBI taxonomy): Bacteria > Bacillati > Bacillota > Bacilli > Caryophanales > Staphylococcaceae > Staphylococcus > Staphylococcus sp. SB1-57. The sequence goes on from NZ_CP070964.1 coordinate 1,278,586, forward strand.
ATTTAAAAAACTATAATAAAGAACGTATTAACCAAATAATGAAAGACATCAAACAAACGCTAGAAAAAAGAAGAGGTAATTAAGATGGCTGAAAATAATGCTAAAAAAGAACAAGTTCATACAGTTTTCCAAAACATATCAAAAAAATACGATAGATTGAATAATATCATTAGCTTCGAACAACACAAAGTTTGGAGAAATCGTGTTATGAAAGAAATGGCAGTAAAGAAAGGTAGTACAGCTTTAGATGTATGTTGTGGTACTGCCGATTGGACAATCGCATTAAGTAAAGCAGTAGGACCTCAAGGAGAGGTGACTGGATTAGATTTTAGTGAAAACATGTTAGAAGTTGGGAAAGAAAAGACCGCTCATATGGACAACATTCATTTAGTCCATGGTGATGCAATGAATTTACCTTTTGATGATGCATCATTTGATTATGTGACAATAGGGTTCGGTTTGAGAAATGTACCTGACTACTTAGGTGCACTCAAAGAGATGGAACGTGTGCTAAAACCAGGTGGCATGATTGTCTGTTTAGAGACTAGCCAACCAACTTTACCAGTATTCAAACAAGTTTATCGTTTATATTTCAAATTTGTAATGCCTATATTTGGTAAGTTATTCGCAAAATCTAAAGAAGAATACGAATGGTTACAACAATCAACCTTTGACTTCCCAGGTAAAGAAAAATTAAAACGACTATTTGAACAAGCAGGATTTAGTAATATTAAAGTACGTAGCTTCACAGGTGGCGTTGCTGCAATGCACCTTGGCTATAAACAAAAATGATCAGACCAAAGGTGATTAACGTGGCAAAGTTAAACATGAACAATGAAATAAAAAAAGTTGAAAAGCGTCTTGAACAAGCTATCCATAGTCAAGATAAAGTACTTGAAGAGGCTGCTTTTCATTTACTATCTTCAGGGGGGAAACGTGTAAGACCCGCTTTTGTTATACTTAGTAGCCAATTCGGTAAAGAAGAAGGCGTTTCTGAAGATACATACAAAGTAGCCGTCGCATTAGAACTTATTCATATGGCAACATTAGTTCATGATGATGTCATAGATAAAAGTGATAAACGTAGAGGCCGTTTAACTATATCTAAAAAATGGGATCAAACTACAGCTATTATTACAGGCAATTTTTTACTAGCATTAGGTCTACAACATTTATCAGAGATTAAAGACAAACGTGTTCATGAAATTTTATCAGAATCTATTGTAGATGTCTGTCGAGGAGAGCTATTTCAATTCCAAGATCAATTCAATAGCCAACAAACAATGACCAACTATTTACGACGAATCAACCGTAAAACTGCACTTTTAATTCAACTTGCTACCGAGGTGGGTGCAATCACAGCTGGCTCTGATATTAAAACGATTCACAAGTTAAAAATGATTGGTCATTACATTGGAATGAGTTTCCAAATTGTTGATGATATACTCGATTTTACGAGCACTGAAAAGAAACTAGGTAAACCTGTTGGTAGTGATTTAATGAATGGACATATCACTTTACCAGTATTACTTGAAATGAGAGATAATTCAGCATTTAGACAAATGATTGAAGAACTACATCCAAATAGTAATAAAGAACAGTTCGAAGCGTGTATCAATATCATTCGTCAATCTAATAATATTCAAGTATCTAAAGATATAAGTGAAAAATACTTAGAAAAAGCATTAAATTTAATTGATGAATTAGAAGACAATCAAGCACGTCAATTATTTAAAAAGTTAATTAAAAAAATGGGCTCTCGAAACGTGTAAAGCATGTAAATCAACTTGAAAGCGCTTTAAATTATTGGTATGATAATAGTTAGCTAGGTTATTAATAGCCGGACAAGTCAACTTATACATACACTAGAAACTTGTTACATTAAATTACAGGGGGACTACGCAGGTGGAACGTACATTTTTAATGATTAAACCAGATGCAGTACAAAGAAATTTAATTGGAGAAATTATTTCTCGAATTGAAAACAAAGGATTAAAACTTGTAGGTGGTAAGTTAATGCAAGTACCACAAGAATTGGCAGAAAAACATTATGGTGAGCATGAAGGAAAACCTTTCTACAATAATTTAATCTCTTTCATTACTTCAGCACCAGTATTTGCAATGGTTGTTGAAGGTGAAGATGCTGTTGCAGTATCTCGTCACATTATCGGAAGCACAAATCCATCTGAGGCTGCTCCTGGTTCAATTAGAGGAGATTTAGGTTTAACAGTTGGTAGAAATATCATCCACGGTTCTGACTCTGTTGAATCAGCAGAAAGAGAAATTAACTTATGGTTCAAAGAAGAAGAAATCAGTAGTTACGAATCTCCTAGAGACGCTTGGTTGTACGAATAATATCAAACATAAAACGTTATTCATTTTATCCAAAGTGATGTGTCTATGACACATCACTTTTTTTATTTCTTCGACTTTTTTACGCTAAAACTCTATAATGATTAAATCTATTAATCAATCATATTTATGGAAATTTAAATATTTTAAAATCAATAAATATAGCGATCGTTTGCTAAACTTATATTGATTTATTGATTATGATATGATTAAACCAATATAATAATTTATAAACGAACTCAATGGAAAGGAGTGTGCTTTGATGAGATATTTAACTTCCGGTGAATCACATGGCCCACAACTAACAGTAATTATTGAAGGTGTCCCAGCTAATTTAGAAATTAAAGCTGAAGATATTAATAAAGAGATGTTTAAGAGACAAGGTGGATACGGCAGAGGACGTCGCATGCAGATTGAAAAAGATGCAATTGAAATTGTTTCAGGTGTAAGAAATGGTTATACCCTAGGTAGTCCCATCACACTTGTTGTTACAAACGATGACTTTACACATTGGAGAAAAATTATGGGTGCTGCGCCAATTAGTGATGAAGAAAGAGAAAATATGAAACGTACAATTACTAAACCTAGACCAGGTCATGCAGACTTGATTGGTGGTATGAAGTACAACCATCGTGATCTGCGTAATGTTTTAGAACGTTCATCAGCTAGAGAAACAGCTGCTCGTGTAGCTGTCGGCGCCGTCTCTAAAATATTATTAGAACAATTAGATATCCATATCTATAGTCGTGTGGTAGAAATTGGTGGTATTAAAGACGAAGGGCTATATGACGTTGAAACATTTAAATCTAATGTTGATAAAAATGATGTTCGTGTCATTAATGAAGATATCGCACAACAAATGAGAGATAAAATAGATCAAGCCAAAAAAGAAGGCGACTCAATCGGTGGTGTCGTTCAAGTTATGGCTGAAAATATGCCTGTAGGTATCGGTAGTTATGTCCACTATGATAGAAAATTAGATGGCCGTATTGCTCAAGGCGTTGTAAGTATCAATGCATTTAAAGGTGTAAGTTTCGGTGAAGGATTTAAAGCTGCTGAGAAACCAGGCAGTGAAATTCAAGATGAAATTATGTATAACGAAACCAAAGGATACTATAGAGCATCCAATCATTTAGGTGGTTTTGAAGGTGGTATGTCTAATGGAATGCCAATTATTGTCAATGGTGTGATGAAGCCAATACCAACTTTATATAAACCTTTAAACTCTGTAGATATCAATACCAAAGAAGATTTCAAAGCGACTATTGAAAGATCTGATAGTTGTGCTGTACCTGCAGCAAGTGTTGTTTGTGAACATGTCGTTGCATTCGAACTTGCTAAAGCATTATTAGAAGAATTTCAAGCTAATCATATCGACCAACTTAAAGCACAAATAGCAGAACGTAGACAATTAAATATCGAATTCTAATTCGTATAATTCAGGTGATTAAATATGAAGTTAAACACAACATACGCAAACAACAACTATCCTATAATTGTAGAACATGGCGCAATCAATCTATTAAATGAAATCAACCAATCATATGATCAATCATTTTTTATCATCGATGATACTGTATATCAATTATTTAAAAACAAGTTAGACCAATTGATTCAAGCCAATCATGCTACTAAAATAATCATACCATCAGGTGAACAAACAAAAACATTTGCACATTTCCATGACATCATTGAATCCATACTCAGTCATCAAATTACGCGTAATACATCAATTGTAGCTATTGGTGGTGGAGCAACAGGAGATTTTGCAGGATTCGTTGCATCAAGCTTATTAAGAGGCGTTGCATTTATACAAGTACCTACAACTATATTAGCACACGATTCAAGTATCGGAGGTAAGGTAGGTATTAATTCTCAACATGGTAAAAATCTGATAGGTGCCTTTTATCGTCCTAGTGCCGTTTTATATGATTTAGACTTTTTAACAACCTTACCTTATAGTGAAGTACTTAGTGGTTATGCGGAAGTTTATAAACATGCTTTACTCAATGGTGAAGCAGATACTAGGAAGATAGAACAACATTTTTCAAATAAAGATGCTTTAGCCTCATTAAATGATATGGAAACTTTTATTTATAAAGGGATTGAAACAAAGCTTAATATTGTAATTAATGATGAAAAAGAGCAAGGTGTTCGTAAATTTTTAAATTTAGGACATACCTTTGGACATGCAATAGAGTATAAATATAAAATTCCACATGGACATGCAGTTATGATTGGAATTGTGTATCAGTTTATAGTGGCAAATCATTTATTAAAAACAAACTACGATATTGATCATTACTTAAATTATTTAGATGCTTTAGCATATCCAATCCAAATCATTAAAGAACTTCATTTCGATGATATTTATCAATTTATGCTATTAGATAAAAAGAATAATCATGATGGTATTCAGATGGTATTATTAAAATCTTTAGGTAATGCAGTCGTTCAACACGTTGATCAATCTACACATTTAGCTGCATTTAAAGAACTCCAATCTAAAATTAAGTAGGTGAATAAATGATGTCGACTGCAGAAACAATTCAAATTAATGGGCCTTTAAAAGGCGAAATAGAAGTACCTGGTGATAAATCAATGACACATCGAGCAATTATGCTCGCATCATTAGCTACTGGTCAAACACAAATTCACAAACCTTTACTCGGTGAAGATTGTAAAAGAACAATGAATATTTTTAGACTTTTAGGTGTTTCAATTACTGAAGAAGAAGATAGATTAATCGTCGATTCACCTGGCTACCAACATTTTAAAACACCGCACCAAGTACTCTATACAGGTAATTCAGGAACTACCACACGCTTATTAGCCGGTCTACTGAGCGGTATTGGTATCGAAAGTGTTCTATCTGGAGATGTATCTATTGGTAAAAGACCCATGGATAGAGTGCTCAATCCTTTATTGAAAATGAATGCCAATATTTGTGGTGTAGAGGGTAACTATACACCACTCATTATTAAGCCTTCTGACATTAAAGGAATGACTTATACAATGGAAGTAGCGAGTGCTCAAGTGAAAAGTGCTATTTTATTCGCAAGCATTTTTTCAAATGAATCATCGAGTATTACTGAAATTGATGTGAGTCGTAACCACACAGAGACAATGTTTAATCATTTTAATATTCCTATTATTGTAAATGGTAAAACGATTGTCACAGAGCCTTTAGCAGTAAAACATATCAAACCACATGACTTCTATGTACCTGGTGATATTTCTTCAGCAGCCTTTTTCATCGTTGCAGCCTTAATAACACCTGGAAGTGATGTTACAATTCATAATGTTGGCATTAACCCAACACGTTCCGGTATCATAGATATCGTTCAACAAATGGGTGGTCGTATTGAATTATCTAATGTGACTAAAGAAGCTGAGCCAACTGCGTCTATTAGAGTTCAATACACACCTAATTTAAAGCCAATACAAATTCATGGAGAACTCGTACCAAGAGCCATAGATGAGTTGCCAGTGATTGCATTATTATGTACACAAGCATCTGGTACAAGCGTTATTAAAGATGCTGAAGAGTTGAAGGTTAAAGAAACCAATCGTATCGATACAACAGCAGACATGTTAAATCAATTAGGTTTCGAATTACAACCTACAAATGATGGCCTTATTATTCATCCGTCAGAATTTAAAACAAGTGTAACTGTAGATAGTCAAACCGATCACCGTATCGGTATGATGTTAGCTATCGCATCGTTACTAAGCTCAGAACCTTTAACGATTGAACAATTTGATGCAGTCAATGTTTCATTTCCAGGCTTCTTACCAAAATTAAAGCTTTTAGAAAATGAGGGATAATAGTAATGGAAGATATCTACAAATTAATAGACGATATCAATTTACAAAAATTAACAAATTTAGATACACGTGTGAATGAAGCGCTTAGTTCTAATAACGATGACGCACTATTCATATTAGGTGAAACGCTATATAATTTCGGCTTAACACCTCAAGGTTTAGAAGTTTTCAGAACGTTATATCATAGATATCCTGACGAAAGCGAACTACTCATCTACTTTATTGAAGGATTAATGTCAGAGAATCAAACTGATGAAGCGTTAGAATATTTAAGTCAAGTTGAAGTATCTACTGAAAAATTAATGCTTGAAGCAGACTTATATCAACAAATAAACATGCTCGAAGTCGCAATCGACAAGATACAGTCAGCCATCCAGCTAGAACCAAACGATCCTATTTTACATTTTGCTTTAGCAGAATTACTTTATTTTGATGGACAATACCTTCGTGCAACTACTGAATATGAAACAGTTCTCGAAACTGGTGAATACGAAGTCAATGGTATCAATCTGTTCTCAAGACAAGCAGATTGTAGTTTACAGAGTGGTAATTACAGCGATGCGATTCGATTATATGATGAAATTAATGAAACTGAAATGAATTCAGAAGACTATTTCAAAAAGGCAATAGCATATGAAAAAAATGATATAACACAAGAAGCTATTAAGATTATGAAATCATTATTATCTAAAGACCCTGATTTCTTACAAGGCTACTTCTACTTACAATCTTTATACGAAAATGAAAAAAATTATCCAGATGCGATTGAAATTGGTAAAGAAGGATTGCGACTGAGTCAATTTTATAAGGAATTAATGGTATCAACAGGCAGTCTTGAAATTGAACATGGCGATGCTAATGAAGGTGTTACTTTATTAAAACAAGCATTAGAAATAGATAATGCTTACCATGAACCATTACTTATTTTAAGTGATTTGTATAGAAGTGAAGAGGATTACGAAGCAATCATTGAATTATTAACTTATGTAGATGAAGAAGACCTAGATCCTGTATTTATGTGGCATTTAGCCTATGCATATGGACAAGAAGAACGAGATAAAGAAGCACAGCATTTCTTCGAATTGGCTTATCCTACACTTAAATCACAATCTGAATTTTTAAGCGACTACTATTTCTATTTATTAGAAATCGGTCAAAAAGATACAGCTAAATCAATACTAGATCAATTATTAGAAATGGATCCAAGCAATGAAACATGGCACGATGAAGCAATGCGCTTACAGTCTTAAAAGGGTGATTAATGAATGAATAACTCCCTAACTAAAATGAAACAAAGCTTTATCGAGTATCTTTTATTTCATTATGAATTTAAATCTCGTATCTCAGTTTGGGTATTAAATTATTTAAAAGCTAGTCCTAAAAAACTACAATATATTCACTTTGTTGATGAAGGTATCACGCATCATCAAACTTTACAAATTGCAGAAGTAGAATCACATGCTTCTGCAATTCAATTTAATGGTGAACAACTACAACTTGTAAATACGAATGAAATATTTGAATTGATAGCTAATAATGAAATTTCATTTGATATTCAATTGCAATTTTCAAATAAGCAACAACGTGAAAGTCGCTTAGATGATCTGATATTAGCACAATTAATTCATTCACCTAATTATTCATCATATGTACAAGATTTATATGCCATTTCGATAAATGAACGTAAACAGGCAACATTAATTGAGCGACTACAAGATAATATCGATTTAAGTCTTCAAATGAAAGAACAAGAACGATTTTATCAGCTTACTCAAATTCTGAACGTTCTAAAGACGAAACAAATGAATAGTGATAACGGAGACTCTGATGATGACAATTAAACAATATTGGGAAATTTCGTTGTACAATCGTCCATTTTTAATTTTTTTATTGATTTGCAATATATTAGGGACAATTTATGGTTACGATTGGTATAGTGGACAACTCTATATCACTCCAACATATTTTTTACCGTTTGTGCCTGATAGTCCAACCGCTTCATTATTTTTATCAATTGTGATTGGTTTGCTTTTACTTAATCGATCTTCATCTATCATCCAAGCACTCGCTTTTGTCACATTAGTTAAATATGGCGTGTGGGCGGTTATTATGAATATCATTATGTTTATCATTGACGGTGATATAACTATAAATGGACTTATGCTATTGTTATCTCACGGTATCATGGCACTTCAAGCCTTTTACTTTTATCCTCGTTTTAATATTACGACAATAGGCTTTATCGTCTCTTTCATTTGGGTGTTAGTGAACGATTATATTGATTACGTAAAAATGCAATTTCCTTATTATAAGTTTATTGCTTCCCATGTTGTAGAAATTGGAGTATTATCTATTTGTCTAAGTGTCATTTCACTAATTTTATATTTGTATTTAGAACGTATCATTAAAGTTAAATCATTTGATTAAAGTGCAATTTGACAGTAGAATATGATTAAAGGAGAGTGAGTTTATTGTCTTTAATATCAATGATTATTTATTTTGTAATATTAATGGTCATCCCTATGTGGGCACAACATAAAGTTAAATCTAATTATGAAAAATACTCACAGGTTAGATCCACTAGTGGTAAAACTGGTCGTGAAGTAGCTGAAGAGATTTTACATGCTAATGGCATTTACGATGTCGATGTAGTTAAAGGTGATGGCTTCTTAACAGACCACTATGACCCAAACAAAAAAGTTGTTTGTTTATCTCCTGCAAACTACGATAGACCTTCTGTTGCTGGTACAGCTATTGCAGCCCATGAATGTGGACACGCAATTCAACACCAACAAGGTTATGTTTTCTTAAGATTCAGATCAGCATTGGTACCTGTTGCCAACTTAGGTAGTTCCTTAAGTTATATGGTTATTATGTTAGGTATCGTGTTAACTGCATTAGGCAGTGCATTCGGATCTACTGCATTATGGATTGGTGCAGGTTTAATGTCACTTGCTGTTTTATTCTCAATTGTGACGTTACCAGTCGAATTCGACGCCAGTTCACGTGCAATGAAACAAATCACAGCATTGAATATCGTAAATGAGAAAGAGTACAAACACGCTAAGAAAGTATTATCAGCTGCAGCAATGACATATGTTGCATCTACTGCAGTAGCATTAGCTGAATTAGCTCGTATTATTTTAATCGCTAGATCAAGTGATTAATCTCGTCAGACTTAAATTTAGATACACATAATGGTTGATATCATCCAAGTGATGATATCAACCATTTTTTATTTAAAGCAAGCGCTCACTTTGATTGCACTAAGAATGCATATCACTTTATTTTGATATATACTATATTAGAAATGCATTCAAAGGAGAGACGTTAATTGAAATCAATGACTCAAATGCAAAAAGAAGTAGATGACTACATTAGTCAATTTAAAGCAGGTTATTTTTCTCCATTAGCTAATCTTGCTAGACTAACAGAGGAAGTCGGAGAATTATCTAGAGAAATCAACCATCAATATGGTGAAAAGAAAAAGAAGGATACAGAAGAAGAAAATACCATTAAAGCAGAATTAGGCGATAATCTATTTGTATTATTATGTATTGCCAATTCTCTAGATATCGATATGACAGAAAGTTTTAATGAAACAATGGACAAATTTAATACTCGAGATCATGATCGATTCGAAAGAAGATAAATAGTTAAAAATAATAAAGAAAGGATGGGTTATTGATGAAAATAGGTATTACTTGTTACCCGTCCATGGGTGGTTCAGGCATTATTGCTACAGAGTTAGGCATTAAAATGGCAGAAAGAGGACACGAAGTCCATTTTATAACTTCAAATATACCATTTAGAATCCGTAAACCATTACCAAATATGATTTTCCATCAAGTCGAAGTAAATCAATATGCCGTTTTCCAATATCCACCATACGATATTACATTAAGCACAAAAATTTCAGAAGTTATTAAAGAATATGATTTAGATATTCTACATATGCACTATGCTGTACCTCATGCCATCTGTGGTATTTTAGCGAAGCATATGTCAGGCAAAGATATTAAAATGATGACTACCTTACATGGCACAGATATTACTGTACTAGGCTATGATCATTCATTAAAAGGTGCTATTAAATTTGGTATTGAAGAAAGTGATATCGTTACAAGTGTGAGTCATTCATTAGCAGAACAAACAAAAGAAATTATTCATACTGACAAAGAAATTGTTCCAATTTATAATTTTGTAAGAGAAAATGAATTCCCTACACGACATGATGAAACATTTAAAACAGATTATGGTATTTCACCCAATGAAAAGGTACTCATACATGTTTCTAACTTTAGATCCGTCAAACGTATCGACACCATAATTGAAACGTTTGCTAAAGTTCATGAAAAAATACCAAGTAAATTAGTACTTTTAGGTGATGGGCCTGAACTTATTGATATGCGTCAAAAGACACGAGATTTAGGTGTAGAAGAACATGTCTTATTTTTAGGGAAACAAGACAATGTGAGCGCATTTTATCAATTGTCCGATTTAGTACTCTTATTAAGTGAAAAAGAAAGTTTTGGTTTAACACTGTTAGAAGCAATGAAAACAGGCGTCGTACCTATAGGGTCAAACGCAGGTGGAATTAAAGAAGTTATCAAACATGGTGAAACAGGCTATATTGTCGATGTAGGGGATAGCGAACAAGCAGCACAATATGCTATTAAACTGTTACAAGATCGCAAACTTTATGAACAATTTCAGTCACAAATGCTATTAGACATTGAGCAGCGTTTTGGTTCAGAATTAATTACTGACCAATATGAATATTATTATCGTAAAATGCTAAATAAAGGTGAGGACTTGCATGACTAATGAACTATTTGAGAGTGCTAAACCCATTTTAAACCAAATACAACAGCACGGGTATCAAGCATATTTTGTTGGTGGTTCTGTTAGAGATTACTTAATGCAACGTCCCATCCATGATATAGATATCACTACAAGTGCCACACCAGATGAAATTGAGTCCATATTCGATCATACGATACCTATAGGCAAAGAGCATGGAACGATTAATGTGGTATACAATCATGAAAATTATGAAGTAACTACATTCCGTGCAGAAGAAGAATATATTGATCACCGAAGACCTAGCGATGTACATTTTGTGCGAGATTTATATGAAGATGTACAACGTCGTGATTTTACCATCAACGCCATTGCAATGGATACAGATTATCAAACATTTGATTATTTTAATGGCGAAGATGATATTAAAAATGGCATTATCAGAACGGTGGGACAACCTACTGAACGATTTGAAGAAGATGCACTGCGCATATTACGAGGATTGCGTTTTCAATCACAACTTAATTTCAAAATTGAAAATCATACATTTAAAGCTATGGCAAATCAAATTGAAGATATTAAATATTTATCAATTGAACGTATCATTGTTGAGCTAAAAAAATTAATTTCTGGGCGAAATGTTGCTACGAGTTATCATCATCTCAATCAATTAAAGGCGTTTAACTATATACCTTATTTTCAAAATTTTGAAATGCATCTATTAAACATCGACGAACCGATGCATTTTGATACATGGATAGCATTGATTAACTCAAAATTTGATGAACAACAATCTTTGTCACCACTTAAAATAAGTAATAAAGAGAAGTCTCATATTAAACAACTAACAAACATTATTAGTCAATTACCAACCATTAGCACTAAAAAAGATTTAATAATGATGGTATACGACTATGATATCAATGATATATTAACTGTAATTGAGCTTAGTACGCTACTATCTAAGAATCAATTTGAGACACCCAATCCACTGATGATTAATCCACAGTCAATCATGGAAAGTTATCATCAATTACCAATACATGAACGACAACAACTTGCAGTGAATGGTAGTGATTTAATGCAACATTTAAATCAACGAGGTGGACCTTGGGTAAAAGATGTTTTACGACAAATAGAATGTGCAGTAATAACGAAACAAGTTATTAACACACACGATGAAATAATGAAATGGGTGGATAAACATGTCGAAATATAGTCAAGATGTCGTTAGAATGTTATATGAACATCAACCTGAATATATTTCAGGTCAATATATTGCAGATCAATTAAATATTTCAAGAGCAGCTGTTAAAAAAGTCATTGATCAATTAAAAATGAACGGGTGTCAAATAGAATCTATTAATCATAAAGGGCATTTACTGAAACAATTACCTGATCAATGGTACAGTGGCATTGTTAATCCATTTATTGAGCAACGTCACATATTTGACTATGTTGACGTTATGAGTACAGTTGATTCAACTCAACTCAAAGCAAAGCAAGCACTAGTAGGGAACCAGGATTCATTTATTATTTTAAGCGACGAACAAACGAAAGGGCGTGGACGTTTCAATAGATATTGGCGTTCTAGTAAAGGGAAAGGACTTTGGATGTCGATTGTCCTACGTCCCGATGTACCATATGCAATGATTCCTAAATTCAATTTATTTATAGCATTAGGTATAAGAGATGCGATACAACAATTTTCAAAGCATGATGTAACAATAAAATGGCCAAACGATATATACATAGATGGCAAAAAAGTATGTGGTTTTTTAACTGATATGGTTGCTAATTATGATGCTATTGAAGCAATTATATGTGGTATAGGCATTAATATGAATCATGACGTTTCTGATTTTGATGAAGAGATTCAGCATAGCGCAACCAGTATACGAATTCATTCTGAAAATAACTTTAATAGATATGAATTTCTAGATGTATTAACTCAAAATATTGAATGCCGCTATCAACAATTTTTGACTGTTCCATTTGAAGAGATCAGAGAAGAATATATCGCTGCAACAAATATGTGGAATAAACAATTGCGCTTTACTGAAAATGATAAACAATTTATTGGCGAAGCAATAGATATCGACCATGATGGATTCTTAATGGTGAAAGATGATGAGGGGCAACTTAGAAGGTTAATCAGTGCAGATATAGAATTATAACAAAGTTAACTAGGAGAGATAGCTATGGGCATAGCAACATATGCAGTTGTTGATTTGGAAACAACAGGTAATCAACTTGATTATGATGATATTATTCAAATTGGCATTACATTCGTTCGACAAAACAAAATAATAGGTACATATCATTCAATGATCAGAACTGATTTGGATATACCACCGTTTATTCAAGCACTCACTTCTATAGAAGAAACAATGCTTGAAAAGGCACCGTATTTCAAAGAAATTGCCCATGATATTTATCAACAATTACAAGATTGTGTATTTGTTGCACATAATGTCGCCTTTGATTTAAATTTCATTAAAAAGGCATTTAAAAATTGCAATATCAAATACCGTCCAAAACGTGTGTTGGATACATTAGAGCTATTTAAAATTGCATTTCCAACTGATAAAAGCTATCAACTTAGCGAATTAGCTGAGGCGCATGATATTCCTTTAAACAATGCACATAGAGCTGATGAAGATGCGACAACTACAGCTCAACTCATGATTAAAGCCTTCGAAAAGTTCGAACAATTACCATTAGATACATTAAAACAATTATATTACTTAAGTAAGGACTTAAAATATGATTTATATCACATTTTATTTGAAATGGTACGCCAACATAATAACGTGGCATTAGACAGTCAATATGGTCAATTCGAACAAATCATCTATAAAAAGCAAGTCGATTTAAAAGGGCCAGTTACAGAATTTAACGGATCATTGAAAACATTATATAAAAAAGCAACAAAACAATTAGGCTTAACCTATCGACCACAACAACTCTATTTGTCTGAAATCATATTAGAACAACTTATGCATAGTGAAAAAGCAATGATAGAAGCGCCTCTTGGAAGCGGTAAATCATTAGCTTATCTATTAGCAGCGTTAATGTATAATATTGAAACTGGTAGACATGTGATGATTTCAACAAATACCAAATTATTACAAAGTCAGTTATTAGAAAAGGATATTCCAGCGCTCAATCAAGCACTTGATTTTAAAGTCAATGCTACATTAATTAAGAGCAAAAATGACTATATCTCTTTAGGCTTAATTAGCCAAATCCTAAAAGAAGAAACGAATAATTACGAAGTTAGTATTCTTAAAATGCAATTATTAATATGGATTACTGAAACACAAACAGGTGATATTCAAGAATTGAATTTAAAAGGCGGACAGAAAATGTATTTCGATCAGAAGATTGAAACCTATGTGCCAGTCCGTCATGATATACATTACTATAATTATCTCAAACGTAATGCGCAGAACATCCAAATTGGTATTACTAACCATGCACATCTAATCCATTCGGATGCTGAAAATTCTATATATCAATTGTTTGATGATTGTATCATTGATGAAGCACATCGATTACCAGATTATGCTCTTAATCAAGTAACTAATGAGTTAAACTATGCAGATATTAAATATCAGTTGGGCTTAATTGGTAAAAACGAAAATGAAAAACTTCTAAAAGCCATTGATCATTTAGAACAACAACGTATTTTAGAAAAGCTAGATATTGCACCCATCGATGTGTTTGGTTTGAAATCTAATATTAATGACATACATGATCTTAATGAACGTTTATTTGACGATATTTATGATATCGTACAAAGCTCAGACGTTTATGACGACGATATTCATAAATATCACTATGTCTATGAATTTGAAAATGACCAAATTCTGAAGGACTTGCATCTTTTAATAAACAAACTTAATAAAACATTAGAAGTCTTTAATGGTATGAGTCATAAAACGATTAAAACAATGCGTAAACAGCTACTATATCTAAAAGAACGCTTTAGACAAATAGAACAAAGTTTAAAAAATCATCATACAAGCTTTATCTCTATTAAAAACTTAAGTCAGAAATCCACTATACGCTTATTCGTTAAAGATTACGCTGTTAAAGACATTTTGACGCAACAAGTATTAGATAAATTTAATGCTTTAACATTTATTTCAGGTACATTAACATTCAATCATTCATTCGATTCCTTCAAAAATTGGTTCAATAAGGATATTCAATTTAATACGTATGAAGTCACGACATCAGTTCAAAATACTAAAAATACGAATGTTTTTATACCATCAGATGTGGCACCTTATAACTATAAAAATATTGATGATTATGTCGCATCCATTGTCAATTATGTTATAGAATATACCAACACTACCGAATCTAAATGTCTCATATTATTTACAAGCTATAAAATGATGCATATGGTTCAAGATATGTTAAATGAATTACCAGAATTTGAGGATTATGTCATCTTAACACAGCAACAAAATCAAAATTACAAAATCGTTCAACAATTTAATCACTTCGATAAATCTATATTACTAGGCACCTCTACGTTCTTTGAAGGATTTGACTTTCAAGCAAATGGCATCAAATGTGTCATGATTGCTAAATTGCCATTTATGAATAAAAACAATGCCAAATATTGGCTAATGGATTCAGAATTTGAATCTACCTTCAAAGATTATGTATTACCTGATGCCGTTACCCGATTTAGACAAGGGTTAGGTCGTTTAATACGACATGAAAATGATAAAGGATTAATTGTGTCATTCGATGATCGCTTAGTAAATAGTAATTATAAAAGTTTCTTTGAACAAACATTAGAAAATTATCGCCAGAAAAAGGGTGATTTGAATCAATTTAGTAAATTATTGAAGCAAATTCAAAAGACAGTTGATAAAGACATCAATCAATAATCAAAATGGTAATCACGCTTCACTGTGATTACCATTTTAAATTCATATCATATTTAAATCGTGAGTATATGCACATACTTTTAATTCAAGTTGTAGAAGTTACCTACATATTTTGTTAAAATAAACAGGTATTGAAAAAAGATAAAAATAGGAGACTGGTTATGAAAACAACGATTAAACAAGCAAAGCAACATCTTAACCAAGAAGTGACAATCGGTGCTTGGTTAACTAACAAACGTTCAAGTGGTAAAATTGCGTTTTTACAATTACGTGATGGAACTGGATTTATGCAAGGTGTCGTAGTTAAATCTGAAGTAGACGAAGACGTTTTTAACTTATCTAAAGAAATTACACAAGAGTCTTCTTTATATGTAACAGGTACAATTACAGAGGATAATCGTTCAGACTTAGGTTATGAAATGCAAGTAAAATCTATCGAAGTCATTCACGAAGCACATGATTATCCAATCACACCAAAGAACCATGGTACAGAGTTCTTAATGGATCATCGTCACTTATGGTTACGTTCTAAAAAACAACATGCCGTGATGAAAATTAGAAATGAAATCATTAGAGCAACATATGAGTTCTTTAATGAAAATGGTTTCACTAAAATTGATCCACCTATTTTAACAGCGAGTGCACCAGAAGGTACAAGTGAATTATTCCATACAAAATATTTTGATGAAGATGCCTTCTTATCACAAAGTGGACAATTATATATGGAAGCAGCAGCAATGGCACATGGTCGCGTATTTTCATTTGGTCCAACTTTCAGAGCTGAAAAATCAAAAACAAGACGTCATTTAATTGAATTCTGGATGATTGAACCAGAAATGGCATTTACTGAACACGCAGAAAGCTTAGAAGTACAAGAACAATATGTTGCACATGTCGTTCAATCAGTACTTAAAAATTGTCAGTTAGAGCTTAAAGCATTAGATCGTGACACTTCTAAATTAGAAAAAGTAGCAGCGCCATTCCCAAGAATAACGTATGATGATGCTGTTAAGTTCTTGAAAGAAGAAGGCTTCGATGATATCGAGTGGGGCGAAGATTTCGGTGCACCACATGAAACAGCTATTGCAAATCATTATGACTTACCAGTATTTATCACAAATTACCCAACTAAAATTAAGCCATTCTATATGCAACCAAATCCAGATAATGAAGATACTGTATTATGTGCTGATTTAATTGCACCAGAAGGTTACGGTGAAATTATTGGTGGTTCTGAACGTATTAATGATTTAGAATTACTAGAACAACGTATTAATGAACACGAATTAGATCCAGAAGCCTATAGTTATTACCTAGATTTACGCCGCTATGGTAGCGTACCTCACAGTGGTTTTGGACTTGGTTTAGAACGTACTGTTGCTTGGATCTCTGGTGTAGAACACGTGCGAGAAACGTCACCATTCCCACGTTTATTAAATCGTTTATACCCATAATATTGAATGAATTCAATTTAGATAGATACTACACTTATTAAGCCTGGGACATAAAATCATGTCACAGGCTAGATTTTTATATTAGCTATATCTTGTATAATTTCTTAAGTACAAATAATGATGGGAGGGGTAAGATGGATAAATTTCAATTAAAAACGAGACCTGTCGTTATTCGGCGAGAATTGCTTGATCATTATAGTGAATTAGGATTAGATGAACAAGACTTAATTATATTAATTAAACTCATCTATGCATCTGAAACATCAAACAAGCAACCATCTATAGAATTATTACAAAAAGGGTCTAATATGCAACCACGTGAAGTAACGGCAGTTATTCAAAATTTAATTCAACGTGAACTCTTAGAATTAAATGTTAATAAAGATGAAGAAGGTCGCTTCACTGAATACATGAATTTAGATCCTTTTTATGAGAAATTAAGTCAATTACTCAAAAAAGAAACAATGACTACCAATGTACAAAGCGATAAAGAAAAGTTTAAAACTTTATTCCAAATGATTGAGCAAACCTTTGCGAGACCTTTATCACCTTATGAAATAGAAACATTAAATCAATGGATCGATGTTGATCAACACGATATTGATATTATTCAAGCAGCACTAGATGAAGCCAATAGTCAGAACAAGTTAAGCTTTAAATATATGGATCGTATATTATTAAATTGGAAGAAGAATAATGTTAAAACAATCGATGATTCAAAAGAAATTCGTAAACAATTTAATCAACCTAAAATGAAACATACAGTTAAAAAGGTGCCTAAATTTGATTGGCTAAATGGAGAGAAATCAGATGATAAGTAAGAAAAAAGCATTAGAAATGATTGATGTCATAGCAGATATGTTCCCAGATGCAGAATGCGAATTAAGACATGATAATGCATTCGAACTCACAATTGCCGTGCTCTTATCAGCACAATGTACGGATATCTTAGTCAATAAAGTAACTAAATCATTATTTGCTAAATATAAAACACCCGAAGACTATTTGAATGTCAGTGATGAGGAATTACAAAACGATATTAAATCAATTGGATTATATAGAAATAAAGCCAAAAATATCAAAAAATTATGTCAGTCATTATTAAACAAGTTTGATGGTGAAATTCCACAAACACATCAAGAGTTAGAAAGTTTAGCAGGTGTAGGACGTAAAACTGCAAACGTAGTCATGAGTGTTGCATTTAACGAACCTTCACTTGCTGTCGATACCCATGTAGAACGAGTATCTAAACGATTAGGTATTAACCGTTGGAAAGATAATGTGAGACAAGTTGAAGATAGACTTTGCTCTGTCATACCTAAAGAACGATGGAACAAAAGTCACCATCAACTCATTTTCTTTGGGAGATATCATTGCTTAGCTCGTAAGCCTAAATGTGATATTTGTCCTTTATTCAATGATTGTAGAGAAGGCCAGAAACGATATAAAGCAAGTTTGAAAGAAGTGTGAAATAAATGATTGAAAAACAGGACTTTGAGGAATTGGAACAACAACTTGATACATTAGCAAGTCAAAAAAAGTTAAATTCATCAGAAGCTAAACCTTTACTCGATGACTATTTTGATATGATTATAGATTATTTTAAGCAAATTAATGAAATCAGTGATTTTGACTTAGCTTTATTAGATGATTATCCAGTTGTTCCAATGAACTTTTCAGAGCGTTATCAATATATACAAGCTCGAAAATATCATTTTATGGGATATAGACAAATGAAAACTTTAAAAACAGAGCTGATTAAAATGAATGCCTCATATCAAATTCGAAAAAAGAGAAAATAAAAGATTAGAAGTACTTTATCATAAACTCGCTAACTAGACATATTTGTCATTAGCGAGTTTATTTGTATATTCGGACATAAAAAAAAAGCACAAACCTTGTTGTAAGGTTTGTGCTTTTCGTCTATGAGTTATGATGCTTTATTGTTAAATATCGCATTAAAACTGAATAGACGAGTTAAGGCATTGCCACTTTGTTGTTGTGAGCTAGTACCTTGTTGTTGTGAACTGCCATTTGAACTATTTGATGAACCATTTGATCCGTTTGTGTTACTACTGTTAGATGATGAAGAATCGCTGTCACCATGCGTACTCTTATTAGTAGTATCGTTGTCAGGGTGACCACTAACAGATAATGAGTCTGGATCGCTACCTTCAACTGAGCTTGGTTTTTCAAAGTCTTTACCATCTCTAGATGAAATGTCTGACATAACGTCTTCGAATAGGTATTGTGGATATTCTTGTTCTGAATGTCCAACGAATGAGTTTGTACCGTATTCTTTAACTTTGTTGAAGCCCATCCACACTGACATAGTGTATTGAGGTGAGAATCCGTTAATCCAAACGTCTTTGGCTGCATTATCAGGTAAGTTATATTGACTATAAATTTCAGCACCATAAGTACCTGTACCTGTTTTAGCACCCATATTAATGCCAGATACACCGTGTCCATAAGCAGAACCGTAAGCTTTGAAAGTACCTTTAAGCATTTCAGCTAACATGTATGCTGTAGAATCTTTCATTGCTTTATGGCTTGTATGATCATATTCAATCGTATCGCCATCATGAGTGATAACTTTTTGAATTGAATGTGCATTGTTATACGTACCACCATTAGCAATTGCAGCAAATGCTGATGCTAATTGAGTAGGTGAGAATTCAGATGAAGAACCACCTAATACCTCAGAAGGTCCGATTTTACCTTCGTAATCTAAACCAACTTTAGATGCGAATTTCTTAGGTGCATCATTACCAGCATGTTCTTTTGTTTGTTGCCATGCTTTTAAGGCTGGAATATTGAAACTTTGACGTAAAGCATCATAGATGTTTACTGTACCATGACTCTTAGTATCATAGTTTCGGAATGTTGATCCATCAACTTGATATGATGATTCATCTTGAAGCGCATGGTTTGTTGCCCAATGCATATTTTCTATTGCTGGACCATAAGCTAAGAATGGTTTCAGTGATGAACCAGTAGGGTGAGCATCTGTAGCTTGGTTTCTGTCAACAACGTCTTTATAATTACGTCCACCAGAAATAGCTACTAAACCACCAGTTTTACTATCTAAGATAGTTGCACCAACTTGTTGGTCATCATTTTTGTAGAAGCTACCATTATTAATCTTATCTTGAAGCGTTTGTTGAACGTCTTTGTCCATATTAGTATAGATCTTAATACCACTTTGAAGAACGTTACCTAAGTTTTCATCTTTGAAATGTTTGTTATTCATTAATTCTGATTTAACAAAGTTCACATAAGATGCTAATTCAGGATCTTTTTCTTCAGTCGTATTTTGACGTTCTTTATCAGTTCTTTGAACTAAATTAGCTTTAAGATCGATTTTCTTAGCTTTTTCATATTCTTTGTCGCTAATTCTCTTATGCATATGCATTAAATATAGCACTGTATCTTTACGACTCTCAGCTTCTTTAGGATGATCATAAATATTATAATTATTAGGTACTTGTGGTAAACCAGCTAAGTATGCTTCTTCAGCTAAGTTTAAATCTTTAAGATCTTTATTAAAGTAGTACTTAGCAGCAGCTTTAACACCAGTTACACCATCAGAGTAGTAAATCTTATTCAAGTAAACTTGGAAGATTTCATCTTTACTATACTCTTGTTCTAAACGGTAAGAAAGGTAAGCTTCTTGTGCTTTACGACCGATAGATTTTTGTTGAGACAAGAATGCGTCTTTAACAACTTGTTGCGTTAAAGTAGAAGCACCCTGTGCACCAAATCCACCAGTTAAGTTTTTACCAACTGCACCGAATAGACGTTTATAGTCTAAAGCACCGTGATCATAGAAGCGATTATCTTCAGTAGCTAATACGGCATCTTTCATACCTTGTGGTACATCTTTGAGATTGACATGTTCATGACGTTGACCATAATCTAACGTCTTGACTAAGTCACCATTTTTATCATAAATCTTAGCAGGGATTGGATCCTCTAACTTAGATTCTGTAAAAGCAGGTGCTTTCCATGCATAATATGCAAATAGTAAGATACCGAGCAACAATAGAACAATAAAGGCAATAAACATAAAGCCAATAATCTTAATAATCGTTCTCTTCACATTTCTATTCTTTTTTTCGTCGGACTTCTCATTACTGCCATTTTTCTTAGGCTGAGAAGACCCTTTGTTTTCCGTCATACGCGGTCCTCACTTTCATCTAATATCAACTTATCAACTGCTTTGAGGTAATTCAATCTAGGTTGATACTGATAAGGAATATGGTAACCATTTTTTCGTATTTCATCAACTGTTATTGATTTTTTAATATCCTTTTGATATCTATCCCAAAAGAATTCAAATTTAGAATAAGGTAATAGATATACTTCATCAAGTGATTTAAATCTTATCATTAAAAAAACAATACCGTGTTGTTGGTATGTGTTTCTCATATGATCCACTTGATGATCATGAATATTATTCAAAGGAAATGATGTTTTGTTCTTCGTTTCCTTTGCTTCAAAATCAATATAATAGCCATTATAAACACCATTATAATCAGTTGTTGAAGGCGTACGAAAATAAGCTTCATTTATCACAGCTTTACTCCTTTTTGGATAATGAACATTCACTATCTGTACAGGCGTAGGTTTCTTGTGAATGACTGCGATGCCACGCTTTAAATAAAAAGCATTAGAATGCTCTATATCTTTTTCAAGTGACATACCTCGTCCGCCATACTCAATATTACTTGAGTTTGACGTCGATTTGCGTCCGTCCAAAGACTTATTTTCTTTGTATGGTTGACCATTAGGATAATTCATATATTTCACCACACAAGCTTGGTAGTAAACTGCAATTATTATACACAACAATTTACGATTTACCAAACTTTTATAAAATTAATGTATATTTAACTAACCAAAAATACATCAAACCTTATTTTAACGTGCTTTCATCAAATAAACAATAAAAACAATCACATTTATCTCCATGTATATCGACAATCTTTCTATCACTTTAATAGCATGTCATTAATGCACTAATGTAAAAATCATAAATTAATATCAACTTTGATAATATTTTCTGGCTTTTGTCCATTATTAAACACTTTGATATGACGCTTTAAGAACATTATGATAAATTAGTCATGTAGGAGGCAACTAGATGCTAGATACTATTCGACAGTTAATAGAGGAAGTCAATCATATGAATGACATTTACGAACAAGTTAGAGAATATGACGAAGACAAAGACTTTCACAAAGTGGTTGAACCTTATGTTCGACATATCGATTCACTACTAGATCAACTAAAACCATATGAGCAATCACTCATTGATACTACTTATATGAATAAACCAAAATTAGACTTATTAATTAAGAATATAGAAGAATTATCCGTTGAATGCCATTTTAAGCGTACAAGTAGAAAACTTTTCACTGAAAAAATAAAAGCAGTACAATATGATTTGAACAATATTTTAAATAAACATGTTTAAAGAGGGAGATTATGGTTAAAACTGTTTATATCACAGGGTATAAATCTTATGAATTAAATATATTCAAAGATGATGCACCTGAAGTTTACTATTTAAAGGAATTTATAAAACATAAAATCAAACAATTATTAGATGAAGGATTAGAATGGGTATTAATTCAAGGGCAGATGGGAATAGAATTATGGTCAGCAGAAGTCGTGATTGAAATAAAAGAAACATATCCTGAACTTAAATTAGGTGTTATTACACCTTTTGAAGGTCATACATCTAAATGGAATGAACAAATTCAAACGAAATACATAAATATGATTAATCAAGCAGATTTCTTAGAAAGCGTATTTCATTCAGAATATCAAGGGCCATTCCAATTTAAACAAGCGGACCAATTTATGTTAGACCATACTGACCAAACATTATTAATATACGATGAAGAACAAGAAGCGAGTCCTAAATTCTTCAAATCGATGTTAGTTGATTTTATGGAAAAAACAAACTATACTTGTGATATTGTGACGTTTGATGAACTCACTGAATTCATCAACGACTTGCAGTGGTCTCAAGATCAAAGTTTCGAATGAGGTGGAAAAAATGTCAGATGTTTCATTAAAATTATCAGCGAAAGATATTTATGAAAAAGATTTTGAAAAAACTATGGCTCGTGGCTATAGAAGAGAAGAAGTAGATGCTTTTTTAGATGATATTATTACAGATTATCAAAAAATGGCAGACATGAATAACGAAGTTGTAAAACTTTCCGAAGAAAACCACAAACTGAAAAAAGAACTTGAAGAATTAAGATTACGCGTAGCGACAACTAGACCACAAGAGAATAAAAACTTTTCTTCAAATGGTTCTAACAATGCATCATCAAATAATGTTGATATTTTAAAACGTATTTCTAATTTAGAAAAAGCTGTATTTGGGAAATAATAAATGAATCGGTTGAGACAATCCGTGTGATATAAGCCAATGCGTTATATCATATAACTGATAAGTATTGTGACACATGTTCCTTTTTAATAATGAAGATGTTGCTATCATACTTGAAAAAGCTTTGTCTCAACCTTTTTTTATGTTATACTCTCAAAGGTGATATTTTGGGTGATCGCTATAGTGATATAGAGGAAAGTCCATGCTCACACAGTCTGAGATGGCTGTAGTGTTCGTGCTTGATGAAACAATAAATCAAGGCATTAATTTGACGGCAACGAAATAACCTAAGTCAATTGATATGGTTAGAATAGTTTGAAAGTGCCACAGTGACGTAGCTTTTATAGAAATATAAAAGGTGGAACGCGGTAAACCCCTCGAGTGAGCAATCCAAATTAGGTAGGAGCACTTGTTTAGCGGAATTCAACGTATAAACGAGACACATGCATATATTTGTTATGTGTAGACAGATGGTTACCACCAACGTACCAGTGTGACTAGTGCACGTTATGAGTACAATGGAACAGAACATGGCTTACAGAAATATCACCACTAGTTTAGCTCTCCCATACAACGGAGAGCTTTTTTAATGTCAATAAACGGTATTCACATTTATAAATGATCAACTATAAGCCGAAATGAATCACACTATATGATTAAATTTTAAATCTAACTCTGTTAGAATAAACATAACGAAATTAATCCAAAAGGAGAACAACGCATGTTTCAATTATTAGCAGTATGTCCAATGGGGCTTGAATCAATCGTAGCCAAAGAAATTCAAGAACTAGGTTACGAAACACAAGTAGAAAATGGGCGTATCTTTTTTGAAGGTGACGAAAACGCCATCGTCAAATGTAACTTATGGCTACGTACCGCAGACCGTGTCAAAATTGTCATGGGCCAATTTAAAGCAACAACCTTCGATGAATTATTTGAAAAAACAAAAGCATTACCATGGGAGTCAATTATAGACCAACAAGGGAACTTTCCAGTCCAAGGTCGTAGTGTCAAATCTACCTTATATAGCGTGCCAGATTGCCAAGCTATTACTAAAAAAGCAATCGTAGAACGTCTTAAACATGCATATAATGAAAAAGGATGGCTCAACGAATCAGGTGCAAAATATCCTGTAGAAGTATCCATATTAAAAGATAAAGCACTTCTTACCATTGATACGTCTGGTTCAGGGTTAAATCGACGTGGCTATCGTTTAGCGCAAGGGGAAGCGCCTATTAAAGAAACATTAGCTGCTAGTTTGATTAAGTTAGCTAATTGGACTGGCGATACACCACTTATCGATCCATTCTGTGGTTCAGGAACTATTGCCATTGAAGCATGTCTTATCGCACAAAATATCGCACCTGGATTTAACAGAGACTTTGTATCTGAAGAATGGAATATTATGCCACCAAACATTTATGACGATATGCGGGATGAAGCTGACAAACACGCAAATTATGATAGAGAAATCCAAGTATATGCCTCAGATATTGACCCAGAGATGGTTGAAATCGCAAAACGCAATGCAGAAGAAGTTGGATTAGCTGATATCATTCAATTCAGTGTAAAAGATGTAAATACATTAACAATCGATACTGAAGAACCCATTGCACTAATCGGTAATCCACCTTATGGTGAACGTATCGGTGATAGAGACGAAGTTGAAGAAATGTATCGATATATTGGTAAGTTAATGAAACAACACGATTATTTATCAACTTATATCTTAACAAGTAATAAAGAATACGAACATTTAGTTAATAAAAAAGCAACAAAACGCCGTAAGTTGTTTAATGGCTATATCGAATGTACGTATTATCAATATTGGGGTAAGAAACCACAAATCAATAAAGAATCATAATGATTAAAATCAAATCAATTCATTAGCACTCTCAATTCAACTGTAGTAAGGTTGGATTAAGAGTGTTTTAATTTAAATTACTTTTATAATTAATAAATATAATAATCATTATTATTGAGAGGAGTAATTAATATGAAGAATGTTTTAATTATTGGGGCAAATGGACGTGTGGCTATCGAAGCGACAAAAATTTTCTTAGAGAATTCAAACTTTAATGTGAACCTGTTCTTAAGAAATGCACATCGTATCCCTGACTACGCTTCAAACAGAGTTACAGTCTTTGAAGGCGATGCTAAGAACCAACAAGATTTAGAACAAGCCTTAGACAATATAGATATTGTTTTTACTGGTACCTCTGGCTCATTAAATCGTCACGCTGAAACGATTGTTAAAGCGATGGATGCTAAAGGTATTAAACGATTAATTTTAATTGCTGCACCTGGTATTTACGATGAGTTACCAGAAGCTTTCAATGAATGGAATAAGCAACAGTTTGGAGACAAGTTAAACTTATACCGTCAAGCAGCTGATACAATCGAGCAATCCGACTTAGACTATACAATTATTAGACCAGGTTGGTTAACAGATAAAAATGAAAATATATATGAAATCAGCAGTAAAGAAGGGGCTTTTGAAGGTACTGAAGTATCAAGAAAAAGTGTCGCTAATTTAGCAGTACAAATTGCAAAGCACCCTGAATTACATTCAAAAGAGAATATCGGTGTATTTAAGCCAGGAACTGAAGGCAACAAACCCTCATGGTTTGAATAATCCTGCCTAAAATTCATAGGTTTTAAACGATATATATGATAATATTTTAAGTAATATCATAATCTATGATAACTGACTTATTAAGAAGAGGTTATGACAACGTCACTTACATTAAAATTTGGTATAGAATTTTAAATCACTTTGTCTTAATCTCTTCTTTTTTATTGACTGAACTAAAGGGGATTAATACGCATGACACATACAGAACAGTTAGACATTTTATATAAATTAAAAAAAGAAGTAGAAAAATCAAATAACACTGCTTTACTAAATACTATTAATCAAGTGATTAAAAAAGTATATAAAAATCAATTTACAATATCATTTGTTGGTCACTTTTCAGCTGGTAAATCAACACTTATCAACTTGTTATTAGAGCAAGATATTCTACCAAGCTCTCCAGTACCTACTACTAGTAATACAGCCATTGTATCGGTATCTGATTCAGAAGATATCATCGCAAACTTGCCAAACCAACAATACACAAAGCTAAAAACATATGATGAAGTTAAACAAATGAATCGTCAAAATATAGATGTAGAATCTGTAGAGATTAACTTCCAATCCGATAAATTCGACAAAGGGTTTACATTCCAAGATACACCTGGTGTCGATTCTAATGTCGCAACACATCAAACAACTACTGAGCAATTTATGTATACGAGTAATGTTTTATTTTATACTGTTGACTATAATCATGTGCAATCTGCACTTAATTTTCAATTTATGAAAAGAATTAATGAAGTGGGTATTCCAGTAGTATTTATCATTAATCAAATAGATAAACATAATGATGATGAGCTTTCATTTGATACATTCAAATCTAGAGTTGAGAAATCAATCAATGAATGGGACATCGATTTACAACATATATATTACGTCTCAAAATTCGATCATCCTAAAAATCAAATCGATGAATTATCAGAGTACCTATTGTATTTAGACAAGCATAGAGAGGCAATGGAAACATATGTGGAACGTACTGTTTCATTCATCACAGATGCTCAACTTTCATATATTCAAAATGAAATGCAAAGTATACTTGAATACCTGAATATTGAAGAGGATGAGTTTGAACAAGCTTATTTAAATTTCCAACAAACACAAGCCGTTTCAGAAGAAGCACAACTACTCAATGATAAAGACAAATTAAAAGCGTACCTTAAACAAAAACGTAAAGATATATTAGAAAACGCCTATATTATGACACATGATATGCGAGAACAACTACGTTCTTATTTAGAAAGTAAGGCTACTGACTTTAAAGTAGGTGGACTCTTTAATAAGGCTAAAAAAAAAGAGGAAGCACAAACTGAACGTTTAGATAAAGCCATCAGCATGCTTCAAGAAAAGATTAATACTCAAATACGTCAACCTATGCGTGAAGACATGTCATTCTTAACGCGTTTTATCAATCAAAAAAATATAAACGAACATATACTTAACCAATCATATGATATTCCAAATGATTTAGTTTCATCACTATATCAGCCGCAAATTACGATTAGTAATACGTATGTATTAACTTTTTCAGATGAAGTGGTTAAAGCAATCAATCAATTTGTTG
The DNA here is from genome assembly GCF_017086425.1 of Staphylococcus sp. SB1-57. Classification (NCBI taxonomy): domain Bacteria; kingdom Bacillati; phylum Bacillota; class Bacilli; order Caryophanales; family Staphylococcaceae; genus Staphylococcus; species Staphylococcus sp. SB1-57. Next base: position 1,306,544 of record NZ_CP070964.1, read on the forward strand.
AACGTCAATCGAATCCGTTATTTGAAAAAGCTATTCAACATGTACAAGCTAATGAGATTGAAACTGAAGATAATGATACATCAGATGAATATCAACGATACTTAGAATTAAATAACTTAAAAGACTCCATCACTACACGCAATTATCAACATTACTATATACATTTGGAAGACTCTTTAGATAAGTTAACTGGTCGCACTGAAGCGAATTTCACTATTAAAGAAGAACATGATACAACACACCATCAACATCGTGACCATATTCAAGCCAGTGATGACACAGTAAGTCGTTCACAAGTAGATATAGAAAAAGCTTTAAATATCATCGAAGATATTCCATTATTCGAGCGTACACAAACGGATATTAAACAAACACTCACGCGTTTAGACCAAAAAATCACTAAGATTGGTGTATTCGGTACATTTAGTGCAGGTAAGAGTAGTTTAATAAATGCTTTATTAGGTGATAATTACTTAGTTAGCTCACCAAATCCGACAACGGCAGCTACCACAGAACTAACTTACGGGGACAGTAGTAGCATTACATTAAAATCATCAAAGCAATTACTAGATGAGATTAACCAATTACTTGAGTTCTTTAATCAGTCATTCTCGTCTTTAGATGAGTTTATCAATAGCGATATTACTCAATTAAAATCAAAACTAGAAAAAAATCAACTTGCCTTTATTTCAGCAGTTGAAAAGCATTACGACATGTATATCAATATGCTAGAAGAAGGGGAAGTACATCACATTTCACAAGAAGATGTCAAAAAATGGTCTGCCGAAGATGAATATGCAACTTTCGTTAAAACAGTACATTTACAAGTACCTGTTGAATGGCTTAAAGGTAAGATTGTTGTCGATTCACTTGGTTTACATTCCAATAACCAACGTCATACAAACGAAACTGAACAAATCCTTACGTCATCAGACTTAATTTTATACGTCAGTTATTTCAATCATTCATTTACTGATAATGACAAAGCATTCATTGAACATATGAAAGATATGAATCAGTTAAATGAAAACCAAGCATTCAAAATGATTATTAATGCTGTTGATTTAGCCGAAAGTGATGAAGACCTTAATGATGTTAAAGATTATGTTGCCGATGCACTTAACCAAGTTCAATTACAATCTGAAGTATTTGGTGTGTCTAGTCGAGAAGCATTAAAATCAAGTGATGAAGGTATGGATCAATTAAAAGAAAGCATTCAACATTTCGTCGATGTAGAATCTAAAACTATCTTAGAACAACAAATGATTCATCAACTCCAACAAATTGATCAGTCCTATCAAGACATGATTTCAGAGTTTGAAACCAATAAAGATGATATCGCGAAACGTCAACGTAAATTAGAATCATACAAAGACAAAGAGAGACTTGAAAACCAATTAATTGCTACTACAACCCAACATACGAATAATGAAGTCGAAGAACAAGTCTATCATTTAAATCAAAGATTAAAGCTCCAGTTAATGGATGATATTAAGTCTGTTTATAACAGTCAAATGACGCAAAATAGTGATTTCAATGCTGAAAAGAAAAATTCAACTAAAATATATCTAGATCAAATTCATCAAAGAATGTTTTTAGAGCAATCATTAATTACTGAAAGAATTAAGAAATATTTTAACCAACAATTAGACGAACAAGTTGCACCTGTCTTGCAACAGTTAAGTCAATTGCATATTATTGTACATCCACGCTTCAATTTACAACCATATGTTGTCGATCAACCATTGCTTCATATTGATTTAAACGATATGATGGCTGAATTGCCTAAACAATTAACGAAACTTAAAATTTTAAATGCGAATGCTCAAAAAGATATTCACGAAGCAATTTGTCAAAGTACATTAGAACTACTTCAACCTAACTTTAGTCGCTTAAGACAACAACTTGAAACATATGTTGATCAAATGTCTGACGAAGCAGAACAACAATTCAATAGCATTGAAGATAATATTCAAAGTCAGATCAATGAATTATTATCATTTGAATTAGACGAATCATTAATTTCACAACTTAAAGATAAGCACCAACAACTTGAAGCAATTATATATTAAGAAAGAAGGACAATCGAAATGCCTAATAAAGTATTACTCGTCGATGGCATGGCTTTATTATTTAGACATTTTTTCGCAACGAGTCTACACAATCAATTTATGTACAATTCAAAAGGAGTTCCGACTAACGGAATTCAAGGGTTTGTACGTCATATCTTTTCAGCTATCCACGAGATCCAACCTACACATGTAGCTGTTTGTTGGGATATGGGGCAATCAACCTTCAGAAATGACATGTTTGAAGGTTATAAACAAAATCGCTCAGCACCACCAGAGGAGCTCATTCCACAATTTGACTATGTCAAAGAGATTTCTGAACAATTTGGTTTCGTTAATATCGGTGTGACAAATTATGAAGCCGATGATGTGATTGGTACATTAGCACAAACCTATTCCACTGATAACGATGTTTATATTATTACCGGCGATAGAGATTTGTTACAATGTATCAACGAAAATGTTGAAGTATGGCTCATTAAGAAAGGCTTTAATATTTATAATCGATATACCTTACATCGATTTAATGAAGAATATGAATTAGCGCCGAAACAATTGATCGATATCAAAGCGTTTATGGGTGACACAGCTGATGGTTATGCAGGCGTTAAAGGTATTGGCGAGAAAACTGCACTCAAATTGATTCAACAATATGGTAGTGTTGAAGAGGTAATTAATCAAATTGATGCCTTAACACCGGGCCAAAGAAAGAAAATTAACGACAATATCAATGAACTACACTTATCAAAGCGTTTAGCTGAAATTCATACAAATGTACCTATCGATAGTGCACAATTGTTCCAAGATATGGCATTTGCAACTACGCTTAACCATATATTATCAATCTGTAATGAACATGAACTATATGTTTCCGGTAAATATATATCAAGCCATTTATAAAATCATAAACAAAGCGACTCATACAATTATCTTAAACAAGGTAATCTATGAGTCGCTTTTTATTTTTATAATCGAATTAAATTAAAATAATTTTAATTTATCCTATATCCAATTACACTTATATAAAATTTATGATATTATTAAATAGAACGTTAATAAATTGTTCAACATTATGTTGTGATGTATGTCGATTTGTCTGTTTTTTATCATTTATTTGAGAAATCATAACAATGATAATGAATCAATATATATCAAATCATAACCTTAATTAACAGACCTACATACCTATCACAACTACAACATCAGAGACACAACAACAAGATAAGGAGTGAACAATAGCTGTGAATAATCGTGAGAAATTACAGAAGTTTAGTATTCGTAAATATACAGTTGGTACGTTTTCAACAGTCATTGCGACGTTAGTCTTTTTAGGTTTTAACGCTTCTCATGTACAAGCTGATGAATTAAGTGCAACAGAAAAGAATGCACTACAAACGCTGCAGCAGCATGATGGGGGGACAAACATTTCGCAGTCTGATTCCAGTTTGCAAACATCCAACCAACTAACTAACAATGAAACCGTAACTTCTGAACAACCATCTAAAGAAACGGTGATGTCTCAAGCTGATACAGAACACACAGAGACGCAATCTACAGAAAATGTTTCAATAGATAATGATAAATCGATTCAAACGACAGATCAAACAGCAAATTCTAATCATTCAAATGATTTAGATCAAATTAATCAAACTCATAGCGCAGAAGTAAATAACACAGAGAATAAGTTAACCGCGCATATAGATAGTGAAACACATAATAGCATGCAACAAGAAAGTGATTTAAAACAGCCGACTCAAATTAATAAAGATTCGTTACAAGCTTTCTTTGATGCAAACTATCATGATTATCGCTTTATAGATAGAGATAAAGTAGATCAACCAACGCTCGACCAAGTTAAGGAAGCTTTCGATAAAGTTAATACATTACTTGGAAGCAGTCATCCAATTAGCGAAAAATCTTTACAACTTGCATATCAAGACTTAGAACAAGCAGTAGCAACCATGCGTACTTTGCCTAAGCGTCAGTTACAAGAACGACGTAAACATGAAATAAAAGAACGCTCTACTGATCCAAAAGCATCAGAGAGTTATCAAACAGCCATCACATCTTATTACGTAAAAAGTCCAAACGATGGTTCAGGCTATCCAGTTGGTACGTATATTTATGCTGCAAACAAAGGAACACCGTTTGCCTTACCAAATACACCATGGAAGCCTTTACGTGCTTCAGACTCTAAAGGGATTGCCTATGTCACTACGAAAAGATTAAAAGATGGTTATGAATGGACAATTAAATTTAATCAAAGTCATAGAATGCATGAACATATGGTCTTTTGGTTCGGTTTGCCGGATCCACAAGTTCCAGTAGGGCCAGTTAGATTTACTATCGAAAACCCTGACCACTCAAATAAGATTAGTAGTTTAGGTGTTGGTGCTGGAGAAGGACAATCATTACCTGCCATGTGGCGAACTGCAGGTGGTATCGATAGTTCTCGTGCCTCTAATTTTGTGCAAGGCCCACCTACAGGTTATACCTTTTATGATGAACCTACGATTCACATTAAGAGCTTTAAAGAGTTTGCTAGAGCACCTGAGTTTCAACATGAACAAGATGCATCAGATGAAGCTAAAACAAACGGCGAACAAAATTTCGCTTTACTAAATGGTGAATTTAAAAATCAAATATATGGTATAGATAGATTGTATGCTTTTATAGGAAAAGGTAATGCAAGTTATACAATACAATTTAAAACACAAGGTAATACTGCCGAACGATTTTATTATGCAGCAGGTGGTAGAGCACTAGAATACAGACAATTATTTAGCTTTAACGAATTATATGTAGAACCACTAAATGTTTTTACAGAGCGAGTAAAAACATTTACTGAAGGCATAAACCGAACTTATCATCTTGGCAACACAAAAGATATTTACGATTTAAATGCAAGAGGAGAAGTCACAAAATATATTTTAGATTCGAATAATGAGAATTCAGAAGACTTTGCTTCAGATCCGATGAGCTATGCCAAAACACCTAGTCGCTATGTAGGTGGCTTCTACGATCCTTCATTACCTACTAATCGTTATCGTGGAGTAGGGAAGGCACCATTAAATGAATTTGAAATTTATAAACTTATCAACAACGATACACTAACAAATGCTAGTCGAACTGGTAACCCTATTAAATTAAATATTGGATTCGATATTCAAGATGATTATGGTAATGATGAAACCTTGAAGTCAGTATATTTATATGTGAAACCTGAACTGCAAAATAATATTGGATTTTACACTAATAATGATCCTAAGAACCGTGCTGATTTGCCTGAATCTAAATCAGCAGGACACCCGATCTTTAATGTATTAGAAGGAAATATGGGCAATAGTTATACAAACAATGGCAACACATCTGATTATGCTCAACCCTTACGCATTAAATTAACAAGTAATGAAGATTTTAATGACAATGATTGGGAGATTAGTGGTTTACCAAGTTCACTACGAATAGAAAACGCAGCAGGTAGAACAAATAATAATAGTGAACGAAACCTTGAATTAGTCGGTAATATAGCACCTGGTGATTACCTAGGTACAGTGCGTTTACGTAAGAAAGAACAACCTTTCGAGATAAGAGTCAAGCCATTACCGCCTCATATTGATACAAGTGTTGAACAGTTAAGAGGTAAAGGAGGCACTAAACCTACTATCACAGTCTCTAATGTACCTGCAGATCCTAATGCCCTTGTTTATTTAGTTGTCACTGGAAATCTAGCACAAGATGGAACTAATGACCCCGCTTCAGTGCCGAGAAATTATGACATTATAGGCAGTGCAACGCCGACAAGTACTAGTAATAGTGTGACATTCAATCAAGAGGACTTCGTGCAGAACTTACCAAATACCGGTATCATTAGAGCAATCGTTTATTACAATGATAATCTTATGTCTAATTTTAGTAATGCGGTTGAAGTACAGGCAGACAACACACCACCAACGATTGGTAATCCTGTAGGTTTAAAAAACAAGTATTATAAAGGTGAACAAGTCAACTTTACGCTTGATATTACAGACGGCGCAAATGGTACTGGAATTAAATCGACAAATATTAGTAGATTACCACAGGGATGGACGTCTGAGTTTGTACGAAATTCAAATGGTGAGGGCGGTACACTTAGAATTACAGGAACTGTATCTGATAATCAACCATTCAACAGTCAAATCAGATTTAAAATTAGTGCTACTGATAACGCCAATAACACAACAAATAATCGCCAATCTAAGCAAATCTTAATTAATATTGGTCAAATGAGTAATGATTTCTCTCCAATTGTATTACCTAACGTTCAAAAGGTGAATGTAGTCAATCCTGGAGATTTAACTCGTGCAGAGGAAAAAGAGGTCATTAGAGCTTTAACTGCCGTTAATTCAAATATTACCCAATATTTAGATAGTTCAAGTCCAATCAATATACCTTCAAAGGTATCGCTAATAAAGATCAAATATTAGCAGACGGTAACTACACCAATGCAAGTCCAGATAAACAACAAGCATATAACGATGCCGTTAAGCATGCACAACAATTAATAGATGGTGTGCCAAATGTTGTTGTTTCTCCAAGTGAAATACAAGATGCATTAAATCGAGTGAACCAAGCTAACAACGACTTGAATGGTAATACGAATCTTGCTAATGCTAAACAACAGGTGACACAAGCACTTGATCAATTACCAAATTTAAATCAAGCACAACGTGACGAATTTAATAAACAAATCAATCAAGCAACCCAAGTCCCTGATGTTAATGCGATTCAACAAGCTGCAAATCAACTTAACGAAGCAATGACAGCCTTGAAACAAGGCATCGCAAATAAAGACGATATCAAAGACAGCGAAAATTATCATGATGCAGATACAGATAGACAAACAGCATTTGATGATGCTATCAATCATGCGGATACATTATTAAATGAACAAAGCAATCCAACCATGGATCCAGATACTATCAAACAAGCATTAGCACATGTTAATGAAGCTAACCATAATTTAAATGGTGACCAAAAACTTGCTACAGCGCAACAAAACGCTAAAACAACGTTAGGTACACTAGATCATTTAAATCAAGCACAAATTGATGCATTAACTCGTCAAATTGATCAAGCACCTGATATTGCCACAACGAACAAAATTAAGCAAAATGCTGAAAGTTTAGATAATGCTATGAATCAATTAAATCAAGCATTACAAACTAAAGCAGATACGTTAGGTAGTATCAATTATTCAGATGCAGATCAACCTAAGAAAGATGCTTATAACGATGCAGTAACACATGCAGAAAGTATCGTAGACCATAATAGCCAAAACAATGCATCACAAGATGACATCGCACAAGCATTAAAACAACTTAACGATGCTAAGGATGCGTTAAATGGTAATTCAAACGTTGAACATGCAAAACAAGAAGCTATTGAGCAAATTAATAACGCACAAGATTTGAACCCTGCTCAACAAGAAGCATTAAAACAACAAGTGAATTTAGCAAATACCGTTAATGATGTAAATCAGGTTAAGGCTACAACAAGCGCTCTAGATCAAGCAATGTCAGCATTAAAACAAGGTATTGCAGACAAAGATCAAACAATTGCAGATGGTAATTACACAAATGCTAACCCAGATAAACAACAAGCATATAGCGATGCAATCCATCACGCTGAACAAATTATCAACGGTACTCCGAATGCAATCGTAGACCCACAAACTGTAACTAATGCTTTACAACAAGTGGATCAAACGAAGGGCGATTTGAATGGTAATGATAATCTGCACGATGCACAACAACAAGCATCTACAATGATTGATGGTTTACCAAACTTAAATCCTGCACAAAAAGCAGCTCTAAAAGAACAAGTGAATCAAGCAGGTCTTGTTCCAAGTGTCGATCAAATCAAACAAACTGCAAATGAATTAAACACTGCAATGGGTAACTTGAATCAAACATTACAAGCAAATACTCAAGTACCTCAAACAACTGATTACACTCAAGCTAGCACAGATAAACAAACGGCATATGATAATGTTGTAGAGCAAGCACAACAAGTTGTTAATGGTAATCAAGTGGTACAATTATCACCAGATGCTGTGAACCAAATGACGAATGCTATTAATCATGCAAAAGATGATTTAAATGGTGATGAAAACTTAGCTCAAGCTAAACAAGATGCAACAGCAAATCTCAATACATTACCTGATTTAAATCAACCACAACATGATGCACTTACAAATCAAATAGAGCAAGCACAGACAATTGAAGAAGTAAATCAAGTTAAACAACTTGCACAAAATGTGAATGATGCAATGCACAACTTAAAACAAGGCATTGCAAATAAAAACGATATTCTAGGTAGTGAAAATTATCATGACGCTGATCCGGATAAACAAACTGCATATCAAGATGCAATCAGACAAGCTGAATCCATCATAAATCAAACTGTTGATCCAACTTTAAATCCAGATGACATTACACAAGCATTAACTCAAGTCAATCAGGCCAAAGATAACCTCAATGGTGATACGAAACTGACAACTAAAAAGCAAAATGCTACTAACGATATCAATGGCATGACACATCTTAATGACGCACAAAAACAAGCACTCACAACTCAGATTGAACATGCGCCAAATATAGATGCTGTTAACACAGCTAAACAAACTGCTGAAAATCTGAATAATGTAATGGATCAATTAGAGCAAGCGATTCATAATAAAATTCAAATATTAGCTGATGGTAATTATTTAAATGCTGATCAAGCTAACCAAGATGCGTTCAATCAAGCAGTACGTAATGCAGAAAATGTATTAAATCCACAACAAGGTACGAACGAAGATCAAAGTACAATCGAAGCAATGACTAATAAAGTAATGCAAGCGATTCAAAACTTAAATGGTAATTCAAACTTAGCTCAAGCTAAGCAAGAAGCTAATCAAGCATTAATGCAATTACCTCACTTAAATGACGCGCAACGACATGATTTGGAAACACAAATTACAAATGCACCATTAGTTACTGATGTCGATGCAATTAAACAAAATGCTCAAACATTAGATCAAGCAATGGAACACTTAAGAGATAGTATTAAAGATCATCAACAAACACTTAATTCTGAAGATTATCATGATGCAACTGCTGATCGTCAAAATGACTATAACAATGCCGTGAATGATGCTAATCAAATCATTAATGCAACAACACCAGTTATGAATCCAACTGATATTAATGCAGCTGCTAACCTTGTTAATACGAATAAAGTAGCTTTAGATGGTGATGAAAACCTAACTCACGCTAAACAACAAGCGACACAAACTATTGATCACTTAGATCATCTAAATCAAGCACAAATACAACATTTACAAGATGGTATTGCTCAAGCGACTGACATTGATGCCGTAAATCAACATGTTCGAGACGCTCAAGCGCTAGATACTACAATGAATCAATTACAAAATGCAATTGCTAACCAAAATGACGTTAAACAACAAAGTCAATTTGTTAATGCTGATCCGGATAAACAATCTGCATATTCAGATGCTGTTGCTCATGCTCAATCTATTATTGATCATCAACATGGTCCAAATACAACTCAACCAGAAGTTGAACAAGCATTAACTCAAGTTCAACAAGCATTACAAAACTTAAATGGCGAACAAAGATTACAAGATTCTAAGTTACATGCTCAACAAGCCATAGATGGACTAACAGATTTAAATAATCCACAAAAATCAGCTTTAAAAGAACAAGTGAATCACGCACCACTCATCACGGATGTTCAACAAATTGAACAACAAGCAGGTACGCTGAATCAAGCTATGCATGACTTACGTCAAAGTATTGATGATAATGCAGAAGTTAAAGCAAGTAGTGCGTACATTAATGAGGACCCTACAGAACAACACAATTATGATCAAGCAGTCCAACATGCTCAAGATTTGATTAATGAACAACAAGCCACATTAGATACAAATGTAATTAATCAAAAAACTGAAGATGTTAATAATAGTAAACAAGCACTTCAAGGTGTAGCTAAGTTGCAAAGTGAAAAAGATCATGCTAAGGCACTCATTAACCAATTACCTCATCTTAATGATGCTCAAAAACATATGGAAGATGCTTTAATTGATAATGAAACAACACGTACCGCTGTTAAAAATGATGTAACCGAAGCACAACAACTTGATCAATATATGGATGCGTTACAACAAAGTATTGCCGATAAACAAACAACATTAGATAGTAGTCCATACATCAACGCAGATCCTAATAAAAAGCAAGATTATGACAATGCGGTTCAACATGCTGAAAGTATTATCTCTGGTACGACTAACCCAACAATCAATAAAGATAATGTAAATCAAGCGATTGAATCAGTGAATGCTACTAAACAAGCGTTAAATGGTGTTGAAAAACTAGCTGAAGATAAACAACATGCCGGTGAAACAATGAATCAATTTAATCAATTAACACTAGCACAACAACAAGCGCTTAATGATGCAATTACTAATGCTCAAACTAGAGATGAAGTTGCTCAAAAAGTAGCGCAAGCAGAAGCACTTAACAATGCAATGCAAGCATTAAAAGAGAGCGTTAAGGACCATCAACAAGTTGAAACGAGCAGTCAATTCACAAATGAAGATCCAAAACAAAAAGATGATTATAATCAAGCGGTTCAACATGCACTAGATATTATCAATCAAGCTACAAATCCAACGTTAGATCAATCACAAATTGAACAAGCAACTCAAGCGGTTATCAATGCAAAAGATCAATTACACGGAGAACAAAAATTAGCTCAAGATAAACAACTGGCAAACGAAACGATTGATCATCTACAACACCTTAATGCTGCACAACGCCAAGCACTTCAAGCGCAAATTAACCAATTACCAACTCGCGACGAAGTAGCTCAAAAAGTAGCGCAAGCAGAAGCTTTAGATGAGTCAATGAAAGCACTGAGAGACATAATTCAAGATCATCAACAAGTTGAATCTAGTAGTCCATTTATTAATGAAGATTCACTTGAACAAAATGCTTATACAAATGCAATACAACAAACGGAAGCATTGATTAATCAAACAGATCATCCAACATTGGATAGAACACAAGTTCAACAATTGACACAGGCTGTTACAAATGCGAAAGATCACTTACATGGCGATGAAAAACTCCAAAATGATAAACAACTTGCAGTTAATAATTTAAATCAACTTAGTGGTTTAAATGACGCGCAACGTGACGCATTTGAAAGTCAAATCAATCAAGCACCAACGCGTAATATGGTCGCAGAATCCATAGCTCAAGCAAATGCATTAAATCAAGCAATGGTTTCATTAAGAAATGCAATTCAAAATGAACCACAAGTTGAATCTAGTAGTCAATTTATTAATGAAGATACACCTGAGCAAGAAGCGTATAAACAAGCCGTTTCAAATGCCAAAGCAATCATCAATGAAACAACAAATCCTATCATGGATAAAGCTCAAGTAGATCAAACATTACAAGAAGTAAACGACGCTATCGCCAATCTACACGGTGATCAAAAACTTGCTCAAGCACAACAACAAGCAATCATTGGTTTAGATGGACTTAACAATTTAAATCATGATCAACTTGAATCTGCGAAAGATGCGGTTAACCAAGCGCCAACAAGAAATGATGTTGCTCAAATCGTCCAAACTGCAAATCAACTTGACCAAGCAATGGGAAGACTTAAAGATGTAATGAATCAAGCAAATAGAGAAAGTGTTGAGCCTAATTACACAGAAGCATCAACTGATAAGCAGCATGCATTCAACTTAGCGTTAACAAATGCATCACATATTACAGATACACAATCAGGTCCAAACGCAACTCAAACAGAAGTTGAAAATGCAATAACATCGTTACAACAGGCGATGAACGATTTAGATGGAAACGCACGTGTAACTAATGCAAAAGCACAAGCTATCCAAGATATTGATCGACAACCACATCTCAATGATGAACAAAAATCAGCGATGAAAGACCAAGTTAATCAAGCAACTACGTTAAAATCAATCGAACAAATAGAAGATAAGTCACATCAATTAGATCATGCTACTGATCAATTACAACAAGCGATTGATGAACACAATCATGTAACAAATACTGTTGACTTTACACAAGCTGATCCTGACAAACAAGCTGCATATAATCAAGCAGTAGCACAAGCACAACAACTTGTATCTCAAAATGCGACACAACAAGAAGTTGAACAAGCGATAACAGCGATTGAAAATGCTAAACACGATTTAAATGGTGATGAAAAGGTTGCAGAAGCAAAAGCAAATGCAGCTCAACAGCTTGATCAATTAACTGCTTTAAATCAAGCACAACATCAAGCGATAATTGACAGTATCAACAATTCTAACGATGTGAATGACATTCAAAATATTGTTAACGAGGCTACTACGTTAAATCATGCTATGAATGAACTTCAACAGGCGGTTAACGATAATAATGAACCAACGAAACAAAGTGGTAATTATATTAATGCCGATACACAACTCAAACATGATTTTGATGAAGCTATCACAAATGCTCAACAAGCATTAGATCATCCAACTGGATCTAATTTAACAACTGATCAAATCAATCAACTTAAAGATGCGATCAATCATACGATAGATGCATTAAATGGTAATCAAAGATTAAATGATTCCAAATCTGATGCATTAAATAAATTAGATCAATTAACACATTTGAATAATGCTCAAAAACAAATGGCACAACAACAAATTAATACTGCTAGCACGTTAAATGATGTGACTCAAGCAATTCAAAAAGCGGCAACTTTAGATCAATCAATGAATAGTTTAAATCAATATGTTCAACGAACAGAAGCGCCAGTGAAAGCAAGTTCAAATTACATCGATGCTGATGAGGCGTTAAAAGCGAATTATAACACTGCTTTAGATCGTGCAAATGATGTATTGAACAAAGCTAAAGGTATTGCATTAACGAATGCTGAAGTAGAGGCTTTAAAACAAGCGATCATTAATGCTGAAAATGCCCTTAATGGTGATCAAAATGTTACTAAAGCTAAAGGTAAAGCAGATCAATTTATCGATAATTTAGAAAATTTAAATCCAAATCAAAGAAACAAAGCACATCAATTAGTTGCTCAAGCTGATGATTTAGATACCCTTAATAACATCATTAATAATCAAATTGATTTAGATGATGTGATGAAAGCATTGAAAGATATTGTAAATAATGATGTTCCAAATAGTGAAAATAGTATTAATTACCAAAATGCAGATGATGATACTAAAGCGAACTTCACTCAAGCTAAAGATCAAGCCATAAAATTATTAAAAGGTACTGATGATGAAGTTGGAGATACAAACGATATCCAAGGTGCAATTCAAGCACTTAAAGATGCTATGAATCAACTGAATGGCGATGCTAGATTACAAGATGCTAAAAACAAAGCAATTCAATCTATCAATAAAGCATTAGCAGATAAATTAAATGATATTGATAATGCAAATGCGACTGAGCAAGATAAGATAGATGCTAAAAATAAAGCCGAAGCAATGGCTAATCAAACAATCAATAATATTAATAAAGCAACAACGAATCAAGCAGTTGATAATGTTGAAAATATTGGTAGTCAAGCTATTGATCAAATTCATGCTAATGAAATACCGAAAGCTCAAAATGATGCTAAGCAAGATATTAATCGACAAAGTCAAGAATTATTGGATGCAATCGACCATAATCCAGATCTATCTAATGCAGAAAAAGAAGCATTAAAAGATCAAATTCGTCAATTACAACAACAAGCGAATGTTAATATTACAGGTGCTACAACTAAAGAACAAATTCAAAATGCCAAAGATCAATTCAATAATGCATTAAATCAACTTAAAGATTTAATTCAGTCTAAAGTAGATGCTAAACAAGCGATAAAAGATATCGCTAACGCAAAACGCGATGAAATTAATTAATAGCAATCCAAATCTTACAGATGATCAGAAAGCAAAAGCATTAAAAGAAATCGATGATTTTGAAAATAAAGCATTGATTAATATCGAAAATGCAAGAACAAAAGATGACATTTCAAATGCATTAACTAAAGCCATTGATCAAATTCAAAATGCACCTATTTGGGAAGTAGATCAACAACCAGTCACACATGAATTACCAAAAGCATCAGCTCAACAGGTATTAGTTAATGGTGAAATTATTGCCCAACGTGACGAAGTGATAACTGACGAAGATGTGCTTAAACATATCAACTTAAGTGATCAAATTACAGCTAAAGTATTAGACACACCTAATACGACAAACATCTCTGATGATTTAGAGGCACGCGTTGAAATCACTCTAGCTAATGGATCAAAAGTGATTGTTCATGTGCCAGTTAAAGTAATTGAACAAGCGTTAATAGTAGCTAAAAATCAAGCCATTAAAGATATAGAAGGTCTAGCCCAAAATAAAATTAACGATATTAATAACAACACTACTTTAACAAAAGCACAAAAAGATGCTGCGATTGCTGAAGTGAATAAATTAAAACAACAAGCCATTGACAATATCAATAAAGCAACGAATCAAGAGGACGTTGATCATGCTAAACAAAGTGGTCTAGACCAAATTTACCACTTTAACCCTAATACATTTACAATTGATCAAGCGAAAGTTAAAGCACAAAAATCGATTGAAGACGCAATCAAACAAAAAATAGATGAAATTAACGCTAGAAAAGATCTATCTGATAAAGAAAAACAAGATGCAATCAAACAACTTAATAAGTTGAAAGACAATGCTATCCAAGCAATTAACAAAGCAACATCTTTATCTGAAATCAATAAGCAAAAAGATCAATATCAAGTAACAATTAACCAATTCAAACCTGTTGCTAACGACTTAGCGAAACATAAGAACAATGCCATTTCATCTATTCATCAAGTTGCTCATCAAAAATCTAGAAGTATCCAAAATAGTCCTTTTGGAACACGTAGCCAAAAACAAGATGCATTAAATAAAATCTATGATATCTTAAACAATACAATTAGAAATATAGATAATGCCCAATCACATCAAGCTGTTGATCAAGCGTTAAATGAAGGTATCGCACGTATTCTATCTGTTGAAATAGTAGGATGGAATTCAAATAATCCGACTCAGTCAACACATACTCGTCCAAACTTGTCAGATTTAACAAGCGCACTTAACATTAACCAATTAGAAACATTTATGGGTACTAACGGCAATGCGACAGACAGTCTAAAAGATCTTGTAACAAATGAACACGCGAAGAAAGACACTGACGAACCAAATGACGACTTCAAACACCATAAAAATTCAAATGGATTCGTAGATTTATTAAAAATACACTTGGATTTGTAGGTATTTCAAGTTTATTAGCGGGATTCTGGTTCATATTAGCGAAACGTCGTAAAAAAGAAGAGGAAGATGAAACCGTAGATCTTCATTCACAAGAAACTAAGAAGAACAAACACCTAATCGATGACGTCGACCACACACCATTGTTAGTAGCTAAAAAGAAAAAGAACAATGAAGAAGAAAGCAATAAGAAAGTAACTGAATCATCTAAAAAGAAACACATACTAAAGGGAGATGATTCACACGTTGCACCACTGATTGCTAAAAAGAAAAGAGAAAGCAAAGAGACATCAACGAATACAAAAGGAAAAGCACCAACTAAAAATAAAAAAGTCGTCGCTTCCAAAAAGAAGAAAAAGAAATCTAAAAAATCTTCTAAACGTAAAAAGTAATCGTTCCTCAAAATAAAGGAGCACCGATTGATATCACTTCAATCGGTGCTCCTTTTTATTATTTAGCTTTTAATATTTTATATAATGCTTGTTGTGCATGTTGATTAGCTTCTTTATTTTGATCTCTAGGTACCCATTTTACAAACAATAAATCAAAGTCTTGCTCTAAAATCTCTAATTGTTCAAAATAAGGTTTGAATTTAGCATTTTTAACATATCCTGCTTCTACACTATCTGCAATTAACTTTGAATCAGTGTAAAGTAGGGCATTATTCACTTTTAGTTCTCTAGCATGTTCTAATGCATGGATACAAGCTGCCCATTCAGCACTATGATTATCCATTTCTCCTAAATCATGAGTAAACACGTGATGTTGATCTTCCTCTTTAATAACAATAGCACATGCACTTCTTCCAGGATTCCCTTTAGTCGCAGCATCAAAATTAATTTTAGCCATATCTACACCTACTTCATTTATATGTTCTAAACTAGTCTCATCATCTGTACTTTAATTAAATCACAATAATAAGTACAAATTCATCCAATTTCAATTATTATAAATAAAATCGCTTTACTCAATTAGAAAATTAAGCAAAGCGATTGATATTTAATAGGTAACTTAAAAACCTTCATCTAACTTAGTAATTTTACCTTTACGGTAGAATGATTTGGCAATGTATCCGAATGGTACATTAAAAATAGTAGATACAAGTTTTAAAACATATGTCGTTATAAAAATTTCAAAAACTGCCATACCAGGTAAACTACCTATAAATGCAATGGATACAAATAATGCTGTATCAATGATAGAGCTAATTATTGTACTTCCATATGCTCTAATAATGAATGTTTTATCTGAACTAAATAGCTTTTTAATTAATGAAAATATAAATACATCCACGTGTTGACCAATGATATAAGCAACAATTGAACCTAAAGCAATTCTAGGTACAACATCAAAGATGGCATGAAAAGCATTTTGTGCAGTATCTTCTGGGGATGGAATAAAATGTAAAGACATTTGCATGACGATAATCATAACCAGTGTTGAGGAAAAACCTAACCAAACTGCACGTTTTGCGACCTTTCTTCCGTATATATCATTTAAAATGTCCGTCGCTAAATAAATAGAAGCAAACATTACATTACCTAAAGTAGCTGAAATGCCAAAAATTTCTACAGTTTTGATAACTTGTATATTTGCTATAATCGTACCAATCGCAACCCATGCTAGTAATCCTTGTTTTCCAAACATACGATACATCGCTACCATTAAAATAAACGTCACTAAAAACGTTGCAACTCCAAACAATTCATTATACATATCATTTCCTCCTAAATTTTGTTAATGCGGGTGTTTAGAAACCGCTAAAATAACTTAACCATTTTACTCTAAAACAGTATTTTATGCAATCCGTTTTCCAAATCGACGAAATGTTAAATTCTATGAATATTGAAATATAAGAAAGACAAATTGATTGTTGTTCAATCATGGTTAATAAATGCTATAATATCGACATGTGAATTAATGAGTCTAAGACAGTAGATTAGATGAGCTTGGCACAAAAGAAATGTCATATGCGCTACACTAATGTCACGAACTCTTTATTTGCGACATAAAAAAATTCTATAGCTAAAGGGAGTGGAGAGTATCCTTACTTATTCCGAACAACAAGCTATAAATCAAATTGATCAATTATTGAATACGTATTGTCATCAATGTCCATTAAAGTCGCATATAAGAAAGACTGAAAACAAGACACAGGCACATCATTTTTGTATCAATGAATGTTCAATTGGTAAACAAATTAAACAAATAGGAAATGGACTTCAATAGGAGGTTATTGTTATGGAAATTGTTTCAATCTCAGAAACACCGAATCACAATACAATGAAAATCACTTTAAACGAAACACGAGAAGACATGAAATCGAATACGTATACATCAGCAGAAGAAGGTCAACCCGAATTCATAAATGCCTTATTTGATATCGAAGGTGTGAAATCTATTTTTTATGTCATGGATTTCATTTCAGTTGATAAAGAGGATGAAGCAGATTGGCAAACGCTAATCCCTCAAATAGAAGATAAATTCAATCAATAAGTAAATCTGATTGCATGGAGGGACAGAGACTATGGAAATTTTACGTGTAGAACCTACACCGAGTCCTAATACGATGAAAGTCGTCTTGACAGAGAAAAGGCAAGATAATCAATCTAATACTTATACAACCATTAATGATCAACAACCACAATTTATCAATGACTTATTAGAACTTGATGGTGTGAAGTCCATTTTCTATGTTATGGATTTCTTAGCAATCGATAAACAGCCTAAAGCCGATTGGGAAGACGTCCTACCTTTAATTACTTCTACCTTAAATAAGGAAGAACATTCACAACAAGAAACACAACCAGATGAACACTTTGGAGAAGTTAAAGCTGAGGTGTTAATGTTTAAGGGGATACCATATCAAATCAAACTATCCACTGGACATGATGAAAAGCGTAAACAATTACCTGAATTTTATGTAGATAGTATGCTTAAAGCTCAAAAAGATAGCGATAACGTAGTATTTTTAAGAAAATGGGAAGACTTTGGTATTCGATATGGTGATATCGACGATGTTATGAATGACGTATATGAAGAAACATTAGCACTATATCCAGAAGAACGAATTCAACAACTCATTACAGAAGCATTAGAAACAGATATTGTCATTCCAGAAAGCCAATATCATCGTGTATCGCTTGAAACGTATCAACAAGCTTCAGAC
This sequence comes from Staphylococcus sp. SB1-57, assembly GCF_017086425.1. Taxonomy (NCBI): domain Bacteria; kingdom Bacillati; phylum Bacillota; class Bacilli; order Caryophanales; family Staphylococcaceae; genus Staphylococcus; species Staphylococcus sp. SB1-57. The sequence continues at coordinate 1,325,161 of NZ_CP070964.1, forward strand.
TGGAAAGAAAAATTAAGAATGTTGAAATCATTCCCAACACCGACTTTTGATGATATTCCTTTATTAGACGCTGCATTAAATGAAGAGAAGGTGCCACTCCGTCGTGAAGCGATTGTGTTATTAGGAATGATTGAAGATCGTCAAATCCTACCATATATATACAAAGGATTACATGATAAAAGTCCAGCAGTACGACGTACAGCAGGAGACTGCCTAAGCGATTTAGGATTTAAAGAGGCACTACCAGAAATGGAACAAGCACTTGACGATCCTCAAAAAATCGTTCGTTGGAGAGCAGCTATGTTTATATTTGATGAAGGAAACGAACAACAATTAGATAGTCTAAAAGCACATGCCGATGATCCAGCGTATGAAGTAAAATTACAAATCGAAATGGCCATTTCTAGAATAGAAAAGGGCGATGAAGCCCTCGGCTCTGTTTGGAAACAAATTGCGAATAGAAATAAATCCTAACTAATTAATAAAGGAGCATATCAAAATGAATGCATATGAACAATATATGAAAGAACTCGCTCAACAAATGCGTTCTGAACTAACAGATCACCAATTTGAAAGTTTAGAAACGAGTGAAGCTGTTGAATCATACATGAAACAAGTCAATGATAATGACACAACTTTCGTCGTTATCAACTCTACTTGTGGTTGTGCTGCCGGATTAGCACGACCAGCAGCCGTTGCAGTTGCAGAACAAAACGAAGCGAAACCAACAAATAAAGTCACTGTATTTGCCGGACAAGATAAAGAAGCAACCGCAACAATGCGTGAATATATTCAACAAGTACCATCCAGTCCATCATTTGCATTATTTAAAGGTCAAAATCTAGTCCATTTTATGCCAAGAGAGCATATCGAAGGTAGAGATATCAATGACATTGCAATGGACTTAAAAGATGCTTTTGATGATCATTGTGACGTAAAATAATCAAATTTCATCACATATTAATGATAATTATAGGGTAGTAAGAGTAGTACAGTTTTCTTAGAACACTTTGAGGTGCGAGGCTGTGCTACTCTTTTTGTATGCTTTTTTGACTAAATAAATTAAATTTTACACATATCTGGCTTACTACTTTTTTCAACGATTAAATCTCAGTATAATAAAATTAATGTTAAATGTTGGTAGTCATGCCAAAGATACATCAATACACACTATTAAGAAAGGATGTCATCATTATGCTCAATTCATTTGATGCAGCTTACCACGGTCTCTGTGAAGAAATTCTAAAAATAGGAAATCAAAGAGATGATCGTACACATACAGGAACCATTTCTAAATTTGGACATCAACTAAGATTTGATTTGTCTAAGGGATTTCCATTATTAACCACTAAAAAAGTATCTTTTAAACTCGTGGCAACAGAATTACTATGGTTTATTAAAGGAGATACAAATATAAAATATCTTCTTCAATATAATAATAATATTTGGAACGAATGGGCTTTTGAAAATTACATCAACTCAGAAGACTATCATGGACCAGATATGACAAACTTCGGACATCGTTCTCTACAAGATAGTGAATTTAATGAATTATATAAAGCTGAAATGAAAAAATTCAAAGAAAATATTTTAAACGATGATACATTTGCGCAAAAATACGGTAATTTGGGCAATGTATATGGTAAACAATGGAGAGATTGGGAAGACAAAGATGGTAATCATGTTGACCAACTTAAAACTGTGATTGAACAAATCAAACATCACCCTAATTCAAGACGACATATCGTGTCTGCTTGGAATCCTACTGAGATTGATACTATGGCGTTACCACCATGCCATACGATGTTCCAGTTTTATGTACAAGATGGGAAATTAAGTTGTCAATTATATCAACGTAGTGCCGATATCTTCTTAGGCGTACCATTTAATATTGCAAGTTATGCATTACTTACTCATCTCATTGCTAAAGAATGTGGTCTCGAAGTTGGTGAATTTATTCATACTTTTGGTGATGCACATATTTATTCTAATCACATGGATGCAGTCGAAACACAATTATCTCGAGATAGTTTCAATCCACCACAAATTAAGATTAATACTGATAAATCAATATTTGATATTAATTACGAAGACATAGAATTAATCAATTATGAATCACATCCAGCTATCAAAGCACCAATAGCTGTATAGTATTTAAAATATTTTTTGTATCTTAGTATAATTATGAGAAATTTTTCAATTTTTATCATAAAATTATCAGTATCAACGACGTTATTGTAACGAATTGCATTCAATTTATGTTACATTAAATTTATGAAACTGATGTATTAATGCCCACATACCAAGGAGGACAACGAAATGACATTATCTATTTTAGTCGCACACGATCAACAAAGAGTCATAGGGTACCAAAATCAATTACCATGGCACTTACCTAACGACCTTAAACACGTTAAACAATTAACGACAGGCCATACGTTAGTAATGGGCCGAAAAACGTATGAATCAATTGGAAAACCTTTATCCAACAGACGAAATGTGGTTTTGACTAAAAATAAGTCATTTCATCCCGAGGGTGTGGATGTCATTCATTCTTTTGAAGAGATTCAACATTTAGAAGGCCACGTATTTATTTTTGGTGGTCAAACACTATTTGAAGAAATGATCGATAAAGTAGACGATATGTTTATTACTGTGGTAGATGGAAAATTTCAAGGTGATACATTCTTTCCTCCTTACACTTTTGAAGAATGGGAAGTTGAGTCATCAGTTGAAGGGAAACTAGATGAAAAAAATACAATTCCACACACATTTTTACATTTAATAAGGAAAAAGTCATAGGAGGAGTTATTTATGGTTAAGCAAGTTATCGTTACGGATTCTACATCAGATTTACCCCAAAGCTATTTAAAGGAGAATTCAATTAATGTTATACCTTTGAATGTTACGATTGATGGTAAATCATATATTGATCAAATTGAAATTACTTCTGAAGAATATATTGAATATATGGAACAAGATGCTGATGTTAAGACAAGTCAACCTGCTATCGGTGAATTTATCAACCTATATGAAGAACTTGCAGGAGACGATGTAGAGATTATTAGTATTCACATGTCATCTGGCTTAAGTGGTACATATAACACTGCATATCAAGCGAGTGAAATGGTAGATGCAAATGTAACAGTCATTGATTCTAAATCAATTTCAAATGGTTTAGCATATCAAATTAAACATATTGTTGAATTGATCGAACAAGGTACATCTACAACTGACATTGTAAAAAGCGTTAAAGAATTACAAGAAAACACTAAGTTATTTGTAGTCATTGGACAATTAAATCAACTGATTAAAGGTGGCCGTGTAAGTAAGACTAAAGGACTTATTGGTAATATCATGAAAATCAAACCAATAGGTACTTTAAATGATGGCAAATTAGAATTAGTACATAACGCGAGAACTCAAAATACTAGTATTAATTATCTAAAAAAAGAAATTTCAGAATTCATAGAAAATCATAAAATTAAATCAGTAGGCATCACACATGCAAGTGCATTAGATTTTGTAGATAAAATTAAAAGCACTTTTACAGAGGCATTTAATTGTCAAGAATACGATGTTAATATCACAACACCTGTTGTCACGACGCATACAGGAAAAGGTGCTATTGGTTTAGTTGTCGTTCGAGAAAAATAATAATCGCTTTCAATGTCTTAAAGCCTTTGAGCGTTTATCTTTATTTCTAACTAATAATATCGTAAATTATTAACAAGAATAGGAAGGAGGCAATCAAATGGCTTATGCGACATTAGCTGGTGGTTGTTTTTGGTGTATGGTTAAACCATTCACATCATATCCTGGCATTGAATCAGTAGTCTCTGGATATAGTGGTGGTCATGTAGAAAACCCTACTTACGAACAAGTATGTACAAATCAAACAGGACATGTAGAAGCTGTCCAAATTACTTATAATCCAGAAATAACTTCATTCGAAAATATATTAGATGTTTATTTCAAGACATTTGATCCAACAGATGATGGCGGTCAATTTTTCGATCGTGGCGAAAGTTATCAACCTGTCATTTTTTATCATGACGATGAACAGCGTAAAGCTGCTATCTTAAAGAAACAACAAATTGATGAACAAGGTATATTTAAGAAACCGGTTATCACACCAATCAAACCATATAAAAATTTCTATCCTGCAGAAGATTATCATCAGGATTACTATAAGAAGAATCCTACACACTATGAACAATACCAACGTGGTTCAGGCAGAAAAGCATTTATAGAAACACATTGGGGGTCTCAACATGATTAAAAAGAACAAAGACGAACTTAATGATATGGAATATCTTGTTACCCAAGAAAATGGTACCGAGCCACCATTTCAAAATGAATATTGGAATCATTTTGAAAAAGGTATTTATGTAGACAAACTATCAGGCAAACCACTATTTACATCAGAAGAAAAATTCGAATCTGATTGTGGATGGCCAAGTTTTTCAAAAGCCATTGATGATGACGAAATCATTGAATTAGTAGATAAAACGTTTGGTATGATTAGAACAGAAGTACGTTCTGAAGATGCCAACAGTCACTTAGGCCATGTGTTTAATGATGGACCAAAAGAAATGGGTGGATTGAGATATTGCATTAACTCAGCAGCAATTCAATTTATTCCTTATGATAAATTAGAAGAATTAGGTTACGGTGACTTAATACAACACTTTGAGAAATAGGAGTGAAATACTATGTTTAAAAAATTATTTGGCAAAGGTAAAGAAGTAGATAAGAATATTCAAATTTATGCACCATTATCAGGAGAATATGTAAAAATCGAGGATATTCCAGATCCTGTATTTGCTCAAAAAATGATGGGTGAAGGCTTTGGTATTAATCCAACTGAAGGTACTGTAGTATCTCCAATTGAAGGTAATGTAGATAATGTATTCCCTACAAAACATGCAATTGGATTAAAAGCAGAGAATGGCCTTGAATTATTAGTGCATATCGGGTTAGATACAGTTCAACTTGATGGAGAAGGCTTTGAAGTGCTTGTAGACAGTGGAGATACAGTTAAGGTTGGAGATCCAATTATTAAATTTGATGTTGAATACATTAGAAACAACGCAAAATCAGTCATTTCTCCAGTCATTATTACTAACTCTGATCAAACAGCATCAATTCATTTTGAAGATGTCAACGCAGTTGTTAAAGGCGAAACAAAAGTTATTGATGTGACTATGAACTAATGAAGAACTATTCATTTTATCAATTTGCTATGACAGTTAGAGGTAGAAAAGATGATAAAGGACGCTTAGCTGAACAAATTTTTGAAGATTTAGCATTTCCGCGTCACGAGAATGATTTCAATACTCTTTCTGACTATATAGAAACGCATGGAGATTTTACATTATCTATGTCTGTGTTTGATGATTTATACGAAGAATACACTGAATGGTTAAAATTTTAGCATACACATTTAAAGAGGTCGGGACGTAAGCGTTTAAGATTTGAATTGCTTAAAATGATAAACAAATATGATAATACCATATTTGTTGAATCGTGATAGCAAATCTTTCAAACCTGCTTTATAGACACCATTGAATCGGTTTCTAGAGCATTAAACCTTATTGTCTCAACCTCTTTTCTTTTATACTTTTAAATTGCATCTTAAAATCAATTTATCATGTGCTTTAATCATTGATATTTCAGTTGATTTTCTAAATTAATCCATACATACTATAAGTACCTTTTTTGGAAATCAAATTGCTAGTTAAATAAAATGCAACATACTAGAATAATAATGTAATAAAGATGTTTCAATGTAAGACATCTATTTGAATGGTCACCATAGATTAAGGAAGTGATTATGTGACGAATGATAAAGACGAACAAATCGAACAAGATCAACAAGATTTAAAACAGCAGAAAACAAAAGATAAAGTTCAAAAGAAAATTCATCTTAAATTATGGCATTTGATTATACTCATTATTGGCATTATTTTGATTACTGTAGCAATTACCGTTGCAGCTACATTGTTAATCAGTCATCAAATGAGTGGTCTGAATAAGGAACAACGTGCTAATTTACATAAAATTGAATATGTCTATAAAACATTAAATAAAGATTACTATAAAAATGAAAAATCCGATAAACTTTCTCAAGCGGCAATAGATGGGATGGTCAAGGAATTAAAAGATCCTTATTCAGAGTATATGACCAAAGAGCAAACCAAATCATTCAATGAAGGTGTGTCTGGTGATTTCGTAGGTATCGGAGCAGAAATGCAAAAGAAAAATGATCAAATCAGTATTACGAGTCCAATGAAAGGTTCTCCAGCAGAAAAAGCTGGCATCAAACCAAAAGATGTGGTTACTGAAGTTAATCACAAATCAATTAAAAATAAACCATTAGATGAAGTTGTAAAAATGGTACGTGGTAAAAAAGGTACCAAAGTCACATTAACGATTAAACGTGGCTCAGTAGAAAAAGATATTGCCATTAAACGTGATACAATCCATGTTAAAAGTGTTGAATATGAGAAAAAAGACAATGTTGGTGTTATTACAATTAATAAATTCCAAAACAACACATCAGGCGAATTGAAAAATGCGATTAAGAAAGCGCATAAACAAGGCGTTCGTAACATCGTATTAGATTTACGAAATAACCCTGGAGGATTATTAGACGAAGCAGTTAAAATGGCAAATATATTCATCGATAAAGACAAAACAGTTGTTCAACTTCAAAAAGGTGATGACAAACAACAGCTTAAAACCGAAAACGATCCTTTAAAAGAAGCCAAAGATATGAAAGTATCTATATTAATCAATGAAGGTTCAGCAAGTGCCTCAGAAGTATTTACTGGCGCCCTCAAAGATTATCATAAAGCTAAAGTATATGGTTCTAAGTCATTTGGTAAAGGGATTGTACAAACGACACGTGAATTCAACGATGGCTCATTATTAAAATATACTGAAATGAAATGGTTAACACCTGATGGTCATTATATTCACGGTAAAGGGATTAAACCCGATATCGAAATTGCTACACCTAAGTATCAATCATTAAGCGTGATTCCTAATGATAAAACGTATAAGTTAGGAGATAACAATAAACATGTCAAAACAATGAAAATTGGTTTAACAGCGCTTGGTTTCAAAGTAGATAATGAAACTAAATCATTTGATACAAGTTTAGAGTCAGCAATTAAAGCCTTCCAAAAAGACAATGATTTAACTGTTAACGGTGAATTTGATAAAGAAACAAATGATAAGTTCACTCAAAAATTAGTCGAAAAATCAAATAAAAATGATACTGTTTTAGACCAACTACTTAAGAAGTTAAAATAAGTTTAAAATGATTAAAAAGCGTGAATTTAAAGATGAGAGTATTTAACTAATAAACATAAATACAAAGAGGTGTTTTAGATTATGATAAGATTAGCAACGAAAAAAGATCTTTCTAGAATTGAAATATTAGTAGAAGAAGCAAAAGAAATAATGGAGAAATTCAACAACAATCAATGGGATGATAAATACCCTGTAACTGAACATTTTGAAGAAGATATCGAATCTGAAACACTTTATGTATTAGATGTTGATAATGAAATTTATGGCTTTATTGTCATCGACCAAAATCAGTCAGAATGGTATGATGAATTAGAATGGCCAATTGATCGTAAAGGTGCATACGTAATCCATCGATTAGCTGGTTCACAATCATATAAAGGTGCAGCAACTGAATTATTCCAATTTGCAGTTGATTTGACAGAAGACCATGGTGTCCATGTCATTTTGACAGATACGTTTGCGCTTAATAAACCAGCACAAGGATTATTTGAAAAGTTTGGATTTACTAAAGTGGGCGAAGCCGAAATTGATTACCATCCATTCGATCGTGGTGCACCATTTTACGCATATTATAAAAACATATAAGAATAGAGGTTATATTTATGACTAAAATCGCATTTACTGGAGGCGGAACGGTTGGACACGTTTCAGTCAATCTAAGTCTGATTCCTACTGCATTAGACAAAGGGCATGAGGCGTTTTATATTGGTTCTAAAAATGGTATAGAAAGAGAAATGATAGAATCACAATTACCTAATATTGCATACTATCCTATTTCGAGTGGTAAATTACGCCGCTACCTATCATTAGAAAATGCGAAAGACGTATTTAAAGTTCTAAAAGGGGTACTTGACGCACGTAAAATTTTAAAAAAACAAAAGCCAGATTTACTATTCTCAAAAGGTGGTTTTGTGTCTGTACCCGTTGTCATTGCGGCACGTTCGTTAAAGATTCCTACTATCATTCACGAATCAGATTTAACACCTGGCTTAGCAAATAAAATTGCATTAAAATTCGCTAAGAAAATCTATACAACGTTTGAAGATACATTAAACTATTTACCAAAAGATAAAGCAGATTTTGTGGGTGCGACAGTACGTGAAGATTTAAAACAAGGAGATCAACAACGTGGTTATCAATTAACTGAATTTAAGCAAGATAAAAAGGTTTTACTTGTTATGGGTGGTAGCTTAGGCAGTAAAAAATTAAATGATGCTATTCGTGAAAACCTAGAAGCTTTATTACACCAATATCAAGTTATACATTTAACCGGTAAAGGTTTAGTTGACGATTCAATTAAAAAAGAAGGCTATGTACAATTTGAATTTGTTAAAGATGATTTAACAGATTTACTTGCGATTACTGATACAGTAGTAAGTCGTGCAGGATCAAATGCTATTTATGAATTCCTTACGTTACGAATTCCAATGCTATTAATACCACTTGGTCTTGATCAATCACGTGGCGACCAAATTGATAACGCGAAAAACTTCGAGTCTAAAGGTTATGGTAAAGCCATTCCTGAAGATGAATTGACGCAAGTAAGATTGTTAGAAGAGTTGAATCACATTGAAACAAATCGTGAGGATATCATTAAACAAATGCAGACTTATAAAGAAAGTTACACTAAAGAAGATTTATTCGATAAAATAATCAATGATGCTTTAGACAATTAGGGGGACAATGTAATGAGTCGATTAAAACGAATTTCATTACTTATCATTTTTACTTTGATATTTGGAATCATAGCATTCTTCCATGAATCACGCTTAGGTAAATGGATAGATAATGAAGTTTACGAATTCATTTATGCATCAGAAAGCTTTATTACAACTTCAATCATGCTTGGTGCTACCAAACTAGGTGAAGTATGGGCTATGGTTTGTTTATCATTAATGCTTATCGCATATTTAATGTTAAAACGACTAAGAATTGAAACTTTATTCTTTATTATCGTGATGAGTTTATCAAGCATATTAAACCCCGTTTTAAAAAATATCTTTGATAGAGAACGACCAACATTATTGCGCTTAATTGATATTACTGGTTTTAGTTTCCCGAGTGGACATGCAATGGGATCAACATCTTATTTCGGTAGTATCATTTATATCTTGAACAGAACGGATTCTGGACTATCAAAAGGCATTTTAATAGGGTTAGCAGCTTCACTCATTTTGATGGTTTCAACATCACGTGTGTATTTAGGTGTACATTATCCAACTGATATTATTGCAGGAATCATTGGTGGCGCATTTAGCATTGTATTATCAACACTAATCTTAAATGAGCAATTAGCAAAATAAAATAAGACAGTGAAGCACCACATTTCAACTTAAGGAAATGTGGTGCTTTCTTTTATCATTAATTGTCATCATTAGCGGAACTAAAAAAGCAGTAAACCTCAAGTGTCTAAAGGTCTACTGCTTTATTAAAACGTTTTTCAACGTTAGTCTTTTACGGGCATATAAAAGGGGATTATATGAAAATGACCAATCCTTAAGAACGAAATATATGTGGGGGGGAAAGTTCTTTTTGGTATTGATAATCATTTTCAACTATTATTATACACTAATGAGAATCATTGTCAATTAGAAACAATAAAAAATGATAAACTTATTTTGCGATCACTAACTACCAACGATTTTAGCTATTTCTAATACTGGAAATAATAATAAAATACTTCTCAATACCGACTATGTAACGATTGAAAATATGATAAAATTTAGTTAAGAATACAATTAATGGGTTATACACAAAGAGGCAAAGGCATATGAATTAAGTCATCTAATTAATCATTGACATGTAGATTCACAACATTCACGAAATCAATGACTAAGTTTCGAAATCAGATGTCTACATTCAACATCAATGAATATATTAAAGATAAATACATCAATCATATGTTAAATGAGTTTTATTTAACATTGTGCATAACCATATTAAGAGGTGCAAAGATGACAAACATTTTAATTGTAGAAGATGAAAAAAACTTAGCTCGATTTATTGAACTTGAACTAACACATGAAAATTATCAAGTCGATATTGAAAATGATGGTGCTACTGGTCTAGACAAAGCACTGAATAAAACTTACGATCTCATTATTTTAGATCTAATGTTACCGAATATAAATGGTTTAGAGATTTGTCGTCAAATTCGTCAACAGCAAACAACGCCTATTATCATCATTACTGCTAAAAGTGATACTTATGATAAAGTTGCTGGTTTAGATTATGGTGCTGATGATTACATTGTTAAACCATTTGATATCGAAGAATTACTTGCTCGTATTAGAGCCATTCTTCGTCGTCAACCTAAAAAAGATACTATTAATATTAACGGTATCATTATAGATAAAGAAGCTTTTGAGGTTACAGTAGATGGCACTCAATTAGATTTAACTAAAACTGAATATGACTTATTCTACGTGTTAGCAGAAAATAAAAATCACGTATTACAACGTGAACAAATTTTAAATCATGTATGGGGATATAATACTGAAGTTGAAACGAATGTCGTAGATGTCTATATCCGCTATTTAAGAAACAAACTAAAACCCTTTGGTAAAGATAAAGTCATTGAAACAGTACGTGGTGTAGGGTACGTGATTCGATGATGAAACAACGGAAACTCAAATATAAATGGATGTTAATCACCACATTTATCACTTTTATCACTATCGTTTTATTCTGTCTGGTAATCATCTTCTTTTTAAAGAATGCCTTACATGATAGTGAATTAGACGAAGCTGAACGTAGTTCTGACGATATTATCAATTTATTTCATGCCAAACCCTTAGATGAAATATCGGCCTTAGATTTAAATGCTTCGTTAGAAAACTTTCAAGAAGTGACTATTTTTAATACTAAAGGAAAAAAATTACTTCAAACAACAAATGAAAATTTGCCATCTGTACCTTCTAATATAGGCCTTTCTCACCCAGAAAGAGTCAAAATCATTAAATATAAAGGCGTTGATTACTTAGCAATCACAGAACGTATCCATACTCAAAACTTTAATGGATATAGCGTATTAATTCATTCATTAGAAAATTATGAACATCTTGTACAATCTTTATATATTGTAGCCATTGCATTTGGCTTAATAGCAACATTTATCACTGCCATTGTAAGTTATATCGTCTCATCACAAATCACCAAACCCATTGTGACCATGTCTAATAAAATGAATCAAATTCGGCGTGACGGTTTCCAAAATAAATTAGAGTTGACGACAAACTATGAGGAAACTGATAATCTCATCGCTACATTTAATGAGATGATGTTCCATATCGAAGAAACGTTTAATCAACAACGACAATTTGTAGAAGATGCATCCCATGAATTAAGAACGCCATTACAAATTATTCAAGGTCATTTGAATTTAATTCAAAGATGGGGTAAAAAAGATCCAGCCGTGCTAGAAGAATCACTAAATATTTCTTTAGAAGAAATGAACAGAATCACCAAATTAGTTGAAGAATTATTATTATTAACTAAAGACAATGTTAAAAATGGCCAAGTTGAAAAAGAACTCGTAGATATCAATTCTGAAATATTATCTAGAGTTAATTCTCTTAAACAACTACACCCAGACTATACGTTTGATATTGAACTAGATGAAAAACCTTTAAAACTTAATATGAACCGTCATCAATTCGAACAACTCATTTTAATCTTTATAGACAATGCGATGAAATATGATGTTGAAAATAAATTAATTCAGATTAAGACTCAACTTAAAAACAAACAAATTAGTATAGAGATTACTGACCACGGTTTAGGTATTCCAAAGCAAGACCTAGAATTTATATTTGACCGTTTTTACCGTGTAGATAAATCTCGAGCTCGCAGCCAAGGTGGTAATGGTTTAGGTCTATCTATTGCTGATAAAATCGTTCAATTAAATGGTGGATTTATTCAAGTAGAAAGTGAAGTTGATCATTACACAACCTTTAAAATCATATTTTAAAGACATCAATTAGAACGAAAATCCTTTGTAAATCATACATTTTGTGTACCTAATTAAGCTTTTAGTTTACATCTTTATGACCAACATTTTAATATTATGAAATTAATGCAGAACCAAATTTATCTTGGTTCTGTTTTTTTACAATAATAGGTAAATCTACTTTAACAAAATTTGAAATAATGCTATTATTGTCTTGTAAGCGTTTCAACATTTTTGTGGAGGGTGTAATATGACAAAGGACAAGAGAGAGGTTACAGAGGCACCTGTAAACTTCGGCGCAAATCTAGGGTTAATGCTAGATTTATATGATGATTACCTACAAGATCCATCATCAGTACCCGAAGATTTACAAGTCCTATTTAGTACAATTCAAACAGGGGAAGCTCATATCGAGGCTAAACCAGCCGCTAATGAGGGTGGTTCACAATCTGGTGACAGTACAATTAAACGTGTCATGAGATTAATCGATAACATTAGACAATACGGACATTTAAAAGCAAATATATATCCAGTCAATCCTCCAGAGCGTAAAAATATTCCTAAATTAGAAATAGAAGATTTCGATTTAGATCAAGCTACTTTGGAAAATATCTCAGCTGGAATCGTATCAGAACACTTTACTGATATTTATGATAATGCATATGAAGCTATTGTTCGTATGGAAAAAAGATACAAAGGTCCTATTGCGTTCGAATATACGCATATTAATAACAATAAAGAACGTGTATGGTTAAAACGTCGTATCGAAACACCATATAAAGCAACATTAAATAATAAACAAAAAACTGAATTATTTAATAAATTGGCTCATGTCGAAGGTTTCGAGAAATATTTACACAAAAACTTCGTTGGTGCAAAACGATTCTCTATTGAAGGTGTCGATGCTCTAGTACCAATGCTACAACACACAATTACACTAGCTGGCGAAGCTGGAATCAAAAATATTCAAATCGGTATGGCGCACCGTGGTCGTTTAAATGTACTGACTCACGTATTAGAGAAACCATACGAAATGATGATTTCAGAATTCATGCACACTGACCCAATGAAGTTCTTGCCAGAAGATGGTAGCTTAGAATTAACTGCTGGTTGGACTGGCGATGTGAAGTATCACTTAGGTGGCGTAAAAACTACAAATTCATACGGTATTGAACAACGAATCGCTTTAGCAAACAACCCAAGTCACTTGGAAATTGTAGCGCCCGTTGTTGAAGGTCGTACACGTGCTGCGCAAGATAATACACAACAAGCTGCCGCGCCACAAACTGACTTCCATAAAGCTATGCCAATCATTATACATGGTGATGCTGCATATCCTGGTCAAGGTATTAACTTTGAAACAATGAACTTAGGTGATTTAAAAGGCTACTCAACTGGTGGATCTTTACACATCATTACAAATAACCGAATCGGTTTCACAACTGAACCAACAGATGGCCGTTCAACAACATACTCAACAGATGTTGCTAAAGGTTATGATGTTCCGATTTTACATGTTAATGCTGACGACGTAGAAGCAACGATCGAAGCCATTGATATCGCTATGGAATTCCGTAAAGAATTCCATAAAGATGTAGTCATCGACTTAGTAGGTTATAGACGTTACGGTCATAACGAAATGGATGAACCGTCAATTACAAATCCATTACCATATCAAAATATCCGTAAGCATGATTCAGTAGAATTGGTTTATGGTAAAAAGTTAGTAGATGAAGGCATTATCAGTGAAGATGAAATGAATCAAGTCATTGATAGTGTTCAAAAAGAAATGCGTGCAGCACATGATAAAATTGACAAATCAGATAAAATGGACAATCCAGATATGGAAAAACCAGAATCCTTACAACAACCACTTAAAAGTGATGATAAGGAATTCTCATTTGATCACTTAAAAGAAATCAATGACGCGATGTTAACTTATCCTGAAGGGTTCAATGTACTGAAAAAATTAAATAAAGTACTTGAAAAACGTAAAGAACCATTTGAAAAAGAAGATGGCTTAGTAGATTGGGCACAAGCGGAACAACTTGCTTTCGCAACAATTTTACAAGATGGTACGTCTATTCGTTTAACTGGTCAAGACAGTGAACGTGGTACATTCAGTCATCGTCACGCAGTATTACATGATGAAGAAAATGGCGACACATTCACACCATTACATCATGTACCAGACCAAAAAGCATCATTCGATATTCATAACTCACCATTATCAGAAGCAGCTGTTGTTGGTTTTGAATATGGTTACAATGTTGAAAATAAAGGAAGTTTCAATATTTGGGAAGCACAATATGGGGACTTCTCAAATATGGCACAGATGATGTTTGATAACTTCTTATCAAGTGCACGTGCAAAATGGGGCGAACGTTCAGGTTTAACATTATTCTTACCTCATTCATTTGAAGGGCAAGGTCCAGAACATTCATCAGCACGTCTTGAAAGATTCTTACAACTTGCAGCAGAAAACAATAGCACTGTAGTGAACTTATCAAGTGCAAGTAACTACTTCCACTTACTACGTGCTCAAGCAGCAAGCTTAGATACTCAAGAAATGAGACCATTAATTGTTATGTCACCAAAAAGTTTATTACGTAACAAAACAGTTGCTAAGCCAATTGATGAGTTTACTTCTGGTGGTTTCAAACCAATCATTGCTGAAGATTATGAAGCTGATAAAGTTAAAAAAGTAATATTAGCTTCAGGTAAAGTATTCATTGACTTAAAAGAATATTTAGCTAAAAATCCTGACGAATCTGTATTACTTGTAGCAATTGAAAGATTATATCCATTCCCTGAAGAGGAAATCCAAGAAATTTTCGATCAACTACCAAATCTTGAATCAGTATCATGGGTTCAAGAAGAACCTAAAAACCAAGGTGCATGGTTATTCGTTTATCCTTACCTAAGAGCACTAGTTGGTGATAAATACGATTTAAGTTACCATGGAAGAATCCAAAGGGCAGCACCAGCTGAAGGTGATGGAGAAATTCATAAACTTGTTCAAAATAATATCATTGAAAGTAGCATTACTAAATAAATAGGGGGAAATTCAAAATGCCAGAGGTTAAAGTTCCAGAATTAGCAGAATCAATTACAGAAGGTACCATTGCAGAGTGGTTAAAAAATGTTGGAGATAGCGTAGATAAAGGCGAAGCTATTCTTGAATTAGAAACAGATAAAGTTAACGTAGAAGTTGTATCAGAAGAAGCAGGTGTTTTATCAGAACAACTTGCTAATGAAGGCGATACAGTTGAAGTAGGTCAAGCTATCGCAGTTGTTGGTGAAGGCAGTGGTAATGCATCAAGTGGTTCATCAGATAATCAAACTCCACAAAGTAATGATGAAACTAATAAAGATGATCAACAATCTAAAGAAACTTCTCAACCATCAAACGATACTCAATCATCAGATCAATCTCAAGATGATTCAGCTAATAACCAACGTGTGAAAGCAACACCTTCAGCTCGTCGCCATGCTCGCGCTAACGGCGTTGACTTAAGTGAAGTTGCTGGAAAATCAAATGATGTTGTTAGAAAAGAAGATGTAAACAACAGTCAGAATCAAGCTAAACAATCATCACAAAATGACAACAAACCTTCTGGTAATGAAGCTAAAAAATCTAGTGACAAACCATCTAAACCAGTTATTCGTGAAAAAATGTCACGTAGAAAGAAAACTGCTGCTAAAAAATTATTAGAAGTATCTAATAATACAGCTATGTTAACAACTTTCAATGAAGTTGATATGACAAACGTTATGGATTTACGTAAACGTAAAAAAGAACAATTCATCAAAGATCATGATGGTACTAAATTAGGTTTCATGTCATTCTTCACTAAAGCTGCAGTTGCTGCACTTAAAAAATATCCAGAAGTCAATGCTGAAATTGATGGCGAAGACATGATTACTAAACAATACTATGATATCGGTATTGCTGTATCTACTGACGATGGTTTATTAGTACCATTCGTAAGAGATTGCGATAAGAAAAACTTTGCTGAAATCGAACAAGAAATCGCTAATCTAGCTGTCAAAGCTCGCGACAAAAAATTAGGCTTAGATGACATGGTTAACGGTTCATTCACAATTACAAATGGTGGTATCTTCGGTTCAATGATGAGTACACCAATTATCAATGGTAGTCAAGCTGCTATCTTAGGTATGCACTCAATCATTACTCGTCCAATTGCAATTGACAAAGATACTATCGAAAACCGTCCAATGATGTACATCGCATTAAGCTATGACCACAGAATTATTGATGGTAAAGAAGCAGTAGGATTCTTAAAAACAATCAAAGACCTAATTGAAAATCCTGAAGATTTATTATTAGAATCTTAATTCAAACGACTAACGTTGAATATAATTTAAGAACCAACGGTGATATGAATCACCGTTGGTTCTTTATGTATTAAATAATACTTTAGTAGTATATAATTTTAATAAAATGCATGATACGCTTACTTCAAAGATGAACGTAAATGTATTTTAATTGGGGGGATTTTGATGACAACCGAGGCAATTGTTGCAAATCACATATCAAAATCAATCAATCATAAAGAAATTATAAATGACCTATCGATAACCATTCCAAAATATAGTATCACACACATACAAGGACACAATGGTACCGGCAAGACAATCACATTACAATTGTTAGCAAAACTTATTCGTCCCACAACAGGTAATATTAAAGTTAACGGCCGTATCAGTTATGCACCTGATTATCTGCCCAATGATTTAAATTTAACTGTAGGAGAGTACCTATCCTTTATTCGACAACTCAATCATATACCAATCAATGATCAAGCGTTAAACGATATGATTTCAAAAATGCAACTTGAACCATTTCTATCACACAGGATAAAAAATTGCTCTAAAGGAACACAACAAAAGGTAAATCTGATTCAATGCCTAACTACAAAGGCAGATGTATACTTATTTGATGAACCGTTTAATGGACTGGATCAATCATCATTAGCTTATTTACTTTCCCAACTTAAGTTATTAAAAAATAAAGCAACTATCATATTAACTTCTCATGATTCACGTATTTATCATGACATTATCACTCATACCTTTGATCTTGAAAACCAAGACTTTAAAGAAATGACATCTACATTGTCAGAATATAAAATAGTGAGTTTCATCATAGAAAATATAGAAGATATGGAAGATTTAATCTATTATTTTAAAATGAAATATGACATTACTATTTCAAAAAATACGACTACGCAATCGTACATCAAATTAAAAGTCCCTGTAGAAGAGACCAACGTTGTTTTGAAAAAGTTAATTATTGCTAACGTAACTATCGATGCTGTTATTAACGAGGAGGACGACTGATGCGTTTTACAAACTATCAATTTAAAAAATTAATAAGATCTTACACATTTATACCTCCTTATATCGTTTATATGATTTGGATAGCTATGCTTTATGTTTATAGTGGGCAGTCCATTTTATCGAGCTACGCATCTTCAACTATTGTGTTATTATCTGTGTCGGCATGGTTAACGATTAATATATATCAATTAGAAAATAATAAAGAACGACAGTTGTTATTTATACAATTTAATTCTAAACTCAATTATCTGACACATAAGTTATATTTTAGTTTTTTAACATTAATACCTTTAATCATTTTTTCAATACTTTATCCAATCATTTTCAATCGCTTTTCAGAAAAAGTGTCTATCGTACATATGACTCTTGCAATACATATACATGTGATTGTTGTCATCTTCGGAGTATTAATCGGTACCTTTATTTGTATTCAAAACGTCATGTCGAGAAAGTATAGTTGGTTATTATTGATTTTAATTCTTTTAATATCTATAATGCGACACACTTTAGTAATAAGCCTACCAGTGACCAAATATATATTATGGCTCATACCACCAGTAGGTGAGCTCATTCAAATATATCAATATCCATTAAATCAATTGATTTCAATTCAATTCTTACTTATTACTGTATGGATTTTGAGTTATATCATTATTTTTATAATCGGGTTGTATTATTTATTTTCTAAATCAGAATATTTATAAACACTTGCTTAAATAGTCTAAAAAAGCCAGTAAATGGGTCAATATAAACATCATTTACTGGCTATTTCTATGTTTTAACATTTAAAACTATAGGGTAACTTTTAGTATAAGACGATAATCTCTATAATTGCTAAAATAATAAATACAATAAATGCAATTAAGAAATATTTAAAATTAGGCTTTTGCTTATTCTGTAAATTCGTAAAAACTTGTATACCTGAATAAGCAGCGATTAAAACAGTAATTGCAAATACTATCCACATCGTAGACATGTGTATGCCTCCTTACTTTATCTCTATAATTATATTTTAATACACTTTGACAACAATACCAAAATGAATTTTAACTTAATTTTGAAAAATTAATTACAACCAAACTTTTCACAATACAATTTAAACTTTTATCCATTCATATGATCCATCATCGTAATAGTTCATCATATAAATCATCGTAAAAATACGTTATAATAATAATGTAACGATAAATGATTAGGGGTGTCAGTAAATGAGCGGACTTAGAAGTGTCACGTTAGGTACTAGTGACCTATCTAAAACTAAAGATTTATTTGAAAATATATTAGGTTTTAATTCATCTAAAAAGGGTGAAAATGCTTTAAGATTTGGCGATGCCAATTTAAGTCCTGGTACTCGTATACATTTTGTTGAAGTACCTAAAAGCAATTATCAAAACTTACATATCGATAGCGTTGGATTAAGAACTCCATCAGACTCAGGTCTAGATGAATATCAATCTATTTTTACCAATCATCAAATGTCTTATAGCTCAATTACTGAACTCAATGGTAATAAGCACTTTAACTTCAATGATCATAATCAACAATTATTTGATATCTATTCAAATGAACATAACACAGGCGTTCCATTAGGTATGCCATCATTTGAAAGTACTGTCAATCCGCTACATCAAATTCAAGGCTTAGGCCCTGTGATTCTTAAGGTGAATGAATTGCCTATCACAGCATCTATCCTTACAAATGTATTTGGATTAAATATATTTGCAGAATATCATCCATATGAAGATTCAACACAAGCCATCCAAGTATTTAAAATTGGAGAAGGTGGTCTTGGTGGTGAATTGCATCTATATGAAGCAGAGACAGAAATCAATAATGAAGATGTAGGTATGGTTGAACAAATAGAATTTTCCACTCAAAATAAGTCGGAATTTGAAAACGCTAAACAAACGTTAGATGACATAGGTATACCTTATCAAACGTTAGAACAAGATGATTCTGATTCATTACGTATTACTGAAAAAAGTGGTATTTCATTCATTTATACACTGGAAAAATAAACTTATTAAAATAACTATAGAGGTAGGGAATTAAAGATGTTACACGAAACATGGAAAGAGCGTACACCAATTAAAAAAGTAGAAGTTACAAATACAGATGCGAAGAAGTTCACTGTATCTGATATGCTAACTGTTGGTAAACAATATGATGTCATTAATGAAACTGAAGAATATTATCAAATCATCGATAATTCAGGTTTAGTTGGTGGCTATTACAAAACATACTTTAAAGAAGTTTAAAATCGTTGCAATCAGTTTAGACTATCAAACAAGTATATAAAGATAACAGTCAACAAGACTAAGACAATTGGAAACCCAAACCCACATGTCTTAGTCTTTTTTCATATTGATAAAAAAGGAGCATATTAATCATGGTACAAGCACAATATAAAAATGCGGACGTTTCAGTTTTTAATGATGCAAAAGCATTATTTGATTTAAATAAAAATATTTTATTAAAAGGGCCAACAGGTTCCGGTAAAACGAAACTGGCAGAAACATTAAGTGAAGTGGTAAATACGCCTATGTATCAAGTTAACTGTTCAGTAGATTTAGACGCAGAGAGTCTACTAGGATTTAAAACGATTAAGACAAATGAACAAGGGCATCAAGAAATAGTATTTATTGATGGGCCCGTTATTAAAGCTATGAAAGAAGGACATATTTTATATATTGATGAAATCAATATGGCTAAACCGGAAACATTGCCTATCTTAAATGGTGTGTTAGATTACCGCAGACGTATAACTAATCCATTTACTGGAGAAGTCATTCAAGCAAAACCTGGCTTTAACGTGATTGCCGCAATCAATGAAGGCTATGTAGGTACGCTACCAATGAACGAAGCACTTAAAAACCGATTTGTTGTGATTCAAGTGGATTATATCGACGGCGATATTTTAAGTCATGTTATTAAAGAACAAAGTCGTTTACAAGATGATACAACTATCCAAAAAATCATTAAATTCAACGAAGATTTACGTACAATGACCAAACAAGGTCAAATTTCAGAGGAAGCTGCAAGTATACGTGCACTCATTGATTTAAGTGACTTAGCAACAGTTATGCCAATCGAACGTGCCATTAAACGTACAATTATAGATAAACTTGAGGATGAACGAGAACAGCAAGCCATTATTAATGCAATAGAACTTAACTTTTAGAGAGGGATAATCATGAGCGACCGTTTCATTAAATTTAACGACGAACAGTTAGATGCTAAACAAGTAATGATGTTACAAGACTTAGCTCGTTTACTATTAAAAAACGAACAAACACAAGTTAAAATTCAAAAATTCCCTTATTATAATCCATTCAGTAATACACTAATTACAAGTTGGTTCTGGTCTCACCGTCCAAAAGCAGTTGAAGCTGCTGGTCTCAAAACAGATGTTATGTTAGCGGCCTATGGCTATCAAATGATGGATGTAGATATCGTTAATGAGGTGTTGCATAATAATGAATTTAAACACCCTAAATTTTTCCATCAACTTTTCAAACTATTAGAAGATATACGTATATTCAATGAGATTAAATTACAACGTCCAAGCACAATAAAATATATAGATTTACGTTTAAATACAAGACTTACATTTACTGAATCACAAATTAATGTTTATAAAACTAAAACACTATATACTGATTTATTATTTTTATATTTAGAGCATGCTTTTATTGAACAAAACTTCTATGACATACCATCCATCCATCCAAAATTTGATGACGTTTTAGTTAATATGTATCAATATTTGCCTAACTTCTTTCAGAATCAAAGTTCTGAAGACAATATGTATTTAGCTGAACGCATATTATATCAAGTAGATGATTTATTAAAAGAAGATATGTTAAATGAATATTACTATATTCCTAAAAATCTATATGAAAATATTCAACAAGACTTGTTTGAAGATCTAAAACGAACAGATGCTGCTAATACAGATGGTAAAGATCAGTCGCAAGAGGAAAATGATGCAGTGACAGCTGAAGCAGAAACCAAAGCTGCTGATAGTTCTTCTGAAGGTGGCGCTTATCTCGAAATGGAACTACATGAGGGTGAAAATAGTGAAGTGATGGCTGACAATGATACAGCTAGAGAAGGGGATTCATCCGATGATATGACCGATATGATGACTAAAAAAGGTAAGGGGTCACAAAACACGCTAGATCGTGAAGAAGGCGGCTTTATTGGACAAAATAGCGCCTTTGCATTAGAAGGCATTAACCAAAATGTTGATATTAAATGGAAAGTCCCTGATATTTTACCTGAATACATCCAAGCTTATGAAGATGTTAAAAATGATGTGCAATTTGAAATTAAGGATTTAATCCAAATTATTAAAAAGACGATCGAACGCGAACATCAAGATGAGAGACATAATCTCACTAAAGGTCGACTACAGAAGAATTTAATCAATTGGTTTATAGATGATCAATATAAATTGTTCTATAAAAAACAAGATTTAAGCCAATCATTTGATGCTACATTTACATTATTAATCGATGCTTCAGCAAGCATGCATGACAAAATGGATGAAACGATTAAAGGTGTCGTACTCTTCCACGAGACGTTAAAAGAATTGAACGTCAAACATGAAATATTGGCCTTTAACGAAGATGCCTTTGATTCAGATGAAACGAGGCAACCTAATATTATAGATGAGATTATCCATTACGACTATTCAACATTGAAAAAAGATGGACCGCGTATCATGGCTTTAGAACCACAAGATGATAATCGCGATGGGGTTGCCATTCGAATTGCGAGTGATAGATTAATTCGTCGCAGTCATCATCAGCGATTTCTCATTGTGTTTTCTGATGGGGAACCTTCTGCATATAATTATAGTCAAGATGGCATCATAGATACGTATGAAGCTGTTGAAAATGCCCGTAAGTTCGGTATAGAAGTCTTTAATGTATTCTTGAGTCAAGATCCAATTACCGAAGATATTGAACAGACGATTCATAATATTTATGGTCAGTATTCTATATTTGTTGAAGGTGTTGAACATTTACCAAGCTTGTTATCACCATTATTGAAAAAACTATTACTTAAATCTTTTTAAAAATATGTCTATTTGCTAAATTTAAATCAACTAAGTTTTTAAATTTTCTGAAATTATATAGACTTATGAATTATATCTATGCTAGAATGTTTAATGTTGCATATTTAAGGACAAAGGAGCAGCATTATGAACAAGAATACATGGATTGTAGGGTTCACACTTTTTGCCATGTTCTTTGGTGCAGGTAATTTAATCTTTCCAACGAACTTAGGTTTAGATAGTGGACACTTTTTCTGGCCTGCGATTCTCGCATTTGCACTAACTGGTATAGGATTGCCTTTACTTGGCGTTGTCGTTGGTGCACTTGATAAACAAGGTTATATTGGTGCATTTAATAAAATATCACCAGTTTTTTCGATAATATTTTTAATAGTGATTTATTTAACTATAGGACCATTATTTGCTATACCTCGTACAGCTTCAACATCATTTGAAATGACTGTCACACCGATAGCACATACGAATGGCAATTTAGCTCTATTTATATTTACACTTATTTATTTTATTATCGTATTATATTTATGTATTAATCCAAATAAAATGGTCGATCGTATCGGTTCATTACTTACGCCACTATTACTGATTACTATTTTAGCAATGATTGTTAAAGGGTTTATCGATTTTAGTGGCCATACATCAAGTCATGGTAATACAGAACTTTTTAACAGTAATATTGGTAGTTTTTCTCAAGGGTTTACACAAGGTTACTTAACAATGGATGCTATTGCTGCTATTGCATTTTCAATGATTGTAGTGAATGCGATTAAGGCAACAGGTGTCAATCATGCTGATAAGATATTTAAGCAAACCTTAATGGCAGGTTTAACCGCTGCTGTCGCGTTAATCTTTATCTATATTTCTTTAGGATTTATCGGCAATCACATTGATATTTCAGATGCCAAGTTAAAATCACTTGCTGCTAAAGATCAAAATGTAGGTACATTTTTATTAACGACAATGGCATCTACAGGCTTCGGAACTTTCGGTAAGTATTTATTAGGTATCATTGTAGCATTAGCTTGTCTAACAACTGCATGTGGTTTAATAGTTGCTGTAAGTGAGTATTTCCACAGAATTATTCCTAAAATTTCGTATAAAACATTTGTCATTATCTTTACTATTATTAGTTTTATTATTGCGAATCAAGGTCTAAATGCTGTGATTACAATGTCACAACCCGTACTTAGCGTCATCTATCCTGTGGCAATCACAGTTGTGTTACTCATATTGATAGCAAGATTTATTCCGACAAAACCTATTACACAACAAATCACTGTTATAGTTGTTGCTATTGTATCTATCTTGAGTGTGATTCATACACAAGGATGGTTACAACTGAGCTTCATGGATCATCTATGGCTAAAAGATTATTCATTAGAATGGTTCCCAATTGCGGTCATTACTACCATCATCGCATACATTATTGGTATATTTATCAAACAACAACCTATCGTTTATCAAAAAGAATAGATAAAAAAGCTTCCCTAAAGTAAGTAGGGAAGCTTTTTTAAGATTCTTTTCGCATTGATAATAAATGTTGCTTCAAGTCATTTTCAAGACCAGATAATTCTTTTTCTGCAGCTTGTCGTTTTTGACGACCTTCATGTTGAATTTGTAATGTTTGTTCTATCGTATCAATAATATCACTTTGTGTTTGTTTCAATGTTTCAATATCGACGACACCACGTTCATTTTCTGTTGCCGTTTCAATTGCATTTTGTTTCAACATTGATGCGTTTTGAGTTAATAAATCATTCGTTGTATCTGTGACTGCACGTTGTGCTGATACTGCATTACGTTGTCGCATCAATGTCAACGCAATAGCCATTTGGTTCTTCCATAATGGAATACTTGTTAGAATTGAACTTTGAATTTTTTCAGCTAATGCCTGATTTACATTTTGAATCATTCGTATTTGTGGTGCAGTTTGAATAGCAATTTGTCTTGAAAGTTGTAAATCATAGATTCTCTTTTCTAATCGATCCACAAATTGCTCCATGTCTGCGACTGCTTGAATATCCATTTGATTACCTGTTGTTTCAGCTTTCTTCTGTAAATCAGGAATGATATGTTGTTGTATATCTTGCTTTTTACGTTGTGCTGCTGCAATATAAAGTGTCACATCATCAAAATATCGCTTATTTTGATCATATAACCCATCTAATAAATCAATATCTTTCGTTAAGTTACCTTTATGTTTTTCCAATTGAATGGTAATTCGATCAATCTGCGAACTCACTGATTGCATTCTAGAGAATACCTCATTAATAGAAGCTTTGGTTCTTCTAAAGATACGTTTTATCCTAGATTGTTTATTAGGATCTAAATCATTAGGGTTCACAGATTTTAATTTACTCATCAATTGGTTTAATGAGTTTCCAATAGGTCCAATATCTTTCGATTGAACATCATCCAACATTTGATGTGAAAACTGTGACATATTTTGTTGCAAGTTGGTACCAAAAGATAATAAGCCATCGTGATCAAGTGGTTTTATTTGTTCACTAATTTCATTAATCCTTTTTTGATCAGCTTCAGTAAATTGATGTTCAAAATCTTCAACAACCGTATTCGGTTGCTCAGATTGTTGATTGATATATTGATCAAGAGGGTGTGATGGGGTACGTTCATGTTCATTTGCCATATCCATTTACTCTCCTTATCTATATTATTTTTTTCGACGTTGTTGTTCTAATTTATTTAATTCCATTTCTACATCTAATCGTTCATAATCGTCTTCATTGAGTTGTTTTAAATCTGCTACTAACGTACGTTTGACTTCGTCTAATGTAATTCTTGTTTGTTCTAATTTCTGCTTTTCTTCGGGAGACTTTCTAGGCATTTTAGTTAATCTCGTATATGAATCTACTAAATTCAAGGCATTATCAATATGCGAATAAAAGAATCCTTCTACTTTAAAAAACATTCCTGGACGTTGTCTTACACTCATATAAATCGAGCGAGAGATTCTATAAATGTCGTTAACCTGTCTAAAATCTTTAATAGAACGAATATTGATAAATGATTTGAAAATCAAACGTATTTTAGATTGGGCTTGGTTTAATTGACTTCTAACATATCGATATTCTCTTCGAGTTAAACCTATTTCATTTAGATATTTACGTGAAGTCAAGCGCTGAGTAGGGAAGTAAGACACGACAAATCCTCCCAAACCGATGAATCCGTCTATGATAAAAGACAAATCAAATCCAAAGATACTTACCATCCAAGCAATCATCGCTACCGGTATGCCTACCATGGTCCCCAAAACTCTTGAAATATTATATCTCAACTGCCATCTTCCTTTTTAGTATTGATTTAAATTGTTTTAAAATCAGTTAATGATTCGTCTAAATCTAAGTCTTCTATCTGATAGTTAGTTACATGTGAGGCAGGAGAAGCACCTTCAATAACACTATTTATAAATGATTCTAAATTGTCTTTTTCTCCTTGAGCATATATATCAACATAATCTTCAACATTTTGCACTGTACCTACGACGTGATGTTGATTGCCTAGTCTCTGCGTATAATATCTAAAGCCGACACCTTGTACTGTGCCAAATACTTGTATATGTTTACGTTCCATTATTATCACCTCATATCACTATTATAAGGATAAAGACGTAAAAAAACTAATATTTGCTATATCGTCTATCAGTCAAAAGTATGAGTCTTCTAACTTGATTTTGATATACAACCAGTTAAAATTATCAATATAGAATTTTAAAAAGAAGGGGATACATATGTGGACGGTTGCAAAAATTAGAGCTGACTATGAAGGTTGGTGGTTGTTTGAAGATTGGCCAGAGAAGATTGTTAAACAATCCGAGTTTTCTACATATGAAGACATGTTAGATGCATACTGTAAATTAATCAAAGATTGTAACGCATATTACGACAATTGCGTAATGGGGAAATATAATATGTACGCATTTTACAATAATTGTGATTTAAATTTCTGTGAAGATTGTGATGAGGATTTACAAATATTTTATAGTTTTATTGTTTTAAAAAATAATGAAGTTTATTATAATCTTCCAAAAATAGTTTAAATGATAATTTCCTATAATTGTATTGCAATTTTGCATTATTTAAATTATAATATCAAGTAAGCAATAGTTTTATTCCATATTGCAAAAAATATTTGCTATTATCGTTATGAGTAATTAGGTCATGTATTTTTTGTAATATGCGAATAACGCATATTGAATGAATTTTAGTCTTGGAGGTTTCAGATTATGAAACAAGGTACAGTTAAATGGTTTAACGCTGAAAAAGGATTCGGCTTCATCGAAGTTGAAGGAGAAAACGACGTATTCGTACATTTCTCAGCAATTAACCAAGATGGTTACAAATCATTAGAAGAAGGTCAATCAGTTGAATTTGAAGTAGTTGAAGGCGACCGCGGACCACAAGCTGCGAACGTTGTAAAACTATAATAAATAGATTGTAATTAATTGACTTTATTAACTAACACCTTACCAAGATGTAAGGTGTTTTTTTATGCGATTCATTCAATGTGCTATGTGATGATATAGGATACTTTTTAGACTATCATTAAAAACGTGACTTTTAACTCTCAGTGTTAAGTCACGTTTTATTTATGTTTAAATACTAAAGCATCATTTAGAGAGATGAACTCTGAAGATTAAAAAAATGGCTATAACAACGAGTTCCATTAAACTAATTGTTATAGCCTTATAAAATGCCATACGAGATTAACTTTTATTATTTAGTATCGTTAATAATTAGTTGTCTTAATGATTGACGTTTAATCACTTCACGAGCTTTTCCATCTTTGATAAAGAACACTGAAGGTTTTTGCATTTGATTATAATTAGATGCCATTGAATAATGATATGCACCTGTTGATAATATTGCTAAATAATCACCACGTTGTACAGAACTTGGTAATTTTGCATTCTTAATGATAATATCACCAGACTCACATAATTTACCCGCAATAGTAACTGTATCATCCGCTTCTTCTTGGCGATTTACTAATAAAGCTTGATACTTAGCATCATAAAGTGCTGTTCTAATATGATCACTCATACCACCATCTATAGATACGTATTTATTAATTTCTGGTATCTCTTTAATCGTTCCCACTTCATACAATGTTATTCCAGCTTCGCCAACGATAGAACGACCGGGTTCAATACCTATTTCAGGTGTTTCCATATTTAACTGTTGTGCTTCATTTTTGATTGCATCAGTGATTTCAGCAATGCCGCTTTCAATAGGGAAGCTTACATCTCCCTCAACATATTTAATACCAAAACCACCACCAAGATTAAGTAAATCAACATGAATTTGTTGATCATTTAACCAATTCATAACTATTTTTGCAGTTTCAATAAATGCTTCTGTTCCTTCAATTTGTGAGCCAATATGAATATGTACACCTTTTAAATGAAGATGGTTAGTTTGTTTGATTTTATCAATTGCTTCATTAGCTAAGCCATAGCGTATCGATAAGCCAAATTTACTATCCTCTTGTCCTGTTTGGATAAATTCATGTGTATGTGCTTCAACACCTGGGTTAACTCTTAAAACTACTTGTACTGTTTCACTTGCATATCGATCAATTAAATCGATTTCTTCTAAAGAATCTATGACAAAATATCCAATATGATTTTCTAAAGCGTATTTAATTTCATGCTTCGTTTTATTATTACCATGGAAGTGTATACGACTTGGATCAAAGCCAGCTTCTAATGCAGTATACAATTCTCCTTCAGATACAACATCGAGTTGTAAATCTTCCTCTTGGACTAATTTAACCATCTGTATACAAGTAAATGCTTTAGAAGCATATGAAATATTATATTTTAATCCACTTTGTTGAAATGCTTTATGATAACGACGCATTTGATTTCGTATTTGTTCTTCATCATAAACAATCGTTGGGGTACCAAAACTTTGTGCAACTGTTTTAAGACTTGTACCTCCCATTGTTAATTCGCCGTATTCGTTATATTCTACTGTCATCTTTATCTGTACTCCTTTATAAGAGAATCGTGATTCATAGCGCTCAGTTGTTCTGAATTTGCTCCCACACCCTTAAAGGTATATTCATCAATGCGCATACTTTCATTATATAATACAACTTGATCTTGTGCATGTACGTGTTCATCAACTTCTACAAACATATGGCTCATCATTAGGGCAAGAATAGGGTAGCGCTTACCGTTTATCAATGCTTCATGTTGTGCTCTTGCTCTTAATATACCGTCACCATAACCAACATCTACCACAGCAAGCTTAGTATTGTCATGTTGTGTTTCAAATGCCCAACTATAGCCACAATAGTCACCATTTTGAACTTCTCTAATTTGTATGACATTCGCTTTTACAGTCAATGCTTGTTGAATGGATGATTCATTCAATCCACTATATGGACGTGAACCATATAAAGCAATACCCACTCTAGCATGTGTATGGTGGGGGAGAACGACTTGTCCTTCTCGATAATAGCTTGCACTATTTTGAGAATGTATATAGTCGAATTGATACCCTTCATTTAATAATGTATGTAAAACATTCAACCATGCTGAACGTTCTACATCATATTCAGTTACACCAAATTCATCAGCATAACCAAAATGTGTCCATAAACCAGAAATAATCATGCGTTTAGGGTTCTTATTATGTTGATGATCTTGTAATACCTCTTGAATCTCTTCTAGTGTTTTAAATCCAGAACGATGCAGTAAATTTTCAAACTCTAAGTGCACATGAATATCTCGTAAATCTTCTTTATGCTCGTAATAATACTTTAAAGAAGGTAAGGTCATATGAATATGATAATCACGTACAGTATCAAAATCATATACCGCATTCATAAGAAACACCGTTGCATCTGGTGCTAATTCACGTACACGAACCGCTTCTTTAAGTGACGTCGTACTAAATGTATTGATACCTGCACGTAAAAATTGCTTTACCGCAAATTCTAAGCCATAGTGGTAAGCGTTATTTTTAACAACGGCCATAATGGGTTGTTGATTTTTCACTTTCTTAGCATTGTTATAAAATGCTTCTGTATCGACTGACCAAATTGCTGTCAATGCTTACACCTCTTTATAATTTAATAGTAGTTGTTCATAATAATTGGCTACGTCTATTAATACCTTTTCATCAAAATTTAAATGAGACGTATGTAATCCTGTCACATAACCTTTATCTTTATTGCGAGTTCCAACGAAGACGAAGTAAGCAGGTGCTAATAATTGACCATAGAAACTAAAGTCTTCACCAAATAAGAATGGTGTTGGTTTGTCGATGACTTCTAGATTTGCATTTTTAAGTGCCTGTTCAACAGGTTCGCGTAATTTCGGACTATTCATTGTAGGTGGATAGCCTTCCTCAAATTTTACTTCACACGTCACATTAAATAATAATGATACACTTTCAGCAATTTTTTGCATTTGATTTTTTACAATAGTTAAATCATCGACATCATATGTACGAATTGTTCCTTCTAAATAGCCATTACTTGGTACTGTATTGATAGCTTCACCAGCTTCAAAATGACCCATATGTACTATATTTCGTTTTAATCCATTCAAATGAAATTGTTGTATTTGACCCACTTGTGTTAAGACGTGTTGTAAGGCTTCGCCACATGAATGACCTTGTTCTTTATCAGCAACGTGATTAGATAGTCCTGTTAAATAGAATCGGTACTCTGTCGCACTTGCCGTAATTTCTTCGTCTCGAATGACAACTGTGCCTTCATCAGAAAAAGGATTAACGTGAATACCAAATACAGCTTCAATAGGGTAATTATCAAAAGCCTTGGCTTTTATAAGACGATGTGCACCACCACCTGTTTCTTCTGCAGGTTGGAATATAAATACAATATTGTGAGGGAGAGTACCTTTATCTGCCATTGCTTTACAACGCTTAACAAATAACATCAGTGCCGTCGTATGACCATCATGGCCACATGCATGCATCACGTTATCATTTTGGCTACGAAACTCTACATCATTTTCTTCAAAAATGGGTAATGCATCTATATCTGCTCTATAAGCGATAGTATGCTGACTATTACCTTCAAGATATGCAATCGCACCTGTTTCCAATGGACGTTCAAATGGTACGCCTAATTCTGTTAAGAAATTAGTAATGTACTGAGTAGTTTCATATTCATGTAAACTTAATTCAGGATGCTGATGTAAATGTCGACGGTGTGTTGTTACAAATTCTAATTCATTCATCATTATCATTCCTTTCACCATAAAAATCCCAAAATATATACTATTAAATATCATGATAATAAAAAGTCGAAACAATGAGGAGAGGCAATGTGATCATTTGAACGGTAGGGCGTTAAACACACTCACGTTCAAGTTCAAACCATAGGCCACTCCTTTGTTTCAACTGCCGTATTATTATAATAATTTAATCATTTAATTTGCGTAATGCTGATACAATTTCACGTTTAGAATCTTCGACTTCAGACGTTTGCTTGATCACTTTAGCAGGTGTCCCGGCAACAACTGCTCCTGCAGGTACATCTTGCGTCACAATAGCGCCAGCTGCTACAATCGCACCTTCACCAACTCGAACACCTTCTAAAATAACTGCATTTGCACCAATTAACACATTATCTTCAATGACAACAGGTGACGCACTAGGTGGTTCGATTACACCAGCTAATACTGATCCTGCACCAACATGTACATTTTTACCAGTTGTCGCACGACCGCCTAGAGTAGCATTCATATCTACCATTGTACCTTCGCCAACAACAGCACCAATGTTAATTGTTGCACCCATCATGACTACAGCACCATCTTCGATTACAGCTTGTTCACGAATGAAAGCACCTGGTTCAATACGTGCATTCGTATTTGTTAAATCTTTTAATGGGATGGCTGAATTACGACGATCCATTTCAATTTCAATATCCTCAAATTTGTTTTGATACGACTCATAAAATGGTTTCCAATCATCCGCTTCACAAAAGATCACTTTAGAATGATCTGAACCAAATACTTTAAATGATTCGGGGAAGTTGACGCCATCAAATGTACCATTGACATAAACTTTTAAAGGCGTTGATTTTTTTGCATCACTAATATATTGAATAATTTCTTGTGCTGATAAATGTTGTACCATAATTTTGCTCCTTTAGTTATATTTTATAAATTATCAAATGTATAAAAATCGTTTTCTTTATTGATTAATTTTTCAGCTGCACCAATTGCACCATTCGCGAAAATGTCTTTAGATTGTGCTTTATGTGAAATCGTAATTGTTTCATCTGTTCCAGCAAATAACACATCATGTTCTCCAACAATCGTACCGCCACGAACTGTATGGATGCCAATTTCGTCTGGTGTACGTTTCTCAGTTTTATCATGGCGATCATATACTGGAGTTGTTTTATCACGTAATCCTTCTATAACATCATATAACTTCACTAATGTACCACTAGGCGCATCCACTTTCTTATTATGATGTGCTTCTGTCAGTTCAATATCAAAATCTTGTAATAGGGGAACTGCAGCTTCTAAAATTTTAGTAAGTGCATGAACACCATAACTCATATTTGCACTGAAAAATACTGGCATCTTTTTACCTAATGCTTCTAATTTTTGTGTGATTTTCTCTTTTTCACCAGTAGTCGCAACGACTAATGGCAATTCAAATGATTCATCTAATAGGGGTAATAATAAATTAGGATTAGAAAAATCAATTGCTACATCTGCTTCTTTAGCATCTGCAATATGTTCAAATTGTTGGTATGGTGATGAATCACTATTCATCGGTTCAATAACACCGACAATTTCGTGGCCTTTTTCTTCAGCTAATCTAGCAACACGCTGGTTCATAGCACCATAGCCAATTAATAAGATCTTCATTATTTTTCACCTGCTTTAAATGTTTCGTAAGCTTGCTCTAATGTTTGACGATCATTATCCTCAAGTGGTACAAGAGGCAAACGTAATTCATAGCTTCCAAATCCTTCATAAGCCGTTAATGCTTTAATTGGAATAGGATTAACATCAACTGATAACGCGTCTAATAATTGGCCAATCGGTTCAAATGCCTTTGCCAATGTGTCCCCATCTTGTTTAGCATCATATAAGTGTTGAAATGCTTTTGGAATGACGTTAGCAATAACTGAAATCACGCCATTACCACCACGTTGATAAAAATCAACCACATTGTCGTCATTACCACTATAAATGGCAAATTCATCTTGATTCACACGTTTTTTAACTTCTTCAAAATAATCCAAATCATTTGTCGCATCTTTAAGCGCTACAATATATTTATTTTGACTTAACGTTTCAACTGTTTCTGGTTCAATCGTCATATTCGTACGTGAAGGTACATTATATAAGACAACAGGTAATTCAACTGCATTCGCAATTGTTTCAAAGTGTTGAACTAAACCACGTTGATTTGTTTTATTGTAATAAGGTGTAATTAGCATCACTGCATCTGCACCAAGTTGACGTGCACGTACAGACGCTTGAATAGATTTTTCAGTATTATTTGTACCTGTACCTGCAATCACAGGAACTTGTTTGTTAACTAAATTCACAACTGTTTCTAAAACATGTTCTTTCTCTTCATCGTTTAGTGTAGAGCTTTCAGCTGTAGTTCCATTTACAATAATCGCTTGTGCATTATTTTCTAATAAGAATGTAACGTGTCGTCTTAATGCATCATAATCTACTTCATTATTTACAAATGGCGTTGTTAATGCGACGCCTACACCTTCAAACATGTGTGTCATATTAAAGAACTCCTTTCAATTTTAAAACTTGTTCTAAAACTTGAACGGCATTCAATGCTGCACCTTTAAGTAGGTTGTCTGATGTACACCATACGTGGAAAGTATTGTCTAATGTGTCATCTCGACGAATACGACCAACAAACACGTCGTCTTTACCTGTTGAGTGAATTGCTAAAGGGTATTCATTTTTAGCAGGATTATCTACAAGAACAACACGATCATCTTTATCGAATAGTTCTTGAATTGCTTCAACGGTAGTATCTTGTTTTAAAGTAACATCCATTTCAACACTATGGCTATCTTGAACTGGCACACGTACACAAGTTGCAGTCACTTTTAAATCTTTGTCATTTAAAATTTTACGTGTTTCATCTATCATTTTTTGTTCTTCTTTTGTATAACCATTTTCAAGGAATACGTCAATATGTGGTAATACGTTATTATAAATTGGATGAGGATAAGCTTCTGGTGCTTTACCATTTGCACCTTCAGATAAATCTCTCTTACCCTTAACTCCTGATCCTGAAACCGCTTGATATGTCGTATAAGCTACTCTTGATAATCCAAATGCATCTTGCAATACTTTTAATGGTACGACTGATTGAATCGTAGAACAGTTTGGATTAGCAATGATGCCTCTTGTAAAGTGGGGTTCGTTAACCTCAGGTACAACTAAATCAACATCTTCTGTTATACGCCATTGACTAGAATTATCAATGACAATAGCGCCAGCTTTTTCAAATAGTGGGGCGAAGTGTTCACTTGTACCACCACCAGCACTCATCAATACATAATCAAAGTGTTCACTTGCTGCTTCATCTGTAAGTTCTTGTACTGTATACGTTTGCCCTTGAAATTCGATTGTTTGACCAGCTGAACGTGCTGAAGAAAATAGAACCAATTCATCAAAAGGGATCTCTTTTCGATCTAAAGTTTCTAACATTTTTGTTCCAACTAATCCTGTTGCACCAACTACTGCTAATTTTGTCATGTCTAAGTCACTCCGTTTTAAATATTATTAATATTGTGAAAAATTAAGTTAAAATCAATTATATATCAAATGCACCGTACAATTCTTCGACGGCTTTTTCACCATTTTCAGCATCAATGACATAAGAAATACTGATTTCAGAAGTGGTTGTTTGGTAAAAAGGTATCTTCGCATTGATTAATGTAATAAATGCTTTAGATGCTACGCCTGACATATCTCTCATACCGGATCCAATTAATGAAATTTTGACATATGCTTCATTAATTTTGAAATCCAATGCTTCAAAATCGACGGCTAATTGCTCTAAAATAGCTGTGATTTGATGTGCATCTGTATCTTTTATACTGAAGGATAATTGTAGTCCTTCGTGGTTAACGATTTGTGAAATCATATCTACATTGACAGAACCTATTTCTAGCTCTGTGAATAGTTGTGTTAATAATTGATTATCTGGTAGGGGATAAGTGATCGTTACATGCATCATGTGTTGATCTAATGCAACCCCAGTAACTGCTTTTTTCTCTAATAAATCACTTCTAGACATAATCCATGTTCCTTTCACATTTGATAATGTTCTTCCTAAATATAATGGTATATCATAATTTTTTGCCAACTCTACGCTACGTGTCTCAAGTACACCAGCACCTAATGCGCTCATTTCCATCATTTCCTCGTATGATACATACTCCAAACGTTTGGCATGACTCAATATTCTTGGATCTGTAGCATACACACCATCAACATCTGTGTAGATTTCACAAGGAATCTGATTACTTGCTGCTAAAGCTACTGCTGTCGTATCAGAACCGCCACGGCCGAGTGTAGTTAATTCATGATCCTCGTTGATACCTTGGAATCCAGCTATGACAAGTACATCGTACTTATTAAAAGCTGTTTCAAAGGTTGATGGGTCAATTTCAGCAATTTTACTTTTTAAATGATGACCAATGGTCTTGATACCTGCTTGATATCCTGT
Organism: Staphylococcus sp. SB1-57; assembly: GCF_017086425.1. Lineage (NCBI taxonomy): Bacteria > Bacillati > Bacillota > Bacilli > Caryophanales > Staphylococcaceae > Staphylococcus > Staphylococcus sp. SB1-57. The sequence goes on from NZ_CP070964.1 coordinate 1,360,607, forward strand.
CATTGCCTTTGCACTAATACCAATATCATTGAGAACCATTGATAAATATGAAACAGTTTGTTGCTCTCCTGTAGTTAACAGTAGGGCGAGTTCTTGCTCTTTTGGTGTTGATGTTAATGTGGACACATTTTCCATTAATTGGTCCGTGGTTTTGCCCATTGCACTAACCACCACAATCAGTTGTTCACCTTGTTCAACACGATTTTTTAGCATACCTGCTATATTTTTAATTTTTGTAAAATCACTGACGGAAGAACCGCCAAATTTCAAAACACTTCTATTCAATATTTGTCCTCCTCAGTTAGTAGGGAGACACATCCATTCAATAAAAAAAGAACAAGTCTGGAATGCGACTTGTTCTACATTTATGTACAAGTGATGCACTCCATTATTATGAAATAATGACAAACTCTTAGCTCTTAACCAAAAAGTCCAACAAATGATACCTGCTATTATCATTCGTTTCGGCATTGCCCCCTTTCAATATTAGCTGTTAGCAGACAGTTGCCTAATATTTACTCATGTTTAATGCGCCTCATCAAAATCTTATTCAATTGATATGTTTTTATTATACATATACCACATGTGACTGTAAACCGATAATTGCGATTTTTTAAAATAAACAGAAAATTTCAAAGAGATACTTAGCATTTTAATGGTTAGTATCTCTTGTGCACTCGGATAACAAGACGAGTGTATTCCTTTTGAATCTTTTAAAAATATAGTGGCTTTTATGCAATCGTTGCTAAACGATTGTAAACCTTTTAGTGCATTTTAATGGTTAGTATCTCTTGTGCACTCGGATAACAAAACGAGTGTATTCCTTAAAATATAAATAACTAGAGTAGTAGGGGAATGTTCATTATATCTGTATATAAAAAGCGTATAAATACATCATCAAAATGTATTCATACGCTCAATCGAAGTCATCTATTGCAATACTCCTGTTTCTTTTAAGTATTCTTCATAAGGAATTTCTTTAGAAACGGCACCAGATTGATTTAAATCAATCACACGGTTAGCAATTGTATTGATAAATTCAAAGTCATATGATGTAAAGATCAATGAACCTTTAAATGATTTCAAACCATCATTGACTGCTGTGATACTTTCTAAGTCTAAGTGGTTGGTAGGCTCATCAAGTAACAATACGTTAGCACTTGATAGCATCATTTTACTTAACATACAACGAACTTTTTCGCCACCTGATAACACGCTTGCTTTTTTCTTAACTTCTTCACCACTAAATAACATACGTCCTAAGAAGCCACGTAAGAATGTTTCAGTTTGTTCATCTTCTGGTGCATATTGACGTAACCAGTCAACAAGATTCATATCCACACCATCAAAGAATTCAGAGTTATCTTTAGGGAAGTAACTTAATGAAGTTGTTACACCCCATTTATAAGATCCTTCATCAGGCTCCATTTCACCAGCTAAGATTTTAAGTAATGTTGTTTTAGCAATTTCACTATCACCAATTAAAATAGCTTTATCATTAGGATTCATTGTAAATGAAATGTTATCTAATACTTTTTCACCATCAATTGTTTTTGATAGGTTTTGAACAGTTAATAAATCATTACCAATTTCTCTTTCAGGTGTGAATTTAACATATGGATAACGTCTAGATGAAGGTTGGATATCATCTAATTCAATTTTTTCTAATTGTTTCTTACGACTCGTTGCTTGTTTTGATTTAGAAGCATTCGCTGAGAAACGCGCAACGAAATCTTGTAATTCTTTAATTTTTTCTTCTTTTTTCTTATTTTGTTCTTGAGCCATTTTTTGAGCTAATTGGCTTGATTGATACCAGAAATCATAGTTACCAACATATACTTTGATCTTACCAAAGTCTAAATCTGCAATATGTGTACACACATTATTTAAGAAGTGACGGTCATGGGATACTACGATAACAGTATTTTCAAAGTTGATTAAAAAGTCTTCTAACCAACTAATAGCTGGAATATCTAAACCATTGGTAGGCTCATCTAGTAATAATACGTCTGGATCGCCAAATAAACTTTGGGCTAGCAATACTTTTACTTTTTGGTTATTTTCAAGTTCAGACATTTTCTTGTCTTGTAATGAAGCATCGATACCTAATCCTGAAAGTAGGTTAGCTGCATCTGCTTCAGCATTCCAACCATTCATTTCAGCAAATTCGCCTTCAAGTTCAGCAGCACGAATACCATCTTCATCACTAAAGTCTGGTTTCATGTAGATTTCATCTTTTTCTTTCATTACTTCATATAAACGTTCATGACCTTTGATCACAACATCAAGTACACGTTCATCTTCATATGCGAAGTGGTCCTGTTTTAAAATCGCTAATCTTTCATCTTTACCTAATGACACATGACCTGTTTGTGAATCTAACTCACCAGATAAAATTTTTAAGAAAGTAGATTTACCTGCACCATTTGCACCAATTAAACCATAGCAATTACCTTCAGTAAATTTAATATTTACATCTTCAAATAGCTTACGATCGCCAAAACGTAAACTTACATCAGTTACTTGTAACATGCATTTGCTCCTTTTTTATATGGTTATTCTAACGGAAGAATTATATCATATTATAACGATAGTTTCGACCACCGATAACTTGTAATGATAGATTACATGACTCGTGTTATACTATAAAAGAATAAAAGACTCGAAGGAGAATATAATGGCACTAGAAAAAGATATCGTAGGTTCTATAGAATTTCTTGAAGTGACTGGCTTACAAGGATCAACATATATGTTAAAAGGACCCAATGGAGAACAAGTTAAACTCAATCAATCCGAAGTAAATGAAGAAGACGAATTACAAATAGGTGAAGAATACAGTTTCTTTATTTATCCAAATAGATCAGGTGAATTATTCGCAACACAAAATATGCCTGATATTACGAAAGACAAATATGACTTTGCAAAGGTGCTTAAAGTCGATCGCGATGGCGCACGTGTTGATGTTGGTCTACCGAGAGAAGTATTAATACCATGGGAAGATTTACCAAAGGTTAAAACATTATGGCCAGAAGCTGGAGATCAATTACTCGTGACATTAAGAATTGATAGTCAGAACCAAATGTTCGCACGTTTAGCAAGTGAAGGTATCGTTGATAACATGTACACACCCGTTAACGACGATAGTAAACAAAATGAAATGTTAGAAGCTAGACCATATCGTGTTTTAAGAGTGGGCAGTTTCTTATTAAGTACCGAAGGTTATAAAATTTTTGTTCATGAATCAGAACGTAAAGCAGAGCCAAGATTAGGTGAATTAGTTACCGTTCGTATTATTGGTCATAATGAACGTGGTGAACTTAATGGTTCATTTTTACCTTTAGCTCATGAAAGATTAGATGATGATGGGCAAGTCATTTTTGATTTACTTGTGGAATATGATGGCGAATTACCTTTTTGGGATAAATCAAGTCCCGAAGCTATCAAAGAGGTATTTAATATGAGCAAAGGTTCATTTAAACGTGCCATTGGTCATTTATATAAACAAAAGATGATTAATATTGAAACTGGCAAAATCAGCTTAACAAAAAAAGGTTGGTCTCGTACGGAAGACGAACAGAATTCTTAATACAAAAACGCATTTCTTCTATTAATATAGTCGAATCATATCACCATAGCGCTTATTGAATGAAATATTTCAATAAGCGCTTTTTTTGTAATATTTTATGTATCCAAAACCATCATTTTTATATTTTGCAATTTTAACAACACAATAATTATATTATTTTTCAAGATCTCTAACTTTAAAAACACTGTAATATCAGTGTTCAAAGCATATTTACAATTCAATTCTCATTCTTAACAAAACATTTACATTAGCTCTATTATTAATTAACAATAAACCTTTAGTATTAGGACTGTAAGAAATACATATAACATTTGGGTTATTTATATTAGGAGGATGTTTCAATGAAAAAGTGGCAATTAGTCGGTACGACTGTATTAGGAGCTTCAGTACTTTTAGGCGCTTGTGGCGGCGGTAACAATGGCGGTTCAGGCGAAGGTAAAGATGTAAGTGGAAAAGTAAAAGGTGACGGGTCATCAACAGTCGGTCCAATCATTGAAAAATTAAACGAAAAATTCGCTAAAGATTATCCTAACGCTACAGTATCATCTGGTACTTCAGGAACTGGTGGCGGATTTGAGAAATTCATTTCAGGTGAAACAGATTTCTCAAATGCTTCAAGACCAATTAAAGATGAAGAAAAGAAAAAGTTAGAAGATAAAGGCATTAAATACAAAGAATACAAAATTGCACAAGATGGTGTAACAGTTACAGTAAATAAAGATAATGACTTCGTTAAATCATTATCTAAAGATCAACTTAAAGAAATCTACTCTGGCAAAGCTAAAACATGGAAAGATGTTAACTCTAAATGGCCAGATAAGAAAATTAAAGCTTTCTCACCTGACCAATCACATGGTACATTCGACTTCTTTACTGAAGAAGTAATGGACAAAGGCGATATCAAAGCTGAGAAAAATGCTGATACAAACGTTATCGTTCAATCAGTTGAAAAGAATAAAGAAGGTATCGGTTACTTCGGTTATAACTTCTATCAACAAAATAAAGATAAATTAAAAGAAGTTAAAATCAAAGACGATAAAGGTAAAGACACAGAACCAACTAAGAAAACAATCCAAGATAACTCTTATGCATTAAGTAGACCATTATTCATCTACGCTAAAGAGAAATCATTAAAAGATAACAAAGCTTTCCAAGAATTCATGAAATTCACACTTGAAGATAAAGGTAAAGCAGCTGAGGATGCTGGTTATGTAGCCCTTCCTAAGAAAGACTACAAAGAAGAGCTTAAAGATTTGAAAAAATACATTAAGAAAAACAGCAAAGACTCTGATAAAAAATCTGATAAAAAAGAAGATAAATAATTAATAATAGAGTTTGGGAATACTAACGAAAATCATTGCAAAGTGGTTAAAATCAATAACCACTTTGTCTGATTTTCTTTTCAGGTTATAAGTCATATTACAAATCATGAGTCTAGCTCATCTATAGCCTGAAATATTCCCACTCTTTTTTTTATAATTGGGAGATTTAATAAGAGAGAGGTTTTTAAATGGCTTCAAAAACAAATATTAGAGAAATGATTGCTAAGAACAATGCCAAAAAGGGTGGTACAAGCGATAAAATCGTACCGATTATTTTGGCTATCATTGCAGCGATTTCAATTTTAGTTACATTAGGGATTTTATTTACTTTACTTACAGAAACAATTACGTTCTTCACACGTGTACCAATTACAGAATTTTTATTCTCTACAGATTGGAACCCATTCTCTGCTAAACCATCATATGGTATTTGGGCATTAATCATAGGGACGTTAAAAATCACAATCATTGCTGCATTATTCGCCGTTCCAATCGGATTAGGTGCTGCTATTTACTTAAGTGAATATGCGACTGACAAAGTTAGACGAATTATCAAACCAATTTTAGAAATTTTAGCTGGTATTCCTACTATCGTATTTGGTTTCTTTGCATTAACTTTTGTCACACCAATTTTAAGATCAGTATTTCCACAGTTAGGTAGTTTCAACTCAATCAGTCCCGGATTAGTCGTTGGGGTTATGATTATCCCACTTATCACAAGTATGAGTGAAGATGCAATGGCATCAGTACCGAATAAGATTCGTGAAGGTGCATTGGGATTAGGTGCTACTAAATTAGAAGTTGCAATTAAAGTTGTGTTACCAGCAGCAGCTTCAGGTATTTTAGCTTCAATCGTATTAGCTGTCTCAAGAGCTATCGGTGAAACAATGATTGTATCTCTTGCAGCAGGTAGTACACCTACAGCTTCACTTAACTTAACTGGTTCTATTCAAACAATGACTGGTTATATCGTTCAAGTTGCGACAGGCGATGCTACTTTCGGATCAGACGTTTATTACAGTATCTATGCAGTAGGTTTCACGCTATTCATTTTCACATTAGCAATGAACTTACTATCACAATGGATTTCTAAACGTTTCAGAGAGGAGTATTAATATGGCGACAACTACTAATACATCAAATAGCAATAGCAAAACATTAATCGATCAAAAGCAAGTCGATAAAAATATTTCGAGTCGTATGACCAAAAATAAAATTTTCAAAGGTATATTTTTAGCCTGTACATTAATTGGTTTAATCGTATTAGCAGCTTTATTAGTTGATACATTAATTAAAGGTGCTGGGCATTTAACACCATCATTCTTTACTAACTTTTCATCTTCCACACCATCAATGGCAGGGATTAAAGGTGCATTAGTTGGTACATTATGGTTAATGATTACTATTATTCCAATATCAATCGTATTAGGTGTAGGTACAGCAATTTATCTTGAAGAATATGCACGTAAAAATCCATTCACGAACTTTGTTAAGGTTTGTATATCAAACTTAGCAGGTGTACCTTCAGTTGTATTCGGTCTATTAGGACTTACATTATTCGTTCGTGGTATGGGCGTTGAATCATTATCACTTGGTAAATCAATCATTGCCGGCGCATTAACAATGTCTTTATTAATTTTACCAGTCATTATCGTGGCGGCACAGGAAGCGATTCGTGCTGTACCTAACTCAGTAAGAGAAGCTTCTTATGGTTTAGGTGCTAACAAATGGCAAACGATTTATAAAGTGGTATTACCTGCAGCTTTACCAGGTATTTTAACAGGCTTTATCTTAGCGCTATCTCGTGCATTAGGTGAAACAGCACCTTTAATCTTAATTGGTATTCCTACAATTCTATTACGTTTACCAAGCGGTATTATGGATCAGTTCCAAGCATTACCAATTCAAATATATAACTGGGCAAAAATGCCTCAAGAAGAATTCCAAAATGTCGCATCAGCAGGCATTATCGTATTATTAGTAATCTTATTATTAATGAATGGACTGGCTATTTTCTTCCGTAACAAATTCAGTAAGAAATTTTAAGCTAACGTCGTTATAAAAACAGGGAAACGTTATTTACGATTAAGTAGACATTAAATCAACTTAGTTAATTAGAAGGAGTTTTAAATTATGGCTAATACAAAAGTCGAAGAAAACAAAACATTAGATCAATTGAAAGACAACTCAAATCAAGACGTATCTACTATAGTAACTACACAAGATAAACACGATCCGATTTCTGATAGTGAACGTAAAATCGTTTATTCTACACAAAATTTAGACTTATGGTATGGTGATAATCATGCGCTTCAAAATATCAATTTAGATATTCTTGAAAACAATGTAACTGCCATTATCGGACCATCAGGTTGCGGTAAATCAACTTACATTAAAGCTTTAAATCGTATGGTTGAACTAGTTCCATCAGTTAAAACTGCAGGTAAGATTTTATATCGTGATCAAAATATTTATGATGCAAAATATTCTAAAGAAAAATTAAGAACGAATGTAGGAATGGTATTCCAACAACCAAACCCATTCCCTAAATCTATATATGATAATATTACGTATGGACCAAAAACACACGGCATTAAAAATAAAAAGATTTTAGATGAAATTGTAGAAAAATCACTACGTGGCGCAGCTATTTGGGACGAATTAAAAGATAGATTGCATATGAATGCGTATGGATTATCTGGTGGACAACAACAACGTGTTTGTATCGCTAGATGTTTAGCAATTGAACCTGATGTTATTTTAATGGACGAACCAACATCAGCTTTAGACCCTATTTCTACATTGAAAATTGAAGAACTTGTTCAAGAATTAAAAGAAAACTATTCTATCATCATGGTTACACATAACATGCAACAAGCTGCTCGTGTTTCTGATAAAACAGCTTTCTTCTTGAACGGCTATATAAATGAATATGACGACACTGATAAAATTTTCTCAAATCCAGCTGATAAGCAAACTGAAGATTACATTTCAGGACGATTTGGTTAATATATGGCAGTGATTAGACAAAAATACGAAGGCCAACTAGAAGACTTAATCAAAGATTTACGTCGTCTAGGTCTTCGTGTTTATTTTAATATTGAAAATGCATTAGTGTCGTTAAGTGATGATAAGAGAACTTTCGCAAGAGAGACAATTGAAAAAGATAAAGAAATTAATCGTTTAGACTATGAAATTAATGAAAAAGTCATCATGCTTATTACAAAGCAACAACCTATAGCGACAGACTTACGCATGATGATGGCAGCTTTAAAGATTTCTACTGACTTTGAACGTATGGGTGATAACGCCGCAAATATCGCTCATATTCGACTCAGAGTTAAAATAACTGACCATTATGTCTTAACAAGATTAAAGACTATGGGCAAATTAGCTATGCTAATGCTTGAAGATTTAAATACAGCTGTCAAAAATGAAGACATTACATTAATTAAAGAAATTATTGAACGAGATCAAGATATCGATGATTTATATATCAACATTGTCAATACGACATATTTAATTGATAACGATCCGTTTGTAGCAGGTCAAGCTCACTTAGCTGCTAGAAATCTAGAACGTGTCGGAGATCATATTAGTAATATTGCTGAAAGCGTGTACTATTTTCTCACAGGTGAACACTACGAAGCAGGTCGCTAAAATTCCTATTTAACCCAAATTTAAATATAACTGACTTATCTTCGTAATTGTTAGAACCTAAATATATAAAAATCCCCTAAATGATAGCACTTAGCTACATTTAGGGGATTTGTTTTACTTATGAATTAGCCTCAATTTCATCAGTAAGCGCAATTGCTTCATCTACCAATTCAGATATATATCGTATTGTGTCTTTCAATGGTGCTTCTGTTGTGATATCAACACCTGCTTGTTTTGCTAATGCAACTGGTGATAAACTACCGCCTGACTTCAACGTATTTAACCAATCATTAACAGCTGGTTGTCCTTCAGTTTTTATTCTTTGTGACATGACAGTACCAATTGTTAAGCCCGCTGAATAAGTATACGAATAGAGTCCCATATAATAATGGGGTTGTCTCATCCAAGTTAACTCCGTACCGTCTGTCATTTCAACCGCATTACCAAAGAATTGTTGATAAACATTAAGCATAATATCATTTAACACTGGCGCTGTTAATGATTCTCCATGATCTACTTTCTGATATACTTCACGTTGATAAGCCGCTTCTAGCAAATGCGTCACCATATTATGATAATACGTACGAGATAGTATAGAACCGATGACCCAACGTTTGAATCGTGGATCTTCGCTATGGTTGAATAAATAATTTGCCATTAACATCTCGTTCATTGTTGATGGTGCTTCCACAAAATACATTGAAGCTTCAGATTCTAAGAAATTCTGATTTTGTTGTGCTAAAGTGAAATGACCTGCATGGCCTAATTCATGTGCCAAGACAAATGTTTCAGCCATCTTTCCAGTCCATGAAATAAAGACATAAGAGTGTGTGAAATAAGGACTAGCACAGAACGCACCAGTATCTTTACCTTTATTTTGAGCGAAATCTATCCAGCGATTTTGGTATGCCGATTCAATCATAGAATGGTAATCGTCGCCAAGTACATCAAGTGCACCATAGATATAAGATTTAGATTCATCAATGGAAATTTCAGGTTCATAACTAGGATCGATTGAAACCTTTAAATCTTCAAAACGCATTTTTTCCAATCCATGTACACGTTGCAGTAATTTAGCATATTTTTGCATGACAGGTGCTAAATCACTCATAATGACATCAATTTGTCTATCAAACATATCACGTGTCACTTCTTGTTCTTGTAATAAATAATCAATCACTGAGTCATATCCTCTTAAATCCGCTTCAATTTTTTCTTGTTGTACTTGCATATTATAAGTGGCAGCTGTTGTATGTTGATAACGTCTAATCGCATCGCTAAATGCCTTAAAACTTTTCTGTCTAAATTCAGGATCAGCATGATCCTCGTATTCATTTTCAAATGTTGCATAATCCATTGGATACTCTATGTTGTTATGTTTAAATGATTCAAATGCAATATCTAACATTTTAGTAGTACCGTATAAATCATAAGGTTGATTTAAAGTAGGGGATAGACTAGCTAATGTTTGTTCAACTTTAGGATCTAATTGATACGGTTTGCGTTCAATTAATTGTTGAATGTAATGTGGATATTGTGTTTGAGATTTCAGTTGCTGTAACGTGTCATTACTCAAATTTAATATTTCTGATTCGACAAAGGATAATCGACTTGCGATTTTACCATAAGACGTATTTAATTTAGCATTTAATGTCTGTGCATCTTCATTAGTTGTGTCTACACTTAAACGTAATTCAGCATAATTGCCTAATCGATCAATTTGTATTAAAAGTGCTTCATAATCTTTAAGCGCATGTTCAATCGTATCAATTTCTTTTAATTGACCATTATAACGCTCATTAAAAGATAATGAAGAGGCTAGCGTCTCATCTAATATTTGGTAAAAATCTTCATCATTTTGGAATAAATCCTTTAAATCCCATGTTTCAGTACTAGGTATATCTTGTCTATTTGGTAAACCTTGTGTCAATATGATTCACTCCCTGTTTGTAATCAATAATTTTATTATACATGAGTTAAATTCGAAACGCAGTTGATACATATCAATCATACATCCGCAATTAAGTCGGTTATTAATCATTTAGAAATACTACTATAGTAGGTTTAGTTAAAGTAAATTAAATAGTATAATAATGTTAGTATTATTTAAAATAAGGAGAATCCATTTATGACTATTTTTGATATGCCGAATTTTCTATGGATTTCTATATTAGCAGTTATCATTTTAACTGTTTTCTGCACTTTAGTCTTACATAGATGGTTTATTGCAGCAGTTATTTCTTTTGTAGTATTAGGTGTATTAGCGTTCTTAATTCCTAATTTCCAAGATATTACATATCAACCATTACTAGGTTATGCTGCTTTTATGGCGATTGTGAGCCTAATTATCAGTTTCCTATTATGGTATTTTACACGTAATTGGAGACGTGAAAGAAAGAAAAAGCAACTCGAAAAAGATATGCGTCGATATGAACAATTTGAACACGAACAAGATGTTAACCAATTTCGTCGCCGTTAATATATAACGATTATAGGCCCAATTCTGAAATAATTTGACAGAGTTGGGTTTTACAATTTAAGTTTTCACTTATACCTTAAATATCATAGACAACTAATGGAGAGATACATATGAATATAATTAAAATAATCACTTCAAAGTGTCTTCAAATGATTGTAGTATTGTTTATCTTATCTACAATTACTTTTATTCTAATGAAATTATCTCCCGGTAATCCAGTAGACAAAATTTTACATTTAGACACTGCACAAGTTTCCAATGCTCAAATCAAAGCGACCGAAGATAAATTAGGCCTAAATGAATCATTATTGGCACAATGGTGGCATTGGATAATTCAAATATTACATTTAGATTTAGGGGTAAGTTACCAAACCAACGAGCCTGTTAGTCAAGAGATTGCAACATATGCGCCTCCTACATTAATCATTACCTTGGGGACATTAATGATGTCAATCATCATTTCAGTGCCATTGGGTATACTTGCAGCAATCAATTATCATCGTTCTATTGATCGCATGATTAGAATTTTCACCTTTTTATCTGTTAGTTTGCCTGCATTTTTCATAGGTATACTACTATTATATATATTTGATTTAAAATTAAACTTACTTCCTCCAGCAAGTGATGGCCAATGGATATCATACATTCTACCTATCCTAACTATGAGTGTCGGTATGTGCGCCTATCTCATTAGATTAATTAGATCTAATTTGTTGGATTTATATCAAAGTCCTATCGTCCAAACTTCACGACTAAGAGGAATGCCAGAAAAGTATATTTTATTACATGACCTTCTCAAGCCAGCTTTACTGCCAACTATACCACTCATTGGTCTTTCTGTAGGTAGTTTAATAGGTGGCACAGTCGTTATTGAAAATTTATTTGAAATACCTGGTTTAGGCGCGTTTTTAGTTGATAGTATTCGCTCAAGAGATTACCCAGTCATACAAGGTATCGTCTTATTTATAGGTACATTAGTTATTTTGATTAATACATGTGCTGATGTACTAAGTATATGTTTAGACCCTAAACAACGATTAACACAACACTCATGGTTAAAATCGTCTCAATCATATAATGATAAGGAGGCGACACATCATGAAATTTAAAATCAATCGTTCGAATTGGATATTTTATGTATTTTTCATATATGTTTTCATCATTGTTATGATGCAATTTTTTGTTCATGACGATGCTGCTTTAAAAGTGCATTTATCTCAAACATTTGAACCTATGAGTACACAACATTTATTAGGTACAGATGATTACGGTAGGGATTTATTCACTCGTCTCGTAGTAGGTGCACGTTCTACGTTATTTATCACGGTGCTTACTTTAGTATTTACAGTCATTATTGGTGTACCTCTAGGACTACTGTCCGGCTATAAAAAAGGCTGGATAGATATGATCATCATGCGTATGATTGATATCGGTTTAAGTATTCCAGAATTTGTCATCATGATTGCACTCGCAAGTTTCTTCCGTCCAAGTATTTGGAATCTAGTTATTGCTATCACCATAATTAAGTGGATGAATTACACACGGGTGACAAGAGGAATTGTGAATACAGAAATGCATCAATCGTATATTCGTATGGCACAACTTTTCAAAGTACCTACATTAACGATTTTATTTAAGCATTTATTACCAAAAGTATTACCATCCATTCTTGTATTAATCATTGTGGATTTCGGCAAGATCGTATTATACATTAGCTCTTTATCATTTTTAGGATTGGGGGCACAGCCGCCATCACCAGAATGGGGGGCAATGTTGCAAGCAGGTCGTGATTTTATAACCTCTCATCCGATTATGATCATTTCACCAGCGACTGTTATCGCTATGACAATATTAATCATTAACTTAACAGGTGATGCACTACGTGATCGACTATTAAAAGGAAGAGGTGACTAAATTGAATATCATAGAAATTAAAGGACTCACCATCAACGATTCAAACGGTCAACCACTTTTAAATCGTGTTGATTTATCCATTAAGAAACAACAAATCAATGCAATTATTGGTGAAAGTGGGGCGGGTAAAACCGTAACTATGCGTTTTATATTGAATCAATTACCTAAAGATTTTCAAATCGAATATGAATATTTCTTGTTTAATGGGCATGCTGTGACACATTTAAATGATAAGTTAGGAAAAGACATTGGCTATATTTCTCAAAACTATACACAAAGTTTTAATGACCATACCAAATTAGGTAAACAACTCATATCAATTTATCGTACACATTATGATGTATCTAAACAGATTGCTAATACTAAAGTAAAAGAAGCACTCACATGGGTCAATTTACCAAGTGATGAGATATTAACACGCTATAGTTTTCAATTATCAGGTGGCCAACTAGAACGCGTTTATATTGCGAGTGTACTTATGCTTGATCCTAAGCTTATCATTGCAGATGAACCAGTAGCATCATTAGATATGGTAAATGGCTTACAAATAATGGATTTACTAGAACATATTGTTAGAGACCATCATCAAACTTTATTAATCGTTACACATAATATGAGTCATGTTCTTAAATATGCAGATCAAATTGATGTTATTCAAAATGGACAAATTGTTGATAGAGGTAATCGTTCTTATTTTGAAAGTAAACAATCGACACCATACGCTCAACGGTTATTTCATTTTAGAAGTCATATAAAGAGGGGATATCATGATTAAATTAGACAATATCTCATTCCATTATCATAAACAACAATCCGTATTAAACCATATCAATTTAACAATCGATGATAATGAAATAGTTGGTATTTTAGGTGAAAGTGGATCAGGTAAAAGTACACTTAGTTCACTTTTATTACATGAATTAAAACCAACAACTGGTTCCATTCGTGTCGATACACATGATATTTTACCCGTATTCCAACATGCGTCTGAAAGTTTCAATCCTAAGTTAACCATTCAACAATCATTAGCAGAGCCGCTCTTGTATTACAAAAAACAATCTACTCAATATCAACATATTGACCAAATCATTCAAGATACGACGTCATCATTTAACTTGCCATTATCATTACTTAGCAAGTATCCATATGAATTAAGTGGGGGGCAATTGCAAAGATTTAATTTGCTACGAACATTATTAGTTAAACCAAAAGTATTAATATGTGATGAAATTACTTCAAACCTAGACGTTATCGCAGAACAACATATGTTAGATATCCTAACTGAAAACTATCGTAAACACCCATATACCTTAATCATAATTTCACATGATCTATCTGTAATACAACGTATTTGTCACCGTATAATTGTATTAAAAGATGGGGCGATCGTTGATGATTTTAATACCGATCATCTGTTCAGTCATCAAAGGCATCCCTATACCAAACAACTTGTAGCTTTATATGAATCAAATTAAATTATGTGATAAAACTATACCAAAGAAGCCCAAAGAAAACTTTTATTCAAAGTAACTTTGGGCTTCTTTATATTGAATTTATGAATCAATTATTTTTTATTTTCAAAGGCGTCTTGAATATGTTCAAGTTGATCTATTGTAAGTTGATGACCACCTTCACCAAAATACCAAGCATTAGATTCAAATTGATATACGTTATGATTTTTGATTGCTTTTATATTTTTAATGACCTTATTATTTAGTTCTTTAGGTAAATGCTGATCATTGCCATCTTTTGTTCGATTAATCACAAATAGTTTGTCTGGATTGATTTTATTTAAATACTCATAACTGATTTGATTTCCTCAAGAATTGGCTTTCATGTTATTGTCCGCATGTTGTATACCTATATCTTTATTCAAGAAACCACCAAATCGACCAGTTTGTCCAAAGGCTTTCATACCTTTATCATCTACAACTAGTAGCAATACTTTGTCCTTATTAATCATACGTTTTGTCTCATTTACTTTTTCTTTTAATTCTCGATTAAGTGTGTTGGCTTTATCTTTTTTATCGAAGATTTTACCTAAATGTTGGGTTGTTGTCTCTATAGAAGAAATGTAACTATCATTATTAGGACTGACAAATAAAATTTGAGCATCGGGCGCAGCTTTTTTCATTTCATCGAGTGTTTTTGTATGAGCTTGCCTAAAAGAGGCTAAGATTAAGTCTGGTTTAGATTTTGCTAAATTATCGTATTTAGGACGTCCTGGATTGCCTAAATTAATATATTGATCACTTTTAAATTCATTTAAAGCGTGGGGGAGAAATGCATTCCCTTGACCTTTAGCAACTGCTTTTACATGACTTTGTAATCCCATTTGTTGCATGATGTCTAATGCACCATAATCTAAGACAGCCACTCGTTCAGGATTTTTTGGGACCTTAACAGTTTCTGATTTCTTTACACCACGTGAGTGGGTATTATTTTTATCTTTAAACTCATAAGTATTTTTGATACTTACAGTGTCCTTTGAATTTTTACTAGATTGATCTGACGTTTGACTACAAGCAGTTAGCGCAATACTAATGAGTAAAATGATAAGTAGTATATATGTATTTTTCATAATGATCCTCCTTATCATTATTTTAAATGAAATTGAGAATCATTATCAATTAATGTTATTACTTTTTATTTAACCATTTATCCAATTCATTACATATTGCTTCATTAGTGTCGTCGACTAAAGTAATTTGCGGATTATTAATAAACGTCGTATGATCCATATGTAAATTCGTTACAAAATAGCCGTGAGATGCATGTTCTAGCATTTGAATATCGTTATGATCATTTCCAAATGCGATATAATCGGTTGTAGCTCCAAGGATTTTTTGAATTGTAGTATGTTTATCAATACCTTGAGCTGTAATATCAATATAACTTTCATTTAAATGTTGTATTAGCTCTAAGGAATGAGATTTTTCAGCTAATATAGTAGCTATTTCTTCAAAATCATCTTGTCGAATATCTAATATGATTGCTTTAATAGGTTGAACAATGTCATTCATATCTAAAGCCTTTGCTGTATGGTTAGGATCAATGCGTTGAAATAATTCATACGTTGCATCTAAGTTAGTAGAATAATTATATTTATCATCAAATATGTACTTTAATTGATATGCATGAATAATATCTTTAATCAGTTGCAAATCCTCATGTGCAATTGATTTAATCACTTCAATCTGTCCATTTTGAGAAATGATTGAGCCATTACCACCAATAAGTGTAAAATCTTTAAATTCTGGTATAACTGGTAGTAAATCTCTAATTGGACGTGCAGATGCAAATATGACTTGATGTCCGAGTTGCTGTAATTTAAAAATGCGTTCTTCAATACGTTGATCAACGTGGTAACCATCAAATGAAATGGTACCGTCAATATCAAAAACAAAATTCATAAACAAAACTCCTAAATGTTAATATTAAAAATATGGATAAATTATAACATAGCAAATATATAATGAAGAATAGGGTCCCCTATATCGAATATCTATAACTTCCTATAATATATATTATGTAAACTAAAATCTGAAAATCAATATAGGGCTATTATTCATGTCTTATAAACAGTTATAACTAATTATAACGAATCCGTTCACATTTTGATTGATATAATCATTCGTTACTAAGACTTGTATTCTTAAATGTTCATTTCCTTAAACTCATATGTCAATCTAACGATACGTTAAATGATCAGTGTATTTAACCTTAAATCCAATATAATTCTTAACTTAGTCTTTGAAATACTTAATGTTATATTAGCAATGTAATTACATCTAATGACCAGTTATCCATCAAAGTAACTCTCGATGCAACTGAGACACTCTCACAGCATCAATATATTGTTTAACATGTTATACATAGTATATCTATAATGTGTAAACGTTTATTTGTATTATTTATGAGTTTTTTCAAATTATCCAATCATCAACCATTTGATTAGAATATAGTTGCTATTTGATAACCAGTAAATCATTTTTACTTTATGACTTATTTTAAGTACTCAAAATAAATACAATAAGCATTTTATAAGTTATTTATTAGAAAATTCTCTATGACTATCATTGTTAAGGCTTTTGGTTATGCTATGATAATTTTAGTAGGGTGCAATATGATTTTAAATTAGATTTTTATATAAATTATTTGTAGAATTTCACTTTATAAAAAAAGACATAAAAAAGGCTGAGACATTTATCTCAACCTAGTCATATCAATATAATTGCTATGTTTATTACTTTTTGACTTTTCTACGAATACGGTCTAATGTAGTGAATAACCAATATTTAACTTTGTTAATTGGCTTATAAAAATCTCCTATTAACTCTTCAATTTGAACATTAAATCCACGTTTAAAGCGATAAACACCATAGTCCTCACTATTTTCAGTAAAATCACCAGATAATCCATAGAAATTGTAACGATCATAACCATTATCGAAGCAATAATTAATCATGAACCAATGCATCATGTATGGTCCCATGTATTGATTGAATTTTTCTGATGAACCACCTGAGAAGTAGTTGACTTCATAAGCATTTGCAAAGTAAACACCAGAAGCAAGATTCAATACTGAGCCATCAGTTTGACGGATTTCACTAGCTTGTAGCATTTCTTTTTTATCATGCTCAATTTGCTTGTCTAATTCACTTATTTTCTTCAATTGCTTATCACTTTTGTTTTCTTTAGCCATCATTTGATCACGACGGTTTTCTTTATCATTTAATGAATGCTGTAATGACTCAATGTATTCATCTAAATCAATATATGCTAAAGGTACTAAGACCTTATCACCGAAATGATCAATGAAATTATAGAAATATTGATCGGTTTTTGAAGCAAATCCTGTTCTTTCTTCAGTTTCACGATATAGTTCTAAGAAAAGATCAAATTCATCCCTACTTAGAAATCTCACTTTCACTCCGTAGTTTATCGCTTTATTAATATTTCTTTTACGTTGACTATCGAATTCTTTCTTCAATGAAGCAGGTGTTTTGCCCTCTAAGTTTAAAACACCCATCCATCTTACTTGACTGAAGCTATCATAAGATGTTGTGAAACCATGATGTTCATAACCGTGAGATTTAAATAAATTAACAAGTGCATCGTTTTTCTCATGATTATCAAGTGGTTTAATATCTTTATCATAAATTTGATAAATCCAATATGGATCCATTTTGACATATAAACATTGATGTTGATGTAAATATTTATCTAATTCTCTCAAATAAAAATCAACTAACCCTAAGTCAGAGTAATCCATGACTGGACCACGATTTGAGTAATACACATAACTACCCATAGTTGGAATTTTTGAAAATAGACTTGCTGCAATGACCTTATTGTTTTCATCTTTAATACCTAATAATACAACCTGAAAACCATCCGTTTCACGAGTAGCTATATTTTCTTTTACCTGAAAATAATGACTTTCTAATGATGGATTTTGTACAAAGTTCTCAAATTCTTTAACTGTCAACTCTGTAAATTTCATAATTAGATAATTCCCTTCCTAATAAAAATTTATTATTTATGCTTATTTTTTAAGTAATTTTTTTAATGTCGTATAAACAGTGTACATAGGTTTATTAATTGGTTTAATGAAATCTCCTACATATTCTATAACATCAGCATTATACCCTTTTTTGAATTTAATTACGCCTGCGTCTTCTGCATCTTCTGAGAAATCTCCACTAATGCCATAGAAATTATAGCGATCAATACCATGGTCTAATGCATAATTAATCATCGTCCACTGCACTGCATAACTACCTGCAAAGTGGCGATATTTATTTGAAGTACCACCTGCATAATAAACAACTTCAAATGGATTGATGAAGAAATAACCAGCAGAAATGGGTAATTCATTGCCATGTTCGGCTTGGAGTTGTTGTGCTTCATCTATTTTTTGTTGATTAGCTGCTAATTGTTGTTCTAGATTCGCTTTCTTATTATGTGATTTCTTATTTTCAGGACGCTTTTCAATATCTTTCAGCGCTTTGTTTAAATCTTTAGTTAACGTTGCTTTTTCATTGTTTAGTTCTTCAAGATATTCATCAAAATTAATATATGCTAAAGGCACTAAGACACGATCCTTAAAGTGCTTATATCGATCATAATAATAACTATCATCTCTATCTAAGAATTCTTTTGACTCTGAAGTATCTTCCATGAATGATCTAAAAATAGGTAACTCATCTTCTGATAAGAATTTAACTTTCACACCATTTTTTTGTACTTTTTTAGTATTACGTTTACGTAAATTATCCATATCGTTTAAAACATCTTTGGCCGTTTTATCTTTTAGATTCAATACTGAATGGTATCTTACTTGTAGTATTGGATCGAAACCATTGTGGAAACCTTCATGTTTAAAACCTAATGTTGACAATTTATCAAATATCCAATCATTTCCAGCATTTTCAGTAATCTCTCCATCATGATTGCGATATTGATATGGAAGATATGGATCGACTCTTAAATATAAACAATGATGTTTTTTTACATATTTACTTAATTCATTAAAGAAGAAATGAACTAATTCTTTGTTATCATAATCAATGACTGGTCCTCTATTAGTATAGAAATATTTAAAAAATTTCATCACTGGTACTGCAGTTAATAAGCAAGCTGCAATCACTTCATTGTCGTTATTTTTAATTCCAACAAGATGTGACTCTGTCCCTTCAGCTAGTTTTAATTCATAGTTACCTACCATTTGCGTAAAATGAGTATATGGTATTTGGTCTGTAAAATCGCCAAATTCTTTAGCGGTTAAGTTTGTAAACTTCATAATCATAACTCCTATTGTATTTATCTCTATTTTTTCTCTCTATTTAAGAATTCGAATTGAGTTCATACCATGCTTAATTCAAGCGTTGTTACTATTTATCATTATTATTTACACTGAAACTGTACGTAACAACATTGATATTATCAAACTAATTGTAACAATCTAAGTTGTTTTTTATTTTTCATGACTTTAATTAGTTAAATGCAATGACTCATCAAATACTTAGTCATACAACTTAAATTGAATATACGTAATAATAGTATGAGCCGAACTTTTATCAACTCATACTATTATCGTATTATCACCTATTATTTTAATGCATTTGCAAATCTAATGCCAATGACTTCCCTTATAACAACACAATTTTATACTAATCAAGTAAAATCAATGTCAAATCGTGTAATAATTTACATATATCCTTCCCATTTACATTCTATTTAAATTTTAATTAATTTTTCTAATTTAATGCGTGCCTTATAGATTTAAGATAGTTGATATTTTCTTCTGTAGTATCATTAGCAAATCGTTTAACGATTTCACTACCAATGACCACGCCATCTGCTATTTGTGAAATATCTTTCACATGTTGCACATTTCTAATACCAAACCCAGCTACGACTGGTACTTTTGCAAATGTCTTAATTGTGTCTAATTTAGACTTTAATTCTGGGTGGAATGTGCCATCCTTACCTGTAGTCGCATTCATCGTTACGGTATAAATAAAACCTTCTGCATTTTTGGCAATCAATTTCATTCGCTCTTCAGATGTTGTCATTGCAATGAGTGATATTAATTTCACATTATATTTATGAGCTTGTTCTTTTAATTGTTGTCCAAGTTCAAAAGGTAAATCAGGAATAATAAGACCATACACACCTGCACGTTCACATGCTTTAAAAAATAATGTTTCTCCATAATGGCATACAATATTGTAATATGTCATTAATACATACGGACAGTCGATGTCATTTTGATGCAATTCAAGTTCCTTAAAGATATAATCAATGTTAATACCTTCTTCAATCGCTTTTCCCCCTGCATCCATGATTGTAGGACCATCTGCAACTGGATCTGAAAATGGCACACCTACTTCAATCATATCTGCACCATTTTGACAAAGTAATGTCATATTCTCTATCAATTGATGGTTTGCCATAATATAAGGTATAAATAATTTATTCATTGATCTCACCTCTTTGTTGTGTATATTGACGTATCGTTTCCATATCTTTATCACCACGACCAGAAACGGTAACGACTATAATTTCATCCTTATTCATAGTAGGTGCTAATCGCTCTACGTAGCTTAATGCATGTGCACTTTCAATAGCAGGAATAATGCCTTCAGCTTTAGTAAATCGAATTAATACTTCCATCGCCTGTTCATCACTTGCATCTGTATAAGTGACGCGTCCAATATCATGATAATAAGAATGTTCTGGTCCTATTCCAGGATAATCTAAACCAGCTGAAATGGAGTGTGCCAATTGAACTTGACCATGTTCATCTTGTATTAAATACATTTTGGCACCATGTAACACACCTGGACTTCCTTTACCTATAGCTAATGCATGTTTATCAGTAAGTTTACCTTTACCAGCTGCTTCAACACCATATAATTTCACATCATCTTGGATAAAAGGATAAAACGTTCCAATTGCATTTGAACCCCCACCAATACAAGCAACAACCGCATCAGGTAAACGTTGTTCTTTATTCAATATTTGTGTTTTAATCTCTTTACCTATCACACTTTGAAAATCTCTAACAATAGTTGGGAAAGGGTCAGGTCCAAGAGCGGAACCTAAAAGATAGTGGGTATCTTCAACATGACTAACCCAATATTGTAGTGCTTTATTTACAGCATCTGACAAAGTACCTTGACCTTCCTCGACAGAAACTACTTTAGCGCCGAGTAGTTCCATTCTAAAAACATTTAATTGTTGTCTTTGGATATCCTCTTTACCCATAAAAACAATTAAGTCCATATCAAATAATGCTGCAACTGTTGCACTTGCTACACCATGTTGTCCTGCCCCAGTTTCTGCTACTAATTTACGTTTCCCCATACGTTTAGCCAATAACGCTTGTCCTAATGCATTATTAATTTTATGAGCTCCTGTATGGTTTAAGTCTTCTCTTTTTAAATATATTTTCGCGCCACCTAAAGATTCTGAATATGCTTTAGCATAAGTTAAAGGTGTTTCTCTACCTACGTATTCTTTTAAATAATACTGTAATTCATCTTGAAAAGTCGGATCATTTTTTGCCTTTTTATACGCTTGTTTTAATTCTATGATTGCTGGCATTAATGTTTCAGGGACATATTGGCCTCCATAAGACCCAAAAAATCCTAAGTCATCTGCGTCTGTTTGAATATGTGTATTCATTGTTTATTCTCCTTTCACAATGTTAACGATTGTTTTCATTTTTTTGACATCTTTATGATGCTTGATTTCAATGCCAAAGGCTACATCATAGCCACTGTGTTGCAATGATAAATGTTGAATATGTTTGATATGTTGATCAGTTAATCCTCCTGCAATTAAAAATGATATACCTTTGATATTATCTAATAGATGCCAATCATAGGTTTGCCCCGTACCTCCAAATTGGTCTGAAGGAGTATCAATAATAAAAAAGTCTACAGCTTCTTTGTAATAAACTATTTGATCTTGCAACTTTTGATGTGCAGGCAATGCTTTAATAACTTTAATATGGGGATATTGTGATTTTGTCCATTTCATGATTTCTATCGGTTCATTGCCATGAAATTGAATTATGTTGATATTTGTATGTGTCACAAGATTTTGAATTTGTGTTTGATCTGGATTGACTAATACTACTACACGGTCAATATAACTAGGTACGAGTGTGGTTAATTGCTGAATTTGATTCATGTCGCAATGGCGACGGCTATTTGGAAAATGAATAAACCCAATCGCATCTATAGGCAATTCAATCGCTTTAAGTACATCTTCTTTACTTTTAAAACCACAAAATTTTAAATACATGATTTCACCTTTTTCAACTTTAATTGTGGTAAAAATTGACTTAAATCGTCGCATTTCATTAATGCTTCACCAATAAGTAACCCATCGATACCGGAGTGAACAATTTTCTCTACATCTGATTGATTGTGAATACCACTTTCAGAAATATAGTAAAAGTCATCTTTTTTATGTGCTAATATCTGATTTGTGTGGGCTACATCTGTCACAAATCGCTTTAAGTCTCTATTATTAACACCTATGATTTCTGGTTTAAGCTCGTAAGCTCTTTGCAGTTCTTGACTATCATGAACTTCTACTAATACTTCTAAATCTAATTGACAGGCATAGTGATATAAACGATGGAGTTGTTCATCCGTTAAAATATTAACAATGAGTAGAATGATTGATGCAACTGCTGCTTTAGCTACATCAATTTGAATTTCATCTATCACAAAATCTTTACATAATACGGGTAATGACGTTTGTTTAGATAGTTGTTGTAATCGTTCGAAACTGCCACCAAAATAACGTTCATCCGTTAAGATAGAAATGGCATTGGCTCCATAAGTTTCATAATCTTTAATTTGTTGTGTCAAATTACGTTCAGGTAATTGCTTTACAGTTGGACTTTTCGATTTAATTTCTGCAATAATAGATAATTCTTTGTCATTTACTAAACTCGATTTCAAGGTGTTCTTTTTAGATGGTTGATTACATTGAGTATCTTTATTTATAGTTTTAAGTTTTTCATGATAATAATGACTAGATAATAATTCTTTTTTATATAATACAATTTCGTCTAATATTGTCATTTAATTCTCCACCATTCTTAAATATTGTTTCATAGCTGTTCCATCATCTATGAGTTGTTGTGCAAGTTGAACACCTGTTGCAATATCATTCACCTTTTCTGATACGTATAAAGCTATGCCAGCATTGAGCACCACTACATCTCTCTTACTCGAATGATCTTGGCCGTTTAAAATATTTACCGCAATGGCTTTGTTTTCTTCTGGTGTGCCACCTTTTAATGTGTCGTTAGCTGCGTTTTTTAAGCCAAAGTCTTTAGCATTAATCGTATAATGTTGAATATATTGGCCAGCATTGACTTCATATATTAAATTGTCACCAGATAAACTTGCTTCATCCATACCACCAGCACCATGTATTACGACTGCTTTTTTACGTCCTAAATCTTTTACAGTTTGTGCCACATTTGCCAATTGAGATCGATCATAGATACCCATAGTTTGATATGTTAGTTTGAACGGGTTAATTAAAGGTCCCACAAGATTAAATATGGTTGGTTTAGTTATCATTTTTCTAATAGGTTGAATATATTTCATAATTGGATAAGATTCTGTCGCACTTACAAATGCTAAATGGTATCGATTTAATTGTTGGGTCACATCTTTAACTGGTGTGGTTTTAATATTTAATTGGTCTAGCAAA
The DNA here is from genome assembly GCF_017086425.1 of Staphylococcus sp. SB1-57. Lineage (NCBI taxonomy): Bacteria > Bacillati > Bacillota > Bacilli > Caryophanales > Staphylococcaceae > Staphylococcus > Staphylococcus sp. SB1-57. The sequence goes on from NZ_CP070964.1 coordinate 1,384,818, forward strand.
TCTGTACTACCGGAATTTGAAGTGATACTTTTATTTCCGTGTTTAATGATTGATGAACCCGCACTAGCTACGACAAATGAAGCGGTCGTTGATATATTAAAACTTCCCGAACGATCACCACCAGTTCCACAAATACACATCGAGCCTTCATAAACAGGTTGTTCTTTATACATCGTTTTGATTAAACTTTGAGCTAAAAATGTTAATTCAGTTTGTTGCATTTCTTTTTCTGTATATGATTTCAAAGCCTTATATTTGATTTGATTTTCAATTTGAGGATTAATCATTAAATCGATAAACGCCTTCATATCTTGTTGGTTTAAATGTTGTTGCTGTTCTAATTGTTGTAAAATTCCCATCTAATCATCCTTTACTACTAAGTTAATAAAATTCTTAATTACATCTTCTCCATACTCCGTCGCGAATGACTCTGGATGATATTGAATACCAAAATGTAAATGATTGATATGTTCAAATGATTGTATGCAATCAGATGTCTCTCCTGTCACGACTAAAGTGTCTGGAAATTGCTTCCTATCACTGACGAGCGAATGATATCTCATGATATTAAATATACTTGGTAAATTGGTATATAGTATGGAGGGCTTTTGAAGAATGACTTGATCTACCTTACCGTGCATGACGGATTTACCTTGTATCACTCGACCTCCGTAATAACATGTGAGTGCTTGAGCACCCAAACATACGCCTAAAATCGGCTTATCTTTATATTGATGAATAATTTTAAGTAATAAATCATTGTCTAAAGGATGTCCTGGCCCTGGTGAAATAATGACACCTTCTACATCTTGATGTATAACTTGCTCATCATCTGGATATAATACTTTGACTTTATTTTGATTCGATATACATTGGGCTACTATATCTACTAAGTTATAGGTGAATGAATCATAGTTATCTACGATTAATATCATGGCGACACCTCCAATAAACTTTTAGCTTTTAGTTTAGTTTCTTCTAATTCCTTATATGGCTCTGAATCATACACAACACCACAGCCAGCTTCTACATTGATATATGTCTCATCTACCATCATCGTTCTTATAGCTAATGCTAAATCTAAGTTATGATTACAGTTAATATAACCAATACCACCGCTATAAACGCCTCGCTTATGTGGCATAACTTCATTATTCTTTGAATAGCTCTTGATTTAGGTGCACCAGATACAGTTCCTGTAGGTAATAGACTTGCGATTACAGACATAGGTGAAATATTATTCTTAATTTCGCCTGTTACTTCACTTACAATGTGCATGACATGTTCATATTTTTCGATTTCCATTAATTTCTTGATATGTGATGTGCCCGTTTTACAGATTCGATGAATATCATTTCTACCTAAGTCAACGAGCATACTATGCTCACTTTTTTCTTTTTCATCGTTAATGAGTTGATGCGCATTGTTTTGATCTTCCTCTGGTGTTCGTCCTCTTCGTATTGTTCCAGCAATAGGGTTTGTGACAACTGTTCCATTTTGAACTTTGACAAAGCTTTCAGGTGAACTGCCAATGATTATTGGTTTCTCCATATTGATGTAATACATATATGGACTCGGATTTTGCCTTTTGAGATTTTGATATAACTGGAACGATAATGCTTGTAATTGATTATTAAAGTGATGTTTGTATCGATAAATACGTGATGGAACAACTTGGAACATATCCCCTTCTGTTATTTTCTTTTTTAAATCACTCACTATATTCATAAAATGTTGTTCACTCACGTTTGCTTCGATTTGTTTATCTTGAACTTGAAATGAAACTTTGGGTTGATATACTTGGATTGCTTTAAGATCCTCAATACGTTCTTTGACTCGTTGTATTAATACGTCTTGTTTAACTTGAGAAAATAAATTTGTACTAATGATGTAAAGTTCATCCTTGTAGTGATCAAATACATAAACATCTTCAATCATATAGAATTTGACGTCATGTTGAGGATGATCTTCTAACTCAATTTGCTTTAATATTGGAAATTCATGTCTTACTAAATCAAAGCTACAAGTGCCAATAAAACCTGAAATAAAAGGTAATTCTTGTAGTGTTTGATCTTCAATGTCAGCATAATAACTATTCACAAATTCCTTTAAGTATTGATAAGGCTTTTCTGTTTTAGTTTCTTTCTTTTGTTGAGTAATAATTTGAAGTTGTTTATTGTCTAATGTGACTTTGCCATAACTATCAAAAACGACAATAGAATATCGCCCTTTTAGTTTTTCTTGGCTCGTGCTTTCTAATATGATTTTGTTGTGCTTAAGTTGAGCTAATGTTTCTGGTGTAATATTGGCCTGTAACTTTTCATAATATAGTTCCAATTCAATTCACTCCTTTATTATTTCAGTTTGCTTAAACTTTATTGAAAGTGATTTTGGTTTGTTAGGTATACTTAATTTTTAAAGTTTAAAGTAATGCTTCGATTGTTAAATATAAAAAATCAGCCTCCTATAAAAGGACGCTGACGCGTGGTACCACCTTAATTAACGCAATATTCTTAATATTCGGAATATTATACGTTCACTCTTTGTTAATATTTAGTTGTTATGGTACAAAACCCAATTTCATTTATAGTGGTGTTAGTTCTCATCACCCACTAACTTTCTGACACTACCTTACTATAAACTACTACATTTTGTAAGAAATAAAAGCACCACGATACGCGTAAAATCAATAAGGACGCGTTACCGTGGTGCCACCTTAGTTAACAAATATTTCTTGTTCACTTTAATGCTATTTAATTTTATATTCGAAAGCCCAATTCACTAAATATGATGTGCTAATTTTCATTACCCATTAGCTTTCTATTTGCTACAGTTCATATTCGCTACTTTATCTTTCGAATTGTTTAACAATTCTAATTATTTAGTATAATACATCCCTTAAATATTTTTGTCAACGCTAAATCTTATTTTATTTGTTAATCGGAGACATACAATACGCATATAATAAATTTTGAGTTGCTTCAATTGATTCAATATGCGTTCTTTCTAAAGCATGCGAGGACTCTATGCCTGCTCCAAATAAACCATGTCTTATATCAGCTCCTGCTCTTAGTGCTGTAGTAGCATCAGAGGTATAATATGGGTATATATCCACTTTATATGGAATATCATTCATTTTACATAGTTGCACAAGTTGTGAACGAAGCCCTTTATGGTAAGGTCCAGAACTATCTTTTGCACAGATAGATACGGTATATTCATCTGAAGATTGACCATCACCTAATGCACCCATGTCCAATGCGATAAAATCTACAATATTTTCTGATAATGAAGCATTTGCGCCATAGCCAATCTCTTCATTATTTGAAATATAAAATTGAGTTGTGTGTGGTAGCTTAATATTTTCTTCTTTAATTTTTTTCAATAATTCTATAATCATTGCTACGCTTGCTTTATCATCTAAGTGACGTGACTTAATAAATCCAGATTGAGTAATTTCAGTTCTTGGATCAAAGCTGACAAAGTCCCCTACATCTATGCCTAAGTCTTTCGTATCTTGAATTGAGTTTGTTTTTTCATCAATTCGAATTTCCATATGCTCTATATCTCTAGGTACTTTATGATTATTTTTATATACATGCACACTTGTTTCATGTAAACATATCGTTCCCGTATATATGTCGCCTGCCTCTGTTTGAATTTCACAGTATTCACCTTCAATCGCATTAAAGTGAAATCCTCCTATTAAATCAATTGCCAAACGTCCATCTTCTTTAATTTCTTTTACCATTGCACCTAACGTATCAACATGTGCTGTAATACATCGTTGCTGCTCTTGATTATCTCCCGCAACATTAATAATCAAAGCACCTTTATTCGTCAACTCTGTAGAATATCCTATGTCTTCTACTGTCTGCTTCACATATTGTATTGCTTTTTCAGCATTCCCAGATGGACTATTAATCTCTGTTAAAGTTTTGATTGTTTGTAGAATATCGCTCATTGTTATCCCCTTTCACATTTCTATGTTATTTAACTTTAGTTTAGACTATTTATTTGTTATATACTAATCATATTCTTATTGATTCCATAAACTTACTCATTTACAATATTAGTATTCTGAAAATTCCGAAACAGGTGATTACTTATGCAAAATATTTTATTTGTAGGACTTGGTTTGATTGGTGGGAGTTTAGCAAGTAATTTAAAATACTACCATCAAGACATTCATATTACAGCTTTTGATGCTGATGAATCTCAATTAGATAAGGCTTTATCTATTGGTATCATCGATGATAAAACAACTCATTATGAGCAAGCAATTAAAAAAGCTGACATGGTTATATATGCTACACCTGTCGAACAAACTGTTCATTACTTAGAACATTTACCACAACTCAATACTAAAACCAATTTAATCGTTACAGATACAGGAAGCACTAAATCAACTATTCAAGCATTTGAAAATATGTTGTTAAAACACGATATTCATCTCATTGGTGGACACCCGATGGCTGGTAGCCATAAGTCTGGTGTACTCAATGCTAAAAAACATCTATTTGAAAATGCTTACTATATTCTTGTATTTAATCAAGATGCTAATAAGCAGGCAGCAGAAAAGATTAAAGATTTACTAAAACCTACATTAGCGAAATTTATTTTCACTGATGCTAATGAACATGATTTCGTTACAGGTATCGTTAGTCATGTTCCTCATATTGTCGCATCAAGTTTAGTTCATCTCAGTGCTAATCAAGTAGAAAAACATCGTTTAGTACAACAATTAGCTGCAGGTGGATTCCGTGACATCACACGAATTGCTAGTAGTAACGCTGAAATGTGGAAAGATATTACATTAAATAATAAAACTTTCATCCTAGATATATTACAAGATTTACAAGATCAAATTTCCTCAATTTCATCTATGATATCTTCTTCTAATTCAGAAGATATTTATAACTTTTTTGCTCATGCAAAAGATTATCGCGATCAATTACCCACTAAACAACAAGGTGCACTTACTACTGCGTATGATCTGTATGTCGATATTCCGGATAAACCGGGTATGATTAACAAAGTTACTCACATACTAAGTTTACATAATATTTCTATAAGCAACTTAAAAATATTAGAAGTGCGTGAAGATATTTATGGTGCGCTACAAATTAGTTTTAAAAACCCTGAAGATCGAGAACGTGGTATTCAAGCATTAGATCAATTTGATACTTATATAGAATAGCAACTTCATTTATCAACCTGAGACACCTCAATGTAATGTCTTAGGTTGTTTTTTATTTTAGTATTTGAGAAATCCTCATCGCTATCGTGGAATACATTACTACATTTTATGTCCTGCCATGAGTCCTAAACGTCCATGTTTTGTACCAGCTTCAGTATAAGATATCGCTTTAGAAACAATGCCCTTTCCGTATTTCACATGTAAATGATCAATTGTTTTGGCTAATTTTTCATCTCTCTTACGCTCGTATTCATCGATGAATAAGTTCATTTGTCTTTCGTTTTCATCTATAAATTGTGTGAGTGACACACTTAATGTACGATATAAAGCCTGTTTGTCACATAATTGATTGGCAAAATAATTCACTACTTTAAAAATATCTTTTTCTAAGTTAGTTCCTTCTTCTAATGTATACTGCTTATTTACACCACCTTCATCACTATATCCAAATGAAAAATGTATGGTGCGTGCTAATTTTTTTCGTGCTCGAACTCTACTCGCTACATCCTCAATTAACTCTTGCATCACCACTTTCGCTTCTTCAAATTCGTAGTCTCTCATCAAAATTTGACTTTTACATATGGACGGATTATTCACTTTATATTTTTCTCTCATCTTACTTTGATCAATGCCATTAGCATGAAGATGCATATCTACGCCCAATATTCCAAAATCTCTTTTCAAATATTGATATGGATATTGAGCTAAATCACCTACTGTAAAAATACCTCTTTTATTTAATTTAGCTTCTGTTTTTCTATTAATTCCCCAAAAATCTCTTAACGGTTGAATAGGCCACAGCTTTTCAGGGACATGTTGATAACGCCATTCAGCTACACCATTTGCTGTATGCTTTGCTTCAATATCCATAGCCACTTTACTTAATAACATGTTTGAACCTATACCAATCGTACATCTAATACCTGTTTCTTCATGAATTTCTTTCTGTAATCTTTCGCAAAATGCTTGCACGGTTGAATTAAATCTATGATAACTATCTGTCACATCCATAAAAAATTCATCGATGCTATATTGATGTAAATCTTCAGGCGGCACATATCGCAAAGCAATCTTAGATATAGCAACTGATACGTTAAGATATTTTCTCATACTTGGATTAATGATATATATATCATTACGATGCGGTATTTCAAATAATCTTGATCCTGTCTTGACGCCTAATTCTTTAAGTTTAGGTGTCGCTGCTAACACCACCGAACCCTGTCTTTTAGTATCTGCGACTACTGCTAATTTTGTCGTTAGTGGATCTAACCCTTTCTCTATACAAGATACACTCGCAAAAAAACTCTTCTGATCAATACAAAGTACATCTCTATCTTCTAATAAATGATAGTCATACATGATTACCCCTCCCTAATACAATTTTATTATATACGAACAGGTGTTCTAGTTCAAGTACAAAAAGAACATTTGTTCTTGTTTATAAATATGTATTTTTATTGATAATTCATGCTATACTAAAGTTGTAATAAGAATATTGGAGGAATGACATATGCCAATCGTCAACGTTAAATTATTAGAAGGTCGTTCAGATGAACAACTTAAAGATTTAGTTACAGAAGTGACAGCAGCTGTAGAAAAAACAACAGGTGCCAATAAAGAAGCAATCCATGTCGTTATTGAAGAAATGAAGAAAAGTCATTATGGTGTTGCTGGTGTTAGAAAATCAGATCAATAAATATGTAAAGAGCCTCACATTGACATCGTCAATGTGAGGCTCTTTGAGTATTACTTTTTATTATTTTTATCATCGAAAAAATCTTGAATTGCTTTTTTGTTTTTCTCTTTATCAATTTGCAAGGCACTACCATCATTATTAGTAGTAATATCTTGATATGAGTTCTTAATAGGGACTGTTAATGAATCTACATTTTTATCGCCTCGAACACCGAAACTTATTCCAGTTTGGAACATCGCAGAATCAGGCATATCTGTATTAACATATCCTCTAAGAATCCCCGCTACTTTAGGCAACTTAGCAACTGTACCAAAATTCACTAATTCAGATTTAAGTGTTTGCATCACCTGTTGTTGACGACGTACACGCCCGAAATCGCCTTCTGCATCATGACGAAATCTAGCATAACCTAATAATTCTTTACCATTTAAACGATGATGTCCTTTTTTCAATGATACACCAATATTTTCAGACATATCTTTTTCAACATCCATTGGAACACCATTAGGTTCTAACTCATCTATCATTTTTTCGAAACCAGTAAAATCAACAACTGCATAATATTCAGGATTAATACCTAAGTTTTTATTTAAGGTTTTTCTTAATAATTCTGGTCCACCTAATGAATATGCAGCATTAATTTTATATTTATCGTAGCCAGGAATATCAGCATAAATATCACGCATTACTGACATCATTTTCATTTTTTTATGAATATAGTCATATTGAACAACCATAATTGAGTCTGTACGTGATTTACCGCCCTGTGCTTTATCTGCACCTAAAACTAATACAGAAATTTTACCGTCATTTTTTACTGGTCCGTTAAATTCATGTACTTTAATATCTTTCGCATGCTTTTCCGCATACTTTACACCACTATTATAACCATGAGCAATGTATGCAATTATAACGATGAGAATAATTAAAATAAATAAAATAATAAAAGGTAATTTGCGCACTCTCTTTTTCTTTCGTCGCCTAGAAGGTGGAGTTGATGTACCTGCTTGTCGTTTATACTCAGTTTCTTCTCTGTTATCCTTCTGTTCTCTCATATTTACCTACCTTATACCTTTAAAATTACAATTCTATCATCTATAATTAATATGTATTAACGTTATAGAAAAAGTATACAAAAAGCAAGGATTTTTTTAATAAATGGTACTAAGGTCCAATGAAAGGGTGTCATAAATGAATATAAATACTGCATATTTTGCGGGTGGGTGCTTTTGGTGTATGACAAAACCTTTTGATACATTTGATGGTATAGAACAAGTAACATCAGGATATATGGGTGGAGACATAGCCAACCCTACATATGAGCAGGTTAAAAGTGGCACTACTGGACACTATGAAACTGTCAAAGTTGAATATGATGTTGCGTTATTCTCATACAATAAATTATTAGAAATCTTTTTCTCTGTCATTGATCCACTAGATGACGAAGGTCAATTTCAAGATAGAGGGTCTCAGTATCAAACAGCTATTTTTTATTCCAACGAACATCAGAAAAAATTAGCTGAAGCGTATATCGCAGCAATGCAAGATACAAACAATGCAGATAAAGCGATTGCTACTAAAATTTTGCCTGCAACAACATTTTATAAAGCTGAAGCATATCATCAAGATTTTTATAAAAAGCAACCAGAAAGATATGCCAAAGAACAACAAGACCGTGAAAATTATAAGAAAAACTCAATCTAGTATAGATTGATATTGAAGATTAACACAAAAGCGATTGACGAAACCACTCAGTTTCATCAATCGCTTTTCATTGTATATTTATTTATGACGAATAACTCTCATCACTTTAATCATTGATTGCCATAAAGATGCATTTTTTCTATAAACTAAGAATCTCGGCTCCCAATTTGGACCATATTTTTCTTTATAACGTCTTAAACCTTGGAAACGATATAAACCGTTAAAATGTTCAAAGACTCTACCAGCTAGTCGTTCTCTAAGATATGAGTAATGCAATTGACCAACATTAGAAAGTGTTGCCATCCCCATATTAAATGAACGATAACCCTTTTCTTTTCCCCATGAAAGCATGTGTAAATATAGACCATCCATTAACGGTAAGTCTAATTCAGGTAACCAACGAATTAAATCAACTGAAATTGCATCATTAAAGTATGTTGGCATGAGTGTACAAAACGCAATGATTTTCCCTTCTTCATTACGCATAATACCAATTGGTGCTTTAGACAAATATGCTTCACTAAATTGACCTACTGAAAAATGCATTTCATTTCTGCCATCTAACCATTGATCACTCACATGTTGTAATGTTTCAATCATTTCTTTAGAAAATGGAGGTTCAATAACTTCAAATTTAATATTTAAATCATCAAACTTATTTAAAGTAGCTCTAAATCCACGACGTTTTTTACCTGAAGTCGTAAACGTTGTTAAATCAATAATTGCTTCTTCTCCTAATTTAAAGAATTGATTTCCAAAATTATGATAAAGTGGCATGAATCGATCGCTTACTTGATAAAAGATAATATCATAACCATAGTATTCTGCATATTCATAAAATGCTTCTAATAGAGATTCAAAGGATGAAACATCTCCAACTGGATCCCCTAAAACAACTAATGCATTAGATTTATATCGATACATTAAAAAGGCAGACTCATTATCATGAACAAAATAATCTTTATCTCCACTATAGATAAGATGTGTTAAATAATTACCACCATGTTCATGAATAATTTGTTCACAAATAGTTAAATCTTTATTTTGATTTGATTTGGCATAATGATAATCAAATAACCATGCAATTGACGCCACAATTAATGTAATTAAAGCTATTGTTATCCAGAAATAATATCTTAAAACTGTGGTATCAACTTCAAGATTATACACATCTAATGCATATAACGTGCTAGAGATTATAATATGATTGATATAAAGTACAATCAAACTGATGATTACTATTACAAATACGTTTTTTAGTCTCAATGGTCGTTTTAAAACTTTGGCACGTCGATAAGCAATAATTAGTAACACAAAAATAACTATTAACCATGTCAAAAGTAAGAAAGAAGCATAAGTATATATCGTTGCAGCAAAAATTAATACAACTGATATAATAGCAAAAATAATAGCACGTCGGCTTTGTTTAAATATGCCTTTAACATTTAACATTAATAATAGACAGGCACTAGTATGAACAGACAATGTTATATAATACACGAAGTGGTTATCATCATATAATCCATCATAAATAATAGTTAAATTATTAATGAAGAATATCACACTCGTTAAAAACACTAAAATTGCTAATGAAAATGATGGAATTTTAGATAAAATATCCTTTTGATATGACATTAAGAATGATGTGACATCTTTTGCAGGTACAAAATATTTAGAGCCTTCGATGTATTTCTTAGCAGTGTTACCAAATTCAAATGAAGATAATACTAATGCAATAGCTACTGGTACAAAGTAATATGCGAAACGATAAAGTAATAACGCTAATAAAATATTCTCCTCATTTATACCAAGTGATTTAAATCCGAGTAACACGACTAAATCAAATGCACCAAAGCCCCCAGGAATGAAACTTACTAGTCCTGACAAAGCTGCAATAATAAAGACTCCGATAAAATTCATAAATGAAATATCAATACCCACGATTAGTGCTGAGAAATAGAGAACTACAGCCGCCGCCATCCACTCTATACATGACACTAAAGTACAATAAACACCCATAAATCGATTATTTTTATCTGCGGGTTTCATAATAGTGTAAATAATAAATATTGGTAAAAATAAAGCAACAATATATAAAATCCAACGAACCCATGAAATTCGATCTAACATGTCAGATGCATTAAAAACATGAAAAACGACTAAAATCGATAATAAGCTAAGGCCTGTTAACATTGAAATGAGAATAATAGATATATAATGTACGAGTTTCTTATTATCTTCAGTATAATTTTTATAAACAAATGCTCTTAACCCGGCACCGATAAATCCACCGAATCCGACAATAGCATTTAAAGCATTAATAATATAACTCACTCTAAAAACTTTCGTTAAAGACATATCTAATTTTAAAGATTTGACAAGAATAATATCGTATAAAGATAAAATTAATAACGATGCTCCCCCACCGGCAAATAATAATACTAACCACAAACGATTGATTTTGCCAAATTGCATCAATGTATCTTTAAAATTAATGGTTGATAATTCTCGATATAATGTGAATACTACAAATATAAATAGAGCTGCAGCAAACACAAATTTTAAAATAGATAATAATTTACTTTTATTTTCTTGGGTCATTTTTTCACTTCGATTCTAATTAATTCTTCTATATAGCAAAAATATATCATAAGCATATGATAATTAGAATATAAATAACTCTAATTATACATAACATTATTGTCATATCTTATGTTAGCTAAAGTCACTACAATAAAACATTTTACTTTAATAAAAAAGGATATCTTAGAAATTAGTAAGCTAAGAACAATATTAAATGCCCTACTTGTTCTCACATTCATTTCTAAAGATATCCTTGTATCATAACTACTCAGAGTAGTCTTGATTTTTATTCAATTGATATTCCCCAGCATCTTCTCCATAGTAACGATTATATCTACGTTTGAATAATAGGAAGACATGAGAAACTAAAACTTTTAATACTGCATATCCAGGTATACCTAAAATAACACCTACAATACCTAACAGGTTACCTGCACATAATAAAATAAAGATAATTGTTAGAGGATGTATTTTTAAAGTTTTACCCATAATATTTGGCGAAATGAAGTGTCCTTCAAAGAACTGAACTAATGTCCAAACAATTGCCAATTTAAGTACCATTAATGGAGATGTAATAATAGCAATAATAATCGCTGGTGATATCGCAATTGTAGGACCTAAATATGGTACTACACTCGTTACAGCTGCGATACATGCAAGAATTAAACTATATTTTAATCCAATAATTGAATAACCGATAAATAATAATACACCTATACAGAATGAGACAATAATTTGTCCTTGAATATATGAACCTACTTGAACACTCATTTTTTCAAGCAAGTCATGAAAATCTTTTCTGAATTTTGGTGGCATAATATTAGTCGTAAAATCTTTGAACTTATGACCATCTTTTAACATAAAGAATAATACAAATGGCGTTGTTACAATAACTACACCAACATTAGCAACAGCTTCTGCAAAAGTTGCTAGTTTTGAACCAAAACCATCAAAATAATCTGATAACATTGTAGGTATTTTCTTCGTTAATGAATTAAGTTGGTCGTTGATTTGACTATAATAGCCAGCAAAAATTGAATTACTAGTTAATTTATTGATTGTATTCGCAAATTTTTTGAAATATTGAGGCGAATTATTAATAAAACTTCCTAATTGTGAGCCAATAACCGGAATTAATAAATTAACAATTAATGCTATAATTCCCACAATCGCAATATAAATAATCATAATACCCACTAATCGTGGTATACGATAACGTTCCATCAAATTCACAAGTGGATTAAACAAATAAAATATAATCAATGAAACAATAATAGGTGCAGCAATCGTATTAAATATAATAATAAACGGCTCAAACACATATGAAACTTTATCAAATATAAATATTACAATACCTAAAAGTACAAGTGCTAATAAGCCATAAATTAAATCATTGCCGCCTAAAAATCGCATAAATCTTGTTTCAGACATACTGAAATTAGTTTTAAACTTTCCAGATGCCTTATTTTCTGTAGTCTTATTTTCATTCGACATTTGACATCACCATACCTTCAAGTTACCTCTCTTTATTCAATTCATAAAACAATTAAGATGATTAAAATAACTAACACTTATCATAACATAATTCATACAACTAAGGCGTATAAAAAATTTAATAAAATAAATATAACTGGTTTCAATCATTGCATAGTTAATACTGCATCAATTTAATGAATAGAACTATTAAAATATAACTAAGTATGATTAATCACGATTGATTTGCGCTTCAAAATGGTGAATGTGTAATGTTAAATAAATCACTTCAGCTTCATTAATTGTAATATCGAATTCCATTTGAATCATTTTTAAAATTTTAAAAGCTGTGGAATAGCACTGTGGGTAATGCTTTTTAATCATTTCAATGAAATCATTTTGTGCATGAATCGCTTCATTCTGTTTCAAACGACGAATAAGGAACTGAACATGTCTAATAAAACGTTGATATTGTACTGAGGATTGATCAACTTGATGATTTAAATCAGATTCAATGATTGTAATACTCTTATTAATTAATTGATTGATTAACGACATTTCTCGCATGGATAATTCTTCTGAATTAGAAGCAATATGTAAAGCGATAAATCCAATTTCATCTTCTGGAAATTGAACATCTAATTGTTGATTGAGTCTTTCTATTACTTTGGCTGCTAATTGATATGCATCACTATATAAATACTTAGTCTCCATAGCAAACGGATTACTAATGAGTTGATTTTGTTTTAAACGTTTATACGCAAAAATAATATGATCAGTTAAGGCAACGACTAGATTTTTATCATCAATATCTAAAGTCGCGTTTGTGATTAAATTGACTGATTCTATGACTGCTTGCAGTACATGGTCATCCGCCATTTCAACCAATGTCTTATAATGCTCTTTATGTTTATCTTGATCAAGCTTATACACTTTTTCAATGGAAGCTGATTCATCTAAAATCAAACCTTGCTTTTTATTAAAGCCAATACCTTTTCCAATGAGTACAACTTCCTGATCTTTATTCGTGCATATGATAACGTTATTATTGAGAATTTTACTTATTTTGTATTTCCCCATCATTATCACCTTTCCTGCTCCATTATTAAAATTATAAAGCTAAATGATATAAATGAAAAGAAAATACATTTTTAAATCTTTTTATTTATAAAACTCAATTTTACTATTATCAAAGTACTTTAATTTCTAGTTACAAAAATTATCCTGCACAATACTAAAGAGTTCATAATCAATAACTTACGTTTTAATAAAAAAATCCTGAGACATTGATATACGTCTCAGGATTTATCATTACTTATTATTTTTATTTGCTTTATTTGTTGCATTGATACCCCAAGATTCAATTCCAAATAAGTTGATCTCAAGGTTTTCTGGTTTGAACACAGGATTTTTACCTGCTTTACGTTGCATTTGATAATCTTTCATTACTGCAAAAGCAATATTAGAAAGTCCAATAATAGAAACAATATTAACAATTGCCATTAGTCCCATAAATAAGTCTGCTGTACTCCATACTGTTTCAGTTTTAGCAACTGCACCAATGAATACAAGTACGACTACAAGACATCTAAAAATGAAAATAATTGTCTTATTATTTGAAAGGTATTCTATATTAGATTGTCCATAATAGTAGTTACCTACTACTGAAGAAAAGGCAAATAGTGTAATTGCAACGGTTAAGAAAATACCACCTGCTGAACCTAAATGTTCATTTAAAGCAGATTGTGTAACTGCCACACCTTGAGGTGCATTTTCTCCAAATTTTAATCCAGAATATAATAAAATCATGATTGCTGTAGCTGTACATACAAGCATAGTATCAAAGAATACACCTAATGATTGAATTAAACCTTGTTTAACTGGATGAGGTACGGCAGCTGTTGCTGCTGCGTTTGGTGCAGAACCCATACCTGCTTCATTTGAGAATAAACCACGTTTAATACCCTGTAATATAGCAGCACCTACAGCACCACCAGTTACTTGTTCAAAACCAAAAGCACTTTTGATAATAGTACCAATCATTGGAACGATTTGATCTAAGTTTAATAGTAAAATGATTAAAACCATACCAATGTATATGATCGCCATAATAGGAACGATTAATGATGATAATGTCGCAATACTTCGAACACCACCAAAAATAATGATAGCTGTAATGACAGCTAGTACAATTCCTGTAATAACTGGGCTAATATGATACTGAGTATTTAATGATTCAGCAATCGTATTTGATTGAACTGTATTAAACACAAATGCGAAGGTAACTGTGATTAGAATCGCAAATACAATACCTAGCCATTTTTGGTTTAATCCTTTAGTTATGTAATATGCTGGTCCGCCTCGGAACCCACCATCTTTATCATGTACTTTATAAATCTGTGCTAATGTTGCTTCCATAAATGCACTTGCTGCACCTATAAATGCAATAATCCACATCCAAAATACTGCACCAGGGCCACCTAATACAATTGCTGTTGCTACACCAGCAATGTTTCCTGTACCAACCCTTGAACCTGCACTAATTGCAAATGCTTGGAAAGGCGAAATACCTTTTTCGCCACTTTCTAATGTTTCAGGTTTCTCAACTAATGCTCTAAACATTTCAGGTAACATGCGAAGTTGCACAAATTTAGAACTGATAGTAAAGAAGAAACCAGCTGTAAGTAACAATCCAATTAGATATTGAGACCAAATTAAATCATTCCCTACTTGGACAAAATCTTTAAACCAACCAGGAATTAAACTATCAAAATCTTTCAAATAAATCCCTCTCATCTATAAATAAAATTCATATCTTAAAAATTCAAGAGATTCATATTATCATATAGCAATCTAATTAAATAATGATTCAAAGTATCAATACTTAACACTAGATTGTTCAATTTAATATAAACCTCTTGAACGCTTTAATTGTTATTATTATATTTTATTCTATCATCTTATTCATGTATTGCATATACTTTTATTGTAAGTACATACCTTTAACTTCACCAAAATCATCAATATCTACAATAAACGAACCGTTCGTATATTGTTCAGATTTGTGAATTGACGCAATTTCGCCACTCTCTTGATTGTTATCTGAGTATAATGTATATGTCGTATGATTAGCGCGGACAACATCAGCTGCTACAATTCGATGCGGCGCCTTTTTCAATTCTTTAAGTAAAGTTATACCTCTTTGTGCACGTTTAGCTTCTTGTAATACTTTGAATCCAATATGCTTAATTGCACCACGTTGAGTAGCCATCATCACTGATTCTGAGTGGTTAATCATTTGAGTCATTACTACGAAATCTTCATCTTTTAAATTAATAGATTTAACACCAGCAGCACGAAGACCTGTATCAGATAGTTCATTTGTAGAATAAGTTAGTGACATACCTTTGTGCGTAACCACTGTAATCAATTGATCTGATTCTACTCGCATGATGTTAATCACTTCATCTTGTTCTTTTACTTTCATAGCAATTAATGGCTTGTTATAGCGTGTCGTTTTAAACTGCGGAACGCTACTTTTCTTAATCATGCCGTTGCGCGTAGCCATAATATAAAAGGCTTCGCGTTGGTTAAAGTCTTTCTCATTAAACACATCAATCACTTGTTCATCTTCATCAATAGAAACAATTTGTGACACATGTTGTCCTAACTCTTTCCATCTAATTTCAGCTAATTTATGAACAGGAATGAATAAATATCTACCCTTATTTGTAAACACGAGTGCAGTATCCTGGGTATTTACATCAAGATACTTTAATAAGCTGTCCCCGTCTTTTAAGCCTACTTCAGAAACGCCACTTGCGTTAAAACTTCGTGTGGACGTACGTTTAATATAACCATGTCTTGTCAAGCTCAATACTACTTCTTCACTTGGTACCATAACTTCTTTATCAATTTTAATTTCAGAAATTTCCGCTTCAATTGTAGAAAGACGATCTGTTTTAAATTTCTTTCTAATTTCAGTCAATTCATTTTTAATCACATTTAATAATGCATCGTGATCATCTAAGATATGACGTAAATCTTTGATTAAATTCGATAATTCATCATGCTCTTGTTCTAAAGCAACAATATCGGTATTTGTTAAACGATAAAGTTGTAACATCACAATCGCTTCTGCTTGAGCTTCAGTAAAGTCAAATTCAGCAACTAAGTTATCTTTAGCATCTTTTTTATTTTTAGAATTACGAATAAGTGCGATGACTTCATCCAATATTGACAATGCTTTCATTAAACCTTCAACAATATGCATGCGTTTTTCAGCATGTTCTAAATCAAATTTAGTTCTATTGGCCACCACTTCAATTTGGTGATTGATATAACTATCAATAATTTGTTTAATACCCATTAATTTTGGTCGGCCGTCACTAATTGCTACCATATTAAAGTTGTAAGATATTTGTAAGTCAGAATTTTTATATAAGAAATTTTTGATTGCTTCGCTATTAACATCTTTTTTAAGTTCTATAGCAATACGTAAGCCAGTTCTATCCGTTTCATCTCGAACTTCAACAATACCGTCAACTTTCTTATCCGCACGTAATTCATCAATACGTTTAACTAGACTACTTTTATTCACTTCGTACGGAATTTCAGTCACAATCAATTCTTTACGTCCATTGCGTAGTTCTTCTTCGTCTACTTTTGAACGTACCACAATCTTACCTTTACCTGATTCATATGCCTTTTTGATACCATCTAGACCTTGAATAATGCCTCCAGTTGGAAAATCAGGGCCTTTCATGTATTTCATTAATTGGCTCACAGTAATATCAGGATTATCAATATATTTTAAAGTCGCTTGAATAACCTCACCAAGATTATGTGGTGGAATATCAGTTGCATAACCTGCTGAAATACCAGTAGAGCCATTAATTAATAAATTAGGGAATCTAGCAGGTAATACCATAGGCTCTAATGTTGTATCATCATAGTTTGGAATAAATGACACGGTTTCTTTATTGATATCTCTTAACAGTTCCTCAGATAATTGACTTAGCTTAGCTTCTGTATAACGCATCGCTGCTGGTGGGTCATTATCAATACTACCATTGTTACCATGCATTTCGATTAAGACATGTCGTAACTTCCAATCTTGACTTAAGCGCACCATGGCATCATATACTGAAGAGTCACCATGAGGATGATACTGACCAATGACATCCCCGACAGTTTTAGCACTTTTACGGAAATTTTTGTCGAATGTATTACCACTTGAATACATCGCGTATAGAATACGACGCTGTACTGGTTTAAGCCCGTCACGAACATCTGGTAATGCTCTCTCTTGGATAATATATTTACTATATCGTCCAAAACGGTCACCTATTACATCTTCAAGTGATAAATCTTGAATTATCTCACTCAATTCGTTTCATCCTCCTCATAGGTTTCATTTTCCAAAATTTGAACTTCAGTATTATCTAAAATACTTAAATCTTCTTGCATACCAAATTCAACATGATTTTCAATCCATTCTCTACGTGGAGCTACTTTATCTCCCATTAACGTTGTTACACGTTTTGAAGAGCGTACTTCATCTTCAACTTGAACTCGAATCAACGTACGTGTATCTGGATTCATTGTTGTTTCCCATAATTGTTCAGGGTTCATTTCACCTAAACCTTTGTAACGTTGTAATGAGAATCCTTTACCAAGTTGCTTTTGTAATTTATCTAATTCATCATCTGTCCAAGCATATTCTACTTTCTTAGATTTACCTTTACCTTTTTCTAATTTATAAAGTGGAGGTAATGCTATAAAGACTCGACCTGCTTGTACTAAAGGTTTCATATATTTGAAGAAGAACGTTAATAATAACACTTGAATATGAGCACCATCTGTATCAGCATCGGTCATAATGATAATTCGACTATAATTACTATCTTCAATTTTAAATTCATTACCAACACCTGCACCAATGGTATGAATAATCGTGTTGATCTCTTCATTTTTGAAGATATCTTCTAATCTAGCTTTTTCAGTATTAATGACTTTACCTCTTAATGGGAGTATCGCTTGAAATTTACGATCACGACCAAGTTTAGCCGAACCACCAGCAGAGTCACCCTCTACTAAATAAAGTTCATTTTTCTCTGTATTTTTACTTTGAGCAGGTGTTAATTTACCTGATAATAAAGTATCTTTTCGTTTGTTCTTTTTACCAGAACGTGCATCTTCACGTGCTTTACGTGCAGCTTCTCTAGCTTGTTGTGCTTTAATCGCTTTCTTCACAAGCGATTTAGACAATTGTCCTTTTTCTTCAAGATAAAATGGTAATTTTTCAGAAACAACTGAATCTACGGCACTTCTAGCTTCTGATGTACCTAATTTAGATTTAGTTTGTCCTTCGAATTGTAATAACTCTTCAGGAATTCTTACAGAAACGATAGCTGTTAATCCTTCACGTATATCATTTCCATCTAAATTTTTATCTTTTTCTTTTAATTCATTGATACGTCTCGCATAATCGTTAAATACACGAGTCATAGCCGTTTTAAATCCGACTTCATGTGTACCGCCATCTTTAGTACGCACATTATTTACGAAACTTAAAATACTTTCAGAATATTGATCGTTATATTGGAAAGCCACATCAACTTCGATGCCATTAGATGTACCTGTAAAAGTTGTGACATCATGAAGAACTTCTTTACCTTCATTGACATAACTTACAAATTCTTTAATACCTTCTTCGTAATGGTAATATTCTTCTCTTTCTTTACCACGACGTAAATCAATTAATTTAATTTTTAAGTTTTTTAATAAGAATGCAGATTCTTGTAAACGCTCACTTAGAACATCAAAATTAAATGATGTTGTGGCTTTGAAAATTTCAGGATCTGGTTTAAACGTTACTTTTGTACCCGTTTTCTTTGTTTTTCCTTCTTTGAGTAACCCTGTCGCAGGCACACCACCATCTTTAAAACTCTGTTTATAAATATTACCGTCTCTATGAATTTCAACTTCTAACCATTCACTTAGTGCATTAACTACCGACGCACCAACACCGTGTAGTCCACCAGATGTTTTATATCCACCTTGGCCAAATTTGCCTCCAGCATGTAATATGGTAAAGATAACCTGAACAGTTGGTTTACCTGAAGCGTGAATACCTGTTGGCATCCCACGACCATTATCTTCTATTGAAATACTATCATCTTGGTTTAGGATAACTGTTATTTCATCCCCGTAACCATTTAATACTTCATCGACGGAGTTATCGACAACTTCATATACTAGATGATGCAATCCACGTTTATCAGTTGATCCTATATACATCCCCGGTCTTTTTCTAACAGCTTCAAGACCTTCTAAAACCTGTATAGAATCATCTGAATAATGATTTTGTTTATTCATTGCCAATGATTTCGCCCTCCTACAAACGTACGTTCGTTTTTAAAACTATACAATAGTTATTCTTATATAAATCTGTATAAATTGCAAGTATCATCTTGATAATTCAGTTTATTTTAATGATTATTCATTTTTAAATTATCAATTTTTATTGTTCTAAAATAAGGGGTATATGGTAAAATAGTGCTAAGTTACTAAAGGATGTGTATTTTATGATGATCGTCGTCATGTTAATACTAAGTTATCTTATTGGTGCTTTTCCAAGTGGTTTGGTTATTGGAAAGCTATTCTTTAAGAAAGATATAAGACAATTTGGTAGTGGCAATACTGGAGCAACAAATAGTTTTAGGGTATTAGGTAGACCAGCAGGATTTGTGGTAACCTTCTTAGATATATTTAAAGGGTTTATCACTGTATTCTTCCCTATTTGGTTACCAGTACATGCTGATGGACCTATAAGTACATTCTTTACCAACGGACTAATTGTAGGTTTATTCGCAATACTTGGCCATGTATATCCTATATATTTAAAATTTAAAGGTGGTAAAGCAGTTGCTACGAGTGCTGGGGTAGTTTTAGGAGTCAATCCCATTTTATTATTAATTTTAGCTGCAATTTTCTTTTTAGTGCTAAAAACATTTAAATACGTGTCCTTATCAAGTATCGTAGCAGCCATTTGTTGTGTGATAGGTTCACTCATTATACAGGACTACATTTTACTTGCAGTCAGTGGAATTGTTTCTATAATTTTAATTATACGCCACAAAACAAATATTGTCCGTATCTTTAAAGGTGAAGAACCTAAGATAACATGGATGTAAATTAAATAAACAAAGTTATGAGCGCTTAGTTAGGTATTTGTTAAATAGATATCTTACTAAGCGCTTTTCTATATTGTAATCAATTGTACACAGATGATTTTATATTTTTGTAAGTATTACGTTTTAAATATAGTGTTTAAAAATATATTAGAATGATAGGCTATGCTATAATTCTAATATCACTAAAATTGACAATCCATCTAGTAAAATATAGAGATTTAATATGGAGGAGATTAAATGAAAATTGAACTTACAGATCAAGCAGTTCAATGGTTTAAAGATGAATTTGACTTACCTGAAGATAATCAAGTATTACAATTCTTCGTACGTTATGGTGGCGAATTTCAATTAAAACAAGGATTCAGCCCAGCATTTAATGTTGAAAATAAATCTGATGTTGAGGTTGTTTACGAAGAGGATTATAACGGTTTAACGATTGTTATATCTGAAAAAGATTTATGGTACTTTGAAGATGATCATATTGTTGTAGATACAGTTGATCATGAAGATGAAATTTCATATACAAAGAAATAGAAATATTATATAGCCCTAGAATGCATTTATAAAGCACTCTAGGGCTATGTTTAATATGTCTTATTAGTTTAAATTATAAATGATCAATACCATTAGTGACTTCCTCGTTGATGCCTTCTTTATTTAAACCTTCAACTTTACTATATGTTTCATGCCAATCTGCAAAATAACGATCTAATCTAATCGGTCTAAATGTATCAGCTTTCATACAAATTAACTCAGTATAACCTGTAGTTGCAAGTTCGCCCTGTTCATTAAAAATTTCATATCTATATACAGAACGCAATCTAGAGTATTTTTCAACCCAAGTTTTAATGGTAACTTTTTCAGGATAAAAAATTGATTTTTTATATTTGATATTTAAGTCTGTAACTGGAGAAATGATCCCTTGCTTTTCCATATCAGCATAGCTAAATCCTAGTTTTCTAATGTAATCTGTACGAGCTACTTCAAACCATGTTGCATAATTACCATGATAAATCACGCCCATTTTATCTGTCTCTTGATATCTTGGTTCAATTTCAGTCAAACTATAAATCATTTAAGTCCAATCCTTCCTTAACTATTAACATTACATATATAGTTTAGCATAAAAAAACAGTGCTAACCTAAACGTTAGCACTGTCAAAAGTCACATTTTTTGTGATTATTGAGCTAATTTATTTCTTAATACCATTTGTAGTATACCGCCATGACGATAATAATCTAATTCTACTAATGAATCGAAACGAACCATTGCTTCAAAATCAACAACTTCTCCGTTTTCTTTCTTAACATGAACAGTTACTAAGTCATGAGGTTTAACTGTTTCATCGATATCTACAGAAATTTCTTCTTTACCTTCTAAACCTAGAGAATCAGCTGATTCACCTTGTTTAAATTGTAATGGTAATACACCCATCATTACTAAGTTTGAACGGTGGATACGTTCATAACTTTGTGCAATAACAGTTTTAACACCTAATAAGTTTGTACCTTTAGCAGCCCAGTCACGAGATGAACCCATACCGTAATCATTACCTGCTAAAACAGCTAAACCAGTACCATTTTCTTTATATTTCATAGCTGCATCATAGATAGGCATGATTTCTCCTGTAGGCCAGTATGTTGTAAATCCACCTTCAGTACCTGGCGCTAATTGGTTTTTAATACGGATATTAGCGAAAGTACCACGTACCATTACTTCATGGTTACCACGTCTTGAACCATAAGAGTTAAATTCTCTAATTGGAACATCATGGTCTAATAAATATTTACCTGCTGGTGTATCTTTACCGATAGCACCTGCTGGAGAAATGTGGTCAGTTGTAACTGAGTCCCCAAATTTACCCATAATACGTAAATCTTTTAATGGTTCAATAGTTCCTGGTTCTTTAGATAAACCTTGGAAGAATGATGGATTTTGAATATAAGTTGAATTTGGATCGAAATCATATAATGGTGCGTCAGTAACGTCGATTTCATTCCACATTTCATTATTTTCGTATACATTTGCATATTCTTCTAAGAATAATTCTGGTGTTACGACACTATCAACTGTATCTGCAACTTCTTTGATACTTGGCCAGATATCTTTAAGGTATACATCTTCACCATCTTTACCTTTACCAATAGGTTCATTGTGTAAATCGATATCAACTGTTCCAGCTAATGCATAAGCTACAACTAATTGTGGTGAAGCTAAGTAGTTAGCTTTAACTAATGGATGAATACGACCTTCAAAGTTACGGTTACCAGAAAGTACAGAAGTTACTAATAAATCTTCGTCAGCTACTGCTTTTTCAATTTCAGGTAATAATGGACCTGAGTTACCGATACAAGTTGTACAACCATAACCAACTAAGTTGAAACCTAAGTCATCAAGATATTCTTGTAAACCTGAATCTCTTAAATATCCAGTAACAACTTTTGAACCTGGTGCTAATGAAGTTTTTACATAATCAGGTACTTTCAAGCCTTTTTCAATTGCTTTTTTAGCAACTAGACCTGCACCTAACATAACGTAAGGGTTAGATGTATTTGTACATGATGTAATCGCTGCTATTGCAACATCACCAGTTTTCATAGTTGAAGTTCTACCGTCATTGAATTTGATTTCAGCTTTCTTATCAAATTCACTTTCATCTAAACCGTGACCTTGGTTACCAGCTGGAGCTGTAACTGATTTTTCGAATTCAGTTTTCATGTCACTTAAGAAGATTAAATCTTGTGGACGTTTTGGTCCTGATAAAGAAGCTTGAACTGTAGATAAATCTAAATCAATCACTTCAGTATATTCAGGATCTTCATTTTCAACTTGGAAGAACATATTATTTTGTTGTAAATATTCTTTTACAAGTGCAATGTGATCATCTTTACGACCAGTTAATTTCATGTATTTAAGTGATTCTTCATCAACTGGGAAGAAACCACAAGTTGCACCATATTCAGGCGCCATGTTTGCAATTGTAGCACGGTCAGCTAATGGTAAGTTTGTTACACCTGGACCGAAGAATTCAACGAATTTACCAACTACGCCACGTTTACGTAACTCTTCAGTTACACGTAACGCTAAGTCAGTTGCTGTTGAACCTTGTGGTAATTCATTGCTTAATCTTACTCCAATAACTTCTGGAATTGGGAAGTATGAAGGTTGTCCTAACATACCTGCTTCGGCTTCAATACCGCCGACACCCCAACCTAATACACCAATACCGTTAATCATTGTTGTATGAGAGTCAGTACCAACTAATGTATCCGGGAACGCAGTTTGTTCGCCATCAACATCACGAACATGTACAACATTCGCTAAGTACTCTAAATTTACTTGGTGAACAATACCAGTTGCTGGTGGTACAGCATTATAATTATCGAATGCTTTAGTTGCCCAGTTTAAGAATTGGTAACGTTCATAGTTACGTTCAAATTCTAATTTCATATTACGTTGTAATGCATCTGGATTAGCATAGCTATCAACTTGTACTGAGTGGTCAATAACTAAGTCTACTGGTACTTCAGGGTTGATTTTATTAATATCCCCACCAACATCATTCATTGCTTTACGTAAAGACGCTAAGTCAACTACAGCTGGTACACCAGTGAAGTCTTGTAAAATTACACGAGATGGTTTGAAAGGTACTTCACCTTCGTTACCTTTTTTGCCAAATTCTGCTAATTGTTTAATGTGATCATCAGTAATTACAAAATCATCTTCCTGACGTAACACAGATTCTAGTAATACACGGATTGAATAAGGTAACTTTGAAATTTTAGTTAAACCTTGTTCTTCTAATGATTTTAAATCATAGTACGTGTATGATTGGCCATTTAAATCAAATTGTTTCTTTGCTGTTTCTTTAAAGTTAGAAGCCATTTGATATCCCCCTTGAATTTCTATATATTTATATGCCTTAGTTAAATTGTATTATTATATGTTTTCGAACACAACTGTATAGGTATATAAAGGAGTCATTTTTCATTTCGCATTTTTAATCAGGTTATATAAGTAAAACTTATTATGACGCATTTGTACTATAAGTTATTATTATTAATTGAGAATGGTTATCAATCGCAAGTAATTATTATTTTATATGTTTGAAACATAAAAATAGCTATCAACAAAATTGTTGATAGCTATAAATCCACCTTTAAGTAGATAATTCATTCCATTATTCTTCTTTTTCACGATTACGTCTAGATTCACGTTTTTCTAAAATATCAGATTCGTAATCCTCTTGTTGATATTTAACATATTCTTCTAATCTGTGTTTATTAGGAGTTAATGTTAATCCTAAGAATTTACGTTCCTTATTAGCATCTTTGTAGAAACTGATCATCATTAATATGACGACAAAGGAGAATGGGAACGCACTAATAATGGCGGCACTCTGAATTGCGTTGAGTGCTTTTGTTCCATCTCCGCCACCAGCTAATAATAATACAAAGGCAATAAGTGCTTGAGCAATACCCCAAGTTACTTTAACCATACTACTTGGATTTAATGAACCAAATGTTGTTTGCATACCTAATACGAATGTTGCTGAGTCAGCTGAAGTAATAAAGAATGAAGCAATTAAAATAAGTGCAATAAATGATAATACAATACCTAATGGTACGTGGTTGAATACACCAAATAATTGTGTTTCTGGAGTCATTTTGAATAAATCTGGATGTTTCTTACCAGTTTCGATACCAAGAACACCGAATACACTGAACCAGATGAAACTAACAATCGCTGGTACTAATAGTACACTAGAAATAAATTCTCTGATTGAGCGTCCTTTTGAAACTCTGGCAATAAACACACCAACGAATGGACTCCAACTTAACCACCAGCCCCAGTAGTAAAGTGTCCACGTAGACATCCATTCACGTTTTTGTCCATTTAACGCTGCAGTATCAAAACTATTAAATAAGAATGTATTTAATAAGCTACCTGTTGAACTAGTCATCATGTTTAAGATTAAAACAGTCGGTCCAATAATTAATGTAATGATCATTAATAAAGCACCTAATCCGATGTTAAGATTACTTAAATATTGGATACCTTTACTTAAACCTGACCAAGCACTTGCAATAAATAAGATTGTAACTATTACAATAATAATAGCTTGAACCCAAGTTGTATTCGGTACGCCAAATAAGTAATTTAAACCACCGTTGATTTGTAATGCACCCATACCAAGTGATACGGCTACACCAACTAATGTAGCAAATACTGAAAGTACGTCGATGAATGTTCCAATAGGTCCTTCAACTTTATCACCTAAAATTGGACGTAAAGTTCTAGATAATAATCCAGGCTCTCCTTTACGGAATTGTGCATAAGCAAGTGCCAATGCTACAACACCATAAACAGCCCATGCATGGAAGCCCCAATGGAAGAACGTTGAACGTAATGCTTCTGTGTAAGCTTCTGTCGTTTTCGGATCAGCATCAGGTGGTGAAGCAAAATGAGACATTGGCTCAGCTGCACCATAAAAGACTAAACCGATACCCATACCGGCACTGAATAACATCGCAAACCAAGAAATAGTATTAAATTCCGGTTTGTCATTTGGTTTACCTAATTTAAGTTTCCCAATTGGACTGAAGATAAGGAAAATACAGAAGAATACTATAATCGTAGTTAGAATTAAGTAATACCAACCTAGTTTATCTGTTATCCACATTTTGACTTCATTCGTTACTGTGTCAAATTGTGTTGGGAAAATAGCACCAATTAATACAACAATTGCTGCGATAATTGCACTATAGATAAACACCGGAGAAATCTTCTTACCGTTCTTTTCTTTAGAAGAAGAAGAATTCATAATTAATTACTCCCTTCATATCTATTATAAAATTTCAAACTAGTAAAATTAAAATATTCTTTTTTTATCTTAAAACATTTAATTTTACTAAAGCACTACTATAGGATAACAAACGTCCTATTTAGAATCAAATTTGATTAAATTTCCTATTTGCTAAATTAATTATATGTTGTATAATGGCTCTTAAATATTGTTTAGAAAGGACTATTTAAATGCTAAAAGAATTTAAAGACTTTGCGTTAAAAGGCAACGTGTTAGATTTAGCTGTAGCCGTTGTTATGGGAGCAGCTTTCAATAAAATTATCTCTGCATTAGTCGAATACATCATTATGCCATTAATTGGGAAAATTTTCGGTTCAGTTAATTTTGCAGAAGATTGGGCTTTTTGGGGAATTAAATATGGTTTATTCATTCAATCAATAATTGATTTCATAATCATTGCTTTTGCATTATTTATCTTTGTAAAAATTGCAAATACTTTAATGAAGAATGAAGAACCAGAAGAGGAATTAGAACAAAATACTGTTCTTTTAACTGAAATTAGAGATTTATTAAGAGAAAAACATTAGTAATAATTTTAAATCGATTTATCAACTTTTTAATTGTAAGTTGATAAATCGATTTTTTTATAGAGAAATTTTACTTTAGTTCCATTTAAATTTTGTCATACTTTGATATTGATTTGATGTAACCTCTAAAATGAGTGGTATTCTTTGTTTTAGTTCACTAACATGGGAAATGATACCTACCATTCTTCCCGTTGATTTGAGGTTCACTAATGTATCTAGTGCGGTTTCAAGTGTTTCTTGATCTAATGTACCAAAACCTTCATCAATAAACATTGATTGAAGAGAGATACCGCCTGATTCTTGTTGAACAATTTCACTTAAACCTAATGCTAGCGCTAGAGATGCTTGGAATGTCTCTCCACCTGATAAAGAACTGATATGTCTTGCTTTATTAGAATAAAAATCGAAAACATCAATTTCCAGACCACTAAACCCTTGAGATAAAGCTTCCCTTCTTTGCAATTGATATCTTTGACCACTCATAGTAGCAAGACGTAAATTAGCTTGTGCTATAATTTTTTCTAAATAATAGATCAGAACATAATTTTCCAATGTTAATTTTTGACTGTTTCTACCAGACAGAATTTCTGCAAGATTAAATATATCTTGTTGCTCTTTCAACTCTTTATTTAAATACTCGATATTAGATACGATTTCATCCACTTTTTGTTGATTTAATTTCAGTTGATATTCTAATGTGGCTATTTCATGATTCAAATGTTCAAGTTCAACTTTAAGTTGTGAAAGTGCTTTTTGAATTTCTTCTATATTATCTAATTTTTTCCCTGCAACTAACTCTTTAAGTCTGTTCATTTCCAATTCATACTTATGGATTTGTTTATCATATTCTTTAATTTCATTCTCAATTTCTTCTTTTTCATTAACAATTTTAACTATATCCTGAACCTGCTCAATAGAATCTATATTTAAACGATTCATTTCAGCTTCTATCGCTTGTTGTGTTTGTTTAATATCTTCTTGGATTTCATTCTTAGTTTGCTTATGATGCTGCAAGTTATTTTCTTCAATACTTAATTTTTGAGCAATTTCATTTCTATTTTGTTGATGCTTTTCAAGTGATTTTAAATAATGATCAACATTACTTTTTAGCTTTTTAAAATATGATTCAAATTCATCTATTTCAGTATGTTTAGTTGTTGATTCAAAATCATTGATTCGTATCTCACATTGTTCAATTTTTGATTCAGCATTCTTAACTTCATTTCTAATTTCAAACGTTTCTTGACGTTTTCGTTCTACTTTCTTATTCGTTTTTAAGATAAATTCATTTTCTTTTTGTTGTTTTTCTTTTTCTTCTTTCTTTCTACTGATTTTAGAATACAGATTTTCAATATCCGGTATGGAATTTTGATCAATATAAATATTATTTATTTGCTCCGTTAAATGATTTAAAGAACTTTCCAATTTTGCTTTATCAATATTCATTTTATTAAGATCTTCTTGTAATGATTGAATTAAATTTTGCTTTTTATTAATACTATCAAAATCAATATGTTGTCCTAATGAAGTAATTTCATTCCCGCAAATTGGACATGTGTCGCCAAGTGACACGACTTGTTGAAGTTGTTCTACTAAAGTTTCTTTGTTATTTAAATTAATTTCTGTCTTATCTATTTCATATAGCTTATTAGATAAGTCATCTATTTCAATACACTTTTGATTATAAGACGCTTTAGTGTCATTCAACTTAGAATTTAATTCTTCTTTCATTTGCATATCATTTTTTAACTTTTCAGCTTGTTCTATTTCCTTTTCAATATTGAAAATATCTTGACTCAATTGTTCAACATGACTGTAGTTGATTTCTTTTGATTTAATAGCTTCATTTAAATCTAATAATTCACGTTCTACTAATTCGCTTTTTTCATTTAAATTTACTAGTTGAGAGGATAAACGTTCTTTTTCTTTATAACTATTTAAATACTGAGACAAATTGTTATAGAAAGTATTAGTCTTTTCTAAATAGTCTTTTTCTTTGTTTATAGACTCCTCTTGTTCAGATAGTTGATTTAATCCAAATTGATTTTCTTCTTTTTCTTTTAATAAATTATTAATTGAATGCACAGCAATTTCTATAGATTTTTCTGCTTGCTTTAACTTTTTATTGGCCGCTTCATTTCTATCGAGTAGTTGCGATAATGGTTTAATTTCATTAATCTTATTCAGTTTCGCTCGATGTTGATTAATAAAACTTTCATTTTGCTTAAGTTGCTTTAATTCATTTTCATTTTTCTTTAACTCATTTAAATTGAATTCTAACTCTTTATTATCATTGAGTTTTTGTTCTACTTTTTCTATTTCATTTTCATGACTTTTCTTTTGTTCATATTTTTTTCGCCCTATTTTTTCACCAAATTCATTAAATCTATGTAATACTTCATTGATTTTATCTGTTTGATGTACATTGATACTTTTTAATTCTTCTAGATCATTATTTTCAAAAGTATGGATGTCATTCCATAATCGTTCAATATTTTTATATCTTTCTTCAATTTGGATTTTTTCATTTTTAACATTTTCATTTAATCGTTTTTCTATTTCTTCAAATCGTTCACTATTAAAGAGTGTTCTTAATATCCCTTGCTTTTCTTTACTATTAGATAATAAGAATTTTTTAAATTCGCCTTGTGGCAAAATAAATAATTGTCTAAACTGTTCAGCATTAACACCAATTAAGTCGATGATAAATTGGTTACCCGCATTCACCATACTTTCCCTTAAATCAAATTCATTTTCTATATACTCGAAAACATTTAATTTCGCGGGAGTTTTGGTGGTATTTCCTTCTTTGACAAAAGGCCCCGTACGAACTATCTTAAATAGTTTATCATTAAGTTCAAATTCGAACGTCACTTGCATTGCTGAATTACCATCTGCAAAATGACTTCTTAAATCATTCTCCTTTCTATTTTTAGTTGAAGCTTCGCCATATAAAGCATATACGATAGCATCAAATATCATTGTTTTACCGGAACCAGTCTTACCACTAATTAAGAACAATTGATTTTGATCTATATTTCTAAAATCTATTGTTTCATTTAAGAAAGGACCAAAATTGTTCAGCTTTAACATCATTGGTTTCAAAGTAATTAATCTTCCTTTCTTATCAAATCATTAATAATTTGATTCATTTTCTTTTCTTGAACATCAGACAATTGCTCTTTGGTGATTGTTTTATAAAAATTATTAATAATTGATAGATCATCTTCTTTTTTTATTTCAATGTGTTGAATTGCTTCATGGTGCTCAAACGTTTCGTTTGTTAATGCTAATGTATTGGGATAGATTTGTTTCAAGTTAATAATAGGATCTGAAATATGAGCCATATTTCTTAATTTGAAATGGATATAATTATTCTTATTTGATACGTTTACCTTTTCTTGTATAACGTCTTGATAATCACCTGTGACTATTTCTAATTTTCTCAATGGTTCTATTGGAACAAAATAATCTTGAATATCATTTTTTTGATTAAACTTGACTACTCGATAACCTTTAGGTTGCCTTACTTCTGAAAAAGAATATTGAAGTAATGATCCACTGTATTTAATAGTGTCTTCATTAATGCTAAATGGATGATGTAAGTGTCCTAACATGACAAAATCAAAAATATTAAATGATTTTCTTTCTACTGTTTCGACAGTACCTATAGTTAATGGTCTTTCTGAATCGGATGTCTTACCACCTTGTACAGTTAAATGGCCAATCAATACATTAATGTCTTGAGGTTGAAGTGTTTCTGACATACTAGTTATACATTTATCCAATGCTTGTTGATGTGTTTGAATTGAGTCATCTTTAAAATAGTGTTGTACTTCAGCAACAGTTGCAAAAGGTAATGTATAAAAATTGATACCATTAATACGAATGGGCTGTGTCATATTTTCTAATTTAGTTCTAATATATAAATTACTATGTTCGAACCAACTCGCACCATAATTCAAACGCTCTTTTCCATCATGATTTCCACTAATTAAAATAATTGGAATTTTTAAATCAATATTTAACTTGGAAATCGTCTCTTCGAATAATTTAATCGTATCTTTACCTGGATATGTAGTATCGTATAAGTCTCCAGCAATAACGATTATGTCTGGTTTTTCTTCTTTCATTTGATTTATAAATTGATCTAATACATACCTTTGATCTTCAAGTAATTGTTTACCATTTAAAATGCGACCTAGATGCCAATCTGCTGTATGGATTACCTTCATTTTTTACCTCCAAATAGAACGTTTGTTCGTATTAATCATAATACTTTTCCTCACATATTTCAAGCAAAAAACCACTCATCTCAGTAGATAAGTGGCTCTTATATATTTAATGAACAATAGATTTTTTTACTTTTTTGTACTTGTAATACATCGCTAATCTCCATGGTACTATCATACAAAAAGCTAATAAGAAAAACATACCAGCAATCTCTCCTGGATCAATCTCATTGCTAATGAATATTTTTATAACAGTACGTATAACTAATAGTGATATCAAGATAATTGGAAATGCTTTTGAACGTTTCATATAAATCTCGCTACCTTTTACTTCGAAACGTGATGTCCATATTAAGACTGTTGAAAATAAAACACCTAAGACAAAAGATTCTAGTATCTCAATCCCTGTTAATCTAAAATACGGTATTACATACATTAAAGCACCCGTTGCCATGAAAAATGGTGGTAAAATAATTTTCTTTTCATTGACTGGAAATTTTTGTGCTTTCATACGAATCACAATAACAACTGCACCCATCAAGAATGCAACTACAATTGAAAATATTAAATATGCCACTGTTACACCTTCTCATATATTCTAAACTGCAATACTCTTTTTTAATCACGTGTTAGTATATCATTAATCATGTATATTTTCATAGCTTTTAATTTAAGAAATGCTTCCCACAAAATTAAACAATTTAAACTTTATTTAACTTTTGAATTCTCATAAAGCACTTAACTTTTATTGTAGTATAAGAATAAAACAGTATGCATATGTCATTTATCATAAATGACATATCCTAACCACCAGAAAAAGAATAATAATATAACCGTGATAATAAATGTTAACAATAATCGTAAAACCACATGCACTTTAAGTTGATTGCCAATGAATGACCCTATTAATACCGATAAGAATGATGCAATACCTATAATGATACTATCTGGTTCTAAATTCAAATTAACACTCACCTCAAAAATTAATAATTAATTATAGATTCTTAACGATAGACTTAATAATTCCAATAATCCTCACCTTAATATAAAAACATTTTAATTTTAACTTAACATTTAAGAATTATATTTAAAAGAATGATCATATCAAAAAAAGGATTAAGACAGCATTTTATAACTGTCTTAATCCTTTTTATCTTTTTTATTTCTTTTGACCTTTCATACCTTGGTCCATATTTTTGTTCATCATAGTCATCATTTGATTGATTTTCTTTTGAGAAGGTTTTTGACCCATTTGCATCATCATCATACGTAGCATTTCTTCATTAATAGGTGGGTTTTTTTTCAAATAATCCATCATATATTTTCTAGCTAAGAAGAAACCACCAACTAAACCTGCGATTAATGCTATTACAATTAAGATAATTGCTAACCACGTTGCCATTGTTTCACCCACTTTCTTTATCCTAATGAATTTTACTAGATTCAAATATTTATTTCAAGACAAATTTAAGACTTAAAATAATGCACATCAAAAATCATAACAAATTTTCTAATTTTATTAAACGTACTTTATAAATTATTTTAATATTAAAAAACGAAGCCTGGGACATAATAAATGTCTCAGGCTACAAATATATATTTAAATCGTCATTGAATTAAAATTCACGAATTTGATTTAAAACATTTTCTTTTGTAAATCCATATTTTTCAACAACTAAGTCGCCAGGAGCACTTGCACCAAATCCATCGATACCAATGACTTTACCTTGAGTACCGACATATTTATGCCAACCTAATGTTGATGCCATTTCAATAGCTACACGTTTAGTAATATTTGAAGGAATCACAGATTCTTTGTAGTCTTCTGATTGTTGTTCGAATGCGAACCAGTTTGGCATAGAAACAACTCGAACACCTTTACCTTGTGCGTCTAAATCTTTAGCTGCTTCAACCGCTAAGCTTACTTCAGAACCAGTTGCTAATAATAAATATTCAGGTGTTTCTTTAGATTCATAAACGACATATGCACCTTTACGCACACCTTCTTCTACTGTTTCTTCTGAAACATCTAAAGTTGGTAAATTTTGACGTGTAAGTACTAATGATGTAGGCGTGCTTTCAGATTCTAAAGCAACTTCCCAAGCAACTCTTGTTTCATTACCATCTGCTGGACGAATAACATTCATGTTAGGAATTGCACGTAATCCAGCTAATTGTTCAATTGGTTCATGAGTAGGACCATCTTCACCTACTGCAATAGAATCATGAGTAAATACAAATGTTGAATTTAATCCCATTATTGCTGATAAACGTAATGCAGGTTTTAAGTAGTCACTGAAAACGAAGAATGTTGCCCCGTATGGATGTAATCCACCGTGAGCTGCCATACCGTTAACAGCTGCACCCATACCAAATTCACGAACACCAAACCAAATGTTTTTGCCATCACGATTATCTTTATCATAATCTTTAGCATCTTTAACATTTGACTTATTTGAACCAGCTAAGTCTGCAGATCCACCAAAGAATGATGGCACATGTTTACTTAATGCTTGAATAACTTCACCTGAGTCAGCACGAGATGCTGCATTATGATCTGCATCAAATTTAGGTAATTCTTTTTCATAATTTTGTGGTAATTTACCACTAATCGCTAATTTGAACTCTTCAGCTAGTTCTGGATAAGCTTTACTATATTCTTCAACTTTATTTTTCCAATTTTCTTCATGCTCATTAGCACGTTTTAACATTGTAGAATTGAAGATATCGTAAACTTCTTGTGGTACATTAAATCGTTTTTCAGGATCTAAACCATATGCTTCTAATGTTAATTTACGTTCATCTTCACCTAATGGAGCACCATGTACGCCGTTAGTACCTGATTTATTTGGAGAACCAAAACCTATTACTGTTTTTACTTCAATAATAGTTGGTCCTTGTTGAGATTTAGCTTTATTAATTGCATTATCAATTTCTTCTAAGTCATTTCCATCTTTAACTAAGATGTAATTCCATCCATATGATTCAAAACGTGATTGCGTTTTTTCAGAAAAGGCTTTATCTAAATCACCATCTAATGAAATATCATTTGAATCATATAAAACGATTAACTTATCTAATTGGTTATGGCCGGCAAAAGAAGCTGCCTCATGTGAAATACCTTCCATTAAGTCGCCATCTGAAGCAAGTACATAAGTATAATGATCTACTACATTATAATTTTCTTTGTTAAATTTACCTGCTAAATGACTTTCCGCTAAAGCCATACCTACTGACATTGCAAAACCTTGGCCTAGTGGACCTGTTGTTACTTCTACGCCATCAGTATGTTTAAATTCTGGATGTCCTGGAGTTTTAGAATCCCATTGTCTAAATTGTTTAAGTTCATCCATTTCTAAGCTACCAGATACATGTAATAAGCTATATAATAATGCCGAACCATGTCCTGCTGATAATACAAATCTATCTCTGTTAAAATAATCTTTAGATTGGGGATTAAAATTTAGGTGTCTTGTCCATAGTGTGTATGCCATTGGTGCTGCACCCATTGGTAAACCAGGGTGTCCTGAATTGGCTTTCTCTATTGTATCGATACTTAAAGCACGAATCGTATCGATTGCTAATTGATCTTCTTTATTAAACATTATATTTTCTTCCCTTCTTCAAATAATACCTCAAATTAATTATAACTTATTTTAATATAAATTCATAAAGAAAAATCTGAAAAATCCCTCAGTTTTTCTATTAAAATAAATCTAAAATGATAAAATTTCACGCTTATTTTTCTTTCTTATTCTGTTGAATTTTCTTTAATTTTTCAGGAGTAACGTCATTACCTTCTGGATCTATCACTTTAGTATTTTCTAATTGCTTTTTGAATCCCTCTCTAAATGAATCAAGATATTTTTTTCTTAACTTAGATTGCTCTTTTGCTTCCTCGTTAGTTAAACCTTGCTCTTTCTTCTTTTTAGCTAATTCATTAATTCTATCAATATTCAAATCATTTTTAGACATTCAACTTCCTACTTTCATCTCAATTATTGTTCAATTATATATATCATATTTTTCTAACCTTATATCATATATTTTTATATTCTTATAATAATATAGCGTTGATAAACCTTCCATAAAATATAACAAAAAAAATGAGCATAACCAAATCGTTACGCTCACTTTCTCTTTATTTAATCTATCTTAGTGGGCTAATGCGAACATAGACCCAGATTTATGTTCGCTGTTCCCATCATTATTAGGTACTTGATGTTCATTTTGGTTAGCATTCTGATGAATTTCATGATCTGTCATTTCGTACGTTTGTTCTGAATGTGCACTTTGATTAACACTTAAGAAGAATACTAAAAAGATAAGGCAAGATACTAAAAATACTGCTATATATGTTAAAAATGTCTTTGTTTGTTTTGTTAACATGAATTTCACTCCTAGAACGTTTGTTTGTATTTATAATTTAACAGAACAGATGTTCCATGTCAACACTTTAACGAACAAACGTTTGTTATTTGATTATAGAGATGCTATAATAAACTTAAATAAAACTAGGGAGTGCCTATATATGAGAGAATTAACGAAAAGACAAAGCGAAATATATGATTACATTAAGCAGATTGTTCAATCAAAAGGGTATCCGCCAAGTGTTCGCGAAATTGGTGAAGCAGTAGGATTGGCCTCAAGTTCAACCGTTCATGGTCATTTATCAAGATTAGAAGAAAAAGGCTATATTAAACGCGATCCTACTAAACCTAGAGCAATTGAAATTGTTAGCGAACAATTAAACGATAATATTAGTATGGAAGAAACGATTCATGTTCCTGTAATAGGTAAAGTAACAGCCGGTATTCCAATTACTGCAGTCGAGAATATTGAAGAATACTTTCCATTACCTGAACACTTAACTTCCACACATAATAGCGATATCTTTATTTTAAATGTTGTTGGAGACAGTATGATTGAAGCAGGTATTCTTGATGGCGATAAAGTCATCGTTCGTAGTCAAACAATCGCAGAAAATGGCGATATCATTGTTGCGATGACTGAAGATGATGAAGCAACAGTTAAAAGATTTTATAAAGAAAAGAACCGATACAGATTACAACCAGAAAATAGTACAATGGATCCAATTTACTTAGATAATGTTATAGTAGTTGGAAAAGTAATCGGTTTATATAGAGAAATGTAATCATAACTTATCCTCATAACCCCCTATAAAAAAAAGGATTAGGCCATTAGCCTAATCCTTTTTATTTTGATTCTTATTCAAAACTTCTTTTACTTTTTCTAAGATATCAGGTTGTTGTTTTGATTTAGTTGACATTCTATCTACTTCCTTACAACTAATTAGTACCCCAACATATATTGTTTTAAACGATTAACCAGTATAATTTTCTGTCCAATATGGTTGTCGTTGATCATTAAAATCGACGCCTACACCTAAAGTTGAAAAGCTATCATTTAGTATGTTTTTTCTGTGCCCTAATGAATTCATTAATCCTTCGTGAGCATATATACTATTTTGTTGTCCATAGGCTAGATTTTCTCCAGCTGCATTAAAATCATGATGATCTGCTTTCAATCGGTCAAATGGCGATTTTCCATTTAAATCAGTATGATCAAAATAACTATTTTCTACCATATCTTGGCTATGCTTTCTAGCAGTGTCAGAAATGGATTTAGAATAACTTAATGTTGATAATTGTCTTTGCTTTCTTTCTGCATTAACGATATCAAAATCCTGTAATTCAAAACTTTTTTCTAAAGATTTAGAAGGTGCACCATATTGCTCTTGAAGCCTATTTTCCATTTCGTCACTTACTTGATATAACGCAGTGACACCATTCTTTTCATGTTTATCATAGAAAACTGTAGTATAAATATGCTTTTTGTGAAATACATCATATTCATCATTTTTAATTTCGAATCGCTTATTCCCTTTTTTTATCTCATCAAGAGGTTTACCTAAACGATCTTTCACCTTGTTTTTAGGTGTCGCATATTTTATTTTAGACTGAGAAGAAATTAAGTTTTGATTAGTATACATACCGTTTACTCTATCTTTAATATAACTAATCATGACAAATTGGTTATAATCATCATCGTAATACGTATACCAGTTGGTACCATATTCATTAGAAGTGATGCGCTTTTCTTTACCTAATTTATCTTCTACTTCTTTTTTTGACATATTCATTTGAACATTATTAATAGCAAACTCTTGTTTATTTGGAACATCCAAACTTATATCTTCTTCATTAGAATCTCCAAATGCCCAATGATCTATCTGTTGCCTAACTTCTATTTGAAGTTTTTCAAGTGGCTTTAACTCATTCAGTGGCAGAAAAATCACTAAACATAAACATGCGACAAAAAATACGAGAAACTTTTTAATTGTAGTCACCTACCATAAGATACTTAGTCTCTATCTCCGTTAAAGATTGAATTTCTAACAATCACATAATCTACTGTGCGAAGTGATTTTAAATCTTTTCCACCCGCATAAGAAATAGAGCTTTGTAAATCTTGTTGCATTTCTTTTAAAGTATCTTTCAATGATCCCTTATGTTCTACAAACATCTTTTTGCCTTCAACGTTTTTATGTTCGCCCTTTTGGAATTCGGAAGCACTACCAAAATATTCTTTATAGCGTTTACCTTCGAGTTCAACTGTTTCTCCCGGTGATTCTTCGTGTGCTGCAAACAATGAACCAATCATAACCATTGAAGCCCCGAAACGGATTGATTTAGCAATATCACCGTGAGTTCGTATACCACCATCAGCAATCAATGGCTTTCGAGCTGCTTTACTACATAAATTAAGTGCAGCTAATTGCCAACCACCTGTACCAAATCCTGTCTTAATTTTAGTTATACAAACTCGACCAGGTCCGATACCTACCTTCGTTGCATCAGCACCGGCATTTTCCAATTCTCTAACGCCTTCTGGTGTTCCTACATTACCTGCAATAACAAATGAATTAGGTAAATATGATTTAATATGCTTAATCATATTAATGACAGAATCAGAATGTCCATGTGCAATATCGATTGTAATATATTCAGGTGTTATTTCTTCATTTGCGAGTTGTTCAATAAATTCAAACTCGGTTTTTTTTACACCAACTGAAATAGATGCAAATAAATGATTACTTTGCATTTTTTTGATAAACGGAATTCTAGCTGCTTCATTAAATCGATGCATGATATAAAAATAGTCATTTTCTGCAAACCATTGTGCTAAATCTTCATTCATAACCGTTTGCATGTTAGCTGGTACAACTGGAAGTTTAAATGAACGTGGACCAAATTGAATTGATGTATCACATTCAGATCTACTTTCAACAATACATTTGTTTGGTATTAGTTGTATGTCTTCATAATCAAATATTTTCATATTAATCTAAAAGCCCCTTTATAAAAACAATATATTTTGGGATAAATAGCTAAAATCCGAATAATCAAAACAAAATCAGTTGCTTTATTCAGAAAAATATTATCCTTACTTACTTTACATTGTTTTATTGTTCTTGTAAATGGACTTTAGTACGAGTTTTACCAACTTGATTTTTTCACACCTGGTATTTGTCCTTTATGAGCATGTTCTCTAAATGCGATACGTGACATTTCAAATTTTCTCAATACACCTCTTGGACGTCCAGTCACTTTACATATACGCGTTAAACGTGTAGGTGATGAATCACGTGGTAATTTTCTTAAAGCTTCATAATCACCTTTAGCTTTAAGTTCTTTTCGTAATTCAAAATATTTATCTACTAATTCTTGTCTTTTTTGTTCTTTTGCGATTTTTGATTTCTTAGCCATTCTTATTACCTCTCTTTTTACTAATCGTAATTATTACGTTTTATATAATAACACGTATTTTGATTTTTGCAACCTTGAAATTTCCTTAGCTAAGTAAATTGTTGACTTTCTTTATTAAAAAAAGACCTTTTTCGATTAAGAAAAAGATCTTTTCGCATTTCAAATTGTCGTATTTGAAAGATAAGTGATTATTTAGTTTCACGATGTAACGTATATTTGTTTAATCTTGGGCAATATTTTTTCATTTCAATACGCTCAGGATTATTTCTTTTATTTTTAGTAGTGATATAGTTACGATCGCCACATTCTGTGCATGCTAATGTGATATTTACGCGCACGTTCAACACCCTTTCTAGTTAGGAATACTTACGATTTAAAATTCTATCATATAAATCTTCAGTGCGCAATCTTAACTTTTAATTTTTAAAATTCTCATAAGTTTCGTCTTGCTCACCTTCTAAATCGATTGAATTAATATCAATACCTAATGCTTTAGCAACACCTTTACCATAATCTGGATCTGCTTTATAACAATGACGAATATGACGTCGTTTAACATCCTCAGTCACACCATCCATCGCATTTGCTGTATTAGTAAAGAGTCTCTCTTTGGCTTCATCTGATTGTAATCTAAATAACTTACCTGGTTGTTCAAAGTAGTTATCATCATCTTGACGTTGGTTATATTCATAACCATCACCATCAGCTGGGAATGGTGGCTTTTTAAATTCTGGTTGAGAATCATACACACCTTGATTATTTGGATAATAATGAGGTCCGCCACCTTGGTTATCATCTAATATACGCATTTGTCCATCACGACTAAATGGACATAAATTTTCAATACCTACACCTTTAGGTTGGTTAACTGGTATTTGCCAATGGTTAACTCCTAATCTATAACGTTGAGCATCACCATAAGAGAATAAACGACCTTGTAACATTTTGTCTGGTGAATAGTCTAGACCTGGAACGATGTTTGTAGGTGCAAAAGCAGCTTGTTCAACATCTTGGAAGTAGTTATTAGGATTGCGGTTTAATTCAAATTCTCCAACTTCAATTAATGGATAATCACCATGGTACCAAACTTTTGTTAAATCAAATGGGTTATCTTTATGATTTCTTGCTTGTTCTTCTGTCATTACTTGAATATACATTTTCCATTTAGGATAATCGCCATTTTCAATCGCATTATATAAATCACGTTGTGATGAATCACGATCCGTAGCAATCACGTTAGCCGCTTCTTCATCTGTTAAATTTTCAATGCCTTGTTGTGTTCTAAAATGATATTTAACCCATACGCGTTCACCTTTATCATTGTACATAGAATATGTGTGTGAACCGAATCCATGCATATGTCGTAAATCTTTTGGAATACCTCTATCAGACATTAAAATTGTCACTTGATGTAATGCTTCTGGCAATCCTGTCCAGAAATCCCAGTTATTTTGTGCACTTCTCATATTTGTTCTTGGGTCTCTTTTAACTGCTCTATTTAAACTTACGAATAATTTAGGGTCTCTAAAGAAGAATACAGGCGTATT
The DNA here is from genome assembly GCF_017086425.1 of Staphylococcus sp. SB1-57. Taxonomy (NCBI): domain Bacteria; kingdom Bacillati; phylum Bacillota; class Bacilli; order Caryophanales; family Staphylococcaceae; genus Staphylococcus; species Staphylococcus sp. SB1-57. Next base: position 1,425,638 of record NZ_CP070964.1, read on the forward strand.
ATTACCAACTAAATCCCAGTTTCCGTCTTCAGTATAGAATTTCAAAGCAAATCCACGAATGTCTCTCTCAGCATCTGCTGCACCTCTTTCACCAGATACAGTAGAAAATCTTGCGAACATTTCAGTTTGTTTACCTACTTCGGAAAACATTTTAGCACTTGTATATTGTGTAATATCGTTAGTGACTGTAAATGTTCCAAATGCACCAGAACCTTTAGCATGCATACGTCTTTCAGGAATCACTTCACGATCAAAATGTGACATTTGCTCTAAGAAGTAAATATCCTGCATTAAAAGTGGACCTCTTGGACCTGCTGTCATACTATTTTCTCTATCAGACACGGGTGCGCCGAATAAACCTGTTAACTTGCCGTCTTGTTTAGACATTAAATTCCCCTCCACTTAAATTAGAATTATTATAATATAGTATCCATTATAAAGTATCCCCTAAATGAATGATACTTAAACGCCTTTTCTTAGATAATTATCAGAAAATTTGAATATTTTGCTTTAAAGTGCTAAATTACTATTGAATAGTAAGTATAAAAGAATTAAAATGATGGATATATTTAAAATAGATGGGAGACAGTATATGGAAGATAATAATATGAAGAGAGGTTTAACCTCCAGACACATAACCATGATTGCTATAGGTGGTGCAATCGGAACTGGTTTGTTTGTGGCCACAGGTAGTGTCATTTCCGAAGCTGGACCTGGCGGCGCTATTCTTGCTTACCTGTTAATTGGTATCATGCTTTATTTTTTAATGGCGTCTATTGGTGAATTAGCTACTTTCTATCCAGTATCTGGTTCATTTAGTTCTTACTCTACACGATTTGTTGATCCGTCATTAGGTTTTACCATGGGCTGGTTATATTGGGGAATGTGGACCCTTGTAACAAGTGTAGACGTTATTGTTGCAGCAAATGTGTTAAAGTTTTGGGATGCTTTTAATTTCTTTAGTCCCTTAGCTTGGAGCTTGATATTTATTACGTTACTTTTACTACTAAATATCTTCTCAGTAAAAGCATTTGGTGAAACAGAGTTTTGGTTATCACTAATTAAAGTAGTCACAATTATTGTATTTATAGTTTTTGGTATTTTGATGATTTTTGGTATTTTAGGTGGACATTCTTATGGATTTGAAAATTATACTAAAGGAGAAGCACCTTTTGTAGGTGGTATCTCAGGTATCTTAAGTGTTTTATTAGTTGCTGGCTTTTCTGTAGGTGGTACAGAAGTTGTTGCAGTCACAGCTGGAGAATCAAGTGATCCAAGTAAATCAATGCCTAGAGCGATTAAACAAGTATTTTGGAGAATTTTATTATTCTATGTATTATCTATAGCAGTTATCGCTGCAATAATCCCATATACTGATCCATTACTATTAAATGAAAGTCAATCTGTTACTCAAAGTCCATTTACAATCGTATTTGACCGTATAGGTATTGCTTTTGCTGCTTCAGTCATTAATGCAGTTATTTTAACTTCATTATTATCAGCTGCAAACTCAGGTATTTATACAACAAGCAGAATGCTTTATTCACTAAGTGTTGATAAACAAGCACCACAATTTTTCAACAAATTAAATAAAGCTACTAAATTACCGATTAGATCTATTCTAATAACTTATTTATTAGTAGTAGCTGTAGTAATATATGCTAATTTTAATTCTAATGCTGTATTTAATTTATTAAACATTATTGGTTCGATGGTCATCATTGTTTGGGGCTCTAGTATTTGGGCACAAATAAGAGTGCGTCGTGCTATTAAAAAACAAGGTAAAGATGCTAATGAATTATTACCATATAAAGCACCGTTTTATCCATTCGGTCCTATAGTTGTAATTGCTACATTATTATTCTTATTATTTGGTAGTTCTTTCGGAAGCATTGCTTCTGGTGATTGGATTAGTGTGATTAGAAACTTTGCACCTATTCTAATCCTAGCAATTATCTTCTTTGTTCATAAAATGATTAAGAAAACGAAGTTTGTCAAACTTGAAGAAATGGATTTAAGTTCTCATATTTTCAAAAATAATTAAAAGTCATTAAAATGATTAATATTCATTACACCTTTCAATTGATTTGTTTAACTAATTTTAATTGAAAGGTGTATTTTATTTTGTCAAAATGAACGCGCAACAATTAATAAATTACTATTGTTTTATAATTAAAGTTTATTTTCTGCAAACAAAATATCATGTATAATAAAGTTAAGAAAAATGGCTTATGAGGTGGTTTCAATGATTGGTCAAACAAATTTGTTCGATGATGTGATTAAAAGTGACGAACGTTTTGTTATTGTCGTGCAATCTTTAGAAGAAAAAAATGGTCAACTCGTTAAGAATACATTGCGAGAATATCCAAGTTTGAATCACGACCAAATGAACAACTTATTTACACATCTTAAAGAAGTATTTTTAGAAGAAAAGTTTCAAGAAAACCAATCAGCATTTACTATAACTGTTTATACAAACCTTGATTATGCTGCGGATCAAGTTTATGCACATGTTAAGCGCTATAAAGGCAAAAATGATTGGACACACACAGCAAAATAATCTAAAAAAAGACTTAGGTAACTTGTCCTTGGTATACATCGATAACATGTTAGTAAATATGTTATCGCGTTACCATCAAGATACCTAGGTCTATTTAATTATAAAAGACGTTTTAAAGCATGTGGAATGCCATTAGAATTATTATCTAAAGTTACTTCATCCGCAATATTTTTTAATTCGTCACTTGCATTACCCATAGCTACGGCATGACCAACAACCTCTAACATGGATTGATCATTTAAACTATCACCAAATGCAACCACTTCTTCAAGTGAAATATCTAGTTTTTTACATAATGCTGTAATAGCATTACCTTTTGAAACATCTCTTGCCATAAACTCTAAAAAGAAGGGCTTACTTGTAGTAACATCAATGTCCTCATTAAAGAAACCATTCAAGTCGATACGCGCTTCAGTAATATTACCTACATAATCGACGCCCATAACTTTTGGCACACTATGTGTAATATAAGATTTAATATCTTCCACACGTTTCATCGGTAGACCAGTTAATTCTGATTCAATATTCATGTATTCATGATCGCCATCATAAATAATATAACCTTCGTCATAAGTTAATACTAAAAAGCCTTTTTCACGGCAATAATCTACAATCGCGTCAAAATTTTCTTTAGATACGCTTTGACTTACTTCTACTTGTTCTGTAGTCATATTAATTGTTTTACCACCGTTATAACTAATAATATAACTTTCATGTTCATTTAATTTCAATGTTCTTGCTAAAGGTAACATCCCTTCAGTTGGTCTTCCTGAAGCTAAAACAACTTTATATCCTTTGTCTTGAATATCAATAAGATAAGATTGTGTTTCTGGAGATACTTGATTCTCACTATTCATTAGTGTGTCATCCATATCCATTACGATTACTTTATATTTACTCATGTTATTTCGAATCTCCTTTCAATGACTTATCTATATTTTACATCAAAACAAGCTCACTGGTACACTACTTCTTCAATGACACCAACTTCATTGATAGTCACTAATTCTGAGATACAATGTGACATGTCTTTCTTTAAAGTTCTTACTATTTCACCACTATGTTCACGTGGACTCATCGTTAATACTGTTGGTCCCGCACCACTAATGACAGTTGCATATGCATTGTGTGCTTTAGAAATTTGTCTAATTGTTGCAAATTCTGGAATTAAATGTTGACGATAGGGTTCATGAAAACCATCTTGTTCCATCATTTTTCCAGCTAATTCATATTTGTGTTGTATTAATGCACAGATCATTGTATTACTGATTGCACTATTTCTTACTGCATTAGAATGTGAAAAAGTATTTGGTAATGCTTGACGAGAATCTTCAGTTTTAAGTTCATAAGGTGGTATTGTTAGTATGATATCTACTTTAGGTACATCAATACGTGCAACATCTGTCACTTTAGTATCTGGATTATAATAACCAGAAATTAATCCACCATATATAGTAGGCGCTACATTATCAGGATGACCTTCAAACTCAGTTGCAAGTTGAAGTAATTCATACTGAGATAATTGAATATTTCCGAAATAGTTAGCAATATAGAGTGCACCTACTAACGCTGAAGCTGAAGAACCTAAACCTCTTGCTAAAGGTATATCACTTCTCATATCGATACTTAACGCTGGTAACTCTACATCATATTTATTAGCAACTTTTTGAGCGACCTGATAAATATAATTGGACTTATCCTTTGGTAAACACTCTAATTCTTCATTAAAGTAGTTAAATTCCCAATTATCACCTTGAATTGCTTTGACGTTCATATGAAGATATTTATTTAATGCCATACCAATTGAATCAAATCCAACACCTAAATTTGCAGTTGAAGCGGGAATTTTCAACTTTAACATAGCTTCCATATTATAAAGCTCCTTTAATATACTGAATGATGCTTTCTTTATCATTAGGAAGTGGTTGAATTGGGTTGTCTAGTAAAGAAATAGCTGTGTCTGGATCTTTCAAACCGTTTCCTGTTAAAACAGCTACAACTTTTTTGCCTTGTGGTAAGCGACCAGCACGTTTTAATTTAATTAAACCTGCAATTGAGGCATTACTAGCAGGTTCACTGAATACCCCTTCCTTAGATGTCATCATTTGATAAGCTTCTAAGATTTCTTCATCTGTCACACTATCAATTAAGCCATTTGATTCGTTTAGTGCATTAGTCGCTTTCTCCCAACTCGCAGGATTTCCAATACGAATAGCAGTAGCGACTGTTTCTGGATTTTTAATGACCTTATTTTGAACGATTGGTGACGCGCCTTCTGCTTGGAAACCAAATAATTGTGGTAGTTGACTACCTTTTTTCTCATGATATTCCTTGAAACCTTTCCAATATGCAGTTATGTTACCTGCATTCCCAACTGGAATCGCCAAAATATCTGGCGCTTCTCCGTCAAGTTGTTCTACTAACTCAAAGGCACCCGTTTTCTGCCCTTCTATTCTAAATGGATTAACAGAGTTCACCAATTCAATATCGCCATTTTTAGCAATTTCTTTTACTATTTCTAAAGCTTCATCAAAATTTCCTTCGATAGATACGATTTCCGCACCATACATTACTGCTTGTGATAATTTACCTAAAGCAATTTTACCTTCAGGAATAACTACTATTGCTTTTAATCCTGCTCTCGCTGCATATGCCGCTGCAGATGCTGACGTATTCCCTGTTGACGCACAAATAACAATTTTTTTACCTTGTTCTTTTGCTTTAGTTACAGCCATAACCATGCCTCTATCTTTAAAAGAACCTGTTGGGTTCGCCCCTTCATATTTCACGTATAATTCAATTCCAAGCATTTCCGACATATTTGCACAATAAATTAACGGTGTATTACCTTCATTCAACGTTAATTGAGGTGTTTGATCATTTACAGGTAAATATGTTTCAAATTCTCTAACTAAACCTTGCCATCTTTTCATAAGTATTAAACCCCTTCTACTGGATAAACTTTATTAACATCAAATCCTGCATCATTTAATAATTGTTCAGGTGATTGATCTAATCCTAAAATTACTATTGCATACGTATCTGCGTCACGCTTAGTTACCTTTAATGATTTATGGAATGGTAAATGTGATTTAAGCTCTTTTTCTAACTTTTCTTCAGACTGTGCTTGAGATTTAAGCACTACATAAAAGTTTAACTTTTCTTGAACAAGAACAGCTTCTTCATTATCCATCATTTCTCTTGTCTCTTCAGTTTTCAATTCAAAATGAGGTGGTAGCGTATGTAAATTTGATTCAAAGAATAAAGCAACATTCAGTAAATCACTCACTACAGCACTGCCTGTAGCTAAACTACCTGCACCTTTACCATAAAACATTGTATCGCCTACAGCATCACCAATGACATAAATGGCATTATACTCATTTTCAACTGCCGCAAGTTGATGCTTTTCATCGATCAAAGTAGGTTCTACGGATGCATTAACCTTTCCATTATTATAAGTTCCCTTACCAATCAATTTAATTTTATATCCTAGTGCCTTTGCCGCATTGATATCACTTAATGTCGTATTTCTAATACCTGTCAATTGAACATCATTAAGTTTAATCACTTGGTTAAATGATAGATAAGACGTAATTACTACTTTTCTAGCGGCGTCTACACCATCTACATCGTCTGTTGGATCAGCTTCAGCAAAACCTAGACGCTTAGCTTCCTCAAGTGCATCTTCAAATGTTGTTTGATCTTGAGTCATCTTTGAAAGAATAAAGTTTGATGTTCCATTTAAAATCCCCATAAATTTAGATATATTATTGGCATTCAAACCATTATTAATTGCATTCACAATAGGAATACCACCTGCAACACTAGCTTCAAATTTTAAAGCAACACCGTTAGCTTCTGCCAAATCTTCAAGTAATTTTAAATGTACTGCTAATAAATCTTTATTCGCAGTAATGACATGTTTTTTATTCTTTAAAGCACTACGTAACCAATCAACTGTAGGTTCAATGCCTCCCATAACTTCCACAACAATATCAATAGTGTCATCATTTAAAATTTCATTTACATCTTCAGTTAAGTGATATTGACTAATATTTAATGGACGTTTCTTAGATTTGTCACGAACAAGTATATGTTTGATAACAATATCTTTATTGAGCGTATCTTTAATTTGTTGCCTATTCTCTTCAATAATTTTAACAACGCCTGATCCTACAGTACCTAAGCCAAGTAATGCAATATTTAATTCCTTCATGTTGCTGTACCTCCTTGTTCACTTGAGAAAAACAAATGTATCGTTGAAAAATACTATATGATGGTATAGTATAGAATTATTCTTAATTTTTGTAAAGTTCACAATAATGAAAATATAACTTTATAGTACCACGCTCCACCGAAAAACTAAATAAAATTTTCTGATTTTTTAGAAAGGTTGTTTTATTATAAAAGTAGCTAAATTTGGAGGCAGTTCAGTCTCTAACGCCAAGCAAATTAAAAAAGTATTAAAAATTGTTAATGATGATCCAGAACGTAAGATTATTATCGTTTCTGCTCCAGGAAAACGTTCAAGTGATGATATTAAAACGACTGACTTACTCATTCGTTTATATGAAAAAGTCATCAACAACATTGACTATCAACATAAAAAGCATGAGATTATTCAACGTTATGCAGATATTGTTGAAGAATTAGATATGGACCGTGATATTCTTACTACAATTGATGAAACTTTGGAAAAACATATCCGTGAACTTAAAGATAAACCTGCACGTCTTTATGATGCTATTGTGTCATGCGGCGAAGACTTTAATGTACAACTTATCGCAACTTACAACAATAGCCAAGGTGTTCCTACTAAATATATTTCACCGAAAGATGCAGGTATTTTAGTCACTGATTTACCTAAACAAGCTCAAATTTTAGATTCTGCCTATGAACAAATATTCAAATTAAATGATTACAAAGAGAAATTAATCATTCCTGGATTCTTTGGCGTTTCCAAACATAATTTTATAGTTACTTTTCCTAGAGGTGGCTCAGATATTACGGGTGCTATTATTGCTCGAGGTGTTAAAGCATCCCTATATGAGAACTTTACAGATGTATCTGGTATATTCAAGGCAAATCCTAACATTATTAAAAATCCTGAAATTATCGAAGAAATAACTTATAGAGAAATGCGTGAACTTTCATACGCTGGTTTTAGTGTATTCCATGATGAGGCGCTACAACCTTTACATAAAGACCGCATCCCTGTTGTTATTAAGAATACAAACCGTCCTGAAGATAAAGGCACATTTATCTTACATGATAGGGAAATCAATTCTAAAAATGTTATAAGTGGTATTAGTTGTGATAAAGATTTTACTGTTATTAATATCAAAAAATACTTGATGAACAGACAAGTTGGTTTCACAAGAAAGATTTTAGGTGTTCTTGAAGATTATAATATTTCATTTGATCATATGCCTTCAGGTATAGATAATATCAGTCTTGTCATGCGCTCTGACCAAATAAGAGATGTAGAAAGTCGTGTACTAAACGATATACAAAGACATTGTGATGTTGATGAATTGAGTATCGATCACGACCTTGCAATTTTAATGATTGTTGGTGAAGGAATGAATAGAGTTATTGGTACTGCCAGTAAAATTACCCATGCACTTGCAGAATCTAATATTAATTTAAAAATGATTAACCAAGGGGCATCTGAAATTTCAATGATGTTTGGTATCAAATTAGAAGACGCAGAAAAAGCTGTAAGAGCAACATATGAATTCTGTTATCATGGTGTTTGCATAAAAGATTAATTAAAAAAGCAACTTTCTAAATAGGACAAAATCTAGTCCTTTAGAAAGTTGCTTTTAAGCTTCTAATATCTTTTTATTATTTAAAATAGCTTCTTTAATTCTTTTTTCACCCACAACAAGTTTAAGAATGAAAAATTGATAGTAACTCAATGAATCAATTACTTTTTTATAATTCGAGAATTGATGATAGTTTTGGTTATCTAATAAATCATACATCAGTACGATTTCCGGTTTAATATAATCCACATCATAATTTAATGAATGGAAATAAATATTATTCTTAGGCAAACGAATTTGGGAATTCAACCTAAATATCCACTCATCATTCACAACATCATATACAAAAATCTCCATAATTTGACGCTCTTCATCATAAACATTTGCATGTGTAATTTCTTTTAATGACATGTTATGACTATCGGAACATTCACCAGCTTTATTAAAAAGGCGAACATTAAAATAATTAGGTATAGCTTTGACAACATCTATTAACTTTTTTCGTTCTACACAAATATCTACTTTTGAAGGTAGTTCAAGGTCATCACTTAAAAATAACTGCATTGCTACAACACCATGAAATTTGAAAGATTGTGATGATGATTGAATTAATGCTTCAACTAAAGTTTGAGTATTTGAATGTTCTTCCATATACATGTACACCACCTTCTTAGTAAACGCTTTCATAACCTATATTATACCTTCTAGCTACATCTTTTTCAATTGATTATTTGTGAACAATTAGTAAAAATTATATTTAATATCTTGATAAATTTTTATTATTTTATCTTAATTGGTGGTTACTCCAATGGTTATTTATTAAAAGTGTCTATAACGTTAAAATTTCAAATATTATTCTTAATTTCACTTACAATAGATTGAACATCATTAAATGTAAGTTTATAATCAATATTGAGTTATCAATTGTGTGATTTTGATTATATATATTATTTTCTTTTTCATAAAAATTAATATTTCATATCACTATCATACATATGCATTACTGTTTAAATCTAAATAGATTCGGGTGAAAATTATGTCAACTTTATCGATAATTCTAATAATTATCATCATTGTTTTGATTATCGCATTTTTCTTGAATCAACAGTATTTAAAAAGTAGAGTTGAAACTGAAGAATATGCAAAAAATCAAATCGTAGCCAAAAATTCAGCTTTAAGTGAGGAAAATCTTTCTTTAAAAAATCAAATGCTAAGTACCAACAAAGGCATTAGCCCACATGCATTCAAAAATGCGAAGCGTGATTTACGAGGTATCTTAGATCAATTTGTGGAAAGTGGTCAATTAAATGTATATAACATTATAGCAACGAGTAACCTTGCCACTAAACATCCATTATTTGATTATGTAAGATCATTTGATTTCATTATTGTTACTGATGTCGGTTTAATCAATGTTGATGTTAAACATTGGAACCAAAAAACTTTCTATCATTTTGATGTGCCTGATAAGCATATTAATTTAGACCAACAACCTCTAAATAGAGATAAAATAGTTGGACATTATATTAGTGAACAGTATCATAAACAATTCAATACTACTCGTGAAGGTGTCTATACATTCATTGAAATGCTTCAAGATAATCGAGTGATTTATGAATTTTATGATTATGATCCATACCAACAAGCTGCTAATAACGCTAAAGCATTAAAAGACCAAATCGAGTCACAGTTTAATTTCAAAATTCAAAGTATCGGTGTGGTTTATTTTAATGATGGAACTGTCAATATTATCGAAGGTTCTGAAGAAAGCGACAAATATGTAGACACAGTTTCAACTAAATCATCACTTGAAAAAGTGATTAGCGATGCAGTAAGTTTATCTAAACATCCACTAACTAAAGATCAAGTTGAACAAGTTACACAACAATTTAATTAAAATTGATATGATAAAAGGCCAATACATTTATGAAATGATATTCATAAATTGTATCGGCCTTTTTATTACATATTAACTCCAAATATTAACTTTGTTTTTCTTAGCTTCATTTTGAGCTTTTTTAAATACATCTCTATACTTGCCATTTGGCGCAAAGTACTTCTCTCTTGCTAAACCTTTTTCAATTAGTTCTTTATTATACATATGATCTTTATCTAGCCATACATATGCTAATGTTCTACCATATCTGTCATTTTTTTCTTTATCATATTCAAGATATACATCTTTATTGGTTAAAGTTTTCTTACTATAGTTTAAAGCTTCTTTACCATATGGTTGAACAGGTGTGTTCGGTTTAACTGTTTCAGGCGTATCAACACCAATTAAACGCACTTTAATATTTTTGTTGCCCTGTTTTGCTACAAATGTATCACCGTCAACTACCCTATCAATATGGACTTTTTCCTTTCCTTTTAATTCTGTGCTAGTATTTTCTGATTTAGATCCACTAAATGGTCCAGTATGATTAATAAATTGAAACAATAATACACAAACAACTATGATTACCAACACGAGTGTTGATAAAGACTTTTTCGATTTCATTGATGTCACCCATTCTTACTTATTTATCCTGACTAATCATAATGAATAATAATCATAGCGTCAATACTAAATAAAAATTTTTAAACAAGCATGACCATGATATAATAATCAATGATAGGAGTGAATTAACAATATGTCTAGTGAGAATAGAGTCACACTTATAGCAGTCATTGTGGCAGTTATAATAGGTATTGTAATGCAAGTTGTATTTAAATTCCCAACTATAGTTTCTGCCGTAGTTGCATTATTTTTAGGGATTTTTGTAGGATTTATCGTTTATTTAATTACTAATTTCATGGAAAAAGAAAACGATAGCAATTAATTTTATGAAATATCAATAATAAACAAAGCGTGCCATTGAAATCAAATTCAATGGCCTTTTTTCATTTCAAAAAAATATTTATTTTGTAACATTTATGTGAATATTAGAGGAATAATTTGTAAAATTTGTGGTATATAAAAATTAATAAAACAATTAATTTAATAAAATTTTTAGGAGGGGGAAATTATGGAAATTATAGATTGCATCATTGATAGCTATGAAATTACTTATAAAGTTAAAACACCCCAAAATCATACATTCGATCATACTTTAAGCATTGAAACACCAACTTATAAAGCAATTGAAATTTTAAAATTACTTTCAGAACATGTTGATAAACAACCAAGCTAATTATATCCACCCATTATTTGTGGCAATTTTCCAAGCATCAAAACGATTTTCTGCTTCAAGTTTATCAATAATAGATGAGGTATAATTACGTATTGTTCCATTTGATAAATATAATTTATCTGCAATATCCTTACTACTTAATCCATTACCGATTTCTCGTAAGACAACTTGTTCTTTGTGCGTTAATGGATTGGTGTACGTAATTAATGATGTCATCAAGCTATCACTATATTCTTTCTTCCCTTTAACTACCTTCTGAATAGTATTTACTAATTCATCTATGGATCGCTCTTTTAAAACATATGCATCTACATCATTTGCTACAGCTTTTTCAAAATATCCTGGTCTTTTAAAAGTTGTAACAATAATAATTTTGGTCTGTAATTTTAAAGTTTTAGATTCTGCTAAGACTTCAATACCTGTCTTACCTGGCATTTCTATATCTAGTATTGCAATATCAGGTTTATATGTTTTTATTAACTCTAATGCCCCATTACCATTTCCTACATCTGCTAATACCTTCAAATCATCATTTAATTCTATAAGTTGTACCATTGCTTTTCTAAGCATATGTTGATCTTCAGCTATAATCATTGTAATCACATCATTTCACCTCTAGGTACACAGATTGTTAGCTTAGTTCCATTGTGGTTTTCAATATTTAGTTCTCCGGTTAAATAATTTACTCTACTCCGAATACTACCAAGCTTTTCTTTATCTTTATTATTCATTCCTATACCGTTATCTTGGATAGTTAAAATAATGCAATTTTGATAATCACTTAAATTAATTTTAACTTCAGTTGCATTAGCATGTTTAATTATATTATTTATCGCCTCTTTTAAAATCATGGATACTAAAGCCTGTTTAGCTGGATTTAAAGATGCTACTATTTGTGTGTTAGAAAAAGCAAAATCAATTTGAGCATCTTTTAAAATTGTCGAGACAGCTTTGACTTCTTCTAGAAATGAAGGCGTTTGAAGATTTTCTATTATATTTCTCACTTTTTTTAACGTGTCTTTTGATAGTTCATTGATTGATTCTATTTCATCTCTAGCTTTAGTTGGTTGTTGATTAATCAGTTTCATAGCTAGCTCTGATTTTAATGTTAAACTTGCAAAAACGTGACCCAACGTATCATGTAAATCTTGTCCTATACGTGATCTTTCTTGTTCCGCTATTAGAATATTAATGTATTTATTCTGTTCTGTAAGTTTTTCTTTCATTTTACGCTCTTCTAAAGCATAAATATTCCCTACACACATTAAAAAAATGACCACAAAATAAATTGATAGAGGTAATGTTGCTTCATTTATAAAAATAAAAGTGATTCCTAGTGTTACTATCATCGCAATAACAAATGTAATAAAATATTTAGACTTAAATCCTTTTTTCAACATGAAAGGAATAGCAAATGCACTAAAGAAGAAAAATAATGCATTCATTGGTTGTTTACATATAACAAAATAATCTAATAATATATAGTGAATCAGAAACAGTGTATATAGTGTTTTATCACTCATGTGATTATAGTAAAAGACAATTGTGATATAATCAATTGCAAAAATGATTAGAATCAGTAAATATTCCAATTTGGGTCTGTCAATACTGTAATCGATAAGGTTTAATATCGGAAAAATCAAATAAATTAAAGGAGTTATTCTAGTTCCAATTTTTGTCCAAACGGATACATTTGCCATATTAATCCACTGCTTTCTGTTTATTAATCAGTATTGCGATAATTAAAAATATCACGCTATAAAAAATATTATTCCAAAAGAAGTAAAATCGAGACTATCACCTTTACTTAAACGATAAGCCAAATGTTTAAGATGATAAGTAGGTGTTAATTTAGAAATAGTTTGTAACCAATTAGGAAATGTGTTAGTTGGGAACCATAAACCTCCTAAAATCGCTAATCCTATACCTATTAAGTTAGCAATACTGCTTGCTTTTTGAGTATCGTTAAATTGAGCAATAATTAAACCTAATGTTAACAACAAACTAGCACCTATCCATAATATAACTGCAGATTTTATCCACTTTATCATTTCCATATTTACGTTATTATAAAAATGTGCTACTACAAATATTAATACAATAGCTAATAAAAACTGAAAAGTAGTCTTACTAACTTTAACCAAATAATATGACGTTATATTGAGAGGTGTGGTCATAAGATGCTTAAACCACCCATTTGTTCTTTCTTCAATCATATCAACAGGAAATGAAATCAAACAAAAGTTCATACAACTAAATACTACCATACTATACATATATTCCTTATAAAATATTATTCTTTCAGATTTAGGCAAATCTAATATAGAAGTGAATAAAAGATAAAAAAATAGTGGTAAACATATGGACATAATTAAATATAATCTTTTCCTAAGTAGAACTTTAAATTCGATTGTAAAATAAGACATTAGCATTATATTTCCTCCTCACTGATATTCGACTTATTAAATAGCACTTCTAATAGAGATGATTTATATATTTCAATTTCATTTAAATCAATATTCTGATTCATCATTTCAATTAATATGTCCTTGACTTGTTTTGTTTTAATTTCGAACTTTTGTTCTAATTTTTTGAATATAAAATTAACAGCCAGTTTTTGAACTTCATCTTTATATTTAAGTGGAATATATATGTAAGATGCTTTTTCTAAAGACTTTATTTTATTTATATCCCCCTTAATTTTAATATGACCATTTTCTAATAAAGCAATTTGATCAGCCATTCTTTCTACTTCCTCTATATAATGTGTGGTATATAAGATGGTCATACCTTCACTTTTAAATCGATTGATTATTTTCCAAAAATGTTCTCTCGTTTCAATATCCATTGCAGTGGTTGGCTCATCTAATATAAGTAACTTTGGTCTACCTGTAACTGTTAAGGCAAAATCTAAAATTCTTTGTTGACCACCAGAAAGCTTTGAAGCCCATTGATTTAACAATTGTTCGTCAAAGTTAGTGATACTCATAAATTCTTCTTTAGAAATATGCTCTTGATATAAACTACAATATAAATTAAATAACTCTTTTACTTTTACTAATTTAGGAAAATGTGTCTTTTGGTATAAAACAGCCATTTGTTTTCTATTAATTAAACTATGTTTATCAATAATTTCACCAAATTCAATTGTTTTATTACCAATAATAATATCGATTAATGTTGATTTTCCTGCCCCATTTTTGCCAATGAGTGCCGTGCAAATACCATCTTCTATATTTAAGTTAATATTTTCAAGTACATTGACATCGTTAAATTGTTTACTTAAATGATTTATTTTTATCATTTATACCACCTCTTTTTTGAGTTGAATACAGAATATCAAGTTTGTATAACTCAAAATAGTAGCGTTTGTCATAATTTAGATATGACATTTGTCACATAGTTTACATAATATACTTATAATAAATAATAAAACTGCCACCATTAGTGACAGATTTTTTGTTTATTATAAAATTGGTGAAATAAGTTTAGCTAAATCTTCTTTAATTTTAATTTTTAATGAACGATTTCTATAGCCTTCTATTGTTAATTCTTTTGACTTTTTAATATCTTCTTTATAAGCTTGTTTGATTTTTTTAGCTATCTCTTTATCATATACAAATGCATTAACCTCAAAGTTTAATTCAAAACTTCTATAGTCCATGTTTGCTGAACCGACTGACACGACCTCATCATCAATTAAACATACTTTAGAATGTAGGAATCCATTTTCATATGTATAAATATGGACACCACTTTCTAATAATTGTGCCGCATTCGCAAATGTTGCCCAATAAACAAATGGGTGGTCTGGCTTACAAGGAATCATTAAATGTACCTCAATACCAGTCGCTGCTGCCATTTTCAAAGCATTGATATATGAATTATCTGGAATAAAATAAGGCGTTTGTATATAAATCGACTTTTTCGCTTTCATAATCATTTTAGTATAACCAAATTCAATTTGATGCCAATCTTCTGCTGGACTACTCGCCACAATTTGCATAGGTACATGTCCATCTTGCACATGCTTTTTCGGGAAATATCTATCGTTATATTCGAATTGTGGTCTATGTGCTTGTGAATTCCAGTCCATCATAAATCGAGTTTGTAAACCATCAACTGCATCTCCAGCAATTCTAAAATGCGTATCTCTCCAATAACCTAATTTACCTAAACCAAGATAATCATCACCAACGTTGAAGCCACCTATATAGCCAACTTGTCCATCAATGACTACAATTTTACGGTGATTACGGTTGTTCATTCTAAATTTGATAATAGGTAATTTAGAAGCAAAAAACGCCTCAACTTCTCCGCCTAATTCATTAAAGTGTTTAAAATTAGCTCTTCCAACTTTTTTAGAACCGACATCGTCATATAATAATTTGACTTCTAAACCTTCTTTCAGTTTTTCCTCTAATGCTTTGATGATACGTTTACCTAAGCCATCCAATTCGAAGCCAAAGTATTCTAAATGAATATAATCTTTAGCATTTCGAATATCTTCTAACATTTGATCATATAATTCATGACCATCTGTAAAAACATCAAGTTGGTTATTTTCAGTAATAAATCCATCTTGATTCATAAGTAACATTCGTACTAGGTCATGGTGTTTCGCTACTAATTCGTTATCAGTACCATAATTGTGTTCATCAAAATCCTTAATCTGTTTATCAATAAGTTCATTAAAGGCATCTAATTCTTTACCATTATTTTTATCCAACTTACGTTTAGACACTGTACGTCCAAAGAATAAATAAAGGATAAAACCAATTAAAGGTAATACAAATAGTACAAATAACCACGCCCATGTAGAACTTGCACTACGTCGGTTTCTCTCCAAAAATATAATAATAAATGCTAAAACAACATTAATTACAAAACCTATTGCAAGTAATATCGTAAAAAGCATACCCAAATCATGAGAAAACTTTAATTCCATAAACATATACTCCTAACGACATATTATCTTTTAATTTGACTCATTTTTGACTAAAGTCACAAAAGCAGTGAAATCTTCCTCAATATTTGGAAACTTTTGTTCTTCAGTCTGTTTAATTGTAACATTTAACAAACGATAATTTGCCCCTTCTTCTGATTTTAAAAATTCATTTAAAGTACTTTCTAATTTTTCTAAACTACTTTCTGTAAAAGTCTTAAATTTAATTTGTTCCATATTCTAATCCCCTTTTCTTTTTATTGATTAAATGATACGGCTTTTCCAAAAATAATTCAATAAATAGCGAAAGCGACAAAAGGAATTAAATATATTTCGACATTATATTGCTCGGAATATATTTGAAATATATTTAAAATAAGATATAATATATTCATCCATCTTAGTTGTCAGAATAATCTAACTAATTAAGGAAAGTAATTCATTGTAATATTGGAGGGAAAGTAAATGTTATCTTTTGAAAATGACTATTTAGAAGGTGCACATGAAAAAGTTTTACAACGTTTAATTGAAACAAATCGAATTCAAGCTCCAGGATATGGTTTTGACCAATTTACGGATCTAGCTATCCAACAAATTAAACATAAAATTAAATGTCCTGATGCAACGATTCGTTTTTTAGTAGGAGGTACGCAAACAAATCAAGTCGTGATAAACTCCATGTTAGAAAGCTATGAAGGTGTTATCTCAGCAGATACAGGTCATGTTGCAGTACATGAAGGTGGCGCAATCGAATATAGTGGACATAAAGTACTGACAATCCCTTCATCAGAAGGAAAAATCACTGCCAACGGTGTTGAAGATTATATTGAAACATTTAATAGTGATTTTAAACGTGATCATATGGTCTTTCCTGGTATGGTATACATTTCCCATCCTACTGAATACGGTACATTATATTCAAAAAATGAATTAGAAGCACTATCTAACGTTTGCCAAAAACATAATCTCCCCCTTTTTATGGACGGTGCGCGCTTAGGTTATGGTTTGATGAGTGATCAATCAGATATGACTATTGAAGATGTTGCGAATTTCTGTGATATTTTTTATATCGGTGGAACTAAAATCGGTGCATTATGTGGAGAAGCAGTTATATTTACGAAGCAGAACGAACCCAAACATTTTACGACACGTATTAAACATCATGGTGACCTTTTAGCTAAAGGACGATTAACCGGCATACAATTTCTTGAATTATTTACAGATGATTTATATTTCAAAATTAGCCGCCATGCGATAGAAATGGCCAATAAAATGAAAGAAGGTTTCCTTAAAAAAGGATATCGACTATATTTTGATTCACCCACTAACCAACAATTCTTCATTTTAAGTAACGATAAAATTAATGAATTAAAACAAAAAGTAAAATTTGCCGTTTGGGAAAATATGATGATCAACATCGAGTTGTAAGATTTGCGACAAGTTGGGCCACAACTGAAGAAATTGTAAATCGATTATTAGAATTGATATAGAAATTAATTATCAAATATGTTATATTCCTATACAAATAGTTTGTTTATTAATTAAATAAATTATTTTTATATTTATAGGTAGGAGCTGAATAATATGCAACAAGAAAAAACACCTTGGTACCAAAAAACAGGTATAATAATATTATTTTTAATAATATTTTTTCCAATAGGCTTATTTTTAATGTATAAATATGCTAATTGGAAACTTTGGGTAAAATTATTAATAACTATTATTATTACTTGCATGATCATCGTTAATTTTACACAGGAAAAAACTGATATGAAAAATGGTGATAATCAAGTTTCGAAAAGTGATCAAAATGATAATAAAGACTCTAATAATAAAAATAAAAGTAAATCAAATGACAATAAAGACTCTAGCAATGAAACTAAAAGTAAACCAGTTGATAAATTGGAAAAATCAAATTATAAAATTGGAGACACCTTAAAATTTGATAAAATTGAAGTTACTATTCTAGATAAAAGTACTGCAAAAAGTGTTGGAACACCAGGACTTGAAAAAAATGCAAACGGGGAATACTTAATCTTAGATGTAACTGTGAAAAACAATAGTAATAAACCTGTTAACATTTCTGATTCATTTTTTAAATTAATTAATGGTAGTAAGCAATTCCAAGCTGATGGTAGTGCGAGTTTATCTGCCAATCAAGCTATTTCCCCTGATAATTTAGGATTCTTTGGAGAAAAAATCAACCCAGAAAGTAAAAAGCAAGCTAAAATAGTTTTTGATGTAAATCAAAATGTTATTACACAAAATAATCTAATGCTACAAGTACAATCAGGTTTATTTGGAACAGAAAAAGAGAAGGTTTCATTAAACTAATTATTATGCAATAAAGTGTCATAACTATATTAATAATTCAATTTAGACTTTCTACACTTAATTGGACAACTTTAATAAGTAGAACTTTGGTTAAATTAAGTGTAGTCGGTTCTAAATTAAGAATTTGAATTCACTTAGCAATAAAATTAGTACAAATTTTCGTTTTTTTCCAATAATACATATAATATTAAAATGTATTCAAATAAAAAATGATATCGCTTTCCTAATTCCTTATGACAAACTGAAAGCATTTCTTTCTAATATTGATCATGTATTTCAGATGATCTAACCCATATTTAAAATTTGATTTTAATTTTATACTACTAAATTTAACCTACTATAAGTATTTATTCCCCCACGATTCCATTTTTAAAAATATACATTTTCTAATTCCAATTTTAAAACAATAAAACAAGGAGTGAGCTAATTGGCAAGTAAAGTTAAAAATTTAAATTTAGTTGAAAATACAATTTTGCATGAAGATGAAACAATTGTACAGGCTATTTCAGGATTATATGAAACAAGTATGCTAGGTAGTGATACAGTCAAAAATGGAGTGTTAGTTGCTACTGAATATAGAGTTATATTTTATGCTAAAAGATTAAGTGGATATGACTATGAAAACTTTGATTATGATAAAATTTCCACTTTTGAACTAAGTAAAAAATTCACTGGTCATGTTATCACATTTTATTCTAGTGGTAATAAAGTGAAAATGAGTTTTATCAATGACAATAATGTGAAAGATTTTATTAAATACGTTAATAAAATGATGAATAATAAAACATCTGAAATTGAAAGTAAAAATCCTGAAACAGAAAAACTTTTGCAAATAAAATTGTTGAAAGAATTACTAGATATGAACGCCATCACAGAAGAAGAATTTAATCAAAAGAAAGAAATACTTTTGAAATAACTATAAATTTATGGAGGTATATAAATGCATCAAGAATCAACAAAATGGTATAAAAACGCATGGTTTATTATTTTATCTTTAATATTTATTTGACCAGTTGTTCTATTTTTAACGTAGAAATATACATATTGGAAAACATGAGCTAAGATTTTAATAACAATTATCGTAACTTTAGTATTTATTGGTAGTTTTGGAATGTTTTCAGAAGAAAATTCACAAGAAAACAAGCAAACAGTTAAGCAAAATAAAACACATAATGAGCAGAAAAAAAGCAATGAAAATTTTAAAGAAAATGATGATAAGAATCATTCAAAAAACAAAGAAACAGTAAAAACTAACGATGAATCTACTGACATTTCAGTTAACCAATCTAATACAAAAACAAAAAATGAAAGCAAAAATGACTTAACCAATTCAGAAACAGCAAATAATCAAGATAATATTAGTAATACACGTGAAGAAAAAGCTGCGCTTAACTCTGCTGAAGTATATTCAACCCATATGCACCTATCTAAAAAAGGTATCTATAAACAATTAACTTCTGAATATGGTGACAAATTCAATCCAGAAGCTGCACAATATGCTATTGATCATTTAAAAGCAGATTATAATTCTAATGCATTAGAAACTGCAAAGTCATACGTTAAACATATGAATCTGTCTACGAATGAAATTTATGACCAACTAATATCAGAATATGGAGAACAATTCACTCCTTCCGAAGCACAATACGCAATTGGTCATCTATATAAATAGATTCTATTGGGCAGGTCTCCTGCCCTTTTATATACATTAAGGAGGAGTGCATAATATGGCATCTTTCCAAAAAAGAGACAAATATTATCACTTTAGAATTTATTATGTAGATAATCTTGGTAAAAAAATCATTTGTAAATCTCGATTCAGAACAATAAAAGAAGCTAAAAAAGCTGCAATTGAGACAGAAAATAAATGTTTTAAGAAGAGTAAAATTTACGCAAAAGAAATGATTAGATTATTATCTAGAAACGTAGTAAAAAATAAAGTAAGTGACAATTCTTTTGAAATAAAGCAATCTCTAATATGACAGAAACAGTAAAAAAATAAATATCAATAAAAGATACAATCAATAGTGAAGTCTATAGTCATGTCACTAAAGAAATGAATGATAACGCAAAAGAAAACTTTGAGACATATATACGCAACATTTTTTGAATTCAGTTGCCCAAAAGTTGCCCAGTCGATAAAAAAGTACTCATCTCAATGTTCAAAGTTGCCCATTTTCAAACAAAAAAGAGCTAAAGCAAAATTGCTCTAGCCCTTGATATAACGACATTCCCCAATGTTGTTTAGCGTTTTAGTATTGTTTCATATATTGCTCGCGTTCCCATTCAGAAACTTGAGTTCTGTAATAATCCCATTCAATTGATTTTGAATTGATGAATTGGTTATAGATATGATTACCTAACGCTTTTTTGATTGTTGGATTTTCACGCATTGCTTTTAACGCAGTGTATAAAGTTGATGGTAAATCTTGGATACCAACAGCTTCACGTTCTTCACGATTCATTTCATAGATGTTTTGGTTTACTGGTTTAGGAACTTCTAATTTGTTTTTGATACCGTCTAATCCTGCTTCTAAGATTGCTGCTAATGCCATGTAAGGGTTAGCTGCTGGGTCAACTGAACGTACTTCAATACGAGTAGATAAACCTCTTGATGAAGGTACACGTACTAATGGTGAACGGTTTTTACCACTCCATGCAATATAACATGGCGCTTCGTAACCTGGTACTAAACGTTTATAAGAGTTTACTAATGGGTTACATACTGCAGTGAATCCACGTGCATTTTTAAGAATACCTGCAGTGAATTGGTACGCTGTTTCAGTTAATTCCATGTCGCCATTTGGATCATAGAATGCATTTTCTTTACCTTTAAATAATGATACGTTGAAGTGCATTCCGCTTCCGTTCACACCAAATAATGGTTTTGGCATAAATGTTGCATGCAAGTTATGTTTACGAGCGATTGTTTTAACTACCAATTTGAATGTTTGGATGTTATCACATGCTGTTACTGCATCTGCATATTTAAAGTCAATTTCGTGTTGACCTGGCGCAACTTCATGGTGACTTGCTTCAATATCAAAGCCCATGTCCTCTAATTCAAGAACGATGTCACGACGGCAGTTTTCACCTAAATCCGTAGGTGCTAAGTCGAAGTAACCACCATCATCATTTAATTCTAATGTAGGTTCACCTTTGTCATCTAACTTGAATAAGAAGAATTCTGGTTCAGGCCCTAAGTTGAAGTCTGTGAAACCTAAATCTTCCATTTCTTTTAAGATGCGTTTTAAGTTGGCACGAGGGTCACCTTCGAATGGTGTACCATCTGTTTTGAATACATCACAGATTAAACGTGCAACTTTTCCTTGACCAGCTGTCCATGGGAAGATAACCCAAGTATCTAAGTCAGGGTGTAAGTACATATCTGATTCTTCAATACGTACGAAACCTTCGATGGATGATCCGTCAAACATCATTTCGTTATCTAATACTTTTTCTAATTGACTTACTGGTACTTCAACGTTTTTAATTGTTCCTAAAATATCAGTGAATTGTAATCTTAAATATCTCACATTTTCTTCTTCAGCAAACTTACGAATATCGTCTTTTGTAAAACTACGTTTTGGCATACTTGAAATCCTCCAAATTTTATTTTATAAATCGGGATAAGTCTCCTCGATTTATCGGCAATGTTTCACCATATGGTTTTTGAGTTGCATCTACAATCATTTTCTTTCTAGTTTCATGTTCGTCTGATGATAAGTGATTCTCTTGTTTATGAATAATTTGTTTAATACCTTTAATGTTAAAGCCTTTTTCAATTAAAGATTTAATTTCTAATAATCTTTCCAAATCATTCAGCGAAAATAATCTCTTATTTCCCTCAGTTCTTTCCGGTTTAACAAGTTCATGTGTCTCGTAATAACGAATTTGTCTTGGACTTAATTCTGTTAATTTACTGACTACACTCATGGAGAATACAGCCATGTTTCTTCTAATAGAATCATTAGACATCGCTAACATCTCCTCCACTTTTGAACTTGTACTTAATTTAGCATAGTTTAGCTCAGATTACAAAAATATGTTAGGTTTTCTGACATGATAAGTAAACCCATTGATATGACTGCATTTTAGAAGCATTGAAATACCACCACGTAACAACATTCACAAAATTCCTGAATAAATTTTAAAATTTTCTGATAAAACAAGCTGAAACAGGGTGGGACAACGCTAAAGAAATACTTTTTCTTTAAAAATTAGTATTTCTTATGAATGAGTTTCACTCATGTATTCCTATTTTAAAGTACACATTAGCTGTGGCTAATGCGTAAGAACCACTACATCATCAATGATTAGTGGTTCTTTATGATTTCTGTCCCACTCCCAATATCAAATTAAACAAGTCCTTGTTCTTTTAATTGAGTGACTGCACGTGTAACAGCTAATTTAACATGTTCATATGTTAAACCACCCTGAACATATGCTTCATACGGTTCACGTATAGGGCCATCAGCAGACAATTCAATTGAGGAACCTTGAATGAAAGTACCCGCAGCCATAATAACATCATCTTCATAACCTGGCATATAACTCGGCTCTGGGCTAAAATGTGCATTGATTGGCGATGCATGTTGGATACTTTGACAAAATGATATCATTTGTTCTTTTGTTTCAAATGTCACAGTTTGGATTAGGTCTGTACGTTTAACGTTATACTTAGGTGTTGTAGTCATATTTAATTTTTCAAGTAACAGACTCGTGAATAAAGCGCCCTTTAAACTTTGACTGACGACGTGAGGTGCTAGGAAAAATCCTTGATACATTTCTTGTAATGAATTTAAAGATGCGCCTGCTTCTTTACCTATACCTGGTGCGGTTAATCTATAACCACAACGCTCAATTAAATCCTTATTACCAGCGATATAGCCACCTATTTTAGCTAATCCACCACCAGGATTTTTAATGAGTGAACCTGCAATTATATCAGCGCCAACTTCTGTAGGTTCTTGTTCTTCAACAAATTCTCCATAACAATTATCGACAAAGATAATGACATTCGGATATTGTGCTTTAATTGCCGAAATCGCTTCTTTAATTTCATCAACAGGTATTGAAGGTCGTTGATCATAACCTTTGGAACGTTGGATAGCAACGACTTTAGTTCGATCATTAATTGCATTTAGAACGTTAGGTATATCAATTTTACCCTCTGCTAATGCTACTTCATTATATGTAACACCATGTTCCTTTAAACTCTCAATACCATTGCCGTTTACTCCGATAACTTCTAATAATGTATCGTATGGACTACCCGTGATATACAATAATTCATCACCGTATTTCAAATTACTTTGTAAAGCCAAGGTAATGGCATGTGTTCCAGAAATAATTTGAGGTCTTACAATGGCATCTTCTGCTTTAAATGTTCTTGCATAAATTTCTTCTAAATGATCACGTCCAAAATCATCATATCCATAGCCAGTTGTTCCTAATAAATCACTTTCTGTAGCTTTAACTGCATGAAACGCATCTAATACCTTTTCTTGATTAATCAAAGCAATGCGTTCAATATCTTTAAAGTACGGTGTCAATGTAGATTCTACATCTTCAATAAGACTTCTCATATCTGTCATCTTGCTAACTTCCTTTTTATATTTTTTTATATCCTTTAATTTCATAAGACTCGTCTTTTTCATTGAAATTGAGTTCACTGACGAGTGTATGTTGTTTTAAGAAATAGAGTCGGTCTGCATCCGAACTCGGTACTGTCTCTTCGTAATACGTTAAACTACGCTTAATTTGATTGATTAATAAATTTTTCACTTTATCCTTATCTGATTCATCTCTACTTGAAACAAATACATAAGGTTGTTCAGAAACTGGTAGGTCCATATTACTTGGACATTGATCCTTTTTATTAAAAATCACTGATTGAGGAATTTGATCCATATCTAGCTGCTTAATAAGTTGATTGACAGTATCATATTGAGAGCGATACTCTGGGTGACTTGCGTCAACCACATGTAAGAGTAAATCTGCTCCTTTAGCTTCTTCTAAAGTTGATTTAAATGCAGCTACTAGCGTTGTAGGTAATTTTTGAATAAATCCAACTGTATCTGAAATGATTAAATTAAATCCCTCATTGATTTGTATTTGGCGTGTTTTAGGATCTAATGTTGCAAACAATTGATTCTGTTCATATGTTGTTTCATTAGCTAACACATTAAACCATGATGATTTACCAGCATTAGTGTATCCTACTAATGCTATTTGAAAGACTTGATTCTGTTCTCGTTTACTTCGGTATCTATCTCTATGCTCAACAACTGTTTGTAATTGATGCTTGATTTCATTCATTCTTGTACGGATATGTCGACGATCCATTTCAAGCTTCGTCTCACCTGGACCACGTGTACCAATGCCACCACCAAGTCTTGATAAACTACGACCATGTCCTTGTAATCGTGGTAATAAATAGTCTAATTGTGCTAATTCTACTTGTAGCTTACCTTCTCTACTTTTTGCTCTTAAAGCAAAAATTTCAAGGATTAACTGTGTTCTATCGATAATTTTTATGCCCAAATTGCCATTTAATGTTTTAGATTGAGCTGTCGTTAATTCATCATTAGTCACAACGACATCTATATCATGGCATTCTATAAAAGCTTGAATTTCTTCAATTTTACCTTTACCAACATAGTATTTGTGATCAACTTGTTCACGGTTTTGAGTGATTTGACCTTTAACATTTAATTGGCATGTTTCTGATAGCGCTTCTAATTCTTCCATTGTCGATTCAAAATTAAATTCATTATCGTTTTGAGCATGTACACCGATTAGTACAGCCGTTTCTAATTTTTTCTTTGTATCATGTGTTGATAGCTGTGCCATGATATACATCTCCCTTTTAATTTAGTTCTTAAATATTTTATCATAGTGCCAATATAAAGACTATTCGTCAATATTATGTTAAATTGTAATTAATTCGAAAGGGTGATCTTATGGAAAATATATATGACTTCGTTGTAGAAAAGAATACAGGAGAAACATATAAGTTAGAAGATTATAAAGATTATGTGATGTTAATCGTAAATACTGCAAGTGAATGTGGTTTCACACCACAATTTGAAGGGTTACAAAAGCTTTATGAAAAATATAAAGATCAAAAATTTATTATTTTAGGCTTCCCTTGTAATCAATTTGGTGGTCAAGAACCTGGATCGGGTGAAGAAGCTGCTCAAAACTGTAAATTAAATTACGGTGTAACATTCCCTATCCATCAAAAAATTGATGTTAAAGGAGAACATCAACATCCGTTATTCCGCTTCCTTACTGATGCACAACAAGGGATGTTTAATGAAAAAATTAAGTGGAACTTCACTAAGTTTTTAATTGATCGTGACGGTAATGTAGTTAAACGTTTTTCTCCTCAGAAGAAACCGGCACAATTAGAAAATGAAATTGAAAAACTTCTTTAAAATATCAAACATAAACTTCTCATTTTTTAATATTAAAAAGCTTCATTTAAAGTGATCTGCAATAGCGAATTGATATACGCGAATGCTTACTTTAAATGAAGCTTTTTTGAATTACAATCTTTAATACGATAAAGCACTAATTAGAAGCAATAAATCCATTATTTCTCTTCTATGTAACTATTACTACGTTCATTTATGATTTGTGCTTTACTGCACTTCAATTATGTCTTATTCTTCAGATGTTTCTGATGCTGATTCGTTTTCATCATCAATCATGAAAGTGCTGATCGCATGTTTGTAAATCAGATGTTGTTTTCCTTGTGAAACTAAACGAATCACTTGGCTGTCGAAATCTTCAATTGTTCCTTTCATTTGGAAACCATTTAGAAAGAACACAGTGACTTCTGTTTTTTCTGATTTAAAGTTCTCTAGTGCTTGATCTTGGATGTTTTCATTTGCAATCATGTTCAGTACTCCTTTTATTTATTTGGGGTGTAATCTCATCTAACATCATTTGAAGTGACATATTTTCTCTATCTAACCAGTGAACGTTCATTTTATTCTTAAACCAAGTCAATTGACGTTTCGCATACTTTCGCGAATTCTGTTTTAACTTATCAATAGCTGACTGTAAATCCATATTCCCTTTCACAACAGGTATTAATTCCTTATACCCAATTGCTTGCATACTTTGACTTGACTCATAGCCTTGTTCAACTAAGTGTTGCACTTCATTAAATAATCCGTGGCTCAACATAATATCAACACGTTTATTTATTTTTTCATATAATGTTTCACGCGACATTTCAATCCCTACTAATAATGTATCATAATTTTCAGTGAATTGTTGAACTTTCTTGCGATAACTTAAAAGTTTTTTTGTTTTTAAATAATATTCTATCGCTCTCAATACTCTTTTTCTGTTATTAGGGTGTATATTGTCGGCTGATTCAGGATCAAATGAATTAAGATATTCATGTAATTCATTATTATTTAATTTTGCTAATTCATTTAATTTAGATTTAACCTCTTTCATTTTTTCTTCTGAAACGGTTTCATCTTCAAATTGATAATTATAAAGTAAAGATTGAATATATAATCCAGTTCCACCAGCAACAATAGGTGTCTTACCTCTATCTCTAATATCATTGATACACTTTTCTGCTCGTTGTTTGAAATCATAAGCAGAAAATGTGTCATCAGGATTCAATATATCAATCATATGATGGGTAATACCGTCCATTCCTTCTTTTGTAACTTTAGCAGTACCAATATTCATTTGTTTATATACTTGCATAGAGTCGCCACTAATAATTTCTCCATTACATCGTTTTGCTAATTCTATGCTTAATTCTGTTTTTCCAGACGCCGTTGGTCCTACAATTACAATTAGAAATGGCTTATCTGTATTACTCATCTTATTCACTCACTTTATTTTTCTTTAATATTTGCTTTTTAATCCATTCAAACATATGTTGCCAAGTTGTTAAATAATCATCTTCAAATAATATTTCATGGCGTTTATTTTTATATAATTGCACAGTTATGTGTTTGATTCCTGCTTTTTTATAAATCTTACCTAGTTTTTTAACACCTTTACCATATTCTCCAAAGGGATCATCTTTGCCTGAAATTAATAGTATAGGTAGATTGTGATTCATCTGCTTTAATGATTTAACATTGGCAGTGTCCATCATATATTTAACTGTTTGATAAATCAGTTGGTTAGATACTCTGAATCCACAATATTCATCATCGATAAATTTGTTCACTTCTTCTCTTTTGGTAGATAGCCAGTCACTTTCTGTTTGAGGTTGATCAATCTTTTTAGTAAAGGATTTATTCATTAATCGGTTAACCCATTTAACTCGACGTCTTTTACCTAAAATCATTGTGATTAATTTCAATAGAACCATGGTTGGGATACCTTTCCATTTAGGAAACATACCTGTACCAGTTAATATAAGACCATTTGCAAATTGAGGGTATTGTTTTACAAATAGTCTTGCAATGATTGACCCCATTGAATGACCTAACACAATATAAGGTAGTTCAAAATGGCTATCATAAATGGTTTCTACTATTTCGTATGCATCGTCAACAACCTGTGTCATATCATTGAAGTGGCCTCTTTCATTTTCATCTATATTTTTACCGTGACCTCTATGATTATGTCTAAGTACATCATACCCTTGTAAATTTAATGCTTTAACTAACTCATCATATCGATCCATATGTTCAGCCATACCATGAAAAAGATGGACAATACCAATCGTTTCATTATTAGCTTTATCTATTTTCACTTCAATCATTGTTCCATCTTTGACTGTAATGTTGAATTGACTTTGACTCACGCATATACCCCCAAAACTTCTTATCTTCATTCATCATGTTTATTAATATAAACATACATATTATATTCAATATACCTTTTGATAACATCGGAATCAAATTGTATGCATATTTAGTTAACAATTCACATTCAGATGTATTTTTTGTCTTATAAGCATGTATGACAAATATAACATTTCATATAAAAAAACTACTAACATTGAGATAAAACTCAATGCTAGTAGTTTGAAATTGATTTAAATTATTCTTTAACTGCTGGTTGGTTATTACCAGATTGTGCTTCATCAATCGCTTTATTTACTTCATCAGTATAGGCTTGTTTTTGACCTTCACTATATTGAAGCATATCTGCTAATACATCGATAACTGCATCTTTATATTGTAGTACATCATCAATATTAAAGTATAATTTACCTGATCTACGTACAAGGAAGTCAGTTGGTTTAAATACCATTTCTTGTTGGATACCATAGATTAATTCTACATAAATTTCTAATGGTAATTGACTAGTATGATATTGCGCAGTTTGAGCAATGTTGAATAAATCATCAACATTTGAACCGTATTTACTTGCTAAACGGTATGCTACATCTTCATCAATACCAAAACCTTTAGCAGCGTCTACTTTTTGTTTAACAAAGTGGTCAAAGTTTTTACTACCACCAACGTCACCACCAGAAATTTTCAATTCTTTAGTCGCACATGGTTTGAATGTTAAACCATATTCTTTTTTAAGACGTTTAGCTAATAAATCAACAATTTCTAATGCCATATGACGGTATCCTGTTAATTTACCACCCGCGATTGTTAATAAGCCTGATTCGCCTTCCCATACTTCGTCTTTACGAGAGATTTCTGAAGGGTCTTTTCCTTCTTCTAAAATTAACGGACGTACACCAGCCCATGTAGATTCGATGTCTTCATCTTTTACATCAACTGTTGGGAACATGTAATTAATCGCATCAATTAAATAATCTCTATCTTCTTGCGTTGTTAATGGTGTTGCTTTTTCATTATCATAGAATGTATCAGTTGTACCTACATATGCTTTACCTTCTCTAGGAATCGCAAAAATCATTCGACCATCTTTTTCTGTATCAAAGTAAACTGCTTGTTGTAATGGGAATTTAGATTGATCGATTACAACGTGAACACCTTTTGTTAAACGTAATTGTTTGTTATTACGTGCATAGTCACCGCTTCTTACTTCATCTACCCAAGGTCCTGATGCATTGATTACTTTCTTAGCTTTGATAGGATATGTTTCATTATCAATCATATCTACAACTTCAATACCGTTTACTTTTTTATTTGAATCATAAGTAAAGTGTTCTGATTTTGTATAGTTAATGATTTCAGCACCTTTTTCAGCTGCTTTTTTCATCACTTCAATAGTTAATCTTGCATCATCTGTACGGTATTCAACATAATAACCGCCACCTTTTAGTCCATCTTGTTTCACTAAAGGTTCTTTATTAATTGTATCTTGTTTAGAAAGCATTTTTTTACGTTCAGATTTTTTAACACCTGCTAAACGATCATACATTGTTAAACCAATGGCCGTTGTAAATTTACCAAATGTACCACCTTTATGCATAGGTAATAACATCCATTCTGGTGTTGTTACATGTGGACCATTTTCATATACAATCGCACGTTCTTTACCAGTTTCAGCTACAACGCCTACTTGTAGTTGTTTTAAATAACGTAAACCACCATGTACTAATTTTGTAGAACGTGAACTTGTTCCTTGTGCGAAGTCTTGCATTTCTACTAAAGCAACTTTCATGCCACGGTTACTAGCATCTAATGCAATACCTGCACCTGTAATTCCGCCACCAATAATAACAACGTCATACTCTTCATTCTTTAAATTTCTCTTAATGTGATCCCTTTTTAGTGTTGATAAACCCATAATTCAACGCCTCCTATTTAGTATAAAAAAAGAGAGACTTATCCCACAATTACCATTTAATTGTACGAATAAATCTCTCATTTCTCGATTTCCTTATTAACTTGTTTCAAGTATAACATAAATAAGAAAATCTAGTCTATCTCGAGCTTACAATTTATTGATTTGCTAAAGACTAATCTTCTAATTTAAATACTTGTGTAGCTTCTACAGCTTTTTTCCAACCTTTATAAAGCTTAGTGCGTTGTTCTTCTTCCATTTTTGGTTCGAATTCTTCTTCAAGTTTCCATCTGTTAGCAATGTCATCTTTACTTTCCCAGAATCCAACTGCTAAACCTGCTAAGTATGCAGCACCAAGTGCAGTTGTTTCTTGAATTTCAGGTCTTTCTACAGGTGTATTAACAATATCTGCTTGGAATTGCATGATAAAGTTATTTTTAACTGCGCCACCATCAACTCGTAAGTTTTGAACTTCGATACCTGAATCTTTTGACATTGCTTCCATTACATCGCGAGTTTGATAGCATAGTGACTCTAATGTTGCACGAATGAAGTGTTCTTTTTCAGTACCACGAGTTAATCCAAAGATTGCGCCTCTAGCTTCAGAATCCCAGTAAGGTGTTCCTAATCCAACAAATGCTGGTACAACGTATACACCTTCAGTTGAGTCTACTCTAGTCGCATAGTTTTCAGTTTGTGGTGCTGAATTAATCATTCTTAATCCATCACGTAACCACTGAATAGCTGAACCTGAAACAAAGATAGAACCTTCTAAAGCATAGTTTACTTTACCATCAATACCATATGCGATAGTTGTTAATAATCCGCTGTCAGATTTAACTGCTTCTTCACCAGTGTTCATTAACATGAATCCACCAGTACCGTAAGTATTTTTCACGTCACCTTTGTCGAAACATGCTTGACCAAATAAGGCAGCTTGTTGGTCACCAGCGATACCTGCGATTGGTACATTTTGACCAAAGAAATGATAATCAACTGTATGTGCATAAACTTCACTTGATGGCTTCACTTCAGGTAGCATACTTTCAGGTACTTCTAAAATATCTAATAATTCTTTATCCCATTTTAAGTCATGGATATTGAACATTAATGTACGACTTGCGTTTGTATAGTCTGTGATATGTGCTTCTTTACCAGATAATTTCCATACTAACCAAGAATCAATTGTACCAAATAGTAAATCGCCATTATCTGCTTTTTCACGTGCACCTTCAACATTATCTAAAATCCATTTGACTTTTGTTCCTGCAAAATATGGGTCTAATAATAAACCAGTTTTGTCACGGAACAATGCTTCATGACCTTGGTCTTTCAATTCTTGGCAAATACTTTGCGTTTGACGAGATTGCCATACAATTGCATGGTAAATTGGTCGACCAGTATTTTTATCCCAAACAACTGTTGTCTCACGTTGGTTTGTAATACCAATACCTTCGATTTGTTCTGCTCTAATGTTATGTTCGTTCATGACCTCTGCCATCACAGATAGTACTGACGTCCAAATTTCATTCGCATCATGCTCTACCCATCCTGATTGTGGGAAATGTTGTTTAAATTCTCTTTGTGCTACACCTTTAATTTCGCCATCTTTATTGAATAGAATAGCTCTTGAACTTGTTGTTCCTTGGTCTATTGATAAAATGTATTTTTCCATAGGTATTTGACTCCTTTTGATGTCTTCAATATTATTTAAAGTATTTTAATGATAATTACTTATATCATATATCAACACATCATGTTAATTTATATGCAATTTTTTAATAACAAACACTAAAATTGTGATATTTTCTTATGTTGATTAATAGATTGACTCAATATCATTACTTTTAGAAGTTCTATTTAAAATCACACCTAATACTAATGTAATGATAACTAAAATAATACCAACTACACAACTTACATTAAATGTTTGTTTATAAAATACTTCATAAATGACTGCGCCTAGCATACCTCCAGCAATAGGACCTAGTACAGGTACAATCGCATATGACCAGTTTGAACCGCCTTTACCAGCAATTGGTAAAATGGCATGCGCGATACGAGGACCTAAGTCACGGGCAGGGTTAATTGCATAACCTGTTGTACCACCTAAACTTAACCCGATTGCAATAATTAAAGCACCGACAATTAATGGATTTAAACCATCAGCAATTTTATTTACACCGATGAATAAAATACCTAAAGTTAAAGCTGTTGTACCAATAATCTCACTTAAAAAGTTTGCGAAATAATTTTTAATTGCAGGGGCTGTTGAGAACACGCCTAATTTTGTAGCTTGATCTTCTGTTGCTTTCCAATGTGGTAAATACATTAACCATACTAAGGCACCACCAACGATACCTCCAAGCATTTGGCAAACGATATATCCTGGAACTTGCGCCCAACTAAATCCACCATCCATGGCTAATGCAATTGAAACTGCTGGATTTAAATGTGCACCTGAAAATTTACCAACTGCAAATGCACCCATTGCAACGGCTAGACCCCATCCTGTAGCGATAACAATCCAGTCAGCGTTATTACCAGCACTACGTTTTAAATTAACGTTAGCACAAACGCCGCCACCGAAAAGTATAAGGATGGCCGTACCTAAAAACTCTGCTAAATAAGCATTCATATAACTATTCCTCCCAAAATAGATAGGGAGACCCCTACAACGTTATAAAGCTGCAGAAATCTCCCCTTCTCTATTCTAATATTAACTTTTAATAACTTGGTTATATATTACAGTTATGTTGTAAGCGTTGTCAATATTTTTGTTATAAATTTGTCAAATTTATTTCATTTCAATCCTCATTACTCAACTCATTTTTGATATATAAAAAGGAATCAGCGACTCAACAGTTCGACTGATTCCTACACTTATTCATAGAGATATTATTCTATTGTTACCATAATTTTTGATTGCTTGTTGTAATATATTCTGCACCATTATTAATGGCCTCTTCTACTTCAGATACTTCACTAATCAATCCACCTGCAATCACAGATGTATCAGTCTCTTCTTGAATACATCTTACTGCTTTGTGTGCAATACCCGGTAGCACTTCAACGAAATCTGGTTGTACCTTTTGGATTAATTCAATACTCCGACTTAAAGCCTGACTATCTATAATAAACACTCTAAAGATAGTTAGCGTATTTAGCGACTTTGCTTTTTTAATCACTTTAGTCTTTGTTGAAACGATGCCTTTAGGTTTATATTGTTGAATAATATATTCACAAGAATATTCGTCATGACTTAACCCTTTAATTAAATCAATATGGATATAACATTCAATACCTTTATTTTTCAAAAGATCTAATATACTTTTAAGATGACCGATATGCATATCCAACAGTACACATGATTTATATTCGGTTTTAATGAGCTTATCTAAATCTTTCATATTTCTAATTGCCGGGAGTATATTTTCTTTCAAATGATTGCTCCTCTCTACATTACACGTTTAAATAATTTTTCTAATTCGTAATTCGAAAAGTTAATGATAATGGGTCTTCCGTGCGGGCATGTAAATGGATCTTCCATTTCACGCAATTGATCAATTAAATCTGCCATCTCATTATTTTTAAGATAATGATTAGCTTTAATCGACTTTTTACAAGACATCATTATTGCTGCATCTTCACGCATTTTTTTCACATCAATTTTTTTATTTTCTAATACGAGTTCTATCATATCTTTGATGATCTCTTCCGCTTCTGCTTTTGGAAACCAAACTGGATAACTATTAACAATATAATCATGTCCACCGAAATGTTCAAGGTGTACGCCTACTCTGTCTAATTCTTCTTGATACTGATCTATAATGAACTGTTCATCTTTTGAGAAATGAAATGTCATTGGAATTAACAAGTTTTGAACTTCATTTGTTACTTCCCCAATCTTTTCTCTAAAATACTCGTATTTAATACGTTCTTGAGCAGCATGCTGATCAATCATAAACATGCCATTTTCGTTTTGAGCAATGATATATGTGCCATGAACTTGTCCGACAACTTCCATATATGGTACACGTCGACGTGTTGAAGCACTTACTGTACCTTTAATGTCATTTTCATTTTGATTTTCTTCTTGTTTTAGTGTCTCATTTTGATTATCTAATTCATTTAAAATATCTTTTTGATTATTGAAGTAATAATCATCATGATTACGGTTAATATATTGAGAGTCATTAAACAATGTACTTTCATTGTCTTCATTCACTTGTGAAATATTTTGATTCTCAACTTTATCTAATGTGGTTGCACTTAAATCTTCTTGTCTCTCATCTTCAGATGATTGTGGACGATTTTGGACTTCATTTTGTTTACGTTCAAAGTCTAACTTTTGTTGTTCAAAGCTATTGAGCACTTTATTTTTCTTTGGATGAGTATCTAAATCATTTTTAGGAATAAGGATTTTATCTTTAAATGCTTCTCGTATTTTTTCTACTATCAAATCATATAGTTGTTCTTCTTTAGATAATCTCACTTCAAGTTTAGTAGGATGTACATTGACATCTACTAATATAGGATCCATTTGTATATTGATATAACAAATAGGATATCGACCAATAGTTAGTAACGTATGGTAACCTTCTACAATGGCTTTATTCAAAACGAAATTTTTAATATATCTACCATTAATAAATATAGAAATATAATGTTTGTTACTTCTTGAATGTTCAGGTCTAGCTACATATCCTTCTAGATGGTAATCACTTGTATCACCTGTGATATGTACGAGATCTTTTGCCACTTTCATGCCATATATTTCTGCCATTACTTCATTTGTTTTCCCAGAACCATTCGTTTTGAGTAGTGTCTTGCCATCAGAAACAAGAGATATTCTTATATCAGGATGACTCATTGCCATACGGTTAACTATATCAGTGATTTTTCCTAGCTCTGTATAGAGACTTTTAATATATTTTAATCTAGCCGGCGTATTGTAAAATAATGATTCTACTAGGATATCCGTGCCTTTTTTCGCTTTAGCTGGTTTTTGGTTAATAATTTCACCATTCTCAGCATATATTTCATGTCCACTTTCATTATCTGTACATGTACGTAACGTTACTTTCGATACTGAAGAGATACTGGCTAAGGCTTCGCCGCGAAATCCTAATGTTCTAATATGAAATAGATCATCATCTGCATCTAATTTACTTGTCGCATGTCGATGAAATACCAAACTTAAATCATCAGCTTCTATTCCAGTACCGTTGTCTACTACACGTATTGATGCAACACCAGATTGTTCTACTTCAATATTTATTTCCGTAGATTGGGCATCGATGGCATTTTCCAGTAATTCTTTAACAACCGAACTAGGTCTTTCGACTACTTCGCCAGCTGCAATTTTATTAGCTAAGGAGGTTTGTAGTTCTTTAATTTTTCCCATTTACAACACCTCTATTTTAATTGATTTTGTAATTCGTTTAATTTTATCAATGCTTCGATTGGAGTCATGTTTGATAAGTTTAATGATTTGATGTGCGCTTCAATTTCGCTTTGTTGTGTTTCCGATTCAAATAAGTTAAATGCGGCTTGTTCAAATGATGCTTCTTTCTCATCACACTTGTCATGATTTGCCTTTTTATTAGGTGCCTTAGTTTCATCAGCTTGATATGATTCAGTTTGAACGATCTGAGGTTCAGGACTATCAGATTTTTGTTCAAAATCATTCAAAATAACTTGTGCTCTTTGAATGACTTCATCAGGTAAATCAGCAAGTTTCGCTACTTGAATACCATAACTATCATCAACCGCACCATCTTTAACTTTGTGTAAGAAGATGAGCTCTCCTTTATATTCATTGGCGGCTACGTGCACATTTTTTAAACATGGTAATAGCTGATCTAATGTCGTCAGTTCATGATAGTGTGTTGAGAATAGCGTTTTAGCATGTGAGGTTTGTGCGACATACTCTATCATCGCTTGTGCTAACGCTAAACCATCATACGTTGACGTTCCTCTTCCTATCTCATCGAAAATAATCAAACTATCCTCAGTAGCATAGGTTAATGCTTTTTGAGCTTCTAACATTTCTACCATAAATGTACTTTTACCTGAAACTAAATCATCTGCAGCGCCAATACGAGTGAAAATCTGATCAAATATTGGTAATGTCGCAGATTCGCAAGGTACATACGCACCCATTTGAGCCATTATACTAATAATTGCAATTTGTCTCATATAAGTCGATTTACCAGACATATTAGGGCCCGTTATCAGATAAATAAATGTGTCATTATCTAAAGCACAATCATTAGGTACGTAATCATTATAATCCATGACACGTTCAACAACTGGATGTCTAGAATTTTTTAATTTTAATGTTTTATCATCACTAAAATGTGGTCGAACATAATTATATTTTTGAGCTATTTCTGCGAAACTTTGTAAACAATCCAGTTCCGATATGATTTTAGCTTGTTTTTGAAGTCTCTCGGTATATTCTTTAATATGTTCTCTTAATTTGACAAATAATTGATATTCTAACTCTATTGCTTTGTCTTCGGCACCTAAAATAATATCTTCTTTTTCTTTTAACTCATCTGTTATAAAGCGCTCAGCATTAGATAATGTTTGTTTACGATTATATCCAAACTGTGATGGATCAAAGCCTTGTAGGTTGGCACGAGTAATTTCGATAAAGTAGCCAAATACTTTATTAAAACTTATTTTTAATGATTTAATGCCTGTACGTTCTCTTTCTTTGGCTTGTAATTCAGCAAGCCAAGATTTACCATTACGTGAAGCTTCTAAATATTCATCTAATTGGTGATTAAATCCTGATTTAAATAGGCCACCATCTTTGACTGAAATAGGTGGTTCTTCAACCAAACTATTCTCTAATACTTCGAGTAAGTCATCAAGCGGTTCGAGTGCATCAAATTGCGTAATCGTATCGCTATCTAATTGACTTAATAATTGCTTTATATTAGGTATTTCACTAATTGAATGTTTAAGTTGAATTAAATCGCGTGCATTTACATTTCCGTAACTTACACGACCTACTAATCTTTCTATGTCATATACTTGATTCAAATAGTTTCTCAATGTATCTCGTTCAATAAAATGATTGATAAACTCATCAACGATATTTAATCGTTCTTCGATTTGTTGTTTATATATTAACGGACGGTCTATCCATTGTTTCAGTCGTCTTGCACCCATTGGCGTCTTGGTTTCATCCATCAACCATAGAAGTGTCCCTTTTTTAGATTTCAATCTAATGCTTTCTGTTAATTCTAAATTTCTTTTAGCATAGAAATCCATCTTCATAAAATCAATAGCAGCATATTGTTGGACATCTTCTAAGTGTGATAAATCTCTTTTTTGTGTATGTTGTATATAATCTAACAATAATTGCGTTGATTGTTGCATGTGCTGATGTTCAATGTTATTCACTTCAAAATATTGATTTGCAATCTCATCTCGAACTGTTATGGTTTCGGTAATCATATTAATTTGTCGTTGCATATTCTCAGATAAAGGCTCACAAATAACTATTTCATTGGGATTGATAGTTGTGATTTCATTTAATAATGTAGCTTCATCTTCAAAATGTGTAGTTTTCAATTCACCTGTTGAAATATCACAATAACTTAATGCATATTCATGAGGAGATTGTATAAAACTCAAGATATAGTTATTTTGCTTTTCATCCACGCCACCTTGATCCATAACTGTCCCTGGCGTTACGATTCGAACAACTTCTCTTTTAACCATACCTTTAGTTTGTTTTGGGTCTTCCATCTGTTCGCAAATCGCTACTTTATACCCGTTATTAATTAGCGTCTCTATATAACTATCTGCTGAGTGATATGGAACGCCACACATAGGTATAGGATTATCTTTTTTGGCATCTCTTTTTGTTAGCGTAATCTCTAATACTCTTGATGCTTCTTTAGCATCATCGAAGAACATTTCATAAAAGTCTCCAAGTCTAAAGAATAACAAGCAGTCATCATATTCTGATTTGATTTTTAAATATTGTTGCATCATTGGTGTCACATTTGACATAAAGTTCTTCACAACCCTTATTTTATAGTCTTTTTATTAATATGGTTCAATAAATTTATGTAATTTTTTACGTATTATT
This sequence comes from Staphylococcus sp. SB1-57, assembly GCF_017086425.1. Taxonomy (NCBI): domain Bacteria; kingdom Bacillati; phylum Bacillota; class Bacilli; order Caryophanales; family Staphylococcaceae; genus Staphylococcus; species Staphylococcus sp. SB1-57. The sequence goes on from NZ_CP070964.1 coordinate 1,464,240, forward strand.
TAACTCATCTATTTTAACATATACAATCACATCTAGCCCATTATCCAAAATGAAGCATAAAAAATACGCATAATCCCATGTACTAAATCATTACAGTTACACATTGGACTATACGTACTCAATCATTATTTTTGAAAACGATCTAAGAGGCCTCGTCTTTTTAATATTATTAATAACACATAACTAATAGCTGCACCGATAATACTAGATACAATGAAAGCAGTCATAAGCGGTTTTACAAAGAAGTTTTGTAAGTTAAGTATCCATGCTAATGGAATACAGATCAAACTGCCTATAATACCCGTGCCTAAAACCTCACCTACTGCAGCCATAAAAATATGTTTACGATACATGTAAAATAAACTAGCTAATAACACACCGATCATACTGCCTGGAAATGCAAATACACTTCCTGTACCAAATGTTACGCGTAAAATGGATGATATTAAAGCCTGAGCTAATCCATACCAAGGCCCTACAAAAACTGCACAAAGTACATTAACTAAGTGTTGCATAGGTGCTGCTTTGATTGGACCAAGTGGGATGACAATGATACTGCTTAAGATGACATTAATCGCTATTAATAGCGCTGTTATGGTTAATTTTCTAATATTCAATGCATTGTCTCCTTATCCAATTTATTTATCGTGGTAGTTCTCATTATGCTCATTTAAGCGATTTTCCATTGTATTAATCATCATTTGTAATAAATCATTAGCTTCGTACTGTGATGCACGGAACTCTTCAACAATCGGCAATTCATTGATTTCATTTTCTAACTGATGTATTTGATTCTCTGACTGGTGAAATGCCGTTTCCTTACCATAATTTTGTAAGTTAACTGATTGCTTCTGTTGCTTTTTTAATTGATTCATTTTATTTTCAATCGCTTTATTATTATGAATTTGTGATTCAATTGATTGATATTCTTTGATCATTTCTAAGTTTTTAATCTTCTGCGCTAATTGATCTGCATTAGAAAGTATTTGTGTTTTGTTATACATTATTATTGCATCACCAATTCTCTTTGATGTTCTCCTATAAAGGTACCATTTAAAGAATATTGTTTAGCTTCATCAATCTTAACATCTACTAGCTTGCCAACCATTTCTTTTGGTGCTTTAAAATTGACTAATTTATTTTTTGAAGTATAACCCGCTAAAACAGAATCATCTTTTTTACTTGAGCCTTCACATAACACTGTGACAATTTCATTTTCATATTGGCTCATAGCTTTTTGAGAGTACTCTCCGACTTTTTTATTTAAGCGTTGTAGACGTTCTTTTTTAACTTCTGTAGGTACGTTGTCTTTCATTTTCGCAGCTGGTGTACCATCTCTTTGAGAATATAAATACGTGTAGGCATGCTCAAATCCTACTTCATCATATAAAGTTAAAGTATCCTCAAATTGTTCTTCAGTTTCATTAGGATAACCAACAATAATATCCGTCGTTAAGGCAATATTAGGAATGGCTTCTTTTATGCGAGATACTAAATCTAAATAACTTTCTCTCGTATATTTTCTTCCCATAATTTTTAATACTGCGTTATTACCTGATTGTACTGGTAAATGGATATGCGGAACAATATTACCTCCATTAGCAATTACTTCAATCATACGATCTGTAAAGTCCCATGGATGGCTAGTTGTAAATCTTACTCTCGGAATATCAATTTTAGAAATATCTTCTAGTAAATCGCCTAATCCATAGTCTAGTCCTTCAATATCTTTACCATAAGAATTAACATTTTGACCTAATAATGTAATTTCTTGATAACCTTCTCTAGCCAACTCTCTTACTTCATCAATAATGTCTTCTGGTCTACGACTACGTTCTTTACCTCTAGTAAATGGCACGATGCAATATGTACAGAACTTATCGCAACCATACATAATATTTACCCATGCTTTTATATGACCATCACGTACTTTAGGAAGATTTTCAATAACATCTCCTTCTTTAGACCATACTTCAACAACCATTGCTTTTGATAAGTAGGCTTCTTCTAATATTTCTGGTAGACGATGGATATTGTGTGTACCGAAAATCATATCAACGTTTTGGTATGATTTTAATATTTTGTTTACAACTGATTCTTCTTGAGACATACACCCGCATACCCCAATTAAACAATCAGGTCTTTCCTTTTTTAAATGTTTCAAGTTACCGATTTCACTAAACACTTTATTTTCTGCATTCTCACGAATTGCACATGTATTGATTAAAATGACATCAGCAGTGTTAATATCAGTCGTTGCACTATAACCTAAAGCTTCTAAAATCCCCGCCATAACTTCAGTATCATGTGCATTCATTTGACACCCGTATGTTTTTATTAAAAATGTACGTTCTTTACCCATGCCACGATATTTTTCATCTATTTGAAAGTCTCTATTGTATTCAACTTCTTGTTTCCCACGCTTTTTAGCTTCTTTTAAATTAGGTGGTTGATACACATGTTCAAAATATTTGCTATAATCTTTTTCTTCTTTACGATTACGTTCTGCTAAAATATCTATCGTACCAGCTTTTCTCTGCTCTTCATTCACTATTAAAAATCCTTTCTATATGCCCATATATCATTTCTACATTATATTAAATTTAATACAAAAGTGCAAAAAGCGTCATCATTCAATCATACAAAAAAGGCTAAGACCAAAGCCACTAGCATGATTATCAATACGAAAAATTGACGAAGAAAATCTCTTTTCTATCTATATCAAAATGACTAGCTTTTGGTCCTGCCTCATTTATGCACTATGATTTTAAAATTTATCATTTGTTAGAATATGCTTTAGATATTATTATTTTACCCTGCATCATATTTTCCAGTTAATGTTTCTATTTCTATACCTTCTGGCACATGATAAAACTTAACTTGACTTATTATACTTGGACACTCTAATTCAACCATTCGTTGATTTAATTTTTGTATTAAAATTAAACATTCATTCATGTCTCCTTGGACTGTTGTCTCGAGAGGCCCTACGCGATAATGTAAACCAGATTGATCAATGATTTTAATTGCTTCATCAACATATGGAATAACATCCTCATTTTTTGGTGTTTTCGGTATAATTTGAATACTCATTAGTGTATCGATCATTTTATGCACCTCAATTTATATAATATATCGTTCTATATGATTACTTATATTCAACTCTCATTTTCTACTTTATCAAGTGCTGTTGCAAGTGCATTAGCAAAATCATATAAAAAATCATCCCAATTATTTTTATCTTCTCTACTTTTACGACCAATTTTTCCATCTTTAAAAAATTGCTTTCTTAAAGATTTCGTCAATTCAAGTTGAACGCCACCCTTAATACGAGTTTGATTCACAATATTCTCTTTTTGCTTACCAGACATTGTAGAAGGTGCATGCTCCACATTCACACCAATTTTATCAAGTTCTGATGTGATAAGTTCAATTAACGCTTCATCTTTCCCACCGATGTAAGCGACTGATTCATGTCCAGTACATCCATGTATTGAAATAGCTCTTTTACTTTTTTGAGTCAATTGACATGCTGTATCATTATCATAGTGAATTGAAGTCACATGTAATTCATTATTACCTTTGCTTCTATCCCCTTTAAACGTAAAAAAGTTATAATCATTAGTTTGTGCAGTGACTAATGCTAATTCACTAGTTGCAGGTTCAATACCACCGCCATGAATAGCTAGAATAGTAACATCATGATGATTATCTATGGATTCGATATGCCAATCTTTATCTTCATTAGTATATTTTTGTAATTCATTCATCGTACTATATTTATCCATCCCTATACCTCCTCAGTTAATCCTTGTTATTCTATTCCACCATCTTTATATTTTTAATTCTAATTTACAAAATCATTATAATACTTACAATTTTATAATTTTTTTATTCACTTTTCAAATTAAAAAATTGGAGTGTTTCAATAATAAAAATATTTTTATAAAATCAAGGATATGTAGTTAAATAAATATTTCTTATGATTTGAATATTTAAGTCACATATAAAATTAACCTGAGCCATCTTTATTGTGCCTCAGGTTAATTCATTAAAGTTATACAAATTGTTTTGTTAAATCATTAAATGTTTCTTCAGAAATGTGAATATCTTTTTTAGCTAATGCTTCGCCTTCCATTTCTTCAATTTGTGATTCATATGAAGGTGTTTCTGTATCTTGGTAAACAATACCTTTAACTAGTGATTCATGTTCCAACACAGTTTGAATGGCTAGTTGTTTATTAGTTGGATCATAATTTTCAATATCGTCAATACTAATTAAGTTTTCTTTAAACCAGTCATAAGTATTAATTTTATTATAAGTCACACATGGTGAAAACACATTTACAAATGAAAAGCCATCATGGTTGATAGCGTCTTCAATTAATTTCGTTAGTGCTTTGATATCACTTGAAAAACCTTGTGCTACAAATGTTGCGCCTGATGATAATGCCAATTCTAGAGGTGCTACATTTTTCTCGATATTACCTTTTGGTGTTGATTTAGTCACAAAGCCTACAGCAGATGAAGGTGATGTTTGCCCTTTTGTCAATCCGTAAATTTGATTATCCATGACAATATATGTCATATTCATATTTCTACGTAAAGCGTGAATTGTATGACCCATACCAATAGCATATCCATCACCATCTCCACCAGAAGCGATAACAGTTAAATCTTTATTAGCCATTTTTACGCCTTGTGCAAGTGGTAATGCACGACCATGTATCGCATGAACCCCATATGCATTTATATAACCAGATAATCTACCTGAACAACCAATTCCTGTAATGAGTGCAACTTCCTCAGGTTCTAGTCCTACATTTGCTGCTGCTTTTTGTATAGCCGCTTGAACAGAGAAATCGCCACACCCAGGACACCAGTTTGGCTTAACATTATTTCTAAAATCTTTAAATGTAGCCAATTAGACCAACTCCTTTAATTCTTTGGCAACTTCTAAACCTTTATCTTCAATTTCATGTGGTAAGAATGGTGTGCCATCATATTTCGTTTGATTCACCAATTTATCTTGAATATTAACATTCATTTTAATTATACTTGCTAATTGTCCTTGATAGTTATGTTCTGCAATAACTACTTTTTGAGCTTTATCAATTGCATTTTGAATCGTTTCTGTAGGGAAAGGATGCAATTGTCTAATTTGTAATGTATTAACAGCAACATTTTGATTGTTTAAACGTTCTGCCCCTTCTTGAATTGCCCCTTTACTAGAAATGAATCCAATATATAAAATATCTGCTTGTTCATGATTTTCAGTAAGTTCTACAGGTTTTTCTATTAGAAGATTTTTCGTTTTTCTCATACGTTTATCCATTTGTTGTTGACGATTTGTAGCAGCTTCACTTGTCTTACCTTCTTCGTTATGTTCAACACCAGTTATATGATGAATACCACCTTTTGTACCTGGAATAGGTCTAGGTGAAATACCACTACCTGTTAATGCATATCTGCGGAAGTATGATTTATCATCTTCTTCTCGTTCTATATCAGATTGGATTAGTTCACCACGTTTAATTTGAATTTTATTATAATCTAGGTTTTTAACGGTTTGTTTACCTAATGATAATTGTAAATCACTTAAGATAATTACAGGACATTGGTATTCTTCTGCTAAGTTAAATGCTTCCATCGTTAAATAAAATGCATCTTCTGCATCAGTAGGTGCAACAACAATTTTAGGAATATCGCCATGTGTGCCATAAATCATTTGCATTAAGTCAGCTTGTTCTTGCTTTGTTGGTAAACCAGTTGATGGACCACCACGTTGTGTATTAATCACAACAAATGGCGTTTCAGTCATACCTGATAAGCCTATCGATTCCATCATTAATGACAATCCTGGACCTGCACTAGCTGTAAAACCTCTAACCCCTGCATAATTTGCACCAATAGACATCGTTGCAGCTGCGATTTCATCTTCAGTTTGAACTACTGTTCCGCCTACTTTAGGTAAATTAGCAATCATATACTCCATAATTTCTGACGCAGGTGTAATTGGATATGCAGCCATAAATCTAGAGCCTGCTGAAATAGCACCTAATCCGATAGCATCATTCCCAATCATATAAAGATGTGGTGCTTCATTACTTTCTTGTAATTCAAAGTCACCATTGATATCGGCTAATTGTTCTTTCATTAGTTGATAGCCTTGATTTAATGCTTGAATATTCATTTCAACAACTTTGTCACCTTTTTTAGTGAACATATTAGTAATTAAATCTTCAAATGTAGATGTATCTAAATGCATTAATGCTGATGTAGCACCGATTGCCACCATATTTTTCATTAATGCAGTGCCTAATTCTTTTGCAGTACTTGTAAACGGTAAGTCTATAAGTTGTGCCTGACAATTTTCAGGTTTAACTGGTTTCGCCTTTGAATCAGCAATAATGATGCTATCTTCGCGCATTTCATGATGATTAACTTCAATAGTCTCTTGATCAAATGCAATTAAAATATCTAAATCATCACTTATTGCATGTACTGGAGATGTAGACACTCGAATTTTATTGTTTGTGTGCCCACCTTTGATACGGCTTGAAAAGTGCCTATAACCATATAGGAAATAACCTTTTCTATTCATTGCAGTCGCAAAGATTTCACCAGTTGATTCAATACCTTCACCTTGTTGTCCGCCCACTTTCCATGATATTTGTGATTTCATATCATAAGCCTCCTGTGGTTTTAATTCATATTAAATGATAACAAAAAGAACCACTGTATTACTATGTAAACAGTGGCGTGTTTTTAAATTCATACTAATGGACGATAACTAATTGTAACTGTTATGTCACATGTCATTGCACTATAATTTCATAGGATTATCGTCATTAATCAGTATTCTTTCAATGTTAGTCGTTTTACCATTCTTATCTATATCAATGATAACACCAGATAACACGCTTCGACCATTGTCAGGAACTACATGACGTTGAGGTAAACTTGTAATAAATCGTTCTATCACTTCATCTCTATTAATACCTAATATGCCATCGTAAAATCCTGTCATACCAACATCAGTAATATATCCAGTTCCACTAGGTAAGATACGATTATCTGAAGTTTGGATATGAGTATGTGTACCAACTACCGCACTAACTCGACCATCTAAATACCACCCCATAGCATTTTTTTCTGATGTCGTTTCAGCATGAAAGTCTAAAAAAATATAAGGTGTCACATTTTGTGCTTCTTTAACAAGTTCATCAGCCTTTTTAAATGGATCATCTATATCTTGCATAAAAGCTCTACCTTGTAGATTAATAATCGCTAACTTAATATCATTAATTTGAATAATGCGCATACCCACGCCAGGTGCTTCGCTCGGGAAGTTAGCTGGTCTGACCATTCTTTTAGCTTCATCGATAAATTCATAAATTTCACGTTGACCATATGTATGATTACCCATTGTCATAAAATCAACGCCTTCACGAAGTAATTGCTTATATATTTTTTCTGTCAGTCCTTTACCGTGTGCTGCATTTTCTGCATTTACAATGGAAACGGTAGGACGATATTCTTGTTTTAACTTAGGTAAATATGTTGAAATCGCATTTCTTCCAATCTTACCAACGATATCTCCTATAAATAATATTCTCATGGCATGTTCATCCTCTCATACAAATAAGTTTAATAGATAGATAACTTTATTTAAAGTACTCTTTGAAAATTATTTATTTGAGTAATAACTGTCTTTGCTTTTTTATCAACATATATTATGTTAGTATATGTTTATCAAAAGTTTAGGAGTTGTAAATAATAAATGTCTATTAATATCGATCCTGAAAAATTTGCAGAATTAGTAGTAAGTGCTAACCCATCTAAATCAGAAGATGTGGAAGATATCGCAAAAGATAGCTTAAAATTATATATCAATGCATATCGCTTAGCTGAAAGATACGCTAACATCGCTACTAACTGTTATGACACAGCTGAAATTATCCAAGAATTGAAAAAAACAGATTTACAATTAAAATAAACAATTTTAATACTAACATAATATGAAAAAGTGATTATTGATTTGATGAAAATCAATAATCACTTTTTTTAACATAAAAACCCCCAATCACCTTTACGATGATCAGGGGTAAGAAATTATTTAGCATATTCTACTGCTCTAGTCTCTCGAACAACTGTCACTTTGATATGACCTGGATATTGTAATTCATCCTCAATTTGAGTTTTAATATCTCTAGCCAATCGATATGATTTTAAATCATCTATTTCTTCAGGAGATACTACCACACGGATTTCTCTTCCTGCTTGAATTGCGAATGCTTTTTCAACACCATCATAACTTTCAGAAAGTGTTTCTAAACGCTCTAAACGACGAATATAATTTTCTAATGTTTCTTTACGAGCGCCAGGACGAGCTGCTGATAATGCATCAGCTGCTGCAACTAAAATTGAGATAATAGATGTTGGTTCAACATCACCATGATGAGAATGAATAGCATTAATGATTGTTTCATTTTCACCATATTTTTTCGCTAATTCAACACCTATTTCTACGTGACTACCTTCGACTTCATGATCTATTGCTTTACCAACATCATGAAGTAAGCCAGCACGTTTCGCTAAAGTAACATCTTCACCTAGTTCGGCTGCTAACATTCCTGATAAATGTGCTACCTCAATTGAATGTTTAAGCACATTTTGTCCATAACTTGTACGGTAATTTAAACGGCCAAGTATTTTAACTAAGTCAGGATGCATGTTATGAACATTGATTTCGAATGTTGCTTGTTCACCAGCATCTCTAATGATATCGTCTACTTCTTTTCTAGCTTTTTCGACCATATCTTCAATGCGTCCAGGATGGATTCTTCCATCTGAAACTAGATTAACTAAAGCTGTTCTAGCGATTTCTCTTCTGATAGGATCAAAACCAGATAAAATGACAGCTTCTGGAGTATCATCGATAATTAAATCGATTCCCGTAAGTGTTTCAAGTGTTCGAATATTTCTTCCTTCACGTCCGATTATTCGACCTTTCATTTCATCATTTGGCAAGTTTACAACTGATACGGTTGACTCAGTTGTATGATCTGCTGCTAATCTTTGTACTGTAGTAGCTAACAATTCTTTTGCGGTTTTATCTACTTTTTCTTTAGCTTCTCTTTCTTTTTCCTTAACAAGTATTGCAATATCTTGTGACAGTTCTTCTTCAACTCGTTGAAGTTGCTCATTTACAGCTTCTTCTTGAGTGAGACCGGAGATGCGTTCTAATTCTTGTTCATGCTTCATTATTAATGTTTGAACACTACTCTCTTTTGCATCTACTTGTTGTTGTCTTTCTTCAATTTTTGATTCTTTTTGCTCTAAAATCTCATCTTTTTTATCCAATAGATCAGATTTTCGCTCTAAGTTCTCTTCTTTTTGAAGAAGTCGGGTTTCTTGTTTTTGTAATTCACCACGTCTTTCACGTAGTTCATTTTCAGTTTGTTCTCTTAAAATTTGGTTTTCTTCTTTTGCTTCAAGCAATTTTTCTTTCTTAGTGTTGTCTGCTTCTTTGTGTGCTTGATTAACAATGTCATCGGCAGTTTGTCTAGCCTGAACTTGTTTTTGATGCAATAAATTTCGGGCAACAACATACCCTACAACAACGCCTAGAATTATACCCAGCAAAATGAGTAGGAGGCCTAATAAATTCACATAAACACCTCCTTTATCTAGGGTTTGCTCTGTATATCAAAATCAATATGATTATATGAAATTATATAAGAATCATACATACTAATTGTACGGTTTTACACTTATAAGTGTCAAGATATCAATTTGAACTTATCAGTATCATAAATGTATTAAATACTTATATTACAAGATTTAATTTTTAACTTTTAGTTTTCTATATAAATAAAAAAAGAGGTGAAGACATAAAGTTTTTATACTCTGGATAACCGATAAACAGCATCCCCATAGCAGGATTTATCTGCAGTATTCGTTAGTTTTCTAATTGAAAACTAATGATTACTGCTTGTTGAACAAGAAACTCACACGATTCAACAAAATTTTAATAGCAATTTTGTTCATCAATCAGTTCTGCTCATATCCTAAATACTTTTGTCTTGACCTCTTTCAATACATTAAATTATTTTACTCTTCATCAAATAATGACTTCGGAGCGTCTTCTTCTTTTTCTTCTACGTCACCATCAAAAATACCGAGCTTTTCACGTAGTTTTTGATCAATTTCATCTTTAATTTGAGGATTTTCTTTAAGGTAAGTTTTAACGTTTTCTTTACCTTGTCCCATTCTTTCCCCATTATAAGAATACCAAGCACCAGATTTATCAACGATTTCATTTTCAACACCAAGATCAATCAGTTCGCCTTCTTTAGAGATACCTTGACCATACATAATATCAACTTCGGCAACTCTAAATGGTGGTGCAACTTTGTTTTTAACTACTTTAATCTTAGTTCTATTACCAACAATCTCTTGTCCTTGCTTCAATTGTTCGGCACGACGAACTTCTAATCGAACAGAACTATAGAATTTCAATGCTCTTCCACCTGGTGTTGTTTCTGGATTACCGAACATTACACCTACTTTTTCACGAATTTGGTTAATGAAGATAGCAGTCGTATTTGATTTAGAAATAGCACCAGAGAGTTTACGTAATGCTTGAGACATTAATCTCGCTTGTAAACCAACATGTGTATCTCCCATTTCACCTTCAATTTCAGCTTTAGGTGTTAATGCAGCTACTGAATCGACTACTACGATATCCACTGCACCACTACGAACAAAAGCTTCAGCAATCTCTAAACCTTGTTCCCCATGGTCAGGTTGTGATAAGTATAAGTTATCAATATCTACGCCTAATGCTTGAGCATAAACAGGATCTAAAGCATGCTCAGCATCAATAAATGCAGCAACGCCACCATTTTTTTGTGTTTCTGCAATGGCATGTAATGCAACTGTAGTTTTACCAGAACTTTCTGGTCCATATATTTCAATAATTCTTCCTTTAGGATAGCCACCTACACCTAATGCGTTATCTAATGTAACTGAACCACTTGATGTACTTGAAACTCTGCGACCTTTATTATCGCCTAATTTCATTACTGCACCTTTACCAAATGATTTTTCCATATTTTTTATTACTGTATCGAGAGCTTTTTGACGTTCGTTATCCAAAGCGAGACCTCCTAAATTGAGAATGTTTTCTGTTTAATATCTTAATTCATACTATACAAGCTTTTAAATAAAATTACAAGCATTTTGCGAATATTTGTTCGCGTTATTCCAAGATTTAATTATACAAAAACGAACAAACGTGCTATTAATTTAAACGGTAATTGATTTATTTCGATTGTTCTAACCATTTTAATAATCTAATTAGTGCATAATTTTGACTTCTGCTTCTAAGTAAATTTCTGTTCTGAGACATTTTAAATGACTCAATTTCCAATTCTTCTCCGACAAGTTTTCCTAAATAAACTTCATTTTCATCGTGCAATAATGCCATACCCATTTCTACATTAAATAAATCTCGGACGTATTTAGCACTCTCATATAATTGTTCATTTATATTTAATTCGCTATCAACAAATTGCGAAGAATGTGGTAATGCACCTTTTAATAGTTGTCTATCATCTACATTTTTCAATCGTGTATATAATGCACCATTAGTGACGCCGTCATATATTGCAAATGAAGTGTCCATACATTCCATCACTGATTCTTCTATACTGATATCATCAGATCCAAAGTAGTAATTACCAATTCGACTCAAAATTTCGTTTTTCATCGGTTGGATTAGTTTCTGACATTCTTCTTCAGTTTCAGCGTTTGCAGTTAATCTGATATATACTTCATGTGTTCCTGCAAGTGGCGCAATAGTAGGATTAGTTTGTTGGTCGATTAAATCCATTAAGATAGTTTCAACTTTGGACTCACCTATTCCCGCAAATTTAAGTTGTTCTGAGAAGATGACGTTATCATCATCTAAAATATAGGGTAACAACTCATTTTTCGCCATTGGTTGCATTTCTTTAGGCGGTCCTGGTAATAATACTACCTGTTTATCTTCAATTTCCACTAACATACCAGGAGCCATACCATTCTTATTTGGTAGTACAGTAGCTCCCTCAATAACAAGCCCTTGTTGTTTATTGTTTGGCGTCATAACTTGTCCCTGGTCTGCAAAATAACTATATATATATTGTAAAGATGGTTGATCTATAACTAATTCTTTATTTAATACTTTGGCAACTGTATGCTTTGTAAGATCGTCTTTAGTTGGACCTAATCCACCTGTTAGTACAATCATGTCAAATCGCTTTAGTCCTTGTCGTATGATGTACTCTAAGCGTTCAGGATTATCTCCAATAACAGTATGTTCGACAACGTTTTTACCTACTCCGTTTAGTAATTTGGATAAATACTGACCGTTTGTATTAGCTATTTGACCTAATAGTAACTCTGACCCTACTGCAATTATTGAAATATTCATAACATATTTCTCCCCTTTTAATACTTGAATGTAAGTAATATCACTATTATAAACGTTTAAAAAATTAAAATCTAAGAATGAGAATTACTCAGTTATTAGACACTTCAAATCATTCTTCAAGTCCAAAATAAAAAACGAGTTGAAATAAAATGTCATTTCAACTCGCTAAAATATTAATGTTTAAATACATCTCTGCCTTTATAAAAGTATTCAATACCAGATAAAATAGTAAAGAAAACACCGATATATAATAATACCTGTCCAATCGGGAATCCAATCCAAGTTGCTAAAGGATCACCTAATAAAATCCAAATAATGGCAACCATAGTAACTGCTGTTTTGATTTTACCTAATTGACCGGCTGCACTTACAAAACCTTGTTCAATTTGTAATAATCTAAGTCCAGTTACTGCAAATTCTCTAGCAATAATGATAATAGCAACAATAGAATTGGTTAAATCAAGTTGTACCATCACAATTAATGCACTAGCAACCAATAACTTATCAGCTAATGGATCTAAAAATTTCCCCATGTTTGTAACTAATTGCCATTTACGAGCCAAATAGCCATCTGCGAAATCACTTAATGATGCAATGATAAAGATCAAACCACTTATTAAAAGCTCTATTTTAATATCATATCCACCTAGGAATGATACTTTTCCAAAACCAAAATTGACTAATGCAAATAAGATAAATACTGGTATAAGTACAACTCTAAATACCGTTATCTGATTTGGTATATTCATTTAAAATCCTCATTTCTAATACTTTTTTATCTAAAATAATAGTACTGCAATAATCCACAACATAAGTGTAACCAAGATAACTAATCCAATAATGACTACTACTTGTAAAGATTCTTTCGACTTTCTTCTATAAGGAGGTGCTTCTTTATTAGCGAATGAATGAATCGCATCATCTAATTGAATACGATTGTCCGGTATTTCATCTTGATGAACTTCAATTAAATGATTAGGCTCGATATTCACAACACTGGCATATTTTCTAATAAAACCTTCAGTATAATTACTGTTAGGTAATTGATTAAATTCATTATTTTCAATTTGTTCTAAAGTATGACGTTTAAGTTGTGTACGTTGCTCTAATTCATTAAGAGTCATACCTAATCTTTCACGTCTACTCTTTAAAACTTCACCTATTGTATTCAAAACGATGCCTCCTTAAATACTATTCAAAGAACCCGAATCCTCCACCAAACGGGTCACCAAAGTCTAAATTATTTTTACTTTTAGTTTGAACCGTTTGTCTTTTCATCTCTTCATATTGAATTTCTTGATTTTTATTTTCGCGTAATTCTATGATGTAATCAAAATCATCCATACTATAATCACATGCCTCTACAAATAAATCAGGATGTTCTACTACTTTGACTGAAGGAAGTGTCATGATTTCTCTTACTAAATCTTGATGTTTCATATTAGATTCACGTGCTGTAACAGCACCATCAATAATATACACATGATTCGAATCATATTCACCTTTAATTAACGAACTTCTAACTGTTTGTTTAATTAAGGTTGAACTAATAAATAACCAACGTTTGTGTGCACAGACGCTACCAGCAACAATTGATTCAGTCTTTCCGACTCTAGGCATACCACGAATTCCTATTAATTTATGACCTTCTTCTTTAAATAATTCTGCTAAGAAATCCACTAATAATCCTAGGTCTTCACGTTCAAAACGAAATGTTTTTTTATCATCTGCATCTTGCTCTATGTAACGACCATGTCGGACAGCTAATCTATCTCGTAATTCTGGTATACGTAATTTAGTAATATCAATTTCATTAATTTCTTTAACTATTTGTTCAAATCGTTCTACTTTTTCTAGTTTATCGGTTTTAATTAATAAGCCACGCTTACCTTGGTCAACACCATTAATCGTTACAATACTAATTCCTAACATACCTAATAAACTTGAAACATCACCTAACAAACCGGCACGGTTCATAGTAATCTCATATTCGAGATACCATTCTTTTCTTCTCTCTGCCACTGACACCAATACCCACCCCTTGTTTAAACACGACTCAAAGTTCAATTTCACTGATTAAATATAATAATAATCACATTATAACATCGAATTGAATATCATGTACTAGAGAAATCATGTTTTTATAGTTGATACTATTAGTTGAAGCGATTATAAATACCATCCGCCATTCACTTTTTGAATAGTCCCTGTAACACCTTTAGCCATCGGATTATATAAATATGCACAAGTGTGTGCTACTTCGCAAGGTTCTATCATGCGATGTTGCGGGAGTTCATCTAGAATCTCCTCCAACTCTTCTTCTGACCACTTTTTACTCATGTTACCTGAGACAAATCCTGGTGTAATAGCATTTACTGTCACTGTTGTTTGAGCCAGTTCCTGACTTAAAGCTTTTACAAAGCCAATTTGAGCACTTTTCATAGCAGAATAAATCGTTTCCATACTTGCACCCGTTTCACCCCAAATGGATGAAATGACTATTATTCTACCATTTTCACTTTGTCTTAAAGTATCAACAAAATAACGACTCAGTCTTATGAGTTGTCTTACATGGATATGGTAAGACTTATCAACTTGTTCATCTGACATATCTTGAAGCATGCCATACAATGCTGTTCCTGTTGCATAAATCATACAATCGAGACGTGTAATATGACCAAATACATTTTCTAAGTTGATATCCTCAAATAAATCACATTGTATTAAATTAACAGGTCTATTTTGATATCGGTTAATCAACTGCGTTTTATCAGCTGAATAAAATTGTAAATCTACTTCATAACCATCTTCTAATAATCGATCAACAATTGCAGATCCAATTGACCCTGAACCACCCAATACTAATGCTCTCATTAGTTTTTAAGCTCCAAACGACTATCCACCATCTCATCTAAATCTAAGCATAACTGAGACGTTTCATTAACACTTTCAAGCGTAATATTTTCAACAATGTTTAACATATCAAATACACTAACACCTTCGAAATATAACTTTGCGTATTGATTAGCAATGTATTCAGGAGAATTAAGACTTGAAATAAATTCTCCTATAAATTGTTTTTTCAATAAATCAAATGCTTCAACGTCAGTAAGATTACCTTTGTTATCCTTTAATTGTTTGATAAGCAACTGTTTTAATTGATCTGGATGATTGGTTGCACTAGTAATAATTGAAAAGCTATAAGTTGGCTCTAAAACAAATTGATAACCAAATGTTTCATCAATTAAATCATCATTCAATAATTCTTGATAAAACTCTGTTTCTTCTCCAAAAATAAGTTCATAGAAAAATGTCATTTCTAAATCACGTTGAACATATTTTTCTGGTGATTCATCTAAAGGTTGATTTTTAAATCCTAGCATTAACTTAGGAGATTGTAGTTTCATTTCTTCAGATACAACATGTTGATTCACTGATTTTGGTTCATCAATCAATGCACGTTCAATTTTAGGTTGATTCGTTTTATCTCTAAGGTTTTCATGTTCTTCTACAATATCAACAATATACTGCGGTTCTACATCGCCTACTACGAAGAGTACCATATTAGATGGGTGATAAAATGTTTCATAGCAAAGATATAAATCATCTTTAGTAATATCATAAATACTTTCAACACTACCTGCGATATCAACTCTAATAGGATGTTTTTCATACATAGCTCTTAATGTATTAAACATGAGTTTATATCCAGGTTGTTCTTGATACATTTTGATTTCTTCAGCGATTATACCTTTTTCTTTGTCTACAGTTTCTTTTGTAAAATAAGGTGTTTCAACCATAGTCAATAACCGTTTGATATTATTCTCAAGATGATCTGTCGCACTAAATAAATAACTTGTGCGGTCAAAGCTAGTAAAAGCATTGGCTTGTGCATTTTCCTCAGCAAATGCAATGAATAAATCTTCTTCTTCTTTTTCAAATAATTTATGCTCTAAGAAGTGTGCCACACCATCCGGTACAGTTACAAAATCTTCTTTACCTAGCGGTTTAAAACGACTATCTAGAGAGCCAAATTGAGTAGTATAGGTAACAAACGTTTTTTGAAATCCTGGTTTAGGTATGACAAATAAACGTAATCCATTTTGTAGTTCATGTTCATAAACTGTCTCATCTATGACATCATAATAATGTTGTTTCACTACTCATTCCCTCCTTTAGTAAGTACATAAATTGTATCTAATACTGCTTCATTTACTAATTTTATAATATCTTCTTTAGTCACTTTATCTATTTCATTTAAGAAAGCTTCATCACTTTGAGGCTCATCTAATAAAATTTGATTGTGTGATATTTCTATAATACTTTTTGGTCTATCTGCAGATTCATGTCTCTGGGATGTAATGATTTTTTTAGCTAATGCAAGTTTATTATCGTCAAATTCACCTTTTTTAAATTTATCAAATTCTTCTAAAATAGTTTGCTTCGCAATTTCGTATTTATCTGCTGATACACCACTCAACACAAATAAGTAACCATTTTTACCATCGATCTGAGAGTGTATAGAGTATGCTAAACTTTGACGTTCACGTACTTCATTAAATAACACTGATGATGGATCTCCTCCGAACATGATATTAAACACAATAAAAGCGTAATAATTACTTTTACCATAATGAGTTGGGAATCGATAACCTAAATTAAGTTTAGCTTGGTCAACATCATCTGTTGCAACAATTGTCTTTGGCAGTTGTTCAATTTTATTGTCTAATTTTTGTGCTTTATTATCAGAAACTTCAAAAGTAAACGGTTTAATTTCGAATTTAGATTGGATTTGATTGTAGACTTGTTGTTTATCAACATTACCAACAACATAAATAGCACAGTAGTCGTTTTCAATCATAGATTGATATGTATCATACAGTGATGCAGGTGTTACCTGTGGTACTTGTTCAATTTGACCAGTTGCTAAATATTGATATGCTTCATTTTCAAACATGTTTTCTAATAATTTTAAAAATGAATATTGTGCTTTGTTATCAATCATCGCCTCAATCTTTTTACCTAACAATGATTTTTCTTGTTTCACAAATTTGTCGTCAAATTGTTTATTATGTATTAATGGATTCCAAATTAATTCATTTAATAAATCTAATCCATGCTCAAATAATGGGGTTTGATCTTTTAAATATCGTTCATTAACTATTTCTAAAGAAATAGTAATTACATGTTTATCTTTAAATTTCGAAACAAAACTATTTACATATGCGCCGTAAAGTTCAGATAAACGACGGTTTAAGGCTTTGTCGTCCTGCCATTTTTGAGATGCGCGTACAAGTACTTTGCTTAATACTGAACGTGCAGTTATTGTTTCGTATTCAAGTGGTGCCATAAATTTAAACGTAATCATTGTTGTTTTAAATTTCTCGGTTGGCAAGACATGTATATGGCTTTTTTGATTTTCTTGCTTTTCGTTATGCAACTGCAATACCTCCATTGACATTTTTCATTATTTTTCTCTCGTAATTCTAAACTTAACTAAACTACTCTTCATATAATTTAAAGAGTATAAAATTGGATTATTTTGTTCATCAAAATGAGTTACCTTAAGTAACATCAATCCTTCATGTGGTGAGGCATTTAACATTTCAGAAATATGTGGTTCATAATTAACCGCTTCTAAGTCAGTTTCAGCATAAGTTACTGTATGTCCTGTTGCATGTTTAATTGCATTTAACATTGATCCATTACTTTCTTGATATCCCGTACATGTTAAATAGTCCTTTGCAATCTTGTCTAAACAATAAACTACAGGTTGATGGTTAGCAGTTTTTAATCTTTCTATAATAGTTACTGGTTGTTTCTCGTTAATACCCAAACGCTTAGCATCTAATAATGTTGCAGGTTGTTCATCAAAGTTTAAATATTCTGTACCAGATTGATAACCAGCACTTTTTATCATCTCTGTAATACTAATTAATTCATTTAATGGATAAAAGAAAGGGGGCAGTGATTTGACACTGGTACCCTCTTCAAAATTATCTACAACTACTTGTTCAGTAATTAATTCCCCTATACCTTCATAAACATCATCTGTTTTAATATTGAGTTCTCGTGCAATAGCTAAATTGCTTGGTAATTTACTACCAAACTCTAATTCTCCAGACTTAATTTTGTTTAAGATATATTGTTTCACTCTATAAATAGCATTCATTTCCGCCATAATTACACCTCATCTTTATCAATATCAACTAAAATTTGTCTTGGTTTACTACCTTTTTGTGGACCAATCACTTGGTTTCTTTCAAGATCATCCATCAGGCGTGATGCTCGGTTATACCCAATTCTAAACTGTCTCTGTAATAAAGATGTACTTGCTTTTTGTTTTTCAATTACAAATAAATAGGCTTCATCATATAAGGCATCTTCACTTTTCATTTCTGACTTATCTACTGGCGCATCAGGTTCCATTTCTTTAACATAATTTGCTTGTTGTTGCTCAACAACATAGTTAACTACATCTTGAACTTCTTGGTCACTTAAGAATGCACCTTGTATTCTAGTTTTAGTTGAATCTCCATTTCCAACGTACAACATATCACCTTTACCTAATAATTTTTCAGCTCCACCAGATCCAATGATTGTTCTTGAGTCTGTTTGAGAACTTACAGCAAAGGCAATTCTTGATGGAATATTATTTTTAATAATACCTGTGATAACATCCACTGATGGTCTTTGTGTTGCAACGATTAAATGTATACCTGCTGCACGGGCCATTTGTGTAATACGTTGAATTGCATTTTCCACTTCTTTACCTGCTACCATCATCAAGTCCGCTAATTCATCGACAATGACAACGATATAAGGTAACTCAGCTTGTTTTTCATCTAATTCTCTATTTTGTTTTCTTATAAACTGATTGTAACCTTCAATGTTTCTAGTTGATGAATGTTGGAATAAATCATAACGTCTCTCCATTTCAGCTACTATTTTTTCCAATGCTTGAGCTGCTTTATGTGGATTAGTTACAACTGGTATTAATAAATGTGGAATACCATTGTATACATTTAATTCTACCATTTTTGGATCAATCAGCATAAGTTTTACTTCATGCGGTTTCGCGTTTAATAACAAGCTTGTAATGATTCCATTGATACAAACTGATTTACCACTACCGGTAGAACCTGCTACCAACAAGTGTGGCATTTCATTCAATTGAATCGTTATAGGATCGCCTGAGATGTCTCTACCCAAACCTACTTCTAATTTATCATTAGATGGGAATTTTTCCTCTAAAACTTCTTTGAGTGCTACAAGAGAAATTTTATCATTTGGAACTTCTATCCCAACAGCTGAACGGCCTGGGATTGGCGCTTCTATTCGTACATCCTTAGCTGCTAACGCTAAAGCAATATCATTATGCAAGTTTACTATTTTATTGACTTTCACACCTTGCGCTGGCTGCACTTCATATTGTGTAACTGCTGGACCTATTTTAATTTGTGTCACTTTAGCATCTACACCAAAGTTTTTCATCGTAGATTCTAGAACTTGACCTTTTCTTTTCACTTCTGCTTTTGATGTCGATTGTTTTTGTGTTGGTTGGTTTAATAATGATAATGGTGGCACAACATAAGCCGCATTCATTTCTTCTCCAGCTTCTGAAATTGAATTTTCATTATCTTCATCACTAGACTGTTGATGATTTTCTGGCTCATCTACTGTTGATGGTTGTGAAGTGTTTGGAGTGCCATTTACCATTGATGACATTTGTTCTGAATCATTACTAAATGAACGCTTTTTTCGTCTAGAAGGCGTAGGTTCTTGCTCAGAATCACTGTGTCCATAAATAGGAATATCGCTATCTTGAGGTACTTCAGGTAAATCTGAGACATCTTTAACTTCGTCTTTATCATTAGTACGATGTCGTTTATCTTTTCTTTCAGCCTTATCTTTAGCTCTTTGTTCTTTATTCGATTTATTAGCTTCACGTTTTTCTTTTAAAGTTTGAGTGGCTGAAATGCTCGATGATCTAACACTTTCAAATACTTTTTTAGTTACATCTCTATGTCGTAAATTAAATAATAAAATAATACTTGAAGCAACAAGTAAAACAGTAATGATAAATACGCCAATAATAGAAATGAGTGGAATAAATAACTCTAATAGATAATATCCAATTAAGCCGCCACCAAAATTAGGAAAATGACTATGTTTGTATGATTGATAAACGTATGATAAAACTGGTTCTCTTTCAGATATGACACCTTTACTAAAGTGATAATATAATTGAGAAATAAATAATAACGCTACTTGTAACGTAATCGTTCCAACCGTACGTCTTGTTTTAGGAATTTTTTTAGAGTATGTGATAAATCCAGTTGCTAATAATATTAATATATATGTTAAATAACGACTCATTCCGACAAAATAATTAAAGAAACTATCAATCATTCGTCCAACGATGCCTAATTGAAAAGCACCTAAAATGACTAAAATAACCACAATGATAGCAATGATGTATCTTAATGGACTCTCTGTTTGCTTTTTCTTTGTGGTTGATTTTTTCCTAGTTGTATTCGATTTTCTCTTTGTCGGCGATTTTTTCTTTGCTTGTGGCAAATTCGTACACCTTCTTTTTTTAATCTTTCGTATGTATCGTATTGATTTAAAGTTTTATTAAATAAGATGAAAGAGGTAAGGACGTCACACACATAATAGAACATCTGTATGATATAACGAATCTACCTTGATGCAGATTCGCATTTCAACATTTGCCTATTGAAGTCTGTAGTGATTTACATACTTGAACTACAAACAACGTGAGTTTGTCCCAACCTCTTTAGTTTATTTTATAATGATTATATTTCAGAAATAACTGGAATAATCATTGGACGACGTTTTGTGCTTTCGAAAAGTAATTTACTAATTTTATCTCTCATATTTTGTTTGATTTCTGACCATTCAATTCGTTTTTCTTGTAAGCCAGCTTCAACAATTTCACGTACTTTTTCTTCAGCTTCTTTTAATAAGTCTTCGCTTTCTCTTACATATACAAAGCCTCTCGACTGAATTTCAGGTCCAGCAGCAATTCTACGATTTTTAGGATCGAGCGTTACGATAGCAATAAAAATACCATCTTCAGCTAATAAATGACGGTCTCTTAATACAATATTACCGACATCTCCTACGCCAATACCGTCAATTAATACATTACCAGAATGAACTTTTTCATTTAATACCATATTCTTGCCATCATAATTAATGACGTCCCCTTTTTCAACAAGGAAAATCTTTTCAGGCGCAACACCTGCTTCGGCTGCTAACTTAGCATGAGCAATTTGCATTTTGAATTCACCTTGAACTGGTACAAAGTATTCTGGTTTCATGATGTTAATCATCATTTTTAACTCTTCCATGCAACCATGGCTTGATGCATGTATTTTTTTGTTATTTGGAATAATGTGTGCACCAGCACGTACTAATTCATTTAATGTATCAGCAATAATCACTTCCATATTTGCAGATGCAGTAATTGCTAAGAAAACTGAATCACCTTTTTCGATGTTCATAATTTTATGTTTTTGTTGAGCCATTTGACTTAACGCTTCTACAGGTTCACCTTGCATTCCTGTTGCAATGATGATGACTTCATTTTTCGGATAATTTTCAACTTCACTAATTGGAATAAGTAAATCTTTAGGAATATCGAAATATCCCATTTTGCGTGCGATATTAAATGAACTTTCTAATGAACGACCTAAAAATGACACTTTTCGATTTAATTGGCTAGCAATATTCAACACTTGTTGAATTCTGATAAAATTCGATGCATAACATGAAACAATCAAACGACCTTTGACTTTTGCAAATGCATCATACATATGATGTTCGATGACATTTTCAGGTGTATTATATCCCGGTTTTTCTGCTTCTGTAGAGTCACTAATTAATGCAAATACGCCTTCTTCACCAATTTCAGCCATACGTTTGAAATCTGGAGAATATTGTCCACTTAAACTTTGATCAAATTTAAATTCACCAGTATAAACAATTGATCCATAAGAAGTGTGGATACAAATGCCTAAACTATCAGGAATACTGTGTGTAGTATTAAAGAAACTAATATTCACATTTTTAAAACGCATCACAGATTCATGATTAACTGAATAATAACGCACTTTTTTATTAATATTTCGAGATTTCATATTCTCTTTAACAAGTGCAATTGTTAATTTTGAACCATAAACAGGTGCATCAACTTGTTCTAAAATATAACTTACAGCACCCATTGCATGTTCATGTCCATGTGTAAGGAATATTCCTTTTAACTTTTCTTTATTTTCAATGACATATTGAATGTCTGGTATTACAATATCTACACCTAACATTTCATCTTCTGGAAACATTAAGCCTGCATCAAGCATAAACATTTCATCGTCTACTTCAACGATATACATATTTTTCGCAATTTCTCCAACACCACCAAGTGGTATGATGCGAATGTCTTTGTTTTTTTTCTTTATTAAACTCAAAATGTTACCTCCTATAATTAATCCCCGTCCATATATAAACTCACCATTTATTATAAGTTAAAATTGGCTTGATGTACACTATTAATGCAAGTCATGACTCTATATTATAGTAGGATATTTGAATTCTTTAAATGACTAAAAAAGATTGGAAACCTTTGTTTGGTTTCCAATCTTGTAAGGTATTATTATTTTTCATTAATAGCTTTGTGAGATGCATTAACGCGGCCTTGTTTATCAATTTCAGTTACTTTAACTTCGATTGAATCACCTAATTTTAATACATCTTCAACTTTATTAATACGCTCAGTAGAAATTTGTGAGATGTGTAATAACGCATCTTTTCCAGGGAACAATTCTACAAAGGCACCATATTTTTCAATGCGTTTTACTTTAGCATTGTATACTTGACCAACTTCAGCTTCACGAGTGATTTCTTCAATGATTTCACGTGCACGATTAATCATTTCTTGATCTACAGCACCAATGAATATTTGTCCATCTTGTTCGATATCTAATTTTACACCTGTTTCATCAATAATTTCATTGATTTTTTTACCACCAGGTCCAATTACGTCTCTAATTTTTTCAGGTTTAATATTCATAGTAACCACTTTTGGTGCATACGCACTTAATTCATTTCTAGGTTGATCAATTGTTTGTAACATATGATCCATAATCGCTAAACGACCTTGACGGGCTTGTTCTAAAGCTTCTTCAATTACTTCACGTGTAAGACCATCAATTTTAATATCCATTTGAATTGCTGTAATACCATCTTTAGTACCAGCGACTTTAAAGTCCATATCGCCAAGTGCATCTTCCATACCTTGGATATCAGTTAAAATAGTGTAACTATCTTCACGTGTAACTAATCCCATTGCGATTCCGGCAACTGGTGCTTTGATTGGTACGCCGGCATCCATTAATGCTAATGTTGAACCACAAATAGAAGCTTGTGATGATGAACCATTTGATTCTAATACTTCACTTACGATTCGTACAGTATATGGGAAAGCCGATGTATCTGGAATAATATATTTAAGCGCTCTTTCACCTAGTGCACCGTGACCAATTTCACGACGACCTGGCGCTCTTACAGGACCAGTTTCACCAACAGAGAAGTTAGGGAAATTATAGTGATGCATGAAGCGCTTTTCTTCTTCAGGTCCAAGACCATCAATTAGTTGATAATCTCCAAGGGCACCTAATGTTAAAACGGATAAGGCTTGTGTTTGACCACGAGTGAATAATCCTGAACCGTGTGCTCTTGGAAGAAGTCCTACTTCTGATTCTAACGGACGGATTTCATCTGGTTTACGACCATCTGGACGGATTTTTTCGTCTGCAATCAGACGTCTCACTTCTTCTTTAACTAAATCGTTTAAAATGGCATATACTTCTTTAATTAACGCCTCATTATCAGGATCTTCTTCATCAATAAATTCAGCAACAATATCTTCTTTTAATGCGTCTAAATTAATATCACGTTGTTGTTTGTCAAAAGTTAGTACTGTGTCTTTTAAACCTTTAGCTTCTGTTAATGATTTAACCTTTTCAACAAGTGCCTCGTCTCTTTCAACTGGAATAAACGCCTGTTTTTCCGGTTGAATATAATCTATGATTTCTTGTTGGAAAGCAACTAGTCGTTTAATTTCGTCATGACCAAAGAAGATTGCCTCAAGCATTTCACTTTCTGTGATTTCACTTGCTCCAGCTTCAACCATGTTAACTGCATCTTTATGGCCTGCTACCTCTAAATCTAAACGTGAAACTTCTTTTTCAGCAACGGTTGGATTAATCACATACTTGCCATCTACATATCCTACATTGACACCTGCGATAGGTCCTAAGAATGGTATGTCAGACACACTTAATGCCATTGAAGAACCAATCATAGCAGCCATTTCAGGCGAACAATCAGGGTCAGCACTGAGTACAATATTCATAATTTGAACATCGTGCTTATAGCCTTTAGGGAACAACGGTCGTATTGGTCTATCTATTAATCGTGCAGTTAATGTTGCGTCATCTCCTGGACGTCCTTCTCTTTTTTTAAATCCTCCAGGAATCTTACCTGCAGCGTACATTTTTTCTTCATAATTAACTGTTAATGGGAAAAAGTCACCATCACGTGGTTCCTTAGAAGCTGTAGCAGTTGATAAGACAACTGTATCACCATAACGAACTAAAACAGCACCATTAGCTTGTTTGGCTAATTGTCCTGTCTCAATCGTTAATGATCTGCCAGCCCACTCAGTTTTAAACACTTTCTTCTCTTGAGACATTATGAATCTCCTCTCTAAATTCTATTATCTATATCATATCATTTATTACATTTAATTTATATTAGTTCTTATTTGTCAGATAATAAAAAAAGGAAAGTACCAATCGAATGGTGCTTTCCTAATTTATTATTAAGATTAACGACGGATACCTAAAGATTTGATTAATTCACGGTAACGTTGAATATCTTTACCACGTAAGTAGTTTAATAAGTGTCTACGACGACCAACCATTTTTAATAATCCACGACGTGAATGGTGATCTTTTTTGTGCTCACGTAAATGCTCGTTTAATGCAGAGATTTCTGCAGTTAAAACAGCGATTTGTACTTCTGGAGAACCAGTATCTGTTTCGTGAGTGCGGTATTCTTTAATTAATTCATTTTTACGTTCTTGTGAAATTGCCATTGTCAATTTCCTCCTTTAATTTGTATACTCCTTTATCCGAGTTAGGCGTCGGAGTCTCGACCTACTAAGAAAAAGGTTGTCTCTTAAACAAGGTTAACTTGTTTTAATCAACTTTATATATTATATGATACATCATCACCAAAATCAACAGATAATAAATATTTAGCACGTGCTTTGTCATCATTCATCTGCTCTACCAATGGATCAATGCCATCAAATTTTATTTCAGGACGTAAGAAATGATGCCAATATACCACTACTCGTTCGCCATAAATATTTTCATCGAAATCGAAAATATTTACTTCTATTACCACTTCGGCTTTAGCTGGATCATGGAAAGTGGGTTTAACACCTACGTTTGCAACGCCTCTATATAATTTTTGTTCAGTGCCGATTTCCATACTTACTGCATATACACCTTTTTTAGGTAACAAATAATCATCATTAGGATGAACATTTGCAGTTGGAAATCCTATTGTTCGCCCACGCTTTTCACCTTGAACGACTGTACCTTTAATTTTATATAAGTAACCTAATTCCTCATTCGCTTTTTGCAATTCACCATTTTGTAACGCATCTCTAATCGCTGTAGTAGAAATTTTTTCATCGTCTAATTCTTGTTTGCCTACTATTGTCGTATTAAATGAATCAACTTCGTTTAACACTGTCATATTACCTTTACCAAATTTACCAAATGTAAAGTCAAATCCAGCAATAACTTCTTTAACATTATTTTTTATAATATATTCTTCAATAAATTCTTCAGAAGTTACATTCGCAAACCTAGATGAGAAATTGATAACAATACAGTAGTCCACATCATGTGAAGCTATCATATCAATTTTGTCTGAAAGTGGTGTTAAATAAGTCGTTCTTTTACGTTCAGGATTTAACACAACTGATGGATGTGGATCAAACGTCATAACAGCTTTCTTCAATCCACGAGATTGTGCCTGTTGATCTAATGTTTGAAAAACTTTATCATGCCCTTTATGCATACCATCAAAGAAACCAAACGCCATCGCAACATTTTCATTTATTCGTTGGTCTTCTTGAATTGGATGGGTAATTTCTATCACTTTCATAATAAATCTCCTTTAATTAAATACTTTTTTTGGTTTTAATTCATCTGGTTTATCTGGATGTACAATGTATATTGCCATCGCTTTTTGAGTTGAATCATTAACAAATACAAATTGGTCATTCGTTATATTTTGAAATTGCTTTTTATAAAACTTTTGACCATTTAAAATGCGTTGTTTGATTTGTTCATCATCTATACTAATTTGTGGTAAACCTTTCAAACCATATTCTATAGGAAACAATTTATCTTGTAATGCATCATGCTCATGTAAAGAACGTATATCATCAAGAGTGAGACTTTGTTCAAGACCAAATCCTCCTGATTGAACACGTGTTAATAATGACATATGTGCTGGCAAGCCTAACTTGGCACCTATATCAGTCGCTAATGTTCTAATATATGTTCCTTTACCACAATTTACTGAAATATCGAAATAACATTCTCCATCTTTGAATCTTAAAGGTGATGTACGTACTATGTGTTTAATGGTTACTTTTCTCACTGGGCGCTCCACAGTTTCATTATTACGTGCATACTCATATAATCTTTTCCCATTAACTTTAACGGATGAGTACATGGGTGGAATTTGTTCAATTGTACCTTTAAATTGATTGATAATGTCATCCACCTGAGTTTCAGTTAATGTATTTTCTTCAATATTTTGATATTCAACAGTTTCTCCCGTTTGATCTTCTGTTGTTGTACTTCTTCCAATTGTTACGGTTGCATTATAGGATTTCCCCATTTCCATAACATAATCACTTACACGTGTTGCCGAACCGATACATATAGGTAGGACACCTGATACTTCGGGATCCAACGTGCCCGTATGACCGATTTTTTTAGTTTTAAGTATCTTTCTTAATTTAAATACCACATCGTGACTTGTTAATCCTCGATCTTTATATACTGGTAATATACCGTTATACATGGTTTCACACCTTTTATTTTCCAAAATTATTACGCTTTATATTATAACATTTAGCAAAGTATTTGATGATTGAGTACATCGATTAATATGATTGATTTTGATATGTATATAGCCTGAGAAACATTTTCCCAGGCTAAAATAATATGATAATTATTTATCTTGTTTGTGTAAATCTTGGATCATACGTTCAATTTTATTACCATATTCTATTGATTCATCATATTCGAATGATAATTCTGGAATAATTCGTAATCTCATACGTGAGCCAAGTTCAGATTTAATAAATCCTTTAGCTTTATCTAGTGCTTTAAAAGTATTATCTACTTCTTTTTGATTACCTAGAACTGTTAAATATACTTTACCTTGAGATAAATCATTTGTTAATTCAACATCTGTAATTGTAATAAAACCTACTCGAGGATCTTTCACTTTATTATTAACGATATCCATGATTTCTTTTTTCATTTGTTCGCCAACACGTTCTGCTCTCATATTACTCATTTATTGTCACCTCTTTTATTCTTTATTTTTGAGTTTAAATAAGAGGTGAGACATAAGACAATTATTTATTAGAACATGGTTTAATGCTCTAATATATCTCGCCTGTCTCAACCTCCAAACTTCATCGCAAAATTAGCGATTATCTTTTGATTTCAACCATTTCGAACGCTTCAATAATGTCGCCTTCTTTTAGGTCGTTATATTTTTCAATCGTAATACCACATTCATAACCTTGGGCTACTTCTTTAGCATCGTCTTTGAAACGTTTTAATGTGTCTAATTCACCTTCAAATTGAACAATGCCATCACGAATAACGCGTACGCCTGCATTACGAGTAATTTTTCCTTCAGTAACATAACTACCTGCAATTGTACCAACTTTAGAAACTTTGAATGTTTGACGTACTTCTGCTTGACCAATGACTTGCTCTTCATATTCAGGGTCAAGTAGACCTTTCATAGCTGATTCAATTTCTTCAATAACGTTATAAATGACACGGTGTAAACGCATATCTACGTTTTCTGCTTCAGCTGCACGCTTAGCACCAGCATCAGGACGTACATTGAATCCGATGATAATACCATTTGATGCATTGGCTAAAGTAACGTCAGATTCATTAATTGCACCTACAGCAGTATGAATAATACGTACATTCACACCTTCAACATCTATTTTCATTAATGATGCTGCTAATGCTTCAACTGAACCTTGTACGTCACCTTTAATAATAACGTTTAAGTCTTTCATTTCACCTTGTTTCATTTGTTCGAACAAGTTATCTAACGTAACGTTTTTACTTTCTTGACGTTGTTGAATAACGCTTTCTTCATGACGTGCTTCACCAATACGACGCGCTTGTTTTTCATCTTTAAATACTACAAAGCGATCGCCAGCTTGTGGTACATCATTAATACCTGTAATTTCAACTGGTGTAGATGGACCAGCAGTTTTGATTCGTTGACCTAAGTCATTAACCATCGCACGAATACGGCCATACGTATTACCTACAACAATTGAATCTCCTTGATGTAATGTACCATTTTGTACTAGTAATGATGCTGCAGGTCCTCTTGATTTATCTAATTCAGCTTCAATCACAGTACCTACTGTTTGTTTATCAGGGTTTGCTTTCAACTCTTGAACTTCTGCAACTAAACCAATCATTTCTAATAGGCTATCGATACCGTCTCCACTTAATGCTGATAGTGGTACGAAGATCGTATCGCCACCCCAGTCTTCTGGAATTAAACCGTACTCTGTTAACTCTTGCATTACACGGTCAGGATTTGCGGTTGGTTTATCTATTTTATTAACTGCAACAATTGTAGGAACATTCGCTTCTTTAGCGTGATTAATCGCTTCAATTGTTTGAGGCATAACACCGTCATCTGCAGCTACTACTAGGATTGTAATATCTGTAACTTGAGCGCCACGTGCACGCATTGTAGTGAATGCCGCGTGTCCAGGTGTATCAAGGAAAGTAATCTTTTTACCTTCATTTTCGATTTGGTAAGCACCAATATGTTGTGTGATACCACCCGCTTCACCTGCAGTTACTTTAGTATGACGAATTGAATCTAATAATGTTGTTTTACCATGGTCAACGTGTCCCATAATAGTAACAACTGCAGGACGTTCAATTGCATCTGGATCTTCAGTTTCATCGTCGAAATAAATAGATAAATCTTCTTCTTCGATGATGACTTCCTCTTCAATTTCAACACCATAGTCATCTGCAATTAACTCAAGTGTCTCTTGGTCCAATGATTGGTTAATGTTAGCAACAATACCTAATAAAAATAATTTTTTTACAATACCTGAAGATTCAACATTCAGTTTATCTGCTAATTCTCCTACTGTAATGCCTTCTTGATACGTAATTTTAGATGGCATTTCTTTAGGTTCTGCTTGTTGTGGAGCACTTTGCTTTTGGTTATTCTTTTTATTATTTTTGTTGTTTTTGTTATTTTTATTATTCTTCTTATTGTTATTGTTGTTTTGATTACTTTGTTGTTTACCTTTGTTGTTATTATTCTGCTTGTTTTGATTATTTGATTTATTATTATTTTGTTTTTGGTTACTTTGTTGCTTATTTTCAGATTTATTGTGATTATTTTGAGTATTCTTTTGTGTTTCGTTACTTTGTCCTGGTTTGAACTTTTTGTCTAAAGCTTTAATTTGGTCATCTTCTAAAGCTTGCATATGGTTCGACACTTCAACGTTCATACTCTTTAATTCATCTATAATCTCTTTACTCTTTAGATTTAATTCTTTCGCATATTCGTAAATTCTTTGTTTACTCATATAATCACTCCTCACGATATTCATCTATCATAGACAGCAACTTTTTGGCAAAACCTTGATCAGTAATGCCAACGTTGACTCTCTCGCCTTTACCAAGTGCTATCCCTAATTCTTCTCTAGTTCCAAATACCCTTAAAGGCACTTTATAACTCGAAGTTTTATTTTTAATTAATTTCATAGTGTTTGGAGAAGCATCATTAGCTAATATAACTAACTTTATATTGCCTTTTTGCATATCATTGACAATAACTGATTCACCCGTTTTCACTTTACCTGCTCTCATCGCAAGACCTAAAAAATTAAATATCTTCTCATTAATCATTTTGTTGGAATCTCTTCTCTATAAATTAAACGAATAACCTCTTTATATACAGGCTCTAATTGTTCTTTAGAAGCTTTAAAATATTTTTCTAAAACTTCCTTTTGTTGTGCTTTTTCTACTAATTGAACATCTTTTGAAACATAGGCACCACGGCCTTGTTTTTTACCAGTAGCATCAGCGAATATTTCGCCTTCTTTGTTAATTACAACTCTAATCATATCTTTCTTTGGATGCATTTCATTAGATATGATACATTTACGCATTGGAATTTTTTTCTTTTTCATGTTCAATCATCACTCCAACCTATTTTTCTGTATCTTTATCTTCAGTAGTAACTTCATCCGTATCTTCTAACGTTTCATCTGTTTCAGCTGCTAATTCGGCAGTAGTTAAATTTGATTCTTCTAAATTCACATCTTCAAATTCAATGTCTTCATCACCAGTATTTACAACTTCATCAGCAATTTCTTCTGATTCAATAACAGGATAAACGCCTGCTTCACGAGCATCACTTTCAGATTTAATATCAATTTTCCAACCAGTTAGTTTAGCAGCTAAACGTGCGTTTTGACCACGTTTACCAATTGCTAATGATAATTGATAGTCTGGTACAACTACTACTGTAGATTGATTTTCTTCGTCTACGATAACTTCTAACACTTGTGATGGACTTAAAGCATTTCTTACAAATACTTTAGGATCTTCATTCCATTGAACAATATCAATTTTTTCTCCACCAAGTTCTTCTACTACAGCTTCAACACGAGCACCTTTTGATCCGACACAAGCACCTACTGCATCGATTTCAGGATTATCAGAGTACACACTAATTTTAGAACGATCTCCTGCTTCACGTGCTACTGATTTAACAATAACGGTACCATCAAAGATTTCAGGTACTTCTTGTTCAAATAGTCGTTTTAATAAGCCTGGATGGCTTCTTGAAACATAAATTTGAGGTCCTTTAGTTGTTTGTTCAACTTTGTTAACAAAGACTTTAATTCTTTCGTTAGGGATATAGCTTTCATTCGGACTTCTTTCTGCCTCAGACAATACTGCTTCAATACGACCTAAATTAACGTAAACATATCTATGGTCTACACGATCGATCACACCCGTTAAGATGTCTTCTTCTTTATCGATAAATTCATCATAAAGAATTTCTCTTTCAGCATCTCTCAAACGTTGCATGACTGCTTGTTTAGCTGCTTGAGCACCAACACGTCCGAAATCTTGTGGCGTCACATCTTCTTCATATATGTCACCAATCTCGTATGCTGGATTTTTAACTAATGCAGTACTAATATCAACTTCTTCTCTATCATCGAATACTTCTTCAACAACTTCTTTTCTAGCAATAACTTTGAAAGTACCTTCGTCCATATTAAGTTCTACCCTAACATTTCTGGCACTATCATAGTTTTTTTTGTAAGCAGTAATTAAAGCTGCTTCAATAGCATCAATTAATACTTCTCTTGGAATTTTCTTTTCCTTTTCTAAATATTCAGTAGCTAATAATAATTCATTACTTGACACGGCTCTTCCTCCTCACCACGTTATAGCATTACTGCGTGACGTGCTTTTGCAATTTTATTGCGTGGTATCTCTATCGTTTTTGTTTTAGATTTTTCTTTGACTTCTATTAATATAATATCCTCTTTGACTTCTTTTAAAATACCTAACCATTCTTTTTCATTTTCGATTGGTACATAAAGTGAAATAAAAATGGGATGTGATATTGCATCTTTAAGCGCTTTCTCATTCTTAATAGGTCTTTCAGCACCTGGAGATGCTACATCTAAGTAGTACATTTCAGGTATTGGATCATTTTCATCCATCGCTTCGCTAATCTTTTCTGAGGCTAACGTACAATCATTAAGATCGACGCCACCTTCTTTGTCTATTGAAATTCTTAAAAAATGATCTTTACCTTCTTTAACATACTCAATTTCAACTAGTTCAAAGTTAAGGTCATCTAATACGGGTTGAATAATAGGTTCAACTTGTTCAGCTATTTTACTCATACAGGCCTCCCTTTTAGGCAAATAGAAAAGAGCGGGTTTATGCCCACTCTTTTGCCTGAGTTACTAATTTTTTAAGCAATCTAAGTATACCATAAGTTATACTAGTAAACAAATCACACCCTAATTAATGGGAACATCCCTGTATACACTTAATAATTTAATAACTTCTTTATTGTTTTACATTACATGTCAAAAATAGATAATTGTGCTTTATCAGGTAATCCTGGTAATGAGCCTAAATCGTCTAGATATTCAATAACCTTTTGTGATAAACCTGCTTTTTTATTTAAATCTTCTTTAGATAAAAATGGTCCTTCTTCTCTTGCTTCAACAATTCGTTTGGCAACATTTTCACCTAGTCCTGGTACGGCTATAAATGGTGGAATCAATGTATCACCTTCAATAATGAAATCAAACGCTTGGCTTTTTTCTAAACTAATCGGTTGCATACGATAACCTCGATGAGCCATTTCATTCATTATTTCTAATACTGTTAATACATCTTTTTCTTTTTTACCTAAATCCATATAGCGAGAGTACATATCTTTTACAGTGTTTTTAATACCTGTTTTATCTTTAATCATAGTAATTAAATCAAAATCAGATGCTCTAACTGTAAAGTAAGACGCATAATAATATAAAGGATGATGTACCTTAAAGTATGCGATACGGACTGCCATTAATACATAGGCTGCCGCATGGGCTTTAGGGAACATGTATTTGATTTTACGACAAGAATCTAGATACCAATCAGGAACGTCATTTTCTTTCATAGCTTCAACCATTTCATCAGTTAAGCCACGTCCTTTACGTACAAATTCCATTGTTTTGAAGGCCATAGATGGTTCTAATCCTGCATACATCAGATATACCATGATGTCGTCACGACAACCAATAACTGATGATAAATCACAAATACCTGCACGGATTAGTTCTTGTGCGTTACCTAACCAAACATCTGTACCATGTGATAGTCCAGAAATTTGTACTAATTCAGAAAATGTTGTTGGTTTAGTATCTTCAAGCATTTGTCTTACAAATCCCGTACCAAATTCCGGTACACCAAATGTCCCTGTTTTACATAAAATATCTTCTTCAGTCACACCTAAACTTTCTGGACTACTAAATATTTTCATAGTTTCTTTATCATCCACAGGAATCGTTTTAGGATCAATGCCAGATAAATCTTGTAGCATACGTATCATAGTTGGATCATCGTGTCCAAGTATATCGAGTTTTAAGACGTTATCATGGATAGAATGGAAATCAAAATGTGTTGTCATCCAAGCAGAACTTTGGTCATCTGCTGGATATTGTATAGGTGTAAAATCATAAATATCCATGTAGTCTGGAACTACGATAATACCACCAGGGTGTTGTCCAGTTGTACGTTTAACACCTGTACAACCTTTAACTAAACGATCCACCTCTGCTCCACGTTTATGAATACCTTGGTCATTAAGATAACCTTTAACAAATCCAAATGCAGTTTTTTCGGCAACTGTACCAATTGTTCCTGCACGGAATACTTTGTCTTCACCGAATAATACTTTTGTATAGTTATGTGCATTAGGTTGATATTCACCACTGAAGTTTAAGTCGATATCTGGTACCTTATCACCTTTAAATCCTAAGAACGTTTCGAAAGGTATATCTTGCCCCTCTTTAATTAGCTCATTGCCACATTCAGGACATTTTTTATCGGGTAAATCGAATCCTGAACCAACAGAACCATCGTCGAAAAACTCACTCGTTTTACAATGCGTACAAATGTAATGTGGCGGCAATGGGTTAACTTCAG
This sequence comes from Staphylococcus sp. SB1-57, assembly GCF_017086425.1. NCBI lineage: Bacteria > Bacillati > Bacillota > Bacilli > Caryophanales > Staphylococcaceae > Staphylococcus > Staphylococcus sp. SB1-57. The sequence continues at coordinate 1,498,872 of NZ_CP070964.1, forward strand.
TGATTTCTGTCATAGTCGCTACAAAGCTTGATCCTACAGAACCACGTGAACCTACTAAGTAACCATCATCTAAAGATTTTTTAACCAAACGTTGTGAAATTAAATAAATAACTGAGAAACCGTTCCCTATAATACTATCTAGTTCTTTCTCTAAACGATCAATAACAATTTGAGGTAAATCTTCACCATATAACTTTTTGGCATTGCTATAACTTAATTCTCTAATTTCTTCATTCGCACCATCCATTCGTGGTGTATATAATTTATCTTTAATTGGTACAACACGTTCAATTTGATCTGCTAAGGCATTAGTATTTGTTACAACTAACTCATAAGCCTTTTCTTCACCTAAGAAATGTAATTCATCCAACATTTCGTCGGTTGTTCTAAAATGTGCTTCTGGTAAAGTTGAACGATTTAAAGGATTCCCCGGTTGGGAAGCAATTAAAATTTTACGAGCGATGGCATCGTGTTCATATAAATAGTGTGCATTACCTGTTGCTATAACAGGAATATTAGCACTCTTTCCAGCTTCAATTAAACGATGATAAATCTCATGAAGTGTTTCAGTATCTCTAATGAGTTCACGATCAATAAGATCTTGATAAAGTGCTGGTGGTTGTACTTCAATAAAGTCATAATACTTTGCTATTTTTTCTACTTCTGATTGATCTCTTTGCATGACAGCTGTAAATAATTCACCTTCATCACATGCCGTTCCAACAAGCAAACCTTCTCTATACTCATTTAATAAAGATCTCGGTATTCTTGGTGTTCTATAATAATAGGTTACTAATGATTCACTCACAATTTTGAAAAGATTTTTTAAACCTTGTTGATTTTGAACTATTAATGTGACATGTGATGGTCTAGCACGTTTATATGCATCTTCATTAGATAGTTTTTGATTAATATCTATATGATTTGTCACGCCAAGTTCTTTCATCTGTTGAACCATTTTAATAAAAATATATGCAGTAGCTTCAGTATCATATATCGCTCTATGATGTTGTGTTAAGTCCACACCATATTTTTTAGCAAGGAAGTTCAAACCATGCTTACCATAATCAGTATTTATAGTACGAGATAATTCTAGTGTATCAATTACACCATTAGTTGAAGGGCCGAATCCAAGGCGTTCATAACCTGTATCAATGAATCCCATATCGAATGAGGCGTTATGGGCCACGAATATGGCATCTCCTACCCATTCTTTGAATTCTGTAAGTACATCTTCTATTTCAGGAGCATCAGTTAGCATATCATCTGTAATATGCGTTAAATTAATAATTGTTTCTGATAATTTCTCATGAGGATTACTAAATCTTTCAAACTTATCTATGATTTCTCCGTTATGTACTTTAACAGCTGCTAATTCGATAATTTTATCATATTGATTAGATAAACCAGTCGTTTCTACGTCAAAAACAACATATGTAGCATCTTTTAAATCTCGATCTGTAGGTTTGTAAGCAATAGGTACACCATCATCCACTAACATGCCTTCCATACCATATATCATTTTGATACCATGTTTTTCAGCAGCAGCATGGGCATCTGGAAATGCTTGAACAACATTATGATCTGTCACAGCAATCGCTTGATGACCCCAATCAGCTGCTTGCGCTACATAGCCGCCAATATTAGGTATGCCATCCATTTGACTCATTGATGTATGTAAATGGAATTCAACTCTTTTATTTTCTGCCTTATCTTTTTTAGGCGATTTTTTAATTTCTTCAATATCAGACATCATCATAACTAAATCTCTAACAAAAGTATCTTCTTCAATACGACCTTGTGCACGAACCCACTTTCCTACACTTAAGGCTTTAAAATGATCTAAATCATTTTTATTTTTACGAGTAAACATTTTCAATACTAATGAATCTGTATAATCCGTTACTTTCAATTCTACGATATGACGTCCACTTTTCAATTCTTTTAAATTAATATCAAATATAACGCCCTCAATTGCCACTTTAAATTCTTCTTCTATAATCGATTCTATTGATCTTAAATTTTCAACTTGAATTGGTTTACCAATTTGACATTTATCTACATCGCTTTCGTTGTTATCTTGTTGTTTTGCTTTTTCCGCTTTCATTTTTTCAAGTTTTTCAGTAGCCTCACGTGCACTTTGTTCATCTTCTTCTTGAATATGCGCTTCTAATGATGCTAGATCTTCATCATGGTTAGTATTATCTGTTTCAAATACGACTTTATCTATTTTAAATCCGCATTTTTTAAAAGCAGCGACTAAACTACCATTACATGCCTTATCAAAATGGTTACGTTCAATATCATTGGAAACCATTACTTTTAGAACATTACCTGACATAATCAAGCGTTTTTGTTTTAACTGCCCTTTTACTTTAGGAGATAAGGCAGTTTGATCGATACAATGTGCAAAATATTTAATTGCCTGTTCATCTTGATTATCAGTGTTATCTATCGTGAAATGACAGCTTACATCCGCTATTTCTTTAAATTCTTCTACAATCGCATGATTAAAAAGTAAATAATCTTCATGAGATAAGAAATATGGCAATGTAATATGAAATTCCCATGTTCTATTTTTACTTGAGACATCAATTCTAGTTAGTTCTCCTTGCTGTAGGATTTCTGAATCTAATTGATTAGAAATTTTAATTTGATCAGCAAGTACTTTAAATTTTTCCTGATTTGTCATTGCCAATATGAAAACCACCTTAAATTTATACTCTTTAACATTGCTTGAATTAGTAATTTGGAATTATGAAATCAATCATACAAATTATACTGATGAATCGTTCGAAGTTCAAAGCAAATTTATATCTTATTATACGCTTAATTGGTATAGATTTCATCGATATGAATTAAATACATTTACGAAAAATAAGGAGTGGATAAGAATTCTAATTGAATCCATCATCACACTCCCAATACATAAAACCTAAAAGGTCAAATGTTCATATTTAGTTTAATGTTAAATATAAATCTTTAATATAATTTTCTAAATCATCAATATGAATTTCTTCACTTTCACCTGTTGAACGTTGTTTAACTTCTACAATACCTTCTTCTGCACGTTTACCAACTACAACTCTCAATGGTAAACCTATTAAATCAGCATCGTTAAATTTAACACCCGCACGTTCTTGGCGATCATCATATAGTACATCATAGTTATTCATTAATTGATCATATAATTGATCACCTAGCTCACGTTGTTCCTCTTTTTTAGGGTTAATTGTAATTAAATGTAAATCAAATGGTGTAACTGATTTAGGCCAAATAATACCGTTATCGTCATGGTGTTGTTCTACTATAGCACTCAATGTTCTAGACACGCCAATACCATAACAACCCATAATGAGCGGTTGTGCTTTACCTTGGTTATCTAAGAAAGTCGCATTCATTGATTCAGAATATTTTGTTCCGAGTTTAAAGACTTGTCCAACTTCTATTCCTTCTGCAAATTGTGCATTTCCAGAACCATCACTTAAAGGTTCACCTTCTAAGATAAATCTAAAGTCTCCAAATTCGTCAACTTTAAAATCACGATCTAATTGTGCATTTTCGAAATGATATCCATCTTCATTTGCACCAATCACAAAGTTATTTAAGTCTTGAACAAAATGGTCAGCATAGATTTTAATATCTTTATCATGAATAGGACCTAATGAACCTGGATGTGCACCCACAATATTAACAATTTCATCTTGGCTAGCCATTTCAATTTGGTCTGTACCAAAGTATGCTTTTAATTTCACGTCATTCAACTCATGATGTCCTCTTACAAGTACCATGATAAACTCGCCATCCACTTTAAATGTCATTGTTTTCACAATTTCATCTAGCGGACGATTTAAATATTCAGCTACTTCTTCAGCTGTTTTTATATTAGGTGTCTCTACCTTTTTCAATTCAGCAACTTCAGTATTTTTAGGGTTAGCTGTATAAACCACTTCTGCTTTTTCAATGTTGGCAGCATAATCACTTTCATTACTATAAACGATAGTGTCTTCACCAATTTCACTTAAAGCCATAAACTCATGTGTATGATTACCACCAATTGCCCCTGAATCTGCTACAACAGGTCGTGCATTGATGCCTACTCGTTTAAATATACGATCATACGCGTTATACATATCTTGATAAGTTTCATCTAATGATGCTTCATCAGCATGGAAAGAATAAGCATCTTTCATGATAAATTCTCTACCACGAAGTAACCCAAAACGTGGACGTTGTTCGTCTCTAAATTTAGATTGGATTTGGAACAACGTTAAAGGTAAACGTTTGTATGACTTTAACTCATCTCTAACAAGTGATGTCACTACTTCTTCATGCGTTGGTCCTAATGCAAATTCGCGTCCATTACGGTCTTTTAATCGCATTAATTCAGGACCATATGCACCCCAACGGCCTGATTCTTCCCATAATTCAGCTTGTTGGAGCGCTGGCATTAAAATTTCTACTGCATCTACTTTTTCCATTTCTTCACGTATAATCTTAGAAATATTATTCAGAACACGTGTAGCTAATGGTAAATAGCTATATATTCCACTTGTACTTTGTTTAATTAAACCTGCTTTTAATAATAAACGATGACTTAAAGCTTCAGCTTCTGCTGGCACTTCTCTCATAGTTGGTATAAAAACTTTAGATTGTTTCATAGTTACTTTGCCTCCCTATTTATAAGAAATATCTTTGAATATCGTTCCATGTTACTAGAATCATAATGATAACTACAAAGATTGCACCGACTGCAATAATACCTGTTTCTGCCTTTTTATTAATAGGTTTTCTAAATATTGCTTCGTAAATCACAAATAAAATTCTTCCACCGTCTAATGCTGGAATTGGTAATAAATTCATAATACCTAAGTTTACACTTAATAATGCTGTATATGTGATCAAGTTAATAATTCCCGATTTCACAACTGAATCCACATTATGATAAATACCTACTGGCCCATTCAACATGTCAAATGAAAAACCACCAGTAAAGATACTCGCAAGCATGCCAACGACTGCTGTAAATATTAACGTACCTGCTTTAAAGAACTGTTCAACTCCTGCGACAAGAGGCTTAAATACCGTATGTTCTGTTTTCGGTTTGAATCCAATTTGATAAACTGTCTCAGATTTATTCTTTGTTTGTTTGATTTCAGTTTTCTTAGGTTCGATATCGATTGATTTCATCTTACCGTTTCGTTCAACTTTAACAGTAGTTTTAGCAGATTTATTTTTATCTAAAATGTTTGAAATATCATTATAATCTTTAACTTTGTGGTTACCAATTTGTTCAATTTTGTCGCCTGCTTTTAATCCTGCTTTTTCAGCGGGATAACCTTTGGCTAAATCGCCTACTGTTGTTGTAGGTGTACCATGATAATATGCTAATCCAATAAATAGTACGATAGCCAAAATAAAGTTAAATAACGGGCCGGCAAATAATGTTAAAAATTTGGGTAACGGCTTCTTATGTGTGAATTGACGTTCTCTAGGTGCTATTTGAATTAAGCTACCATTTTCAACGAAATATGCTTTCTTAGCGATATTGAAATGATGACGCTCTTCATCATATGATGTGATACCTTCAATAAAAAGATCATCTTTAAAATCACATTTTTTCACTTCAATAGCTTCAATTTGTTGGAATTTATGTTGATCATCTAAAATGATATGTGTAATTTGATCATGATCATTTAATTTAATTTTTACGTTCATACCTGGTTCAACAGGCGGCTCCTCAAGACCATCACCTGCCATACGCACATATCCGCCTACAGGCAAAATACGAATTGTATATAACGTTTCATCTTTTCTAAAACTAAAGATTTTCGGTCCCATACCGATGGCAAATTCTGGGCACATAATGCCCGCTCTCTTAGCAAAGAACATATGTCCATATTCGTGGACAGTTACAAGAACACCAAAAACGATGATGAACGCTAATATTGTTATTAATGAGCTCACTCGCTACACCTCTATTTTAAGTAATATTTCAAATTTCTCTCGATTAATTATTAAAAGATAATATAAGACATTATATTACGTTTGACTTAATTAGCATATTAATTTGGCTAATCATGTTCATTATACTTTTGTACCAATGAAAATTATGTATAAGTTATGAAAAGGAGTTAAGAAATGCTATGAACATCTCAATAACTCCCCCATTATAACATTTTATTTATTAAAAAATGCTTCAAGATATTAAATTTGAATTAAAAGAATGTTTAACAATGGTAAAACAAACATGAAACTATCAAATCTATCTAATATACCACCATGTCCTGGTAAAATTCTTCCAGAATCTTTCACACCGAAATGACGTTTAAATCCAGATTCTACTAGATCACCTATTTGTCCAAACATGCTTAAGATGATGGTCACAATTAACAATAACCACACGTTTAAATTAAAATCTACAAAAAACTGCATTACTAGCGGTACAAGTAAACTACAGAAAAGACCACCAATAAATCCTTCAATTGTTTTGTTTGGACTTATAACTGGCCATAACTTATGTTTGCCCATTAAACGGCCAAAAATGTAAGCACCAGTATCTGTTAACCAAACTATTAAGAATGCATATAAAATGTAGTGTAATCCTTCTGAACGCGTTTCATAAAAGTACATAAAACCAATTCCGACATAGGCAACGCTCATTAAACAAAATGCTGCATCCATAAAACTAAATCTATTTTTTGATAAAACAGTATAACTGAGTACTATAAAACTCATTGCGACTAAACTTTTCAACTGTATGACTTGTACCCAATCTCCGGCATCTTGAGGAAGCATAATAATAATTAAACCGATTGCACTTATTATCCCGGGAATTGAAATAAATTTAATCATATTCATATTTAAAAGTTCTTTTAATGCAATTAATGCTAATAAATAAGCAAAAAGCATTAGTACTAATCCACCCTTTAAAAGGATAGGCAAGAAAATTAATAAAGCAATAATCGCTGTCAATGTTCTTACTTTCATACTTTACTCCTCACTCAATCCTCCAAAACGTCTTTGGCGTGATTGGTAAATTTTTAAACAATTTTTCAATTCGTCACCATCAAAGTCTGGCCATAATTTTTCATTAAATATGAATTCACTATATGAAACTTGCCAAATTAAAAAGTTGCTTATTCGTTGCTCACCAGAAGTTCTAATTAATAATTCTGGATCAGGATAATTCTTAGTCATCAAGTGTTGATTAATTAAATCTTCGTTAATATCATCACTACTCAATCCTTTATGTTGGATTTCATCTACAATCGTTTTAAAACTTTGAACGATTTCAGCACGCCCACCATAATTGATGGCAAAAATTAATCTTAATCCTGTATTATTTTTCGTTTTTTCTTTGGCATGATCAATAGCTTCGATTGTTGATGTCGGTAACCCTTTTTGAAAACCAATTGTTTCAACTTTAACATTCTTCTCTATCAATTCTGGTAGAAATGTTTTTAAAAAGTTAACTGGTAAATTCATAATATAGTTTACTTCACTTTCAGGTCTAGACCAATTTTCAGTGGAGAAAGCGTATAAGGTAAGATATTTAATACCGATATCACTAGCTTCTCGTGTGACCTTCTTGATTGTTTGCATACCTTCATAATGTCCTTTAATACGAGGCATTTTGCGTTGTTTAGCCCAACGGCCATTACCATCCATGATAATTGCAACATGTTCAGGTATATTATGTAAATCTAAATCATTAAATTGATTACTTTCACTCTTATTATTATTTCTAAGCTTTTTAAACATGGTCTTTCCTCCGAGCCTGATCATCTCTGTATTATTGTATAGGTTGTTTAAACAATCATCTACCATTTTATCATACTCATTTATAGCATTGAATAAGCAAATAAAAAAACTGTACCAAAGTCTTACTTGGTACAGTTTAGACTAGAATGAATATTGCATCATTTTGTCTTACATTAACACTGTATAAGTGCCATCTACAATAAGTTAATATGACTTTTAAGTTTGTCAGAAGATTATACTGACATAATGTCTTTTTCTTTGTCATCAACTAATTGATCAATTTCTTTAATTGAATTATCCGTTGCTTTTTGAACGTCGTCTGTTTGACTTCTTAAGTCATCTTCAGTAATGTCGCCGTTCTTTTCATCTTTTTTAAGTTGATCGTTAACATCACGACGAATGTTTCTAATTGAAACTTTGGCATCTTCACCAATTTTTTTAACATCTTTAACTAATTCTTTACGACGCTCTTCTGTTAAAGCAGGAACAGAAATACGAATAACTTCTCCGTCACTAGTTGGGTTAACACCAAGATTAGCCGCATTAATTGCTTTCTCGATATCAGCCACAGAAGATTTATCGTAAGGAGAAATAACAAGTAATCTTGCTTCTGGAACATTAATACTTGCTAATTGTTGTACTGGTGTTGGTGCACCATAATAATCAACATTTACACCATTTAATAAATTAGAATTCGCTCTACCTGCACTGATATTAGCTAATTCTTTAGATAAATTATCGATAGATTTTTGCATTCTTGCTCTAGTATCTTTAATAATGTCACTCATTTTTTACACCTCATATTATTTTGTAATTAATGTACCAATTTTCTCGCCCATTACAGCTCGTTTAATATTACCCTCTTCCATAATAGAGAACACATTTAATGGAATATTGTTATCCATACAGAATGAAGAAGCTGTTGAGTCCATAACTTGTAGACCTTCTTGAAGCATTTGAATATGTGTTAAATGTTCATATTTAACTGCATCTTTATCTACTTTAGGATCTGCAGAGTAAACACCATCAACATTATTTTTACCCATTAATATAACGTCTGCTTCTACTTCAGCCGCTCTTAGTGCCGCTGTTGTATCAGTAGAGAAATAAGGGTTACCAATACCTGCTGCAAAGATAACAACACGTTTTTTCTCTAAATGACGAATGGCACGACGACGAATGTAAGGTTCAGCAACTTGCTTCATTTCAATAGAAGTTAAAACACGCGTATCACATTCTAATTGTTCAAGGCTATCTTGTAGGGCAAGTGCATTCATAACAGTGGCTAACATTCCCATATAGTCAGCAGTACCGCGATCCATTCCTAAATCGCTTCCTGTTTTACCTCTCCAAATGTTACCGCCACCAACTATTACAGCAATTTCGCAATCCATTTTTGCTACTTCGGCTACTTGCTTAGCAACACTTTTAATAATCATTGGGTTAATGCCAAATCCTTTGTCACCTGCAAGTGCTTCACCACTAAGTTTTAAGACTACACGTTTATATTTAGAAATTTGAGCCATTTTCTTATCCTCTCTATAGTAGAAATATGTAAAAGTATATAAGTAAAGAAGACACGGACGTCCTCTCTAAATTAAAAACTACTGCTTTTAATCTGAGAAAACCTTTCAGGTGTCTTCTTTCTTGTTAACAATATGACTTATTATTTCATTTGTCCTTTAACTTCATCAGCAAAGTTTTCTTCGCGTTTTTCCATACCTTCGCCTACTTCATATCTTACGAAGTCAACAAGTTTACCACCTTTAGATTTTAAGAAAGCTTCAACTGTTTCATCTGGGTTTTTAACGAAGTTTTGGTCAACAGCACAAATTTCTTGTAAGTATTTACGTAAACGACCTTCAACCATTTTTTCAACGATGTTTTCTGGTTTACCTTCATTTAATGCTTGTTGTTTAAGTACTTCTCTTTCATGATTAATTTCATCTTCGCTTACTTGGTCAGATGAAACATATTTAGGATTGATAGCAGCAATGTGCATAGCTACATCTTTAGCAGCTGCTTCATCAGTAGTACCTTCAATTACAGTTAACACACCGATACGTCCACCCATGTGTAAGTATGCACCGAATGCATCGTTATCTGATTTAGTTCTAACTGCAAAACGACGGATGCTTAATTTTTCACCGATTGTTGAAATAGCTTCTTTCATTTTTTCGTCAACAGTTTTACCGTCTTCGAATTTAGTTTCCATTAATGCTTCAACAGATTCTGCTTTAGTAGCAAGTACTTGGTTAGCAATTTCTTTTACTAAGTTTTGGAAACCTTCGTTACGAGCAACGAAGTCTGTTTCTGAGTTGATTTCAACGATAGCTGCTTCGTTACCATTGATTTCAACATGTACAAGACCTTCTGCTGCGATACGATCAGCTTTTTTAGCTGCTTTAGCAATACCTTTTTCACGTAAGTAATCGATAGCTTTGTCCATATCACCATCAGTTTCAGTTAGCGCTTTTTTACAGTCCATCATGCCAGCGCCAGTTTTTTCACGTAATTCTTTTACAAGTTTAGCTGAAATTGCCATTAATTATTCCTCCAGTATATATAATTCTGTTACAGATATATTTAAATTTTACCATTATTCCTAGTAAAATTTCCAATACTCTATACTATTAATTTATTTTTTAAAAAAAGGTGATAAGCATTAGTATCTTATCACCCATTTAAACTATAACTTAGTTTGATTCAACAGAAGTGTTTTCTTCAGTTGTTTCTGCTTTGTCAGATTCTTCTTTTTCATCTAAATTGATGTTTTGTTCTGCAGCTACTTCTTCGTTTGATACACCTTGTTGACCTTCTAAAACAGCGTCTGCCATTTTACCAGTTAATAATTTAACGGCACGGATAGCATCGTCGTTTGCTGGGATTACATAATCAATTTCATCTGGGTCACAGTTAGTGTCAACAATACCCACGATTGGAATATTTAATTTACGTGCTTCAGCAATTGCGTTGCGCTCTTTACGAGGATCAACTACGAATAATGCTTGAGGCATAGTTTTCATATCACGAATACCGCCTAAGAATTTAATTAAACGGTCGTATTCTTTTTTAAGTTCAACAACTTCTTTTTTAGGTAATACTTCGAATAAGCCGTCTTCTTCCATTTTTTCAATTTCAGAAATACGTTTGATTCGTTTTGAGATTGTTTTATAGTTAGTTAAGATTCCACCTAACCATCTTTGGTTAACGTAGAATTGACCAGCACGTTCTGCTTCAGCTTTAACTGAATCTTGTGCTTGTTTTTTAGTACCTACGAATAAGACTTTACCGCCATCTTCTGATACTTGTTTGATGAAGTTATATGCTTCTTCAACTTTTTTCACTGTTTTTTGTAAGTCAATGATATAAATACCATTTCTCTCAGTGAAGATATATTTTTTCATTTTTGGGTTCCAACGACGTGTTTGATGGCCGAAGTGAACACCAGCTTCTAACAATTGTTTCATTGATATAACTGCCATTATAAATTCCTCCTATTGGTTAATTACCTCCATAACAAACTCATATAAAGACAGTAATTAAATACTGCACCCTCTATATTTACATTTATTATGTGTGTATTGGCTTTATAGCCGAAAATAAATATATCATAATTCGACATTGATTGCAATGCCTTTCGTCTAATAAATGATTGATTAAATCAAACATCATCTAGTGTCATTTATTATTTATTTTTCATCGATGAAGTGTTACTAAAAATCATTATCCCTTATTTACAAAAAATTAAGGTTTAGGCATTCCAATGGTAGCACCTAAACCTTAATAAATTTATTTATTACGTTCTAATTCATCTAAGAATTTTTCTTTTTTAACTTTGATAAATGTACCTTTCATACCTAGTGAACGTGACTCAATCACACCAGCGCTTTCTAGTTTACGTAGTGCATTTACAATTACTGAACGTGTAATACCGACTCTATCAGCAACTTTAGAAGCAATTAATAACCCTTCATTACCACCTAATTCATCAAAGATATGTTCGATGGCTTCTTTTTCTGAATAAGATAATGAATTAATGGCCATTGTGATTGAAGCTTTATCTCGTGCTTCTTTTTCAACTTCATTGTGCTTTTCACGTAAAATTTCCATACCAATGACAGTTGCAGCATATTCGCCTAAAACTAAATCATTTTCATTGAAATCATCTTGAACTCTTCCTAAAACTAACGTACCTAATCTTTCTCCTCCACCTAAAATAGGGAATATTGTTGTTCTACTATTTACAAACACTTCTCTATTTTCTGGTGGGAATACCGTTAAAACATTATCAATATCAATATTAGATTGTGTTTCTTTAACATCCATTAATTGATCAGTATATTCTGCAGGGATATGTCTATCTTCAAGCATGTGAATGATTCGATCACTCTTCAGTAATTCATTTAAGCTCGACCCTAAAATTTTACCTCTTCTCGACACAATAAATACATTAGTTACTGTAACGCTACTAATCGTTTGGGCAACGTCCTTAAAATCTACTGCGATGCCTTTGTGTTTCTGTAATAACGTGTTTAACTCTCTTGTTTTAGATAATAAGCTCATAATTTTTCTCCTTCTTTTTATTTTTATAGAATAAATGCACTTAAATCTTTATTTGTTGAGATTGATTTTAATTTATCATCAACATATTGTGGCGTAATATCAACAACAGCATGTGGCATATTCGGTGCTTCGAATGATAAATCTTCTAACATTTTTTCTAAAATTGTGTGTAATCGACGCGCACCAATATTATCAGTATCTTGATTGACTTGATATGCAATTTCAGCTAATCGTGTAATTGCTTCATCTGAGAAGTTAACTGTTACTTCTTCTGTTTGAAGTAACGCTTCATATTGTTTTACTAGTGATAATTTAGGTTCCTTAAGAATTCTAACGAAATCTTCTACTGATAAACTATCAAGTTCGACTCTAATTGGGAATCGTCCTTGAAGCTCTGGAATTAAATCACTAGGTTTAGACACGTGGAATGCACCAGCGCCAATAAATAGCATATGTTCAGTATTTACAGTACCATATTTAGTTTGAATCATGCTACCTTCAAGAATTGGTAAGATATCACGTTGAACACCTTGTCTTGAAACATCTTGACCACTATTTTGATTATTTGTAGCCACTTTATCGATTTCATCGATAAAGATAATTCCCATTTGTTCAGCTAACTCTAATGCTTCTTGATTTGCTGTTTCTTGATCGATGAGTTCATCTGCAAAGTCATCTGCAAGTATTTTACGTGCCGTCTTAACTGGAACTTCACGTTCAACTTTCTTTTTAGGCATAAGTTGATTCATCATATCTTGCATTTGTTGGTTTTGATTTGTACCTAACATTCCTAAAGCACCTGGATCTTGTTCAACTTTGATACGCACTTTTTCTTCTTCAAGTTTGCCTTCTTCAAGTTGTTTTTTGATTTCTGAACGTTTAGTTTTAATTTCCTCTGTTGGTGGCTCTTCCTCTTCTTCATTATTTTGATTAAAATTCGGAATTGCTCCACCGAATAAAGATTCTAATGGATTATTACCTTGAGATGCTTTTTTCTTCATGCTAGGAACGAGTAATTTCACTAATTTATCGTTAGCTTTTTGCGTTGCTTCATCTTTGACCATTTCTTTCTTTTCATCTTTAACTAATCGCACTGACACATCAACTAAATCTCTGACCATACTCTCTACGTCACGACCTACATAACCAACCTCTGTAAATTTAGTTGCTTCAACTTTAATAAACGGTGCACCTACAATTTTGGCCATTCTACGTGCTATTTCTGTTTTACCTACACCTGTTGGTCCAATCATTAAAATATTCTTGGGTGCTATTTCTTGTTTAGATTCTTCATCTAATAAGCTTCTTCTGTATCTATTACGTAAGGCAATGGCTACTTTCCTTTTCGCATCATCTTGTCCTACGATATATTCGTTTAATTTAGATACAATATCTTTCGGTGTTAATTTTATACCATTTGTATCCATATATGGATGACCTCCAATTTCTTACTTTCTGAAATTAATGCTATTTATACTTACTACAAATCAATTTGCTCGATTGATTATAGATTTTTATAATGTTTCAACTATAATATTATCATTTGTGAACACACAAATGTCAGATGCCACCTTCAAACTTTCATAAGCCATTTCTTCTGCTGACATTTGTCCTGCGTGTCGTTTTAGTGCTCGACCTGCACTTAATGCATAATTTCCGCCTGAACCTATCGCTATTAAATCATCATCGGGGGCAATCACTTCTCCTGTACCGCTAACAACTAATATGGCATCTTTGTCCATTACTATTAACATTGCTTCTAACTGACGCAGTTGTTTATCTCCTCGCCACTCTTGTGCAAGTTCAACGGCTGCTCTTTCAAGATTACCACTAAATTGTTGAAGTTTTGTTTCGAACTTTTCAAAAAGTGTAAACGCATCAGCAACACTACCTGCAAAACCTGCTAGTACCTTTCCATCGTATAAGCGTCTCACTTTTCTTGCTGTTTGTTTCATTATTACTTGTTGTCCTAATGTGACTTGTCCGTCTCCGGCCATTGCTGCGCCACCATTATGTCTTACAGCATATATCGTAGTTGCATGTAATGAGTTATCCATCATTCATTCTCCTTTTTTGCTCGAGGATGTGCATTAAGATAAACTTTTCTTAATTGTTGATTAGATACGTGTGTATATTTCCCAGTGGTTGATAAATTAACATGACCTAGTAGAGATTGCACTGTTCTCAAATCAGCTCCTTGGTTTAACAAGTGTGTTGCGAAGGTATGTCGTAATTTATGGGGGTGAATATTCGTTACACCAGACGTACGTTTTACTACATCATTAAGTACGTATCTAACTCCTCTTTCTGTTATTGGTTGACCTTGCATATTAACGATTAAATAGTCATGATCAACATGTTTTAAAGGTTTAAATTCCTTTAAATACCGTTCTATACTTTGCTTACAAAATTCTCCAAAAGGAATAAATCTTTCTTTATTACCTTTACCTAATACTTTAACTCCAGGTAACTTCATATCTAAATCTTGTGTTTTGATATGCACCAATTCAGAAACACGAATACCTGTTGCATATAATAGTTCAAGTATTACTTTATCTCGCATACCCTTTTTACTATCAGTATCTACCGTTTTAAATAAAGCTTCCATTTCTTCTTCATAAAAAAATTGTGGTAAGTACTGTTCTTTCTTTGGGTGTACAAGTTGAACAAATGGATTAACAACGGACTCATCCTGTGTCATCCAATATTCATAAAAAGTTCGTAACGTAGAAATTTTACGTGAAACTGTAGTTCTTTTCAAATTTTTCGAATATAAAAAACTTAAATAATTTCTTGCATCTTTATATTCAAAGTCATTTAAATCTAAAGATTCCTGATATAAAAAATCATTAAATTGCACAATGTCATCATGATAAGACTTGAGTGTGTGATCAGAAAAATGTCGTTCTACTTTTAACATATAGAGAAACGCTTTTTGAATATCATTCAATAAATTTCGCCTCCATCATATAGAATTGTAGCATATCCGTGGTAGGGCTTACAGTGATTTGATATTCAATTCAAAATCTTTCGAGAATTGTAACATATACCGTCAGCAATCATAACCAACAAAAAACTAGATAGCATACGCCACCTAGTTTATGTTCTTAAAAATTATAAAGTTTTTTTATAATTTTCAAGATATTCTAATGCACGATTTGCTTGTGTTTCATATCTTTCTTTTTTATCTTTAATTCTCTTTTCTAATGATGGTAATAAACCAAAGTTGGCATTCATTGGTTGGAAGTTCTTTTCATTTTTAGCGTGTGAAATATAGTAAGCCATGCTACCAATCATTGTTTCCCTAGGGAAAATAACCTCACCTTTATCTAGTAATTTATGTGCTAAGTTAATCCCTGAAACTAATCCGCTTGCTGCACTTTCAACGTAACCTTCCACACCTGTCATTTGTCCTGCAAAGTAAATATTTTCATGACCAATTAATTCATACTTTTCGTTTAAGACATCTGGTGAATTAATAAATGTATTTCTGTGCATCACACCATATCGTACGATATCTACATTTTCTAATCCTGGTATTAATTTGATAACTTCTTTTTGAGCACCCCATTTTAAATGTGTTTGGAAACCAACAATATTATATAACGTGCCTGCTGCATCATCTTGTCTTAATTGAACAACTGCAAATGGTCGTTTACCAGTTTTAGGATCTTCTAATCCAACCGGTTTCATTGGCCCAAATAGTAATGTTTTTCTACCACGTTCTGCCATTACTTCAAACGGCATACAACCTTCAAAGTATTTTTCTTTTTCAAATTCATTAACGGGAGCGACTTCTGCTTCTAATACGGCATTATAAAAACGGTCAAACTCTTCTTCGGTCATCGGACAATTTAAATATGCTGCTTCTCCTTTATCATATCTAGATTTTAAATAAACTTTATCCATATCAATTGAATCTTTTTCGATAATAGGTGCTGCAGCATCATAGAAGTACAATTGATCTTTTCCTGTAATATCCACGATTTCTTGTGCTAAGTTTTCTGTAGTAAGTGGTCCTGTCGCTATGATTGTATATCCTTCAGGAATACTGTGTACTTCTTGATTTAAAACTGTCACATTGGGATGATTTCTAAGTGTGTCTGTGATATAGCCAGCAAAATCATGTCTATCAACTGCAAGGGCCCCTCCTGCCGGTACTCTGGCTTTATCTGCAGCTTTTATAATTAAAGAATCTAAGCGTCGCATTTCTTCTTTTAATACACCTACAGCATTTGTAAGTGCATTACCTCTTAATGAGTTTGAACATACTAACTCTGCAAATTTATCTGTATGATGCGCAGGTGTTTGTTTAACTGGGCGCATTTCTATTAAATTAACTTTAATTCCTCTTTCTGCTAATTGATATGCAGCTTCGGAACCAGCTAAACCTGCACCAACTACATTGACTGTTTGTGTCATGCTTATGCCTCCTGTAGAATTCGTTTGGTTATATTTTAACGATTTATGATCTTTATTCAAACTATAAAAATAGCTCGCACAACTTGATTGTGTAGCTATTTTTATATAAGTCATATCTATTTTTGTACTTCTTCTTTGTAATCACAATTTGAACAAGTCACTTGGCTACTTCGACCTTTTTTCTTATCAACTAGGTAATGATTACATTTTGGACAATCTCTGCCTACCGGTTTATCCCATGAGATGAAATCACATTCTGGATAATTAGAACAACCATAAAAAATTCTATTTTTCTTAGATTTACGTTCAACTACTTCTCCATCTTTACACGTAGGGCACTTAACACCGATAGTCTTAACAATTGCTTTTGTATTTCGACAATCTGGGAAATTGGAACATGCCATGAATTTTCCGTATCTTCCCATTTTAATAACCATTGGAGAGCCACAAACTTCACAGTCTTCTCCAGCAGGTTCATCTTTTATCTCAATTTTTTCCATTTCCTCTTCAGCACGTTCAACATCTTGTTTGAAACTATTGTAGAAGTCACCAACAACTTTTCTCCAATTCATGTCACCTTCTGCAATTTTATCAAGTAATGTTTCCATATTAACTGTAAATTCGACATCGATAATTTCTGGGAAGTATTCTTTCACTTGTTCATAAACGATTTCACCTAATTCTGTTGGCATGAAACGTTTACTTTCAAGTTTAACGTAGTTACGTTTTTGAATTGTATCTATCGTTGGTGCATACGTAGAAGGTCGTCCAATCTTCAATTCTTCTAATGTTTTAACTAACCGTGCTTCGGTATATCTTGGTGGTGGTTGTGTAAAATGTTGTGCAGGTTCAATTTGTGTAGCAGTGACTTTATCACCTTGTTCTAATTTAGGTAATTTATTTTCTTTATCACTGTCTTTATCATCTTTAGTTTCAACATATAATGTCATGAAACCTTTAAATTTTATTGTCTGACCATTCGCTCTGAATTTAATATCATTCTGAGTGACATCTAAAGCAATAGTATCTAAAATTGCTGGAGCCATTTGACTAGCTACGAAACGTTCCCATATCAATTTATATAATCGATGTTGGTCACGTGTTAAGAACGGTTTCATTTCTTCTGGTGTTCTTAGTGTGCTTGTAGGTCTTATAGCTTCATGGGCATCTTGATCCCCTTGTTTACCAGATGCTTTCCTATTAGATACATATTCATTGCCATACTTGTCAATGATATAATTTTTAGCTTCTGATTTAGCTTGATCTGAGATACGAGTTGAATCAGTACGCATATAGGTAATTAAACCAACTGTTCCTTGTCGTTTCAAATCAATACCTTCATATAGTTGTTGTGCAATCATCATTGTTTTACGTGCTTTAAAATTCAGTTTACGTGCTGCCTCTTGTTGAAGTGTAGACGTTGTAAATGGATTAGCTGGATTACGTGTTTTTTCTTTTTTATTAACATTTGTTATTTCAAACTCGTCTCCATCTAACGCTGCAGTAATTTTTTCAACGTCTTCTTTTTTATTTAATTTATATGGTTTGTTTTTATAATGAAGGAATTTGGCTGTAAATTTAGACTTTTTATATCTAAACTCACCTTCAATTGTCCAATATTCTTCTGGTTTAAAGTTTCTTATTTCATTTTCTCTATCAATTACGAGTTTCAATGCTACAGATTGTACACGTCCAGCTGATAAACCTTTTTTAACCTTCTTCCATAAGACTGGAGAAATATTATAACCCACTAATCTATCAAGTATACGACGTGCTTGTTGCGCATCTACTAAATCCATTTCAATACCTCTAGGGTGTTTGAAACTATCCTTTACTGCATCTTTAGTTATTTCATTAAATACTACTCTGTTTTCTTTTGAATCTTCTAATTCTAAAATTTTTGATAAATGCCAAGCAATCGCTTCACCTTCGCGGTCAGGGTCACTAGCTAGAAAAACTTTTTTTGCTTTCTTAGCATGCTTTTTCAATTCTTTAACGACAGGACCTTTACCACGTATTGTTATATATTTGGGTTCATAGTTATCTTCAGTGTCCACGCCCATTTGACTTCTAGGTAAATCACGAACGTGTCCCATTGAAGCAATAACTTTATATCTTTTTCCTAAATACTTTTCAATGGTTTTAGCTTTTGCAGGCGACTCAACTATGACTAAATTATCTGCCAAAGTGATTTCCCCCTTGCTAATCTAATTACTAAAGATAAATGATAAACGTTTAATTTTGTTTTTGTCAATGTTTTAATATTTTATCAAGCATTTTGTTTTATCTTTTATTTAATTTCCCAATCATTTCTTTAATGATTTTAATCCATTTTCATAATGTCTAATTGTCTCATACAAACTATTTTATCAATTTAAATAGTCTTGTAAAATATCTTCTTCACTAACGACTATAGTAGCCCCTTCTTGGTGTAATAATAAATTGCCTTTTGTTTTGGAATCAAATAATTTACCTGGTAAAACATACACGTTTCTATTTTGTTCTATTGCACAATCAATTGTAATTCTGCTACCACTTCTTTCGTTTGCCTCAGTTAGTAATACACCTTTTGACAAACCACTAATAATCCTATTTCTTTCTGGAAACTTATATTTAGCAATTGGCGAAAAAGGTGGATATTCTGAAATGACTAACCCCTCTTTTTCAATCCGATTTCTTAATGAAACCGAGGATCTAGGATAATAATAATGGTGTCCAAAACCTAGTACTGCAATGGTTGGTAAATGATTTTTCAATGCTTGTATGTGTGCTTCACTATCAGCGCCTTCTGCTAGTCCAGAAATGATTGTAATATTTTTATCTTTAAATGAAGGAAAAAGAAAATGAAGCGCTTCTTGAGTATAATGTGTACATTTCCTAGACCCAACTATGGCTAGAGTTTGACTACTTAAAAATAGCTTTTCATCTCCTTTATAAAATAGAAATAATGGATAATCATAGATTTCTTTTAATAAATGTGGATAACCTTGGTCGAAACAAGTGATATATTTTACATGTAATTGTCGAAGAATTTTCATAATTTCTTGTATATTTATTTGTTTATATTTATGAAATTTAGAAAGAAACATAGGATGATGATGTGTTATCCAGCGTAATAATGACGTTTCTTGTTCTTTAGGAGTCATTTGGAAAATATGTGGGTAGTACCGATAGAATTGATGGATTTGAGAGGTTGTAAATTGCGACCAGTATAATTTAAGTAAAAAGTATTCGTTCAAGTTCATTACTCCTTTAACTTAATTATACAAAGAAATAACTCATTAAAATATTACAGTTGAAAAACATCTTAGCACTAATTGTAACGTACTTTTAAGAAGTAAAACTATCAACTCTTTATACAACTGAAATGACATATGAAAAAATAATCGTAATAATATAATGCTCACAAAAAAGCTTAGACACTTTTAGAAGTGTCTAAGCTCATAACAAACATTATTCATACTGATTATTTTACAGTTAATAATTCTTCGTAAATACCAGCTTTTTTAGCTGCTTCGATTAATGTTGTACCAATTTCAGAAGGTGTGTTAGCTGTTTCTACACCACAACTATTTAAAGTTTTAATTTTTTCTGATGCAGTACCTTTACCACCAGAAATAATGGCACCAGCATGGCCCATACGTTTTCCTGGAGGTGCTGTTTGACCACCAATGAATCCTACAACTGGTTTAGTCATGTTGGCTTTAATCCATTCAGCTGCTTCTTCTTCAGCTGTACCACCGATTTCACCAATCATAACAACCGCTTTAGTTTCAGGGTCTTCATTGAATGCTTTTAATACATCGATGAAGTTAGTACCGTTAACTGGGTCACCACCGATACCTACAGCAGTTGTTTGACCAATACCTTCTTCAGTTAATTGGTGAACTGCTTCATATGTTAATGTACCTGAACGAGATACAACACCTACGTGACCTTTTTTATGGATATAACCTGGCATAATACCAATTTTACATTCATCTGCTGTAATAACACCTGGGCAGTTTGGTCCTACTAAACGTGTTTTTCTACCTTGTAAATAACGTTTAACTTTAACCATATCTACAACAGGAATATGCTCAGTAATACAAATAACCATGTCTAATTCTGCATCAGCTGCTTCTAAAATTGAGTCTGCAGCAAATGGCGCAGGCACATAAACTACTGATACATTAGCACCAGTTTCTTGTTTTGCTTCTTCTACAGTATTGTATACTGGAACACCTTCTACTACTTGTCCACCTTTACCAGGTGTTACCCCTGCGACAATTTGTGTTCCATAATCTAACATTTGTTTTGTATGGAAAAGGGCAGTAGACCCTGTAATACCTTGTACAATTACTTTAGTATTTTTATCTATAAATACACTCATCTTAGTGTTCCCATCCTTTCCTTATGATTCTTTCACAAGTTTAACAATTTTTTGAGCACCTTCAGCCATAGTAGATGCTGGTTCAATCGCTAAACCTGAATCATTTAAGATTTCTTTACCGCGTTCTACGTTTGTACCTTCTAAACGTACTACAAGTGGTAAAGTTAACTCTACTTCTTTAACTGCTGCAACGATACCTTCAGCAATGACGTCACATTTCATGATTCCACCAAAGATATTTACAAAGATACCTTTAACATGTTCATCACCTAAGATGATTTTGAATGCTTCAGTAACTTTTTCTTTAGTAGCACCGCCACCAACGTCTAAGAAGTTAGCCGGATTTCCACCAAAATGATTGATTGTATCCATTGTAGCCATGGCTAAACCTGCACCATTAACCATACAACCAATATCTCCATCTAAAGCGATATATGATAAATCATATTTAGACGCTTCGATTTCTTTTGGATCTTCTTCTTCTAAGTCTCTTAATTCCATAATATCTTTATGTCTGAATAAAGCATTATCATCGAAATTAAGTTTAGCATCTAATGCTAAAACATCACCATCACCAGTAGTTACTAGTGGGTTAATTTCAACGATTGAACAATCTTTTTCAATAAATACATTGTAAAGTGAAATTAAGAATTTCGCTGCTTTATTAATTGATTCTTTAGGAATATTAATATTGAAAGCAATTCTACGTGCTTGGTAAGGTGATAATCCTACAACTGGATCAATTGTTTCTTTAAAGATTTTTTCAGGTGTTTTAGCAGCTACTTCTTCAATTTCAGTACCGCCTTCTTCTGAAGCCATTAAAGTCACTTTGTCAGTAGCACGATCAATTACAAAACCTACATAATATTCTTTTTGAATATCGCAACCTTGTTCGATATATAAGCGTTTAACTTCTTTACCTTCAGGTCCCGTTTGATGTGTAACTAATTGTTTACCTAATAATTCATTAGCGTAAGTTTCAACTTCAGATAGTGATTTAGCAATTTTAACACCGCCTGCTTTACCTCTACCCCCAGCGTGTATTTGTGCTTTAACCACATATACATCTGAATCTAATTCTTTCGCTTTTTCCACCGCTTCTTCAGCAGTAAATGCTACTCGTCCTTCTGGAACGGCTACGCCCATTGAACGAAATATTTCTTTACCTTGATACTCGTGGATATTCATCTTCCATCCTCCTGTTTCTTAGGTTAAGTTCCCTTTTAATTATAAAAAATGTAAGCGTTATTGTAAACTGATACACCATCTTTTTTGCAATTAATTTAAAATTCAAACTATTGTAAGATTGATTTAATCGGTTCAAAAGTTTTACGATGCTCTGATATGACACCATTTTGAGCTATACCTTCAAGATGAGCTTTAGTACCATAACCAACATTTTTTTCGAAATCATAACCAGGATATTGTTTCGCTAATTCCTTCATATAATGATCTCGGTACTCTTTGGCCATGATACTTGCAGCTGCAATAGATACACTTTTAGCATCACCTTTAATAATCGAAGTTTGGCTAATCTCATTATCTAAAATCATCGCATCAATTAATAATTGAGTTGGTCGAACGTTTAATTGATCAATAGCACGTTGCATAGCCAACCGCGTTGCTTGATAGATATTCATTTCATCAATTTCTGCTGATGTCGCAATGCCATATGCATAATCTGTCACACCCTCTTTTAATTGTTGATTCAAGATTGCTCTATTTTTGGCAGATACTTTTTTTGAATCGTTTAGACCTAGATATCGATGTCCTGGATTTAAAATCACTGCACATGCCACGACCGGTCCAGCAAGCGGTCCTCTTCCAACTTCATCAATACCGCAAATAATTGCTTTGTTATTTTGAGCTAATATATCATTTTCATACCAATTCATATCTTCATAATTACGAATTAATGCTAATTCTTTTTCTAATTGTTTTCTACGTGAAGCAATGGCTTTTTGAACACCTTTACGCGCATCGTTATTACATTCATGTTGTTCAAGCACCTCTAGAGAATCAATTTGATCAATAATTGATTTCATCTCTTTAATTGTTTTACTCATGTTCTATGTCACGCTTCATTTCTTTAAAAATATCAAAGCAATATGTACCAATTTTAGCATTACGAATTTCATAAATAATAAGTTCAATAACTGCTTCATAATCTACTTCGTTACCCTTTTGCAGAAGGCCTCTACGACGACCAATTGCATCAAACCATTCTAATATTTCAGCTTGTTCATCAACGTCAATATTATAGTGATTTTTTAATCCATCTAAATCTCTTTCAATCATAAATTGAAGACCGTAAATGGCTACTTCGTCTAAATGAACAATGCTATCTTTAATTGCACCTGTTAGACTCAATTTTTTACCTACTTCTTCGTCTTCGAATTTTGGCCATAAAATTCCTGGTGTATCTAATAATTGTAAAGAATTACCTACTTTAATCCATTGTTGTTGTTTCGTAACACCTGGTTTATTACCAGTTTGTGCAATATTACGATTGGCAAGTTTATTAATGAGTGTTGATTTACCAACATTAGGTATACCAACAATCATTGCTCTTATCGCTCTTGGTCTTAAACCTTTCGCTTTTTCACGCTCAAATTTCTCTTTAGTAGCTTGTATTGCTGCTTTCTCAACATCTTTTAAATTTTTACCATGCTTCGCATCTACAGCAACTGGATAATACCCTTTCTCTTCAAAAAATTGTTCCCATTTTTCTAGTTCTTTTAAGTTTGTCATATCTTTTTTATTTAAAATAACCACTCTAGGTTTTTGTTTAATTACTTCATCAATCATTGGGTTTCTTGAGCTATAAGGAATACGAGCATCGACAAGTTCAAACACAACATCAACTTTTTTTAATTGCTCACTTACTTCCCTTTTGGCTTTAGCCATATGTCCTGGATACCATTGAATTGCCATAGTTATCACCTTTCGTTACTATCAATTTTTCTAAAATACATATTGTTCAAATTATACGCTAACATCTTCATCTAGACTAGGTTTAGTTTAACACGATAAGCTTGTTTGACCATTTTACTTCAATTTTTATATTTTAAGATTTTGTAAAATGTCTAAAACAAAAGCATAAATACTTTTCATCAATCATACTATCACCTACAATTTGATAATAAGCATGAATTTAAAATTAACATATAAACCACTTAACTTTTGGTAGTGTAAAACATGCTCATGATAAATATATGCAAGTAGGAGAAAGACATGAAAAAATTACTTAAATACATATTCATATTCGTACTTTTATCACTTGTTGGTCATAGCTACGTTATATATAAATTTTATCATGATGGCATACTTTTTACCGGACCTAATGATGGTATGGAACAAATGGTTCCTATCCAAATGTTTCTATTTAATCAATGGAGTCACGGTAACTGGT
The DNA here is from genome assembly GCF_017086425.1 of Staphylococcus sp. SB1-57. Taxonomy (NCBI): domain Bacteria; kingdom Bacillati; phylum Bacillota; class Bacilli; order Caryophanales; family Staphylococcaceae; genus Staphylococcus; species Staphylococcus sp. SB1-57. The sequence continues at coordinate 1,523,408 of NZ_CP070964.1, forward strand.
TTTATTCATCAGATTTTGGATTAGGTGGTGACTTCTTCACCGATTTAAGCTATTACTTTTCTACAAATATACTCTTTATAATCAACGCATTCGTCATTATGCTGTTCAAGCTGTTTATTCATTTAGACACATCTCAATTATTATTTTGGATGAATAACGCACTTATCGTTTCTATTATTAAAGCAAGTATTGCACTTTATTGTACATATTTATTTGCAAAGCATCTGACAAAACATCATCTTATCAGTCTACTTATGGCCTTTTTATTTGTAATATCACCGTTATATTTTAGATTCACCGTATACTGGCCATTTTTTAGTGATGTTTTCATTTTCATGCCTTTGTTACTTTTATCTATAGAACGATATTTGACATGTAAAAAAATAGGTTTATTTATTGTTACAACGTCGCTCATATTGATTAATAATTTTTATTTTGCTTATTACTTACTTATCATTGGTGCTGGTTATATCATTCTTAGAATTCTCTTTAGACATCCTAATGATTTAGCCAATCGTAAGCAAGCGCTCTGTATCTTTGGTATCAGTGGTTTTTTATCGTTCGGTAATAGTCTTTTTATTTTTTACCATAGTGTTCAAAGTTATTTAAATAACCGTAGAGTACCTTTCTCAGGTAAGGTGCCACACTTTGAACATTTGGATGCAAATACAAATTTATTTTTTGATAATTATTTAATCGTCATTTTATTTATAACTATCCAAGCTATTTTAAGTTTCAAATTATATAAACACTTTTATTATCGAATATTTGCCATTTTAACTATTATATTTATATGTTTTAATTTTATTCCATTTATAGACCAATTATTTAATGGGTTTTCTGCACCTCAAAAAAGATGGCATTTTATCATTGCATTTAATTCAGCAATGCTTATAGGCCTTTATGTAAAATATTTTAAAACTATATCGATTAAATCATATCTCATCACAAGTATATTGGCTCAAAGCGTCATATTTATTAGTGCAATTATATATCATACGTATGTTGCATGGATTATATTGGTGCCTATCGTATCTGTCATTGGTTTATGTATTTTAATTATCAACGATAGAACGAGTCGTACCAAATTGACCTATCTATTTATTATTGCCATTGCCATACTTAACATTATGGTGTCATTTGTTTTTATAAAGAATCAAATATACTTTGAAGATCATAAAGATAGAGCAAATACGTACTACCTTAATTCCAATATGTATAGTTCCGAATTACAACGCGCGTTAGTTAAGCAAATGAATGATTCTAAACGTAATGATGAGCGTATTGATTGGCGTGTCAACGAACAGGACAACACACCTATGTATCAACATTTCAAAGGATTAAGTTTGTATTCAAGTATTTTCCATCATAATATACTCGATGATTATTATGACGATTTAAAGATTAACATGGCTGAAGAATCACTGAGTCGTTATCAATCGACGAATGGTAGACAAAATATTGCCAGTCTGTTTTCTATTCGATACGTCATGTTGAAAGAGTATCAACATAATATCCCAAGTTTCTTTAAAAAAGTTAAATCTGCCGGTCAATATTCTATTTACGAAAATGCACTTAATCTTCCTTCAGTTAAAGTGACAAATCATATTTATGATAGTAAATCTTTAAAGACCCCTATAGATAGAGAACATGCAATGTTAGACGGTGTGGTATTAAATAATAAAGGAACAAACTATAAACAAAAAGCTAAAAATTTATTAAATCAAGTTGATATCTCTAGTCAAAACATTGTTAAATCAAATAAACATCATATTAAAGTCACTCAATCTTCAGGTAAAGTTAAACTTCATTTACCTAAGTCCTTACAAAAACGTTATACTGATTTTTATTTAACTATGAAAATTAAAAGAGGTTTACCAGATAGTAATTATACAGTGGGTATTAATCAATATAGTAACAATCGTTTATACAATGATTCTGTTTATAGAATCGGTGTAGATACACAACTTTTCCGAACACAACCCGATAAGAATGGTGATATAACGATTCAACTATCACCAAAAGGCACTTTTGATTTTCAATTATTGAACCTAAATGGTGAAAATTATGATAAGCTCAAAAAAGCACATGAAAACGCAAACTTTAATTTGAAATATCATGACATTAAAAATGGCGTCAAAGTTAATTTAGATAAACATTCAAAAGGTATAGCAACTATTAACATTCCATATCGAAATGGTATGAAAGCTTTTGTTGATGGAGAACAAGAAAATGTTTATAAAGCCAATGGCATGATGACAGCTGTACCAGTAGAAAAAAATGCCAAAACAATAGTCATTAAATATCAACCACCTTTATGGAATACAATGATATTCGTTTCGATTTTAAGCATTATTATAAGTTGGTTATTCATTAAATACATTTATCCTAAAAAGAGAAAGAAGAGGACACATAGTGTTTAAAAAAATTGTTTCTAAGCCATTCTTATTATTATCTTCAATTATTATTTTAAGTTGCATTTTATCATTATGCATATATATTCCATTCATTTACCGTTTTATCACTCAAGGTATTGTCTTTAGTGGTGAAGGTGATGGCTTTAGGCAAATGATGCCCTTTCAAATGTATCTATATGAACACTTCACGCAATTCAAAGGATTTTATGATGAATCCTTTGGATTAGGTGGAGATTATGTAAAGGGCTTGGCATATTATTATTCCATGTCGCCTTTAATGTGGTTAAACTTTTTAACGATATGGATATTAGAAAACATGGGGTTAGCAAATCCTCACGATATTAGTTATTGGCCAATTAATCAACTCATTATGGCATATGTTAGAACAGTTATTACATTTATCTGTACGTTTTATTTCTTTAAATACATAAAGTTAAAACCTCTAGCAATTATAGTGGCAACGATAATGTATGGTATGTCAACCGTAGTTATCTACTATAACTTTACATGGTCATTTTACGGTAATTTGTTAATTCTATTACCACTATCATTATTTGCGATGGAACGCTTCTTCAAAGAGAAGAAAATAGGGTTATTTATCTTTGTCATTGCTTTAACTTTATTTATGAATTTCTATTTTAGCTATTATCAAGCAATTGTCTTAGGCTTTTACTTTATGTATAGAGTCATCGTCGTTCACCCTAATGATATCGTTAATAGATGGCAAAAATGCTATTTACTCATTATCGGTGTTTTATTAAGCGTAATGAGTAGTATTTTAGGCTTATATACAGGATTATCGTCATTTTTTAATAATGACCGAGCACAAAATCCTAAACTTAAAACACCATTATTTACAGATCTTGTTAATCCTAATTTTAATATTTTTTCAGATGGCTTTTATATAACCATTACGTTTATTACTATTATTGCTTTATTTTCATTTAAATTATATCGTCATTATTATTTTAAATTATTTGCGATGATTACTTGGATATTACTTATTGGTTCTCTATCTCAATACTTTGATAGTGCTTTTAATGGTTTTTCGATGCCACAAAGACGTTGGGTATACGCTTTAACACTTTCTTCAAGTGCTTTAGTCGCATTATTCATACAACATATCAGTGAATTATCTCTTAAAAGATATAGTCTGATTGCTATCCCTATCACCATTTACGGGATTGTTTATTTTGCATTAGCAGAAAAAAACTTATTCTGGATTCCAGTGTCAATCGTATTGATATGTTTATTAGCTTTACTGATTAAGCAACCACAACTTCAATCAAAAAGATGGATTCAAATCGCACTCGTGTTGTTGATATTCATGCAACAACTTGGTATTGAACATATCACTACGCAAAATACAATTGAGCCATACCAAACAACGATGAAAACAATTGATGACCCAAGCTACAGAGGTAAAGCATTAAATAAAACTATTCAACATATTAAAAGATCTCAATCTAATCCATTATCAAGAATAGATTATATGTCATTCTATGGTTTAAATTCACCATTTATTTACCACTATAACGGTATTTCTCTCTATTCAAGTATATTTGATGGAGACATTTTGAAATATTACGATAAAATGATGCAAATCAATATGCCAGTAGATAAAAACAGTACCTATCGCTATTTAGGAAATCGTGCTAACTTAATGGCACTTTGGGGTGTTGAAGATCGTCTTAGACATCCTAACGATATAAATATGCCTTATGGATTCGAAAAGGAAAAGTTAATAAAAGATAAAGATGATCAATGGATTCATTCACATAATATGATTGATTATCCTGCAGCACATATCACAAATAAAATTTATGATTCAAGTGATTTAAAATCACCTTTAGACCGTGAACAAGCAATGATTCAAGGCGTCGTATTGAATGATAAAAGTTCAAAACCAAATAAATCATTTAAGCCAAACCCTAACCTTATATCCCAAGCTAATATTAAATTAAATCATGCTAAGCAAATAAAAAACCATCAGATTGAAGTTACCAAAAATAACGGTGGTATAGAGCTTCAATTACCAAAATCTTATGCACAACGTTATAAAGATTTATATGTAGAAATGGATGTCGAATTGTTAGCACCTGACAAGAAACATCGCGTTGGTGTTAATGAATATAGTCAAGAAAGGAATCCTCTCACATATAAATATCGTAGATTTGTAAGTCCAGTCACTATGAGAGTAACATCGTCTGACCTATTAAATATTAAGCTTTCACCAGGTAAATATCGACTTAAGATTAACGGCATTTATGGGGAAAACTATCAAACTTTACGCAAATCAGCAAAACAATTGAAAAAAGTGGAAATTCATAAACAAAGAAATGGCTATACAATTAAAAAAGATAAACAACAAAATGGCTATTTAATCATGCCTATCCCGTATGCCAAAGGGATGAAGGCAACGATTGACGGTCACGCAGTGGATGTTAAAAAAGCAAATGGTATTATGACAGCTATACCTGTAAATAAAGGCCAAGAAATAATTCGATTAACATACACTCCGCCACACTTTTATTTACTTATTGTTATCTCAATTATTGGTGTTGTCCTTAGTATGATATTTGCTAGAAAGATGAAAAAGAATAATTAATTGATGAAAAAGATGGTCGTAGGACACAATAGTGAGTTCCTCGACCATCTTTTTTATATGAATATAAATAAAAAAGCATTAAACTTTGTCTAAAGTGACAACAGTTTAATGCTTGATGTTTGAATCTGTTATGATTCCATTTTATTGATCGAATTGGCTGATTAACGAATTTCTTGAATTCTAGCAGCTTTACCACGTAAATTACGTAAGTAGTATAATTTAGCACGACGTACTTTACCGCGACGTTTAACTTCGATTTTTTCGATTTTTGGAGTGTGTAATGGGAATGTACGTTCCACACCTACACCTGAAGAAATTTTACGAACTGTGAAAGTTTCTGAAATTCCTCCACCACGGCGTTTAATTACAACACCTTCGAATACTTGGATACGTTCACGTGAACCTTCAATGATACGAACGTGTACACGTAAAGTGTCACCTGGACGGAATGAAGGTAAATCTGTACGTAATTGTGATTTAGTTACTGCTTCGATTAACTTATGATTACTCATTATAAATTCTCCTCTTCAACCTATGTTCTTGCCTAGACAAATGTATAGCAGCGGATCATAGTGATTTTTAGTGTTTTTTCACACTTAAATTATGTTAGCATAACGTTAGTCATTTTTCAATTGGTTTTTGTATGTTTGGATTATTTTTTTATCTTTATCTGTTAAATCATATTGCTCTAATAAATCAGGTCTCTTATTCAAAGTGCGAATCAGTTTCTGTTCATGACGCCATCGATCAATATGAGCATGATTGCCAGATAATAATACATCTGGTACCTTCATTCCATTATACTCACGTGGTCTTGTATATTGTGGGAATTCTAGTAATCCATCAGAGAATGAATCATCCTGGTGTGACTGTTCATTACCAAGTACTCCGGGAATTAATCTAACGATAGCATCAGTCATAGTCATTGCAGGTAATTCGCCACCTGTTAACACATAATCTCCCATGGAAATTTCGTCAGTTACTAAATGTTCTCTTATACGTTCATCATAACCTTCATAATGACCGCATATAAACACAATATGTTTGGCTTCACTTAATTCTTGGGCAATGTCTTGCGTAAATGGACGCCCTTGAGGACACATTAATATAACGCGAGTATCATCGGTCCTATTGATGTCTTCCATCGCATTAAACACTGGCTCAGGCTTTAATACCATACCTTGTCCTCCACCAAATGGATAGTCATCTACTTGATTATGTTTATTTACCGAATAATCTCTAAAATTGATAGTATTCACATTTATAATTTCTTTGTCTTGCGCTCTTTTTAAAATAGAATGATTGAGTACGCCATCAAACATTTCCGGAAATAAAGTTAAATAATCGATTTTCATTAATCTAACAGTCCTTCCATTGGTGTGATAATGACTGTTTTATTTTCTACATCAACGTCTTTAACAACATCTGCTATGTAAGGAATTAAATATTCTTTGTCTCCTTTTACAACCCACACATCATTAGCGCCTGTTTCAAAAATACTAGTTATGCGACCAATTGGCTGTTGTTCATCATCAAATACAGTACATCCTATAATATCTGAATAATAAAATTCATTTTCTTCAAGTTCGATATCTTCATGATCTCGTTCTTGATATAGTACAGCGCCTTTTAAATACTCGATATCATTGATGTTGTCAATACCTTCAAATTTCAACATATGAAATCCTTTGTGTGTACGATATGACGTCACAGTCAACTCTTTTTCAATTTGATTTAATTTTGCTGTTAACACTTCACCCGGTTGAAAACGTGTATCTGTAAAATCTGAATTAGATTTCACTTTGACTTCTCCTTTAATTCCATGGGTATTGACGATTTGTCCTACCTCCACTTCCATAATGACTAACCTCCTTGTAAATTTAAATATTGTTAATTAATGATTTTACTATATCATTGATTAATACGTTATACATGCATTTTTTCTTAATCAATCAAAAATAAAAAAGGACACCAATATATGGCGCCCTTTCAACTAAATATATAAACACGTCACAAGTGACTATGATTATTTAGCGTTTTTTTGGTCATCGAATTTTTTCAAAATACCTTCTCTTGATAAGATATTATGAACTGTATCAGTTGGTTTTGCACCGTCTTTTAACCATTTTAATGCTAATTCTTCGTCAATTTTAACTTCTGGAGCATTAACGTGTGCTGGATTGTAAGTACCGATTTGTTCGATGATACGACCATCACGTGGTGAACGAGCATCTGCAACTACGATACGATAGAATGGATTTCTTTTTGAACCTAAACGAGTTAAACGAATTTTAACTGCCATTATAAAACTCTCCTTTAAACATTTCAATTTTTATTTTCTACAAGAATAAATAATAACAGGTATATTAAACTTTGTAAAGACATTTTGCTTTACCAAATCTAAATTCATGGAATGAATTGTAGATTTGGTTATGCATTAGCTTTAGCTAAGGCGTTCCTTTCTTTCAGAAAAATTAGTGTTGGTTATGGGAGTGAGACAGAAATAATTGTTATTATTTCTATGTCTCACCCCGGCAATGTTGACTAGGCTAGAAAGTAGCTTAGAATAAGCGTATTTTCTGCCAGTCAGCTACTCCACATATAAATTTAGACCATGATATTCATCTATCTCAAGCGTTTCATCTTCATTAAATTCACGTAATAAATTGATTTTTATGACCCTAATCAAACATTCGATTTTAATTAAATATAAAAATTCCAACAGACATACATCTGTTGGAATCAAAACTTCATATTAGAAAGGTAAGTTCATACCTTTTAGCATATTTTCCATCTGGCTTCGCTTCGCTTTCTTACCTTTACCGCCACCAGTGAATTGTTTCATCATTTTCTTCATGTCATTAAATTGCTTCATCAAACGATTGACTTCTTGTAAAGAACGTCCAGACCCTTTTGCGATACGTTTTTTACGAGAAACGTTTAACATCGCTGGATTCGCTCTTTCACTTGGTGTCATGGATTGAATAATCGCTTTAATATGATCGATTTGTTTGTCACTCATATTAAGTTGATCTAAGCCTTTCATCTTATTCATACCTGGAATCATTTTCATGATGTCGTCTAGTGGTCCAAGATTTTTAACTTGATCCAGTTGTTCTAGGAAATCATCTAATGTGAATGACGAGTCTCTCATTTTCTTTTCTAAATCTTTAGCTTTATCTTGATCGACATCTTGTTGCGCTTTTTCAATTAAACTTAAAACATCACCCATACCTAAAATACGGGACGCCATACGTTCTGGGTGGAATAATTCTAAACCATCAAGCTTTTCACTCATACCTACAAATTTAATTGGTTTTTGAGTTACTGAACGTATTGATAATGCAGCACCACCACGAGTGTCACCATCTAATTTAGTTAATGTCACACCCGTTACATCTAATTGTTCATCAAATGATTGTGCAACATTAACCGCATCTTGACCAGTCATTGCATCGACAACCAACATAATTTCATCTGGTTTAGCAATTTCTTTAACTTCTTGCAATTCATTCATCAATGCTTCGTCAATATGCAAACGACCTGCTGTATCAATAATGACAAAGTCTAAATGCTCTTCTTTAGCATGTGCTAATGCATTTTGAACGATTTGTTGTGGTTTAACTTGATCTCCTTCACTATAAACTGGGACATCTAGTTGTTTACCTACTGTTTGTAACTGATCAATGGCAGCTGGACGATAAATATCTCCAGCAACTAACATTGGTTTTTTATTATATTTTTTACGCATTAAAAGTGCTAATTTACCTGCAGTTGTAGTTTTACCTGCACCTTGCAAACCAACCATCATGACAACAGTTGGGGGCTTATTAGCCATTTTAATCGTTGAATTCTCGCCACCCATTAAATTAGTTAATTCATCTTGAACAATTTTAATAACTTGTTGTCCAGGTGTTAATGACTGCATCACATCTGAGCCTAATGCTCGATCTGAGACAGTTTTGACGAAATCCTTTACGACTTTAAAGTTAACGTCGGCTTCTAATAACGCAAGACGAACTTCACGCATCATTGCTTTGATATCTGCTTCTGTTACTTTACCCTTGCCACGCATTCTTTGCATAGATGCCTGTAAGCGATCCGACAATCCTTCAAATGCCATAATTATTCCCTCCTCTTTTTTCGCTATTCTAATTCTTCTAATTGATCTATATATTGCTTCAATAATTCTGGTTTATCAAGAGATTGTTTCATTTGATCATAAATATCTCGTCGTTGTTCAAACCTTTTGTATAATCCTAATTTAGTTTCATAATCTTCTACTAAATCGCCAGTTCTTCTTATATTATCATAAACTGCTTGTCTACTCACATTAAAAGTATCAGCAATTTCACTTAATGCATAATCTTGTAAGTAAAATAATTCTAAGTAGTTTCTTTGTTTATCAGTCAGCAAAGTTTGATAAAAATCAAAAAGATAATTCATTCGTAGTGTTTTTATTAAATCATTTTGGCTCATGAGATGCATCTCCATTATCAGATGGAGATTCTGCTAATTCATCTGGAATCTCTTCATTTTGTTCAATCATATCAGCAAATAGTCCATAAACATAGCTTTCAGGATTGAATGGTTGTAGGTCATCTAATTTTTCACCTAAACCTACATATTTAACAGGTATTTTAAGTTCGTTTCTGATTGCTAAAACAATACCACCTTTGGCAGTACCATCTAATTTAGTTAATACGATACCTGAAACATTCGTTACTTCTTTGAATGTACGGGCTTGTGATAATGCATTTTGACCAGTTGTAGCATCTAAGCACAGTAAAGCTTCATGAGGTGCGTCAGGAACAGCTCTACCAATAACACGTTTTACTTTTTCTAATTCTTGCATTAAATTAGATTTATTTTGTAAACGTCCTGCAGTATCACAAATTAAAATATCTACTTGTTTATTTTTAGCGGCATTAATTGCGTCATACATCACTGCGGCTGGGTCTGAACCTTCGCTTTGACTAATAACTTCAACGCCAACTCGTTCTCCCCAAACTTTTAATTGTTCAATAGCTCCTGCTCTAAATGTATCACCTGCAGCAAGCATGACTTTTTTACCTTCCATTTTATAACGGTATGCTAATTTACCAATTGTTGTCGTTTTACCTACACCATTGACGCCGACCATTAAAATAACATTTAAGCGTCCATCTTCAAGATTCATCGCTTCTGATTTATCATCTTCTTGGTGATAAATTTCTACGATTTTTTCAACAATAACTTCACGTAAATCTTCTGTTTCTTGAATGTTACGACGTTGTGCTTCAGCACGAAGTTCTTCAGTTAATTGCATTACCGTATTAAAACCTACATCGGCTGTTATTAACATTTCTTCTAAAGCTTCAAAGAATTCTTCATCGACTTTTCTATAGCGCGCAATTAAATTGTTTAACTGTTCTTGGAAGTTTTCTCTAGATTTTTCTAAACCAGCTTTAAATTTTGCACCGATTTTTTGTGCTTCTATCTCTTCAAAATCTTCAATGGAAATTAAGCCATCTTCATCAAAATCTGCTTCACTTAATTTTCTAGGTTTCTTTTTGGGTTTATCTTCTTCTTGTTCATGTTGAGATGCTTGTGGTTCATCATCCATCTGTTTAGAAGAATCATCTGAAACCTCTTCACTGGATAATTCCTTTTCTATGTCTTCTTCACTTGGTCCTGAAAATTTATCTTTTAAGCGTTTAAAAAAGCTCATGCTTCTTCCTCCTTCATAACCTCATCTATTGTATTTAGGTTAACACTTACTAATTTTGATACTCCTGATTCTTGCATAGTTACACCGTATAGTCGGTCTGAAAATTCCATCGTACCTTTTCGGTGTGTAATAACTATAAATTGTGTTTGATCAGATAATTCATTGAGGTATTGTGCGTAACGAATCACATTGGCTTCATCTAATGCCGCTTCTACCTCATCTAATATAACAAATGGTGCTGATCTTACTTTTAATATAGCAAATAATAAAGCAATTGCACTTAATGCGCGCTCTCCACCACTTAATAAAGATAAATGTTGTAGTTTTTTACCTGGGGGTTGAACAATAATATCGACACCAGCTGCTAAATAATCATCTTCTGTTAATTGTAATTCAGCTTGTCCACCACCGAATAGTTGTTTAAAGACATCACTAAAGTGACTTTGTACAGCATGGAACGTTTCTTTAAATCTGTCTTCTACTTCTTTATCCATTTCGTTGATGATCTGTTCTAATGTTGATTTAGCTTCTCTTAAATCTGTTCTTTGTTCATTTAAAAATGTATATCGTTCATTTAATTCTTCAAATTGCTCAATCGCATTTAAATTAACTGGACCTAATTCGTCAATTGACATTTTAGTTAGTTTGACCTTTTTACGTAGCTGATCAATATCCTCATCGTTGTCATAAAGCATACGTGCACGTTCGACAGTCAGTTGATATTCATCATTCAAATGATCAATCGCATGATTAATAAGGACATCTAATTTAGATTGATTGGCTTTAATATCTTGATAATGGTTTTCGATAGATAATAAGTCTTGATGACATTCTTGTAGCTTACTATCATTGTCTTCAATCATCTGATTTAAGTCAACTCGTCGTTGCTTCATTTCATCAAGTTGTTCATTTAATTCCGTTCGAGTTCGCTCTTTATCAGCAATTTGTGCCTTAATTTTATCAAAAGCCTGTTCACCCATCATTTCATCAGAATTAAATAATTGTATTTTTTCTTTAACTGTATCAAGTTGTTGTTCGGTACTTTGTAATTGTTTTTCTAAGCGCTCGATTTCTTGTTGTTGCCCTTTAATTCGTTCTTTAACAACTGCAAGATCAGATTGTTTTTGATGTAAGTGTTGTTGAGTTTGGGTAGTCGTTTCTTTACCTTCTTTAGATAGCTTCGTATATTTTTCAATATCTGCTTCTAATTGTTTAAGTTGAGATTGAATTTCAGATAGTTGTTGTTGTTTTTGCTCCAGTGTTGCTTTACTTTTATCACTTTGATAACCATCATTTTTTTCAAATTCAAACTCTTCATGTTCATCTTTTAAATGTGTTTCTTGTTTCTTCAAGCGATCAAGCTCTAACTCATAGCCATGTGCTTTTTCTTTTAAGTTATTATAACTTTGACTTAACTCAAAATATTTTTCACTTAACTTTTCAGATTGTGCTTGATGTGATTGGAACTGTTTCTCAAACTCTTGTGTCTGCTTTTGATAATTTTCTAATTGATGACGCATCGTTGTTAGCTCATCTTTTTGTGTTAAGATGCTTTTAGTTTTACGGGCGCCCCCACCAGTCATGGAACCACCTGGATTAACAACATCGCCTTCAAGCGTCACAATTCTTGTACGATAACGTATCGATCTTGCTAATTCATTTGCATGTTTTAAATCATCTACAATAATAGTATTACCTAGTAAATTTTCCACGATATTTTTATATTTAGAAGATACTTTCACTGCATCTGAAGCAATGTTCACAAAGCCGTCAAAAGCTTGTGCTGTCGATTTAATATCTGCAGCTAAATACCTCGGTTGAATAACATTTAAAGGCAGGAATGTGGCACGTCCTAAACTACGTTGTTTTAAAAATTGTATTGCCTGACGGCCATCTTTTTCATCTTCTACAATGACATGTTGTAACGATGCTCCTAAAGCTGTTTCTATCGCTTGCGTTAATTGTGAAGGAACATCTATAATTTCCGCAACAGCACCGTGAATACCATTTAATTCTTTATCTTTAGCTTTAAGAATATGTTTAACACCATTAAAGAAGTAAGTGTAATCTTCTTCTTGAGTAGCAAGACTATCAATACGTGATTTTAACTTTTCGTTATATCTATACGCTTGATACAATTTATTTTCGAATTCAGTTTGTAGTTGCTTCGATTCAGTTAATTGTTTTTCGACATTTTTGATTTGTTGTTCAGTTTGATGCATATCTTTCTGTACTTGTTGATATTCTTGTTCGGTATTCGAAATACTATTTTGAATATCTTTTAATTGATTAAATGCTTCAACTAATCTGGAATCTAAACGTGATTTTTTCGCTTCGTTTTCATTGATTGTATGTTCTAAAAAGCGTATATCATTATTGACATCCGATTGTTCGGACATCAACGTGTAATATTTATTTTTGATTTCTTCTAATTTCTCATCGTGTTGTTCGTCTGAAACATATAACTTTGATTCTAACGTTTGTATCGTCTGATTAAGTTCTTTTTGCTTTTGTTTTAATTGGTTTAATGTTTGTACTGCTTGTTCTTTTTCAGATTTAAGGTTGTCTAATTGTGACATTAAATTATCTTGTTCTTCTTCAAACCTAGCATTGGTTTCTGATTGATTCTTTTTTCTTTCTTCAAGCACATTAAGTTGACCAGAGTACTTTTCGAATTCTTCTGTAGCTTTTACTAGTTCATAATTTAATCGTTCTATACTTTGATCTAGCTCTTGCCTTTGGCCTTTATACTTTTGTAATAATTGATTGATTTGACTTTGTTCAGCTTCTTTATTCGCTTGTTTCCCTTTTAAATCATTGAGTTGTTCATCTAACTGACTATTATCCTGTGTATATTGATCAATATCATGAACAGTCACAATTACGTCACTTTTTTTCATTTCAGATGACAGTTGTTTATATTCTTTAGCAATGGCTGCTTCTTCTTTTAAAGGTTCAACTCTTCCTTCTAAATCATAAAGAATATCTTCTACACGTGATAAATTATCTTCAGTTTGATCTAATTTTTGCACAGATTCTGCTTTACGCTTTTTATATTTTAAAACGCCTGCTGATTCTTCAATAATTTGTCTACGATCAATTGGTTTTGCATTTAAAATCTCGTCCACTCTACCTTGAGATATGATTGAGAATGCTTCTTTACCTAAACCAGAATCTAAAAATAAATCAATGATATCTTTTAATCGAGCGCGATCATTATTTAAATAGTATTCACTTTCGCCACTTCTATAAAGACGTCGTGTAACCTCTACCACTTCTGCATCTATTTGTAATTTTTTTGAATGATTATCTAATTTTAATTTTACTTCTGCAAAATTTTGAGGCTTACGATGTTCAGCACCTGAAAAGATAATATCTTCCATTTTAGAACCACGAAGTGACTTCGCTGATTGCTCACCTAATACCCATTTGATTGCATCCGTAATATTACTTTTACCGCTACCATTTGGACCAACAATAGCTGTTACGCCTTTATCAAACTGCACATCAGTATGGTCTGCAAATGATTTAAATCCTACGGCGTCTATTGATTTTAAATAAACCATGTTATTCTCCTTATCCAAATCCTAGTTGATCCATATCTTTACAATCAACTTAATATATGATGCAAAGTTATTAACGTTACATCTTCCTTTAAAGTTTAACCTTAATTGATCGTAATGATTTCAATTAAGATGATTTATTAGATTTTTTAATTACTTTTTAGTCTTCATCTGTTTGTAAGCACGTTCAGCTGCCTTTTGTTCAGACTCTTTTTTAGTTTTACCTTGACCTTCTGCGATAGCTTGCTTTTCTAAAATAACTTCTGATGTAAATAAACGATGGTGTGCTGGACCTTCTTCTTTGATTAAGCGATAAGTGACATCACCTTTATTTTGTCTGTGTACAAATTCTTGGAATTGTGTTTTAAAATCGACTACACCATCTAGTTCATCATCTTCTACGTATGGGAATATAATTTTGTCAGCAAAGTCCCATACTGTATCTAATCCTTGATCTAAATATAAAGCACCAACGAATGCTTCAAATGCATCAGAAATAAGTGAAGGACGTGTTCTACCACCTGTCTTCTCTTCGCCTTTTCCTAATAAAATCAGTTCATTTAATTTTATTTTATTTGCAAATATTACAAGTGAAGGTTCACATACGATAGTTGCTCTCATCTTTGTTAAATTACCCTCTGGTAAATCTGGGTGTTTATCAAATAGATAACGTGAAACCGTCAATTCTAATACCGCATCACCTAAAAATTCTAATCTTTCATTATGGTCTAAACGATCCATATTAAAATCGTTAATAAAACTAGAATGTGAAAATGCCTGTTGATATAATTCTATATTATTATATTCAAAGCCTAGTTCATGCATTTTCTGTGCAAATTGCTCTCGAAAGTGATTAATCATTTCTGTCTTTTTATGATTGGTCATTAAATATACCTCCTCAATTAATGATATGTTAACTCTAATTTTACGTGAAATCACACCAAAACAAAAGAAAAAATCTGAGCCGACGCAATGACGACTCAGATATAGGTTTATTATTTTTCAAGACTATTGATATACTTAACAGCATCACCAACAGTGTTGATTTTTTCAGCTTCTTCATCTGGAATTTCAGTACCAAATTCATCTTCTAATTCCATTACTAATTCAGCGATATCAAGTGAGTCAGCGCCTAAATCATCTTTGAAAGATGCATCTTCAGTTACTTTATCAGCATCAACACCTAAACGGTCAACGATGATATCCTTTACTTTATCGAAGTTTTCCACGTCGATTCACCTCCTTTAAAAGCGTCTATCCATAGACTATTATATTTTCCCATTTTAGAATATAAAAAACAAGTAGAATTTGGTTGCAAGACAGAAATTCTATAGATTTCGTTGTCTTGCACCCGCAAGGTTGACTAGTTCAATCATGGCTTTTGACATGAGTGGACAGTCAACTACTGCGTTACATAAGCTTTAGCTTGTGTGTTCATCTTCTCTATCATTAAAATGATTAGTGTTTCTTAGGGAGTAATTCTTAAATCTATTTGATTTTTTTAGAATTACCCCCGTAAAGGTGACTAGGTTAGTCATAGAGTGGATAACCAGTCAACTACTACGTAATGAGCTTTAGCTCAGGTAATCCGTTCTTTATTAACCCCAACTTGCATTGCTTGTTGAATTTCTTTTTTTGAAATTCTCTTTGTTGGGGCCCCAACCCCAACTTGCATTGCTTGTTGAATTTCTTTTTTTCAATTTCCATTTTTTAGGAGTTTGTATCATTATAGAACTGTATGTAGTTCATTACATGTACATACCGCCATTTACATGAATCGTTTGACCAGTAATGTATTTTGCTTTTTCAGAAGCTAAGAATGCAACTGTATTCGCAATATCAGTATCTTCACCAAAACGTGCTAAAGGAATTTGACCTAACATTTGTTCTTTCAAGTCATCACTTAAAGCATCAGTCATATCGGAAACAATAAAACCAGGTGCAACAGCATTTACAGTAATTCCACGTGAAGCTAACTCACGTGCAGCAGATTTAGTTAACCCTACTACACCAGCTTTAGTAGCTACGTAGTTTGCTTGACCTGGATTACCAACAGCGCCTACTACGCTTGATAAATTAATGATAGAGCCACTACGTTGTCTTAACATTTGTGGCGTAACCTTTTGGATACAATTGAATACACCTTTTAAGTTAGTATCAATCACATCATCCCATTCTTGCTCTTTCATACGCATTAATAAATTATCACGTGTTATGCCAGCATTGTTAACTAATACATCAATAGAACCAAATTGACTTACAACTTCTTTAATCATTGCTTTTACTTCGTCACCGTTAGCAACATTCGCTTGAATCGCAAAGCTTTCGACACCTTTTTCTTTAATTTCTGATACAACTGCCTCAGCTTTATCTTGGTTACCTGCATAATTGACTGCAACATTATAACCTTCCTCAGCTAATTGAATTGCTATACTACGACCAATACCTCGTGAAGCACCTGTTACTAAAGCATTTTTAGCCATTATTCATTCCATCCTTTCACATCTTCTAGTGTTTGAATTGATGTTAATTTTACGTCTCTGTTAATTTTTTTAATTAAACCAGATAATACTTTTCCTGGACCAATTTCAATAAAGTGATCGACACCTTGTTCAATTAACCATTCAGTTGATTTGATAAATTGAACTGGAGAGTATAGTTGTTTTACCATATGGTATTTGATAACCTCTGCATCAGTTTCACCTTCAGCATTGTAATTTTGAACGACTGGGAACTTTGCATCATGCCATTCAAATTGATTAATATATGCCGCAAAATCTTCTTCTATAACATTCATCATTGAAGAATGGAAAGGACCTGACACAGCTAATGGTAATACACGTTTCGCTCCTAATGATTTACCTTTTTCAACTAATTCATCAATTAATGTTTTATGACCTGAAACTACGATTTGACCAGGTGAATTAATATTTGCCGGTTCAATTAATTGATCTTCTGTTGATAGTTCTTTACAAATTTTATCTACTTCGTCAAAATCTAAACCTAAAACAGCAGCCATACTACCTACACCATTAGGGAATGCTTGAGCCATAAGTTCACCACGTTTACGAACAATCTTCACGGCATCTTCAAATGATAAAACACCGCTTGCCACTAAACTTGAATACTCGCCTAAACTATGACCCATAGTATAATCTGCATCGATATGATTTAACGCTTCTAATAATGCAACACTGTGCGTTAATAAAGCTGGTTGTGTATTTTCAGTTTCACCTATTTTACCTTCTTCATCTGTAAACATTGTTTCTAATAAATCAAAATCTACTGATTCTTGTGCTGTGTTTAATACTGCAGTAGCTTTTTCATCTACATTATATAAATCTTGTGCCATTCCCACTTTTTGTGCACCTTGACCTGGGAAAATGATCGCTGTTTTACCCATTTGTTCCACCTACCGTTTCTCTCATTGTTTGTACAATTTGTTGTTCTCCCGCAATTTTAGCCTGACGGATAGCTGAATAAAACGCTTTAGCATTTGAACTTCCATGCGCTTTAACAACTGTACCATCTAAACCTAATAATACTGAACCACCATACTCTGAGTAATCCATTTTTTGAGAGAATTGATTTAAGTCTTTTTTAAGTACTAAGGCTGCTATTTTATTTTTAAAGCTACTTAATAATGTTTCTTTTAACATTTTGCCAATTGATTTAGCAGTGCCCTCTAAGTTCTTAAGTACCATATTTCCTGTAAAACCATCTGTAACGACGACGTCTACGTTACCATCCATTAATGTTTTCGCCTCAACATTACCAGTAAATTTGAAGTCATCTTGTGCTTCCATTAACTCATAAGTTTTCTTAGTTAACGTATTACCTTTAGCTGCTTCTGTACCAATATTCAATAATGAAACTGATGGTTGTTTGATGCCTCTAATTTTTTGTGCATAGATATTACCCAACTGAGCATATTGTAATAAATGTTCTGGTTTAGCATCTGCATTCGCACCTACGTCTAGGAATACAAATCCTTTACCGTCTATCGTAGGTAAAGTAACAACTAATGCTGGTCTTGATACACCTTTGATACGACCAACAATGAATAAACCTGCTGACATTAATGCCCCTGTATTACCAGCTGAAACACATCCATCCGCTTCGCCAGACTTAACCGCTTCAGCCATTTTAACCATTGAACTATCTTTTTTACGTTTAATGGCACGTACTGGTTCATCTTCCATTTCGATTTTTTCAGAGCAGTGTCTAAAATCGATACGTCCATGATTTAATGTATATTGCTCTTGATCACCGAATAAGATGATTTCTAAATCTTTAAAATCGTCGACTGCTTTTTTAACAGCTTCAAGTACGATTCCAGGTGCGTCATCTCCGCCCATCATATCTACTGCAATTTTAACCATTTAATTCATCCTCACTTATATAGAACATTTTAAATTTACCAATAAAAACTAATTTATCTTTCACATAAGAGTTTACTTCTATTAAATAATGTTTGTTCGTTTGATTGATTACGTTGGCTACTGCTTTCACTGTATCATTTAATTTTACTTTATCCAGAAATTTAACATCACTTTCTTGCGTTAATACCGTTGGATTATGTATAAGTGCAACACACAAAGAGTTGGCCTGTGCAAATAAAACATGACCACGTGCAATTTGTGATTTAGAGAAAACGGAATCGCTTGTAATTTCAATCATCGATGTAGCTGTATCATTGGGTTTCAATTGAACTAAATCACCTATAATTTCATTAGCCTCAATTGATTTAATTTGATCGTAATTGTGTTCAGCTACTAATTTTACTCGTTTTCTTAATTCTGGAATATTCAAATGTGTTCGATCAAGTCGAATGGTTTGAATACTCACTTGGAACATTTCACATAGTTCATTGTCTGTGATAAAGGGGTTGTTTTCAATGGCTTGCTGAATCGCCTGTCTACGTTCATTTTTCTTTAATTTCACATTCTCACCCCTCATTTTAGTACCAAGTCTTAAACATTCCTCACATATCATAACACTTTCTATTTCAATCCCTCAACAATTAACTATAATACATACATAAATTTATTTATTGGTTATTAAATTCCTCGTTTTAAATGATAGCATTTTATCAATCAAAGCTCATATCAAGTAAATTATCTTCGATAAAATGTCTAAGATGATCATAATTTTCATTGAAAAATTCACCAGATTGAATTAATTCACCTGCTTCGTCTCTTGCTACTTCTAACATACGATAATCTTCTACAATATTGGCAACTAAGAAATCAGGCAAACCACTTTGCTTCACACCGAAGAAATCACCTGGACCACGCATTTCTAGATCTCGTTCACTCAATTCAAACCCATCTGTTGTTTGTGTCATAATCGCCATTCTTTCGATTCCAGTTTCAGTTTTAGGCGAAGCAATGAGCACACAATAACTTTGATGTTCACTTCTACCTACTCTTCCACGTAATTGATGTAAAGTTGATAAACCGAAGCGGTCAGCATCATATATCATCATAAAAGTCGCATTAGGTACATTAACACCTACTTCAACCACTGTCGTTGAAACTAATATATCAATTTCATGTTCACTAAAACGGTGCATGACTTCATCTTTTTCTTCATTGCTTAGTTTACCGTGTAATAAACCTACTTTGTTTTCACCATAGTATTGTTGTAATGATTCAAATAGTTCTACCACATTCTGTACATCTTCTAAATGTTCAGAGCTTTCAATAAGTGGACAAATGACATAGGCTTGTCTTCCTTTTTTTAATTCACTTGTCATTTGAGTTAATACTTGTTCATATTGCTCATGCTTTGCCCAACTCGTCATAATCGGTTTTCTACCTTTAGGTAACTGTTTAATAGATGAAACGTCCATTTCTCCAAACACTGATATTGCTAATGTTCTAGGAATCGGTGTGGCTGTCATAAACAAGACATTGGTCATCGCACCTTTTTCTCTTAATTTTTGACGTTGATTCACTCCAAAACGATGTTGTTCATCCGTAATGACTAAACCAACATTGTCAAAGGCAACATCATCTTGAATTAAAGCATGTGTACCTATTAAGCAATCTATCGTTCCATTTTCAAGTTGTTCTAACAAAATACGACGTTTTTTCCCTTTGACTGATCCTGTTAATAAAGCGACATTCATTGTGTCACCGAATAATTGAATTAAACTTTCGGCATGTTGTTCAGCAAGTATTTCTGTAGGTACCATAAGTGCTGATTGGTATCCAGCTGTTTTTAAGGCATACATACATATAGCAGCTACGACCGTTTTACCTGATCCAACATCTCCTTGTAATAATCTATGCATACGAATAGGTGCTTTTAAATCTCTAAATATTTCATTAACACTCGTCTTTTGGGCATCTGTTAATTCGAACGGTAAACTATCAATAAATGATTTTACTTTTTGAATATCATAATCAATTTCTATGGCATCGTCTGACGCCTTTTCTAATCGATTCAACCATTGCATGCGTAATTCAAACATAAATAATTCTGTAAATGCATAAGTACGTCTTGCTCTAAGTAAGTCTTGTTTACCTTGGGGATGATGTAAATGATTAAGGGTAAATTCTAAAGTTTCTAATTTATACTTATTTCTGAGCTCATCTGATAACCACTCATGTATGACTACATCATTTAATGACTGACGTATATGATCACGCAATTGCTTTTGTTTAATACCTTCTTTAATACGATAAACGGGCTCTAATTGTGTATCATTAAGATTTTCCTGTTGATTAAAGAACATTCTATTACCATTTATTTCTTGTTTTGAGCGATTCCATTTCCCTTTAACCGTTACAGTACCATGTAATTCAATTTTCTTTTTTAAATAAGGTTGATTAAAAAAGACGCATTTGACTGCAATTTGATTCACCATAATATGTACAGTTAGCTTAGATTTATTTCTCCCAAAAAATGCTACTGTTGGAGAGGAGTATACTTCACCTTGAACAGTTACAGTACTTTGGTCTTCTGCCTCGTTTAAATCTATAACAGTATTATCCTCATAACGCGTAGGTAAATATAGTATGAGATCTTCGACAGTGTTAATATTTAATTCTTGTAATACAGCTAAACGCTTCGGTCCTATACCCTTAATTTGATTTAATGGATAGGGACTTTCTATTAAATTGACTTTCGCCATATTCGATCACCTTATTATGTATTAATCTTTAATCTATATTGTCACTTAAATAATACATTCATTCTACCATTTAGTTCCTTCAATGGTGGATTAAAACGCATTGATGTATTTTAGTTTACATAATATTTTTACGGACTATATACTATAGTATCTTAATGCTATTGTTATATGATGATTAACAAAAATAAAACGAGATAAAAGTAGTCAGAGTATTATTCTGAATATACTTTCAATCTCGTTTTATTCATTAAATATGTTTATTCAACAGCAAATAAATACTGATAAATAGGTTGTTGACCATTATGATTTTCAATTTCAACATCTGGATACGTAGATTCTATCCATTCAACAAGTTGATCTGTTGTTTGTTGATTTGCATCTTCACCAACAATAATTGTTAAAATTTCACTATCTTCAGAAAGCATGGCTTCTAACAATTGTTTAGTAGCAGTATATTGATCAACATCGCTTGTTATGATTTTATCTTCAGCAAGACCCATAAATTCATCTTTTTTAATTTCAACACCATCAATTTTAGTGTCTCTCACTGCAAATGTAACCGAACCAGATTTAACGACATCTAATGCAGTAACCATATGACTCTTATTATCTTCTAATGAAGAACCTTCGTCATATTGGAATAAAGCTGCAATACCTTGAGGAACAGATTTTGTAGGAATCACTACTGCCTCTGCATCAACAATTTCTGCTGCTTGTTCACTGGCCATTAAAATATTTTTATTATTTGGTAAAATAATCGCACGCTTACATTCTGATTGCTCAATGACTTTAACTATATCTTCAGTAGATGGATTCATTGTTTGTCCACCACTGATAATATGTGTAGCTCCCATTGATTTAAATAAATCTGAGATACCATCACCCATAGAAATAGTAATAATAGCTGTTTCGACAGTTTGTGGTGTGTCATCTTTATGATTATTCGCTTCTTTTTTAATTACTTCACGGTGTTGCTCTCTCATATTTTCAACTTTAAGTTTAATTAATTCTCCATATTGTTGTCCGTAATTAAATACTTGTCCAGGATATTCTGTATGAACATGCACTTTAACAATTTCATCATCATTGATTACTAATAATGAATCGCCAAATTCGCTCATATCTTGACGGAATTCATCTTCTTTAAATTCTTTCTTATCTTTACCAAAACGAACCATCATTTCAGTACAATATCCATAAACAATATCTTCTGTATTAATCACGCCATGGAAATCATGCTCGTCATTAACTAACGTATCTGTATCTAATTTAGGTTTACTTGCTTCAATCGTTTCGCCATTTAAACCTTTTAAGAATCCTTCATATACAGATAATAATCCTTTACCACCACTATCTACAACGCCAACTTCTTTTAATACAGCTAGTAAATTAGGTGTATTGTCTAATGACTTTTCAGCAGCTTCAATCGTTGCTTCCATGATTTCAACACAATCTTTAGATGACTCAGCTTTATCAATAGCTGCTTGAGCTGCATCTTTAGCAACAGTTAAGATCGTCCCTTCAACTGGTTTCATTACAGCCTTATAAGCTGTTTCGACACCTGCTTGAAGACTTTCAGCTAACTGTTGTGCATCAATTTCAGATTCTGTCTCGATATTTTTACAGAATCCTCTAAATAATTGAGATAAAATAACGCCAGAGTTCCCTCTTGCACCCATTAATAAACCTTTAGAGAATGTTTTACCAAGTTCTCCAATATTTTGAGATAAATTATTTTCAACTTCCTCACGACCAGAAGTGATTGTTAGATTCATATTTGTCCCTGTATCTCCATCTGGAACTGGATATACATTAAGCGAATCCACTAAATCTGCATTATTAGATAAATTTTGTGCCCCTTGTATAATCATATCGGCAAATAATTTACCATTGATTTTGCTAATCATTTCACGTTGTCCTCCTAAATCTTTTTGCCCGTTTGGTTTAATCTAACACCTTGTACAAAGATATTAACTGAATTCACTTTTACATTAAGCGTAGACTCTAATGTATATTTAACAGTTGACTGAACATTGTTCGCCACTTCTGAAATTTTCACACCATAACTTACTATAATATACATGTCTATATCAACATTTCCGTCCTCTTCACGAACTTTGATGCCTCTTGCATAATTTTCATGGCCTAAAATTTCTGCGATGCCATCTCTTACTTGCTGTCTAGATGCCATACCAACAATGCCGTAACATTCAACAGCTTTTCCACCTACAACTGAGGCGATGACTTCATTCGAAATATCAATTTTACCGTAATCATTTGAAATTTCTAATGTCATATTAATATTCCTCCTGAAAATAAAAGTTATGTGTTTCTTGTCTTATATAGATAAGCAATCTCTTTGCTAGTCTGCATTAATTATTATTACTAATTCATTCGAATTTTTAATGTTTAAATTTCCTATTTCTTTAAAGTATCATACTATATTACTCCACAGCTTACAATTATATCATAATTTATCAAACGTTTCTGTATATAATTCATGATTTATATAACTATTTATTGCTAATCTTAAACAATTGTGGTATCTTAATAAAGTATATAAGTAGTGACGTGTATTTATATTTATTAAAGGAGGTACTTTCATGGGTAAACAATGTTACGTAACAGGTCGTAAAGCTTCGACTGGTAATAATCGTTCACACGCTTTAAATGCGAACAAACGCAGATGGAACGCTAACCTTCAAAAAGTTAGAATTCTTGTTGACGGAAAACCTAAAAAAGTTTGGGTTTCTGCACGTGCTTTAAAATCTGGTAAAGTTACTAGAGTTTAATAAATATAATGCACATATAAATAGTCCTTATGTGGAGGACATATTTTAAAAGAACTTAAAGGATATCCTTTAAGTTCTTTTTTTCTACAAGTCTTTACTTCTAATTTGTAACACAAGACCATTATGAATTTCTATTTTGGCATTAGGTTTTTCAACCTCATTAGAAATCGTTAATGTCGATCCCCTTACTAACTTTTCCTTTTCCAAATTATATTTAAATCCTGCCAACGTTAATATAGGTTCTCCACTCACGGGTATAAAGGAAACATATTGATATTGCGCATGTGGTGATATATTGTGCATACCAGAAGTCAATAGTATGATTTCATTTTGCTCATCTATTATTTTAAATTTGATACCTTTATTAATATATTCTGATTTCAACAAAATTTGAATGACACCCATAAAATGATCTAATCGACCACCAGTAGCACCATATATATGAATATCTTGATACCCCTCTTCAACAGCTTGAGCAACTCCTAAACCTAAATCTGTATCATCTTTTTCAGCTTTAACAGGATGAATATTCAATTGTGTTGCTAAAAGTTGACATTCTTGATTATTAACAGAATCAAAATCCCCCACTGAGAAAACAGGGTCAATTTGATTCTGAATTAAAATCAATGCTCCCCTATCAATACCAGCCCATGTTTCTTGAGCATGATGTTGAAATAGATCTTTAGGGATATGTCTATCTGAACATAATAAATTGATTTTCATATTCAATCAGCCCTTTAAATTTTGTGTAACAGCTTGATAATCATCTTGTTTGAAGAAGTATGAACCTGTCACTAACATCTTAGCGCCATTTTTAACGCAAATTTCGGCTGTTTCTGCATTAATTCCACCATCAACTTCAATATCAAAAGTGAGTTGCTTTTCATTTTTTAAAGTATTTAATTCCAACACTTTATCCACACAATCCTCAATAAATGATTGGCCACCAAATCCAGGATTTACTGTCATAATTAAAACATAGTCCACTGCATTGATAATAGGTAAAATTTGGCTCACGGGTGTTCCCGGATTAATCACTACGCCTGCTTTTTTCCCTTTATTCTTAATTTGTTCGATAGCTCTATGGATATGTGCAGTCGCTTCTAAATGCACAGAAATTAAGTCTGCACCATGATCTGCAAAAAGTTCAATATACTGTTCTGGATTTTCAATCATCAAATGAACATCAATTGGTAACTTTGATTGTTGTCGCACAGCGTCTAAAATAGGTATGCCAATTGAAATATTTGGCACAAATTGTCCATCCATTACATCGAAATGTAAGCCATCTACACCTGCTTCTTCCAATTTAACTAATTCATCCTTTAAATTTAAAAAATCTACTGATAATAATGAAGGTAATACTTTTGTCATTTAATATCGTACCTTTCTTTCTGAAATTTCATTGAATAACTGTAAATAATGTTCATATCTAAATTGAGCAATATTCCCAACATCTAATTCTTCTTTGACTTTACATTTCGGTTCCTTTAAATGATTACAATTACGGAACTTACATTGTGTGCCATATTGTGCGATTTCGATGAAGTAATCTTTAAGTTCATCTTTATCAATATGATCAAAATCTAATGCGCTAAATCCAGGTGTATCTGCAATAAACCCATTAACTGTTTCGTGAAGTTCAACATGTCTTGTTGTATGTTTACCACGATTCAAAGATTTTGAAATATCGTTAGTATCAAGATTTAGTTCTGGTTTAAAACGATTTAAAAAGGTTGATTTACCCACACCAGATTGACCACTTAATACAATCAAACCCTCTCCCCATTCTTGTACCAAAGCATGTTGATCGTCATTAATACCAACAAATTGAGTTGAATAACCTATTTCTTCATATATAGCTAAATAACTATTGATTTTTTCAATTTGATTATCGTCAGCCATATCTTTTTTAGTAACTAATATTCTAGTATCTAAGCCATAAGAATGTGCTATGACTAAGAATCTATCTAATAATTGAGTAGAAAACTGTGGTTCAACTGCACTCATGACTATAACTAATGTATCTATATTACTGACAGGTGGTCGTTTTAAAGCATTCTCTCTTTCATGAACATGTTGGATGTAACCTTCCGTTTCATTTTGAACATTAAAGTCAACAATATCGCCAACGATTGGTGAAAATTTCTTTTTTCTAAATAAGCCACGAGGCTTGGTATTATACCTAGTGCCATTCACATCAACTTGATAAACACCACTTATCAATTTTACAATTCGACCAGTCTTCAAAAGGACACCTCTCAATTTTATTTTACTGTTATTAGTATATCAAAATCATAACTATTTATATATCTTTCTATATATAAAAAGACGGTGAGTATTATTTTCAACTCACCGTCTGACCTGTAGTACTATATTGTATAGATTTAATCATCATATCCTACATCTTTATCTGCAACAACTTTATTATCTACTCTGATAGTATAACCAGCTGTTTTGCCTTTTTCGATTTTCATTGGAATATTGATAGATTTATTATCTTTGATTTCAAAGGATTGTATAGCCTCAGAACCATCATTATCTTTATCTCGAATATAAACTTCTACTTTTTGGCTTTTTCCTTTTTTACCAGAATAAGGTACTTCAACAGATTCATTGTAATTTTTTATGTCTTTTGCTGATGAATCCTCTGAATCATCTTCCTTAGATTTATCGTCATCAGAATCTGATTCTTTCCCCTTTGAAACGACTAATGAGATAGTAGAACCTTCATCAATAGATTTACTCTTAGGTGATTGTGAAATAACATTGTTCTTTTTCACACTATCACTATACGTTTCAGAAACCTTTACTTTAAACCCTTTTGATTCAAGTTCTTTTTTAGCTGTAGAATATGATTTGTTTTCATAATTACTAACATAAACTTGTCTGACACCAAGTGATTCATAAATCTTTATATTATGATCATTTAATTTCACTTGTTTGTTAGCAGCAACATTTTGGTTAGCAATATAACCTTTTGGCGTATTCGCATTATAGGTTTGTTCAACAGCAACATCTTTAAGCCCTACTTTTTCAAGTTTATTCAAGGCTTCATTTTTTGATAATCCAACGACACTTGGCATTTTGACTGTTTCAGGTCCTTTTGATAAAACAATATCAATTTTGTCACCACGTTCTACACGTTCCCCTTTACCTGGACGTGACTTAATAACTTGGTTTTCAGGATATTTATTACTATAATCTCTCGAAATATCTCCAAGATTTAATTGGTGATTTTTTAATATTTTCTCAGCTTGTTTTTCAGTTTTTCCTGATACATTTGGCATTTCCTCATATTTACTACCGAATACAGCCATGCTGATAAAGGCAATCAAACCAATCAACAATAATGCGAAAATAAACGCAAATAAAAATTTCTTTTTCTTAGAACTTTTTTTACGAGGTGGCTCATAAATTGGACTTTCCATACTTTGAAATTGTTGATGGTTGACTTTTTGATCCATAATTGGAATTTGCATCGTCTCTTCAATGCTTTTTTCTTTTGGTGTATCATCTATTTTTTTAGAAATTTCATCCTTCGAAAACGACATTGTCTTTGTTTTCGTTTGATCTAACTCATATTTTTCTTCATTTGAACGATTTTCGTGTAGCGCACTACTTAAATCATCACGCATTTGTTGAATGGTACGATATCTATCTGCTCTATCTTTTTCCGTTGCTTTAAGTACAACGTTACTCAAAGCTTGTGGTACCTCTTCACGTTTTTCAGTAGTGATATTGGGAATCGTGTCCTGAATATGCTTAATGGCGATACTTACTGCTGTTTCACCATTAAATGGCGGTTCACCAACAAGCATTTCATAGAGTACAATACCTATTGAATAAATGTCAGTTCCTTCATTAGTCGATTCACCTTTAGCTTGTTCAGGTGATAAGTATTGTACCGTCCCGAGCACATGGTTAGTTTGTGTCAATGATGTTTCACTAATCGCTTTAGCAATTCCAAAATCAAAGATTTTAAGTGTTTTATTTTTATCTATGAGTATATTTTGCGGTTTAATATCCCTATGTACAATTCTATTATCATGTGCATGTTTGATACCTTCAAGAATTTGTTGGGCAAATTGAATTGCTGTCTCTATACTTAAAGGCCCATGATTTTGAATATATTCAGACAATGTTGGCCCTTCTATATATTCCATCACTAAAAAGTAACAGTCGTCCTCTTCAGCTACATCATACATGCTCACAATATTTTTATGTGCCAATTGTGATGAATTATGCACTTCTCTTTCAAATCGACGTAGTGTTTCTTCCTTTTCTCTTGGAGGTATGGAAATCGCTTTGATAGCTACCTTGCGTTTAAGAATAAGATCTTCAGCAAGATACACAATGCTCATGCCACCTCCGCCAAGTTTATCGATGACTTTGTAGCGTTCGTCAATCAGTTTATCGATCATACTCTATCACCTTCGATAGCAGATAAGATAAAACTGATATTATCTTTTGAATCATGTGCGAATGCTATACGCATGATACGCTCACCATGATCTTCTAAAGAGGCGTCTTGTTTTAATTCCTCTTGAATTTCCTCATTTCTAACATAATCTGTTAATCCATCAGAGCATAATAGTAAGAAGTCATAAAAATTTAAGCGCTTAATAAATAAGTCTGGTGACACGCGTTTATCAGTGCCCATAACTTTTGTAATAATATTTCTTTGTGGGTGACGGTATGCTTCTTCTTCTGTGATTTGACCTGTCATCACTAAATGATTGACAAAGGAGTGATCACTTGTAATTTGATCGATTTGCCTACTGTTTATAACATATGCACGAGAATCACCCACATTGGCAACGACAACTGTTTTATCAAATACTAATGCACAAACACAAGTCGTTCCCATACCATAATAATTTGGATTTTCTTGAGCATAATTGTACAAATCAAAATTAATATCTTTAATATTTGTACGCAACCATTCTTCAGCTTGATGTTCTTCTATTAAGTTTTCTGATTCAAAACGTTTTTGTAGCTCATAAGTAACAAACTGACTTGCAATTTCACCAGCTCTATGACCACCCATACCATCACACAAAACTAGCATTTGTTGGTTGGTTTGGTTATAAAAAATACCACCTGCATCTTCATTCTTATCTCTATGTTGTCCAGTATCAGTGAAAAATTGTGCATTTAGCATTGCTCTTACCTCGTTTCTACTTGTCGTTCCTTCGCTCTTAATTGACCACATGCTGCATCAATATCTGACCCTTGTTCACGTCTTATTGTAGCATTGATACCTAATCGTTTTAACTCTTTTTCAAATTTAAAAATGTCATCTTTAGGTGTTTTAACATAATTTCTTTCTGGAACATGGTTCACAGGTATTAAATTCACGTGACAATTTAACCCTTTAATGAGATGCGCTAAATCTCTTGCATGTTCCAATTGATCATTCACACCGCCGAATAAGCCATATTCAAATGTAATTCGTCGATTCGTCTTCTCTTGATAATATTCAATGGCTTCCATTAACTTTTCAACATTATATGCTCTGTTAATCGGCATTAATCTTGAACGCACTTCATCTTTTGCGCCATGTAAACTAACGGCAAAGTTAATTTGAATATCTTCCTCTGCGAAATCATAGATTCTAGGAATAATACCTGATGTTGATACAGTAATATGACGTGCACCTATATTTAAACTATTATCATCATTGACAATTCGCAAGAAATCCATCATTTCGTCATAATTTTCAAATGGCTCTCCGATTCCCATAATAACGATTTGAGAGACACGCTCTTCAGTTTCATCTAACGCCTTTTGTACAGTAAGCACTTGTGAAACAATTTCACCTGCTTCTAAATTACGTTTTAATCCTCCTAATGTTGAGGCACAGAATGTACAACCGATACGACAACCTACTTGCGTTGTTACACATACAGAATTCCCATATTCATGACGCATTAATACTGTCTCAATTGTATATCCATCTTGCAATTCAAATAAGAATTTAATTGTACCGTCTCTACTTTCTTGTTTAACTACAGTAGTTAATGTTGTCATAGCAAAGTTATCTTTTAAAAGTTGTCTTAAATCTTTAGATAAATTCGTCATTTCATCAATACTATCAACACGTTTTTGGTATAACCATTCAAATATTTGTTTTGCTCTGAACTTTTGTTGGCCATGTTCGATAAGCCAATTTTGCATTTCATCATATCTTAAAGAATAAATAGACTGCTTCTCAAAATCAGGAAGGAATTTATTTTTCTTTTTCTTTTTATCAGTAATCATTTTAACTTTCCTTTCTTTTAATTCTAGCGATAAAGAATCCATCTGAGTGGTAGTCTTGAGGGAATACTTGTAATGTCTTCACCATTTCCCCTGTCATTGGGTGTTGGAATGGTTCGAATTCGAAATCTTTATTTTGTTTTAAAAATGTATAGACAACATTTTCGTTTTCCATTTGTTCAATCGTACATGTTGAATAAATAATTGAGCCACCTGGCTTCACGTTATGCTTAACATTCTCCAATATTTGTAATTGCAATTCAACTAATGATTGTATAGAATTTTTCGACTGCGTGTATTTTATTTCAGGTTTATGTCTTAATACACCAAAGCCACTACAAGGTGCATCTACTAGAATCTTGTCATATTGGTTATTATAAGGTTTAGTTGCATCATGTTGATAAGCTTTAATATTTTTCAATCTAAGCTTTCTTATATTGAAATCTATTAATTTAATTTTATGGTCATGGATATCAGTTGCATCAACATGTCCCTCCGGAGATAAAATTTCGGCGATGTGACACGCTTTTCCTCCTGGTGCACTACATGCATCAAGGACTGAATCATCTCTGTTTAAGCCCATAATATGTGCAACAAACATAGAACTTTTATCTTGAATTGAAACTAAACCATCCTTAAATGCTCTTGAATTAACAATCGGTTTGCCTGAAATATGGAGACAAAATGGTAACACATCATCTCGTTCAACAGTATAATTCTCTTTCTCTAATGCACTAATAATGTTATCAATAGAACCTCTCGTAATATTTGCTCTAACAGTGGTTGCTACTGGCTCTAAAAATGACTGTGCAATTGCTTCTGTTTGCTCTAAACCGTAATGTGTTACCCAATGATCAACAAGCCATTTTGGTAAACTATATTGAATGGCGATACGTTTTTTATCATCTTGTATATCTTTAACATCAGGCAATTCACTTCTCATGATTGTACGTAGAATACCATTAACCACATTGCCGGTATAATAGCCGCCTTCTTCTTTTGCAATCTCAACCGCTTCATTAATAATGGCATGATTCGGTACCTTATCTAAATATACATATTGATAGATACTCATCCATAACAACTCACGTACCCAACCTTTTATCTTAGTTTTTAAGAAAGGCTTCAAATAAAAATCTAACGTGTATTTGCGTTTAACAGTCCCATATACAAGTTCAGTGAAAAGACCTTTATCTAAATCACTAATCTCATAAGTAGAGAGTACTTCATTGATTTCTAGATTACTATATGCGCCTTCATCTAATATTGCTTGTATTGTCTCAAATGCGAGACCTCTTATCGAATTTGTCATACTAATTTCTTCCCAACTAGTGATTCTTGAACACCACTTAAATAATTTGCTACTTGCATACGTTTTTTACCGGCTAATTGTATATCAGTTAGTGCAATACATTCATCTGAAGCTGTTGCAACAACAATTGCTTTTTTAGTCGTTTCAACAATCGTTCCAGGTTCTCCTTTTTTACCAGAAACGATGTGCGCACTATATATTTTTAAATTTTTATCATCCATGATGGTATAAGCTACTGGCCAAGGAGATAAGCCACGAATATGATTATGAATTACCTGTGCATCTTGGTTCCAATTAATTTTTTCATCTTCACGACTAATATTAGAAGCAAATGAAGCTTGAGCTTCATCTTGAACAATACTATCGTTTGTACCATCTAAGATAGACGGTAAAGTTTCTTTAAGTAAATCAGCACCTAAAAAACTTAGCTTATCATGCATAGAACCAACATTATCATCTTGTTCAATTGCAATTGCACGTTGTGAAATAATATTTCCTGCATCTAATTTTTTCACCATATACATGATCGTGATTCCTGTTTCTTTTTCACCATCAATAATCGCTTGATGAATCGGAGCACCGCCACGATATTTAGGTAATAAAGATGCATGTACATTAATAGCACCTAATTTAGGTGAATCTAATAAAGACTCAGGTAAAATTTGCCCAAATGCAGCTGTAACAATTAAATCAGCATCCATGTCTAATAAAGTTTGTAATTCATCAGAATCTTTTATTTTTTCAGGTTGATATACTGGTATATCATGCTCTAATGCTACTTTTTTAACTGGTGGTGGTGTCATGACACGTTTTCTACCTACTGGTCTATCTGGTTGCGTTACAACTGCAACTACTTCTTGTTCTGCGATTAGCATTTCTAATACTTTTGTCGAAAAATCAGGTGTCCCCATAAAAATTATTTTACTCATATTCGAAATACGCCTCCATTTCTTCTTCACTTAGTATACGTTTAGCCTTTTCTGTGAAAAATATGCCATTGAGTTGATCTATCGTATGTAAAATCATTCTAGCTACATCATCATATGCTGTAAGTTCAACAGTATTCCCATTGACATCATTACTTTCTACAACAATCATTTTGCTACGTTCAACTTCACCAAACACATTTGGCAAACTGACTGACCCTTCTAAATCAGTAATGGTTTCTTCAGATTGTTTTTTTATTTTCGGGTTAATCAGTTGTAGCAATCCTTCCATTTCCATATCTACAATCGCTACTTGTTGGTTAATGCCAATTTGATTAGCACTGAGTGCAGACCCTTCCAAAGCATATAGACTATCTTCTACATCTATTAACGTTTGCTTTAATTGATCATCAAAATGTTTAACTGGATTTGCAGGTTGATTAAAAATTGGATGCTCTGATTTTACTAATTTTTTTACTGACACATTTAACGCTCCTCATTAAAATTCATCAAACCATTATAACTTAATTAGCACAAAATTGCGACCTCTCCTAATCAGACTAAAGGATGAGGTCAATGTCTTTGACTTTAATATTATATTTTATAAAATATAAATGAGTAGTATGTTTTGAAAATAGAAAAGTCTTTCAAAATCATTAATTTATTTTTTATAAAGTGAGGTGTAACCATTATGGAAGTCAATAAAGTCATTTACATTTTATTAGCCGTATTCTTAGGAAGCTTTGGAATTCATAAATTCTATGCTGGTAAAACGATGCAAGGCATCTTACACATCTTATTCTGTTGGACAGCGATTCCTCATGTATTAGCAATTATTAGTGCTATTCTAACATTATTCAAGCCTGCAGATGAAAATGGTAATGTGACAATGTAATCTAGCATTGCATTACAACCTAACAAATAAAGCCATTGTGTGTCATCTTTATGTCACACAATGGCTTTTCTATTTACATCATCATTTGTGGATTAATGTCGATTTTTAATGCTAATTTGTCTTTAACATATTGATCATGATAGTAATCGTCTAAATATTGAAGTGCTTTATGAAGTTCTGGCTCTCGTTTGTATTTAACTAAAATTTGGAAACGATATTCGTTATTAATTCTAGATAGTGCTGCAGGTGATGGTCCTAAAACAAGCGCTTGATCTGTAAGATGTTGTAATAAGATTTTATGAATATGTTTGGAAGCTTCCATTACTTTTTTCATTTCTTTATGTGAAATCGTGAAGTTAATTAAAAAGTAATACGGCGGATATTTTCCTAGTTTACGATAAGTCATCTCTTGTTCATAAAACGTTAAATAATCATTTTTCCTAACATCTTCAATAGCATAATGTTCTGGATTATACGTTTGAATAATCACTTTACCTTCTTTTTCATGTCGACCAGCACGACCTGCTACTTGTGTTAATAGTTGATATGTTCGTTCACTCGCTCTGAAATCAGGTAAATTGAGCATGGTATCTGCGTTGAGCACCCCAACGAGAGTGATGTTTGGATAGTCTAGCCCTTTGGCAATCATCTGTGTTCCTAAAAGTATATCTCCTTTACCATTTTCAAAATCATTGAGTAACTTTTCATGCGCACCTTTACGTGAAGTCGTATCAACATCCATTCGAATAATTTTTGCCTGTTCAAATTCTTGTTGTAATAACTCTTCAACTCTTTGTGTTCCCGTACCAACTTGTCTAATATGTTCACTCTCACAATTAGGGCATCGATTAGGTGGTGTTTCTTGATATCCACAATAGTGACATTTCAGTAGATCTGTCGTCTTATGGTAGGTTAAAGAAATATCACAGTTTGGACATTGTGGTACATGACCACAATCACGACATAACATAAATGAAGCGTAGCCTCTTCGATTTAAGAATAATACAATTTGTTCATTGTTATTTAAACAATGTTGAATCGCATCTCTTAACGTTGATGAGAACATTGAACGGTTGCCTTCAGCGAGCTCTTCGCGCATGTCCACGATATCAATTTCTGGTAATGCTTGATTATTCACTCTATGTGGTAATGCAAGTAATTGATAGACATTTTTTTCAGCACGTGCATACGATTCTAAACTTGGTGTCGCACTGCCTAATATGACTGGACAATGGTGATAACGACTTCTCCATTGAGCAATATCTCTGGCATGATATCTAGGATAATCTTCTTGCTTATATGTAGACTCGTGCTCTTCATCGATGATGATTAATCCTAAGTTTTTAAATGGTGCGAATATACTAGAGCGTGCACCGACACTAACTTGTGCACGTCCATCACGAATTTTTTGCCATTCATCGTAACGTTCTCCATTTGATAAACCTGAATGTAATACAGCAACATCATCACCAAAACGACGTTTGACTCTTAATACCATTTGAGGTGTTAAAGCAATTTCAGGTACAAGCATCATAGCTTGTTTACCTTGATTTAGAGCGGATTCAATTGCTTGTAAATAGACCTCCGTTTTACCAGAACCTGTCACACCATGTAATAAAAAGGTTCTTTCTTCGTTGGCATCTATTTTCTCTTTGATTACATCAAAAGCGCTTTGTTGGTCATGTGTTAATTGACGCTTATCTTCTTTCTCAAAAATTCGATTCGCAAATGGATCTCTTTCTATTTCAGCATCATATTTTTCCAAGTACCCCTTTTTAATGAGGGTATCTAAACTTGATTTAGAGAATCCCATTTCTTCAATTTCTTTTAAAAAGACATCTCTATGACGTTCATCTAATAAGTACGCATATAAATCATATTGTTTAATCGCTTTTTCCAAATGATTAAGTATCTCATCCGGATTTCCTATTTCTGTCACTTTAACGGCACGTTGCGTTTTCTTCTTAATATTTTGCGATAAAATTGTTGTTTCTTTTATGATGTCTTGCTTTAGCAAATCATTCAACGCTTCTAAATCATCATTTTTTTGAGCATCTTTATAGAAATAATAACCTTCTTTATTAAATCGCTTTAAAAGTAATTCAGGTATATCATCACCTTTAAGAACCTCAAATGCCTTTTGATATTTAGCTTTTATTGCATTCGGTAACATCACTTCTAAAACAGATATACGTTTTGTTAAATGATAATGACTAAGCCATTCACTGAGTTCAATTAACTCAGGTGTTAGCTCTGGTTTAATATCTTGTATTTCTTTAATTTCCTTTAGCTTACTGATATCAATACCTTCATCAGGTTGACTTTGAATACTCATCACATAGCCTTGTATTGTTCTTGGTCCAAAAGGTACAATCACTCGCACACCTATTTGAACAAATGATTGCAGTCGTTCGGGAATGATATAATCAAACTTAAAGTCGACGCTTTTCGAAGGTATGTCCACAATAACCTTAGCTATCATTATTGCCACCTAGTTTCTAATTCGTCTAAAATATCGTTGGCAATTTCAACTTTTTTGCCTTTCTTAATATTGATCATATCTTGATTTTTAAAATGCATCGTTAATTCATTTTCATCTGAACTAAATCCAATTGAGTGGTCGCCTACATTATTTGAAATAATCACATCTGCATTTTTACGTTTTAATTTATCTTGTGCATACTTTTCAATATTTTGTGTTTCTGCTGCAAACCCTACTAAATATTGATGTGTTTTATGCTCACCAAGATATTTTAGTATGTCTTGTGTTCGTTTGAAATTAACAATTACATCACCATCTTGTTTTTTCATTTTATGGTCTAGAACTTCTGATGGCGTATAATCTGAGACGGCAGCCGCTTTCACAACAATATCTTGCATATCATATCGTTTAGCGGTTTCCTGAAACATCTCTTCTGCGCTTTCAACATGAATAACTTCAATACCTTCTGGATCTGCCAATTGTGTCGGACCAGTTATCAACGTGACATGTGCACCACGTTTTTTTAACGCATTAGCAATAGCAAACCCCATTTTTCCAGAAGATCGATTAGATACAAATCTAACAGGATCAATGACTTCAATCGTTGGCCCTGCAGTAACTAATGCATGTTTGCCATTAAATGAACTTTCCACTGTTGTCTCTTGTTGATGGAAATATTGATTGATGACTGAAACAATTTGTAAAGGTTCTTCCATTCGTCCTTTAGCCACATAACCACACGCTAAGTATCCATCACCTGGCTCTATAAATTGATAACCATCAGCTTTGAGTGTTTCAATATTATGTTGTGTGCGCTTATTTTCATACATATGTACATTCATTGCAGGTGCAATAAACGTTTGTGTTTCTGTTGCTAATAACGTTGACGTAATCACATCGTCTGCAATACCAACACTTAACTTCGCAATTGTATTGGCAGTTGCTGGTGCGACAATAATGACATCTGCCCAATCCCCCAATGCCACATGTTGAATTTCTTGCGGGTTTTCTTCTTTAAAAGTATTTGTATATACTGGATTTTTACTTATAGACTGAAAAGCCAATGGTGTTACAAATTCTTGTGCATGGTTTGAAAGCATGACACGTACTTC
This sequence comes from Staphylococcus sp. SB1-57, assembly GCF_017086425.1. NCBI lineage: Bacteria > Bacillati > Bacillota > Bacilli > Caryophanales > Staphylococcaceae > Staphylococcus > Staphylococcus sp. SB1-57. The sequence continues at coordinate 1,560,627 of NZ_CP070964.1, forward strand.
GTAACCAGCTTGAGTAAGTTTACTTGTTAAATCAATTGCTTTATATGCTGCAATACCGCCTGTTACTGCTAATAAAATATGTTTCATTATCTACTTCTCCTTAAAACATTCTCATTTCACTGAATTCATTTCTTTAAATGAGGATATTCACACAATTTATATTCGCATCTATGTTCAAATTTATATTAATTATACACAAATTGTCGCTAATATTAAAAAAACACACCTCATCTACATGATATTTCCATCACAAGATTGTAATGAAATATCTTCAAAAAGGTGTGTCATAAAATTAGTATATGATTATCCTAAAAATTCTTGCGGGATAACTGGTGATACTTTGCCATCTGCAATTTCTTCTAATGCTTTACCAACAGGCTTAGCTGAATGATATTCAGTTTCTAAAGCTGTTTCTGGTCTTTCGTCTAATTCACGAGCTCTTTTTGCGGCAGTCGTTGCGATAAGATATTTAGATGTAATCTTACCTGTTAATTGGTTTAACGGTGGATTTAACATTATTTTTTAGCCTCCAGTATCATTTTTCTATATTTAGCTTCTATACGCTCACGTTTAAGGTGCTCAGCTTCGACAATAGACTGAATTTTATGTTTAGCTAATTCTACTTCGTCGTTTACCACTACATAATCGTATAAGTTCATCATTTCTACTTCTTTACGTGCTTCGGCAACACGGCTTTGAATTTTCTCATCTGATTCAGTGCCTCTACCAACTAAACGATCCCTTAAATCATCAAGACTTGGTGGAGCAAGGAAAATAAATAATGCTTCAGGGAATTTCTTTCTTACTTGTTTTGCACCTTCGACTTCAATTTCTAAAAATACATCATGTCCTTGGTCCATAGTATCTCTAACATATTGAACAGGCGTCCCATAGTAATTACCTACATACTCGGCATATTCAATAAATTGATCATCTTTTATTAATGCTTCAAACTCTTCTTTCGTCTTGAAAAAGTAATCTACACCATCAACTTCGCCCTCGCGCATGCTACGAGTTGTCATTGATATAGAGTACTTATACGAAGTGTTTGGATCTTCAAATATTTTTTTTCTAACAGTTCCCTTACCAACACCAGAAGGACCTGAAAGAACAATTAACAATCCTTTTTCATTATCCATGCCTTACGACCTCTCTAAGCTATTCTTCTATTATTTAAATATGATATCATATTGCACTTGAAATTGTATAGAGATACTTTAAGCAGTTATCCTCATTTTTCAATTATTCAATGTTTTGAACACGAATCATGACCATTAACACGATGCATGTTACAATAATGGGAATGAATAAAATGAAGGTGGAAGATAATTATGGCATATGATGGCCTATTTACAAAAAAGATGGTGACTTCTTTACAAGATTTAGTTACTGGAAGAATTCATAAAATCAATCAACCAGAAAATGATACAATCATCATCGTTGTTCGCCAAAATCGTCAAAATCATCAATTACTTTTATCTATACATCCTAGCTTCTCTAGATTACAATTAACGAATAAAAAATATGATAATCCATTTGATCCCCCAATGTTCGCACGTGTCTTTCGTAAGCATTTGGAAGGTGGTATTATTAAAGCTATTCGTCAAATTGGTAATGACAGAAGAGTTGAAATCGATGTACAAGGTAAAGATGAAATCGGTGATACGATACACCGCACAATTATTTTAGAGATTATGGGCAAACACAGTAATTTGATATTAGTAGATGACGAACGAAAAATTCTCGAAGGTTTTAAACATCTTACACCTAATACAAATCAATATCGCACAGTTATGCCCGGTTTTAAATACGAAGCACCACCTACACAACATAAACTTAACCCTTATGATGTATCAGGTAAAGATATTTTAAAATATATCGATTTTAATGCAGGTAGAATTGCTAAACAATTACTTAACACATTTGAAGGTTTTAGTCCTTTAATTACAAATGAAATCGTAAGTCGACGTCAGTTCATGACGCCTGACACTTTACCAGAGGCATATGATGAAGTGATGGCTGAAACACTTGAAGCTCCAACACCTGTGTTTCATAAGAATCATCAATCAGGTAAAGAGGATTTCTACTTCATGACATTAAACCAATTTTATGATGATAAGGTTACCTATGAATCACTCAATGAATTACTTGATCGTTATTATGATGCGAGAGGTGAACGTGAACGTGTCAAACAACGTGCTAACGATTTAGTTCGGTTCGTTCAACAACAACTTCATAAATATCAAAATAAATTAAGTAAATTGTTACAAGAATACGAAGGTACTAAAGATAAAGATAACTATCAACTTTATGGCGAATTAATAACCGCTAATATTTATCGTATAAAACAAGGTGATGAATCTGTAACTGTACTTAATTATTACAATAATGAGGAAATCACTATTCCTTTAAATCCAACTAAATCTCCATCAGTGAACGCTCAATATTATTACAGACAGTATAATCGCATGAAGACTCGTGAACATGAGCTCCAGCATCAATTACAATTAACTAAAGAAAATATTGATTACTTTACAAGTATAGAACAACAACTTGAACATATTACTGTCAATGAAATTGATGATATTCGTGATGAATTAGCAGACCAAGGATTTATGAAGCAACGTAAAAATGTTAAGAAGAAGAAAAATGCTAAAATCCAATTACAATCTTATATATCATCTGATGGCGACACTATTTTAGTTGGTAAAAACAACAAACAGAATGATTACCTTACAAATAAAAAAGCACAAAAAAATCATATATGGTTCCATACCAAAGATATACCAGGTTCACACGTAGTCATACTAAACGACACACCATCAGAGGAAACAATTAAAGAAGCGGCTATGTTAGCAGGTTATTTCTCTAAAGCAGGTAACTCTGGACAAATCCCTGTTGATTATACAGAGATTCGCCATGTGCATAAACCATCTGGCGCTAAACCTGGATTTGTTACCTATGATAATCAAAAAACATTATATGCTACACCTGATTATGATCATATACAAAAAATGAAATCTGACAGTTTAAATTAAGTCAAATTAAAGCACTGATTCTGCATCATTAAATGCAAAACCAGTGCTTTTTTATGTTATCGATTAATGTTTTTCTGGTAAAGCCAATTGGAAACTAACACCAAACTTATCTTGTACCCATGCAAACTCTCTATACGGAGGCATTTCTGTTTTAGGCATCAAAATGGCTCCCTCTTTTTTCAGACCACTAAATAATCTTTCCATTTCCATAGGATCTTTAACAGTGACATAAAGTGACATTGCAGGATTCATAGGTAATTCCTCTCCATTGTTCGCATCAATAGCCATAAATACTTGACCATTAAGTGTAAATATAGAGTGTTGAACTGTACCTGGTGTGCCTGGTCCATTTTCATCATATTTAACCATAGTTAAAATTTCACTATCTTCAAATAAACTTGTATATAAATTGATAGCTTCTTCGGCTTGATCATTAAACATTAAAAATGTTGTTATTTTTGGTATTTCCATTTTAATCCCCCTAAAGGTATGTTTATTTTTCTTTAATATAGTTTAACATGTGTAACGATTATTTTCTGTCCAAGACCTATTTATAAATCGGTCGTTTTCACAAAACTTTTTTCGAACAAGAGTTGATAAATTTTGACTTATCATTATGAACAGTTAAAATTAAACTAAGTGAAAAGGAGGCCATAACATGACACATGTACTTATACCTTTATTAATATTAGTAATTGTTCTACTCATTGGATGGCTATTAACTAAAATATTTATTCGTTAATACAATATACAATATAGAGCGGTGTACAATCATTGTTTAAACACTTTGACTGTACACCGCTCTATTATTTCATACTACTTATTAAGATGTAATTTCACTAAAGCCTTTTTACAACTCGCCTTTTACGCGTAAGTCTTGCTTTGCTTTTTTAAAAATATCACTTGAATGCACAAACGCATCTCGGCTCATCTCTTTCTGAAATTGAACCATCGTTGATTCATTAGTCTGAGCATCGGTGTATACATTTTCACGATAGTCCTCTTCTCTACTTAAAAATGCATTACAATGTTTTAAGGATGTATACAAATTATTATTATTGTTTTGTTTTTTCATGGTCATCCCACCTATGCTCTTATCTTATGATAAGTTATCTCTCCATTCAACTAATGTCTTAATATCATCTTCAGAAATTTCTCCTTGCTCTTTAGCAACGTCAATTAACTCATTATAATTACTTAATGTATAGAAAGGTATCTTCGCTTCATTAAATGTTTCATCAGCTTTGGCTAATCCATAAGTAAAGATAGCTACAACACCTAATACTTCTGCACCACTTTCTTTTAATGCATCTACTGCAGTTATTGAAGAACCGCCAGTTGAAATTAAGTCTTCTATAACTACGACTTTCTTACCTTCACTTTTCGCACCTTCGATTTGATTTTGCTTACCATGACTTTTACTTTTTGAACGTACATAGTTCATAGGTAATTCCATTTTTTCTGAAATATATGCAGCGTGTGGAATCCCTGCTGTCGCAGTTCCTGATATCACTTCTACATCTTCGAATTTTTCGTTAATTAATTTGATTAAACCATCTCTAATCGCATTACGTACGAGTGGATAACCTAATGTAACACGATTATCACAATAGATAGGTGATTTAATTCCTGAACTCCATGTAAATAAATCATTGGGTGAAAGTGATACTGCCTTAATATCTAATAATGCCTTTGCAATTTCTTTAGCCATTTAACCTAACCAACTTTCTTTAATAATTTGATAACTTTTAACTGGATCATCACTCTGTGTTATAGGTCGTCCAACGACAATATGTGTTGAACCTAATTGTTTTGCTTGCTCGGGAGTTGTAATACGCTTTTGGTCGTTTTGAGCGGCACCTTCTGGTCTAATACCTGGTGTAACCTTCATAAAATCTTTACCTAGTTGAGCAGTTATTAACTCCGCTTCAAGTGGTGAACATACCACACCATCTAAACCAGCTTGTTGACTTAACTTAGCATAGTTTAATACAGCCTCTTCAATTGTCGTTTGAATGTTTTGTTCTTCGTGTAACTGTGTCTCTGTAGTTGATGTTAACTGAGTCACCGCAATGATTCTGGTATGTTTATTATGTTGACGTAATCCTTTAATAGCCGCTTCCATCATTGCCTTCCCACCAGCTGCATGCACATTGACTAAATCCACATCTAGCTTCGCTAAACCTTCCATGGCTTTACTCACAGTGTTTGGAATATCATGTAATTTTAAATCCAAGAAAATACTATGTCCTCTATCTTTAATAGATTTAATCAGTTCAGGTCCGGTTTGATAGAATAATTCCATACCAACTTTAACAAATAATGGTTCATCGAATTGATCTAAAAATGCATTTACATTATCAGCTGATTCAAAATCTAATGCAATAATTGGTAATTGTTTCATCGTGTAACTCCTTATATTGAAAGTTCTTCAACCATAGCTAAAAACTATGAATTGAAGAACTTATCTTAAAATAAATGTAGACTTTAGCTTATTTAATTGAACTTGTTTTACATATTTCTCATTGTAAATGTCATACTTTCTATAACATTTGTTAATGCACTTGCAGTATCAAGTGATGTAAGACATGGGATACCATTTTCTACCGTAGTACGACGAATTTGGAAGCCATCTCTTTCCACTTCTTTACCTTTTGTCATTGTGTTGATCACGATTTGTACATCACCATTTTGAATACGAGTGAGTAAATCATTTTCGCCACCGATTTTGCCTACAACTTCTACTGGAATATCATTTTGATTTAATTTTTCAGCAGTCCCTTTAGTGGCTAAAATCTTATAACCGACTTCATTAAGACGATGCGCAATTTTAACAATTTCTTCTTTATCTTTATCACTTACAGTCATCAATACAGTTCCATGATCTTTAACTTCAAATCCACTACCTGTTAACCCTTTGTATAGCGCTTTTTCTAATGTTTGATCTTTACCCATTACTTCACCAGTTGATTTCATCTCAGGTCCTAAAGTGATATCAACATTTTTCAATTTATTAAAGCTGAATACTGGTGCTTTAACAAATACCCCTTCTGAATACGGTTGAATACCTTCTTTATAACCAAGTGAAGATAATTTTGTACCCATAATGGCTTGCATTGCGAGTTGAGCCATTTGAATATCAGTGATTTTACTTAAGAATGGTACAGTACGACTTGAACGAGGGTTTACTTCTAAAACATAAACACCGTCATGTGCAATCACAAACTGAATGTTAATTAATCCAACGATATTCAAGCCTTTCGCTAGTCGAATCGTATAATCTTCTAATGTCTCAATTTCTTCTTGAGATAATGTTTGAGGTGGATATACTGCGATAGAATCACCACTATGGACACCTGCACGTTCAATATGTTCCATAATACCTGGAATAATTACTGTTTCACCATCTGAGATAGCATCGACTTCGATTTCTTTACCAGTTAAGTATCTATCAACTAACACTGGATGTTCTGGGCTAGCTTTAACTGCTTGTGTCATATAGTTTTCTAATTCTTTATCATTATCAACAATTTCCATTGCACGACCACCAAGTACATATGAAGGTCTTACAACAACTGGGTAACCAATATTACGTGCATTTTCTAATGCTTCTTTTGGTGAAGTCGCAGTTTTACCTTGAGGTTGTGGTACGTCAATCGTATGCAATAACGCTTCAAATTCTTTTCTATCTTCAGCTCTGTTTAAATCTTCTAAAGATGTTCCTAGAATTTGCACGCCATGTTTAGCTAATTTATCTGCTAAATTAATAGCTGTTTGTCCTCCAAATTGTACAACGACACCTTTTGGTTGTTCTAGATTAATGATACTCATCACATCTTCTTCAGTAAGAGGTTCAAAGTATAATTTATCTGAAATAGAGAAGTCAGTTGATACTGTTTCTGGGTTATTATTGACAATAATTGCTTCATATCCAGCATTTTGAATTGCCCACACAGCATGTACTGTTGCATAGTCAAATTCAACCCCTTGCCCTATACGAATAGGACCTGAACCTAAAACTAAAATTTTCTCTTTGTCTGTAACAATGGATTCATTTTCAGTTTCATAGGTACCATAATAATATGGTGTTGTTGATTCGAATTCAGCCGCACATGTATCTACCATTTTGTATACTGGCGTAATATTGTTGTTAATTCTCAATTGATAGACGTCTTCTTCTGTCATATCAAATCGATGAGCAATGACTTTGTCACTGAAACCATAATCTTTAGCATATTTAAGATATTCTAAATCGCCTTGATGTGCTTTTAATTCATGTTCAATATTAATAATATTCTGGAATTTATTTAAGAAGAAATAGTCAATTTTAGTCATATTATGAATTTCTTCTAGTGTTGTACCACGACGAATGGCTTCACCGATGAAGAATAATCTTTCGTCATCCTGATGACTAATTCTTTCTTTAATGTAATCTAAATCAAAACTTTCTCCATTTGGTAATCCTAAGTGATGCACACCATATTCTAATGAACGAATTGCTTTGAGTAATGATTCTTCGTAGGTACGGCCGATTGCCATTACTTCACCTGTTGCTTTCATTTGTGTGCCTAATTCGCGTTCACCTTTTTCAAATTTATCAAATGGGAAACGTGGAATTTTAGAGATTACATAATCCAATGTCGGTTCAAATGCTGCATATGAAGTACCTGTAATTGGATTTAACATTTCATCTAATGTTAATCCAACAGCAATCTTTGCAGCTAGTTTGGCAATTGGATAACCTGTTGCTTTAGATGCTAATGCTGATGAACGAGATACACGTGGATTGACTTCAATAATATAGTAATTAAATGAATCTGGATCTAACGCTAACTGAACATTACATCCACCTTCGATGCCTAAAGCTCGAATAACTTTTAATGAAACGTCTCTTAGCATTTGGTATTCCACGTCTGATAATGTTTGACTTGGTGCAACCACAATGGAATCACCTGTATGGATACCCACTGGGTCAATGTTTTCCATATTACATACTACAATGGCATTATCATTTTTATCACGCATAACTTCATATTCAATTTCTTTAAAACCTGCAATTGATTTTTCAATTAAACATTGTGTAGCTGGACTATAATGTAAACCATTTGTTACAACTTCTTTTAAATCATCATCGTTATAGCAAATACCGCCACCTGTACCACCCATTGTAAAGGCTGGTCGAACGATTAATGGATAACCCACTTCTTCTTTAAATTTAAAAGCTTGTTCAACTGTATTTACAATATCACTTTCTGGTACAGGAACATCTAAATCATTCATCAATGTTCTAAATAGTTCACGGTCTTCAGCTTGTTGAATTGATTCTAATTCAGTTCCCAGTAGTTTCACATTATTAGCAGCTAATACACCACTGTCATGTAACTGAATTGCCATATTTAAACCTGTTTGACCACCTAAAGTTGGTAACAAAGCATCAGGTTGTTCTTTACGAATGATACGTGCGATAAAATCATGTGTTAAAGGTTCAATATATACTTTATCTGCAATTTCTTTATCAGTCATAATTGTAGCTGGGTTAGAGTTAACCAAGATCACTCTATACCCTTCTTCTTTAAGTGCAAGACAGGCTTGAGTTCCTGCATAATCAAATTCCGCAGCTTGGCCAATAATAATTGGGCCCGATCCTACTACTAAAATTGTTTGAATATCGTTACGCTTAGGCATTTACATTACGCTCCTTTTCGATGAACTCATTCATCATAGTAATAAACTCGTCAAATAAATAATTAGAATCACTTGGACCTGGTCTTGCTTCTGGATGATACTGAACTGAAAAGGCAGGTAACGTTTTATGTCTTAAGCCTTCAACAGTACCATCATTTAATGCAATATGAGTGACTTCTAAGTCTGTATTTTCTAATGAATCTCGGTCAATTGAATAACCGTGGTTTTGACTTGTAATGTCGACTTTACCTGTTCTTAAGTTTTTAACAGGGTGGTTGGCACCTCTATGTCCAAACTTCATTTTGAATGATGTAGCACCTTGAGATAAAGCAAATAATTGGTGGCCTAGGCAAATACCAAAGAATGGAATTTTGCCAAGAATACCGTTAATCATTTTCACAGCAACATCAATTTCTTCTGGATCTCCAGGACCATTAGATAGCATTACACCGTCTGGAGACATTTTGATGATTTCTTCTGCAGATGTGTTATAAGGTACAACAGTCACATTACAACCACGCATGTTTAACTCTCGAACGATATTTTGTTTTTTACCAAAGTCGAGTAAGACAACACTTAAATCTGAACCTGTAGAAACATAAGGTGTTTTTGTAGAAACTGTCGATACTTCACCTCTAGGTAATTCAGTCGTTTTTAAATGTTGGACTAAGCTTTCAATGTCAGCTTTGTTATCTGTGAATCCGGCTCTTAATACACCGTGTTGACGAATCTTACGGGTAATACTTCTTGTATCTACCCCTGAGATACCTGGTATTTGGTATTGTACTAATACTTCGTGTAAAGTCTTTTGATTACGAAAATTACTAGGATGTGTACTTGCTTCTTTCACAACAACACCATTCAATGTTGGAGTTAAAGATTCAAAATCATCTCTATTGATACCGTAATTTCCAATTAATGGGTACGTAAATGTAATAATTTGACCCGTATATGATGGATCCGAAATCGTTTCTTGATAACCTGTCATAGCTGTATTAAATACAATTTCGCCAATTGAAAGTTCATCTGAACCTAATTGATACCCTTCATAATAAGAGCCGTCTTCAAATACTAGATAACGTTTTGAAAGCATCTATTTTTCCTCCTTAAATACTACTTCACCTTTAACCATTGTTAATACCGGATGTCCGAATACTTTTTCACCAATAAATGGTGTGTTGTCAGCTTTAGATAAGAAATCTTCACTTTTAATTTCTTTTTCATTTTCTAAATCAATAATTGTGATGTCTGCGTAACTATCTTTATGCAACTTACCATAATTAAGATTAAAGATAGTTGCTGGTTTAATTGTTAAGTAATCGATTAATTGTTTTAATGACCAATTACCATTTCTAACAAAGTGCGTATATAATAATGGGAATGCAGTTTCACTACCTACAATACCGAATGGTGCTTTTGTCATTGGTTGTTCTTTTTCTTCTTTCGCATGAGGTGCATGATCAGTTGCGATACAATCAATTGTTCCATCTAATAAACCTTCTAATAATGCATCACGATCTTCTGTACTTCTTAATGGTGGATTCATTTTGTAATTTGCATCATCACCTGGCACATCATTTTCAGTTAATAATAAGTGATGAGGTGTTACTTCTGCAGTTACATGAATGCCTGCTTTTTTAGCGTCACGAATGACACGAACACTTTCTTTAGTAGAAACGTGACATACATGGTAATGACAACCTGTCGCTTCTGCTAATAGAACGTCTCGGGCAATTTGAACTGATTCACATACATTTGGGATACCTGGAATACCTAATTCCTCACTACGTTTACCTTTGTGCATAGCACCACCGTATATTAAACTATTATCTTCACAATGTGCTACGATAGGTTTTTTCACTTTTGCAGCTTGTTTCATAGCAGCATACATCATACTTGCTTGTTGTACACCAACGCCATCATCAGTAAAGGCAAACACACCTTCATCTGCTAAAGCTTGGAAATCTACTAACTCTTTACCTGCTTGTCTAGTTGTAATAGAAGCGTATGGTAAGACACGAATTTGTGCTGAATCTTTGATTTTTTCTCTTAACGCTCTTATATTTTCCACTGAATCTGGTACTGGTCTTGTATTTGGCATTGGACAAATAGTTGTAAAACCACCTCTTGCAGCTGCTTTCGTACCAGTTTCAATTGTTTCTTTATGTTCTCCACCTGGTTCACGTAAATGTACATGAACATCTACAAATCCAGGCGCGATTAAATTTCCTTTAGCATCTATAACTTCAATATTTTCAGATGAAGAATCAATTTTACTGCTAATCGTTTTAATTCTTTTACCGTCAATAAGAATATCCGTATTTTTTAATTTTCCATTTTTTATAATTTTACCGTTCTTAATTAGTTTCATGATTTAAATACCCCTTCCTTATTTTAAAAGCTCATCAATGACTGCCATTCTTAAATACATGCCATTTTCCATTTGTTTAAAGATGCGTGATTGAGGTGCCTCTACTAGGTCACTTTCAATTTCAACACCTCTATTGACTGGAGCTGGATGCATGACAATAGCTTCTTTCTTTAATTTATCATATCTTTCCTTAGTTAACCCATATTGTTGATGATAATTTTCAGCTTCAAAGTTAGCTTTTCCTGTAATGCCGTGTCTTTCGTGCTGAACTCTAAGTAACATCACAATATCAACTTTTTCAATCACATCATCAATGTTAACGTATGATGCTTCTATTGTATCATCTACCCATTCATCAGGACTCGCGAACATGACATTTGCACCTAAAGCTTTTAAACTATGGAAATTACTTCTAGCAACACGTGAATTTTTAATATCACCACAAATTAATACGTTTAAACCTTCGAATTTTCCATATTCTTCATAAATAGTCATTAAATCAAGTAGGCTTTGAGTCGGGTGTTGTCCACTACCATCACCACCATTGGCAATAGGTATATTTAGTCCTTCCAAATCGTCATAATATGCATTTTGAGAGTGTCTGATTACTAACAAGTTTACACCAATACTTTCTAATGTCTTACAAGTATCATATAGTGATTCTCCTTTTTGTACAGACGACGTACTCGTTTCAAAATTAACTAAATTCAATCCTAGTTTTTGTTCGGCAACTTCAAAACTACATTTTGTTCTTGTTGAATTTTCAAAGAACAAATTAGCTACAAAATGATTTTTGTATTGTGGTACATTAACTTCTCCAGATTTAAACTGACTTGCTTTTTTGACTAAGCTATAAATTTCATCGTTTGATAAATCTTCCATTGATAATAAATGTTCCATTGTTTGCCTCCTCAGAATATCTAACTATTTTTTAGGTAAGATTAAATTTAAGATAATGCCTGATAAAGCTGATAATGCCATTCCTTCAAGTTGTAAGTTAACGCCGATACCTTTTAAATTGATTAATAAATTTCCTATTCCAATAACTAAGATGACTGATGCAATCACTAAGTTTCTATTGTTAGCAAAATCAACGTTGCTTTCTACAATCATTCTTAAACCACTTGCTGCGATAATGCCAAATAATAATATTGACACGCCACCCATAACCGGTGTTGGTATGGAAGAAATAAGTGCTGTAAATTTACCAATGAATGCAAGTACGATTGCGATGACTGCAGCACCACCAATGACATAGATACTGTAAATTTTCGTGATCGCTAATACACCAATGTTTTCACCATAAGTTGTACTTGGTGGTCCACCTATAATACTTGCAACCATTGTGGATACACCGTCACCTATGATTGATTTATCTAAACCTGGATCTTTAAAGAAGTTTTTACCTACAATTTTGTTGATTACCATTTGATGTCCGATGTGCTCACTGACAGTTACAAATACAACTGGAATCATGACAAGCACTAATCCTAAATGGAAGGAAGGTACATAATCTTTAAATGGTAAGTAAATATCCGGGAATGCTAACCATTTTGCTTTTGCAATCGGTGCAAATTTAACCAATCCCATAAAGATAGAGACGATATAACCCACTATGATCCCTATTAATACAGGAATTAATGATAAGAATCCTTTGAAGAATCCTTGTACAACGATTGTTACAATCAGCGTAATTAATGCAACGACTAAATAGCTTAAGTTATAACCTTTCATGTCTGCAGAATTTTCATACATTGCCATGTTAACTGCAGTTGGTGCAAGGCTTAATCCAATGACCATAATGACAGGTCCAACTACAACTGGTGGTAATAAGTGCATCAACCAACCTGTCCCACTAAAACGGATTAAGAAACCAATAATGACGTACATTAAACCACTCATGAAGAGTGCGACTAACATGTCTCCTAAACTATGTGTACTTAATCCCGTAATGATTGGTGTGATAAATGCAAAGCTAGATCCCAAATATGCTGGAATTTTAGCTTTGGTAATAAGTATGTATAACAAAGTTCCAATTCCTGATGCTAATAATGCTGCTGAAATAGGCAGTCCGGTTAAAAATGGTACAAGTACTGTCGATCCAAACATTGCAAATAAGTGTTGCAAGCTTAAAAACGCCCACTGTGCTGGCTTTGGTTTGTCTTGTACATCTAATACTGGTTGTACCGTTCTTTCAAACATTTGTTCATTTTCCATGGTGATTCATTTCCTTTCATAAAAAAATCTCTTTACATACAGTTATGCAAAGAGACTAAAGCGAATGATATGAAGTATTTAAGCTATTTAAATACAGTAGTTAACATAATAATTCTATTGTAACTACTTTGCTCATATATTCATTTCACCTTTTTCAGTCTCTCGTACTGCTTTAAAAGGGATATTATTCTATTATAACTGCATTAGTTGAATCCTTTTCAGTTAAGTATACTTTAACGGATTCATCGCGTGCAGTTGGTATATTTTTTCCTACAAAATCTGCGCGAATTGGAAGCTCTCTGTGGCCTCGATCAACTAGCGTAGCTAATCCAATTTTAATTGGTCTCTCATGTAATAAGATGGCATCTAATGACGCTCTAACCGTTCTTCCAGTGTATAAGACGTCATCAATGATAATAACAACTTTTCCTGTAATATCTACATCTATTTCAAAAGCTTTGTCGAATGATTGCTTCGAAACATGATCGATATCATCACGGAATTGTGTAATATCAATTGTGCCTGTTGGTACAAGTTGTTGCTCTATCATATTTATTTTTTCTTGAATACGATAAGCTAAATATGCACCACGTGTTTTAATGCCTAGTAATACCAAATTCTCAGTACCTTTGTTATACTCTAATATTTCATGTGCAATTCGAGTAACTGTACGTTGAATTGCTGCTTCATCCATTATGATACGTTCAGACATTGTCTCACCTCTATCTCTTATTCATATCAAAAAAACCTCACGTCTTTAACAAAGACATGAGGTTGATATATAGATAATGCGTGATATCAATTTAGCCCTAGTGTAACTAAACAATATTCCACACATATTCTTAACTGTTTGTTATGCAATCATTCAATGATTGATCGTTAGTTATCATCTCATTAAATTAATAACAATCATGTATATCAGTATCATTTTCATGTCTTTGAAGCCTCTCTGGACTTATCTTTAAAGACTACTTTTATATTTAAACTGTTATTAGTTTAATCCTAAAGTTGCAAATAGTCAACGTCTTTTCTAAGAAAATACTTGATTGATTAACATTTTTTAAATGTTTACTATATTATGTCATTTGCATCGCTAGCGGTATTTTATTTAATCACAGACTTGGTACGTTTTTTTATATTTTTATAATACAAAAGCATAACTAAAATATTTGCAATTGCGATACTGATAATCATTACATCTTGATAACCATTAAAAAACATACTAATGATAAATGATAAAACCAACAGTATTGCGCCGATTATAATATAATTGATGTTTTTAAGTTCTTTATGAAAATATGTCGTATTAATCCAAACACCAATATAAAATAATAAAATACTACCATGCATCATACAGATTTCAAACTTTGAACTTAACTGATGAGAATCACTAAAAATAACAGCAGCATTTAAAATACCTAATGCGATATTAATTAATAAGTGTGTATAAACGAGTTGGAAACCAATGGTCGTTTGATGTAAATTAATATCACTTTCAGTCACTAACCAATATGTTCCGAATAAACTTACAACGATTAAAAATTGAAATATATAAATATAATTGAAATGCTCAATACTAAATATAGATGTTAAACCAACTAAAACCTCACCAAATATAATAATCGTCAACAACGAGAATCTTTCAACTAAATGTGATAAATTCACAGGTGATTGATATAAATATTTTCGGTATGGAATCAAGCCTGTTGAAGCAATAAATAATCCTAAAAACCCTGGAATATAATGAATACTTTTTGGTAATACAAGAGATACTAATGAAAGGATTGCAACGATTAATGCAACAATTGCAAATGCCTGACACGTTTTATAATCAGATTTATGCTTTGTTTTATTTAAATGTAAACTATATTGAATACTTATACTCAAATATAGAATTCCAATACATAGAAAGAATGGAAAGAATGTCTTTTCGAAATCAGGATATAAACTATTTGATAAAAATACTAATACAAACAAGTTAAACATCATAAATATGACATCTTTAGTTGTCGTTTCTCCAAATCTATTTGTATAAAATGTTTGATGCGACCATAATATCCATAAAAACACACTCATAATGATATACTTTAAAAATAATTCAGATGATATGGTCCCCCCATGTACATTTAAAATGACATGTGCCATCTTCTGCATTGCATAAACAAATATTAAATCAAAAAATAATTCATGAAATCCCGCACTTTTCTCTTGTAAATGTCGAGGTTGATACGATGTTTCCATTTAGTTTGTTCCTACTTTCACTTTGTTTTCAACATATCATAGCATATTACATGTTATGTTCATATATTTTATTCTATAGAACCTATAACTCATTTTATAATTACTCTATAAATGAACTTCCTACATTATTTAACATATTTCTTTTGATTATAAAAAAGCCCCTAAATGACAATGGGACATCATTTAAGAGCTGTGATAGTATTTATTATTTTTATGCCATTTTCTAGGCATCTCTTTTTCTAATATCGGCTAATAAATCTTCAAATTCTTGAGGTAACTCTGCTGTTCTTTCAATATATTCATGAGTAACTGGATGCTCAAATCCTATTACACCTGCATGTAAGGCTTGTCCGCCAATATCTAATGTTTTTTTAGGACCATATTTAGGGTCTCCAACTAATGGGAAACCGATATATTTCATATGCACACGAATTTGGTGCGTACGGCCTGTTTCGAGTTCACATTCTATTAAAGTATAATCTTTAAAATGTTCTAAAACGTTAAAATGTGTTACTGCTTCTTTTCCATCATCTACTACTGCCATCGCTTGACGGTCTTTTTTATTACGTCCAATAGGTGCATCCACTGTTCCATAGTCATGTGGAATATTACCATGAACTAATGCAACATATTTACGCTTAACTGATTTAGCCATTAATTGTTCAACTAAACCACGGTGTGCAATGTCATTTTTAGCAACCATCAATAAACCAGATGTATCCATATCAATACGATGCACGATACCTGGACGAATTTCACCGTTAATACCAGATAAATTTTTAATTTGATACATCAACCCATTAACTAACGTACCAGTGTAATGGCCTGGTGATGGATGAACTACCATCCCTTTTGGTTTATAAACAATAGCTACATCATCATCTTCATAATATATATCAAGATTTAAATTTTCCGGTGTGATATCTGCTTCAACGACTTCTTGTTCAGTCACAACGATATTGTCATTTTGCTTCACTTTATAATTGGGTTTGACCACTTTGTCATTAACTTTCACAAGATCTTCTTTAATCCAATCTTGAATTTGGCTACGTGACCAATCACTATTTAATTCTGGTAATACTTTATCTAATCTCTGTCCAACATGATTACTATCTGTAATCGTATATTCATACGTTTCCATAATCAGACCTCCTAACCTTTATTTGTTGTATCTTTAAGTAGTGCAATAATGACTAATATCACACCAATTGTTAAACTTGAATCGGCTACATTGAAGATAGGAAAATCATATCCAAAAATATTTGTATCAATAAAATCAACAACTTCTCCATTTAATAAACGATCAATGAAATTTCCTAAAGCACCTGCAAATAATAAACTTATCGCTAACTGCATAAATAAATTATATTGCGCTTCTTTTATAAAGAACAATACGAGCACAATTAAAATAATCACTGTAATAATATAAAAGAAGAACATTTTACCGCTTAATATTCCCCAAGCAGCACCATTATTTCTATGTGACGTTATATTTAAAAAATTGGGTATCACTTCGTAAGAATCGCCTATTTTCATTGAACTAGCAATAATCCATTTTGTCACTTGGTCAATGACTATGATTAAAAAGGCTACGAGTAATGAAATACCGACATAATATTTCTTTTTCATTCATGTTCCTCCATTCAGAACCATTCATCACTTTTTACAACAACTTTCATTATATCTTAAACAAGAGTATAAAAACAGGTTAGCTTCATAATAAATATTTGCTAAAACATATAGGAGTAAGGCAGAAATAATAAAGAAACACTAATCATTTATGATGTAGTGGTTCTTACGCATTAGCCGCAGCTAATATGTACTTTAAAATAGAAATACATGAGTGAAACTCATGCATAAGAAATACTAATTTCTAAAGTAAAAGTATTTCTTTATTGTTGTCCATCCCCAACTTGCATTGTCTGTAGATTTTCTTTTCGAAATTCTCTATGTTTGGGGCCCGTCCCCACGGCAAGGTTGACTAGAAACGAAAAAGCTTGGTACATTAGACCGTCTTTGTAATTTATTACTTAGACGGTTTTATGCATGAACTTTAGTTCATGTATACCTCTAAAGCTTAATTTGAACACATGAGTCAATACTCATGTGTAAGTCACCTACAGCCTATATATGAATGTAACTTGAAATATATTAATATCCTAGCCTGCACTCATTTCATCATTAGGATATATGTTGATTTTCTTTAGGATGAATATATTGATATTGATCAACGTCATTCGCTGGTATAGTTCTATTTGATATTTCATATGGCTTTTTAAAATTCATTTCTGAAATGTATAATGATTGATCCTCGTTCACTTTTTCAATATAGGCTACATGACCATATTTCCCTTCAGTCGTCTGTAAAATCGAACCTTCTTTAGGATGTTGATTGACTTTATATTGATCTTTTTTAGCATTTTTCGCCCAATCTTTAGCGTCATGCCAAGAGTTTGCAATTTGATGATGGTCTTCTCTCACCTTATCGAAAACATAATATGTACATTGTCCTTTTTGATACGTATTATATTTCATCGGATTAAAATCGAATAAATGATTTTTAGGTTCAGTCATATCTTGATTATTCAAACCATCAAAAATTGCTGCTAGCGTTAGGCTAATCGTAATAAATAACATCCAAACAATACTTTTCTTCACTTCATCACGCTTCTTTTATAAAATTAAATCTAAAGTATATCCCATCTGGTCCTTTGATATTTAAATGTGTCGTTTCAGGATAATGAAAGTCTACAAGCGCTAAGCCATAAGAATGTGCATTATCCACCCGTTTGGTTCCAGAAATCCATTGATTTAGTGCTAAATGATGATGATAATGTTGTGAGGATAAAAAGAGCGAGTAATCATCCATATATGCAGATTCTTCCAAACCAAAATAATTGAAATAGTATGGTTTAACTTCAGAAATACGAATCGACTTCAAATGCAAGGTACCTATTTTTGTGTCATCTGGTATACCATGCCATTTTTCATCTGATACTTCATTTAATAAACGTGGTACATTAATTGGTACGATATTAAGTAACACTTTGTCATCTTCATAATGCCATTCTTCAAAATCTTGATCGACATAGAACTTCAAACCATTTCCTTCTGGATCTTCGATAAATAGAGATGTGGCTACACTTTGTTCCCCACCATTTACCGGGATTTCATAGTCGCTTAATTGTACTAACAAATCAGCTAAATCCGATAATGAAGGCAGCATAATGCCTATATTGAATAACCCAGCTTCTGACATTAGAGGTTCTCTACCATTAGCAATTTCATTTAAAGTAATAAAATGGTTTGACATGCCCACTTCATATTGAATACTTGTCATCGTTTCATTGACAATATTAAATCCTAAAATCTGTTCGTAAAATGGTTTGAGCGCATCTTTATCTCTCACATTAATCGTTATTCCGTTGAC
The DNA here is from genome assembly GCF_017086425.1 of Staphylococcus sp. SB1-57. Classification (NCBI taxonomy): domain Bacteria; kingdom Bacillati; phylum Bacillota; class Bacilli; order Caryophanales; family Staphylococcaceae; genus Staphylococcus; species Staphylococcus sp. SB1-57. The sequence goes on from NZ_CP070964.1 coordinate 1,579,609, forward strand.
AAAATTTGCATCTTTATTATGAAACATTCCATGTACCTCTTTCAAAATAACTTATCTATATAACTATCTTTACTTATGAATTATGACTCATATTTTAAATATTATGCAAAAAAATCAAAACAAAAGCAACTTAATTGCAATGCTTATCAATACGATTTATTTATACCCATACTGTCTCAAGTCATTGCAAAATAAAAACTGTTAGCAAAATCATTCGACTTTGCTAACAGTTTGAATATTACATTAATGATTAAATTAGTGTTTTAACGACTTCTTGGCAACGTGGACATAAATGATCTAGTTCACCAACAGAACCTAATTGATCACTATAGTTCCAACATCTTTCACATTTTTCACCTTCTGCATGTTCAATACGGATGTCACCATGTTGATATGATACGCCGTTATCAACTTGATCAACAACCTCCGCTTGTGACGTAATGAATAATTGTTGTAAATCATCAAATTGTTGTAAGAACTCTGTAGCATTAAAGTCTTGATTACTACCAATCACAACTTTAGCTTCTAATGATTTACCAATTACTTTTTCATTACGTGCTGCTTCTAAAGCACGGTTCACATCATCACGTAAATTCATAAATGTATTCCATTTATCTAATAATTGTTGATCTACCTCTTCAACTTTAGGCATATCAGCTAAGTGAACACTTTCCTCTTTAACGTGAGGTGTATGTGACCAAACTTCCTCTGCTGTATGCACTAAAATTGGTGCAAGCAACTTAGTCATATCAACTAAGATTTGATAAAGTACTGTTTGCATACTACGACGTTTATGTGAAGAACGTTCTTCGATATATAGAATATCTTTACCATAATCTAAGTAGAAGTTACTTAATTCAACATTAATAAAGTTTTGAACTTCTTGATAGATATTAAGATAATCAAAGTTTTCATAATTGTTAATTGTACTTGCAGTAAATTCACGTAAACGATGTAATAAATAACGATCTACTTCTAATAACTCCGCTTCAGCAATGCTATCAGTTTCAGGATTGAAATCACTCACATTACCTAACATAAATCTTAATGTATTTCTGATTTTACGATATACATCAGATGTTTGTTTTAAGATTTCATCTGAAATACGTACATCTGCTAAATAGTCTGTACTACTTACCCAAAGACGTGCAATATCAGCACCTTTTTGTTTAACGACTTGATCAGGAACGATGACATTACCTAATGATTTACTCATTTTCTTACCTTCTCCGTCCATAACGAAACCATGAGATAATAAGAATTTATATGGTGCTTGTCCTCTTGTAGCAACAGAAGTTGTAATAGATGAGTTAAACCAACCACGGTATTGGTCACTACCTTCAAAGTATAAGTCAGCTGGGAAACTTAATTCTGGACGTGTTTCAAGCACACCTCTATGAGATGAACCAGAATCAAACCAAACATCCATGATGTCATTTTCTTTCGTAAATTCACCATTTGGACTACCTGGATGTGTGAAGCCTTCAGGTAATAAATCTTTGGCTTCTTTTTCAAACCAAATATTAGAACCATGTTGTTCAAATAAATCTGCAACGTGATTTACAGTTTCTTTGGTCATGATGATGTCACCATTTTCTGCATAAAACACAGGAAGTGGTACGCCCCAAACACGTTGACGTGAAATTACCCATTCACCACGGTCACGAATCATATTATAAATACGTGTTTTACCCCAATCTACTTTAAATTGAGTATCTTCAATTGCATCTAAAATGTCTTGTCTCACTTTATTAATAGATGCAAACCATTGTGGTGTTGCACGGAAGATAACTGGTTTTTTCGTTCTCCAATCGTGAGGATAACTATGCGTAATAAAGTTTAATTTTAACAATGAATCTTTCTCAGTTAATAAGTCTGTTACTGCTTTATTCGCTTTATCATAGAACATACCTTCAAAAGGTCCACCTTCTTCAGTGAAGACACCTTTATCATTTAATGGACTAATCACTGGTAAATCATATTTTTGTCCAACAATGTAGTCGTCTTCCCCGTGTCCAGGTGCTGTATGAACACAACCTGTACCAGCATCAGTTGTAACATGTTCACCGTTAATAACTAATGAAGTACGATCTAAGAATGGATGTTGTGCTTCAACATATTCTAATTCTTTACCTGTAAATTCTTTTTCAAGTTGAATCGTATCTTGATCCCATTCTAAAGCTTCTGCTACTGTTTCAGCTAATGCTTGAGCAATAATATATTTTTTGCCATTTACATTGTATTGTCCGTATTTTAATTCCGGATGAACAGTAATCGCAACATTAGAAGGAATTGTCCAAGGTGTAGTTGTCCAGATAATGAATTGAGCATCTTTATCTACTACACCTTTATCATCTTTAACATCAAATGCAACGTAAATTGATGCTGAACGTTTATCATGATATTCGATTTCCGCTTCTGCTAGAGATGATTCACTAGATGGTGACCAATAGACTGGCTTTTTACCTTTATAAATAAGTCCTTTTTCTGCCATTTCACCGAATAATCGAATTTGAGCAGCTTCATATTCAGGTTTCAATGTGATATATGGATCGTTAAAGTCACCACGTACACCTAGACGTTTGAAATCTTTCTTTTGAATTTCAATTTGCTCTAGAGCGAATTCTTTACATTTTTCTCTAAATTCGGCTGTAGACATTTTTTTACGATCTACACCTTTTTTAGTCAATGCTTGTTCAATTGGAAGACCATGTGTATCCCAACCTGGTACATATGGTGCATAAAAACCTTGCATTGTTTTATAACGTACAATAAAGTCTTTAATAATTTTGTTTAATGCATGACCCATATGTAAACTACCATTCGCGTATGGTGGTCCATCGTGTAAAATATATGAGGCATTACCTTTGTTTTTCTCTAAAGCTTTTTGATATTGATTGTCTGCATCCCATTGCTCTTGGATTTTTGGTTCTTTATTTGGTAAACCGCCTCGCATTGGAAATTCTGTTTTGGGCATTAATAACGTATCTTTATAATTCATATACTTTCATTCCTCCTAATTATAAAAAAGAACTCTAAGTTCAATTAACAGGGACGGTTATACCGCGGTACCACCCTGATTAACTCAACTTAGAGTTCTCTCTTGGTTCTTTATTCATCATTATCAGTCAGTGATATAAGAAACAGTCTTATATTAGGCTCCCACCATTTCCTAATTCGCTGTAATAAGTGTAGTGTTTCTTACGTGTCTGACTTCAAATTTAATTATTATTTTAAACTCGTTGATTCGGATTGACTTGTACTTGTTGAATCGCTTTGAGACGTTGATGTAGTCTCTGAAGTTTGTGTTGATTGTGATTGACTTTGCGCATTATTTTTCATAGCTTTTTCTTCTTCTGTTAAATCGTTATCATTCAAATGATGAATATCTTCTAAAGTGACCTGTTCAGCATCTAAATCATAATTTAATAAGTAATCCCAATCTTCATTCTTTAATAAGTCTAATTGCGCTTCAACTAGCATACGGAAACGTGATCTAAATACTTTAGATTGACGTTTCATATCTTCAGTTTGGAAAGCTAAGCGACGTGCTTTCTCGATTGCATCGTTAACAATTTGGTCTGCTTGCGCTTGTGCTTTAGCAATTGTTGCCTCTGCATCCTTATTCGCTGCTAATTTTGTTTCTTCACCAGCTTTTTGAGCTTGTACTAAAGCATCGCTAACTGATTGGTGAACATCTTGATAAGACTTAATATTAGTATCTCTTTCTTCGATGACTTTTTCAAGTTGTTTTTTATCTTCTTTTAAACGTTCTATTTCAGTACTTAACTGGTCTAAATAGTTTGCAACTTCAGTAGGTTCTAAACCATTTTTCACACGAGTAAACTCTTTGCTTTTAATTTCACTTGGTGTAAAAGGCATTGTGTATCCTCCTTAATTTTACACTATTTAAATAATGTATGATAGGTTATGTGTATTTTATCTTTTTTCGTTCTTCCACCAATATCGGTTACTTGAGCTCTTCCGAATCTTTGTATGGAAAGTAAGTCATTCATTTCTAATTGAAAATCTGGTGAATCAATAATGGTATGATTCACTTTGACTCTCTTCTTCTCTATAAGTTGTTTCGCAATAGATCTTGATTTATGAATCATGTCTTTTAATACAACATCAAGTCTAAGTGCACTCACTGTTGAACTGTGAATCTTCCAATTCTCTTCTGATTGTATCATATCTTTCAACGGAATAGAATTAAGTTTAATTGTAGCACCTTTGATTCTAGTGAATTCTAACATAATAAATGATTCTAATGCTTTTGTCAAAACAAATTGAATACGTTCTCCAACAATGATATCGCCAAGTTGACTTCTATCGATTCCTAAAGACATCAACGTACCTAAAACGTGTTGATGTTGAATAGTTACAAACTTTTCAGGATAATCTATTTCAATTAATGTGAGTTCAAAGTCACTTTCATCTGGTTCATAATATGATGGTGCAATCACGGCACGTTGTCGTTCTGCTCTCGGTCCACCATTAAAATATACTTTCAAATCTTCGTAACTGCCGACTATCACTTCTAAAATATATTGCCCTCTTGGGTCTAGGAATGTGGTTAGTACAGGCGAATAGTGACGTTCAGCTTGTTCACATTTATCAATTAAAATATCAATCATGCTTTGTTCTTCTTTTCTAAAATGTTGATAAATATCGATTGCTCATCCCTCACTTAACTTTAATGTGATTTATTTAAAATATCATTTTTATAACTAAACAATAATAAAACGAGGCAACATGGAATGCTTCCAATCACCTCGTTTATGATCATCATATCTATATTGCTGTTTATTCTAACTATCTCGCTAAATAAGCTAAAATCATGTTAAAAATAGTTACTAGTCCTCTTTGGAATAAAACTAATACTATAATTGCAGCAATTGATGAAATATCAATCATTCCAATCGGAGGAATGATTTTTCTAAATGGTTCTAAAAATGGTTCATAAATTTTTCCCAGTATTTCACCAAATTTAGATTCACGTATACTTGGTACCCAAGATGTAAAGAAATATACAATCATACCAAAATAATAAATTTGGACAATCCAAATGATAAATTGGAAAATTGTATTAAGTAATCCAATGTCCATACGTTAGCTCCTTATTCGTAATGTTGCTCCATGTTTTCAATATGATCTGTAATACTACCAGCAACTTCGACGTTATCAGGCGTACATAAGAAAATATCTGTACCAACACGTTGGATATCGCCACCAATGGCATAAACAGTACCACTTAAGAAATCAATGATACGTTTTGCAGATACTTTGTCGATTCGTTGTAAGTTAACTAATGTCGCACGACGATTTTTTAATTCATCTGCGATATCTTGAGTATCTGAGAAAACACGTGGTTCAAATAAACACATTTTTGAACTTTCTTGTGCAGCGTAATTTGATTGAACGTTATTATTCATTGTTACAACATTTCTTGTATTCGATTTAGAATTATTACTCATACGATAATTCCTTTCTTCGGAAGTTGTATTATATCTTGATGTACTTTTTTGAGGTACAGATTTAATCGCACTTGTTTTAGATGCTGCTGGTTGTTGCACAGGTTCTTTTGGCGATTCTACTTCACGTTCTGGTTTACGATCACGCTCAGGTTCACGTTCCTCAGGTACTTCCACTTCTTCTTCATCTTCAACAACAAAAAATCCATTAAATAAATCTTTTAAAGCCAAGGGGCTCACTCCTATTCTCCTACAAGTTTAGTCCCAATTCTCACAAATGTTGCACCTTCTTTAATTGCAATTGGATAGTCATTACTCATACCCATCGACAATTCTTCACATGGTGCATATTCTAAATTGAGTTGTTTAATTTCATCTCTTTTTGTTCGTAATTTTCTAAATAATGACTGTATGTACCCATCGTCATCTGTATATGGTGCCATCGTCATTAAACCGACTATTTTTATATTTTCGAATTGTTTAATTTCATCAATAAAAGCATTTACTTCATCTAAACTAATCCCATGTTTGGATGATTCACCTGAAACATTCACTTGTAAGAAACAAGATATTGTATGCTCGGCACGCTTATTAATTTCTTTAGCTAAACTCATTCTATCTAAAGCATGAAAATAATCAACATCATTGATGACATCTTTAACCTTTCTAGATTGTAAAGAGCCAATAAAATGAAGTACAGCATCTTTTGGTAATGCTTCTTTTTTCTCTTTAAACCCTTCAAGTCTATTTTCTCCAAAATGTCGAACTCCAGCTTGATATGCTTCTTTAGCTCGCTCTATTGTAACATACTTTGTTACTGCAATCACGTTAGGCTGTGTTGAAATGTTACTTTTTTCTCTATGCTCATTGATTTCTGAATTGATTTGTGCGAGATTCTCTTTCACTTCATGCATTATGAATCACCTTGCTTTCTTCCTATAAATGCTAACATTCGTCCAGTTTGTCCTTTTTCAACTCTATAAGAAAAGAAATAATCTAAGTTTTCAGATGTAGCATAGTCTGTAATATAAATATTACTTTCCGGTACACCTACACTTTGTAATAATAATGAGTTGGCCTTTTTTAAATCTATACCGTGTCTATCACTATCACGTGTATCAATAAATTGAGTTGTATCAATATCTAGACTTTCAAATTTCATTTTAATATCATCATTAATCTCATATGAATTAGATGTAGCTGGACCGATAACTACATTTAAGTCAGTTAAATCAAAATCAATATGTCGAACCATTTCTTTAACGATTTCTCCGTATGTACCACGCCAACCTGCATGAGCGAGTCCAATATAATGATGCTTCTCGCTATAGAAATAAACAGGCACACAATCTGCGTAACACATCGTTAATAATATATTGGGCTCATATGTATACAATCCATCTATACCATGTAAATCATTCGTAATAGCATCAATATTTACACCTTTATCATTCGATGTTATCTTAGCAATTTTATTCTCATGTGTTTGTATCGGAAAAACCCATTCATTACGGGGGAAGCCAATCATATTAGCTAATATGGTTTGATGATGTGTAATGTTTTCTTGTCGATCATCAACATATCTAGCCATATTAAAGGCTTTTTCAGGATACATACTTAAGCCACCCTCACGTGTCGTAAAACCAAGAGTAGTATGTGTCATTTTATCGTCTTTATATGCTAAAAAATGATTTTGTTTTATAAATTTTTCAGTCAACTATTTCACAACCTTAAGTATGAATTTTCATTAATAACGATTAAAGTGTCTAAATATGTTTTATAGAACTATTATATAGCATTCTTATTCGTATTTAAATTAAAACTATTATTTCTATTCTTAAAACTAATTATTTTAAAAACAATTAAATTATGCTTCAACGACTATTTAAAAATCACTATTCAAATAAATTAAAAAGTCATCAGAAATAATTCTGATGACTTTAAATATTATGGTTAAGATACGATTAACGTCTTGTTCTTCTTGAACGTCTTTCTTCTCTATTTCTGATAAAGCTTGGAATATCATCGTCTTTAGTCGTATGACTTCTTTCAGTCGCACTATCAGATGATGAACTTGATGCAGAACTGCTCATTGATTCTTCTTTACCAACTGAAGAAGTTGATGAAGTGCTATTTACACTTGAACCAAATCCAGTACTAGACGCTTTACGACCTTGAGATGATGGTTTATCTTCAAATCCAGTAGCAATAACTGTTACTACAATTTCATCTTGTAATTCTGGATTGATTACTGTACCGAAGATCATATTTACATCTTCATCTGCAGCATCTTGTACGATATCCGCAGCTTCTTGTGCTTCGAATAATGATAGTGATTCGCCACCAGTAATATTCATAAGCACACCTTGAGCACCAACAATTGATGTTTCAAGTAATGGGGAAGAAATTGCTTTTTTAGCTGCTTCAACTGCTCTATTTTCACCAGATGAAACACCAATACCCATTAATGCTGAACCTTGGTTAGACATGATTGTCTTAACGTCAGCAAAGTCTAAGTTAACTTCACCAGATACAGCAATTAAATCAGAGATACCTTGTACACCTTGACGTAATACGTTGTCAGCTTCTTTAAATGCTTCCATCATAGGTGTTGATTTGTCTACGATATCTAATAAACGGTCGTTAGGAATAACGATTAATGTATCTACAGCAGCTTTCATTGATTCAACGCCGGCAGCAGCTTGTGTTTGACGTTTACGTCCTTCGAAACCAAATGGACGAGTAACAACACCAACTGTTAATGCTCCCATTTCTTTAGCAATCTTAGCTACTACAGGAGCAGCACCAGTACCAGTACCGCCACCCATACCTGCAGTTACGAATACCATATCTGCACCTTGGATAGCATCTTCAATTTGTTCGCGTGATTCTTCAGCAGCTTTTTTACCAATTTCTGGGTTAGCACCAGCACCTAATCCACGAGTTAATTTTTCACCAATTTGGATTTTTGATTCAGCTTTAGATAAGTTTAAAGCTTGTCCATCCGTATTAATAGCGATAAATTCTACATTATTCATTCCGTGGTCAATCATACGGTTTACAGCATTGTTACCGCCGCCGCCTACACCGATGACTTTTAAAGTCGCTAAATGATTAAATCCTTGTTCAAATTCTAACATTTAAATTTCCTCCTAGTTTTAATGGCCAATAATCATTCAAATAAAGATTTCATGAGTTTTTTAAATTTACCTTCTTCTTTGTCTTTACCTTGAGCATTATGATGATCTTCTTCTAGATGAGCTTCGCGGTCGTCATATTCTTCATGAGGTGCTTCAGGCTCATCCTCATAAACATCTTTTTTGTTCGATTTGCGTTTGAACCAATCGAAACCGCTTGATTTAGAGTCAGTATCTCTTTCATCAGATTCGATAACTTCCTCTTCAAATTCCTCATTATCATGATAATTAATTGTAACATAATCTAATAACTCATCAAAAGTGATACTACTAGAAATAGTAGAAATCGCAGATGAAAATTCTGGTTTTCTAATTCCCATTTGTGAAGGTGTGTGAATTCTCACTTTTTCACTAACCATATCTTGTAATAATTCTCTTACGCCTAATAGATTAGCTGAACCACCTGTTACAACGAAACCACCGTTAACTTTAGTTAAACCTAACTCTTGTAATACATCAAATACTTCGAAGAATATATCTTCAACTCTTGCTTCAATAAAGTCGCTTAAATCTTTTTGAGTATACTGAACATGTTCTTCACTATCAATTTGATCTACTGTGAATACATCTTGGCTTGAAGCTGAATCATAAAATGCATGTCCATATTGATGTTTTATCTTTTCAGCCGTGTCATATGACGTATTTAAACCTTGTGCCACATCATCAGTAATATCACGACCAGCCATTTCTATTGAATCAGCATCTACTAATTCGCCACGTTCATAGAAGGCAATTTGTGTTAAATCTTCACCGATATCAATCACACATGCGCCAAGTTCTTTCTCAGTTGCTGATAAGATTGATCCGTAGTTATATGCATCAGAATATACATCTAATACATCTACACCACATGATTCAACACATTTAATCATATTAATTAAAATTGATTTTTGAATAGCAATTACGCCAGCATCCACTTTAAGTGAGTGTCTTGCGATTAATTCTTTTGGATCTGATACTTCATTTTCCTTATCTACAACAAATCGAATTGGGAAAACGTTAATCACTTCTGTTTCAGGAACATCATTTTTATCTCTAATACCCTCAAGTACAGATTCAATGTGAGTTCCGTTAATTTCAGTATCTTCATAAAATTCTATTTCATTTGATTCATCATACACTTCAGTTCCTATGATAGGTAATTTTAAGAATACTTCTTTGATGTCTACACCTGAAGCGATAGAAGCCTTTTTAATTGTATCCTTGACAGCTTGTCTAGCAATATCAAAGTCATCAATTAAACCATTTTTTATACCGCTTGTATAGGTTTGTCCTGTACCTATCACATTTATTCCATTGTGAAATTTTTCGCCTACTATTGTTTTAACACTTGATGAACCAATATCTATGCTTACATAGTAATGTTCCTCCATAGATAGGCACCTCCTGACAAGTTACTATTAAAATACACTATGTTTAGTTTACAATACGTTGATAAGCTTGTGAACTATAAACACATACTAATATCAAAATTTTTTAATTATTTTCTTTTGAATCTTTATTAATTTTATTTAACACACTCTGAAGTTCTTCTTTAGCATCTGTTTCTTTCTGTGATGTTTGCGATACACTTTGTTCAGATTCTGATTGTGCACCTGTACTATTTTTATATGGAATAAATGATGCACCTACTGAGAGATCAATGTATCCATCTGTTTTTAAGTCGCCAGAATCACTTCGAGATAATGATTCTGACATTTGAGGATAATACTTCATTTTATCCGCAATAGTCGTAATGTCACCAATCACTTGAATGTTATCTTTAGTGAAAATTTTAATTCTGTTTTGTTTATTCTTATCTGGTGCATAGCTTATTTCTGCAATTAAATTTCTTGCCTTAGGTGACATTTCAGATAGTGCTTGTATCATTTTTTCTTTTTTGCCTTCTTTAAATCCATCGATAATTGGTACATCATGTGAAATATCGCCTTTATAATCTTTTAATTCTTTGCCATCTTCTAACACAGGTACATAGTTATCTTTAGATTTTTCCAAGCCAACAACCTGATATTCAGTTACGTTTACATTTAATGTATTAGGTATTACTTTTGTTATTTTAACATCTTTAATTAATTCTTTTTCCTTCAAATTGTTCCGAGCTTTACTTTTACTAAATGTATACATACGTGAGCTTGGCTTTACATCTAATGCCTTATTTATCTGACTTTTACTCACATTATGATTACCTTCAATTTTCACATTAGAAATTTTACTTAATGGTGTAAACATATAAAGTAAAAATATCACGATTAATAACACCAATACTGTTATGACTGTATATTGAATTCTTTTTTGTCGTTGTCGACGTTGTGCTCTTTTTTCTTCTAATGTAGGTGAATTAAATTGTGTCACCTTACTATCGTAATCCTGTTGTTTGCGATCGGTTTTAGCTTCCTTATCAGATGACTTTGGCTTTCCTGTTAACTTTTGAAACCAATTCTCTTTAGATTTTTTATCTTTATTTTTATGTTTTTTAGTAGCTGTTTTGGTCTTAGTTGCAGTACTGTTTATATCATTTGACGATTCATTCTTCTCTATGTCACGTTCAGTTTCATGATAATCATCTGAATATGACTGTTCCAACTCTTGAGTGGTGTGCATAGATTCCGCATCAGGTTGATTTTGGCCATAATGTTCATACTGATGAGTATTATGATCTTCATATTGCCTAGAATCCATTTCATTGTTGTTCCTATTTTTTCTCTCTTTGTCATTGTCATCAAAACTCGATGAAAATGATTGCTCATCGTCAACTTTATCTTTAAACTTCTTCCTTTTTCTAGTTCTAAAGTCGTTACTTCTACGGAACATACTTAAATCATCATTTTGATTATTTTCGTGATTCGTTTGCTTGTTATGGTTGTTTTTATTTGTTTTACCGTCCATATGATTTCACGCCCTTTTAGTATGATGGCAAGTGTGCACGGAAACTTTCTATGAATTTCTCACCACGTTCTTCGAATGTGTTGTATTGATCCCAACTTGCACATGCAGGAGATAATAATACAACATCGTTAGGCTCAATGACATCTTGGATTTTATCTACAGCATCTTGTACATCTGTAGCCTTAATGACATATTTACCTTGGCTATTACCTAACTTGGCAAATTTTTCTTGTGTCTCACCAAATACAACCATCACTCTGACATTTTTCATATATGGGATTAATTCATCAAATTCATTACCTCTATCTAATCCACCACATAACCAAATAATAGGTTGATTAAATGAATTAAGTGCGAATTGAGTAGCTAACGTATTTGTAGCTTTAGAGTCATTGTAGTATTTATTTGTTCTATTAGTACCAATATACTGTAGTCTATGTTCAATACCTGAGAAGGTAGTTAAACTATCTGCAATCGCTTTGATCGGTACACCAGCTAGGATTGCAGCTAACACTGCAGCTAAAATATTTTCTAAATTGTGTTCTCCTGGTAAAACTAAATCTTCTACACTTATAATGCGTACGCCTTTATATTCTATAAAGCCATCTTTAATATAAATGCCATCAACTTCTTGTTGTGTTGAGAAATACAATGTTTTAGCTTTTAAATTTTCTGATTCGATAAGATGACGCTGATGATAATTACAAATTAAATAATCATCTTCTGTTTGATTTTTGTATATTTGCTTTTTAGCATTTTGATAATTTTCAAGTGACTCATGATAATCTAGATGCGCAGAATAAATGTTAGTGATAATTGCGATATGAGGATTATATTGTTCTATACCGAGTAATTGGAATGAAGATAATTCAGTAATTAAATACTCTTTAGAACTTACTTCTTGTGCTACTTTCGAAGCAACATAGCCAATATTGCCTGACAATCTACCAGTAAGTCTACTGTTTTTAAACATGTCTCCTATAAGTGAAGTTACTGTTGTTTTACCGTTAGTTCCTGTAACTGCAATAATAGGTGCTTCTGAAATAAGATAACTCAATTCCACTTCAGTTAGTACTTTTAATCCTCTTTTCACTGCTTCATCAATGATAGATACAGTATATGGAATACCTGGGTTTTTAATAATAATGGGATTATTATCTAGTAATGACGTAGGATGTGAACCACTTACAACTTTTATACCCATCGCTTCTAGATCTTTAGCATGTGCATCTTGAGATAAGTCTTTACCATCATTAACTGTTACCTTCGCACCCAATTTACTCAATAATTTTGCTGCTTCATAACCGCTTTTTGCTAAGCCTACGACTAATACTTCTTTATTTTCTAATCCTGTGTAATTTAGCATCTTAGTGCACTCCAATCCATAAGCCAATTAGACCTGTAATTAAACCGACTGACCAAAATACAGTTACAACTTTCCATTCATTCCAACCACATAATTCGAAATGGTGATGAATAGGACTCATTTTGAAAATACGTTTTTTAGTTAATTTATAAGATGCAACTTGTAGCATAACTGATAGTGTTTCTACTACAAATACGAAACCAATAAATACAAGTGATAATTCTTGATTTAACATGATTGAAATGGTAGCAAAAATACCACCAAGTGCTAAACTACCAGTATCTCCCATAAATACTTTAGCTGGATTTAAGTTATATGGTAAAAATCCTAATAAAGCAAATACCATGATAATACAGAAGATACCAATAGCAGGTGCATCTAATACAAAACTCATGATAGCGTACATCGCAAAGCCAATAATTGATAGACCGGTTGCCAAACCATCAAGTCCATCTGTTAAATTTACTGCGTTTGAAAATCCAACTTGCCAAAAGATGATAAAGATGACATAGGCAAATGAAAGTGGGATGCCAACGTCAGTAAATGGAATATGTAATGTTGTTGAGAAGTTAACTAAATTAAACACGTTACTTAGCACGAAAAATATAACTGCAATAAGTATTTGAGCTAGGAATTTTTGTTTACTTGTTAAACCTTGATTGTTCTTTTTAACAACAATGATGTAATCATCGATAAAACCAATCAATCCAAATCCTAATGTCACAAATAATAATAAAATAATTGGATTCGAGTGATCCACAAAAATAATGGCAACTACTGAAGTAATAATAATACTAATTAAGAATGTTAAGCCACCCATAGTCGGTGTGCCCGTTTTCTTCATGTGGCTTTGTGGTCCTTCTTCTCGAATACTTTGTCCAAATTTCATTCTTTTTAACGTTGGAATAAGTATGGGTACAAGTACAAAAGTTATTAGAAGCGATAACATCGCATATACAAAAATCATAATGATCTCCTTTTCTTTTATCCGTCAATTTACATATTTTATTATATGTATCTTTAATCTATAACCTTTAATATTTTATCAGTTTTGGTTCAATTTTTATATGTTAAATCACAACATATTAAGAAAGAGAGCGGGATAAAATCAATCCCAATCTCTTCCTCACATGCTTAATATCTATGTTGTCTTAACTAGAGCTTGAATCTTTCTTCTTAGATTTATCTTTCTTATCACTAGACTTATCTAATGATTGTTTACTACTTTCATCTGTTGTACCGTCAGTCGACTCAGCAGAAAGCGTCACTTCTATGTTGTCAGATTTTTTAAGCTTTTGACCTTGCGTCACTGATTGTTTTGAAACAAATCCGCTTCCAGTTGTTTTAACTTTGATGTTTGTTAACTCTTGGAAAGCTAAGATATCTTCTTTAGTCCAACCTTTCATGTCTGGCATAGTCAAATCTCCATCTGTTACTAACAATACTTTACTATTTGGTAAAGTTTTTGTATCTGCATCTACTGATTGAGATTTAACTTTTTTACCACTGCCAATGACAACTGGTTTAAGAGACTTAGCATTCAAACTATCCTTGGCTTTGTCGATGGATTGCCCTTCTACATTCGGTACTTTACTAAATTCATTTTTAGAAGCATCGTCTTTAGATTTACCGACATTTAAGTATTTCAATGTGTTTTCCATAATAGGTTTAAATGCTTTACTTACACCCATTTCATAGGCTTCTTGGTCATTTTTCTGAGCTAAACTCATCCCTGCATAAACAATGACTTTAGGGTTTTTCTTAGGTGCATCCCCGATAAAGCTAACAAAGTATGGGTTCTCACCTTTAACGTAACCGCCACCTTCTGAATCTGCTACTTGGGCAGTACCTGTTTTACCTTCGATATCATAACCATCTACACGATAGTTTTTAGCGTGACTATCTTCACTATTCACTACCTTGTCTAGTTCGGTTTCAACTTTGCTAGCAGTGTCTTTAGTGATTGGTTTACCAGCATAAGTTTTTTCGCCTTTATAGAAGTTCTTTTTCGAAATCGGGTTATCAATACTACTTACGAACCACGGTTTCAACATGTTTCCATTATTGAAAAAGGCTGATTGTGCTTGAATCATTTGCACTGGTGTCACTGTCGTTGATTGACCAAATGCAGATGTTTTTTGTTGTAATGCATTTTCCCAAGCGATGTGTCCGGTAGCTTCTCCATCAAACATACCATTGGTAGATTTACCAAAACCGAAACGTTCATACCAAGATTTCATTTTATCTGTACCTACTTCATCTTGTAGGTGCATCATTAATGTATTAGAAGAATATGTGAATCCTAGTGTTTCAGAGATTTTGCCCCATCCTGTTTTATTCCAGTCTGAGATACGTGAACCCATAATATCTCTATGTCCAGATTCATATTTTTCGTTTGTTTTAAACTTACCTTCTTGTATAGCTGCTGCTAATCCATAAGATTTGAATGTCGAACCTGGTTCGTATGTGTTTTGATACAAGTCATTAGCCCATTTTTTCCCAAAATCTTTACCAGTTTCTGGGTTAAATGTAGGTCTCTGACTAAATGCTAATATTTCACCTGTTTTCGCATCCATAACAACTGCAAAGACATCTTTAGGATTGTAATGTTCAACCATTCCGTCTAATGCTTCTTCTACAAAGACTTGAATATTTGAATCTATAGTTAAATGAACATCATCACCACGTTTAGGTTGTTTCTCCGATTTTGTATTCGGAGAAATATATCCCCAAATATCGTGTATATATTTAAGTGAACCTTTAGTACCATTTAGGTAACTATTGAATATTTTTTCAACACCCATAGCTCCATTTAATTCACCAGTATCTGGGTCCTTTTGTGCCATACCTATTAAATGAGACGCAAAGTTACCATTAGGATAGAATCTTTCTGTCTCAGGATATAAGGTGATACCTGGTAAATTTTTCTTTTCTAATTTTTCTTTATCCTGATATGTTAAATCAGTACCTTTTTGTCCAAATTCAACTTGGAAGGCCTTTTTTTGATTTAATCTTTTTTCAATTTCTTCGGGCTTCATATCTATTATTTTTGATAATTCTTTGGCTGTTTTCTTTTTATCTACTACATGTCGTGGTTTCTTACTGTTTTCACTTGCCTTTTTATCGACAACAGCAACAACTTTATACCTCTCAACATCTTCGGCTAAGACTTTACCGTTTCTATCATAGATTTTACCGCGTTCTGGTTGTTCTTGGTTATTGACTAAATACTTTTGGTTAGCTTTCATAATTAAATCTTGTCCATTCGAGTGTCCAGTAATCATTATGTATGAAAACCTTAAAACCAATATAAAAAAGAGCAGTCCGAATAAACCAACTAGCAGGACTGCCCCTATTTTATTTTTTTTAATTTTAATTTTTCGTTTCGCCATTATTACGCACTACCTTTACATTATCGTTCTCGAGGCTCATACCTTGCTTCTTAGCCTTGTCGTAAATGCGTTCGTATGAAGAATTTTTCTTAATTTCAGATTTTAAGGCGCTGTTTTCGCTAGATTGTTGTTCGATTTTATGATCTAAATCTGCAATTTTTCCTCGCGTATCATACGCATCCATTTTTAAAGATAGCATATATATACTAATCATAGCAATAACAGAGACTAGTGTTATGTATAAAATCTTCTCAAATTTCGTAAGTTGAACGACAACTTTACGTTTAACGGTTTGCTTTTGTGGAGAGGTTTGCGGTTGTCTTTTTGGAACACTGGTTTGTGTTGCATTATCATATGGTTGATAAACTTTTTCTACAGCCATGTTGAATTACTCCTTATTTTAATATTTCTGCAATACGTAGTTTCGCACTTCGCGCTCGGTTATTGTCGTCTAAATCTTCGTCTGTTGCTGTGATCGGTTTTCGGTTAACGCGTTTTAATTTTGGCGTATACGCTTCTGGAATCACTGGTAACCCTCTTGGTACATCGGGTCCCTTTTCATACTCTTGAAACATCTGCTTACATAATCTATCCTCTAATGAATGGAATGTAATGACAGATATACGTCCGTTAACTTTCACTAACTCAATTGCTTGTTCAATTGAATCTTCAAATGCAGACAATTCGTCATTAACTGCAATTCGAATTGCTTGGAACACTCTTTTAGCAGGGTGTCCACCCTTTCTTCTCGCTTTAGCAGGGATACCTTCTTTAATAACTTCTACTAATTCTAATGTTGTTTCTATAGGTTGTTTTTCCCTATTCGCTTCGATTCTTCTTGCGATTTGTTTTGAGAACTTTTCTTCACCATAACGATAGAAAATTTTTACCAATGCTTCATATGGCCATTCATTTACTACTTCATAAGCGGACAATGATTGTGTTTGATCCATACGCATGTCTAATTTAGCATCGTGATGATAACTAAAGCCTCTTTCTGGTACATCTAATTGAGGGCTTGAAACACCCAAGTCATAGTAAATACCATCAACTTTTTCAATGTTTAATTCATTTAATATTTGTGTCAATTCTCTAAAATTACTGTGTATAAAAGTGACTTTATGTAAGTGTTCTTTTAGAACATCTTTAGCATTTTCTATTGCAGTTAAGTCTTGATCAATTGCAATAAGTCTACCTTCATCACTTAATTGATTTAATAAATATAAGGCATGTCCTGCTCCACCTAACGTACAGTCAACATACACACCATCTTCCTTTATATTTAGATAATCAATGGTTTCGTTTAACATTACGCTTATATGATGAAACACTGTCATACCTCCAATTTAAAAATCAAAATCTATTAAATCTTCAGCAATATCTTCGAAACTATCTTCTGATTCTTCATAGAAATCATTCCAAGTTTCTCTATCCCAAATCTCTATACGATTTGAAACACCTATTACTGTACATTCCTTATTTAAGTTAGCGTACTTCCTTAAATTCTGAGGAATATTAATACGCCCTTGCTTATCCAACTCTACTTCAACAGCACCAGAGAAGAACATACGCATAAATTTACGTGCGTCTTTTTTTGTCATAGGTAAGGTTTTCATCTTCTCTTCAATCTGTTGCCATTCTTCTAAAGTATAGCCGAATAAACACTTATCAAGGCCTCGGGTGATAATAAAACGTTCATTTAAGTCATAACGAAACTTGGACGGTATAATCATACGTCCTTTTGTATCTAATTGATGATCGTATTCTCCCATGAACATTTTTTCTCACCTCACCTTATCTATAATTTACCACATCTCCCCACTATCCTCCACTAATTATGTAAAAATAGTTCAAAATATTTGATTTTATAAAAAAATGCCCGCCTTATCTTTTAGATAAAGCGGGCTTAATCCCTGTTATATCAGTCTTTTATAATTATATGATCAAAAGTGTAAGAAAGTGGTGGATAGGTGGAGGGGTTGAACACATCTTTCCCAAAATCATTCATAATTTGAAGTGGATTCCATATTCTTTCTTGTAATCCTCCCATTACATGGAGATGATTGTTAATTTCTCTAAAATGTCTCATGCTAATATCATTTTCACGTTCAATATTTAACAAGTAACGTTTTTTCAAGTAATCATATTGTCTTTGATGAATCTCATTATTTTTAGTTACTAGATTTTCGTTATCCGTGTTCCCTTTCACTTCATTAAATAAGGATTGATATAGTTGCTCCTGTTGTTGTTTCATATGTTCAATTTCATTTAAGAATGTCTCGGAGGCTTGTTCACGAATAAACTTCTGTTTATCTTCTTCAATTCCATTTGCAATAACATGCTCCAACTGAAGATGATATTGACTCAATAATTTCTGTGTTCGATGATATAAATACGTTATTCTCATTCTAGGTAATACAATGGGCATTTCTATATTTAAGAGCTGGAATACATCATGTAATTCTGCCCAATATTTAATTTCACTAGGACCACCAATAAACGCCACTGTATTGAATAACCACTCTTCCATTATTGGTCGCGTTACTACATTATTTGAAAACCTTTCAGGCTCCTGTTCTAAAATATCCAACAATTGTTGCTGACTATATGTGCGTGTCGATTTACTTAGATGAAATACACCATCTTGATATGTTAATAATTGGCGCATACCATCTTCATGCAAAAACAAATGAACATTTGTATCAGTTTGTATCATTTGTGAGAAACCATTGTCTAAAGTCTGTTGTTGATTATTTCTAAATGCTTCATCAATTTCTTGATGCTTCAAAATCATTTCTTTTAATAGTGGTTTTTCTAATTGTCTTAATGCGTGATTTTGTGCATCGATGAATAGCACACCATAGTCCTTAAAGATTTCATGTAAAAGTACTTTAAACATGTTTGTCCAATTATGATGATTTTCAATGATATTCATGCACATTTGATATATATCTTTACTATGTTCTGTCTCTTTTAACTGTTTAAAATAATCGTTTAATACTTCTATCATTTGCGATTGGTCTGGATCAAACCGTGAAACGTTACTTTCCGGTGGTGTCATTGTGTGGTATTTAACTTTGTGCAATTGTGCATCTTGTGAGTTAAATGCATAAGTGTGATTTACTTCATCAAAATCATGATCTTCTCCAGCAATCCAGAAAATAGGGACCACCGTTTGTTGATATTCTTTCGTTAATTGTTGACTCAATGTAATGAGTGAAAATATTTTATGAATCGTATATAAAGGACCACCAAATAAACCAGCTTGTTGTCCCCCAATAACAACTTTAGCTCCATTAGCTAATGATGTCATATGCGCTTCTTGTTGATCTGTCATTGTTAAATCTTTCATATATGATTGAATCACTTCAGCAAGCTTTTTTTCCCTGCCATTTGGAGATGCACCCATTTTTATTTTGTAACTATCTTTTGACATCGCATCATATTGGTAAAATGGCATGAGCTTGTCATCACTATTTATTATCTTGGAAATAAACTGATCATCATTGTTTAATTTTACTATTTTACAGTCCATTGTTTTTCTCCTTAAGTATCACTATTCCTAATATAGTATAAAGACTATACTCACTTCTGACAATTTTACGGCTTATAAAATATTTGAATAACTTAAATTCCATTCAATACCAATGTATGATATTTAACATTTCATTATTGATATAAAGTATAAATCGATGAAAAAAACATATAGTTTAAGGTATAATATAAGAAAGATATAAAGGGGGACAAAATGATGAGTGACGTAAAAAGATTAGAAATTAATTACAAAACAGATGAGTTATTTGAAGACTTCAGAGAATTTGGTAATAAAGATCTTTATATGGTTGAAGAATTTAATGGGCAAATGATTGATGCAAGTTCTGACTCGCCATTTTATGGCATATTTGTAGGTGATAAATTAGCTGCAAGAATGGCCTTATTAAATAAAGGTGAAGTAGAAGAATCATACTTCCCTGATTGTGATGATTATCTATTATTATGGAAATTAGAAGTATTAGAAAAATATCAAAACAGAGGTTATTCTAAACAATTAATCGATTTTGCGAAATCATTTAATCTTCCTATTAAAGCCATTGCAAGAAATAACTCAAAATCATATTTTGAAAACCAAGGCTTCACAGACGTTAAGGCAAAGAACCCAGAAGGCCATGATGTTTTAATTTGGCAGCCGTAAAGATACAAATAAATATAAATAAATATATTGATCCTAAGCGAAAAGCACGAAGTTGATTTTAAATTGAGTAAATTCATCTTCGTGCTTTTATTATTACACTTATTTCCTGTTATTTTAACCTATTCAACAATATGAATTAATTCCTTAAGTGATTTAATTTCATAATCAGGTTGAATTGATGTTTGATTTTCTTTACCTCTCAAGTTAAACCAACATGTTGCAATTCGTGCATTATAGCCGCCTAAAATATCTGATGTTAATGAATCTCCTACTATTATTGCGCTTTCTCTCTGTTGTTCACCTATTTCTTTAAATATGTAATCAAAGAATTCTGGCATTGGCTTTTGAAAACCAGTTTGTTCTGAAATGTATATACCATTTAATGTTTCGTTAAATGTTGTTTGTGCTATACGACGTTGTTGAGTTTCTGTCACACCATTCGTAACGATATATATATTGTGATTTTCCCTTAAATAATCTATTGTTTCTAAAGTATCATCAAAGAAACTTGGTTTCGCTTTAGCTAATTCATCTCTAAATATATGATCAGCTTGTTTACCATCTACCTCTATTTGATAATCTTTAAAATAATTTACAAACCTTTGTGTTAATACTTCTTCTTTAGTTAACTTATTTTCTTGAAATGCCTCCCAGTGAGATTGGTTTACCTCTCTAAAGTGATAAAAATCATCTTTTGTTGGATTGTGATTAAAATGCTTTGCCATATTGTAAAATGCTTTCTCTTCTGCATCATAAAAATCAACTATCGTATCGTCAAAGTCTAATAATATTGTTTTGTAAGTCATTGAAATCTCCCTTGTTCCATATAGTCTCTATTTACAATAACAAACTTTACATCACATTGCTTATTTAACGTAAAAAAGACCAGAGCGCTTGCCCTGGTCAATGATAGTTAAATGAATTAAAATCCAAATAATTTACTTAATACACCTACACCGTTTTCTACGATGCTTACGATGCTTGTTCCTAATTTCGCGCCGTCATGTTCTTGTGCCGCTTGTACTGTGTTTGCGATTGCTTCCGCTAATTTTGTCATAATATATAATCTCCTTTATTGTTTATGATTTTGTAGTTTTAGATTTTCGACTTAGAATCCGAATAATTTACCTAATACACTTACACCGTTTTCTACGATGCCTACGATGCTTGTTCCTAATTTTGCACCGTCATGTCCTTGTGCTGCTTTCACTGTGTTTGCGATTGCTTCTGCTAATTTTGTCATAGTATATAATCTCCTTTATTGTTTATGATTTTTTTAGTTTTTTAGTTTCGACTTAGAATCCGAATAATTTACCTAATACACTTACACCGTTTTCTACGATGCCTACGATGCTTGTTCCTAATTTTGCACCGTCATTTCCTTGTGCTGCTTTCACTGTGTTTGCGATTGCTTCTGCTAATTTTGTCATAGTATATAATCTCCTTTATTGTTTATGATTTTTTTAGTTTTTTAGTTTCGACTTAGAATCCGAATAATTTACCTAATACACTTACACCGTTTTCTACGATGCTTACAATGCTTGTTCCTAATTTCGCGCCGTCATGTCCTTGTGCTGCTTGTACTGTGTTTGCGATTGCTTCTGCTAATTTTGTCATAATTCAAAACTCCCTTTATTTAGATATTTTTATAATTAAAATCCGAATAATTTACTTAACACACCTACACCGTTTTCTACGATGCCTACGATGCTCGTTCCTAATTTCGCGCCGTCGTTATTAACGCCAGCTTCAACAGTATCTTTAATTGCTTTGATTAAACCTTCCACAATAAACACTCCTTAATATTTATAGTTCAAAAGTTACTTTCAAAAACTGTTGTTATTGATGTCGTGTTGTTTATCTATCGTTTTGTTATCTATACTATATAACTTGTACGCAATTATTTGAAGATTTATTCTTAATTAGACAATTAGAGCTCAAAACTGTTAAATCGCTTACAAAATCAAACAGTTAGGCACACTAAACTGAATTGTATTCAATTTAATTGGCCTTGAACCTTAACCCTAATGAAGTTTGAGTTGATTTTCTGTTTAATAACACTACTATAGTGAAAAATATAAACATTTTTTATGACATAACTATTGCTAATTAATGATTATTTAGCTATAATAATTCTTGTGTTAAAAAATGTCCTGGTAGCTCAGCTGGATAGAGCAATGGCCTTCTAAGCCATCGGTCGGGGGTTCGAATCCCTCCCAGGACGCTAATAACCAAAAATTAAACACTTTTTAAAATTAAGAATCCCATAACGACGGGGTTCTTTTTATTTTGTCTATTAATAACACACCATATAAAACCAATTTTTAGGGACTTTTTAGGGACCCGAGTCCCTAAATAAAAAAACCACACTCAATTAAGAGTGTGGTAGAAGATAACTGTTGAATGTAAGCAATTATGGAGTTGGGGAACTCCGTATAAAATTGTAACATATTATACATATAAAAAGCCACGCTCAAATGAACGTGGCTAGTAGAATATAGTATCGATAAGACGTTATCGTTAAGTGTATTATAGCATAAAAATAACCGTACCAGTTAAGATACGGTTTAACCTCTTCAATCAAGATAACTTATTTATTATAATGAAAAACACATCGGTTGGTAAGCATTAGTGCAATGGAGCTTGTAACATTCCACCAAATTTCGAATCGATTATAAAGGATTCAATGTATTCAAAATCTGGTTCTCCATTTTCATTAACTGGCAATCTTATAGTATCCTTAATTATTTCTTTTTGACTTGCTTTTCTTTGATAGTTATATTTGCTATCCGCATACGCTTTATTCCAAACTGTACATATAAAAATACCTATATATTTATTCAATTTAAATTTCGGTACTAATTTTTCAACATGATCACTTGCTGAAAAATCATCCTCTTGATACGTCATATATCCTAAAACAGCACTGTCTACAACTAACACATTTCCATTTTCTGTTTTAACACTTGAATATCCATCTATGGCATTATTAGTCGCCTTCGTAGTAACATATGGATAAGGGCCATTATTATCTACTATTTCTGCCTTTGGAGTTGTTTCTGTACCGGATACCTCAAATAAATCTGTAATTTTAAAATTTTTCCATTTATCTATATCTATAACATTTTGATTTTTAATATTATTTATTTTATCTATTGTTTGGTTAATATCCATGCTATCAATTCTTCCTTACTTATATTTGATATTGCGTTTTCTAAAGATTTATTTTCAAAAGCTAACCTTTTTATTATATTCTTATCAAAGTCTTCTACTGTTAATTTAAATTCAGGTTGAGGGACAATATATTCCATTATTTTATCAAATTGCATTGTAGAAGCTAATTGATTATATAGATTTTCGCTTATTTCCAACTCGTTATTATATGGCAATGAGTTAATAATATTTATCCAAGCAGGCTCTAAAACCTTCTCCCACGTCCCGTATACATCGTGCCTGCCGGAATTTTTAACTGTTTCTAAACCATCATCTTTAATCCAAAATTTCAATATGTTGTTATCGTTATGCGGTATTCCTGTTTTAAAAATAAAAATTGATGTTTTAGTGCCCGCCATACCTGCCCATACATTATCTGGCATTTTTATTATATGAGTTAGCTGGTTATTTTTCAAAATCTTCTTTATAGTAGTTTGCCTTTTAGTATACATAGTTCTATCGGGTAAAATGAATGCACATGTTTTATTAGGTTTCATACTATTCATTACATTATAGATAATGTCTATACCTTTTTGTTTCTCAAACGGAGGATTCATTAATACCTTATCTACATTTGCCTTTTGAATAAATTCTGAAACTTCTTCAGTTGTACTATCACCTTGAATAATATTTGATTTACCATCTTTATGTAAAAGCATGTTTGCACATGCAACTGAGAAGATTTTTCTTGACCACTCTACACCATACAATCGTTCTCTTTTTATAAGAGTTGCTTCACTAGGCATCTCATTGATCATTAACGACATAGATTTTGTTAAGAATCCACCGGAACCACAAGCGGCGTCTAAAATTTTATCTTGAAAATTACAATTTATTAATTTATACATAAAACTTGTCCATATTTCAGGAGTAAATACTTGACCATTATTAGACTTTTTTTGGTATCTAGTGAATTCATTAAAAAATATTCCCATCACATCTTCACCTTTCCATTTAGAGGAGTTTAGTTCAAGGGATAGTTTTCTTATATCTTCTACAACTGAATTAAATATTTTTGTTTCTTCATTTATATTTATATTTCTAAATTCTTCGCCTAATATTCCAATTTTCGTATTTTGTGTTAAATCTTCTTTTAAAAAGTTATTTAGATAATGTTCGATTTCACCTTTATAACCAAATATTGTTGGTTTTATGTCGTTTTTTGATAAAACAACTAAAAACGAAGCTGTCCATATCATTCTATCCAATAATGATTCTAAACCTAAATTGTTAAGTTTGTTGTTAATTGTTCTAGTTAAATGGTATATTTTTGTTTGGTCGATTGTTTTGTTCTGAAAGAAACTTTTATAATATTTATAATCACCAATAAAATTATCATCTATTTTATTATTAATATCATTAACAAATATTTCTGTAACTATGCCATTGTATTTTATTCCTATAATATCTTTCATAGGGTTTATTTTTCTCTCAGCTAATAAATAGTCTTCTAATTGTCCACTGAAACTTTTACCTTCTGCTTTAGCATCAAGTATTATAATGACATTTTCATGTTCATATACCCCATCCGGTTTTCTAGCTTTTATATCTGGAACATCGTCAACAGAATATCTGACTAATGAGCCATCTGTTTTATTTTCTAAACCTATTTTCAATGTGACTTCTTTTACAATTTCGTATTCTGATTTTCCATTCATAATTATTACCTCTTAATATTACGTTTGTATTTATATTACAACACTTTACATGCGTACTCGTATAGCTTTTCGGTTGTTCCCAACCTTAAATTATCAACATCACGCTTACCAGTTCTTAAGGACGACATAACCGTTTGGCTTAACCCTGTATCTTTGAAAACTTGATACCCTGTTATATCACTCTCGATCAATTCAATTATTTTTAATTTGTAGTCACTCATATTATCTACGTCCATTCTTTTTATATAAATAATAAAAATGCGTTTTTCTTCCTATGAATAGTAACAATGGTAGGCTTAATATAAACAATGATAAATACATTTGTCCTGTCATAATTGAAAACCTCCAAAATTTATTATATACTTCAAGTGTAGGGAGGAGCCCTAAGGCTCCAGTTGATTACTTGTCTTAATTATCTTTAGTGATGTTTAGATAATTTAGATGCCATATTCTTAGTTGTTTTATAAGCGCTGGAAGAACTAGTATCAGTAATGATATCGGTTGTTCTAGCGCTTTTTCTATCAAGTAAACCAAGGTTTTAAGCTCCCTTCACTTGAAGTTCGTAAGTCATTAACTAACTTACAAATACAATTATACTACACATTAAGTAAGTATTCAACTATTTTTTTCTTTTTTTCGGTTTATTTTTTGTAAATATTTTGGTATGCTTGTGTAGTTCATCTTTATATTTTAAGGTGAACTTAAAAAATCATTCCTTTCTGTGATATTTAAACTGCAATGCGCTATCTTGTCTTTTCTCGGTACAAGATAGCGCTCTTTTTTGTATTGTAAAACTCTCACATAAAAAAAGAGTGTCCACAAAATGGACACCCTAAATGTAAAAAAGTTTTGGTTTTATGTTTATTAATATATCATATTAAAAAAAAGACAGTCACGAGGACTGCCTTCTACAAAGTTTATAACAAAGAATGAGGCGAAACTGCCTATATTTTGTGGGAAAATATCCCACAACAATAATTTAACATATTATTTTCACTTAATGAAACCCCATTACTATTTTTACATAAAAAATAGGGCAGCCTCTAGGACTACCCTGAAAGGAAAAAGAAAAGTAAGGTTCTTACGAAAAATAATTCTTATAACTAAACAAGTTGGATTCTCATCCATGAGTAATATAACATATTATTTCCAATTAATGAAACCCTAATACTATTTTTTATACAAAAAAAGAGGTAGTCGCTAGGACTACCTCTAAATAGAGAAAAAATATGAATATAAAATATCTTGTAACTAAACTGGATTGAAATCCATAGATAGCATAACATATTATTTCCACTTAATGGAACCTTTTTTAACTAATCGTTCCCCATAAGTCACCTAATCCTTGATTAGGAGGCACTACACCATTCCATTCTCTAATAGGTAAATAATAACGTTGTCCTTTCCAATCGTAACCAACCCATACATGCTCGTCTTGTAATATCACTTCATCATAATCACAATAACCACCAGGTTGAAAATCATAAGCATGTGGGCAACTTCTGAATGGCCCTACTGTTCTAGCCATGATAGGTTGACTACCGTTTGTAAACCTTGCTTTCTCACTCATATACCATGAACCATAACTGTTACGTTTCCACGCACCTGCTACAGTTGATTTAGTATTACTAGATGCACTTGTACCTTTAACTACAGTTGCTACAGGAATATCCCCGTTCATATAGCTACGAATCTGTTTGATGAAGTAATCTTTTAATTTCAGTTGTTTGTCTTTAGGTAATAAACCTTGAGTAACTGGATCAAAACCAGTATGAAGTTTAGCAGAACGGTGAGGACAACTTGTAGCGAAATATTCACAATGTAGCATTATAGTATTTCTGTTAGCAGGTAGCCCCCACTTTTTAAGTAAACGTGCTACTTCTTGAAATGCTGCTTGTTCGTTTTGTAAGAATGTTTTGTCACCTGCACCTATAGATTGACAGATTTCAATACCATAAGCGTTTTTGTTACCGTATTGATTAGCTACATGCCAACCGATTTGTGATTCATCTAATGCTTGCCATACAGTATTACCACTTATATAACTATGCGCAATACCTGCCTCAAGTCTTGAAAGTGGCGCGTTAACTAATCCATTTTGATAAGCTTTAGCAGTAGCACCTACACTGCCAGCGTCATTGTGTAAAACAATTGCTTTAGGTTGATAACCACGCTTAGGCAGTTGATAACCTCGAACTACATCTTTGATATAAGTTAACTTCTGCATTTTTCTAGTTGGTGACTTAACCGTCGCTTTTTTCTTTTCAACTGTTCCAGATTGCAATGATCGTACTTGTGTTGTTGTTTTATAGTTAGGACGTATAAACCACATTGGGAACTCATAATTATGAACTATACGTTGTGCTACTTCTGTTTTATCTTTTCCACCACCATACCAATTCTGGTCTAATGAGACAAATGAGTTGTAGCTACCGTCATGATTACCATCTAACACAATAGCAACATGACCATACCCGCCACCATAATTTCGGTTAAATATGACTACGTCACCTGGTTTAGCTTTAAATTCAGGCGTGTTTTGGTAAACGGTTGCTTCGCCTTTAAAATTGTTAACGTTAGGAATGTCTGCAGCACCTTCGCCTTTTAAACCATGTCCGAATAATTTATACCAATACATATTAACTTCATCGAAACATTGCCACCCCCAACTTCCGTCGAAGTCCCAACCTTTTCCTTCTAAACTATGGATGTATTCAACTGCTTCTTTTTCTGTTAGATTCGCAACCATTATTTTACCTCCTCATGCAGTCTTGATTGACCACGCATTAAAGTTTCATCTTTTTCATGTTCTGCCACATCCCATTCTATTTCATCACTATCATCAGAAAAAGGTTGGGAAGTATCGTGATTTTCTGGTGTTAATATGCCATGCATTTCTGTATCATCTTTAAATTGAACCGGATGTGTTTCTTCGTTTCTTGGCTTGATTAATTCCATGTCTATGCCAGCGTCTGAGACGCCTTTTGTGTTTGGATTAGTGATAATGCCTAGACCGGC
Organism: Staphylococcus sp. SB1-57; assembly: GCF_017086425.1. Lineage (NCBI taxonomy): Bacteria > Bacillati > Bacillota > Bacilli > Caryophanales > Staphylococcaceae > Staphylococcus > Staphylococcus sp. SB1-57. Next base: position 1,608,005 of record NZ_CP070964.1, read on the forward strand.
TAAAAGCGTTAAAATGGTGCCTATAATGCCACTGACAGTTTCTAATTGTTGTGAAATATCTATGCCAAATATTTCAGTTATTTGTTTAGCTAATAATAGTAATGTACCAACCAAAGCTGATAGTGTCGCTCCGTTTTTGAGTCGGTTTGTCCAATTTATTTTCATTTAATTATCTCCTTTTGAGTAAAATAAAAAGCCAACCTTAAAGGTTAGCTTTGAATTATTTATATTTAACTTTAATTGTTATCGGTTCATAAGTTTTACCGTATTCAGTAACACCTTTCCAATTCTCTGCCATTTTTATTCACTCCTTTTTCACACCTCCTTGAAAGTAATAAAAAAATAACCATTATTGGTTACTTTTGTAATCATATTGTTTTTCTGAAACTGGGTTGTCGTTGAATACATATGAAATAGTGAAATTCTTATCACTGTTTTGATTTCTGTAAAATATACGCATATAGTCTTGAGGCAATGCGTTACTTTTTACTTGTACATCAACGCCAGACGTATCTTTGTAAATCACATCAAACGTTTTAACTGCGTCTAAGAAAGAAGTGGCGTCAAAGTTGTTTAATACTTCGTTGTTGGATAATGGTTCTCCAGTGCCTTTCTTAGTATATAAGTCGGTTAAAATATATGGGAGCGTTCCCTCAGCATTAAATAAAACACTTCGGTTAATATTGTCTTGATAAGCAATATAATGCGTAAATTCTTCGTTAGGGCCATACTTTAATGCCATTAATTTGATATTACCTTTATTCTTTAAATTATCTTCTTTCATGATTCTTACTACTTCTTTAGCGATTGGGCTCGCTTGAACCTCAATCCATGTGCCTGTTTGTTCATCATAAAACTTTAATACACCATTTGTTACATCTGCCATTACTTACTCACTCCCGTATCTATCCAAATTTTATTCTTATCAGTAGGTGGTTGATTGCCTATAACGAAGTCGGAACCACTGTCTTGCTTAATCATGCCATTCTTAACTCCGTATTCTAAAATCTCGTCCCATAAGTTATGTGTTTCTACATTAACTATCTGACGACCAATGACACTCTCAGTCACTTGTATTTTTGTTTTAGTATCAGACGGGAATACATAGCGATTATCGACCCATATTTCTAATGTATACGTGCCTGCAGGTATGATTTGATTGATCACTACATCGCACACATAGGCATTATCTGATTGCTTAACTGTCGTATCGTAGATGTATTTGACACCTGTTGAGTCAGTTAAATAAACTTTTGCAGGTTTACCGTTAAGGTTTAAATCGTCCTCATTTGCGTCAGTTAAGATGTACCTCATGTGTGATAGGTCGCCCTGTTTAATACGGTTGCCATCGTTTGAATCATTTAAATTTAGTACATTTTCCATTACTTCAACTCCTAAAATAAAAAGCCGACATTATGTCGACTTTACTTTTCACCTTTATATTGTTTATATTCGCAATCTTCACTATCACTCAATTTTTGCTTTACTTTTCTTACTTGCATGTATTCATGTCTATTACTAGCTCTATAAACTTGTCTAAAACAATAGAAACTTACAAACATAAATAACCCTGCTCCAATGTTAGGGTAAGTAAAAACATAAGTAATAGCTATTAAAGCGAAAAACAAACCTACAATTCCATTTATAAACATTTCTGCTACATAGTGTTTTATGAACAGTGTTATGACATATAAAATGATTAAGGTTAAACTTGTAAATTCCCAAGCGTCTTGTGATCGCATGACCCTTTGTAGAGCCTTGTACAAGTCTGAATGTTCTGCCTCAAATAAACGGGGTGTAAAGAATAATGTTACATAGAAATATAAAAGATACATAATACTTATATTTTCAATCGTACTTGTTTTTCTCATTTCAACACCTCAATATAACCCTATCTGTTTCAGAACAAACGCAACTATCCCACCAATACTAGCTGTTAACACACCACCAATTGATGCATTTTTTACCGTTTTTCGTGTATCGCTTTGTTGTTCTGTCATGATATTTATTTTTTTATCTAATGTTTCGATATCTCTTCTAATTTCTTTCAAAGACATTCTTATCCCGACATCGGGATCATTCAAACTATTCTCTAACGCGTCACATTCATTTCTAAGTTTCTTAACGTTATTACTTAAATCTTTAAAAACAATCCTCATATTTTGAGGTTCTTTTAAACTTTCGTTGTCGAATTGGTCTATCACATTGCTCCCACCTTATACATAATTAAAAGCCACAACCTATAAAAGATTGTGGCACAAACGTCATTAAACACTTTCTGTATCATCCACAAACGTTACATCTACAATTTGTTTAGCTACTTTAATTGTTAATAAAGTTTGAACGATACCGAATTCAAAGTTAAGTTGATTTAAACTATTTAATCGTGTTGCTAATTGTTGTGCTTTATTTAAATCATCAATCTTATAAGCTTGTGATGAAATTGGCGTAGAAGAAAATTGCCCTCTATAGTCTAGATTTAAAACAGCTTCGTTCCCTTCTGGTGATACCTGTACCAAAATATAATTTTCTTTTCTATTTACTACTTCGTTTGCCATAATAAATTCCTCCTAATTTTTTGTATAAAAATAGTGCCAAAGATTACTCTTCTTCGGCACTTTCTGAATTTTGTTCTTGTATAATTGCTTTTAACATTGCATTTTCTTGCGTTAGTCTTGCCACTTCCTGTGTAAGGTAATTAATTGTAAATTGCGGATTAGCTTGTAATCCTTGATTATTATTTTCCATTGATTTGTTCCTCCAGTTTCTCAACTTTTTCATTTAATTGTTGTATTGCTTTTAAAGCATAAGTTAATAACTCGTTGGTATTTATACCATCACCTGTTACAAAAACATTTGGCGTTTTATAATCATCTCCAATTACTGGACCATGATGAATTATTTCTTGTTCATCCTCTTTATATTTATAACTATATAAATCTAAATCTTCTGCTATAGTTCTTAAAGCATCTGTTTTCCAAAGTGAAATGTCTTTTTTATACTCAACTCTTGAAGCCTTTATAAAGTCACTTGCTACAACTGGTTTATATCCTATATCTCCACCGTTATACATTAAGTTATTAGTTACTCGTAATTCACCAGTAGAAACACCTAGATAAAAGTTATTACCTGTGTTTACACGTATAGTATTGGCTTGAATATCTTTGCATTGTAAGTCCTTATAATTAGTATTACCGCTATTGTACCCTTTGATGTCTGTGATTCTTAATTTGTCGTTAACACATGCGTATAAGTTATCTGTTTTCGTTGTCCAATCTCCGTAAAGTCTATTTCCGTAAAAACTACCACTTCCAATATCACCTGCATTATTAGTGGCGTATACAATAGGTTCATAATCACCATATGTTTCTGTTGGCATACCCGCTTTTCTAAATCTAATACCCGAACCTGCATTACCGTATCCAGGTATGTTTGTTTCGTTACTTATTTCTCCGAATAGTAAAACACCGTCAGTAAATTGCGGCGTGTCGTTTTGTTTTATATAGAATGAAAATTCGTTAGCTCCAACACGACCGCCTGCCCATGGTCTTAAATAGATAGAGCCTTCCCATGTTTCAATGTTTGTTGTAAAACGTGATCTAGTATAAATACGACTTTGTTCAGATTGTAAGAATACAACACCGTAGGTTGAACTTAATCTTACACCTCGTGATTTATCATTCATTAAATCATAATGAAATTCTAATGCACCGGCTTGTTCAGAACCAAGACCTCCACTCATCATTGTGGATAAACCTTTTTCCGTCATATACAAGTTATAGCCCGTATCTTCATTAGAACTCATAATATAACCGTTACGAATCCCAACGGTTGCATTTGGTGTATCGGTAACACCTGACCAAGTACGAGAATACTTACCACGGGATAAAACTTGGTTATTTCTAATCGTTAAATTATTTGTTGAATCCCCGCCGACAATACCTAGTTTATTGACGTTAATATCTAATCCCTCATTTGAAAGGTTAAGCCTATTGACAACTTCATCTTTACCAACTTTATTGTTAAGGGATTGTGTGACTACATTAAAATCTTTGTTAACTGTGATATCAACTTTATCACCTTTCAACTTAATACCGTCACTACCAATATTCATTAATTGAATTGCGCCATTTTCGTCGTATGTGAATGTCATACCTGTAGCAACATTGTTTGTGAAGTCCGATATTACTTTAGATAATGTTTTCTTACTAGAGTTGAGTTCTTCTTTTGTAGCACGTTGTTGTATATCTTTACCGTTTTGACTGATAGAAGTATTCATATTGGTAAGTTTGGTATCTGTTTCTTCCGGTGCTATATCATAATCAGTCGGAATAGTACCTTTTTCAAACTTAATTTTTGCATTTCTGATATCATCTAATGTCATATCCGTGTTATCAGAATATCTGAATAACATTTTAATTTTTTCCACACCGGTATCAAAGTTGTAATTCAGTGTATCTGATAGTGTTGAAAAACCACTACTTTTAATTAATGCATTATTCGCATCATACTGATAAATAGACACCTGTAATGTTTTATTAGCTATAGGTTTGTTGATTTTCATAATGTAATTATCAAGTGCAGTGATAGGTATGAAATTTATATTTCTTACTCTAGTTGTTGGTGTACCTGCCGGATCACCTGTTGATGAAAAGAAAGTACCAAATTCTACATTGTCATTTGCTAAATAGTTTCTTCCGCCTACTTTTAAATTACGATACTCACTTAAACTCACTTTATCGCTAATTTGATTGCTTAATTGTAATCTTTCACTATCGGCACTATCCAGCCGTTGAACAATACCGTTTTTATCAGTTTGATAATCTATGCTTTTTACATAACTTTTCAACTGTTCTTCTGTATCCTCACGTGAAGCTTGAACGGCTTTCTCTATAACGTCTGGTGTGCCGACCATATTGTTGTTTTCATCAATAGTTAACCCAAACTTAGTAGCCACTTTATTCAATGCGTCATTAAATTTCTCATCAGTATATTGGGATTGGAGTAACTGTAATCGTTTATCTGCCGAAACTTGAGCGTCACGCATAGCTTTATATAAATCTTGTAACTTTTGTCTATAGGAACTAAATTGACTTTGAATATCTATTAAAGCACCAATAGTAGCAGTATCTGGAGTCATAGCGTTTAAATCACTTTGAATACTTAGATAGATTTCATCAATATTATTAATTTCAGTTTGAAGTTTGTTTTTAAGATCTGTATCAACCAAGTATTCACTGTTTAATACTTCGTTTGTATCATTCAATATCTTACTATGTTGAATTGAAAGGTTAGCAAATGTGTTTTGTAATTCGCTTAGTAGCGCTTTCTCTCTCGTGACACCTCCGATTTTCTCAACATCATCTACCGTTTCATTTAACCATTCACCATTCCAGTAGCGACGTAGTACCGCCACATTAGGATTGCTTGTATCATACCAAAGCATATCGTTAACTGGATTATCTGGTGGCGTGTCTTGTTTAAAGATTTTACGTTCATAATATTCTAATTGACCAGATACAACATCATTCACAATAGTATTGATATTCGTTACGTTATCATTCAACTTTTTGCTTATATCGGCAAGTTTTTTATTGAATATATCTCTTAAGTTGTTTTCTTCATATTCAACTACGTTGCCGAATTTATAGTTACTTTCATCAGTGAGTAAGTTGTAATCAACGCCAATGACTTCTGCTTCTATATAAAGCGGTGGTCTGAAATCTCTATCTTTAATACGTACTGTGTCGTGCAGAGATACAACCATTTCTGGATAGTGTTTGTGTATATCTGTAGAAGTTATTTCATAACTGATTGCCGATTTATTACGTTTGTTAAGTTCGGTTTTAGCAAGTGTGGTTAAACGCTCATCAGTCATATTGCTATCGTCTGATTCTGGTTCATACACACTCCATAAGTAACGCCCAGGCAATCCAAACTGTGCCTGAGCGTCATCATCTGTAACTATTTTTTCTAATCGTTGTCCAGTGTCGTTTTCAGGACCAATCGCATATAATGCAGTCCGTACTTCTGACATATCAACGGTACGTGTCATTCCTGTTAAATCTTTACCTTTAGTAATTTCTTTACCTTTAAATAGACTAACTGGTTTCTTAAGTGATACATATCTATGCTCTACTGTATGAGAACCAAGTTCTATATAGTATTCTGCCACCATACCGTATGTTGTGCATAACATGTTAATCACTTCATACGGCGTTGAATAAGATGTCCATGATGTTGTTCTCATACCACCATGTTCTGTGTCATCTGACATTTCCCAACCAGTATTACGTAGTGTCTCATTCAAGGCTTGAGACGTACTATACGAACTATATTTCCCAGGTTTAATTGGACGTGATTTATCGATATCTTCTAAATATGATGCATTACTTTCTACATCAGTTGTACCATCAAAGTTATCTACCACATGAGAAATAATGAACTCACGATAAACACCATTATTATCTTGTGCAATAATACGATTACGTTCACGCAAATGTTCAGCACGATCATTTAACATTGTGAAATCGAATGTTTCTGATTTTTCTTCGGCGTTGTTACTCATCACTGCATTTAATAATGCGCCGTCATCACGACTAATATAATCAATGATTTTGTCATTGAAATCTAAAATATGAATGCCTGTATGTTTCAATTCGTCACCTCCTTATAAATATCTATCTTGCCAATAAACGGTAGTATCAAAAGTTTTTTCTGGATAGATGATACATTCGTTATAACCACTATTGATATTAAAGAAATCACTACCAAACGTTTTTAAATCAAGTGACGGATCTTCATTAATCGTCACAGTTTTATCTTGTGTATTAATGTTAATCACATCACCTTTTTTAATTATCATGTCACGTGCTTTAGGTGGTTTAGGTAACTTCTCATGAGTGTAACTACCTAAAACGTACGTAGGCATGTGATTATAATTACCATTCTTTGCGATATAAATACTTACTGCTGCGATAGGTCGTTGGTAAAACTTCCCACTATCTTCCCATTGTTTTTCGTTTACATCGACTGGAATCACACGTTTAGGATAATCGAGTTCTTTATATTTCCATGTTTTGATTTTAAAGGTTGTACCTACACGTTCTAATCGCATGTATATGACGATGTCATCCCATTTATAAAACATAGGAGAGTTCGTATATTCGTATATCTTTTTCTGTTGACCTAACTGGTCAAATAATGTAATTACAATACTACCAATCGCTTGGCTTGCTCTAGCATTTCGGTAGCCGATACTTGCAATTAAGCGATTATCTGTATCGTATAAGTATTGAGCAAAATGTGTAGAACCTTTATTCTTTTGATTCACATGAATTTTACAAGTGGAAACAAAATCTTGTGCAGACTTACCAAAGCTATGCTTATATTCTGCGCCATTCCAACCTGTTGTCGATGTGATACTATCTTGTTTTAATTTAAATGCATCGTTTGATGAACTCATTTCAAAACTACCACCATTGGTACCGCCTGTGTAATTATCATTGATAGTGGTTCCTGATTGTTTTCCCCAACCTGTAAAAGCACGCATTTCATTATTCCAAAGAATTGGAGTGTAATCTTCAACTGGTTTATCCAAGTCATCGTCGCCAATCATGAAGTAATCTTCATCGTTCTTAGTAATCATATAATAACTTGCATTTTGTAATGCTGTTGCTTGAATAATTACTGGACTATCTGCGGTTCCTGTACTAACTGCACTGACTTGGTCTGAAATGGCAGTGTTTTTGGTGCCTTCAACGGCGTATTTGTAAGGGTCTGCTAATACAACGTTAACCTTGAATGACCAAAAACCGATACGGTCTTTGTCTAATTCGATGGGTCCTTCTATATATGCATTCCAATACCAATCTTGAGATATGAACTGTAACTTAACTGGTTCATCATAATTGAAAAATCGTACGACTTCATTTAATACATCGTCTAACTTTTTCATACCGCCATGTGATAAATAATCGTTACGTATGATAAGAGGTAATTCAAAACGATATTCTTTTAAATTTCTACTTTTTACAATGCTTCCTGGTCTCCCAGCTATTTCTTCACTTTCAATAGCAAAATTAAAAGAGGGTATTTCAAACCCTCTTTCAACAATCAACCATGGAAGTGTTTTATCATTTACTTTTATTGTATCAAGCATTATCTAACCTCCCACTGGTTTAAATTTTGCTTTTCTTGATTTCTGTCTTTCGTATTTATCAATACCTTTAAAAATTTGTTGTTCGTTCGCAAACTGATCAATGACAGGTTCAAAATCTTTGTCTGCAATGTCTTGATTGCTACGTGCAAGTTGCATCAATAGTGAAATTTGTTGTTGTTGTCCCTCTATCATTTTAAGCAACAATTCAGTATCGTTGTTATTAGTTGGTACATTCTTACTACTGAATGCACTAGGACGTTTATTACCTTTTGACTTAGAACCTTGAATGTCTTTAGCAGCAAGTGCTAGTAATTTCATAGCGTCTGTACGTCGATTAGGGTCTGTTGGTATTACCCATTCAGGGTATCCACCTTCTGCAATGTTATACCAACCTGCAGATTTGATTAATCCGCCTGTTGCAAATCTTCGATGACCTGATGGTCCCCAACCAGAACGTCCGTAAGGTAAATCTCGACGCCAATTTGAGTTATTGAAGAATGCTAATAATTGATCATAACCATTTTTGATATTTTTATGACCTCTTACTGCATAACTTCTGAATGTACTAGGCACATACTGAAGTAACCCTTGTGCAGGCGTACCACGCAAGTTGTTTATATCTCCGATGTTACCTTGTGTAACCCCTGCATTACCATTTGACTCACGTTGAATTTGAGCGATGATACCATTCAATTCTCTTCCTGAAAGGTTTACTTTCATGCGTTTAGCGGCACGTCGAATATCACCTCTCCATTTGGAAGCAGCCTTATTTTGACCTCCACCGCCTCCACCATTATGTTTTTTCAACCAACTTGTAGGGTCAAATGCTACACCGTTTCGTTGCATTTCATAGTGTAAATGAAGTCCAGTGGAACTACCTGCACCTGCTCCATCTTCGCCAGGATTACCACCAGAAATACCCAAATAGGTACCTGGTCGCACTTTTTTAGTTCCATTAAACGCTAGTTTATGTAGATGTCCATAAATAGATTTTAAACTACCGTTCGTTATTTCTACGTGGTTTCCAAAACCACCACTCCAACCTCTAAAGGTTTTAGCTGTACCTGACATCGTTGAGTAGACTTTGTCATGTTTATAGTTAATATCTAAACCGTGATGCGGTCGAGGGAATGGATATCCAGCTTTTGCGGCTTCAGCAGCAGTTCTTGCAAATCCAAAGTTGATACCTTTGGATAAGTCAATGTAACCACCGTCGCCCCCACCACTATCTTCTAACCATTCTCCAATTTTTTTAGTAGCGGCTTCTTTAAGTTTTTTAAACATACCAGTCATCATATTATATGGTAGTTCGGCGGCCTTACTTATACCGAAACTATCCTTACTAATACCAAAACCTTGAAGGACTTTATTAAGTAATTTCCCTGGATGTTCTATGTAGTCCAACACATCACCAACAGATTTTTTAAGCCAGTCTTTACCTTTACCTGCAGTTTCTAGTGTTTTATCTACAATAGCTTTTCCACTTTTAACAACCTTACCTGTGATAGCACTGGCTTGTTTACCAACGTTACCTGCAGTTTTTTTAGCATTCCCTATAACATCACCAACTACATTTTCTCCGTGCTTGTGCTTTTTAGGCTTCTTGCCTCCACCAAGCAAGTTGAAACCTGTGCCATTTGCAAAACGTGGTAATGTTCCAGTTGAGAATTGAGGATTATTTTTTAATATAGAGTGTGTCTGTTTACCATTTAATACTGAACTACCTTTAGGTAAATAAGCTGTAGTATCTCGATTAGGTGTGATTGCAGTTTTTCCATTAGGATAACGAATCATTTCATGACGGAAACCACCTGGACCATTTCCACGTCCTTTGTCTCCAACAGTAGCAAGAGTATCTCTGTTTATTTTCCCGTTAGTTACAACATTTTGTGTATGGGTTGAAGTCGTACCAGTGTGTAACTTGATATAAGGTAATTTATCCATACTCAATTTACCGGCTACCCAGTTAACACCTTTGATTAATTTGTTTAATCCGCTTTTAACTCCACTGACCATACCACCGATATGACCTTTGATTCTACCAATCAATGTTTTTAATCCACTAGCCATATTTCTAAATGTATTTCTAACACTGCTCCATAAACTTTTTGCAAGACCAGTAACAGAGTTTTTTATACCTTTCCATTTAGAAATCGTATCACTTTTTACTCTACTGAATGTGCTACTTGTACCACTTTTTAAGCGGTTCCATGTATTTTTTACGCCACTCCAAAGATTTTTAGCGTAATTCACCACAGAATTTTTGATATTTTTCCAAGTCTTAGTAAGCCAACCACGTAGTTTACCAAAGATTGATTTAGTGATATTCCAAGTTGATGTAAAGTTACGTTTGACACCGTTATATAAACTTTTAGCAAAACTAATCACTTTGTTTTTAATATAATTCCAAACTTTAACTGAAAAGTTTTTAATATTATTAAATACACGTTTTACAAAGTTCCATGTACCTGTAAACGCACGTTTCACACCATTATAAAGGCCTTTAGCTAAAGCAATAACCTTATTCTTAATATAAGTCCATACTTTGACTGTAAAGTTTCGAATACCAGTAAATATCTTTTTAACTATACCTGATAAACTTATGAAAGCTCTTTTTACTCCTGCACCTAAAGCTTTTGCCAATGCAACGACTTTATTCTTAATGTAATTCCACGCTGCTATAATCCAACTTCTTAAAGTGCCAATGATTTTACGAACACCATTTGAAAGTGCTCGAATTGCTCCAATCACACTGTTTTTTATAGTATTCCATATTCGAATTGAGACACTTTTAATGACATTCCAAGCGCTTGTAACAAATGCCTTTAAACCGCCAATTATGGCTTTTGCTCCTGCAATGAAAGCTCGAATAATAGCTAATACACTGTTCTTAATAGAGTTCCATATTGCTATTGAAACAGTTTTAATTGTATTCCATACCGCAGTAATTACGGCTTTCCACATGGCAAAGGACGCTTTCATCATAGTGAACCAAACTCTAATAATCGCCATTACACCATTTTTAATGGCATTCCAAATCACAATTGATACATACTTAATACCATTCCACACTGCAGTGATGACTGTCTTCCACATACCGAAATAAATTTTAACGGCAGTAAGCCAACCTTGAATTATTAACATAACCGCAGTCTTGATGCCTGTCCATGCAAGCACTGCACCTATTTTAATCGCATTCCATACTGCAGTGATAACTAGTTTTAATGATTGAATTGGATGTAGTACGGCCATTTTAATAGCATTCCATGCTAATGTGGCTGATGTTTTCATTAATCCCCATATAATCATTGATGCCGTTTTAATTCCGTTCCAAATACCGATGATGTAAGGTTTAAGGAATCCAAACACAGATATCGCAGTATTTTTTATGGCATTCCAAGCAGAGATAACAAAATTACGGAAAGTTTCATTATTTTTCCATAGATATATAATACCTGCAACTAAAGCACTAATAGCAGTAATAACTATACCAATTGGGCCAGTCATAAACCTAATGGCTAAACCTAATCCGCGTGTTGCTATAGCTGCCATTTTTGTAGCAATAGAATATTTACCTGTCATTATGGTTGCTAATGAAGTGTTCCTAGCATTTAATATTTGTGCTAATGCAAGAGCTCGTGTAACACCTGTCCAAATAGCCATCGAAGTTTTAGTTACATTTACTATAGCATTATATGCACCTGTTACTAATGAGGCACCACCAACTACTGTTTTATATACTCCCCACATTGGTAGAATTGCAGCTAATGCACCACCGACGGCTGTTAAGACACCTGTCATTAGTCCCATTGTATTGTTAGCCGTAGCACCTTTAGCGATAAACCCTGTCAATGCAGTAGTTATTCTTAACATTACTGCGCCAACTGGTGCCATTCCCTTAATTAACCCTACAATAATGGATCCAATATTCTTAAGTAATTGCCATACAATAGGTCCGTTCGTCTCTAAGTATTTCAAGAAGTTTTTAAAGCCTTCTGTGTTCTTTAAGTTCGCCGCCCAATCTTTAAACGATTGTGTCACACCTTGCATGCCTACTAGTACGTTATGTGAATGACCACTAAATGCACTAAACAGACTGATAATACCACTAAACACATTACCAAATATTTGACCAACAATTGGCAAGTTCGTTTTAGTGTATTGAATGAATTGAGCTATACCTTTATCTGTACTTGTGCTATTTGCCCAAGCATTAAATTTATTAGCTAGACTTTCAATACCTTTACCTGTCCATGTAAATAATGGTCCAAACTGTGTAAACATGTGGGTAATACCGTCTCCCACTTTCATTGCTGCATTTAATAAGTTTTGGAATATCGGCGGACCTATATTATTAATGAGTTTGAATGCATTGTTTGCATTATTAGATGAGTTAACCCAATCACGCATTCTAGCAGATGCTTGCGCTATTTGACTTGTGGTTTTTGAAATGAAAGGTGTAAGTCTTGTCAACGCAATCTTAGCGATATTAATACCATTAGCCATTATATTAAAGATATTTGCTTGATTAGCTTGCACTAAACCTTTCCATTGATTTTGCAAACTACTTAAAACTGATTGATAATTTCTTACTTCTGCAGTTGCTCTCAATTCACCATTTTCAAGCATTTTCAACGCAGTTGTAGCTTGGCCACTAAATGCAGTTACTGCACCTAGCGCTACACCATAAGCACCACCAAGTCCAATTGCACCACCTGCAGCAGCAGTTGCAGCGCCACCAATACCAGATAAAGCACTTACGGCACTTCCAGCAACTGGTATGATGGTAGATATGTTAGATACTAAACCCCCGAACGATATACCTCTAACAACAAAACCAACGTTTCTAAAGCTATTACCTATCTTATTTATTTTAGCGTTGACTTCTTCCCAACGTTGAGCCATAGCTGTTAATGCAGGTCCCATGCCAAAGAACTTCGTTTGTTCTCTTTGGAATTCTTTCAGTTCAGATGTTGTTTCATCTATTCTATTTTGTAGAACATTGTAAGCCATTGCTTGTTGATAAACTTCTTTTTCAGCTCTGTCTAATTTCGCGGGTAGTTGACCAACTTCACGATTTAAACTGGCGTAAGATTGTTCTGCTGCGTTTGCTTCTTTCTTAGCCGTATCCATTGCAGTTTTTGCACTTGCCATCGCTTGTTGATTCGCTTTACTAAAATTTTGTAATTCATTCTTGGCGTTAGCCGTTGCTATTTTAGACTCATTTAAATCACGTTTAGCACTATCTACTGATTTTGAAAGGCTCGCATATTGTGTTTTAGCTTTAGTTAACTGATTACCTAATGCCGTTAGCTCTTGTTTACTTGCTTTACCAGATTTACTTAATTCATTGAATTCAGATTGCAAACTGTCGACAGAGCTTTTAGCATTAGCCAATTGAGCTTTTAATGCTCTAAGAGTGTTACTGTGCTGTTTTTCAGTGTTTTGAGCTTTATTTACTGTGTTAGTATATTCTTTCAATTCATTATTTAATTTGTCATAAGAATTGGTTAGTGATTCATAATTCTTTTTAGCTTTTTGAGCGTTACGTGCCGATTCTTCAAGCTTATCTGACATGGTTTCTTGTGCACGTCTTAACTGATCTAACTTCTTCTGTGCTTGTTCACTCGCTCTACCTTGTTGAGTAAGTGTTTTGTTAAGTCCTTCAATTTCAGTTTCGTATTTTTCTACTGATTTTTCAGCTTTATCGAAACTTGAAAGATTCTTTTTCATTTCTGCATCAGTAGTTTGTAACTTACGCTTTAAATTGGCCATACCGCGATCAATATCTGATGTATCTAGGCCTAAATCAATCGTAAAACCTTTAATTTCATCTGCCATTCAACTCACTCTCCTTTCTTTAGAAATAAAAAAAGAGAGCCTAGCTTGAAGCTCTAGGGTCTTTACCTGTTATAGCTCCAATTAGGCTCTCGTTCTTACCAACTTTCTTCGTTTTAGATTTCTTCTTATTATTCATAATGCGAAGTAACTGATAAATATCTGTGTTGTCAATCTCAGGCATTTTCCAACCATTTTCCATCAACTCTTTATAAAGCGTATCAAGATATTCTGATTGTTTTTCATAAGTGAAATCTTCGGGCTTTAAACGAGAGTCATCTATTTCGTTGTCTTTCCCTCGTCACCTAAGATACCGCCTAATTGTTCCATTGCAACCGTGATAACTTCACGTGCATCAATACCATCTTCAAACTCTTCTGCGGTGAATTGACCATCATATAAGTCATTTGCAATAAAGCTATATAATTTATCTAGTAAGTTATCGTCAAATTCGCCACCGTCTTGTTCTAGTTTTTGGAATTCTTTACCTAAATTGAAACCTTTACGTGCAACACTACCTTTAATAAAAGCAGGTGCATGATATTTTTTTACTTCTCCATTTTCATCGTATAATTCAATAAATTTCTTAACTGCCATAATTTATATTCTCCTTTTCATCGGGTTTTCTGTTAGACCGAATAATTAGTTTTTATTTTTGTATACAAAAATAGACGACCGAAGTCGTCTATAAATCAATTATGCTGTTGGTTCAGTCGCGCCTGCATCTGAAGTTGGTTCAGTTGCAGTAGTGTCATCAGAAGATGTTGATGTACTTAAAGGTTCAGCTGTTGTTTGAACTGTATCAAACGTTTTACCGAAGATTGAATTGAAAATCGTGTCACGACCTTCAGTTTTGCCTTGGTCATCGTAAGCCATAACCACTGCTAACTCTTCATCGAATCCATCAACTTTACGTTCCATGAATTGACCTTCGATTTCATCTGAACCGAATTCAACACCATCTTCTTTAGTTTGTCCTTCTTTGTTTGGTCGTGTGAATACACCTTTTGATAATCCAAACCACTCTTGAGACCCATCTTCCATTGTACGTGGGATAGCTACGGCTGTATAAGTAATACCAGTTGATTTACCAAAGCCATAAACTGTTTTATTTGTTTCATGTTCAATTAATCCTAATAAGTCTTTTTGAACATCAATTGGCAGTTTATGGAAAGTTAAAGATAATTGTGTTTCACCTGCTGATTTTGCAATCTCAGCAACCTTGTTAGAACCATAAGCTTTTTCTAATTCTTCACCAAATTCAATAGAAAGTTCTTGAACATAATCTACTTCTTTAATACCTGATGTTTTAACTGTCCCATCACTTTCTTCTTGTAATACTGCATAGTACATTTTTCCTAAACCTGTAGCGGCATTATATCTACCCATTTAAATATCCTCCTTAAATTTTTGCATTAAAATAGCCCTTCGTTTCTCACGAAAGGCTAATCAATTAAATATTTTTATCTATATGTCTTAAACCATCTATCGTATAAGGATTTCCACGGTAGCGTCGTGCATCCATATACAGTTTTAAATCTGTGTCATATTCATCAGTTCCATCCACTTGTTTAAATCCTATTGACCATAAGGTTTGACGGATCTCTTCTTGTAGAAGTTTAACCACATCATAATTAGGACCACGAACATCAATTTGGTATAGATATTCGGTTGTTAAATTAATATCACTTGCGTAGGTTTCAGGTTGTGGGGAGACAAGAGGGTCAATCAATATATAATGATTTGACCTATCTGCCGTCTCATCATATGTGTAAGCTCGAATTCGACCTGTACAATGTTGAGCAATTGTTGCGTTGTTCAATAGATATTTTTTTAAAGTTTTCAACATATCAAACATTTACAAGTCTCCTTCCAATGATTGCTTTATAATTTCTCTGAATGGTCGTTCAGTCATAAACATTGTTCTGGCAATTGCACCTTTACCTCTTGGGTTTGGGTTTTTAATTGTTCCCCATTCGTTTAAATGTATAATCGCATACCGATTCATTGAACCGTGCCAGTGAACTTTAACCATTCTTGTTTTCCCGTGAACATAATAAGGGTCAGTAACTGAAACTTCATGAATACTTTCACCTGTATCACGGAACACTTCAAAATTCGCTTTCAACACACTTACAAAGTATTTAGCGCCTTTGTTCAATGCTTTATCTTGAGCTTTAAGCATTTGGTCTTCTCCGTACTTTTCGCCAATTTGCCTAAGCATTTGGTGAACACCTTTAACGTCTACGCTCATTCTGAAATCTTCCCAATAATCTTAATGTTCCTATGGTTATCTGTATCATCAAAGACTTGTTGAATATTGTATTTTTTATTCCTATATTGAGGTAGTTGAATTTCTAAATACATGTCATCAGTAATTTCTATATTAATAGGGTGATACGTAACCATAGTTAAACTAGCTTGATTGTTCGTCATATCCAAATCTTTCTGTGATGGTTGATAAACATTAGCAAAACACTTAAAAACGACCTCTTCCACGGTTTCACCAGGAAAGAAGTCGTCTGTCGGTGTTGCTTTATAAAATGCAACTGGCGTTCTCATGTCGCCACCAGTCACAAATTCATTACGTTGTAGTGCCATCATCTGACACCTCCATGTTCATGATTTGGAATTGAACAATACTAGATAAAAAATTATTATGGAATTCCTCTAGTTTATCGTTGAATACATATCTTGTACGTTCATAAACTAATTCACGACCTAATGAGGATTGTTCCATATCGAAGTCCCCACATTTTGCTTTGATATCTTCATAAGACATCCCTAAATCATTTTTAATACGATCATCTTCGATATCATAAAAAATTCTATTACGATTTTTGAATTCTTCCACATGCGTATCAGTAATCATTTAAATCACTTCGATTCTCTAACTCGTTCTAAGAAAGGTCCTTTAAAACCATTTGCAGACAAAGTTTTTTCAACTTCATCTGCACGTTTTACTGTCATTTCTACCTTGTCTCCTGCTTTAAGAGACTTTTCTAATTGCTTATCGTTGTAGTTTTTTAACACTTTATAATTGGCCATTATATACACCTCCTATGCTGTCGGCTCAGTTGCTGCAGTGTCAGTTGATGTAGGAGCACCGAATGAACTGAAATCAACATCGTATACGAATGAAGTTTTGTTATCATCCGGTTCTGCATATAAGAACTGCTTAGCCGTATATAAATCCATATCTTCTAATGCTAGTGTTTGGTCGAACTCACGAACAATGACTTCACTACCAGCATAGAAGTTATAACGTGTTTTATCGAATGCTACTGCTTTACCTTGAGGTACAAATTCAGATTGCTCGAACGTCACGTTAAATGGAACCGGACTTACAAATTGGCCATTGTGTAATTGCATGAATGCAATACCAGTGTAGATATAGTCTGCAGGGTTTAACGCAATAACAACGTTATTTAATACGCTAGCACCTTTAGAACGTTTAACATTACCGTCTTTATCATAGTATTCTTTAATTGATAAGTTTTTGATAATGTTACCAATTTCTTTAATTGATGTTTCTGCATCAGCTAATGTTAATGTGCCTGCAGAAGTTTTTTCTGATACCGCACCGTTTGTACGATTAATTTCATTCATTAATCCTACTGGTTGGTTTTTAGCAGCCCCTAAACCTTGAATAGCAGTTTTTTCAATTGCTACTGCGAAAGCTTCTTTGATTTGTGCACGTACATAACGGTCAACCCATTGCACACCTGCATCTTTTAAATCTTTCGGTACTACAACAAATGCAGTTGCTTTACCTAACGTAACGTCTTGTTCAAAGAATGAAGTCTCTAATTGACCTTTGATTTCTGAGAACACTGGACCCCAAACAACTTGACCTTCTGGTACTGAACGAATCACACGTGCTCTTAAGCCTGTACGTTGAATAGTGATGTGTTTTAATAATGGGTGTTCAGTTTCGATATCTTCAAAGATACGATCAACAACTGTTTCAGGTAATAATTCTCCATCTTTCCAGTTAGTATCAGTGTTTACATGGTCTTCTGAAACTAATGCGTTGTAGAATTTCTTTTCTTCGTTAGTTAAACGGTTAACATTACGCGCATTTAATACTGCGTTGTCACCTTGTTCTTGTTTCATGTCTTTACGAATAGCGTTTGCTAATTCTTCAGAATAAGCGTTCATATATTCTGTATATTTTTCTTTCACTTCTTCGTCTGTCGCTTTTGTACTCATATTTGAAAATTCTTTTAATAATTGTTGAGAGTTTTGAAACTCTTCTCGATTTTCTAAATCGATTGCCATAATTAAATTCTCCTTTATTATTTAATATTCATATTGAATAAACGTGCAAATGAGTTTTCTGCAGGTTTACTTTCCGTTTGTTTTTCAGTTTCTTCTGAACCTTTGTTATTACCTTTTTTAACTTCTGCTAAAATCTCTTCAAGTTTATCCATCACATCTTCAGCTGTGATGTCACTTGATTCTTTTGGTTGCCCAGGTTGTTGTGAATCTTCGTTACGGTATCTAGCCATGAATGTCTCACCTCCCAAGATTGTTGATGTGGTTGCAGCTGCAACTCTTGAGTTTTCAGTAATATTGTCAATAAGTCCTAATTTTTTAGCTTCTTTAGCCGTTAGCCATGTTTCTTCGTCCATATAGTCTTGAAGAAGCGCATGGTCGATGTCAGGGTTCTTATCGACATAACTGTTAAACACAACACTATTAATACGTTCTAAATCTTCGGCTCGCTTTTTAAAACTTCTAGCATCACCTTCATTAACAGTCCATGCGTTATGAACCATAAGCATTGCATTTCCTGGCATATTAATCGTGTCGCCTGCCATTGCAATCACAGAGGCAATACTTGCAGCAAGTCCATCAACATTAACAGTGATATGTGCATCAAAGCGTCTAAGCATGTTATAAATCGTTACACCTGAAAACACATCTCCGCCGTTGCTATTTATGTTTACAACGACTTCATCAACATCTCCCATAGCTTTTAATTGATCACGCACCGTTTGAGGGCTTATTGTCATACCTTTAATTGTTGCGCTATCAATCAATCCATAGATGTCAATTTCATTATTCGCCATTTATATCACCTCCTTCATTACCTGAAGATTCCTCATCCACAGTTTGATAATTTTTAGTGATAATAAATTTCTGCATTTCTTCACTTCCGATAGGTTCAAAGCCTGTAAGCACTCTAATTTCATCTCTATTGAAAGAACCACTTGCAATGAGTTTGTCTACTGCTTCACTCACTTCAAGTGGTCCTTTTTGATCTATACTTATCGCTTTGATTCGTTTTCCTTCTTTATATCCACGCTCACTAAACAATTTAGCGTTCAATTCATCAGTAATTTTTTCAATAATAGGTTTAATACAGAACTTCATATAGTTATCAGTCATAGCTTCTATGTCTGCCGTATCCCCATTAATCAATCCAACTGGAATTCCAAGGTTTCTAGCTACATAATTTAATAACTGATTAGGTACTTTAGCCATATCATCAATTTGTGATGATGTTTTCGTACCATTACCGTTTGAATGTTCTTCATATTTATAACCTTTTTGAACTGGAACAATAGCTATGTCATTACTTTCAAAGGCTTTATATGCATTATTAATAAATCTCTGCATATCATCGTTACTTGCGTTGGTTAATGGTGTATTAGCCTCCATACCTAAGGTAGCTCTTATCTGGTTGCTCATTAAATTAGATTTAATCATGCGACCAAAGATATCACCATAATCATTAAACAAGCCATATAACATATTTGTAATTGCTTCGTTGTTATATTCGAGATATATCACTTCGCCCATTCGGAATGAACGTTCAAACTCGAACTCTCCTACAATGATGTGGTCAAATATGTCGTCATAGAGTGCGTATTCCTCTCTTACAAAGTCATCCGCAATAACTAAATCTTTTGAATCAGTCACAACAATTAATACTTCATTGTCATAAATCAACTTTCGTATTACCTTTTGCCAAAATGTTGCAGCACTTTCATCAGTATTTGGCCTAACATTCAATTTATAGTGCGTTGTCGAAGATGTATCTTTACTTTCACTATCAATAATTTCAAATTTAGTTTGACTAATTGTTCTAGCTATATGATTTATACACGTATCTAATGCCCACTTTTTTATGTAAGCTTTGTGTGATGTCTCATGTAACAATTCAAAATCGTAACTAAACTCGATTGCTTCGTTCCTTCCCATAATTCTGTCGAATATACTCAAAATCTCACCTCCTAAAAGCTAATATCTGCCATGATAAACGGTTGATCATACTCTAATATCTCATCTGCACGATAAAGCGCGTGTAACATGGCATGGAAACCATCAGTTTTACGTCTAACTTCATCTTTTTTGATGTATTTCTTACTACCATCTGGCTGCATTTTGACTGCCACATTGTTGGTGAACCATCTCATCAATGGATTGTCCCCAAAGGTAATTTGTTTCTTAGCAAACATGGTGTCAATTCTAGGTGCAAGCAAACCATGTATAGCAGTTGGGTTCTTGATCACTTCTAATGGTATACCTGCCTCTTCAAATGGTCGTCTAACAATATCGGTTCTGAAATTATCTGATATTACTTTCGTTAAATTGTATTTACTTTGTTGTTGTAAAAACCAATTAACAATGTATGAAATATCAATGACGTCATCATCAACGATTGTTAATAAACCATCATCTGCCCATTGCTCAATTGGAGGCTCAAGATGAGTTGTTTCTAAAAATTCACGTCTGATAAACGAATGTGTTAACCAATAATACTCATCGTTATCTCTAAATAATAAGCCTACACTGGCAAAATCTCGAACTAACGCGTAGTCAAGACCTCCAATGCAGGCTTTATTTTCGAGATTAGGTAACGGCTTATTCGTTGCTTTGATTTCTTCCCACGGGGCAACAACTTTTTCTTCATCAACTTCTGGTAAGTTCATTCGTTTTGTCATAAATTCCGGTTTGTTTGAACGATTGATATGTAATACATTAAATTCTTCTTTAATTTTACGCTTTAAGTTTTTTGCATAGCCGGTTAATGGTGGATGCAACATAGGATTAGCTTTCTCCCACATTGTTTCATCATCAACTTCTTTAGGGTCGTCGAGTTTACAATAAAACGGGAATATTCTATCTTCTGAATTATTACCTGCTAAAACTTCTAAAATTCTATCTTTCATACCATCCATAAAACCTTCACGGACAAAACCATCAGTTGAAATATAGAATGTTCTATCATGAGGTACTTTACCTAATCCACCACGCTTTACGTTAACCATATCAGCCGTTTCATATATAGCTATCTCATCAAAGATGACACAACCTTCACGTCCACCATCTTTAGTTTTCGTATTTGAAGTATTGTATTTGATTATCGATTGCGTAGACCTATTTTTAATTTCAGTTTTACTGACTTCATAAGGTGCTTTAGGTCTTTCTGCTACTTTATTTCGTTTATGTTCAAGTAAAGTATCATATATTTCATTAAATGATGTTTTCGCTTGGTCCTCACTGTTTGCAACAATGGAAATGTCATATTTCTTAATACCGTGTATTGGTGTAGTGAAGAAATCACCTATTGCACTTATAAAACCATTCTTACCTGCACCTCTGCCCATAAATAAAGCGAATTCTGTGAAGTATGGGGTATCTAACTCTTCATCCATCAAGAACAAAAAAGCAATGATGAATTTTTGAAAGGGTTGTACTGGAAAGTACCATTTATCAATGAATCTGATACACTTATCTATCTTTTCATCATCAAAGTAGATATTATCTTTCACTAAAACATGATTTTCTAAATAGTTAATCAGATCAATACGTTCTTGATTTAAAATAATTTTACCGTCACGCCATTGTTGAATGTATTCATCTACATATTTGTTACGAATCATACATAATCATCTACTGGTTCGTCGGTTTCAATCGGTTTGGCGTCTTTCGGTAATAAATCGGTTAATTGTTTCATCACACGTTGATAAGATTGGTCACGTGTATTGTACAAACGAGCAATTGGTCGTTCACGCTCATAGGCAGGTACATTTTGAGATTGTTGGAACATGTCGTATTCGCCATTCTCTTGAATATCTTCCCACATATAGTTCAACATCACTCGCATACGTGCTGCTTGAATGATAAGTCCTTGAACTACATTCTGTTTTTCTTGTGGGATATCTTTGAAGATGGCATGGAGCCTTTTTTCTTCTTTATCGACTAACTTTTCACGCTCTTTGCGTTGTTTTGCAGTTAATTGCATTGACTTCACTCCTTTCTACATTATTGGGCGGGGGTTAGGGTTACATATGAAATAATTATGAAAACTTGCGAAATCGAGCCCTCACGCCGTTCTCCCTATCGGGAAATAATCGGGAAATGATTTTACCGGGGGCGTATGATTTTACCAACGTTCATCTTTCCATTTAATTTCTTTTGGTTTGAATTGATTTCCACCATATTGAAATCGAGTGTGTCTTTTATTATGACAAGCTTTACAAAGTGTTCTAAGATTATCTGGTTCAAGTTTTAAATCTGGTCTATCTTGTAACTCTTGAATGTGATCTATTTCTAATCCAGTTGTTGTGACCTTACCTTCTTCACGACACCAAGTGCATTCATAATTATCACGCTTTAGAACCTGTTGTCTAACATTTTCCCAAGATTTACTATTGTAGAATCGTTTACGTTCTTTGTATTCATTGTAATCTTCCATAGTTAAACCTCTTATATAACAAAGAAAGACACACCACTATGTGATGTGCCTCATGTATTCGTATCGTATGACTCTAGTATAATGTTATTGATATCACTAATGCACATACTCTTCGATGTCTTCTATCTCTTCGATGTCTTCTTATTATCGTAGTGACCTTGTTGTGCATCCATGTATACATTGACTATCTCATTAATACAACCATAGAACGTAGAGTCACTATGAATCTCCATTAAGTCTTTGATAGTCTTGTGTTGCATACGAAGTTTAAGCATTTGTAGTATATGGTAGTTCTTTTCATCTGTAATATATTCCTCGTACTTATCTATGAACTGTATCTTATTGAGTAGCTTAACATTACGTCGATACTCTTTGTTCCTATCTAACACTTTAACTAATACTTTATCACCTGTTCCACCTTTAGCTTTAGGCATTACTGCTTCTATACCATATTGTGCAGTAGATGTACTGTCTGCATCATATACCTGTGCTTCAATAATATTACGCATCCACTTATAATTGTCTATCATGTTTCTTACTTCGTCACGTGTATACATCTACTACCTCCATTACTTACGTTTCTCATCTATATATCTAACAATGTAATCTTTCATGTAAGCATTAGCATATTTATATTCTTCTAATTCTCTCCGTTGTTCGTGTTGTACACCTAGAGAGGTGAGACAAACAACACCTAATAGTATTGATATGATTATCCACATTAGTCAGATACCTCCGCGTTTAAATGGATATGATCATCTTGCGTAAAATCCTGTGGCGCTTCTATATCATCGTTAGATGTATATTTAATTAATAGTTGTTCCGTCACGTACCTACCTAACTCATACATTGCTAACGTGAATATTAGTTTTGAAATGTGTTTAATCATTGTATGCCTCCTCATATAATATTTGTTTAATTCTCTCTACAATGTCTAAATTATTCGATGTCTTCTGATTTGATGAAGCTCCCGTCTTTTGACATGACTCCTGTTCTGTCTTTAATCTCTCCATAAGCTTGTTCTAAACACTCCTGTAACGTCATATTATTTTGTTGGGCCAATATCACTAAAGTAACAACAACGTCTCCTATACCGTCTCTGAGAGCGTCTGTGTTGTCTCTACATAATGCCGCTGCGATTTCCCCCATTTCCTCGCTCGATTTAGCAAATTGCGTAAAGCTATTGCCATTATGCAACCCTTTATCGATACTCCATTGTTCTACTGCTTTTACTAATTGGTCTACTGTTAATTGATTAGTCATTTTCGTTGTCCTCCTGTATTGAAATAGTGTAATCATCGATATTGCCAGGCAATTCCATCGTCGCAATATCTTGAGCTTCAAATTCAGCTTCTTTTACATTTTCAGCTAACACAGTATCTTCAATCACACCCGTATAGTAAATTTGAACATAATATCTTTTCATCACTCTTCACGCTCCAAATCAATTATTTTATATTTAACAGCTTTAAATGCAGTCAGTAAGTTTCCGAAGCGTTCAAACTCATTAGAATTTGATGCAAACTCTTGTCTTGTAGTTAACGTTTCTATTTTGTCTAATGTATATTCTTTTATCTCATCAAACGCCTGTGCTTTTCTTTCCAACTCTACATTACGCTCACGCAACTTCTTAAGGTCATCAAGTATTGCGTCATAAGTGTCTTGTGATAGTGTTACTGTCATATCATACACTCCCTATTACTTTGTTTATGTTCTTCTAATACTTTCATTACGACTTTATTGCCACCTACTTTAACTACAAATCCCTGCACACCTTTTTCACGTAATTCACGATTAATCTGTGTAGGCGTCTTACCTTTAATGTTGTATCTATATTTCTGGTTGATTGTTGAAGATAGATCGTATGTGCTAGTTGTCATTGCTTGTGTCCCACTTATCAAATACACGTTGTAAGTACCATCTCGCTTTGTCGATATCTTCCTTACCATTCTTATGATTCGCTCTAGCGATATATTTAATTGCCGACCCAATAGCGAATGCTAATTCTGGTGGGTACTGTGCTGTAACTTGTTCTATGAAATCTATAATTTCAATGTCGCCATATGTGTAATGTGGCGGTTTATTGATCATATCCACTTTCTGATTATTGATTATTGTCATTGTTATCTACACCTCTAGTGAAAGATTTATATAAAAATGTATATCCACAGTCATAACAAATCCTTTTAATATAAATTATTGATGAATTAGCATATACATGCTGTTTATCCGTCTCATAACTGTGACAATTAGGACATTGAAAATGCGTTTTAAAAAGCTTGTTATCATTATGCTGTATAAAAGGTAATTTTCTACATATATAATTCACTGAATAACCTTCCATTTATATATCAACTCCGTTATATTTTTATTAGTAAGGAGGACTACTATGACAATTTTTATTAGTTTACTTTCTTTATTTATTTCTATAGCAATGATGTTTTTAACGGCTTTTAATTATTTAAGGACATGGGAAAGACAGAAGTTCAACATTGACTATGAGTTTTTAAATATTTATTACGTTCCAAATGCCGGATATTATATACAAATCCTCATAACCAATAATTCTTCTGAACCAATAGCAATTTCAGGATTTTCTATTAACGGAATATATTGCGATAATAAAGAATTGTTTATTACTGGTGGAACTAAGTTGAATCAACCAATAAAAACAACTCAATTACCTATATACATAGAATCATTCGGTGCTAATGAGTTTTATTTATATTTTTTAAGAGACAGTCCTTATATCTTTGAAAATGACTTAGAAATAGAAATAAGAACATCAAGAGCTATTATCACTAATCATGTCAATCCCAATAATGGTTTGTTAAAACACATTTCAGAGATACTCCCTAATTAAAAGGGTGTATCTATTTTCTGATTACTAATAATTGTCATCACACCTTTACTATGTCGTATTTATCGTCTATCACTACTAATTCACTACCTACTCGTACTTTTAGGTATGGTTTGCCTTTAAAATTGTAATGGAGTTCTTCCACAACTGCAGGGAATGAGTTGGTCGCGTTTGGATATTTGAACCAAATGTCATCACCTGTATTTAACTCATGTAATTCCATTCGCTTATCCCCTTTGCACTCTGCCGTATGAGTCGGTTTTTAATTTAGCTATTGCGTTATTGTCCATTAGACCTTGCAAATACTTACTACGTGTGTGTTTCTGCTTAACATTAAACAAATGTGGTTTCTTTCTACGTAATTCTTGTTCTTCTCTTGTAGCTATTCTTTGCTCGCGTTCCCTATCTTCAATTTCTAACTTCATAGCACCTTTATCAGCATTTATAGGTCTAGCTATGAAATATGTTGGTTTATAACCGTTCTCAATAATACGTCGTCTAATGTCATAATCACTTAAACCATTATTGATGGCTGTTTCATAAATCTCTATAGGTACATCAACCTTTGTCGAATTGATTGATAACGGGACGTATATATCGCCGAATTCATCTCTATATCTTCCAACCGTTCTAACCATTTACTCCACCTCTATTAATTCAATCAGTTCTAAATCTTCATGCATCAATTCTTTTTCTGGGTTCTTTGCAATTAAATCTAAAATGCGTTCGCGTTCTTCTTCAGTAGTGATTCTGTTATTAATCCAAACAGGGTACTTCACACGTATTTTTAGTTTCGCCTCAACTTCGATGGTTTCTTCTCTGTGTTCCAATTAATCACCTTCTACAATTCGTATTGCATCATCCACACTTCGTGCTACTCCGTATAAAACATTCTGTGATTCAATGAATTCTTTAAACTTAATTTGTTCAGGTCTTAATTTACCTTTTTCAGTTTTCACTTCAATTGCGATAAACTTACCGTCTGATTTACGATAGCCAAATGTATCGGGAAACCCTTTAGGTAATAATTTAATAATACGATTGTCTTTGGTTACGACTTTGCCTGCATTTGCACGCCATAACCTGTGGCCACGTTTGTTGATGGCTAATATAATTTCATTTTGTATTTGTTGTTCAGTCATAAACTTTTACACCTAGAAAGTGACTATCATCATAGCCGGAAAAGTCTATTTCACCATCACTCGTCATATCCATTAGTTCTACATATCGGTGACCCTCATTATTTTCAACCAATGCTAAACATACGACTGGGCATTCGAATATATTTCCATCACCGCTATCGTATTGCGCTGCCATATTTTTATTAGTATTCAATATTTGTATTATTTTATTATTCATTCCATTACCTCCTAAAAATTTGTGGAAGGTTTGTGGAACTTTGTGGAATTTTATTTTTTTGAAGTTCCACACTAGAAAACCTTGTGTGCCAATGAATTAGATAATTTTGTGGAACGTGTGGAGGGTATTTCTTATAAACTGGTTTATCTTTATATACATCAATTTATTTTTACGTATATTAACTTTCTTTATTTTAAGTTCCACAAGTTCCACAAATAGATAAAAACGTTGTTATATCAATACTTCGAATGGTGGAACTTGGTACATTTAATGTTCCACACAAGTTCCACGACCTTCCACACTAATCAAAAACTGCTCTTATACCTGGGTATTTTTTTTCTTCAAAACTTTTTTTGTTATCTATTTCAATTCCAATAAAATAGTTTGCGTCTCGTCTAGATTCTTTAACAAAACGCTCTTCCATTTTCTGACTAAAACTTTTCATCCCTAAAACTTTAGTTGAAGTAAGGTTATCGTTAGACCATGTTTTATATGCTTGATGTAAATTACTAACTTTTTCAGAACTGTTTTTATCAACTTTGCAACAATCTTCTATAAATTGTCCTAACGTATCCATCTCATTACGATATTTCTGTACTGCCTCTTTAAGTTTCTCTGGCATAGCCAATCCTTCTTGCATCCACATGTAGGCACCTTCAGCCATCCAGTTCAATATTGCCGGTGCTTCTCTTAATAATTTATATTTAAGATCTTTATCGACTTTTTCTTCAGGTATTTGAACATCGAACGGGATTAATACTAAGCGTCTCCAAATACCATCATCAGTACCACGAATGATAGGTTTATGGTTTGTAGACACCCATATTTTAAATTTCGGTGTATATTCAAATTCTTCAGCATACAAGAAACGTGCAGTGACTTTATCTCCACCAGTCAACTGTTTTATTAATCCTTCATCAAAACGAAAACCCTCATTTGGTTCAGAACTGGTCACAAATCTCGCTTTACTTAAACGTGCAATGTCGGTATTAACATTGTCGTTTTTCTTAACCATCAATGATTTAGCTTGCATGTTATTGGAATAATCCCCAAGTATTTCCGAAATCACTTCAACAAAAATACTTTTACCATTACGACCTTTACCAAATAGAATGAACATAATTTGTTCTCTTGTACTACCAGTAAGCGAATAACCTAATGCTTTTTGAATGTAGCGAATTACTTTTTGATCACCTGCAAAAATATCGTTTAAGAAGTCTAACCATACTGCAGGTTGCATTTTTTCTGTGTAATCAGTATTGGTTATCTGAGAAAACATTTTATTGATATCGTGTTTATAAAGTTCTCTTGAAGTTAAATCAATATAACCATTCGCAACATTTATAAGCATGTCATCTCTATCAAAGTCATCAGGGGTAGCTGGTCGTCGATGCATGAGTTCATTCATAATATTTTTCTTCGCTTGAGTACCGCGTGTCTTTTTGTAGTATTTTTGGAAGAACTCTCTCGCTTCTTCTTCTGTAACATCATCACCATGAATTATTTTTTCATCTTTGATACTTTCAATCATTTCATCGATTAATTTACGAATTGAACCTTTATCATCAATTTTCCATTTCATACCATCATAAATATAAAATTTATTGGCAATGTAACTATATTTGTAAAGATTGCCGTATCTATCTATAAATCGGTCTGCGTTGCCTGTGTCGTCGTAACTTCTAATTGGGAAATCTTTTGTTTCTTCTTGATTATCGAATAGTTTGCTTAATGCATATCTAAGTGGGTTATCTTCTGTTTGTTGTTTGGGGGTATAAATATTGTTAGCTTCATTAATTGCTTTGAATAAAGTTTGTTCACCATATGTGGAATTCTTACGTTTTTCATCCCACTTATCACGATACAAATTAGATTGTCTAAAAATACTATCCATTTGCGAATAATCTCTTGCACACCAAAAGGCTAGTATATTCGCTAATGCCATATCAGCCTCAGAATGAGATGTGTAGTAAGGTTCGTAGTTACCCTTCATTAAGTCATCAAATAGTTTAGCTTGTTTTGATTTATATATTTCATTGATAACATCGATTTCAGAAAGATTATGGATATTCTGTTGATAATTATTTGTTGTAGGATATTTCACAGTGTTATCTGGTAAATATTTTTCATAAATTGTTTTAAAGACTTGTTCAGACACTTCTGTAACATCTTTATATTTACCAATCGTTTTACCAGTCATTGTGAAGAAACGACCACTATCGTACATTTCTATATTACCTTTACGTCTACGACTGCCGGGGATTTTACCTTTTACAATAATGTGTAATCCATTACCACTTGGGCTTACTTCTGTATAACTTTTAAATGCTTCGTTAAATTCACTAACAATATTGTCTAACTTATCCCCTTCTTTAAATCTGTGGAGATCATCATCAATATCATCAATATCAATGCCAAGGTATGGGGGTTCAAAGAAGAACCCTATACCATCGACACCTTCTGCATTAACTGCAGTTTCATAACTAGACCAAGTACGTTTGTCGTTTGATTTAGCAAACTCACCTGTTTCAGCATTAAAAGGAATTTTTGTACGTTTGCCATTTCGTTTTTCAAACTTCCACACGCACCAGTTATTTAGTTGTTTTAATTCATCTGGAATATTAGAAAGGTAAGTCGTCATCATTGATGTCTTCACCACCCGCAAATGCATTATTGCTACTTGGTTTATCGTCATCTGATTTCCATTCATGATTCATTTGTGGGAATTTAGTACGTTTAAAATTCCATGGTGCAACACGATTGACGATTTGTTTTTCGCCTTTATATTCATTTTCTTCTTGTTTCACAAATACTCTAACTGGCTTACCTCTGAACATTTCAAGTAACTGTTCAATACTTTCAATTGCTGTACCTTCTGGAACACCTACACCATTTAAGTAGTGCATGAAGTTATCCATTTTATATTTATATTGTCCGTCAATTGTGCGTTTCCATTCATCGACGAAAATTACTCTGTTAGCGAATTTAGCTTGATGTTCTGATGTTTTCTTTAAATCGTTTCTAACAACTAATTGTAATTGTGTTTCTTCTTTTCCATTCTTCGTTGCTCTTTCTGTTGCACTCTTGATAACAACTTCGTATTCTCCTTCTGGTAGGGGTGAAAAGTCATTGCTTTCTAAATTTGAATAATCTGTAGTAAATAATGTCATAGTAAAAATCTCCTTTAATAATTGTATTTTTGTTTGATTGTTTTTAAATCTGCATATAACACCGGAAACGGTGCGTTTTTATAATAAGGATTATTAAATTTAATCCATGATTCTTTGTAATTGTTCGCTTTAGCAAACAAGTAGTAGTCTTCAAGTGTTTCTAAATCTTCCTTATTTTTTTTACGTTTGTCGTATTGCATTAATGTATAATCAACTTTGAAAGGTTTGATATCTGTGAGCTCTGCGTCGTAATTTTCCAGACCTTTCTTTTCTTCTGTTTCATTAATATGACCACAATTAGGGCACTCATACAGTTCAGAAGAATAGACTGTAAAACATTTTTTACATGTTTTTAGTCCTATATCATCGTTTTCTTTACGTTTACGCTTCTTAAATCCTTTAAAATATTTCTTCCAATCATGCGGCGTGTCAGGTAAGCCGTGCCTTGCATAGTTACCTACATGGTCAATAATAAGTGCTTTCTTATTAGGTTGATAACGCATTGAACGCATAGCTTGTTGCATGAAAAGCACTAATGAATCAGTTGGCCTAGCTAAGATGACACATGTACAATCAGGTACATCAAACCCCTCTGAAATGAGATCAACATTACATAGAACTTTAATAGCGCCTTTTTTAAAATCTTCCATAATTTGAGTTCGTTCTGAGATGTTTGTTTTTGCGTCTGCATGTGCAGCATTTATACCGTTTAATTTAAATTGCTCTGCGATATCTTTACTAGCCTCAACACTGTGGGCGTAAAGTATGGTCTTTTGTCCGTTAGCGTGCTTTAGATAGTTTTCTACGATATCTCCATATATGCCTTTTGGTATCGCATTGTCGATTGATTTTTTAGTGAAGTCACCTGTGCTAGACTTTTTTAATTTACTTTCATCTGCCAATACCACACTTTTATAATCGTAGTCTGCTAAACGCTTATTTTTGATTAACCATTCAACTGATGGACCTTTCACCATTTCATCGTATATATCTGTAAATCCTTTACTATTAGCACGCCATGGAGTTGCAGTGAAACCAACCCGTAAAGCGTTAGGAAAATAATCATAAATGTCTTTATACGTTTTCGCTCTACTATGATGTGTTTCATCAGTTACAATAATTTTAGGCGGTGTAAGTTTGTGCATAATATTTTTAGCACGTTTTTCGGAAAGAATATCAACTTGCGATAAATCAACGTCGTGTTTAGTTAGTGTGTTTTTTATCTGATGACTTAATTCTTTTCGGTGTACGATAAAAAGAATGTGATTTCCTTTATTAACTGCATTTTTAACAACTTCAGCAATCATGACTGATTTGCCACTTCCGGGTGGGCTTTGTATGAGTACACCTGATTTATTTAACAGGATGTGTCTAGCCTGATCTACTAGCTTTTCTTGATAGTCGTAAAGTTTAAACGTTGTCATCCACATCACCGACTTTAAATAAATCTTCCTGCAAGCAATGTTCTCTGTTGTCTAATTGATTTTTTGCGAATACGTTATTACTTGGGGCTAGTATGAAACCTCGTTTACCGGATTTCTCATTAAATACTAGTCGTGCTACAACTTGGCAAAGACCTGCTACGTTATCGCGAATAGTTTTACGTATATCTGGTACAGCTTGCGTAATTTGTTGACCTGCAGGCGTGTAGTTTTCAAAGTTGGTTTCCCAAGCAAGAAATACTAAACGTTTTTTTAAACTTTGTAGGAAACGCAAACTGTCAATTGTAAAGAAATCCACACGTTGGTAATGACTCATTTCTGGTACACGTTCATTTTTACCATTACGCCCTAAGTTTGCTAACATGGATCTAAACAACTCTGAAATATTGTCGATAGCTATAGTGTCGTATTGATTAACGATTTCTTTATTATCTGCCAACCACTTCATTAATTCGCTCCACTCTTTCCATGCTTCGTGGGTATTAAATTCTAAGATGTCGATGTTCTCATTACCTTTTAATGGTCGTTCTGATTTGTCCACATTGATATATAGTGTTTTACCAGGAAGAAAATTCAAAGTGTGTGTTTTACCTGTGCCTGGTTTTGCATAAATTAAATATGTCGATTTGTCTGTGTTAATTTCAGTAGCGTTTGAAATATTAAATGTCATACTCAACCTCCTCATATTCAGTTGTTTCAGTTACAGTTTTCTTTATTGCAGTATGTTTTGTCATGTCTATTACTGAATTATCTAAACCATCAAATGGCTTGGCATCTCGTCTGTTAGTTGAATATTTAATATCTGGAAAATTTTCGCTAGGTCGATTAGTGATATATATGTCATCTTCAACATCGTTACGTTTAATGAGATAAGTCACTGTCTCTTTCATCTATCAAACACTCTCCTTTTAAGATTTCATATGCTCTTTTGTACATTTCTTTTTGTTCTTTATACATATTGATTTCTGATTGCATAATTCGTTTCTGATGTTCTAATTCTTCGTCACGTTCAGCTAGTTGTAATTTGAGTTGAAATTCGTTTTGCCATGCAATTTTGAGTAAGTTTAGTAAATGTTTTTCTGAGTTACTCATAGTTGACTACCTCCGTTTATTTTGATTTAATAAACGTAGTTCTTTCGGAAAATACGTTTATTTTTTTGACTGTTTGCTAATTGCCGTTAGCATTCAGTCTTTTTTATTTGAAAAAATTCATATTCGAAAAATACAAATGCTGCGATACTAATTAACATTGCGAGACCTAATGCAGTTGTGAAATAGACACCTGCAAATGTGAGTGCTAGTGATAGTACAATCCATGATAGTAATGCGATTAAGAATGATTTGTTCATTGGTAGACCTCCTTTATAAATTATTTATTTGTTATAATCCTTTTATCTAATGTGAAAGGATGGTGAGAAAATATGGACAAGTATTTAATTAGCTATGATCTTCATGCACCACGCAAAGACTATGAAAATTTATGGCATTTACTTAATTCGTTTAGAGATGCTATTCACATTCAAGATTCTGTTTGGTTGATAAAATCTCCAAAATCAAGTAAAGATATTAGTAATGTTTTAAGTAAAATTTTTGATAGCGATGATTCATTTTTAATTTGCAAAATAGAATCAAATCTATCTGGTGCTATCGAAGATGAAGCCGCATTAAAAGTTAAAAAACTTTATCAAGACTAGTAATTTTTCTTTTTTTAGGTTTATACGTTACGTGTTTGTAATTATAAAAACCTTTACTAGCATTCCTAACTTCCTCAACCAAAAGTGCTGTTAGGAGTGCTATTTTAATGAGTTGTAGTTTGCTCATTTTTTATCTCCCCTTTCCGTGTATTTCTTCAAAATGTTCTTCGATGAATTTATTCATCTTTCTAGCGTTGAATCTCCAACGGTTTAAACTCTCATCCGGATAATGTGCGATACCTTGTTTTTTAAGTAATTTCTCAAACTTCGGATTGAATAATAATCTGTCTTTAATAGTGTCGTCAGATGACATTTTCAATTTGCGTTTTAATTCTTTTAAGTCCCAAACTGGATCTAGTGAGTAATTTATTAACTCATCGTATTCATCTTTAGCGACAAGCACGTGTGTGTCTGGTATTGGTACAGACACGGTTAAAGTTTGCGTCATCTTAGGTGCTCCTTTCGTGTATAATGTTGTTATCCCTTTATGAAGGGAGGTGTTGCATATGTCTAAGGATCATATGACCATCGAGACATCTTGTCCTAATTGTGGTAAACGCATGAAAATTATGACCAAGAAGAAACACAATAAATGTCCAAGATGTAAACTCGATTTTGTTAGAAAGTAGTCTCGAATGGTATACCTTCATCAATTAATTCATCAATCGTATTTTTAGATTTTTCTAATTCTCTAATAGCTTTGTTTATTTTTAATTTTTTAATTTCTAAATCTTTTCCGTTAATGTTTAATTGATGAATAAGTTTAGGTCTTTTTCTATCAAGCACCTTTTTAGTAACTATTACAGTAATTGCTATTAAGAGTGCTTTTTTAATTGGTTTTAAATCTTGCATTCCATTCACTCCTTTAAATTGTTTGTTCGATTGTTCGGTATAATCACCGTTGGAGGTGATAAATATGGATAACATCAGAAATGGGTCTGAATTTGTTTTAAAGCACATGTATAAAATTTACTTAGATAGACTTGAAGAAGGCGAATCTTCGAGTCAATCAAAATATTTTGGTAGTTGCGAAGAACTACAACAAAAGTATTTTATTGGTCACACTTACAATCAATTACATGATTGTATTAATGAGTTAAGTTTTAATAATTACTTGAACGTTACATATGGTAGTAACGTTCCGTGCGCTATAATTCTAGAGAATAGTTCTATTGCTTATTTCGAAAAAGAATACTCAAAAAAGGCTAAATCATTAATTAAAGATTTGAATAATTTAAGACAGTTATTAGGTTTTTAATCGCGAATGCCTACCACCTTCCAATCATCTGCTAACAAGTCTTCCGCCATTGGTTGCCACATTGGTGTGAAGACTTTTTTACGCGGAATAGTCACAATATAACCAAATGTATTAGTTGGTATAAGTTCAACTGAACTTCCAGGTTCTATATCACTATCGAACTGAGAAGAACGATAAATTGATTTTCCATTTTCCATAGCTAACTTTGTTGCCTCTTGTATGTTCATAACTAACCTCCTTTAAGTTGTTTGTGGTTCCCGTTTCATTTTTGAGACGTTGTGATTAAAAAAATAATCATCCATGCTAAT
The DNA here is from genome assembly GCF_017086425.1 of Staphylococcus sp. SB1-57. Taxonomy (NCBI): domain Bacteria; kingdom Bacillati; phylum Bacillota; class Bacilli; order Caryophanales; family Staphylococcaceae; genus Staphylococcus; species Staphylococcus sp. SB1-57. Next base: position 1,642,805 of record NZ_CP070964.1, read on the forward strand.
ATCCAAAACATCACATATAGCACTAGCTTCATCAATAGTAAAATTACTTTTGTTTTTATTTATCTTTTGACTGAAGCGTGCAGGGTTCATACCAATCATATTAGCTACGTCTTTATGAGAATATTCACTCTCATCAATGAAATTCCTTAAACCTTGATATCTCTTTTTGTTCATGTTGTAATCACCTCTTTCGTCTCATTTATGAGATTACACTAATTACTATACAGGTCAGTTATTTCGATGTCAACAAATAAATTTCATTTTTGAGAAATTAATTTGTAAAATGTGTTGCAAATATGAGAAAAAACTTATATAATAAGTTTGTAAAACACAAACAAGGAGTAAAAAATATGACTAATTTCTCAGACAACCTAAGTAAATTAAGAAAATCCCACAACTTATCATTAAAAGAATTGAGCGATAGACTTAATACAAAATATGAAGTTAAATTTTCGAAAGCATCAATAGACAGATGGGAAAAAGGTATTACTAGCCCTTCGATGGAACATGCTAGTGCCTTGTCAGATTACTTTAATGTATCTTTAGATGAGTTAAGTGGAAGAAAAGAAATAAAAATTGAACAACCACAAACATTAGCAGCTCATTTAGAGGGCGAATTAAAACAAGAAGATGTGGATTATATAATGAGTCTAATTGATAGATTTAAAAACGAAGATAAATAAAGGGATTGGTTTTATTGTCACGTTACGAACAATTACTTGCTGAGAATGAACACATTAAAATAAAAGATACACATTCGCTACCTGACGGTTACAGTGGTTTTTATAAGGATGGAATAATTCTTATTGATAAAAACCTATCCGAAACACGTAAAGCCGAAGTCTTATACGAAGAACTTGCACATCACAAACTTACATACGGTAACATCTTAGACCAATCTAAATGGATTAACCGCAAATTCGAAAACTACGCTAAACGTCACGGATACGAGGCTGCACTGCCCTTGCGTATCATTGTTGAGGCGCACAACTACGGTGTAAGTAACTTATACGAACTAGCGCAATATGTTCAGTTAAGTGAAGAACACGTATTAGAAGTATTGGAACATTACAAACAAAAGCATGGTATTGGAATTCACTACGGCGATTATGCAATCACGTTTGAGCCATTGAAAGTGTATAAATACAATAAAATTAATTAAAGGAGTTTTAATATGAAATTTAAATTATTAGGAACGGCAATATTATCATCAGCATTAGTATTAACAGCATGTGGTCAAAGTGAGGACCATTCTAAAAAAGACGATGACAAGAAATCTGAAAACAAATCAGATAAGAAGTCTAATGATCCAAAGAAGAATAAAGATAAAAATAACAACAAAGAAAAAGACCAATCAAGTGAAGATAATCAACAAAATGAACAGTCTAATGCTCAAAATAATTCTCAGAACAATTCAAATCAGAATAACCAACAAGCTCAACAGTCTCAACAACAACCTGCTCAAAACCAACAAGCAAATGCACAACAAAACAGTGGTGATCTAAATCAAGAACAGATGGAAGCTAATGCCAAAGTTGCTAAACAAAACGGTTATACTGGTGAAGCTAATGGAGATATGGGTGGTGTCCCAACTTCTAATGAATCGTTAAGTGAACGAGAGATTCAAAATGAAATTAATCAAAAAGCAAATACTGAAGAAGGTGAAGAAGTGATAAGAAGGTTAGGACAACAAGGAATTAAAGTCGAAGATCCTTCTAAAGCTCAAAGTTACGAAGTTAATGAACAATAATTTTAGTTTCTTTTGTATTATTAACCGTCTTACTGGCACTTTAATATAAATTTATAAAGGAGAAATATAATGAAAATAATTAATTATCAAGTTAAACTGAGAAAAATTTTTTATACCGTTAGAACTAACAGAGGTAATGTTTTTAGAAAGTCACGTCCTAAAAAAGAAAGTATCATGAAAACACGCAGAAAATTACAAAAATACGCCCGTGAAATTGATAAAAAAAGAAAGTAACTCCAAAGGAATTGTTATTTATGAAAGAAACACATGAAGTTTGATAATTGTATTTTTAGTGGCACTTATTCTTAAACATTAAACTTGAATAGTTGCTGATTTCCTGGTAATATAATTATAGATTAATCCTTGAAAAAGAGGACTTTATATTATATTAACCCTTGGAAGAGAGGGCTCGCAGGAAGTGCACTTGTACTTCCTGTTTTTTTTTTTATGCAATTCTCGGGTAGTCCAACTACCCTTATTATTTTTTACCTTTTTTGAGGAGGGATAACATGCAAACACGATGTTATGACGGTAAAAAATGGCAATACGAATTTAAGTATGAAGGTAAACGGTATAGACAAAAAGGTTTTCGAACAAAAAGAGAAGCTAATTCTGCCGGATTAGATAAGTTAAATGAGTTAAAGCAAGGCATTGATTACGAACCTAATTTAACCCTGCATGACTATTTTAAAACGTGGTGTGAAACGTTTAAGAAATCGACTGTAACACCTAAAACATATAAGTCTTACGCTGCTGCTATAGAGCATATCAACAACCACCCTATTGGCAAGAAAAAGCTGAAAGATTTATCCAGGTATCACTATCAAGATTTTATTAATGAATTTTCAAAAAATCATTCTAAAGAGTCTATAAGAAAATTAAATGGCTATATAAGAACATCATTAGACGATGCAGTATACGAAGGGCTTATTGCAAAGAACCCTACCTTCAAGGTTAATTATAGGGCTAATAACCCTAATAAAAGTGAAGATAGTAAGTATATCAATCTAAAAGATTATGAAGTGTTAAAACAGCATTTGATGACTAAAGACAACGCATCATCACTCGTACTATTCATCATGATTTGTACTGGTTGTCGTATAAGTGGCGCTTTAAATCTAAAGCGTGAATATATCAATCAAATTAAAAGCGAAATATATATTGATGAACATAAAACTGATTCATCTCCACGTTATGTGTCTATTAGTCAAAAGGATATGAATTATATCATTAAATCTATTGATCAATTACCTAGAACAATTGACGGTACTATCTTTGGTGAACTAACAAACAATGCAGTTAACAAACGTTTAAAAAAATATTGTAACAATCTAGGTATCAAAGAAATCACTTCACATGCTTTACGTCATACTCACTGTTCATATTTATTAGCCAAAGGCATTTCTATATATTACATTTCGAAAAGACTAGGACACAAAAATATATCAGTTACTACTGAATTTTATTCACATTTACTTGAAGAAACATACAAAGAAGAAGATGCAAAAGCAACACAAATAATAAGTGCAATGTGATTTTTAGGGACCCATTAGGGACCCGAAAGCCCATGAAACCCGTCGTTATAAGGTTTATAGTATCCCTCCCAGGACGCTAATAAGAGTTGTAATCTATTACGATTACAACTCTTTTTTTATATGCAAACAAATTAACAGTTAGGCAATATTGAATGCCTAACTGTTTTCTAATTTAAATTCAATTGTATCTATCACTTTATCTTCACGATTTCTAAAATTCAAAGTACATTTTAATGTCGTATCATCAATGAGAAGTTCCGCATAGGTTTCTTCGACATTACTTCTTGATTGTGAAATACTTCCCGGATTAATAACATGCACGTTTGCAATATTTTCATATTTAGCGACATGTGTATGTCCATAAAATGCTAATTGCGCACCAACTGTCTTAGCTTTTTCAGCTAATTTCATTCTTGTTTGGTTGACCCCGTACAAATGGCCATGTGTATAAAATGCATGAACATCATGATGTGTAATAAATTGCTCCTCTGGAAATTCTGGATAAAAATCACAATTTCCTTTAACTCGATGATATAAGCTCAATTCTGTATCATCATATTGAAATTCAGAATCACCAAGATGAAGGAATACATCTGCATCTTGATGTTGATCATACACTTGGTACAGGATACCTGTTTCATTATGATTATCACTCACTATAATCCATTTACTCATTATTCTCACCTGCTAAAAATTGTTGTAACTGTTTTATAGCATGACCTCGATGGCTAATTTTAGCTTTTTCAGAATCTGATAATTGTGCCATCGTTTTATTTAAAGAAGGTACATAAAAAATGGGATCATATCCAAATCCATTATCTCCGATTGGTTCTGTAGTTATTTCGCCTGTTACTGTCCCTTTAAATTGGGTCGTCTCACCATTAGGTGCACTCATACTAATCACACACACAAATTGTGCATTTCTATCAGAGATATTTTCCATATTTTTTAATAATTTATTAATATTGTCTTGGTCATTTTTATCTAATCCTGCATATCTTGCAGAATAGACACCTGGTTCACCATTTAATGCTTGGACTTCTAAACCACTATCATCAGCAATGACTTGTTTATTTAAAGCTTTAGCCGCTGCAACAGATTTTAATTTAGCATTTTCTTCAAATGTCGTTCCTGTCTCTTCTACATCAAAATCTTTAATCAATTCACTAATACCTATGACATTATGGTTAGGAAATATAGCTTTAAAATCATTGATCTTACCTTTATTATTAGATGCTATTACAATATCTTCCATTAACAATTCCTCCATTTAACCTACTGAGATACGCTCTACTTTAGTATCCATACCTAGCCATTCTTTAATAATATTTTCAATATGTGTTGTATCTCCAGTTGCAAAGAAACGATGTGGCGGATGTTGTGTATAACTTGCATGTTCGTTACTAAATGTTAATAATGCACTGACTTCTCTAGCTGTTTCCAATCCTGAAGAAATAACTGTTTTTTTACCACCAAAATAATCATTGATAGGTTGATATAACAATGGATAGTGCGTACAACCTAAAATAACTGTATCAGCTTCGCTATTACGCCATTGTTTCAAGGTTTGATGTATGACAATACTTGTAATTGTCGGATCATTATATCTCATTTGCTCAACTAAAGGTACAAAGCCTGGACAAGCAATACCATATACCTCTACGTTAGGATTAATTCGCTTAATATGCTTTCTATAAGCTTCTGATTTTATCGTTCCTTCTGTGCCTAAAATTAAAACATTTTGATTCTTAGTCGTCATAATAGCTGTTCGAGCACCGGGTTCAATGACACCGATTACTGGTATAGGTAATATGTTCTGTAAATGTTCTAATGCTACTGCAGTAGCTGTATTACAAGCTATCACGAGCATTTTAATATCGAATTCGACAAGTTTCTGTGCTATTTCAGTTGTGAATTGTTTAACTTCTTCACCTGATCTAGGTCCATATGGACATCTTCCAATATCACCTAAATAATAAATGGTTTCATTAGGAAGTTGTCTCATTATCTCTTTAGCTACTGTTAAACCACCCACACCTGAATCTATTACTCCAATTGGTCTATTCATAGTCTTACATCCTTATTTTATAGTTAAACTTTATTTTATCATATGCATACTTAAGTGTTGATTAATTCGAACGAAATCACTAATGCTATTTTATCAATCAATACACAAAAAAGCGGCACTCCTATGTGGAGTACCGCTAACAATTCAATATTAGTCAACTTTGTGATCAGAGCCGAAGAATGATTTAAACATATGGAATGATGTTTCTCTGTTCATTGCTGCAATAGATGTAGTCAATGGAATACCTTTTGGACAAGCATTCACACAGTTTTGTGAATTACCACATTGTTGTAATCCACCTGCACCCATTAAAGCATCTAAACGTTCATCTTTAGTCATAGCACCTGTTGGATGTAAGTCGAATAAACGTACTTGAGAGATGGCTTGCGCACCAACGAAATCATTTTTTTGAGTGACGTTAGGACAAACTTCTAAACAAACACCACAAGTCATACATTTAGATAATTCATAAGCTGTTTGACGTTTTTTCTCAGGCATACGAGGACCTGGACCTAAATCATACGTACCATCAATTGGAATCCAAGCTTTCATACGTTTCAAGTTGTCAAACATTCTTGAACGATCAACTTGTAAGTCACGAATAACTGGGAACGTACTCATTGGTTCTAAACGTATAGGTTGTTCTAATTGATCAACGATAGCAGAACATGATTGTCTTGCACGGCCATTAATCACCATTGAACAAGCACCACATACTTCTTCTAAACAGTTCATATCCCAAGTTACAGGCGTTGTCTTTTCACCTTTACTATTAACTGGGTTACGTCTAATTTCCATTAAACATGCGATAACATTTAAATTTTCTTTGTAAGGAACTTCAAATGTTTCTTCATATGGTTTAGATTCGCTATCATCTTGACGTTTAATAATCAATTTAACCGTTTTTTGTTTAGGTTGATTATTTTGTTCTTCTGTTGGTTGATTACCTTGAGTTTCTGGAGTGTCTTTTACTGATTGTTCAGCCATTATTTTTTACCTCCTTTAGACTTACTAGTGTAATCACGTTTACGTGGTGGAATTAAGCTAATATCAACTGGTTCATAAGTGAATTTAGGCGCTTCAGTTCTACCTTGGTAGTGAGCCATAGTTGTTTTTAACCATTCTTCGTCATTACGTTCTGGGAATTCTGGTTTGTAGTGTGCACCACGCGATTCGTTACGGTTATAAGCTCCGATAGTGATTACACGTGCTAGTACAAGCATATTCCATAATTGACGTGTGAAGAATACGGCTTGGTTACTCCAAGTTTGTGTATCTTCCATATCAATATCTTCGTAACGCTTCATCAATTCTTGAATTTTCTTATCTGTTTCTAACAATTTATCATTTTCACGCACAACAGTTACGTTTGCTGTCATGATTTCACCTAATTCACGGTGAAGTTTATAAGCATTTTCGCTACCGCGCATGTTTAATAATTTATCGAAACGTTCTTGTTCTTCTTTAACACGTGCTTCATAGATACTATCATCTAGATCAGTGTATGAAGTTTCGATTTCATCAAGATATTTAATTGCATTTGGACCTGCAACTGTACCACCATAAATAGCAGATAATAATGAGTTAGCACCAAGTCTATTACCACCATGTTGTGAGAAGTCACATTCCCCTGCTGCAAATAAACCTTTAATATTTGTCATTTGATCATAATCTACATATAATCCACCCATTGAGTAGTGTACTGCTGGGAAGATTTTCATTGGTACTTTACGTGGATCGTCACCAGTGAATTTTTCATAAATCTCGATAATTCCACCAAGTTTAACATCTAACTCATGTGGATCTTTATGTGATAAATCAAGGTAAACCATGTTTTCACCGTTGATACCTAATTTTTGGTTAATACATACATCGAAGATTTCACGTGTCGCGATGTCACGAGGTACTAAGTTACCATAGTCAGGATATTTCTCTTCTAAGAAGTACCAAGGTTTACCATCTTTATATGTCCAAATTCGTCCACCTTCACCACGTGCTGATTCACTCATTAGACGTAGTTTATCATCACCAGGAATAGCAGTAGGATGAATTTGAATGAATTCACCATTAGCATAAATAGCACCTTGTTGATAAACGATTGATGCTGCTGAACCTGTGTTAATCATTGAGTTAGTTGTTTTACCAAAGATAATACCAGGACCACCAGTAGCCATAATTACAGCATCTGATCCAAATGATTGAATTTCAGAAGTCGTCATATTTTGTGCAACAATACCTCTAGCAGTATTGTCGTCATCTTTGACTATACCTAAGAATTCCCAACCTTCGTATTTCGTTACTAATCCATCTACTTCATAAGCACGAACTTGTTCATCCAATGCATATAGTAATTGTTGACCTGTTGTTGCTCCGGCAAATGCTGTTCTGTGATATAACGTACCACCAAAACGTCTGAAGTCAAGTAAGCCTTCATTCGTTCTACTAAACATTACACCCATACGATCTAATAAATGAATAATATTAGGCGCAGCTTCAGCCATTGCTTTTACAGGTGGTTGGTTAGCTAAGAAGTCCCCACCATAAACAGTATCATCAAAGTGAATCCAAGGTGAGTCACCTTCACCTTTAGTATTTACCGCACCATTAATACCACCTTGGGCACAAACTGAATGCGAACGTTTTACAGGTACTAATGAGAATAAATCTACATGTGCACCTTTTTCTGCTGCTTTAATTGTTGACATCAGACCGGCAAGCCCTCCACCGACAACAATAATTTTTTTCTCTGCCATAGAAATGTCACTCCCCTGAAATATTAAAACTAAGACTAGTTAATGTGTATTCTTTACATAAATGCAATGACAGCTGAAACGCCGATATAAGAAATGATTAAAAATACAATTAACGATACCCATGTGAAGACACGTTGTGATTTTTTAGATTGTAAAATACCCCATGTTACTAAGAATGACCATAATCCGTTAGAAAAGTGGAATACAACTGCAATAACACAAACAATGTAGAAAATAGCCCACAATGGATTATGTAACGTTTCGTGCATCATATTATAATCAACTGCTTTACCGAAGAATGCCTTTTGTAGACGTGTTTGCCATAAGTGCATTGCGATAAAGATAAAGGCTAAAATACCACTTATTCTTTGGAAGAAGAACATCCAGTTTCTGAATAAAGAGTAATGTCCAACATTCTCTTTTGCTGTGAATGCAATGTGTAATCCAAATAAACCATGATATAACAGCGGAATATAGATTAATACAAATTCAACTACCAATAAGAATGGTAATGATTCCATAAAACCTGATGCTTTGTTAAAAGCTTCCGCCCCTTGTGTTGCTTGATGATTGACCAATAAGTGAACAATTAAGAATGCACCGATTGGGATAATACCTAATAACGAGTGAATTCGTCTTAGATAGAATTCATTTTTTGATTGAGCCAAAAGGAGTCCCCCCTGTAAACATTTAATTAATTGACTAAAATTAAAAAGTTGTATGTAAACTGCCGTAAAAAACCATATAAAATACTAGCTTCTTTTACTTCTTTATTTGGTACTCGTCTCCATTGATTAACTTTAGATACTTTGGAAGCATCCTAATCAAAGTTAAAAAGAAAACAAGTATGGCATAAAAAAGAAAAGGGCTAGTCATGTTATAGATTTCATATAATGATGTCGTAGAATGTCTGTACTATAGCAATTCATGTAACCCTACATGATTGATAACAATTCTCAATTAGAAAACGCTTCCAAACAACTTTAAAAAAATAGCCTTTTGTTAACTATATTGTAACATTATTTAAAGCATTTTTGGACATGAGAATAATTCTCATGTCCAAAAATTGAAATTTTATTTGTTTTGAAGTGCGTGTTGTAAGTTTTTTGCAACATTTTCCGGAAGTCCAGATTTTTTTAAATCTTCTAATGATGCCTCTTTCATTTTCTTAATCGAGCCAAATGTTCTTAATAATTTCGTTTTCCGTTTCGCTCCGATACCATCGATATCATCAAGCACGGATTTAAGTCCTGTCTTCTGTCTCGTCTGCCTATGGAATGTAATGGCAAATCGATGCACTTCATCTTGAATGCGGTGAAGTAAATAGAAGGCTTGACTATTTTTCTTTAAAGGTACGATTTCTGCACTTGCACCATATAACAACTCGGACGTTTGGTGCTTATCGTTTTTTTGTAATCCAGCCACTGGTATATCTAAGCCTAGTTCATTTTCAAGTACATCCATAACGCCGTTCATATGTCCTTTACCTCCATCGACAATGATGAGATCAGGTAAAGGTGTACCTTCATTTAGTACACGAGTATATCGGCGTCGAACAACTTCTCTCATTGATTTATAGTCATCAGGACCTTCAACTGTTTTAATTTTATATTTACGATAGCCCTTTTTATCTGGTTTACCATCAACAAAAGTTACCATCGCAGATACAGGATCCACACCTTGTATATTGGAATTATCGAATGCTTCGATTCTAATAGGTGTTTGGATCCCCATTCTTTCACCAAGTTCTTCAATTGCTTTGATCGTTCTAGATTCATCTCTAGCAATCAATTCAAACTTATTATTGAGCGAAACTTCTGCATTATGATTTGCCAAATCAATCATTTCTTTTTTCGCACCACGAGAAGGTTGTACAATTTTCGTATCAACAACCGATTGAATAATGTCTTTATCTAAGTGTTTCGGCACATGTACTTCTTTCGGTAATATATGTTGGTTTAAACTATAAAATTGACCGATAAAGGTATAAAACTCTTCTTCTTCAGTTTGTTGAATTGGAATCATCGTAGTATCTCTTTTAATCATATTCCCTTGTCTAATGAAAAAGACTTGAATGCACATCCAACCTTTCGACACGCTATAACCAAAGACATCACGAATCGTATTATCTGTTGACATAATTTTTTGCTTTTTAGTGAGATTATGAATATGTTGGATTAAATCACGGTACTCTTTTGCACGTTCGAAATCGAGAGACTCACTCGCTTTTTCCATACGTTCTTGTAAATGGTTTAATATTGTTTTGTCCTCACCATGTAAGAAATCACTAATTTCTTTTGTCATTTGTGCATATTTATCTAAATCGATATCATACACACACGGGCCCATACATTGACCAATATGATAATAAAGACATAATTTATCTGGCATTTTATCACATTTTCTAAATGGATATATACGATCTAATAATTTTTTTGTTTCTTGTGCGGAATAAGCATTAGGATATGGACCAAAATATTTGCCAGTCCCTTTTTTAACGGTTCTAGTTACAATTAATCTTGGATGTTTTTCTTTAGTAATCTTGATAAAAGGATAACTTTTATCATCTTTTAATAAAATATTATAACGTGGCTGGTATTGTTTAATTAAGTTTAATTCTAAAAGTAAGGATTCTGTTTCACTTGATGTCACTATAAACTCGAAATTACGAATTTCACTTACTAAGCGAGTTGTTTTAGCATCATGCGCACCCGTAAAATAAGAACGTAATCGATTACGTAGTTTTTTAGCTTTACCAACATAAATCACTTGATCATTACGATCTTTCATCAAATAGCACCCTGGCTCTAATGGCACTACATTTAGTTTTGTTTTAATTTTTTCTTGATACGTCTCCATCTACGTCCTCCTCTCTTCGAAAATTTTTATTAGCCAAACATGCTCTTATCCATTCTTAATGGGCACGTTAATATATACATAGACAAAACAAAGCTGGAGCATTTATGAAAATGCCCCAGTCTCAGGTTCTATATTCTTATAGATGTTTGTCTAATACTTCTGCTAAGTTTTCTTTAGGTTGGAAACCTACTACTTTATCAACTGGTTGTCCGTCTTTAAATACGATTAATGTTGGAATACTCATTACTTCATATTTAGCAGCAGTTGATGGGTTTTCATCTACATCTAATTTTAAGATATCTGCTTTACCTTCATAGTCCCCTGCTAATTCTTCTAAAACTGGAGCGATCATTTTACATGGTCCACACCAAGTAGCCCAGAAATCTACTAATTTAACACCAGATTCAATTTTACTATCAAAATCAGAATCAGTTACTTTTACGATTGCCATAATTGCCAATCCTCCTTAATTTTTAAATGATGAGCAAATTATAACAGAATTTATAAGGTAATGCATTGCAATCTGCTTATGCTCGTTTAAAAAATCAAATTTTTAAAGCCATTTGTAGAAGTGTCCTCAAATAGAAACATCATCATTTAAGCATATTTCTAAGACGATTATCTATTTTAGGGATGCAACGGTAACGCCAAATCCACCTTCACTTGGCATACCACCTCTAAATGTCTTCACGCTTTTATGTCTTTTTAGATGTTGTTGCACACCTTTTTGTAATGCTCCTGTACCCTTACCATGAATAATATAAACTTGTTCAAAATTACTTAAAACAGCTTGATCTAAATATTGATCTAATTCAATTAAAGCATCTTCATAGCGATATCCTCTTAAATCAAGTTCAGTTTTAACTGTCTGTCTGTTAGATCTTGTAACCATTTTAGTTGGTTTTTCTTTTTTCTTTTTCATTTTTTCTAAATCTTCAATTGGTAATTTCATTTTCAATATTCCCATTTGAACAACTGCTTCTTCTTCTCCAACTAATTCTAGCACTTCACCTTTTTGACCATATGATAATACTTTAACTTCATCACCAGCTTGGATTTTATCGTATTTTTGTTTTTGAACATTTTGTTTGATTGATTTCGCTTCATATTGATCATCAAGTTGCTTTTTCTTATCAATAAGTTCATGTTCTTTAACATCCGCGCCTTTTTGATCTCTAAGTTCTCTTAATTCTTTAAGAATAGCATCTGCCTCTTTTGTAGCAGATTTGACACGTTGATTTGCTTTTTCTTTCGCTTCATCCATCAATGATTTCTCATAATTTTGATATTGTTGATATTGTTTTGCTAACTCATCATGTGTCGCCTGTGCTTCTTTAACTAATCTATCTAATTCAATACGTTGTTCATCCACACGTTTTGAATTTTTCTCTAATGATTCAATCATATTATTAATTTCTTGTTCATCTGTACCAATCATTGTTTTAGCTTTATTAATAATATTAAGGCTCAAGCCCAATTTTTTTGAAATATCAAATGCATTAGATCGCCCTGGAACACCCATTAATAACTTATATGTTGGACTTAACGTTTCCACATCGAATTCAACACTTGCATTCATCACACCTTCACGGTTATAACTATATGCTTTTAGTTCGGGATAATGGGTAGTTGCCATCACGAGTGCACCTAGATTCCTTACATGATCTAATATACTCATAGCAAGCGCAGCACCTTCACTCGGATCTGTTCCAGCACCTAATTCATCAAATAGTATCAAGCTATTTTTATCTGCTTCTTTTAAGATTTCTACAATATTTTTCATATGAGATGAAAATGTTGATAGTGATTGCTCAATAGATTGTTCATCACCAATATCACAATATACATTCTCAAAGACACTGAGCTGGCTACCATCTAATGTTGGAATAAGCATGCCTGATTGAGCCATAACAATAATAAGGCCTAATGTTTTTAATGTGACAGTTTTACCACCTGTGTTAGGTCCTGTGATAATCACTGTTTCTATATCATCTACAAACTCAATTGTATTTGCTACAACCGTATTATGATCTAATAAAGGATGATATGCATTAGGTAAATAAACTGTTCTTTCTTTATGAAATGTAGGCTTCGTACCTTTGATCGCACGGGCATATCTTGCTTTTGCAATTAAAAAGTCAAGATGTCCCATTATCGATTCAGCTAATAATAATGCATCTGATTCTACAGCGACTTGCGAAGTCAACTCAGCTAATATACGTTCACGTTCAACTGCCTCATCATTACGCAAGCGACTAATTTGATTATTCATTTCAACTACAGATGATGGTTCTATATACAATGTTTGACCTGAGGCAGATTGGTCATGAACAATACCATTAAAATCTTGTCTATATTCCGCTTTTACTGGAATGACGTTTCTATCATTTCGAACAGTTACAATCGCATCTGATAATTTCTTTTGGTTAGCCTGACTTTTAACCACTCGATCTAAATTCTGTCTAATTCGTTGATTTGTACTTGATATTTTACTTCGAATACTTTGTAACTCGTAACTAGCATGGTCGTATAAATCATGGGCGTCACATTTATCATTAATGTCCTTAAATAAATCCGTTAAAATTGGTAACTGTGCCATTTGACTATCTAAGATAGGGTATTTAACTTCTTCATCTTCTTCTAATAATTGATTATAAAATGTCTTAAACTGATTTTGAACTTGAATTAAGCGTTTAATCGCATTTAATTCGGTCACATTTAACACACCACCAATAGTTGAACGGTGAATGTACTGTGCTACTTTAGATAGGCCACTTAAACTTGGCAATCGATGTTTATTATAAATTTGTGATATTTCATCTGTTTCATTAATTTGAAATTCTACAGTTTCAAAATCTGTTGCTGGAGACATTTCTGCGACTTTTTCACGTCCTAAATCACTAATAGCTTCGTTAGCTACAAATGATTTTATTTTATCAAATTCTAAGACGTCTAATGTTTTTTGTCTCATGCAATCCCTCTATTTCTTCAATTTTTTATTGTCTTTAATAAATGATTTAAATGCTTCTCTAGACATCGTATTAATCACACGATCTTTAGTTACAAATCCTTTTTGAGCAGTAGCAACACCATATTTCATAAATTCTAAATGATCAACATGATGCGCATCCGTATTAATAGTTAACTTTACATTTGGATATTGGCGTACGGTTTGTGCATTTAGGTCTAAACGTTTAGGATTTGCATTGATTTCTAATATGGTATTTGTTTCTTCAGCTAATTGCGCTAACTTTTCTATATTAGGTTCATAACCGGGACGACGTCCAATAATGCGACCTGTTGGGTGAGCAATATGACGCACATATGGATTACGACAAGCATTTTCTAAACGTTGCATAATTTCCGCTTCTGATTGATTAAAACTTTGATGAATGGCTGCAATAACATAATCTAGTTGTGCCAATATCTCATCATCATAATCTAAAGAACCATCCGGTAATATATCCATTTCAATGCCAGAGTATATATCAATCTCATCATATTCTTTATTTAATTGCTTAATTTCTTCATTTTGGCGAAGTAAGCGTTCAACTTGTAGACCATTGGCTACTCTTAAACTTTGTGAATGATCTGTAATAACCATGAATTCATAACCTTTAGCAATATTAGCCTCAACCATATCTCTAATAGAAAATGCACCATCACTATAAGTAGTATGCATGTGAAGATCACCTTTAATATCGTCGAGTTGTATAATCTGACTTAAATCTTTATCAAATTCACTGCCATCTTCACGCATTGAAGGTTCAATCCACGATACACCGAAATGTTCATAAATCTCCGCCTCGCTATTGAATTGAAGTAATTCTCCATTGGCTTTTTCAATGCCATACTCACTCACTTTTTCTTCTTGTGCTTTTGCTAATTGTCTAATTCGAATGTTATGATCTTTTGAACCTGTGAAATGTTGTAATGTGTGATAAAAAGCTGCAGGTTCAATTAATCTAAAATCAACACCAATCGTTTCATCGTCGTACTCTAATTCTACAGATACTTTGGTTGACCCAACTGCAACATCCTTTACCTTATTAGGGATTTCCAATAATTGTTGTTGAACTTTTTCAGGGTTATTTGTACTTATAATAAAATCCAAATCTTTACTTTGTTCTTTATATCTTCTAAAGCTACCTGCCGAAGCATATTGATCTATGTCATCTAGCTGACTAATATAATCAATAATTTGATGATTAAGTCCTCTCATTTGATCAATAGGATAATTTTCTTTCTTAGCTCCTAACGCTTTGACTGCTTCTAAGATATTTTGTTCAGTTTTTTTCGCAAAACCGCTTAATTCACTGACTTTTCCTGCTTCACAAGCCTCTTGTAATGACGTTTTGTCAGTGATATTTAATTCTTTATATAATTTAGCAATTTTCTTACTACCTAAACCTTGTATTTTCAATAATGGTACCAATCCTTCTGGGACTTCTTTTTGTAAGTCTTCTAAAGCTGTAGACTGACCATTTTGTCTATATTCATTAATCACATCGCCTACACCTTTACCGATACCTTTAAGTTCTGTTACATCTTCTATTTCATCTAACGGTCTTTCGTCTACTTCTAAACTTTGTGCTGCCTTACGATATGCTGATACTTTAAAGGCATTCTCTCCTTTTAATTCCATATAGGTAGCAATCTTTTCTAGTAATTGAATCACATCTTTTTTAGTCATATACATCTCTCCATAAAAAGAAGACCAGGACATTTCTCATTTTTCAAATTGTCTGTCCTGACCTCAATATCATTTTCTTTATAAATTTAAAATCATTTGTGAAACACAAGGTGTATGCAATAAAATTTGCTTGGCAAGTAATGAATGCCCTAATTGACTTTGTAGCATTGTATTAGGATATAACGCTATGATATACGTCAATATTTGTATGATAATCACACCGATGAATAGGCTTAATACAATACCTAAAGTGCGGCTTATGATATTTAAAGGTTGATATGCCACTATATTATCAAATGTGACGATGATTAGATATAAAATCAACTTACAGCTAATAGCAATCACAATAAAAGCAATTATTGATTCAAAACGATACTGTAAATGATTAAAATGAATTGCATATTGCGTATCAAATGCGACTGTCTTTGGAAATGGTAAAAAAACAATTAATCGTTGCGCAATCTCTCGATAAAATTGTTGCGCAATCCATAACGATGCAAGCGTACATATCACATGAATGCTCGAAAGCCATAATCCCCGTCGAAATCCAACAATTGAAACATAGCATAATATAATAAGTACAACGATATCTAATAGCATCTAGTCTTCTCGTTGCTTAATTTGATCTAATTCGTGTTGTAATCGACGATTTTCTTCTTCTAAACTCACTTTGTCATGCATCACGTTCACTGCTGTTAAAATCGCTTTTCTAGTGGTATCTAAACCTGCAGATTTTCGTCCTAATTCTTTCATTTTTTCATCCACTAAATGTGCAACATGTCTTATATGTTCCGGGCTATCATCGCCGATTATTGTGAAATGTTGATCGTTGATTGTAACATTTATCCTATTCTTAAACTCACCCATATCGATATCTCCTGACTTTTAATTAAATTATTCCGTTTCTGTGTTTAATTTAACCAAAATCATGTTTCTATATTATTTTGAACATAACATAATATTAATGTTTGGTTTTATACATTTACTTATCATTAAACATTATACATGAGTCATCTTTATTTTGTAAGTAGTGAGATGATAAAGAATAACTTTATATTCATTTAGAGCTTGAGTCTTATAAACTAAAAAATATTTTCATTTTGTCATCATTCTAAGGTAATAAATGTTATGATATCATTTAATTATTATGAAAAGAATTTAACAAAGAGAGGTCTAACGATATATGGCAAATGTTGTCCATAAACTAACAACAACTGAGATTCAATCATTAATGTCTAAGATTAAATTTGATACATCCCAATTACCCCAGGGTATGAAAGCACGAGCAAAACATAATAATGCTGTGATCAATATTTACAATTCTGGAAAAGTGATGTTTCAAGGAAAAAATGCTGAAATAGTTGCACAACAATTGCTACCTGACAAAAGTAGTTCAACTTCAACTTCTTCAATATCTAAAAACGCAACTTCTTCGATTAAATATAATCAATATAACTGTATTGGTAGTGATGAAGCTGGTAGCGGTGACTATTTTGGTCCTCTCACAGTATGTGCTGCATATGTCACAAAGGATCACGTCAAAATATTGAAAGAATTGGGTGTAGATGATTCTAAAAAGTTAACCGACGCTAAAATCGTCGAACTTGCCGAACAACTTGTGACATTCATTCCACATTCGCTGCTCACACTTGATAACGTTAAATATAATGAGCGCCAACGTGCAGGTTGGTCACAGGTGAAAATGAAAGCAGTCTTACATAATCAAGCAATCGCTAATGTTGTTCAAAAAATTGATACGCATGCTTTAGATTATATTGTGATTGATCAATTTGCTGAACGTGGTGTTTATCAACGTTATGCCTTGTCCGATTTACCTTTCCCAAATAAAACAAAGTTTGAAACGAAGGGTGAATCTAAGTCATTAGCTATCGCAGCTGCGAGTATTATCTCTAGATATGCATTTGTTAAACATATGGATCAAATGTCTAAATCAATTAAAATGGATGTACCTAAAGGTGCTAGCAATAAAGTCGATTTATTCGCTGCAAAACTCATTGAAAAATTAGGTATCGAACAACTCGACGCTATTTCAAAACAACATTTTAAAAATAGAGAAAAAGCACAAACTTTAGTGAATAAAAAATATCAATAAATTTATGTATATTAAAACGGCAAGTTCTATTTGTACAAACATTAGAACTTGCCGTTTCTTTTTATATTTAATTATCTAATTGTAGCACCTTTTGCTTTTAATGCTTCGATGATTTGATCATGTACTTTCGTTACACGTTCATCTGTTAAAGTATTCTCAGTATCTAAATAATACAATCTAATAGCAACTGATTTTTTACCTTCATCTAAATGCTCACCTTCATAAACATCAAATACAAGTGTATCTTGAAGAATATCAGCACCGCGTTGATGAATCGTATTTGTTAATTCAGAAGCAGGTACATCATGTTCAACTTCTAATGCAATATCACGAGATACACCAGGATATTTAGGTATTGGTTGATAATTGATATAGCCTACTGATACATTCATCATTTCTCCATAGTTCAATTCAAAGACATATGTGCGTTTTAAATCATTATCATTAGCTACTGTAGGATGCAATTCTCCAATGAAACCAATATCTTTACCATTTAAAGATACCATCGCAGTTCTTCCAGGATGTAAACCATCGATTTCAGTAGCACGATATTCAAAATTTAAGTTGAGTTTTTGTGCTACACGGTCAATGACACCTTTAGCTAAGTAAAAGTCAACAGCTTCTTTTTTACCTTGCCACTGATTTACAACATATTCACCTGTCATAATACCACTTAAATATTCTACTTCATCAGGCAATTGACCTTCACCATTACCGAAGAATACACGACCAATTTCGTATAATTTAACATCTTGATTTTTACGTGCAACATTATACGCAGCCGCTTCGATTAAATGTGGTAATAAACTTTGTCGTAAAGTTGAATGTGCTTCGCTCATTGGCATTAATAATTCTATAGTCGGTCTATCTTGTAATGCAAAGTCTTTCGCATGTGATTTTGACACGAGTGAATACGTGATCGCTTGGTTTAAACCTGCACCTTCAATGGTTTCTTTAACTGTTCTTGTTTTATGTTGACGATCAGTTAGTGCACCATTCGTAACATCTTCAAATACTGGTAACGTTGATGGAATTTCATCGTAACCATATATACGGGCAACTTCTTCAATCAAATCTTCTTTGATAGAAATATCTTTACGTCTTGATGGTACATAAACAGTAAGCTCATCTTGTTGAGTTTCAGTTTCAAACCCTAATTGTTCAAAGATATTTTTAATTTCTTCAGTAGATAAGTTAAATCCTATTGTACGATTAATTTTATCTGTTGTAATTTGAATCGGTGTAATGAAAGCTCCTAAATCTCCTTCAGCTACACGATCTTTAAGTACACGACCTGACGCATAAGTTTCTAATAAATAACATGCGCGATCCACTGCTTCGTTGACAAATTCTGTAGCAATACCTTTTTCAAATCGACTTGATGCTTCACTACGTAAATTCAAACGTCTTGATGTATGACGAATTGATGCTGAATCAAATATAGCACCTTCTATAACTACATTTGTCGTTTTGTCGCTAACCTCTGAAAAGTCACCGCCCATCACACCACCAAGTGCAATTGGAGATTGTCCGTTTGTTATAACTATATCTGACTCAAGTAATGTTCTTTCTTGATCATCTAAAGTTGTCATCGTTTCATTTTGATGTGCTTGGCGAACTTCAATATGATTTGAACCAATTTGATCTTGGTCAAACATGTGTAACGGTTGTCCATATTCTAATAGTACGTAGTTAGAAATATCAACGACATTATTGATTGGTCGGATACCTGCTTTCATTAAACGTGCTTGCATCCATATTGGCGATGGTGCAATAGTGACATTTTTAACGATTCTAGCACTATAGTATGGAACTTTATCACTATTTTTTACTGTCACTTGCAATTCGTCCATTGCAGAGTTAGTCTCTTCATTACTATTTGTTTCTGGTTTAGTCATTTTTGTGTCGTATAGTGCTGCAACTTCATAAGCTGTACCGACCATGCTTAGAGCGTCTGCACGGTTTGGTGTTAAATCAAATTCCATAATTTGATCATTTAAATACAATGCGTCCAATGCATTTGTACCCGGTGTCATTGCTTCTGGGAATACGAAAATACCATTTTCAAACGCTTTAGGCACAACATTACTTGAAATACCAATTTCCTGTAATGAACAAATCATACCTTCAGAGCGTTCCCCACGTAATTTAGCACGTTTAATTTTAATGCCACCTGGTAATCTGCCCCCCACTTTAGCAACAATGACATATTGTCCTTCATCAACATTTGGTGCCCCACAAACAATTTGTACAGGTGCTTCCTCACCAATATCAACTTGGCAAATATTTAATTTGTCAGCATCAGGGTGAGATGCTTTAGATATAATATGGCCTACTACTAAGTTTTTAATATCTTTTGTTAAATCAACTAAATCATCTACCTCGATACCAGTACGTGTAATACGTTCAGCTAAATCTTGAACATTTTGTTCAACGTCAACATAATCTTTTAACCATTCATTTGAAATTAACATTACGCTTCACCTCTATCTTCTACAGCCTTAAATTGATCTAAGAATCGCACATCGTTTGTATAGAAGTGTCGAATATCTTCAATACCGTACTTCAACATAGCGATACGGTCAGGTCCCATACCAAACGCGAATCCAGAGTATTCATTAGCATCAAACCCTGCCATTGTTAATACATTAGGGTGCACCATTCCTGCACCTAAAATTTCAATCCAGCCTGTATGTTTACATACATTACAACCTTGCCCTTTACATTTAAAACATGATACATCAACTTCTACAGATGGTTCAGTGAATGGGAAGTAACTTGGACGTAAACGAATTTCTCTATCTGCACCGAACAATTCTTTAGCTAATAATTCTAATGTACCTTTT
Organism: Staphylococcus sp. SB1-57; assembly: GCF_017086425.1. Lineage (NCBI taxonomy): Bacteria > Bacillati > Bacillota > Bacilli > Caryophanales > Staphylococcaceae > Staphylococcus > Staphylococcus sp. SB1-57. The sequence goes on from NZ_CP070964.1 coordinate 1,663,422, forward strand.
AAATCACTCATCTTAATATTTTTATCTACAACTAAACCTTCAATTTGTGTAAATTGATGACTATGCGTCGCATCATCTGAGTCACGACGGTATACTTTACCTGGACAAATGATTTTCACTGGACCTTGTCCATTACGTTGTTCCATAGTACGTGCTTGTACTGGAGACGTATGCGTTCTCATTAAAGTCTCTTCCGTAATATAAAAACTATCTTGCATATCACGTGCGGGATGTGATTTAGGTAAGTTTAATGCCTCAAAATTATAATGATCTTGTTCAACTTCATAACCATCAACAATTTCGTAACCTAGACCTAGGAATAAATCTTCTATCTCTTCAATCGTACGTGTTAATGGATGTTTAGAGCCGATTTCTATTTGGCGGCTAGGTAATGTCACATCGATTGTTTCTTCAGCAAGTTGTTGATTTAACTTTTCATTGGCTAAAATCGTTTGTCTTTCATCTAATTCTTGTTGAATCGTTTGTCTTAATTCATTTACCTTTTGTCCGTATGCTGGTTTTTCTTCATTTGGTAAGTCTTTCATATTTTTCATTAAACCACTTACTGAACCTTTTTTACCTAAATATTTTACTTTGACATCTTGTAATGCTTTTTCATCATTTGCTGCATTAATATCAACTAACGCTTGTTGTTTTAATTCACTCATATGATCATTTTGAGTCATTTTAACTTCCTCCTTAGTGCCAATAGATATTTTAAACTAAGACATTTATTAATATCCCAGTCTGCTTTCTCTTATTTTATTTCATTAAATAAAAAAGACTCTCGCCCGATAACTGGGACGAAAGCCTTCCGTGGTACCACCCAAATTTATGCTTATGCATACACTTGTATACGTTGCTAACGAAGACGTACTCCGACTTAAATCTCTTTAAGTAGCCAAAAAGATGAAAAAAACTAATCAAAGTTGGAATAACTTTCAGTCACGATTATTCTCCCTTATACAACTTTATACATTAATTTAAGTCTTTTTATAGGCTAATGATTCACTTTTATATCAGTTAATATTTATTGTTATGAATTCATCATTCATTATAGACGATTTAGATATATAGGGTCAACCTACAATCGCGCCATAGCACATTATGAAAATCAGATTTATCATTTAATGTCTATAAATTACCCTTTGAGTTGATATAACAAGATACTCCCCGCAATGGCTACATTTAAGCTTTCAGCTTGTCCATATATTGGAATCGTTATATTTTGCGTAGTATGTTCTAATAGTGCAGGATCTACACCTTCACCTTCATTACCAAGAATCAATGCAAATGTCTCTTGTGCTTCTATCTCTTTAAAACTTACTGCGTTATCTAATGCAGTACCATAAACAGGACCATTAAAGGTATTAATGTACGACTGTAAAGACTCTGATATAACTGGAATATGAAATACACTTCCTTGACTGGCGCGTAACACTTTATCTTGATAAGGATCTGCTGTTCCCTTTTCCATTACAATCAGATCTATTCCTGCAGCATCTGCCGTACGAATCAAAGTCCCTAGATTCCCTGGATCTTGTATTCTATCAATTAATAATACTTGTTTGGCTGTTGTTACATCATAATCCGGTTTCTTGATGACAGCAAAAAAGCCTTGAGGCGTTACAGTTCCAGATAATGATTCAGCTACCTTTAAATTGATTTCAAATGTTTCATTGGCATATTCAATTAAGTCACTATCAGTTCTACTTGGATCAACAACGAATAATTGTACAATTACTAACCCGCTTTGATAAGCTTCTTCAATTAAATGTACACCTTCTATAAGCGCTAATCCTGTTTTATCTCGATCTTTCTTTTTCTTTAATTTATTCGCATTTTTAATTTTATTATTCTGTGCCGATGTAATTTGTTCCATATATCTAATCTCCAATATGATGATTTCTTATTCAATTTAATTGTATATGATTGAGCTACTTTTTTAAATAAAGAAAGTGAGTCCATGATTTGATTATGTTATTTACTGTAAAAGCAACTAAAGTATTTTATCCTGTTAAATATATGATAATAAATAAAAAATATCCTAATTGAAATGACTATTCCAATTAGGATATTTATTGATATCTAAAATTATTTAGATACGATTTCTTCACCATTGTAAGAACCACAGTTTTTACAAACACGGTGAGATAATTTGTATTCGCCACAACTTGGGCATTCAGTCATACCAGGTACTGAAATTTTGAAATGAGTACGACGTTTGTTTTTTCTTGTTTTAGACGTTCTTCTTTTAGGTACTGCCATGATTTATCCTCCTTAAAATTAAACACATCATTAAATGATATCAGTTTATTTAACAATATTATATCATTAATTAAACTGCTATTGGTCTTTATCGTATAATTGTTGTAATTTCTGAAGCCTTGGATCAACTTGCTTTCTGTCTGAATCATCATCTTCTTGGTCTTGAACAAGTTCCTCGAATTCATCTTCATCAATCACTTCCCAACCATTGCCTTCAGTTAACATTTGATTGCTATTGTCTGAATATGCTCTCATCGGTTTCTCGATAATGACAAAATCTTCAACAATATCTTTAATGTTAATCATACCGTCAGTCGCTGAATGATAATGCTCATCCTGCTCTTCTTCGTCGGTATAATAATCACTGCCTTCTAAATCAAACACTTCGGAAGTTTCGACATCTAGCGGTACTTCAACAGGTACTAATGTACGTGCACACGGCATCGTATAAGTACCAGTGATATGCATATCTGCAATAACTTCGTTTGATTTAACAGTTAATTGACCTTCAACATTGATTTCAGAAAGATCGATAAGATCTAATGATTCTTTTAAATGTTCAAAATTCACCGTTTGATTAAACTCAAATGGTTTACCTTGATATTTTCTTAATTGTGTTATTGACCATTTCATATGGCTTCACCTCTAACAAGCACAAAATTTATTTTAACTTTCTCAGTATAATATGTCAAGATTTTTTCTTAACATACGTACTTCTGTTACAATACTAATAATGAATTCTGAAAGGACGAATTGCAAATGAAAAGTGTTGGCATTATATCTGAATATAATCCATTCCATAACGGGCATTTATACCATGCACAACAATCCAAATTACTATCCCAAACAGATGTATCCATTGCCTTCATGAGTGGCAACTTTGTCATGCGAGGCGAACCCGCTTTATTTAATAAATTCATTCGTACTCAAATGGCCCTATCAGCTGTTGATTTAGTAGTTGAACTTCCTACCATTGCTAGCCTTTCATCGGGTGATTATTTTGGTGAAATGGCAATTAAATTGGCTGATTATTTAGATGTCAATACCATATCATTTGGAAGTGAACATGGAAATATTAATGCCTTAAAAGAAGCAGCGCAACAGGTTCTTGATTTGGAAAATAGTGATGCCTTTAAATCAAAATTAAAAGAAGGTAAAAGTTATCCTAGAATCATTAACGAATTAATCCAACATCAATCTACGAATGATATTTTACAATCACCTAATAATATTCTAAGTATTGGATATTTAAAAGGGATTCAGCAGTTCGCACCTCAAATTGAAGCCATTACGATTCGTCGTGATACAGCACAGCATCGCGAGCAAACAATTCAACATCAACAATTTGCCAGTGGATCATCCATACGCCAATCTATCATTCACCATCACTCTGACTGGGAAAATGTTGTACCAGGGGCAATTAAATCATTATATCATTCACAATTCACAACTGTGGAGCACGCCTTTCCCTATATAAAATATCAATTGTTAACACAACGTACGTCAACACTTAAAACTATATACACTATGAGTGAAGGATTGGAAAATCGATTAATCTCTATGATTAAGGATGCACACTCATTTAAAGATTTGTTAACTAAAGTCAAAACGAAACGATACACTTATACGCATATCCAGCGTATATTAATGAACATTTTACTTAACATTCAACAAACTGATATTAACCATAATATCTATGCCGCTAGAATATTAGGTATGAATGAAAATGGTCGAGCATATTTAAAATACCTGAAACATCAGTTCCCAGAACGTCATTTTATTACAAATATCAATCAATCATCTTCCGCTTACTTTCCAATTGAAATTAAAGCAACTCATATTTATAATCTTATGACCGAACAATCTGATGATGATTTCAATACACCAGTTATCAAATCTTAAAAAATGTACTGTTACATAATGTGATTCGCATTATATAACAGTACAATTTTTATTATATATGATATTTTTCTTTTAAGGCTTTTGCTACATTGGGTGGCACAAATTCTGAAATATCAGCTTTATATGCTGCTACTTCTTTAACTATACTCGAACTAATAAATGAATAATTCGTACTAGTCATCATATACATGGTTTCGATATCACTGTTTAACTTTTTATTCATAGATGTTAATCGTAGTTCATATTCAAAATCACTTACCGCTCTCAAACCTCGGATAATTGTTTTTGCACCTACTTGCTTACAAAAATCTACTAACAAACCATTATAATGGTGGACTTCCACATTAGATAAATGTGCTACTGAACCCCTAATTAAATCCATACGTTCTTCTAAATTGAAAGTGCCACCCTTGCTACTATTTTTTAAAACACAAACATGTATTTCGTCAAAACGATCTGCACTTCTTTCTATAATATCTAAATGACCATATGTAATTGGATCGAAACTCCCGGGAATGACTGCTTTCGTCTTATTCATATTATTCTCCTTTTTCTAATAACAAAGTATCTGTCAAACCATAATGATATCTTTTTATTTCTTTAAACGGTGCGCTTTGAATATGTTCATCATTACTAAACTCACAAATGATAATACCATTTTCTTTTAGTAAATTAAACTCTGTAATGCTTTTTAATGCTTCATCAATCAAACCTTTTTTATATGGTGGATCTAGAAAAATGTAATCGAATTGTATGTCTCTTTTAGCTAATGCTTTCAAAGCTCGGTCTGCATTATTTTTATAGACTTCTGATTGTGACATCAAATCGAGTTGTTTAAGATTTGATTTGATTACTTTAACTGCTTTAAAGTTTTGATCTACGAAAATGACCTTCTCCATACCCCGAGATAAGGCTTCAATACCAAGGGCACCACTACCGGCAAACAAATCTAAACCAAGACCTGATACTTCATGTAAACTATTGAAGATGCCTTCTTTGACCTTATCCATAGTTGGTCTAGTATTACGACCTTCTAAACTTTCTAACGCTTTACTTTTATGTATTCCTGCTATCACACGCATTCCATTCACACTTCCATTTCACTATGTAATTTAATATAATTTGACTTAAAAGGAGACTGATTTAACATATGAAACAATCATTTATTGTCTTGGGCGAAGGTTTAACAGATTTGTTTGAATTTACTACACTGATCGACTATAACCATTCACGCATTGATAAAATTATTTATTTTCATTCACCACAAACTGAGAAACAATTATCATCTGTCGCTATTGTCATGCAACCAACCGAAGGTAATTATTTTCAAGCAATGTACATGATGATGAATGCAGTAAAATATCCTTATCCTGATAGCAATAAAAAGTTTGAAATGATTAACAACAAGGCCGAAGCCTATGATATTCCAGTTTTAGGCATAGACGTTCAACCACCTGAAGCATTTCATGACAATGACTTATATTTTAATTATTTAATTAGTGTGCTAAGACTTCAACGATGGATTCCACCGTTACAATAAAATACGTCATCTAAAACACGAGTTATAGAACTTCGTGTTTTTCTTTTTCATAGGTTTTCTTTAAAAATCGATAAGGTGATCCATCGATATGTCTTACATACTTTAATTTCATTAATTTATTTACAACATCATCCGCTTCATTCTCATTAACATACATAATGACGTATTTACGTTGTCTATTAGAATGAACGATGTGCCCATATTTTCTAATTTGTCTCTCGTGTTTAATGTGTTTTAAGTAAACGACGAGGCTTACTCTAGGAACTAAGTTCATCTCTCTTCACTCCATTTGATATACAGTTTTTATCATATCATGAGTTTAAATTTTATGAAATAACAATCACTTTCTAATATAAACTAGAGAATGGCATTTGGAAACACATTTAATTCGCTAAATATCTTGTCATTTATTTGATTGTTAACACATTCTATTTCAATACGCACTTCATTTTCCATATGTAACTGATATCTGTTAATATTACTTTAATAACTTAAGGAGGATATTAAATGGTTAAACTAAATAAGTGGTTAGTTAATGGCTCATTAGCAGCGGCAAGTATAATAGGAAGTGTGCTTTATGTTAATCAAAATAAAAAGCCACGTGAAATTAATGCAATCCCTCCATTCTTTTCAGGTGTAGCACCATATCTGTTTGCTCATAGAGGTGGTATGGCCGTAAGACCTGAACAAACTAAATTAGCATTCGATAATGCGGTTCAATATGGTGTGGATGGTTTTGAAACGGATGTACGATTAACCAAAGATAAAGCACTCATTGTTTTCCATGATGCAACGGTAGATCGTACTACGAATGGATCAGGTAAAGTATGCGAACACACACTTGCTGAATTAAGAAAACTAGATGCCGGTTATTATTTTACAGATATTAATCGTCAATACCCATATCGTGGACATTCAGACGCAAAAATTCTTACGTTTGAAGAGTTATTAGAACTTTACCCAGAAATGTACATCAATGTAGATTTGAAAGATCATCCTGATAGCTATGAAGGTGCCATAGCTCCTGGAGTACTTTATGATCAAATTTCTAAACATCAAGCAGAACATCGTGTATTAGTCACAAGTTTTCACAAAGAACAAATAGAACGCTTTGACCAATTAAGTAAAGGTACAGTTGCAATTGGTGCAAGTCAAAGTGAAGTTACTGAAGCTTTCATTAAGTTCAATACCTTTAGAGGTAACACTTATCATCCTAAAGCGAATACATTCCAAATGCCTACCGAATTTAAAGGTATCCGACTTACATCTGCAAGATTTATTAAATGGTTAACACTATTAAACATCGTACCAGGATATTATGGGATCAATAGCATTGACTTAATGACAGACCTATATCAAAAAGGTGCGCATACCCTTGTAACTGATCGTCCTGATTTAGCTCAACAATTTAAAGAAACATTAAAATAATAAATGGCAAGGTCTAAAGTTTACCTTAGACCTTGCCATTTATCTTTCTATAGTGAGCAATTACATGATCCTCCGGAGGCACATCCATGTGCAGTTGTTTGAAAAAATGGATTACCCGTCTCAATTTTCACATTATCTGATACTGCTAATGCAATTTTGCTAATTACTTCATCAATTAAATTTTGTAATTCCACTTCTTTAGATTTATAGTCCATGACCACAGGCAACATTTCATACGCGCGTTTTCGTTGACGTGTTTCCATCATAATGGTTTTATAATCCGGGTGATATCTACCAAAGCGCATGACATCATCATACTTATCTTTAGACTTTAAGAACGCAGAGTATAATAAGTGTGCTTCATCATCCTGATTTAATAATTCCTTTGCTTCGATATAGTCATGATATATTTCAGAATCTACTATCATATCAGACAATGCTTCGATATCGTCTAAAATAGACAATGTTTCCTCATTTATCATTTGTCATTTTCCCCTCACTTATTTTTCTAAGAAAATTAATGAATAATAATCTTTCATCACTTCTCCACCCATCTCATCATACTTGGTATTTAACATTCTTGAGCGATGAATATCCGAATTCATCCAACTATGAATTAATGTTGGAACGTCATCAAAGTTATAACCCACATTCTGACTTGTAGAAGTATAACTAATATCTCGTTCATCTAATTGTTGTTTCAATGCATTTTCAGTGAATTCAACTGAATCATAGCCGCTCTTTGTCGCATCAAATAAATTAAAAGAGGCAATATGTGCAATATCGTTATTTACTTTTAATGGTTTTAACCCTTTTAATTTTCTCATCTCATTTGTCACTTCATACAGTGTCATTAATTGATTCGTATTTTGTTCATATGGTAAATCTTTATGTTTACTATTAGATGAAGATTGAGATTCATTTGTTTTATACGGTTGTAGAGATGCTAATGTATCTTTATCTAAAAAGCGAATCGCCATAATTTTATTAGTTTGTTGATCAGAATACACTTGAGCATACACATTACCATATTTAATTAATGTTTGTGTTTTTAAATCCTCATCAGACAACTCAAACTCATAAACCTTACCTTTAGATTTAATGGTTGGTTCTGGGTTAATACTTGTATTTTCGTAGATTTTAGAATTTTGTTCACCAATATGCAGTGGGCTTACATTTACATCCTTGCCAGTTGCATATACAGATTTAATATGATTGTCTTTAACACTTACAATGTAATATTGATCTTTCTTTTTAAAAACATAATTTTTATAACCATCTCTAAAAGGATACGTACGACTAGCTTGTCCATACTTTTTAGTAAGTTGATTGATATCTTTTCCAATCCAGGTACCTACACCTTTTTTAGGCTTTGGATTTTCAATATCTTTATTTGTATTTTTAAACTGTTCAGTTCGCTCAGTTTTATGATTTTTATTAGGATTTTCTAAAACATCAAACTTTAAACGTGGTGAGTAAAATAAATAGATTAGAAAAGAAACTAAAAAGACAACACCTAATATGCGTATTACTAATTTTTTCATCTTTCACCCACCTTAATAGAATTATTATCATTGTACATAAATATATATTTCATAATCAAGATAAGTCTATTTTCATCATGAATTTCATTATAAATACTTTCACCTAAATATGTTTGTAATATGAATTAAAGACATAAGAATATTAAAAAACTGATAAAACTTTCAATCAAGTTTTATCAGTTCACTTAAATTATAAACCTAAAGTCGCTTTAATTAACGATGTTGTTTCGCCGCCTGGATATAAGATGTATAAAAGTAAATATACTGCCACACCAGTAATAGCTGTAAAGAACCAAATAATTGAAGCAATAGGTCCAATTTTTCTATGAATATTAAATTTATCTTTGAAGGCCGTAAAAATTTGTATTAAGCCTAATCCCCCACCAATTGTTGCTAGGTTAATATGGAATACTAAGAAAATCGTATAGTAAATTTTAATACTATCTGGACCACCAAATGCAGTATTTCCTATAAAGATTGTACGACTAGCATAAATAATAAAGAATGTAGCTGCGAAAATAGCTGCCCATAGCATTACTTTTTTATGCTTATCAATTTGTTTTTTCCAAATAAGTCTCCAACCAATTGCCACTAATATCGCACTAATAACAATGCATGAGGTACTTAACGTTGGTAATATAGGTACGTTCATATGTTTCATCCTTACTTAATTTTATATTTATATCATTTTAATAAGTGATACGACTACAACTAGTACAAAGAAAACGACTAAATAGTTTAACGAATAGATAAACATAGTGGTTGCCCATTTAGTTTGATTAGTATTACGTTTGAATGATGTAAAACCGAGTGCCATCCAACCTAAATTTAATAATGTAGCTAATACTATAAATGTAGTACCTAAATTAGATAACATGAATGGAATTGGTAATAATAATACTAACCAAATGAACATGCTTATACGTGTTCTATTGAATCCTTTGACAGATGGCAACATTGGAATATTTGCTAATGAATATTCATCACTACGTTTAATAGCTAAAGCATAGAAATGAATAGGTTGCCAACAAAATACTACCAAAAATAATGCTATTGCTGCAACACTGATAGAACCATCAATAGCTACCCAACCAATTAATGGTGGTACAGCACCTGGGAAACTACCTACAACAGTATTCCAAGTTGTGTGTCGTTTAGACCAAATCGAATAATAAGAAACGTATCCTACGATACCAATTAATCCTAATACGCCTGATGGAATATTGAGTAAAAATAAACATGCCTCACCTACTAACATCATACCAAAGCTTAAAATTAATAAGTGTTTATTTGAAATTCTATCATTTACAGTGGGTCTATTTTGTTTACTAGGCATGATTTGATCAATATCTTGATCATAATAGTTATTTAGTGCACATGCACCGCCCATAATCAATGTAGAACCTATAATCATTAATAAAATTTGAGGTATAGACGATAGGAAGGAATGGTTTGTCATTACAACAGCCAACCAAGCCCCGGCAAATGCAGGAATCAAATTCCCTTGAACAAGGCCCATCTTAATAATCTGTTGTAATTCTTTAAATGTCACACGGCCCGTATCTTGTGACAACGTTTGTTCTCTGTTCATAATTCCCCTCCTTGAACTTTTTCATATAATATAATGATATAGCAAATAGTTATAAAAGACTAGGTTTTAAAAAATTAAATTGTGACACTTTAACGACATTCTAAATAGTTGATTTTGTATAGCATTTAAAAATGGTATCATTAATATAATGTAGAAGAAAAATATATACGTTAATTTAAAGGAATGATCTAACATGAAATACGTGATTAGACGGAGTACTTTAATTTAATGATGGGGTGTTTATCATTGTTTAGAAAAGAAAACCTTAAATGGTTAAGTGTCTTAGCAACAATTATCATGACATTTGTACAATTAGGTGGTGCACTCGTCACTAAAACTGGTTCCGAAGATGGTTGTGGTTCCTCTTGGCCATTATGTAATGGTGCATTTCTACCACAGAATTTACCTATACAAACCATTATCGAATTGAGTCACAGAGCTGTATCAGCATTGTCACTTATCGTGGTATTGTGGCTAGTGATTACTGCATGGAAACATATCGGATATATCAAAGAGATCAAACCATTATCTATCATAAGTGTTGGCTTTTTATTACTGCAAGCTTTAGTAGGGGCTGCAGCGGTTATTTGGCAACAAAACGATTATGTTTTAGCGCTACATTTTGGTATATCTCTTGTAAGTTTCTCTTCTGTATTCTTAATAACACTTATTGTTTTCTCAATTGATCAAAAGTATGAAGCTGATGAGGTAATCATTAAAAAGCCATTACGTACATTGACTTGGTTAATGGCGATTATTGTTTATCTTACAATCTACACTGGTGCATTAGTAAGACATACTGATTCTAGTTTAGCTTATGGTGCATGGCCAGTACCTTTTGAGGATATTGTCCCACACAACGTACATGATTGGGTACAGTTCGCACATAGAGGTATGGCATTGGTTACTTTCATGTGGATTATGTTCACATTTATTCATGCCGTGAAAAATTATGCTGATAATCGTACCATCAAATATGGTTACACAGCTGCATTTATTTTAGTTATTTTACAAGTTGTCACTGGTGCATTATCAGTCATTACAAATGTTAATTTGTTTATTGCTTTACTTCATGCTTTATTTATTACTTATTTATTTGGTATGATTGCCTACTTCATTTTATTAATGTTAAGAACAACAAGAAGTTTAAAAAACAAATCATAATTCAAAGCCCAAACATTCATCTTAATGATTGAATGTTTGGGCTTTTTAATTAGTTCGCTTCTTTTTCAATTTCTATTAATAAATCACCTGTTGCAATCGCATCACCACTAGATACAGTGACACGTTTAATTACACCATCAAATGGCGCTTGAACAGTTGTTTCCATTTTCATTGCTTCAGTGATAAGTAGCGCTTGATTTGCCTTTACTTTATCCCCAACTGCTACTTTCACTTCAGTCACAGAGCCAGGCATTTGCGCCCCTATATGACTAGGATTAGTTTTATCTGCTTTTGGTTTTACATTTACATTCGCTTTAACATTTTCATCTTTGATATATATACGTCTTGCTTGACCATTCATTGAGAAATAAATGGTTCTTTGACCATTTTCATCTGGTTCACTAATCGTTTCTAACTTAATGATTAATCGTTTACCTGTATCAATTTCTATTTCAACAGTTTCTCCATTTCTCATTCCAAACAAGAATGTAGGTGTATCTAATAATGATAAGTCACCAAATTGCTCTTTCGTTGTAATAAATTGTTTGTATACTTTTGGATATAATACGTAACTAATAATGTCTTGTTCTGTCACTTCAGTGTTTTGTAATGAAACTAATTTCTGTTTTACTTCCTCAAAATCAACAGGTTCTAAATATTCTCCAGGTCTATTTTCTAACGCTGTTTGTCCTTTTAAAATCACTTTTTGAAGTTGTGCATTAAATCCATTTACAGGTTGACCAATTTCACCTTTAAAGAATGAAACGACAGATTCTGGGAAATCTAATTTATGTCCTTGATTAATGACATCCTCTTCGTTCAAATCATTTTGAACCATAAATAGTGCCATATCTCCGACTACTTTCGAAGATGGTGTTACTTTGACAATATCACCAAATAAGAAATTCACACGACGATACATATCTTTAACTTCATCGAAGCGTTCTCCTAAACCAAGGCTTTTAGCTTGTTGACTTAAATTCGAATATTGTCCGCCAGGCATTTCATGTTGGTAAATTTCTGTATTTGGAGATTTGATATCACTTTCAAAATCAACATAATAAGGGCGCACTGTTGACCAGTAATGACTTATTTCTTCTAACCCATTTATATCTGCTCTCAATTGACGTGGGAAGCCGTTTAAAGCATAGTATAATGAATTGGCACTAGGTTGACTTGTTAAACCACTCATTGATGCTACAGCCGTATCGATGATATCTACACCTGCATCAATCGCTTGCATATACGTTAATAAACCATTGCCACTTGTATCATGAGTATGAAGATGTATCGGCATATCAACTGCTGCACGTAAATGTCCAATAAGTTCATAGGCTGCTTTCGGTTTTAATAAGCCGGCCATATCTTTAATGGCTAAAATATGGAATCCTTCTTTTTCTAATTCTTTTGCTAATTTCACATAGTAGTCCAATGTATATATATTAGATCTTTCAGGATTTAAGATATCTCCTGTATAACAAATAGTACCTTCTGAAATCTTTCCTGCTTCTTGAACTGCTTCGTTCGCCACTTTCATTTGATCTACCCAGTTTAATGAGTCAAAAATTCTGAATACATCAACACCTGCTTCTGCACTTTCTTTCACAAATTTTTGTATAACATTATCTGGATAATTTTTATAACCCACGGCATTTGAAGCACGTAATAACATCTGAAATAGCACATTAGGTATTGCTTGACGCAATCTTTCAAGTCGTTCCCACGGATTTTCTTTTAAGAAGTTATATGCTACATCAAACGTTGCACCGCCCCACATTTCAAGTGAAAAATTATCTTTAAATACTTCTGCTGTTTTAGAAGCAATATTCAACATATCTTTAGTACGTACACGTGTGGCTAATAAAGATTGATGAGCATCTCTAAATGTTGTATCTGTCATTAAAACATCTTCTTGTTCGCGTACCCAATTTGCCACACCTTTAGGGCCTTGTTGATCTAATAACTGTTTCGTACCTGAAAACGTAGCTATTTTCTTTTGCGATACTTTAGGAATAGATGCAGCTTCATAAAGTGGTTTAGGTCGTTGTTCAACATTAGGGAACCCATTAATAGTTACATTACCTATGTATTCTAATGTTTTCGTACCTCTATCTAAAGTTGGTTCTATATTAAATAATTCAGGTGTCTCTTCTATAAATTTAGTTGTATAATCGCCACTTCTAAATTGTTCATTTCTCATCACATTGATTAAAAATGGTATATTCGTTTTCACACCTCGAATACGCATTTCTCTTAATGAACGTTCCATCTTTTCTTCAGCTTGTTTGAATGACATAGCATGCGTCGATAGTTTTACTAATAATGAATCATAATATGGCGAAATCTCTGCACCTTGGAAACCATCGCCAGAATCTAAACGGACTCCAAATCCACCACTAGAACGATATGCAATAATTGTGCCAGAGTCAGGCATAAAATCATTGAGTGGATCTTCAGTAGTAATACGACACTGGATCGCATAACCTAATGTTTGAATATCTTTTTGCTTTGGCATACCTATTTCTTCACTAAATAATTTTGCACCATCAGCAACTAATATTTGCGTTTTAACGATATCAATACCTGTAATCATCTCTGTGATTGTGTGTTCCACTTGTACACGTGGATTGACTTCTATAAAGAAGAATTCATTACCTGATACTAAAAATTCGACTGTTCCTGCGTTTACATATTTGATATGAGACATTAATTGAAGCGCAGCGTCACATATTTTCTTTCTTAAAGTTTCAGGTAATCCGACAGACGGTGCTACTTCGACTACCTTTTGATGACGACGTTGAACAGAACAATCTCTCTCATAAAGATGTACTAGATTACCATAGTCATCGCCTATAACTTGTACTTCAATATGTTTAGGGTTATCAATGTAACGTTCTATATATATTTCACTATTACCAAATGATTTTTCTGCTTCAGATTTAGCACGATGGAATGCATCTTCAAGCTCACTTTCTTCGTGAACGATACGCATACCTTTACCGCCACCACCACTGGTAGCTTTAATCATCAATGGATAACCTGCTTCGTTAGCGAAAGTTTGTGCAGCCTCATAGCTTTCTATAGGTCCATCTGTGCCTGGTATAACTGGTAAGTTAGCTTTAAGTGCAGTAGCTCTAGCTTTAACTTTATCTCCAAACATATCCAAATGTTCTAGATGTGGTCCAATAAATTTGATGTCCTCTTCTGCACATCTGCGCGCAAAATGTTCATTTTCACTTAAAAATCCATAACCTGGGTGGATCGCATCTACATTTGCTCTTTTAGCTACATCAATAATGCGTTCAATATTCAAGTAACTTTCAGCTGGTCCTAAATCACTACCAACTAAGTAGGACTCATCAGCTTTATATCTATGTAACGATGATTTATCTTCTTTAGAGTATATGGCTACTGTATTAATATTTAATTCTGCAGCAGCTCTAAAAATTCTGATAGCGATTTCCCCACGATTGGCTACTAATAACTTTTTAATATGTTTCAAAAGTGATCACACCCCTGTTAAATTTTCGGAATTTTCTTACTAATCTGATACTAAGATTTTATCTTATATAGATTGCTTTTTCTATAGTTATTGCATATTAGTCATAATTCTTTAATTTATATGTCACATAAGATAAATATTCTTATTGTGCAGCTAACTCTAGTTATAAAATTCATACAAACTTATCATAAACAATAACTTTATATTATCATTGCATCAATCATATTTCCAGTTAAATCTTGTATGTTTAATAAATATTTATAATAAAAAAAGCTAATCTCTATAACTTTAGAAAATTCAATATAATGAATTTTCTAAAGCGAGATTAGCTAAATACTTATTGATATCGTCGTTTAATATCGACTTTATGTTGTTTGGCCCTTTTTTCATCCATTTTGATTTGTTTAGCGGTAATGAGCAATAAGCCCATTGCTATACTTAAACTAATCATAGCAGACCCACCAAAACTTATAAATGGTAATGGTACCCCTGTTAATGGGATCGTTGCTGAAATACCACCTAAGTTAACAAATGTTTGACTTCCAATATAACTGGCGATACCAACACAAACTAATTTGTAAAAATATGAGTTTGTTTTATTCGCAAGTTGGAAAGCTCTATAAACAATGAAAAATTCAAGCAAAATGACAAACAAGCCGCCTACTAAACCTAACTCTTCACAGATTACCGCAAAAATAAAGTCAGTATGTGGTTCGGGTAAATAGCCTAATTTCATAATACTATTACCTAAACCTCGGCCAAATAGACCGCCATTACCTATTGCCATCAGTGAATTCGATATGTGATAACCTGTTCCGGATTCAGCACTAAACGGATTAGTTAATGTACTAAATCTTGCTTCTAGGTAGCTTGGTAATAAGCCTGCAATAAGAACTAATACAGAAATCAAAATCCCTGCAATTGCTACCATAACACCGTATTTCAAAACATTGTGTACACCGATTCCAGCATAAAACATGATTGAAAAGAATATAATTAATATTAATAGTGTTTGTCCTACGTCCTTTTGTAAAAAGACTAATGCGACACAACTAGCAACTAAAATAATAGGTGCTGAAATTAATTTAATTTTATTACGCACTGCCGGCATTTTCTTTTCTATCATAAATGGCAAATATAATATAATAGCAATTTTAAGTAATTCTGATGCTTGTAAGTTCATAAATCCTAAGTTGATCCAACTTTTTGAACCGTTAATATTTTTACCAATGACTAGCGTAATTAATAGTAAAACAAATATACCTATCATCATCCATTTTTGGACATTGGGTTGTTTCAAGATCTTTACATTCATGATAAATGCCATAAAAAAGACAATAGCAAAGCTCATAATGACGTATAGCAACTGTCTTGTGTAGAAATATGTTCCCGATACTTCAGCGCCACCTGTTAAAGTACCTTTTGTAGCAGCAACCATACTGGCACTATAAACCATAACTAGACCAATTAAACATAGGATGACGTATGTGACCAACAATGGATAATCGATAAATTTAGATGTTTTTCCAATATATCGCATTATATTTTTAAAATTTTTCATATACTTGTACATCCAATTCGAATTTTTTGAGAGTTGATTTTAAGAGTCCCGAAATAAATAATCACTAACTCTAAAACCTATCTTTTTTATTATAAACTTCCTATGTATCACAAAACAAATATAAACTTAACGATTATTCAAAAAAGATAAAATGACTGAGAAAATATCAATTATGATACTATCTCAGCCACCATTTATACAATGTGCAAGTTGCGATTTCACATTTTATTTCAACATGAAAGTGTTGTCATAAATGTATTAAGTGAATACTAGTAACATTAATATCACTATATCAACACATCAAATTTATATAAAAATTAAACGTTTGTAAATGCTTCGTGTAGTTTTGAAAGTTCTTTTTCAAGTCTTAACATTAGATTTTTGCCGTCTTCTTTCTCAACTAGCCCGAGTTGTACAGCAAAATCTACTTCTTTTTGAAGACCGAACATTTGTGTATCTAAAACTTCTTCATATAGTGGACAAGAAGGTACTGTTAAATTGTCCATTTGAACTTTAATAAGATGTAATATTCTATCTGCATCTTTGTTCAGTTGGTCATAAGCCGCATTATTTAGTTTCGACTGATTAGCCATGACACGCACTCCCCCTATCATTTCATTAAATATCTTCAATATATAAAATTCTATCTTACTGAATGTTAAAAAGCAAGTATCTTTAAATTAAGTATAACGTATTTTATGATAAAATAATATAAGATAAAAATTTAGGGAGTGGGCAAGATGATTCAAATAAAAGGTGCGGTAAATTTCCCCATCACATTAGATAGTACAACATGGATTTTCGATGATAGAAAGGTTAGCATCGAAGACTTAGAACAAGGCGTGTTCGATGGCACTAAACCAATTCAATTCGAGGATAATCGCGAGTGGAATCGTGCTATCTTAGAAGGTCAAACGAATCCACCAACATTAAATTCTGAAATTAAATACAAAAAGCGTTCTGTACTAGAAGGTTCATTTGTAATTAATATGACACCCTTCTTTAAAACTGCAGAACCACAATCAAATGCAACTGCTATTAAATTATTTAATGATGAAGATTCTATTGAAGTGCCATTAGATTTATTACCATATTTATTCTTCCAATTTGCTAAAGATGGTAAACGTCTATATGACGATAACTCTGTGGATAGTTTTGTATATGATACTGAAAAAGGTTATAGTTATGAATTTAAGTATGTAAAATATATTGAGGTGATTTAATTGGTTCCAGTCAAATGTATCATTTGTGATACTACAGTACATATTGATGAAAACACTGTAGAAGCAAAACGACTTAGAAATAATCCTATTCGCACATTTATGTGTGATGATTGTAAAAGTCGTCTAGATACACCTAAACAGCCTCAACCATTTGTAACAAATAATCATAAAAAAGAAAATGACTAATTAACTAGCGTATGATTGTAGCGTCTTTATATAAGAAGTTGTAATCATACGTTTTTTATATGAGCACATAGTTTATTCTAATTAATTTATGATGTACTTGTTTAATATTAAAAAAAGAAAACCACTTGAGAATTGAATACAATCAATAATCAAGTGGTTTGTAAATAGTGAAATAGACGATAATTATTCTTCGTCAGACATCATTTGTTTAACACGTTTAGCTTCTTTTTCACGTACTGATTTGTTTAATAATTTCTTTCTTAAACGAATACTTTCAGGTGTTACCTCTACTAATTCATCATCATTGATAAATTGTAACGCTTCTTCAAGTGTTAGTACTCGAGGACGGTTCATAGTTTGTGTTTGGTCTTTCGTAGCAGAACGTACGTTAGTTTGGTGTTTTGTTTTAGTGATATTAACTGTTAAGTCATTTTCACGGTTATGTTCACCAACAATCATACCTTCATAAACTTCAGTACCTGGCTCCATGAAGTTAACGCCTCTGTCTTCTAAACCTAAAATCGCATACGTACTAGCAGAACCTTGATCCATTGAAATTAATGCACCATTTCTTCTGCCACCGATTTTAGCTTTAATACGAGGTCTGAATTCTTCAAATGTATGGTTGATAATACCATAACCACGTGTCATTGACATAAATTCTGTAGTATAACCAATCATTCCACGTGCTGGTACCATAAAGATAAGACGAGTAAGACCATTATCAGTCGTCATCATATCTAACATTTCACCTTTACGTGCACCTAAAGATTCAATAACAGCACCAGAATTTTCTTGAGGTACTTCACATTGAACTCTTTCAAATGGTTCACACATAACGCCATCAATTTCTCTAATGATAACTTGTGGTTTAGATACTTGAAGCTCATAACCTTCACGACGCATATTTTCAATTAAAATAGATAAATGTAATTCACCACGTCCAGCAACTACCCAAGCATCTGGTGAATCTGTTGGTGTAACTTTTAATGATACGTCTGTTTCAAGTTGTTGATCTAAACGTTCTTGAATTTGACGTGCTGTTACAAAATCACCTTCACGTCCTGCAAACGGTGAATTATTAACTCTAAATGTCATCTCAAGTGTTGGTTCATCAATACGTAATACTGGTAACGCATCTTGATGATCATGTGGTGTAACTGTTTCACCTACGTTGATATCTTCCATACCAGAAACCGCAATTAAGTCCCCTGCTTGTGCTTCTTCAATTTCTTCACGTTTTAATCCGAAGTAACCAAATATTTTTGTTACACGGAAATTTTTAACGCTACCATCTAATTTGATCAGTGATACATTATCTCCTACACGCATTTTACCTCTGAAAACACGTCCTACACCGATACGTCCAACATAGTCATTATAATCTAATAACGCTACTTGGAATTGTAATGGTTCATCACTATTATCAACTGGTGCTGGTACGTAATCGATAATAGTTTCATATAATGATTGCATGTTTTCATCTTGTTGTTCTGAATTTAAACTTGCAGTTCCATTAACAGCTGAAGCATATACAACAGGGAAATCAAGTTGTTCATCGTTAGCTTCTAATTCGATAAATAAATCTAATACTTCATCAACTACACCTTCTGGTCTTGCAGATGGTTTATCAATTTTATTTACTACTACCACTGGTTTTAAATTTTGTTCTAATGCTTTTTTAAGTACGAAACGTGTTTGAGGCATTGTACCTTCATACGCATCGACTACTAATACAACACCATCAACCATTTTCATGATACGTTCAACTTCGCCACCGAAGTCAGCGTGTCCTGGTGTATCTAAGATATTAATTCGTGTACCTTTATAGTCAACCGCAGTATTTTTCGCAAGAATTGTAATACCACGTTCTCTTTCTAAGTCATTAGAGTCCATAGCACGATCGTCAACATGTTCGTTCTCTCTAAAAATTCCTGATTGCTTTAATAATTCATCTACTAACGTCGTTTTACCATGGTCAACGTGCGCAATAATTGCTATATTACGTACATCTTCTCTTATATTCGTCATATTATAAATTTCCTTTCTTAAGTAAACTCCCACTTTTAATTACAACTTTTTTATTATATCATAGATTAGAGAAAAAATAAGTAAAAGGTGGGGTATGGGATGCAACAAAAAAAATCTAAAGGCATTTTCTGGATATTCTCAATTTTAGCTTTAATCTTTTTATTGCTATTTAGCTTTAGTATTGGTGCAGCAAATGTTCCAATGATGATTTTAACATTTATATTACTCGTTGCAACATTTGGCGTCGGTTTCACAGTGAAAAAGAAATATCGCGAAAATGACTGGTTATAGATGATATAACCCAATATCAATAAAATAAAACTTTATTTAAAATCAAGTGTTAGTTGCAATTTATTATAAGATTCATTGATTAAAATGGCTGTCTCATGGTTAGTCAAACGAATATTAATCAACATGATTAAACATTTGAGAAATATCCATTTAAAATCTTGGCATCATCGAACCATAACTACTTTCTCCTTTTGTGGGAAGTATTCTTACAAATATGTTTATTTAAATTTTAAATAAAAAGACAAAGCCTGGAACGTAATACGAAGTCCCATGCTTTGTCTTTTATTATATTAATTACCAAAACGTTTTTTATGATGTGTTCTTAAAGTACCTTCATGATCTTTTAAGTATTTCTTCATTATTTCATCGTGTAATGAATGATTGGCCATGACAATAGAATTGGGGTGAGTAATAGATAACGTTTCTCCAAGTAAATTCGTTCCTTTTCCACCGACTTCATTGAGTATCATTAAACCACCAGCATAATCCCATGGTTGTAGTCTTGGCGTCAGATAGGCATCTAATTGTCCTTTAGCTACACTCACAATTTCCAATGCTGCACTGCCATAAGCTCTTGCACTACGTGCATCATTCACTATTGGTGCAAAAATGGGCCCCATAATAGGTTTAGTTAGCCAATTGGGGTTAATGCCAATAATACTTGTTTTTAAATGCGTGTCATTTAAAGGTTCTAAAGCATGATTATTTTCAAATGCACCTTCCCCTACTTTGGTATGATATAAAATATCTCTCATCACATCGTATACAAAGCCAGCATATGGTTGACCATCGTGATAAATACCAATTGAAATAGCGAAGTTTTCTTGTTGATGAACAAAGTTTAACGTGCCATCTATCGGATCAACTACCCAAACGATTCCAGACGTATCAATCAAGTCATGACCATGACCCTCTTCGCCAATCACTTTATGCTCTGGATAATTTTGATGTATCATATCATAAATATAATCTTCAGTTGCTTTATCTACATTTGTTACTAAGTCATTAGGATTAGATTTAGTTTCAATATTTAATTCATCTTTCATCATCAAGCGTACTTTATTACCCGCTTCTAATACTAACCCTTTTGCAAAATCGTAAAGTGCCATGGTATCATCTCCTATTTATCTCTATTATACATGATTATGGTCTTGATTTTATATTTATAGGCTCCCCTATTTTTAACAATTTATGCATTCTTTTGAAACTGCAATTTAGAATTTTAATGCTTTGTTATGCTACAATAATTTTAATCATTATCCTAGGAGGCAAATCATGACTAAATACACATTTTCACCTCAAAATTTTAAAGCCTTTGATGTGGATGGCTTAGATGCTAGAATGGAAGCACTCAATGAGCATGTTAGACCGCAATTGCATCAATTAGGAGAGTATTTCACTGAATACTTTACAACTCAAACAGGTGAAACATTTTATCCTCACGTGGCAAAACATGCTAGAAGAAGTGTCAATCCACCTAAAGATACGTGGGTTGCATTTGCTCCAAATAAACGCGGCTACAAAATGTTACCTCATTTCCAAATCGGCTTATTTAGAGACCAATTATTTATAATGTTTGGTGTCATGCACGAAGCAAAAGATAAGGCTGAACGAGTTAAAATATTTGATAAACATTTTGATACGTTAAGAAACCTACCGTCAGATTATAGCATTTGTCTTGATCATATGAAGCCTGAAAAGACGCTTATCAAAGACTGTACTGATGTGCAATTACACGAAGCCATTGATCGTGTCAAAAATGTTAAAAAAGGTGAATTCTTCGTAGCTAGATCTATTACACCAGATGACCAAAGGTTAAAAACTGATAAAGCTTTTATTCAATTTGTTGAAGAAACATTTGATCAATTCTTAAAATTCTATTCTGCTTAAGTCAAAAGAGTTTCACGATATTTGAACCTGCGACATTCACTCATGTCCAGGTTTTTTTGTTTCGCAAAATATTTTTAGGTTGACCTAAAAAAACATTAGGTTAATATATCAATATATTTTAAGTTAGAGGTGAGTTTTGTTTATGAATAAGCAATCAGTCGACCAAGAACATCAAAAAAGCTTAGACGAAATTAATAATACGATTGATTTTGACTATAAAAGTAATTCAAGTCAAAAACTTTTGGCTTTCTTAGGACCTGGATTATTAGTCGCTGTGGGATATATGGATCCAGGTAACTGGATAACTTCTATGCAAGGTGGCGCACAATTTGGATATACCCTCCTATTTGTAATACTAATTTCTAGTTTAGCTGCAATGTTATTACAAAGTATGACAGTAAGATTGGGAATTGCTACGGGTAAAGATTTAGCTCAAATGACGCGACATTTTTTATCTAAACCCATCGCGATTATTTTCTGGATAATCGCAGAATTAGCTATCATTGCTACAGATATTGCCGAAGTTATTGGTAGTGCAATTTCACTTAATTTACTATTTAATATTCCATTGATAGTTGGCGCTTTAATTACAGTATGTGATGTATTTTTATTATTATTTATTATGAAATTTGGATTTAGAAAAATAGAAGCCATAGTAGGTACACTTATATTTACAGTTTTAGCCATTTTCACCTTTGAAGTTTATATTTCTTCACCTAATATATTGAATTTATTAAATGGCTTTGTACCACATACTGAAATCATTACGAATCAAGGTATCTTATATATTGCTTTAGGTATCGTAGGGGCAACTATTATGCCACACAATCTATATTTACATTCTTCTATTGTTCAATCTCGGAAATATGATAGAAATAACAATGAAGATAAAGCACAAGCCATTAAATATGCAACGATTGACTCCAACATCCAATTATCCGTTGCATTTGTAGTTAATTGCTTGCTATTAACACTGGGGGCAGCACTTTTCTTCGGTACTAACACTGATGAATTAGGTGGATTTTACGATTTATACCACGCTTTAAAAACACAACCATTATTAGGTGCAACATTAGGTGGTGTCATGAGTACCTTATTTGCAGTTGCTTTACTTGCTTCAGGACAAAACTCAACAATTACAGGGACATTAGCAGGTCAGATTGTAATGGAAGGTTTCTTGAGATTACGTATACCTAATTGGCTCCGTCGTCTCATCACACGTTCTTTAGCTGTTATTCCCGTTATTATATGCTTAATCATCTTTAATGGTAATGCCGCCAAAATTGAACAATTATTAGTATTCTCACAAGTATTTTTAAGTATAGCGTTACCTTTTAGTTTAATACCACTGCAATTAGCAACTAGTAATAAAAAGTTAATGGGACCATTTATTAATAAAACATGGGTTAATATTATTTCATGGTCACTTATCATTATTTTAAGTATCTTGAATGTCTACCTCATTATCCAGACGTTCCAAGAATTGTAAAATCAAAATTTTAATAAAAACCGGTTGAATGCCTTAGCATTTCAACCGGTTTTTGATATATCATGATACTTGTATAAATTTATTAATAGGTATATGGTTTGTCCTTTTGTTGATGTTCTTTTAATTCTTTTTCAGGATCCCACTCATCTTTCTTAGAAATATCCTCTTGATGATTATTTACAGCATGGTCAGTTTTAGGTCTCTGTTGATTAGATTTTGTTAATAGCATAATACCTGCAATGAACCATAAAATCATAGCTATGATATTCGTTGCCATAATACCAACCACTGCTGCAGCAATTAATAAACTGGCTCCCAATTTATGTCTGCCTTTTACTGTTAATGCACCAACAATACCTAAAATAGTAGAAAATGCAAGCACACCCATAGATAAGGCGATCGAAGCAGTAAGCATCTCCATCGACATTTCTTGATTTCCGCCCATCATTTGATTAACCATTTCCTTATTTTGAGATGCACCACTTCCTGATTTCATCGCAAAATAACCTATGATTACAAATAGTAAATATAAACTACTTAAACCATTCGCTATCCATGCTAATATCAATTCAGTTTTTCTTTTCATTACAGTACCTCCTTTAACTCTTACATTAATCATACTAAAAACTATCTTTACATGCTATTCAATATCATAAAAATCTATTTATAACAAAAAATACCAAAAGTGAATGTTAATTATCACTTTTGGTATTGTAATTAATTATTTTTGATTGTCATTTTCGTCAATTTTTTGATGATCTTGTTTCACTTGATCTCTCATATCTTTTTCCGTATCACCAAACATTTGACGACGTTCTTCATAGTTCATTCTTCTTTGACTAACCGCACTCGGTTGATTCTTGCGTTTTTCTTTCATACGTTGATTATATGCTTTACGCTTTTCTTTCTTCTTAGCACGAATTTCAGCTTTTTCTCGTTTGCGTTGCGCTTTAAGCTCTTTAGGATCAACTTGAGGTTCTTCATTATATTGATTAGATGACTCTACATCATCTTGCTCATGATATACATCTTGATTATTTGTAGAAGCCTTATCTGAAGATGACTTTTTATTATATTTTGCTTGACGTGATAATATTGTCGGTTCTTCATCGTGCTCATTATCGTCTGAACGATATTCACTTTCTACAGCACGTTTAGGGAACTGTTCATATTTATCATCATATGATTCTTGTTCGTTTTGTATTTGATCTGTTGAACCTGTTGTTGTGTCAAATGCTTGTTCTTTACGCTCCATGCTACGACGTGATGGACGTCTACGCTGTTGTGGCTCTTCAACTGGTTCACTTTCAGTTTCATTATGATGCGCATGAGCTTCTTGTTCTGGCATTTCCTCATATGGTTGATAACCATATCCACCATTATAATAGCTCGGTACTGTTTCAACCTTATTCTTTCTAACAAACATCATAATAGCAATGATGAAGAATAAAATTGGAATAATTAATGTTACTACAAGTAATACTAAAGGTATCGTGATGATTGCAGATAACAAGAATAAGAAACCAGATAGAATTCTAATGTTCATAGAAATTAAAGCTAAAAATGAAATCAATAAACAAACGATGAAATACACTATAATAGCCCAAACACCATTTTGTAACCATATCACAAATTGTGTAGTACTTAAGCTATTATTTGCTAATACTTGTTGAATAAGATCATTATTATTTAATGTATTCTCTAAGTTAGCAATAGATGTATCATTACTAAATGACACTAAAGCTATAAACATCGTGACTATTGTCAAAATTAATAAGAATACCCAACTAAGCCACCCTAAAACCTTTTCTGTTAGTCGACTGACTGGACGTTTAATTTGAGTATATTGCTCTCCTGTCATTCGTTACAACTCCTTACTTTACTTATCAAGTTATTATATCGAATATAACAAAAAATAACTACCATTTTCATTTTACTTTAACGACATTTTAAAATTTAAAAAACTTTCGTTATAATCACTTAATGTATCTTGACCTAAATCTTGATATACTTCCAATCTTTGTTGTTCTTTTTTAGTTGGATAAAATCGATGATCGTTTCTAATATCTTTTGGTAACATCTTTCTTGCTTCTTTATTTGGTGTAGCATAACCTACCCATTCAGTATTCTGCTTATTATTTTTTTCATCTAGAAGAAAATTCATAAAGCGATATGCGCCTTCTTTATTTTGTGCCGTTTTAGGTATTACCATATTATCAAACCATAAATTTGATCCTTCTTTTGGAATAACATAATTGTATTTGTCCCCTTCTTGAACTAATGGTGCAGCGACTCCACTCCATACAACTGCAATACTTCCTTCGTTTTGTTCAAGCATCATTGTGATTTCATCACCTACAACACCTCTGACTTGTGGCGCTAAATGATGTAAATCAGATTCCGCTTTTTTGATATGTTGTGGATTTTTATCATTCAAACTATATCCTAATTTATTAAGTCCCAAACCTATTATTTCTCGAGCACCATCAACTAATAATACTTCATTTTTATATTTAGATTTATACAAATCTTGCCAACTATTAAAAGACTCATTAGGGTACTTATCTTTATTATATAATATTCCAACTGTTCCAAAGAAATATGGCAATGAATATTGATTATGTCGGTCATATGGCATATTCATATAATCTGAATCTAAATTTTTAATATTAGGTATTTTCTTATGATCTAATGGTTCTAATAAATGTGCACGTTTTAATTTTTGCACTGTATATTCGCTTGGAAAAGCGACATCATAATGTGTGCCTCCATTACGAATTTTAGCTTCCATAGCTTCATTCGAATCAAATGTTTCATAAACCACTTGGATACCTGTTTCTTTTTCAAACTTTTTAATGAGGCTTGGGTCAATATATTCTCCCCAATTATAGACATAAATTTTTTGATTAGTGTCTGTATTTTCTTTCGATTTAAACCATTGACTTATACCTAAACATAAAACACCGACAATAATTGACATCAAAATCAATTGTAAAAATCGTTTCATGTATTGACACCTCGTTTCGGATGCTTTTTACGTTGAACGAGGTGTTGAATTGCATAGTAACCAATAACACCTATCACGATTACACCGAATAAAATTGTTGAAATTGCATTAATTTCCATGCTTATACCTTTTCTAGCCATTGCATAAACTTCTACGGATAATACACTGAATCCATTACCTGTTACGAAGAAACTCACTGTAAAATCATCTAGTGAATAAGTTAATGCCATAAAGAAACCACCGATGATCGCTGGCATAATATTCGGTATAACCACACTACTTAATAATTGCGATTCTGTAGCACCTAAGTCTCTAGCAGCATTCAACATGCTATCATTCATTTCATATAATTGTGGCAATACAACAATAACAACAATTGGAATACAAAATGCGATATGAGATGCTAACACTGTCCAAAATCCAAGGCCTAATCCTGTAAAATGACCAATTGCAGTAAACATAATTAAAAATGATGCACCAATAACAACATCTGAAGATACCATAAGCACATTATTGAGCGTTAATAACGTGACTTTAAACTGTTTATGTCTCAAATGATATATTGCAATCGCACCAAATGTTCCAATCAATGTAGAAATTGCTGCTGCTATTAATGCGACGGCAACAGTATTAAATATGACTGACATTAATTTATCATTTTGGAATAAGGTTTGATAATGTTCTAGTGTGAAATGTTCAAAATTAACCATATTACCTGCTGAATTAAACGAATATACCATTAAAAATAATATAGGTATATATAATACAGCTATTAATATACCTATATATAGCTTGCCATACCATTTCACACGACTCACCCTTTCCTATGATTAGATTTTGATTTTGTCATAATTAAAATAAATGCCATAAAAATGATTAGGAATAACGCTATTGTTGAACCCATACCATAATTTTGAATAGTTAAGAATTGTTCTTCGATAGCTGTACCAATATTGATTACTTTATTACCAGCGATTAAACGCGTAATCATGAATAGTGATAATGCAGGTATAAAGGTCACTTGAACACCAGTCATAACGCCTTCCCTCGTTAGTGGCACAATCACTTTACCAAATGTTGTCAGAGGATTAGCGCCTAAATCACTTGATGCTTGTAGTAAATTATTAGGGATTGCTTTCATACTATTAAAGATTGGTAATATCATAAATGGTATATAGATATAACTTGATACTACTATGAATGCGCCTGCTGTAAATAACATATTAATTGGAGATAGATTAAAGATGTTAAATAATTGATTGATTAATCCATCATGACTTAACAAACCAATAAATGCATATGTTTTTAATAATAAGTTAATCCATGTAGGAATAATCATAATCATCAATAGTAAATTCTGATATTTAGATTGAGCGATATAATAAGCTGCTGGATAACTTATCAATAACGTGACAAGCGTAATAATCACAGCAAATAAGATAGAATCAGCAAACATTTTTAAATAACTCAATGTAAAAATATTTTCATAGTTAGTTAAGCTAAAATGACCTTGATTATCTAAAAAAGAATAATAAACAAGCAATACTACTGGAATAATTATGAATAGTACCATCCAAATCAAGTATGGAATGAGCAATAAACGATTAGTATTACGCATTTTCAACATCCTCATAACTTTCAATTCGTTTATCAAACTCTTCTTCTGTTTCACCTGGTACCATGATGTGAATTGCTTCTGGCTCAAAGTATAAGCCAACTTCACTACCTACTTCAGCTTTACGTGTTGATTGGATAACCCATTCATATCCCTTTCGATCAACCACACAAATTTCGTAATGTACACCTCTAAAGAGCATAGAATCTACTTTTACTTGGAACAAACCTTTATCTGCTTCAATCAATGAAATATCTTCAGGACGAATCACAACTTCTACTTTTTTATTTGCAGGTATCCCCATATCTACACAATCAAAATCTTGACCATAAATATTTACAACATAATCTTCTACCATTCGACCTTCTACAATATTAGATTCTCCAATAAAATCAGCTACGAAACGGTTGACTGGCTCGTCATAAATATCGTTTGGTGTTCCAAATTGTTGAATTTTACCATCTTTCATAACAAAAATATAATCACTTAAAGCTAGTGCTTCTTCTTGATCATGTGTAACAAAAATAAATGTAATTCCTAAACGTGATTGTAATTCTCTTAGTTCATATTGCATTTCAGTTCTTAATTTTAAATCTAAAGCTGAGAGAGACTCATCTAGTAATAGAATTTCTGGTTCATTAACAATGGCTCTAGCGATAGCTACACGCTGTTTTTGACCACCACTCATGCCATTAATATTACGGTCTTCATAACCTGATAGCTTAACAAGTCGAAGTGCTTCTTCTACCTTTGCTTTAATAGCGTTTTTACTCATTTTCTTTAATTTCAAACCGTAGGCGATGTTCTCGAACACATTAAGATGAGGAAACAAGGCATAATCTTGGAAAACGGTATTTACTTTACGTTTGTTTGGGGGTAATTTTCCAATTGGCTTATTTTGATAAATCACTTCTCCTTGGTCAGGATACTCAAAGCCGGCAATTAATTTTAAAATGG
Source organism: Staphylococcus sp. SB1-57 (assembly GCF_017086425.1). Taxonomy (NCBI): domain Bacteria; kingdom Bacillati; phylum Bacillota; class Bacilli; order Caryophanales; family Staphylococcaceae; genus Staphylococcus; species Staphylococcus sp. SB1-57. Next base: position 1,692,611 of record NZ_CP070964.1, read on the forward strand.
TTGTTTTACCACAACCTGAAGGTCCTAATAATGTATAAAAATGACCTGATTCTATGTCTATATCAATTTCATTTAATATTTGAACGTCATCATATCCTTTGCTTACGCCTTTAAACGATAATAATGGTGCCAATATTCACAACTCCTTATAAATATGATGCTGTTGCAACAATTAATATTTTCACTTCCTGCTTTCCTTCATTAAAAAGACGATGATCATCATTTGCTTTAAAGTAAAACACATCTTCTTTACTGGCATGGTAACAAACATTACCCAATTGCAACGTCACTTGTCCTTGTAAACAATAAACGAATGTATCCGATTCTGAAGGGTTAAATGTTTTATACGATGCACCAGGTTTCAATGTTAAAAGTAGTGGTTCCATCTCAAATTCATTAGATTTAGTAACTAGCCAATTTAGAATATAGCCTCTATCGTATTCATCATAGATGACTTGCTCTTCTTTTTTATAAATGACTTTTTGTTGTTCTGTTTCTTTAAAGAAGTCACTAGCCGATGTTCCTAGAACCTCTAAGATATTTAGAAATGTTTCCATACTAGGCGATGCATTTTGACTTTCAATCTGGGATATGTATCCTTTAGATAGATCTGTTCTTTCTGCCAATTCCTCTTGTGTTAAATTTTTAATTTTTCTCAGATTTTTCAATTTATATCCTATTTCCATAATGAAACCACCTAAAAAGAGCTATATTAAGTTTACTTTTATCAAACATTTTGTTTAACGCTTAATAAAAATACCAAAATATAGCTCTACAATCAATACTTTTTATTGTTTTAAGACAAACATTTTACATTCACAACATTTTGCTTTTTGTTTAGTCAGTTTTACTTAAGATTTTGCAGAAAAAACTTGTTGATCAGGGTTCTTATTTACCTCTTGGACTACCTTATAGCTATTATAACCACTACTTTTTTCAAATTCTTTAAAAAGTTGCTTCTCTTCAGCTTTACCAGGCACAATTTGTTTGAAATTTTGATAAGCTTTTTTAACTGCTTCACCTTTAACTGATGATTCATAATAGTTCTCAATTTTATTAAAGAAATGAATGACATCCATCATTTCGTCATTTGTCCAATCTAAATCTAATGGGTATTGATATTCCAAGTTGATTCACTCCTATAGTTTAATTAGATTACAGAATTAGTGTATCTGAGATGATTTAAACTGACAAATCGTTTATCAATGATAAGCCCATATAGACTAATATTCACAAGTGAGTATCATTAACTTTATTGTAATAAAACAACAAAAAAACTGGCAACAAGTACTGTTGCCAGTTTAATTTAACGTCATGTTAAATTACATAGTATGGATTGGGTAGCCAATTGCTTTTTCAGCTGCTTCCATAGACATTTCACCTAAAGTTGGGTGAGCATGTACAGTTAATGCAATATCTTCAGCATTCATACCTGATTCGATTGCTAAACCTAATTCAGAAATAATATCTGAAGCGCCAGTACCTACTACTTGAGCACCAATTAATGTGTCATCTTCTTTAAGTGTAATTAATTTAACGAAACCGTTTGTATCATCTAATGATAATGCACGGCCGTTAGCTGCATAAGGGAATTTAGAAGCTTTAATTGATAAACCTTCTTCTTTCGCTTGAGCTTCAGTATAACCTACTTGAGCTAATTCTGGTTCAGTGAAGCATACTGCAGGCATACCAATGTAATCAACTTCTGCTGCTTGTCCATCAATAGCTTCTGCAGCTACTTTTGCTTCATAGCTTGCTTTATGAGCAAGAGGTAATCCTGGAACGATATCACCAATTGCATAGATATTATTGATTGAAGTACGGCTTTGTTTATCAACTTCGATTAATCCGCGTTCACCAAATTTAAGACCTAATTCTTCTAAGCCTAATTCATCAGTATTTGGACGACGACCTACAGTTACTAATACATAATCCGCTTCGATAGTTTGCTCTTCACCTTTAGCTTCATAAGTAACTTTTACGCCATTTTCAGTTTCTTCAGCTGATTTAGCCATTGCTTCAGTAACGATTTCGATACCTTTTTCTTTCATGCCTTTTTTAACTGGTTGAGTCATTTGTTTCTCAAAGCCACCTAAGATATCTTTAGCACCTTCAAGAATAGTCACTTCAGAACCAAAGTTAGCAAATGCAGTACCAAGTTCTGAACCGATATAACCGCCACCAACTACTACTAATTTACCAGGTACTTCTTGTAAGTTTAATGCACCTGTTGAATCGATAACACGGTTACCAAATTCAAAATTAGGAATTTCAATTGGTCTAGAACCAGTTGCAATAATTGCATTTTTGAAATTGTAAGTTTGAGCACTCTTTTCGTCCATTACACGTAAGCTATTGTTATCAACAAAGTAAGCTTCGCCTTTAACGATTTCAACTTTATTACCTTTTAATAATCCTTCAACCCCACCAGTTAATTTATTAACAACTGATGATTTGAACTCTTGAACTTTTTCATAGTTTAAAGAAACACTTTCAGCAATTACCCCTAAGTTTTCTGAATGTTGTGCTTCAACAAAACGATGAGATGCGTGTAATAAAGCTTTTGAAGGAATACAACCAACGTTTAAGCAAACGCCACCTAAATTACCTTTCTCAACGATTGTTACTTTTTGTCCAAGTTGCGCTGCACGAATTGCTGCAACATAACCTCCAGGACCTGCTCCGATTACAATAGTATCTGTTTCAATTGGGAAATCTCCAACTACCATCTTTTTACCCCTCCATTAATAATAATTCTGGATTATTTAATAAACGCTTGATGTGATTCATAGCATTTTGTCCAGTTGCACCATCAATTTGTCTGTGGTCAAAGCTTAATGATAATGCAAGAACTGGAGCAGCTACAATTTCTCCATCTTTAACAATCGGTTTTTGAGCGATACGCCCAATTCCTAAGATAGCTACTTCTGGGTGATTAATAACTGGAGTGAACCATTGTCCACCAGCTGAACCGATATTACTGATTGTACATGTTGCACCTTTCATTTCATCAGATGTTAATTTACCGTCACGTGCTTTTACAGCAAGTTCGTTAATTTCATCTGAGATTTGGAAGATTGATTTACGATCTGCATGTTTAACAACAGGCACTAATAAACCTCTGTCTGTATCTGCAGCGATACCAATGTTCCAATAGTGTTTGTGTACAATCTCTCCAGCTTCTTCATTAAATGATGTATTAAGTGCTGGATATTTTTTAAGTGCAGAAACAAGTGCTTTCACTACATATGGTAAGAAAGTAAGTTTTGTACCTTGTTCAGCTGCGATTTCTTTGAATTTCTTACGGTGATCCCATAATTGTTGAACATCAATTTCATCCATTAATGTAACATGTGGTGCTGTGTGTTTAGAATTAACCATTGCTTTGGCAATTGCTTTACGCATAGCTGGGATTTTTTCAGTTGTTTCTGGGAAGTCGCCTTCTGGTACTGATTGAGTTGCTGCTGTAGTTGTAGTCTCTTCAGAAGTACTTGCTGCACTTTCATTAGATGTTGCTTGAGTAGCGCCACCGTTTAAGTGTGCGTCAATATCTTCTTTTGTGATTCGACCATTTTTACCAGAACCAGCAACTGCTTTAATATTCACGCCATTGTCACGTGCATATTTACGTACTGAAGGCATTGCTTTAATTGTTCTATTTTCATCAACTTCAGCATCTTGAGTATTTGCTGCAGGTTGACTTTCTTGTGATGAAGCACTTTCTTCTTTTGCTGCTTCTTTTTTTGGTTCTTCACTTGATGAATCATCACTGTGATTACCTTTGAATTGCATTTCTTCAGCATCTGGTGCATCAATTTTAACAATAATGTCACCAACAACTGCTACTGTACCCTCATCTACTAATACTTCTTCAACTGTACCACTTACTGGTGAAGGGATTTCTACAACAGATTTGTCATTTTGGACTTCTGCTAAGACATCGTCTTCTTCAATTGTATCTCCAGCTTTTACAAACCATTTTACAATTTCACCTTCGTGGATACCTTCCCCGATGTCGGGTAATCTAAATTCAAATGCCACGGTCTTTTTCCTCCTAAGATTTTCTTAATAAAGAAATCACTTTTTAATTTAAACTTTATTTAAAGATTAAAACTCTAAAGTTGCTTTTGCTTTTTCTACAATATCATTTTTGTTTGGTAACCAAACATTTTCAGCTTGAGTAAATGGATATACTGTATCTGCTGCTGCTACACGTGCAATAGGTGCTTCTAATGAAAGAATTGTACGTTCAGCTAATTCAGCTGCAACTTGTGCACCAACACCTGCTTGACGTTGAGCTTCTTGAACGACTACAGCTCTGTTCGTTTTTTCAACTGAAGCAACTAATGTATCGATATCAATTGGTTGAACTGTACGTAAATCAATCACTTCAACTGAATAACCTTCTTTTTCTAATTCTTCAGCTGCTTTTAATGATTCTTGTACCATTGCACCGTATGCGATTAAAGTAATGTCATTACCCTCTTTTTTCACATTAGCTTTTCCAATATCAATTGTGTATTCTTCTTCAGGAACTTCTTCTCTGAATGAACGATATAATTTCATATGCTCTAAATATACAACTGGATCATTACTTCTAATTGAAGAAATTAATAATCCTTTAGCATCATATGGGCCTGATGGGATAACCACTTTCAAACCAGGAGATTGAGCTAAAATACCTTCTAAATTATCTGCGTGCAATTCTGGTGTATGCACACCGCCACCAAATGGGCTACGAATAGTTACAGGTGCAGTTTTAGAACCACCTGAACGGAAACGAGTACGTGCAATTTGTCCAGCTACTGAGTCAAATACTTCAAATACGAATCCTAAGAATTGGATTTCCATTACAGGACGGAAACCTTCAACAGCTAAACCTAAAGCTAAGCCACCAATTCCTGATTCTGCAAGTGGTGTATCGAATACACGATCTTCACCAAATTCTTTTTGTAAACCTTCAGTAACACGGAATACACCGCCGTTAACACCAACGTCTTCACCGAAAACTAAAACGTCTTCGTCATTTTTAAGTTCAGTTTTAAGCGCATCATTAATCGCTTGAACCATTGTCATTTGTGCCATGGCTTACTTCGACTCCTTCTCTTTGTAAATTTCATATTGTTCTGCTAAATTTTGAGGCATTTCTTCATACATAATTTCCATTAGAGAAGTAACAGTTTGTTTTTCTGTTTTGTCGGCCTCTTTAATAGCTGCTTTGATGTCTGATTTAGCACGTTCAATAACTTCATTTTCTTTGTCTTCGTTCCAAAGACCTTTATTTTCTAAGAATTTTCTGAAACGAACTAATGGATCTTTTTTCTCCCATTCTGCGTCTTCATCTGAAGTTCTGTAACGTGTAGGGTCGTCACCAGCCATAGTATGTGGTCCGTAACGATATGTCATTGTTTCGATTAATGTTGGGCCTTCACCTGCAACTGCACGTTCACGAGCTTCTTTAGTAGCTTGATATACTGCTAATGCATCCATACCATCAACTTGGATACCAGGGATACCAACAGCAATTGCTTTTTGAGCTAATGAAGTTGCTGCAGTTTGTTTACTACGTGGTGTTGAAATCGCGTAGTTGTTATTTTGAATAACAAAAATTGCTGGTGCTTTATATGCTGAAGCAAAGTTAATACCTTCATAGAAGTCACCTTGAGATGAACCACCATCACCAGTATAAGTAATTGCAACTGCATTTTTGCCTCGTTTTTTAAGACCAAACGCAACACCTGCTGTTTGAACATACTGTGCACCGATAATGATTTGTGGACTCAGTGCATTCACACCCTCAGGGAATTGGTTACCTTTAAAGTGGCCTCTTGAGAATAAGAATGCTTCAGTTAAAGGTAAACCATGCCAAATAATTTGTGGCACATCACGATAACCAGGAAGAATAAAATCTTCTTTTTCTAACGCATATTGAGATGCTAATTGTGATGCTTCTTGTCCAGCTGTTGGTGCATAGAAACCTAAACGACCTTGTCTATTTAAAGAAATAGAGCGTTGATCAAGAATACGTGTCCATACCATTCTTTCCATTAATTCTACTAATTCTTCATCTGTTAAATCAGGTACTAAGTCTTCATTTACAACGTTGCCATCTACGTCTAAAATTTGAACCATTTCAAATTTCGACTGTGTGTCATTTAGTACTTTTACTGCATCGAATTGGGCTTGTAACTTAGGAGCCATTCAATTCACCATACCTTTCCCATATATAAATAGAAATTCATTTTATCCATAACAATTGTATCACAAATAAATAAGCCTGTTAAACGATTTCATAAAGTTCTGTTTCATAGAAAAAAGATACAGACACAAGAACTGTACTACTACATTCTTCATATCTGTATCAGTCAAGGAATTATTTTAATTGATCTACATCTTGCTTTTCCTTATTTACCTTATTCATCGCTTTTGAATACGCTTTAAACTTCTTGTTCATGTCTTTATATGCTTTGCCTAATTCTTTTGATTTTTCATCTACTTGGTCTTGTGTTGCACCATCTTTATTGATGAAACTAAACAGTGATTTTTCTTTTCCAAGCGCTTTTTTGTAAGCCTTTGCATAATCGCTATGTGATTTATATTTATCTTTAATTGCTTTATCTAATTCTTCAACTTCTTTTTTCTTATCTTTATTATCGATATTATCGATATGTGATTCTGCCTTTTTAAATTCTTTTTCAGAATCGTCTAACGCCTTTTCTTCTTTCTTAAATTCCTTTTCACGTTTTTCTACATTTTCAACAATGTCATCAGCTGCTTTTTCTCTTGTTTGTTGGTCTTTCTCGTTAGCCTTTTTAAATAACTTTTGTTTTTCTTCTTCTAATTTATTAATTTTTTTACTCACATTTGCAACTGGTTTCTCTTTATCAAAAGCATTTTGGACTTGTTCATCATATGCTTTAATTTCTTTTTTATCTGTTGTACATCCAGCTAATAACACTGCCGATGTTGCAACAACCGCTATTGTTTTGTTTAATTTCATTTCTGTATCCTCCTCAAAGTTGTACGCTTGTTATCATAAATAAATCTCTCTCATAAATCAATGAAATTGGATAAGCGTCTGATCTCTGTTTAATTACTAATCATTAGAGGTTGAGACATAAAGTTTTTGTGCTTCTGGGAAACCGATTAACGGCGTCCCAAAAGCAGGATTATCGGCAGAAGGGACCCAACATAGAGAAATTGGTATTCCAATTTCTGCAAATAATGCAAGTTGGGCAAACGCTCACGATTCGACAAAATTCGGAAAACAATTCAAATGAACAAACTCAACTATTGAGTTTGTAAGAACTACTAACCTATGAATAAGGAAGTAGTTCTTTATCATCGTTCGGTTCTGCTCAAATCCTAAACGCTTTTGTCCCGACCTATTATAATTCACACATATATCACGTTGACGTATCTTTCTATTCAATTTTTAATGTCACTTTCTAAACACATAATATGTCATGTGTATTCTTATTTTAACTTTTATTTTCATTTTCTACTAACAATCTAATTTACTTCAATGTACTTCTACCTATTATATTTGGTATATTTGTAGTTAAGGAAGGTGTCAGACATGATAACAATGAAAGATATAATAAGAGATGGTCATCCTACACTTCGTGAAAAAGCTCAAGAATTAAGTTTTCCTTTATCAAATGAAGATAAAGAAACATTAAAAGCTATGCGAGAGTTTTTAATCAATAGTCAAGATGACGACATCGCTAAAAAATATGGTTTACGCTCAGGTGTAGGTTTAGCCGCACCACAAATTAATGTATCAAAAAGAATGATTGCCGTGTATTTACCAGACGACGGAAATGGAAAATCTTATGATTACATGCTAGTTAATCCAAAAGTGATGAGTTACAGTGTTCAAGAAGCCTATTTACCAACTGGTGAAGGTTGTCTAAGTGTAGACGAAAATATCCCAGGTTTAGTTCATCGTCATAATAGAGTTACAATTAAAGCTCAAGATATCGATGGTAATGACGTTAAATTACGTTTAAAAGGCTATCCTGCTATCATTTTCCAACACGAAATTGATCATTTAAATGGTATTATGTTCTATGATCATATTGATGATGCTAATCCATTAGCACCGCATCCAGATGCAGTAGAAGCATAATTTGATTTAACCTCGAAAGTAACATGACTTTCGAGGTTTTTTATTTAATAGATTTCAATCAAATAAAACAATAGCCTTTAAATAAATAAGTTTGAAGCTGTGTCTAAAGTTAAATATTGTTTTTCTCTATTCTAAATACAGATTAAAAGTTCTTACTATTATATGTGTCTGTTCGCTCACTTAATGATAAAACTGCTTTATTTCTTTTAGTACATCATGTAAAATATACATTAACTGAAATCTTAGTGAATTAATCCTATTTTTCAAAATTTGAACGACATGATTTCCCTGGAAAACATACTCGGCAGTGAAATTAAATAATTATAGTTATATATTTATTTAGATTAGCTAGTATGTCTATTATTAAATTTAAATACACATACTTTTATTGAAGAACAATATCAAAGACAAAATCTGATTTCTATCTTTAATAACCCGAGCTATCAACCACGGGACTTGAATAAATATTAAAAACAATCCTTAGGAGGAATTATATCAATGGCAGTATTTAAAGTATTCTATCAACATAATAAAGATGAAGTAATCGTGCGTGAAAATACGCAAACGATTTATGTTGAAGCACAAACTGAAGAACAAGTAAGACGTTATTTAAAAGACCGTAATTTTAATATCGAATTTATCACTAAATTAGAGGGCGCACATTTAGATTACGAAAAAGAACATTCAGATCATTTTAATGTGGAGAATGCTGAATAATGAAGCAATTACATCAAAATGAAGTAGGTGTATATGCACTTGGTGGTTTAGGTGAAGTAGGTAAAAACACATATGCTATCGAGTACAAAAATGAAATCGTGATTATTGATGCAGGGATTAAATTCCCAGATGATAATCTACTAGGAATTGATTATGTAATTCCTGATTACACTTACTTAGAACAGAACCAAGATAAAATCGTTGGTCTGTTTATCACTCATGGACACGAAGATCATATAGGTGGTGTGCCCTTCCTATTAAAGCAAATTAATGTACCTATTTACGGTGGTCCATTAGCTTTAGGTTTGATTAGAAACAAATTAGAAGAACATAATTTATTACGTACCGCTCAATTAAACGAAATTAATGAGGATAGTGTGATTAAATCCAAACACTTTGAAATATCATTCTATCTAACAACACACAGTATCCCTGAAGCCTATGGTGTTATTGTCGATACACCTGAAGGTAAAATTGTTCATACTGGTGACTTTAAATTTGATTTCACACCTGTAGGTGAACCAGCAAATATTGCAAAAATGGCTAAATTAGGTGAAGAAGGCGTACTTTGTCTGCTTTCTGATTCTACAAATGCATTAGTTCCGGACTTTACGCTTAGTGAACGAGAAGTAGGACAAAATGTTGATAAAATTTTCCGTAATTGTAAAGGTCGTATCATTTTCGCGACATTTGCTTCGAATATCTATCGTGTTCAACAAGCTGTTGAAGCAGCAGTTAAGCATAATAGGAAAATTGTTACATTTGGTCGTTCAATGGAAAATAATATTAAAATAGGTATGGAGCTCGGATACATTAAAGCCCCACCAGAAACATTTGTAGAACCTGGAAAAATCAATAATATCCCTAAACATGAATTACTTATTTTATGTACTGGTTCTCAAGGTGAACCAATGGCAGCATTATCTCGTATCGCTAATGGTACACATAAACAAATCAAGATTATCCCAGAAGATACTGTCGTATTTAGTTCATCACCTATTCCAGGTAATACTAAGAGTATAAATCGTACAATTAACGCTTTATATAAAGCTGGTGCAGATGTTATTCATAGTAAAATTTCTAACATCCATACTTCTGGACATGGATCACAAGGCGATCAACAATTGATGTTACGTTTAATCCAACCTAAATACTTCTTACCTATTCATGGTGAGTATCGTATGCTCAAAGCACATGGTGAAACTGGTGTTGATTGTGGCGTTGACGAAGATAACGTCTTTATCTTCGATATCGGAGATGTACTTGCTTTAACTCATGATTCAGCACGTAAAGCAGGTAGAATTCCATCAGGTAATGTACTTGTTGATGGTAGTGGTATTGGTGATATCGGTAATGTTGTTATTAGAGACCGTAAATTATTATCTGAAGAAGGCCTAGTTATTGTTGTTGTAAGCATTGACTTCAACACAAACACATTACTTTCTGGTCCTGATATCATTTCACGTGGCTTTGTGTACATGCGTGAATCTGGTCAACTAATTTATGATGCTCAACGTCGTATTAAAACTGATGTTATTTCTAAATTAAACCAAAATAAAGACATTCAATGGCATCAAATTAAATCATCAATTATTGAAACTTTACAACCATACTTATTTGAAAAAACAGCTCGTAGACCAATGATCTTACCTGTCATTATGAAAGTTAATGAAGATAAAAAGAAATAATATTAAAATATCCCATAAGCAACTATCATTCTAATGATATGGCTTATGGGATTTCTTTATAAAAAATGGTTTAGCCAAGATCATTGACTAAACCATTTTTTATTTAGCTATATTCTTTTCAAATCGACCTAAGTCATTATCATGACCAATCATGATTAGGATATCACCAATTTCAATATTTAAATTTGGATCTGGTGACACAATAAACTGCTTACCTCTTTTAATCGCAATAATATTAATACCATATTGCGCACGAATATCTAAATCAATAATTGTTTGGCCAGTCATTTTTTCAGTAGCTTTTAATTCAACAATAGAGTGTTCATCTGCTAATTCTAGATAATCGAGCACACTCGCACTAGCCACATTGTGTGCAATACGACGGCCCATATCACGTTCTGGATGGACAACCGTATCCGCACCTATTTTATTTAATATTTTAGCATGATAATCATTTTGTGCTTTGGCAGTTACCTTTTTAACACCTAATTCTTTTAAAATAAGTGTTGTTAATGTACTAGATTGAATATTTTCACCGATAGCAACAATAACATGGTCAAAGTTTCTTATTCCCAAACTTTTCATGACTGCTTCATCAGTAGTATCCGCTACTACAGCATGCGTCGCAATATCACTATATTCATTAACTCTGTTCTCATCACTATCAATGGCCATAACATCCATATCTAAGGCGTTAAGCTCTCTAACAATACTGCCACCAAAGCGTCCTAAACCAATTACTACGTATTCCTTTTCCATATAGTCCTCCGCTTATTACACATTTAAATAACAACGATCAAATCAACTTTTTTCAAATAAATATATAGTAAAAGCTGATGCAAAATCGAAATGATGATTTGTTCTACTATAGTTGATTATTTTTTTCCTTCTACATAATCTTTATCGAAAACAAATAGTCTCAATAATAATAGTAACGATGGAACTAATAAAAGTAAACCTAAAATAAATGCAATAACCAATGCTAGACCCATTTCATCATTTACATGAGAACTAGAAATTTTTACGAATGGATGTAATAAATATGGTAATTTACTGATACCATATCCAAAGAAAGCAAATAACATTTGCAATATCACCATTATAAATGCTAAACCATGATTTCTTTTAAAAATAGTTAGTGCGCCTGCAACTAGGAAAAAGATAAAACTTATCACGAACATCCACCAATAGTTAAAGACAGCATTATTAAAATGCTCTGAGTTTTGTACTCTTAGTGATAAAAAGACAAACAAGGAAATAATAATCATTGGTGGTCCCCAAAATATATGCCATTGTCTCATTAAATGATATGCCGGTTGGTCCTTTGCTTTATTAGCATAAAATGTAAGGAATCCAGAAGAGATATATAACACTGAGATAATTGCCAAGAAAACAACAGCCCATGCAAAAGGACTTAGTAATAGTTGAACCCAGTCTAAATCAACATGATTCCCTACCTCTTTAATATAGCCACCTTCTGAAATTGTTAATGCGGTTGCTAATGCAGCTGGAATAAGTAAACCAGTTAACCCATATAGAAAAATCCATGGTAATTTTGTATCTTGTCCATAATTCTCAAAGGCATAGAAACTGTTTCTTATTGAAATAAGAATCGTACCAATTGAACCTGGTACAAGTAAAACCGTTCCTAAATATTTAACGGAATCAGGGAAGAATCCAATAAATCCAACAAAGAAAAAGACAAAGAAGACATTCGTAACTTCCCATACTGGACTAAGATATCTTTCAATAAGATGATTGATTTTCTTTTCTTCACCAGTAAGTTTAGAATGTAATGCGAAGAATCCAGCACCAAAATCAATTGAGGCTACGATGATATAACAAAATAAAAATATCCATAAGACTGTAATACCTATATATGAATATATCATTTGTTATCACCTCTTTCTTTGAGCACTTGATTGACATCATTGATTGCAGGTTTGTTTCTAAACATTCTGAGTAACACATATGCAGATGTAACGATGAGTACAAGATATAATAAACCGAATAAAATCGTCACTAATGTAATACCACCAGCTTGAGTCGCTGCTTGAGATACTCTTAAGTATCCTCTTACAATCCATGGTTGGCGTCCCATTTCCGTTAAGAACCAACCAAATTCAATTGCTAACATAGACGCTGGACCAGTAAGTAATATGCTATATAAAACTACCTTATGTGTAGTTAAGTGTCGTAACTTCTTAATTAATAAAATCAACATAAAAATTCCTGAAATCACAAAACAGAATACGCCCATTGAAACCATTAAGTCAAAGAAATAATGAACAATTAATGGTGGCAATTCATTTTTAGGAAAATCGTTAAGTCCTTTTACTGTCGTCTTCAAACTATTATCAGCTAAGAAACTTAACATTCCTGGGATTTCTATTGCGCCTGATACTTCATTCGTCTTTTCGTTTAAAACACCAAAAAATACTAAATTAGCTTGAGATTGTGTGTCAAAATGCCATTCATATGCAGCCAATTTTTCTGGTTGTACTTTATGTAAAAACTTAGCTGACATATCTCCCGCTAACATCGATAACAATGTTGAAATAAACCCAACAATCATCGTCATTTTTAATGCTTTTAAATGATATCTTTTATCTTCTGGATGCGTCTGTTTTAGCAATTTAAATGCAGCAATTGCCGCAAGAATAAACGCCATTGTCATGCCAGCTGTTGCAACAACATGGAAGGACCTTACGATAAATGATGAGTTAAACATTGCTTCTAATGGTTGAACATTAACCATACGTCCGTTTTTCATTTCAAAACCAGCTGGTGTATTCATAAACGAGTTAACTGACGTTATGAAAAATGCTGAGAATGATCCACCTATAATTACAGGTAAGCCTATAACAAAATGAATCCATTTATTTTTAAATCTTTCCCAAGTATAAAGATAAATACTAAGAAAAATAGCTTCAAAAAAGAATGCGAATGTTTCCATAAATAGAGGTAATGCAATTACATGACCGCCCATTTTCATAAATGTTGGCCAAACAAGCGATAATTGCAAACCAATAATTGTTCCCGTCACTACACCGACAGCAACTGTAATGGTATATCCTTTCGACCATCGTTTCGCTAATGCAATATAATGTGCATCGTTGTTTCGTATACCAAGAAATTCAGCGATAACAAACATTAATGGCATACCTACACCAATCGTTGCAAATATGATATGAACGGCTAAGGTCATACCTGTAAGTAATCGACTCATTTCAACTGAATCCATATATAATCACCTTATATTTATATTTTTTAGTAATTTCACAATGCTTAAAATTATAAATCCTTATCATGATGAACTAAATGTTTTTGCTTGAATTTTTGACATAAATTTTTTATAGAGACACATAATGTTCACACCATTGATATTTTATAAAATTAAATATAAGATAGAATAATATAAATTAATATATAGAAAGGAAGACCAAAGTGTCACATATTACGATATATACACAAGATGATTGTCCACCTTGTACGTTTGTAAAAAATCATCTTCAAGCAAATCATGTAGATTATACAGAAAAAAATATAAAGAATAATCAATATCGAGTAGAAATGATGGATTATGATGCATTTGCGACGCCATTTATCTTATTGAACGATGAACCTATGTATCAAGTTGATATGGATAAAATTAATCAAGCTTTTGACATTCAATAAGTACTTAGCAATTAAAAGATACTAATGATATAAAAGAACCAACTAAAGCAATTTAAATTGCTCAAGTTGGTTCTTTTAATTATTATTTTGAAATGTTATTAACTAATTCCATAACTTCCTCTTGTGTTGCACAATGAATAGCACGGTTCGCTAATTCTGACATTTCATTTTTACTTAAACCATTAATTTGTCTTCTAGCTTTAAGAATAGATGTTGGACTCATTGAGAATTCATCTAGACCTAAACCTAATAATAATGGTACTGCAGTAGCATCTCCTGCCATTTCACCACACATACCAGTCCATTTACCTTCTTTGTGAGAAGCTTCAATGACTTGTTTTACTAAGCGTAAAATTGAAGGATTGTATGGTTGATATAGATAAGATACGCGTTCTGACATACGGTCAGCTGCTAATGTATATTGGATTAAGTCATTTGTACCAATACTAAAGAAATCTACTTCTTTAGCAAAGACATCAGCTAATGCTGCAGTAGCTGGAATTTCAACCATGATACCTAACTCAATATCTTCCGAAACGTCATAACCTTCGTTTTGAAGATTCTCTTTTTCTTCTAATAACATTGCTTTAGCATCACGGAATTCCTTGATAGTAGCTACCATTGGGAACATGATATTTAATTTACCGTAAACAGAAGCACGTAATAACGCACGTAATTGTGGTCTGAAAATATCAGGTTGCGCTAAGCAAAGGCGAATCGCTCTATAACCTAAGAATGGATTCATTTCTTCTGGTAAATCTAAGTATGGTAATTCTTTGTCGCCACCGATATCCAATGTACGAACAACAACACGTTTACCATCCATAGTCTCTAATACTTTTTTGTATGCTTCGAATTGTTCTTCTTCAGTAGGCAATTGATCTCTACCCATGTATAAGAACTCAGTACGATATAAGCCAATACCTTGCGCACCATTTTCAATTACACCAGGTAAATCATTTGGTGTACCAATATTAGCTGCTAACTCTGCGTGAACACCATCAACAGTTACTGTATCAGCATCACGTAATTTTTGTAATTCTTGTTTATCTTCAAAGAAACGTTCACGTTTATTTTGATAAGCGATAACTTCATCTTCTGTAGGATCGATAATAACATCACCAGTTAAACCATCAACGATAATCATATCGCCTTGTTTAACTTCTTTAGTGATTGATTTAGTACCAACTACAGCTGCGATTTCTAATGAACGACTCATAATCGCAGAGTGACTTGTTCTACCACCAATATTCGTTACAAACCCTTGAACGAATTCTTTATTTAACTGTGCAGTATCAGAAGGTGTTAAGTCATTACCAATAATAACAACACTTTCATCAATCATACTTGGGTTTGGTAATTCAACACCAAGAATATGTGCTAACACACGTTTAGATACATCTCTAATGTCTGCTGCACGTTCTTTCATGTATTCATTATCCATTGATTCAAATATAGTAATGAATTGAGTTGTAACCTCATTTAATGCTGTAGCAGCATTAACATGGTCGTTTTTAATTTTATCTTGAATTGGTTGAATTAATTCTGGATCATCTAAAACAAGTAAATGCGCATCAAAAATGGCAGCTTTATCAGCGCCTAATTGAACTTCTGCATTATTTCTTATTTTAGTTAATTCAATTTTAGATGCTTCGATAGCGTTATTGAATTTGCTAGTTTCACCTTCAACATCAGTGATTGTCTCACTGCTGTCGAAAGATAAATCTGGCTCAACTATTAAGTAAGCTTTAGCGATTGCTACACCATCAGATGCAGCAATACCATTAATTAATTTAGACATATTACTTAGTTAAACCTTCTTTTGATAAGACATCACTGATAGATTCGATTGCATCTGCCTCATCGCTACCGTCAGCATAAATTGTAATTTCAGCATCTTTACCTACACCTAAACTCATAACACCCATGATTGATTTTAAGTTTACTTTTTTACCGTTATATTCTAATTGAATATCTGAATCAAATTTTGAAGCTGTTTGTACCAACATTGTAGCTGGGCGAGCGTGGATTCCTGTTTCGTCGATAATTACATATGATTTTTGTTCCATAATTTATTTCTCCTTCTATAAGTTAGAATCTTCAATATACTTACAATCTAACATAAATTTTTATACCTTAACTTTACCAAAACCAATAGTTAAATTCAATTTGTTTAAAACCGGTTTCAGTATATTTCTACAATTTTTTAACAAATTATATCCCTTAAAGTAACTCTTTGATGACTTTTTCACATTTTTCAATATGATCTTGACCTAATTTTTTCATAAAGTAATAACTAATTGATGCTGAAACTGCTTGTCCTACAAATGGGAACCATTTAGTTTGTTTAGCTGCAGTTCGTTTCGCTACATCTTTAATCACTACTTTCATAAGTGCATTGGTTAATTTTTTACCAATAAATTGACTACCTTGAATGGCTGCTGCAGACATGATTCGTTCTCTAACATCATCACTCAATGAATTGACTTGTTTATGATCTAGTCCATAAATTTTATTGACATCACTAATGATATCTCTCATTAATTTTATATCGACACCAAAGTCCAATCCAGGAATTGGTACTACACTCATTCCTGATGATAATAAAGATTTCTTTTTAACGAGATTTTCTGCTTGTGCACGTCTTTGTTGTAACTCATTTTGAGTCACAGGTAAATTACTTTTTTCTTTGATTTCTTCAATATTTAATACTTTATTACCAACTGTATTTGTAACTCTATTCGTCATTTTATTTCTAATGCTCATCTAATTCACACTCCCATGAATCTTATTTCAATAAGACTCTATACCCAGAATACAACTATTTAATGCTCAATATTAACAAAAATTACTTTCAAATATTTTGAAGGTTTGTAATGTGGATGTGTTTTAAAATCTTTAGGTAATCCCATCACTTCTTTGATTTCATAATCAACTTCAGCTTCTTCTAGTGTTGTTTTAATAACATTTTTAAACGCTTTTAAAGAAAAGACACTCGAATTGGTACATAATAATAATGTCCCTTTTGGCGCTAATACTTCTAAGGCGCCATTAATTAATTTGTCGTAATCTTTTTGCACTGAAAATGTTTTCTTTTTATTTCGTGCAAAGCTTGGTGGATCAATGACAATTGTGTCATATTGATGCCCGTGTCGATTTGCATAATTATAAAAATCAAATGTATCCATGACATAAATATATTGTGATTTAGGATCAATGGCATTAAGCCCAAAATTCTCTTCGGTTAGTCCTCTTGAACGATTAGCTAAATCTACACTTGTCGTTGTTTTAGCCTTAGTTGCTGATACGACAGAAAAAGCGCCTGTATAGCTGAACACATTTAAAAGATGACGCCCCTCTGAAAATTGATCACGTAATTTCTTTCTTACTTCTTTTTGGTCTAAGAAGATACCTGTCATTAAGCCGTCATCTAAATCCACATTATAAAACGTAAAGTTCTCTTCAATTACAATTGGAAATGTTTGTTGTTCTCCCTCAACAAACCCACCTGTGTATTCAGTATCTTTAAAACGCATTTTTTCGTATATAGACTGATATTCAAAAACAATTTTGATAGCTTCTAAAATATGATACCTAAATTTATAAATACCTTTCGAATACCATTGAATTAATAAATGGCCATCATAGTTGTCGATAGTTAATCCGCCAACACCATCACCTTCAGCATTGAACAATCTAAAAGCATTCGTACCATCTATGTGATAGTAATATTCTCGTTCTGCTAAAGCTTTTTCAAATAATCGTTTAAAAAACGATGTGTTAATATCTTCGGATGGATCATAACTTAACACCCAACCTAAACCTTTATGCTGTCTACCTACATAAGCCGTTGCTATATATTGTTCTTTTCCATCGACTAATTTGAATAAATCACCTTCTTTTAGATGATCTTGGGCATAAATATCTTCTTCATCAATTAATGGATATTGATTTTGATATTTTGATTCTTTACCTCTATTTAAAGTTGCAATCTTCATTTATTACACTAACCTCTCTTTTATACATTTAATTTCTTCAACCGTCATATTGCTATGCTGATTCGTAAATGCATTTTACATTATATATAATTACTAATTGAATGATTCATTTATTATTTTAACAAAGAATGCTAGGATGTCCTATTTTCTAACAAAAAAGAGTGGTCTTACAATTCGATCGATTAAAGAAGGAATTGTAACCCACCCCATAACACGTGTGATTTGTTTAAATTAATTTGTTAAATGTTTTTTAATTACTCTTTTGGTTTATCTCTTAACTGTAATGAATAAGCAACAATCATTGCTAGTAACATAAGCAATAAAGTTGGCGTAATAAATACAGATAATAATAATCCGTGAACCATAATATTAATGAATTCAGTTAATAATTTAAAGAATAAGATACTTCCCATAAATAATTGTAAGAAGTAAAATTTACCTCTTAAGAAATAAGTAAGTGTTGTAGCAATATAAACTATGATAATAAATAAAAGTAACAATAATGTTACCCATTCTATCACATATTGCGTTTGTGATAATTCCCATTCTCCAGATAAGAACAATGCGTTTCTGTTGTTAAATTCTAAAAATGTAAAGAAGAAAATAACTACACCACAGAAAATTTCAACATACATTGGTTTTATCCATTTTGGCTTTCTCATCCAATGTGGAATATCATCTTCTTGGATATCAACAATATTTTTTACTTTTTCTTTAAATTTATCCCTTTTAACTCTAATTTTTTCTAAATCAACACTTCTTCTTGTTTTACGTGCATATTCTGTTGTCTTATCTTGTAGTTGTTTTAAGTGAACTTTAGTTTGATTCGAGACATTACCTTTACTTGTTCTTGATAATTCAGGTTCTTCTTCACCTAATTCTTGTTTCGTAAGCGGTAGCGCACGTCTTAAGAACAAGAAGTTCCAAATTGACATTTGTCCTAATAACCACATAATAATAAAGAATGTATTAACACTTAAGATGTCAATAGATTCAATTTCATTAGCATCTATACGACCATGTAATGCAATTTGCGTAATAAGGTAACTGATACCATATGATACGATAATCCACATATAATGACTCTTTCGATTATCACTATTCAATTCATCTTTATATACAATATAACCGATATGTATGATGAACGGAATAATAAATACGATACCAAAGAACCCATATACTTGCATCATAAGAACTAGAGTAATTAAGAAATACATTATCCCTATGACTAAGAAGAAAATTGAAATATCATAATCATACTTAATTGTTCTAAATAACGTATGACCTAGTAACATTACAAAGATACCAAATAATATAATAATTATGGCACTTACAATTGGGAAACCCCCGATAAATCTACTCATCACTTTAATTATTTCAGCGAAAAATGCGTTCAGGAATTCCCATATATTATACACATGTGTATTTACCTTCTTATCTCCATTTAATTGTTTAATAAGCGGTAAGTTAATTAATATAATGAGTCCTGTGAAAAGTGAAACGATACCGATGATATAACTAAATATAATCTCGGTGTGTTTCTTAAGAAAAGACATACTATTCACCTCAAAAGTTATTATATATGAAGAACTTATTCTTGTCTTTAATAAATCATTAAATACGTCTATAGACCTAGAAAAGTTTATTATTAGCATAACTGGGTAAAAGGTGTATGTAAACAATAAAACACAATTAGGGGTGGATTTATTATGAGTAACGAAGAATTTGCAAAAAAATCAGCTGAAAAAGCCAAAGAAGCAGAAGAGAAATTAAAAGAACAAAAAGAAGAAAAAACAAATGATACAGAACAAACTAAAAAAGATATTGATGACGCATTAAATTAATTACTAATTGACTATTTAACGATTAGATCATCCAATATTCTATAATAACGATGAATTTGGGACATAAATACAAAAAATAATAGCACAAAGATGATTTGAAATTTTAAATTATCTTTGTGCTATTTTATATTTAATACTACGTATTGACTGACTTAGAGCTTTCATAAGCACACATCATATAAAAATATTAATTTATTATATATTTTATTAACTTGACAATCCACATGAAAAATCATACATTAAAGACAAATTAAAATAATAAACGCACTAGGGGTGTTTTGAACTGAGATGAGGTTAACCCTCAAACCCTTTGAACCTGATCTAGCTAGATACTAGCGTAGGAAAGTGTAATTAACAAAGATGATAATCGTATGTTGAATCATATTCTTATGTTTTACGCACAACTTTCCTAGAGATGGTTGTGCGTTTTTTTAGGAGGATGTTTTTATGTCAAAAGGTTTAAAGCTTTCTGAGATATTAGTAACAGTACTTATCTCTGTCATTTTTGCCATTATTTATAACTTATGGTGGCTATTTTATAATGTTGCACAAGTCGCTGGTTTACACCTTGAACAATTAACATATGGTGTATGGTTTATGGCTGCGATTGTTTGTTATTTAATTATTCCTAAGCCAGGTATCGCCTTACTTGCTGAGTTTGCTGCAGGTGCCGGTGAAACAATTGTGATGGGTAAATTTGATATACCTACAATCATCTATGCCCTACTACAAGGTTTAGCTTGTGAGATTGTCTTTGCTATATTCAAATACCAGTCTCGTTCAGTCATGGTAGCTATGCTTGCGGGATTAGTGACTGCACTTATTTCATTCCCAGTCGACTATTTTTATGGTTATTTAAATGAAGTTGCTGGATGGAACTTAATTTTATTCATTGTTTTCCGTGCGATTAGTGGCATTATCATTGCTGGTTTATTATCTTATTTATTGGTTAAAGCATTGGATCAAACTGGTGTAACTAAAGTATTCAGACCCGCTTCTAAAGATGATTACGATACATTATAAGGGGACTTAAAAGTGTTGAAAGTTACAAATTTACGTTTGAAATATCCTAATGGATATCGAAAAATTTTTGATAATCTAAATATAGAAATTAAAGATAAAGAAAAAGTACTTTTACTAGGACCGTCCGGTTCTGGTAAAAGTACACTTTTAAATGTATTAAGTGGTATTGTACCCAATTTAATAGAATTACCTATGAAATATGACGAATTGCAAATCAATCAGCATAATGGAGTTATCTTCCAAGATCCGGATTCACAATTTTGTATGCCTAAAGTTTATGAAGAACTTGCCTTTGTTTTAGAGAACAGACAAGTGCCAAGACAAGATATGGATGAAGCCATCAGCCAAGCATTAGCATCAGTAAATTTAAATGTAAACGAAAATACACAAATCAATCAATTAAGTGGCGGTATGAAGCAAAAATTAGCTATAGTTGAAACCATATTACAACAAGCAGATACGCTATTTTTAGATGAACCCACTGCAATGTTAGATGTTAATGCGACATCAGATTTATGGCAACGTTTAATCAAGCTCTGGAAAGACCAAACAGTACTTATAGTCGAACATAAGGTCGAACATATTTGGCAACATGTGGATAGAGTTTTATTAATGAACTATGAAGGACAAATTATTGCTGATGATACGCCAAATCATATTTTAAAGCATTATGAACATTTACTTAGTGAATACGGCGTGTGGCATCCAAATGCATGGCATTACGCTCCTAAGCCAAAATATATGGCTCCCTCATCTGAAGCGCCATTATTTAAATTTGAAAATGGTGCTGTTATTCGTAATAAGAAAGATTTATTCAAAGTGGATCAATTAGCTATTCATTCAGGTGAGTGGATCACGATAACTGGTCAAAATGGTACTGGTAAAACCTCATTATTAGAATCCATATTACAATTAATCAAATATAAAGGCGTAATGACATTTCAAGGTCAGGAATTGCGTAAAATTAAAGATGCTGCAAAGCACATGTATCTTGTGTATCAGAATCCAGAACTTCAATTTATCACTAACTCTGTCTATGATGAAATATTGATTCATTTTAACCATTTAGATTCATCTATTGCAGAATCTAAAACCCTCGACTTATTAGATTTACTAGACTTAACCAATGTTAAAAATCAACATCCTTACGAATTATCAATGGGTCAAAAACGTAGGTTAAGTGTAGCAACGGCATTAAATTCAAATGCAGATATCATCCTTTTAGATGAACCAACATTTGGTTTGGATAGCCACAATACATTTCAATTAATAAAACTATTTCAAGAGAGAGTATCTAAGGGGCAAAGTATCATTATGGTTACACATGATCCAGAGATTATTAAACGCTATCCAACACGTCAATGGATAATTGAAAACCAATATTTAACAGAAATCAAAGGTGATCAACATGTTTGAACATTGGAAAATTAGACCCACCTTTATGGATGACGTCAATATTATCACTAAACTCGTTTTAGGCGTTTTACTATTTTTCTTTATTATTTTTATTCATAATTTTGACTTTATGATTTACATCGTTTGTCTCATGTTTATCTTTTTACTTATGTTTAACGGAACGCAATTTAAAATTACTGGTGCTTTTATACTAGCAACCACGTTCTTTGCTCTATTGTCATCACTATTCATGATTTTATACGGTGATGGTGACCACATTTTATTTAAATTTGGCATCATTCAAATTAGTACGGAAAGTATCGTCAGAGGTATTCACCTTTCTCTTCGTACAATTACAGTGTCGATGTTTGGTATTCTTATAGCATTAACGTCACAAGTAGTCATGATTTTTTATAGTCTAATGCAACATTTAAAAGTAAAGCCTAAAGTTGCCTATGCCTTTATGGCCGCAATTAGAATGATACCGTTAATCATCAGTTCTTTAATTCAATTACGTCGTTCTTTAAAAATGAGATATCAAATGATAAACAAATCTAATTATAGAGGGTTCAAAAGACTTAAACATTTAATTATTCCGTTATTAAGTCAAAACATACGACGTGCACATCAACTATCTGTTGCAATGGAGTCTAAAGGTTTTAAAGATGGCCCTAGAACGTATTATTATCATGCACCTTTCTCATACAAAGATATTATATTGATTATATGTTTATTAATTATTATAGGACTTTCTTATTATTTATCATCTACCTTGCCAATAACTGGTATCCATGATGTTCGAATAGGTAGATTAGAATAAAGTATTTTATCCATTCATTCCATATATAAATAAAAAATCCTGGGACAAAAATAATGTCTCAGGATTTAATCATATAATTATAGTAGTTCACTGTAGGCACATTCTTTTTCTCATAGAAATTAGAACGGCTTACACATGTATATCAACTTATATATTCAGATAAACTATAGGAATATACATGAGCTAAAGTCCATAATTACAACCGTCTAAGTAATGAATTATAAAGATGCTCTAATATAAAGTTTTTACAATTATAGTCAACCTTGTTGAAACAGGACAAGGAAATAAATTTTAGTAACATGTTATTTCTGTCCTGTTCTCTTTAATTATTCTTTTATTTCAATGCTTTATTTCCTATGTCTGTTCTATAAAACAAGTGATTGCTCTTTATCTTTTTAACACGTTTATAGGCAGCGGCTTGCGCTTCTTTTATATTTTGCCCTTCACCTATAGCTAATATGACGCGTCCACCACTGTTAACAAACTGGTCATTATCCTTCTTCAAACCACTTACAAAGTAATTTGAGTCTAGTTCAAATCCACTAACTTGATGCCCTTTTTCGTAATTACCTGGATAACCTTTAGAAGCCAACATAACACCAACCACTGATTCATCCTTCCATTCAAAATGAATCGGCTCATCATTATCAAGTGCAACAATATGATGCATTAAATCGCTATTCATTCTTGTCAATAACACTTGTGCTTCTGGATCACCAAATCTTGCATTAAACTCTATGACTTTCGGCCCTTCTTGAGTCAAAATAGCACCGATGTATAATAGTCCAAAGAAATGGTGGCCTTCTTTAGTCATTGCATCTGCAATCGGTTGAGCAATCTCCTCATTTGTTCTAGCAATTATATCATTACTAATATGAGGTACTGGACAATATGCACCCATACCACCTGTATTTGGCCCTTTATCGTAATCATAAGCACGTTTATGATCTTGAGCAATACAATCAAATGGAACAGCTCTCTTACCATTAACAAATGTCATTAAAGAGAATTCTTCACCTTCTAAAAATTCTTCAAATACAATTGTTCCTGATTTTTCTTCAAACATTTGTTGAACTGCTTCTTTAGCTTCATCTCTTTTTGTAGCAATCACTACACCTTTACCTGCAGCTAAACCATCTTTTTTAATAACGATTGGCAAGTCACATGTTTCAACGAAAACTAATGCCTCTTCCTTATTATTAATTTCCTTATATTGTGCAGTAGGAATATCATATTTAGCCATTATTCTTTTAGCAAATGCCTTTGAGCCTTCAATTTGTGCTGCATCGCGATTAGGGCCAAATACTTTAATTTGATGGTTTCTTAATAAATCAGGTAAACCATCTATCAATGGTTGTTCAGGTCCAATTACAACCCATTCTATTTGATGATTAGTGACAAAGTCTAAGATAGCTTCGTGATCATTTTCTTTAATATTAGTATGGATTTGTGCCACATTAACCATTGCTTCATTGCCTGGTATCACATGAACTTGGTCTACTATTGATGATTGACTTAATTTATAGGCTAATACATGTTCACGTCCACCTGCACCAATAACGAGTACTTTCATGACTTTTCTCCCTTCAACATCTTATGATTAGTGTTTAAAATGTCGCATTCCTGTCATTACCATTGTAATGCCATATTTATTTGCCATATCGATAGAATCTTGATCCTTAATTGATCCACCAGGTTGAATAATTGCTTTAATACCATTTTGAGCAGCTAATTCTACAGTGTCATCCATTGGGAAAAAGCCATCTGATACTAATGCAACATTATCATTAATTTCAATTGCTCTTTCCAATGCAATTTTGGCTGAACCTACGCGATTCATTTGACCAGCACCAATACCTACTGTTTGTTTAGCGTTACTTAATATTACTGCATTACTCTTAACGGCACCTACCACTTTCCAACCTAACAACATTGCTTCCCATTGCGCTTCAGTTGGTTGTACTTCAGTAGCAACAGTCATTTCATCACGACTTACTTCAAAGTTATCTTTATCCTGTACTAAATAGCCACCAGATACTGACACAAATTCTTGTTCTCTATTATCAATTGTTGTATCTATTTCTAATAGTCGAATATTTTTCTTTTTCGTTAAAATATCTAAAGCCTCTTTCGTAAATAGAGGTGCGATAACGACTTCTAAAAAGATAGAATGTAGTGTTTCAGCTAACGTCGCTGTCACTGGTCGATTTAATGCAATAATTCCACCAAAAATGGATTGATTATCTGCATCAAAAGCATTTTGGAAAGCCTCTTCAATTGTATTTCCAATTCCTACACCACATGGATTCATATGTTTTACGGCAATCGTAGTTGGCTCTTCAAATTTTTTAACTAATGAAAGTGCTGCATCAGCATCTTTAATATTATTGAAGCTAAGTTGCTTACCATGTAATTGTTTAGCTCCAGCAATTGTATGTTTAGCATCAGTTGTTCTTACAAAGTAAGCAGATTGTTGTGGGTTCTCACCATAGCGTAAGGTTTCTTTATTCCCTTTAAAGAAATTCACAATAGCTTCATCATATTGAGTTGTATGTTCAAATACTTTAATCATAAGTGATTTGCGGTATTCTTCGTCTAATTGGTCATTTTTTATTCTACTAATCACTTCATTATAATCAGCAGGGTGTACAACGGTTGTCACATGTTTAAAATTCTTGGCAGCTGCTCTTAACATTGTCGGACCACCAATATCAATATTTTCAATCGCATCCATTTCTGTAACATCTGGATTTTCTACTGTTTTTTGGAATGGATATAAATTAACGACTACTAAATCTATTAAATCAATGTGTTGTTCTTTTAATTCATCCAAATGTTCTGATTTATCTCTATCTGCTAAAATCCCACCATGTACTGCTGGATGTAAAGTTTTAACACGTCCATCCATAATTTCAGGAAATTGTGTTAATTCAGATACAGATTTCACTTCAACTTGTGCCTCTTCTAAAATACGTTTCGTTCCACCTGTTGAATAAAGCTCATAACCTAATTCCTTTAAAGATGTCGCAAATTCTACAATACCGTTTTTATTTGAAACACTTAAAATTGCTCTTTTCATTGTTCGCTATACTCCTCTATCGAATGATTTTCGCAATAACGCTTGGATATAATTGGTACTCTAATTGTTTGACTCTCTCTTCTAACATTTCAATAGTATCGTCCGTTTTGATATCACATTGTCTTTGTTCAATAATTTCTCCCGTATCCATACCACTATCAACATAATGTACCGTTGATCCTGTTATTGAATCCCCGCTACGAAATGCTTGTCCAATTGCGTCTATCCCCTTATATTTCGGCAATAATGATGGATGAATGTTTAATATTTTATGAGGATAAGCTGTTAAAATATCCTCCCCAATTAATCTCATATAACCGGCCAATACAATCCACTGAACCCCTTCTGCAGAAAGTAAAGATAATAAATGTTGTTCATAATGAGATTTTGAATCAAAATGTTTTGGTTCATTGATATGTACTGGTATACCAAGTTGTTCTGCTCTATTAACACAATAAGCATCATGATGATCTGTATAAAGTGCAGTAATATCAATGTCCTCTAAATGTCCTTGTTGAACATGTCGTGCGATGTTTTCAAAGTTACTTCCAGAACCTGATGCAAAGATTGCTACTTTGACCACGTTTATACCCCCTGAATACGAATCGGTTTATGGCTATCTTCTACAATTCGACCGATTTCATAGGCATTCACATTCTGTTGTTTTAATATTTCTAATGTCTGAGTTTTATCATGTTCATCGACAATAACAGTAAAACCAATGCCCATGTTAAATATGTTATACATTTCATCTGTACTAATATTACCCTGTTCCTGCAACCAATCGAATATTGCTGGTGTCGGAAACGCATTTGCATCTATGTCTGCAGATAATCCGTCTGGTAAAGAACGAGGAATATTTTCATAAAATCCACCACCAGTAATATGGTTCATAGCTTTTATTGACACATGTTTTTTTAATTCTAATATTGGTTTTACATATAATTGGGTTGGTGCTAAAAATGTCTCTAAATAAGTATGTTGCTCAAATGTATCGTTAAGGTTTATACCTGACTTTTTAATGAGTTGTCTAACTAGACTGTATCCATTGGAATGAATGCCGTTAGATGCTAAACCTATAATGATTTGACCAGGTTTCACGTCTGAACCATCAATATATTCATCTTTCTCAACAGCGCCAACTGCAAAGCCGGCCAAATCATATTCACCTTCATGATACATTTCACCCATTTCGGCAGTTTCGCCACCGATTAAAGCTGTATTAGTTTCTTCACAAGCATCACTGATACCTTTAACGATTTGTTCAATGATTTCAGGAATTACTTTATGCGTTGCAATATAATCTAAAAAGTAAAGTGGCTCTGCACCTGTAGTTAAAATATCATTCACACACATGGCCACCGCATCTATACCTATTGAATCATGCTTAGCGTGGTCAATTGCTAATTTCAATTTGGTACCTACACCATCAGTACCTGAAACTAATACTGGGGCTTTCATATTGAGTTGAGATAAATCAAATGTGGCACCAAAGCCACCTAAACCACCGATAACTTCCTTACGCATCGTACGTTTAACATGACTAGACATTCTTTCTACCGCTTCATAACCTGCATGGATATCTACACCTGATTGTTCGTATGCTTTAGACATTTATATTTCCCTCACTATCAAAATAATGTTTATTTTCATTAATATATGCTTTTTGACGATCACTTAAATGCTTTTTATAATTCTCTTCGTAATCAAACAATCCAGCTGGATAATCTCCAGTGAAGCTCTCAACACACAAACCACTATATGGTGCATCATAATCTAAACCAATCGATTCAATTAATCCATCTACGCTAAGATACGCAAGCGAATCAGCACCTATATATTCACAAATTTCTTCAGGTGATTTACTCGCTGATATTAATTCAGCAGTTGTTGATACATCAATACCATAGAAACTTGGGAACATAAATTCTGGTGATGCAATTCTAACGTGGACTTCATTGGCCCCTGAATCTTTCAACATTTTCACAATTCGTTTAGATGTTGTTCCTCTAACTATAGAATCATCGACTAGGATAATATTCTGACCTTCAACAATATCTTTGACCGCTGACAATTTAACACGTACACCCTGTTCACGAAGTTGTTGTGTCGGTTGAATAAATGTTCTCGCTACGTATTGATTTTTAACAAGACCCATTTCATAAGGTAATCCTATCTCTTCGGCATAACCGCTTGCTGCTGATAACGACGAATTAGGCACACCAATAACCATGTCAGCTTCTACTGGACTTTCTTGTGCTAAACGTTTACCAGAGGCTTTACGAACTGCATGAACATTTTTTCCGGCAATCGTAGAATCTGGTCTGGCAAAATAGATATATTCCATTGCTGAAATTGCAGTATTCGTATGTCTTGTATATGATTTAACTTGGACACCATCATCGTTAATAATGACATATTCACCAGCATGAATATCTTGTACAAACTCTGCTCCCAAAACATCAATAGCGCACGTTTCACTGGCTAGAATATAAGTGTTATCTTGCATTTTACCGACTACTAAAGGTCTAATAGCATTAGGATCAACTGCACCATATAATGCATCTTTAGTTAACACTGCGAATGTGAATCCACCTTTAATTTGACGTAAACTTTCTTTTAAAGCTTCTTCAAATGTAGGTGCTTTACTTCTACGAATTAAATGCATAATCACTTCAGTATCAGATGACGAATGGAAAATCGCACCATGTTTTTCAAGATTTTGTCTTAAAGATTGCGCATTAATCAGATTTCCATTATGGCAAATCGCAACACTCATATCATAAAAGTGATATAAGAAAGGTTGAATATTTTCTATACCTTTATTACCAGAAGTAGCGTATCTCACATGTCCAATTGCATTATGATAATCCTTTAATCTCGATAATTGATCATCTTTAATAGCCTCAGTAAGTAAACCAAGTCCTCTTTCACCTACTAATTTTTCATGATTGGCAGCTACTATTCCTGCACCTTCTTGACCTCTATGTTGTAAACTATGCAATCCCATATACGTTAATTGAGCAGCATCTGGATGATTCCAAATGCCAAAAACACCACATTCCTCATTTAGTCCTGAGTAGTTAAACATTGGCTAATAGCTCCTTCCCAAACATCTTTGATATCTGCTACATTTTTGATAATCGTTGTTTGGTTATTTGACACTTTGAACTGACTACCACTATTAAATTGACCAATTTCAATAGCATTTTCAATGTTTAGTGATTCATTTTCTTTAACAGAAATGATATATCTACCTTGAGATTCGCTAAATAACTGAGCATTAGAAACATCTATATTAGCCTCTAATCCTAAATTATAATGAGCACTCATTTTTGCTAGTGTAATTAATAAACCACCTTTTCCGACTGTTTGAACATGTGATGCAGCACCGCTTCTAATAGCTGATTTCACCGCTTCGCCTTTTGCAACTTCATCACTTAAATCAATTGATTCAAATTCATGATTCACTGTGCCATATAATAATTTTTCTAATTGGCTACCGCCGAAGTCATCTCTTGTATCACCAACGAGATATAATGTTTCTCCAGACTGTGGTTTAAAATTAGCTAAATAATTAACATCATCAATTAACCCAACCATACCAACTACCGGCGTCGGGAAGATAGATGTACCTCTTGTTTCGTTGTATAACGATACATTACCTGATACAACAGGCGTTTTTAATACATCACAAGCTTCTGCTATTCCTTTTGTAGAATCAATTAATTGTTTGTAAATTTCTTTTTTCTCTGGAGATCCATAATTCAAACAATCTGTCATTGCTAGTGGCGTCGCACCCACAGCAATCAAATTGCGATACGCTTCTGCTACTACCATTTTTCCGCCTTCATAAGGTTGATTAAATACATATCGTGCTTCACCATCAATCGTTGAAGCAATCGCTTTATTCGTGCCTTCAACTCTTACCACTGATGCCTGTAATCCTGGTTTAATAATCGTATTTGCACCAACTTGTTGATCATATTGCTCATATAAATAATGTTTTGATGCAATCGTTGGGTGTTGTAATAACTGGTCAAATACATTCTCAGTATCTATATGACTATAGTCATTTTTAGATGTATTGTACGCTTTCTCTTCACCTTCAAGAACATATACTGGTGCTTCGTCTGATAAGGGTTGTACTGGAATATCTGCAAACACTTCATCTTCGTATGTTAATACAAAGCGATTTGTATCAGTCACTTCTCCAATGACTGCACTATCTAATTCATGTTTTTCAAATAAATCTAAAAACTTTTGTTCTGTTCCCTTTTCGACAACAAGTAACATTCTTTCTTGAGTTTCAGATAGCATCATTTCATATGGTGAGATACCTGGTTCTCTTGTTGGAACTTGGTCTAATCTTAAGTGGAGACCACTGCCACCTTTAGCCGCCATTTCTGAAGAAGAAGAAGTTAATCCTGCCGCTCCCATATCTTGAATTCCGACTAATTCATCAAATGTTATAGCTTCTAATGTTGCTTCCATTAATTTCTTACCAACAAACGGGTCACCAATTTGGACAGATGGTCGTTTGCTTTCACTTTCTTCAGTTAATTCTTCAGATGCAAACGTTGCTCCGTGAATACCATCTCTACCTGTTTTTAAACCTACATAAATAACAGAATTACCTACACCTTTAGCTGTCCCTTTTTGTACCATGTCATGATCAATAATGCCGACACACATAGCATTAACAAGAGGATTACCATCATAGCGGTCATCAAACTCGATTTCACCAGCAGTTGTTGGAATACCAATACAGTTACCATAGCCACCGATACCACTAACTACGCCTTTAAGCAGTCTCTGATTTTGCTTGTTTGATAACTCACCAAAGCGTAAGCTATTTAATAAATTAATAGGACGTGCTCCAATAGAAACAATATCCCTAATGATTCCTCCTACACCTGTAGCAGCACCTTGATAAGGTTCAATAGCTGAAGGATGGTTATGTGATTCCACTTTAAAAACGACTGCTTGGTTGTCACCAATATCTACAACACCTGCACCTTCTCCAGGTCCCATTAATACATGTTCACCAGTAGTAGGAAACTGTTTTAAAAATGGCTTTGAATGTTTGTAAGAACAGTGTTCACTCCACATTACTGAAAAGATACCTGTTTCAGTAAAATTGGGTTCTCTGCCTAAGATCTCACATACTTTAGCGTATTCTTTATCGCTCAATCCCATATCTTGATATAGTTTTTCTAACTTAATTTCTTCAACACTTGGTTCGATAAATTTAGACATTTTGTTCCCTCCAACTATTCACCATAGCCTCAAATAATTTAATACCGCTATCAGTACCTAATAATGATTCCATTGCTCTTTCAGGATGTGGCATCATACCGCAAACATTGCCTGCTTTATTAACAATACCTGCTATATCAGCGTATGACCCATTAGGATTGTCAGTGTATTTCAAAATAATTTGATTGTTAGTAATCAAATCGTTATAAATGTCTTCATTACAGTAGTAATGTCCTTCTCCGTGTGCTACTGGATAAACAACTAATTCATTTTCTTCATATAAATTAGTGAATGGCGTTTGATTATTTACAATACGTAAAGATTCATTACGACTGACAAATAAATGTGAATCATTATGAAATAATGCACCTGGTAGTAAACCGATTTCTGTTAAAATTTGAAATCCATTACATACACCTAGCACTGGTTTACCTTCATTCGCTAATCTTTTCACTTCATTGATAACTGGTGCGACACTTGCCATAGCACCTGATCTTAAATAATCTCCAAATGAGAACCCTCCAGGAATAAGTACACCATCAAACCCTGCTAATGTTGTCGTTCTATAATCAACATATTCTGCTTCAACACCTGATTTGATTGCTGCATTATACATATCTCTATCACAATTTGAACCAGGAAATACAAGAACAGCAAATTTCATGTTATGCATTCTCCTTTTCATCAATCACTTTATAGCTATATTCTTCAATCACTGTGTTAGCAAATAGCTTTTCACTTAATGTTGTAATAATATTATCAACCGCTTCATCCGTAGCTTCATCAACAGTCATGTATAATACCTTTCCTACACGAATATCATTAACTTGTTTATATCCTAAATCATGAACTGCACGATTTAATGCTTGACCTTGTGTATCTAATACTTGGGGTTGTAAAGTGACATGTAATTCAATTGTTTTCATTATTTTAAATCCTCCAATTTATTTAAAAATGATTGATATGTTTCAATTAATGAGCCTGTATCATTTCGATAGACATCTTTATCGAAATTCGTATCTGAGTGTTTATCCCATATTCTGCATGTATCTGGTGAAATTTCATCAGCTAATAAAATATTTCCTTCATCTGTAATACCAAATTCAATTTTAAAATCTACAAGTCTTAATTCCATTTCGTCCATAAGTTGAATAAGAACTTTGTTAATATCGAGTGCCATTGATTTTAATGTTGAAATTTGATCATCATAAGCGATGTGTAATAACTTAATATGGTCTTCTGTAATCAATGGATCGTTTAACTCATCATTTTTATAGAAAAATTCAACCAATGGCGCATCAAATTGATATCCTTTTTCAAATCCAAGTCTTTGTGTAATAGAACCTGCTGCAATATTTCTAACTACCACTTCTAATGGAATAATTTTCACTGATTCTACTAATTGTTCAGTATCCGATAATTGTTTGATAAAATGGCTTTTCAAACCATTATTTTCTAGGTATTCAAAGATAATGGAAGTAATACGATTATTTAGTTTTCCTTTGCCAGACATGGCATCCTTTTTAGCACCATTGCCAGCAGTCACTTCATCTTTGTATTCAACACGTAACTCATTGGGTTTAT
Source organism: Staphylococcus sp. SB1-57 (assembly GCF_017086425.1). NCBI lineage: Bacteria > Bacillati > Bacillota > Bacilli > Caryophanales > Staphylococcaceae > Staphylococcus > Staphylococcus sp. SB1-57. Next base: position 1,725,827 of record NZ_CP070964.1, read on the forward strand.
CCGTTGTATATATTCTTTTAGCTTTACCTTCATAAAGTAATGACATTTATTGGTCTCTCCCTTCAAAACGCTTCAACATGTCCTTTTCAGTGTCATCGATTTGGTTCGTTAATATAGTCATGTGCCCCATCTTTCTATTTGGTTTACGCTCAGATTTACCGTAAATATGGACATGCCATTCAGGATGTTCTCCAAATTCATCTTCTAATAAATCTAAATCCTTACCTAATAAATTCATCATGACAGCAGGTTTTAGTATCTCTATCTTGTCAGGCAACGTTTGACCAGTGACAGCTAAAATATGAGTATCAAATTGTGAATAATCACATGACTCAATGGAATAATGTCCAGAATTATGAGGTCGTGGTGCAATTTCATTTACATACAATTGGTCTTTATCATCTATGAAAAATTCAACTGTAAAAGTTCCTACAAAATGGACAGATTTTATAATTTTTTCAACTTCTCGTTTTGCATTCTCTGTTTGATTACATCTTGCTGGGACTACTGTTTTAAATAAAATTTGATTTCTATGTTCGTTTTCTTGTAGTGGGAAGTATGTGATTTGTTGATGATTACCAATGGTCACAGTTAGTGACACTTCTTTATTTATATTTAAAAATTGTTCTGCGACACATTCTTGATTTGATACTAGTCTAACTGCTTCTTCGATATCTTCATCAGATTGAACTAATATTTGACCTTTGCCGTCATAACCACCGAAACGTGTTTTAACAATGAATGGATAACCAAGTGTGTTAATTGCCTTTGATAAATCATCTTTTTGTTTGATTGAGGTATAAGGAACAATTTGTGTCCCTGCTTGTTCTAATGTTTGTTTTTCAGTTAAACGATCTTGAAGTAATTGTATGGCTTGATAGCCTTGAGGAATATTATATTTTTCGGTTAACACCTTAAGTTGCTCTGCTGATATATTTTCAAATTCATAAGTGATGACATCCGAACTTTCACCTAATTGTTGAAGTGCACGTTCGTCATCATAATTCGCTTCTATAAATTCATGTGCCACATATCGACATGGACAATCAGAACTTGGATCTAAAACAATCACTTTATATCCCATTTTTTGTGCTGATTGTGCCATCATCTTACCTAATTGACCACCACCAATAATTCCTATGGTTGCGCCAAATGATAGTTTATTGAAGTTCATTTTGCATTTCCTCCACTTTTTGTACCAATGTTTTTTCATAATTTTCCAAATTTTTACGAACTGATGAATGACTAATACCTAATATTCTTGCAGCTAGTATACCGGCATTTTTGGCACCTGCTTTACCAATAGCTGTCGTCGCGACTGGAATTCCGCCTGGCATCTGAACAATTGACAACAGTGAATCCATCCCTTTTAAACTTTTAGATTCAATAGGTACACCAATAACAGGTAATGTAGTCATCGATGCCACCATCCCCGGTAAATGTGCTGCACCACCGGCTCCAGCTATGATTAAATCATAACCGTTGTTACATGCATGACTCGCAAAATCTACCATTAAATGAGGCGTACGATGCGCTGAAACGACTTTCTTTTCATACGGAATTTCAAATTGTTCAAGCATTGTGCAACTTTCACTCATAATTTCCCAATCGGAAGAACTACCCATAATGACTGCTACTTTCAAGATGTACACCCTTTCAAAACTTTGGATTTATTTGTCAGTAAGTTGTATATTACAGATATAGCATAACAATCATCAAATGCTTTTTCAATCAAAAATCGAACTTTAATTTGAAATTCTAATTAAATTTACGTCTTTTAGCTATTAAATTGTGTAAATTTAATGTTAAAGTTAAGTTATTGAAAAATTAGGAGGAGATATTGTGGTAGCAAAATTATTAGATGGTAAACAAATCGCTAAAGATTATCGTCAAGGTTTAAAAGATCAAGTTGAAGTACTTAAATCTAAAGGATATACACCAAAATTATCAGTCATATTAGTCGGTAACGATGGTGCTAGCCAAAGCTATGTTAGGTCTAAAAAGAAAGCTGCAGAAAAAATTGGTATGATTTCTGAAATCGTTCATTTAAGCGAAGATACTTCTGAAGAAGATGTTTTATCAGAATTAGAACGTTTAAATAATGATGATTCTGTCAGTGGTATCCTAGTTCAAGTACCTCTTCCAAAACAAGTTAGTGAACAAAAAGTATTAGAAGCTATTAATCCAGAAAAAGATGTAGACGGCTTCCATCCAAGTAATATTGGTAAATTATATATTGATGAACAAACTTTTGTACCTTGTACACCACTAGGTATCATGGAAATTTTAAAGCATGCTGATATTGATATCGAAGGTAAAAACGCTGTGGTTATTGGTAGAAGTCATATCGTAGGTCAACCTGTATCCAAACTTTTACTGCAACAAAATGCAACTGTCACAATACTACATTCAAGATCGAAAGACATGGCGAGTTTCGTTAAAGAAGCTGATATCGTTGTCAGCGCAGTCGGCAAACCTGAATTAGTTACTAAAGAAATGGTTAAAGAAGGCGCGGTTATTATTGATGTAGGTAATACACCTGATGAAAATGGTAAATTAAAAGGAGATGTCGTATTTGACGAAGTAAAAGAAGTCGCAAGTGCTATTACACCTGTACCAGGTGGCGTTGGTCCTTTAACAATTACAATGGTACTGAATAATACTTTACTAGCAGAGAAAATGCGTCGAGGTATTGAATAACCGTATAAATAAAAATAGCAGGAGGCCATGACCTCCTGCTATTTTTATATTATATTCAATTCTAATTATACCGCTACACTTAATTTAGGTATAAATGTTTCGTAATGAATTTTAGATTCATCAACATTTAATTCTTTTAAAGATTTAATCATTGATTGAATAAATGATTTTCCACCACAAACATAGATTTCCGTATCATCATCAATCCACTGTTTTAATTGCTCACTACCAATATAACCGTTTTTATTTTTATCATGTAAGTCATATGTTGCTTGTGTATTCTTATTAGCAATAGAAGTTAATAATGATGAGAATGGTGCATCATTCGTGTCATTTGTCACTTGTATAAATCGAGCTTCACCATTGTCATTTACTACTTCATTAAACATAGATACGAGTGGCGTTACACCTATACCAGATCCTAAGAACAATTGTTTATTACTCTTTTCAACAACATGGAATGGTCCTACAGGTGCTGTTAAATTAATGTTATCTCCTTCTTGATATTCATCGTGTAAAATTGTAGATACTTCACCTTCATGTTCTGTAGTGACATCTCTTTTCACTGCGAATGTAAGATGGTTTTGATCACCTTTTACAATTGAATAATGTCTTTTAGCTCTGTATGGCATTTTTTCACTACCCACATCAACGGTAATATATTGACCAGGTACAAACTGACTTAAATCATATTCATTTGAAGATACTGTGAAAGCCTTAATATCAGAAGATACTTGTTCTATTGTTTCAACTTTAAATGGTTGGAAACCATCCCATAACATTTCTGTGTATATATCCTTTTCAACAGAGATGAAAATATCTGCAATTTCTTGGTATGCTTTCTTCCATGTTTTGATAATTTCATGGTCATCATCTAATCCAACAACATCTTTGATTGCTGCAATTAAGTTTTCACCAACGATATCATACCCTGCTGGTGGTACTTGTAAAGCGCAATGTTTATACGCGATTTCTTTAACTACAGGTAGGATAGCTTCAAGATGATCAATATTAACCGCCGCAGCTAACACAGATTGTGCTAACGCAGTAGATTGTAATCCTCGCTGTTGATTTGTTTGATTAAACATGTTTTTTAGTTCAGGATGTTGTTTGAACATGCGTGCATAAAAATTCGAAGTGATTTCTACCCCTTTATCTTGTAATACAGGTACTGTTTCTTTAACTACGTCTTTTTCTCTTTCACTTAACATTATTTCCACTCCCAGATAACTCGTATTTAAAACCAAAACTTTTTACATTGTCATTCTATACCGTATATATATATTGAATCAAAGAAATGTTAAATTGTTCACATAACGTTCAATTTACATAATTTTAATTATTTATTTCTTATTATATGTTTTAAAAATCTAATTAATCAGGTATATTAAGACTATAGTATGATGTACTATTCTGAAAATTAACGTATGATATACATAAATCGTAGTTGACTAACATTCGGAGGTTACTTTATGAATAAACTAATTCAGTCACTATCAGCAATCGGAGTATCTGCTACTTTAGTCACACCTAATCTAAATGCCGAAGCGACAACTAATTCGGAACCTCAATTAAGAGGCGTGAATGACATCATCATCGAAAAAGGTGAAGACTATAACCTACTTCAAGGCATTAGCGCTTATGATAAAGAAGATGGTGATTTAACACATAAAATCAAAATTGATGGCGATGTTGATACTACTAAATCAGGTACATATGAGGTTAAGTACAAAGTCACAGATTCAGACGGTGCTCAAAAAACTTCAATTAGAAATATTAAAGTCAAATAATATTTTATATTTAGTTGAGATTAAATTCTCAACTTTTTTTATTTTCTGAATTTCTTCAAAATATCTATCTTGAAAATCATAATTTATTGCAATTTCACAAATTTATCCTTTTTCACAAAATGTACACACAATTTTAACAAATCTTACAATCCCCGTCATATCTCAAATTTTTTAAAATTTTTTGCTTATATCAATAATTTTTTTCTTTTAGGTACTTGTAAATATTGCGTAATAAACTAAAATTAATGGTAAGCCCTACATTTGTAGTATTAGGAGGTCAAAAAAGTGTCAAAATTTAAGTCTTTGCTTCTAATGGTCGGAACACTAATTTTACTTAGTGGTTGTTCGAACATTGAAGTTTTCAATGCAAAAGGGCCAGTAGCAAGTAGTCAGAAGTTCTTGATCATCTATTCAATTATCTTCATGCTTGTTATTGTTGTCGTTGTTCTTGCCATGTTCGCATTCTTTATTTTTAAGTATAGCTACAATAAGAATGATGAATCAGGTAAGATGCACCACAATTCTTTAATTGAAACAATTTGGTTTGTGGTACCTATCATTATCGTTATTGCTTTAGCAATTCCAACTGTTAAAACATTATACGATTATGAAAAACCACCAGAAAAAGACAAAGACCCACTTGTGGTTTACGCAGTCAGCGCTGGTTACAAATGGTTCTTTGCCTACCCAGATCAACACATCGAAACTGTTAATACTTTAACAATTCCTAAAGATCGACCAGTTGTATTCAAGTTACAATCTATGGATACAATGACAAGTTTCTGGATCCCACAATTAGGTGGTCAGAAATATGCCATGACTGGTATGACTATGAATTGGACATTAACAGCAGATCAAACAGGTACTTTCAGAGGTAGAAACTCAAACTTCAACGGTGAAGGTTTCTCACGTCAAACATTTGATGTTCACTCTGTAAGCCAAAGTGATTTCAACAAATGGGTGAAAAAAGCTAAAAGTAAGAAAACGTTAGATCAAGATACATTTGATAAACAAATCTTACCAAGCACACCTAACAAAGAATTAACGTTTAATGGTACTCATATGGCGTTCGTTGACCCTGCAGCTGATCCTGAGTATATCTTCCACGCATACAAACGTTATAATTACGTTCAAAAAGATCCTAACTTCATCGACGAAAAAGATCTTTATAAAGATGTTAAAGATAAACCAGTGAAACCAGCACGTAAGGTTACTATTTCAAACGCTAACTACAAACGTCATGGTATGACACCAATGATTCTTGGCAACAATGAAAAATACGACAATGAATTCAAGAAGAAAGAAAAACACAATGCTAAGGAAATGGAAAAAATTTCCAAAGAAGCAAAAGACGATAGTCCGTCTAAAAAAGATGATCATGGAGGTGGACATTAATGAATTTTCCATGGGATCAATTAATCGTTAAAGGTAACTGGATGATTACAATGGCACAAATTGGTGCGCCATTCTTAGTTATCGGCCTTATAGCGGTAATTACGTATTTCAAATTATGGAAATATCTTTATAAAGAATGGTTCACATCCGTAGACCATAAAAAAATCGGTGTTATGTATTTAATCTGTGCCGTATTAATGTTCGTCCGTGGTGGTATTGACGCGTTACTTATTCGTACGCAATTAACTATTCCAGATAACAAATTCTTGGAATCAAATCACTACAATGAAATTTTCAGTACGCACGGCGTTATCATGATTATATTCATGGCTATGCCATTTATCTTTGGTTTATGGAATATTGTTGTTCCTTTACAAATTGGTGCACGTGATGTTGCCTTCCCTGTAATGAACAACGTAAGTTTCTGGCTATTCTTTGCTGGTATGATTTTATTCAACCTATCATTTATCATAGGTGGATCACCAGCTGCTGGTTGGACAAACTATGCACCACTTGCTGGTGAATTTAGTCCAGGTCCAGGTGTTAACTACTATCTAGTTGCAATTCAAATCTCCGGTTTAGGTACTTTAATGACCGGTATCAACTTCTTTGTAACAATCTTAAGATGTAAAACACCTACAATGAAGTTTATGCAAATGCCAATGTTTACTGTAACAACATTCATTACTACTTTAATCGTTATCTTAGCTTTCCCTGTATTAACAGTGGCTTTAGCTTTAATGACAGCAGATAGAGTGTTTGGAACAGCATTCTTTACAGTTGCAGATGGCGGTATGCCTATGCTATGGGCGAACTTCTTCTGGGTATGGGGGCACCCTGAAGTATATATCGTTATCTTACCTGCATTTGGTATTTACTCTGAAATTATTCCAACATTTGCGCGTAAACGCTTGTTCGGTCATCAAAGCATGGTCTGGGCAACTGCTGGTATCGCGTTCTTAAGTTTCTTAGTTTGGGTTCACCATTTCTTCACAATGGGTAATGGTGCTTTAATCAACTCATTCTTCTCAATTTCAACAATGTTAATCGGTGTACCTACCGGCGTTAAGCTATTCAACTGGCTATTAACATTGTATAAAGGTCGAATTACTTTCGAGTCACCGATGTTATTCTCATTAGCATTCATCCCTAACTTCCTATTAGGTGGGGTTACTGGTGTAATGTTAGCGATGGCATCAGCTGACTATCAATATCACAACACTTATTTCTTAGTAGCTCACTTCCACTATACATTGGTTACTGGTGTAGTATTTGCCTGCTTAGCTGGTTTAATCTTCTGGTATCCAAAAATGATGGGCTACAAATTAAACGAAACGTTAAACAAATGGTGCTTCTGGTTCTTCATGATCGGATTTAACGTTTGTTTCTTACCACAATTCATCCTTGGATTAGATGGTATGCCACGTCGTTTATACACTTATATGCCTTCTGATGGTTGGTTCTTATTGAACTTCATTTCAACTATCGGTGCTTTATTAATGGCAGTCGGTTTCTTATTCTTAGTGGTAAGTATTGTATACAGTCACATCAAAGCACCACGTGAAGCTACTGGTGATAACTGGGATGGCCTTGGTCGTACATTAGAGTGGACTACTGCTTCAGCAATTCCACCTAAATACAACTTTGCTGTCACTCCAGATTGGAATGACTATGATACATTCGTAGATATGAAGGAACATGGTCGTCATTACTTAGACAACCATAATTACAAAGATATTCATATGCCAAATGACACTCCAGTTGGTTTCTGGATGGGTATCTTCTTCACAATTGGTGGTTTCTTCTTAATCTTTGAAACAATCATTCCAGCGATCATCTGCCTAGCAGGTATCTTTGGTACAATGATTTGGAGAAGTTTCCAAATCGACCACGGTTACCATATCCCTGCTTCTGAAGTAGCTGAAACTGAGGCACGTTTAAGAGAAGCACGAATTAAAGAAAGGGAGGCTGTAAGTCATGAGTCATGATACTAATACAATCGATTCACGTACGCATGAAGGCGAATTAAATAAACTTGGCTTTTGGATTTTCCTTACAGCCGAATTCGCGTTATTCGGTACCCTATTCGCAACGTTATTAACTTTGCAACACGGTGGCGATTACGCTGGCAAGATGACTACAGAATTATTTGAATTACCATTAGTTTTAATAATGACATTTGCGTTATTATTAAGTTCATACACTTGTGGTATTGCAATTTACTATATGCGTAAAGAAAAACAAAACTTAATGATGTTTTGGATGATTCTTACTGTACTACTAGGGCTTGTTTTCGTAGGTTTCGAAATCTACGAATTCGCACACTACGCAACTGAAGGTGTTAACCCTACTATCGGTTCCTTCTGGTCTAGTTTCTTTATTCTATTAGGAACACACGGTTGTCACGTATCAGTTGGTATTGTTTGGATTATTTGCTTATTAATTCAAATTGCTACTCGTGGTTTGGATTCATATAATGCTCCAAAATTATTTATAGTAAGTTTATACTGGCACTTCTTAGATGTTGTTTGGATCTTCATCTTCACTGCCGTATATATGATAGGGATGGTGTATAGCGGATGAATACAATCGTAAAACATACAGTAGGATTTATTGCTTCTATCGTATTAACGCTTTTAGCAGTTTTCGTAACTCTATACACATCAATGACTTTCCAAGCAAAAGTAACTATTATTTTTGGATTTGCATTTATCCAAGCTGCACTTCAATTATTAATGTTCATGCATTTAACTGAAGGTAAAGATGGACGAGTTCAATTATTCAAAGTTATCTTTGCAATTATCATAACTCTAATTACTGTTATCGGAACATATTGGGTTATGCAAGGTGGTCACTCACACCACTTATAAAAAGTATAAAAATCATACTTTTAGACCTGTTAGCATTTGCTAGCAGGTCTTTTTTACGTCAAAATATAGTTATCTAATATTATTAAGGAGCAGATAGACATGACGATCCCATTAATTATAGATACCGATCCGGGCATTGATGATGCCGCAGCGATTAGCTTAGCACTCAATCATCCTCAATTAGATGTAAAAATGATTACAACTGTAAATGGTAATGTAAATATTGATAAAACTACTGGTAACGCTTTAAAATTAAAACAATTTTTCAATAGCAGTGTTCCTGTTTTTAAAGGCGCATCACGTCCATTAATTTCAAATCCTGTTGATGCAGCTGAAGTTCATGGGGAATCCGGTATGGATGGCTATGATTTTAAATCTCCTACAGATGAAACAATTTCACCTATGAACGCTATCGAAGCCATGAAAAATGTATTAAAGGAAAGCACTTCCCCCATTACTATTGTTGCTATTGGACCATTAACAAATATTGCGCTTCTACTTGCTACCTATCCAGAAATCAAATCAAAGATTAAGCAAATTGTAATTATGGGTGGTAGTAGCGGCAGAGGTAACGTTACACCTCTTGCAGAATTTAATATATATTGTGATCCTGAAGCAGCTAATATTGTTTTTAATTCTCAACTTCCATTGGTTATGGTTGGATTAGATTTAGCACGTCAAGCCATGTTTTCTCATGAATTTATAAAAAAAATAAAAACAATGAATCAGACCGGTGATATGTTATTTCAACTATTCCAACATTATCGAACTGAAAATGTTCATGAAGGTATCAAATTATATGATGTATTCACTATTTTATATTTAATCGATGCTGACCTATTTAATGTATTTGATGCTAACGTTCAAATAGAATTACAAGGTATACTTACTAAAGGGGCAACTGTTGTAGACTTTGATCCAATAGAACCCAACTGTCAGGTCGTTCATTCCCCTATTTCAAAGCATTACCAACAAGCTTTTTTACAAGCACTTGCTCACTGTAAATAAATTAATACAAAAACGCACATGTTGTCTGTCTCATAGACAACATGTGCGTTTATATTTTTATCATTCAACTTATTTCACTTGAATTCCAGGAACATTATATTGCTTTTTCTGATGAAGCATATCATAGAATACATGTTTCATTTTATTCTCATTAGTTTCATCAGCTGTTTCACCTTCTACAGTTAAGTTACTTGCTAATATCACGATATATTTGTCATTGTAATAAACTGTAAATTTCTGTCCGAAGAATACACCATTCACTCGGTTTATTGTCGGCATAACATAAAAACCGTATCGGTATTCCTTAGGATATTGTTTTGTATCAAATTCGTGAAGTAGTGGATCCGTCACATCCGCATCAAATATTTTATAGTGTTGTAAAGCAAGTATTAATTGTCCCATATCATGAGGTGCCATATATAAGTTACCAGCACCATAATACTGATCAAGAATTTTAGGATGCATTAAAGAGAATTTATTATGAATGATTTTATAACCCCTAGCCATATACTTTTGATATACTTTCTCATCAAAGAAAGCACTATGTTTTAATTTATATGGATTAGCCAACCTATTATAATAATTTTCAACATAAGGCTTATGCGTTACTTTTTCAATCACTTTTGCAAGCACTAAATAATTCCCATCATTATATTGATGCTTATGATAAAACTTATCATCAATACCTTTTTGTTGAATTGATTTAACAGCCTGGTCTAAGTTTTTAATATTTGTAGATGCTTCATATTTATGTAAACCACTCTCATGTAGCATCAAATCTTTTAATGTTATCTCCTTACTAGTTTTAAACCAAGGTAAGTATTTTGTCACAGGATCATTGATATTAACCTTATTTTCAACTTCAAGTTGTTTTAATATCAATCCAGTTGTAAATTTTTGAGAAGATCCGATTAAATACATCGTATTAGCTGAATTTTTTTCACCATTTTCAAAATTTTTAAATCCATACCCTTTATCTAATTTAACTTTCCCATTTTCGAATACTGTTGCAGTACCATTAAAATTAGTTGCTTTCAAATAATTATCAATATCTTTATAGACAGGATTTTTCTTATCCATCACATTTTTAAGTTTTTTAGGTGCCTTTTCATGTTTATCTTTTTTCAATATGTATGTTTCGTTATCATTTTTCTGAAATATGCGGCTATCCGTTTGTAAGTATTCGCTCCACTTTCTTCCAAATATAATCATTAATATACTAAGTATTACTAATACTATTATAAAAAATATAATTTTAGTCTTATTTAGTTTCATGTTATTATTTGCCTCACATGTTAATATCAATACTTTTCGTCAGTATAAAATCTTGATATTATGACAATCATTTTTTATATCCATAATACGCCTAGAAAAATATTTTAATTAATCTTTTATTATTTTTTCTTTCTCGAATACAGAAGTAACACAACACTACCTTATTTAATGTTCAATTTACTTACACCATCCTCCTTTAAACAAGTAAATCTACTTTAATATAAATACACACTTATCTAGTAAATGAAAATATGGTCGATTCACATGGTAAACCTTTTATACACTATGCATAATTATAACGTATATCCCTTTTTAAATCACTTTAAATTAAATAATACCTCTTTAAAAAAATATTTCCATTGTACTTTAGTACCATAAAGGTAAAATAAACATCAAAAATTAATTAAAGCCACAAATCAGTTTTCATAGTATTTATTTAATATACATGATTTGTCTGTTCTATTTTATTTATCTGTAAACAACTAATAACTATTGATTGAAAATAAAATCATAGCAAATTTATAAGGTATAAATATGCAACAATTTATGCATATGCAACATAATTTTTCTTGAAACTCTTAAAAGCATCACCTATATATAACATAATGATTCAAACATTGGTTATAAGTTAATCAATTTCAGTACTTTTCTATAATTTCACAATAAATATGATTCTCTATTCACATTTAATACGTGGAATCATTTATAATATGATATGTAAATTAAATTTTAAGAATGTAAATATTTTTGCATATGTATGTGTTGTAATTTTAACAATAAAGTAATACAATTTAAGGCTATAGTGTGGAAAATAATTAACACCGATACCAAGAAACAACATAACTTTTAATGAAACAAAAAAATAAGTTTATACTATTTAGGAGCAACAAATATGAATAAATTTTTTAAATTCTTTTTAATTCTACTAACCTTCGCTCTTATTGCAATCCCTGTTGTTTTTGCTAATAATCTTTTCAAATCATCGGAGAAAGCATTTGAATCTTCTCAAGATAAAAGTAATGCTGATCGACAATCTAACTTAAGAAGTTCAAAAATCGACCCTGAAAAAGATCCAATCTCTATCTTATTCTTAGGTATCGATGATAATGAAGGCCGTGAAAAAAATGGTCAGAGTTTAGAACATTCAAGATCAGATGCAATGATTCTGTCAACTTTTAATCAAGATAAACATCAAATCAGAATGTTAAGCATACCTCGTGATACGATTAGTTATATCCCTAAAGTAGGCTATTATGACAAAATAACTCATGCACACGCATATGGTGGTCCTATTGCTGCTATGGATTCAGTAGAGGCTACAATGAATGTACCAGTCGATTATTATGCACGTGTTAATATGAAGGCGTTCGTGCAAGCTGTTGATGAGCTCGGTGGTATATATTATGATGTACCTTATAATTTGAATGAACCAAATAGTGATGATACGGGAAGAATTAAAATAAAAAAAGGCTACCAAAAATTAAATGGTGATGAAGCTTTAGCTGTTGCTAGAACACGCCACCATGATTCGGATTTAAAACGTGGTCAACGTCAAATGGACTTAATTAAAATCTTATTCCAAAAAGCCCAAACGTTAGATTCATTTGATAAGTTAGACGAAGTCATTAGTATTGTCGGAAAAAATGCGAAACATAATTTAACTAAATCTGAAATTAAATCATTAGCTAAAATGTATTTATCTGATAGTGTAGAGATGAAGAAATCACAACTAGAAGGTAAAGACGATATGTTAGAAAATATTTATTATTACAATCCTAGCATTAAAAGTATTCAAAAATATTCAAATATCTTGCGCTCTGATTTAGGGTTATCTAAAATTACAGATAAAGATGACTTCTTAAATGAAAGAGTCATTGATCATTATGGTTCATTAGTTCCATTAACTAAATTAGATGATTCGTTATTAAGAAAAGCTCAAAATGATACAACAAATAAAAAGCATAAAAAAGATAACAGTAATGATGCGAATCAACAATCAGATAGTAGTAATGATCAATCCCAAAGCAACGATATGGATGCACAGCAATCAGATATGAATGCACAACAACCAAATGACACAGTTAATAATCAAAACAATCAACAACAGTCCCAACAGGGTCAAGAAATTGATACAACTGCTTATTAATCCAATTATATAATGATAGGAAAGGAGTTGCTAAGATGTCACGAAAAACATATGAAAAGATTGCCAACATCAATGGTATGTTTAATGTTTTAGAACAACAAATTATCCATAGTAAAGACATGGCTTTATTTAGAAATGAATTTTTCTATGTGAATCATGAACATAGAGAAAATTATGAAGCGCTACTTATTTATTATAAAGAAAGTAATCATAATCCTGTTGTAGATGGGGCTTGTTACATCGTAGCTCTTCCAGAGATTTTTAATAAGGTAGATATTTTCGACTCAGAACTGCCATTTTCTTGGGTATATGATGAAAATGGTATTACCGAAGAAATGAAAAGTATTAGCGTTCCTTTACAATATTTAATTGCCGCGGCACTTGAAGTAACGGATGTAACACTATTTAAACCGTCTGGGTTTACAATGGGAATGAACAATTGGAATATAGCTCAAATGAGAATATTTTGGCAATATACCGCAATTATTAGAAAAGAAGCTTTATAAAATCATAGATTACTTTAGGGAAGAAGACATCGAATTAATTGTCTCCTTCCCTATTTTATATCCAAAGGAGTTTGAATATGTTTAATAAAGTGACGAATGAACAAATGTTAGAAGATTGTTTTAAAATTAGAAAAGAAGTTTTTGTAAAAGAACAGCATGTTGCCGAAGATCATGAGATAGATGAATTTGAAGAAGTGGCAATACATATTATTGGTTATGTGGATGATTCTCAACCAATTGCAACTGCACGCATACGACTCTTAGATGAATATATAGGTAAAGTTGAACGCGTAGCAATTCTAAAAGAATATAGAGGCTTAGGGTTAGGTTTAAAACTATTAACTTTTGTTGAAACGATAGCTCGTGAACATCATCTTACCCGTTTGACAATGCATGCACAATATTATGCTACCCCTTTTTATGAAAAGTTAGGTTATATCACTTCTGGACGACCTTTTTATGAAGAAAATATTAAGCATATCGTTATGAATAAAAATATGATTACTTGATAACTTATCTTCACTATATCTTTTGTAATATTTCATTAAACTCAAATTAATAATTTCTATGAAATTACTTGCGTACCATCAATGTTTAAAGCCCTTACATCCCTACTATGGCAAATTTTTATAGGTTAAAATTCTATTACAAATCTGTTAAAAGACGTACACACTCCTTTTCTCATACTATAATTAATACAAATTCAAAAGATACAAGGAGTAATTATATAATGACGAAAAAATTCAATTACAAATTACCGTCAATGGTTGCAGTAACTTTATTGGGAACAGCATTTACGGCTCACCATGCAGATGCAGCAGAAACAGCACAAGATCAAACAAAAAATAAAAATGTACTGGATGACCAAGCAACACTAAAACAAGCTAACAATGCCAAACAAGAAGTGAGTAATCCTACACAAAATATTTCTGGTACTCAAACTTATCAAGATCCAACTAAAGTCAAACCAGTAAAAACTACTTCTACAGAAAATAATGATGCATCAATTAATCAACAGAAGACTGAAAATGCTTCTACTAATGAAAATACAAATGTAAAAGCTCAAACTACTGATGCGTCTAATCAAAATAATAATCAAATCAAAGAAAATTCAACTGTTGAGGAAACTCAGAAACAAGAAGAATCAAATCAAGCCCTTGATAACAATGAAAAACAACAATCTTCACAACAAAATTCAACTGAAGAAAGCAAACAAGAGGTTGCTCAACAAAATGCTAAACAAGAGACTCAAACAGCACAAGAAGAAACATCTGAGACTACAACTCAGAACCAAGCTCAACAACAAACTAATACAACTAATCAAAATGCTAAACAAACCGTTAAGGATAATGGTGGCTACAGATTAGATGATGATGAAGATGACGTAGACGATGAAGCTCATTCAGTTGAACCTTCACAAAAGACACAAGCAACTCAACAATCTAAAGAAAATGTTGCTACATCTTCTAATACTAAAACGCAGTCAGCAACACCTAAAGCTAACGAGTTAAAAGCTAATAACGTGGTAAATGAATCTGCTAAGGTTTCATCTACTCAGTCTAATGACAATGCTACTAAAGAAAATGCTAAACAAGTCACTACATTCAATTCAGTAGCTAAACCAAGAATGATGTATGCAACTGCTAATAGAGCAACTTCATCATTACCAAAGTATCAACCACAAGTGAAATCTTCTATTAATGATTATATTCGTAAAAAGAACTTTAAAGCACCACAAATCGAAGAAGATTATTCATCATACTTCCCTAAATATGGCTATAGAAATGGTGTAGGCCGTCCAGAAGGTATTGTGGTTCACGATACAGCAAATGAGAATTCTACAATTACTGGCGAAATCAACTACATGAAAAATAATTACAACTCAGCTTTCGTACATGCATTTGTAGATGGTAACCGAATTATTGAAACTGCACCTACTGACTATTTATCATGGGGTGCTGGTCCAAATGCGAATAACCGTTTTATCAACGTTGAAATCGTACATACACACGACTATGATTCATTTGCACGTTCAATGAACAATTACGCTGATTATGCAGCCACTCAATTACAGTACTATGGCTTAAAACCAAATAGTGCAGAAAACGACGGTAGTGGTACTGTATGGACTCACGCAGCAATTAGTAGATGGTTAGGTGGAACAGACCATGCTGATCCACACGGTTACTTACAACAACATAATTATAGTTATAACGAATTATATGATTTAATTAATGAAAAATATAAAATTAAAATGGGCCAAGTTGCACCTTGGGGTACAACAACTACTACAAAACCATCTACTGGTGGTACAACTACGAAGCCTTCTACAGGTGGTTCAACAACAAAACCATCAACAAATGATAAATTAACAGTTGCTGCTAATAGCGGTATGGCTCAAATTAAACCAACTAATAATGGTTTATATACAACTGTTTATGATAAAAAAGGTCATTCAACTAACCAAGCTCAAAAGGCATTATCTGTAACAAAAACAGCAACATTAGGTAATAATAAATTCTACCTTGTACAAGATTATAATACTGGTGAAAAATTTGGTTGGGTTAAACAAGGTGATGTTGTTTATAACACTGCTAAATCACCTGTTAAAGTAAATCAATCTTACAATGTCAAACCTGGTACTAAAGCTTATACAGTTCCTTGGGGTACTGATAAACAAGTTGCAGGTACTGTATCTGGTAAAGGTAACCAAACTTTTAAAGCTACAAAACAACAACAAATTGATAAAGCTATTTACTTATATGGTTCTGTTAATGGTGTAAATGGATGGATTAGTAAAAGTTTCTTAACAACACCATCAACATCTAATACAACTAAACCAACTACACCTTCTAAACCTGCAACTAACAGTCAATTAACGGTTGCTGCTAATAATGGTGTAGCACAGATTAAGACATCAAACAGTGGTGTTTATACAACTGTTTATGATAAAACAGGTAAATCAACTGACCAAGTTCAAAAAACATTAGCAGTTTCAAAAACAGCTACTTTAGGTAATGATAAATTCTACCTTGTACAAGATTATAATACTGGTAAAAAATACGGATGGGTTAAACAAAGTGATGTTACTTACAATACAGCTAAGTCCCCTATTTCTGTAAATAAATCTTATAATGTTAAACCTGGTACAAAAGCTTATACAGTGCCTTGGGGTACATTTAAACAAGAAGCTGGTACAGTATCTGGTAAAGGTAACCAAACTTTTAAAGCTACTAAGCAACAACAAATTGACAAAGCTACTTACTTATATGGCACTGTCAATGGTATCTCTGGTTGGATTAGCAAATATTATTTAACTGAGCCTACTGCTACAAGAACAGCACTTGCACAACCTAAAATGGCTATAAAGTCAAATGATACAACTAATAATGAAGCAGCTAAAGCTCAATCACCAACTAATGTGAATACAACACAAGCTACTAAACAAATTGGTCAAGTGAAAGCAAATAATACTGGTATCCGTAGTTCTGTATACGATAAAACTGCTAAGAGTGGTACTAAATATGCTGACCGTACCTTCACTATTTCTAAACAAAGAACCGAAGGCGATCAAACTTATGTATTATTGCAAAATACAGCTTCAAATACACCTTTAGGCTGGGTTAATATCAATGATGTTGACGTTCAGAACTTAGGTAATGAAGCAAAATTAACAGGTCAATATAAAGTTAATAATAATAACAATGGCCTTTATTCAATAGCTTGGGGTACTAAAAATCAACAATTATTACCTGCTAGCCAATTAGCAAATCAAACATTTAATGCTTCAAAAGCTGTATATGTTGGTAAAGAAAAATATTTATATGGTACTGTAAATAATCGTACTGGTTGGATTGCTGCTAAAGATTTAGAACAAGCAAACTCAAATAATCCAGCTACACCTTATAACTATACTTTCGTTATCAAAAATAACAATGGTCACTATTACGACGAACCAAGTGCTAAAAATGGCTATTCTTTAAAAACATATTTTGAGAAACCATTTGTAGTCATTAAACAAAAACAACAAAATGGTGTGACTTGGTATTATGGTAAACTTACTAATGGTAAATACGTATGGATTAAAGAAAGTGATCTAACAAAAGAATTAGTTAAATATTCAAATACAGGTCGTACATTAAATCAAATGGCGTCGATTCAAAATAACTTAAGTTATGGCCCACAGGTACAAAGAACACCTGGTGTATGGTCAAATGCGACATTTAGTGAAACTAAAAATGCCATGGATTCAAATAAACTTGCTAAAGATCCAGTTTCTAAATATCAATTTTTACGTTTAGATCAACCACAATATTTATCTGAAGCTACTTTAAATAAATTACTTAAAGGTAAGGGCGTTCTTGAAAATCAAGGTGCTGCATTTAGTCAAGCTGCTAAGCAATATGGACTAAATGAAATTTATTTAATTTCACATGCCTTATTAGAAACAGGAAATGGCCAATCTCAATTAGCTAAAGGTGCTAATATAACAAATGGTGCAGTTAATACACGTTCTGCAACTAAATATCACAATGTATTCGGTATCGCTGCCTACGACTATAATGCTTTAGGTGAAGGTGTGAAATTTGCTAAAGCATCTGGTTGGGATTCTGTTTCAAAAGCTATTATTGGTGGCGCTAAATTTATTGGCAATTCTTATGTGAAAGCAGGACAAAATACGTTATATAAAATGCGTTGGAATCCAGAAAATCCTGGTACACACCAATATGCAACAGATATTAATTGGGCAGATTCAAATGCACAAGTATTAAAAGGTTTATATGATCAAATTGGTGAAGTTGGTAAATTCTTCGATATTCCAAAATTCAAAGCTTAATTTAATACAAAATAACGGGTTAAATCCCTGATAAAAAGCCAGTAGATGAATTCATCTACTGGCTTATATATATTTAAATATTAAAAGAGATCACCCTAACCATTGTAAGATGATCTCTATTACAACAACATTGACTCCACGGTTATGATTAAATATAACTATGACGACTATTCAACTTATTTAATAGCTGGTTTAAATTCTCAATCTCACTTTCTGATAAACATTGGCAACGGGCTTCTATTAACTCACAACGCGCTGTATTGATCTGTTTAATAAGTGCACGTGCTTCATCAGTGAGTACAAGTTCTTTACATCTTAAATCTTCATGTGATTGATGACTTGTAATATAACCTTTCAATACAAGTTTCTTAATCCATCTTGAAACAATAGATTGTTCTCTACTCACTTTCATCGTTAAATCATATTGAGATAAACGATCATAATTGTACAATATACGTAGTAATTCTAATTGTTCTGATGTAATGTCTGTTCTTTGTCCAAAGCGTCGGTTAACTATATTTAAATCGTTGTTAGTAAGTGTGATAAGTTTTTCAAGTTGTTTATACATGCTGTTCTACTCCACTTTATTTAGTTGATAATATTATATGCTTTTTTTATAAGATATACAATAGAATTTTATACTACGGACAAAATCGTTGCATAATTGCCATAAAATATAATAAATTAAGTACAGTCAAACATGAAAAAAGGAGACATTTATATGCCTTCCATCAAGGAAAGGGATTATTTCTTTGATAATGCCCGAGCAATACTCATATTTTTAGTGGTGCTAGGACACCTATTGCAACCTTACACTTCTGAAGATAAATACTTATCTGCATTATATCTTGTTATTTATAGTTTCCATATGCCGACATTTTTATTTATTTCAGGATATTTTGCGAAAAATTTGGATAAACCCTATTATCTAGAACATATTGCTAAAAAATTATTATTACCTTACTTTATATTTTTCGCATTTTACTCAGTTTATTATTTCTTAACTGGTAAAAGTGATAGTCTACAATTGGACCCTTTCAATCCAGTCTTTGCATTGTGGTTCTTACTAACATTATTTTTCTTTCACGTTGTACTAGTGATCGTTAGAAGATATAATCCTATGATTGTGTTAGGAACATCTTTACTTGTTTCAATCTTTGCTGGATTCTCTGCTAATATTGATGAATATATGAGTATTTCTCGTACGATTGTATTTTTCCCTATTTTTTATTTAGGTCATTTATTTACTAAACAACAAAGTATGATAATTAGAAGTAAAAAATGGGTACCTATTTCTATTGTTGTATTTGTCCTTTATTTTATTGGGTATCTTATACATCCTATAAATGCAGATTGGTTGTTAGGCAGTTCACCCTATACGTCACTTGAACATAATGCTGAAGATGTATATAGTCCTCTTAAACGTTTATTACTCTATGCTGTAATACTAACTTCGATGTTTGCATTTTTAAATTTAACATCACAAAAGTTACGCTTTTACACTTATATAGGTAGTCGAACAATGTATGTGTATTTATTACATGGTTTAATTATCGGTATTATTCGTGGATTCGGACTATACCCATTCAAGTCTCCCGTTTCCATAATGACGTATTTGTTTTTAATAATAACATCAGGTGTTATTGTATATCTATTATCCAATCGCTTAATATGTAAATGGACTAATCCAATTATTAACTTGAAGCCCCCTTCTAAATTCAAAAGGTAAAAATCACTATAAAATTTTTGTTTTCATACCAAAATGTATTACTAAAAAATATGTTATGATAGTAATAATTTGAAAGAATTATATGACTATTCAAACAATTACAGTACTATATTTTGGTATTTTTTAGAGGAGTTAAGATAAATGAAATTACAATTGAACGAGCAATCTAAATTTTTAAGAGCGCCTAGTATTCGTCAATTTTCTAATCGTATGCAACACATTGATGATTGTATTAATCTAACCATTGGGCAACCTGATTTTTCTATGCCTGATGTTGTTAAAAAAGCTTATATCAAAGCTATCGAAGACAATAAAACTACATATTCTCATAATAAAGGTTTACCTGAAACCAGAGAGGCAATCAGACAGTACTTTAACAATAAATATGGCTTTAACTATAACGTAGATGAAATCATCGTTACCAACGGGGCTAGTGAAGCATTAGATACCGCATTAAGAAGTATCATCAATCCAGGTGATGAAATATTAATTCCTGGACCAACTTATGCTGGTTACATTCCTTTAATACAAACTTTAGGGGGTAAACCTGTATTTATTGATACATCTGCTTCTGCGTTTAAAATCACACCCGAGTTAATCAAGCAACATATTTCTGATCAAACTAAAGCGATTTTGCTTAATTATCCAACTAATCCTACAGGTGTCACCCTATCCAAGTCTGAAGTTGAAGTTATTGCAAAAACTTTATCTGATTATGAGATATTTATTATTAGTGATGAAATTTATGCTGAAAATACCTTTAATGGTCAACATACTTCATTTGCTGAATTTGACATTATTAGAGATCAATTACTACTTATAGGTGGCTTAAGTAAATCACACTCTGCTACGGGCATTCGTATAGGTTTCCTAATGGGACCAGAATATTTAATTGAAAAGTTAACATTCATGCATGCTTATAACTGTATTTGTGCTAATGTTCCTGCCCAACACGCGTGTATCGCTGCATTAACTGAAGGCTTAGAAGCACCACAACATATGAACAAAGCATATATAGAACGTCGAGATTACTTAATCACTACATTAAAATCATTAGGATTTGAATTGAATGCTAAACCCGAAGGTGCCTTTTACATTTTCCCAAGTATTAAAAATTACACAGAAGATGATTTTAACTTTTGTGTCGATGTTTTAGAAAAAGCGCACGTCGCTATGGTACCTGGTTCATCTTTCACAGATATCGGTAAAGGCCATGTTCGTATTTCTTACGCTTACGATATGGCTTTACTTAAAGAGGGCATGCAACGTTTAGAAACGTATTTAAAAACGTATTACCCTAATCAATTTGCTTAATAAATAAAAAACCACTTGTAGTTATATAGCGATGCATCCATCATCGATTTATAACAAACAAGTGGTTTTATTATGAGATTCTATGGGAATTTAGGGAATTGGTCAAAGTCTGGGTCACGTTTTTCTTTAAATGCGTCACGACCTTCTTTAGCTTCATCAGTTGTATAATAAAGTAAAGTCGCATCGCCTGCCATTTGTTGTAAACCAGCTAAACCATCTGTATCTGCATTCATTGCAGCTTTTAAGAAACGTAAAGCAGTTGGTGAATGTTTCATAATATCTTGACACCAAGCAACTGTTTCATCTTCTACTTTGTCTAATGGTACCACTGTATTAACTAAGCCCATGTCTAATGCTTCTTGTGCATTATATTGGCGACATAAGTACCATATTTCTCTTGCTTTTTTGTGTCCAACGATTCTAGCTAAATAGCCTGAACCATAACCAGCATCAAATGAACCTACTTTTGGACCTGTTTGACCAAAAATCGCATTGTCTGCTGCAATAGTTAAATCACATACAACATTTAATACGTTACCGCCACCGATAGCATAACCACGAACCATTGCTATAACTGGTTTAGGAATAACACGAATTAAACGTTGTAAATCTAAAACATTTAAACGAGGGATTTCGTCTTCGCCAACGTAACCACCATGTCCACGTTTCTTCTGATCTCCACCTGAACAGAATGCTTTATCTCCTTCTCCAGTTAAGATAATCACTGAAACATTTTGATCATCACGTGCACGTGAAAATGCATCAATCATTTCAGCCACTGTCTTAGGTGTGAATGCATTACGTACTTCAGGACGATTAATAGTTACCTTTGCAATACCTTCGAAAAATTCATATTTAATTTCATCATATTCTCTAAGTGTTTCCCACTGTCTAGTCATTTTGCTCCTCCTTTAAAAAACCTAATATCATTGTATCAAATTCCGTGCTATCTTCCACATGAATTGTATGCCCAACATTAGAAACTATTGTTTTTCTGCTATTAACAATTGAGTCTTTCAATTTTTGTGCAATTTTTACAAACTTCGCGTCTAGCTCTCCTGCCATAATATATGTTGAAATATCGATTTGTGATAGTAATGACCATAGATTAGGCATCTGTCCTGTACCATAATCTCGTAATGCTTTTGCTAAACGATGAGGATCTTGACTCATTCTATTATTCCGAATTTGCTTTTTAACTGATTTTTCTAAGTTATATTGTGATTGGAACAATGGTAATCTTTCCCAATCATTGACAAATATTTCTAAACCAGCTATTTCTAATACTTTCGCTCTTGCAGCATCTACTTGTTGTCTCTCAATTCGATCTTCTTCACTTTGAATACCCGGTGATGTGCTTTCTAATATTAAGCCTGCAAGTTCTATCGAACCATGCAACGCATAATATAAAGCTACTCTACCTCCCATTGAATAACCAAATAAACATAACTGATATTGTTGATATTCAGATAAAACTTGATTTAATGCTTGATTGATATAATCAAAGCTCCATTCTATATCCATAGAAGTTTCATCTTTTCCGTGACCTGGTAAATCAATGACTAATACGTTAGTTTGTTCTGTTAGCTTATCAATATGATTATCGAAGGTTCTGCCATCGCTAATAAATCCGTGTAACATAACTAACAATTGCTTGGAAGATGATTTTGATTGATAAAAATTATGATATAACATTAATCATTTCACTCAATTTCTTATATAAAATTTGATGTTGTTGTAAATTATCTTCTCTATCGGTGATGACTTCATAAACATTCGAACCTAATTTAGATAACGATTCAAATTTAAAATCAGTTAAATGATCAAATCGCTTAAAATTAAAATCATATAACAATGCCGCATGTTCAAAATCTAAGCCAGTTGGTGTTCCGAATAATCTCTCGAAATATTCTGCTGCTGATGCTTTTTGCGGTAAATATGAAAAGATACCACCACCATCGTTATTTAATAAAACTATGTTTAAATGTATGTCATTAATTTTAGACATAAGTAAGCCGTTCATATCATGATAAAAGGCTAAATCACCAATGAGTAACGTAACATTTTTATGTACTGCCATACCTAATGCCGTAGAAACAACACCATCAATACCATTCGCGCCACGATTAGCATAAATTTCCGCTTCATTATCAAATAGTAAATTATCGATATCTCTAATAGGCATACTATTACTTACAAACAAAGCATCTTCATTAGTTAATTTAGAAAGCAATGTGCCGACATAGGCCGCTTCATCAGTGGCATGTTGTAGAAAATCATTGATTTCAATTCGAGCTTGTTTTTCTAATGATTGCCATTGTTGTAACCATGCTTTTCTGTCTATTGTTCTTTCTTCCATTAGTGATCTGAAAAAGTCATTAGCCGATATTTCGTATGACACATCTGGCGGTACAGGGAAAACATCAATTTTATCATTATTTTGTACTAAAATTTGAAATGCTGTAGTCGTTTTTAGCCATTGATTTAACTTTTTAGAAATAACCGGTTTACCAACTCTGATTACGAAATCAACATCCCAATCCATACCTGCTCGATATAATAAATCATAGGTTGTGATGACATTAGGATGATTATGTCGTCTTAACTGGCTTAATGGGTCTGCCAACACAGGTATATCGAAAACCGTTGAATAAGTTAGAATTTGATCTACTTCTTGATGTTGCATATCTCCAACAATGATTAGACCTTTAGGCTTTTCAATTTTATCCTTAATAGGATCAACATGTACCATTTTTTGATAATGAGGTAATGTTTTTGTTTCTGATTTCAATAGATCTTTTCTATCTAAATTAGGTGTTAATGGTTCTCTAAATGGCATATTAAAATGTATCGGCCCTTTATGTGGTCCATAAAGATACTGACTTGCGATTTGCATTTGATAATGTATCGTATCTAGCATATTGGTTGTGCCATCAGCAATTGGCATATCAAATTGGAAATTGACATAATTACTGAACATATTTACTTGATTAATTGCTTGTGGTGCACCTACACTTCTTAGTTCGTGCGGTCGATCACTCGTTAATACAATGAGTGGTATTCGACTAATTTGACTTTCTGCAATTGCTGGAGTGTAATTAGCCGCTGCTGTACCAGATGTACATAAAATAGCGACGGGTCTTTGACTACCTTTGATTAAACCTAATGCAAAAAATGCTGCACTACGTTCATCCGGATGAATCCACGTTTTAATATTTGGGTGTGCTTCTAACGCAATAGCTAATGGCGTCGAACGTGACCCCGGGCTAATAACAACTTCTCTCACACCATAAGCATATAGTTCTGATGCAAATGTAAAGACTTGTGTCGTTAAAGCTTCATTTTTATTACTCATGTTTATCTACTCCTAAAGCATTCATCATTGGTGAAAATTTCACTGCTGTTTCAGCAATCTCACTATCTGGATCAGAATCTTTAACTATGCCACATCCAGCAAATAGTGTTGCTTGATCACCTTTTATCAACATAGATCGAATTGCTACGATAAACTCACAATCATCATAGACATCTATATATCCTACCGGTGAACCGTATAAACCACGTGTGCCAAATTCTTTTTGTTCTATAAATTCTAGTGCTTCATCTTTAGGATAACCACCTAACGCTGGTGTAGGATGCATTCGATCAATTAACCCAATATAAGACTGTTCTTTTAAATTACCTTCTATTTTTGTAAATAGATGATACAAATGGTCATTTTTTAAAATGTTTGGTGTTTCATTGTAGTATACATCTTCAACATAGGGTTGAATGTCATTCAATATACTCTCAACTACAATTTGATGTTCATTTAAATTCTTTTTATCGTTTAGAAAAGCTTGTATGTTTGCTTCATCTTCTTGTTCATTTTGAGAACGTTTAATCGTACCTGCTACTGCTTTGGTTGAAAGCACTTGATTTTCAACCTTTAATAATTGTTCAGGTGTTTGTGAGAAGAACACAGATTCATTAGATTCAAGTAAGAAGATATAACTGTTTTTTTCATTCTTTAATGCTCTAGTTAAAATATATGGAATGCTAATCTTTTTATCAAATTTTATTAATCTTCTACGTGCAAGTACAATTTTCTTAGAATAGTCAATATGATCAATCGCTTCTTGTACTAAATCTCGCCATTCATCTAAATAGATATCCTCCATACGTGTAACATTT
The DNA here is from genome assembly GCF_017086425.1 of Staphylococcus sp. SB1-57. NCBI lineage: Bacteria > Bacillati > Bacillota > Bacilli > Caryophanales > Staphylococcaceae > Staphylococcus > Staphylococcus sp. SB1-57. The sequence continues at coordinate 1,751,570 of NZ_CP070964.1, forward strand.
CCCAGGTGATCATCTTCTGTATCAACATTGGCTTGTTCCAAATCATTTACTAATGACTTGAATGTCTCCATATCAAATGTACTTTTTTCAGTTGTATAAGTTACAAATGTTCGTTCGTTTTCTGTAGAAATCAATACCTCAGGTAACACAAAATGATTTAAACCATATGCTCGCCATTCATCATCAGACTTATGTTTTGAAAATTGGAACCCACCACACAAACGTAAATGATGTTTCTCATAATCTGGATGAATTAATTCTATATCTTTTTTTAACGTTTCCCATTCTTTAAAGATAGACTGTTTATTTTCGAAATCATTTTCAAATTTTCGAATCGCATGATAACCGAAATATGAAGACTGATTGTCATTTAATCGCAAATAAAAACGATCACCTGCTTGCGATTCAGTTATATGAAATAACTTACTTGGATCTAACTGTTTTTCTATCTCTACTTCAACGGAGACCCAATCCTTAGAACTTCCATATAGCTTGTCGACAATCTCATCTTCTCTTACGTTAACAGTCATTCATCTCACTTCTTTCTTCTATATTTACTCATTAGTATATTGTATCATTTTTCAATACCAATTTTGGTGTGAATTGCTTAATAATCACATGCAATTTTTCACGTGAATTGACCTTTATTCATAATTACTTTAAAATATTAATGTTAAAACTAAAAAAATTAAGAGGTTATAAAAAATGTCAGATCAATATCAACAATATTCAACGGTTAAAAAGTATTGGCAATTGATGAGACCTCATACCTTAACTGCCGCAGTTGTGCCAGTACTAGTTGGTACAGCGTCAGCTAAATTATTCCTACTTGGTAGTGAAGATCATCTTAAATTTAGTTTATTCTTAGCCATGTTAATTGCTTGCTTATTAATCCAAGCAGCTACAAACATGTTTAATGAATACTATGATTTTAAAAAAGGCTTAGATGATCATACTTCTGTAGGTATCGGTGGTGCAATTGTACGAAACGGTATGAGTCCTAAACTTGTGATGAATATCGCAATTGCTTTTTATATTATCGCAGCTTTACTGGGTATATTCCTAGCTTTCCATAGTTCATTTTGGATTATTCCAATAGGCGTTGTTTGTATGGCAATTGGTTATTTATATACTGGTGGACCAATGCCAATTTCATGGACGCCATTTGGCGAATTATTCTCAGGCGTATTTATGGGTATGATTATCATCTTATTAGCCTTTTTCATTCAAACAGGTAATGTTCAAGGACTAATCATTTGGTTAAGTATCCCTATCGTCATAACGATTGGCCTTATAAATATGGCTAACAACATTAGAGACCGCGTCAAAGATAAAGCTAGTGGACGTAAAACACTACCTATTTTACTTGGTAAACGCGCCTCAGTTATCTTTATGGCAATAATGTATATCGTTGCATATGCGCTTGTAGTATTTACAGCCTTATTTAAATCTGGTGGATCATTATTCTATTTATTAGTTTTATTGTCATTCCCAATGCCAATTAAAGCTGTAAGAAGATTTAACAAAAATGATACACCTGCAACAATGATGCCTGCCATGGCTGCTACAGGTAAAACAAATACTATTTTCGGTTTATTATATGCATTAGGCATTTATATTAGTGCGTTGTTAGGTGCAATTTAATGACATTTAATTACTCGGCAATGATAATCAGTCATTGTCGAGCTTTTTATTGCATAATCATATGTCTATATAAATGACCATAAAGATCTATATCACTCACAGTTTTAAACCCTAATTTTTCATATAATCCTAACGCTTTTTCATTATCATAATCACAATTTAAGCTCCATTTTTTCTCAGAGTACATCTCAAGGAGATAAGTCATTAGTTGTGTAGCTATACCTTGTCCTCGATACTCGGGAAACGTAGCGACAGTTTCAATATACATCTCATCGTCCGCTGCTTCTTTCACTGGTAAAGGCGTCCCATATTTACGGATATCTTCATCAAGCGGTAACTTTAACCAATTTTCCTCATAATCAAGTTCATGTTTACCATCATAAGCAATGACACATCCTGCAACTTTGCCATCCACTTCATAAACCCAAACATTTTTATAATAACTTCGATATTCAACATTCACAACACTTAGCTCTAGTATGTTCATCAATCGTTCTTTACTAATTTCATTAACTATATCTAATTCCATATCTTCCCAAATCATATAACATAATTCAGCGATACGCTTATTATCACTAGGATGCGCTTGTCTAATCATCATATATCCTTCCTTAAAATATGTCTTAATTTCATTATATAGAATCTACGATATAATATAAATCAAAGGACCTACCTCATATAGATTTTAAAAATTTCGGTGGTAGAATTGAATTATTAGAAGGACTATCTAAAATAGATTTATAAGTTTGTCATGTACTTAAATCTTTAAACGATACATTTTATCTTTAGGAGGCAATCATAATGAGAGTTAATAAAGTCATTTATATATTAGTAGCTATCTTTTTAGGCGGTATTGGTGTTCATAAGTTTTATGCTGACAAAGTTGGACAAGGTATTTTACATCTTGCCTTCTTTTGGACTGGTATTCCAAGTATTGTGGCTATTATTCATGCTGTTATTGTCGCTTTTACTAAAAAGGCTGACAAAGATGGCTACATTGTTTTTGAATAATAATATTTACCCTATTCTAACGATTTATCTTCCATTCACTTTTAAAACATAAAAAACTGGGTATATTATATCTATCAAGTAAAAGCAAAAGGGAGACATAACCATGATGAACATTATTAAACGTGTAGTAAGATCGCTTATAACAGGTTACATTGTTAAAATTATCCGTGATTTGATTTCAGGTAAATCAAACGGTAAAAAATAAAGAACGCTTTATCAAAATTATCGCTCGTCAATGTATTTATTACTATTGATGGGCTTTTTTATATAAATGGTCATTTAATAAAGACAAAACCTTCCATTCGTTATATAATAAGATAAATTTTATAAGTATTATAATTTTTATTAGAAATTTAAAGTCTTTTATTCTTAATTACTTATGAAATTTACTTTTTTATTTTATAACAATCTGGAGGTCAGTCTATCAATGAGATTTGGAATTTTATTAATTAGATGGATGTTAGCGACATCTTTTTTAGTACATGGTACTTTAAAATTTGTAGACCTAGAAGGTACGATACATTTTCTAGGTTCATTAGGTTTACCCCCACTACTTGCTATTTTAATGTCAATTGGTGAAGTTGTTGGAGGTATCTTCTTGATATTTGGGATTTTAACACCGTATGTTAATGTTTTCTATATTTGTGTGATGTTAGGTTCCATATTCACCTTAAAGTTAACCCGAGGATACGTTAGTGGTTATGAGTTCGAAGTAATTCATATCGTAATGAATGTAGCAGTGATGAGCAGTTATAGTTGGAAAAAGTGTATACAATTTTACTAATCATTTTATTTAATATTAACAGACTTTTGTAAGTATCTTATCACTTTAGGAATACAGCTTGAGTATTGCATTGATATTATAATAATAAACACCATGATTTTAAATCAGCCCTATGGTTAGATTCTAATTTCATGGTGTTTTTATACTATGATATTCAATTATCGCCTAGCCTCATAGTTGGCTTGCTACTATGTTCAATGTATTTCGTTTTAAAGGTCTCACGCACTAAAGAATCTTAACTCTTCGTAGTACATGTTATAAAAAGGAAGTCAACTCTTGATAAGTCAAAAATTAGTAGAAAAAATAAGCCTAGAATGGATTAAAACCATTCTAGGCTTATTTATAGTAACGAAGGGACTATCCATTCGCATTAAATAAAGTGTGTTGACCATATATTGACCAAAATATATTAAACAAACTTAAACGGATTTTTAACAAAATAAAAAAGAACGTTGATTTAACAACGTTCTAGGTAGTTTAAGTAAATCAGAATTAAACTGATTTTTACTATAAAACGGAAACGGAGGGATTCGAACCCTCGCGCCGCTCTCGCGACCTACACCCTTAGCAGGGGCGCCTCTTCAGCCAACTTGAGTACGTTTCCATGGCTCCACAGGTAGGACTCGAACCTACGACCGATCGGTTAACAGCCGATAGCTCTACCACTGAGCTACTGTGGAATAATTAAATTGCAGTGCTTTCTCTATCAAGCACAAATATTATTATATCAATTTTACGTAATTTATCAAGAGATAACTTAAAAAAATATACGGAACATTTACACTATATTAATATAACGTTCCACATATTTTAAATTTCATCATAATTTATTTATCTACAAATAGCGAATAACGTGATAATGCTTCAAAAATGTTTAGTGAGGATTTTTCATAATCGATAGGTTTATCGGGGTCATTAGATTTCATACGGGATTGTTTATCTACCATATAATAAAAGAAGATTGCGTTCGTATACTGATGCCATAAACTGTGGAATGATACATTTAGGGTAATGGTTTCATTGTTTGCAAATATGATTTTACATTTACGATGTTTTAATTCTTTAATAGACTCAACATAATGCATGTTAATCCATAAATTTTCTTCTTGTCGATCTGAATGAGTAGGAAAAAAGTAAGTTGGGAATAAAGGAGTTAATAAAATTGGGGGTTTACTAGAGATACCTGTAATTCGATTGGTTTCAGCCTTTTTACTTAAATAATTGTTGCCATAAAATTTACATGACCTCTCAATAATCTTCTGAACTTTAAATGGACTTTGTAGGACTGTCTTATCAAACCGAATAATTTCTGAACCATTTGGTTGATTTTGATCATCATAATTAGGCCTAATCACCATGTCTCCCTTTCTAATTACGTATATATTCTGAGTTGTCATTGGGAAAACCTCGCTTTATTAAGTTTTATTATCAATTCTATTTTATAGAACCAATAATATGTTTTTTATTTTATAAGAAAAATGTCAAAAGTCAAGTTATTCTTAAAGTGTAATATGGTACATTTTTTCGCATAAAATGTCAGAATATTCATTGATTTCAAAATTTAAAAAATGTATAATATTTATATATTAAATTCAAACGAAAGGTCGAGATCCCTATGAATCATAATACAAATGTGAAACATACGACACTTGAAGAATTTGTAACTACGGTTAATGATTTAGACGTTGAACTAGTCATTGATGAAGCACTTAGAGAAGTTAGAAAAAAAGAATTGAAATTACTAATTGATGAAGCTTTAGTAAATAAAGATGAGAAAGCATTCAATGAGTACACGACAGAATATAAAAATTTGGAGGCATTTCTCAGTGAATAATTTAGATTCGAGTCATTCAAAATAAGGTCTATTCCCTACTAAAAAGTTAGAGAATAGACCTTTTAATTTATTAGACATTAAGACATTAATCTTAATATTTCATTTTTATCTATATCACCAAAATAATAATATAAGTTATAATTTGCCAATGCTTCTTCTAAATGGTTAAAGTCATGAAGGCACCCTTCTAAGGCATGTTCTAAATCACTAATATCCCCTTCACCAAAGAAATCACCGAAGATTTTTGCATGTTCAATTATACCTTTTTTCACATCAAATTTGACTTGAATAAATCCTTTCTCGAATTTTTCTTCTCGTTCAAAATTATATTTTGGATTTTTACCATAATTCCAGTCCCAAGTACGGTATTTTTCATTACTTAATTTCTCGATATTTTTCCAATCTTCATCAGTTAATACATACTCTTCAACTTGTTGTTCACCAAATATTGATTTTAAAATGATTTGTTTAAATTGGTCAATATCTATAGACTCTGTTAAAAATTCTTCAATATTAGCCACACGTTTTCTAACAGATTTAACACCTTTTGATTTAATTTTAGCTGGATTAACTTTCAATGCATTTTGAACTTCATCAAGTTCACTGTTTAGCATTAATGTTCCGTGACTAAACATTCTATCTTTAACTTTAACCATTGCATTTCCTGAAATTTTAGCAGCACCAACTTGAATATCGTTTCGTCCTGTCATTTCTGCTTCTACGCCCAATGATTGTAAAGCTTGAACGATAGGTTCTGTAAACTTCTTAAAGTTATGGAAGCTATTACCATCATCATCTGTAATAAAACTAAAGTTTAAATTACCTGTATCATGATAAACTGCACCACCGCCAGAGATTCTACGTACAACATCTATACCTTTTTCATCAACATATGATTTATTGACCTCTTCAATCGTGTTCTGATTTTTACCAACAATAATGGAAGGTCTATTTACATAAAATAAAAAATAACTTTCTTCTGACGGCAGATTTTTTAATACATATTCTTCCATAGCTAAGTTAAGTGTTGGATCAGTTATATCATTATTACTAACAAATTTCATAACAAACGCTCCTTATAGATTCTCTATATATGCCCTTACTTTATTTATGCACAATTTACATTTAAAATTCCAATTATTTACTCAATAATGACAAAATTTTCATAATTTATGCATTAATTCTAAGCGTTTTTAGTGTTATTAGTTTATTTGTAGTGTTTTTTTTAGTACAATATAGTCTAGCTATGAATTAAGGGAGGACTCGAAATGACTGTTGCAGAAGTAGGTAATATCGTAGAATTTTATGATGGTTTAAGAGGCCGAGTTGAAAAAATAAATGATAACTCAGTTATTGTAGACTTAACAATAATGGAAAACTTTAACTCACTAGACTTACCTGAAAAAACGGTTATTAATCATAAACGTTATAAAATTGTTGAACAAGAAGGTTAGTTGTAATGAAAAAAGTTTCGAAAGCTTTATTATGGTTTATAATTAGTTTCATAGTTTTTCATGCCATTTTATTTGTTATGTGGGGTGAACATCAAGAATATTGGTATTTGTATACTGGAATTATGCTAATAGCTGGTATTAGTTATGTATTTTATCAACGTGATATACATTCTAAACGGTTATTAACATCCATAGGTATTGGGATTATTGCCAGTATTATTTTAATCATTATTCAATTGATCTTATCACTCATGACGTCTGAACTAACTTATGCTTCATTAATAAAAGAATTAGCCAAAACTGGTGTACACTGGAAATGGCAAATGTTAGTAACATTAGCATTCGTTATACCGTGTCATGAATTATATATGCGCACTGTTTTACAAAATGAGTTAAATAAGTACAATTTGCCGAATTGGTTATCTATCTTAATCACTGCAATTTGTTCAAGCTCTCTATTTATATATTTAGATAATTGGTGGATAGTACTGTTTATTTTTATAACTCAATTACTACTGTCAATTAGTTATGAATATACAAGACGTATTGCTACAACATCTATTGCACAAATTGTTGCTATTATTCTTTTATTAATTTTTCACGGATAATTTTTAGAATATTAAATGATTAGAAAATAAATATTTAAAGTATAAGTTTAGAGCTCCAAACCATGTGTCCTTACATGATTTAGAGCTCTATTTATTTTTTAAAGTAATTATTTCGACACATACGTTAATTAATATGAAGGTGAAATGATATCGAATTACTTAATCACTTTAAAATTATTTATTAATTCAATTGAATAGTGCTTATCTGATAAATTTTTGGCAATTAGTGTACTCATTGTACTTTCACTAGTTTGATGAATAATAGCATCTTTTAAATATGCTTGATAGTTTCTATAACAATAATCAGTCATATTTATTCTATATAATCCATTTAAATCAATACCATCTAAAGTTACCCGGTTAAATGGTGCTTGATTCATGTCAATGGTATAGTTAAATCCTTGCCAAAATGTACATAACGTTTCATCAATCAGTGTAGATTTTAAAGTGTCTGATTCAAATTCAAGATATGAATATGAAAATTCTAATATATCTTTAATACATTGCCCTTTAATTGTTAAATCAACAGGTTTATCTGGATATGGGTACGCATCATATAAAACTCTATTCGTTATGACGCCGTCTAGTCCTTCTTCACCATTTCGTGGTATATGTACACAACTAATTTGATAATTATAGGCTAATCTAATGCTATCATGTAATAATTGAGCAAAAGGATGTGGTTGTCCAACTAACTCTGCTAAATCTTTAACTGGTGCGTTTATTTCAGTTTCGTTTATCTCTTCGCCTGCCCAATGTTCAACTGCTTTTCGATCATAATACGTGACATTAAGTAAATCTTCATCTTCATCATAATTATTCAAATCAATGACTTCAGGTAAAATTTCCTCAACCTCATAGGTATTAGTTCTTTTTTTAAATCTAATTTTCACATGCACGAGTTCTTCTGCATTTTGTCCAGCTTGTACATAAACTGTTCCATGATCTTGACCAACTAAAGTTTGATGCTGATGTGCTGTAATGATGAGATCTATAACCCCTAATTCCTCCATCAATATTTCAGCTTCATTGACATTTACCTCGTGTTTCTTATTAGATTTGCTAATTTTGTCTAATCCACCATGATATATCACTATTAAAAAATCTGGTTCTTCGATTTCATGTATATATCTAATCCATCTTTTAGCTGATAATAATGTTTTTTCAATACTCACATCTTCTTCCATCTCTGCATATTCATTTTTCATAAGGCCATCAGCTGTTAATCCTACTATTGCAATTTTTAAATTATCAAAATGTTGAATAGAATATGGTGTTGAAAAGTATGGTTCTTTCGTTTTGATATATTCTATATTAGCCGATAACCATGGAAATCTAGATAATGCAACAGAACGCGTTAAAAATGACAATCCAAATTTAAATTCGTTAGGGCTAATACCACTAGCATCATATTGCATGGCATTCATTAACTTTATCATTGGATGGCGCTTATATGGTGCAACAATAGCATAATAAAATGCTGCTAATGACCCTGCCAAACTACCGCCACTATCTAATAAGATTACATTTTGATTATTGTCTCTTACTTGTTTAACAAAAGTTCCGGCACGATATATATTTGAGCCATAATCTCCGTTTAAAAAATGACTATGCATATCAGAAGTTGCTATGACATCTACATCGATATTCTCATTTCTCTCCATCTCAACACACCTCTCATTATGGTTAGTTTAACATGTATTTTTGTTTAAGTGATATCTCTTTGGATAGATAACTTATTTTATCAACAATAATACAAAAGACATTTTAAGTATAAACTGTCTTTGATACTTAAAATGTCTTTAATTAAATTTATCCAATTTGTATACGTTCTTTAGGGTAGCTAAATTTTTTAGGCTCTTTTCTTCCAGCTATCATTATAATAAAGGAAATTAAACCTACACGTCCTATAAACATTAATATCATTAATACAATTTTTGTAATATTGCTTACATCATCTGTTACACCTAGTGTTAAACCACATGTACCAAACGCCGACATAACTTCAAAGAAAACTTGTAAAAATGATAGTTTTCCTTGCTCTGCTACAGATATAATAATCATGCTTGTGAAGGTCAAAATGGAAGCCATGGTAAATACCATAAATGATCGTTGTATATCCATAATATGAATTTCTCTATTGAATACTTTAATTGAAATTTTATCTGCAGAATTACTAAAATTAATGACAAATAAAATTAAAATAGCGAAAGTAGTAGTACGGATACCACCACCTACTGAACTAGGAGATGAACCTATAAACATCAAAATGCTCATAATGATATTTGTTGCATCACTAAAGTGGGATACATCAATGGTTTGTAATCCTGCACTCCTAGTTGTAGCTGATTGAAACAGCGAATAAAACAACGACTGATGCCAACTCATCCCTTTGAATGCATGGTTATGTTCAAGTAAGAAAATAATGATAACACCAAAAACAAATAAGAATAAATATGTTGATGTTGTAATTTTCGTAAATAATGAAAATCTAAAATTTGTTACTCTATTTTTAATGTAGGCTTTGACTTCAAGCAACACTGGAAAGCCAATAGAACCTAAAACGATTAGGAACATTACAATCGTTTGCACAAAATAATCTTTTGCATATGGGACAAGTGAATCACCTGTGATATCGAGACCGCCATTAGTTGTGGCTGATATAGAAACAAATATCCCCTGCATAATAGCATATTTTAAATCGGGATTATCTCTATAAAAATAAAATGCAAGTAAAAGTGCACCTATAAATTCAATTACAAATATGGTTCTAACTATTTCTAAGATTAATTTTACAGTCCCACTCATTGTATCTTTATTGTTATCAAGCATAATTAGCTGGCGTTCACGAATACCTATATGTTTACCTAATACGACCCACAATAATGTTCCAATGGCCATCACACCGATACCGCCAATATTTAAAATGACTAGTATAATAATTTGACCAAACGTAGAATACGTATCAACAATACTAATTGGTGTTAATCCCGTAACGCTTATTCCAGATACTGCTACAAATAATGTATCTATTGGATTAACGTCGACTCCAGATTTGTGTACATATGGTAGATTTAACAACAAGAACGCGACAACAATTGCTGCTAAATAGTATAGAACTATCCCTTGTTGAGGACTGGATCTTTTTAATAGTTGGCCAAATATCGACATTCATTTCACCTCAACATTATTTTAGTTTTATATCTATATTAATGACTTTTCCATCTCTATACACTTTAGCTTTTAATGTACTTTTGTCTTCTCTATGATTAAATATAATTTGTCTATATCTTAAATTATCTTCAATTCTTTTCCCATCTAATTCTACTATGACATCATCTTTTTTCAACCCTGATTTATCGCCAGGGGCATTAGGCTTTACTTCACCAACTATAATACCATTTTTAACACTATCGGGTAATTTGATTGATTGGCGTTCGTCATCATCAATATCTGCTACATTTTTAATTTTGATTCCAGTATTAGGATATTCAATTTTACCTTCTTTCTCTAAATGAGCAGCTATTTTTTGAGCATCATTAATTGGTATTGCAAATCCCATACCTTCCACATTATCCATATCAATCTTCAGAGAAACAATACCTATCAGTTTACCATCTCTATCTACAACTGCACCACCTGAATTACCAGGATTCACAGGAGCATTAATTTGGAAGGCTTTCATTAGTACATCATAGCTATCGTCTTTATCAATATCTACTGGTACATGCCTATCTAAACCAGAGACTATACCATCAGATACACTTTCTTTGAAGTCAACACCTAATGGATTACCCACTACAATAATAGGTTCTCCTAAAACAAGATGATTAGAATTACCAATGGTGATGGCTTTTACAGAATCATCTGCACTTTTAGCTTTAATGACTGCTATATCAGACCATTTATCGGTACCAATCACTTTTCCTTGAACCGACTTATTATTACCAAATGTTATCTTTTGTTTATCCTTATTACCAACTACGTGAGCATTTGTCATAATAAAAAGAGAGTCGCCCACTTTTTTGTAGACGACACCTGAACCAATTTCATTATCTGCTTTAGATGTATTATTTGGAACTGAAGTATTTTTTGTCCCTTCGTTCTCTACTGTTACTACAGATTTTACTGTACTATTCGCACTTTTCATTGTGTCAGTATAATGTTTATTCGTAGGTGTTAAAGCACTGTCATTTGTATGGTCATTTTTATTAACATTAGTAAAAATAGCGTTAAGTATAATAATTAATAATATCACGCCTATAATAATCGCTATTTTAGGCCAATGTTCCTTAAAGAATGACTTGATAATATCTAGATAATCCGTTTTATTTTCTACTTTATTTTGAGTTGAAGATGCATTATCTTTCTTTGTTTCAAATTGATTTTGTTTAGCACTTTGCTTGCTATGATGCTGATGTTTCTTTTCAGTATCAAAATCACGATTTTCAACAGAAGTTGATTGTTTATTTAACTTCTTACTAGATTCTGTTTTATTGTTTTTCTTTTCACTTTCAATTTCACTACCGTTATTTAGGTGATTTTCTTGAGATGCTTTTGATGCTAATCTATCACTTTGATGCTCCCCATAAGTAGATTTTTCATGTTCTTCTTGTTTGCTATCATTTGATGATTGATTTTTACGATTTTGCGTTCGTTTAAGTTGTTGTTCCTCAGGTAATGTTAATTTCGACTTATCATTTTCTTGATCTTGTTGCGTTTTATTCGTTTTATCATTTTGATTTGATACTTGATTTTGTTGTTGTTGAATTTCTTCTTTAGTTAGCTTTTCTATTCTTGCTTTTCTTAAGTTATCTTTAACCCTTTCTTCATTAACTTTAGCTTGGTATTCTTCTTTTTTAGCTTGAATTCTTTCTTTTTGTCTTTGTTTTTCTACTCTTTCTTCTCTTTCTTCATTATGAAAAAATTCACGACGTTGACGTCGATAGCTTTTACGAGGAATTACTTGTTTTTTATTTTTTTCCACTAGATAGCCACTCCTATCATTTCAATCAATTACTTTTATTATGACATACTCAATGGGTTTAAGGTAACATTTTTCACTGTGATATGTATAACCTCAATAAATAGTATTATGTATATATAAATTTTAATATTTTATTATTAAAACTGCAATGTTTAACAAATATTAAATAAGACTTCGTATTAATATACGAAGCCTTAGATTATTATTTCTTTTTCTTTTTATTACTTACAGCTGATGTTAACCAACCGATAACAACTAGTAATATTAGGACTGCCCAGAAAATAGATTGCCATAAAACTGTATGTGGGAATTCTTCTGGTAAGATACCTACGTCTTTATGTGCTAATACTAATACGACTAATTTAATTCCGACCCAACCTACAATCGCGAAAGCTGCGCCTTCTAAACCAGGATATTTATTTAATAATTCAACAAACCATGTTGCTGCGAAACGCATTAAAATAACGCCTATCATTCCGCCTAAAAACATCACTGAGAATTGACCTAAATCCATGCCACCAAAATGTATACCTACTTTTGGTAAAGTCACAGCGATTGCTAATGCTGCTAACATGGAATCAATAGCAAATGCAATGTCTGCGAATTCTACTTTAAATACAGTACCCCAGAATGCTTTGGGACCAACTTTCTTTTCTTGACCTTCTTCGTCAAAGTGATGGTCATCTCCAACATTTTCCTGATTCTTGTCATCTTTCTTATGGAAGAATTCCCATAAATTTTTAATTGACATATAGATTAAATATACAGCTCCTGCTGCTTGAATAAACCAGAAATTAGCAATAATACTAATTAAGAATAATGCTAAAAATCTAAATATAAATGCGCCTAATAAACCATAAAATAGTGCTTTCTTTCTTTGCTCAGGTGGTAAATGCTTTACCATAACTGCCATTACTATTGCATTATCGGCAGCTAAAAGACCCTCTAAAAATACTAAGACTAGTAATACCCATGCATAGGATAACAACAAACTCGGATCCATAGTGGACAACTCCTTTAAATTTTATACAAATAAAGAGACCTATGCTAAATAATAGCAAAGGTCTCACTTAGCAAATATTATTGCCCACTTTACCGGAAGTGAATACTTCGTAATGACGATAAAGCGTAAAATCACTTAAATCATTTAAGTGACCATCAAGTTACTCCCCTCTGACATGAGTGTCATAGGTATTTATTTGTGAATATAAATATTATACAGGTTAATTGCTATAATGACAATTTATTATTTAATAACATCATCATTACATTAAAAGCGATACCCACATATATATATAGCCAAACATTTTACAATAAACTATATAATTTAATGTCTGGGAATTTTTCTTCAAACCAACGTGTCGCAAATTCATTTTCAAATAAAAATACATAATTATCATAACGATCGTGTACAAGTATCGAACGAGATGTATTCATATTATCTTTAATATCTTCCTCGTTTTCAATCCATCTTGCAATTTTACGGCCTACTGGTTCCATCACTACATCTACGTTGTATTCATTGTTCATTCGATGTTCAAAAACTTCAAATTGTAGCTGTCCAACTGCACCTAAAATAATTTGATTCGTGTGCAATGTTTTATAGTATTGAATCGCACCCTCTTGTACTAATTGCTCAATGCCTTTATGAAAATGCTTTTGTTTCATAACATTTTTCGCAGACACTTTCATAAATATTTCAGGTGTAAATTGTGGTAAATCTTGGAAACTAAAGTTTTGTTTCCCACCAACTAATGTGTCTCCAATTTGATAATTTCCTGTATCATATAAACCTATAATATCTCCTGCGACTGCATGATTAACTGTTTCTTTATCATCCGCCATAAATGATGTTGATCGTGTAATCTTTTGTTTTTTGCTCGTACGTTGTAAGGTTACATCCATACCACGTTCAAATGCACCGCTGACTACTCTCATAAATGCAATTCTATCTCTATGTTTCGGGTCCATGTTTGCTTGAATTTTAAATATAAATCCTGAAAAGTCAGTATCAAAAGGACTTACTTCAACATCTTCTTTAGTTTGACGAGCATTTGGCATTGGTGCATGATCGACATAAGCATTTAAAAAGTTTTGAACTCCGAAATTAGCTAATGCTGATCCGAAGAATACTGGTGTCAATTCACCATTTAATAATGCTTCATTATCAAAATTTTCTCCTGCTTCTTCTACTAACATTAATTCTTCAATCGCTTGTTCGAATGCACTATCATTTTTAATCGCATGATCTTCTTCTAATTCATAATCGTCATTTAGGTGTAAGATATTTTCTTCATCTCTAAACGGTTCAATAGATTTAGATTTTCTATCAATAATACCAAAGAAGTTTTGACCCATACCTACTGGCCAATTCATTGGATAAGTATCAATATTTAATGTTTCTTCAATTTCATCCAATAATTCAAATGGTTCCTTACCAACACGGTCTAACTTGTTAATAAAGGTAAAGATAGGAATACCTCGCATCTTACAAACTTTAAATAATTTGAGTGTTTGGGGCTCTATACCTTTCGCACAGTCAATTACCATCACGGCACTATCTACTGCCATTAAAGTACGATACGTATCTTCTGAAAAGTCTTCGTGACCTGGTGTATCTAAAATATTAATCTTATAATCATCATAATCAAATTGCATTACAGAACTCGTTACTGAAATACCACGTTCTTGTTCTACTTTCATCCAGTCACTTGTAGCGAACTTACCTGTTTTCTTACCTTTAACAGTACCTGCTTCACGAATAGCACCACTGAAGAATAGTAGTTTTTCAGTTAAGGTTGTTTTCCCAGCATCCGGATGGGATATAATAGCAAAAGTCTTTCTTGACTCTACTTCTTCCTTTATATTCATTAATCATTCTCCTTTAATATTGTTTCAAACCAATTGGTTACAACATTTGCTAATTTTTGAGCTTCTTCTTCATCATTAAATGTGAAAAATTGCATCAATAACGTATCGTTTATTTCTGACCTAGTTAAATCAATGGCGACTTCAACTGACCAAAATTGATCAGGTATAGCAATAAGCATTGTATCATTCAATCTTTGAAAATATACTTGAAATGCGTATGTTCCTTCTGTATATTCTCTAATCTTCAACAGGCCCACCGCCAAATTTTTTATAAGCCGCTTCTAAACCAATTAAGTCATCACGGTGTGGTACCTTTACATGCCCAGGCATAATTTGATAAGGTTCTCTACCTTTTGAAGCTAATACTACAGTATCACCAGGTTCTGCAACATCAATGGCATGTTTAATACCTTCTGCTCTATCTTCAAATTCAACATAATTTGAGTGAGTGGCACCCTTAGCTAATTCAGCTGTAAGCATTTTAGGATCATCATTGGCAGGATTATCAGGCGTGAAAATAACGTAATCAGCACGACAAGCTACGCTACCCATTTCAGGCGTTTTAGTCATGTCTCTTTCACCAGCCATACCTACTAAGAAGATAAGTTTTTGTTTCACAAATGGTTTAACTGCATCAATGAGTTTATTCATTCCATCTGCAGTATGTGCATAATCTATAATTAAATCTATTGGCAAATTAGGGTCTAATACTTCTAAACGTCCCTCTACTGGTTCAAGCGATTTGACCGCTTCAATGATGTCTTCAAATGTCGCACCTTTACTCCAAACCGCTATCATAGCTGCCATAATGTTTGAAATATTGAATTTACCTACATATGGACTTTCAACTTGATAACTACCAAATGGTGTGTCAAATTCAAATTTAACACCTTGTAAAGATTCTTCTACATTAATTGCTTTAAACTGTGCATCATGATCTATACCATATGTAAATACCTCATACGGCGTAACAGAAGCTAGATACTCTGAAAAATCGTCATCATTATTTAATACTACATATTTTTCTTTAGCGAGGTCCTCTCCTAATTGACTAAATAATAGTGATTTAGCATGTCCATATGCTTCCATTGTTCCATGAAAATCTAAATGATCTTGCGTTAAATTAGAAAAAATCGCAACATCAAATTCCACGCCTCTTAATCGACCTAATGATAAACCATGACTAGATACTTCCATTGTCATTGCTTCAGCACCTTCATCAACAGCTTCTTTGATTTTTTTAGTTAGAGATACTGTTTCTGGTGTTGTATTCGCACCTTTTGTTTTTGTTTCATTAATTTGAAAACCATTCGTTCCTAAATAAGCACTACTTTTATTTAATTTTCTATAAATTAAATGAATCATTGTTGCTATAGATGTTTTACCATTTGTTCCTGTTACACCATATGTAACTAAATGATGACTCGGAAAGTCAAATAATTCATGTGCTAATAAGCTCGCTACTCTTAAAGTGTCAGGTACAATAATTTGAGTAACTTCACCTTTTAAGTCTTGCTCTCTATTGACTACAATGATACTACATCCTTGATCTACTACATTTTGACAAAACTTATGGCTATCAACTGTATAACCTTTTGATGCGACAAAAATACTGCCTTCTTTAGCTGTTCTTGAGTCAGTAGTGATATCTACTACTTCTTTATCTAATGTTCCTATAACTTGTTTTACTCGAATTTTTTCGAACAATACACTCGCATTCAAAATGAATCGCTCCTTTTTTTACATTAAGTCTATTATACACGTTTTGATGACTATGATAAATTTATTCTTTCTATTTAACTGTATTAAATATTGGTTATTCTAAAACAACAAAAACTAACTTATTTCAAGCCAATTTCTTATATCGTCATTTTGATTTTTCTAACATATATTAAATGAGGTTATACCTCTTGTAAGCCCATGAAAGATAAACATTTAGCTCATTCAAAGCTATGAAAATGTAAATTTATACCTCATTTATTAATCTACTATTAAATAAAACTAAAATTCTTGTTATTTGATAGGTTTTAATAATACATACTTGTTAAACCATGCTAACATTATAAATAGATTATCAACCTTATTTAAAGTAATTATAAAGATAATACATCACTTGTATTAAGTTCTTTCAAATTTATTTTTAAGTTAGTTGTGGTATAATGCATAAATACAAATTTTCGGGCAGTGTCTAATTACCCTTTTAAATTGTAATTAAGACTAAATTGCTACAAATCAATGGTATTTCATGTACATGTAATCACGATATTCCTTTTATAATGTATTAAAATACGTTACACTTATTATAAATTTTAAAAATTAACGGAGGGTGGCTTTTAATGGTTACTCAAAATAAAAAGATATTGATTATTACTGGTTCTTTCGGTAACGGTCATATGCAAGTTACTCAAAGCATCGTAAACCAATTAAATGAAATGAATTTGGACCATTTAAGTGTGATTCAACACGACTTATTTATGGAAGCGCATCCTATTTTAACTTCTATATGTAAAAAATGGTATATCAATAGCTTTAGATATTTCAGAAATATGTATAAAAACTTTTATTATAGCCGCCCTGATCAACTAGATAAATGTTTTTATAAAT
Source organism: Staphylococcus sp. SB1-57 (assembly GCF_017086425.1). Classification (NCBI taxonomy): domain Bacteria; kingdom Bacillati; phylum Bacillota; class Bacilli; order Caryophanales; family Staphylococcaceae; genus Staphylococcus; species Staphylococcus sp. SB1-57. Next base: position 1,769,367 of record NZ_CP070964.1, read on the forward strand.
ATTACGGTCTAAATAAATTGATTAATATACTCATTAATGAGAAACCGGATTTAATTTTATTAACATTCCCTACACCAGTCATGTCTGTTTTAACAGAACAATTTAATATCAATATTCCAGTAGCTACAGTGATGACTGATTATAGAATGCATAAAAACTGGATTACACCTGAATCAGATCGCTATTATGTAGCAACTAAAGATACCAAAAATGATTTTATAGAAGTAGGCGTACCAGCCTCACAAATTAAAGTCACGGGAATCCCGATTTCAGATAAATTCGAAGAACATATTGATCAAAGAGCTTGGTTAAGTAAACATCACTTAGATCCTGATAGACCTACAATATTAATGTCTGCAGGTGCTTTTGGTGTTTCAAAAGGGTTCGACCAAATGATTAATGAAATCTTAGAGAAAAGTAAACATTCACAAGTTGTTATGATTTGTGGCCGTAGCAAAGAATTAAAACATTCTTTACAAGCTCAATTCAAAGATCATCCTGATGTTCTCATTCTAGGTTTCACAAAACATATGAATGAATGGATGGCATCAAGTCAATTAATGGTTACAAAACCTGGTGGTATTACAATTTCAGAGGGACTTACTCGTTGTATTCCAATGATTTTCTTAAATCCAGCTCCTGGACAAGAATTAGAAAATGCTAATTATTTTGAGGATATGGAATTTGGTAAAATTGCCAATACACCAGATGAAGCTATAGATATCGTTACACATCTTACAAATAATGAATCAATATTAAATAAAATGACTTCAAACATGAAAGAATCTAAAATTGAGTATGCCACTCAAAAGTTATGCAAAGATCTATTAGAACTATTAGGCCATTCTTCGCAACCAGAAGAGATTTATGGAAAGGTGCCTTTATATGCAAGATTCTTCGTTAAATAACTATTCTAATAATAAAAATTTCATTATAATGCTAGTCATTTTATTTCTTATGGAATTTGCGAGAGGTATGTACATATTAAGTTATATAAACTACCTACCTACTGTCACTTCAATTGCAGTTGCAGTGACATCATTAGCATTTTCTATTCATTTTATTGCAGATGCAGCAACAAATTTTGTGATAGGTTTTTTATTAAAGAAGTTTGGTGCTAAGCTAGTATTAACTTCTGGGTTTTTATTAGCATTTCTAAGTTTATTCTTAGTCATTTGGTTTCCATCATCACCAATTGTCATCATTATTAGTGCTATCATGCTAGGTATAGCCGTTAGCCCTATTTGGGTTATTATGTTATCAAGCGTTCAAGAAGATAAACGTGGTAAACAAATGGGCTATGTATATTTTGCATGGTTGTTAGGTTTATTAGTTGGTTGGGTCGTAATGAACTTCTTAATTAAAATACATCCATTACATTTTGTATTTATGATGTCTTTAGTAGTATTAATCGCATGGGTATTATACTACTTCGTTAATATTCAATTGACTAATTACAATACTAAACCTGTTAAAGAACAATTATTACAGATTGTAAATGTAACTAAACGACACATTGTTTTATTCCCTGGTATATTACTCCAAGGTGCTGCGATTTCAGCATTGATACCTATTCTACCTACATACGCTACAAAAATTGTACATGTATCAACGATTGAATATACAATCGCAATCATGATTGGTGGAATTGGTTGTGCTGTTTCAATGCTATTTCTTTCAAAAATAATTGATAAAAATAGTAAAGGATTTATGTATAGTATTATATTCGGTGGGTTCATCTTATACACACTTATGATATTTGGATTATCTCTAATCACCAATATATATATTGTGTGGGGTATCGCGCTATTCATTGGTCTCATGTACGGCATCTTATTACCGGCATGGAACACATTTATGGCTGGACATATTAATCCAAAAGAACAAGAAGAAACTTGGGGTGTATTTAATAGTGTTCAAGGCTTTGGTTCTATGATTGGTCCTTTATTAGGGGGCTTAATTACACAGTTTACTAATAATTTAAATAATACATTCTATTTTTCTGCACTTATTTTCTTAGTTTTAGCATTATTCTATGGCTATTACTTTATAAATAGAAAACGAGCTAAGTAATTAAAATGGAGTGAGATAAAGATCTATGTACCATAGATTCCACTATCTCACTCCATTTTTTTATAACTATTTTTTATTTCTAATTTAATTTAAATGTATCGATAACTTTCCATTTGTCTTCTTCAGTGCTAAATTGTAGTAATGATAATTCTTCGATTGTCTCTTTATGATCTACCCCTGCTAACTCTACTTGACCATAAATATCTTCAAATTCTTGGCTTGAAAGACCTTGAGCAATTGTAAAATGAGGTACAAATTGATGTTCGGCCTTACCATAGAAATCATCTGTATTAAAACGATCGAAAATTTCTTCAAGTTCGTCATTCTTAGCAACTTTAAAGTAAATGACATTATTTACTGGTTTAAAGCTAGATGCTTTAGTTGCATGAATATCAATTGATGAAATACCTTTAATTCGAGTTTCAATTTCTTTTTTAACTGAATCTAAATCCGCATCATTAACTTCAAATTGAGATTTCACTGTAATATGTGGCATAATTTGTGCATAATGTGTATCATAACGCTTACGATATGCATTTACCTCTTCTTGAAATGACTTTGATGGGATTAAAGCTAATCCTAAAATCATTTGAATTCCTCCTTTGTTTAACCTATTTCCATTATATCAAAATTCTATGAAAACCGTTACTTTAAACTTAAAATTATTTTTTCTATTTTAAACAATATACATAATAATATTTGTACGTTATTAATTTGAATAACGATTGAACATGATGAATTATGAGTATGATTTACTCTGGTAACTCTTCATCTAAAAAGTATTTTAAAATATCCCCTAACAACGGTTTCCATGATTTCCAATTATGTCCCCCATCAAATTCTTGATAGTGATAACGAATATCAAATTGATTAATGAGTGCATTCAACTCACGATTAGGAGTTAAAAAATTAGCACGTTTGCCATTCGTTGGTAATTTAAAGTCTTCCTCTTCTAAACCAATTCCATGCCAAATAGAAAGTTGTGATTTCGTGTCACATCTCTCAACTTTTTCTTTAACCACTTCATCGTATTGTGGACTTAGCATTGCAACTTGGCTAAATATTGTTGGATACGTTAATGCTGTAAGTAATGCTATACTTCCAGCTAAACTATCACCCATTAAAAGTCGAGCGTTACCCACTTTGTATGTTGGGAAAGTTGCATCTATAAACGGTAATAGTTCTTTACCAACTGCTTGAACTGTTAAATGTGATCGACTACCTTTTGGATGAAACTCCTCACGACGTTTTTCTACATCTTCATAATGAAAACCTACAATAATCGCTCTTTGAATTTCATTATCTTTACGTAGTTTTTCATATTCTCGTTGAATTCTTCCAAACCTTAAAAAGTCTAAACCATCGAAGCATATAATCACTTGGTATTTAAATAAATCAGTATATTCTTCAGGTAAGTAAATAGAAATAGTAACATCTCTTTCTAATATGTCACTATACAATATATGTTTGTTAATTTTACCTGGTTTAAATTCAGACATGCTAAAACGCCCCCTAGTAGTATTATTTATATTGTACCAAGAGACGTTATATTTTTAAATTATGTGCGTTATGAACTTTGATTAAAACTGCAAAATGAAATCTACTGCTATGTTTATTTGTTCTATTTATTCCAATACTGATTAATAATTAATAAGTATATTCTTTCATCTTGAAAATGATAAACTCATTATTTATTTTTCAATCTTTCTGGATATGTTTTCAACCAGAATATTGCATTAGGTATTTTCTTCGCATCAGGCTTATAAACAGCATAGTAGCCAGAACCCAATTGTGCCTTTTGTTGTTCATAGTCTTTAAGTGCTTCTAACGCAGGCTTATGCAATATCCATATTGCTATAATATTCAACCATGCCATTAATCCAACACCTAAATCCCCTAATGCCCATGCGACATCAGCTGTTTTAATTGAACCATAAAAAGTTGCAAATAATAAAGCTAACCTTGCTATGATAAAGAAGATATGTGTAGTCCTCTTACTTTGATGTCTTGTTAAATAAGCTACATTGGTTTCTGCAATATAGTAATATGCCAATATCGTCGTAAAAGCAAAGAAGAATAAAGCAATGGCAATAAAGTATGAACCAATACCAGAAAAATGTGGATCAAAATGGTAGCCGCTACCATGGAAAGCTTTATCTATACCTGCTTGAGCATACATTGCAGTACCTGAATAATCTTTACTGCCATCTGCATTTTCTACAAATATTCCTCCATCTTTGATTAAATGTGGAGTGCCATTTGCATTAGTCTCGCCATCAGTTACGTTATATGTACCTGAAAGTAAAATGATGAGCGCTGTCGCTGTACATACAAATAAGGTATCTACATAAACTGAGAATGATTGAACAAGTCCTTGTTTAGTTGGATGAGAAACTTCTGCAGCTGATGCGGCGTGCGGTCCTGTACCTTGTCCTGCTTCATTAGAATACAAACCTCTTTTTACACCTATCTCAATCATGGCTCCGACAATCCCACCAAATGCTGACTGTAACCCAAACGCAGATTTGAAAATTAGTGCAAATAAAGCTGGAACATGTTGAATATTTATAATAATGATTATAATGGCCATTAATATATATATTACCGCCATAAACGGTACAACTGCTGTAGCAACATTAGCAATTGAACGTAGTCCACCAAAAATAATTAACGCTAAAATAACGACAACGATAATAGCCACTATCCAATTTGGAACATTAAAAGCATTGTGCATAGAGCTAGCAATTGCATTCGATTGAACACCAGGTAAGAGTAATCCTACTGAAATTACTGTTACAATCGCAAATATTAAACCATATATCTTTCCAAATTTTCCACCTATCCCATATTCAATATAGTATGCTGGTCCTCCGCGATATTCTCCCTTATCTTCACGTTTGAAAATTTGCCCTAAAGTAGATTCGATAAATGCACTACTAGCACCTAGAAAGGCACTAATCCACATCCAAAATACAGCGCCTGGCCCTCCAATAAATATAGCAGTCGAGACACCTACAATGTTACCTGTCCCAACACGTCCTGCTAACGACATAGCTATAGCTTGAAAGCTTGTGATACCACTTGGTGACTTTTCCCCTTGGAACATTAAACGTATCATCTCTTTAAAATGTCTCACTTGGAAAAAACGCATTCTCAAACTAAATAAAATCCCTGTTAACAATAATCCGTATACTAATGGTTTACTCCAGACGAGATCATTTAAAAATGTAACGATTTTTTCAATCATCGTATACCCCCTTAATTATTATCGATTAAAAAAATTATACAATGTACATTTACACTTTACAATATATTTTCAGAATTTTCATTAAATAATATGTATTTTTAACTTACTCAATATGTCACTTTATCGAATCATGACTCTTTTGTAGCTTTTCAATTTGAGATATACTATATAAGACTATAAAAAATGAAAATTTTCAGGAGGATCTATATATGTTAAATAAAGTTTGGTTTAGAACCGGCATAGCTTTAATTATGTTGTTCATACTCATCAAACTATTTATGCAAGTGCATGAAGTATTTACACCAGTTGTAACTATCATCGGTTCTGTTTTTCTTCCTTTTTTAATTAGTGGGTTCTTATTCTACATATGTTTACCATTTCAAACATTATTAGAAAAATGGGGATTCCCAAGATGGGCAAGTATTTTAACTATATTTGTAGTATTAATTGCAATTATCGCTATTGTTGTAGCCTTTATTGCACCTATCATTATTTCAAATATTAATAACTTAATTAAACAAACACCTGCCCTACAAAAAGAAACTGAGCGTTTAATCAATTTCTCACTAACACAAATTGATAAATTACCAAGTGATGTCACACATCGAATAAATAACATGGTTAAATCAATGGGAGATGGCGTCACAGATGTATTATCTAACTCAATTTCATATATTACATCATTAATTTCTACCATTTTCTTATTAATAATGGTACCGTTCTTCCTTATTTACATGTTGAAAGATCATGAAAAATTTATTCCTGCTGTAGCTAAATTTTTCAAAGGTGAACGTAAAGTATTTGTCGTAGATTTATTAAAAGACTTAAACTATACGTTAAAATCTTATATTCAAGGTCAAGTAACAGTTAGTGTTATCTTAGGTATCATCTTGTATATTGGTTATACAATAATCGGCTTACCTTATACACCGTTACTTGTTTTATTCGCTGGTGTTGCTAACTTAATACCATTCTTAGGTCCATGGCTTTCTTTCACGCCAGCAGCTATTTTAGGTATTATCGATGGACCTTCAACGTTCATTTGGGTATGTGTCATTACATTGATTGCTCAACAATTGGAAGGTAATGTCATCACGCCAAATGTAATGGGTAAATCACTTAGCATGCATCCATTAACAATTATTGTGGTTATATTAGCTGCAGGTGATTTAGGTGGTTTCACACTTATTTTAATTGCTGTACCTTTATATGCAGTGTTAAAAACAGTTATTAGCAATATCTTTAAATATCGTCAACGTATTATTGATAAAGCAAATAGCAATGTCAAAGATTAATAAAATTTGTCTTATCAATATTTACAAAGCAAAAAGACCAAGTGATTCTTTCATCAATCACTTGGTCTTTTATTATGTTATAAGTAATATACTTTTGTAGTTAATAACTCAACTATTTAATTGCGTGGAATCCACCATCTACATGAATATTTTCACCTGTCACACCACTTGATAAGTCACTTAATAAGTATGCAGCAGTTTTACCTACTTCTTCTTGATCGACATTACGTCTTAATGGTGAACGTTCTTCAATTTCTTTAAGTATAGTATTGAATCCACCCACACCTTTTGCACTTAGTGTACGAATAGGTCCTGCTGAAATAGCATTCACACGGATATTGTCTTCACCTAAGTCAAGCGCTAAATATTTAACATTAGCTTCTAAACTTGCTTTTGCAACACCCATAACATTATAGTTTTGTACTGCAAATTCGCCACCTAAATAAGTAGTTGCAACTATACTACCACCTTCAGGCATTAATTTTTTAGCTTCATGTGCAACAATGGTTAAAGAATATGAACTAATATCTTGTGCTAATAAGAAACCGTCTCTAGAAGTTTCAGAGAAACGTCCTCTTAAATCTTCCATATTTGCAAATGCGATTGAGTGGTAAACACCGTCGATATTACCTACTTCTTCACCAATTTTTGCAAATCCATTGATAACACCTTCATCACTTTGAACATCAATTTGATATAAACGTGCTTCAGGTTGATTTAATTGATCTAATAATTTTTCTAATTCTTTACGGCTACGTTCTTTACGATATGTAAATACTAATTTTGCACCTAATTGGTCCAATACTTTTGCAACACCAAAACCAATACTACGTTTATTAGCAATTCCCATAATGACGTAAGTTTTATTTTCTAGATTTAACATGCAAATAACTCCTTTAATTTAGATATATAATAGTTGATTTCAAACGTTTCCTTCTTTATTCACTCATCATATTCTAACACTTTTAGTACCAGATAATAAAGCATTTTAGATTTGTCTAACTCCTATCACCCATTTAGACTTTCTTCTTCAATAGCAAAACGCCTGCAAGTATCACTTATACTTACAGACGATTTGTATAATAGCTTAATAATAAAATTCTAATTCTTGTTTTAATTCGTCAACATATTCTTTTGATCCTGTAACAATCAATCTATCTTTGTAGCGTAATTGTGTGTCACCGTGTGGAACGATAGAGTCATTATTACGGACAATTCTCACGAAGATTATATCTCCACCGAATGGGAAGTTTCGTAATTGCATATTTTCATATTGATGATTCAACATTTGAATCTCATACAATGATGTTTCTACATTACTTAATAGGTTAAGCATATTAGGTGTTTCTATTAAACCTTTAAGTAAAATCTTATTACTTAAGTAGTTACTGAAAATTTCAATACCTAATGATTTCATTTCCATATCTTCATTGGTACTTTCTAATCTACAAATAACACGTTCAACACCATGTTCTTTCGCCATTAGGGCCACTTTTCTATTTATTTCATCATCATTTGTCGCACAAACAACAATATCACGATCGAATAGACCTAATCTTTCTAGTATCTCTTGCTCATAATCCGCAATTTCAATCATTGTAATTTCATCGGATAACTTGCGACTATCACTTAAATCTTTACGATAATAAAGTGAAATATCATACAGTTGCGATGTTAAATTCTGAGCAATTGGAATAGTGAGTTGATTTTTACCAATTAAACTCACTTCGATACGACGATTCATTTCATTTGGTACAGGGAATAATTTTTTAAAGATGACTGGTACAAATACACATGTAATGACTGCACTTAATATCAGTAATCCTGATGTCTCCGGCGAAATTGTCTTAAGCTGCTCCGCTATTTTGGCAGCTGCAATCACAAGCGATAATGTTGAAGTTAATAAAAATCCAGAGGCAATCGTTGTTTTTAAATCGAACCAACGTTTGATAATGAATACTGGAATTAACTTAGATACGATAAATGCTAAGATTAATATAGGAATAATAATCAGTAGCGATGGTTCTTTAACAAGTGACGGAATATTTAAATCGACACCAACCATAATGAAGAAAATTGGAATAAAGAATCCATAACCAAATGAATCTAACTTTTCAACCATTTCTTCATCAGGATTTAATAATGATACAACAACACCTGCTAAGAATGCTCCGAGTATGTATTCTGCACCTACGCCTTCAGCCAAAGCTACAAGCAATATAATAAGGGCAAAGACAGCACGAATACCAATTTGGGTTGTACCACCCATTAACTTTTGTAAAAATGACATGCGCTTGAATAATACACCGATAACATAAAATACAATAGTGAATACAACTAATATGCCAGTAAGCCATATAGTACTACCACCATGGCCGTTCACTGCACCATATATAGTTAATAATATCATTGTAACTAAATCGGCTAATACCGCTACTAGAAGGATAAATTGTCCAATCGTAGTTCTCATAATGTTCATTTCTTTTAATGTCGGTACTACAACACCTAAAGAAATCGTTGAAATGATGATAACCATTAATAATACATCATCGATTAAACCGAACCATTTAAATGCAAAGGCTAAAATGATTGATACAATCATAATTAACCCAAAAACTAACATAGCTAGATTTAAATGACCAGGCACTTTCTTTTCTTCTTTACTTTCACCTTGTCGTGGTCGTGCATCCTTTTTAAATGCATTAAAATCAATTTCCAAACCACTTAAAAACATTAAAAAGATAAAGCCTAATGTTGATAGAATATTAAGCATAGAATCTTTGGTTACTAGATTTAAAAATGAATTACCAATGATAATTCCCATTAAGATTTCAGCGACGACTACTGGCAAAAAGTTGATATTCAACCTATTAACAATAATAGGTGTTAAAAATGCAGCAACGACTACAATCACAAGTGATAAGAACTCCATTCGTTCCTCCTTAAGTTAAATAAGACATAAATGATGTTGCTAAGCCGAAATAAATTAACATACTGACAATATCATTAATTGTTGTAATAAATGGACCACTTGCTACTGCTGGGTCAATTTTTAATTTATTCATAAGTAATGGAATCATTGATCCTACCAATGTTCCAACTGTCATAGCACAAGTCAAACTACCACCTACGATGACTGCTAATAATGGTTGTCGATAGATTGAAATAATAATAATAATTAAAATAATTGAGCACACAATTCCAGACAACAATCCGCTTCCTGCTTCTCTTAAAGCTACTTTAAACTTACTTTGTTCATCAATATCTCCAGTTGAGATATTACGCACAGAAACGGCTAATGATTGTGTACCAGAATTACCTGACATCCCGCTAATAATAGGAATGAATGCTGCTAATAAGGCAACCTTAGATAATGTATCCTCAAAACTACCTAGAATAGTCGCTGTTATCATACCTAAGAATGTTAAAATGATTAACCACGGTAAGCGTTTCGTCGCTGTTTTGATGACTGAGTCATTCGTAGAGTCAATATCAGAAACCCCGGCTAAACGAGAGTAGTCTTCACTAGCTTCTTCGTCCATTACATCTAAAATGTCATCGATTGTAATGATTCCTAGTAAGTGATTTTGATAATCTACTACTGGTACCGCAATAAAATCATAGTCTCTCATTGTTTGTGCAACGTCTTCTTGGTCTGTTGCAACATCAACGCTAATAACACGTTCGCTCATGACATCTTCAATATAAGCATCGTTTTCAGCAGTGATTAGGTCCCTTAATGATAGAACACCAACTAATTGATCATCTTCATTTACCGCAAAAATGACATATATGGTTTCTGCATTAGGCGCTTGTTCTTTAACATGCATCAATGCTTCTTTCACGGGTGTTGTTGATTTTAAAGAAAGATATTCCGTCGTCATAATACCGCCGGCAGTATCTTCTTCATAATGTAACAATGCTTTGATTTCATTTGCATCTTCGTTATTCATTAATGTGAGTAAACTAGCAACTTTCGGTTTGGATAATTCATTTAAAATATCTACCGCATTATCGTAAGACATCTCTTCTAAAATATGACTAGCATAGTTCGCATTGATATTATCGAATAGCTCCTCATATTCTTCATCATCTATATCTAAATGGTCGAAGAAATCAGCAACTTCACTAGGAGATAAGAATTCAAATATCTTTTGTCGCTTTTCTTCATCGGTATCTTCAAAGTACTCACTTTGTTCGTAATTATGCATTGATAAAAATTCTTCTCTAAATGCATCAATGTCACCATCTTGTAATAATCGATCTAATAAATCTTTATCATACACGTCTTCGTTCACATGTTCTTTCTCTTTTAATTCTGTGTCGTTAGACAAATTAAACACCTCCAAAACAATTTTTTATATTAAGTCATACCATTGATTGAGTTGTTTATGATCAATTTCGATATGTATCATTTTTTTATTAACTGGATGTTCAAAACAAAGTTTTGAACAATGTAAGCATTGCCCTTCTATTTTACCATGTTTTCCGCCGTACAATGTATCGCCTATTAAAGGATGACCTATATATTGAAAATGCACTCTAATCTGATGTGTTCGACCCGTACACAGTTGCACTTCGCAACAACTTACATTCTCTTTTTGTTTTATAGTACGATACAATGTTTTGGCATATTTACCGTTTTCTGATACTTGCCTTTCTATAATACTTGCTTCATTTCTAGCAATGGGTGCTTCAATCACGCCACTTGGTTCAGTAATACCGTGTGCCAAACACGTATAAACCTTATCCATATTAGTTTTTGAAAATAAATGGTGGATATAACCATATTTCGCGAAAAGTACAATCCCAGTAGTATTTCGATCTAAACGGGTTACGATGTGAGGATTGGTATGTTCACCTTTATGTTGTAAATAACCCAATACTTGTTCAACTAAGCTTTCATGTGGATGTTCACGTGAAGGTGCACAGTTTTGTCTATTGGGTTTAGATACAATAATGATATAGTCGTCTTCGAATAATATATCTAGTGGTTTCAAGTATGGTATTAAATTGGCACTAGGTATTTCTAACGGTAGTTGAACAACAAGCTGATCGCCTAAGTTCAATTGATACCTCACTGTGACAGGCCTCTGATTGACAAGTAAAGCGCCATTAGTTTTAATGGCGCTAATTGTTTTCTTAGAAAAGTCATGTCGTTGTAAAAATGATTTAAGCGTTTCTTGCTGTGCAATCGTATATCTAAAAATCATACTTCATCATCACTTGAAATAAATGAATCGTGTACCCTCTTCCAGAATGGGAATGGTCTAAAGCGTGCAAATCTTACCTTTTCATTTGCTACTCTATACTGGATTGCATTTACATTCTTATGCTTAATACTCACATGATCAATCGTAGTTCGTATTGTATCGTGATTGACAGGTGTTATCAAACAAGTATGATGTTTAGGAAGTACTAATGGTGAACCCACTGTTCTAAACACACGATTGTTGATTGAAGCAATCTCTGCAATTTGCATTGCTTCTAAAGATGGATGGATTAATGCACCACCTAAAGCCTTATTATAAGCTGTTGACCCAGATGGCGTAGATATACAAAGTCCATCTCCTCTAAAACGCTCAAAATGTTTACCGCGAATATTAACATCCACAACTAATGTTGATCCATTTTCAGTTTTCATAGTAGCTTCATTCAATGCTAAATACCTTGTTTCATAACCATTATTATTATATCGAACAATGATTTCTAATAATGGATATTCAATAACTTGAAATTCTGAATTATTGATTTCAATTATTAATTTTTCGACTTCATGAGGTAACCAGTCAGCATAAAACCCTAAATGTCCGGTGTGAACACCAACAAATGCCACTTTCGACAACATATGACTATATTGATGAAATGCTTGTAGTAAAGTGCCATCCCCACCGACTGAAATGACTATTTCTGGGTTTTCATTATCTTCAACCATCTGAAAATCTTTCATATAGTTAATCATTTTATGCTTTAACGCATTGGACTTAGAATCACCTTTAGTTAGGATTGTATAACGCATGTTTACACCTCATTAGTCATTTTCATGTTTTTTCGCACGTTTTTGAGTATAATACTTCTGTGCTTCTTGAATTTCATCTTTTATCTCGGACATTTCTTCGTCTAATAAGTAAGCCGCTTCTGCCGCTCTTTCTAAACGATGCTGTATCTCATCTGGATAATCTCCATCATATTTATAACGCAATGTATGTTCTATGGTTGACCAGAAATTCATAGCCAATGTTCTAATCTGAATTTCAGCTAGAATAGATTTCTGTCCATTTAATGTTTCAATAGGATATTCAATAATCACATGATATGAACGATAGCCACTTGGTTTGGTATTGCGAATATAGTCTCTTTCTTCAACAACACTAAAATCCTTACGTTGACGTAATATATTAACTACGACATCTATATCATCAACAAATTGGCACATAATTCTGAGTCCAGCTATGTCATACATTTCTTCTCTTAATCTATCAAATGGAATTTCCCTTTTGTTTGCTTTATCTATAATACTTGAAATAGGTTTAACGCGGCCTGTTACGAATTCAATGGGAGAACTGTGTTCACTAATCTCATATTGTTTACGTAATCCTTTTAATTTTACTTTTAATTCATTAACAGCCTGTTTGTAGGGTGTTAAAAATTGATCCCACTGGTTCATATTACTTCACTCCGCTTCATTCTAGTTCAAAAGTTTTTTCAACAGCAGAAACAAACTCCTTACCATAGTTATTATTGCCTTCAATATTGTCTAATATGTAATCTAATTCCTCTTGGAAATGTTTAAGTTCTAACTCATCGTTTACAATGAGTTTCTTCCCTTTGTTTTCATGTAACATCGACCATGTTTCTTCTACAAAGATTAAATACGAATAGGATTGACCATCATCTAAGATGTATGCAAATCCATAATTATCACTATCAACAAGCATTTGTCCTACTTCTTCTAATCCTTCAATCGAATCTTCTGAATAACAGTAAATTGTATCGTCTTTCACTTTGATTTCATTTATATATATACGCATGCTTGCCCCTCCTTATTCCATATTAGTTTAACATAATTTATGCTTACATCACACGTATGTAGCCGAATATTGTCACATTATTATATGTATTTGAATTTTTTTAGATATATTATTATTCTAATTTCAATTTTAAATAATGTTTGTCTTTTCAAAACATTGTCTTACTTTAAAACAAGAGCCAATTCAGTCATACTAATAGTAAATCAAACAATGATGCAGAGGAGTTACAATGAATGGCAACTAATAATGAAATTGAATTTAAACAAATACTTAGTGAATCAACATATAATAATATTAAAGATCAATATTTCAAGGATAAATCACCTTTCAAACAGATCAATTACTATATAGATACTGCCGATTTCAAACTCAAAGATCACTATTCTGCTTTAAGAATTCGAGTCAAAGACAATACTTATGAGATGACGCTCAAAGTACCTGCAGAGGTAGGTTTAACGGAATACAATTTTAATGTCCCTCTTGAACCTGAAATTGACAAAATGGTTTATCACAATCAATTGCCTGTCGAGATTAGACAAATTTTAGTGGATGACTTTGATGTTCAAGATGGTACATTAGTGATATTAGGCGCTTTAACTACATATAGAATGGAGACATCTTATCAAAATGAACTTCTTGTGTTAGACAAAAGTGAATATCTCGGCACTGAAGATTACGAGCTAGAATTCGAAGTACATGATTATGAAGAGGGTTTACAAAAGTTTTATGACTTACTGAAATCATTTCAAATGACCCACGAGAAGCCTTTAAACAAAGTCCAACGTTTCTTTAATAGAAAAGCTAATTTAGCGTAACAACAACAACGGAAGCTATAATGCAAATTACTTTCAAATGTAAAAATTCATGTTATATTAGATATATATTAATGAAATACGGTGATATTATGCCTAAAACACCATATGACATCATTGGGCAAGATGCACTATATCTAATGATTGATCATTTTTATCAATTAGTAGAAAAAGACGATAGAATTAATCATTTATTCCCTGGTGATTTTATAGAAACGAGTAGAAAACAAAAACAATTTTTAACTCAGTTTTTAGGAGGCCCTGATTTATATACACAGGAACATGGACATCCCATGTTGAAAAGACGACATATGGAATTTACGATTACTGAATATGAGCGCGATGCTTGGTTAGAAAATATGTCTATAGCAATTAATCATGCTAACTTCCCTGCTGGGGTTGGTGACTATTTATTTGAAAGATTGCGACTAACAGCTAATCATATGGTGAATTCCGAAAAATAATTGTAGGTGAAAAGACATGGCTGAAGAGTTAAGAGTAATGGAGAATAAGAGTCGTGAAGATGCAAATACTGATCTATCACCTGTATGCAAAATAGAAATTTACTCTTTTTTCGATCCTTTTAGTAAAGATTGTTTCAAAATATCGGCAATCTTATCAAAACTAAGAATTGAATATAATCAATATATACGTGTTAGACATATTCTTAATCCTTCATTAAAAGTTTTAACAAAATGCCAAGCACAAAGCACCTCTGATTTCGATAATATTGCACTCGCATACAAAGCGGCCGAATTACAAGGCCGTTTAAGAGCAGAACGATTTATACATTTAATGCAAAATGAAATTATACCTAAGCGCGATATTATCACCGAAGAAATGATATGTGATTGTGTAAAAAATGCTGGAATTGATTATGATGTGTTTAAAGAAGACTTACAGAAAAGTAAACTAACAGAAAGTTTAAAAGTTGACTTGCATATAGCACGTGAAATGGAAATAGAACAGTCTCCATCCCTCGTATTCTTCAGTGAAGACGTGCATGAAGAAGGGTTAAAAGTTGAAGGGCTTTATCCATATCACATATACACATACATCATCAATGAACTTATGGGAACGCCAATCGAAAAGAGTTTGCCACCGAAGTTAGAAACATATATACAACAGAAGCAACTTGTGACAATGGAAGAGTTACTCACAATATATGAGTGGCCTGAAAAATTATTAAATAAAGAATTGAAAAAACTCATGCTTCAACAGAAAGTGGAAAAATTAAATTATCCTGACGGCAAGTTTTGGAAATCTAAAATGCCTAAATGTTGAAATTCTATCTTGGCTCTATCAATATTTAAAAATCAGCGCAACAGATTATTTGATATCTGTTGTGCTGATTTTTTGTTTATTCATAATTTGAATAATTTATGTATATTGCCTACTACCTATTTTAAGACAAATAAAAAAACGCCGTGTCTGATTACACGACGCTAAACAAAGGGGATGGGAGAAATTTTTCACTTCAAACAAAGGGGTATGTTTGTTATGTGATTAATTTCATGTTCATAATATAACACGACGTATAGCCCATTTCAACCTTTGAGTTTGATTAAATTTAAATTGTCACAATCTGTTCATAATGTAAGCGAATTCAATCATATTAAGCTTTCATAAGTTTTTCAAAAGCATCTAATTTTTGTTCAAATACTTCACAAGCTTGCTCAATTGGTTCAGGTGATGTCATATCTACACCTGCATTTTTTAAGATTTCAATTGGATAATTTGAGCTACCTTTTTTCAAGAATTCATTAATATATCTTTCAACAGCTGGTTGTCCCTCTGTTAAGATTTGGTGACTTAAACTTTGTGCAGCACTATAACCTGTTGCGTATTGATATACATAATAATTCATATAGAAGTGAGGAATTCGTGACCATTCTTTACTAATGTCTTCATCTGTTTCAACTGCATCTCCAAAATATTGTTTATTCAGTTTGGCATACTCTTCATTCATACGAGTTGGAGTTAATGGTTCCCCTGCTTCTTCTATTTGATGAATTTTATGTTCGAATTCTGCAAACATGGTTTGACGGAATAATGTCGCTCTAAAGCGTTCGAGTTCTTGATTCAATAATAATAAACGTTTGTCGTCATCTAAATGTTTATCCATATAATCGCTTAATAAAGCTTCATTACATGTAGATGCTACTTCAGCTACAAATATTGTATAGTCACTTAGATTGGATGGTTGATTTTGACGACTGAAATAACTATGTGCTGAGTGACCAAATTCATGAACTAAAGTATATAAATCTGAAACTGTATCTGACCAATTTAATAAGATGAATGGATTTGTTAAATGTGCACCAGATGAATATCCACCAGATCGTTTACCTTTGTTTTCATAAACATCAACCCAGCGATTATCCAATCCTTCTTTAACCACATTTAAATACTCTTCACCCATTGGTTCAAGTGCTTTTAACATCCATGATTTAGCTTCTTCATAAGGCATTTCAAATTTAACGTCTTTCACTAATGGTGTATATAAATCATACATTTTTAAGTCATCGATGCCTAACAACTCTTGTCTTAAACGCGTATATCTATGAAGTAAAGGTAAATATTTGTGAACAGTTTTCACTAGGTTATCATAGACTTCTTCTGGAATATGATTATTACTCAAAGCTTTTTCACGAGCAGATTTATAGTGATGTGTACGCGCGTTAAATACATTTTTCTTCACTTCACCTGCTAATGTCGCGCCTAACGTATTGTTATGAGAACCATAAGCTTTATATACATTTCTAAATGCAGATTCTCTTAAAACACGATCATCTGATTCTAGATATTTGATAAACGTACCTTGTGTTAATGGATGTGCTTTACCATCTTTATCTATAGCATCTTCAAATTCTAAATCTGCATTACTGAACATACCGTATACATTTGAAGGCGTAGATAATGCATCTTGTGCTTCAGTCAATAATTTTTCAGTATCAGCATCTAGTATATGTGGGCGCTTTTCATTGATGAGTTGTAGATCAAATTCATATTGTTTTAATTTATCGTTTGATTGAATAAACGTTTGAATTGTCTTTTCATCAAGTTGTAAAATTTCTGGTACTAAAAAGCTCCATGCTGAACTAAATTTAATAATTAATTGATGTGCACGTGCTTCCATTCCTGTGTATTGATCATTGGCAGTATCTTGGTCTTGTTTTAAGTGGGCATAGACATATACCTTTTCTAATTTGGTGCCTATTTCATCTTCTAATGCTAATGCTTGATATAAAGTATCTGCACTATCTCCTAGGTGACCTTTAAACTGTTCTTCTTTACCGATGTCATTTTCGACATCTTTAAATGCCGCTTCAAATGCATCATCACTTGGGAATATCGTTGTTAAATCCCATGTATATTCAGGATATTTACGTTCCTGTTCTTCTCTAGATAATTGTTGACTCATCATGTAAACCTCCTCGAAATAATCAATAACTTAATTTTCTCATTTTAATAGATAATTTGCACGTCATTACAATTCGATTTTCGTGCATTTTGATACTGTTCTATTATTTTATTTAACAGAATTGATTTGCTGTAATGATGATATGCAAAATGTCGTAACTTAATCACAGTATCTATGTTCTGACACGTCAATTCGTCACGTAGTTCTAAAAGTCGAAATTGTAGTTGCCATTCAATTGGATGTGTTTTGATAAAGATTTGTAATGGGATAATGATACCAAACTGTTGAATGACATGTTTGTCATTAAGTCGCAATTGATACATAGCACTTAAAGTGGGTTCTAATACCGAATTCTTACGACGACAGTATTGTATATATCGAGTTATCAAGCTTTCATCTAACTTATAATATGCCATATTGTTATGTCTTTTTTCCGTCAGTATTGTTGCCACATCTTCAACAATGGTCCTTGTTGCACGAAATTGTCTCCCTCCAATATTTTGGATATTTGAATATCTAATTAATTGGCAACACTTTTCTTGCCATGTGTACAAAGACCTATGAATCGCATTTATAAAACTGGCTTGCTGGTTATTTAATGTTAATTTACCGTTTCTGTATTTGATATCTTCGATAATCCAAACTGGTCTAAGTCCGACACTCATTAGCCCTACGGTACGCTTTTGAATTTCAGACAAAGGAATGGAAGAAAATTGTACTTCAATCGCAAATGATGAATTAACTACGATGTCAGGGAACTGTTGTATATTTTCATAATATGGTTCAATTTCAACATTATAGTTCACCCTTTTAAACATTGCGGCAATTTTGTATTTAGTTTGATAATGTAATGCACTTTCCCCTTTTGAACGCCATAGCTTACATGGATCCATATGCGCAAAATGCGCTTTTACTTTCGCCCCATTTTTTAAAATTACTTTCGTTCTACAATGTGGACAGTAATAGTTCCTATTCTTTATTGCTTGTTTTGCTAACACATATTCATGATTTTCATTTATAGCTACTAACATCAGTTCACCTCATATATTTCAACGAAGCAAACCCTCAATTTACTTGTGTCAATTATCGTTTCCTTAAATATAAAAAAACGAGACATCAATATGTCTCGTTAAAATCACTCTATTATCATTATTCAACTGCATCAGTAAAGTAACGACGCACTTGTGAAGTAACGTTATGGCTCATAATAATCTTACCATAATCATTTAAATATACTTCTGTTTTATCAGTTGGGTATGCAAATTCTAATAATTGACTATAGCTATCGTTAATTGTCTCTTGATCGACCGTGTCATCAAAATGAATAGCATAGTAATATTGTGAGTCAACCATATAAAGTAAATCTTCAAACTCATCAGCACTTTGATTATTGTGATATGCATAATTAATGACTTGTTCTAAGTCTTCAAATTTTACAATCACTGTACGAATATTGGCTTGTTTACGTTGTCTTTGAGATTGCTCTTGTTGCGCTTTCTTTTGTTGATTACGTTGTTCAAATATATTTTCGATATTATCTTCGCTTTCAAGTGTTTGAGCTAAAAGTTCATTTACTTGGTCATCAAATTGATCAAAATTACCATCTTCGGCCATATTCATGGCGTCTTCATTTTTAGACTTAGAAATAGTCACTTCCACACCTTTTTCAAAGGCATGTACTTGAATCCATAATGGTCCTTCAACGACAAAATCTTCTTCTTCATTAATTTCATCCATCATTGACCAGAAGAATTCTTCACCGCGTTTGCGGTTAGTCCATAAATCTTCACGACTAAAACCACGTGCTTCTATGTCGCTATATGTTATAAACAATTTAACTGTTGTATCATCAACGCGTTCTATTCTCATATCATCTCACTCCTTACAGTCGATGAATAGTAACCATATTGTATTAGAACGTGACTCAAATTACAATCTATTTGTTTGATTAAATTTAACTATTCTTAAGATGGCTTCTTATATTAACATATTCCCTATTTTAATGCTAAAAAACAGCGCATTTATTCTCGATTTACTTTTTAAAGCATACACAAAAGACAACACCATTTAACAATAGTGTTGTCTTAATATCTTTTAGTAAAGTGATAAAATCACATAGTTATTAAAGTTATTAGTCAACCAAACGTTGAGCTTCTTGTAATTGGAACGTACGGACTTTTCTTGGTAAGAAACGTCTGATTTCATCCTCGTTATAACCTACTTGTAAACGTTTATCATCTAAAATGATTGGGCGACGTAATAAACCTGGGTTATCTTGAATAATTGAATATAAATCTTGTAATGGTAAAGAATCAATATCAACATTCAATTTTTGGTATGTTTTAGAACGAGTTGAAATAATTTCATCAGTTCCGTCTTCAGTCATTTTTAATATTAATTTAATTTCATCGATTGTTAAATGTTCAGAAAAAATGTTACGCTCCGTATATGGAATGTCATGTTCTTGTAACCATGCTTTCGCTTTACGGCAAGATGTGCAACTTGGTGAAGTAAATAATGTTACCATACATCTCACTCTCCTATAAATGGATTCATTCATTAATTTTAAATTAGTTATAGATTAAAGAAATGATTATTATTTGCTTTCTTAACCTTACAATATATATTATAACCATCTAACATTAAAATTAAATGAGAAAATCCTAATTTTTCTGAGAAATCTTGAAATTATTCAAAATTATCTCACAAACTATTTAATACTTAGATATACATTCATTTTAACACAACTTACAATTTAAAGAAATACTGTTATAATGAGAGATAAATAATATTTGAGAAAGTAGGCATCTAATATGGAAACATTATTTTCAGGCATTCAACCAAGCGGTATACCAACAATTGGTAACTATATAGGTGCATTAAAACAATTTGAAGAAATACAAAATGATTATGATTGTTTCTTCTGTATTGTTGATCAACATGCAATCACTGTACCTCAAGACCGTTTGAAATTACGCAAACAAATTAGACAACTCGCAGCAATATATCTAGCTTCAGGTATTGATCCTGACAAATCTACCCTATTCATTCAATCTGAAGTACCTGCACATGTTCAAGCAGGATGGATGCTCACTACAATAGCTTCAATTGGTGAATTAGAACGTATGACACAATTTAAAGATAAAGCTCAAAAACGAACTGATGGCGTCCCAGCTGGATTACTTACTTATCCACCTTTAATGGCAGCTGATATAGTGATTTATAATACTAATATTGTTCCTGTTGGTGAAGATCAAAAACAACATATGGAATTAACACGTAATTTGGTAGATAGATTTAATAGTCGTTATAATGACGTATTAATTAAACCAGAAATCCGTATGCCAAAAGTGGGTGGTCGTGTGATGAGTTTACAAGACCCTACTAAAAAAATGAGTAAAAGTGATGATAATCAAAAGAACTTCATTTCATTATTAGACGAACCAAATGTAGCAGCTAAAAAAATTAAAAGTGCTGTTACTGATTCAGATGGTATTATTAAGTTTGACCGTGATAATAAACCAGGGGTTTCTAATTTACTTTCAATCTATTCTGGTTTAACTAACGAACCTATTAAAGAAATTGAAGCGAAATATGATGGTGAAGGTTACGGAAAATTCAAGGGTGATTTAGCAGAAATAGTTAAATCATTCCTAGTTGATTTCCAAGAAAAATACGACGCATTTTATAACTCTGATGAACTTGATGATATCCTAGATAAAGGTAGAGATAAGGCACATCAAGCCTCATTTAAAACATTGAAAAAAATGGAAAAAGCAATGGGTCTTGGTCGTAAAAGATAATTAATTCACTGCGCGAAAAAGCACTGAGGTTGTCATTCCTCAGTGCTTTTTAATTATATTATTTTTTCTTTTTACCAGTTTCTCTATCAATCGATTTATCGATATACACATCTTTTAATGTAGTATCAGGACCTACCTTATGGTACACCAATCCTTTTACTTGAGGATTGGTTAAATGAGCCTCACCTTTTTGGTAAATTGGTGCAACAGGTGCATCATTTAGCAAAATTCCTTCTGCTTTTTGAAGTGTTGCATTTCTTTCATCTTCATTCTGAAGCAATTTACCATTGGCATCTTTTATTAGCTTATCGTATTCTTTGTTACTCCAGTCAGTGTTGTTTTGTGGATTACCTGTTGTCATTGTTTGTAAAAATGCGGTTGGATCTGGATAATCTGGTACCCAGCCTGCATAAGAAGCTTCATAGTTATTTGCAAGTTCTAAATTGGTCTTTTGTTTAAATGGCAACTGTTTTACCTTCATTTGTACTCCTGGTAAATTTTTTTCTATCTGAGACTTAATATATTCCGCAGAAATTTTTTGAACAGGTGTATCTTGTACATTTAATGTAAACGTCACCTTCTTCTTACCTAGTTCTTTTTTTGCTTTTTTCCAATTTTCTTTAGCCTCTTTTTCGTTATATTTCAATGGAGAATTTATAGTGCTGGCGAAATCCTTACCTTCGGGTGTTTTAGAAGTTCCAAAAGCTGTAAAATTATTTGATGCTAAAGACCCATCATTAAATACAGATTTAACATATTGCTTTTTATTAATTGCTTTTGAAATCGCTAATCTTAAATGTTTATTTTTAAATTCAGGAACCTGCTTTTCATTCAATTTAATGAAGAACGTACCAGCTGTCAATCTTTTATTTAGTGCAACTGAGTTTTTATATTTATCCACTTGTTCAGCAGCTATTATTGCATCATCAACAGAATTGGTATCATACAAGGCAGCTCCAGCTTGGTTATCCTTAAGTACTTTATAATTTACACGACTAAGTTTAACATTATTTTTATCCCAATAGTCTTTATTCTTTACTAATTGGATTTTATCTTCAACTTGCCAATTCACTACTTTGAATGGTCCATTGTAAACTGCTTTATCAGCAGTAGTACCATATGCTTTGCCATATTTTTTAGCCACTTTTTCATTTTGAGGATTAAAAGTATTTAAGGCTAACAACTCATTGATGTATGGCACCGGTCTTTCCAATTTAACTTGTAGTTTATATTTATTTAGCGCTTTGATACCTAAATCCTTAACTGGCTTTTTACCGGCATTAACTTGATCCGCATTTTTTATATCACTCATAATATACGCAAATTCTGAACCAGTTTTAGGATCAACTACTTTTCTCCAGGCGAAAACAAAGTCGTTTGCAGTAACTGGGTCCCCATTACTCCATTTCGCGTCTTTTCTTAAATTAATAGTCAGTGTTTTACCATCCTTACTTTTCTTAGGAAATTTTGTTGCAACAGCTGGCTCTGCTTGATCACGTTTATCCATTGTATATAGCCCTTCAAATACTTGTCCCGCAACATCACTTGACACTGACTCAGTCATCAAGGTTGTATCTAATGTAGTCATATCTTGTGGTATAACTTTTCTAAATACTTGACCCTCATCTGAATATAAACTTTTACTGTTACTGCACCCTGATAAGGTGCTTAATGAAATGATAAAAATCGCAATCAGTGTTATCCATTTTCTCATACGTATCCCCCTCCCTTTAATTATCCTTCTGTATTAACATGCTGTTTTAATTTTTCTGCTTCCGCTTCAGTTGCAAAGACAAAGTGTTCTGGTCGAATCTCGTGCAATTGTCTATTTTGATCATCTGCATTGCTTGCTTCATATGTAATCCGTTTTCTTTGTCTTTCAACGTCTGGATCAGGTTGAGGAATCGCTGATAATAATGACTTCGTATAGTCATGTAAAGGATGATTATATATATCATCTGCAGGTCCGAGTTCAACAATTTTTCCAAAATGCATCACAGCTATTCTGTCAGAAATATATTTAACCATTGATAAATCATGGGCAATAAATAAGAACGTAATCCCTTTTTCTCTTTGTAGTCGTAACATTATATTGACGACTTGTGCTTGTATGGAAACGTCTAATGCTGAAATCGGCTCATCAGCAATGATAAATTCTGGTTCTACCGCTAATGCTCTTGCTATACCAATACGTTGACGTTGTCCACCTGAAAATTCATGAGGATAACGGTTCGCATGTTCTTTACTTAAGCCTACTGTTTCTAATGCATCATATACACGCTTTTTACGATTTCGTTTATCAGTAGCTAAATGATGAATATCTATACCTTCTCCAACAATGTCCATGACTTTTAGACGTGGGTTTAAAGACGCATAGGGATCTTGAAAGATCATTTGAATCTTCTTGTTGAATTTCAACATATCTTGGCGTTTACGAATATTATGTATATCCGTACCATCATAAATAATTTCTCCACTAGTAATATCATTTAATTTAATGATAGCTTTACCTGTAGTTGATTTACCACAACCTGATTCTCCAACTAAACCTAAAGTTTCACCTTTATAAATATCAAACGAAATATCTTCAATTGCTCTAACTTCGTTCTTTTTACCTTGGTTAAAATATTGCTTTAAATGTTTTACTTCTAATAATTTCGTTTTTTGTTTAATCATTAAACGCCACCCTCTCTACTTTGATGGGTTGTGCATAACGGTTAGGTAAAGTTTTTGAGCGTTTTTGAACCGCTAATGGTGGTTCAACTTTAGGCGCTCTTTCATCTAACAACCACGACTTAACAAAATGTGTAGGTGATACTTTAAACCATGGTGCTTCTTCTTTAAAATCAATATCTAATGCATACTGACTTCGTCTAGCAAATGCATCTCCAACTGGTGGATGTAATAAATCTGGTGGTGTCCCTGGAATCGCAATTAAATCTGTATCATTACTTGTTGTTAAATCCGGCATTGATGATAATAATCCCCAAGTATAAGGGTGTTTAGGACCATAGAAGATTTCATCAACATTACCTGTTTCAATCATTTGTCCGCCATACATAACAGCTACTCTATCAGCAATATTTGCTACAACACCTAGATCATGTGTAATAAAAATAATTGAAGTATTAATTTTCTGTTGAAGTTCCTTCATCAAATCTAATATTTGCGCTTGCATTGTTACATCAAGTGCTGTCGTCGGTTCGTCAGCGATTAATACTTTGGGTTCACATGCCAGTGCTGTTGCGATAACAATTCTTTGTCTTTGACCACCTGAAAATTGATGTGGGTATGCTTTAAAACGCTTTTCAGCATTTGGCAATCCAACTAGATTTAAAATTTCTAATGCGCGTTGTTTAGCTTCAGATTTACTCATATTTTTATGTTTAATTAATGGTTCCATAACTTGTTTGCCAATTTGCATCGTTGGGTTTAAAGAGGTCATTGGATCTTGGAATATCATTGAGATATCTCTACCGCGCAATTTGATTAATTCTTTTTCACTTTTATTTGCCAAATTTTCCCCTAAAAAGTTAATTTCTCCCTGTTTAATTCGAGCAGCATCCCCTTGGAATAGCTTCGTGATTGCTTTAGTCGTAACGGATTTGCCAGAACCTGATTCTCCAACAATTGCCAATGTTTCCCCTTTATTCAGGTAAAAGTCTACACCTCGGACAGCTTGAACTTCACCTGCAGAAATATCAAACGAAACATGCAAGTCATTGACCTCTAAAATTCTCTCTGCCATATACATGCCCCTCCTTTATTTACGCATCTTCGGATCGAATGCATCACGTAATCCATCACTAAATAGATAGAAGAATAAAATTAATAAACTTAAAATGATTGCTGGTATAAATAATTCGTGCGGGTGAATTAATAACATTGCACGTCCATCATTGACGAGTGATCCTAATGATGTTTGTGGTGCTGGTACACCAATACCAATAAAGCTTAAAAACGCTTCGAAGAAAATAGCACTTGGTACAGTAAACATAGATGTAACAACAATTGCACCTAATGTATTAGGCAAAATATGTTTGAATATAAGTTTGAATTTAGATGCACCTAAAGTTTGAGAAGCAAGTACAAACTCTTGGTTCTTTAATTTTAAGAATTCACCTCTAACAACACGACTCATACCTAACCAACCTGTGATGGACATCGCTAAAATAATAGTCCAAATCGAAGGTTCAAAGATCAATACAAAGAGAATAACGACGATTAGATTAGGAATCGACGCAATAACTTCTAGGATTCTTTGCATGACATTATCAATTCGACCACCAAAGAAGCCTGATATAGCACCATAAGTCACACCAATAAAGATATCTAATATTGCTGCAACAATACCAATGAATAATGAAATCTGTGTTCCTTTCCATGTTCTTGTCCACAAATCACGACCTAATTGATCTGTCCCAAACCAATAATTTTCATTAGCATGTGCTTCTTTATAGGCATCTTTGCCATCTGTTCCCTTACCATCAAATGGTAAAAATGACACTTTATCTAATACTGGTATTTTCGCTGGTAAATTTCGATGTTCAACATTTTGTTCTGCATAATCTCTGTTATTCATTAGAGGTCCAATAAAGGCGAATAACACAATTAAAATCAGTCCAATCATACCAACAACAGCTAGTTTATTACTTTTTAATTGCGCCCACGCATCTTGCCAGAAGTTTTTACTTTCACGTTGTAACTCTGGCTCTTGATTTAAATCTAATTCTCTTAATACAAAATCCGTAGAAACTGCCCCTTCAGAGGTATGTGACATTGCTGCATTTGAGTAATCTTTATCCATTCTTTTATCTGTCATTACTTTTTACCTCCTTGAACACGAATTCTAGGATCGATAATGCCGTATAAGATATCTACGATAAAAATAGATACGATAAATAATGTACTAAATAAAATCGTTGTCGCCATGATGACAGAGAAATCATTTGTAGTAATCGAACGTACGAATTGATCCCCTAATCCAGGTACTCCGAAGATATTCTCAATGGTAAGTGTCCCAGTTAAAATACCTGCTAACATTGGAACTAATATCGTAATGATGGGTATCAAAGCGTTTCTTAACGCATGACCGAACAACACTCTCATCGTTGAATTACCTTTTGCTCGTGCTAATAAAATATAATCTGAACTTAATACTTCAATCATCTCAGCTCGTATGTATCGGGCAACTGTTGCTAATACTACTGCAGATAAAGCGAGTGAAGGTAACACTGCTGTAGAAAATCCTTCCCAACCTGCAACTGGGAACCATCTTAAACGTACTGCAAACACATATTGTAATAATACAGCTAATACGAAAGATGGTACTGACACTGCAACAACTGAAATCACAGTCGTCGTGTAATCCACCCATGTATTTTGTTTTGTAGCTGCAGCAATTCCTAAAATGAGTCCAACGATAATACCAATAATCATTGCCGTTAATCCCATTTCAAATGATGGTATTAATCTTGGCTTAATCAATTCCCAAACCGGTTGATTATGATATTGGAATGAATAACCAAAATCGCCTGTCACAACATTTTTTAGATAGTGTACGTACTGCACTGCGACGGGGTCATTCAACCCATATTTCTCATTTAATATCGCTTTTTGATCAGCATTTAATTTTGCATCATTAAATGGTGATCCTGGCATCATTTTCATCAAGAAAAATGTGATTGTAATAATGATGAATAATGATAAAAACATATAACCTAATCTTTTAAGGATGTATTTTCTCATCTAATCCCCCCATTTATTTTTCACAATTGACAATCCCTTCAAAATATTCAGAATACTTTATTAGTATTATATCTGTAACTTACATGTAAAATCAATATAGTTTTGCGTTAATGCAATAAAGAAAGCAATTTATAAAATAGAATTTTTTTGTTTTCAGAATAAGTTGATTAATGTAAACTAAAACCAATACGATACGGAGTGATGTTATTGAAATTAATTAAATCTTATCTCTATCCATTACTAATAACTCTATTCATTTCTTTTATTTTTTGGCTATGGACCAAACATACATGGGTCGAGTACATCAATGTCTTATTTTATGTTTCATTAGTGTTTTTCATCATATTGTTTATTATTTTATTAGTTCAAGAAGGTATCTTCGATGTAACAAGCTATGGATTTAGACGTTTAAAATATCAACTTTCCTCTACTTCAAGAAAACGTAGCATGGAAGATGATAGCTTTTTAAATCCTCAACACGTCAAAAAAGAACACTACATGATTTCCTCATGGGTGTTCCCTAACCTGCTTATACATTTCGTTTTAGTTTTAATCACAATAATTATTTCATTCAATATGTAAAAAAGCGCAAGTGCGATGTAATTCACACTTGCGCTTTATATTTATTAATCTTCAAATTTTTTGAATATCAATACTGCATTATGTCCGCCGAATCCTAAACTATTACTCATTGCATGTGTAATGTCTAAGTCTTGCGCTTCATTCGGAACATAATCTATATCACATTCTGGGTCTGGTGTTTCAGCGTGAATCGTTGGTGCAATTTTAGAATCTCTAATTGAAAGTGCAGAGAAGATTGCCTCAATACCACCAGTAGCACCTAATAAATGACCAGTCATTGATTTAGTAGAACTTACTTTTAAATTATTGACTGCATCGCCAAATGTATTCTTAATGGCTTGTACTTCATATAAATCACCTACTGGTGTACTTGTACCGTGCGCATTTAAATATTGAATATCTTTTGCTTCAATACCTGCATCATCTAATGCAGCTTGCATTGCTCTAGAACCACCTTCACCTTCTGGTGCTGGTGCAGTAATATGATAAGCATCGCCTGTTGTACCGTAACCAACAATTTCAGCATAAATTTTGGCACCACGTGCTTTTGCAGATTCTAGTGATTCTACTACCACAATACCTGCACCTTCACCCATAACAAATCCATCTCTACCTTCTTGGAATGGACGACATGCCGTTTCTTTGTCATTATTTGTAGATAATGCACGACTTGCACTAAATCCTGCAATAGCCATATGAGAAATTGGTGCTTCAGTACCACCAGTAATCATTGCATCTGCATCACCACGTTGGATAATCTTAAATGCTTCACCAATTGAGTTAGTACCTGTTGCACATGCTGTAACAGTTGAACCACTTGGTCCTTTAGCACCTAAATCAATAGATACTTGGCCTGTAGCCATATCAGGAATTAACATTGGTACAAAGAATGGGCTGACACGTCTTGGTCCACGTTCTACCAATTGTGTATGCGCCGTTTCAAATGTTTCCATACCACCAATACCAGAACCAATCCACACACCAATACGGTTAGCATTAGCTTTGATATCTAATTGAGAATCTTTGACCGCTTCTCTAGCCGCTACAACAGCATATTGAGTAAATCTATCCATACGGCGTGCTTCTTTTTTATCGATGTGGTCTTCGATATTAAAATCTTTTAATTCACCAGCAAGATGCACATTATAATTTTCAGTATCAATTCGTGTGATAGTATCGATACCATTAACTCCTTTTAATGCATTCTGCCATGTTGTTTCAGCATCGTTACCGATTGGAGATAAGGCTCCGATACCTGTAATAACAACTCTATTATTTTCACTCATTAGTTATCCTCCTATTTTCCCCATTTGATAACGATTGCGCCCCAAGTCAGGCCTCCGCCGAAACCTACTAAGACAAGAGTATCGTCATCTTTAATTTTACCGTTTTCTAGCTCTTGATTGATACTTAATGGTATTGATGCAGCAGATGTATTGCCGTATTTATTTACAGATACGCTCATTTTTTCTGGTTCAATACCTAAGCGTAAACGAGCTGATTCCATAATTCTTATATTAGCTTGATGAGGAACAAATAAATCGATATCATCAGAAGTTAAACCTGCTTTTTCAACAACGCGTGTTGACGCATCGCCCATAATTCTAACTGCAAATTTAAATACTTCTCGTCCATTCATTTTTAATTTACCAGTTTCTTTATCTAAATATAAGTATTTGCCACCGCTTCCATCCGATCCCATTTCGTAACTAATAATACCACGACCTTCTGATACTTCGCCAATGACAACTGCGCCAGCACCGTCACCGAATAAAACGGCCGTAGATCGATCTGTTAAGTCAGTGATCTTAGATAATTTATCAGCACCGACAACTAAAATATTATGATAATCTCCAGATTGAATATATTGTTTAGCTGTAATCATTGAATACATAAATCCAGAACATGCTGCAAGTTGATCCATTGTAGGCACTTTACCAGTACCTAAACGTTCTTGTAATATATTCGCTACACTTGGAAAAGGCATATCTCCAGTAGCTGTCGCCACAATAATCATATCTATATCTTCTGGTTGAATACCAGCATCTTTAATTGCTTTAACACTTGCTTCATAAGCTAAATCTGAAGTATCTTGATCTTCATTTGCCCAATGTCTTTCTTTGATTCCTGTCATTTTAGAAATCCATTCATCTGACGTTTCTAAAAATTGTTCAAAATAGGCATTGTCTACTATATTTTCTGGAGCATAAGCTCCGAAACCTTTAATACCCACATCCATGGTTGTACACCTTCTTAATAAATTTTTAATACCAGGTATTAATTTAACATATTACTGTTTTTAAACTCAAGCATATCACTTTTATTTATCATTTAAATGATAAATAAAATAAAGTACTGATTCTATTATGATAACCTATATTTGCATTTGTTTAATACAAATCAAATCATATCTCTGAAATTAATGATTATTTTAATAATGATATCATATATCGTTAATGTGATTATATATCTTACTACATTCTGATTCGCTCTATACAAACATGTATTTTTCTATTAAAATAAAGGTATATATTATATTGGAGGTCACATACAATGAAATACCTCATGACATTTATTTGGGCATTAGTCTTATTACAAATGGTCAATTTCGTATTGAATAGTTTAAATGGTGGCGGTGCGTTAAACGTCGTATCTCCAATCATCATGGCTGTTATCTTTACTGTAGCAGTTGCTATCTTAGCTGCTACAATAAGTCCAAAAAGTACGTCAGAACAATACGAATAATAAAAATTAAACAAATGGTCATCTCTAGTAACAGATAGGACATTTGTTATTAATTACAAAAAGCTGGTAGCGAACTTTAATATAGTCGCTACCAGCTTTCATTTGTTTATACTTTAATACAAACAACAGGCTAGAATTGCTCTTCTAGCCTGTTGTTCTTTATGAATTAACACGATTATTCTGGTTTAGTCACGTCAAATGTTAATTCGTTATCATTATTAAGATCTACATTTATTTTAGTACCTTCTGGTAAGTTTTCTTTAATCATCATACGAGCTAATGGTGTCTCAATTTGTCTTTGTACAAATCGTTTTAATGGACGTGCACCAAATTGAGGTTCATAAGCTTCTTCACCTAACCATTTTTTCGCTTCGTCAGTTACTTCAATGGAAATTCTTTGATCAACTAATCTCATATTCAATTGACCTAATATTTTATCGACAATCATACTCATATCGTTTACTGATAATGGTTTGAATAACACAATATCATCCATACGGTTTAAAATTTCAGGTTTGAAGTAAGCATGTAAACTATCCATGACTGCTTTTTCAGTTGATTCACTAATATCTCCTGTTTCTGAAACTTGTTCTAATAGTACTTGTGAACCGATATTACTAGTCATGATAATAATTGTATTTTTAAAGTCCACGCTTCTACCTTTAGAATCAGTCAATCGACCTTCATCTAATATTTGAAGTAATACGTTGAACACATCGCTATGTGCTTTCTCTACTTCATCAAGTAAGATAACTGAATAAGGATTACGTCTTACTGCTTCAGTTAATTGACCACCTTCATCATGGCCTACATAGCCTGGAGGGGCACCAATTAATCTAGACACTGCATGTTTCTCCATGTACTCACTCATGTCAATGCGTATCATATGTTTTTCAGAGTCGAATAGTGATGCTGCTAATGATTTAGCTAATTCTGTTTTACCTACACCTGTAGGTCCTAAGAATAGGAAACTACCGATAGGTCTATTCGGATCTTTAATACCTGCTCTTGCACGTACAACTGCGTCTGATACTAAGTCTACAGCTTTATCTTGTCCAACCACACGTTTATGAAGAATGTCACCTAAGTGAAGTAATTTTTCTCTTTCTGTTTCAACTAATTTAGAAACTGGTATACCAGTCCATTGACTAACGATATCACCAATTTCTTCATCAGATACAATTTCACGAATCATTCTATCATTATCTTCGCCTTGTTCATCTTGGAAAACATCTTCTAATTCTTTTAATTCTTTTTCTAATTGAGGTATTTTACCATATTGTAATTCTGCTGCTTTTTCAAGATTATTATTAGTTTGTGCATCTTCTAATGCTTTTCTACTTTCATCTAATTCTGCTCGTTTTTCTTGTAGTTTCGCAATTTTTTCTTTTTCTTGTTCTACACGTGATTGTAATGACGCTTGTTTTTCTTTTTCATTTGAAAGTTCTTCTTGAAGTTCTTCTAAACGTTGTTTACTAGCATTGTCAGATTCATTTTTCAATGCACTTTCTTCAATTTCTAATTGCATTACACGTCGGTTCACTTGGTCTAATTCAGTCGGATTTGATCCCATTTCCGTACGAATCGTTGCACATGCTTGGTCAACCAAGTCAATAGCCTTATCTGGTAAGAATCTATCAGTAATATATCTGTCGGAAAGTTCTGCTGCTGCAACTAATGCACGGTCTTGAATACGTACACCATGATACACTTCATAGCGTTCTTTTAAACCACGTAGAATGGATATTGTGTCTTCTACATCTGGTTCACTGACACCCACTTTTTGGAAACGACGTTCTAAAGCTGAATCTTTTTCAATATATTCTCTATATTCATTTAATGTTGTAGCACCAATACAATGTAATTCACCACGTGCTAACATTGGTTTTAACATATTTCCTGCATCCATTGCACCATCCGTTTTACCAGCGCCTACTAACATATGAATTTCATCTATAAATAATATAATTCTACCATCAGATTCCTTAACTTCTTTAAGTACTGCTTTTAAGCGCTCTTCGAATTCACCTCTAAATTTAGCACCTGCAACTAATGCACTTAAATCAAGTTCGAAAATGGTTTTATCTAATAATGATTCAGGTACGTCCTTTTTAACAATACGTTGTGCTAATCCTTCAACAATCGCCGTTTTACCAACACCTGGTTCACCAATCAATACAGGATTATTTTTTGTTTTACGACTTAATATACGTATTGTATTACGAATTTCTTCATCACGGCCAATGACCGGATCCATTTTACCTTGACGTACTTCTTCTACTAAGTCACGTCCATATTTTTCTAATGCTTCATAATTTACTTCTGGGTTCTGACTAGTCACATGATTTCCCCCTCTTATTTTATTTATTATTTCTTTAACCACTTCAGTTTTATTACCTATAAAGTTTTGTGTAGTTTGATCAATATCCATCGCTGCACGAAGCACATGCTCCATTGAAATAAATCCATCATCATATTCGTTCATATATGTTTCAGATTTATTCATCAATTCATTCGCTTTTGCACTTATATATTGACCATACTGTACATTATCTCCTTGTACAGTTGGATAAGCTTTTAATTTATTATCATAAGCTTTTTCTAGTTCTTCTACATCAATATTTGCACGTTCTAGAACACTCTTAATTAAACTTTCATTTTCATTTAATGTCGCTTTTAAAATTGCTTCAATTTCGATATTTTGTAATTCAAATTCTTTACTATACTCAATGGCTCTTTGTAATGAACCTTGTATAGCATATGTCATTTTATTGATATCCAATTGTATTCACCTCTATCATTTTAGAGTCGGTCAAAGGTAAAAATTTTCGATTTGACTTTGACTTTCTTTGACCTTAACTACATTATAGTCCCCTTCTAATAAATTATCAACAACTTAAGCTTGTTTTTTGTAATATTTTTTAGGTTTATTTTTAATATCAAATGTGATGAATCAAACCTTTTATTATTCTATTTCCCAATAATTCAAACAACAAACAAAGTATTAATAACTTCATTTAACCGCATCAAACGGTTTTGTTAAATGATACAAAATAACCCGAGATATCTAGTATCTCGGGTTTTTATTATGAATTTATTCACCATTCAATATATTTTAGTAAAATCATACACGTATGATTAGTTTGATTTATTAATTTGTTGGATGATTATTTCTTTTTAATCTTACTTAAAATTTCATCTGTTAAGGCTTCTACACCACTATGTTCTAAATGTATGCCATCTGGCGCAAAGTACTCTGTATGTCCTTCTGACCTTTTGTACCAATCGATTAATGTTACATTACTTTTTTCATTAGCTGCATCTGCCATAAGTTTATTGACATGATCCTCATAACCTCTTGGCACTCTGGTATTGACTAAATATACTTGCGCATCTCCAAATTTATTAATTAAATCATCAAGTTGCTTTTTATTAAAATCTCCATTAGTACCTAATTCTAAAATAACTTGGTCTGATTTTTTATTGTATTGTTTATAATTGGCTTCAACTAGTGGAATTGCTTGGTATAAGTTACGACCAACCTTACCATCAATTTTAGCTTTAGGTACTCTATCTTTAAAGTTTTCACCTATATCTACCATTACCGAATCTCCGATTAGCAATGGACTAATATCAGTATAAACATCTGTATCTCTATTACTTTTTTGGCCAATTTTATCTATTGGAATCATTCTTATTAAATATTTATCTTCTAAATCAGTATTGAATGAATTGGATTTTTGATCGATTTTATCTTTACCTAAACCATCAAAGGCACCACCCATAATAAATGCAAACGGAATGATGCATATTATAATTGCAATTGTTCTTATAAGCGCAGGTTTGTATTTACGTTTCAATGTGAATGCCTTTAAACCTTCTTTTCTAAATGGTGTTTCGATATATCTATATGAAGCTTCAGCGCATAACACTGTTAAAATAATATCCACAATGTAAACATAAAACGGAATTTGACCAGCAATAAAATGACTATGTACAAAACTTATAATAGGGAAATGCCATAAATATAAACTATATGAACGTTTACCGATATAAACAAACAATGGATTGCCTAATAACTTTGATACTAGTGTAGATGGATGAACAACACTTGCTATAATCAACAAAGTCATAGTAGAAATAATATAAAAACCGCCATCATATATCCAGTCGCTTTCATCTTGAACTGTAAAGAACAGCAAGATCAAAAAGGCCAGTCCAATGAATCCCACGCCATCAATTGCTCGTTGTAAAACTTTAGGTGGTTCGGCTTTAAGTTTAAATGGCGGCCATAAGAAAGCTAAAATCACACCTAATAATAATGTTTGGAGTCTCGTATCAGTTCCAAAATACACTCTTGAATGATTAAGATGAGGTTGTGAAATCACAATCATTAACATGAGTGATAATAATGAAATAATCCAAAAAATCAATGTAATATTTCGATATTTCTTTATAGTTAGCAATAGTGTAATTAAAACAACAGGGAAAAATAAATAAAATTGTTCCTCTATCGCTAACGACCATAGATGTTTTAATGGCATAAACGAGAACTGTTCAAAGTAGTTGACATCTTTAGCTATATACCACCAATTTGAAACATAGAATATAGCTGCTATAATATCATGTTTCACTCTAACTATATCTTCAGATTTGAATAGTAAAGTTGCTATTCCTACTACTAAAAGTAACGCTAATACTGCTGGTACCAGTCGTTTTAAACGACGTAACCAGAAATTCTTTAAATTAATAATGCCAGTTTCTTCATACTCTTTTAATAATAAACTTGTTATTAGATAACCTGAAATAACAAAAAATGTGTCAACGCCCAAAAAGCCGCCTGTCAACCATTGCTTGTTTAGATGGTAAATGATAATACCGATAACGGCTATCGCTCTTAATCCATCCAAACCAGGCATATATCTTAATCGCTTACCCCTAGTTTTAGTTCTTTTATATTCTTTTTCCATATTTCACTTTCTTCCCCATAGAATCATTTCGAATTTCGTTTAAGACATCTTACTAATTAATATGATTAATCAATACATCAATGTCATTCGAGTCTTAAGTTAAAAGAGATATGTATGTCTTATAAAATGTCTAAATCATCATTTTCAAAACAGATTAACTTTAATAGTCTGTAGAGTTGGACTAAGGTTACTCTACTGACAATTTATTCACAACTTAAATTTATTGTGTTCTAGTTACTATCAGTCTTAAATATTGTAATACAACCGTAATATAAATTCAATTTAAATACTAAATGAATACTATATTTTTATTGACGATTTGTTTTTCTGATAATTTTCCAAAGAATTTTTTTATATTTAGGAATAATCCGTCAGAGTATGACTTATATATGCATGGTCATACGCTTCAAAAATAAAAAAGAATGGCACATAGTATCCTATACACAATTCGTGCATTAAACTACATGACCATTCTTATTCTTTGTCATAAAGATTATCCAACGCCTAGTGCAATTTTTGCGTATCTAGACATCATGTCTTTATTCCATGGTGGACTCCATACAATGTTTACTTCAGTATCTTGAATTTCTGGAATCTCTGCTAAAACAGTTTTAATTTGTTCGATAATTTGCGGTCCTAAAGGACAACCCATAGAAGTTAATGTCATCTCAACAGTACAAAGTCCTTCATCATCCACATCAACTTTATATACTAAACCTAAATTAACAATATCAATGCCTAATTCAGGGTCGATTACCATTTCTAGAGCCCCTAGGATACTATCTTTTAACGCCTCTTCCATTAGTATCACCTCTCTATATTTATCTTTATACTAATATATCAAATATCCGACAAAACGCCAATAAAATGCTATGATACTACTACAATATATTACAACGACATAAGGAGATAGTTATGCAACCTTATTTAATTTGCTTAGACTTAGATGGAACTTTACTAAATGATAATAAAGAAATTTCTAATTATACGAAACAAGTGTTAACTGAATTACAACAACGCGGTCACTCCATTATGATAGCAACTGGACGCCCATACCGAGCGAGCCAAATTTATTATCATGAGTTAAATATGGATACACCAGTTGTGAACTTTAATGGTGCCTATGTACATCACCCTAAATCTGATGAATTCAAAACAATACATGAAGTATTAGACATTGATATGTCAAAAAATATCATCGAAAAGCTACAACAATTTCAAGTGACTAATATCATTGCAGAAGTTAAAGATTATGTTTTTATCAATAATCATGATCCTCGTTTGTTTGAAGGTTTCTCTATGGGTAATCCTAGAATCCAAACTGGTAACTTACTTGAACAACTTAATGAAGCACCTACATCACTGTTAGTAGAAGCTGAAGAAAGTAAAATCCCAGAAATAAAAGATAAATTGACTCATTTTTATGCTGAAAATATAGAACATCGTCGTTGGGGCGCACCTTTCCCAGTGATAGAAATCGTTAAACGTGGTATTAATAAAGCGCGTGGTATTGAACAAGTCAGACAGTTTTTAAATATTGATCCACAACATATTATTGCTTTCGGTGACGAAGATAATGATATTGAAATGATTAAATATGCACAACATGGTATTGCTATGGATAATGGTTTACAAGAACTAAAGGATATAGCTGATGAAACTACATTTAGTAACAACGATGATGGTATTGGTAGATATTTAAATGACTTCTTTAATTTAAATATCCGATATTATTCATAGATCAGGATGTTAAATCAATCTGAGAAGGTCACATAGTCCTATCTCAGAATTTTTATGATATAGGGAGGTTGTCAAATGAGTAAAATTGTTGTAGTAGGTGCTGTTGCAGGTGGTGCAACTTGTGCAAGCCAAATTAGACGTTTAGATCAAAGTAGTGAGATTACTGTATTTGAAAAAGATAGAGATATGAGCTTTGCAAATTGTGCTTTACCATATTATTTAAGCGATACAATCACTGAAAGAGAAAAAGTTTTAGCGTATACACCTGAAGCCTTTTATGACAAAAAGCATATTAATGTAAAAACATATCATGAAGTCATAGCTATTAATGATACGCGTCAAACTGTTACTGTAAAAAATAGAACAACTGACGAAACATTTGAAGAATCCTATGATTACTTAATCCTTAGTCCTGGTTGCAGTGCCAATCGACTTAACTTTAATACTGATATGGCCTTTACTTTAAGGAATTTAGAAGATACTGATGCGATTAATGACTATATTGATACTCATAACGTTCATAAAGCACTTGTTGTAGGTGCCGGCTATATTTCGCTTGAAGTACTTGAAAATTTATATCAACGTGGGTTAGATATCACGCTCATTCATCGCTCCGAACAAGTCAATAAATTAATGGATCAAGATATGAATCAACCTATCTTTGATGAACTAGAAGAAAAACAAATTGAGTATCGTTTAAATGAAGAAATTACTGATATCAATGGTCATGAAGTCTCATTCAAATCTGGTAAAAAAGAACAATTTGATATCATCATTGAAGGTATTGGTACAAAACCTAATTCTGAATTTATTAAGTCATCTAATATCCAAATTGATGACAAGGGCTTTATACCAGTTAATGATTATTTCCAAACTAATATCCATAATATCTATGCATTAGGCGATGTCATCACATCCCATTATAGACATGTAGACTTAAAAGCTAATGTACCTCTCGCTTGGGGCGCCCATCGTGCTGCCAGTATAATTGCTGAACACCTTACAGGGAAAAGCAATATTAAATTTAAAGGCTATCTTGGTGCAAATATTGTAAAATTCTTTAATTATACATTTGCTAGTGTTGGCGTCAAACCTGATGAGTTATCTCAATTTAATTATAAAATGGTTGAAACGAAGCAAGGTGCACATGCAGGTTATTACCCAGGAAATACTCCCTTACATTTAAGAGTTTATTATGATAAAGAAACAAGAGTAATCATACGGGCAGCTGCAGTAGGTCAAGAAGGCGTGGATAAACGAATTGATGTTTTATCAATGGCGATGCAAAATAATATGACAGTTGACCAATTAACAGAATTTGAAGTTGCCTATGCACCACCATATAGTCATCCTAAAGATTTAATCAATATAATTGGTTACAAAGCACAATAAAAAAGTAAAAGAGGTCGAGACAAAAGCCCAAAAACTTTATGTCTCAACCTCCTATATTTTACATAAACATGGTTTATGACTTATTATCCTAAACCGAACATCTTACTGATTGGTCCCCATGGAAGAATAATACCGATTGCGATAGTTACGATAATTAATGCAATCGTCATCCAGAATAATTTATCACTATTTTCATGTTTCTTTCTCTTAGCAATTGAAACTTCCATCAATGCTAATACGCCTAAGCCACAAAGCATTTTCAATGTAAGTAACATATGATTGCCACCTTCACCTTGGCTTGCTGCTGCGAATTCTTTAATTAATTCCCAGAATCCAGAAATAAGCGCCAATACCATAAATAATCTTAGCAATATTTGTAAAGGTTTAAAATATGGTGATGCTCCTTGTACTTTTGAAATATTTAAGTATGTTGCAAAAAATAAAATGATTGCTAATACCCAACTTAAAATATGAACATGTAACAAGACAATGTCCCCCCACTAATTTATTTACTTTAATTATCATAACATAAAAGTAGTAGCTATCATTGAAGTTTAATACCTTCAAGATAGCTACTTTGTTATTTAACATTATACAATTCCATCAATTATTTTGAAATATATGTTGTTAAAGTACCGATATTATCAATTGTTACTTTTACTTCGTCGCCTGGTTGTAAAAATTGAGGTGGTTGCATACCTGCCCCCACTCCAGCTGGTGTACCAGTAGCAATAATGTCTCCTGGATGTAAAGCAACGTATTTAGAAATTTCTTCAATTAACTCGTCAATTTTTAAAATCATTTCACCAGAATTACCATCTTGACGGATTTCATTATTAACTTTAGTTACAATGTTAACATTTTCAGGAGTAGGAAGTTCATCCTTCGTAACGATATATGGTCCCATTGGGCAACCGCCAGTTAAACTTTTAGATAAAAATGCTTGGTCATGATTATTTTGTGCATTACGGTCTGTAATATCATTAATAATTGTATAACCATAAACATAGTCTAATGCTAGCGCTTTAGGGATTTTTTCTCCAGACTTACCAATGACAATACCTAATTCACCTTCATAGTCTAATTGATCTGTAATATCTTTATGATTAGGAATTGTGGCACTATCACCTGTTAATGATGACGCAGCTTTAGTAAATACGTATAAACGTTGTACTTCATGGTTCAATTCACTCGCATGGTCTTCATAGTTACGACCGAAAGCAATAACGTTATTCGGTGGTGTAACTGGAGGTAAAAACTCAATATCATTAAATGAAATTTTATAATCTTCAGCTTTACCGCTATCTTCTGCAGCAACAACTGCTTTACGTACTTGTTCTTGGAAATCTAACGTTTGGTTTTGTTGTAACCCTGCTAATAATGTTTTTGGATGAAAATCACTTTCCGCAAAATCAGCAAATACTAATGTTAAATCCCAAACAGCATCTTCACGTTTAACTTTAACACCGTATGAAGTTCTGTCATTATGCTTGAATGATAAAAATTTCATTCATAATCAACTCCTCATCTATATCTTAATACATATTATAACTATAATGACCACGAAATAACAAATATATAAGTAAGAAAATTAAGAAAGTTTCTACAGATTAATGATGATATTGCATTTGGATAGTCTTAAATCATTCATGGTTATCAATTTCTAACATGCCAAATTTAAAGAAATATAGATAACCTTTAACTTTGGTTTGAAGAATCGTTTCTAATGTGTTGCGATAATATTTCATCTGAATTTGATATTTATCTTTCAATTGTTGTCCAATTTCTTCATCTGTTAATCCTCTTCGACGATTAAAGGCATCTGTCTTATAATCTACAAAGTAATATTGACCTTCACTCACATAAATCAAGTCAATCATACCTTGAATAATCGATACACCTTCATCAACTAACTCTAACTGATCCACTCTAGCTTGATTGACTACAAATGGCAGTTCTCGGAAAACGCGATCAGCACATGCAATATTCATGTATAAATCACTTTGTATAAATGTCATAATCTCATTAAATCTTATATCCTCTTTAGCGTCTGATTCGATAATATTTCTTTCAACTAAAAGATCTATATATTCGTCTAACTCGGTTTCAGTTAATCTATCTTTTTTAAATGGCAAGTGCTGCATGACTGTGTGCATCAATGTTCCTACTTCATTCGCCTTACGTTTACCTTGTTGACTTAAAAACTTAGGTCTTTCGTATGTTGATACACCAATACGGTATTGACGCACTCGATCATAATTTGTACCACTTTCCTCTGTTTCTAATTGACGCTTCAATTCAGATACAGACTGCTTTGATGGTTTTTCAATATCCTTTTGATATGGATATTCAAATGTAAGTTTTTCTTTAATTTTAGCTTTGATGTCATCATTACCGCTTTGATAACGTTCAATATCTTCCACAGTTCTTATTTCACTTTCTGAAACTACGGTCTCTGTAGAAATATCTTCGAAGTTATCTACATATAAATTCACTCTCGGTTTAACATTGCTATCTAATTGTTCAATGTCTGATTCAAACTTTTGATCATTCGTAATACTTGAAGATTGATATTTAGCTAAAATACTATAAATCATAGTAAATGGTGTTGATGCAGTTAAACGTTCATTAACAGCAAGATGATTTCCTGAAATTGGTAACCTTTCTAATTTGCCCAACTCTTTTTCATCTTTTACTCTTCCTATTAGAATTAACTGCTCTTTGGCACGTGTTAATGCAACGTAAATTAAACGCATTTCCTCAGAAATCATTTCCTTCTCGTTAATTGCCTTGTAAGCAACTGAAGATAATGAAGGATACGCAATATCTTCATTAACATCGAAATAATCCATACCCAAACCATATTTCTGATTCAATACAACTTGTCTACTCAGATCATTTTTATTAAATCGTTTAGATAGTCCTGAATAAATGACAAATGGGAATTCCAATCCTTTACTACTATGAATGGTCATCATTCTAACCACATTATCATTCGGACCTACGATATTTTCTTCACCGAAATCCTTACCTCTATCAATCAACTCATCGATAAATCTAATGAATTGGTATAATCCTCGGAAACTTGAATTCTCAAATTCAATTGCTTTATTAAACAAGCCATAAAGATTTGCACGACGTCCTCTGCCACCTATGAGTCCACTAAAATATTGAATCACATAATGGTCGTTATAGAATTTATCAATTAATTGATAGACAGGGTAACGTTGACTATAATCTTGATAATGTTGAATATCAGCTAAAAATCGTTTTAACTTAGTTACTAATTTTTTATTAGCCATATCATTTTTTATATATTGTTGAATCGATTGATAAAAATAATCATCATTCGGACTAAATACGCGAATATTAGCTAATTCATCTTCTGTAAATTGATAAATCACTGAACGCATTAACCCGACTAAATAAATATCTTGTAATGGATTATCAACTGTGCGAAGAAACGATAATATTAAACGTACTTCTGTTTGTTCAAAATATCCTTCCCTACTATTGACATGGAAAGGGATATCATTATCTTTAAATGCTTGTTGTAAATTACGTGCTTGGCCATAACTTCGTTCTAGAATAACGATATCTTTATACGTCGCTGGTCGATACGTATTTGTTTTCATATCATAGACTTTTCGATGTTCTAAAATATCTTTTACTTGTTCAACGATATAATTGGCTTCTTGCTCAGTACCCGTTAATTTACTATTTTCGGAGCTAGCTTCTACTAATGTACGTAATTCTACATTATGATCTACTTCATCAAATGGTGCGCCATAATACAATTGTGCAGCATCATCGTAAGTGATTTCACCTACTGCTTCATCCATCATATGCCTAAATAAATAATTAGTAGTAGATAATACTTCTTTACGTGAACGGAAATTTTGCGATAAATCAATACGCATTCCTGCATTCTGTCCATCCACATTAAATCGATTATATTTTTCAATAAATAAGCTAGGATCTGCTTGTCTAAATTTATAAATGGATTGCTTTACGTCACCAACCATGAATAAATTACCATTCGACTCATCTCCCGTTTTAATACAAGATAAGATTTTCTCTTGTACACGGTTCGTGTCTTGATACTCATCCACTAAAATTTCAGAAAAATGTTGACGATACATGTCAGCGATGGCTGAAGGTGTACCATCTTCATTGGTTAAAATTTGAAGTGCAAAATGTTCGTAATCTGCAAAATCTAATACATTTCGACTTCGCTTAAGCTTACTAAAATCATGGATGACATCTTTCACAATTTCTGAAAGATAGCGCACACGCGGTGCAAGTAATTGCATATCGCGTTTTAAATCTTCTGGAGTTCTTGAAAAATAATCGTTTTTTACTTTATTAATCAGGTCTTTATATTTATCATATGAGGCTTTTGCATCTTCTAGAGCGTCGAGCATCATCGCATTTTCTTCTTTTATTTTAGCGCTAATACTTGGGAATCGACTTACAAATTGATGATGAACAAGTACATCAACCTGTAATTGATCGTTATGATATAAATCACGTATAAATCGACGTTCTTGTTCAATAACTTCTAATTGTTTCTCAACACCTTCCATCATTGAAAATAATTCATAACTTTTTTCAAGTGACTCATGACCAGCATTAATAAAAATCATTGCTAAATCGTTTAATAATTTTAATAAATCATCTTGCTGTCTTTCATCATCGTATGGTGCAGAGAGTTGATTTAACCATTGGAATGGATCAGGATTAGCAATACTAAAGAAATATAACTGTTTAATTATGTTTCTAAATTGTGTATCGCTACGATCATTGGATAATTGCTCTGTTAAATCAATGAAATCAGGATTTAACTTATCATAGTGTTGTTCTAAAACCTCATCGATCGTTTGTTCTAAAAGTAAAATATTTTCCGCTTCACTACTCGTTCTAAAATTCGGATCGATATCTAATACATCATAATGTTGTTGAATTAGTTTTAAACAAAAGCTATGCAATGTGGATATTTGTGCTTGATGTATTTTGATACGTTGATTTTTTAAATGTTCGTTATTGGGATCTTCTATGGATGCCTGTTGAATACGTTGATCCACACGATGCTTCATCTCTCTAGCACTTAAATTCGTAAATGTTACAACTAATAAACGGTCAACATCAATTTCATCTCTTAAAATTCGTTGAATAATTCT
Organism: Staphylococcus sp. SB1-57; assembly: GCF_017086425.1. Classification (NCBI taxonomy): domain Bacteria; kingdom Bacillati; phylum Bacillota; class Bacilli; order Caryophanales; family Staphylococcaceae; genus Staphylococcus; species Staphylococcus sp. SB1-57. The sequence continues at coordinate 1,813,409 of NZ_CP070964.1, forward strand.
CTCTACAAGAACAGCTGTCTTTCCTGATCCTGCAGCAGCCGCTACTAACGTATCTTGACCTTTTGCATAAATACTACGCCATTGTGCATCTGTCCAAATAACATCTTTAGGTTTTGTAGGTATCATTCATCTTCACCTCCATTTTCTTCCATTTGTTGTATTACTTCTTTTGGATTAATCGATTCATCAACTGTGCGATATCGTTTACTATCAATCATACCATCCACATGACATACTGATTGATAACTACAAAATTGGCACGGCAATGTTTGTTTATATTTAAGTGGTGATACTTCTGTGTGACCATCCATAATATGTGTTGCTGTATCAATAAAGTTATTTTTATTATGTTCTATAAATTTATAAATGGTTTTTTCATCCGCAACTTGACTACCAGCTTTACTAATAGCACCTTTAGCCGTTAAACCAACTGGTACTATATCGGATTTAAACTTAGGTTCTAATCGAATATCTAATGCATCTAAAACATCTTCATCACTATTAACTAATCCACTCATTTTAAATGATTTAATATAGTCTTTTTCTATTTTGTCTTGATCAATTTCCGACCAGTTTTTCAATTTTAATCTTGGCTCGTGAACATGGAAATATAGTAATCCGCCTGGTTTAACTATATCTGTTAATCCTAATCTATCTTGATTTTGAAGCACAATATCCATATATGTCATCATTTGCATTTGTAAGCCATAATACACTTTCGTTAAATCAAGCGTAGCACTACTTTCTGACGATTTATAATCGATAATATTAACATAGCTTTGATTGTCTTTAGTATACGTATCAATACGGTCAATTTGACCTCTGATATTAATGGGTACACCTTGTTTAGTTGTTAATGATTGTGCAATTAACTCATCATCAGATTTAGGCTTTTTACGGAAACCTGTTTCAAATTGTTGTGGTTTGAATTTTGTATAATCGCCTTGATATTTTAATGCATTGAGTGTCGTCTCAACAATGGCACCTATTCTTCGTGATAAGTAGCGGTAATATGCAGATGAATTCAGTAAATTAAATTGCACTTTAGGTAGAATAGTTTCTAATGCTTCAGTAGTTAATGACTTGATTTTCTTTTGATCTAAATGTTTAAAATCGCCATTGATCCGATCTGAAATGTATTTCAATACAGAATGGAAGATATCACCTAAATCAAAGTTCTGTAATTCATATTTTGTACGTTCATTGAGTCGTAAGCCATGTGAAGCGTAGTGTTTAAATGGACATTGTTGATATCCTTCGAATCTCGATACACTTGCATTGATTGTTTTACCATATAAGTCTTGCGCCAGTGTTTCACTAAGTTGTGTTGTCTCATTATCATAAGTTAAAGACGTAATTAAGTAATCTAGGTCCTTATTTAAATGCTCGTCATCTCTCATAACTTGGAATGCATCTATCCATGTATCTGCTACAATTTCTTCGTCTAACCACGCTCTAAGTGATTCAAACAAATTAATTTTAGTCTGATGTACATGTTCAATTAACGACATAGGTTGCGCTTGATGCATCTGATGGATATTTATCGCATTCAAGTCTTGATAAATATCTTTAATTTGAGCTAAAAATGGACTCATTTCTTTTTCATCACCAGATGCCCCCATTAAACTATATGAAAATGTCACTTTAGATGTTGCACGGCTCATCGCGATATAACACACAAATGCTTCATCCATTTGTAGAATATCTGACGTAGGGCTTAATTCAATTTGGGCATTTTCTTCAAATAATTTCTTTTCATCGTCACTAATTAAACTAGAGGAAGAAATGGGTTGTGGCATTGAACCATCATTCATACCTACTAGGAAGATATGCTTTTTATTATCTACTTTTGCTAAATCCATGGTACCAATACTTACTTGATCTAGTGTTTGTGGAATCATAACAAATTCTAATTGTTCTAATCCTATATCAAACACTTCCAAGAAACGGGATAATGACATATTTTCGGTCTCAAAGACGGTCACTAGGTCATCTAAAATTTGTATTAATCCGTTCCAAATTTGATCAATTTCTTCAGCTTGTTCATGATAGCCATCATTATCTAGCATATCTCTCTCAGTCATCAAATGATTCGGCAATTCAAAATACTCCATACTCTCATAAAATGCCGTCGCAAAATCACGTACTGTTTCGCCTTCATTCATGGCTTGTTCAAAGTATAAAATTTTATCGATGACATCTGTTTTTAATTTAACTACCTGTTCGAATGTGTCTCTTTCTTCTTGAGTCAGTTGATGTTCTTTACGTCCCATTTTTCTAAAGTTTTCAATATTAAATATCTCATCATCTAACCATTTTTTGCCATATATTCCTCGTTCTATCGCAAAGTTTTCCAATAAATCTATAAGATGGGTGCTATTTTTAAATTGGTCTGTGAGTACATTTGTTTTTAACAAACGCATCATTGCATTGATATGCCAATTAGATTGTATGACTTCGATTAATGAACGAATCATTTCCATAATAGGATGATGTGTCATTGAACGCTTTGTATCGATATTAAATGGAATTTGATATAAAGGTAATATAGATTCAAATAAATCCGCATAAGACGCATCTCTATAGAGGATCGCAATGTCTTGAAAACGTAATTGATTATCACGTGTGTCTTTAAGTATTTGACGTGCGATTTCATTTATTTCTTCTCTCATACTTGATGATTCGAAGATATCGATAAATCCCTCTGATTTCTGTGGCGTGATTTGTAATGCATCAAATTGTGACTCCAATGATTTTAAGTCATTATTTTCAAAGCGATAAATATCTGTAAAGATATTTTTATTTAATTGAATATGCAAATTTTGTGCTATATCTTCGAGATGAGTAAGTACTTCTGAGGGTTTTCTAAATAAACTGAAAGCATCTTGATTGCCATCAGTAGTGAGTAATACTGTTACCTTCTTAGCATGCTTTACCAATGCTTGTATCATTTCATATTCTAATGTTGAAAAGTTGTGGAAGCCATCTATGTATATTTCTGACCGTTTCAACCACTCAGATTGATCCATTTGTTTGATAAATTGACGTAATGAGTCCTCTACTGTAATAAATTGTCCGTGCATTCTCGATTCAAATTGCTTAAATATTAAAGAAATATCTTCTAATTTATGTTTTGTTCTTGTTTGAACATGATGTGTATTTAAAAATTCATCTATATGTTCTGGTAAAACAGAGTACTTTTTAAAATCTTGAATCTGCTCTGCTAACTTTTCACTAAATCCAAAATATTTAGCTTGCGAACGATATAATTTCATATCATCTTGATATTGTTGTACTAGATGATAAATCATCATTTCTGTCGCAGCCTTAGAAAGTCGCTGTTCCGTAAAGCCTCCAACTTCTTGGAATACTCTATGACTTAATCTTTCAAAGTGAAGTACTTCGGTTCTTAAGCTACCATTCAATGCTTCGTCATTGACAAATGCTTGTTCAAATTGAAATGTACTTTGTGTTGGAGCGATTAAAATAATTGGATCTCCAAGTGGGTCACGTTTCATTTTATCTTTAATTTCGTTAACCATCGCTGTGGATTTACCAGTCCCAGCTCTACCTATATATGCATTTAATTCCATTACAGCCTTCACTCCTTTGACAACATTTTAACACGGGAGTGGTAAAGAAATCTCTAAAATTAATATTGAGATTTCGTCGTAACCCCAACTTGCATTGCTTGTAGAATTTCTTTTTGAAATTCTCTATATCTGGGGCCCCACTCCTCTACAAGGTTGACTAGAACTAAGATTAATAGAATATTGATTTTAGTTCAGTCAACTACTGCCAAGTCACTCAATATTATATGTATATTTCTTAACACTACATTTTTATAAATTATTGTTCCTAATAGCTTTCACTATTAGGTAAGTCATACTAATTTGCTTTGCAAAAGTATGACTTTATGCGCACTAGCTTTAGCTAGGGTGATCCTTTAATTTAAATTAATATTGAGATTTCGTCGTAACCATAGCTTTCATTGTTTGTAGAATTTCTTTTTGAAATTCTCTATGTTTGGGTCCCTGCTCCCCGGCAAGATATGTAAAACAAAAAAGCGGTAGACGTCATCACAACATCTACCGCTTCAAATCATATTAATTTTTAGTATTATCTGGATTAAAGTTAAATTTAAATTCATTTAATGGCCAGAATCTGAATGATACTTTACCAACAATTTGATCTTTATCGATTAAGCCGAAAGAACGACTATCTTTACTTACTTCACGATTATCACCTAGAACTAAGTATTTATCTTTAGGTATAACATTAGATTTAGAATTTGCATTAGCTAAATCTTTCACTTGGAAAGTACCTGTAATATATTCAACTTGCTTACGCTTCTCATTATAATTTAAATATGGTTCGTCTTGTTTCTTACCATTAATGTATAATTGGTCTTTTTTATATTGTACTTTATCACCAGGTACCCCAATCACACGTTTTACGTAGTCATCTTTCTTGTTAGCATGGAAAACGATGACATTCCCTTTTTTCACATCACCTATTTTATATCCCATAATATTTACAACTACACGTTCACCGTCTTTTAATGTTGGGTCCATTGAATCACCTTTAATTGTATACGGTTGACCAACAAAATCTTTAATAAACCAAACCAGTGCTACTGCCACTACTATGGCAATAACCCACTCCATAATTTCTTTTTTCAAATTAGACACCTCTTATATTCATTTAAAATCTGTCGTAAATGCTTCAAACGGATAATATTTAATACTTATATCTCCAATAATATTCTTTTTATCAATTAAACCATAGCGTCTAGAGTCTGATTGATTATGATCATTATCATTTAACACAAAATAATGTTTAGGGGAAATGATATCGCCATCAGAATATTTCATATCTCTTAATGAAAAGTTTTTTAATTGTCTATTTTTCGCAAATTTATCTTTAACTTCTCTATCATCACGATAAATTTTATTATTTCTTATTTCAATAGATTGACCTGGTTCGCCTATAATCCTACCAAAATGCGTATGTCCGTCAATGTTGTACATAATAATATCACCAGTATCCAATAAATTGAATGTCACTTTTATTTTATTAACAATTAATCTATCACCTTTAACTAAAGTAGGTGACATATTGTCATCTGTGACAATAGCTCCTCTAATTAGGAATGTTTGGATGAACAGTACAATAATAATCGCAAATATTAAGGAAATCAAATATTTAATAACAGTTTTCACTTTTTCACTCCTTAGTAGAGCCCATAAAATGCTTTTCTACTCTTTTACTGATAAACCAAAGTATGATGAAAAAAAGTATAGTCACAATTGCTCTTATCGGATTAGTGAAAATAGTCGTTACTTCTCGTCCCATTATCCCTAATACAGTGATAGAAATCAATTTAGATAAAGTTAGTACAATAAAATAATACTTTGTCTTAATATGTGAAAGGCTTGCTACGACATTAATCAAGGTATTTGGTGTAAATGGAAAGCATAATAATATAAATAATGGTATTAAACCTTGTCTATCAATAAAACTAATTAATCGTTGTACAGATCGCTTAGTTTTAAATTGCTTCATCTTATTTGTGTTGACTAATCGCTTGAATATTAAAAACATAGTAAAAGTACCGGAAACAATACCTAGCCAACAAATGATAATACCTACGATTGCACCATATGTATGCATTATTAATATGACATATAACGTTAGTGGTAATATTGGAATAATCGCACGAAAATAAATGAGCACAAAACCTGGAATATATCCAAATTGCCGAAATAAATCAAACCACTCTTCTAACTGTTCAAACGACAAAATCCCAAATCCTTTCTTCGGTAAACATTACTATATTTATTATAGTTGTAATTATAGCTTTTTGAAACAACTATCTTTTTTGAATTTAATAAATACATCTTAAGACCTAGATTATTCTCAATATCAATATAAATACCGATGAAACTTAATATGTTCCATCGGTATGATTTCAATTATATTTTAATATTTAAAATTAATCATGTTTGCTTTGCAATTGATACCTTATAATCTTGCTTCAAGGTCTTTCTTCATATCTTCAAATCCTGGTTTACCAAGTAAAGCAAACATATTTTGTTTATATGCTTCTACACCAGGTTGATTGAATGGATTGACACCTAATTGATAGCCGCTCATAGCACAAGAAAGTTCGAAGAAGTAAACGACATAACCAAATGTTTCTTCATCTAATTGTGGAATGTTAACAACGATATTTGGAACGCCACCATCAGTATGTGCTAATAATGTACCTTCAAACGCTTTTGTATTAACTTCATCAATTGTTTTACCAGCAAGATAATTTAATCCATCTAAATCGTCACTATCTTCTTCAATAGTAAGATCATGTTTTGGATGATTCACTTTTACAACTGTTTCAAATAAGAAACGACGACCTTCTTGTACGTATTGTCCTAATGAATGTAAATCAGTTGTGTAGTTAGCACTTGAAGGATAAATACCTTTAAAGTCTTTACCTTCTGATTCACCGAATAATTGTTTCCACCATTCATTGAAATATTGCATTGAAGGTTCATAGTTAATAAGCATTTCAGTTGTATAACCTTTGCTATACAGAAGGTTACGGATTGTTGCATATTGATAAGCAATATTTTCTTCTAATTTGTCAGAAGATAATTCTTTACGTGCTTTTGCTGCACCAATCATCATTGCTTCAATATTAATACCTGCAGCTGCGATTGGTAATAAACCTACAGCAGTTAAAACTGAATAGCGACCACCAACATCATCAGGTACTACAAATGTTTCATAGCCTTCATTCGTAGCTAATTGTTTCAATGCACCTTTTTGCTTATCAGTTGTAGCAAAGATACGTTTTTTAGCTTCTTCTTTACCATATTTATTCTCAACTAATTGTTTGAATAAACGGAATGCAACTGCTGGTTCTGTAGTTGTACCAGATTTAGAAATAACATTTACAGAAAAATCTTTGTCAGCTAAATAATCTACTAACTCTTTTGTATAGCTTGAAGATAAATGATTACCTACAAACACAATTTCAGGATAGTCATTATTTGTTCTGAATGAAGATGTTAGCATTTCAATAGCAGCACGTGCACCAAGGTATGAACCACCAATACCAATAACAACTAACACGTCAGAATTTGCTTTAATACGTTTAGAAGCTTCTACAATTCTTGAAAACTCTTCTTTATCATAATCAACAGGAAGGTCTACCCAACCCAAGAAATCATTTCCTGCACCAGTTCCTTCATGTATCGTTTTGTGTAATGTCTTCACGATATCTTTTTGTTGTTCTAATTCATGTTCTCCAAAAAATTCTAAAGTCTTACCATAATCTAATTGAATATGAGTCATCTAAAAAGCCTCCTAAGTTTTACTACTTTAATTCTACTAAGTTTGTATATGCTATTCAATTCACAAGTCTCTATTTTATATTCAAAAAGTGAATTTTCAGTGTCATCTTCTTAAATCATCAAAACACCACCCTCCCTTTATACAATTTTCTAAAAATTATTAATTAATCAAAATACCTACAAATCAACCATTACATGTATTTCGGTTCTAAAAAGTTATACCTAAAATGTATATTTATGTAGTTTTATGGTTTATTTTTCATCAAGAATTTGCTATGATGAATTTATATTAAAATTCTGAAAATAATTTGAGGTGTAAATATGAAAGAGAAAATCGTTTTAGCATATTCCGGAGGATTAGATACAAGCGTTGCAGTACAATGGTTAATTGACAAAGGATACGATGTAGTCGCTTGTTGTTTAGATGTAGGAGAAGGTAAAGATTTAGACCTTGTTCATGACAAAGCATTAAAAATGGGTGCTGTAGAATGTCACATCATTGATGCAACAAAAGAATTTAGTGATGATTATGTTAGCTATGCTATTAAAGGGAATTTAATGTATGAAAATGCATATCCATTAGTATCAGCATTATCTCGTCCCCTAATCTCTAAAAAGTTAGTTGAAATTGCTGAAAAAACAAATTCAGTAGGTATTGCTCACGGATGTACAGGTAAAGGTAATGACCAAGTACGTTTCGAAGTTGCTATTAAAGCCCTTAATCCTAACTTAAAAGCATTTGCACCAGTAAGAGAATGGGCATGGAGTCGTGAAGAAGAAATTGATTATGCTATCAAACATAATATTCCAGTTTCTATTAACTATGATTCACCTTATTCCATCGATCAAAATTTATGGGGTAGAGCTAACGAATGCGGTATTTTAGAAGATCCATATGCTGCTCCCCCTGAAGATGCCTTCGATTTAACGAATGCATTAGAAGATACACCTGATGAAGCTGATGAAATTATCCTTTCATTTAAAAATGGTGTACCTGTTCAAGTTGATGGTAAAGATTACAATTTAGATGACTTAATCCTTTATTTAAATGAATTAGCTGGTAAACATGGTATTGGTAGAATTGACCATGTTGAAAATAGATTAGTAGGTATTAAATCAAGAGAAATCTATGAAACACCAGGTGCGGAAGTCATCTTAAAAGCACATAAAGCATTAGAAACAATTACGCTTACTAAAGACGTGGCACACTTCAAACCAGTCATTGAAAAGCAATTTTCTGAACAAGTGTACAATGGTTTATGGTTCTCACCATTGACTGATAGCCTTAAACAATTTATAGACAGTACACAACAATATGTTGAAGGTGACGTAAGAGTTAAATTATTCAAAGGCAATGCGATTGTAAACGGCAGAAAATCACCATATACACTATATGATGAAAAACTTGCGACTTATACTAAAGAAGATGCCTTTAATCAAGAAGCTGCAGTAGGATTTATCGATATTTATGGTTTACCAACACAAGTCAATGCTATGTTACATGGAGGCTATAGTAATGAGTAATAAAGCTTGGGGAGGCAGATTTGAAGCACAACCAGAAGAATGGGTTGATGAATTTAATGCTTCAATTGATTTCGATCAAAATCTAATCGATCAAGATGTACAAGGCAGTATTGCACATGCTACAATGCTCGCTAATCAAAATATTATTAGTCAAGATGAAGCCCATACAATTATCGAAGGGCTAAAAGCAATACAAAAAGACGTACATCAAAATAAAATCGAATTCAAAGCGTCATTAGAAGATATTCATTTAAATATTGAACATGAACTGATTCAACGTGTTGGTGAAGCTGGGGGTAAACTTCACACAGGAAGAAGTAGAAATGACCAAGTAGCTACAGATATGCATTTATATACTAAAGAAGAAGTAAGTGGCATTATTGAATTAATTAAATCATTACAACAAACAATACTGACAATTGCTAACCAACATGTCGATACGATTATGCCAGGTTATACGCACTTGCAACGTGCACAGCCTATTTCATTTGCACATCACATTATGACTTACTTTTGGATGTTAGAACGTGATAAATCACGTTTCCAAGATAGTATGAAAAGAATCGATATCTCCCCTCTTGGTGCAGCAGCATTAAGTGGGACAACACATCCTATTGATCGTCATGAAACACAAGAATTACTCAATTTTAGTGCAGTTTATGAAAATAGTTTGGACGCAGTAAGTGACCGTGACTATATTGTTGAAACTTTGCATAATATCTCATTAACTATGGTTCATTTATCAAGATTTTCTGAAGAAATTATCTTTTGGTCTACAGATGAAGCTAAATTCATTACTTTATCTGATGCCTTTTCTACAGGGTCATCCATCATGCCTCAAAAGAAAAATCCTGATATGGCTGAATTGATTAGAGGTAAAGTTGGACGTACCACAGGACATTTAATGAGTATGTTAGTAACACTCAAAGGATTACCATTAGCTTATAACAAGGATATGCAAGAAGATAAAGAAGGCTTATTTGATGCGATTCATACCATTAAAGGTTCATTAAAAATATTTGAAGGTATGCTAGATACTATGACGGTAAATACCAACCGTTTAAATGAAACAGTTACTAAAGATTTTTCAAATGCTACTGAATTAGCAGATTATCTAGTAAGTAAGAACGTTCCATTTAGAACAGCACATGAAATTGTTGGAAAAATCGTCTTAGATTGTATTAATAAAGGTATTTATTTACTTGATGTACCTTTAGAAGATTATCAATCACATCATGAAAGTATCGAAGCTGATATTTATGACTTTTTAAAGCCTGAAAATTGTTTAAAACGTCGTAAAAGTTATGGTTCAACAGGTCAAGATGCTGTTAAACACCAATTATCAGTTGCACAACAATTAATAAATTCATAATATATTTAGCAAGGAGAGACAAATTGTCTCTCCTTGTTTTTCTCTCCAATCCTCTCCTCTTCCAACATAAAACCTAAAACAACTGTTTTAAATTATAATTATATTGCCTGTCAACTTATAGTATAATAATCAAGTATTCAAAAATTATTAGAAAGGGCAATCTATGTTTAAACATCCCAAAACTACTTTATTTTTATTATTTTTTATATTTTTGTCTTTCATTGGTCTGTTTATTTATACTTACTTCCAAAACACTCGTGTTAAATCTGAACAGTTCAATAACAAAGCCAGTCAACATTCAAAATGGCATACCAATCCCACACAAGAAACATTTGTAACAATTGCACATAGAGGCGCGAGTGGTTATGCGCCTGAACATACACTTAATGCCTATGATAAAAGTCATCATGATATTGGCGCCTCATACATAGAGATTGATTTACAAAGAACAAAAGACGGCCAACTCATAGCGATGCATGATGATTCAGTTGATCGAACTACTAATGGTCATGGCAAAATCAAAGATTTAACGCTAGCACAAATTAAAGAACTAAACGCTGGTGAATGGTTTAATCAATTACATCCTGAAAAGGCTAAACCAGAATATCAAAATGCCAAAGTACCAACCTTAGATGAAATACTGTCAAGATATGGTAAACATGCAAATTATTACATCGAAACAAAATCACCTAATGTTTATCCAGGTATGGAAGATCAACTTTTACAAACACTTCAAAAACATGATTTATTAAATAAAACCTCTTTAAAAAATGGTCATGTTATGATTCAATCCTTTTCTGAAGATAGTCTGTTAAAAATCCATCATCAAAATAAGTCTATTCCGTTAGTTAGATTATTAAAAAAACACCAATTACAACAAATGACAGATAAAGACTTAAAATATATTCGCAAATACGCAACAGGCATTAGTCCAGAATATACTGACTTAAATGAATCTAACACTGTTCATTTAAAAGATTTAGGTTTTATCGTACATCCTTTTACTGTAGATAAAAGTGCTGATATGAAACGATTAAATCGTTATGGTGTCGACGGTGTCTTCACCAACTATGCAGATAAATATAAACGTATTTCACATTAAGATAAATGCATATCATAAAGCATAACTACTCAATATTTTTAAAACTTCAACAATGTAAATGGTTTGTTAATTATTAATATATTTTGAAATGAATATTAAGTTCTTTATAGTTGTTTAATTATTCAGTAAATTCTATTTCTCATATTTAAAAATATTGCCATGATAGTAGTAACACTCAAATTGAAAGGATGTTATTACTTTGAAATTAAATAAATGGGTATCTGTTGGAGTTGCAATAATCACTTTATCTATGCTAAGTGTCAGTACACCAGCACTTGCAAGCGGAGATGGTCAATCAACACAAACATCAGATTCAACTGAAAATCAAACACAAACTCAAACATCTAATCATACTAATCAAAGTCATTCGCAATGGCAGAAAAATTTAACTGGTGAAGCTCACACGACAATTGCTCATAGAGGTGCAAGTGGTTATGCTCCTGAGCATACATTTAATGCCTATGATAAAAGTCATAAAGAATTAGGAGCGTCATACATAGAAATTGATTTACAAAGAACGAAAGATGGTCATCTCGTTGCCATGCATGATGAAACCGTTGATCGTACTACTAATGGACATGGACGAGTTGAAGATTATACATTAGCAGAGTTAAAGAAACTCGATGCTGGTAGTTGGTTTAACAAACAACATCCTGACCTTGCTAAATCAGAATATAACAATGCAAAGGTCCCTACTTTGGATGAAATTTTAAGTCGTTACGGTAAAAACGCTAATTATTATATCGAAACAAAATCTCCTGATGTTTATCCAGGTATGGAAAATCAATTAATTCAAAGTTTAAACAAACATGGTATGTTGACTGATCAATCACTTAAAAATGGTCATGTCATTGTTCAATCTTTTTCTGAACCTAGTCTACAAAAAATGAAACAATTAAATCCTAATATTCCTTTAATTCGTTTATTAGATAAAGGCGAGTTACCTTTCCAAAGTGAAGCAGATTTAAAACGTATTAAGTCTTATGCAGTTGGTGTAGGGCCTGAATATACAGATTTAAATGAAAAAAATACTAAGCATTTAAAAGATTTAGGATTCCTAATACATCCATTTACTGTTAATGAAGAAGCAGATATGCAACGTTTGAATGACTATGGCATTGATGGTGTATTTACCAACTATGCAGATAAATACAAAAATTTAAACCAAAAATAGCAATACTTATAAATCATTGTGTATACTAACGTTAGATTCATACTTTTAACTTAAGGGTTGTGAAAACATGGCAACATCTGAAAATATACTCAATCGATTTATGCAATACATGAATGAAGATCATATTACGACTCGTAAAATGATGGGAGAATATATCATATACTATGATAAATGTGTAGTTGGTGGATTATACGATAACCGATTATTGATTAAAACGACACCTTCTTCGTCAGAAATATTGAATGATTGTGAATTGGTTGTGCCCTATCCAAATGCCAAACCAATGATTCATTATCTAAATATTGAAGACAGTGAAACTATTTTAAAAGTCTTGCAACAAGTTAAAAATGATTTAAATTAAACAAAAAACATTCACTCAACAATTTCTGAGTGAATGTTTTTATTTTATATGAAAGTAGGTTTAACCGATATTAATAAAGGCTGTTATGCCCATCCACGATATCTAGCTGCTTCTGCTGTACGTTTGATACCAACAATATAGGCTGCTAAACGCATATCGATCTTTCTGTTTTGTGATAATTCATAAATTGTATCGAAAGCAGTAATTAATTTTTCGCGTAATTTTTCATTAACTTCTTCTTCAGTCCAATAGTAACCTTGATTGTTTTGAACCCATTCGAAGTATGAAACTGTTACACCACCTGCACTAGCTAAAACATCTGGTACTAATAAGATGCCACGTTCAGTTAAAATACGTGTCGCTTCAGGTGTAGTTGGTCCGTTTGCAGCTTCAACCACGATACTTGCTTTAATATCATTAGCATTTTCTTCAGTAATTTGGTTTGAAATCGCTGCTGGAACTAAGATATCACAGTCTAATTCGAATAATTCTTTATTTGAGATTGTCTCTTCAAATAAGTTTGTTACAGTTCCGAAGCTATCTCTTCTGTCTAATAAATAGTCAATATCTAAACCGTTAGGGTCATGTAAAGCACCGTAAGCATCTGAAATACCAACTACTTTCGCACCTAAATCATATAAGAATTTAGCTAAGAAACTACCTGCGTTACCAAAACCTTGGATAACCACTTTAGCATCTTTAAGATCCATGCCTTTACGTTTAGCTGCTTGTTCAATTGCAATAACAACGCCTAGTGCAGTTGAACGGTCACGTCCTTGTGATCCACCAAGTACAATAGGTTTACCAGTGATAAATCCTGGAGAATTGAATTTATCTAGTGCACTGTATTCATCCATCATCCAAGCCATGATTTGTGAGTTAGTGAATACGTCTGGTGCTGGAATATCTTTGTTTGGTCCTACGAATTGTGAAATCGCTCTAACATACCCACGAGATAAACGTTCAACTTCATGAATACTCATTTGACGAGGGTCACACACGATACCACCTTTACCACCGCCGTATGGTAAATTAACAATGCCGCATTTTAATGTCATCCACATTGATAATGCTTTAACTTCTTCTTCGTCAACATCTGGGTGGAAACGCACTCCCCCTTTAGTTGGACCTACTGCATCATTATGCTGTGCACGATAACCAGTGAATGTTTGAACTGTACCATCATCCATACGCACTGGAATACGTACTTGTAAAAATCTTAGTGGTTCTTTGATTAGATCGTACATACCATCATCAAAGCCCAATTTATGCAAAGCTTCTTTAATAATTCCTTGAGTAGAAGTCACTAAATTATTATTCTCAGTCATGATCCTTTTCGCCTCTTTTTAACTAATGATTTCGCTTTCATTTATTATTGTAACACAACTTTATCCTTTTTAAAGGGGTTGCAAAATGATTGTTACAACTTTTTGAACTTATTTAAAAACTTGTTTAATTTTTTCAATTGCAAGGTCTAATTCTTCTTTAGTAATAACAAGTGGTGGTGCAAATCGAATAACTGTATCATGTGTCTCTTTACATAATAAACCTAATTCTTTTAATGATTCACAGTATGGTCTTGCATTCTCAGTTAATTCAATTCCGATGAATAAGCCACGGCCACGTACTTCTTTAATTGAAGGATGTTCGATTTTTTGTAATTCAGATTTGAAGTATTCACCTAATTCTAATGAACGGCCAGGTAAGTCTTCATCTACAATGACATCTAAAGCAGCTAGTGACACGGCACAAGCTAATGGATTACCGCCAAATGTAGAACCATGTGAACCTGGTGTAAATACATCTAAAACTTCTTTATCAGCTAAGACAACGGAAATTGGCAGTACGCCACCGCCAAGCGCTTTACCTAAAATGTATACATCTGGTTTAACATTATCCCAGTCTGTGGCAAATAGCTTACCTGAACGGCCTAACCCAGCTTGGATTTCGTCTGCTATAAATAAGATATTATGCTCATCACATAATTCTCTGATTGCTTTTAAATAACCTTCTGGTGGCACATTGATACCAGCTTCGCCTTGAATAGGCTCTACTAAAATTGCTGCAGTATTATCAGTGATTGCTGCTTTTAATTTTTCTACGTCACCAAAATCAATTTTACGGAAACCATCTAATAATGGACCATATCCTCTTTGATATTCTGCTTCAGACGATAATGACACGGGTGCCATTGTACGACCATGGAAGTTACCATTGAATGCAATGATTTCTGCTTTATTTGGTTCAATACCTTTCACATCATAAGCCCAACGTCGTGCTGCTTTTAATGCTGTTTCAACAGCTTCTGCACCAGTATTCATTGGTAATGCTTTATCTTTACCTGATAATTCACAAATTTTCTTGTACCATTCACCTAAATTATCACTGTGGAAAGCACGTGATACTAATGTTACTTTCTCTGCTTGATCTTTAAGTGCCTGAATAATTTTAGGATGTCTATGCCCTTGGTTTACTGCTGAATATGCAGATAGCATATCCATATATTTATTACCTTCCGGATCAGTTACCCATACACCTTCTGCTTCGGCAATGACGATTGGAAGCGGTACATAGTTATGTGCTCCATAGTGATTTGTTAATTCAATAATTTGTTCTGACTTAGTCATAATATCTCCCCTTTGTTTAATAAATACTAAAGCTAGTTACAAATATCATAACTGATTTCCAGTGGCTCTCAAACAGATTACATTAATATATTTCTAAATAGTCTCATTTTATTAAAGTTGTAATTTTTCTATCTCTTATTACAACATGTATTACTTAAATTTTTATATTTTGAAAGCCCTTACAAATATAATGACACATGCCCGCTATGTTGTACAAGTAAAAGTTTAAAAATTCGTCATAATATATCTTTTATTGTTTCTAAAACCTTATAGTGACACCTTTTATTGATTTTACAATATACCAAAAATTCTATAAAAGTGTATAAAAAAAGCTAGAAATAATCATTGGTAAATGATCTTTTCTAGCTTTAAATATATTGCTTTAAATATATTATTGATCTTTTCTAGGTAAAGGATAAAAACCATTATTAAATTGTTGCCATAATTTAGGTGGTAATTCATGATTATCTTCACGTTCTGGATCAAAATAGCTTATAATTTCAGATTCTCTACCTTCTTTAATTTTCCCTACAAAATCATAATCAAGTAGAATCTCACGTCCTAAAGCTACTAATTCTACGCCAACATCTTCAACTGCATTTAAAGCATCATCAGCAGTAAATACTGATCCAATACCGATTAATGGCATACGTCCATTAATCCATTTATGAATAAGTTCTAATCTATTTTGTCCTTCATACTGTCCATCACGTGTTTTAGAATAAATATCCATAATTGATACATGAATATAATCTATGTCTTTTTTAGTAATTGCATTAACTAATTCTTCAGTAATATCCATTGTAATACCTGGTGATTCCGCTTCTTCTGGTGACAAACGATATCCGACAATGAAATCATCAGATGCATAATCTTTTTTCGCTTTAAGCACTTCATCAATGACAGCCATTGGGAATTTCAAATTCTCAGCCCATATATCGTTTCTTCTATTGTAGTAAGGTGAAACAAATTGGTGGATTAAATAATGGTTAGCTCCATGAATTTCAACACCATCAAATCCAGCCTGTATAACACGTCGTGTTGCTTCACCGAAATCTTTAATCGTTTGTTCAATTTCTTCTGATGTCATTTCTCTTGCATCGTGTTCTTGTTTTTGGCCGAAACTTTTTAATGAAATTGGGCTTGGAGCAGCTACATCACCATCGGGCGTCAATTCAGGTAATGCTTGAGCCCCACCATGATGAATTTGAACTAATGCTTTAGCACCATTTTTCTTCATCGCTTGTGCAAGTTTTTTAAGACCTTCTATGTCTGCATCGTGAGCTACTGAAGGCTGTCCAGGAAATGCCTTACCAAGATCGTTCACATTACTCGCTGCATTAATCGCTAATCCGACATCTTTCGCACGCTTTTCAATATATGTTAATTCAACATCTGAAATTGTGCCATCGTCATTAGATGAAATGTGTGTTAAAGGCGCTAAAACGAACTTATTTTTTAATTCAACGCCATTTGGCAATGTCACACTTTCAAATAATGAATTATATTTACTATTCATAACTCTACCTCCAGATTAATAATAATGGAGACTATAACATGAAAAGATTTTATGCTCTATTTATTTGCTTATAGATTTTTTATATGAATCATCATCAAACAATCAAAGGGCTCTTTAGAGACTGAAGCTATACTTGTTCAACTTTCTCAAAATAAAAACGATAATATCCATCACAAAATAGATACTATCGTTTATATCATCCCTATATTCTTAGTATAAATATAACGAATATAATTACGTCACTTTAATCTTGACGTATAGTACGTTTAGACCGTTTGATCCAGACCGGTAAGCGTTCTTCAAGTGTTTGAAACCCATACTTTTCTGTTTCTTTTATTTCATCTAGCACCGACTGTTTTTCTTTTTTACGTTCATAATTTTTAAAGTAATCATTATCTTTTAAAGACAAGTTGAGTTTACCTTCTTCATCAATTGATAAAATCTTAGCTTTGACGACTTGTCCTTCAGATAGAAATTTCTTCAAGTTATGGACATAATCATCCATGATTTCAGAAATATGGATAAGTCCTTCAGTATGGTCAGGGGCCTCAACAAATGCGCCATACGGTTGAATACCAGTCACACGTACCTTAATATGTTGACCTTCTTTGTAGTGATTATTCAACTTGATAACCCCTTATTTCGTTTTTCTTAACACTATTATCATAGCATAAAACAAATTAAGGGACTAACTATAACGTTGAATTTTTTGAATTATTTTGAAATAGATCCTATGGAACTTTATTCATTCCCATAATGATAATAATAAAATGTCTGATAAAAATGTTGTGCCCCTCTATGTTATATAACATTAAAAAACTTCACGTTCAAAGTATGACTTTACTTGAGCGTGAAGTTTCTAATCTTTTTTAAATTGAAATTATCCTAAAATCATGTTTACGAATCGTTAAATACAAACAGTCACCTTATTCAGTAACATCGATAGATTCGATAACTACATCATGTACAGGTTTATCTTGAGGTCCTACTTTCGTATTCGCAATGTCTTCTAATGTTGTTTCACCTTCAACCATTTGACCAAATACAGTATGTTTTTGATCTAACCAAGGCGTACCTCCATTTTCACCATACGCTTTAACGATTGGTTCTGGCCAACCACCATCAGCTAATTGACTTAGCATATTTTGTGGTACTTCTTTCATTTGAACGATAAAAAATTGTGAACCGTTTGTATTCGGACCAGCATTAGCCATAGATAATGCACCATATAAATTAAACGCTTCTAACGAAAACTCATCTTCGAATGCACCACCATAAATGCTTTCGCCACCCATTCCAGTTGCAGTCGGGTCGCCGCCTTGTACCATAAAATCATTGATTACGCGGTGGAAAGTTACCCCATCATAGTAACCATTTTTAGCATGTGTAACAAAGTTTTCAACTGTTTTAGGTGCAATATTAGGGAATAACTTAAATGTCATGTCTCCTTTATTAGTATGCATTACAACTTTAATTTCATCTTCTTGTATCTCTTTATTTAACTGAGGATAGTTCGTCATTAAAATTCTCCATTCATGTTATGATATACGTATATATTAACACATTTGAAAGGAAGTAATATAGCATGTTATATCGATTTTCTCATAAGACAGGAAGCTACGGTGTTTCAATTAAAGAAGATACTGGTGACGACGTTTTAGTTCAAGTTGAACAAGTGATCAAACATCCTAAACAAGGTGATTTACACAATCCTAATGAATCGACAGGTGTATTTTTCCATGAACGTAAAGCATTAAGCCATTATGAAAAAAGATATGCTAAGCGTTCACAATTACGTGACTTTAATGTCGAAAAAATGTCATATGAAGATTCTCTTCAACAAGCTATTTCAAATTTAGAGTCACAATTAAAAGAAAAAAATGACGCACATGCAAAGCGTTCATTACAAAATTTAGAACAACTTAAAGCTGATTATACTATTCAATACAAACAAAATTTTCATTAAAAATTGACGTGTTTCTTCTTATTTAACAGTGGATAGAAATTCAGTAATTTCAAGCGTTCAGACGTTTTTCAGAATGATATGATTCATGTATAATGAATATCATAAACATTTTTAAAGGAGGACAATTTAATGAGTTTGTTACATATTGCGGTTCTATTACCGTTAATATTTGCACTCATTATTCCAATCCTATATCGCTTCTTCAAAAGAATTCACATAGGTTGGTTTGTATTACCTGTCCCCGTCGTCTTATTTATATATTTCTTATCCTTTATTACGACTACTTCGTCAGGTAATACCGTAATGAAAACTTTTAAGTGGATGCCACATATCGGTATGAATTTCAACCTTTATGTTGATGGATTAGGGTTGTTATTCAGCTTACTGATTACTGGTGTCGGCAGTTTAGTTGTCTTATACTCCATTGGTTATTTAAGCCAATCAGAACAATTAGGGAATTTTTACTGTTATTTATTACTTTTCATGGGTGCAATGTTAGGCGTTGTTCTTTCAGATAACCTTATTATTTTATACTTATTCTGGGAGTTAACTTCGTTCTCAAGTTTTTTACTTATATCATTTTGGAGAGAGAAACAGGCTTCCATTTATGGGGCTCAAAAATCTTTAATCATCACAGTTTTTGGAGGACTTAGCCTTTTAGGTGGCATCATTTTACTTTCTGTAGCGTCAGATTCATTTAGTTTACATTATATTATTCAACACGTTGCAGAAATACAAAACAGTCCTTTCTTTATCCTGGCTATGATATTTATTTTAATTGGTGCATTTACTAAATCAGCTCAAGTACCTTTTTACATATGGTTACCAGATGCAATGGAAGCACCAACACCTGTTAGTGCCTATTTACATTCGGCAACAATGGTTAAAGCTGGTTTATATTTAATTGCAAGAATGACGCCCATTTTTGCTGTATCACAAGGCTGGATTTGGACAGTTACACTAGTTGGATTAATCACTTTATTTTGGGCATCTTTAAATGCAACAAAACAACAAGATTTAAAAGGTATACTAGCCTTTTCAACTGTGTCACAACTCGGAATGATCATGTCTATGTTAGGTATGGGTGCAGTTAACTATCATTTTGAAGGTCAAGATAGTCAACTTTATATAGCTGCCTTTACTGCAGCTGCATTTCATTTAATTAATCATGCTACGTTTAAAGGTGCGTTATTCATGATAACTGGTGCAGTCGACCATAGTACCGGAACGCGTGATATTAAGAAATTAGGTGGTTTATTAACTATTATGCCTATATCGTTCACGATTACTGTTATTACTTCATTAAGTATGGCAGGCGTCCCACCTTTTAATGGCTTTTTATCTAAAGAGAAATTCTTAGAATCCGTCATTGAATTAACACACGCGCATGTGATGAGTCTAAATACATTAGGCCTCATCTTCCCAATACTTGCCATTGTCGGAAGTATTTTTACTTTTGTCTATTCAATTAAATTTATTATGCATATATTCTTTGGAGAATATAAACCTAATCAATTACCACAACGAGCTCATGAAGCATCTATATTAATGCTTATTTCACCATCAATATTAGCTATATTAGTTATTATATTTGGTCTATTCCCTGGAGTATTGACACAATCGATTATTGAACCAGCGACAACATCAATGAGTCAAACAACTCAAGTAAGTGCCGAGTTTCACTTATTCCACGGTATAACACCGGCATTTATTACAACTATTGGTATCTACATCATTGGTATTTTACTCATCATAACGTTTGCTTATTGGATTAAATTATTACAGTCACAACCTAACCAACTTACACTTAATTACTGGTACGATCGAACTGGTAAAATAATGCCAACGTATTCTAAAAATATGACAAATAGCTATGTCACTGAATCTTCTCGAAATAATCTCGTGATTATCTTCGGTTTATTAATTTTATTAACTACAGTAATTTTATTAAGCGTTCCATTCACAATTAATTTCAAAGATGTCAGTCGCATTAGAATATTTGAAGTAGGCATCATTGTTTTACTTGTCATTGCTTCGTTCTTAATTGTCTTTGCTAAATCTCGTTTATTTAGCATTATTATGTTAAGCGCTGTCGGTTATTCTGTTTCAGTGTTGTTTATATTCTTTAAAGCACCTGACTTAGCATTAACACAATTTGTTGTAGAATCCATTTCTACCGCATTATTTTTACTATGTTTCTATTTCTTACCTAATCTTAACCGTTACAACGAAACACGATCATTTAAAGTCATAAATGCTTTAATTTCGGTTGGTGTCGGTCTTGTTGTGACGATTTTAGGATTAATTGCGTATGGCAATAGACACTTCGAATCAATCACTCATTATTATCAAGATCATGTTTACGATCTTGCTTCAGGTAAAAATATGGTTAATGTTATTTTAGTAGATTTCCGTGGCATGGATACTTTATTCGAATCATCCGTATTAGGTATCGCAGGTTTAGGTATTTATACAATGATTAAATTACGTATGAAACATCAACATCGTTCAGAAACAAGTGAGGTGAAACGTCATGAACAGACAGAAAAATGATTTAATGTTCCAATATACAGCAGTCATCATTTTCTTCATGGTTATGATGTTCGGCTTTTCACTATTTCTAGCAGGTCACTATACACCAGGTGGCGGTTTCGTTGGAGGTTTATTATTCTCAAGCGCTTTGGTTGTTATTGCCATTGCATTTGATATAAAGACAATGAGACGTATTTTTCCAATTGATTTTAAAATATTAATTGGTATCGGATTATTATTTTGCGTTGGTACTCCAATGGCAAGTTGGTTCATGTCCAACAACTTTTTTACACATGTCACATTTGACATACCTATTCCATTGCTAGCGCCCATGCATATGACTACCGCTGTATTCTTTGATTTCGGTGTCTTATGTGCCGTAGTTGGAACTGTAATGACTATTATTTTATCGATTGGAGAGAACGAATAGTGGAAATTATTATGATATTTGTTAGTGGTATCCTCACAGCAATTAGCGTCTATCTCGTTTTGTCTAAGAGTTTGATACGGATCATTATGGGGACTACGCTACTAACACACGCAGCAAATTTATTTTTAATAACAATGGGCGGATTAAAACATGGCAAAGCACCTATTTATGAAAAAGGCACGCAAAGTTATGTTGATCCAATCCCACAAGCACTTATATTAACAGCCATCGTTATCGCTTTTGCTACTACTGCTTTCTTTTTAGTTTTAGCATTTAGAACTTATAAAGAACTTGGTACAGATAACGTTGAAAGTATGAAAGGAGTTCCAGAAGATGTCAGAGAGTAATATGTTAGCTCTTACTTTAGTTGTACCAATTCTGACGGCAATATTACTCGTCTTCATTGGAAAAAGACCGCATATCAAACGTTATGTCGCATTAGTAGGTACAATCATTACATTAATAATTGCAATACTTAATTTAAAAAATGTCTTACAAGATGGACCTATTAAATTAGAATTAGGTTCATGGAAAGCACCCTATAGTATCGTTTTTGTATTAGATATTTTTAGTGCATTATTGATTATTACGAGTATTATCATTACTGCACTCATCATATTATATTCTTATCAATCTATTGGTGTTGAAAGAGAAACGTTTTATTATTATTTCTCTATTATGTTTATGCTTATTGGTATCATCGGTGCATTTACAACAGGTGATATTTTCAACTTATTCGTATTCTTCGAAGTATTCTTAATGTCATCCTACTGTTTATTAGTTATTGGTACGACAAAGATTCAATTACAAGAAACGATTAAGTATATATTAGTCAATGTTGTATCATCATCATTCTTTGTCATGGGTGTAGCGATTCTATACTCTGTCGTGGGCACTTTAAACTTAGCGCATATTAGTCAACGTTTGAATGATTTATCAGCACATGAAAGTGGCTTAGTAAACATTGTATTTATATTATTTATATTTGTCTTTGCTACAAAAGCTGGTGTCTTCCCTATGTATGTTTGGCTACCAGGCGCTTATTATGCGCCACCTTTCGCTATTATTGCATTCTTCGGTGCGTTATTAACAAAGGTCGGCGTCTATGCAATTGCTAGAACTTTAAGCTTGTTCTTTAACAATACAGTAAGTTTTTCTCACTATGTCATTTTATTCCTAGCTATCATGACGATTATATTCGGTTGCGTTGGTGCAATAGCATACTATGATACAAAGAAAATCATTCTATACAATATTATGATTGCTGTTGGCGTTATATTGGTTGGCGTAGCTATGATGAATGAAGCAGGTATGATAGGTGCTATTTATTACACTATCCATGATATGTTAGTAAAAGCATCTCTATTCTTACTCATCGGGGTCATGTATAAAATCACTAAAACTACCGATTTACGTTTATTTGGTGGTTTAATTAAACAATACCCAGTGCTAGGTTGGACATTCTTCATTGCTGCATTAAGTTTAGCCGGAATCCCACCTTTAAGTGGTTTTTACGGAAAGCTATATATTGTGAAAGCTACATTTGAAAAAGGCTTCTATATCACTGGTATCGTTGTCTTATTATCAAGTTTAGTTGTTTTATACTCAGTCATAAGAATTTTCTTAAAAGGATTCTTCGGAGAACCTAAAGGATATGACGTCACAAATAAAGCTAATACATTAGGTATGACTACCGTATCTATCGTAGCTGTGGTTATTACTGTGATATTCGGTTTATCAGCAGATGTGCTATACCCTATTATTAAAGAAGGCGCAACAACATTCTACGATCCAACTGTTTACATCAATAGCGTATTGGGGGGTAAATCATAATGGCAGTCCAAATTGTTATTAATTTATTAGTCTCAATCATATGGTTACTTATCTCTGATAGTTATACACTTAATAACTTTGTATTAGGCTATCTATTTGGTCTCATTTTAGTTTACCTACTCCACCGTGTGATGCCAGGTAAATTTTATCTCATACGTATTTATAGAATGATTAAATTAGTTTTCATTTTCTTACTAGAATTAATTAAAGCGAATTTAGATGTGTTGAAAATTATTTTAAAACCACATATTTCAAATAAACCTGGGTTCTTTGTCTATCACACAGACTTGAAGACGGATTGGCAAATCGTGTTACTGTCTAACCTGATCACACTAACGCCAGGTACTGTCGTCCTTGGAATTAGTGATGATCGTACAAAAATTTATATCCATGCCATTAACTTTAGTACTACTGAAGAAGAAACTGAAGGTATTAAATCTTCACTTGAAAAAGTAGTTAGAGAGGTGGGCGAACAATAATGATTACCAAAACATTAATAATTATTGCTTTAGTCATTGTCGTATTATCTATGTTAGCAATGTTAGTTAGAGTTATTTTAGGCCCATCTCTAGCCGACAGAGTTGTTGCATTAGATGCAATGGGATTACAATTGATGGCAGTTATTGCCCTTTTTAGTATTTTAATGGATATCAAATATATGATTGTTGTTATCCTACTAGTAGGTATTTTAGCCTTTTTAGGCACAGCTGTATTTTCAAAATTCATGGATAAAGGTAAGGTGATTGAACATGATCGAAACCATCATCATTAGTATTTCAATTATCTTAATTATGATTGGTGCACTTATTAGTGCGGTAGCAGCTATTGGTTTATTGAGGCTTGAAGACGTTTATTCACGTGCACATGCTGCAGGAAAAGCGTCTACTTTAGGTGCTATGAGTTTATTATTTGGGGCCTTTTTATACTTTATTGTTAAAGATGGTTATACAAATATGCAGTTAATTATAGGCATCATATTTGTACTAATCACTGGTCCACTTTCAAGCCATATGATTATGAAAGCAGCCTATAATATTAAAACACCCTACAGTAAAAATACTAAACAAGATGAAATCAAAGACGATTTAAAAGATAAAAAATTATAGAAATAAACAGCCAATCGGGATGTTATACATCAACCGTTTGGCTGTTTTATATTAATATGACATATTTGAATTGCAAATAATTTTAATGGGTGTCGTTATTAACAACATCAATTTCAAATCCTAAATCCTCTAACATCTCGTAATCCATTTGATTAGGCTGTCCACCAGTAATTAAATAATCTCCAACAAATATTGAATTAGCAGCTTGTAATGCTAAAGGTTGTAATGATCTTAAATTCACTTCTCGTCCACCTGCTATTCTTATTTCTTTAGTAGGATTAATTAATCTAAACATCGCAATAATTCGTAAACACTTTATTGGATTTAACTCATCCATATCTCCAAATTTAGTACCTTTAATCGGGTGTAAAAAATTAATAGGTATACTATCAGCATCAATCTTTTTTAATGCTAATGCCATATCAATGATATCCTCATTTGATTCTCCCATACCACATATTACACCTGAACAAGGTGATATATGATGTTGTTTCATAATCTCAACTGTATTAACACGATCTTTATACGTATGTGTAGTCACTACATTATCATGGTATCGTGCACTGGTATTAATATTATGATTATAACGATCGACACCTGCTTTTTTTAACCTTGCAGCTTGTTTTTCATTTGTTAATCCTAGGCACGCACAAATTCTTAATTGAGGATGAATACTTTTAATTTCCTCAACTGTATCGCAAATATGTGCAACCTCTTTATCACTTGGACCACGGCCACTCATCACAATACAATACGTTCCAATTTGATGTTCTCGTGCTACATTGGCACCATCTTTAATCTGTTCTTTATCAACTAAACTATATCTCTGTTTTTGCTTCATTTCTCTAGATTGACCACAATAGCCACAATCTTCAGGACAAATACCACTTTTAGCATTTAATATCATATTTAATTTTACACGTTTACCATAATAATGCTTTCTAATGTTATACGCTTCATGTAATAAATCCAATGTATCGATATGTTCATCTTCAAATATATGCATCCACGCTTCTTTAGAAAAATGCTCATTGTTTAAAATTCGTTCTGATAATGTCATCAGAAATCCTCCTCTTCTTAAAAAGTAATCACTCACCATATAAAGTCATTGACTTAACTTAGTATAATGTAAACTTAATTAAAATAAAAGTTTACATTATAAGCGTGATTCATCCTTTCAATATAAAAATTGTATTCATGTCACAAATATGCTACAATTTTACAAATCGAAACAATTACGTTTTATAAAAAATAAGAAAGAGTTGATAGTATGCAATGGACAATTATTGGTGGTGGCATTCAAGGAACAACCATAGCTTTAAAATTAAGACAAGCTGGTTTAGACGCTAAGGATTTAACAATCATTGATCCCTATCGTACATTATGTGAACAATTTAATAGTTATACACATCGTATTAGTATGCCTTTTTTAAGATCACCTTTTGTACACCATATACATCCAAAACCATTTCATTTAAAACAATACGCTAAATTAAATCAGTATACAGGGGCTACTTATGGGCCATATAAGCGTCCTCAACGCGATATGTTCATGCATCATACACATGAACTCATCCATCAATATCGTTTGAATGAAAGTCATATACAAGGAGCCGTAAGGCATATACATCGAGATAATCATCAACAATGGCAATTAGAATTAAATGATGGTCGAATATTGTCAACACAGTATTTAATCATTGCACACGGTTGCAATCATCGTGCCTATATCCCAGCTATGTATCATGATCAACCAGATATTCAACATATTTTTGATGAAGAAGAATCACAAATTAAAGAAAAACAAACATCTCATGTTGTAGGTAGTGGTATATCTGCTGCACATTTAGCCCTAAAATTAGTCAATAATGATGACAGTAAAACAGTACATTTATGGCTTAATAAAGATATTGAAATTCATGACTTTGACGCGGATCCAGGATGGTTAGGTCCCAAAAATATGAATGCATTCCTAAATATCGAATCTTCTGAAGAAAGAATGCGTATTATTCAAACAGAACGTCATAAAGGATCGATGCCTCATGAGTTATATCTGCGCTTAAAGAAAAAAATGAGCCAAGGTCGTTTAATCATTCATAAAAATGAGATTGAAGATATTAAAAATCATCATATCATTACTTCAAATGGCAAGATGTATTATGATCATATCTTATTGGCTACAGGATTTGAAAATACTGTCATGTCACAACCTATGATTCAAGATTTAGTTTTACATTTCAATGCCCCTATCGCACAATGTGGTTTCCCAGACATTACGCATGAACTAGAATGGCTACCACATTTATTTGTAGCTGGAGGTTTAGCTGATTTAGAACTAGGACCTTTTGGTAGAAACATTATGGGAGGCAGAGAAGCATCCGAAAGAATATACCAAGCGTTTATTCGCCTACAAAAACAACTCGCATCATAACATAATAAAAGCTACCGCTTCACAACGAAACGGTAGCTTTTATTTATTTCAATGGCTTAATAGCCATTGTTCCTCGCATTATACTAATTAATTGATTATTGTCATCTTTAATTTCAATATGCCATACCTGTGTTGATTTGCCTTGATGAATAATAGTAGCAATCGCAATCACTTTACCTTCTTTAACTGAATGAATATGATTAGCATTCATCTCTAAACCTAATGGAATATATTTAGACGTATCAATTAAGTTTGCTGCACCTAATGAGCATGCAGTTTCACCTAATGCT
This sequence comes from Staphylococcus sp. SB1-57, assembly GCF_017086425.1. NCBI lineage: Bacteria > Bacillati > Bacillota > Bacilli > Caryophanales > Staphylococcaceae > Staphylococcus > Staphylococcus sp. SB1-57. The sequence goes on from NZ_CP070964.1 coordinate 1,841,031, forward strand.
AAACTTGCGCCACCATGTAGATAACCAAACGGTTGTTTCACTTTATCTGTTACAGGCATTGAAATGACAACTTTACCTTCTTCTTCAATTTCAACATTCATTTCAAATGTTTCTAATAAATTGGTCAACCTAACACTCCTCTTTTTATACTATAATACCATGGCCCCAATCGTACCAAAAATAATTAATGGGATATTATAGAATAAAAAGTTTGGAATACAAGTATCTCTAATATGATCATGTTGACCGTCCATATTTAATCCTGCTGTAGGCCCTAATGTAGAATCACTTGCAGGTGATCCAGAATCACCTAACGCACTTGCTGTACCGATTAACGCTATTAATGCCATTGTATCTAAACCAATAGATGCACCAAATGGAATAAACAATGAAGCGATAATTGGTATTGTTGCAAATGAAGAACCTATACCTAACGTCACGATCAATCCGATAATATACATCACTACTATACTAATTAATTTGTGGTCTCCAGTAATACTAGTTAAACTTTTAACCAAATTATCAATATCACCAGTTGCGTTCATAACACCAGCAAAGCCATTGGCAGTTAAAATAACCACACCAATATATGCCATGATTTTAATACCATCTACAAATTGCTCATCTAATTCATACCAACTATATGCACGTGATACAAAGAAGACAAGTACACCTGCTAAAGCACCAAAAATCATTGATTCTGTTAATGTTTGAACAATAAATGTTGCTAAAATGGCAATCACAGTCACAACTAAAATATATGGTTTTAGTTCTGTAACTGTTGCTCTATCATTAATATTTCTCTCTTCATATTTTCTAGGCTTACGATAGACGATAAGTCCTAAAATTAAGCCTACAATATAGCCCATTGAAGGAATAAGCATCGCTTTCCAAATCATATTAAATTCGATAGGATGGTGCGCTTTTTGGAACCCACTTTGAATAATTTGTTGGAATATTTGACCAAAACCATACGGTAATAACACATACGGCCAACATAATCCAAATCCAATAACTAAACCAATCAAGCGTCTATCCATATTTAAATCATTGAATAAACTTAATAATGGCGGAATTACTATTGGAATAAACGCAATATGTACAGGTATTAAGTTCTGACTCATAATACTCATTGCTAAAAGTGCAACAATTATAATCACTTTCACTCTGATTCTTGAAAGTCGACTGTTTTCAGAGTGAATGGCTTTAATAATTTTACCAACTAAGTAATCAGTAATACCACTATAGGAAATTAAAGCGGCAAAGCCACCTAATAACGCATAACTCAGTGCTACTTCGGCCCCATCAACAATATTCTTACCAAATATGTTAATGACTTTTTCAAGGCTCATGCCAGATAGCATACCACCTACTAAAGCACTAATGAATAAACTAATCACAACGTTCAACCTACATAAACATAAAATAATCATTAAAATAACAGCAATCACTACTGCATTAATCATACGCAAAACCATCCTTTACTACTCTATCGAACTAAAGTATTTATGGATAATATCATAGCAACTCAATTTTATAAAGTCAATACGAAATTGAAATCTAGTTTAAATAACCCTTTCAAAAAATATAAAAGGAAGCGCTAAGGCGCTTCCTTAAATAACTATAATGATTTTAACCATTCAACAATCGTTGGAATCATATATCCTGTTGGACCTTTCGGACCTTTATGTGATGGTTTATTTATCGTTGCTGGACCAGCTATATCAAAGTGCAGATGAGGTACTGAGCCACTAAAATGACTGATAAATGAAGCGGCAAATAAAGCTTTCCCTTGTCCATTTGTGTGATTGACTAAGTCTGCGACATCACTATTTTTAATTAACTGTCTTTCTGTTTTTGTAATAGGTAATTCAAACACTTGTTCATCAACGGTTTTAGAGATACTTAAAATCGCTTTTAATTGCTCACTGGCATTAGTTTCAAACGCGGCAGCCTTATCTTCACCTAGAGCCACAATTGCAGCACCTGTTAATGTAGCAAAATCTAAAATAACTTGAGGTTGAAATTGAGTTGCATATGCAACAGCATCACCTAATACTAAACGACCTTCAGCATCTGTATTGAGTACTTCAACTGTTTCACCACTTAATGCGGTATAAACGTCATCTGGTTTCATTGCCTTGTCATTAATCATATTTTCAGCAGAAGCTATGATACCTATAATATTAATTGGTAACGCTAATTGATGAGCAACCTCAATCATGGCAACAACATTTGCAGCGCCACACATATCAAATTTCATCGTTTGCATTCCTATTTTACTTTTAATACTGTAGCCACCTGAGTCATAGGTAATACCTTTTCCAACTAGGACAATTGGCTTCTCATCAGTACGACTACCATCATATTGCATCGTAATCACTCTAGGTTCATGGATAGAGCCTTTTCCTACCGCATGTATCAATCCAAATCCTTCTGATTGTATTTTCTGACCATCTTTAATATCTACTTCTACAGATGAATCTTTAAAGTGTTGTACGACAAGCTCAGCAAAATATTGAGGTGTTAATAGATTAGGGGGAATTTGACTTAATTCACGCGCTAAATTAATTGATTCACCTACCGTTTTACCTTCTTGTATTTTAGTTTCAATTTTCTCAAGGTCACAGTCAACATTTACGTGTAAATCAGGTTGATAAGGTGCACGCTTATCAGATTTATAATTGTCAAACTGATAAATAGCTTGTTCACTTTGCAAACCTAGCGTTTTAGTCACTACATCGTCTTCAATATGTGGACTTAAAAATGAGTTTAGTAACAATTCTGCTTCTGTGATATGTTCTTGTTTTAAAAACTGAAACACATTTCCCCAAATGATTAAATAATCCGCATAAGTTAATTCTTTAATATTTCCTAATCCAACAGTTATAAGACGTTTAGGTTGTTGTTGAATATAAATCATTGATGTCGTTATCTTTCCAGTTGCACCTTGTATAATATGATTTTTCTTTAAAACTTTTAAATCATTCATTAATGATTGTTCGTGATACACGATATCATTTAATTGATTCATATGTTCAGGAATACCAATAATTAATGTATGTATGTCATCTAGATTAGTAGAATTAATTTGGATATTCATCATACAGCCTCCTTTTGATATTTAATTTAAATCAACTATTATGATAAGTAGTTATTTTTAAAGTTACTCTTTCAATAGTTGTAAATGATCTTATTTATATTTAAGCATACAAAAAAGCCTCCAAACTTTTAAGTAAGGAGGCTTCATATATCATAAAAAGTTAGAATTTACCTTTTTTGAATGCAAGACCTACGCCACCGATTTTGAATACAGCACGAGTGTCGATAACTTTCTTCATGAATGCAGCTTTTTTACCAGTAATATCTTTACCGTAAACAATACCTACACCGTCATGAGATCCTAATGAACATACTGTACCACGATCAACATATTCAAATTCTTCTTTAGCTTCGCCATTTAAGATATGTTTGATGTTTTTAGCAACATGTTCACCTTGTTGCATTGCGATTTGAGCTGTTGTTGGTAATGGACGTTCTTCACCTGCTGGGATGAATGCAGAAACATCACCGATAACAAAGATATCATCATGACCTGCAATTGTAAGGTCTTGATTAGTCACAATACGGCCACGTTTAACACCTTCAAATGATTCTTCCATTAAGTGGCTACCACGTACACCTGCAGTCCATACTGATGTACCTGCTTCTAATTGTTGTTTTTCACCATTTACTTCTACTACGAAACCTTTTTCGTTACAAGCAACGATTGGTGTAGCAATTTTAAATTCTACGCCACGGTTTTCTAAGTAGTTTACAGCATGGTTAACTAAGTCATCTGAGAACATTGGTAACATTTTAGGTGCTGCTTCAACACAAGTGATTTTCACTTTGTTTTGGTCAATACCATATTTGCTACATAATTCAGGAATTCGATCAGTTAATTCACCTAAGAATTCGATACCAGTGAATCCAGCACCACCAACTAAGATAGATAAATCTTTGTCGTCTTTCTCTTTAGAAGCTGCATAATTAGCGAATTTATCTTCGATATGACGAGATAATTGACGCGTAGTTAAAACATTTTCAATTTGGAAAGCGTGATCTTTCATTCCGTCAATACCAAATGTTTCACTCACAAATCCTAATGCTACAACTAAGATATCAAAATCATAGATGCCTTTGTCAGTTTCTACTTTTTTAGCATTGCGGTCGATTTTAGTAACTTCTGCAGTTACGAAGTTAACTTTGTCTTTTTTCAATACACTTTCAACTGGGTATAATAAATCTTCATAATTGATTGTACCTGCTGAAGCTTCATGTAACCAAGTTGCTTCGTAATGATAATCATTTTTGTTAATTAGAGTGATTTCCGCTTCTTCTGCAGAAAGTTCTTTTTGTAATTTAGTAACAGTTTGTAAACCTGCATAACCCGCACCTAAAACTAATACTTTTTTACGTTCTTGAGCCATTGTTTTCACCTAAGCTTTCATAATATTTTAACTCCAGTGTAACATACTTAAAAATACACGACCTTTTTAATTAAGCCTTGCATTATAACCACGTCAACACAGTAATTATTACGTCTTTTTTCTTTAAGCTATATCTCGTGAAGTTCACAGAAAAGACAATATTTAATCCAAGTTTAATTCTATAGCTTTTACACAATATTTTCAAGTGACAATAGTCCACATTGTGAAAAATTTAATTTATTAAATTAAAACCGTCATCTCGCCTAGCAATCTTCTGGATTACCTGCAACCTTAGCAGTTCTAAATGAACTACCGCAGCCACATGAAGCAATGGCATTTGGATTATCGATTTGGAAGCCACCACCCATTAGTGATTGTTTGAAATCAATTGTTGTCCCGTTTAATACTGGGGCATCATGTTTATCTACCAATACTTTCAAACCGAAGAATTCTAATACTTCATCGTTTTCACCTGGTTCAGCTTCTGCTGACATACCATAAGTCAATCCTGTGCATCCACCACCATTGACTTTGATTTTAAGATAACCATCAGGCATATCATTACTTTCTAACATGTCTTTTACTTCATAAGCTGCCGCTTCAGTTAAAATAACTGTTTGCATTGTCATAACCTCCTATAATAAATTCGTAAAATCATTTTCTTCTATATGTTTATATATATTATTTAACAAATCGTCCGGTGTATCTCCTTCAACAATATCACCATCAACCAGTGCATACAAGCCGTTGGAGCATATACCACAATTTTGTAAGCATCCATATTCTAAAACATCTACATCAGGATCATTTTCTAACTTTTCATAAACCACATCTCCACCCTTAGCCATATTGGAAATGCAGAATTCAACTAACGGAAACATACGACACCCTCTCTATTATAATAGTTATAATATTATAACAAACCACACGTTATTATGACTATTATTGAGCTTAAAATGTCGGAAATAGAAAAAATTACTAATAAAACAATATATTTAATTTAATTCGATATATATTTGTAGTCAATTTGAAAAACCGATATAATAATCATATAAATACATAGTCATATAAGATAAGATGGTTAAATTTTTGTTCATTTCCATCATTTTTTTGGGCAAAAATGCTCAATATGACATTAGTCTAAAGGGCAATATCAATATTAATGCTCTTATTTATAACATGATTTTTTAGGATAAAGGGGTATACTAAAATGAAAAACATTGTTTTATTAGGCGGGGGTTACGGTAATATGCGCATCATGGCTCGTATATTGCCTAATGCGTTACCAGAAGGATATAGGTTGACTTTAATTGACCGTATGCCATTCCATGGTTTAAAACCAGAATTTTATGCATTAGCTGCTGGTACAAAATCAGATAAAGATGTACGTATGTCTTTTCCAAATGATGCAAATATCAATACAGTTTATGGGGAAATCAATGATATTAATTTAGATGAGCAAATCATCTCTGTAGGTAATTCAAAAATAGATTATGATGAGCTAGTCATTGGTTTAGGTTGCGAAGATAAGTATCATAATGTACCTGGTGCAGATACACATACACATAGTATTCAAACCCTTTCGAAGGCACGCGATACTTTTCATAGTATTAGTGAACTACCTAAAGGCGCTAAAGTTGCTATCGTTGGTGCTGGACTGAGTGGCATTGAATTAGCTAGTGAATTACGTGAAAGTCGTGCAGATTTAGAAATATTATTATATGATCGTGGTCCACGAATTTTACGCAATTTCCCAGAAAAACTTAGTAATTATATTTCAAAATGGTTCTCTAAACACGATGTTACTGTAGTACCCAACTCAGTCATCGATAAAGTCGAACCAGGAAAGATATATAATAATGGTGTTCCTGAAGATGTCGATTTAGTCGTTTGGACGGCTGGTATACAACCAGTTGAAGTAGTTAGAAATTTACCTATAGATATTAATAACAACGGCCGTGTCATTTTAAACCAGTATCACCAAATTCCTACTTATCCAAATGTTTACGTTGTAGGTGACTGTGCAGACTTACCACATGCGCCTAGTGCTCAATTAGCTGAATTACAAGGCGAACAAATCGCTGACGTAATGAAAAAGCAATGGAATAACGAACCATTACCTGAAAAAATGCCAGAACTTAAAGTTCAAGGTTTCTTAGGCTCTCTAGGTGATAAACAAGGATTTGCTTATATTATGGATCGAACTGTTACCGGACGTCTCGCTTCTATCTTAAAATCAGGTGTCCTTTGGTTATATAAATATCATAACGGTTAAAATAAATAAAAGGGGCAATGAAATCATTTTAATTGGTTTCACTGCCCCTATTTTTAATACTCTATATTAACTTTCTGTTTTTAAAATTTTTGATCTACAAACTGCGTAATCTGCTTAGTTTGAATATAACCATCTGCTACATATTCATCATTCATTGTAATCAAAGGATAAAACAACTCATCTTCTTGAATACGTTCAATAAATTGTTGATCGTGATCTGTTAGATTTTCGGTATCCTTTTCAATATCAATATAAGTAAACTCAAAATGATGGTGTGGAAATTTTCGTTTTAACAATGGTTGTAACCAATCAAATGTATCTTTTGATGTCGGTGCATTCACACAACTTGCACATACTACATCTGCCCCATAAACAACAACACTCACTTTAGTCATTGAAATCCCTCGTTTTGATTTATAGATTTTTCTTACTTAATCTATTATAATGTACTAATAATGATAATGAAATAATTTACTTGAAAGGAGACATATCTCATGCCTACTGAGAATGCGACAATGTTTGATCAAGTAGCTGAAGTAATTGAACGTTTACGTCCATTTTTATTACGTGATGGTGGCGACTGTACGTTAGTTGATGTTGAAGACGGCATCGTAAAATTACAATTACATGGTGCTTGTGGTACTTGCCCAAGCTCAACAATAACATTAAAAGCTGGTATTGAACGTGCGTTACACGAAGAAGTACCTGGCGTTATCGAAGTTGAACAAGTATTCTAATGTTTTTCGTTAGTGTAATATAAAGATATAATTTAAAATAATTGATTTCGTTTTATCCCATCTCTGGACGATTAATCCATTGATGGGTGTTTTTTGTTTGTTTACAATTTCCGTTAATTTCAATGTAACGTTTAATCTTCATAACAGCATTGAAATAATTCAATAATAGCTTTCAAATTAACATCTAGATATTTATCTTTATGCTTTATGAGATAAAAATTTCGAAAGACGTCTAACTTGATAGCAGCTAATATATTATTATGTTCTTCATCTAATACAGATTTAGATATAACTGTAAATCCTTTACCAGCCTTCACCATATCAACGATTACTTGATTACTATTAATTTCCACTAAATATGGATGTAATGATAAGTTAGTTAAACCGATTTCTTGGTAAATTCTTGTACCTGACCCTTGTTCTCGAACAAAACATATTTGTTTCGCATCAAAGCCTACTTTTTGATTGTAAATTAAGACCATTTCATCTTGCGATATACATGCTAAATCAATGGTATTATCTTGGATTTCTCTCTCTACAATTCCAATGTCTACAACATTATGTTTAACGTTATCTAAGACCGTATCTGAATTAGTTAAATATGCATTTACATGTAATTCTGGATATTGGTTGGCAATTTCTATTAATTTTTGTGATAAATATTGCTCACCATACGTATAACTACTACCTATAGATAGTACACCCGCTACATCTTTCTTATCATTTTTTAAATTTTGCCAAAGTTCCCGCTCTATATTTTCTCGTTGCAGTGCATATTTTAAAATCTTCTCACCATCTGATGTTAAACGAATCGATGGCCTAGTAAATTCAAAAATTTTAACATTATACTTAGTTTCAAGTCGTTTGATATCACGACTTATTGATGGCTGTGATGTGTACAGATGCGCAGCTGCTTTTGTAAAATTTGCTGTTTTTACTACTTCTATTAATACTTTATATGGATCCATGGATATTCCCCTTAATAAAATATATATATTCATCATATCACTTTTGTTATGTATACTATATCAAATATTTATTTAACGTTATAACAGTACAATGCTAAACTTTCTCTTATAGGAGGAACGTCACATGATTCAACTCAAGCATAAATATTTTTTCATAGGTATGTTATTTACATTTGGTATTGCAATGTTTAGTCTGGCATTATCTAAATTACCTATACTTAACCATGTCGGTGGACTATCTATTGCGATACTTATTGCAATTTTATATCGTCACTTCAAAGGATATCCTGAACAATACAAAGTTGGTATTACATTTTCTTCTAAGCGACTATTGAAAATCGCTATCGTCTTTTACGGTCTCAAGTTGAATATCGATGAAATTTTAGGACGTAGCGGTCCACTATTATTGATGGATGCCTGTATTATCATTTTTAGCATTGTTATGACATATGCCTTAAGTCGTTTGTTTAAAACAGATACGTCAATAACAACTCTATTAGGTGTGGGGACTGGTATTTGTGGGGCGGCAGCTATTGCGGCTATTGCACCTGTCATAAAGTCTAGAGATAAAGATATAGCAATCAGTGTTGGTATTATCGCATTAGTCGGCACTGTCTTTTCATTATTTTATACATTAATCTATTCAATTCTTCAAATGTCACCTATTCATTTTGGTATATGGTCAGGAACCAGTTTGCACGAAATTGCACAGGTTGTATTAGCAGGTAATTATGCAGGCATTGATTCATTAAAAATTGCATTATTAGCTAAATTAGGACGTGTATTTTTATTAATACCTGTGATTATCATTTTTATATTATGTGTTAAATATAAAAATAAAGACAGTGAACAATCACATCGTATCGATTTCCCTTATTTTTTAATTGGCTTTATTGCAATGGCTTTAATTAATACATATATTTCACTTCCACCTGCTTTATTAAAAGTACTAGAAATCATGACCAATATCTTTTTACTAATGGCGATGGTAGCACTTGGATTAAATGTTTCTTTTAAAGATTTAAAATCTAGAGCTTTAAAACCCTTACTCGTTATTATTATTGTATCTATTTGTTTATCGATCCTAAGTTACTTTATCACTCAAACCATATTCTAAAAAAAACGCCTTTCAAGCTTTATATGATGATGTTTATCATCATTGATACTTGAAAGGCGTTTATTATTATTTGTTATCTTCTTGATGCTTTTGTTTATCTTTATGATCTACTTTAGGTTGTTTGTCATCATTCATATGTTTAGCAATTTGTTGGTCAACGTAGACCCAACCTTTCCATCCTATATGAACGGCATCACTAATCACATATTTTTCATAGTCTTTATCTGTCATATCATATATTTTACCGCCATTACCAACGACAGTAGAATGAATTTTTTTATAGACTGCTTGACGTCTATCACTATCAATACCAATATGATCATACCATTTACCATTCGAAGGAATGCTTACATACTGTACATCTGCACCAGCTTTATTCATTGTTTGAACGAGTAATTTTAAGTCTTGGAACTCAGGAGAATTAACGTTAAATTCATAATCACGCTTAACTTTACGTTTATTTCCTTTAATTAATTTCCAATATGGATCTCTAATATGATATTGATTAGATTTTGTATTATCTTTACCAATTTCTTCTGCTTTATTTCTCATTTGACTCCATGATGCTTTTTCATCTGTGGCAGGATCAACATGAGACAATGGTGGTTTAGTGAAAGAGAATAATGATTTAATTGCTTCAATCTTAATTAATTGATTCTCTTTAAATGCTGAAATGTAATTTCCAGATACATTATTCGGATCTTTCGCAACTTGTTTTAAATAATCCTTATTATGGACATGAGGGAATTGTAACAAACGTTTAGCGAAACGTTGTTTCAAATCTTCTGGCATATCCTTTTGATTAAACATTTGGTTAATTTGGGTTTGTGACATACGTGCGTCAAAGTTTTGGTTAGTTAATCCATGATTCGTAAACCATTGGGGAGAGATAATAAAAGTTAATTTTTTACCTTTTAAATTATCATATTGAGACGCAAGTTCCACCGCATTAATCAAATCCGTTGATCCACCAGTACCTAATAAAAATACATTTTTGTCTGAGTGATGCTTATTCAAGGCAATTGCTGGATTGAATGGATCATCTTTACCTAATTCACTAGAACCATAAATTGGATAGTATTTATCTGATTTATAAAGTTGATTTTGAATGAGCGTGCCTTTTAATACTTGATCTGTTAATGAAATTCTATTATTAGCAAGCGTTTTATCAGTTATCAATCCTGTAAACAATTGCGCTGGTAACAGGACAAATATGATGAAAATAACGCCGCTAATTAGAATTGGTAAAAAAGGTTTTAATTTCATCGTAGTTCTTCTAATGCTTCCACAATTTTATTTGGTGTAGCCCACTCATCACGGTCAAAGTCCATAATTGATACTTCGATATCTAATTTATTTTGAATTTCTAATAATAAACCTACAGTTTGGAAAGAATCAATGATACCTTCTTCGAAAATTTCTACATCAGGATTCTCTTTGACGATATCATTTTCTGCGACCTCTGCTAATAAATCTAATACTTGATCTCTAAATTCCATAATTAATTACTCCTTTATTAAATAAATTTACCTGAGAAAATTAAAAAGCCAAACGCAACAAAATGGAAAGTAATCACTACACTTAATGCTGTAGTCCATTTATTTTGCCAACGTGGTGGATGTTTTTTTCTCCATTTTTCATAATAACCATAACCTATAAATAATGCTGCATGGTATAAACCGTATACAATATAGTAAACTTCTAAACCGTGCCAAATCCCCATAATAAAGAAGTTAAGGAAGAATGCAATATTTGACATTGCTAATTGGCTCTTAAACATCTTTTTACGAGACATATAGAATAAAGATCTCATATATATACAATCTCTAAACCAGAATGATAATGTCATATGCCATCTATTCCAGAAATCTTTAATATTTTTAGATTGGAATGGTTTATTAAAGTTAGGTGGTGTTTTAATTCCGTATAAATAACTAAGCGCTATAGCAAATAAACTATAACCTGCAAAGTCAAAGAATAGATAAAAACTATATGCATACATATATAACCACATATGTGTGAATCCATGTAAATTCATTTGTAATGGATTTATCGCATATACTTGAATGAAATAGGCAATAATATATTTATATAAAAAGCCTATCATAATCATGTGGATCGCTTTTAACACTAATTCTCTGTATTCTCCACCAGATGGAACCTTTTTATCATCTTTAACAAATCGTTTATATCTGTCAATTGGTCCAGAAGAAATAGTTGGGAAGAATGATATAAATTGGATTAATTTCCCTACTTTAATTTCTTTAATAGACCCATCACGTATTTCCATAATCAATTGAACACTTTTGAATGTCACATAAGATATTCCAAGGAATCCTACAAATTCAATTAATTTGCTTTCATGGAAATGAATTTGGTGACCACCTAGCCAAGTACTTTGTAACACTTTAACTAATGCTAAAGGTAATATAGACAGAATCATGATAGTTACAAATTTGGCAAATGTGTTATTTTTCTGTCTAGATTTATAATAAAACATGATTAAGGCAACTTGCCAAATGATATATATGATAAAACTTATTAACTGTACGCTTAAGTACTTTTGTCCAAATAAATTGTGCTTATCTGAAGAAAAGATAAATACAATCATAAATGCCGTACTAATACCGTTATATATATAGCTTCGCTTACCTAAAAAGCCAAGAATTATAACAGGAATAAGTACAATAAATGATATTAAGAAGAATGTAAATGTGCCATAAGGTATCATCCGTTAACTACCTCAGCAATCTTTTTACGATCAAGTTTACCATTAGATGTTAATGGTAATTGCTCCATCCAAACAAACTTTCTCGGAATCATGTACTCTGGTAAGCGTGATTTCAGTTCGTCTTTAATAGCTTTAGTCATTTGTCTGTCATCTTCAACTTCTTGTGTTGATACGACCGCACCAATCAAATGAATGACTTTATCATTTTTATATACTGGTACTACTATGGCTTCGCGTATTAAGTCAGAATCACGTAATTGCGACTCTATTTCTTCTAATTCCATACGATAACCATTTAATTTAATTTGGAAGTCGATTCGACCTTGTATAAACCATAAGCCGTTTTCTTCTTTAGCTTTATCACCTGTATGATAAGTTCTTACTCTATCTTCAAAATTAAACACAGCAGCTGTTTTTTCTTCGTTTTTCAAATATCCAACACTGACGCTTTGACCTTGAATAACTAATTCACCATCTTCAGTTGTCGTCAATTTAGTACCTGGTCTAGAAACACCTACTGGAAGTGGATTATATTGTTCTAGTACCTCTGGTGTAATTTGTATACTAGTCACTGCAACTGTCGCTTCTGTAGGTCCATACGTATTATAAATCGTACCATTAGGGAATCGATCTACTAACGCTTTAGCAGTTCTATGTCCTAAAATTTCTCCGCAGAAGAAGAAGTGATTCAAGCTACCATATTGTTCTTCATTTAAAGTCGGTAATAATAAACACATTTCAATAAATGATGGTGTAGAAACCCAAATATTAATTGGTGTCGCTTGTAACATATCATTTAATAATTTAGGTTTATTAATCATATCTTTATCAACTAAGTTTAATGTACCTCCTGAAACTAAACATGGATAAATAGCCATTACAGATAAATCAAATGAAAACGGTGCTTGATTTAACCACTCTTGACCATTCCCAGATTGATTCAATGAATCCATCCATTCCGCAAATTCAACTAAACTTGCATATTCAATTTGTACACCTTTAGGTTCTCCTGTAGAACCTGATGTGAAGATTGTATATACAACATCATTAGCCTTCATTTGGCTATCAAATATTACAGGGTCTTGTGAATTCTCAACGTTTTCAATTGTGATAACTTGAGCGCTTTGTTGTTCCAAAGTGTAATCAGTAGTATTAAAGATATATTCAGGTTGTACTTTATCGATAATCATCTTCACACGTTCTTCTGGCACTGACGTATCGATAGGTACATATCCACATCCTGCTTTAATTGCACCAATCATTCCTACAATCATAAATGGCGACATATGTCCAAATAAAATCATAGGTTGTTGACTACCTTGAAGTTGATGTGCAAGCTTACTAGAAAATTCATCTAGTTCTTTATAAGTGATTTCTTCAGTCGTATGTCTTACTGCAATTGCGTCTGGTTGTTCTTTACTCAATTGACTGAGAATATTAATAATATCTGTCATAGTTTTCTCCCTCATTAAAATTCATTATAAATGAAGTTATTCTGTGTATCTCCGCTTCCATAAATTAAATATAGTGCTATAAATATTGCTAAATATAACAATGTTAAAAGGTACGGTTTCATTGCTAGGTAATACTTATTCGTAGGTTCCTTACCTTTGGACTTCATTTGGCACCTCTCCTAAAATTTAAATATCTTTATTTAAAGCTATAAATGATTCATAGTCTCTTTAAACAAATCCGATATATAATTAATAATTTATATTTTATTTTTATAATTCATTATACTCATTCTTCGAGTGAAATTCAAAACAAATTTTAAACATTAAAACCACTATCTGCTTAATCCAATGTCTTGATATCTATCTTATGCATGAGTATTTATTTAGTGAATATTATTATTCTAAATCTTAAGCGTGAATTAAACAATTACAGATCATATAACAAAATTGTTAGATTAGCCATTATTCAATCAAAAAGCTTGTTTACTTTTCTATCTAAGTAAACAAGCTTTTATATATTATTTAACTTGATACAGGTGTTATGGCTGGTTCATTATTAAGAACTGCTTTAATATTATCAACACACAATTGCACCATACGATCTCGCGTATATTCTGAGGCACTTCCTATATGAGGAACAATCACTACATTAGGCATTTTAAGTAGTGGGTGCTCTACATCAATCGGCTCTTGCTCCAACACATCTAGTCCACATGCCAAAATTTGTCCAGTATTCAATGCATGTACTAAATCATTTTCGTTCACAATTGCACCTCTACCGATATTGATAAAAATGGCATCTGTTTTCATCTTTGCAAAAGCTTCGGCATTGAATTTGTATTTAGTTTCGTCCGTCAAGGGCGCAGTACAAACAACAAAATCACTGTTCTCTAATAGTTCTTCAAATGATACAAATGACGCGTTGTAATCACGTTCTGCATCTTCATGTCTGGAACGATTATGATAAAGAATGTTAGTGTCGAACCCTTTTAATCGTTTGGCAAATGCTTTTCCAATGTCACCCATTCCGAATATACCAATTGTTGATCCATAGACATCTTTTCCTGACAATAAATATGGTCCCCAACTCTTCCACTGACCATCTTGAACATATTTTTCTGCTTCAACAATTCGACGTGCAGTTGCCAACATTAAAGTAAAACCTAATTCAGCAGTTGTCTCGGTAAGTACTTCCGGTGTGTTAGTAACTATGATACCTTTTTGTTTAGCTATATTAACGTCAATATTATCATATCCTACTGCCATGTTTGCGATTACTTTTAGATGTGATGCATTTGCAAGACATGTTTCGTCTATTGTTTCACTTAATGTGATAAAACATGCTATAGCATCTTGTACTTCCGCTAAAAATTTATCTCTAGGCATGGGTATCAAAGACTCATTCCAAACGACTACCTCTGCGATGTCTTCTAATTGTGATATGAATTTTTGAGGGATTTGACGTGTTACAATAATTTTATTCAATTTACAATCTCCTCTCACCTTCATAAATTTATTTTTCTAATTCGGTAATGGCTTCATTTAAATCTTTGAATGAATGCGTTGGTGGTACATCTTTTGTTTGAATTTCTTCAAATGTTGTTACACCTGTTTGTACATGTATCGTATCAATACCAACATTAATGCCTGACATAATATCAGTATCATATAAATCTCCAACCATTGCCACATCTTGTTTATCAAGTTGTAGTATATCTAATGATTTTTCCATAATGATTGTTTCCGGTTTACCGATAAATTGTGGTTGAACCCCAGTAGATACTGTCACAACACTTGTTATCGCTCCATTACCAGGTAAAAAACCACGCTCTTTTGGTATTGAGACATCTGGATTTGTTGAAATAAATGTTGCACCGTTTCTGACTGCTAGTGTTGCAATCGCAAGTTTTTCATACGTTACATTTTCATCTAAACCTATGACCACATAATCTACATTTTCATCATCTTTAACTTCAAGTCCAGCTTCAGTAAGCGCAGTATGTAGACCTTCTCCACCTAACATATAAACAGAAGCACCTGGTGATTTTTCTGAGATATAATCTGCAGTTGCTAATGCAGATGTAACCACTTCATTAGCTGATGCATCAATGTTCATTTCATGTAGTTTTGCTGCGACCTGTTCAGGTGTTTTTGTTGAGTTGTTTGTTACATATAAATGAGGAATTTGATGTTGATTTAAATAATCAATAAATTGACTTGCACCATCAATTTCATCCGTACCTTTATACATCGTTCCATCTAAATCAATTAAATATGCCTTGTAATGCTTCACGCTTAATTCTCTCCTTTACCAAATGCAGTAATTGGAACATTTTCATTATTTAGAAATTGCACAACCTCATTAATAAATTGTTTATAATATGGTAATGCATGGTCAAATAACGGTTCAATTTCCTTAGTATCTAGTTGAATGTAGTTGTGTGCAAATTGCTTTCTAACATCAACAGTTTGATTAATATGCTCTTGTGTCTCTTTTGAAATGACGTTTTCCAATTCTAAAATATCGATAACATCTTTATAATTACCTGGATCTCTTAAAATGAATCCATCAATAATCATATTGCCAATATCGACTGAAGATTCGATTAACATTTGTGCAATTCTTTCAAATGCATATTGATTTGTTTTATTTGTTTCATAATCATTTGTTAATTGTTGTAAGTAATTTAGTTTTTCTGATAGTTTATCTTTATCTACAAAATACATTCCTTAGTCACCTCTTATTATCTTAATCATATCACAACTTTGCAGTACACTTCATTTGTCGTTATACTAACTTTAGTAAATTTCGTATTAAAGGGGTCATAAAAATGATTGATATGTATTTATATGATGATGAAGAACAAAGCCAAGTTCAATTCGTTGGCTTTGTTGGAGAACATAGTCGATACGACTTAATGTTAGTACAAACAGATCGTCATTATGGAAAAACACTTGTCTTAAATATGCAAACTAATAAATTTGGTATCATAGGTTCAGATGATATTGAAGAGGAAGGTTATATCGCTCATATTCTTGGGGTATCAGCTGAAGAAGGCGATGAAATCATTGAATATCTAAATGAGGTTATTCAATAAAAGTAAATCTCCCTCTGTTTACGCTAGCGTTTACAGAGGGAGATTTACTTTTATTGAATATTGTTAATTTATTGTTTTATTTTTCAGTATCTTGGATTGTAGGTTGTATTTTAACATCATGCAATTTATCTTCTTGATCTATAATTGCTGGATCATCTATTTGTTGTTTCACTTCATTTTTAGATAAATGCTTTACTACAAAATAAGGACACCCAAAATTACAATATTCTAATAAGTAGTCCTGAATACTTGAGAAGCGTTTACTGATTTCAGCTTTTTTGTTTGTATCTTTATAGAATCCTTTTAAACGTAATTGATCGTATCCAAAGTCTCCTACGACATAATCATATTTATCTAATATATCTGAATATCTGTTGGCAAATATTTCTTCATCGAAACATGCTCTATAATCTTCTATTAATTCAAAATATTGTTGTTCTACTTTTATCATTTTTTCACCTAATCCACTTTTCGAATGATTATGTCTCTATTTTAACAATTTTAGCCTTTAATATACAATTTTACTCACTTTCGTATACTACATAAATAATCTAAAAAACAAGAACCACTTCATTTATTCTCATAAAGAAAGTGGTTCTATCAAAACATTCAACTTCATTTAATGAATGTCATTACTATGATTAGCTATTTAATTGTTCTTCACCTTGACGTTGTCTTTCTTTTGCAGCTTCATTAACTTGTTCGTCTGCATGATAAGAACTACGTACTAATGGTCCTGCTTGACAATGCTTAAATCCTTTTTCCATTGCTACTTTTCTCATTTTACCAAATTCTAATGGTGTGTAATATTTCTCAACTTTTAAATGTTTACGTGATGGTTGTAAATATTGGCCTATAGTTAAAATATCTACATCATTAGCACGTAAATCATCCATTGTTTCATAAATTTCTTCCATTGTTTCCCCTAAGCCAACCATTAAACTTGATTTTGTAGGAATATCTGGTTGTAATTCTTTAGAACGACGTAAGAATTCTAACGTACGATCATATGTTGCACGAGCACGAACTCTAGGTGTTAGACGACGAACTGTTTCGATATTGTGGTTTAAGATATCTGGTTTAGATGCCATTAAAGTTTCTAACGCGTCGTAGTCACCACCCATGTCTGACGGTAAAATCTCGATTGTAGTGAATGGGTTTCTTGCTCTAACTTTTCTTACTGTTTCAGCATAAACATTTGAACCCGCATCACGTAAATCATCACGAGCTACAGCAGTAATAACAACATGTTTTAAGTTCATTAATTCTACTGATTCTGCAACACGTTCTGGTTCATTTAAATCTAATTCATTAGGCAAACCAGTTTTAACGGCACAGAAACGACAAGCACGTGTACATACAGCTCCTAAAATCATAAATGTAGCTGTACGTCTTTCTCCCCAACACTCATGTATATTTGGACACTTTGCTTCTTCGCAAACAGTGTGTAAATTCTTTTCGCGCATCATTTTCTTAAGGCCAGTATAGTTTTCGTTCGTGTTTAGCTTTATTTTCAACCAATCTGGTTTTCGTAGTATTTCCTCATTTTTTGTAGCCATAACAACGCATACCCTCCTGTTTAATCTCTCTCTTTATTATTATAACGAAATTAACAGTAAATTAAAATCTAATCTATTGTTATTTTAAAATTCCAGTAACTTTTGTTTAAATATATCTCGTAAAAATTCGGGCATTATATATTCTGTTGGAAGTCCTTTCAACGATGGGAAATATCTACCAAATGTATACATATCTACTGTTCCTAAAATATAATGTTCATCATTTTGTATTTCTTTTCCATCTATAAAATAACGTCCCTCTGATTCAATAAAACCTAATCGATATAAAATATATCCCCCAAAAATATCTCCACGGAATCCAAGGCCTTGAGCATGTTCGTGCATATACTCTTGCTTTTGACTTTTAACAATGACTTCTTTAAGTTCTTCGCCTGTCAATTTTACTCTTACAACATTGATGGGATGAGGTAACATGCGATGAATATCAAATTCCGTTATTTCATCCGCTTCAATGCCTTTTACAATTAAACCTGCATTTATAATTGTACAATCTGCATTTGTGAATTCATAGACACTTTCTGCTAATAAATACGACGTTTTTGTGATTACATCTGTTTTATTATCTAACTTAAGCGGGTGATTCACAACTGGCGTACGCATCATCGCCTTTCCTTCCTCATCAAAGTTGGTTTGAACTTCTGGTAACGTTTCTAACGGATGTAAGCACGCAGTCTTCCGAGTTATGCTTTTATTTTCAATTGTTAAGTTCACTTCTCCTAAGTAATGTCCATACTTCCCAGCTGCTGCCATTAAGACTCCATTATTCATTTGGCCATGATCAAAATGGTGATGTGTATGACTACCAAGAATTAAATCAATTTCCGGAATTTCTTGGCATAATTTTTCATCAAAAAATACACCTACATGACTCATTACAATTAGTACATCATATTGTCCATCGTTTGCTTTAATTTCATCTTTGATGGATTCGAGTGGATTTGTAACAATCCAATCCAAAGCTCTATAAAATGGTGTAAATGGTGCTGTTGCCGCTACAAATAATATACGTACACCATCTATTTCTTTTATATATGATGATGCTATACGGTTAGGCAGACGTCCCTCTTCATCAAATACGTTAGCACAAATCACTTCAAATTGTGCATTTGTATATAAATTTTGTAATGCCTCATGCGAAATTGTCATACCTTCGTTATTACCTATTGTTGCAATATCACATTTAGCTTCATTTAATAATTCTATATTTTTCTTTCCTAGGGTTGCTTGTGTAATCGGTGCTGATAAATCAACATGATCACCTATATCCAAATATAGTGAGGGATGTTGAAGTTTTGAGCGATGTTCTGTCATATATGATTGAATACGTGCATATTCGTTGAGATGACTATGAATATCATTAGTATGGTATATAGTTAACTTCAAAATACTTCCCCCTTTTTAAAATGATTTTATAAGGTCATATATAATGTAACATGTATCGTTAAAACGAATAGATTATATGTACTTTTAACTTTTAAATAATAGATTTAATAATTAAATATGCACCTATTAGCAACATTACAGTACGTAACAACATGACGACTGTGTCAGACTTAATCGAATGATTGACTTTAACACCAATTTTAGCGCCTATATAACTAGAAATAATAAGAACAATTGAATAATCCCAAGCTACATGACCTTGTATGATATGTCCAATTGAACTCATCACACTTGAAAAGAAAATCATCATCATACTTGTTCCAACTGCTACATGCGGTGGAAATCTAAATACAATTAACATTAACGGCGTCATTAATGCACCTCCACCAATACCAAACAATCCTGTAAGAATACCGATCAATAAAGTAGCAACAAAAGCAACGAATGGTGGTACGCTATAATGATATGTCTTACCTTCTGCATCTATATATGTTTTTTCGTATTGAGGTTTATTAAATATTTTAAATGGTTTAATTTTATGTCTTACCATTAACAATATGGCTACAAAAATCATAAATATCCCAAAATAGAGATTAAATGACTTTAATGTTAAATATTGACTTAAAAAAGACCCAATTAATGACCCTGGTAATAATCCAAATAAGAAAATAGAGCCATTTTTTATATCAACTTGTTTCGTCTTTAAATAGCCTAATGAGGATGACAACCCAGTCACAATGAGAATGACAGACGATGTCCCTATTGCGATTTGAGTCGTAATACCATGTAATATACTATGATCGACTCCAAGATAGACTAATGTAGGTACAATAATGATGCCTCCGCCAATACCTACTATTGAACCTATAATCGCTGACAATCCACCAATGATAATTAATAATAAAATCGTTAATAACATTTACTTTCGCCTCTTAGAATAATTTTAGTTGTTGTGGTGCTAGTCCTTCATAGTCAATACCGAGAATATTTTGATATGTTTTAGCATTTTGAGCTGCATGACCACCAGAATTATTATTAAAAACAACGTATACTTGTTTAGCTTTTTGTTCTAAAATTTTAACTTTTTGTGCTAAATCCAGTAATTCTGTTTCATTATAATTGTATAAATATCTTACATCTCGCCATTCTTGATCTGTCATATCTTTTTTTGTCCAACCATGTACGTTTCGTCCATGATATCTAACAAAAGCGATATCACTGGTTATTCTATTTACAAGTGGGATACTTGCATCTTTGACTTGTGGTTCATCTACAACTGCATGAATAATTTGATGTTCAGTTAAAAAGGACAATGTTTCCTCTTTAAATTGATCATTAAACCAAGACTGATGTCTGAATTCAACACACATTGGATAGTCTTGCAGTTGTTGTTTAACATATAAAATATACTTGATATTTTGACTAGAACAATCAAACCATGGTGGAAATTGTACCAGTACCATAGCTAGTTTATGACTTTCTTGTAATGGTGCCAACATTTCTTTAAATGCATCAAATAGTTCTTGGCGTGTATCTGAAAAATCTCTAAAATCTGCATGTAGTGTCAAAGCTTGATGTATTTTAACTACAAATTGAAACCTTTCTGGTGTCTCACTTATCCACTTCTTGATATTTCGTTCTGGTTGAATCGCATAGTATGATGCATCAAGTTCTACAATAGGAAAATGACTTGCATATGTTTTTAATTTATCTGATTTTCTAGCTAGATCTTCATATAATGTATCATGATCTCCCCAACCAGTTAGACCTATATTTATCATTTATATCACCAAATTAATGATACCACATAATAAAACGACGATTCACTTTATCTATTTCAAATTCACAGATTCTTATTAATCTATAGGCACCTACAGATAATGCATCAAATAATAAAAACGCTCCCTTAATTATTTAAGAGAGCGTTTGATTTAACAATTATAAATTGGACATATCACTGATACGACTGACCATACGTTCTATTAAGTTTGCTGCATTTTGCTTTTCAGCTAATCTTGGTGATTGACCACTCCATATATGAGTTAGTTCACTATCACCTTGTTGTACTGCAGCCTTTCTAATTTGAGTAGTTAACTGGTTTTGAATCGGGTAATCTGGTATAACTCCTTGATATTCGCTCATTTCTTTAACGAATTGATTATTAATGCCACGAGCATTTTTACCACTAAAAACATTAGTGACCACTGTATCAGTCTCTTTACTTTTTAATATAGTGTCTTTAAGTAACTCGTTTGCTCCACTTTCATGAGAAGTTAAGAATGCAGTTCCCATTTGCACACCTAGTGCTCCTAACATTAGACTGGCAAGTAAACCTCTTTCATCCATAATACCACCAGCTGCGACAACAGGTATAGATACATGATCGACCACTTGAGGTACTAAAGACATTGTGCCAACCATTGGTTCTACATTATGACTAATTTGTAAAAATGACCCTCTATGTCCACCTGCTTCACTTCCTTGAGCTACAACAATATCTATTCCTGCTTTTTCATTTTCTATAGCTTCTTCTACTGTTGTTGCTGTACCAATTAATATCACTTGATGTTCTTTTAACTTTTCAATAGTTAATGCATCAGGAATACCGAATGTAAAACTACAGATTGGTACATTATACTTAATAATCATATTTATAGCTTCTTTAAATTTTTGAGTTTCATCTATGTTAATCACTGGTTCCTCTAAATGAAAAGCTCTCCTATACGGTTTTAACCATGCATTCATATGTTCGACCTGTTGTGGATTTGCTGTAGCATTTTGATGAGGTACAAATAAATTGACCCCAAAAGGTTGAGTGGTCTTTTCTTTAACTGCTTTAATTTCACTTTCCAACTGATCGATACTAAAATATCCAGCTCCTATTGTACCAAGTCCACCTTTTTCGCTGACAGTAGCAACTAAAGATGCAGTAGTACTGCCGGCCATACCTGCTTGAATAATTGGATATTGAATGCCTAATAGACGTGTTAACTTATTGTCATTCCACATATTACTCACCTTTTCTATTTGTTACGCTTCGTTTTATTGAGATAGGTTTGATTTTCTAATTTTTCTTCTTCTTCTTTATCTAATTCATCTTCAATTTCCATTCCTAGCAGCTCTTCAATTAAATCTTCATGTGACACGATTGCATCTGTTCCACCAAATTCGTCTAGTACGATTGCTAAATGTTTTCTAGATATCGTCATTTTTCTAAGTACCCATTCAGCCCTATTATGTTCATTTACGAATAATGGTTCTGATGAGAAATTAGTTATTGATTCGTATTTTTTCTTACTCCATGCTAACAGATATTTAGAATGGAATACACCTATGACATGATCTATATCTTCATCATAAATTGGATAACGGGTATATGGTTCTTTCATAACGGTGTCATATGCTTCATCAAATGAAATATCTTTTGGAAATGCTACAACATTAATACGCGGAGTTGTATCTACATCTTTTATTTTAAGGTTTTCGAAATCTAATACACCTTTTAATCGATTTTGTTCTGTCTCATTAAATGCACCTTCACGTCCTGCCACAATCAACATTGTACGTATTTCTTCTTTAGTATACTGATTATCATCAGCTCTATCTTTTGATAATGATTTACTAATTTTACTTGTTATAGTATTCAACAATTTTGTAATTGGCTTAAGAATAATAACTAATGTGCGAATGATTGGATAAACAATACGTGATGTTTTATCAGGATTTGCTGCTGCGATTGCTTTGGGTATCACTTCAGATACTAATACAATGAATATAATCATGATGACTAGCACAGCTAATACATTAAATTGCATTTTTATAGCAAGAATGGTACCAAACACTGGCAATATAATATTACTTATATTTTTTATGATTAATATAGTTGTTATAAACTCACTTGGTTTATCTAATAATTGGGAAAGTTTTTGTGACCTTTTATCACCATTTTTCGCTTCAGTCTGAAATTTACTTTTATTTGCTGCCGTTAACGCTGTTTCACTAAGTGATAAATAGAATGATACGATTAATAAGAATATGATAGCTATAATCATGAGGCATACTCCTTATTCATACAAATTTTCTTTAATAATAATTAAAACATTCCCTTGAATAAGTTTTTTAAACTATTCAGTCCATAGCGTGAACTTATAAAGTATTTTACTTGAAATACCCAAATAAAAAAACTAGCCAACGGATCATAAAATCCATTGGCTAGCAATGACTGAGATTGATATCTCAAATTATATCAAACGATGTTCATCTATAAGTTACAATTAACCAATAGATCCTTCCATTTCGAATTTGATTAATCTATTCATTTCTACCGCATATTCCATTGGTAATTCTTTTGTAAATGGTTCAATGAAGCCCATAACAATCATTTCAGTCGCTTCTTCTTCAGAGATACCACGACTCATTAAATAGAATAATTGTTCTTCTGATACTTTAGAAACTTTAGCTTCGTGTTCTAATGAAATATTATCGTTAAATACCTCATTATATGGAATTGTATCTGAAGTTGATTCATTATCTAAAATTAATGTGTCACATTCGATATTTGAACGCGCACCTTTCGCTTTTCGTCCAAAATGAACAATACCACGATAGATAACTTTACCACCATTTTTAGAAATTGATTTAGAAACAATAGTAGAAGACGTATTTGGTGCTTTATGAATCATTTTTGCACCTGCGTCTTGAACTTGTCCTTTACCTGCAAATGCAATTGATAATGTGCTACCTTTTGCACCTTCACCAAGTAATACACAGTTAGGGTATTTCATCGTCAATTTAGAACCTAAGTTACCGTCAACCCATTCCATATTACCATTCTCATGAACAAATGTACGTTTAGTAACTAAGTTATAAACATTATTTGCCCAGTTTTGAATTGTAGTATAACGTACGTGTGCATCTTTATGAACAATAATTTCAACTACTGCTGAGTGTAGAGAGCTTGTTGTATAAACAGGTGCAGTACAACCTTCTACATAGTTTACTGAAGCACCTTCATCAGCAATGATTAATGTACGTTCAAATTGTCCCATGTTTTCAGAGTTAATACGGAAATAAGCTTGCAATGGTGTATCTAATTTAACGTTTTTAGGTACGTAAATAAATGATCCACCTGACCAAACAGCTGAATTTAATGCCGCGAATTTGTTGTCAGCTGCTGGAATAACTGTTGCAAAATACTCACGGAATAAATCTTCGTTTTCACGTAATGCACTATCAGTGTCTTTGAAGATGATACCTTTTTCTTCTAATTCTTTTTCCATGTTGTGATAAACAACTTCGGATTCATATTGAGCAGATACACCTGCTAAATATTTTTGTTCAGCTTCAGGAATACCTAATTTATCAAATGTACGTTTGATTTCTTCAGGTACTTCATCCCATGAACGTTCAGTATGTTCTGATGGTTTTACGTAGTAAGTAATGTCATCAAAGTCTAATTCTGATAAGTCGCCACCCCATTGAGGCATTGGCATTTTATAGAATAATTTTAAAGCTTTCAAACGGAAATCAAGCATCCATTCAGGTTCATCTTTCATTTTTGAAATTTCTCTAACTATATTTTCAGTTAGACCTCGTTCTGATCTGAAAATGGAAACATCTTCGTCGTGGAAACCATATTTGTAATCCCCAACATCAGGTGCTTTTTTAGCCATTTCAATCACTCCTTATATATATTTAAACGTCATGTGCGAGATTTTTAATTACAAGTATTAAATTGTTATCATATTATAACAACGATTAAGGAAAGTAAAAAGCCAACATGAATGATAATATTCATTATCTAGTTTATGTTTACCCGTTATGTCAGATAGAAACATCTCCAGTTTTATTCTTCTGTAGTTCCTTCTGATTTACCTTCTTTTTCAACTGTCCCTTTTTCGAGCGCTTTCCAAGCTAAAGTGGCACACTTAATACGTGCAGGGAATTGAGAAACACCTTGTAATGCTTCAATGTCTCCCATTTCTTCAGTAATTTCGTAGTCTTCACCTAGCATCATTTTCGTGAATTCTTGACTCATTTGCATTGCTTCAGCTAATGTATGACCTTTTACCGCTTCAGTCATCATTGAAGCACTAGACATAGAGATTGAACAACCTTCACCTTCAAATTTAGCATCATTAATAACGCCATCTTCTATATCAAAGGTAAGTCGAATACGGTCACCACATGTTGGATTATTCATATCAACAGTCATCGAGCCATTGTCTAATACGTCCTTGTTTCTAGGATTTTTATAATGATCCATAATTACAGATCGATAAAGTTGATCTAAATTATTAAAATTCATAAGAGAAAAACTCCTTCGTTTGTTTCAATGCATATACAAATTGGTCGATGTCTTGCTTATTATTGTATACATAAAAGCTTGCTCTGGCAGTTGAAGAAACGCCTAACCATTTCATTAATGGTTGCGCACAATGGTGTCCTGCTCTTACCGCAACACCTTCTGTATCAACAGCAGTTGCAACATCATGCGGATGAATATCAGCTAAATTAAATGTAATGACACCTGCACGTCTATCTTTAGGCGGGCCATAAATGTCTAAACCTTCAATTTCTGATAGTTGTTCGTATGCATACTCTGTTAATTCTTTTTCATGTTGATGGATAGCTTCGAATCCTAATTTTTCAATGTAACGTATGGCTTCGGCTAAACCAATTGCTTGTGCAATTAAAGGTGTTCCTGCTTCGAATTTAGTTGGTAAGTCTGCCCACGTAGCATCATACTTACTTACAAAATCAATCATATCGCCACCAAATTCAACAGGTTCCATGTCTTTAAGTAGATCGCGCTTACCATATAACACACCGATACCTGTAGGTCCTAACATTTTATGACCACTAAAACTATAAAAGTCTGCATCAATATCTTGCATATCTAATGCCATATGTGGCGCTGCTTGTGCACCATCAACACTAATGATAGCACCATATTGGTGTGCAATTTCTGCTATCGTTTTTACATCATTAATTGTCCCTAATACATTAGAAACATGCGCGATAGCAACAATCTTAGTTTTATCATTAATTGTTGCTTTAATGTCATCGATATTGAGTTCACCTTGATCAGTCATTGGGATGAACTTTAATGATGCCTTTTTACGTTTGGCAAGTTGTTGCCATGGCACGATATTAGCGTGATGCTCCATTTCAGTAACTACAATTTCATCACCTTCTTCAACATGAGCATCACCATAGCTATGCGCAACAATGTTAATAGACGCTGTTGTACCTCGTGTAAAGATGATTTCCTCAAAATATTTTGCATTAATGAAACGTCTTACTGTTTCACGAGCACTTTCATATCCATCTGTAGCTAACGAACCTAATGTATGAACACCTCTGTGTACATTAGAGTTATAGCGCTTATAATAATCATCTAATACATTTAATACTTGAACTGGTGTTTGGCTTGTCGCAGTTGAATCAAGATAAGCTAAACGTTTGCCATTAACTTGTTGCTCTAAAATTGGAAAATCTTTAATAACTTCATTAACGTCAAATGATTGTTCGGCCACTTTATTCACGACCTTTCTTTAATTAAAAATCTCTTATTTGTATGTTTACTTAGATACTTTAAGCTCAATAACTTCTCTTAATTGACGTTTTACGTCTTCAATTGGCAATTCTCTAACAACTGGGTCTAAGAATCCATGGATAACTAAGCGTTCAGCTTCTCTTCTAGAAATACCACGGCTCATTAAGTAGTATAGTTGTTCTGGATCTACACGACCTACAGATGCTGCGTGTCCTGCTTCTACATCATCTTCATCAATTAATAAAATTGGGTTAGCATCTCCTCGTGCATTTTCAGAAAGCATTAATACACGTGATTCTTGGTTAGCAATTGATTTAGTACCACCATGTTTGATGTAGCCAATACCGTTAAATACAGAAGATGCATTTTCTTTCATTACACCATGTTTTAAGATATAGCCATCTGTCTCTTTACCATATTGGACAATTTTAGAAGTTAAATTGATTTTTTGATCGCCAGTACCGACTACAACTGATTTAAGTTCACTTGTTGAACGATCACCCATTAAGTTAGTTGTATTATCAATAATTTGGCTTCCTTCATTCATTAATCCTAAAGCCCAATTAATTGATGCATCCGCTTCAGTAGTACCTCTTCTAATAATATGTCCAGTAAATCCTTTATCTAAATAGTCTACTGAACCATATGTGATATTAGAATTTGCACCTGCGATAACTTCAGAAACGATATTAATTTGATTTCCTTCACCGCTTGCATTTGATAAATAGTTTTCGACATAAGTTACTTCTGCACTTTGCTCAGTAACTATGATGACATGATTATAAAAACTTGTACTTTCATCATCATGTAACACAACATATTGTACCGGATGCTCAACGACTACATTCTTAGGTACGTATACGAATACGCCACCATTCACTAAAGCAGTGTGTAAAGCCGTTAAACGATGTTCATCAACATTTACAGCATCTGTCATATAATATTTTTGAACTAAATCACTATGATTAACAAGTGCTTCTGATAAACCTTCAATAATGACACCATCATTTTTAGCTTGTTCAGAAACTTGTGTATACGCTAAATCATTATTATGTTGAATAACTAAGTTTTCAGTATTTTCAACATCGATAATC
The DNA here is from genome assembly GCF_017086425.1 of Staphylococcus sp. SB1-57. NCBI lineage: Bacteria > Bacillati > Bacillota > Bacilli > Caryophanales > Staphylococcaceae > Staphylococcus > Staphylococcus sp. SB1-57. The sequence continues at coordinate 1,869,498 of NZ_CP070964.1, forward strand.
TTCTTAACTGATTCAGGTAATTCTTCTAAACTTTGATATACACTACCTTCAGTGTGATGTTGTTTAAAACTATCAAAGTCCCATTTTCTTAATTTTGTTTTATCAGGTTTTGGCATTTCTAAAGTTTCTGTTAATTTCAACGCTTTTTTACGTAATTCTGTCATCCAAGAAGGTTCATTGTGCGCTTTTGAATAATCAACAAGTTGTTCTTCAGAAATGTTCAAAGTTTCAGTTGTCATAACTCTTATCCTCCCACTTGATGAAATAGTATTAATAAGTCAATGTTCAGTTTCATCATTTATACGAACATCTCAACGAGCTTACAATCGATGTATCAATATCGATTATTCAGCTGCACCAAATTCTTCTTTAACCCATTCGTAACCTTCTTCTTCAAGGCGTTTCGCTAACTCTGGTCCACCAGATTTAACTACTTTACCTCCATACATAACATGTACTTTGTCTGGTGTAATATAATTTAATAAACGTTGATAGTGAGTAATCATTAATGCACCGAAATCTTCTCCACGCATTTGATTAATACCTTTAGATACTACTTTTAACGCATCGATATCTAAACCTGAGTCAATTTCATCTAAAATTGCAAATTTAGGTTCTAACATCATCAATTGTAGGATTTCATTACGTTTTTTCTCTCCGCCTGAGAAACCTTCATTTAGATAACGTTGTGCCATATCTTGGTCAATATCTAAGAAATCCATTTCTTTATCCAATTTTTTAATAAATTGCATTAAGTTGATTCCTTGTCCTTCTTCACGTTTAGCATTGATTGCTGAACGCATGAAATCAGCGTTAGTAACACCTGTAATTTCAGAAGGATATTGCATTGCTAAGAATAATCCTGCTTTAGCTCTTTCATCAACTTCTAATTCTAAAATGTTAACACCATCAAGTAACACTTCACCTTGTGTTACCTCATAGCTTGGATGACCCATAATTGCAGATGATAACGTTGATTTACCAGTACCATTTGGTCCCATAATGGCATGAATTTCCCCAGTATTAATTGTTAAATTAACACCTTTTAAAATTTCTTTATCGTCAATAGACACGTGTAGGTCTTTAATTTCTAATGTTGATGACATTTATATTCCCTCCATAAAATATAAAGTTTTCTTAACTAGTTTATAATAATTTTAATCTGTAGTCAAAAAGCCTTTGGAATTTTCAATCCTGTTCATTATAACGTACTTACAGGAGAATATAAACTTTTTAAAACCGTAAATTAGAGTTATTCTTTTCAAAAAACGATTTTCATCTATTGTTTTTAGTTATTTCAAATGATAACGAAATATGCATCTTTCTCAATAGACATTTTTAGACAAATAGTTGTTTTATTTAACCCAAACCAATGAATTATGTTATTATACACTTTAACCTTTTAGGGTTAAGAAAGGAGACATTAATGAAAAACTTTAAATGGATTAATGTATTAAAAGGTTTTGGTATGGGTACGAGTGATTTAGTACCTGGTGTTAGTGGTGGTACTATAGCACTTTTACTTGGCATTTATGATGGTTTTATTAGTTCCATCAGTGGCTTATTTTCTAGAAGATTTTGGCCTAGTTTGAAATTTTTATTACCTATTATAATAGGAATGCTTTTAGCAATCGGTATATTAAGTAATCTATTTAACTATTTACTTAGTACACATGAAATTCCAACGATGTTCTTTTTTACTGGTTTAATCATCGGTATCATTCCTTACCTTCTTAAAGTGTCACGTTTTAAATCTACTTTCAAAGCAAAGCATTACATTGTAGTTTTGGTTGGCATCGCAATATTAGTGATTATGACTTTACTTAATGGTGGAGACAAGCACACAGGAGAAACATTATCTTTATCTACTAGTCTTATTATTAAATATTATATTGCAGGTATATGCGCTTCTAGTGCAATGCTCTTACCAGGAATCTCTGGTTCATTTATGTTACTTATATTTGGTGCTTATGGTACTGTAATGTTTGCTATATCTGAATTAGTTAAATTTAATTTCAACGCTTTACCCATACTTTTAATTGTAGGTTTAGGTATCCTAACTGGATTCTTAGTTTCAAGTAAATTAATCCAATACTTGTTACATCATCATACAACCATGACATTTGCATTAATTATAGGCTTCGTTATTGGATCTATATTTGCCGTTTATCCAGGTTTACCTCATTCCGCTTTGACATGGATCATTTCAATTGTCACTTTAATTATTGGCTTTATCGTTAGCTATGTCTTAGGACAAATAACTGCTAAAAATGAAGAACAAATATAAAAAGAAAGGCTCTCAAACACTTTGGTGTATGAGAGCCTTTTGATTATTTAATAATTATTCTTTGTTACCTTTTACTTTGTCGATAACGTTATTTACTGCTTCTTTAACTTTACCAGAAGCTTTATCTTCTTTACCTTCTTTTTCAAGGTTTTCATTATCAGTTACGTTACCTACAGTTTCTTTTACATTACCTTTTGCTTGTTCGAATTTATCTTCAGCCATGATGAATTCCTCCTAGAATTTATTTTGTAAGTTATTATGATTAATTTATACCACTATTCGTACTATATAAACATTTATTATCAAAAAATTTATATTAATTGAGTGTTTATTATGAAAATAATGCCTTTTTCATTATGTTATGCTTGCAAGAAAGGAGTGGTTTAATGTTAGTATTGATCATTCATTTATTAGCAACTTTATTAATATTAATATCTTTAATTTTAATTATTAAAAATCAATTCACTAAGCCTAATCATAATTCCATGTTACCTTCTGTACTTCTACTCATTGCTTCATTAATATTGTTATTTTATAACATATTAAAATGAGCTATTGGATAACTATGGATTGAATCAACATTTAAATATACAAAAATCCTCAAGCATTTTCGTCTTGAGGATTTTACTGTTTCAATCATTATTCTGCTGGCACAACGGCACCATCATATTTTTTATTAATGTAGTCTTTAATTTCTTTTGAACGTAAAACTTTCATTAATTCTTTAATTTTCTTATCATCTTTATGTCCATCTTTAACTGCGATTAAGTTAGCATATGGATTATCTTTAGCTTTTTCATATGCGATTGAATCTTTTTTAGGATTTAATTTTTGATCAATAGCATAGTTTGAGTTAATAATCACTGCATCTGCATCTTGTTTTTGATAGATTTTAGGCAAGAATTCTGCTGATTGTTTGTTATTAAATTTGATATCTTTTTTATTTTCAGTGATGTCACTGAATTTTGCATCTTCAATTTTAACACCTTTTTTAATTTTAATTAATCCTTCATCCACGAAGAATTTAAGGAAACGACCTTGTTCTGCAGGGTTGTTAGATACGTATACTGTTGCGCCTTTAGGTAAATCTTTTAAACTTTTGTATTTTTTAGAGTAAACTGCCATTGGTTCTAATTCTACGTCACCAGCTGACTCAATTTTGTATCCTTTTTCTTTACTTTCAGTTTTTAAGTAAGGTGTGTGTTGGAAGAAGTTGGCATCTAATTCACCTTTATCTAATAATTTGTTAGGCGTTGTATAGTCATTGATTGTTTGAATATCTAATTTATAACCTTTTTTCTCTAATAATGGTTTGGCTTTTTCTAGAATTTCTGCGTGTGGTGCAGGTGAAGCTCCGACTTTAATCGTCTTGTCATCATCCTTACCTCCACATGCTGCTAATGCTACGGTTAAAGATAGTAATAATAAAATACCTAAAATTTTCTTCATTGATTTATCCCCTTTTCTTTAGCGTTTATCAATTTTATTTGTAACCCAATCACCAATAAATTGGATGATGAATACAATAATTAAGATGAAAACTGTTGAAACTAAAATAACGTCATTTTGATTTCGAGTGAAACCAGTTAAGTATGCTAAGTTACCTAAACCACCCGCACCAATAACGCCGGCAATTGCTGTAGATCCTACTAATGCAATTGCTGTTACTGTCAAGCCTGATACTAACGCCGGCATTGCTTCAGGTAGTAATACTTTTCTTACTACAGTCCAAGTATTAGCACCCATAGACCATGCTGCTTCAATTACCCCTTTATCTATTTCTTTGAAAGCAATTTCTACTAATCTAGCATAGAATGGCGCTGCACCTATGATTAAGGCAGGCAATGCACCTGTTGGACCACTTATTGTACCTAATACAACACTTGTAAATGGTATTAATAAAAGGATTAAAATGATGAACGGTATCGCTCTAAATAAGTTCACTATAAATGAAACAATTGAATAAAAAATTCTTGCAACTTTCGAATGACTCTTAGCTGATAAAAATAATAAAACACCTAAAATCAATCCAAATATAAAAGCAAATATTGTTGATACAACAGTCATATAAAGTGTTTCAACAATGGCTTGCCAAACTTCTGGCCATTGGACGTTTGGCATTGTAATCATTTCTTGGAGTATTTCTCCAACTGACTTACCCATGTCTTAACACCTCCACATTCACATGTTTCTCATGAAGATTATTTTTGAAATCTTCAAAATTTTCAGAACTTATAAAAGGCATATGGACGACTAAAAATCCTAACGTACCATTTCTTGTATTCTTAATGTCAGCTTCCAAAATGTTGACTTCAATCTGATGTGTTTTCGTAATGTACGATATAATCGGTTGAGTTGTATTTTCACCGTTAAAGTTTAATCGAACTATGTATGCATTGTTATCTAATGGTTCTAATGCATCTAATGACTCTTCAAAATCCTCATTTAAATCATCTTTTACAAATCGTCGTGTTACCTCGTGTTGTGGATTTTCAAATACCTGGCTTACTTGACCTCGTTCTATCACTCGTCCGTTTTCCATAACTGCAACTTCATCACATATTCGGCGAATGACTTGCATTTCATGCGTGATTAACACGATTGTTAAATTTTGTTGCTCACGTATTTTTAATAATAAGTCTAATATTTCATCTGTAGTTTGAGGATCAAGTGCACTCGTTGCTTCATCACAAAGCAATACTGTCGGATCATTGGCTAATGCTCTAGCAATACCCACTCTTTGTTTTTGTCCACCAGACAACTCAGATGGATATGCATTTTCTCGACCTTTCAACCCTACAAGTTCTATTAATTCATTGGCCTTACGTTTAGCTTCTCCTCTACATAAGCCTGCAATTTCTAGTGGGAATGTAATATTTTTAAGAACTGTTCTCGACCATAGTAAATTAAAATGTTGGAAAATCATACTTACTTTTTGGCGTTTCTTACGTAAATCTGACTTCGATAATTGACTTATATTATCTCCATCAATAATAACTTCTCCAGAAGTGGGTGCTTCTAAATTATTAAACATTCTAATTAAAGTACTCTTACCTGCTCCAGAAAAACCAATCACCCCAAAAATGGAACCGGATTGAATGTTTAAATCAACGTGATCTACAGCGAGTACGTCTTTATTTTTCGTATGATATCGTTTCACGATTTGTTTTAACTCAATCACGTTAATGCCTCCTTGTTTATAACTAATACAAATTAAAAAATGCTTCCTCAAAACTTTAGACTGTTTGAGAAAGCATTTTAAAATATCTTTCTCTCATCTTCTAAAGTTTACCTTTATGTGAATTGGCACCATTTCTATATAAGACGGTTGCCGGGCTTCGTAGGGCACATCCCTCCACCTCTCTCGATAAGAGTGTTTGCATGATTTAATTTTATTTAATCCTACCATCACGGTAGAGATTCGTCAATAATTATTTTAAATTTTCTAACAAATAAGGAACAGACCTAAATGCATACAACCTTTTCACTTCTTTATCCTTATTCATTAACATTAATACTGGTACTGACATAATTTGATGTGTTTCACTAAATTTCGGATGAAAGTTCATATCGATTTTCTTAACGGGGAGTTTCAAGATTTCATTTGCTATATCCAACATTCTTTCAGACACTTTACACGTCCCACATGTTGGCGTATACCCGAAAATAAGATGTTTTTCTTCTCCAAAATTTTCTGTCACATCGTCTATTTCTATAGATTTACTCATTCACTAAAACTAACCTTTCAGTTTTTAAATTAGGTATAAGGGATTTCTCTTTCTTGCAATTAAATCCATGTTTGGTAAGTACATGTGCTAAATAATTTTTAGGACAGTTTGCCACTTCGCAAAATGTTTTATCTACAAAAATATGTTCAGACTCACTTAAATATCGTTTGAACCATTTTCTAATTCGATCCCCTTCGTCATCTGAATCAGCTAAGACGAAAACTTGTTTACCATAAAGTGATTCTATCATATCATCGATCTTATCTATACTCATAGTACCATGCGTACAGATAATACTTACCGGTTCTGCGATGACTTGCTGCACTCTTTTTTTATCAGATTTACCTTCAACAATGATTACTTTGTTCACAATAGTCATAAGTATTCACCCTTTAAAAATCGAAAATTAACTATCACTATTCATTTCCACGAGGATTCTGCTTATAAAACATATACTGCAAAAACTTAAAATGAATTAACCATTTTATTACACTGTTAATATCATTTTTACAAATGTCATAAATGTTTTTTAATCTAAGTTCATCAAATTGTATGTACTCTTGCTTATATATATTCCTTGCATTCGGGTCGCCTTTGCTTTCGCAATGGCATAAGTGTTTTCAAAATCTAAAGATTTAAAAAACACTAAAAAAACTCCTTGATACGAGATCGAGGAGTTTACTAATATTATTCGCCAATCATTTCTGAATATTGATCTGCTGATAATAATTCGTCAATTTGGCTTTCGTCGCTAATTTCTACTTTAACCATCCATGCTTTTTCATATGGTGATTCGTTTACAAATTCAGGACTATCTTCTAATTCTTCATTAACTTCAACTACTTTACCAGTAATTGGTGCATATAATTCAGATACAGTTTTTACAGATTCAACACTACCGAAAGTGTCGCCTTCGTTTAATTCATCATCAGTTTCAGGTAATTCAACGAATACGATATCACCTAACTCATTTTGAGCATATTCAGTAATACCAATTGTCGCTACATTTCCTTCAACTTTAACCCATTCGTGTTCTTTAGAGTATTTAAATTCGTTTGGTACTGCCACGATAAATCCCCTCCTAATTTTAAGTACATTTTAATGATGCCATACCCGCAATTATCAATCAACTATTATCTAAAAATTTTAAACCTTAAAATATTCGGGTTTAAAAATGTAAATTGCTATTTTTATAACTTTATTAAAATGAAAGTTCACTTTTTATAATTTGAAACAATCTACTTTTATAACCAAGTATTTTTATATTCTTCTTCTTTAAAGCCTAATGTAATCTTATCACCTAATATAGCTAACGGACGTTTCACTAACATGCCATCTGAAGCAAGTAATTCAAAACGTTCTTCGTCTGATAAGTCATTTAATTTATTTTTTAAATCTAATTCACGATATTTGGCACCGTGCGTATTAAATAATTTTTTAGTATCTACACCAGTTTTATCTACTATTTCTTTAAATTCATTTTTCGTAGGTGTATGTTGAACGATATCAATAGGTTCATAACTTACACCGTATTCATCTAAAAATTTAGCTGCTTTTTTGCAAGTTGTACAATTAGCATATTGGTAAAATTTAATCATCGATTTGCCTCCTTTATCTCTTAAATCCAATATATCATGTTATTTTAGAAAACGCTCTACTTTTTAAGCTTATTTTTTTATTTAAGTATTTCCATCCGTTATAATAAATTTACTAAACTTTTTCAAAGGAGCTTTTATAAATGGAAAGTATTAAAACAACTGAACAATTTAACAACACTGTCCAAAACGATCAACCTGTCATCGTCAAATTCGAAGCAGGCTGGTGCCCTGATTGTAAAGCAATGGATATGTGGATAGACCCTATCGTTGAAAAATATAAAGATTATGAATGGTATACTGTTAATCGTGATGAATTAGAAGATGTAACTGCTGAAAATGATGTTATGGGTATTCCAAGTATTTTAGTATTTAAAAATGGTGAAAAGTTAGCTCATTTACACTCAGCAAACGCTAAATCACCTGAACAAGTAGAATCATTCTTAGACGAAACATTCAATAAATAATATACAAAAATGGTCGAGACACTAATTAAGTATCATAAGTAACCACTTTATGGTTTATGACTTAGTTATGGTCTCGACCTTATTTGATTATAGCTCTATATAATCACTTTAATACTCTGAGATTAAATCTCTATTCTTACGTTTAGCTTTTGTCATTGGTTCTTCTAAATCGGTAAGATATAAGAATCCTGCTAAAATTTCATCATCTTCAATATTTAATGCTTTACGTATTTTAGGTTCAAAAATATATGCAGGCGATTTCCAACATGTACCGATACCCGCTTCATAAAGTAATAACATTAAATTTTGGGCAAATGCACCGAATGCAAAGTAATTTTCTCTATTTTGACGTTGTCTTGGATCAGCTTTCATAATCAACAACAACATACCGCCTAATTTCGTCACTTTATCATAATGATCTGCTCGCTTTTCAGGACTATCTGGGAAAGCAAAGCGTGTAATATCTTCACTCATATTTCCTAATCTATCTTTAGCAACATGTACAACTCGCCAAGGTTCTCTCATACCATGGTTAGGAGCATCGGTAGCTTTTTCTATAGCTTCATATAAAGCATTATCATCGATAGTCATATCGTGTTTAAACTTCTTGACGCTTCTTCTATTTGATATTGCATCTTGTAGTTCCAATCATATCGCTCCTTCTTCGTTCATTGATAATCTTTATCAATTATAAAATATATTTAGGCTTTGTTCAAATTGTCTACTTACTTATTATAGAAATCTATTTGTTTTTTCAATTCTTCTATGTGAATTTGTCCTGGAGCTTGCGGTTCATTTAAGCAACCATAGGATACAGTACCACCAAATACGCCCTGTGCCGTGCGACTAACTATGCCAATATCAGACATTGCTATGCCAATAATATGTTGATTTAAAGCATCAGCAGAGTCTTTGACCGCTTCTAATAGATGTAATACATCTTTTTCGTCATTTGGCATGACAGCCACTTTTAAATAGTCTGCTTCAAATTGATGCATTTTATAATAAGTGAATTTTAATTCTTCTAATGACGGTGTTTCATTAAAATTATGATGTGATAGTACCACTTGAATGCCTTTTTGATGTGCCTTATTTATGAATGATAAATAAGTATTTTTATCTTTTTTGTCATCCCATTCAATGTCTAACATCTCATATCCTGATTCATTAATAAGCTTTTGAATCACATTTTGATATTCCATTTCATTCACATGACCCTTACCTCCTTGGGAATTAGATCTATATGTGATTAATACTTTAAATTCAAATGGCAATTCCTTTAACTCATTGATAACTTGTTTAACTCCTGTAACATCAGTCCATTGATCTATCCTTAATTCAATAATATCAATACTATCTTGATAGAACTCTAAATCTTTAAACAAATCACTTATTGTTGCATCTTCAGGCGCAATCGTTACGGCTATATCTACCTTGCTCATATCAATCCCTCATTTCATTCAATACATCATTTATTTTTTATTATTTTAAACCAAATCATATCAAACCGCCATAAAGCGCGATTGCTTAGTACATCTTAGAAAAAGATTTATATATGATTGAGATAAATATTTGCGGGTATAAAAATAATATATACAAAATATAGGAGGTAATCATATATGGCAGTTCAATATGAAACTAAAGCAACAAACGTTGGTGGACGTAAAGGACACGTTCAAACTGATGATAATGCGATAAATGTAGATGTATTACCACCTCAACAAGCAGATGGTAAAGCAACAAATCCTGAGCAACTATTTGCTGCAGGTTATGCATCATGCTTTAATGGTGCTTTTGATTTAATCTTAAAACAAAACAAAGTACGTGATGCAGAACCAGAAGTAACTCTTACAGTAAGATTAGAAGATGATCCAGACGCTGAAAGTCCAAAATTAAGCGTAGATATTGATGCAAAAGTGAAGAATGTATTATCTCAAGAAGATGCAGAAAAATATCTTCAAGACGCACATGACTTTTGCCCATATTCTAAAGCAACACGCGGTAATATCGATGTTAATTTAAATGTTAAAGTAGAAGACTAAATAAAAATAGCGTTTAAAAGATTGAATACGAAAGGCACGTTCTTAGTTGAACGTGCCTATTTTTATATTAACTCTTTAAGTAATTTCCCCCATCCTACCAATAATTTTGGTATACTGAATATATAATATATGCAAACAAGTAATTAAATAATTATTTTATCAAAGTTATTAAAAGTGTTTTTGGCTGTTTTTAAATTATTATTGAAAGTTTTTATTAAATATTTTATTATGTAATTAATTAGCCACTTCAAATTAATCAACCCTTTGAATCAGGAGGTCACTATGAACAACATACGTACATTAACCCTAGATGATTTAGCATCATATAAAACACTTTTATCAGGGGAACACCACACATATTCATGGGATCGCTATTATTTGGATCACGTATCCGACGATGCTTTGACAAAAATTTTATCTTCAGAAACTAGTCATATCAATGTTTTTGGTGCTTTTGAAGATGATGTTCTAGTTGCAACTGCAACATTGAGACAAAGTAAATATGTAGGCAAACAACACAAAGCAATCATCTTAAATAACTTTGTAAAAGATAATGACGAAGTAATTAACAGAGAATTAATCAATTATATTATTCATTATGCGGATCAAAAGAACTTAGAAACGATACTTACATCCGTTACTTCTAGTAACATCAGTGCTAAAGTATTTTTTAGTTCTCTAGGATTTGAAAATCTTGGTTTTGAGAAAAATGCTAGTAAAATTGGTGACGAATACTTTGATGAACATTGGTTATCTTATGATTTGAGAAATAGCTAATATTTGCGTTTGATTAAAAAGTATAAATGAACAATGCACACACTATTCATTTAAATATTTAAAACAGATTCACGCTATAAGATACATTTAAAGCTCAACATTGCCAAAATTGCAACGTCGAGCTTATTTTTATATAGTAGGATCGATCAATTCAATAAAATTAAATTGTCCATCTTGATATTCAAATTTTAAAATATGACAATTTCCTATGTCATACGAACTGCCCTCTTCATAACCCAAGCACTTTCTAATGAAAAGTCCTATAGTGCTACCGTGACTTACAGCTAACGTTGTTTTACCACTATGATGTTCCATAATATCAGTTAGCGTATCTGTCATACGTTGTTCTACTTGTAAACGTGACTCTCCACCGAAAGGAACTACATAATCTCCATAAAGCGTTTTAGGCTGTTTGATTTTCTTAAGTAATTCAATACTCTCTCCCTCAAATACACCAAAATGCCATTCTTTTAAACCTTTTAACCGAACATATTTTTGTTGATGGTTAGGTACAGCATTCTCAAGTGTATCACACGCTCTTTCCTGAGAAGATGTAAATAAGTCATCAAATTCAATCTTATTATTCTTAAAATAACGAGCAGCGGCTTGAGCTTGTTCAATTCCACGGTCTGTTAAGGGGGAATCACTTGCCCCTTGAATTTTACCTTTTAAATTAAAAACTGTTTGACCATGTCTCATTAAATATAAAATCTTTGTCAATTTTCACACCTCTACTAAACTACTATTCACAATTCATTCGATTACAACGAGTTGTTTATCTAATACCATTAAATCACTACTAAAGCCGTTAGTAAATCAACAATTTATTGATAAATTAACTGTTTAATAGGGTTTGGCTAACCATAAAAAGGGTATAACTTAACACTAGATTTACATTTGTTAAAGGAGTGTTAAATAAAATGGAGTCTCATGATTACAATTATGTGAACCCGCAAAATGTATCACTTGATTGGGAATGTTTTATTGTTAGTAAGAGTGATATGTTATTAGACGGCGTACCAAATGAGCTCATTAACACCTGGTTAGATAACGACATCATAAAGCCGTTTAGTATCAAAAATAATGATATTAATTTTAAAACGAAAGACGTTTGGCATGCTTTAAACCAACAAAATTGGTATTACTTAAGTTAGTTGATATAAACTAATCGCTCTATTGGTGCTTTCAATAAGTTGAGGGTCCTTATAATTAGATAACACATACGATCGAATAACATACTTATTTTTCTCATCTTTTGGGAATTTGTGATCTTTATTAATATAGTTAGCTAAACTTCCAAATGGTGTATCATCATTAATAAAACCTATAATAAAATCATAAAATGTCATATCACATACCCCCTTATCTTAATCTATAGCTGATTTGTATTTAATCTTATCAGAAAACTCGAGATTGTAAATGTGCAAAATTCAATTTTGCACATTTTTTATTAATTTTTAATATTTCTTCAATTAATTTCTCATTTTTTATTCACATTTAATCGATAGTTATATCATTTCTATATTTACCAAATCTCAATTAATGATATGATAAGAATAAGAGTTTTAAAATCAAAGATGCATTTTCCAGAGGTGAAGCACCTATGAAACGATACATTTTACATGCAATCAATATCATTTTAACGATATTACTTATTATTTTTAATGTGATTATTACTTATAATACAAACCTAGACGAAACCTTATGGTTAGTGCCTGGATTAATTGTATGCGGTTTGATTATGATGATTAGCTTTACTATTGCTATTACCATTAAGGACTTATTAAGTGAAGTTCTTTTCTTTATTAATATTATTCTTACACTGTATTACATTTATCCAATTTTTTATGATTTTCTTTAAAGAGATAGGAGGTTAAAAAATGAGCTTGCATTTTACAATTCTCTTTTGGCTTTCAGTTATATTTATCATAGCTGGCGCAATCATTCTAGCTATCATGCTTAAAACTAAAAAAGAATCTAAGAAGGAATCTTATCTTGGTTTCACCATTGTATTCTTCATTTTTGGATTAGCAATGTTGATTTATACATTGTTATTCGGACTCTAGTCCTGAAAAAATACGTTCAGTTGCCTTGTAGCTGAACGTTTTATTTTAATACTATATTAATTTTTATGTATTTTACATTTATAAAGGAGCCTTTAATCATTGTATAAAAAGTTCGTATACATATTAATTTTTACTATAATCCTCAATATATGCTTGACCTTATCACCTTTGCATAGCAATATTGCTAATGCCGAAGATACTTCTATGTCCAAATCAAAACAAGACTTCCAACTGCAACCTGGAGATATCATTATAACTAAAGGTCCTGTCTTATTCGGCTTTTTTGGTCATTCAAGCATTGCCATTGATCATGATACCGTATTGCAAATTGAAGGCCCTGGTGACAAACCTATCACTGAATCATTTGAATCATTTAAATCAAGATTTGGTGAAGGTAAAGATGACTGGATTAAAATATATCGTTGCGCTAAGCCTGGTGCCGGTATAAAAGCTGCTCAATGGACTAAAGATAACTACGAAAATACTGATCATAGATATTTAGTAACATTAAATCTTAAAAGTAAACATTTCACTTACTGCACAAAAATTATCTACCAAGCCTATAAAGAAGGTGTAAGACAAAATGCAGTAACCGACCACGGTATGTATATCATTTCACCTTATGCACTTAAAGATAACTTTACAGACGAATACCATTTAAAATTAGTGAAAACATATTAAAACGCCCTACTCTATTTAAGTCATTTTACAAATGATGAGTAAGGCGTTTTTTTCATGCGATTAGACTTCTTTAAAATAATTAACAAACTGGTCATTTTTTTCTAATAAATCAAGATAAGATATCGCCCCAAATGGAATAATTCTTGTGCAATTCTTCATAGGATAAATAATGACCTCATGTTCATAATCAACGTGGATATCGTTTTCTAAAATGACACGTTTATTCCCAAATACTACCGCAACTGCTTTGAAACCATCGTCATTTAAATATCGTCTTATTAATTCTTTATCCATATCATCACATCCCTTTAACTACATATTACCACGTTAACATTAAGAAATTGTTAATATTTAGCGTTATTTTACATTAACTAAATAAAAAGAATCTTATAGTGGACGCCTTGATATAATTGAAGTTATTATTATTTCGTATTTTTAGGTTTTGAGAAATATTTTAATTAATATAATTAATATGTAGTTGTAGTCAAATTACTTGTTAAACGTATTAAAAAATTGATATGATTTATAAATCAAAAATTGATTATTAAGGAGAGAGTATGAAAAGGAACACGAGTCTTTATAATAAATTGTACTATTTATCAATCATATTAATAGTCATCGCAATCTTGATTGTGGCTTTAATATTTTATAATACACGAAAAAACATGAATCAATCGAATTTAGATCGATACAATAATTTTCAAGAACTTAAAACAAATACCAAAGAGCATAAGGACTGGAGAATTGTCACAAAAGAGCGTAAACATCACGATATTTTAGTCACTGCCATACATGGTGGCGGTATTGAACCAGGGACAACAGAACTTGCGCGCCGTATTTCTAATGTAGGTCACTATGATTTCTATTCATTTGAAGGGTTACGTAAGAAAAATAATGATCAACTTCACATTACATCTACGAATTATGATGAACCTAAATTACATCAAATGTTAAAAACTGCTGAGCAAACTGTTTCAATACATGGTTTTTCAGGGGATGACCCTATCGTTTTTGTTGGTGGTAAAGATAAAAAAATGGCCAAATCTATAGCCAAATCACTTCGACATAAAGGATTTACTGTTAAAGAAAGCCCAAATGAGATTGATGCCAAATCGTCTAAAAACTTTGTCAATGAGAATGAAAATGACTCAGGTGTGCAATTAGAATTAACCACAAAACAAAGAGAACAGTTTTTCAAAAATCATAAGCTAAGTAGAAAAGTTCGTTCTAATCCTGATAATTATACAAAAACGTTCTATAAATTTGCGAATGCCGTTCAAGATGGTGTCAAAAAAGCAAAAGAGTCATAATTTTGTCAGTAATTGAATGCGTAATTCGTTTTGTAAGTTGAAAATATAGGGTAAAAGATATTTAGTGTAATATTGGGGAGGAAAATAATATGGACGAACTAACTAAAGAACAAAAATATACCATCGCAAAATTTTATAAATTATACATGGAACGTTCTAATGATGGACAAACTGAACAAGAAGCCAATCATTTTAAGGATTCTATAACGACTCAAGATGATTATTTTTGTGATCGAAATTACGATGACTTTGTTGAAAATTTAAAAGTTCTAATTGAACACGGTTATATTGATGGTCAAATTGAAGATAACCAAATCAACGATATCAAAATGACAACAAAAGCATTTACTGATATTGAAAAAAGTTTTGGCTAATACAATTCATCTATCATTAAGTCAATATATGTTCGATTTGTTTGGAAATGAATTTCTCTATAGGAGGTATAAAGAACGTGGCAGAATGGAAAATTAACAATCATTCAAAAAGACAATTTGCAATCCAACGAAATGACAATGAAATTTCTATTGTTGAACCACAAAATAACGGAAGTTTTAAAATACTAGCTGAAATCGACACACATAATCAAATTACCCATGTACATGATCCCCTACTATATGTGTCAGCTGATACTCATAATGCAGAATTAAATATCTTTGATCATTCATAAGTGTTGTCTAAATATAGAAAACAAAAATTTAATAGCACACATTGAACAATACACAATATTTTTGATTTCACATCTTTTCTAATACTCATATCATTTTCAAATTTAAATCTTTTGTAATTTTAAGTTCCATTCAACTATATAAAATATATAACTTGAAGTTTAATTTTCCTTTTCTAATTATCAATATAATAAAGTGGTAAAAGGCTTATATTTATGGTAATCTAAATTTGTTAAACTTTGTGAGTGTTTAACATTACTTCTTGTTAGCGTCAACTTAACTTTAATTTTCGTCATTATTAAAGTTATCGTTGGCGTTTTTTTTAATTATAATAAAATACTTTGAATTATCATTACATTTCTTTATACAAATTAATAAAAATATTCACAATTTTAAAAAAAAGAAAAAGATGTAAAATAACAATAATATGTAGTAAACTTAAGATAATTAAGAATCTTAGGAGGATTATATGAAAAAATTATTTTGGTTGGTTCTATGTAGTTTTTTAGTTTTAGGTGCATGTAGTCAAAGTGATCATGATTCAAAACAAGATGAAAAGAAATCAACACAAAAAGATAAAAAAGACTCTAAGAGTAGTAATGATGATACAGTCAAAAAAGTGAAGGATAGTGCTAAAAAGAAAGACAATCCTAAATCTCAAGATGACAAAGGAAATAAAGAACGCGTAGATGGTGATAAAGCAAATTAATCATCGTACTTAAAAATCTCAGCTTAGATGTTAACTACATTTAAGCTGTTTTTTCAAACACTTAAGCAAAATCCAACAAAATTGTACTTAATTGTATTAAACTCTATTTAATATCAATTTTGTACTTTAATAGATAGCCAATTGTTATTTTTGCGCAAACCATGTTGTAACATCTTTATGATAGTAATCCTTATTCATATACATAACTGAGGAAAGGATGTGATTAACATGAGAGACACAAAATTTAGCCAGGAAGAACTAGAAACAATTCAACGTTTCTATAATTCAAGAAGACGTACAGTTTGCTGTTCAAATCCTAAACTTACATTTTCAGAAGATGTGTTCTTTATTCCTACAGCAGCAAATCAATCTAACGGCATCGAAGCTTTCGCTACGTATTGCGAAAACTGTGGACAAACTAAAATTTTTAATCTTAATGTTATGCATAACGCAAAATTTTAAATTAAAATCTATTAAGTATTAACATTGATTGATAGTTTTTTGTTTTATATATTATATTTATACTAAACACTCCTAATTTCATTAATGAACTGGGAGTGTTTTTCATATTTAAATAATTCTAATTAAATAATGGCATTAAAAAAGCAACCATAACGGTTGCTTTGAAAATGTTATTACATTTTTACGACATTAGCTGCTTGTTCTCCACGATCGCCTTCAACGATGTCGAATTCAACTTTTTGTCCTTCTTCTAATGATTTGTATCCTTCTTCAGCGATTGCTGAGAAATGTACGAATACGTCGCTTCCATCTTCTCTTTCGATGAAACCAAAACCTTTTTCTGAATTAAACCATTTAACTGTACCGTTATTCATATAGAATACCTCCGCGTGCTTTTGCACTAAATATTTGTAACAAATTTCATTGAATCAAAAGGAGTGTATTCTTATAAATAACTCTCAATTAACTTCACGTACTTGATTACTTAATTACAACTATACGCTTATTTTGAGAAAAGTAAAGCCTTTTTAGTAAATTCTTTTAAATTTATTTTATTTTCAAAAATTGTGAACTGCTATTTGTATTAAAATCAGCTTTAAATTAATCTAATACATAGAATTTATAAATGTGATTTATTTTATATGCAAAATAGTTTCTAAGTAAGATTTCTTCTAATACAAAGAGAGGATTTGATTACTTTGCATTGAACATTTCGTTTAATATATTAATACCTTGGTCATATACTGATTCCATTTCATATACATATGGGTGAATATCATCCATATTTACATTTTCACTAATTAAGCATTCCCTAGCTAATAAATAAAACGTTCTCATAGGAGCAATAAATTCAATATTTAAATTAATATAATCATCATGAATATGACAATAAAAACTGAGATTGACTAATAAATGATCCACCTCATTCAATAAAATCATTTTTTCATCATTGACATTGCACGACGAATTTTTAAGTAAGATTTCATATAAATTCGTAAGTTTCAAATAAAGATTTGTCATATTTCCCTTTAAAAAGCGGAACTCTTTATTTTTATCCATTAGATTTCCACCTACTCATTTATTGTCATGTTTTTATAATTCTGAGCAAAGATTTTTAATATCTATGCTTCTTCGTATTGTTTAAAATATGCTTCATCTAAATGATTGAGATGGATATTCTCTATTTGCAATGTGACATGTCTTAATCCATATTTATCTTTCAGTAATTTAGAAACTTTATTTATTGTTTCATATGGAGACTTAATATATTCATCACTAAGTACAACATGCGCACTTAAAGAACTATGATTGGTTGTAATGCTCCATAAATGGAATTCATGAACATCAATGACACCTTCTACTGATCTCATATCTTCAATAATGATATCTGTGTTGAAACCGTCAGGCACACGTTCCATTAATACTTTCCATGCATTTTTAATAATTTTAAATCCACCATTAAATATAATTAATGAAATAATAAGACTAATAATCGGGTCAATCATATTCCATCCCGTTAAATAAATGAGTACTACTGCTACAATGACACCTACAGAGTTTAATAAATCACCAAAAAAGTGCCATAATGCGCTTTGTATATTAATATTATCTTCTTTTCTTAAAGACGCTACTAAAATCAATGTCAAAACAACATTAACGACTAACCCTAAAATAGCTATGACAACCATAAGACCACTTTCTACAGGTCTTGGATGAATAATTCTCATAATCCCCTCATACATAATACCTAGTGAAATTACTATAAGAGCCAAACCATTTAAAAAGGCCACTATAATTTCTAATCTCATAAAACCGTAAGTATAATTCTTAGTAGGTGCTTTACTTGCAAAATATATTGCTACCATGGAAAGTGCTAAAGCAAGCACATCACTCAACATATGAAATGAATCTGATAACAATGCAAGCGAATTAGATACGATCCCTCCTACAAATTCTACTATTGTAAAAAAGAGCGTGATAATTAAAGATAACCATAATGTTGTCTTAGAACTATTTTGAAATTTACGATGTTCAACATGATGAAAATATTTTGTTTGATTATTCATAGATAGTCTCCTTCGATAGAAACACAACAATCTTATCCAGTTTCTTAAGTAATATTTTAATCATTATTTTTTTCCTTCTTATTTTGGCTAAAGAGGTTGAGTATGATAAACACAAATACTGGGAAGAAGATAATGAAAAAGGTCATATCAATTCTCCTTTTGTTAGAATGCAACTCATTAAAATTATTTATTTCATTCTTTCAACTTTATAGTACCAATTGTTCTATATCAATTCAAAATTACACGAATAACTTTATAGTTTCTATTTATATATCAGATAAAATTGTCTTATATAACAAATTAGTGTCTATACAATCTATTGTCATTTTAAAATTGATAAAAAGTAATTTAAGTTATCAACCTTTATAACTAAAAGTGATTACTAAAAACCCTGTCATAACAGTATTATTAATATATATGTAAATTACAAATAAAGGAGCTATGTTGAATGGAAGAAAACTATAATGAAGAACAGCAAAGAAAACAATGGGAACAATTCCAAGAGTTTCAAAGACAACAGGAAAAGCAAAAGTATGCAAAGTCTAAATCTAAGAAACCATGGATTTGGGTTGGTGTAGGTTGTCTCGTTTTCTTTATTTTAATTATTATTGGCATTGTTGCATTAACCTTTGGTATGAATGGTGGATTCAAACATCATGCTACCGGTACAAAAAATTATAAAATCGGTGATACCATTAAAAACGGTGATTTAGAAGTTAAAGTTAAATCAATTGAAAATACTAAAGCCGTTGGTCCTTCAATTGCACCTACTAATGCGAAAGATACATTTGTTGTCGCAGATGTTTCAATTAAGAATAAGGGAGACAAAGCATTAACAATCGATAGTCAAATGTTTAAATTAAAATCTGGAGATAAATCATTTGAAGCAGATGCCACTGGTTCAGTATCTGCTAACCAAAGTGATGACGGAAGTATCACTAATTCATTTTTCTTAGAACAAATTAATCCTGACAGTACTGCTGAAGGAAAAGTTGTCTTCGATGTTTCTGAAAAAGTTGCTAATACTAAAGATAAAAAACTAGAAATCACATCTAGCTTATTCAGTGCTAAAAGTATAACTGTAGATCTGTCTGATGCTAAAACATCTACAAAAGATAACAAAGATGATGATACTAATAACAACGAAAGTGATTCATCTGCCACATCAGGTTCAGCGGATGACACTTCATCAAGTAATACCGGTAATTCAACTTCATCATCTGCATCACCTTCATCAAACACTGGCAGTCATCAAGACGCTAGTAGTAGTTCGTCAAAAGCAACACCATCTAAAGAAGATTCATCATCTTCAGCACCGAAAGAAAGTGAACCTCAAGAGTCAAAATCAGCTGTACCAAATAGTGAAAACACACCAAAATCATCTAATGACGTTACATCAAATAGCGCGCCTTCAAGTGCACCTAGTGACAGTAGTTCAGAGTCAGAATAAAATATTAACATCGTGATCACATTAAAAGATAAATATGTACCAAATCAATGCCACTCATTTTCGGGGTGGCATTTTTATATTTTGAAATATTGCCCTGATATGATATCTCTTTAAATTTGATATCGCTATACGTTAGAATGACACCACAATGTTATTAACACATTGTAGCCAAATAATATAAATGAAGGAGATTGAGACATGAAGAAACCCTTTTTTATTTTATTATCAAGTTGTTTAATTTTAGGCGCTTGTGGCAACCAAGATTCTGAACAAAAAGATGAACATAAAAAAACTGAACATAAAAAATCAAATGACTCAAAAAAAGACAAAGAGAACTCTAAAAATAAGCGATCTAATGACCCTAAGAAAGATAATATCAAAGATTACGACGAAGAAAAGAAAGATTCAAAAAAAGATAAGGATAAAAAGAAAGATAAAACTAAAAAGCAATCTTCATCTCAAAGCAAGCCTAAGCAAAATAAACAGACACCTACTCAAAATAACGGGCAAAATGCACAACAAGGAAGTCAATCCCAACAGTCTAATGGTCAAAATCAACAACAATCACAATATCAGCAACCACAACAATCACAATATCAGCAACCACAACAATCACAATATCAGCAACCACAACAATCTAATGGCCAAAATCAACAACAATCGCAATCTCAACAACCGCAACAATCCACTGGACAGAATACACAACAATCACAATCTAGTGGTCAGAACACAATGCCCGCTTCAAATTAACTTTGGTTAAAACATAGTAATCCGAACTAACTATATAATATTGAAACTATGATTCAAGTCCCGCTTTCCTAACATGTTAGGAGCGGGATTTTTAATTTTTCTAAAATATAAATAATAGTATAAAAATAACCCACAATTCTAAGCATTGCAGGTTGAGTCGTACACTCTAATTCTATTTTTTTATCAATAAATCTTTAATCCTTTAATGATTTTAAACCGCTTTTTATATCTCTGAATAAATCGCTAGATCCTAACAAATTAGAAATCGTTGTCATGATAAAAGCTATTATTTTACCTATCAAATCCATACATATGACCTCCATAGGCTTTTAATAATATTTACCACGAAATAATAGTAATGTAACATAAAACAATCCTATTCTAATTTAAAACGAAATTACATAACATTATGCAATATTAAATAAGGTGTCCTTTCATTTTCAAAGGACACCTTATTTTTTACTTTTTACCAAAGCTTCGAATATTTCTTATTACTTTACTTACCCGACGCCACCACAAATTATGTCTTTCTTTCACCTTACTTAAAGTAATCATATCTTCCTCTAAGATAACAAAATCAAGATTTGCATTTTCTTTCATATGAACAGGATTGGTACTTCTTGGAAGTGGTAAAACACCAATTTGCAAGTCATATCGAATAGATAATTGTGGTACAGATACGCCATATTTATCAGCAACGCGTTTAACAACCGGATCGTTTATCAGTTTGCCTGTGGCATTAGGTGAATAAGCCATAATCAAAATATCATGCTTTTCACAGTATTCCATAATATCCCTAGGTGTAAGTCCAATATGTACTTCAACTTGATTAACTGCAGGTTTAATCTTCCCGTTCTTCAGAATATTTTCTAAGTCTGCTATTTCAAAGTTAGAAACACCAATAGAACGAATCTTACCTTCTTCTACCGCTTCTTCCATTGCTTTCCATACTGCAAGATTTTCATCAAAATATGGCTTAGGACTACCTACAAGAAGTTCTCTCCAAGGTTTCGGCGAATGAATTAATACTTGATCAATTACTCCAATATCCAATCTTTCAATAGAATTCTCAATACAAGCTTTAGCGCCTTCATAGGTTTTTACCTCTGGCGGAATCTTTGTAGTGACAAAAATATCTTCTCTTGGAATACTAGATTCACGAATTGCCTTACCTACACCTTCTTCATTTTCATAATGAATAGCAGTATCAATATGACGATAGCCTATTTCAAGTGCCTCTTTCACTGCTAATATCACATTTTCATTAGAAATTTGCCATGTTCCAAAAGCAATTTTTGGCACTTCTAATTGGTTATTTAGTGTATATTTTTCTTGTAATACCATAAATATCTTCCTCCTTGATTTGTCTCGTTTCATTTCTGTATTTTCTTTGTATTAATGCTATATTTCAATGTCGCATTGATAGAGAGAAAGAATCTGTCACTAATTTTTCAACTAAATGGTATTCTTCATTTCACCAAACAACTGATTTATAACTACTGTATCCCACCTATTAAATAACGTAGTGCCTCCATTGCCTCTTCTTTATCCATCTGATTTTTGCGAATAAAACTCCAGTCCAAAATCATATGAATGGTGTTGGCATAATGTTCTGACATCTGATCATATGATAATTGATACTTTTTAGAAGGTGGACAATTTACTAGAATAGTATAAATCTGTTGCCTAATATATTTTCTTAACGATTCAGCAAATCGGCCATCATTAGTATTATGTGTCATAATTTTTTCAATATTATCTCTGTATCCATTTAAATAGTCGTAACAACGCTCAAATAGTATATAAGGTCTTTTTTCTGGCGTAAGTGAATCATAATTGTCAACGACCATATCACTAGCTATTCTTTGCCAACAATAATTTAAAAGATCATTAATATCATCAATATAATTATAAAAGGTTGCTCTTGGATAGTTGGCTTTCTCACACAACTCATTAATAGTAATTTTCTCCAATGGTTTAGTTTTCAATGTCCAAAAGAGTATTTTAGCAAATTCTTTTAATGTTCGTTCTGCAAACTTAGTCATCTTTTTATTTGTATCGTATTTCATTTATTCAAGTACTTCCCTTTTTATAATCGTCTGATATCTATTTGTATGATACCGTCTACCATATAGTAATACAAGCACCATATTGTTGAATTCGTCTATCCTTTTGCAGATTTTAAAATATGTCTATCTATGTGTTTTCATAAAAATTTTCTACAAAACAATAAAAAAGCTACCATTGAAGGTAACTTTTCAATAATAATATAAGTTCTATTTTAAATATGATAAATATATTGCTATTACCACTAATACTAATGCAATTGCACCATGTCCAAACATATTAATTTTAATTTGCGTTTTATTCAAACTCTGTCCCCTATTCATACGCTTATAATTTAATTGATATAAAAATGTCCAAAACGTTGCATATATTAATATAAATAATAATCCTAAAATTATTGCCACATATATACTAATAATAATCATCCTTCATATTATGATGTGATATTACATTCAATAAACAATATAAGAGCTCACCTATTTTGCTTGGCGTTAATAATAATAGACGCTATTCCTAAACAAAATAAATAGAAAACCATCAAATAAATAGCCATATTATCCGTCTCGATATAAAATTTAAACAGAATAAATGATAATAACGCGACTATGAAATAAACAGGAATAAAAGATTTTTTCCAAAATAATGAATCTTTCATAAAATCCCCCTCTTATACATAGTATTAATTTTCAGATGAATCACCCATTAATTGATATATA
Source organism: Staphylococcus sp. SB1-57 (assembly GCF_017086425.1). Classification (NCBI taxonomy): domain Bacteria; kingdom Bacillati; phylum Bacillota; class Bacilli; order Caryophanales; family Staphylococcaceae; genus Staphylococcus; species Staphylococcus sp. SB1-57. The sequence goes on from NZ_CP070964.1 coordinate 1,893,336, forward strand.
ACATATACCACAACCACAATAATCGTAAGCAAGTCAAACGAATGTATAAATGCATCGCCAAATGAATGATCTAACCAAAAGAAACGAATTAAGAATAACAAAATTGATTGAAATAAAATAGCAAAGAAAATATTAATTATGGATTTAGCTAATATAAAATTATAAACAATATATATCATTCCTAATATGGTAACAGTCCACATTAATATATGAGGTAGCATCTAATCATCCTTTAATAAGCGTTATAACAAAGTCATAATAATGAATTATTTAGCTCAATGCTATACGAATTCAATTATTTTTATTAAATTGAGCATGAATATAAATTAATAAAATACCAATCAATATAAACATCAAATGTCCTATTACACTAAAAATTTTAGATTGGTTCAGATTTAATAAATGGAAAATAATTGGTTGCAATATGATTAATAATAATAGGTACAAACCTAATTTAATTGAAGTAAAATACTTTGCCATATTAGCACCCTCTTTTATTAAAACATTAACAAACTTTAGTTGTTCCGTCATCAAAGTGATGAAGTTAAATTATTCAATGATATTTTTAATATTTCATAACCATTAATATAAATGGTCCCTTTATAACACTTATGTATTAGAATTGGACACTTAAGAAATCCACAACAACTCTATATGAAATACTCTAAACTGAAAATATAGTCCAATTATTAGATAAAACTATATATTTAGGAGTGAATAATCGTGTTCGAAAATAAAGATGATATTACATTACTTTATCAAGCTATTTCAGAACTAGCTGAAATCATAGGTCATCATCCCTACAACACAAAATCAATTAGTCTTTTATGTTTGGATTTAGGTATAACACTCGAAGAATATCAAAAAGTACTGATAGCATTCTTAAAATTAGCACATAGTAAAAATACAGAAGAAATGGAAATAAATGATTTTAAAAAGATATTAATTCAGTATATTGAAAAATATGATGACCTTACAGATTCTCAAACATTACGATTTATTGAAGGCTATGCACGTAACTATATTCCCGAACTACTGCCATACGCTGAGAAACTTTATCATGAAATACGCGTATAACTAAATGAAGTTGATTGGTGCAATACACTATTTGTGAATCAAATCAAAAAAGCCCACAACCACATGGGTTGCAGGCTATATAATGGAGACGGCGAGAGTTCATTAATACATTTATCTATTCTTATAGAAATCGCTATAGGTATTGTCATAGCAAAGTTTAAGTTGTCTGCTTAGTTGTGTGTAAAATGTCAAAATTGAAAAAACACAAGAAATTTGGGGCAAAGAATAGCATTATCTTTATATCAAATTTACAGTTCTGAATATAATTTATTAATATAATCAATTAATGACTGTTCGTTCCTAAAGTATACGTTACTTATATATTTATTAAGGTCGTTAATACATTTTATATTCAGTAAGAAAAGAAGAGCAGTCATCAGACTGCTCTATTTTTATTTATTTTATGATACTATTTATTAATTCAACATATAACTCACTATTTTTATAACCCTCTAATATATCATTTACTTGTCTCATTGGAATTTCTGGTACTTCTCTAATGTTTTCCAATTTTGTTTTGAATTGTTTTTTTGTTACTTGCTCTTTATTAGTAGCCAATTGGAACAAGTAAGAATCTAACATATTAATTTCTTTATATGAATACATATATCTTAATAACATTAAATCTCTAGTTTTTAAGTTTGGCGCTAGTTCTTCTTGTAATTGTTCTATTGATTGTTTCATTAATAACAATCTTGTTTCTAATTCTTCATTATTCATTTTATCACACTCTTTTTATATTAATGCTTGACCAACTTGAGAAACCCAAAATCCTATGCTTCTTACAGTAGAATCTTTAATACCGGTTCCCATCAAAGCTTGCGAAACTTGTCCTTGTACATTTCCCCATGTAGCTTCTTCTTGTTTTAATACATTATTCAATACAGGATTTACATATTTATCCCATCTTTTTTCCAATGATTTTCCGGCACGAGGACTGATTTCTTTTACACCATTAAACACAGCTTTTTTATTTTTAATCATAGCTTTTATGACTTTTTTAACAGCGTAAGATCCACCAACTCTTTCAGATGTGCCTTCTTTTAAATTAGATGGTAAGTTATCAATAGTTTTTTGGCTAGTTCTTTCTGGATTTTTAAAAAATTCATCTAATATTTTATCATCTGTATTTGATTTTTCAGTAATTTGCTTAATATTTGTATTATCGTTATTTTGGGTAGTATCTTGCACACTTGCTATAGGTGTCGCAGTTGAAAGGAATAAAGCGCTCATTATCAATGTTCCAAGTATTTTACTCATTTACAATATTAAAATTCATTTGCTTTATATTTACTCCCAATCACAAAATTATATTCCCATAATCAACATAGCATTCTAAACAATAAATTCAAGTTTGGATAATTAAAGTTTTTGTAAATTGAAATTTACTGTCGGAGTTTAATGCAAAATCAACACTTAAACATTATAAAGATACACTTTCACATTCTTATTAACCCGAATTTTATATTCAAGTAATATAAATTAAAGGAGGAATAACATTGTTAAAATTGTAATTATTTTCTTATTTATTATTTCTCTTTATTCTGTAGATCTTTCTTTTAAATTACATTAATAATAGATCAAACTAGAGCTTTTACAAAAATGAAAATAATTTAAGGAATAAATACAAATAATATGACAGGTAATATTATTTTAAAGAGAAATATACTAAAAAGATTAATCTCTATTCAAATATGGTGATGAAGAATCATTTATACATAAATTAATTAGAATACATACTAAATTAGAAAAGCTACCAATCACGGTAGCTTTTCTAATATTTCCTCATATATCTGTTTTACTCTTTCACTACTTAATTTAAATATTTTTACAACTCTTTTAAATCACTATCATTCTTTTCATCGTCTTGACCAATGCTATCAATAAAAACTGGTGTCGCCATATTCATATCTATTTTATCAGTAAAGATACTAAGATAACGCCCAAGTAGGTCACGGGCTTTCAAACGACTACTCGCTTTTATAGGTACCTCAACTAATTCCACATGTTCGTTATATACGAGGTTCATGTGTCCTGTGTCGGGGTTCTTTTCAAATGAACTTTTCTTAACTACAACTTCTTTCACTTCAGTTTCCTCACTCACTGCTGAACGTGATAGCAAGTATAGTGTTTCTTTCGCAGTTAAAATGGTATCGTCTATAATCTCATCTTTCTTGCTTTGAATATAGTCTTTTACTTTCTCATTGCGCAGTACTTTACTATCTGTTACGTGTATACTATTTGAGCTATAACCGGCATTTATAGCGCTTTGAGTGCATTTCTACTCATTCTTAAAACTCTCTTGTCTACTTGTTTATTCGTCCTAATAATCACTTCGTCTCTCAATACATATATTTAAGTCCCTTATTTTAGCTTCATCGAATATTTACTACTAACCACATTACATACAATAAAAGCCCACAACCACATGGGTTGCAGGCTATATAATGGAGACGGCGGGATTTGAACCCGCGTCCAGAGGTCCTGATACATATCTTTCTACGTGTGTAGTTTATCATTGAGTTTCGCATAATGAGAGGTGATAAACAACCAACATTATGCTAGTTTGATTGGTTTTCATCTAAACAGACTTCAAACGGCAGTGTTTAGCATATCCTACTTAGGTTGAATCGCGTTAACAGCACATAGGAGATGCTGTTAGGCGATGCAGAGTGCTATTACGCAGCTACTGCGAAATTATTGTTTGATTTGCCAGTTATTATAAACTGAGTGTGTTAGTGACGGAGACAACCCTCCGACACGCTTAATAAGCTCTGGGGACCCCTGTCGAATCCATAAACGTCCCCGTAATAAAATGTACTTTGTAGAAATCAAACAGGCCGTTAACAATAATATTATCATTGTCACTCAAACTTGATAAACAATGTCTAAGTCACCTAACATATAATATTCTTACTTGACCACTTTTCTAACAAAGCACTTATTAATATATCAAATGTAGCCCGTGTAAGCAATAGTATTGCTTAATAACGGGCTTTTACTGCGCGATCCATATCACGTTTGACTGCTTTTTCTTTTAAAGCTTGTCGTTTGTCATATTTTTTCTTACCGCGAGCAATACCTAATAATACTTTGCATTGACCATGCTTTAAGTACAATTTTAGCGGAATAATAGAATATCCAATTTCTCGTGTGCGGTCACCTAATTTAATAATTTCTCTTTTATGAAGGAGCAATTTACGTGATCGTAATGGATCATGGTTAAATCGGTTACCTTCTTCATATGGTGCTATATGCATATTATTTAAATAGATTTCACCGCGTTTTACTTGGGCATAGCTATCTTTAAGATTGGCACTACCTCTACGTATAGATTTAATTTCTGTACCTTGTAACACAATCCCCGCTTCAATCGTATCTTCTATATTATAATCATGTCTTGCTTTACGGTTTTCAGCTAATGTGCCTGGTGATTTTTTCTTAGCCATTCTGTCTCACCTCTTTGCTGCTTATTTTTTCTTTTTACGTGATTTTTTCTTAACGCTTTTATCTTTATAGAATGGTTTATGCTTCGTGTTGCCTTTTTTATCTTGTTGGCGTGCATTTTTACCTTTACGTTGTTTACGCTTATTTTTGCCATTTCCTTTATCATCAGATTTTGATTTATCTAATGATTTACCACGTGTTTTTGCTTGAATGGTCTTACCACGTGCTGGTCGTTGGCTTCTATCATTCTTAGGTAATGGCATTCCGACGATTTGGAAGTCAATCATGCGTTCGTCCACATCGACATGTGTCACTTTGACTTTGACAGCATCACCGATACGGAAAACTTTGGCTTGGCGTTCACCAATTAATGCCATTTGGCGTTCATCAAATTGATAATAATCATCAGTCATATTTGAAATATGAACCATACCTTCAATGGTATTTGGTAATTCAATGAACATACCAAAATTAGCTACAGAACTAATGATACCTTCGAATTCGTCACCAATGTGTTGAATCATATATTCAGCTTTCTTCAACTCATCTGTATCACGTTCTGCTTCAATCGCACGACGTTCCCGTTGAGATGTGTGTTCAGCAAGTTCTGGTAGTTTATCTTCCCATTTATGTTGTTCCTTTTTATCCATTGAATGTTCAATAAGGTATTTACGAATTAAACGGTGCACCGTTAAATCTGGGTAACGACGTATAGGTGATGTGAAATGTGTGTAATATTCTGCAGATAGACCAAAGTGTCCTAAGTTCACATCATCATAATGCGCTTGTTGCATTGAACGTAACATCATGGTTGAGATAACCATTTGTTCTGGTCGTCCTTCAACTTCTTCTTGAATATTTTGAAGCGTTGTCGGATGAATATCTTCACCTGTCCCTTTAATCATAATGCCAAAGTTCGTAATAAAGTCAAAGAACTGTCTCAAGCGTTCTGATTTAGGTTGTTCGTGGACACGATAGATAAATGGTACTTCTAGTTTATTAAAGTGTTCAGCTACGGTTTCATTAGCCGCTAACATGAATGACTCAATTAAACGTTCACCTTCACCACGTTCACGCACTTGTACATCTGTTGGGATACCATCTTCATTAACAAGCACTTTCGCTTCGTTAATGTCGAAATCAATTTCACCACGACGTTTTCTCATATTTACTAAACGGTTAGATAAATCTTGTGCCAAGTCAAGCATTGGTGTGACTTCACTATATTGACGACGCACATCTGGATTTTGTTCAGTAATAATTTGGTTAACCGCATCATAAGTCATTCTGTAGTTAGAATGGATGACACTATCAAAAATGTCATGGTTCACTACTTCACCACGTGCATTGATTTCCATACGACAGCTTAACGTTAAACGATCAACTTCAGGATTTAATGAGCAAATACCGTTACTTAATCTATGTGGAATCATTGGAATAACTCTGTCTACTAAGTACACACTTGTAGCTCTGTCATAAGCTTCTTTATCTAAAGCTGAATCTTCAGTTACATAATAACTTACATCTGCAATACTTACCGTTAATTCCGTATTACCATTTTTTAATTTTTTAACGCTAATGGCGTCATCTAAGTCTTTAGCATCTGCGCCATCAATTGTAATGGTTAATTCGTCTCTTAAATCATGACGTCCTTCGATTTCAGAAGGCTCAATTTCATCAGGAACATCTTCAGCTTCTTTAAGTACATTATCTGGGAATTCTATTTCAATACCATGTTGATAAATGATAGATAAAATATCTACACCAGGATCGTTTTTATGGCCTAGTATTGCTGAAATGTGGCCTTCCGGGTTATCTGTACCATCAGCATATTTAGTGATTTGCACTAATACCTTATGACCATCTACTGCACCTAAGCTTTGACCCTTAGGAATAAAGATATCCTGCATAATACGTTTATCATCTGGAATGACAAAGCCGAAATGTTTCGCTTCACTATAAGTACCTACTACTTGAGTGACAGAATGTTTTTCGATGGATTTGACTTCCCCTTCTGTCTTGCCTTTAAAGTCGCCTCTACCTTTGTGAACTTCTACGATGACGGTATCTCCATCTAAGGCTCTATTGATTTTTGTGGGCGGGATGAAGATGTCATCTACACCCTCTTCTTCTGGTCTTAAGAACGCAAATCCTTTTTTATTCTGACTTAACGTTCCTCTTACTAATTTCGAGTTTGACTTACTAGATTGCTTTCGTTGATATCTATCTGTCTTCGTACGTTCAATCAAACCAGTTTGTTCTAGTTCAACAAGCACCTTTATTAAATCTCTGAATGAGTCGGCACTATTTAAACCTAACGCATCTTGAAAATCTGATACTGACATGGGTTCGTAGTCAGGTTGTTTAATCATTTCTTCGATGGATTGTTTTAAATTCATTATGCCCCTCCTTTCTAATTATCTTGTTTATTTTTATTCTGACCAATCTAATGATTCTAAAAATGCGTATATATCCTCAAAGACTTGTTCTTTTTCTTTATCGATTGTAATTACATGTCCTGAGTTCGCATACCATTTAATATCTTTATCATCAGATTCTACAGTTTCATATATATAATTTGCTGATTGAGGATCAATCATTTTGTCTTGTTCTGCTTGTACAACTAATATTGGGTCCATCACTTCATCTACTTGATCTTTAACGCCTTTCATTGTAGCACTTAATTCTTCAAGTGTTTCAGTTGGATGGAAATGTTCCATTTCTTGATCAATGGTCGCTTGATCTTTACCCTCATATTTCTTGAAATTTCTAGCATATTCTAAAAATCCGTCGTAAATTGTGCTCGATGACTTATCATCCATAGGAGCGCACATAGTTATAATACCCTTAACATCTCTGTTTAAGCTTAATTTTAAAGCAAAAACGCCACCTAATGATAATCCCGCAACTGCGATTTCATCATATCCTTGATCAACTAAATATTGATAGCCATCTAAGACATCTTTAAACCATACGTATGGACTTGATTTTAATATCTCTTCAGGTGGTGCAGCATGGCCCTCATATTGTGGCGCATAAGATGTATATCCCTTTTTCTGTAAGAAACGGCCTAATTGTCTTACATCTGAAGAATTACCTGTAAATCCATGTAATAACAATACTGCACGCTTGCCCTCTTCGAAAAAGAAAGGTTTAGGTAGTTTAATTTGCATGATGTTCATCCCTCTTCCAAAAGTATTCATAAACCATTTTTATATCAAACGACTTCCCTTTATTAGTCAATATCTCTATCATTCATTTTCTCTTTATTATAAATAAAAAAGCCCGACATGAACATCGTCGGACCTTATAAACCAAGATAACTTATGCCAATCATAAGTAAAAAGAATATTACAGATAAAATTATTGTTAATCTATGCAAGAATAAATCGACGCCACGTTGTTTTTGTTTACCAAACAACTGTTCTGCGCCGCCACTGATAGCACCTGAAAGTCCATTACTTTTTCCTTCTTGGAGTAATACAACAGTCACTAATGCAATACAATCTATAATTAATAATACGACGAAAAATGTATGCATAAAAATTGTCCTCCATTCATTATATACGAATCGAATTATAACACATATTCGTATTGTTTATCAATCTTCTATCGATTGAACGTACTTTTACGCTTAATTGATACGACTAACATATATGCTGCTAAAATAAGTGAACCAATCACTACAATTAAAATAGGTAATATGGCGATCATACTTTTAACATCTAGTATCGCTTGTACAACCATGTATAAATTGACGAGTGTAAAGAAAGCATTCGAAATATATACTGCAAACATAAACCACCATAAATAAGGATGGCGATTCCAATATGCAATGACACCTGATAAATATGCTAATAAATACATGACACCGTCAAATCTGAAACTGTTTAATACTTGATTCACTGAATTAGTCGTTGTCTTTTGACCTGCTAGTGATAACAATGTTTTAACTGTTGTAGCATCTAACACGATAAAATTATGAATGATTAACAATATGAAAAATATAAGTGAACTGATAGCTATTACATTACCTGTAACGACTTCTCTTTTTGTTGTTTCAGCCATTATCGTTCTCCTTTTACAATTGAATACTTACATTATTATACCAGTTTGTATATATAAGTTAAATCATACTTATTGATGCACTTATAAATGATCAACTACAATGACATATTAAAAACCCGTTACAGCCTCAACTCTGTAACGGGTTATGTTTCTAGGATGCACATCCTAGACTTTTAGCGTGAACTCAATAATTTTAAATATAAAACAACACTTATTTATCTAAATTGTAGAATGATTTAATACCATCAAATTTAGCAGTTTCGTATAATTCATCTTCAATACGTAATAATTGATTGTATTTAGCGATACGGTCAGTTCTTGATAATGAACCAGTTTTGATTTGACCAGCGTTTGTAGCAACAGCGATATCAGAAATTGTTGTATCTTCTGTTTCACCTGAACGGTGAGAAACTACTGCTGTGTAACCAGCTTTTTGAGCCATTTCGATCGCATCGAATGTTTCAGTTAAAGTACCGATTTGGTTAACTTTGATTAAGATTGAGTTACCAATACCTTGTTCGATACCTTTAGATAAGATTTCAGTGTTAGTTACGAATAAATCGTCGCCAACTAATTGTACTTTATCACCGATACGTTCTGTAAGTTGTTTCCAACCTTCCCAGTCGTTTTCGTCCATACCATCTTCAATAGTGATGATTGGGTATTTGTTGATTAATTGTTCTAAGTAGTCAACTTGTTCAGCTGCACTACGTTTAGCACCATGTTCACCTTCGAATTTAGTGTAATCATAAACACCATTTTCGTAGAATTCTGATGAAGCACAGTCAAATCCTAAGAATACTTCTTCACCTGGTTTGTAACCAGCTGCTTCGATAGCTTGGATAATTGTTTCTACAGCATCTTCTGTACCTTCAAATTTAGGAGCGAAACCACCTTCGTCACCTACTGCAGTTTCTAATCCACGTTTACTTAAAATTGATTTTAAGTTATGGAAGATTTCAGCGCCCCAACGTAATGATTCTTTGAATGATTCAGCACCTACTGGTAAAATCATGAACTCTTGGAATGCGATTGGTGCATCTGAGTGAGAACCACCGTTAACGATGTTCATCATTGGAACTGGTAATTGTTTACCGTTAAATCCACCTAAGTATTTGTATAAAGGTTGACCTAATAAGTCAGCTGCTGCTCTAGCTACGGCGATTGATACACCTAAAATAGCGTTAGCACCTAATTTACCTTTATTTGAAGTACCGTCTAATTGAATCATCATTTTGTCGATAGATACTTGATCTAATACTGAGAATTCACCTTCAACGATTTCTGGTGCGATGATTTCATTTACGTTTTCAACAGCTTTAGTAACACCTTTACCTAAGTAACGTGATTTGTCACCGTCACGTAATTCTACTGCTTCGTGTTCACCTGTAGAAGCACCTGATGGTACTAATGCACGGCCGAATGCGCCACTTTCAGTTAATACTTCTACCTCAACTGTTGGGTTACCACGTGAGTCTAAGACTTCGCGAGCGTAAACATCTGTAATAATTGGCATGTTTAATTTCTCCTTTAAATATATGATTTAAAGCTATTATAGCTTTATTTATTTAATTAATAAAATGATAATACATGTTGTTAACGAAAAGTTAACAAACAAGGGAACTTAATCCCTTATTTGAAACATATTTTCTATAAATTAATGATTAATTAAAGATTCACCTGTCATATCTTCAGGTTGTTGAACATTTAATAAATCTAATAATGTTGGAGCTAAGTCGCCTAAACGACCAGTTTCTCTTAAAGTTACGCCTTCTTTTGTAACAATAACTGGAACTGGGTTAGTTGTATGTGTAGTCATTGGTTGGTCATCATCTGTTAAGACTTGGTCAGAGTTACCATGGTCTGCAGTGATAATCGCATGTCCACCCATGTCGATAATTTTATCTACAACTTCACCTAAACATTCATCAACAGCTTCGATAGCTTTGATTGTTGGCTCTAACATACCACTGTGACCTACCATGTCTGGATTAGCAAAGTTTAACAAGATTAAATCTAAGTCGCCTTTGTCTAATTCTTCTAATAAGGCATCTTTTACTTCGTATGCACTCATTTCTGGTTTTAAGTCGTAAGTTGCAACTTTAGGTGAATCGATTAAACGTCTACGTTCACCTTCAAATTCAGCATTACGACCACCACTCATGAAGTAAGTAACATGAGGGAATTTTTCAGTCTCAGCAATACGTAATTGTGTAAGATTATTATCTTGAGCAACTTCACCAATTGTATTTTTAAGATCTACTTTTTCAAATACAACTTCAGCATCAACGTCATCGTTGTATTTAGTAAATGTAGCATAGAATAAGTCATTAACTCGTTCTACTTTGAAACCTTCAAATGCTTTATTAGTGAATACTTCTGATAATTGTGCAGCTCTGTCTGGACGGAAGTTATAGAAAATAACTGCATCTCCGTCATTAACGCCATCATTTTGTCCTTCAACGATAAATGGTTCAACAAACTCATCTGTTAAATCTTTATCATAGTTCGCTTCTACACCTTCTTTAGCAGTAGCGAATGTAGGACCTTCAAAATTACGAATTGCGTTGTAAGCTTTTTCTTCACGATCCCAACGTTTATCACGGTCCATTGCATAATAACGTCCAGATACTGAAGCGAATTGGCCTACACCTAATTCTTTGAATTTAGCTTCTGTTTCTTCGATATATTTAATTGCAGATTTTTGATCAACGTCACGTCCATCTAAAAATGCATGTACATATACTTTCTCAACACCTTGCTTTTTAGCTAATTCTAAAATCGCAAATAAGTGTTTATAATGACTGTGAACACCGCCATCTGATAGTAAACCGAATACATGTAATGCTGAATTGTTGTCTTTTACATGTTTTACTGCGTTATTTAACACATCATTTTCGAAGAAATCTCCGTCTTCGATTGATTTGTTAATACGAGTTAAACTTTGATAAACAATACGTCCAGCACCAATATTCATGTGTCCTACTTCAGAGTTACCCATTTGGCCTTCAGGAAGACCAACATCTAATCCACTAGCTTCAATTTGAGTAGTTGGATATTTATTGTAGTAACGATCAAAATTAGGTTTGTTTGCTAATTTTACAGCGTTACCGTGTTCACTTTCACGATTTGCAAAACCATCTAAAATGATTAAGGCAGTTGGTTGTTTTGCCATAATTATTTTGCACCTTCTAACAATTGTTCAAAATCTTCTACTTTTAATGAAGCGCCGCCTACTAATGCGCCGTCGATATCTGATTGAGCCATATATTCTTTGATGTTGTTAGGTTTAACACTACCACCATATTGAATACGAGTTGCATCAGCTACATCTTGGCTTGATAAGTCTGCAATTGTTTTACGAACATGTGCACACATTTCATTAGCATCTTCAGATGTAGATGATTTACCAGTACCGATAGCCCAAATTGGTTCATATGCAATCACAACTTGTTTAAGTTGCTCATTTGATAAACCTTCAACAGCTTTCTTAACTTGGTTACCTACAACTTCATTAGCTTTTCCACTTTCACGTTCTTCATCTGATTCACCTACACAAATGATTGGTGTCATGCCGTGATTGAAGATAGCGTGCGCTTTTTTATTAACTTCTTCGTCTGTTTCGTGGAATAAGTCACGACGTTCAGAGTGTCCGATGACAACATATTTCACGCCTAAATCAGCTAATGCTACTGGAGAAGTTTCTCCTGTGAAAGCACCATTATCTTCAAAATATGCATTTTGAGCACCGATTTGTAAGCCTTTAGCTTTACCATCTTTAACTGCTGTGATTAATGCATCTAATTGAATTGTTGGTGCACAAATTACTGATTCAACTTCTTTAGGATCAGGTAATGTTGATAATTCATTAACGAAATCTTTAGCTTCTTGAACTGTTTTGTTCATTTTCCAGTTACCTGCGATAATTGGTGTTCTCATTCAATACACTCCTTAATATTTTAATGTTTATTGGTATACTATATATCTTTCAACATTCGTTTTCCCGAATATACCTGAGAAAAACACAACATTTTATAGATATTATTTATTGTTGATTGCTTTAATACCAGGTAGTTCTTTACCTTCTAGGTATTCTAATGATGCACCGCCACCAGTAGAAATGTGAGTGAAGTTATCTTCGAATCCTAGTGAGATTGCTGCTGCTGCAGAATCACCACCACCGATAATTGTCACGGCATCTTTTAAGTTAGCGATTGACTCACATACACCGATAGTACCTTGAGCAAAGTTACTAAATTCGAATACACCCATAGGTCCATTCCATACTACTGTATGCGCACCTTGTAATTCTTTGTTAAATAATTCAACAGTTTTAGGACCAACATCCATTGCTTCTTGGTCTTTAGGAATATCATCAATTGATACTTCAGTGATTTCTGCATCATTTGAGAATTCTTTTGCTACTTTAGCGTCAACAGGTAATACAATTTGGTCTCCATTGCTTTCTAGTAATTCTTTAGCAAAGTCAATTTTGTCTTCTTCTAATAAAGATAATCCAATTTCTTTACCTTGTGCTTTAAGGAATGTATAAGCCATTCCACCACCGATAAGGATTTTATCAGCAATGTTTAATAAGTTTTTGATTACGCCGATTTTATCAGAAACTTTAGCACCACCAAGGATTGCTACCACTGGTTTGTGTGGATCATTTACTACGCCGCCAATGAATTTAATTTCTTTTTCCATTAAGAAACCAGCTGCAGTTTCTAAATGAGTAGAAATCCCTACGTTAGAGGCATGTTCACGGTGAGCAGTACCGAATGCATCGTTTACAAATACGTCACCTAATGAAGCCCAATATTTACCTAATTCTGGGTCATTTTTAGATTCTTTCTTACCATCTAAATCTTCAAAACGTGTATTTTGTACTAATAATACATCGCCAGCTTTAAGATCTTTGATTGCAGATTCTAATTTTTCACCACGAGTTTCAGGTACAAATACTACGTCTTTATCTAACTTTTTAGATAAGTCATCTGCAACAGGTTTTAATGTTAATGATTCTTTGTCGCTTTCTTCTTTTACTTTACCTAAGTGTGAGAATAAGACAACTTTACCACCTTGTTCGATGATGTATTTGATTGTTGGTAATGCTTGTACAATACGGTTATCATTTGTGATTTCACCGTCTTTTAAAGGTACGTTGAAGTCCGCACGAACTAATACCGTTTTGTCTTTAAGTTCTAAATCAGAAACAATTTTTTTAGCCATTTTCATTTCCTCCTTTAATTAGGAAAATATATATTAAAAAATAAGCGGAGAAGCGTTTGTGCTCCCCGCTTACTCATAAGCTTTATTATAAAATTTAACAGTTAAGAGCACTAGTTAAATTAACTATGCTTTAATTATTTAGATAACTCAGCTAATTTGTTTAAAGTACGTACTAATTGAGCAGTGTATGACATTTCATTGTCGTACCAAGCAGCAACTTTAACTAATTGACGACCACCAACAGCCATTACACGAGTTTGAGTTGCATCGAATAATGAACCGTAAGTCATACCAACTACGTCAGAAGATACGATTTCGTCTTCAGTGTAACCGAATGATTCGTCAGAAGCTTGTTTCATTGCTTCGTTAACTTGTTCAACTGTTACGTCTTTTTCTAATACTACTGTTAATTCAGTTAATGAACCAGTTGCAACTGGAACACGTTGTGCACCACCGTCTAATTTTCCGTCGATTTCAGGAATTACTTTACCGATTGCTTTAGCAGCACCAGTTGAGTTAGGGATGATGTTTTCTGCTGCAGCACGAGCACGACGTTTGTCGCCTTTTCTGTGTGGAGCATCTTGAGTATTTTGGTCACCAGTGTATGCGTGGATAGTTGTCATTAAACCTTCAACTAAACCGAACTCATCACTTAACACTTTAGCTACTGGAGCTAATGAGTTAGTAGTACATGATGCACCTGATACTACTGTTTCAGAACCATCTAATTCATCGTGGTTAGTGTTGTAAACGATTGTTTTTAAGTCACCAGTTGCTGGAGCTGAGATTAATACTTTTTTAGCACCTGCATCAACGTGAGCTTGTGCTTTATCTTTGTCAGTATAGAAACCAGTACATTCTAATACTACGTCGATATCTAAGTCTTTCCAAGGTAATTTGCTTGCATCTGGTTCATCGAATGATTTAACTTCTTTACCGTTAACGCGGAATCCACCGTCGATAACTTCTACTTCACCAGTGAAGCGACCTTGCATAGTGTCATATTTTAATAAGTGTGCTAACATATCGTCATCAGTTAAGTCGTTTACTGCAACTACTTCTAAACCTTCTACGTCTTGAATTCTTCTAAATGCTAAACGACCAATTCTACCAAAACCATTAATTGCTACTTTTACTGCCATTATAATGGCCTCCTTTAATAATGATATTTAAAAAGCTTTGAACTTTTTATTCCTAATTTAATATTACTTTCGCCGCAGCTTCATCAGTGATTAACACTGTATTGTCAGGGGCAATTGATAAGTAAGCTTTAATTGCTTCACCTTTAGATTGACCGCCTGCTACTGCATAGATAAAGTCTTTGGACTCAAGATCTTCTAATTGTAATCCGATTGTCTTTACTTTGTGGACGATATGACCTTGAGCATCAAGGTAATAACCAAATGCTTCACCCACGGCTTGGTGATGTTGAAGCTTATCAATCACATCTTTATGTGACTGTCGTCGATGCGCCATCTTCAGCGCATCACCAATACCATGTATCGTTACATTCGCTTGTTTAATTTTATCCAATGTATGACTGACTGAAGGTTCTAACATTAATGTATTATATGTAGACTCACTTACGTTATCAGGTACATATAATGTTGTGTAATAACCACCTGCTTGTTGTGCCATACTTGATGCAATCGTATTGGCTTGATATACCATATTTTCACCAAGTCCACCACGAGCAGGTACGAAGAACACATTAAATGGTAATAAATGAATAGATTCACTTACATAAGCCATTGTTGAACCACCAGTTACTGACACAATTGCGTCTTCGTATAAACTACTTTCTAATAACTGGCCAGCCTGTCTGCCCATTTCTCTTTTAACTGATTGTTTCTCGTCTGAATCACCAGGGACAACATGAACTTCTTTTATGTTGTACTTCTCTTTAATGGCATTAGCCATTTTATGATCATCTGAATAATGATTAAAGTAATCATTTAATTGATTGATTACCTCTTTACCCTTTTCAGTGATTTCCATTCCTGTTGATTTAACTTTGATTAGTTCTTGTTTTTTTAACAAATCTGTTTCAGAACGTAGAACTCTTTCCGTCAAATCCATATGTTCACTTAAACTACGTCGTCCAACTGGCTCATTTTGAGAAATAGTAGCTAAGATTGAAAAACGACGATACATCTTTTCGACCAAATCTGGAATAAGTTGCTGTTGAATTTCGATCAAATCTTTCACTACTCTTTCCTCCTTGTATGTTTCTAAAGGATGAGTCAATATTGCTTGAATCATAGAGGATTGACGTTTGAAGTCCCACGTGGGACAAAATCTAACCTCTTTACAATTGCAATAGTACTATTATGCGAATTAAAATGCAAGTAAATCCGCTCAAAATTTTCCAAATATTGTGTAAAGCGATTTCATTTACTTTAGGTACAGTTACGTGAATTAAATCACTTATTCAAGGTATTTTAAGCTTTTTATCAACTTTTAGTTGCACACGACTCAGTTGATAAATATTGTGCTACACATTGATAATATTACCCTTTATGTTACGAGTTAACCATATCACTATAAAGCAATTATTCTTTTATAATATTGTGCTTTTCATTTATAATCCAAATAAGGACAACTCTTTTTGAAAGAAGGTTTAATTTATATTGAGTACAGACGACGAAAATAAAATAGAAGTTATCGATCCAACTGACCCGCGTTATAAAGATGATGAACATTTTCATCAAAATCGCTATGACGATAACAAGTCCAGTAACCAAATTTATACATATGGATGTACACACACGGGGTGTGGATGTTCTATTGGTTGCTCTACATTGATGCTCATTTCCCTTATTATCACAATGTTTATTTATTGGTTATTTTAATGCACATTACTGTAATAATTTTTTAAATATAGAAAATGCCGATAAGGTCAGTACATTAACTTGCGAATCGCAATTGTACGAAATACCTTATCGGCCTTTTAATACTTATTCATCAGATTTATTGTTAGATGAACTATTTTGACTTTGTGAACTTTGTCTATTATTTGATTGTTGTGATGCACTGCGTTGTGTATTATTGTTTGAGTTATTCTGCGTTGATTGTTGTGCACTTGGCTTTTCTTGGGTACTTGGTTTTTGTTGTGTGCTTGGTTTCTCTTGAGTACTTGGCTTTTGTTGTGTGCTTGGTTTTTCTTGAGTACTTGGCTTTTCTTGGGTACTTGGCTTTTCTTGGGTACTTGGTTTTTCTTGCGTGCTTGGTTTCTCTTGCTTGCTTGGTTTTTCTTTAGTTGGTGCTTCCTTAGTTTTATTATCTACTTTTGGTTTTTGTTGTGTCTTAGGCTGTTGTGATTTTGGTTGTTGAGTAGAAGGTTGTTGCTGTGTTGTTGGTTGCTGTGTTGTTGGTTGTTGTCTTGTCTGTTGTTGTGATGGTTGTTGTTGTGTATTTTGCTTTTCATCAGACTTTTTGTCAGATGATTTTTCTTTTTTCTCTTTGTCGTCTTTGTCTTTTTTATCTTTTTGTTCTTGCTTCGTCTCATTATTTAATCGTTCATTAGCTTTCTTTGAATGATCTACAAATGAAAATATAGCAAATGTTAAGCCACCCAGTAGCAATAATACGATAATGATACTAATTATTTTCGCGATGCCACTCATACCTTTTTTACCTTGATTGTCGTACTCATTAAAATCTTGCTTTGACATATTCTCCCTCACTTTAAACATGGAATATCATATATAATAAATTTATATCTTAAGTTGTCGTTATGTTTTATTCATCAAAAATTTATATTTAGGATTTCAATAGGATTAGCAAATTACTATTTACATAATCTTATCTCATTTATGATAACATCATAATGAAGAAGAAACATCTATTTTAAACTTTTTTAATATAAATTTAATAGGAACGGTTTGTGATAATAATGAAAAAATTGTTTGAAGAACATTTAGAGACTAATACCAATGATGACCACAAAATTACAATAAAAAAGATGTTGATAACTAATGATCAACATCAAAATAAATCACCCATTTTAAGCAATAGCTGCTATTATGCCTTCATTTTATTGGCACTGTTCACTTTCATTTGGTTTTTTCATTAAAATTAAAGTTTATTAATTAAATGATTATTTCTATTATAAATATGCACACAATTTTTTATTAAGTTTATTTCTGTAAAAAGATGTAAAAATCATTTAGAATAATAATAAAGAGAGAAAAAAGACCCATACGTTGCTCGCATGGGCCCACTACTAAAGGGAGTCAAAATTTACCTTCGCTAGTATATTATGGGGTATACTCATACTAATTAAGAGATGTTTAATTAATTTCCGAAGGTACAAATCAATTATAACTTAACAAAAAATTTTTTAAATACGAATCTAAAAAAGTATTTGACATATTGTTGGCTAAAAATTGGATAAATTTTGAATAATAATAATCACTACTAACTATTAACTAAGTTAGAATTTTTTATTGAGGTGAGATAATGAAACAATATTTAATAACTGGTGGAACTGGCATGGTAGGTTCTCATTTAGTGAGTGAAATTAAGAAATCAAATGCTCATATTACTATTTTGACTCGACATGATGAACAATCAAACGATGCTCGGGTTTCATATGTGAATTGGTCTAAAGATGGCTGGGAAAGTAAAGTGCCTGATATCGATATCGTTATCAATCTAGCTGGTGCAACACTCAACCAACGTTGGACAAAAGACTATAAACAAACATTAATGTTAAGCAGAATTCAATCTACACAGGCCCTTTTTGAATTATTTAAAAAAAGAGAAAAGAAGCCAGAAGTATTATTTAATGCTAGTGCTATGGGATATTACCCTCCTAATTATCACCATAGTTATACAGAACTTTTTAAAACATTACCGTTTGACTTTTTATCAGATATTGTTTATCAATGGGAAAGATTTGCTAAGCAATTCGAAGCACTAGGAACAAGAGTCGTTTTAGGTCGCTTTGGAATGATCTTATCTAATGATGGTGGCGCTTTACAAACTATGAAATTACCTTATCAATTTTATGTTGGTGGTAAATTAGGATCTGGTTTCCAGTGGTATTCATGGATTCACATTGATGATTTAACACGTGCAATATTATTTACAATCGGTAATGACAAAGCCAAAGGACCTTTTAACTTAACTGCACCAATACCTGAACGTCAAAATTTATTCGGTTATACGTTAGCTCGTGCAATGCATAAGCCACATGAAACATGGGTTCCAAGCTTTGCGATGAGACTAGTACTTGGTGAAATGTCTACCGTTGTTTTAGATACGCAAAAGGTATTACCAAATAAACTCGAAGCACTAGGATTTAATTTCATGTATAATAATCTTAAAAATGCACTAGATGATTTAATCAGAAATTAAATTAAGAGGTACAACAGCAATGGAAAACAATCAAAATGACAAACTCACATACATTTTAATGATCATAGCAGGCTTAATCTGTATTTTGAACGGTGTCTTAGTATTTGATCAAACAGTAATTATGATATTACTCTCCATCCTATTTATTATTGTAGGACTCATAATGTCGTTTATTTCAATTAATGGATTGAGACATAAGTTAAAATAGTTAACGCCATACAAATCTATATAAGTAAAAAAGAAGTCAGGACCTTAAATGATGGTCCTGACTTCTTTTTATTGAACTTCGATTATTATATCTAATTAAATAGAAATATTATTGTTTACCTTCTGGTTCCATAACTTCATCAACTAAGCCGTATGCTTTAGCTTCTTCAGCTGTTAAGAAATTGTCACGATCAGTATCTTGTTGAATTTTTTCAATAGATTGACCTGTTCTTTCAGCTAAAATACGATTTAATTTTTCACGAGTTTTTAAGATATGGTTGGCAGCAATCTCGATTTCAGTTGCTTGACCTTGTGCACCACCTAAAGGTTGGTGAATCATTACTTCAGCGTTTGGTAAAGCATAACGTTTACCTTTTGCACCTGCTGCTAATAAGAATGAACCCATTGACGCAGCCATACCAATACAAATTGTTTGAACATCTGGTTTGATATGTTGAATTGTATCATAGATAGCAAAGCCAGCAGTCACGCTTCCCCCTGGTGAATTGATATATAAGTAAATATCTTTTTCAGAGTCTTGGGCTTGTAAGAATAATAATTGAGATACAATTGAGTTAGCAACGTTATCATCAATTTGAGAACCTAACATAATAATACGGTCTTTTAATAATCGTGAATAAATGTCATACGCACGTTCCCCACGATTTGTTGTTTCGATAACTGTAGGAATTAAATTCATCTATATTTCCTCCTTGTAATAACTGTTACTTCACATTTTAACCTAAAAGTCAAAAATGGTCAAAAATAAAGTTCTTTTAGTTTAATTGCTAATTGACGTTAAGTGAATTACTTTTGTACACTAGAAATAACTATTTTTGATTGTACTGATTTTATATCGTTTAGTACAGAAATAAGCTTTATCTATTTTCCCCTTGTAGTGTAATGGATAACACATAAGATTCCGGTTCTTAGAATAGGGGTTCGATTCCCTTCGAGGGGGCTCAGT
The DNA here is from genome assembly GCF_017086425.1 of Staphylococcus sp. SB1-57. Classification (NCBI taxonomy): domain Bacteria; kingdom Bacillati; phylum Bacillota; class Bacilli; order Caryophanales; family Staphylococcaceae; genus Staphylococcus; species Staphylococcus sp. SB1-57. Next base: position 1,913,695 of record NZ_CP070964.1, read on the forward strand.
AGCCATTAAAACGTTGTTTTAATGGCGTTTCTTTTGCTTAATGGGGAAAAAACAGGGAAACGTTATTTATATTTTGAATAAAAAGTTTTCAGATTTGCAAAGTAAGTACTTTTAATTCTGTGAAAATCTGGGTTTTTCTCTTTTTCTCCATCATCTTGGCGACTATTTAAATCTTCAATACAAAATATTAATTCTGATATTAACTCATACACATCATCTAGTTCAGTGATATCATCATCACTTAGATAATAATAACTTTCGCTCATTTTAAACTCGCTTATTTTATTCAGTGATATATTTATTCTATTTATATAGGTATCTCTTACTCTGCTATATATTACTTCTTCAAATGTAAACATTCCACCTGCATCAAAAGGTCGTGCATTATCAAGAGCTATTTTAGTTTGTTTTAACAACTCATTTTTTAGCGCTTTTGCTCTCTTTTTATTAATTTCAATTTTATTATTTTCACTTAATCTAATGGTTTTCATGGTATAACGCCCAGATATAGCCGCACCTAAAAATGCACCACCAAACGTTGAAAATATACCAACAAAACTAATGGCAATGGAATAACCCGTAATACTATGATTAGGATCCACAGAGCTAATAATGTAACCAACTGTGAACACAAACGTCATTATTGCAAGAACAACAATAAAGGTTATAAACAAAATATGTTTCAACTCAAATTTATTTTGCATTATCTGTCACCTCATGTTTTTCTTACCATAATACCACATATAAATTTAGTACCTACTACTAAGTTATGGTATAATTAAACTATGTTGAAAGTTACTCAACATTTGGGGATTCATGAATCTCAGATAGTCTTAAATCATAGTATAATAAAATGACGCTATTCATACTATGTTTATTTTTAATTTCACATTCAACGTTTAAGCCACCATATACTATATATGATGGCTTTTTGTTATGCTTGTTTTTAATATATAAATTAGTAAGTATCTTAAATGTATTTGTCATAGTGAACATTTCGTTCAGTAAGCTATATACTAGTGTCATGGATCACGATTTCAATGACCATTTTAGTAATCATTAAACCATTAATTAAATTTATCATCACTTAAATATAAATAAGCTATAACACCTATAGGAACACCCAATAATGGTGTCGTAAAGATACTAGCTATGAATATGTATAATATTAGCATCCAAATTTCATCAGATTCCCATTTTTTATTTAGTAAATATTCCCACATTTCTTTTATACTCACGCAATAACCACCTTTATTATATTTAATTAATAATGTACTCAATAATACATATATCACAATATCAATATAAATAAAATAGCTACCCAATACAGATATTAAGTACTATTTATACATATACCGATTCTCAGATTTACACAAGACGTTTCTCAGAAGTAATTCCAAAGATAGTAAAAGTAAAAGTTATATATACACTTATGTATATGAAACAGACACTTGGGGAAATTACACCAATTTTAAAACGATTACTATAGACTAAAGTTGTAAGTGCTAGATTAAAAATTTGATTAAAAGAGTAGATAAGCTATGAAGTTAAGTAAGAGTATAGGATCATTAGTTTTAAGTGCGGTTTTATTAACGTCTATTTCCCCTTTAGCAAGTGCAGAAGAACAAGTTCAAACGCAAAATAGTAATGTTCAACAATCTCAAGATAACAAGTCAAATCAACAAACTAATGAAAACAAAAAAATGTACAAACCTATGTAGGCGGGACATATCTTACTAAAAAACTATTAAGGGTATATTAAGTAATAAAGGTAAATTAGTAGGTGCAGTTAAAACTGTTACTGGCAATCAAAAAGCAGCAAATGCTGTTTCAAAAAATTTCGACGCAATTGATTCAGAACTACGCCCTTTGTTAAAATTATCTGAAGTCCCAGCTAACTCAGTTGCTGATGCAGTGTATAGAGGATTAGTAGATGCTGGTATTGACAAAGACCTCGTTGGTCAAGTTAAAGTTGCAGTAAAAGAAGGTATTAATTTACTAGTTTAGGAGTGAAAATAATGTTTGAAAATAAAGATGATATAAGGTTACTATATCAAGCAGTTTCAGAACTAGCAGAAATCGTAGGACATCATCCTTACAATACAAAATCAATAAGTCTTTTATGTTTAGACTTAGGTATCCCTCTAGATGAATATGAAAAAGTATTTATGGCATTTACAAGGTTGTCTAATAACAAAAACACTGATGATATGAACATTGAAGAATTTAAATCAATATTAATTGAAAATGTAACTAAATATGACGAAATAACTGACTCTCAAGCTTTAAGATTTATAGAAGGCTACGCTAGAAATTATATACCTGAATTATTACCATATGCAGAAAAGTTATATCTTGATTTAAGAGTATAAAAATAAGAGCTTAGCATTGTGATGTGCAACCCAAAAGTTGGACTACAAATCTAACTTTATGGAGTGCATATCATTAAATTGTTGATCCTTATTTTGTTGAAATTTACTCATCATTAGAAAAACATTATACAAAAATAAATTTGAATTATATCTTTAAATAGCTCTATCACTTATTTATTCTGAGAATTTCTCTTTCATTCAAATTATAAATCACGCTTATCTATGTATTCTCTAATATCAATAACGAAATTATTAACCATTTGATAAACGTCATCTAAAAATTCAAACACTTCTCTATTATTGTATTCAAAATAAATTTCTTCTTTATATGAATAGTCTTTAACTTTGCTAAAATCAATCTTCCTACTATTCGGCATAATCAAAGTATCAACATTGTCTTCATGCCCAGATATACTCACATCTTTAATAATCACACCTTTTTGTTCAGTGTAACCTATTCCCTTTGTTATATTTTTGAATTGAACATTTATCATTGAATGTTTTTCATTATTCTGCATTTTATTGAATTCATTATATGTTTCAGTGTAAAATAAAGAATCAAAAATTTCTCTACCTCTATTGTCATTAACACCAAATCTTTCATTTAGCAGATTGTAAAACGTTTCGATACTTTTCATTTCTTTTTTATTTGGAATATATGGTTTTTTGTTTTTACTCACATTATTATGTTTTTTTATGCGTTGTATAGAATATTCCATTACCGATTTATATACGTTCAGTAATAAGTTAATCATTATCTGATCATTTAAATCTAATTCTTCTTTTTTCTTTAAATTTTCTATGTGATATAAACAAAAATTTAATTTTTGAATACTTTGCTCATATAAATCTAATTCTTTTAATTTTTTCATAAAACTACCTCTTTTTTTAGGTAACTATCTTTTATAGTATTGATTAGTATTAAATCTTTATCATCCAATTCATATATAACTCTATTTTCTAGTTCTAATATTCTATAAATTTTGTAATTTGATAATATATTGGTTATAAGATTTTGATTCTCACTAACACACATTACATTGGTCTTAGAATTTTCATAATCTTCTATATGCTCAAACAGTATATACGTTTTATCTCCCTCCTTTTAAAATTATTTTTACACTTATGAATTAAATTATAACACTTTGGCAAATACAATTAATCTTTATATACCATTATTTAAAATGATTCTTAAGGAGGTGTATATGATGAATGTATTGATAGAAGATATTAAAAAATCTCAGTGGTGTATGGTAACAATGATTATTACATCTATTTCATTTATCTTTCTAAAATTAATGGCCAATGAATTTATTAAACAGTTTGGTAATGATGTAAATATTCGAAATTTAGGTAAAGATGGTTACTTAAGTGGCACATTAATAATTTTATTAATAGCTTTAATAACTGCTATTTTTTCAATTTTAACTGCTTATCTAGGCTTTAGGTCACTCCAATACGATTTCAATATCACTTCGTTAGTTTGTATTGCATTATCAATAACTTTGTTAATGCTGACGTTTTTCATTAGTGAGATACCATTCTTAAAAACAATTATCCTCGTACTAATTATAGGCTTTGCCATTATAACTATATTAAATGATAATTAACAAAAAGCTACCAATTACGGTAGCTTTTCTAAGAGTCCATCATATATTTGTCTAATGCGTTCACGACTTAAATCAAATATTTCCCCTATATTTTCGTATGAATGCCCCTCGCTAATTAACCAGTACACATAATACTCTTTATCTGATGCGATTGTTTCTATCAAAGTATCTAGTTCATTAAAGTATATTGTGTCGTCTATATGATCATTCTCTATTTCTTCATCTTGATTTATATTAAAGAAATCATCAATGTTAGTCACTACAATATCTTTATCGATATCATTTTTATGTTGATAGTTTTCAGAAATATTTTCACACTTTGTTTATCATATTTTTTCATACCCAACCTATCTCATTTGCTAATTGTTTAATAATGATTCTACGCCCTTTATTGAAGTCATTCATACTTAAATTTAGTGCTGGTGCTATTACTTCATCAAGTTGTTCACCTTTCCACCAAGATAACTCTATAATTTGCTGATATAATATTGAACATTCGTTAAAGACCGAAGTTATACCTCTAGTAAGATGATATAAATTGTGATGGTATAGATCATTCTCAACGATTGATAATAATCCATCATTTTATGATAATTTTTAAAGTGTTTCGATAAAATCACGTAATCATCATTCTTCATGGCATCGCTAACACCTTTCTATTGGTAGATAATTCTTCTTTAACTTGTTCTAAATGCTCATCAAATGCCTTTTGGTATAATTCTGAACGTTCATTTTGTCTTTCTTTACGTTTTTGACTCTCAACTTGATAGATATCTTTCTTCAAGCGTTCGATAACATTTTGATTTCTTACTTTACCACTGATTAACATATATTTAATCACATCTTGTTGTTCGTTCTGAATATAATTCTTGATGATATTTTTGAGTAAATTTAACCTGTCGTGTGCTGTTTTTGAATTATATTGAAGTTTCGCTTTCTCATCAATGATACAAATACCATCATATCTTTCTCATTGGTAATCACATGACTCATATTTAAATGATATAGGCTATCTATTTGTGATTTCATAGCTTTAATCTTTCTATTAATCACTTTGGGATTATAATCCATTAAAAATTCAATTTCTGTGATTTTATCATTACTTTCGAAGTCAGAGACCAAATAATCACACCTTTTTCAATGGATTTGACGCTTAAAATGATTAAAAAAAGGGATAAACTGAGTTACCCCTTTTCATGAAAAATTTATCCCCGTTGCAAACGAAGGCCCCCCGCCGGTACCCGTCAAAAATAATATTTGACCCAAAAGGTAGGGGGGAATAAATTTTATTGTATAAATTATTTATTTAATATTAATGATTCGTAATAACTCTGGCACAATTTTGATATCAAACACATAGTTCAATGCAAATTGGTACACGCCTCTTAATGCTTGTTTCTTTTTATTGTACATAATAGGCTCATATTTAGCATATATAGCATGCCCAAAGTCTCCTATAAAGATATCTTGCGCATCATCTGTAACTACTACGTGAGATACATTAAATAGCTTAGTTAAATCACCTGCAAGTCCACCTAATCCCATCTGTGCTAACTCTTTGATGAGTTTATCATGATGTTCTGTGTTCATTATGATAGATACATTACGTCTAAATGTTTGTGGTATATCTTTTATCGCTTATTAAATACCATCATACATTGTAGTGTTACTTACTTCTTTAATGCCTTGATTATATAGTGATAAGTCTTGGTTATCTTTATCAATCAATCCACTCGCATTGTTCTTATCTAAGAGTAATGTTGTTTCATATGTGACACACTCATTAATAAAGATCTCTTTAAGTAGGTCGAGCCATGCACTACACTGTCTGATACTTCTGTATATATGTGTCCCTCGCGTCTATAAAAGTATTTGCTACTACCATTAAGTGATAGCTCAATACCATTAGTAGCTAACTTATCTTTAATGTATGTTAGTGATGGTATAGATTCAACATGTTCATCATCTGTAATAGTAATCACATCACGTAATGTTTGAGGTAGCTCAGTATTAACTAATAACTCTTTAAATACTTCTATACGTGCAGTCGGTAACTCTTGAATATTAAAGTTATTCTCATTACTAACTAATTGCTTTGTTAATATACCTACTCAACTAATTACTTTATAGTTAAATGTTTAGGTCATAAATCTGCGAAAATCACTTATGAGATTTATGGGAATTTATTAGAAGAATCATATGAAGAAGAAAACACGAAAACAATAAAATTAATGAATGATTTATAAAAACACTGCCTTAAAATAGAGTAATGATTTAATTAGTTTATAGAGAAAATGATTGGCAAAAGTATGTAAAATACAAATAGATAAAATTACTGATTTAATAGCATTTTAAAAATGAGCCAAACACTATTTTAATTAAAAATCATCCCTTCGAGGGGGCTCATATATGTTAAATACAAAGACTGCTTATGCAGTGAATCAAATTAACAGAAGAAAGCCATGATCTCCAAATTTAGAATACATGATTACACAATGTGTTCTATCAATGAGACATGGCTTTTAGTTTTATCACTTCAGTATGATATATTTTTCCGGATTACATTCCACTAGGATAGTGAGTCTTTTATAGTTCAATCTTCTCACCGTTTCGGATTTTATCTGCTAATTCGTTTAATTTTCTTAAACGATGATTCATACCTGATTTAGAAATAGGCCCTGTGGAAATCATTTCCCCTAATTCTTTTAAAGAAATTTCTTGATGTTCAACTCTTAATTTCGCGACTTCACGCAAACGATCTGGCAAATTGTCTAAACCAATTTCTTGGTCAATTAATTGAATACTTTCAACTTGTTTCATAGCTGCACTCACAGTTTTATTTAAATTTGCTGTTTCACAATTTACTAATCGATTAACTGAATTTCTCATATCACGTACAATTCGGACGTCTTCAAATTTGAGCAGTGCTTGATATCCACCAATTAAACTTAAAAAGTCAGATATTTTTTCCGCTTCTTTCAAATACACGATACTACCTTTTTTTCTTTCAAGATGTTTGGCATTTAATTCGTAACTATTCATCAATTTAGTTAATCCTTCAGAATGATTCTCAAATTGAGAAAAAATTTCTAAATGATATGAAGATGTTTCAGGGTTATTTACAGAACCCCCTGCTAAAAATGCGCCACGCAAGTAACTACGTTTCATTTCATCATCTTGAATCATCTCTGGATCAATTTCATGTGTAAATACACCTTCTTTTAAAATACCTAATTCGTCAAGAATCTCTCTAGCTTTCATCTTTGTACGACAAATGTATATATTATTTTTCTTCAATTTCATTTTTTTACGTACTAATATTTCTACTTCAACATTAAAGATACGCTTAATCAACGAATAGATTCTTCTAGCAGTTGTGGCATTTTCAGTTTGAACGTTTATCACAAACTGTTGATTGGACAGACTAAGTGCCCCATTCATACGAATTAATGCACTGAGCTCTGCTTTCGCATTAGCTTCATCTACATCTATACGAGTTAATTCATTTTTCATATCTGATGCAAAGCTCATAGAACACTCATTCCTTCCTATCATTGTCTACATGATTTATTCGCAATGACTTTTTTCTAAATAAATCTCATCTAAATTATTTTTCATACTGAATTAACTGACTCAACTTTGTTCTAATATATACTCATCATGACTACTGCTAACGTTTGCTGTTAGGATCAAATTGAATTGTACTAATTAATTCAAGTGCGACTTCATATATCAAAGTAGATAATACTTTGGTATTGTGTCTTACTAAGTGTTCGTCTGATATTTCAACTAGATTAGATGCCGTAATCACTTTAATACCGTCCTGTTTTAATTCATCAACGTTAACAGCAACGGGTTCTGAATGCTTTTCTCTGTATTTTTGTAAAACATTGTCATTAAATTGATCCGTACAACAAATGACGTAATCGACAAATGATTTTCCTGCTTGTCGATGTAATGCATTAATATGTTCTTTCACATCATAACCATCTGTTTCACCTGGCTGTGTCATTACGTTAGACACATATAGTTTAGGTGCAGAAGAATTTAATAATGCCTCTGATATACCTTTCACACATAAGTTAGAGATGACACTCGTATACAACGAACCTGGACCTAAAACAATTAAGTCTGCTTCTTCTAACGCTTCCACTGCTTCTTCCATAGGTTCAACATCATCCGGTTCTAAAAAGACTTTGTCTATCTTTTTTTGCATCTTAGGAATTTTAGATTCACCGTAAACAATGTCTCCATCCTCCATAATGGCATTTAATTGCACACTTGAATTGGTTGATGGAATCACTTTACCTTTAATATTTAATACTTTACTTAATTCTTTAATTGCATGTCCAAAATCATTCGTAATATTGGTCATACCAGCTATTAATAAATTACCTAATGAATGTCCACTGATTTGATTTTCTTCAAATCGATATTGAAATAATTGAGTTAACACTGATTCCGAGTCACTAAGCGCTGCAATAACGTTTCTAATATCACCAGGAGCTGGGATATCCATTTCATTTCGAATTTTACCTGTACTACCACCATCATCTGCGACCGTTACAATAGCGGTAATATCAATTGGAAATTCTCTTAAACCTCTTGCTAATACTGATAAACCAGTTCCCCCGCCGATTAATACTACTTTCATTCTTCTCATTAGTGCTCGCCACTTTCAATATGTGCATCTCTGTGATGAACATAAACGTTATAATCAAAAACCTCATTTAGATATTCACCTAAACGTTTACTTAAAGCTACTGAACGATGTTGGCCACCAGTACATCCAATAGCTATGACTAATTGAGATTTACCTTCTTTCTTGTAACCTGGAATCATGAATTTTAATAAATCAGTTAGTTTATCAAAGAATATTTCAGTTTCTCTCCATTTCATTACATAGGTATACACTTCTTCGTTTAATCCAGTTAATGGACGTAACTCTTCTACATAATAAGGATTGGGTAAAAATCGAACATCAAATACTAAGTCAGCATCCATTTGAATACCATGTTTAAATCCAAAGCTAGTCACATTAATCGTAAATGTTTCAAAATCGTCATTCTCATAATAATTAACTATGCGTTCTTTTAATGCTTTAGGTTTAAGTTGGCTCGTATCAATCACATAATTGGCGATACTTCTAATTTGTGAAAGTTGTCCACGTTCTTCATTAATGGCTTCAATTAATGAACGTTGTCCCTTTTCATTTAATGGATGCGCACGTCGTGATTCTTTATATCTTGAAATTAACTTTTCTGTTGTTGCTTCTAAAAACATGACATCTACGATAACATCATTTCTACTTTTGATTAAATCTATTTCTTTCACAAGTGATTTAAATAATTCTTTACCTCTTAAATCTATAGCAATTGCCACTTTTTGTAATGAAGGATTACCTTGCTCCATTAATTCAACAAATTTAGGCAATAATACAGGTGGTAAATTATCTACACAAAAATAGCCTATATCTTCTAAACTTTGAATGACTAGAGATTTACCAGCACCTGACAAACCAGTTACTACTAATAGTTCACTCTTTCCCATTTCTTTTTCAGAATTCATCATTTCATTGGTCACCGCCAGTTATTTTGAAATTTATACATTAATAGCTTCATCATACCACACTCAAATTCACAAAGGAACGTTCCTAAGACTTAGAAAAAGCTAGAACAACAAATGGATTATTGGCATTATAATCCTCCCATTGCTCTAGCTTAAATTACTGTTGTGATAAATGGTATTTAATTTATGCTTCTAATTTATCTTTAATAGCTTCTATATAATCTGCTGCACTTTGAGCTGCGATACTACCGTCGCCTGTTGCAGTAACAATTTGACGTAACCCTTTATCTCTTACGTCACCAGCAGCATAAATACCTGGTACGTTAGTACTCATATCTGCTTCAGTTACAATATAACCATTTTCATTTGTAATACCTAAATCAGTAAATGGTGCTGTTAGTGGTTTCATACCGATATAAATGAATACACCATCTGCATCATAAGTGACTTCAGAACCATCTTTAGTTGATTCCAAAGTAACAGATCCTACTTTGCCGTCTTTGTCATTGATTGTTTTTAAAGTATGACTCCAAATAAAATCAATTTTATCATTTTTAAATGCACGGTCTTGTAAAATACTTTGTGCACGTAATTGGTCTCTTCTATGAACAATAGTAACTTTATCAGCAAATTTTGTTAAGAATGTACCTTCTTCAACAGCTGAGTCACCGCCACCAATAACAAATAAACGTTTGTTTTTAAAGAATGCACCGTCACATACAGCACAATAACTTACACCACGTCCACCTAATTCTTGTTCTCCTGGTACGCCGATTTTTTTATATTCAGCTCCAGTTGAAATAATCACTGCGTGTGCTGTAATTTCTTTGTTTCCTAAGTTAACGACTTTATAGTCGCCTTTATCTTCGATTGATTTAATATCACCATATTGATACGTAGCACCAAATTTTTTCGCATGTTCAAACATTTTAGTAGATAAGTCTGGTCCAGTAATCATTTCGAATCCTGGGAAATTCTCTACCTCTTCTGTATTTGCCATTTGGCCACCTGGCATACCACGTTCAATCATAACTGTGTTTAAATTGGCACGTGAAGCATAAACTGCAGCCGTCATACCAGCAGGGCCTGCACCTATAATTGCTACATCAAAATCTACTTCAGTCATTTACTTGCCCTCCTACTAAATAATCATTAAACGCATTATATATCAAAATAAGTATTTCATAAATTTATATGCTCAACATATAAGTTATCGTTTTATCTAGTTTGTAATGACTAATATCAAACCATTCTTTAATTTGCTTCTTAGTCAACTTCTGATTTGTTTGTTGGTAATACAAATATAAATACGCACCTATATATCTTTCTACTTCAGTTAAATCTGCTTGATCAGCAATAATTGATTCAGCTTGATCTATCCATTGAACAAATAATGATGTATCATTTCGAAATTGGTCGAATTGATACAGTTTTAGCATACCACGATGAATGAAGTCCAATTTATTCAAGGTTAAACCTTGAACTAAATATGTTAAATATAATTTTTCATAATCATTTAATGTTTCTAAAACAGCCCATATATCTTCTGTTATCAATATTTCTTTACCATTCAATTGATTTAATAGGAAGATTCCATACAATCTATAGTGACTATCATCATCCATTAATAATGGTAAAATTCGTTGATCAAATACATGTTTGCTTTCCTCTATAACCCAAGGTGGAAATCCTACATCCACTTTAGAAATTTGCAACAGTTTATTCCAAAATTGGATACTCTCATCTTTATTTCCTAGGTAATAGTAATTGTAACTTAAAGCATTGAACATTTGTATCGAAGCAAATTTACCTTTTTTATACAGTGGAAGCAGTAACTTCTGTGAGGCATGATATTGTTTCAAATAACTTAATACAATGCCTAGTTTAAAGCTTTCATCATCATTCATTGGTACAACTTTACTTAATATATTCAAGTAACGTTTATACTTGTCTTTTTCATTTGTATTATAAAGTAATAACGTATAATGACAAAGTGCATGCACATCTGTATTATCTTCATTTAATAGTTCCTCAAACATGTCTTTAGCTATATCATATTTACTTAAATATAAATAACACATCGCTAATAAATTTTTAATAACACGATGATTTTGTATAGTTTCGTCTTGATTTAATATATATGATTTTGCTTGTTCTAAACGACCTTGTGAAAATAAAAATTGGAACAATAATTGAACAGCAAAAAGTTGTGCCTCTACTTCAATTTGATGCTCATTAGAATACGAAACATCAAACGTTTCTTCTAATTCATCACGAAAATCTTGATCGTCTGTGATTAATACATAATTAATACCAAACAAGAATGCCTTGTTTGGTTCATTTAATTCAATGTTCAACTGACTCAATTCATAAAAACTATCAGCCACGTGTCTATCATTAATAATATTTTCATAGAATAAATGTTCTGCACGACTACCAAAACCTAGTTTAACTAAACATTGAGCGTAGTTTAATTGAATATCAAAATCTTCAGGTGACAATTCTAGCACTTTACTATAATAATCAGCTGCTTTTTTAAAATCTTGTTGCTTCCACTTTTGAGCTGCCATTTTGCGATAAAACGGTTCATCAAAAGCCATTGAAATAATTTTATTATTTTTATCTGCCAAAGATTGTCACCTCCATATTCATTGTATTTGTATAGGATTTCCAAATGCGACCGAATTACTCGGTACATCTTTAGATACAACTGTTCCTGCACCAATTTTTACATGATCTCCAATAGTGACACCTGGAAGTATAGTGACATTGGCACCAATTAATGTATGACTGCCAATCGTTACCTTTCCAATGTTAAATTCGTCTACTAAAATTTCATGCGTTAATATTGTAGTATTATAACCAATCACACTATTATTGCCAACTGTTATTAGCTCTGGATAAAACAAATCTGGTACTACTTTAAATGCGAATACAGAATGATTTCCAATATCCATACCTAATAATTGACGATACATATGACTTTTGAATTTTAAGTTTGGCATGTACCGACAAATCTCGATAATAATCGTTTGCCTTAATACTTTAGGAAATTTGACTAATCGATAAATATGCCATAACGGATTCATATTAGTGGCTTGATATCCACGGTGAGGCTTTAATTTTCTCATATTTGAATTACACCTTCTGCTTAGGCCAACTTAATGGGCCAGCATTTTTGTATGTGGGTGGTTGATATTTGAAACGTCTATATAACATTAATGCCACACTGATAATAATTAAAATCACAGATACTAACTGAGCCACTCTAATATGACTTGTTAACATTAAGCTATCTGTCCTAAGCCCTTCTACAAAGAAACGGCCGATCGAATACCAAATTAAGTATAAGAAAAATGTTTCGCCTAATTTCATGTGTTTTCTAATTGTAACTAAAATAATAAATCCTAAAACGTCCCACACTGATTCATATAAAAATGTTGGGTGATAATAATGACCATCAATATACATATTATCAATAATGAATTGAGGTAAGTGCAACTGTTCTAAGAATGATTTAGATACCATACCACCATGCGCCTCATGATTCATAAAGTTACCCCAACGTCCTATGCCTTGTGCCAAAATAATACTTGGTGCAACAATATCTCCAATTTGAAATGGATTTAAATTTTTTATTTTACAAACTATAATACCAGTGATAAAACCACCTATTAATCCACCATGAATGGCTATACCACCATGCCAAATTTTTGGTATTTCACCTGGATTTTGCATGTAGTAGGGCCATTGGAAGATAACGAAATAAATACGTGCCACTATGAAACCAAATATTGCACAGTAGAAGATAACATCTACAAGTGTATCCTTATGTAACCCTATTCTCTTTAATGCTTCTTGTGCTACAAAATAACCTAATAAAATGCCGCAAGCAATAATAATGCCGTACCATCTTATTTGTAGTGGGCCCAAATGAAATGCAATAGGATCAATATAACTTAACGTTAAATTCATCATCTAACTACTCCTCACCTTTATGACTGTTACGAACAATTTCATCATTCAAGCGTTCACTAAATTCTTCTGCTGTATTGATACCCATGATATTTAAACGATAGTTCATTGCGGCAACTTCAATGATCACTGCAACATTTCGTCCAGGTCTAACTGGAATAGTCTTTTTAGTTATTTCTGTATCTAAGATACGTAATGTTTCTTCATTGAGACCCACACGGTCATACAATTTTTCTTTATTCCAATTCTCCAAATTAATATTCAAGCGAATTTGCTTCTCAGTTAAGATTGAACCAGCACCGAATAATGTCATTACATTAATAATACCTAGACCTCGAATCTCTAATAAATGTTCAATCAGTTTTGGAGGTTTACCAATTAATTCATCTTTTGTAATTTCTCTAATTTCAACGTTGTCATCTGCAACAAGTCTGTGTCCTCTTTTAACTAGTTCTAAAGCTGTTTCACTTTTACCAATACCTGAATCACCTGTGATGAGTACACCCACACCATAAACATCAACAAGTACACCATGTAATGATGTTGTCTTTGCTAATTCATGTTCTAAAAATGTTGTTAAACGACTCATAAGGCTTGTCGTTGCGTCTTTAGCAACAATGAGTGGCGTGTTAAGTTCTTTTGCAGCTTCAACAAGTTCATTAGGTGGTTCTAAGCCTCGTGTTACAATAATTGCAGGAGTGTCTGGTCGACATAACTTTCTCATTCTTCCTTGTCGCTCGTCATCCGGTAATAAGTTGTAAAAAGATAACTCAGTCGTTCCTAGTAATTGAATTCGATCTGAAGCATAATGTGAGAAATATCCAGCCATCTCTAAACCAGGGCGAGAGATATCTGTATTCTTAATCGGTTTATTTAATCCTTCTTCACCGGCTATTAATTCTAAATTTAATACTTCAACTAATCTTTCAGTTGTTAACATGCGTTCACCTCTATATTGAATTGTTACTACAAATTCACTTTCTTTAATCATATCAAAAATCAAACTACTATCTATATTAAAAAGTTATATTAACTCAATGTTTAGAAAATAGTCATGATTGATTAACGTAAAAACCGTTAAATCTCTGACATTTTTTTGCTTACACGTCAGTAATACCGTATTGATATTTCATTTGAATATGTATTGAATGAAAAAATAATTTAAAAAAGATGATTCCAGTATACTCTGAAATCATCTTAATATAAATTATAACATCATTCTTTTATGATTCATCCTCATTTCTATCTCTTTCTAAAACTGTTTTCAAATATTGACCTGTATATGAACCTTCGACATTGGCAATATCTTCAGGTGTTCCTGTAGCAACAATGGTACCGCCACCATCGCCACCTTCTGGCCCTAAATCTATAATGTGATCAGCTGTTTTGATAACATCTAAATTATGTTCGATAATGACAACTGTGTCACCATTTTCGACAAGTCGGTTTAAAACTTTTAATAATCGACTAATGTCATCAACATGTAAACCTGTTGTTGGTTCATCAAGAATATAAATAGAACGTCCTGTTGATCGTTTGTGTAATTCAGAAGCCAGTTTTACACGTTGTGCTTCACCACCCGATAAGGTAGTAGCTTGTTGTCCTAAAGTAACATAACCTAATCCGACATCTACCAATGTTTGTAGTTTACGTTTAATCTTAGGTATATTTTCAAAGAAATGAGTCGCATCTTCTGCTGTCATTTCTAATACATCAGCGATATTTTTTCCTTTATATGTGACTTCTAACGTTTCTCTGTTATAACGTTTTCCATCACAAACTTCACAAGGAACGTAAACGTCAGGTAAGAAATGCATTTCTATTTTGATGATGCCATCACCTTTACAAGCTTCACAACGACCGCCTTTAACGTTAAAACTGAAACGCCCTTTTTGATAACCTCGAATCTTAGCTTCATTGGTTTGTGCAAACACATCACGTATATCATCAAACACGCCTGTATAAGTAGCTGGATTTGAACGTGGTGTTCTACCAATTGGTGATTGGTCAATATCTATAATTTTATCTAATTGGTCAATACCTTTAATTGAATCATAGTCTCCTGGCTTAACTTTAGATTTATTGATTTTTTGTGCAAGAGATTTATATAATACTTCATTTACTAATGAACTTTTACCAGAACCTGAAACACCCGTCACTACAGTCATAAGTGAGAGTGGAATATCTACATCAACGTTTTTCAAGTTATTACTTTTAGCGCCCTTGATGCTAATTTTTTTATTAGTCGCTTCACGTCTGTGCTCTGGCACATCAATTTTCTTTTTACCACTTAAATATTGCCCTGTCAGGGAATTCTTATTTTTCATTACTTGTTTAGGCGTACCTTGAGCGACAATTTCACCGCCATGGTTACCCGCACCAGGTCCGACGTCTACTAAATAATCAGCTGCGCGCATAGTATCATCGTCATGTTCTACAACAATAAGTGTATTGCCTAAATCTCTCATCTCTTTAAGTGTATTAATCAAGCGATCATTATCACGTTGATGTAAACCTATAGATGGTTCATCAAGTACATAGAGCACACCAGTGAGACGAGAACCAATTTGTGTCGCTAAACGAATACGTTGCGCTTCACCACCAGATAACGTACCAGATGCACGGTTTAATGTCAGGTATTCTAGCCCAACATTATATAAGAATGTTAGACGAGAAATGATTTCCTTAAGAATTTGATTGGCAATCGCTTGGTCTTGTTCTGAAAGTTCGATATTTTGATAATAATTCAAAGCTTCTTTAATTGAGTATTCAACAACTTCACCAATATTTAATCCTGCCACATAAACTGAAAGAGCTTCTTTACTTAAACGTTGTCCATGACATGTCTCACATGGTAATTCAGTCATATATCGACTCATCATCTCTCTCGTATACTCTGATGGCGATTCATGATAGCGACGATTGATATTATTAACTACACCTTCAAATACCATTTTACGTTTTCTTTGTCCACCGCCAAATCGCTGATTAAATGTAAATTCAATTTCCTTATCTCCTGAGCCGTGCATTAATATATTCTTTTGTCTGTCAGTTAGTTTTTTATATGGTTTATCCATATTAATTTTATAAACTTCACAAACACGTTTTAATAACGTTGGATAGAAATCTGAACTTGTAGGTTCCCATGGTTCAATTGCACCTTCATTAAGTGTCTTATTTGGATCCGGAATAACTAAGTCCATATCAACTGTTAATCGTTGTCCTAAACCATCACAAGTTGGACACGCACCAAAAGGACTATTGAAACTAAACATACGTGGCTCTAACTCACCTATGGAAAATCCACAAATTGGACATGCGTGATTTTCGGAGAATTTTAATTCTTCTCCATCGATAATATCAACTGTTAAACTTCCTTCGGCAAGTTCAAGTGCTGTTTCGATTGAATCAGCTAGTCTTGTTTCAATGCCTTCTTTAACAACTAATCGATCAACAACGACTTCAATAGTATGATTTTTATTCTTATCTAATTCTGGTACTTCATTCACATCGACAATCTCACCATCAACTCGCAAACGTACATATCCTTTTTTACTTATATCTTCAATCAATTTTTCATGACTACCTTTACGGTGCGAGATAACTGGTGCTAATAGTTGAATTTTAGTTCTAGTTTCTAATTCTAAGATTCTATCTACCATTTGTTGAACAGTTTGCGATTCTATCTCTATGTGATGATTAGGGCAGTATGGTTTACCTACACGTGCATATAACAACCTAATATAGTCATATATTTCAGTCACTGTAGCTACTGTAGAACGTGGGTTCTTACTTGTTGTTTTTTGATCAATTGAAATCGCTGGTGATAAGCCTTCAATTGTGTCAACATCCGGTTTATCCATTTGACCTAAAAATTGACGTGCATAAGCACTTAATGATTCTACATATCTTCTTTGACCTTCGGCATAAATGGTATCAAAAGCTAAAGAGGATTTACCTGAACCAGAAAGTCCTGTCATCACTATCAACTTGTCTTTAGGTAATTCTATATCAACACCTTTTAAATTATGTGCTCTTGCACCTTTCACTACTATGGATGGTTCTCTCATTTAAATGTCACCCTTCTGATTTTAATTCGAATAACATATCTCTTAATTCTGTTGCTCTCTCAAAGTCTAAATCTTTAGCTGCTTTTTTCATTTCTTTTTCTATATTTTCTATCGTTTTTTGACGTTCTTTTTTCGTCATTTTCTTAGGTACTTCTGTTTGTTTATTTTCATTTGTATCATCACTTTCGACAGTAGCACTGATAACATCATGAATTTTCTTATTGATGGTTTTAGGTGTAATACCGTATTTCTCATTATGAGCCGTTTGAATATCACGTCGTCTTTGCGTTTCATCAATGGCGTATCTCATTGAATCTGTAATCTTATCTGCGTACATAATAACTTCACCACGATCATTACGCGCTGCACGCCCAATGGTTTGAATTAAGGAACGATTGGAACGTAAAAATCCTTCTTTATCTGCATCTAAGATAACAACTAATGAAACTTCGGGAATATCTATCCCCTCTCTTAATAAGTTAATACCAACAATTGCATCATACGTACCCATACGTAAGTCTCTTATGATTTCAATTCTCTCGAGTGTTTTGATTTCGGAATGAAGATAATTGACTTTTATTCCTGCTTCTTTCATATATGTTGTTAAATCTTCACTCATTTTTTTAGTTAATGTGGTAACAAGTACCCTTTCATTTTTATCAATTCTATCTTGAATTTCACTTAACAAGTCGTCAATTTGATTTTCTGTAGGGCGTACATCAATTTTCGGATCTAACAATCCAGTTGGTCGAATAATTTGCTCTACCATTTCGTCTGTATGTTCTATTTCATAAGGTCCTGGTGTTGCAGATACATAGACTAATTGATTCGTTTTTTCTTCAAACTCTTCAAATTTTAATGGTCTATTGTCTAACGCGCTAGGCAATCTGAATCCATGATCAACTAAAACTTGCTTACGTGCTCTATCACCGTTATACATCCCTCTCACTTGAGGTAGTGTTACGTGTGATTCATCAATCATGATTAACCAGTCATCTCCAAAGTAATCAAGCAATGTATACGGCGTAGAACCTAAAGGTCTTAACGTTAAATGTACGGAGTAGTTTTCAATACCTGAACAGAATCCCATCTCACGCATCATTTCCAAATCATAATTAGTTCGTTGTTCTAACCTCTGTGCTTCTAAAAGTTTATTTTCATCTCTTAATTCTTTTAAACGTTCTTCTAATTCTTTTTCTATTCGTTCAATCGCAACTTTCATCTTTTCTTCACGCGTAACGAAGTGGGAGGCTGGGAAAATTGCAAAATGTTCACGTTCTCTTATAACTTCGCCAGTTAAATAGTTCACTTCTCTAATACGATCGACTTCATCACCAAAAAATTCTACTCGAATACACATTTCTTCTCTAGAAGCAGGGAATATTTCGACTACATCGCCTCGTACTCTAAAGGTACCACGTTGAAAGTCTATATCATTTCTTGTATATTGCACATCAACTAGTTTTCTTAATAATTCGCTACGTTCCATTTCCATGCCCACACGCACACTGACAACTAAATCTTTATATTCTTCTGGATTACCCAAACCATAAATACAACTCACACTCGCTATGATAATAACATCATCTCTCTCAAACAAAGCGCTTGTTGCTGAGTGTCTTAATTGGTCAATTTCATCATTAATAGACGCATCTTTTTCAATAAATGTATCTGTCGATGGTACATAAGCTTCTGGTTGATAGTAATCATAGTAACTCACGAAATATTCCACCCTATTTTCTGGGAAGAATTCTTTGAATTCACTATATAATTGTCCAGCCAATGTTTTGTTATGTGCAATAATCAATGTTGGTTTACCTATTTGTTGTATAACATTACTCATTGTAAATGTTTTACCTGTTCCAGTTGCACCAAGTAGTGTTTGATGTCGCTTTCCTTCTTTAACACCTTTAACAATTTTCTTTATTGCTTCAGGTTGATCACCTTGAGGATCGAACTCTGAATTTAATTTGAATGGATAATGTTCAACCATTACTACATACGCCTCCTGTATTGTTTACAACTCAACTTTTATTACTCAAGATTATTGAAATCATTTTATTCTAAAGATTATCACCGTTTAATACATTATTTATTAATTACTTTCCCTAGTTAACCTATTGTCATACATCATTTTGATGATATCGTTAACGTAAATATTAGCACTGAATTTATTTTCTATTTTAACAAATCTCGAATAAAAAATACAAACATTTGTTCGCTAACATTTTTATATTATAAGATAAATAAAAAACAAACATAGCTTAGCAAACTATGCTTGTTCTTATAGACTTTTTATCAATCAAGTTGTATATTAATCAAGTTTTATTCTTCTCCTTATGGAATTCTAGTTGATCTATGATTAAATAACCCGCTAATAGCGATACAACATCAATAAATATAATCCATTCACTATGAAAAAAGCCTTTATATATTGAGGTTGCGATTAATATTAATGTAACAGAGGTACCAATCCATTTATTTTTAGTCACTACACTAAAAAGCACAATTAAAATACAAGGAAAAAAGGCAGCACATGCATACCAAATCATTTATTTCACCTGTTTCTTTTATTTAGTATTGTCATCGTAGTTTCTCGTAATTCTGTTCTAGGAATGAAGTTTTCTGTTAGCATTTCAGGAATTACATTATCAATAAAATCATGAACAGAAGCTAAATGATCAAATTGCATAATTGTTTCTAAACTCATTTCATATATTTCAAAAAACAAAGGTTCTGGGTTACGTTTTTGTATTTCACCAAATGTTTCATAAAGTAAATCGATTTTATCTGCTACAGCAAGTATTTGCCCCTCTAACGAATCATCTTTACCTTCTTGTAACCTTTGTCTGTATATGTCACGATATTGTTCAGGGATTTCTTCCTTAATAAAATTCTCTACCATTTCTTCTTCAACTTGTGAAAAAAGCATTTTCAATTCTCTACTTGCGTACTTTACTGGCGTTTTAATATCACCTGTAAACACCTCTGCAAAGTCGTGGTTTAGTGCTTTTTCGTATAAGCTCTTCCAGTCTATAACATTTCCATTATATTCTTCAACAGTACCAAGATATTGAGCAATTTTAGTTACTTTGAACGAGTGTGCAGCAACATTATGCTCAAAATATTTGAATTTACCAGGCAACCTAATAAGCTTTTCCATATCAGAGAGTCTTTTATAATATTGATGTATGCCCATTCCGTGATACCTCCTTCTCATTTAATCATAGATGATACTTAGTTTCATTATACCAATCATCATCATGATTAAAAGCAATATCTTAATGTTGATTTCAACTTAATCGATTATATGCAAATGAATTAATATAAAAATAAGCAGCAACGTAATCATGTCAATTACGTTACTGCAATATCAAACTTTAATACGTATTCAAATTTAATGAATATAGTTGTAGCTACCTGGATTTGTAATTGTTCTGTAAGATTTCACATTAAATCCACCGTTCCAGTTCATCTCAGATACTGTAACAGTACCATTACTGTTTACACTCTCAACTACGCCTACATGACCATAGCCACCTGAACCATTTGTACCAGGGTTAGATTGGAAAACAGCACCTGCAACTGGAATATTATTCACTGTGAAACCAGCATTTCTAGCATTTACTGCCCAACTACCAGCATCTCCCCATAAACTTCCAATAGGTTTCCCTAACTCTGCACGACGATTGAATGCATAATATGTGCAGTTTCCATAATTATATAAATTACCTGAATGACTTACAGAATACAAGCTAGCATCAGTGTCATTACGATAGGATTGATTCGTTGTAGCAGATACTTGTGGTGTTGATTCACTTCTAACATCTATATATTGTTGACTTGTAGTTGATGTTGGTTCTCCAACATAGTAATTGCTTGTATTATAAGTTGTATTATTAACTTGATATTGTGTTTCATAAGGAGAAACAATAATGATGTCACCTGGGAAAATTAAAGGTGTAACCCCAGGATTAAGGTTATATAATTCTTCTAAAGTAATATTATGATTTAAAGCGATTTGATATAAAGTGTCACCAGGTTTGACGATATATTGACTAGCATTCTCAGTTCCAACTGATGCTATGTTTTCAGATGTATTCACATTAGGTACAGCAGTTTCTTCTTGAGCATCTGCAACATTGCCGAATGCGATACACGCTGCTACTGATGATAATGATAATAATAACGTCTTCTTCATTAAATATGTCATTCCTTTGTTGTATATTCTAATTTGTTGAATTTAATATAACACAACATTATTTTAAAATGCTTAATGTTAAATTGATGTAATATAATATTTATACACTATCATTTCAAGTATCATCATACATATCACCATGAACACATATATATCAACTAATTCAGAGTGATTCATTGTTAGTTTGACTTTGTCATAATTATCACGTGAGTAATATTACAAGAGATGTTTTACATAGATTCTGTCTTTTTTTAAATTTAAAAAATAATACATTCTTCTATTTATTTAAATAGCAGTACTTTTCAACTAATAACAGACAGAACTTAAGATCATTAAATATCTCAAGCTCTGCTTCATTTATTCATTCATTTATTTATCCATTTGGTGTCTTAAATATGCTTCAATAAACGGACCAATGTCACCATCCATTACTGCATCCACTTTACCTGTTTCCTCATTTGTTCTATGATCTTTGACCATTGAATAAGGATGGAATACGTAAGACCTAATTTGACTTCCCCAACCTATTTCCTTCTGCTCACCACGTATTTCTGCCATTTCACGCTCTTGTTCTTCTAATTTAAGTTGGTACAATTTAGATTTCAACATTTTCATTGCAGCTTCACGGTTTTTAATTTGTGAACGTTCATTTTGGTTATTAACTACAATACCTGTAGGATGGTGGGTAATTCTAATTGCTGATTCCGTTTTATTGATATGTTGTCCGCCAGCACCAGATGCTCTGAAGGTATCAACTGTGATGTCATCAGAATTGATTTCTATTTCAATCTCATCATTATCAAAATCAGGAATAACATCACAAGAAGCAAATGATGTATGACGACGGCCAGATGAATCAAATGGTGAAATTCGAACTAAACGATGCACACCTTTTTCTGCTTTTAAATAACCATATGTGTTATGCCCTTTGATTAATAGTGTCACACTTTTAACACCCGCTTCATCACCTGGTAAGTAATCAACTGTTTCAACTTTAAAGCCGCTTTGTTCGCAATAACGTTGATACATTCTTAATAGCATACTTACCCAATCCTGTGATTCAGTACCACCTGCACCAGGATGTAATTCTAAAATTGCATTATTAGCATCATATGGTCCATCTAATAATAATTGTAATTCAAAGTGATCAATCTCTGCTTTAAATTCGACAACATTATTTTCTAACTCTTGCTTCATATCTTCGTCAAATTCTTCTTGTAACAATTCAACTGTTGCAGACATGTCTTCCACAGATTCTTCTAATTCATAAAAACCATTTACCATTGATTTTAAAGCATTATTTTTATCAATAATATCTTGGGCTCTATTTTGATCATCCCAAAAATTGGGCTCTGTCATCATTTCTTCATACTCTCGGATGTTAGTCTCTTTATTTTCTAAGTCAAAGAGACCCCCTAATTTGATTTAAATTGTCTTTATACGCATCTATATTTCTTTTAATTTCTGATAATTCCATAATGTCTCTCCTATTTCGTTTGGTAATCTATGATCTTTATTTCAATATGATTTATTTTATCAAATTCTTAAATATCACTACACCACATTCATCATATTATACGCTTATATTCTATCATATATAACCTGAATTACAGTATAAGAATACGAATTATGTTAAAGACTCATAACTTAATCATCGATATTAACTCATTTTCTCAATCAATGAAATAAACACTAAAAAAGCCCAAGACAACATTGTCTCAGGCTTCAACTACATAATATTTATTAACATACAACTATGCTTGTCCATGACAGTTTTTATATTTCTTACCACTTCCGCAAGGACAAGGATCATTACGACCGATGTCTTCACCTTTAACAATCGGTTGTGGTTTTACTTTTTCTTTACCATCTTCGGCTGAAACATGTTTTGCTTCACCGAAATCTGTTGTTTTTTCACGTTCAATATCATCTTCAACTTGTACCACTGATTTTAATATGAACTTACAAGTATCTTCTTCGATATTTTGCATCATCATATCAAATAACTCGTGACCTTCATTTTGATAATCACGTAATGGGTTTTGTTGTGCATATGAACGTAAATGGATACCCTGACGTAACTGATCCATTGTATCAATGTGATCTGTCCAATGACTGTCAATAGAACGTAATAAAATCATTCTCTCGAATTCATTCATTTGATCGCCAAGCGTTTCTTTTTGTTTAGCATAAGCTTTTTCAATTTTAGACCATACTACTTCAAAGATATCTTCTGAATCTTTGCCTTTGATTTCTGATTCTTTTAATTCGCCTTCTTGTAAGAAGACATCATTAATGTAGTTGATGAATGGTTGGTAATCTAAGTTATCATCCTCTTCATTGATATGATAGTTGATTCCACGTTGTAATGTTGAACGTAACATGGCATCTACAACTTGTGAACTATCATCGTTATCAATGATTTCGTTACGTTCACTATAGATAATCTCACGTTGTTTACGTAGTACTTCGTCATATTCTAAGATACGTTTACGGGCATCAAAGTTGTTACCTTCAACGCGTTTTTGTGCTGATTCTACTGCTCTTGAAACCATTTTAGATTCAATTGGTGTAGAATCATCCATTCCTAATCGGCCCATCATTTTTTGTAATCTCTCTGAACCGAAGCGAACCATTAATTCATCTTGTAATGATAAATAGAAACGACTGTCACCATTGTCTCCTTGACGACCAGAACGACCACGTAATTGGTCATCAATTCGGCGTGATTCATGACGTTCTGTACCAATAACGGCTAAACCACCAATTTCTTCTACGCCTTCACCTAATTTGATATCCGTACCACGACCAGCCATGTTTGTCGCAATGGTAACCGATCCTTTTTGACCAGCATTTGCGACTATTTCCGCTTCACGTTCATGGTTTTTAGCATTTAATACATCATGTCTTACGCCACGTTTTTTTAATAAATTAGAAATATATTCAGATGTTTCTACAGCAACTGTACCCAATAATACAGGTTGACCTTTTTTATGCTTTTCAACTACATCTTCAACAACGGCATCGAATTTCCCTTTTTGACTAATGTAAATTAAGTCAGATTTGTCAACACGTTGTACAGGTTTATTAGTCGGAATTTGAGTTACTGTCATATTATAAATATTACGGAACTCTTCTTCTTCTGTTTTAGCAGTACCTGTCATACCTGCCAACTTATTGTACATTCTGAAGTAGTTTTGGAATGTGATTGACGCCATAGTTTTAGATTCATTTTGAATTTGTACGCCTTCTTTAGCTTCAATCGCTTGGTGTAAACCTTCAGAGAAACGTCTTCCCAGCATTGTACGACCAGTAAATTGGTCAACTATAAGTACTTCGCCATCAACAACCATGTAGTCAACATCTCGTTGTAATGTTACATGTGCTCTTAATGCTGTATTAATATGACTAATAATTTCTACGTTTTGAACGTCATAAAGATTATCAATCTTAAACATACGCTCAGCTTTATCTGCACCTTGTTCTGTTAAGTTTACAGATTTCGTCTTTTCATCATATTTATAATCATCATCTAATTTGAGCATTTTAGCGAAAACATTAGCTTGTGTATAAAGAGATGTAGATTTTTCTGCTTCACCTGAAATAATAAGTGGTGTTCTTGCTTCATCAATTAAAATAGAGTCAACCTCATCAATAATAGCAAAATGCAGTGGTCTCATAACACGCTCTTCTGCATAGTTCACCATGTTATCTCTCAAATAGTCGAATCCTAGTTCGTTATTCGTGCTATATGTGATATCTTGTGCATATGCTTCACGTTTTTCTGTTGTGGTTTTACTATTTAAATTAAGTCCTACAGATAAACCTAGAAATTCGTATAGCTCTGCCATTTCTTCACTTTGAACGCTAGATAAATATTCATTGACTGTAATAACGTGAACGCCTCGCCCTGCTAACGCATTTAAATATGTAGGCATTGTCGCTGTTAACGTTTTACCTTCACCTGTTCTCATTTCAGCAATATCGCCATGATGAATTGCGATACCACCCATTACTTGTACTTTATATGGAATCATATTAAAAACACGTTTAGAACCTTCACGTACGAGTGCATACGCTTCAGGTAAAATTTTATCTAAATAATCATTTTGTTTTTTAACATCTTCAATTTCAGCAAGTTCTTCTTGAAATTTCTTAGTTTTATTTCGAATTTCTTCATCAGTTAAAAGTGCTGTTTCTTCCTCTAATGCGAGTACTTTATCAGCTAACTTACCTAATTTTTTCGTTTCTTTTTTATTGCCGTCAACAATTTTTGATAAAAATCCCATTCTGTTCGCTCCTTTAGCTAAAAACTGCTTGGCTTTCAACAATTAATCTTACCATTTATACCTTTAGAATCATACTTAAATACTCATTAGTATACTTTATTCCCTTTGTCCGTAACATAAACATATTGGCAAACATAGCTTACATACTTTATGCTATTTCACATGGTAATTCAATCAAAATGCCTTTGTGTCTTTTCAATCGATAACATAAATAAATCTAATGAATTGTCAACAAGTTAATTCTAACATGATACAATGTATTATTTCTCGTCTCAAATAAATAAACTTCGCATAAATTGCGAAATTTATTATACAGTACTTCGTTTCTGTTATTTTCAATTAAGATTAGCACAGTATAATGCTTGCGTCTACGAATTCAACATCCACACATCATTCGTATTAAGTCTTTTTACTAAAATCATTATGATTAATTTTTTTCAATATCGTATCTAAAAAAGGGAGCAAGATGAAGTATTCATATACGAATAACAATCATCTCACTCCCAATGTAACACTATTTAATTATTAAACTGAATTAATTTCATACCTATATTTAAGGTTCACATTGACCCTTATTGTTCAGTTGTTTCAATTAGACCATATTTACCATCTTTACGACGATAAACGATACTAGTACCGTCAGTTTCACGGTCTGTAAAGATAAAGAAGTCATGT
This sequence comes from Staphylococcus sp. SB1-57, assembly GCF_017086425.1. Lineage (NCBI taxonomy): Bacteria > Bacillati > Bacillota > Bacilli > Caryophanales > Staphylococcaceae > Staphylococcus > Staphylococcus sp. SB1-57. Next base: position 1,940,455 of record NZ_CP070964.1, read on the forward strand.
CCTAAAAGATTCATTTGTAGCACTGCTTCTTCAGAATCCATAGGTTTTAAACTGAATTGTTTAGAACGGATAATTTCGATATCATTATCATTATTTTCTTCAGCACCGCTAATTTCTTCTGGTGGCGCTTCTTGAACTTCTGCTACAAATACTTCTTGATCGCCACGATCACGGTGCTTACGATTTACACGTGTTTTATACTTTCTAACTTGACGTTCAAGTTTATTAGTAATTAAATCAACACCTGCATATAAATCATCATGTCTTTCTTCTGCTCTTAAAGTTACATCTTTAAGCGGAATTGTCACTTCAACTTTTGTAGTTGAATTTGAATAAGTTTTAACTTTAACGTGGGCAACCGCATTCGGTACATTGTTAAAGTAACGTTCTAACTTACCAATTTTTTCCTCAATATAGTTGCGAATTGCATCTGTGATAGTGAGGTTATCTCCATGAATTTCAAATCTAATCATAGTAATCTCTCCTTTAACCTCTTATATTGGTAATGCTTAATTATATTTTACCACGTCACCCTCATCTTGCAAACGCAAACACATTGAATTTTCTGACATTTAATGCAGATAATTTACACATTGCGCGGTTAATCGTTAACCCTGTTGTATAAATATCATCTACAAGTAATATTTCTTTACCATCCAACTCAACATTGTTTCTTATAAAGAAGGGATTGGTCTCTTTAAGACGGTTAATTTTATTTAACTCTGCTTGTTTCGGTCTTAATTGTGTACCTAGTACATTTACATAGGCAATACCCTTCATCTTTAATACTTCTTCAACTGGATTAAATGTCCTTTCAATATTACGTTCATCTGGCGATGGTATTGGAATTACATAATCAAACTTACCTTCTGGTAAATTGATGATCGCGGCAAGAACCTTACATAAATAATGATCTTTCAAAAATTTATATTGATGCATCGTTTCTTTCATAATACCATCATAATTAAAATTACATTTTAATCGATATTGAATGTTAAATCGTTCATTCAAAAATTGACAGTCTTCACAAATATGTTCACCTTTAGTCATTAATTTCAAACACTTTTTACAACGCTTTAATGCATCATTAATCTTTACTTGATTCCATTTTTCAAAGCAAGTCTCACATATAACACAAGGTTTTCTATAAAAATTAATAATAGTTAATTGTTCATTGATCGGATTTAAACATTGTAGGCATTGTTCCATTATATGTCTAACCATCCTTTTTGTTTCGCAAGTTGATTCATTTTTTTAATATCTTTTCTAGCTAACATCATTGATAACGACACACCATTATGATAATAAACCACATTCCCGTTTGGGGCTTGCTTCTTTCTACCCACTCGACCTGCGATCTGTATTAATGCCGCTTTAGAAAACTGGTCAGCTTCAATAACTACGACATCCAACTTTTCCATAGTAAAACCTCGTTCAAGAATGGTAGTGGTAAAAACAACCATATGATTGCCTGTCCTTAAAGATTGCACTTTCTCAAAGCGCTGTTCATCTTCACTGTGAATATATATTAAATTAGGTATTTGAGATTGATATGTCTTAAAAGCTTTAATCATATGATCAATATGATTAAAAAACACTAAGGTATAACGTTGATGCTGTATTTGTTTGGATAAGAAATTCAACAATTTAAATTGAACCTGTTTGGGTTTAAACTTTAAATATTGAAAGATAGGTACGGGGAGTGGTTGTCGGTGAAATCGTGCTGGCAATTTTATCACATTATCTTTACTTATCGTTGATAATAATTTCTGTGGTGGTGTAGCTGTCATATAAATAGGACATGCGTTCTGTTTGGAAGATGATTGAATGACCTTAAATAAGTCGTCATCCATAGATAAGGGAAATGCGTCTACTTCATCAATGATGATCGTATCAAAGTGATTTTTATATCGGTATAGTTGATGAATTGTTGAAGTGATAAAATGTCCATCGAATTGTTGTTGACTACTTTGATGTATGACATCTATATCTTCGTGAATAAATGCATTTTTAATCCGTTGACTAATTTCTACTACAACGTCAACACGTGGGGATACAATCGCAATATTGTCTCCCTGATTTCTAGCAAACTTAATGCCTTCGAAAATCATTTCAGTTTTTCCAGCTCCAGTAACAGCGTATAACAATAATTTTCTTCGTTCCATAATGGCTTTTACAATTTGTTGAGAGGCATAGCTTTGTTGGTCTGAAAGCTCAAATTCCAGATGATATTCACATGGCGTAACCTTTTGATGACTCTTTATGATTCTATAATCAGTCAAATGATCCATACGACCAAGTTGTATACATTTCCTACAATATACTATGTCCTTATTTATAAAATCTGAATAATAGCGATGAAAATATTTAGCATCGTCTGTTTCACATTGAACACAATGCCATCGGTTATTTTTAAATACGACCCCTTTAGTAACAAGCGCCACTTGTTCCGAAGTGATATTCGTTTCCGAATGTATTAACTTACCATAATGTAATATTGATGTTCCCTCCAATAAAAAAAAGACATACCGAATTGTCATTTAACAATTCCATATGTCCTCTCAATCTTCTAATTAAGTCTAATTTGGCGTGCTGTATATCCTAAACCTAACCCACCAGATCCTAAGTGTGCGGCAATAACTGGTCCAAATTCAGAATATGCTACTTGATAATGTGAAGGTGCATTCGCTTTGACAGATTCTAATAACGCTTTTCCATCATCAGTTTTATCACCATTAATCACATAAATGGTCACATCATCATAATCTTTGACTTGATTTAAGACTTTGTCTTCTAATGCTTTGAGTGCTCTCTTCTTAGTACGTACTTTTTCTTCCGGTACAATTTTACCGTCATCAAACTTAAGTACAGGTTTCATTTTTAGCAAAGTACCTACCCAAGCTTGTGCGCCTGTAATACGGCCGCTTTTTTGTAAATTTTTTAAGTCATCTACAATTAAATAAGCACCTGTATGTTCTCTCATATCAGTTAACTCTGCTATGATATCATCTGGTTTATAACCTTGTTCTACCATTTCTATTGCACGTAATACGTAACAACCTTCCATCATAGCCGCAAGCTTACTATCAAATGCATAGACGTTAATGCCTTCAACTAATTCTCCAGCTTGCTTCCCAGATTGATAACTCCCACTAATTCCACTAGATAAGAATACAACTATCACATCTGTGTAACCATCTTCTCTTAATTTTTCATATCTTTGAATCCATTCACCTACAGCCGGTTGACTAGTCGTAGGTATCGTTGCTGAAGAAGCCATTTTATTGTAAAAATGGTCAATATCAACATTTACATCTTCAGTATAGCTTACACCATCATCAAAAGTTACACTTAACGGTGCAACTGGGATATCATATTTATCAATTAAATCTTGAGATAGATAGCTAGTAGAATCAGTCATTACAGCAATCTTCATAGTAGTCCTCCTCAATTATACTCATAGTAATAATACAATATTTTATTAAAAAAGAAAATCTTAATTAAACAATTTATTTTAAGTATTTACAGCGTGTATAATACTAGTATGAAAACAGAGCGAAGATGAAGGTGAAAAAATGACAAAACCAATCATTACTATTAAAGAAGAACATACTATTGAAAATACGATCAATAAATCTCGTTTTATTTCACATATTAAACCTGTAGCTTCAGAAGATGAAGCAAAGGCATTCATTAATGAGATTAAAGCACAACATAAAGATGCAACACACAACTGTTCTGCATATACTATAGGGCCAGAAATGAATATTCAAAAAGCAAATGACGATGGCGAACCAAGTGGTACGGCTGGTGTACCTATGTTGGAGATATTAAAAAAATTAGATCTACATGATGTGTGTGTGGTTGTAACACGCTATTTTGGTGGCATCAAATTAGGCGGCGGCGGACTCATACGAGCATATAGTGGTGCAGTACGTGATGTCATTTATGATATCGGCCGTGTTGAATTAAGAGCCGCTATTCCAACCACTGTTACCTTGAATTATGATCAAACCGGTAAATTTGAATATGAATTAGGTTCTACTAGCTTTATGCTTAGAAATCAATTCTATACTGACAAAGTTAGCTACCAAATTGATGTCGTTGAAACTGAGTATGATGATTTTATCGCCTTTTTAAATAAAACGACAGCTGGCAATTATGAGCTAAATACTGAAGATATTAAAATGTTACCCTTTGATATTACAACAGATTAAAAAGAAGCTATCTAAAGACAGAGTCTCAATTCCGATTAAGTTGAGACTCTGTCTTAGATAGCTTTTGTAATATTTAGTGATTATCTTCCTCTTCATATTGATGTTGAGGATGTGGAGGATCACCTTTTTTAGTAATGAGATTTAAGATAGGTCTATAATTATCATCTATTAATCCTGTGAATTCAACAATGAGTTCAATCGTTAAAATAATTAAAATGAACATCATTAAGGCACCTAGAGGTTGAGATAGATACAGAATAATACTAGATAGACTGAATAAGATAGCAATGGAATATATGAGTAATACGGTTTGTCTATGTGTATAGCCTAGTTCTAACAACTTATGGTGCAAGTGAGATTTATCCGCTTGCATAATATGTTGCCCTTTTTTCATTCGTCGAATCATTGCAAAAATAGTATCAATAAATGGTACCGCTAAAATAACGATTGGGAAAAATAAAGCAATAAATGTAATGTTTTTAAAACCTAACAATGAAACAAATCCAATAATAAAACCAATCATTAAAGCACCGCTATCACCAAGAAATATTTTAGCTGGGTGTGAGTTATAGAATAAGAATCCTAATAAAGATCCAATTAACACACAACAAATCATAATAATAAAGATATTCGCCTGTAAGATAGCGATAAATGCAATCGTCATTAATGCTATCGCAGATACACCAGATGCTAAGCCATCTAATCCATCAATTAAATTAATAGCATTAGTAATAGCCACAATCCAAATCACTGTAATTGGAATACTTAAAATTCCAAAATGTATCGTTGGACCCATTGGTAATGAAATAAAATCAATCGTGATGCCATAAAATGCTACCACTAAAGCAGCGACGATTTGCCCAGCTAATTTGATATAAGGTTTAAGATCAAATATATCATCGATTAAACCAACGGCATACATCAAAATTGCTCCGATAACTAATGGCTTCACTTCTCTTTCAATAGGATGACCTAACCACATTCCAATTAAAAATGAGAATAAAATAACTGTGCCACCCATGACTGAAATCGGCTTTGTATGTACCTTACGAAAGTTGGGTTTATCTACTAAATTTAATTTTTTAGACATCGCAATAATAATGGGTGTTATTATTAAACTGACTATCATAGTAAATGCAATGAGTAATAATGTATACATCAGTTCACCTTCATCAAAATTAAGTTAGTTTCTATCATTAAGGGTAAGTTTTAAGAAATCCAACCATTTTTCTTCCTATATTTATAGTTAATAATTAAATTTGAGTCGGTTATTTTGTATGATCTTCCTCTTTAATAACGACTTCTATCAATCTTGTATTTTATCGTAATAACATCAGTTGCTATCATCTTTCCTTATTATTAAATCAACTGTATAATTAGAGTTAATCTAAAAAAGACATCCCAAATTTATAACAACATTCATTCTTCATATATTTCTACATCGATATTAATACTCTCACATGACGAAACTATTTTTTTCATCATATCACTTAAGTTAACATTTTAACATTAATCACTATTTTATGTGATAAATTTTTTAGTCTAACTAATGACAAATTGTAAGTTTTCACTTACAATAGCTAATGGTCAATAAAGGAGTCGGTAAAACTATGTTTGAAGCAATTATATATAATATTTCAGTCATGGTTGCAGGCATATATTTATTTCACAGACTGCAATACTCTGAAAATAAAAGAATGGTTTTTTCTAAAGGATATGTCACTGTTTTAATGACACTTGTTGCACTTTTATTAGCAGCATATCCCATTCCCTTCCGTTTAGAATACTTAGTTCATTTAACGTTTGTACCTTTATTATTCTTAGGGCGTTATACTAACATGGTTTACACATTGGCTTCTGCTATCGTCGTATCATTAGTTGACGTACTTATTTTTAACAACTCAATCATATACGGTATCACTTTAGTCGTTATTGCGGGTGTTGTCAGTGCAGTAGGCCCATTTTTAAAACAAAATGACATTATATCGTTGCTTATATTAAATTCAATCAGTATTATCATTTTATTTATACTTGCATTAGTGAGTCCAATTTATGATTTGATTGAAATTGCAATTTTAATTCCTGTGTCATTCATTATCACAATTGCCTCTGCAATTACATTTGTAGATATATGGCATTTCTTCTCACTCGTTAATCGCTATGAAAATGAAGATAAATATGATTATTTAACTGGTCTTGGGAATGTAAAAGAATTCGATAGACATTTGAATCAAATATCTAAATATACTGAGACACATCATGAAAGCTTAGGCTTGTTACTGATTGACATTGATGGTTTTAAAGATGTAAATGATACATATACGCACCAAGCAGGAGATGCTGTATTAAAACAAATGTCTCAACTACTTAAAAATTACGTCCCTAAACAATTCCTTATTTTTAGAAATGGTGGCGAAGAATTCTCTGTCGTGATTAATGATTATACGTTGGATCAAAGCGTCAAACTTGCCGAAAATATTCGACAAGGTGTAGAGAAGTCATCCTTCCACCTACCTAATAAGGAAGTCATTAAACTTTCAGTATCTATAGGTGTCGGATATTTAACACAAGATGATCGCAAATCACAAAGACGCGTCTTTAAGGATGCTGATGATATGGTTCATGTGGCTAAAAGTGAAGGTAGAAATAAAGTCATGTTCAATCCTATTATTAAACTATAATCAAATATTGGATACAGAATCAGAGGTAGAGGCAAAAAGATTTGTCATTTCGTTAATTTATTTATCGAAGTATGAATCTTTCATGTCTCTTCCTCTTTTATTTTATAAACACATTTCTTATTCATCACAGTCACAATATGATTAGATTTAATATAGATGTTAACTAGTGTTATCACCTACTTCCTTCATTACATAATCTTTTCAATATGCCGTACTCTATTGAAAGTTGTTAGCTCAAGATGTAAACTTCAATTATTCATATCATTAAATTAATTAGGAGGTGGTTATTCATGTCAGATTCAATCACTATCATCGATGAGAATAAAGTGATTGATGTCGTGTTGATTGCTGGTAGGATTTTACTAGAAGCTGGTGCTGAAACTTATCGTGTTGAAGATACCATGAATAGAATTGCGCATAGCTATGGCTTGCATGATACATATAGTTTCGTAACTTCAACCGCTATTATCTTTTCACTTAATGATCGTACGAGTACCAGATTAATTCGTATTAGAGAACGTACGACTGATTTAGAAAAAATAGCATTAACCAATAGTTTATCTCGTAAAATTTCTAGCAATCAACTTACTATCGATGAAGCAAAATCTGAATTAATCCACCTTAGAAGTGCATCGTTGCAATATTCATTTTTAATGAATTTATTTGCAGCAGCGATCGCATGTGGTTTTTTCCTATTTATGTTTGGTGGCGTTGCATCAGATTGTTGGATCGCCATACTTGCTGGAGGATCAGCTTTTCTAACGTTTAGCCTTGTTCAACGATATATTCAAATTAAATTTTTCTCAGAATTTGTAGCTGCTGCAGTAGTAATCACTATTGCTGCTGCCTGTTCGAAACTTGGATTGGCAACAAATCAGAACATTATTACTATTGCGAGCGTAATGCCTCTTGTTCCTGGTATTTTAATTACCAATGCTATACGAGATTTACTAGCTGGAGAGTTATTAGCAGGTATGTCTAGAGGAGTTGAAGCAGCGTTAACTGCATTTGCAATTGGTGCTGGCGTTGCTATTGTATTACTAATTTTTTAAGAGAGGCTGTTCATATTGTTATTTTATTTATTTCACTTCACAATAAGTTTCATTTCCACAGTCCTTTTCTCCATCATATTTAACGCACCTCGTCGATTATTGTTAGCTTGTGGATTTGTCGGTGCAGTTGCGTGGACAATTTATCAATTTACTGTTGATATGCAATTTGGAAAAGTTGGCGCTACATTTTTAGGTAGTTTAATTTTAGGCTTACTCAGTCATACAATGAGTAGACGCTATAAGCGACCTGTTATTATCTTTATCGTACCTGGAATCATTCCACTTGTACCAGGTGGTGCTGCGTATGAGGCAACACGCTTTTTAGTTTCAAATAATTACACTAGTGCTGTAAATACCTTTTTAGAGGTAACCTTGATATCAGGTGCGATTTCTTTTGGTATCCTCGTGGCAGAAATCATCTATTATCTCTACACACGTATCAAGCAGTATTATGGTAAAATTAAAGGTAAATCATATAGAAAATCTTATAATATGAATAATCGAGTTTAAGGGGATGTCTAACATGAAAGAACAAATTATCGATAGATTAACGAGATACGTCAAAATAGATACACAATCAGATCCAAATTCAAGTACGACACCATCTACGACAAAACAATGGGATTTATTAAACCTATTGGAAAGTGAGCTTAAAGCATTAGGACTTGAAACAGATATGGATAGCAATGGTTACCTTTTTGCTACATTAGAAAGTAATGTGGAATACGACGTGCCAACGGTTGGTTTCTTAGCTCATGTTGATACATCACCTGATTTTAATGCTACTAATGTTAATCCACAAATTATTGAAAAATATGACGGTAACCCGCTAAAGTTAGGTACGACAGACAGAATTCTAGATCCTAAAGTCTTTCCTGAACTTAAACAAGTCATTGGTGACACATTAATGATTACTGATGGTACTTCTTTGCTAGGTGCTGACGATAAAGCAGGCGTAGTAGAGATTATGGAAGGTCTTAATTATTTACTTCAACACCCAGAAATTAAACATGGTAAAATCCGTGTAGGCTTTACGCCAGACGAAGAAATTGGAAGAGGGCCTCATCAATTTGATGTTGAACGTTTCAATGCTGATTTCGCTTATACTATGGATGGTAGCCAATTAGGAGAGTTACAATTTGAAAGCTTTAATGCTGCTGCAGCAAAAGTGACATGTCACGGTGTTAATGTGCATCCTGGATCAGCTAAAAATGCGATGATTAATGCGATTTCACTTGGCCAACAATTTAATAGTTTATTACCGCCAAGTGAAGTTCCAGAACGTACAGAGGGTTATGAAGGATTTTATCATTTAATGAATTTTGAGGGTAATGTTGAAAAAGCTACATTACAATATATTATTCGAGACCATGATAAAAAACAATTTGATCTACGTAAAAAGCGTTTCATGGAAATACGTGATGATATCAACTCACACTTCGAAGACTATCCAGTCAAAGTGGACGTTGAAGACCAATACTATAATATGGCTGAAAAGATCAAACCACATCAACATATTATAGATATCCCTACAAAAGTATTTAATCGTTTAGGTATCGAGCCTAATACGGAACCTATTCGTGGTGGTACTGATGGATCACAACTCTCATTTATGGGATTACCTACACCTAATATCTTTACTGGTTGTGGCAATTTCCATGGTCCGTTTGAGTATGCTTCCATCGATGTTATGGCAAAGGCCGTACAAGTTATGGTCGGTATCGCAGAAGAAGTTGCAAAATCAAATCAATAATATATCAACACCCCTAATTGTCTAGTCTAATACACTTAGGGGTGTTGTTTTTATCATTTCTATAATTATTTATTCACATCGAATTGTGTTTTCAATAATTTTAATGCTTGAACTGTATAATGTCTGATTTGTAGACCCATTTTAAAGTCTGTGTATGATTCAGGCATTTCTATAAATGTATTGAACATAGCCGTTACGCCCTTACCTTCAAACAAATCAAATTTATCATCTGTAGCACAAATTGCAATAGATGTCTTATGATGTTTTTCTGTTAAATCAGCAATACGTAATGTAGTCGTTTCTAATAATTGGTCACGTTCATTTAAACCTTCACCAAATATAATTAAATCTGCTTGTTGAACTAAATCTTCCAGGTGTGTAATTTGGTCTACAAGTTCATGACTTGTTAAAATTTCCGCTTGATATAAACCATTTAAAACTGCAGCAATTCCGCCACCAGCACCACCACGTTCGATAGGACCAATCGTTACTCGTAATTCACTTTTAAATAATTCACTAAAGTACCAAACTAAATTGTCAATTTCTGCTGCTTCATTTTGTGTCATCCCTAGCATTGGATACATTTGCATAATCTCACTTTGTTTACCATATAAGCGACTTGAAAAATCTGACATCACTTGAATATTTGCTTCAGCTAGCTTCGGATGGATACCAGAAAAATCTAGACGTCGAATATATTTAATGACATGCGCACCCTTAGTCACATCAACTAAATTTGCCTCATCATCATAGAACTTAGCGCCTAATGCTTGAAGCATTCCTGCACCACCATCAAAGCTACCGATGCCACCAAGCGAGATAATAATGTGTTTGGCATCATTATCTAACGCAGCATTTAAAATTTCACCTAAACCAAAACTCGTTCTTTCTTGAATTGGTTTTTGACCATTTAAAAATAAATTACCCTCAATAATTGTCATACCGCTATCTGTTTGACCATAAATCGCTTCTACATCATTCATGTCAGCATCGTGAGCCGCAACTCGATATTTACTCCCAGATTGCCATAAAAAGACTGAATCCATTAATTCATGTCGTCCATTAAATAGTGGAACTTGAACGATATCAGCCTTTTCAATTTGACTAGCAACCGCTTCTTCGACATATCTGTTTGCTTGATAGCTTGAAATAATACCATTAAATTCGTCCATGGCTACTAAAACTTTCATTGTCTTAACCACCTTGTTTTTATATAATATTGTGCTTTCAATACAATTTAACTTATATTATTAATCTTACATTTATAACATATTCATTAATCTATTTGTGTTGTACACTAACATATTATACATGTGAATGTGCATGATTTCATGATAAACACTATCATAATCTTTATTAAACTATGAGTAATATGAATATTGGTCTATTATATACTATTCTCAATTAAAGCATAAACGATTAACTTACCTTTTTACAATCGCAATTAAAAAGCCATCTTATTACTCTATCCGTAATAAAATGGCTTCCATCATTTGAGCGAACATCAATGAAGTAATATAACTTTGATGTTCTTTATTCATTTGTTAGTGATTCATTATTCTTCTGCTTGCGCTAATGACGAAACATTGATGTCACTGTGTGACGCATTCCATTTCATTTCACCATCTATAAAGTAAAATGCCTGTGGTGATTCATGTTTGACATTTGTCTTTTCAGCAATGTAGTCCGATAATTTGCGCTCCTGTTGTACTATTAAATAGTAACCGTCCATATCGCGTTCATATAAAAATTTATTAAACTGATCATACGCATTTGCAGAAATTGGACAAGTTTCGCTATGTTTTAAAACAAAAACATATTTATTTTCTTCTAACACTTGTTCAAACTGGTCAATCGAACTCAGCTTTATAGCCATTCTATTCACCTCTAAAAGTATTTATCACATTTTCTGAGCATATGCGTGATATTCATATCCCAAAAATTATATCAGTGGGTACAATTATACACATTTTACTTAGCAATGTTAACCATGGTTATTTAATTTATTTAATTCTAATCAAAATTAATCGCTTTTTTGTTTAACCTTTTTTAATTCCGAATTAAATGCCTTATCTTTCCTATCTATGTCTTTACCCTCTTTTGGTAACTTTTCGACATTAATTTTAGAAATTTTTTCACCAACTTCTATGGTATCAATACGAGTGTCATAATAATTTTGTAAACTATAGTACATCTCAATCGCATTTTTACGTGCATCATTCACATTTTTATCTGATATATTCGTTTGATTGATGTCTTTAATTTGTTTTTCAATTAATGGAGAAATATAATTTTTGATTGCTTTTTTCGCTGATTTAGCATTGCTTGATGATGTATCTAGATGTTTTTGAGCCGTTTCCTTTAAATCTTTATTATTACTTTCCAGTTTTGAAGTTAATTGATCTGCGTCTTCTTGGTTCGAAGCATTTTTGATTTTCTTTTCAACTTGCGAACGATTTTTTTCAAATAACTTTGTGTAATCTAAAATATCTTCATTATCTTTGATTGAATCATTACACAAATCCACAAATTCTTTTACATCATATATCGATTTTTTCTTTGTTTTGACTGTTTTAAGGTATTTTGCTTTTAATACTTTTACATCGTGCGTTTCTGCTGGTAATTGTTTCGCTGATTTTTCATAATCTTTAAATGCAGGTATTAATTGCTCATTTATGTCATCTTGAAGTTTGATAAATTCTTTTCTGTTTTTATCAGTTGTATCTGTCTTACTTAAGTGATCCAATTCTTTTAGATTGATTTCATCCATCACTTTTTCAAGCTTGTCTTGTTTTTGATTAACTTCATCTAATTTACTTTCAAAGTGACTTAAATCTGAATCGGTTTTATTACTACATGCTGTTAAGGCAACGATAAGTAAAAATATCATTGGGATAAGTACTATTTTTTTCATATTTGCACCCCTTACCATTGAACATTATACAAAAACGTATTTATTAAGAAAATGAATTATGTTATAGTATCTCAGACTTTATACCTTATTAATTCAACACAAAGGAGAAAAACCATGTACGGTCATGTTCAACCTCTTATTAAATATCAAAATAATGACTATTTCGACACGCTATATCAAGAAACGCGTACGTTATTATTTAATTTGCTAGATTCACCTGTTAAATTTACGCAACATATTGGTGGAACTCGACATTTCAATTATGATACAGAACCTATCCTTGACATACTTATTGGCGTAGATAATTTACATGATATTACGGCTTTAGACGAAAAACGATTAAATTACGCTGGATTTTATCGTTTACACCATTCATATAAAAAGAAAGTCATGATGGCTAAGTTTAATAATCTTAAAGATTTAAAGCAAGAAGTTCGCTTACATATCATTCAATTAGATACACCGTTATTTGAGCAATATCAAAAAGTTGATGAGTTATTAAGTCATCATAAGAAGATTGCTAACCAATTTGCGACTAAAAAGGAGAAACTATTGCATCATATTGATACGATAAGACAATATGAAAATCAAAAACAAACTATTTTTGAAAACATTTATAAACAGTATGGTCATAACACATAAATATGTAAAAGAAAGCTTATTAAATTGATGTAGCAGTCAATATCTATTTCCCAAACGCAAAATTAAATGAATTATGCATTTTAATTATATAACATATATTTATAATTAAAAGAACTATGCATTATATACAACGAGAATCAATTATCTTAGCGTTAAATATCTTCATATTTCGCAAATAACAACTAAAATTGATATAATAAAAATATTAGTATTGATCAAAGAAAGGACGTACGGATAGTGAATAAAAACGACATTTTAAAAGGTTTGCAAGAAATTATTCCAAACGACATTATTGAAGTAGATGAACCCCTAAAAAAATATACTTATACTGAAACTGGTGGTAAAGCAGATTTTTACTTATCACCTACTAAAAATGAAGAGGTACAAGCCATTGTAAAATATGCAAACCAACATAATATTCCTGTCACATATCTAGGAAACGGTTCGAATATTATTATCCGTGAAGGCGGTATTAGAGGTATCGTATTAAGCTTGTTATCACTTAAACATATCGAAGTATCAGATGATGCCATTATTGCTGGTAGTGGTGCGGCTATTATTGATGTCTCACGTGTTGCAAGAGATTATGCACTTACGGGATTAGAATTTGCATGTGGTATTCCTGGTTCAATCGGTGGCGCCGTTTTCATGAATGCAGGTGCTTATGGTGGCGAAGTTAAAGACTGTATTGATTATGCGTTATGCGTTAATGAAGATGGAGATTTAATTAAATTAACAACACAAGAATTAGAATTAGATTATAGAAATAGTATTGTACAGAAAAAACATCTCGTAGTGTTAGAGGCAGCTTTCACACTAGAACCAGGAAACTTAAAAGAAATACAAGCGAAAATGGATGATTTAACTGAACGTCGTGAATCAAAGCAACCACTTGAGTACCCTTCATGTGGTAGTGTTTTCCAAAGACCACCAGGTCACTTTGCTGGTAAATTAATCCAAGATTCTGATCTACAAGGCCATCGTATTGGCGGTGTAGAAGTTTCTACTAAACACGCTGGATTTATGGTCAATGTAGATAATGGTACTGCGACAGACTATGAAGATTTAATCCATTACGTGCAGCAAACAGTTAAAGATAAATTTGATGTAGAATTAAACACTGAAGTACGAATCATTGGCGAACATCCTGACACTGAATAAAGATTAATATCGGAGGTTTGTTTCAATGACTAAGGTCTATGGTTCAATGATTGATAATGAAACAAGATGTATACATTATCACTCTTTTTTAGATATTATTGCTATTAAATTCAAATGTTGTGATAAATACTATCCTTGTTATCAATGTCATAATGAACACGAAGCACACCCTATTCAACGTTGGAGTGAAGATGAATTCGACCAACAAGCCATTATGTGTGGTGTTTGTAAACATCAGATGACAATTAACGATTACATGATGGTCGAATCTTGCCCCAGATGTCAATCCCACTTCAATCATAGATGTAAATTTCATTACCATCTATATTTTGAAATTTAATATATAAAGCAAAAGCGCTAAAAGCATATTATTTAATGCCTTTAGCGCTTTCTTATATTATTTTACTACTTTTTCTAATTCATCAATTTGTTTCATTGTTGTAGTTGTTGAACCAGATGAGAAATACCAAAGTTTAGGGTCAAGTTCATAAATTTTATGTTCTTTTACAGCTTTAACATTTTTTAATACTTTATTGTTTAATGTCTTCTTAGCTGTTGCATTATTTGCTACAACCTGTCCTCTATCCATAGCTAAAATCACATCAGGATTATTTTTGTTAATATATTCATTATTAACATTTTGACCATGCGGACCTTTACTTACATCTTTATCAACTGGTTTAAAGCCTAGTGTATCAAATACCAATCCACCAAATCGTGAACCTGGGCCGAATGTAGATAACTCACCTTCATTTACTAATAAGTACATCACTTTCTTATCAAATTTAGATGTTTTGTTTTTCATTGTATCTACTTTTTTATCTAATTGTTTAGTTAAATCTTTCGCTTTATCTTCCTTGTCGTAGATTTTACCTAATTTTTCAGTGTTATCCTTCATAGAGTTGATAACATCTTTATTATCCGCACCCATATATACAATTTTTGCTTTTGGTGCAGCTTTTTTAAATTCATCTAAATTTTTCTGATTAGCTGTTCTACCTGAAATAAAAATCACTTCTGGTTTGGCTTTAGCTACTTTATCGAAATTAACTTGTTTTAAGTTACCAGAGTTTATATATTTATCTGATTTAAAATCTTCTAAGAAATCTGGTAGAGATTTTCCGCCTTCACCTTTTGGTAATGCTTTAACTTTACTTGAAAGTCCCATTTCTTTCATATCATTTAATACACCATAATCTAAAACGACAGCATTTTTGGGGTTTTTAGGAACTTCGACCGTCTCTTTAACCTTCTTAGCATCACTGCCATCTTTTTCCTTTCCTTGTGCTTCATAGTTATTTTCTATTTTAACAGTATCTTTCGAATCACTTTTCTTCGATTTCGAATTTGATTGACTATTATTAGATTGATTACCACATGCTGCTAATATAAATACTAAAGATATTATTAAGACTAAAATTGATTTTTTCATTATGTAGTAACTCCTTTTGTAATTTTTCACGATTGGCTGAGTAACATGTTCTTCTTTATTAATTATTTACTCACTATAAGCATCACTCCCTTAGTGGTTTAAATGTTCACTTTATGAAAGAATTTGTTCATCGTAATACAGACATATGCGTTGTCCATTAACCCATTCTACTTTGACATCCATTTCATATAATTCTCTTAATACCTCAGTTTGTAAAACGTCTTCATTTTTTCCAGCACGTACTAATTCACCATGTTTTAATGCAATAATATGATCTGAATAACATGACGCAAAATTAATATCATGTAATACAATAACGATTGTTTTATCTAATTGCTGTGCTAATGTACGCAATGTCTGCATAATTTGAACGGAATGTTTCATATCTAAATTATTTAATGGCTCATCTAACAAAATGTACTCAGTATTTTGTGCAATTGTCATAGCGATATATGCTCTCTGACGCTGACCACCGGACAAAGTTTTAATATTCCTATCTTTAATGTCGTTTAACTGTAATAAATCTAAGGCATATTTAACTTGCTCTTTATCTTCTTTTTTAAGATGACCCTTACAATAAGGAAATCTGCCAAAATTCACTAATTGCTCTACAGTAATATTCATATCTGTGTGATTAGTTTGTTTTAGTATTGAAATTTTCTGAGCAAGTTCATCCGTCCTATAAAAAGACATTTCTTTATCTTCAATTTTGACTGTGCCACTATCGATACTCATTAATTTTGTAATTGCAGATAGCAAAGTACTTTTTCCTGCACCATTAGGCCCTATCAAAGAGGTAATCTTCCCCTTTTCGATATTGACATTGATATCTTTTAATATGGACTTCTTTTGAATTGATTTATTTAAATTTTGAATTTGGATCAATTTGCATTTCTCCCTTTAACTAATAAGTAAATAAAGTAACTTCCACCTATGAGGTCAATGATGATACTTACTTCTGTAGTAGCTTCGAAAAGATGTTCAACAACCCATTGAGCAATAAATAAACATATCCAACTGAAACATATTGTAGCGGGTAAAATATATTTATGTTCATAAGTTTTCATAAATTCATGAGCTAAATTGACAGTAAGTAATCCTAAAAATGTAATCGGCCCAACTAATGCCGTTGAAATAGATACTAAAATAGCGACAAGAATAAGCATTAATCTTGTTACATTTTCATAATTAACACCTAAATTGATAGCTTGTGCTTTTCCTAGTAATAACACATCTAAATAGGGTATCAGCACTATAGTTATACCTATTAAAATGATTAATAAAATAGCTGAAAATCCGACAAGTTTAGAATTAGAAGCATCAAAGTTAGCAAACATGGTATTTTGAACCGCTAAAAATGACTCTGGATCCATAATTAATTGGATAAAACCAGTAATACTTCTAAAAAATGTGCCTAATATTACACCAATCAATAAAATGAAATAGACCGAAAAATGACCTACTTTAAATAAAACTTGAAACAGAATTAAAGCAAATAACACCATTGTCACTAATGTAATTAAAAAATTGATATACACGTTATTAACGATTGTCGATTGAGTACCTAATAAAAAAACAGGTAATATTTTGACGAATAAATAGACTGAATCTAAACCAATAATAGAAGGTGTTAGTAAGCGATTTGTTGTTATCGCTTGAAAAATGACAACTGACGTGCCAATAGCGCCACCTACTAATATAATTAAGATAAATTTTCTTAAACGACTTTGAATTTGATAATCAAATATTTCGAAATCAATACCTAAAATTAAGTATAAAGTCGCTATAATTATTGTGATTACCCCTAATAAAAAAAGCTTTTTATTAACATTAGTTAGCATAATTCTCCCTACCTTTCATCATTAAGATAAGGAATATAATCGTTCCAAAAACACCAATAGTTAGACCTATGTTAATTTCATAAGGATAAACAATTAAGCGTCCTACAATATCTGAAATAAGCACAAATATAGAACCTAACATCATCGTATGAGGTAAGGCATGTTTTAAATGGTCCCCTCGATATATTGAAATAATATTAGGAACAATGAGTCCGAGAAATGGTAATGTTCCAACAGTAACGACTACAAGTGCAGTGATTGTTGCAGTTATAAACAATGCGATATTAATGATTTTTTCATAATTCACACCTAAGTTATGGCTAAAATCTTTGCCCATACCAGCAATCGTAAAATGATTTGCAAATATATATGTAATTAATAAGAACGGTATACTTAGATATAGAACTTCATAACGACCACTTGTAATAATAGCAAAATTTCCATTTAGCCAATTTCCAATACTTTGTACTGCATTAGTTCTCAATGCGATAAATGTAGTAAAACTTGAAACAATACCTCCAAGCATAATACCTAATAACGGTATAAAGATGACTTCTTTCACTCTAATCAGTTGTACTAATTTCACGAAGAAATAAGTACCACCGACGCTACAAATAACTGCAAATATTAATTTAATAAGTATGTGACCTTTAGGGAATAAAATAAGTGATAAAAGAATACCCAACTTAGCCCACTCCATTGTGCCAGCTGTTGTTGGACTCACAAATTTATTTTGCATCATTTGTTGCATGATTAAACCTGCTATTGCCAACGTACTACCTGATATGAGAATACTAACTGTTCGAGGAATACGACTCGATAAAATGATATTTAATTGATCATCGGTAAGGTGGAAAATATCGGAGATTGATATTTGGCTAACACCGATAAATAGAGAGAGAATCGTAAGCACGACGAGAAAGATGAGTAAAACATATCCCTTTAATAAAAACTTCATAACACTTTCTCCTTGAATAGTTATCCTTGGTAACGATTGTACGATAATGATAATCGTTATCAATTAAAATGTTACAGAATTTCCTTGTCATTTTCAATAGGTTATCTATAAATATTGTTATAAATTAGATTATTTTTATGTTTTTAGTTCATTGCACATAAAAAAAGCCCTAATTTTACTTTCATTGTGCGTACACAAGTATAGTAAAATTAGAGCTAAATCTATTTTATTTTTCATCATCAAATATGAAATCTTCATCTCGTAATGCTTCAACATTTAAAGCTAGTGTATAACCATCACCTTTTACAGAGAAGAAATCATGGTTTTTAGTTGTTGTATCTAAAGCATTTTCAATAATTGGATTGAATTCACGTTCTTCAAAATATGGTTCAAATCCAAGATTTGATAATGCTTTATTTCCGTTGTATTTAACGTAATTAAGCACATCTTCAGCTAAGCCAATATCATCATATAGAAGATGCGTATATGATACTTCATTATCATAAAGTTCTTTTAACAATTTGTACATTTCTTGATCTGCACGTTGTTTTTCACTTTCAGAAAGCTCATTTCTTAAACTTTGTGCATCTAGACCTGTAAACACACCATGTATCGATTCATCTAATAAGATTTTACGAATAATTTCACCAGATGTTGTCATTTTACCTTGACCAGCTAGATAAAGCGGATAATAGAATCCAGAGTAGAATAAGAATGTTTCTAAGAAAACACTTGATACTCTAGCAATATATTGGTCAAAAATTGAGGCTTCTTTCCCCCACAATTTATGGTAGTTTTCGATGATTTTGTCTGATTTGTATTTTAAATGTGGCTCTTCAATTACCCAAGTATCTAATAAATAGTTCGTTTCACTAGATGGTAATAATGTAGTGAAAATATGAGAATAACTTTTAGCATGAATTTGTTCCATCATTGCCATAAACGAATAAACGGCTTTTTTTCTTAAATCAGTTGTGTGAAGCATGATTAATGGCATTCCATCATCTGCTTGATGCGTGTCTAACCCTGTTAAACCAGCTAATGCCTTTTTAAATGTATTTTTTTCGGCTTCAGATAATGTTTTCCAACTTGCAATATCTTTTGATACTTTAAATTCTGTTTCTACCCACATTTGAGAGATATTTTGACGCCAAAACATATTTGTCATATCTTCTTGGGTATTCCAATTGACGGCCTTCATGAATAATAATCCTCCTATCCTTTAATTAAGATGATAGATAGCCATAGATAATCAATTAAACTACCAAAATCCTTATTAAGGTTATGTATTTCAAGGTTAGAACATCTACGTTGCATACTTTGAGAAATACTAAATATGCTCTCTAAAGTCAACGTGTAGTCCCAACCTTTTTAAATCTTAATATTCTATAATCCACTTCAATAATAATACTTACTATTTAATGTATCACGTTTATTTATCGTATTAAATTGCACAACTTGTACATTCTTCTACACTTAATAATTTATTACGTGTGTAATATAAAGATTTTAAACCTTTATGATGTGCATATACATATAATCGAGAAAGTTCACGTGTAGAAATTTCTGAATTAACATATAAAATAGTTGAAATACCTTGATCAACATGTGTTTGAATAGTTGATACTAAATCAATTAATTTCATTTGATCTGTATTAAATGCTGATTTGTAATACCACATTGTTTCAGGTGATAAGAATGGCATTGGATAAAATGTTTCAGCATTACCATAAGTACGTCGCTCGATTTGATCAACGATAGGCATTACTGAGCTTGTTGCATTTTGCACATATGAAATACTTTGTGTTGGTGCAATTGCTAAGCGATAAGCATGATATAGACCGTATTGCTCTACATCTTTTTGTAATGCTTTCCAATCTTCTGCTGTAGGAATTTCAAAACCTTTGAATAATTCGCGTACTTTTTCAAATTGTGGTTCAAATTCTTGTGAAGTATAGAACTCGAAATATTTTCCATTTGCATAATCTGATTTATCAAAATCAAGATATTTTTCTCCACGTTCTTTTGCAATTTGCATTGAACGCTCAATTGAATAATAGTTCATCATCATGAAGAAGATGTTAGCGAAATCTTTAGCTTCTTCTGACTCATAACCAATTTTATTTTTAGCTAGGTAACCATGTAAATTCATTACACCAAGTCCTACAGAATGTAACTCACTATTAGCTTTTTTAACGCCAGGTGCGTTTTGAATATTCGCTTCATCACTAACAACTGTTAATGCGTCCATACCAGTATGAACCGAATCTCTAAATTTTTGGGATTCCATGACATTCACAATATTTAATGAACCTAAGTTACATGAAATATCTCGTTTAATTTCATCTTCTGTACCATAATCATTAATAATAGATGTTTCTTGTAATTGGAAAATTTCAGTACATAAATTACTCATTTTAATTTGACCAATATCTGAATTAGCATGTACTTTGTTCGCATTATCTTTGAACATCAAATATGGATAACCAGATTGTAATTGCGTTTGAGCAATTGTATTTAACATTTCACGTGCATCTTTTTTCTTTTTCTCTACGTTAGGGTTTGCAACCATGTCATCATAATATTTTTCTAAATCAATATCATCTAAAGTCACACCATACTCTTGTTTTACAGTGTGTGGCGCAAACATGTAGAAGTCTTTACCTTCTTTTGCTAGGTCGAAGAATTTAGAAGGCACGATTAAGCCTGTAGAGATAGTTGATAAACGTAAATCTTCATCTGCATTTACTTTTTTAGTATCTAAAAACTCTTCAACATCATAGTGGAAGATGTTTAAATATACAGCACCTGCGCCAGGTCTTTGACCTAATTGATCTGCATAACTAAATCCACCTTCGAGTGACTTAGCAACAGGTAATACACCTTTGGCTACACCTTTTATACCTTTAATTGCTTCACCACGTGCACGTAATTTAGATAAATTAATTGCAACGCCACCGCCAATTTTACTTAATTGTTTCGCGGTTGAATCAATAAAGTTGATAGAATTCAAGCTATCATCCACTTCTAATAAGAAGCAAGAAACTAATTCTCCACGTCTTGCTCTACCCGCATTTAAAAATGTAGGTGTTGCAGGTTGATAACGTTGTTCTACCATAGCTGAAATAAATTGTTTAGCTTGATCTTTGTCTCCATTAGCTAAGTACATTGAAACAATGGCAACGTGTTGATTATAATCTTCTAAATATTGTTGTTTATCATTCGTTTTAAGTGCATAGTCTTTGTAAAATTTACTTGCAGACATGTAACTAGCAAATTGGAAGTTAATTGACTTCGCATATTCTGTGATTTCTACTAAGTCTGAATCACTGTATTTTTCAAAAACATTGAAATAGAAGTTATTGTCTACAAGATAGTGTAAACGTTCAATTTCGCTATCGAAATAAATCGTTTTGTCGTGGATTTCTTCCAAATATACTTTGAGCGCTTCTTGGTCTTTTTCTAAATTAAAAAAACCATTATCTTTTCGTTTTGTAACTTCATTATTTAATTCAATGTGATTGTACTTCTTCTCGTCCATAGTTTTCATTAAAATTACCCACCTTGTTTTTAAATTCGATAACGTCTTTATTAGTGCCTTGCACTTCAAACTTCATTAACAACGGTACATTATAGTCTTCAGAAATAGAGCGCCCTGCTTTAGCAAAATTTTGACCCCAGTTTCTATTACCACTGGCAGCTACCGCTCTGAGATATGAATGATTAACATCTAGAAATGATTGTACTTGTTGTGGTACTTCGCCAAAGCCTATTGTTCCAGTAACTAAAATATATGGTTCATTAATAGGATCCGTACAATTTTCTGATGTAATTTCCATTACATTTTCGATTTCAGCACGTTTAATAAATCTGCGTACATTACCTGAAAATGAGAAATATACTACTTTCATTGGATCGCCTTCTTTCACCAATCTTTAAACAATTAAAAAAGAAGTTCTCCTATCATGACAGGAAAGCTTCCTACAAAATATAGTGTTGTAGAATGAAATGAGTCACTAAAAGAAAAGTTTATAAAAACTATATGACCTTATCTTGATATTAGATTTTATTTTGAACCACAAGATATTGTGGTTGATTAGAAATGTAGATCTATATAGTATAAGTAAACATTTTGTGCGGAAACACTGTAAACGAGAGATTATTCTATAATTACTAGTGTCATTTTGCATTTAAATTAAGATTATTCCATTTATTAGTATCAGCTACAGACACAATATATTGTGTCTGTTTATCAATATCGATACTATATTCTGTGTTTCATTATACATAATACCTAAACTTATTTAAAGTTAAAGTTTTATGTCAAATGTTCGTCTTTTCTTCTGAACATGCACCACTACACCTTTAGTCTTACACAAATAAAAATAAAAAAATTTTTCAGTTAAAATTACTTGCTTTTTATAAAAAATTATACATTAAGCTTAAGGTCTTGATTCTAGCTCAACCCTGTCAAAATAAAGGATACAATCAATGAAGAATCAAAATTAAACTGCAATCGTTTTCAGTTATATGCAATCATTTTAATTCTCACAAATGATTTGAAACTAGATTATGACTCTTCCTTAACAGAACGTACGTTCGTATTATGATTATATATTTCACCCACTGTTTTTTCAAGTCTTTTATGCATATCGACATCATTTATGCTACTATAATAACGTTAAACTTTTATGAATGAGGCGATAGTATTGAATCCTAAAATCAAAGGTATAATTGCAATACTAATATCTGCGATAGGCTTTAGTTTTATGTCTGTCTTCTTCAGATTATCAGGCGATTTACCTGTATTTCAAAAGTCTCTAGCAAGAAATTTAGTTGCAATGTTCATACCATTATTCTTCATATTTAAATATAAACAACCAATGTTTGGTAAATTAAGTAGCCAACCATTACTTATCTCAAGGTCAACACTCGGTTTAATAGGTGTATTGCTTAATATATATGCACTTGATCATATGGTATTGAGTGACGCTGATACATTAATGAAGTTAAACCCCTTCTGGACTATATTATTATGTTTTATCTTTTTACATGAAAAAGTACGAAAATATCAAATTTCAGCAATGATCGTTGCAATACTCGGTATGTTACTTATTGTAAAACCAGAATTTTCTTCTTCGTTTATACCAGCATTAATTGGACTACTTTCAGGTATATTTGCTGCATCAGCATATACTTGTGTCCGTGCTTTAAGTACTAGAGAAGCACCCTACACCATTGTATTTTATTTTTCACTATTCTCAGTAATTGTACTTATCCCATTTTCAATCTTTACATTTGAACCAATGAGTAAATTACAATTATTATATTTATTCGGCGCAGGTTTATCAGCTGCAGTGGGCCAAATTGGAATCACACTAGCCTATAGTTTCGCAGCAGCAAAAGATATATCTATTTTCACTTATGCTTCAATTATATTTACAGCAATATTCGGCTTCATATTATTTGGTGAAACACCTGATTTATTATCAACAATCGGATATGTTGTCATTATAAGTGCAAGTTACTATATGTTCGAAAAAGCACGTCGCGAATCAAATCAACAACAACAAAATTAATCATATGATAAGGAGTGATTCATTTGGCACAAGGACGTCAAAATGATGAATTACAAGATATAACATTACTAGGAAACCAAAATAACACATATAACTTTGATTACAGACCAGATGTTTTAGAAACATTTGATAATAAACACCAAGGTAGAGATTACTTTGTAAAGTTTAATTGTCCAGAATTCACATCACTATGCCCTATTACAGGACAACCAGATTTCGCAACAATATACATTTCATACATTCCTAACATTAAAATGGTTGAATCTAAATCTTTAAAATTATACTTATTTAGCTTTAGAAACCATGGTGACTTCCATGAGGATTGTATGAATATCATTATGAATGATTTAATTGAATTAATGGATCCTCATTACATTGAAGTATGGGGTAAATTCACTCCACGTGGTGGTATTTCCATCGATCCATATACAAATTATGGTCGCCCTAATTCAAAATATGAAAAAATGGCAGAACATAGAATGATGAATCATGATATGTATCCTGAAAATGTAGACAATCGCTAATCTTTTAGCGAATATTAAAAATTAACTTTAGTACATTGAAAACATCTTACAAAGATAATTTCAAATTGTACTAAAGTTTTTTTATTTAATTTTCAAAAAACTCTTGCACTTTATTAAGTTAAAGCGTATTTTTATATATATTAGTACTATAGTTTATTAAATTAATGAGTCTCAATTTTATATGAACATTTCATATAATTAATTCGAAGGAATTGACAGAATTTTCTTATTTATAATTTTTAGAATATTATTGCAACTTTTTAATTTCAATAGTACAATTTTTAAAAACCAATATAACGTTAGTGTTAAGGGAACAGAAAGGTTGGGATGATTATATGAAAGCAAATAATTCCCATGAACAAGCAGTTCAAGAAATACCACAAACAGGGTTTTTTGGACATCCAAGAGGTTTAGGTGTTTTATTCTTCGTAGAATTTTGGGAGAGATTTAGTTATTACGGCATGCGTGCGATGTTACTATTCTATATGTACTACGCTATTGCAGATCATGGATTAGGCATCGATAAAACAACGGCAATGTCAATCATGTCAGTATATGGAGCATTAATATACATGTCATGTATTCCAGGTGGTTGGATTGCTGACCGAATTACAGGTACAAGAGGTGCCACATTAATTGGTGCCGTTCTCATCATTATTGGACATATTTGTCTAAGTTTACCATTCGCAATGGTAGGTTTATTTGCGTCAATGTTCTTTATTATTATCGGATCTGGGATGATGAAACCCAATATATCTAATATAGTTGGTAGATTATATACTAAAGATGATACACGAATGGATGCAGGTTTCGTTATCTTCTACATGTCAGTTAACTTTGGTGCATTAATTTCACCTATCATTCTGCAACAATTCTTAAATGTCAAAAACTTCCATGGCGGATTCTTAATTGCAGCTATTGGTATGGCATTAGGCTTAGTTTGGTACGTATTATTCAACCGTAAAAATTTAGGTCGTGTTGGTATGACACCAACAAACCCACTATCACCTGCTGAGAAGAAAAAATATGGAGCAATTATTAGTGGTATTGTAGCAATTATTATTGTTGTACTCATCGTTACATACTTAACGAATACATTATCTTTCAACTTAGTAAGTAATACTGTTTTAGTACTTGGTATCGTATTACCAATTTCATACTTTACAATAATGATTAGAAGTAAAGATGTTACAGATGTAGAACGTTCAAGAGTTAAAGCCTTTATTCCATTATTTATTCTGGGAATGGTGTTCTGGGCAATTCAAGAACAAGGTTCTAACGTACTTAACATTTATGGTATTGAACATTCAGATATGAAATTAAACTTATTAGGATGGAAAACCAACTTCGGTGAAACGATTTTCCAATCTATTAACCCACTTTTCATCTTATTATTTGCACCTGTTGTTTCATTAATTTGGCAAAAATTAGGTAAACGCCAACCAAGTTTACCTATCAAATTTGTGATTGGTGCTGGTTTGGCTGGTATCTCTTATATCTTAATAGGATTAATCGGTACCATTTATGGAAGTGCTCATTTCTCAGTTAACTGGGTTATACTTTCATACATCATTTGTGTTGTAGGTGAATTGTGTTTATCACCTACTGGTAACAGTGCTGCAGTTAAATTAGCACCAAAAGCATTCAATGCTCAAATGATGAGTTTATGGTTGTTAACTAATGCATCAGCTCAAGCATTTAACGGTACATTAGTTAAATTAATCGATCCTTTAGGTCAAACGAATTACTTTATTTTCTTAGGTACTACAGTCATCGTCATTACATTAGTCATTCTAGCCTTCTCACCAAAAATTGTGAAAGCAATGAGAGGCATTAGATAATAGATTAGAATACAAGCAGTAAGTCGAAATGATTCGGCTTACTGCTTTTTTAGTTTATAATAAAAATCACTATAAAATTTCATTGATTACCTATAAAAGTGGGTATTGAAATATATTAAACAAGAACTTAAGGAAAGTAGGTATAGACGATGACAAAAAAATATAATCATGGTGTGTTATTCTATCATGAACACAGTGGCTTAAAAGATATCTACCAAGGTCTAGGTGAAGTGACAAAGTCTCTAAGTTCTATGTGTAAACACTTTTCCATTCAATTAAGTGAGAATGAAGGGGATATCAAAGGCTATTGCGAATCTATTAAAAATGGACAGTATGGCAACGACATAGATGTGTTATTTATTTTAGGTGGCGATGGTACAGTGAATGAACTGATTAATGGTGTAATGGAGAATGACTTAGATTTACCTATTGGCATTATTCCCGGCGGCACATTCAATGACTTTACTAAAACATTAAACCTAAATCCAAATCATACATTAGCTAGTCAGCAATTATTATCATCACATATACAAACATATGATGTAATGAAAATTAATGATATGTATGCACTTAATTTCGTTGGATTAGGGTTAATTGTACAAAATGCTGAAAAAGTACAAGATGGTTCTAAAGACATCTTTGGTAAATTAAGCTATATTGGTTCTACTGTTAAAACATTAATGGATCCTAGCAAGTTCGACTTCACATTAACGATTGATGGTGAAGAGAAAACAGGTAATACCTCAATGATATTAATTGCAAACGGACCTAATATTGGTGGCAGCAGAATTCCTTTAACAGATTTATCTCCACAGGATGGTCAATTGAACACCTTTATCTTTGATGATCAAAGTTTCAGCATTCTTAATGATATCTTTAAAAAGCGTGATAGCATGAATTGGAATGAAATCACACAAGGTATTGATCATGTCTCAGGTAAACAAATTAAGCTAACTACTGACCCTAATATGAAAATTGATATTGATGGTGAAATTGCTTTAGAGACACCTATAAATGTCGAAGTGTTACCTGATGCCATCAAATTACTCACCTTCCCTGATCAAAATAATAACCAATGATAACAATGCACTAACTCGCAAAAAATAGGAGCTTGGCCACTCATCCATATGATCATCTTTGGATAAGGGCTAGCTCCTATTTTTATTTATCATTTAAAAATAATGCTTCTACATCTTTCCAACCATTTACACGCTTATAATCATGATGATTCATATTATGAACTGCAGTATACATAATAGATTCACCTTCGAAAATAGCAAGTTGACGTGGGTTATCATCAATTAAATAGTCCGCGTTAATAATATTTTTACGACCACAAAAAACAAAATGTTGTGGATCTAAAAATGGAAAATGTTCTAATAACCATTCATATTTATCATGAAATGATGTCGGAACATCCATTGCAGCTGTTGCTATATAAACATCATAATGTTCATTTAACTTTTCTACGACTTCTTGTGCGTTTGGCATAACCTTTAAATGTCTAAAGAATCCTGGCTCTCTAAGTATTTCAGTAACTAATCCGTCATGTTCTGGAATAACATGCTTTAATTTTTGTCCATTTAGTGATTCTACTGTGATTCCTAAATTAGCTCTTTCATTAACACCATCAATGATAGCGCCGAGTGTATCAGCGAGTACTTCATCCATATCTATAGCAATTTTCTTACGAGACATTAAATCTACTCCTCAAATGTAATGTATTCCTAAAGTATAGCAAAAGGACGATTCAGACAAAAGATATAACTCACCTAATATATTACTTTAAAATTTAAATTGTTGTAATACGTCAATCATCTTATCATTTTGTTCTGGGAATCCTACAGTAATTCTTACACCAGTAGGAAATGGTCGTGTAATACAGCCTACTTTTAAGAGTGCTTCATAAAGTGCTTTACTTTTATCTGTTTGTACAAATACAAAGTTAGTTTGACTTGGTAAGAAATGTTTACTTTGAGGTATTTGATAAAATTTTGCACGTTCCTCTGCATTTTTAGCAGTGATCTGTTTTAAGTAGTCTTGATCTTCTAATGCAGCTACTGCGGCATATTCAGATAATCGTGTAACATTGAATGGGGGTCTAATGATATTCCATTTTTCAATTGCTTCATTAGTGGCAACCACATAACCTACACGTAATCCTGCTAATCCATATGCTTTTGAAAAAGTTCTTAGTAAAAATGCATTATCAAATGTTTCCTGTAACTTTAAGGTATCAGGATAATCGTCTGCAGTAACATATTCAAAGTATGCTTCATCAATGAGTACGGGCACATGGCTTGGTACACGTTCTAAAAATCCTTTAAGGTCATCATGATTAAAATATGTTCCAGTAGGGTTATTAGGATTACATAACCACACTAGAGAAGTATTGTCATCAACTTCATTTAAAATACCTTCTAAATCAAATCCACCATTCTTTAATGGCACTTGAATAACCTGAGCAGACTCAACAATAGCATTATGATAATACTGTCCGAATGTTGCTTCACTCGTTACGATTTTGTCCCCTGGCGTTAATACTGCTCTTGAAATCATTAAAATGACTTCATCTAAACCTGCACCAAATAAAATTCGAGATGCATCCACACCTAAATGTTGACTTATCGCCTCTCTAAGTAGTGGTGACCCTGTTTCAGGATAATAATATAACTCATCTAAATGGTTTGATATTGCTTCTTTAGCTTTAGGAGAAGGACCATATAAGTTCTCATTGGATGCTAATTTATATAACTCTTCCTCAATTCCATATGCTTCTTTAAGTGCTCTAGGTGATAAACCAGGTTGATATGCAGATAATTGTTCGAGTTGTTTTTTCATAATAATTGTTGCCCCCTCAAATTGACAGAAATTTCAAAAACTTAATATTAATTATAAACACTTACTATTACATAAATCAATCCATCTTCCAATCAAATGTGATATATAAAATATAAAGATTCAAAAAAGCCTCAATGAGAATGGAACAATTAAATATATTCCATACGCATTAAGGCTATGTCTATCAAATTATTTTATTTTAATAGACCTTCTTTTTCTAAATAATCTTTAGCCACTTGATAAGGGTCTTGTTTCTTTACTGTCACTTTATAATTCATTTCTTGCATGTCTTCATCTGAAATCTTACCAGCTAACTTATTAAGTGGTTTCTTCACTTCTGGATGATCTTTGATGAATTTTTCTTTAAACATTGGTGCACCTTGATAAGGCGGAAATACATGCTTGTCATCCTTTAATACTACCATGTCATATTGCTTTAATTCTGCATCTGTAGAATATGCATCAATTAAATTAATATCTCCTTTTTCAACTGCAGTATAGCGAAGTTTAGGTTCCATGGTTTTGGCATTTGAAATATTTAGACCATAAGCCTTTTTAACAGCTTTAAATCCATCTGGTCGATCATTAAATTCCAATGTAAAACCTGGTTTCAATTTATCTTCTACTTTAGATAAGTCACCAATGGTTTTAATGTGGTTTTTCTTAGCAAAATCACGTTTAACTGCTAATGCATAAGTATTATTATATTTCATTGGCTTTAACATTGTCATTTTATATTTTTTCTCTAAACTTTGTTTTGCTTGTTGATATACTCTAGGTTCTTGTTTAGATTTTAAATCTTCTTTTGTTAATTCTCCTAAAACTGTACCTGTAAATTCTAAATAACCATCGATATCGTCAGATTTGAGTGCATTAAATAAGAAAGCAGTCTTACCCATTCCATCTTTGACTTCAACAGTATCATCGGTATCTTGCTCAATTAAAATTTTATACATATTTGTAATGACCGATGGTTCTGAACCTAATTTACCTGCTAGTGTAATTTTATCAACTTTTTGGGCAAATAATGGGACGATAATAGCAATCATAATAACTACTATCATTGTTCCTAATACAATTAATAACTTTTTGTACGATAATTTCTCCATAAATCTTAGTATAATATCAAATAATATGGCTAATAACGCTGCTGGAATCGCACCAATTAAAATTAATGATGCATCATTACGATCAATACCTAATAATATTAAATCTCCAAGGCCTCCTGCACCAATTAATGCTGCTAAAGTTGCAGTACCAATTATGAGCACCATAGCAGTTCTAATACCTGCCATAATCACAGGCATAGCTATAGGTAATTCTACTTTTGTTAAACGACGTATTGGTTTCATACCAATACCCTTTGCCGCTTCTATTAGTGATGGATCAACCTCTTTCACACCCGTATATGTATTACGTAATATTGGCAATAATGCATATACAACTAATGCAATGATGGCTGGCAAACGTCCTATACCAAATAATGGAATCATTAACCCAAGTAATGCTAATGAAGGAATGGTTTGCAATATTGCCGCAATATTCATGACAATTTCAGATGTTTTCTTCGTTTTAGTTAATAAAATACCGAGTGGTACTGCAATGATTGTTGCTATTAATAAAGCAATAAATGATATTTGTATATGTTCTATGATTGTTGAGTGTAACTGTCCCTTACGTTCTACTAGCGTTTGCCAAAATTCATGCATGGGTGTTATCCCCCTTTACGCCTGACAAATATTTAAATATATCTTCTCTTTTAATTAATGTTTTATGCTGTGAAGGTTCATCAATCATAACGATAGCATCGTGCTTGATGAATGTTTGATAAATATCATCTAAATATTGTTCATTACTGATTTCTGGATAATTTTCCTTAGCTGCATCCTCATCCAATTGACGTTCAATATTCAAATCTTTCAGCATCACTTTAGATTCAGATTGTTGCAAATGACTACCCATAAACTGTTTCACAAAATCACTTTGTGGCTGTTGCTGAAAACCTAAAGGTGTATCAATTTGTTCGACATGTCCTTCATTCAATAAGCAAATTCGATCTCCCAACTTCATCGCTTCTTGAATATCATGTGTCACAAATACAATGGTCTTTTGAATCTTTGTTTGTAACTCAATCAAATCATCTTGCAGCTTTTCTCTACTTATTGGGTCTAATGCACTAAATGGTTCATCCATAATAATGACAGGTGGGTCTGCAGCTAACGCACGTACTACACCAACTCGTTGTCGTTGTCCTCCAGATAGTTCTTCTGGCAATCTATTTTTATATATCTCAGGATCCAGTCCAACCATCTCTAATAATTCATTTACTCTTAAATCAATATCTTTATCTTTCCATTTCTTCATTTGTGGCACTTGTGCTATATTTTCTTTAATCGTCATATGAGGAAATAGCGCGATTTGTTGTAGTACATACCCAATATCCCATCTCATTTCATAAACAGGATAGTCACTGATTGGTTTATCCTTAAAATAAATATATCCCTCACTTAATGGTATTAATCGATTTATCATTTTTAACGTTGTCGTTTTCCCACAACCTGAAGGTCCTATTAATACGAAAAACTCTCCTTCTTTGATATTAAAACTAACATCATCCACTGCAACGTGATTGCCATAGCGTTTCGTCACATTTTTAAATTCAATCACAATTTCACCTTCATTCACTCTAATCAAATAGACATTTTCATCTACTATACCCTGTTTTATATTCTAATCACAAATTAAATCTTTGGATTTTTTATTTTCATACATAATCTTCTTTCAAAAGATGAAATGGATACCATTTTCAAAGTAAAAAACCCGATGTAACGCACATTCATCATGTGACATACATCGAGTTCATATTTCTTAATTATTTGCATGCGGCTATCATTTAAATACTTGTCTTATATGACTGTATTCTTTCTAGGAATTGTGGGCAATAATGTTTTAATTTATAACTCCCCACACCATCAATATTGATCATATCCTGTTTAGATTCTGGTTTTCGTTTAGCAAATTCTTCTAATGTGTAATCAGAGAAAATACTTACTGGTGCGATACCTAACTTATCACTTAATTGTTTTCTCACTTTAACCAATTCGCTAAATAAAGCCCTATCTACACCTTCTACGGTATTAATAAATACTTTTTCTTTTGATTTTTGTTTAAATGGCGTAGTAAATACTTTTGTATCATCATTTAACAATTTTTTCACTGACTTATCACATATAAGTATTTCATCATTTTCATTTAAAAAGCCTTTGAACCTTAGTTCATCAATTAAATGACTTAATTCAGATGTGGTATATGATTTCATAATACCGTGAGTAGTTAATTGATCGTAATCATTATATTTAATGTAATCTGTTGTTTCACCGCGTAACACTTGAATAATCACGCTATAACTTTCTTGTTGTCTCATTCTTGCGACACAGCTAATAATCATCTTAGCTTCTCTCGTCATATCATAAGTTTTATTCTCTTGAATACAATTACTACATTGTTTACATTCTTCTAATTTTTCATTTGGTTCAAAATAATGCACAATCGTTGCTTCAAGACACTTCTTTGTTTTGGTATATTGGAGCATTTTAGTTAGCTTTTCGCCCATCTTCTCTTTATAATCATCATCTGCTTGAGATACTGATATAAAATATTCGTGAAGTCCTCTATCACGTTCACTGAATAATAAGATACACTCACTTTTCAGACCATCACGACCTGCACGTCCAGCTTCTTGATAATATGATTCTAAATCACCCGGCATATTATAGTGTATAACAAATCTGACATTGGATTTATCTATTCCCATACCGAAGGCATTCGTCGCAATAACGACATTCACACGGTCGTATAGAAAATCGTTTTGAGCAGCTTCTCTTTCTTTATTGGTTAAGCCTGCATGATAAATAGTACATTTAACCTTATGACTTTCGAGTACCTCTTGTAGCTCTTCAACTTGTTTACGTGTCGAGCAATATATGATACCCGCTTCTTCATTATGTTCTGTGACATAGTCTACGACAAATTTTTGACGTTGATATGTTGGATTAACTTTAAATATTAAATTTCGACGCTTCGTACTGGTCTTCACTTCATCGTTGGCGTCAATATTTAACTTGGCCATAATATCTTGTTGTACTTCTGCTGTTGCTGTTGCTGTTAATGCCACAATTGCAAAATCTTGTGGAAGTGTGAAAACCTTTTGAATCACATTTTGATAACTTGGTCTGAAATCATGTCCCCATTTTGAAATACAATGTGCTTCATCAAATGCAACTAATCGTATATTTACTTTTCTTAATTGGCTTAAAAAATATTGATTTTCAAAACGTTCAGGTGCTACATATAAGAACTGAATATGACCACTAATTAAATCTTGCTCAATCTCTTTTTGTTGTTTCTGAGTTAAACTGCTATTTATATAAGCAGCATTAATCCCCATTGCTTTCAATTGGTCTACTTGGTCTTTCATTAAAGATATTAATGGACTAATAACTATTGTCGTTCCACCTAACATTAATCCAGGTACTTGATAACATATCGATTTACCGCCACCTGTAGGTAACACACCTAATACATTTCGATGGTCTATAATTTTTGAAATAATTTCTTCCTGACCTGGACGAAACGTATCGTAGCCAAAATAATGCGATAAAGTTTCTTGCATGATTAAATTCCCCTTATTGTTCTTTTAATTCTTCGAGTTCACTCCATCTTGTGATGTCAGTATCATATGTTGCTTCAAGTTCTTCCTTTTCTTCATTCAGTGCTTTGATTTTTGCATAATCTGCACTAGCTTCTACCATTTCTTCGTCAATTTCAACTAACCTTGTTTCTGTTTGATCAATACGTTCAAGAAGTGCTTCATATTCAAGCTTTTCTTTATATGATAGTCCCGATTTTTTTCGAGTTTGTGGCTTATGTTTGGTTTGATTGGCTTCTTGCTTATTCAGAGCCAATTGTTTATCCTGAGCTTTTTTATAGGCTTCATAATCTTCAAATGATCCGATGATTTTTTCCATTTTTCCATCATGAATATACCAATACTCTTGTGCCACTTTATTAAGAAAATATCTATCATGGCTAACAGTAATTACTGAACCGCCAAATTCATCAATATAATCTTCTAAAATAGTTAGTGTTTCGGAATCTAAATCATTTGTGGGTTCGTCTAATAATAATACATTCGGTTTATGTACTAATAAACGTAAGAGATATAGTCGTTTTTGTTCACCGCCAGATAATTTGTATACTTTCTTACCATGAGTTGAACTTGGAAATAGAAAACGCTCAAGCAGTTGTGTTACAGATACGGAAGTGCCATCTTTTTCCATAGCAACTTCGCTTTCTTCGCGAAGATAATCAATCACTCTAATATCTCTATCTAATGTTTCTTCAGTTTGTTTGAAATAAGCCACTTTAACGGTCTGTCCTACTTTTAATTGACCTTCAAATGATTGATCCTCAGATGCCAATATATTTAATAATGTTGTTTTACCTGCTCCATTCGGACCTACTATACCAATTTTTTGACCACTTTGTATGATCTCAGTAATATCTTCAAATAGTACTTTGTCATTGATTGTTTTTGATAAATGATCTAATTCATAAACTTGTTTACCAAGTCTTGAGTGAGCTAAATTCAACTGAACTTTATCTTGCTTCGTTTGTTGTTTAACTTCAGATTCTAAATCGCTAAAGCGATTAATACGTGCCTGTTGTTTAGTCGTTCTAGCTTTTGCGCCAGCTCTCATCCAAGCTAACTCTTGCTTATATAGTGCTTTTTGCTTTTGTTGCTGTTTCTGTTCAATTTGTTCATTTTCAGCACGCATAGCTATGTAGTCTTCATAATTACCAGGATATGTTTTCAACTTACCTCTATCTAATTCAATAATTCTCGAAGACACTTCGTTTAAAAAGTAACGGTCGTGTGTTACAAATAAAACAGTGTATGGATATTGTTTTACGTAATTAATTAACCAGTTTATCGATTCAAAATCTAAATGGTTTGTCGGCTCGTCTAACAATAATAAATCTGGTTGTTCTATTAATGTCTTCGCTAAAACAACACGCTTTTGTTGACCACCTGATAATGCCTTCACTAGTTTATTTGTATCATTAATGCCTAATTTAGAAAGTATGGTCTTGATTTCAGCATTATAATCCCATGCCTCTTTACGATCCATCATTTCTTGGGCTTCCATCATAATTTGAAATTGCTTGTCGCTTTGATTGATGGCGTATTGACTCACAGCTTGTTCATAATCTTTAATCACCTTTAATGTGGGTGTATCAGAACTTAGTACTGCCTCAAACACTGTCATATCTCCATCAAGATCATGCTTTTGCGATGAATATCGTATTCGATAATTATTTGGATGTGTGATATCTGCTGTGAAGTCTTCATCTATATTACCTATGACCTTCAGCAATGTACTCTTACCTGTACCATTAATCCCTACAAGACCAATCTTTTCATGTTCAGAGATAGATAAATTTAAGTCATCGAATATCACTTTATCTGCATAGGATTTATTTAAATGTTCAATTTTATATGCTTCCATGCTTATCTTCCTTTTACTATCGAATTTTCTATATAATTTTGTTAAGCTTAAATCAGTTCTATATATTATACACCTTTTTAAGCTTAAATGATACAAGGAGACCTAGTTATGGCAGAATTCTTCGAAAATTTGCCTCCTCATTTCCAAGCTTTAATTGCAGGAATCATTACATGGTTATTAACAGCACTTGGTGCAGCTTCTGTCTTTATTTTTAAATCTGTTAATGATAAAGTGTTGAACTCGATGCAAGGATTTGCTGCAGGAATTATGATTGCCGCAAGTTTCTGGTCTCTGTTACAACCCTCAATAGAATTTAGCAAAGACTCAGCAATGCCTTGGTTACCAGCTGCAATTGGTTTCTTATTTGGCGGATTCTTTATTCGCGGACTAGATTTTGTTATACCGCATATACACCGTAATGCGAAAGATGAAAATCAACAACAAGAAGGTATTGATACATCTCTAAGTAAAAATGCATTACTTGTTCTTGCGATTACATTGCATAATATACCAGAAGGTTTATCAATTGGTGTTGCCTTTGGTGGCGTAGTATCAGGCAATGGCACTGCCACATTCTTAGGGGCAATTGGTTTAGCGATTGGTATAGGTATTCAAAATATTCCTGAGGGTGCAGCTTTATCTATGCCAATTAAAGCAGCAGGTGCTTCTAGTTGGAAAGCTTTCAACTATGGACAAGCTTCAGCCATTGTAGAACCTATATTTGCTATGATTGGTGCTGGTGCAGTACTCGTTATTACGCCAATGTTACCTTACGCACTTGCTTTTGCTGCAGGTGCAATGATATTTGTAGTAGTAGAAGAACTGATTCCAGATTCTCAATCAGGTAATAATACAGATTTAGCTACACTAAGCTTAATGCTTGGTTTTGCCATTATGATGGTATTAGACGTTGCATTAGGTTAATCATACATTTTGAAATATGCAATTTCCATATTATTCCTAAAATTAAAGTTTGAAAACGAAGGCAGATAGAACGATTACGAGGCGTGGGAGTTCAATAGAAACCCCATCCTTTTTTTATGCATTACTTTATATTTCAATAATAAAAAACCGAATTGAGCAAGCGCTCAATTCGGTTTTATTGAATTATTTTTTTTCGTTACCTTTTGGTCCTGGTTTATATTCATACTTCGATGGATCTACTTTTTTGAAATCAGGATTTTTATAGAATCTGAATAAGTCACCATTTAATAAACTATCATTCATTTCTAAATCTTTTTCAACTTGTTTTTGATTCTTCTCGAAGTCTTTTGGTTTTTTAGTTAGTAATTCATTATCTTTATTAGAATATAACTTACCATTAACATATTTGTAGTCTTTAGTGATAAAGTCACCATTTCTAAATGGTACGACATCATTATGTTGTTTAGAGAATAAATCAGTACCAAACATAATATAGTTTTTAGTATCAATACCAACTAAATGTAATATTGTTGGCATAACATCCATTTGTCCAGCGTATTCTTTATTTATTCCACCTGATTTACCTGGAACTTTAATCCAGAAACCAGTACGATTTAAATCAGTAAATTTCGCTGGTGTAATCTTTTCACCTAACAATTTTTCCATCGCATTGTTATGGTTTTCAGAGATACCATAGTGGTCACCATAAATCATGATAACAGAATCATCATATAAACCTTTTTTCTTAAGATCTGTAACATATTCTTCAAGAGCTTGGTCTAAATAATGTGCTGTTTGAATATATCCGTCAACTGTAGAGTCACCTGTATTTGGTTTATCAATTGATGCATCTTTCTCATCTAACGTGAACGGATAATGGTTAGTTAATGTAATTAAATGTGAATAAAATGGTTTCTTCATTTTAGCTTGATAATTAGCTGAATCTTTAAAGAATATTTTATCTTTTAATCCTAAGTTCTCCACGTTCTCATCTGACATATCATAATACGTTGCATCATAGAAACTATCTATACCAAAATGTTTATAAATTTGGTCTCTGTTCCAGAACGTTTTATAGTCACCATGCATAACGTTTGAAGTATAACCTTGCTTTTGATCTAAAATCGCAGGTAGTGATTGATATGTGTTATCACCTTTTAACGAATATGCAGAACCTTGAGGTAATCCATAAATACTATTATCCATCGTTAATTCGGCATCTGATGTCTTACCTTGACCTGTTTGATGGAAGAAGTTTGGGAAGTAAGTGTAATCTTCTTTACCACTTGAAAGTTTGTTCAAGAACGGTGTTACTTCCTTACCATTAACCTTCTTGTTAATTAAGAAAGTTTGGAAACTCTCTAAATGTATTTTAATAATATTTTTTTTCTTAGCCGCCCCATAATATTCTGGGTTAGGCTCAGTACGTTTTTGTTTTGTATAATTAAGCACTTTAGTTAAATCATCTTCTGATGCTAGCGCTTTTTGTTGATTGTTTTCAATCGTTTTCACACCATCATATACTGTAAAGTTAAATGGTCCTAAATATTTAACTAAGTATTTGTGGTCGAATGTACGAGTTAATAACTCTGGACGGTCAGTTTCAGCAAAAGCTAAGTTTAAGAAGAATAATGCAACTGATACAGCCATAACAACTGGAACAAATTTCTTACTAAATGCTTTTGTACTTAACCACTGACGTTTAAAGATTAGAATAAACAGGTAGATAATCGTATCGATAAAGTACACAAAGTCGTACCATTTAAATGAAGCACCTAATGCGCCACCCATTGATTCTACATTCCCTGCTTGATTTAAAGTACTAAACGTTAAAAAATCAGAGAAGAATCTAAAGTATACAACGTTAGCATACAGTAAAAATGTTAATAGGAATCCTCCGACAAAAATGAACCAGAAAGCCTTTTTACCTTTGAAGAATAAGAACACACTTAGTACGAGTGCGATTAAACTGTATGGATTCATCAGTAATATTAAGTTTTGTACTAATCCTTTAACACCTAAAGAAAAATCAACATAATAGGAAAAATATGTCTTCAGCGTGATCGTAAATACGGTCATCAGGAAAAACGCAAAAAGACTTATCTTCTTTTTGTGAGAACTCATGTTTGTTTCCTCCGTTTATTGTTAATAAACCACAAGAACCTTATCAATAACGAATTAAACGTAATTAGGCAATGGTAATTATCTTAAAACAACGCCAGTAAACTTTTATCCTCTAACATGATAATTACGTTTAATATATAAACGCATTGCTTACTTTATTGCGTCGAATTAAAACGAGTTATTTCCACTTTTATTTTAACCCATACCAATGTTGGTCTACATGATTTAACACAATATATAATTTTTAAAATTCACTAAACATTTCATTTTGACGTTAAAAATAGCTAGTAGATTGATTCAATAACTAGCTAATGCATTGTTGATGTTAATTTTTTATTAAGAAAATATGATGAATGTAATCATATTGTAACAAAATACATAGTTCAATATATTAATATAAAGGAAGCAACCTTAAATATCAAGTAAAAACACACTTTTCAACATATAAACTATGGTTTAAAGTTATACTTTTTATAATGTACCTATATATTATATAGATTTGTTTTTATTAAGCCATCCGTCTTAAGAACGAGCTTCCACTTTACATTAATCGTACCTATTTCAACATTTCTAACTGCATACGATATTCAATGCCATGGAATAATTGATTTAACCAATTACTGTATTTAACGAGATTTTTCTCCGCTGTTTCAATATCTATAAATTGGAATTTTAATTTTGATCCCGTTGGTTTCTGAGCTAGTTTAGTTAAATGATAACTTGCAATCGTTCCTATCTGAGGATAACTTCCTAATGTATAGTGATCATTTAATAGAATAATGGGTGTGCCATCTCTTTTAACTTGGATTGTACCGCGTTTAACGGATTGATGTGCAGGCATATCTTCATAATATGCTTTTACTTTCTCACCTTCTAAAATCATGCCCATTCTATTAGCTTTACTAGTTACTTTATAGTTACGTGATGTAAAACGTTGTAATGCATTTTCTTTAAAATCTTCTGAACCTTTATTTTTAATGACATGAAATACGTCTGACATATAATTAAATGATAACGCATAGCCATCTACACCCCAATCAGTTTGTCGGGACTCAGCTAAATTTTCAAACAGTTTGTGATGTCGCTCACTATATAAGCGTTTCATTTCAATTTCATCACCATTTTGTAATTGTCGACCCTCAAAGCCACCCAATTTCACGTTGAAATCTGTGGATGTAGAACCTAACCATTCATCTAACTTAAAACCACCACCGATAGCTAAATAGACACGTGATGTTCTACTCGTTTCTTTAAACTTCAAAACATCATCTTTTTCCATTAAATATAACTTATATGGAAATACCTTCATTGTTTGTGTCTCGGCTTTAAAGTTACCACCTGCTAATGCGATGAGTGTAGGTTCTGTAAAACGAATCGTTGGCATTTTATGTGTCATTTCAAGTGTTGCTTCATTTTTATCATTAGCTACTAATCGATTGGCAATTTCATGTGACAAACTATCGAGTGCACCACATGGTATCACACCATTATGTTCATATCCGTGTCTCCCAAAATCATGAAAACTACTAAACAAACCGCTATTTTCTATTATGATTGACATGTTTTAAAGTCTCCTAAATCCAATTCGTTTTTATCTTTAGCAATAAATTGTACATTATCGCCCAATTTTAAGAGTGAAAAATCATCTTTGTTTGGAAAGAAAAGTTGTGTTGGTGTATACCCAATTACCAACCAGTCATTATAAGTGTCAGTAGTAACGATACCACATTTCTTGCCTTCAATGACGACTGAACCTGCCGGAATAAATTTCTTTTCTTTACTTGTATGATTCACAAATAATTTTTTATTCATTCCTGTTAAATATGGAAATCCTGGGGAATATCCCATCATTGATACAAAGTAGTCACTTCCTGTATGAAGTGCTTTAAATTGTGATTCATCAATTTTTAAATGTTTTAATAATGATGCCAAGTCTGGCCCATATTCATCTCCATATACAATAGGAATTTGAAATGGCGCTTGTGCTTTATTTTCATGTTTTATTTCCAACTTAATCGATTCAATGAGCGCTTTCATATATAAGAATGGGGATTGTATATGATGATGTTTAATCATGTCTCGTGCATCATAAATAATCATCATATCCGATTCAGTAGGTACAATTTCTGTAATGAACGAATAATTTTTTTTATTCAAATATGATCTCAAGGCTAATAAATCTTCAGTAAGATCTTTTGATACCTTTTTCTCTATTGATATTACGATGGCTTGGTCGCCTTGACTATATATTTTCATACCTTCACCTCAAAAGTCTTTAATGATGATAAAATACGTCCATACGCTCTATTACAAAAGGCATAAGTGATTTAATCAATAAATATACTAATATAATGGCACATATGGTAGTAGCTGTTGCAACGATACGTGCGAATATTTGAGCTCTCTTTTGTAATAATCGATTAACGATGACTTTATTTACAACTGCTACAACAATTAATAATCCTATCCATATTAGTGTCATTATCTACTCCGTCTGTTAATATTTCGCATTTCTTCCATGTTAATTTTATAGGTAAATTGTAACATCGGCAACCTCTCGCAAACTATTTAGTAAAAATACCTCCACTTTCTTTGTCTTCAATTTCTCTATTAATTCATCGACATAATAGTCTCTTTCTTGCAAACAACCTTCATCAATCAAGGATTGTCGCATACATCCTAATAGAAAATCTTCATTATAATGAGGTGTAAAATAATGATCGTTTTCTTTGAACATGACATTACCAATATTAAATTCTAAAATTTTGCCATTTTCATCAAATATGAGTGCTAAATCAGTGTTTAAATCATAAGATACATGTTCTCTATTTGAGGTTTTATTAATTTTCATTAGATGCGACGTATTGGCATGTTCACGTACTAAAGACGCAGTGAAATGTGATTTAGATGTTAGGGACGCCACTAAATAATCGAAATTCCCTTCTTCTTGTAACATCACTTTCAAACGATAGCTACCTTCAGAATATTCAGCTTGGATCGATTGAATAAGACGGTTCCAATCTAGCTCATTAAAAGCTATATTCAATTTGTTGCTAGATTGACTCATTCTCTGTTTGTGAAAAGTAAGTCGTGCAATATGACCATTCTCTAATTTCATTGTTTCAAATAAGTACATTATAATCTCTCCAGTATCCTTGTCTTATCATAAAATTCTTTGACTTCATCATCTGGATTAGAGTTAATCGTAATCCCAGCACCAACACCATAAATTGCTTGTTGATGTCGATATTCAATCGTACGTATAGGTATATTAAATATCATTTTATCGTTAGGAAGTAATAATCCAATTGTTCCACAATATATGTGTCTTGGAACTTGTTCTAAAGAATGAATTAACTTCATAGTATTTATTTTAGGTGCACCAGTAATAGAACCACACGGAAATATAGCATTCAAGATCATTTCAAGGGTCACATCTGACGATAATTTTCCTGTTACCATACTCGTCATTTGGTGTACCGTATGATACGTTTCGATAAAGAATAATT
This sequence comes from Staphylococcus sp. SB1-57, assembly GCF_017086425.1. Lineage (NCBI taxonomy): Bacteria > Bacillati > Bacillota > Bacilli > Caryophanales > Staphylococcaceae > Staphylococcus > Staphylococcus sp. SB1-57. Next base: position 1,983,017 of record NZ_CP070964.1, read on the forward strand.
TATAAACAATAATACTCCCTGTCTTTGCTATTCTAGAAATGTCATTTCTCATTAAATCTACAATCATTACATTTTCAGCTTTATCTTTCTTAGACTGTTGTAGTTGATGGTAGTTTTGTTGATCTTCTTTATTGGTTTCACCTCTCGGCATGGTACCTTTCATAGGTTTACTAACTAACACGTTCTCTTCACCATTAAAGATTCCTTTCTGAAAAAATAATTCAGGAGAAATAGATGCAACTTTGATCTCATCTGTATCTAATAAGGCTGTGTAATTACCATTTGCCTCAGTAGTTAATTGTCGATATAACTGATGAATCGGTAAGTAGATGTCATCAGTCAAACGTGTAGTATAGTTCACTTGATAAGTATCTCCTTCGACAATTGCATGTTGAATGCTTTGTATTTTTTCTTTCATTTGTTGATTTGATTCTATAAATTTAAATTGATGTTTCGGTTGATATGATGCATTATTCAATTTCTTAGATTCATTAATATGATTAGCACCTTTAAAGCTATATGCAATTGCTAAGACACCATCTTCTTCTATATGGCACACGGTCATTTGTGGGTTGAAATAACGAGCCGCTTCATATGTTACATATAACGCGACATAACGACCTTGTTGTTGTTGTAATTCTGCAAAACGTATCACATGCCCCACTTCATCCATATGTTTAGCTACCTTTTTTTCAATCAATTGATCTAATTCAAGATGATAGGTTTCGAATTGATTGTCGTCTAAGTAATAGCGATAGTTAAATTTGATAGTCACTATTTTCACCTACAATGTCGATAAAGTTTTGAATCTGGTTTTGGCCTTGTTCGCTTAAAATGGATTCTGGGTGATACTGCAATCCGTAAATAGGATATTTATCGTGCTGTAATCCCATAATGACATCATCTTCTCCTTCAGCTGTAACCTTCAATTCATTAGGAACACAACTTTCATCTGCCTTCAAAGAATGATAGAGCATAACACTGAAGCTATCTGGTAATCCTTTGAATACACCTTCGCCGTTATGTCTTAATAATGTCGTATGACCATGTATAGGTCTATCTCTATGTATAATTGTTCCTCCAAAATATTGGTAAATCATTTGAAATCCTAAACAGACCCCCAAAATAGGTATGCGCTGATAAAAGTCATCCATCACCTTAAATAAAATAGGATAATCACTAGGTCTCCCAGGACCCGGTGATATAACGATAGCTTTGGGCTTCAATTCTTTTAATTCTTCTATATTAATATCCTCTACATCAACGACGTTAACCGTCTCTTGGGTAGCCATTTTAAAATAATTAATTAAATTATAAGTAAATGAATCATTATTATCTATCACTACTATCATGATTACGCTCCATTACATTAATATTAGTTCTTCTATACGTCTTTAACACTATTATCACAAAAATTCACTTGATTTTACATATGAATTGGTTTATTCTATGTTGCGTACAAAATATATATTTATCAGAGGTTCCTAGCCGAAACCCTCTATAAAAAACTAGACACTGAATTCAATTTCTGATTGCAAATAGACATATCATTTTAATACTTTCTTTAAAATTATATGTGTATTCACAATCTGTCGTCTATCTTTTTTTATAGAGATAGGCTTTTTTTATGCCCTAATGTTCGGTTTCAGTGACTAATGATATACAGGAGGAATAATTATGGTGCAACACACTCTAGATCAAAACAAAGCCATTGTCGTCTTTAGCGGAGGTCAAGATAGTACAACATGTTTGTTTTATGCTAAAAAGCATTTTAAAGATGTTACTCTCGTTACCTTTAATTATGGACAAAGACATGATACTGAAATTGAAGTAGCAAAAAAAATTGCTCAAGAGCAAAACGTAGAACACCACATATTAGATATGTCGTTGTTATCGCAACTGACACCTAATGCATTAACACAACATGATTTAAAAATTGAAGATACTGAAGATGGCATACCAAATACATTCGTACCTGCTCGTAATTTACTCTTCTTATCATTCGCTGGTGCATTAGCTTATCAAATTAAAGCTAAACATATTATTACTGGTGTGTGCGAAACTGACTTCTCAGGATATCCAGACTGTCGTGATAGCTTCATTAAATCCATGAACGTAACATTAAACTTGTCTATGGACAGAGACTTCGTGATTCACACGCCATTAATGTGGTTAGATAAAGCACAAACATGGGAACTTGCTGACGATCTTGGGGTATTAAACTATATTCGTGAAAATACGCTAACTTGTTATAACGGTATTATTGGAGATGGCTGTGGTGAATGCCCTGCCTGCCAATTAAGATCACGTGGACTCGAAAAATATCTTGCTAAGAAAGGAGTACAATAAGATGATTCAACAAATTTATCCTAGTGTCAGTCATCCCTATCAATTCGAACTTAATAAAGACTTTAACTTTTCAGCAGCACATTACATTCCGAGTGAAGACGCTGGGAAATGTATGCGTACTCACGGGCACACATATTTCGTAAATATTACCATAGCTGGAGATGAATTAGACCATAACGGTTTTTTAGTGAATTTTAGTGATTTAAAAAAATTGATACATGACCAATTCGATCATTATTTATTAAATGATTTAGTTCAATTCAAAGGTAAAAGTCCTTCTACAGAAATTGTCGCTCAGACTATTTATCAAATGGTGCAATCATACCTTAAAGATCAAAAAAACCATCCAAAATGCGTCCAAGTTTATTTACGTGAAACACCTACTAGCTATGTCGTATATCGTCCTAAAGGTGATTTATAATGGCTAAAATACCTGTATTAGAAGTATTTGGACCAACAATTCAAGGAGAAGGACGCGTCATTGGTAGAAAAACAATGTTTGTTAGAACTGCAGGTTGTGATTATCGCTGTAGTTGGTGTGATTCTGCCTTTACATGGGATGGTAGTGCTAAGGAAGATATTCAATTAATGTCTGCAGAAGAAATATATAACAAATTGCGTGAAATAGGTGGCGATAATTTTAATCACGTCACAATTTCTGGTGGAAATCCAGCACTTATCAAAGGTATCCAAGATTTAGTAGATTTATTTGAAGAACATCATATTCAAACTGCCCTAGAAACTCAAGGCAGTAAATTCCAACCATGGATGACACAAATCGATGATTTAACGATAAGTCCTAAACCACCAAGCTCAAATATGAAACCTAATTTGGATATTTTAGATAGCGTTATTGAACAATGTGTACCTGAATCTCTTAATTTAAAAGTCGTTATTTTTGATGAAGATGACTTCGAATTTGCTAAAATGATACATCATCGTTATCCAACAATTCCGTTTTATTTACAAGTTGGTAATCCATATTTAGATGATGACGTCGACAATCATACTGCCAAGCTATTACAACGTTATGAACAATTAGTCGATCGTGTCATGACAAGTAGTGATATGAATAATGTATACGTATTGCCTCAATTACACACTTTGTTATGGAGTAATATGAAGGGCGTTTAAACTCATTTAATATAACTTTAACAATTTCGAGTGTTATATAATGATTAAGTTTATGTTAATTGATATAATAATTGAATGAAGTATTACGGATAGGAGTACACCATGATTCTATATATATTAATTAATATTGCCGTAGTATTGCTCATTGTAGGAATAGATTTATATTTGCACCAATTTAAACAACTTCGATTTAGTTCAATACTAATAGCTATTTCATTAAATGCTATTATCGATTTAATTGTAGTCGCAAAATATAATTTCATTTCAATCTATACGATGATTTTATTTATTGTATGGGCATTATTACAACTCTATTTAAATAAAAAAATTAACCCTTTCATGATAAAAGACCAAAAGTTCATTGCAGTGATATTTGTAATTGTCATCAGTTTAGCACAGTTTATAACTGATATATCCAGTGAACAATCTGTCTATATGTCGTTACCATACTTAGCTCCAGCTATTTTCATTATTGGTGCAGTATTATTATTTGTAGGTACATTTAATGTATCGGAACTTAATCATCTACCTATTTTAAAAACAATCAAGCATCCTATGCTAATTGGTACGATATTAATTATCATCTCATTTATAGCTATGATGATACTCACACCTTTTTGGTATGTATTTACTATCATCTATGTACTATTCATATTATTTATCATATGGCAACGTATATTTAGAGGTCCGGACAAAAGCGTTTAGGATTTGAGCAGAACCGAACGATGATAAAGAACTACTTCCTTATTCATAGGTTAGTAGTTCTTACAAACACAATAGTTGAGTTTGTTCATTTGAATTGTTTTCCAAATTTTGTCGAATCGTGAGCGTTTGCCCAACTTGCATTATTTGCAGAAATTGGAATACCAATTTCTCTATGTTGGGTCCCTTCTGCCGATAATCTTGCTTTTGGGACGCCGTTAATCGGTTTCCCAGAAGCACAAAAACTTTATGTCTCAACCTCTTTTTTTCGTTGTCGATAAATCAAATTATAAAAAGCTTACAGCTCATGGACTGATCCATAGCCTGTAAGCTTTTTGTTTAATGAACACGTTCTTTATATTCTTCACTATTTTGTGTTGCTTGATATGTTGGTTGATGTCTATGTGCATCAAATCTTCTAATTTGATGATAGTGTTGAGATTGATTTTTACTAGATTGTGTCTTGTTTGAGTCATTTGACTCCTGTGATATTTCAGATGTTTGTTCAGGTTCAATATTTGTTGCCTGAACAATATATTTAGGTCGCTTTTTCACTTCATAATAGATTCGACCAATATACTCACCAATAACTCCTATGGACATTAACTGAATACCACCTAAAAGTGTAATCGCAGCTATTGTTGTGAAGTAACCAGGAATGTTTACACCTGAAATCATGATATTAATTAAAAGATACAGAAGATATAGTACACTGAGTGAAAATGTAAACATACCTAGATAAATCATCATTCTTAATGGTTTATTATTAAACGAAATTAAGCCATCAATACCATAATTTAATAATTTGGCAAATGACCATTTCGATTCTCCTGCTTCACGTTCTACATTTTCATAGGTGAATACTTTCGTATTATAACCTATCCATTCAAATAATCCCTTTGAAAATCGGTTATATTCATCCATAGATGTCAGTGCTTGTACTGCACGCTTGCTTATTAATCTAAAGTCACCTACGCCATCTTCAAACTGTACATCTTCCACAAAGGCATTTATCAACTTATAATAAGCACGTGTCATCGATTTTCTAGCGACATTTTCTCCTTTACGATCACGTTTTGCTATCACTTGATCATAACCTTCATTATATCCTTCAACCATTTGCGGAATAAATTCTGGCGGATGTTGTAGATCAGCATCTATCATAACTACAGCGTCACAATGTTCACTATGCTGATAGCCTGCCACCATAGCAGCCTCTTTACCAAAGTTTCTACTAAATGAAATATATTTTACGTGGTGGTCGGCTAATGCTAAATTTTGTAGATGATCAATAGTTGAATCTTTACTGCCATCATCTATGAATAGTAAATCGTATTCATATTGTTTATCGCTACTATCTTGCTTTAATATCTCAGTCAGTTTTTCATATGTCTTTAATACGACTTCTCCTTCATTATAACAAGGAATGATGACTCTTATATTCATTCAATGACATCCTTTTCTAGTAATTGATTTAATATTATTTTATCAATTACTTAATAGTGTATTCTACTTAGAGCCTTTGTATTTACAAAATCTTAATATTCCATTAATGTTTATCGCAATATTTATCGAAAATCATTACTTTTGTAAAATTAAACGACCTCAAAAATAACATAAATGTTTTTTACTCATACAATGATTTATGATGTGTCGCATTACTTCAACTTATTTATTTTAAATCACCTATCGCGACTTCATCTGGATCTTTACCTTGTCTATCATTTCGGTTCAAACTATCAATTTGTGCTACATCTGTAAGTTCAAGATTGAAATCTAAAATATTATAATTTTCTTGAATTCGACTAGGTGTTTTAGATTTAGGAATAATAATGCGATTATGTGCTAAATGCCAACGTAAAACAATTTGTGCTGGTGTCTTTTGATAGCGTTTCGCTATATCCGTAATAACTGGATCGTCCAATAATCCTCTATTTCTCATTAATGGCATCCATGCAGTGACTTTAATATCATGATGATCACAATAATCTTGTAATTCTTGTTGATTAAAGTATGGATGTAACTCTATTTGATTAATTTGAGGAACTATTTCTGTTTCTTGCATTAGTTTCTCTAAATGATGTTGTTTAAAGTTACAAACGCCTATGGCTTTGACTTTACCTTCATGATAAAGGGTTTCTAGTGCCTTATAACTTTCTATAAATAAGCCATTTTCTTCACAAGGCCAATGAATTAAAAACAAATCTAAATATTCAAGACCTAAATTTTCTAAAGATTGGTTGAAATATTGAATCGTACTGTCATATCCTTGATAATCATTCCATAATTTAGATGTAATAAATAAATCTTCTCTATCAACGTTTGTTTGCTTTAACGCTTGCCCTAAGGACTGTTCGTTACCATAGAAATATGCCGTATCAAATGCACGATAACCTGCTTCAATAGCGGTATTAATCACTTCATTCATTTCATCATCTGCTATTTTATAAACACCTAAGCCAATCGATGGCATAGGATAACCATTATTTAAATATTGTGTATCATTAATATTCATTTCTACCACTCTCTTTCATATGTCTTAGTTGTTGAAATGCGCAAGCAAAGGTATACCATACTATAATACACGTAAATAAAGACGCTTAAACATTATAGCTTAAGCGTCTTTTCATCAAAGATAATATTGTTAATCCGTTTGTTCCTCATCTGAATTCACTTCATATGATGGGCGTTCTTGATTAAATTCATAATTTAAAGTAACCCATATAATTTGGTGATTTTCAATTTCTGATATAATCCAACGATCGTATTCTGTATCAACGAAATCATCTTTCTGCAGATTTGTATTTTCAGATTGTAGCCATCCACCGATTGTATCAATATCTTCTGAGTCTTCAAATTCAATACCAAATTGTTCATTTAAGTCGTCTAATAACACACGACCATTAATTTGATATTTGTTGTCTTCTAATTTAACGATATCGTTTACTTCGTCATCGTCAAATTCATCTCGGATTTCACCGACAATTTCTTCTAGAATATCTTCCATTGTTAAAATACCTGCTGTACCACCATATTCATCAATAATCAAACTGATATGAACATGTTCACGTTGCATTCTAACAAGTGCATCACTAATACGTGTTGTCTCTGAAATCATCGGTAATTCATGTATATAGTTACCAATTTTGATTGTTTTACCAGATGCATACTCAGTTAAGAATTCTTTAACATTTATAAATCCTTTAACATGGTCCTTATCACCATCTTCAGTAATAGGATATCGAGTAAATTGGTATTCCTTAATCGTTTCTAATAGTTCATCAACATTAAAAGGCTCGTTCAACGTAATCATTTGAGTTCGGGGAACCATAATATCCTTAGCTTGTCTTTCATCAAAAGAAAAGATATTTTGCATATATGCAAGCTCAGTTTGGTTGATTTCGCCACCATTATAACTATTATTAATAATGATTTTGATTTCTTCTTCTGACATTGCATCCGATTGTGCATCCGGATCTACACCAAACACTCTAAGAATCACGCGTGCTGAACCGTTCATTAACCAAATTAAGGGTTTCATTACATTACCAAAGTAATATAACGGTCTAGCATATAGTAACGCCATCTTCTCAGTATGTTGAATAGCGAATGATTTAGGAGCAAGTTCACCTAATACGACATGTAAATATGTGACTACAATAAACGCAATGACAAATGAAACTGTTGTCGTTAATGCGCTTGGTAAATGCATTAGTTCGAATAAAGGATGTAGTAATTTATCAAATGTCGGTTCACCTAACCAACCTAAACCTAATGAAGTTACTGTTATACCTAGTTGGCATGCAGATAAGTAGTAATCCAAGTTAGCAATCATTTTCTTAACGATTTTAGCGCCACTGTTTCCTTCATCTGCTAATTGTTCGATACGCGTAGATCTTACTTTGACAAGTGCAAATTCAGATCCGACAAATACTGTTGTTAATGCAATTAAAAGAAAAAATACAATTAAACTAATTATGGTCGAAGTATCCAATTAATTCCCTATTTCTAGGGATTCACCTCCATATTATCTGTGTCACACATGGTTAACACGTAATTAAAATTTTCGAATTGGTTTAAATGATATTTACATGCTAAGACCTTCCCATTGCGACACCCCCTAAAAAAATGTAATTGATTTTATTCTATCATAAAAATATTTCATTTGGTTGATTTATGTTTATAGAATTACAACATAACATTTAAAACTAATACCCCTATTTAGTCAAGTTATTCATCAAATCTAAAATGTATGAATATAACCATTCTTAATCGTTTTAAGGACAGAAATCGTATCGTCAACAATCACTAAATCAGCATCTTTCCCAACCTTAATACTACCTTTGGTTTGATCGATACCTAAGGCTTTGGCTTGGTTCCAACTTGTCACTCGCCACAAGTCTTTAATATTAGCACCTGTATAAGTGATTAAGTTACGCAAACCATCATTCATTTTTAAGATACTACCTGCTAATGCACCTGAATCTAATCGTGCTTCTGCATTTTTAACAATAACATTTTGGCCACCTAGATCATATTCACCTTCTGGCATTCCTTTTGCACGCATGGCATCTGTAATGAGATACATATGTTCATTACCTTTATTTTGGTAAGCCATTGCTACAGCCGCTGGGTGTGAATGCACACCATCAACAATAATTTCTGTATTTAGGTTTTGATTTAACCATGCCGCTCCAAAAACACCTGGCTCTCGATGTCCAAAACCTGTTGCTGCATTATATAAGTGCGTAATATGTTTAGCACCATTATCAACAGCTTCATTTGCTTCATCATATGTAGCTACTGTATGTCCCATTGAAAATATGATGTCGTTATTTAAAGCTTTTAATGTATCAGTTGCACCTTCAACTTCAGGTGCAAAAGTAATAATTTTAATCAATTGATTGGCAGTCTGTTGAAATGTCTTAATCTTTTCAATAGATGGTCTTTGAACATATTTAGGATGTTGTGCGCCCACCTTATGTTCTGAAATAAATGGCCCTTCGAGATGAATACCTACAATTTCTGCAGCATCATGCCTATTTTGAATTTGATAATAATCTGCAATATTTTGGAGTGCTCGATGAATGCTATCATCTGATTGTGTCATCGTTGTTGCTAAAAATGACGTTGTTCCTTCAGATAATAGTTGTTCAGATAAATGTTTAAGACCATCCATTGAGGCATCCATCGCATCTTCGCCGTAACCACCGTGGATATGTATGTCTATAAATCCTGGAATAACATGATGACCTTGTACATCTACTGTAGGATACGTTTTACTTAAAGTGTTCAATCTATCTTTAGCAGAACCAATTTCAATGATTTTGCCATCTTTAATATGTATAAAACCTTGTTCTATTTTTTGACTTTCTGTATAAATCTGACCGTTTATAAGTAAATATTCCTTCAATATCCATACCTTCTTTTCTAATTCTAATGATTCGATTGTTATTTTACTACAACCTTTCATTTTATTCATATCATACAATTTAAAATTTAGTTTTGTAAAAATATAAATGCCCTTGTCGATTAAACGACAAGGGCTAGAAGTCTATTATTCATCCATTGCTTTAGATGCTTCAATTTCATTTTCTGTTAATTTTGGTTTTAAGAAACCATATATTAAGGCAGAAACTACAGTACCTATAACTAACGCTAATAATGTTTGTAAAATATGACTGAAGTCAGTTGTTGCGATTACAAAGATACCACCGTGTGGCGCGTTGATTCTTGAACCTAATGCTAATGCAATCGCACCACCCACACCGGAACCAATCATCATAGATGGAATTACACGAATTGGGTCAGCTGCAGCAAATGGAATCGCACCTTCAGTAATGAATGATGCACCCATAACATAGTTAGGTACAATTGAACCTCTTTGTTCTTTTGTGAATTTCTTTCTGAAGATAAGCATTGCTGTTGCAATTGCTAATGGCGGAATCATTCCTCCAACCATTGCTGCAGTAATTGGTGCTGCATTACCTTCTGTAAGTGCTGCTGTTGCGAAAACGTAAGCAGCTTTGTTAAATGGTCCACCCATATCGATTGCCATCATCGCACCGATAACTAAACCAAGTAACATAATATTAGAACCTGAAAGTCCATTTAATCCATTTAACAATAAGTGATTTAACCATGAAGCAGGTGGATTAAACACATAAATCATTAATAAACCTGTAATTGCTACTGACAATAATGGATAAATCAATGTTGGTTTTAAACCTTCTAATGATTGAGGTAACTTACGTGTAATGTACTTAATACCTTGAGTTAAATAACCTGCTAAGAAACCAGCAATGATACCACCAATGAACCCGGAATCACCTGAAATGGCTAACATTCCACCAACTAAACCAGCTGCAAATCCTGGTTTATCTGCAATACTACGAGCAATGAAACCTGCTAATACTGGAATGATTAATGCAAAGGCACTATTTTTACCAATATTCCACAGTTGCTCCGCAAATGCATTGTGTTCAGCACTCTTAGGATCAAATGAGTTTGGTCCTATAATGAAGACAATTGCCATTAAAATACCACCAGCAATAACAAGTGGTAACATATTAGAAACACCATTCATTAAATGTTTATAAAATGCTTTTCCGGGACTTAATTTTTCTTCATTCTCTTCCTTATTACCAGAACGATCACCTCTAGCAACAAATGGTCTACGACTTGTATCTAATGCCGTATTAATTAATTCCTCTGGTCGTTTAATACCGTCAGCTACAGGTACTTCGACAACATTTTTACCATCAAAACGATCTGTTTCAACATGTACATCTGCTGCTACAATGATCCCTGATGCTTTTTCAATATCATGTTCTGTTAAATGGTTTTTAATACCACTTGAACCATTTGTTTCTACTTTGATTTTGATACCCATTTTTTCAGCTTGTTTTTTCAAAGCATCGCGTGCCATATACGTATGTGCGATACCTGTAGGACATGCTGTGACAGCTAAAACGTATGGTTCATTATCTTCTGCATCCACACCTGTTGAAGCAGCTGTTGAAGCAGCTGTTGCATCCGCTTCATTTTGTTGTGCTTCTGCTTCTTCTTCTTTTGTTGCTTCATCATCAGCTGCATCAATAATTTGTAATACTTCCTCTGGTGAGGATGCATTAATTAATTTTTCACGCACATTTTCATCCATTAAAATACCTGATAATTTTGCTAATGCATCTAAATGTGTTTGAGCGCCACCTTCTGGTGCAGCAATCATAAAGAATAAATGTGCTGGTTGCATATCCAAACTTTGGTAATCTACGCCTGCTTTCGATTTACCAAATGCAATCGCTGGCGATTTAACAGCGCTAACTTTCGCATGTGGAATAGCAATACCTTCACCGATACCTGTTGTACTTTGAGATTCACGATTATGAATTGCTTCTTTAAACGATGGTACATCGCTTAATTTTCCTGCCTTGTCAAGTTGATGCACTAACTCATCGATAACACCATTTTTGTCTGATGAAGATAAATCCATTGCTATCGTTTCTTTTGTTAATAATTCTGTTATTCTCATATTATTCACTCCCCATCAAGTACAGAAATCGTAACTTGTGATTTGATATTTTCTATTGCCTCTTTTGTTGCTAAATCTGCATCGAACGCAGTAGCAGTTCCCGATGCTACTGCTTGTTTAAATGCATCTTGCACAGATAAACCAGTAGCTAACCCTGCTACCATACCTGCTACCGTACTATCGCCTGATCCAACCGTGTTAATCACTTCACCTGTTGGATTCACAGCTTTAATACTTTGTTGATGATCCACATAAATTGCGCCATCTCCACCTAATGACACAATGACTGACTGTGCACCTTTTTCTAAGATTTGTTTAGCATATTTAATAACATCTTCATCATTTTTAACAGATGTATTAAACATCACTTCTAATTCATCTTTATTAGGTTTAATAAATAGTGGCTGATATTCTAACACTGTTTCAACTAAATCTTTTTCAGCATCTACAACTAGTTGAGCACCTGTTTGTCGCGTAATTTTAGCAATCTGCGCATAAGCATCACTCGGAATACTCTTTGGTACACTACCAGCAACAATAACCGTATCCTTGTCTGACGTTTCCTTAATTTGATTTAATAATGATTGAAATTGTGCTTCCGTCACATTAGGTCCTTGTGCATTCACTTCTGTTTCTTGACCTGTTTTCAACTTAACGTTGATACGCGTATCTTCTTCTACTTGTACAAAATTTGTATGAATATCACTATCTTTTAATGTTTGAGCTATAAAATCGCCTGGGAATCCACCAGCAAATCCTAATGCTGTTGAATCAACCCCCAAAGTCTTTAGTACTCTTGAAACATTTATACCTTTACCACCGGCAAATTTGTTTGTATCTTGAGCACGATTCAACCCATCTATCTTAAAGTCATCTACAAACATGACATAGTCAATGGATGGATTAAAAGTAACTGTATATATCATATTGTCCCTCCTAAAAATTCATATTGTGCCGTAAACGCTTCATTCACATGTTGTAACCCCTGCTTAGATGTAATGATTCGAGTATTATCTTGCACAGGTACTCTAGCAAAGTACACTTGATTAAATTTCGTTTCATCTACAACAACAAAGCTTTCATTAGAAAGGCGCATAGCATTATCTTTAATTAACGCCTCTTGTTCATCTGGTGTAGTTAAACCATACTTTACATCTATACCGTTCATTCCAATAAATGATTTATCAAAACAATATCGTCTTAATGTTTCTAAGGCACTCGAACCTACTGTAGCGAATGTATTTTCTTTAACTTGACCACCTAACATTAAGGTTTTAATCCCTTTTTTAAGTAGCTGTTCAACATGTGTCAAACCATTAGTTACAACAATAATATCTTTTGCATCTATGTAAGGTATCATCTCTAATGTTGTTGACCCAGCATCTAAAAAAACACACTCATTATCTCTAATTTGTCGAGCTGCTCGTTTGGCAATTTCTTTCTTTTCTCGTGAATTTTGCGTCAATTTCTCTGTTAATCTTGGTTCGACCATTCGATTATGGTTAAGTGTCGCACCACCATGAATACGTTGTAATTTACCAGCTAATTGCAACTTAGATAAATCACGTCGAATGGTAGAGGCACTACAACCGGTTCTATCCATTAATTCCTGGAGTGTCAGAAAATCCTTTTTTATAAGTTCTTGTAAAATTAAATCGTGTCGCTTTTCAGATATCAATATAACCACCCCATCTCAATTACCATTATAATGAGCACGCTTACAAAATTCAATCAAAAATTGTCAAAAACAATCAAAAACGTTCATTTTGTGACAAAAATAACACGAAAATACATCTACCAACTTATAGACTAGTTGTGTTCATGTATTTCCGTGTTTGATTGATTATTATATAACTGCATGTGCATTAGTCATGAATGACTGAAGCCACTTTAGCGTTTGTCATTGCTATCAAATCTTTGATAGCGATAATGATTTGCATACCTCTTTGGCCACCACTGATATAAATCTGTTCTCGTTTAAGCGCTGACTGGTCAATAACAGTCGGGAATAAATGCTTCATACCAATAGGTGAACATCCACCTCTAATATATCCTGTCACCTGTTTAAGTTGATCTAAGGGCATTAAATTTAATTTTTTCTCGCCTACTTCGTGAGCAGCCTTTTTCATATCTAACGTTGCATTCACTGGTATAACAAACACGAAATGATCATGGTTAGCATTTTCTAATACAAGTGTTTTATAGACATCTTCAACATTAGCATGCACAAGTGCTGCTATTTGTTCACCTGTTTGGTGTTCTTCGGTTACTTCAAATACGTTAGTTTGATAAGCTACCTTTGCTCTATCTAACATGCGCATTGCATTTGTTTTTTTGGTTTTACCCATATTCTCACCTCTGGTATTACTTAACTTAATCCTCTATATTTTAACACTAGTTCTTTATATAGTAATCACAAAAAAGCACATGCCTCCAATTAGTAAGCACGTGCTATCTCATATGTGAATGATTTTCCCCTACTTGCCCGTTGTCATTCACTACTATATTTGATTGTTGTTGATTTTGTTGATTCACATATTGATACTTTGATGATTGATTTTGATAATTAACTTGTTTTAAATCATAATTTTCATTTAAATGATTGCTCGCATAATTTAATGCAATCACTTTACATTCTCTTGGTGTAAAATGATTTTCTGCAGATCTATGATTGTCTTTTTTTAAATATGTAGTCTTTTGTTGATTGTCATTATGATTGTCTTCATTTTTTTCTGATGCCTTCGCTGTTTTAAAATCAGTAAATTTAATTGTTTTCTCTAATGCAGATACTTTATTCGCTTTTGAAAATGTACAAATAGTCTGATGTACTTTAGCTAATGCATTTTGGTTAGTAGCTAAAAATATTAGACCTATTAAACATATCGTCAAAATCACTGCAAAGATACTTAATAATAAGTTTTTCAAATTCATCTCCTTACCCACATTTCTCAATCGATTTTTGTCTATCTTAACATAATAATTTTTAATTTTAGATATGTGGGTCACAATTTAAATAGATTGTAATATTTGTAACAGTAATATTACTGAAGTTGTTATTTTTGTTACATAAAAGCATTAAAAAACGAAATAATTATCTTAAATTAATACATTAAACTGTTTTTTTAAGTAAAAAAGTACCACAATCATTCAAAATCGTTCGAAAACAATATTAAAAATTTAAAGGATTTTGTCACGTTATATTAGTGATTTTTTAAACCTTCATATTTTACACATATAAAAACCATTCAACGAAAAACGTTGAATGGTATCTATCATCATTGTGCGTTTCGATTTAATCGAGTTCTAATCATCTTTTCAATAAATATAATAACAATACCACTTAATGATACCGCTATAGCCATATATAATGGAAATTCGATATTCACATCAAAAAGTGTACCTGCAACGAGAGGACCAATAAAATTCCCCATACTTGTGAATGTTGAGTTAAGTCCTCCTGCAAAGCCTTGTCGATTACCGGCAATATTAGAAAAATAATTCGTAATTGCAGGTCTAATCATATCGAAACCAATAAAGACGATAAAGCTAATGAGCATAATTGTCCAATACCCTTGAGCAATAATAAGCATTACTAGAACAATTGCTGAATATAGTAATGACCACGCAATAAAATTCAATTCAGTTGTAAATTTCATGAATTTATCAAAGAAAAACACTTGGAATAAGGCGCCAAAAATACCGCCTCCTGTGATAGCAATCGAAATATCTTTAGGCGTATAACCAGCTTTATCGGATGTATATAATGAAAAAAGTGTTTCAAATGCAGACAATCCGAATGCTAATACTAATGTTAAAATCACTGGTGTTAAGAACACCTTCCAATTAATTTTAGTTAAGAGTTCTGGATCATATTGAGGGAAACCTGCTGTTGTCATTTTCTTTGGATTGTGAATTACAATTAATGACATAATAAAAGCAATGATTCCCAAACCACCTGCAAAATAGAAAGGTAATCTATGTGAAACTTCTGCTAAAAATCCACCAAAACCAGGACCTAGAATAAAACCAGAATTAATGATTGCTGACATGTAACCAAAGTTCTTTGCTTTATCTTGTGATGGAGAAATATCAGCAATAAGTCCTGTTACACCAGGCATAACCATACCTGCACTAAAACCACCTAACACACGAGAAATAACCAAAATTGTAAATGAGTGACCAACTGCAAACATAAATTCAGATATTGAAAATAAAACAAGACCGATACATATAATTAATTTTTTACCCAGTTTATCAGCTAGTCCACCACCAAATGGTGAAATAATCATTTGCGCTAATGCAAATGAAGCTACCAGTATACCTAAATCACTACCTTTTAATCCTAAATCTTTAAGATAAACTGGTAACACCGGTATAACGAGTCCTATTCCTAAAAATATTAGGAAAATATTAAAGTAGAGTGTAAATAATTGTTTTCTCATAATGGTGTCCCCCTCTCTCGTATTTTACATATCTTTATTCAAATTATGCGGGTCCCTATACAAACATACCTTTTCATCATATTAACACGTTAAAAGTCAGTATATTTTAATATATTTCACAACAAATTAACAGCCGGACGTCTTCTTATTTCCAGTATATAATATGTAGGTGCTTTAAAATGATAATTCTTACTGCTTTTACTTTTTTGGTTGATTACTAAAGCTTAGAACGATATTATTAAAACTCAGTTGTCCAATTTTATTTTAACGGATGAAAGTATTAAATCAAATGACAACCAAAGTATGTTATGAAAGTAGTGTTAATCATGCAACCCCGATATATAGCGAGAATATATTTTATTATTCTGTTTATCATATCTTTATTTGAAACCAAGATTTTCAATTTTATGACGTTAAATTTATTTTTAGCGTATATTCCATACGAACTCTGCTTATTATTAAAATTATTTAAACCTATCAAGAAATTCGAATGGCCTTTATTTGTTGTATTTGGCATGATCTTTTTATTACTCGTACCTAATACCTTCTATATGATTACTGACTTGATTCATTTAAATCAGTTTCAATTCAATTTCTTAGTAGGGTTGAGTTTAAAGGAATGGATATTCTTTACTTATTTAATGTTAGGCGTCTTTTTAGCCATGTATGTCATGATCTTGATTTTTATGGAAATTCTACATTTTACCAAACACATCTGGCTTAATCGCATATTAGTTATTATTCTTATGTTTTTAAATGGTTTGGGTATTTATATGGGCCGCTTCTTAAGATTTCATACGGTATATTTAATCAATGAACCATTAAAAATATTCTACGAGGTCCTAGGTGTATTTAACCTAAAAACATTTATCTTTGTGTTATTAATGGTAATAATGCAATCAGCAATCATTTTATTTGTAAAAGGAGTTCGATTACAAAAATGATGTTAAACCTAATCATTTTATTAGCAATCATTATTATTCTACAACTCGTTGTAGGTCATTTTATACATGATATCGGTTTTAGCTATGCTAAAAGTATCGGTCTTATGTTTTTACCATTAGGTATAGGTTTGTTTATTTTACAGGCTTTTCATTTCGAAAGAAAATATCCAAATTGGGACGTCCCACTAGGGGTTAAATTACGATTAAAATATATGTACATTTTAACCTTTTTCGAATATGTTACTGTATATGTTTGCTTGTTCTGGCTTAAATAGTACATGTGTCATTTCATTTTGAATGAACTCAATTCAAATAACCTACAAAAGAACAGGACTTTAATCACAATGATTTAAACAATGACATTACACGTTGACGGCTATCACTGTGATTAACCATTGGTTCAGGATAATCAATACCCAATTCAATACCTTGTTGTTTTAATAACTGCATATACTTTTTAGTATCGTGTAATAGATGGCTATCTACATTATTGAATGTGGGTAGCCATTGTTTTATATATAATGCGTTTTGATCAAATCGCTCACTCTGTTTAATAGGATTAAACATCCTAAAATATGGTACCGCATCTGTTCCAGTCGAAGCGGACCAATGCCATCCATGAACATTCGACGCATTATCATAATCAATTAATTTATCTTTGAAATAAGTTTCTCCCCAGCGCCAATCTATCAATAAATCCTTCGTTAAGAATTGGGATGTCACCATTCTCATTCGATTATGCATATATCCAGTTTGATTCAGTTCTTGCATAGCAGCATCTACAATTGGATATCCTGTTTCACCGTTTTTCCATTTATTAAATTGTTGCTTGTCATTGACCCAATCAATGTTTCGATATTTCTCTTTAAATGATTGATGGGCTGTTTCTGGATACTGTGTCATCAGTACATAATAGAATTCTCTAAAAATTAATTCTCTGATAAATGCTTCATAATTAGATTCGTCACTTTCATACCCCTGTAATAAATCATTAAATACTTGCAATATATCAATCAATCCATATGCTAATGCAATACTAAGTTGACTCGTTAATACTTCAGGTAAATACGCTCTATTTGACTCATAATTTTGAATATCATTATTTAAGAAACTTTGCCATTGCTGTTGTACTTCTTTTTCAGTTAATCCACTATGGCTATCATTAATTTGCGTTGGGGCGTATGCCGGCTCGACTATTTTTGAAATATCACTTAATTCGTAATGTGCTCTATGTCGTTGCATAACATATGGTCGCCATTTTTTATAAAAACTTGTAAATACTTTGTATGGTTCGCCTTGATTGTTAAATGTTTTTCGTGGACTAAAATAATGTTGTACACGAAGCGCATCAACATGGATACCTGCGTCATGAAATCGTTGATTTTGATGTGGATAATCATATGATTCATGATGATAACTCATGATATCACTTGCCATAACGACTTTATCTAATTGTTGGTTAATACAAAACTCTATTAAATAATCGTAATCTATTACATTCGTTTGAATTTGATAATGATTTAATGTGTTGATAAAAGCATTGAGTGTTCCATGATAAAATGATGCTTTTAATTGTGCTTCATCACCAAATTTTTCTTTAGGTATAATCAATACACATGTATCAGTAGTATCTAATTGATTACAAATATAAGCTAGTAACGGATTATGATGAATTCTAAATACTCTATTTAATATAACGCCAACTTTCATTGCTCAATCACCTATCATTCCTTGTTTTTTTGATTTATACCCTTATCCTAGTAAAATAAATATCTAACTTAAATGATAGATTATCTTTGTAATAAAAATACGTCTAGTTCATTTATAAAAAAAGCTCGACGATCTATTAGACCGCCAAGCTATTTATCTTACATTATTTATACTAAACCTAACCATTTCCAATACGTTAAACTAAATATAATGACTAATATATAGCCGACTATCGTTAATGGTATACCAGATTTCAAGAAATCTTTAACTGTAAATGTATCTGTACCATACGCTAACATATTTTGTGGTGCACTCACTGGTAGTAAGAATCCAAAGCTAATTACAAATTGTTGGATTAAAACAAATCCGATAGATTGATCGCCAAGATGTAATGTTGATGTTAATGAGATAAATACAGGAATGAGTGCAGATGATAAGCTTGTAGCACTTGCAAAACCTAGGTGAATTAAAATATTAAATAAAGTAATAAGTGCTATAGTTGCAATAATCGGTAATCCTTTAAGACCCATTAACCCAAAGGTTTGGTCACTCAACCATTGTGCTGCCCCTGTTTTTAATAATACATTTCCTAATGAAATACCGACACCAAATACTATGATTGTGCCCCAAGGAATCTTATTTTCTACACCTTTCCAGGTAATAACGCCAATTTTAGGTAAGAGCATGATACCTAAGGCAATTAATGTAATTGATGCAGAATCAATTGGATGTAACACTTTTTCAGTTGACCAAAATACCAATAATAATAGAGAGATAACGATTAAACGCCATTCACTTGGTTTCACTGGACCTAATTGGTTTAACTCTTTTTTAATTAACGCTTTTCCACCTTCAATAGATTCACGTTCGGGTGGCATCACTTTGATCATAATAAAATAAAGTGCGATAGACATTAAAACTGACCAAGGCGCAGCGTACATGAACCATTCACCCCATGATACATCATGACCTAAATTCTGATTAATAAAATTAATCGCAACGATATTTTGTGCTGCCGCCGTTTTAATACCAATATTCCAAATAGAAACTGCTTGAACTGACGTAATAATTAATAAAGACGCTAACTTACTCTCTTTAGAAACTTTAAATGCTGCAATCATACCTAATAATATTGGTACGACTGCACCCGCTCTAGCTGTTGAAGAAGGTACAAAGGACGCAAGAACAATTGAAACAAGTATTGCTCCTATGACAATATTTTTAGTTTTATTCCCCACAACAGATAATACTAATAATGCTAAACGTTTGTGTAAGTTGGTTTCCTGCATAGCTGCTGCTAAAAATAATGCAGCTGCAACTAACGCTACCGCTGAAGTAGAAAAGCCACTAAACGCAAGTGTTAAGGCATTATTTGTTCCTAATATTTCACTACCTTTAATAATGGCATCTCCATTTTTAGGATTGCCAAGCTGCTCAGATAAATTTTGAACAGGACTGAAACCTAATAATAATATAATCAACCCTAAAATCAACGTTGCTGAAACAGGATATGAAACTGCTTCAGTAACCCACATAATGACAGCAAATGCTAGTATCGCTAGAGTCATTTTAGCCATCACTGGCAAACCTGCAGGTGTAGGTAAAAGTAATATGGCTATTAACACGATAAAACTAATGATAATCCATAGTGGTTTATATTCCTTTTTCTCTTTTTTGGTAGTTTCAGTATCGACTACCTGTGAATTTTGATTCCCTTTAGACATAGACACCGGCTCCTTTTTATCTTGACCTTACACTCTAATTATATCAAGAAAGCGCTTTACCTATGCGATTTACTTACAAAAATCATATAATTCTCACTTTTTAAATATTAAATTATTTAAAATAGACACACTCAATTTATTGTGAACGATAGGTTTTACGATTTGACTTTAATTCATTATTCAAATCTATATTTAAGTGCATCTTTAACATTTTTGACTGATAACGCTGATGTATCTAGTTGATTTTGTTCTTCTTGACTTAAAGTTAATTCTAATATTTCTTCTACGCCATTTTGTCCAAGTTTAATCGGCACTCCTAAGCAGATATCTCGGTATCCATACTCGTCTTCGAGATATGTAATTGCTGCCAATACTCGACATTTGTCTTTTAAAATGGCATCAATCATCTCATAAATTGCGGCAGCAGGTGCGTAATATGCTGAACCATTTCCTAATAACTGGACAATTTCGGCACCACCTTTTCGTGTTCTATCAATAATTTGATCAATGACTTGCTGATCAAGTAGTTCACTTAAAGGGATTCCATTGACTTGTGTTGAGTTGACTAATGGCACCATTGTATCTCCATGACCACCCAATACTAAACCTTGTACATCTTCAACAGAGATTCCTAACTCTTTGGCGATAAATGTTTTATATCTGGCACTATCTAATACACCTGATTGCCCCAATACTCTATGTTTAGGGAATCCAGATGCGACTAATGCAGAATAAGTCATCGCATCAACAGGATTAGTCAATACAATAATAATGGCGTCGGGGGCATATTTTGCGATTTGTTGTGCACTGTAATGAACAATTTCTTCATTCGTTTGTATTAAATCATCTCTACTCATACCAGGTTTTCTAGCAATTCCTGCTGTTATCACTACAATATCCGAGTCTTTCGTTTCTGAATAGTCGGCAGTACCTTTAATATCAATATTAAAGTTAAAAATAGGTCCGCTTTCTTGAATATCTAACGCTTTCCCTTTTACTACACTTTCAGATTGTGGGCGATCTACAATCACTATGTCAGCGCTTTCATTTTTCGCTAAAATAAAAGCTAATGTTGCACCTGTTTGACCTGCACCGATAATAGAAACCTTTTTACGTTTATTCATCAAATACACTCCCATTTATAAATTGATAAAAACAAAACTCCGTTATTTCAAATTAATTATAACATTGAAATAACAGAGTTTTTCATTAAATATTGGTATTTTATTTTTTAATTTGTCCAAAAATTTCGTGGTTTATACCAAACACATATAATAATATAAAGAATGCTGCACCACTTAATATTGTTAATACTAAAGTTAATATAAGCGTACGTTTAAAATGACGAATGAATGCAATAAATAGTAATCCTAAATTATAGGCAAAGAGTAAACCAAATAACGTCATTGTTACTTTTATCTCAGGATAAAAAATATTACATAATAGTACGATTATCGCAAAGATTAAATAAGGAATCATAATTAAATTACGTTCAAATTTAAGTTGTTTCTGATGTCTATCTTCATTATTCATTTAATAAAATCCTTTCTAACATTTTATTTATAAAATGTCATGCCCCATTGCTGCAGTGTATATATCAAACCACTCTTGGTCAGTTAAAGTAATCGATAAGCCAGGTAGAGCAGCATCAATTCTTTCAATTTTATGGGTACCTAGCACCGGCATGATATCATTGGGATGTCTATTCAACCAAGCTATCATAATAGCCGTTTCATCAACATCATATTTTTGTGCTAAAGGTTCAATAATGGTACGTACACGTCTCGCTTTATCATCGGATGGATCAAACAATTTACCGCCTGCCAGTGGACTCCAAGCCATTACTTTTACTTGATTTTCATACATTTTGTCCATCACACCATTATTTAAAATGTCTGTTTGATATGGGGACACTTCTAGTTGGTTAATGCTAATATGCAATTTATCATGATTAAGGCTATGTTTTAATAAATCATATTGTGTTTCGTTAAAATTGGATACCCCAAATGATTTGATTTTACCTTCATCGACAAGTTCCTTTAAAGCATCCGTTATTTCATCAGGATTCATTAATGGTGAAGGTCTATGAATCAATAAACTATCTAAATAATCCACATTCAAACGTTGTAATGAATTGTTAACTGATCGAATAATATGTTGACGACTATGATCATAGCGATGACCATCAGTAAACGTTTGAGTTTTAGATGGTAAGACAATACCACATTTAGATACAACTTGAATGTCATCACGTAAGTTAGGTGATAACTGTAGCGCTTTACCAAATATAGATTCACATTGATAATCCCCATAAATATCGGCATGGTCCATCGTAGTGATGCCACGGTCAACGAGCTGATTGATAAATCGATTCAATTCTTGATCAGTATACTGCCATTCATTTGCTCTCCAAAACCCTTGAATCATTTTTGAAAAATCAACGTACTGATTAATCTTTATTTTATCCATAATCATCACGACCTTATTATTATTTAATTGCTCTCTATTAAATAGAAGCAGTTGAATTTAAAATCAAGTAAATTGTAACATATCCAATTTATTTCTGAGTTGATTAATGTCGATTTGCTCTCCGATAATGACTATTGTTAAAGGCAATTCTTGATTGATGGGACCAAAATCAGGCAACCCGTAAGCCAATTGAAATTCAATTGTTTCATTGGGTTGGTCTCTAAATTGCACATATCCTTTAAGTCTCATCACATTTTTCGGTAATTGCATTATAAATTGATAAAATAACTGGCGATCAATCGGGCTCGTAAATGTATATTTCATACTTTGAATACCATGGTGATGGTGGTGTTTATGATTGACAGTTTTATCTATGATTTGATTACTTAATAAATTGATGTCAAATTGTCCATATGTTGTTAATACATTGGGCGCATGGGGATTAATTTGAACCAATTCTTCTTTGATTTTATGTAATTCCTTAGAATCAATACAATCTATTTTATTAACGACTAATAAATCACTTATCTCAAGTTGTTCTTCCATTAGTGTTTGAGTAGATATAGTGTAATCATTCCTATTTAAAAATCGTTCAGCATCCACTAAACTAATGATTTGAGGCATATTTATATATTCGATAATAGTCGGATCTTGA
Source organism: Staphylococcus sp. SB1-57 (assembly GCF_017086425.1). Lineage (NCBI taxonomy): Bacteria > Bacillati > Bacillota > Bacilli > Caryophanales > Staphylococcaceae > Staphylococcus > Staphylococcus sp. SB1-57. The sequence continues at coordinate 2,006,680 of NZ_CP070964.1, forward strand.
CATGCAGTAATCATTTCTATAGGATTAGCAATTCCTGTTGCCTCAATAATGATATGATTACAATCACCTTGTTGTATTAGTGATTGAATTTGAGTGATTAAGTCTGTCTTTAAGTCGCAGCATACACAACCATTGATGATTGATCGCACTTCGATATTTGCGTCTATATTTTGACTATCAATATCAAATGAACCAAATTCATTCATAATCACTTTGATTTTCTCATCAATTTTTAATAATTCGCTAATATAATGTGTCAGTAGCGTGGTTTTCCCACTACCTAGGAAACCACTTATGATAGAAATTGATATTTTTCTAAAATTATTATTTTTCATTGTAAAATTCCTTTTCTATTACAAGTATTTTTAAAAATGATAACATAAATATTAAATTATCTTTTTGCTTGATTTAACGATAGATATCTTCTAAACTTTAAACATACTTTAATTTTAGCATGACATTGAATCACAGTGTGTTGTGAATTATATTCCGCACAACATAGACGGATTCCAATCCGAATAGAGAGAAAAAAACGGATAGAATGTCTGGAGGAGAACTTTAATGTCTGATCAACATAATTTAAAAGAGCAACTATGCTTTAGTTTGTACAATGCTCAAAGACAAGTAAATCGCTACTACTCAAACAAAGTCTTTAAAAAGTACAATCTAACTTACCCACAATTCCTTGTATTAACTATTTTATGGGACGAGTCGCCTGTAAATGTTAAGAAGGTTGTGACTGAACTAGCACTTGATACTGGTACAGTATCCCCACTATTAAAAAGAATGGAACAGGTTGATTTAATCAAACGTGAACGTTCCGAAGTCGATCAACGTGAAGTATTTATTCACTTGACTGATAAAAGCGAAAAAATTAGACCCGAACTTAGCAGCGCTTCTGAAAAAGTTGCAACTGCATCATCATTGTCACTTGAAGAAGTGGATGAACTTAACCGATTATTAGGTAAAGTCATTGATGCATTTAATGAAGCTAAAGATAATTAATTAAGCTTTTGTCATGGTAATTTAAAGTTAAAGTTTAGAATTTAACACTTTTAAAGTATAAAAATGCTCTAAAGTACTTCTCAGTATTTTAGAGCATTTTTATATTACATTATTGTCATGCCTATATTACTGATTTAACTGCTCCATTTGATATAGATATCCTCTATTTTTAATTAACGTTTCATAAGTGCCTTGTTCTTTGATTTCTCCATCTATCATAACTATGATCCTGTCAAAATCAGGTAATAGTCGTAAGTCATGTGTAGATACAATGATTGTTTCAGCTTCTTTAAGTAGTAAATGCATCATTTGAGTTGTATGTTCAATATCTAAACCAGTCGTTGGCTCATCTAACATCCAAACCTTAGCATTTGTTTTAAGTAATAAGCGAGCCATACTTAATCGTTGAATTTCCCCGCCTGATAATGTTTCACCGTTCATCGTCATATACTGTTCTGTTGATAAATGAGATAAATCTAACGAATTTAATACATGTTGTATCTCGTCCTCATTACAATTTGTCAGTAAATTGTCCTTAATAGTGCCATCAAATAATTGTTGGGACTGTAACAATGCATTAATATCATTATATTTGACTTCATCTTCTATTCGAAAGATATCAGACTGGCTATAAATGACGCTACCTTCTTGAACTTGATATAATCCTAACATGACTTGTAGTAGCGTACTTTTACCACTTCCAGATGGACCTATAATAGCTATTTTCTCACCATGATACACATTAAATGAAACTTGATTTAATACAGGTATTTCTTGATTTGCGTACTTAAATGTGACATTATTCAGTTCAAATAAAGGTGCTGACTCGTCATTTGCAACGCTATCTTCCTCTTTTATTATATCGTCGTATTGAATCACTTCATTAATATCATACAATGATTGGTCTGTATCAGCTTTATAATATGCAACATTACTCATAGGGACAGCTTGTTCAAATAATGTAAGTACCATTAATACGATACTTGTTAAATAAACCACATCTAATGTTTGTGAGTGAATTTGCAACGCACCTAAGTATAACGTACCAAATATAGACACCATTGCAATGATATTAAGCATATAATCATACATTGTTAAAAATCGTTGTTCCTTATTTTGCAAATGATCAAATGATTGCAATTGCTCTAATACATCATTTTTAAATGACGCTTCTTTATTAAAACGTTGTAATTCTTTATAACCTTGACGATAATCGTAGAATCGAGTTAAAAATTGGCTTTGTTGAACTTTAACCAATTGTTTTAATCTTCGTGCCCTCTTACTACTTAATAAAGGAACGAGCCATAATGTCATTAACATACTCATAGCAATTAAGACTGCATGCGCTGGTGATAGAAAGATGTATACAGACATCGTTATCACGGCTGTCATTCCTATCACTATCGGTGGATAATACACGCGTAAATAAATATTTTGTAGTGCTTCCACCCTACTTACCATTCTTGAAATTAAGTCACTCGAATTAAACTTACGATATACATCTGGTATTACTTTAACAAGACCACGGAAAAATTGAACTCTGACGTTTCTCAACATGGTGAATGTCGTTCGATGAGAATATAGTCTTTCATAATATCTAGCAATAGCACGTAAAAAACCAAATAATTTAACAGAAACGACTAATACCATCAACGCATATAATGGTGCACCTAATGCGCTTTGTGTCACCATATAGCCACTTAAAAAGAACATCGCTAAGGCGACTAAACTTCCTATGATACCTATTATAATTGCAATCACTAAATCCTTATCTATTGTAAATCGTATTTGTGATTTCATGATTCGTCACCATTTTCTTCTTTATTCACTGAAATCAATTGATCATCTTTAATAATGTAGCCATCTTGAATATATAATCGACGGGTTGCCTTTCTAATTGTTGAGTCTCGATGGGCTATAATTAATTGAGTTGTTTCTTTAAAATAATCATCAAGCACGCTCTGGATGACTTGTTCCGTTTCAATATCTAATCCAGAAGCTGGTTCATCAAGTACAACTAAATCTGGCTGCATAACAAGCAAGCGACATAATTCTATCCTTCTCATCTGTCCACCAGAGAATGTTTCTCCGCCATCACCTATCATCGTATGGATACCATTTCGTAATGACATTACTTTATCTTTTAACTTTACTTTTTCTAATACATCAATGATTATTTCATCCTTAACATCACTAAACATCGCAATATTGTCTTTAATTGATGCAGTAAAAATATATGGATTCTGACTTAATATCCCCATACGCATATGTTGATATTTAAATGTCACTTCCCCTTCGGTTGGTATTAATGAACGTGTGATGATTTTAGATAATGTCGTTTTGCCAGCGCCACTTGGTCCAACTAAAGCGATATGTTCGCGTTCGTAAATATCTAAATGCGTAGATTCCAATGCAAATCCATGTCCCATTTCAGTATTATATTTAAATGAAACGTTGTTTAATCGAATAAACGGTATTTGACCTTCTTGATAGACAAAATCAGATGGCTTTTTCTTGGTCGGATGATCTAAAAATTCAAATACCACATCACTGGCACCTTCACTTTGTTTCCCAGTATGGAACGCTTGACCCAAATCTTTAATCGAATTATAAAATTCTGGCGCTAAAATAATGGCGATAGCCGCTGTTTTAAAATCTATCGTATGAAATACAACAAGACTTAATGCTGCTTCTAACGCAACAAGCCCTATACCTAACAAACTAATAAACTCTAGCATCAAACCCGATAAAAATGCGCTTTTTAATATTTTCATCGTCAAATCTCTAAATTGAGTGCTATCGTCATAGATGTGTTTTTCAGTACGCTTTGTACGATTAAATAACTTCAACGTAATTAAACCTTGCGTCAGATTAAGGAATCGTTGTCCAAATTGATTTAAGTAAGTCATTTGATCCTTAGATTCATCGCGTGTTTTCAAACCGAAAATGATATAAAACAATGGAATGAATGGTGCTGTTACCAACATAATTAGCGCTGTATTCAAATGAATCCAAAACATCGCAATGATAATTGCCATAGGAATCGTGATGGATTTAAATACTTGTGGTAGATAACTTTGATAAAATGGAGAAATTCCATCGATGGTTTCAGTAATGAGTGTCATCTGTTCACCCACTGGCCGTTCTGATTCTATATGAACCATACGTTGACGCAAGTTATGTTTAACATGACTTGAGAGATGATTACCTAATAATTGATTGATAAAGTTTAAGGTCGCGCGTAACATAAGCACGATTATAATCAATGTAAGAATAAAATTAAGCGATTGCTTCGTTTTAAATAACATAAGATTTAAGAATTCTGCTATTGCTACATTCTGTACGACAACAGCTACAGCTAACGTAGCACATACTAAGAGCATTAAAATTGGATATCTTTTATATTTATATACTAGTTGCATTAATTTTTTCACAATTTAATCACCTAAATTTCGTTATAGACTCAATAATAAAGTCTAGTAGTTATATGCACAACGATAGTGCATTTGACAATATTATGACGTTTGATTTTCTCATACTTTGGTCTAGTGTTATTACTAACAGTAGCATGGGTTGAAATGAGTGTGCTATGATAATATGGTGAATTTATAGTAATCAAAAAACATTTATAAATGAAAGTAGGTACAATATGTTATTACTTGAATTGATCAAGGGTCTTATTTTAGGTATTGTGGAAGGCCTTACCGAATTTGCACCTGTTTCTTCTACAGGTCATATGATTCTTGTCGACGATATGTGGTTGAAATCCACAAAGTTCTTAGGTGAACAATCTGCATTTACTTTTAAAGTCGTGATTCAGTTAGGTTCAGTTTTCGCAGCAGCATGGGTGTTTAGAGAACGTTTCTTTGAATTATTACATATCGGTAAACATAAACCTGAACAACATGCTACAGCAGGACGCCGTTCTAAACCTCAACGTCTAAACTTATTACATGTATTAGTTGGTATGATTCCTGCAGGTATTTTAGGTTTCTTATTTGACGATGTCATAGAAAAATATTTATTCAGTGTTCCAACAGTTATGATTGGCCTTTTCCTAGGTGCTATTTATATGATTATCGCTGATAAATATTCTGAAAAAGTTACCAATCCTCAAACAGTGGATCAAATTAACTATTTCCAAGCATTTGTAATCGGTATTTCGCAAGCCATTGCAATGTGGCCAGGTTTTAGTCGTTCTGGGTCAACCATTTCCACAGGTGTTTTAATGAAAATGAATCACAAAGCAGCATCTGATTTTACATTTATTATGTCTGTTCCAATTATGCTTGCAGCAAGTGGTTTATCATTGTTAAAGCATTATGAATATATTCACTTAGCACACATACCATTCTATTTATTAGGATTCTTAGCAGCATTTATCGTAGGACTCATTGCTATCAAGACTTTCTTACACTTAATTAATAAAGTAAAATTAGTACCATTCGCCATTTATCGAATCATCTTAGTAGTTATTATTGCAATCCTATACTTTGGTTTCGGTATTGGTAAAGGAATTTAAAACAAACATTTAGTCATTAAGTGATTACACCGTCACTTAATGACTTTTTTGTGCCTATGTTGATCATAAATAATTTCATTTCATTAAAATCTAAAAATATTCTCCTATAATTTCATGCGATAATGTTAGCATCTCTAGTTTATTATCATGTATCATAGGGTATGGATAAAAATAGTAAAATTAATGGAGGCAACGAGTATGGACAAAAAGAAACTCATCAAAACAGCAATTAATGTGTTACCAATTATTATCGTTCCTTTAGTCGTAGAACGTAAAAAAATAAAAGAACATCCTGATGTAAAAAAAGCGACTGATGCAACATCAAGAGCTGCATCTAAAACAACATCTGCTATTTCTAATAAGTCATCTGACGTAAAAGCCTATGTTGGAGATAAGAAACAAGAATTTGATAATAAACGCGAATTGAAAAAAATCGCAAAAGAAAATGATCCTGCTTACATTGAGAAAAAAGGCGAAAAATTAGCTAAGCAAAACCGTAAAGAAGCTGAAAAAATGGATAAAAAGCTTCAAAAAAATATCGAAAAACGTCATAAAGAAGAAGACAAATTACGTGAAGACAACCAAAAGCAACGTATTAAAGATATGAAAAAAACTCAAAAATACGAAGAAAAAGTTGGCTTAACACCTGGTAAACTCGATGAAAAAACTGAGAAAAAAGGTGAAAAGTTAGAAAAAGAAAATCGCAAAGAAGCTAAGAAAATGGACAAAAAGCTTCAAAAAAATATTGAGAAGCGTCATAAAAAAGAAGATAAACTACGTGACGAAGCTGAAAAAGCTAGAAAAAAAGAATTCAAAAAATATAAAGATTATACAGCTAAAAGTGTTGTTAAACAAAACAAAGAAGCCGACCAAGAGGCTTAATCATTAATGACACATATTATTATTGACGGAGATGCTTGTCCTGTTGTTAATTCAGTCATAGAATTAACGCAAGAGACAGGCATTTTTGTTACAATTATACGTAGCTTTAGTCACTTCTCAACACAAATCGATCCTGAACATGTTCGAACTGTGTATGTCGATGATGGACCCGAATCTGTCGATTATAAAATTGTACAACTTGCTTCTTCTGAAGATATTGTGATTACTCAAGATTATGGATTAGCAAGTTTATTACTAAATAAAGTTAAATTTGTGATGCATCATAAAGGATTCTTGTTTAATGATGATAATATCCAACAATTATTGGATCAACGTTATATCAATGCTCAAATACGAAAGCAAGGTGGAAGACATAAAGGTCCTCCCCCTTTTACTAAGCAAGATAGACAACATTTCGAACATCAATTTAAATTACTAATACAAACTTGTTAAAGGAGGATTATAATGAAGAAAATTGCAGTTTATTGTGGTGCGAGTAAAGGTAACGATGATATATACGTTAAAGAAGCCTATGAATTAGGAAAATATATGGCTGAAAAAGGCTATGAATTGGTCTTTGGTGCTGGCTCTGTAGGCATTATGGGAGCAATTCAGGATGGTGTATTAGACCATGGTGGTAAAGCTATTGGTGTTATGCCAAAAATGCTTGATGAAAGAGAAATAACAAGTCAAAAAGTCAGTGAACTCATACTTGTAGATTCGATGCATGAACGTAAAAATAAAATGACAGAACTTGCAGATGCATTTGTTATGGCGCCTGGTGGTGCCGGTTCATTAGAAGAATTCTTTGAAATGTATAGTTGGGCACAAATCGGTATTCATCAAAAACCAATTGGCGTTTATAACATTAATGGTTTCTTCGAACCGTTACAATCCCTTATCGATCATATGATTGCAGAAGGTTTTATTGATGAAAAATATCGTGAATTAGCACCGCTATTTGATACTAAAGAAGCTTTGCTAGAAGGTTTACTTAACTATCAACCTTTAGGCGTTCGTACATATGATTAATCTCTTAACTATTAAAAGCCAGTAAATGCATTAATTAAATTGTATTTACTGACTTTTTAGTTTGATAATTCTACTTAATTATATTGATAATTCATCGATGGTTACACACGGATCATGATTAGCAAAAACACCTAGACAGTGTCTATCTTTTTCAATATTTTGTACCCATTGTAGTGAACGCTTTTCTTGTTTTTTACTACTTAAAATGCCAGGCAATCTAAGTTCCCTCCAATTTCCTGGGTAATATCCTACATCTGAAGCTAATAAAATATAATCATCATTTCGCAATGATTTAATTATGAAACTCGTTAATCCTACTGAATGCCCAGGTGTATGCACTAATGTAATAGCACCGTCATTAAAAAAATCAAATGATTTATTTTGGGGACCAATATGTGTTGCCTTGAAATGGAATGATCGCAAAGATGTCCCTTACCATAAAGCTGTATTATATCTAAGTGAATGATTTTGATTGGCTTTTTGATACTCTTCATTACTAACTATCATTGCCTTTGCTTCTTTTAATAATTGAAGTCCTCCAGCATGATCTCCATCTAAATGGCTTAAGATGACATATTCAATATCTGACACATTAAATCCTAATTCTTTAATTTGGTCATCTATCAGTTATTTCTTGGCGTTTTGTTTTAAATTTTTATAAATCAATCTCGTATCTCACATGTCTTTTTAAAGGATGATATTTACTTAGATTAGGAAATTCAAAATGATCTAGGAACGTCATCCCAATTTTTTCCATTACTTTTCTTGAGGGTAAATTTGTTTCAGCGGTGAAACTATAAACTTTAGTTATACCTTTTTCTTTAGCAAATCGGAGCACCGCTTCGGCCCCCTCTGTCGCAATACCATTTCCCCAAACTTCAGGTATCAGGCGCCAACCTATTTCATATAGTGGTAGTTCTTTAAATGGATACTCACTATCCTCTGGAATGTAATTTAATCCTATAAATCCAAGCCATTCATTCGTTTCTTTAAGTTCCACGGAAAATAAGCCGATAGCATAATCTTTTATTATTTGGTCCATCTTCTTCATATCAAGTTCTGATCGACGATAACTTAATAAACTTGGAAAATATCTTCGTACTTGTGGATTGGCATTCATCTTTTGAAATGGTAGTAAATCACTGTCTTCCCAATCTCGTAACTTTAAACGCTCCGTCTCAATATAAACAACCATTTTTTAACACTCCATTACTCCATAAATACATATTCACTTATATTTTAGTATAAAATTAACGCGCTATGAAACGTTTATGATTCATATCGCGCTATTGTTTAGATTGTATATTCTAATTATTAACTTTTAGTAATATAACTAATTAATTCAATATTGACAGGAATTTCTTTCAAATGATCACGTTGATTCTTAGGCGCAGTGAACGTTGCATCGATAAAATCATTCTGATGATTCAAACGATATGTTGCTACAAATGTATCTGTCTCAGATTCAAAGTTTGGTAAATGTGCAATCACACGTTTAATTTCTCCTGTTGAATCAATTAACTGTCTACCTGTAATGTTTTCTAATTCTCTACCTAATTCAGGTAATGTTAATGCTTTACCTTCTAAAATGCTAAAGTCTTGTTCATGCATGGCGTTTCTCTCCTCTTTACATCATTGTTCAAAATGATAAATTTTATATTAATAACATTGGTTTATTCTTTAGTATATACATTTATCAACTAAAATACCCTATTTTTTTATTAATCAAACCTGATAATATCGCCCAATAATATGATAGTAACTACATCATATCATACTCTATTGTGTTGAAGATGATTGCTTTTGGTTAGTTTGATTTGTATTAGCCTTATTACTGCCATTCTGTTGAGATGTTTGGTTCGATTGATTTTGGTTATTCTTTGACTGAGTTGGTGTGGATGACTGGTTTTGAGTTTGTTTACTAGCATCTTTTCCTTCAGTTGATTGTTGATCATTTTTTTGTGAGCTTGACTTAGATGCATCATTATCCTCTTGACTTTGGTTACCACTATCTTCATCACTTGAATCTGCACTACTTGCTGCACTTGAGGCACTATTATCTACTTCTTTTTGTAATTTATCCTGTTGGTCTTTTAAATCCTCTTTTTGTTTTTTTAATTTTTTCTTTTGTGCTTTCAATGATTTATTTTCTTTTTCTAGTTTGTCTACACTCTTTTCTAAAGAAGCTTTTTCCTCACTTTTACCACATGCAGACAACGTCAATGTTGCAGATAAAAACAATATAATCCACTTTTTCATGTTAAACTCCTTTAAAAACAGTTATAAATATAATTCATTTTATCATGAAATATTAAATTATTCATTTTTCTACATTAAATCTTTTCGCATCCTAATATGACTATCATCATAACCTAATTGATGATTCAAATTAAGCATCGCTTTATTTTTAATATGGATTGTACTCTGAATCGACTCTGCGCCTATGTCTTTGGCCCATTGTTCTATTGCCATTTTAAGCTGTTTGGCGAGTCCTTGACGACGAAAATGTGGGTATACATATAATAATTCAATGATTACAGTTTTAGTTTGTAACTCATAGTGACCCCATACAAAGCCTTTTAACTCCTGATTATTCTCAAGAAGTAAGATAGTATCATTTGTATGACGCAATCTTGCATTAATCATTTCATATCGTAATGCGATAGATGTCTTAGTAACTTTGTAATTGTCTTCTTGATTTTCTAATAAATGTTCATGTATGATTGCTACTTCATTAATAATTGCTTGATTACTTAATGTTAACTTTCTCATATTTAACTCCTAAACTTGATATGATAATCACCCGATTTCTATGGTATGATTAAGCGTAATATAATACTGACATACCCTTGCATATCTGTGAATTAACACATATATTGGTATTAACTATCTAATAATGACGCATAATATCCGTAAAATATATTTACGCAATAGTTAGAATGTGTACATTAGTTATATTTGTGATTTAAAAAAGTAGTATATTGCTCACATTATTGAGAGAAACCTCTCTTTTTTCATACTACTTAAACTATTTTAAAGGAGCGCTTAAGCACTCATGAAGTCTACTGCTCAATTAGCTAAAGAAAATAATGTAAAATCATTACGTTTAAATAATACAGATAGAGAAATATTTGAAAACTATATGACCTATATTCGGTCTGATTTAAGTGTGAATCCTCATGATTCAGAAGTTATGTTGAATCGTATATTAAAACATTTAATTAGCGCTGAAGATAAAGGTATGTTGGCTATGGAATTCTTTAACCACAATCCTAAAATGCACGCTAAAAAACAATTAAAAGAGCTCCCAAATGAAACAGTAAAGAATATATTTAAATATATCTATCAGCATTTTGTATTATTAATAGGTATCTTTTGTTTTTTAAAAGGATTTATCGGATTTTTTATTGGTGGAGATAGCAACTATCTTTATCTATACACATTCCCAATCACTGTCATTATTGGCTTATTTATCATTTTCTTGTTTATTTGGATGATATTTAAGACGATTCAATTGCAGTGCTTTAACAACTCAAATTGGGTTTGGCTCTTAACCTATGCAGTGATTGCATTGTTAATCGTTGCGTTGTTTTATGTCTTTTTCATACCACAATCTTTTTTAGCCTTCGGTCCTTTTATTAATGTAAGTAATTGGTCATTTATAATAATTTCTATCATTATTACTCCGATTTCATTTTATATTGATCATCATTATTTCAATAAAGATGCAAATACAATTATGTGATAATATTGATTATCTCATCATGAAATTTAATTAAATATTTTTTAAGTCCAATAAAAACTTGATAAAACAGCGCATAAAATAAATAAGGCCCTAAATGACATTCAACATTCATTTAGGGCTTTATCGATTTTATATTCGTGTCTAATTAAGTAAAAAGATGTCTAGCATAAACCAACTAACCATAATAATCATAATGATAGCTTGTGCAATCGTGCTTGCTAAGAATGCAACAATAGAAGCACAACCCACTTTAATGGCTTGTTTAAAATCATAACCTTGTATTAATTCGATTACTAGAACAACTATGAAAGGTATAACGACAATTCCAAATGGAGGTAATACAAAACACCCTATAATCACACCTAGAATCGCACCATACTCTCCGAATTTAGAGCCACCATATTTTCCTACAAAATATTTATTCATAAGAAAATCAGCTAAAAAGATTAATATTGTTAAAACAATCATTGATATATAAAATATCCAAGATAATTTCCCATCTTGAAATCCAAATTGATAAATTAGAAATCCTATCCACATCACTAAGACGGAAGGAATCACAGGTTTAACTAATCCTATAAATGCTAATATGAACATTAATATAATTAAGCACCATAATATCACTGTCATTTTAAACTACTCCACATCTAATTTTGTAATTTTTTGATCTTTGGTTAAGAAAATTAATATAATTCCTAAGAATAGTGAGCCCGCTGAAACATAGAATACATTTTCCAAACCAACCCATCCACTCATCATACCACCTAATAAATTACCACATAGTTGACCAATCACCATTGCATTAGCAAATAATGTTGAGGCATAACCTGGGAAATCAGGTAGTATATCTTGAAAATAACTAATACCTATACCTAATAGTATGGCTAAGAAAAACGCTAAAAATAATTGACCAAGTAACATCATATAGAAATTTTTAAATAAGCTAATACTAAAGTAAAATGCCCCTCCAAATATACCGCCGTATATAAGTAACGTTCGTGTTGGTAATTTCCTAGATAAGATACCTAAAATCACCATAAATGGTACTTCTAATCCAGCACATAAACTTGCCAAATAGCCCACATGCCCTTCCTTTTCATGAAGGTAATCTGTAACAAATAATGGCATATTCATTGTGTACATCCATTGTCCAATATGTAATAAAATAAACGCTAAAAACGGTATGAGTAATGTCTTATCTTTAAACATATTTGGCGCAACCTTTTCAACGTGTTGTTGTTGGGAAATGGGTTGCTTAACATTTAAATTTTTATAGAAGAAGACTTGCAATAACAGTGTAAATAAAATAATAGAAACCGTACCACCAAATAATCCTGAATAACCATTCAGTTCAATCAATTGCGAACCGATAAATGGCCCAAATAAAAATCCTAGCGAGAACATTGATCTTAGTACTGTATTAGCAAATTTGGCATTTTCACGTGAACTTGAAACATTAATTGATTCCCTAGCGGATGCATAAAGTTGAGGCATTGCAGGTGCAAACAAACCTTGAAAAAGTGCGTAAAGAATAATAAATAATAGAATGTCTTTCACAAAAAAGTAAATAGAAAAACTAATCGCACCCATAAACAATGCCGTTATAATTAAGAACTTTCTATTAATATTATGTGTGTCAGAGAATCTAGCAATAATCGAATTAACTGTGAATTGACTGATAGCTGCTAAAGCTAATAATAGGCCATATTGTTTCGTCGTCATGCCTAAATCTTTCGTTGCAAATAAAACAAGGTAGGGTACCGTTACTGCAATACCCATACCTAATAGCAACATATTCACAACAAATAACTTGTAGTTTTTGATATATAACAATTCTTTAAACATAAGAATAACCTCTATTCATTAAGCGAATCTGTCTACTGTATCTAACGAATAAAATTCAACATTAAATTAACAAACGAGTCTACTTGAGGTAGTTGTAACATACTTTGATCGTAACTCATATAAGTTGAACGAATCAGTGGATCATTATCGATAGTCACTTTTTCAAATTCAAACATATTCTTATCAATGTTTTTCATCATAATTTCGGGTAAAATCGTTACACCTACACCACTAATCAACATTTCTTTACACGTAGCAACTTGGTCAACAGTAATCGTCGCATGATAATCTTGTTCCAAATTATCATTATACCATTGCTTAATTTGATTAATGTAAATAGGGTCAGCTTGGAATTCAATAAATGGTAGTTTTGTAACTTCATCACGTCTATCTTTAGGATAGATAAAATAGTGATCGTCATTAAACAAATGCGTGTTAGATAAATTCATGACCTTATTACCTCTTGTAATCATGACATGATAATCTCTATGATTTGCCTTAATCTGCTCTGTAGAACCTACTTGTACTTGAATTTCAACATTAGGAAATTGCGTATTATATAAACTTAATACTTCAGGTAGCAGTGTCTGTCCTATCAAAGAAGAACAACCAATAGAGATTGTTCCATTGACTTCCCCTATATGTGCCTGCATTTTATCAAAAAATAAACGTTCTCTTTTCAACATATCACGTGCATGTTCGATAATCATTGCGCCTTCGGTTGTTGTGATAAGTTGTTTTTTCGTTCTTATAAAAACATCTACTCCAAAAGCACTTTCAATCGCTTTTAACCGTTGCGTGACAGCTGGTTGTGAAATATATAATATTTCCGCTGCCTTTCTTAATGTTTTTGTTTCGTCTAACGTAATCAATAAACGATAATCATCTATTTTCATAGTGTCCCCCTAGAATGTAACGTTTCTTTTAAACGCTTCAATATTGTTATTTCTATTTATTATGTAAGCGTAATTAGCATTATTTTTTATCAGACGATTTTACTCGATGCACTTTCTTACTTTTAAATGGATGATTGTGTTTATTTTTCTTATATTTTTGATTAATTTTATGATAACATTTCATCACTTTACTCTGTATGTCATCAAAATTTTCTACAATTTCAATCATTAATTGATGCGCAATAATATATGCCTCGTGATATTGTTTTTGACTAATTTGCTCATTTTGTAATGCAAATAACAAATCATCTTCATCAACTAATTCGTATGATCCATCAGGCAATACCAAAACGTCTAAACATAAATCTAAAGTACGTGCATTTCCTTTTTGAGTAATATTTTTAATATTAATATCAAAATAATATTCTAGTGGATTCCCCTTATCATCAAACATAACGGTCAAACTATATCTCTTTTTTTCAGGTAATATTTGTAACCATTTATAATTATCATCTGCGACTATAATATTCTGACCAACTACCGTCACCTCTAAAGGTTCACGTACTTTCTTCATCGTGACCAAGCCTATAATACCCTTAAATCTATTATTATTAACTTTAACCTCTGTGTATTCTCTTTCAATCAGGCGACGCCAGTGACGTTTGTCTATATATTTTACTTTCACAGTCACCAACTCCTTGTTCTCATTATATATAAATGGTTCTGTAATGTCATCATATGCCGAACCTGGTTATATTCTGTCGTAAAATTGATTTATCTATATTCTACTACATATCAAGACATTTTACTTTAAAACGACTAAATTACTATGAATTTATTTAATTTTAATTCTAATCATTTTTTAAACACTGATAGACACTACGATATATTTTAAAACTCATTTAAACATTAACATAAAAAAGCATACCTACGAGTTAAGGTGCTCTCATAGGTATGCTGAAATTCAGTTATTTCTCTTTTAGGGCATATTGATCTATCAATGTTTGATGTTCTGGATATAATGCTAATAATTCATGTGCTTCAAATAATTCGAAATGCTTATATTCAAAGGCAGGTTGACACATACAACCTACTAAACAAAATCCTTCATCATGTTCAAAAGAAGAAGCGAAGATTGTACCTTTAGGCACAACATACTGCAGAACTTCTCCCGCTTCAATATTAGTACCTAATTGTACCGCTTCGTATTTACCGTCAGGCATAATCATATGAATAGTTAAGGATTCGCCTGCATGATAATACCACACTTCATCAGCATCGATGCGATGAAAATGTGAAATATCATTCGAGGTTAATAGAAAATATATACTACTGAATGCAGCTCTTGTTGAATTCGTAGAACCATGGCGTATACTTTCCTTAAAATAACCACCTTCCGGATGAGGTGTCATTTGCAGTTGATCAATCCAATATTGTGCGTTAGTCATTATTTTAAATCCACATTATGGAATACATTTTGAACATCTTCTAAATCTTCTAATGCATCTACTAATTTTTCAAAAGTCTCTTGATCTTCAGGTGATAACTCAATATCTGTTTGAGGTAACATTTCAAACTCTGCTACTTTGAAATCTTCAACACCTGCTTGTCGTAATGCATCTTGAACTTGTGCAAATTGATCTGGTTCTGCATAAACAATTGTTAAGCCGTCTGCATCAATCACATCTCTAACATCTACATCTTGTTCCATTAACTCTTCTAGTACATCATCTGCAGACTTACCTTCAATACCAAAAGTAGCTGTATGATCAAACATGTAAGCAACTGAACCTGAAACGCCCATGTTACCACCATTTTTACCGAAAGCCGCACGCACATCAGACGCTGTTCTATTCACATTATTTGTAAGTGCATCAACGATTAACATTGAGCCGCTAGGACCAAAACCTTCATATCTTAGATGGTCATAGTTTTCATCTCCAGCACCTTTAGCTTTATCGATAGCTTTATCAATAATATGGTTTGGCACAGAATATGTTTTGGCACGTTCTAATACTAATCGTAAGGCTTGGTTAGATTCAGGATTGGGTTCACCTGATTTTGCTGCTACATATATTTCTTTACCAAATTTAGCATAAATTCTACTTGTATTTTTATCTTTTTGAGCCTTTTTCTCTTTAATATTATTCCACTTACGTCCCATTATGGTCATCTCGCTTTCATTCTCTATAATTAACATTCTATATTATACATGATTTTGCATCGTTTATATACCACTAGTAACCTATCTCTTTGATAACGTTTGAACTCACTATTGTACCAACCTAGAAGATATATCATTAAACATAAAAAAATTAGCCCCTAAAATTAGGAACTAACTTATATGTAGATATTTAAATGTTTAAATATTCTTCAACATCATTGAATAAAGCATTAAATTCTTTCATGTTGTCTTGATTCATATATAGATATATCTTTCTTTCATCTTCTTTAGATCTTACTTTACTTAATTTATCTTTTTCAATCAATCTACGAATTGATACTAATAATTTAGTTCTACTCAATTCTAATTCTGAAATTGCAATTTTCAAAAATGTTTGCATTAACATTTGTTCTTCTTGGCAATTCTTTTCGGCCAAGTCTAAAACAGCTAAATCATTTAATGTTAATTTATATTTTTGATCTATATATTCAGATAATGCTTTATATTGTTTATAAAATTCTAATAACTTATCTAACTTCTCTTTGTTCAAAGACTTGCACCCCCAAATATAAAACAGACAACGTATAATAACATTATCCTAAATATCTGAAAATTTGTCTTTCCTGTTTGTTTTTAATCTATTGTCAAAATTACCGATAAATTTAAATTGAGTTGTGCCACGCCCTTTTGATTTTAGATTCATTTTTAAATATAGTAATCATATAAAAGGAATTATAACTAAGGTTAATGTCTAACGACTTTTCTGTAAAATCATGTTCAATCACTTCTACCATAGGCTTAAAGTAATAATCTATAGTATCTAGAAATTCACTCGTCCAGTCATATTTATTCCTTAAATCTTTAGATATTAAATGATTTAGGTTACCACTATAACTATTTATTTTTCCTATGAATATAAAGTAGCGCTTATTCGAAGGCGTTTGCTCAAAACTTACATACACATGACTATCTTCATAGTTCTCATTTGTAGCTTCGTTTTCGATGATTCTCCAATCAAATAAACATAAAACATATCTGTCATCGAGTTCGACTTTTTTGTAGTAACTTGCATCAACATACTCTTGGTTGAACAGCCAAGTTAACTCATTAAATATTAAGCCAAATGTTGTTTTAAAACCGTTCTTATCAAATAAGTGTAATGTATTAAAAAGGTGTGTATGGTCATATAAATTAAAACCTAATCCAGCAAATGTTTCTCTTAAAGTCGATACTGTTTCAATGATAAGTGGCGAACTATTGCTTAAATCATTATCTTTATCGTTAATTAATTGATGATTTTCTACATTTAGTAAAATCATCTTTTCTTTCACAAAGTCAATTTCATTCAGAATTGCCTTTAAGTTCTTTAATTGAATCTCATTTTTTAATAACAAATGTTCATTTTCATCTATTAAATAGGATGTTTTTAATTTGGCATTATCAATAAATAAATATTCGAATTTCAATCGCTTAATTTGTGATTCTATCGTTTTTAATAGTACAGGATCATCTAACAAACATGTCATATCTAAGCCGATAACATGATTAATATGCAAATCTTGAAACTTAATAATATCTCTATAAATTTCACGTATTGCCTTTTCATCTAAATTGAATACTGAAATCACTTCATATTCATAAGGAATGACTTTCATAGCATTTTTCAATTTTAACACTGCATCATTAAAACAAATTCCTAAATGATCAATAACTCTATAATTATCAATATTAAAAGCAACCCTTAACCCTTTTTCAATGATAACCTCTGCAATTTTTCGTTTGTCGTCATATGTCATCACATCACAAATTTCTGTGAGTGTTGGTACAATATAGAAAATGACATCAGTACGTGAAAAGTCATATTTTTCAAACTTGTCATATAAAAATAAATATCGAATTTCTTCTATTGTTTGAATTTGAATAGTGCTATAAAATGGTTTAACTTTATTAGGCGTACCAATATCTAGTTGGATATCTTCATATTTTTCAATATTATGTTGCTCTACTAAATCTTCAACATATGTTTTGAAAGCTTCAATATCTTGATCAGTTTCAATATTCACTTTAAACATCACATTCTTATCGTATTTTGAAAGTTTACGATAATCATTGGGCGTCACACCTAAATAGCCTTTGAACATTTTAGAAAATGTAGACATATTACTAAAACCTAATGCGTCACTAATATGACTAATTGTGGCACTAGTGGTTAGCAACATCTCTATTGACTTACTAATTTTTAAAGTATCTACATATCTCTTAAACCCCATACCTATTAATTGATGGAATTGGGAAGAAATATTTGATTTTGATATAAAAAGATCTGTTGATATATCTTTTAACGTCAATCTCGTTTCAATGTGATTATCGATATATTCTAATTCCTCTTTTAAATCATTATAATATGTATAGTTGTATTGATTAACTGCAATATCCTTATCTACAACTGCTTCTGTACCTATGATTTGAACAATTTCCCTTGTAAGTTGATCCAGCATCTCTTGATTATCTTGACTAATTCGTTTGAGTGCTAACTGTAAAATCAAGTCTTTAAGTAAATTAGAAGATTTAATCAGATTGGACGTATATTGGAATTCAAAAAATGAAAAACCTTGTTCTGTAAACCAATCACTTGTTAGATATAGCATGATCATTCTACCTTTTGTGTTTACACTAAAAACATCAGCATTGTTGATGATATAGATGTCGTTATTAATCGTCATTTGTTTACGAAATTTTTGAACATACATGTCACTCTCTAATGGCCAAAATAAGATGATCCCGTCTTGACACCTAGTTGTCGGATATTCAACATTAGAAAGTATACGCAAATAAGAATTCGGCATATTTCTCCCTCTCTTTTCTAATAAACCCAGTATAGCTTCCAAACTTAATTAACATTCTAAATACCTAACCAAAATAATTTAACGCAATTATAACACGTATTTAAAAAATATACTTGTTTATATATTTAGAAAAAATTAAGTTATAAAACAACATAAATATTACGAATAAAAAAAGATGCGGCGCTAACTTCTTAATGTTTTATCTAAAGACATTAAGAAAATATTTTACATCACATAGTTAATTTCACGCCAACATCTTTGTTTTTGAACAATCGCTATTTTGATTATCTAAATCGATTAGCCAATCGAAGTATATCTTTAATGATATTTAATAGATTGATAAATAAATTAAAGCCCATTTCTCGTGGAGAGAATTGTCCTCGTTTCATCCTATTAAAATCATACAGGGTATATAACAAGAACAATAATAAGCTTACGACTGTAATAATAGTATGGAAAATAGGATTATGAATAAACATCCCAATAATGCTTGCAATAATTAATGCTAATAAAGTAACGAATAAATATCTTCCCATACTTGATGCATCGTTGATTAAAAAGAATCCTACAATACCAAAAGCAATAAAAGCACCAATGGCTAAAATAATATTCTTATAAAAGACTTCAGGTCCTAAATTTTGCAAATAGCTTGTAAACATAGCATATGATAAAAGTCCCAATATAATTGCATATATATGCGAAATAACTAAACCATACTTACGTGCACGCTGAAACACTAAGGTAATTAATACTAAGACCATTAATGCAAGAGATAAGGGTCTTCTCCATTCCATAGGTAAAAATTGACCAAAGTAACAACCAATCCCAAAAATAATCCAATAATACATGAAGAATAGCCAAACCTTAGCATAAGCATGTGAACGATGTTTATCTTTTGTTTCATTTGTATGTTGTGCAGTCTGTGACATATATTCTGCTCCTTCATTTATGGTTTGTTTATCTAATGGTACGATTTTACAATAATATATTAATTAAAAAAAGTAATAATAATGAAAAATAGATATACTTAGTCGGTAATTCTATATATACTATACACTTTGTTACAATTCATAAAACTTTATTATTGGATTTTTTAATTAAAAAGCCGCTTCATAACTGTCATATCAACATTTCCACAAATGAAATATTTCAACTCTCAATTGTTAACAATATTACAAGATAATAACAAACCACACAGAGACTAATATTTTTGTTAGTATGGATAGCGTAGTAAAAAAACGAAACGCGATGATACATCGTTAAACTTAATTTCTATAAATAAAAATATTAAAGCAAATATAAGGAGGAGTCACTTTGAAAAAGTTAGCCTTTGCAGTAACTGCCGCTTCAGGCGCAGCCGCAGCACTTTCTCATCACGATGCCGAAGCTTCTACTCAACATAAAGTACAGTCAGGAGAATCATTATGGACTATCGCTCAGAAATATAATACGTCTGTAGATAGTATTAAACAAAACAATAATCTAGATAATAATATGGTATTCCCTGGACAAGTCATCACAGTAGGTGGAAGTGCTTCTCAAAGCTCAAGTTCAAACACTTCTTCACAATCAGGATCACCTTCAACACACACTGTACAATCAGGTGAGTCATTAAATATCATTGCAAATAAATACGGTGTATCAGTTAACGAATTAATGTCAGCCAATAATTTAAATGGTTATTTAATCACACCTAACCAAACTTTAAAAATACCTAATGGCGGTTCTGGTGCAGGCGCTGGATCTGGTTCTGGTGGTGCAACTGCTACACAAGGTAATACAAGCACACAATCACCATCGTTTAACCACCAAAACTTATATACTGAAGGTCAATGTACATGGTACGTATTTGACCGACGCGCTCAAGCTGGTAAACCAATTAGCACATATTGGTCAGATGCTAAATATTGGGCTACAGGCGCAGCTAATGATGGTTACCAAGTTGACCATTCACCTGAAGTAGGTGCAATTATGCAAAGCGTTCCAGGTCCATATGGTCATGTTGCATACGTTGAACGTGTGAATGGTGACGGAAGTATCTTAATTTCAGAAATGAACTATACTAACGGACCTTACAACACAAACTACAGAACAATACCAGCTTCTGAAGTATCAAGTTATGCATTCATTCACTAAAAAGTGAGATGCTATATCATTAATTATACTTTTAATAAAAATAGCTTAACACCAACAAAGCATATCACTTTGTTGGTGTTTTTTAATTGTCTAAATTGATCTTATATATGGCATGTCCCCCTCATTAATCATCATCATAAATCTAATACTAAGACGACTATTCTGGTATAAGTCCATTGATTTACCTGACGAAACGCCCCCTTATTCCATAACTAACATTATCAACCTTAATAATGACACTCTCATCATAAATATTATCATCTATTATGTTTCTACTGAATTCTCTGGAGCGATAATATAGACACTACTTGACTGAGGAAAGTTGTTTTATCATCAAATACATTAGCCTCTATATTTCATAGCTAAAAATAGACCATATAAAAAGGTTGAGCGTATGTCTTAAACGCTCAACCTAAATATTTAAATCGCTATGTTATATATATATTATTTTAAGAAGAAATGCATTATAAAGTAAACAAGTGCTGCTAATACTGCAGAAATAGGTAATGTAATTACCCAAGTAATTAACATACGTTGTGCTGTACTCCATCTAACACCTTTCGCACGGTTAGAAGCACCAACACCTAAAATTGATGAAGATACAACGTGTGTTGTTGAAAGTGGGAAATGTAATGATGATGCTACGAAAATAGTTAACGCAGATGACAAGTCAGCTGCAGCACCATTTGCTGGTCTGATTTTCATAATGTTACCACCAACAGTTTTGATGATTTTCCAACCACCGACTGCAGTACCAAGACCCATAGCAGTAGCACATGCAATTTTAACCCATAATGCTGGTTCTACGTTTGAACCGTTTTGAATATTAGCAACGATTAAAGCTAAAGTAATGATCCCCATTGATTTTTGAGCATCGTTTGTACCATGTGAGAATGATTGTAACGCTGCTGTGAAGATTTGAAGGAATCTAAAGTTACGATTAGCACGTGTTAAGTTAGCATTTTTAAATACGACTTTAACAATTGAATACATAATAAAACCAACACAGAAAGCGATAATTGGAGATACAATTAACACGATAATAATTTTAGTGAAACCTTGGTAATGTAATACTCCAAATGATCCTTCTGAAGCAATAGCTGCACCTGCGATTGATCCAATTAATGCATGTGATGACGAACTTGGGATACCATATAACCAAGTAATTAAATTCCATGCAATCGCAGCGATAATTGCTGCTAAAACAACAACCAATCCATGTTGCAATTTAAACGGATCTACAATATCTTTTGTTATTGTACCAGCAACTCCAGTAAATGCTAAAGCACCAATAAAGTTCATAACTGCAGCTAATAAAATGGCTGTTCTTGGAGTTAATGCTCTCGTAGATACGGCAGTAGCTACAGCATTGGCTGTATCATGGAAACCATTGATAAAGTCAAATATTAATGAAAATATAACTATAGCTATCGTGACGATTAAAATATATTCCATAAGTGAGGACTCCCTTTAGCTATTTTTCATGATTATAGTTTCAAAATTATTTGCGACTGTTTGGCATTTATCTGCAATTTCTTCCATGCTTTGATAAATATCTTTTATTTTAATTAATGTGATTGGATCTGTTTCACTGTTGAAGATATGTTTCATAGATTGTCTTAAAATACCGTCACAGTTCGTTTCAAACTCTTTAATATTAATTGAGTGAATACGCATGTGAGATAATTTTTTATCTACTAATAAACCTACAGCTAGTTTCATTTCTGCAACTGCTTTTTGAATATTTTCAACAAATTCAGCCATGTATTCGTCTGTATATTCGATTGAATACATTTCAAACATTGCTGACGTTTCTTCCATAGCATCTAACACATCATCAATTGCATTACATAAAGATAAGATATCTTCACGTTCAATTGGTGTGATAAAAGTCTGATTTAAATCAGTAATCACTTGATGCATTAATTCATCACCATGAGATTCATAAGTTTTGATATTATCAGAATATGCTTTCAAATCTAAATGTGTATTGAAATCCATTTTACCGAACTCAATTGCTGCACGATCAAGATTAAAAACCATTTCTTCTAACTGAACCATGAACTTATCTTTTTTCTTACTAAACATTCAAAATCCTCCATTTGAGCGATTGTTGCCAATCACATTCATAAATTTTTACTCCATAAGACCTATTATAAGGAACACATTTACAATTTTCAGAAAAAAGGAGATTCACTTTTTCATTTTGTAAATATTATGTAAATCATAGTTATAAGCAATGATGATTGCATTCAAATAAATTGCGATTTGTTCCTACTTGAAAATATCACAAAATTTACATAACTACAATTCAATTTACAAATTCTTAACAAATACGCAAACAAAATTTTACATACACTTTCCTAATGTGCACAAAAGGAGTATAATAACCAATCCACTTTATAATTTAACGTTTTAAATGATGTCTTTCAATCAATTTCCCATATACCAAATATAAACCATAATTTTTGCTATCCCTCCTATTCCACTTTATACTAGCATTACTATACTAAAGGAGATAATTATGGAATTTACATTAAAATCAATTCAAGAAGCACATGAAAAATATACTGGTCCCGATTTCCCAATGCTATTCAAAGCTTTTAAAGATATGGGAATGGTTAGTAATGAAGTGAATATTCAACATGGTACTTCTGTTTATACAAATACCGATGGTCAAACGATTACAGCAGAAGGTGTGAAAGTATCCCATCCTATCGCTGACACTTCACATGTTGAAGAAGTGAAAGACATTCTCACACGTCATCAAGCAGGACAGACTGATTTTCCTACATTTTGTGAAGAAATGGCTCAAGCTGGTATTTATAAATGGTCTATTGATATTAATGCTGATACTTGTTCATATATTGATTTAAACCAACAAACTATTGTAAGTGAACAAATCCCGCAATAATCATTCGAATCATATATTTAAAGGATTCCATTGTACATCTTGTGATTACAATGAAATCCTTTTTTATTTAATATTAAATTGAATGTCTTATTGTCCTTTTAGAGTGATTATAAGCTGTTAAGGCAAATACAGCATAAATGGCTGTGTACACTGCCATAACAATAAATATAGGGAATTGATTGGTCGCACCTAACAATGACATAAATGCCAGTGAAGCAAAATATGCATGTAATAAAGCAATGATTAATGGTAATGAAAAGTTAAATAGAACCTTTAATTTCAAACCTTTGGCCATATCTCGATGTGTGAAACCTAATTTACGCAATATAGAATAATTTTCTATTTCATCCTCTGTTTCATCGATTTGCTTAATATATATGATACAACCTGCCGCAATTAAAAACGCGATTCCTAAAAATGATGTCACGAATAGTAATATACCCGTTAAACTTGAAATTTCACTTGCTGCTTCACTTCTCGTTTCAATATTTTTATCCACATTTTTTACCGCACTTTGCAATTCTGGCCTGTCCTTTTTGTGTTTAATATCAAATCCATATTGAGACACAATATTTTTAGCTTTAGTATGATTTCTTAAATATTGGTAATCTTTGTCATTTAATACTAAAGTAGGTCCTCCTAAATCAACATCACTCATAAAATAAACTTGGTTAATTTCTTTATTTAATTTAACTTTGATCGAGTGTTGATGTGTCCCCAATTGTGTTACACCGTGCTTCTTATATTTCATGACATCACTTACTCTACCTTCAGGTACTATAATATCTGTGTAACCCTTCGACACTTCAACATTAGGTATATACTTGTCACTCGTTACAGATACTTCATATGGTTTAGCAATGCCCTTTTCAAATAATTTGTCTTTAAACAACTTACTATAAACAACTTCTTTATAATTATAAAAATGCTCAATATTTTTATTGTTTAATTCATATGCTAATTCATTGGCCTTTTCTTTATCTTTTAACGTCACATCGTGTGGCGAATTCAATAGAACTTCATTGGTTAACGTCCCACGACTAATCGCTGCAAAACACAATACTGATACAGTAATAGCAGAAATAATTGTCATAACAGTTAAAGAAAACGCATTTTTCTTTATACGATACATAATCGGTGCTGTAAACATCACATCGTTGACGCTTACTGTATCTTGTCTCACTTTCTTAATTGCTTTAAAGATTAGTGAAACAGTGCTTCTAAAAAAGAAATACGCCCCAATCACTGTACATATCAAAATAACAAATGGCTGAAAAATACTATTAAAATGTTGAACAACTGTTGTCGATAAATAATAACCTGTCAGAATCATGAGTACGCCTAATACACCTAAAATTAATTCACCCATTGTAAAACGATTATGATTGATTTCTCTTTTGGTCATATTAGAGGCTAATTCTATAATAGAACGTCTTCTAATATAAAAATAGCTTTGACCTATAGTTAAAATGTACGCCACAACAATCAATAAAATTGCTTGTAAAATAGCAGACACACTGAAAATGATTGAAACAGTAATGTTAATACCGAGTAATCTTAGAACAATCATTAACAATATTTTAGAGCCAAAAATACCAATGATAATTCCTAAAATAGAAGTGGCAATAAAAATAAGTAATTGTTTAATCATAATCATTTGTAAAATATTGAATCTTGAAAGACCAATTGTTTGCAATAAGGCAAATTCACGACCTCGCCGTTTTAAAAACAACAGATTCGCGTACAAAATAAATACGATAATAATGATAAATAGAAAATAACTTCCTATTTGAGAGCCTTCTTTAATGATTGGATAATTCTGATTGCCATGTAAATGATGTGCATATTTTAAAGTAATAAAACTAAAATACAGTACTACGCTAATAACTAAAGAAAATAAATATATGGCATAATGCGAAAACTTTTGTTGAAAGTTTTTAAAAATAATTTCTTTAAAGGTCATAATTCACGCCACCAAGTACACTTTGTGTTCTAATAATTTCATTGTAAAAAGTTTGTTTATCGTCTTCACCTTGGAAAATTTCAGTAAAGATTCTTCCATCTTTTAACATAACCACACGATTTGAATAACTAGCTGCTACGGGGTCATGAGTAACCATTATAATCGTAGTATCAAATTTCTCATTCATTTTGCATAGTCGTTTTAATAAGTCTTGCGTGCTTTTAGAGTCTAATGCTCCTGTTGGCTCATCAGCAAATATTATTGATGGGTTAGTAATAAACGCTCTAGCGGCTGACGTTCTTTGGATTTGTCCTCCTGACAATTCAGTTGGGTACTTATCACTGATATCACTAATATTTAATGCCTCAACAATTCGTTCATAGCGCTGTTTCATTTCTTGTTTATCTATTTTCTTTACAGATAACGGTAGCATAATATTTTCTTTTACCGTTAAGGTATGTAAGACATTATAATCTTGGAAAATAAATCCAATGTCTTTTTTACGAATATTGGATAACGCTTTGTTTGATAATTTGTCTAATGGCTGCCCATTTAATTTAATCGATCCTTGCGTTGCATAATCTATGGAACTCAGTACATTCAATAATGTTGTTTTTCCCGAACCAGAAGGCCCCATAATTGAGATAAATTCACCTTTTTCAACAGATAAATTAATATCATGTAGCACTTCTTGTGGTGAATATTGATTGCCATATATTTTTGTTAATTGTTTTACTTCTAATATTGCCACTTTAACACTCCTATGATTATCAACTGTTTAACGTTGATGCCACATCATTTGTAAATATAATGAAACGCATAACTATTCAATATTATTATAACGATTGAATATAACAAATGCGCTAATTCTGTGTAACAAAACGCATGTTTAAAATGACAATGTTGTCACTTCAGACATGCGTTCAATCACTTCATTTTGTTGTGGGAATATGAGGCTAAAAGTAGTTCCTTTTCCTACGCTAGACTCTACTTTAATTTCAATCCCTAATTGTGATTTAACACTATCAACCAAATACAAACCCATGCCTGATGACGTCGTTTCATTTCTATTAGCTGTAGACGTATAACCTCTTTCAAAAATCCTTGGCATATCTTTCTTACTTATACCACGTCCATAGTCCTTTATTTCTAATACGATATGTTGATTTATGCATTTACCATTCATTTCAATCATATTATCTTCACTATATTTCAATGAATTAGATAATATTTGTCTAATCATCATACGACACCATTTTAAATCTGTGTACACTTTAAAATCATCCGTAAAATTTAATTCAAATCCAATACCTTTAGCCTGACTAATATGACGCGTCAACTGAATTTCATCAATAACCATACGTTTTAAAGAGACATAGTCAAAGTACATATCTTTATTTTGAGTTTCTAACCTTGTTAAATACAATTGTTTATCTAACATTTCATTGATCCGTGACCATTCGTATAATAATGCTTGTTTACGTTTAGAATCTTGCTCTTGATCAATTAATAACTTCATCGCTGTTACTGGGGTTTTAATATCATGAACAAATTCTGTAATGCTTTGTTCATGATTTTTAATTTGTACTTGTTGCGCTAATACCTTATCTTTCTGGGAAGTTATATTTCGATATAAATAGTCTACGATTTGTTGTTGAAATGGCGTTTCAGCTAAATCTTTATGTTTAATTTCTTCTATTTCTTTATTTTTATAAAAATGTTTAGATAACCTAGATTCCTTAAAAAATGTAAAAATGATGAATAATACACTCATACCTAAATTCAGAACAACGATATACCATACGCTATCTGCTGCAATATCATAATCAATATACGCAATTCCGATCATGACTAGATTGATAAATACAATCCATAATATCCAATTTAATCGCGATTTAACGAATAACCAAAACCACTTTAAATTATTCATGCGCCATATACCCTTTACCAACTTTCGTTTCTATCGCACTATCCATACCAATTTCAGATAGTTTCTTTCTTAATCGATTGACATTGACAGTCAATGTGTTATCGCTTACAAACGCTTCATCGTCCCACAATGCGGTGATCAATGTATCACGTGAGACAATTTGATTTCTTTTATTGACTAACATCTCTAAAATGATCATTTCTGTTTTAGATAAAAAGATAGCTTGATCACCTTTTTGTATACTATCCTTTGATAAATCTACTACAGCATCTTGCCAGTTCAATGTACGTTTCTCTTCAACACCAAATTCGTATACTCTACGATAAACCGCCTGGAGTTTAGCTATTAAAACATTGGTATAAAATGGTTTTTGAATATAATCATCAGCACCCAACTCCATACTCATGACTTGATCCATCGGATTATCCCTTGAGGATAAGAATAAAATAGGTACATTAGACACTTGTCTCATTTTTCTACACCAATAAAAGCCATCATACTTTGGCAATTGCACGTCTAAAATAACAATTTCTGGATTAAATGCTTCGAATGTATCCATAACATTTCCAAAATCATCTATACCTACTACATTAAAATCCCATTGTTCTAATTCTTTTTTGAGTTCTTGGAACAATGTATTGTCATCTTCTACTAATAATATTTGCATTCATATCACCTTATTATTTTGTGTACTTAATTTTTTCTCCAGATTGAACACGTCCTTGAAAATGTTTGATGCGACAATCCACTTCAAATCCACGCATCATGATGCCTTGTAGAGGTGCTTGAACAAAATAATATACAGGCCAAAACATTTTAGGAATGTAATCATATAGATGAACTAAAACAATTGCGTTATTTTTTAGCAATCGAAACTCTAATTTCCCTTGCTTTTTCGCATTGGATTTGACTAACTTACCACCAACTAAATATAAAGTGATGAGGTTGTCCTCTGTTAACACTTTCTTAAAAATAGCCAATGGTTTGTTTTTACTTTTTAAATATATATAATAATGGTCATCACTATGATACGTCTTAACAATCGTTCCTTTGGTTTTATTTAACCAATTAAAAAAGTATTCAACAACTTGGTCAAGTGTCCACTTTTTAGGCAAAACCATTTTCATAGCCGTTCTAACATCATCGTACTTAGACACCTGCAATTCTACATTGATATGAGGACGTTTGATTTCCAATTTCGTACGCTCTACTGGCACACCATAAGCGCCTAAACGTTCCATCGTTTGATTATCATTTCGACTTCCTGGAATATATACTAACTTTTTAACATGATTCACTGACGCTGCCCTACCAAAGTTGTCAGCAGCAATTAAATTAAGATCTCGCGCTGTCGCTTGCGTTAATTTCGCTGAATTTTTCGTTGGATCTAAATAAAAAATAGCTATATCAATCTCTTTCATCGCTTCAACGACATCTTGATAATTAAAAATATCACTCTGTAACCATGTCATATCAGTTGCATTAACATGTTCCGGTTTTGGATACTTTGACAATACATATAAATCAGCATCATTTTCAATTACCGAACTTAAATGTTTCCCAATATAGCCTGTGCCGCCTGCTAAAAGTACTTTTGGTTTCATATTTTAAACTCCCTTGTGTATAATGAACACTCCATCGTGTGCAATTACACGATTCAAAGCAAACTTATCTTATTTATATTATAATATAGAAGTAGCAGAAACTTAAATGAATATAGGAGTGTTTTCATGCCTCACGCTATTCGTGAAATCAGTATAAAAGACGTAGACAATTTTATAGACTTACTTACCAAAATTTATGATGAATCAGAATTCACATTTTACAATCCTGGTGAGTATGCACCCAGTACTACCGAAGTGATTAAGCGCTTAGAAGATTATATTACCTCTTCTTCTAAAGCTATTTTTGTTGTCGAAAGTAGCGATCAACTTGTAGGATACGGTTTTGTAGGTACTGAAACATATGAACGTACACGCCATGAAGCGATTGTATATCTAGGTGTTAAAAAACTGTACCAAAAAGATGGTGTCGGACAAACTTTGATTAATGCAATAGAAGCATGGTCCCTCAATCATAATATCCGTCGTATTGAAGCGACAGTGGTACCCGAAAATGATGGTGCTGTTAACTTATTTAAGAGCGCTGGATTCCAAATTGAAGGCGAATTAAAAGATAAGCTGTATATTAACAACAAATATTATAATGAATACGTGATGGCTAAAATTTTAAATTAATTGTTTATGGTAATTACATATTGAATTTTATCATATAATTAGATGAAATAAGTTGATAACGATATATCATGTATAAAAAACCACCGTAAAACGACTATAATTGTCGTTTTACGGTGGTTTGTTTTATTCACTGAATGGATCTAATTGCACATCTTGATTCATATTATTGTTTTCATTGTTATTAGATTGATTATTACGTTCAACACCTGAAGAAGATGTATTTCTACTTAAGAATAAGAGTACCCGTTTAATATTTTCTTTAGATTCTGGTTTATTTAAATGGAATTGATATTGATGGTGTAAGTGATGTGAGCCATCATAAAATAATGTCTCAGCTGGCACATCTTTTTCTTTTAATTTTTTATAAAAATCTATATTCTGACTATAAAACGGATCCGCATCTCCTACAGATAAAAATGTAGGCGGATAATCTTTGGTTACTTGATTTATTGTAGACATTTGAGATAGGTTTTTAAAATTACTCTCCCAATTTGTCGTACCTGTATAACTTCTCATAAATAATTGAATCCTAGGAAATTCTGTTGATTTAACTGTCTTCATATCATAGAATCCGCCAAAGAATATCGCCGCTTTAATTTGAGAAGGTTTAAATTCCGGTTCAAATTTCATTTCATCACGTAATGACTGATTTGTCTGCATAGCAACATATTGACTGGTTAATTGTGCGCCAGCGGAATCGCCACCTATAATCACTTGATCAAAATCAATTGGCAAATCATGTTCATTCGTTTTAATAAATTTGACCGCTTTGTTCATTTGTTCAATAGGTGTAGGATACTTGTATTGAGGTGCTAACGCATAATTGACGTTTACCACAATGTAACCTTGTTCAGCTATTTTAGATAGTAATGGATTTTTATACTGTTTATCGCCAGCAATAAAACCTCCACCATGCATCCAAAAGATGACTGGTAACTTACTATCTTTATTCATATCAGATGGCATAATAATATCCAGTTTACTATTAGGTATACCTTGACCATAAGAAATATTCTGTAAAACTTTCACGTTTTTATTATTGATTTGGACTTTTTCTTTATTTTGTTGTTGTCGATGTTCATGATCATAATGTGTTTTCAATAGTAAACCAATACTAGTACCTACTATTAAAATGACAACAATTGTTATCAACAACCATTTATGTTTTGCCTTCATGACGGATAATCCTCTCATCAATGCTCAATTATATCGTTTAATTAATTACGCTAAAAAAGCAATTCATCTTCTATTTAAAAAGATGAATTGCTTTTAAGATTAAATCAATCACATTTAATTGTAAAGTACATCAAATTACATATCATTATGCAATATGCTTTTTGTCATCACTCTTACGTTTATAATATTTGATAAGTACGGCAACAACTATAATTAAACCGACTACACCCATAATATTATATAAATAGTTAATTAAATCAGCGAATCCTACGAAACTTAAAATGTAGGCAGCAATCATCATAATAATGATGAAGACATGATACTTTTTGCTATATGGTTCAGTAAAACGTGCTGCAAATGAGTAGCATAATCCTAAAATAGTATTATACATTACTGCTAACATAATAATTGTTAATACTAATCCAATCCACGGATTGATTTCATTTGCTAAATTAAGTGTAGGAATAGCAGCATCTTTAATTTGTGGGTATTCTGCTTGTAAAGCAAAGTTAATTAATGCTAATAGAATAGTATAAACAATACCACCAAATAACGCACCTGCACCTGAAACTCTTCGTTTAGATGCATCCCCACCAATGGCTACGACTGTACTAAAACCTACCGCAAATGCAAGGCCGCCATATTGAATACCTTTGAGAATACCTAAAATGACGCTTGACTTATCGACAGTATCATTAACTTTATTCAATGGTATAGATCCATTAAACAAATAGTACACCGCAATTAATACAACCATCACAATTAAAAATGGTGTCACAATACCTAAAGCTCTTACTATTTTATTGAAGTCTAATAGTAAGGTGCCATAAATAACTACAGTCATAATTAATGCACCTAACCAAATGGGTACTTTAAAACTTTCTTGGAATGCTGATCCAGCACCCGCAATCATCGTAACGGCGATACCAAATAAAAAGAATACAAGAATATAATCGAAAACCTTACTAAATTTATCGCCAAAGACATATTGCAATGTAGATTCGTGATTAGTTGCTTCAAATGCTGTCCCTATTTTTGCTACTTGTCTACCAATAAAACCTAAAATCAAACCTGATAAGAGTACACCTATGTATGACCATAAGCCATAAGGTGTAAAGAATTGCATCACTTCTTGTCCGGTTGAAAAACCTGCACCGACAACGATGCCGACATAGGCGAAACCAATTTTTATAGCTTCTTTATTGAGCCCCATGAAAAGTTTACCTCCTTCGTTTCGCATATTTTGAATTATAACGTACTATTATTTAATTTCAACCCAACTCAAAGTATGTCAAAAAAGCCTAAATCCACGATTTAGACTTATATATCAACTGTTTTCACTAATCTACAAAATATAAAATTCATACTTTTCTAACAATTCTATAATAATTTATTTATTAAAAACACATTTATTTTAATACAATATCATTTATAAATTCACAATAAAAAAGTCATTGAAACGGTATGACTCATCTCAATGACTTTTATTCATAAAATTAATATTCACATTTTAACGTGCGTTACGATGTTGATTTAGTTCATTAATATCAACAACTACATTATCCATACGTTTCGCTGTATCTTTCAATACATTACGAGCCACATTGTTGGTAGGATCTAATTTAAGAATACGTTTTGCAATATCGAAGGCCTTCTTATCAGAGATAACAGGCTCTGGAATTGCATGTAGTAATAACATTTGTAATAAGCTTTTAACTTCATTTCCGTCAGTAAGTTTTATGGATGAATCTGCATGGTAATACGCAGAATGTAAAGCACCTTCATAGTCACTGAGTGGATAAACAAGCAATAAGAATGCTAAGTCATGCATTTCTGCTGTTTCTTCCACTTTCATCATGTCTAAAATACAAGTATAAAACATCATACTTTCTACTTCATGAGCACTTGAAATATATGCTTCTTCAAATTCCATAAAATCTGTTTCGGACATCAATTGTCTTACTAAATCAAACTCGCCATTCAATACATGTTTCTTTATAAGATGTTGCATGGCAATGTCCTCCTATTAGCCAGATTTTATCGTACATTTAATATTAATCATATCACAGATATCCTTAACTTTCATTTCAAAAAATCAATTTAAGCTTAATATATCATTTATTTTAAAAAGTTGTTTGATTTACTTCTTCTATAGCGTCCGCCAAATTTCCACCGATTGATAATTTAACTGCAGCTGTAAAACTACCTTCTACAATTGGTGCATCCACTTTAACAATTTTATAATTCCCATCATACATATCAATAGCCATATCAATATTCATTTCGGATGAGCCTATATCATAAAAGCACAAGGCATCATCTTCTAAACCATTGATTAGCTGTTGAACTGTCTCAAACGACGTCCCAATATCACCATTCATACCACCGTTAGCAATGACTTTTACATCTGGTGCCATTTGTTGCAACAATGCTTTTGTACCATTCGCTATTTGTTCACTATGACTAATAATTACAAGCGTTGCCATTATGCTTCATCTCCTATTATTGCATGTAATATATAAACCATACTTTGTGCACCTGGGTCCATATAACCCTTTGACGCTTCTTTAAAGTATGATGCACGCCCTTTCGTAGCTACCATATCCACAGTTGCTTCTGCAAAGCTTTGTAGGCGATTCAAATCAACTTGTTCACCTTTTTTGACCGCTTCATTTGCACGTGCAACAACATCATACATGGTCTTTTCATTAAGTTCTACCTTACCACGTTTGGCAATTGCCTCTGTAAATGTTTCTAGAAGTTCTACTAAATTATTATGGTCAATGTCGTCTTTAACAACTTCAGCCATTTTCACAAAGCTAAAACCATATAACGGACCTGAAGCACCGCCAATATTTGACATGAGACACATACCTGTCGATTTAAAAACACTTTGCATTGTACTGTCATCTAATTTATCTTTTAAACTTTCAAAACCTCTTAACATATTAACACCATGATCGCCATCGCCAATAGCTCTATCAAGTTCAGTTAATGCATCTTCTTGCTCTTTAAATGTTGTTTCTAAATCCAATAACTGTTGTTTCATCTTTTGGATATCCATTATGATTCTCCTTATCCTGTATATTTATTCATTAAATATTAAAATATCTACTCGTTGTTGGCGCTAGTAATGCTTTTAAAAGTGTTTCTGAATAGGGTACGACTGTTATTGAAAATCCTTGCATGTCTAATGACGTCATGTAATCACCTACATACCAATATTTGACAGTGATATCATGCGCATCAAAATATTGTTTGATATAAGACGTCGCAATTGTAAGCTCAGATAAAGGTGTACCGCCCATACCATTTACCATTACAAGTATTTCTTTACTATCAACTTCTTGTAATAATGCGTCACCTAATCGTGTCACTATCTGATCTATAGGTTCCATTTGTTGACGATGTAATCCTTTTTCACCATGAATACCGATACCAATTTCAATATCATTCTCATCAATATCAAAACCATACTTTTCTGTTGTTGGTACCATAGGTGGTGTTAATGCCATACCAATACTTTTAACTGTAGGTAATAGTTCTTCTACTTTTGCTTGAATTTCTGTTAAAGATAGACCTTTATCGGCTAAAAATCCGGCAAACTTATGAATGAAAACTGTTCCGGCAACACCACGTCTTTGTTCAACATCAGAAACGGCAATATCATCTTTCACTACTACCATAGCAGCATTAATACCTTCCATTTCTGCCATTTCTTGTGCCATTTCAAAATTCATGACATCTCCCGCATAATTTTTAACGATGAGAAGCACGCCTTCACCCGTGTCTACAGCTTTTATAGCATCTAAAATTTTATCTGGTGTTGGAGAGGTGAATACTTCACCACAAACTGCAGCATCTAACATACCCTGAGCAACATAGCCTGCATGAGCTGGTTCATGACCACTCCCACCACCTGACACTAAAGTTACACCAGTTGTTTTTTTATCTTTTTTTACAACGACATTGTCATTGATAACTTCTAATTCTGGATGAGCAATTTTTATACCTTCGAGCATATCACTTAAAAATTGTTGTTTATCTTTAATTAATTTTTTCATAGTTAGCCCTCCTTATTTATCCACTTTCATTATAATGCATCGACTTAAGAAAGCGTTAACAATTATATATAAAAATAAAGTGACATGTATCGTACATGCCACTTTATTTACATATTTTATACATTTTTGGTTTTGTACATGAGATATAGGAAGTAAGGTGCACCAATAATTGCAACGATGATACCTGCTGGTACGCCTGTAGGTTCTAATATAACCTTGCCCAATGTATCTGAGAACACTAATAAAAAGGCACCAACAAGCACTGCTATTGGTAAAAACAACTGATGGCGTGGTCCTACAATACGTTTAGCAATATGTGGCCCCATCAATCCTATAAAGGAAATAGACCCTGCTACTGCAACTGCTACTGAAGATAGTACTACTGCTACAAAGAATAATACCATGCGTTCTTTATCGACCTTAACACCTAAACCTTTAGCTACATGCTCATGCGTATTGATAATATTCAATTCATTAGATTTATAAAATAGATATGGCAGTATGATGATGATCCATGGTAAAAATGCCATCACAAATATCCATTCATCTCCCCAGATATTGCCTGCAAACCATGTTGCTATAAATTCTGATTGATCTTTGTCGAATTTAGACATGAGTGTTATTGAACCACCATATAAAGCTGTCTGCATACCTACACCTATTAAAACCATACTGGAAGGTGTAACGCCATGTCTTTGATTGACACTAAACATAAAAATAATTAAAGCTGTCGCTACACCGCCTATGACGCTAATAATAGGTAAAACATAAACAAAATTGTCTGGTTTAATCTGACCAATTGTGATGAATAATGCGATTGCAAAACCACCACCAGCATTAATACCTAGAATGCCTGGCTCAGCAATTGGATTTTTAGTAACACTTTGTACAATTGCGCCACTCATACTTAATGCCGCCCCAGCAAGAATAGTGATGAGCATACGTGGTAATCTAAAATCGACTAGAATTAATGTGTCTGTATAATCACCTTGCCCGGTCAATATTTGGAAAAATCGACTTACAGGGATATTGTACTCACCAGAAGCGATACTCCATGTACACGCTAAGAAAACAAGTACAGTAAATATCACGAATGTAATGATTTGTTTACGTCGTAATTGGCTATCTATCATATTGAGCGTCCTCCTTTTTTAACTAAGTATAAAAAGTAAGGAACGCCAATAAATGAAATAATCGCACCCACTGGCGCATCTCCTAAATATCTAGCAAGCATATCAGCTACTAACATCAATATGCCACCTAAAATGGCAGTTAAAGGTAATACTTTAGAATAATCAGTTCCTATTATAAATCGAACAATATGTGGGACGATTAATCCAACAAATGCAATTTGCCCTACCATCGATACTGCTACGCCAGCTAGAACCATTGCTAAAATTAATATGACAACACGAATCATAGTCACATTTTGTCCTAGACCTTTGGCTAAAGATTCCCCTAAATTCAATATAGTTAATTGTCTACTCATTGTGAGAATAATTACCAATGCCACTATAATGATGGGACCTGTCCAAATAATTTGAGACCATGTTGTTCCTGAAACCCCACCAGCACTCCAAAACGTTAAAGATTGATTTAATCTAAAGATAAGCGCAACACCTTGGCTTAATGCCGTTAACATAGCACTAACAGCTGCTCCGGCTAAAATAATACGCATAGGATTGAAACCATCTTTTCTTGAACGGCCAATCATTAACACAATCGAACCACCTAACAATGAACCGAGAAACCCGGCAATCATTAGTAATGTAAACGGTGCTTCTGGATAAAAAGCATACGTTATGGCTAAGCCAAATGACGCACCTGAATTGAGACCAATTAAACTCGGATCCGCCAAACTATTTTTAGTCACACCTTGAATAACCGCACCGGCAACCGATAATGCCATGCCTACTAAAATGGCACCTAAATCTCTTGGAATTCTGATCTCACTAATCACATTATGTTGTTGATTTTTAGGATTATAATTGAAAATTGCATCCATAATGATGGGTATATCTATTTTCGCATCTCCAAATAAAATAGATAAAAATAGTGCTATTGCTAGCACTATCATTCCACCTATCAAATAAGATACAAATCTCATATAACCACTTTGCCTTGGTTTTGACATGATATCTTTACCTTTTCTATATATTTTAAATCATCTCACAGTTTATGAAGAATATGCCTTTTGACATAAATCATATGTCACTAATAAAGGTTTACCAGTTCTAGGATCTTCACTTAATACAACATCTATATTAAATACACGTTCTAAAATATCTTGTGTCAACACTTCATTTGTTTCACCATTTGCTACAATGTCACCGTCTTTCATAGCAATAAGATGATCTGAGAATCGAATGGCTTGATTGATATCATGTAATACCATAATAATCGTACAACCTTGTTCTTGATTCAATTTTTGAACTAATTCTAAAATTTCTAATTGATGACATATATCTAAATATGTTGTTGGTTCATCTAAAAAGATAATATCTGTACGTTGAGCCAATGCCATAGCAATCCAGACACGTTGTCTTTGACCACCACTTAAATCGTTGATTGAACGGTGTCTAAATTCAGATGTACCTGTCACTTCTAGCGCCCAATTGATTTCTTTTTTATCTTCATCAGATAAACGCCCAAATCCTTTTTGATGAGGAAATCGGCCATAAGATACTAATTCACCAACAGTTAAACCATCAGCCACTTCAGGAGATTGTGGTAAAATCGCAATTTTCTTAGCAATTTCTTTCGTAGATTGCGTGTGGATACTCTCTCCGTCTAAATTAATCGTGCCATCTTTTACAGATAATAAACGAGACAATGCTTTAAGTAAGGTAGACTTGCCACAACCATTAGGTCCAATGATTGAAGTTACTTTACCATCTGGAATTTCCACATCTAAATGATTAATAATCGTCGTATCTCCATAACCTATTGTTACTTGTTCACCGTTTAAACGACTCATAATTCCCCTACTTTCTAAATTACTATATCTATATCGAAAACATAACTGTAATTAAATATATTAATTATTAAATTCATGATTGTAATTGATAATCATTATCACAGGAGCCATTATAACATTTTTCACTTATATTGACTAATAAATTTCATTAATTTCCTCTTTTTTATCGCATTAAAAAGCCGTTCTAAGCTAACAAATTTGCTACTTAAAACAGCTTTGGAATAATATCTTTTATTCATCTATAAGGAAACCATTTCCGTATACATCTCTCACATCATGAATGACTAGAAATGCTTGATTATCAATACTTCTAATTATCTTTTTAGCACGTGACACTTGTGTTTTTGTAATCACGACATAAAGGACGTCTTTTTCTTCTCTAGTATAATAGCCGTGACCATTCAATATAGTTAATCCACGACCTACTTGTTCATCTATGGCTTTAGCCACTTCATCTGGTTTACTTGAAATAATTGTCATCGCTTTCTTCGTATTTAAACCTTCGATTACAAATTCCATCACTTTCGTACCAATATACAATGAAATGACGGTAACTAATGCACGATCGAGTGAAATCACAGTTAAAGATATGACTACAACAATTAAATCGAAGAAGAGTAATGCATAAGGCGTACTCACGTCTAAATACTTATGTGCAATTCTAGCTAATATAGTAGTTCCAGCAGTAGTCCCACCTGCTAAGACAATAACACCAATACCTAATCCGACACTTGTTCCGCCAAACACTGCATTGACAATTACATTGCCTGTTTCAACATGCCAAGATTCTGTTAAACTTAAAAATACTGAAATAAGTACAGTTGCTACAATGGTTAAATACATACTACGTTTGCTTAAAAATTTATATCCTACTGCAATTAAAACAGCATTGACTACAAAGTTAGTAATAGCTGGCGATAAGTGAAAAGCGTAGTACAATACTATGGCTAAACCTGTGACCCCACCTTCACCTAAATTACCTGAAATAATGAATGCATTAACACCAGCTGAAAAAATAAACGATCCAACAATGACTAATATTAAATCTCTTATTAATCTATTCAAGCAACCACATCCCTTTATTTATTTTTTATATGATTAACAAAATGGTAGCACACGCATGTAGCCCCTACAACACTGCTTGTGTAAATAATTCATATTTTTGAAATAATTTCATTTCCACTCATACAACTTATCAATGAATCATCTCTAACGAAATAATACGGTTTAACATAAAAAAGGATAAAATATTTTTAAATTTTCAGAATTTTTAATTTACTTATAGCTTTCGCTTTGCTATAATAATGTTAACTTCTTAACAAAAGAAGTTATCTCCTTTGTGTTGTTTATAGTAACAAAACAAATTTTGCTCGAAGTACTGTAACTGTACCTAGTCCTTACCGTTACAAGTACATTAATATTCATTTCCCATAAAAGCCAAGTATAACAAGTGTCTCCTCACTTACTATACTTGGTTTTTATTATGTGTCATTTTTTTCATTAAAAAACACCTCCCATCGCTAGAAAAGGTTCTAGCAATAGAAGGTGTAACCTTAATTTTTAATTTACCATGCGAATAATCCTACAAATGCAGCTGTTAATAATGAAACTAAAATCCCTGCTAACAGCATCATTGGCACGTATTTAGAAACAAAGTCTGCTGTTTTCTTATCTACGATACCTTTTAATGTACCGATAATCATACCAATAGTTGAGAAGTTAGCAAATGACACTAAGAATGTTGAAATCACTGCTTTATGGTGAGGTGAAAGTGTATTAATAGACTTAGATACTTCACCCATTACGACAAATTCGTTAGTAACGATTTTTTTCGCCATTTGTTGTGCAACTAACCAAGCTTCATCCCAAGGAAGACCAAGTAATAATGCAAATGGATACATAAATACGCCTAAAATTTGGTCTAATCCAAAGCTACCTTTAAGACCCATCAAGTGACCAATGCCACCTGTAATCAAGTTAATCAAACGATCCGCTAAATCTGCTAACGCTACGAAACTAATCACAAATGCTATGATAATGAGTACTAATTTACCTGCAGCTAATACAGAATCACCTAAGAATGAGAAGAATGGCTGACGCTCTATATCTTGATCCTTAATACTATAAATAATATCTTCTTTATCTTCTACTCTTACTGGATTCAAAATTGACGCGACAATAATAGCATTCACGATATTTAAAGGAATAGCAGTCAACACTAATTCCCCTGGAATCATTTGAACATAAGCACCTACAATAGCACCTGACACAGAACTCATAGACATCATTGCTACAGTTAACACTCGCATTTCATTCATGCGCTTCAATTGTTCGTTAGAAACAGCGAGTGCTTCTGTGTTACCTAAGAACATCATTTCAATGCCAAAGAACGACTCGAATTTAGGTTGGCGCGTAATTTTTGCTAAAACCCAACCAATTGCACCAATTAATTTCGGTAGAATATTAAAGTACATTAAAATATCAAATAACGGTACTACTAATAGAATTGGAAATAGTGCGCTCACAGCCATATCCATCTGCTTATTCGAAACAAAACTATTAAACGCAAATCCTGTACCTGCATTTGCTGATTCAATTACCCAGGAAATACCATTTGCAGCTGCTTTAATTCCTGATTTTCCCCATGGGAAGTAAATGAAGAACCATGCTAAAAATAAGTTTAAAACGACTAAAATAATAATTGATTTCCATTGTATATCTTTTCGTGCTCTCGAGAATAACACTGCAATACCTAGGAAAACAATTAACCCAATGATATTAATCAATAAAAACATTTGGCACCCACCTATTTATTTAATTTTTCAACAACGTGTTGTACAAAAGGAACATATGTATAGATATATGACTCTATATCATGGATAAAATCCACCCCAAAACCAGAGCCCATCTAATTGGCTTAATTATACCATTTGTAAAAATGACTTAAAATAACGTTTTTCATTAAATCTTTAATTTATACAAAAAAAGCACACACACTCTTTAAAGCGTATGTGCTTATCATTAAATTTTAGTCTGCAAGCTTTTGAGACGTTACAAAGTGTTTATATTTATCATGTGTTGTCATTAACTCACTATGTGTGCCTTTACCAGTCACTTGTCCTTTATCTATAAAGATAATTTGACCTGCTTTTTTAATTGTAGAAAGTCTATGTGCGATGACAATTGTAGTTCGACCTTCCATCAATGTTTCTAAAGCTTCTTGAATTTTCAATTCACTTTCACTGTCTAAGTTAGCAGTGGCTTCATCTAATAACAAAATATCTGGATTTTTAACAAAGCTACGTGCAATATCAATTCTTTGTCTTTGACCACCGGATAGCTTAAGACCACGTTCACCCACTAATGTATCGTAACCCTCATCAAATTGCATAATAAAATCATGACAATTAGCCAATTTAGCATATTTAATAAGTTCTTCATCTGATACAGAACGATTGACACCGTACAAGATATTATCTCTAATCGTACCACTCATCATAGAGTTTGATTGCATAACATAACCGATTTTAGTACGCCACTTAGATAATGGAATATCAAAAATACTTGTACCATTATACGTAATGTCGCCACTTTCAATATCATACATACGTTCAATTAAGTTAAATATCGTACTTTTACCAGAACCTGAAGGACCGACAAATGCACTAACCTGACCTTGAGGAATGTTAAATGACACATCATTTAATATAGACTTAACGTCATATTTGAAGTTCACATGATCAAATACAAGTTCACCATCTTGTACCTCAACATCTTTTGAATCTTCAAGTGATTCTGTAGGTTCTATAGGTTCTTGCATGATTTCATAAATACGATGACTTGCCCCAACAGCTTTTTTATAATCTGTTATCAATGTTGACAAATTAACCAACGGCATAGACATTTGAATCACATAGAAAATCATTGCGATTAATGTACCTGCAGTGATAGCACCTGTTGCAATTTCTAAAGCGCCGAAACCTAGGATGATAGCTATAGTTAATAACATTACTACACCCGAAATAGGTTGTACTACTGCTGAAATTTTAGCTTGTTTTAAACCTAAGCGATAAATTTCTTTTAAATTAGTGTGCGCATTATCAAGTTCTAATCTTTCTGTATTGGATACTTTAACCAATCTCATTTCTGTCAGTACACGTCCAAGTAAACCACTAAAATTAGCAATTTCAGTTTGTGTACTTGTTGAAATTTTCTGCATCACACGACCTAATGGAATCATGATAAGTACAAAAATAGGAATAGTAATAAACGTTAACAACGTCATTTTCCAATCCATGATAAATAGCATAACGAGTGAACCAACTAACGTTAATGCTGAAGGTAATAAATTAGGTAATTTTTGAGAAATAAATTCGTTAATTACCTTTGTATCGTCTGTTAAACGACTCATCAATTGACCACTTTCGTTTTTATCAAAGAACGGCATTTTTAATTGAATGATATGTTCCCACAATAATGAACGGATATCATAAATCATTTTTTCACCAATTTTACTTAGTAAATATAATCCAATACCACTTAAAATAGCATTAAGTAAGAATATACCTCCAAATATGGCTACAAGATTCCAGTTCATAGTACTTACTGAGAATTTATCTACTAATCTCCCAGTAAATAGAGGTACTAATAATCCACTCAAGCTTCCTAAAGAAGTAATAATAACCGCAGCAATGATTAACCCAATTGGCCAAGAGAGCCTTTTAAATAAAAAGAATAAAGGGTTAGTTTGTTTCATAATAATACCTCTTCTATTAATATTCATATTTTAAATTTTGCTCAATCTTACTATAAAAGTCCGTGCATCCCAAATATTTAAGTCTTTCCCAACTATAATAAAATATCAAAAATTCAACATCTTACATATATGTATCAAATAATGTATATGATAAAATATATTAGTTGAAAATAATAGTTAAAGGAAAGAAATAATGAAAAGAATCTTTATACTCATCATAACGATGTTCTTCGTATTAAATATTATAACACCTTTTGCTAATGCAGAGAATGGTGATGTTACACCAGTTCAAGTTGCAATCGATAATGGTTATAGTAAAGTAACTGAAGCATATCAACCTGAAAGTGCTATTAACGTGAGTCAAGACGGCCAAATACTCTATGAATACAATAAAGATAAGGTATGGTATCCGGCATCAATGACTAAACTTATGACAATGTATCTTACATTAGAAGCCGTTAAAGATAAAAAGCTATCATTAAATGATGAAGTCAAAATAACTGATCGCGAATATCAAATGTCTACGCTTCCCGAATTAAGTAATACTAAGCTTTACCCGGGCCAGAAGTGGACCATTTCAGATTTGCTTCAAATTACCGTATCTAATTCTAGCAATGCCGCTGCATTGATACTTGGCGAGCAAGTATCGGGTAACGTCAATGACTTCACAGATTTAATGAATAAAAAAGCCAAAGAACTCGGTATGAAAGATACACATTATGTGAATCCAACAGGTGCTGAAAATGCTCGTCTCAAAAGCTTTGCCCCTTCTAAATATAAAAAAACTGAAAACACAACAACTACAGCACGTGACTATGCCATTTTAGACCAACATGTGATTAATGAAACGCCTAAAATATTACATTTTACCAAACAACTCGCACCAACGACGCATGGTGTCACGTATT
Organism: Staphylococcus sp. SB1-57; assembly: GCF_017086425.1. Classification (NCBI taxonomy): domain Bacteria; kingdom Bacillati; phylum Bacillota; class Bacilli; order Caryophanales; family Staphylococcaceae; genus Staphylococcus; species Staphylococcus sp. SB1-57. The sequence continues at coordinate 2,050,678 of NZ_CP070964.1, forward strand.
ATACATTCAACCATTCATTGGATGGTGCCGACATGAGCTTACCAGGAACAGATGGATTAAAAACTGGTTCTAGTGACACTGCAGATTATAATCATACGATTACTACAAAGCGAAACGGTTTTAGAATCAACCAAGTCATATTAGGCGCTGGGGATTATAAACATATCGGTGGAGAAAAACAACGTAACATGATGGGCAATGCGCTAATGGAACGTTCATTTAGTCAATATAAATACGAAAAAATCCTTTCAAAAGGTAAACATCAAATAAATGGTAAAACCTATTATGTTGAACAAGATTTATACGACGTACTACCTAAAGATTTCACTAAAAAGGACTATCAATTAGTCATTGATAACGGCAAAGTACATGTAGATTACAATCGTCAATTCATCACTAAACAAGATGGTCCACCTTCGGTTACAGTACATAAACCCATATTCCATCATGCGACAACCGTTGCTAAAAGCATGTGGCAAACTCATCCTACGATAGCTATCATCTTTGCTATAGGTTTAGTCATCGTATTATCTATTATGATCCATCTATTTATTCAAGCTTTTCGTCGAAAATAGATATTATATTACCATAACAATAAAAGGACAAAGCGTAGACATCTCGTCTTGGCTTTGTCCTTTATTATAAACACGCTATTATTTAGCGTCTTTTCCGTATAATTCTTGTTTGATTTTCGTTGTTGAAATACCTTCAGTTCGGTTAAGATAAATCACTTCACATTTATCTTTTAAGAAATCAAATTCGCCTTCCCAGTCATGTCCCATAACGAAAACATCGACATCGAAACGTTCAACATCAATTTCTTTTTGACCCCAACCATCTTCAGGGATTACTAAGTCTACATAACGAATCGATTCTAACATCATTTTACGTTGATTATAGTCATAATATGATTTTTTATTTTTCACTTGGTTGAATTCATCAGTAGATAACGCAACGATGAGATAGTCTCCCATTTCACGTGCTCTTCTTAATAATTCAATATGTCCATAATGTAATAAATCATATGTACCATAAGTAATTACTCGTTTCATGATACGTGATTCTCCTTAACTAAATATTTAATAAAAATTTATATTCTTAATGTAGCATAAATTGTATAGGCTTACCATTAATTCACCAAAACATCATGTTATTCTTTCAAATTTATATGATGAAGCGTCATCATTTCTTTAATACTTTTTTTAATTTTTGCTTTCCAGAAAATGCAGATTTTTTAGAAAAAGTCTGTGCTAAAAATCGAATATAGCCTGGTCTTCCAATACCAACATTTGCCAATACACGTCTCCATGATTGATAGAGGTCTTTAGTCCATTGCGTTCCACCTTGCTCAACCGCTTCTACAATTCTAAACATTGCCTCACCAGAATAATGTGTTTCTTGCATCAAATTAATATACTGCGTCACACTTTCTATAAATGAAGGTGTAATCACACTATTTTTTAATAAATGTGCTTGAATTAAATAACTTACAATAAGGTTATCCATACGATAGCTATAGTAAGTTTTTTCATTCATTAATAGCAATAATTCCATCACGCGTTGTCGCACTTTCATAGCATCTTCCATATATGGTAAGAACGTATCTGCACGTCTATCTGTCACAGATCCTTCTCGCTCATTATAGCCATATGCGATGATTGACATAAGATTAATATCTCGCGCTTTAGAAAAAGCACGTACCATGAATGTATGCTCTTCACAAAATACAACATCTTCATCAAATCTTAAAGAAGCAAATTTTGCACTAAACAATTTACCACCAGGACCTATAGATTGAAGTATTTCTGGGCTTCTTTCGAGCGTTACAACTTCATCTCTCTTAATTTCTTCGTGCGTTGGAAATACTTTCCATTCCCCATGAACATCGCGACCTATTTGACCTATTACTATGTCAGTTTCCTCGTGATTCTCATATGTTTGTATCATCGCATCTATGCGACTTGGTAAATATTGGTCGTCCGCATCTAAAAACATAAATGCATCCGTATCGTCATCCATAGCTGCTAATCCTACATTACGACTTCTAGCAGCACCTTGATTCTCTTGATGAATGACTTTAATATTAGGAAATTCTTTTTGTAATTCGGTTAATTCATGCTTAGTATGATCTGTCGAACCATCATTCACACAAATAATTTCAAATTCAGCTTTAGTATCAATCGACGTTACCGCTCTTCGTACTGTATCTTGCCCATTATATACAGGCATTATAATCGCTAATTTCATGATTTCACCAACTTATCTATATAGTTTGTTACTTGATTCAGTGTTTCTTGCGTAGTGTATTGATGCCAATGGTTAAATAAAGACTTAAATTGCTTATCGTCTTGTTTAATTTTTTCAATAAGTGCGTCTTCCGTCGTCACTTTATACGTATTAGGAATATCATAATAATAGTGATTAAGTCCTCTTACCTTTTCATATTCCTTTTCGTCATACACATAAAAGAGTGTTGGTTTATTAATTAAACTTGCTTCTATTGGTATCGAACTATAATCACTAATAATTAAATCAGCCATGATAACTAATGATGTCGAATCTAGGTCATATTCTTCATCATTTTTGATAGACGGATGTAAGTGACTTAGCAATGTGTATTCAGGCAAAGCCTTTTCAAAGCGTGCCGTATTAATTTGTCTGTTAGCTTGATGATTTTCCCTATAGGTTGGCATATAGACCGCTAATTTACCTTGGATACCATATTGATTTTTTAATCGCTGTTGTTCTTCTTTGATATCAATATTTAAATATTCAACTAATCTAGGAAGTCCAGAACATAACATTTGTGAAGGTTGTGCATCAAATGATTCATTAAAACAATGCCCCATTTCATCTCCACCTACTAAATATAGATCTGTAGCTGAATATACTCGTTGATATTGATTCACCATTGCTTGATTATTCAAATCCACTTGATGATCTGTTAACCCAAAATCTTTTAAAGCACCAGCAGCATGCCATGTTTGAATAACAGTTTGTTGCGCTTTTTTATGGTATGCCCCCATGATTAAATAATACGTATCTATTAGAATTATTTTTGCCGTACTTAACAATTTAATGTGCTTAATAACATTTTTATTTCCTGCTTTAACATAAGTTACATTTGATAAATGTTGAATATACTGTGCATGTTTGTCTGTCGTGATAACAGTTAATTTGTATCCTTTAGTACTTAATTGTTCAATAATCGGAAGTACATCTTTAGGAAAAGTCATCATAACAACAATATCTTTATTTTTAACTTTTAATCCTCTAAAAAGGACATTCAATATTGCAATGACGATCATATATATTTTTTTGATTAAAACTCTCATTTCATTCACCGGCTTTATTTCGATTTATCTTTATTCATAAATTATAAACGATTCCAAGATTGATAGAAAATAATTCTCTCATAACCCATTGTCCTTAAAATAAAAAGTAGACCAACAATACATCGTCGGTCTACTGTTATACGTCTTTTGACACACTATATTCTTATAAGAAATCAGCAAAGTGATCTCTATATTTTTTATGAAGTATAGAACCTAAAACAAAGAATATGAGAACAATCATGACATTATATAATGCTAATTTCCAGTGATCAATGAAGTACCACTGATGGAATAATATTGCCGCACGGTATGATTCAGCAATAAAGTATACTGGATTGAATAACATAATATGGTGCACAATGCCACTTACACCGTGGTTTTTAGGAATCCATAAAATGGGCGACATATAGAATAATATTCTCATTAATGCCTGCATCGCCATCTGAGTATCTCTCACTAATATACCTAACGTTGATGTAAATAAAGCAACAGACGCCGTTAATAAAAAGGCAAACGGCACATAAATCAATAATTGAATGATATGAATAGATGGGTAAATCCCTCTAAACATACATGCTACGATAATGATGGCAAGTAAACCAATATGTCCATAAAATCTGCTTGTTACAATGTATGTTGGAATAATGGACAATGGGAAATTCATCTTTGCGACTTGATTAAATTTTTGGGATATAGATTTTGTACCCTCGAGTACACCTTGGTTAATAAAGAACCACATACTAATACCAACGAGTAACCAAAATACAAATGGAATGCCATGTACCGGATTGTTACTTCTGATTCCCAGACCAAACACTAACCAATAAACCATAATTTGTAGCGCTGGGTTCAATAGTTCCCAAGCCATCCCTAAATAGTTACTATGGTTTGAAATTTTAATTTGGAATTGTGCCAGTCGTTGGATTAAATAAAAGTTTTTGATGTGTTCTTTAAATACAGTAACTACTGCTGACATTGAATTAAACCACACTTTCAAACATTTAATGTATATACAATTGATGTTGAGATGGAATCTATCATTTTGAAACTATTTGTCTTTCAATCCACACTATTCATGTTATGAGTAGAAATTAAGTTAAACAAATACTTTTGAAATGATGATATTCATATCTCAAACTCATTGTTTTTTAATATGTAAATTTGTTTTAATTGAATAAAATATACCAAACTATATAACTAAGTAAAAGATATTAGTTTATTAAATTCTCATCTTATTATACAATCATTTAAGTTATTAAACATAATAAAGCACCTTAAAATGACAATAATATCATTGATTGTCTATAATTAGACAAAGTCTATCGTGTTAGATTAACTTTCACTCAATTTTAAACAAAATCTTCTACTCACTTTACACTAGGTTAATAAATTTAACAACTGATGAGTAGTATATTATAATCTATATAAATGTAATTAAGGAAGGACTAATTATGAGCGTATCGGTAAATATAGAACATGTAACTAAAGAATATCGTATATATAGAACGAATAAAGACCGTATTAAAGATGCCTTAATACCTAAAAATAAAAACAAAACATTCTTCGCATTAGATGATGTTTCTCTTCAAGCACACGAAGGAGATGTGATTGGTCTTGTTGGTATTAACGGTTCAGGGAAATCTACATTAAGCAATATGATTGGCGGATCACTGTCCCCTACATCAGGTAAAATCGACCGCAAAGGTGACGTTAGTGTAATTGCAATCAATGCTGGATTAAATGGCCAATTAACAGGTGTTGAAAATATTGAATTCAAAATGTTATGTATGGGATTCAAACGTAAAGAAATCAAAGAATTAATGCCTCAAGTCATTGAATTTAGTGAATTAGGTGAATTCATATATCAACCTGTAAAAAAATACTCTAGTGGTATGCGTGCAAAACTTGGTTTCTCTATTAACATTACAGTTAACCCTGATATTTTAGTTATTGACGAAGCATTGTCCGTTGGTGACCAAACTTTCACTCAAAAATGTTTAGATAAAATTTATGAATTTAAAGAAGCGAATAAAACCATCTTTTTCGTCAGTCATAATATCCGTCAAGTTAAAGAATTTTGTACGAAAATCGCATGGATTGAAGGCGGTAAACTTAAAGAGTTTGGCGAATTAGATGATGTTTTACCAAATTATGAAAAGTTCTTGAAAGAATTCAAGAAAAAATCGAAAAATGAACAAAAAGCATTTAGAAGAGACTTAGATGCATCTCGATTTATCGTTAAATAATCAACTTAAAACACCAATAAAAAGGCAATCAATGTGTTAATCGCTTAACACATTGATTGCCTTTTCTTATGTCTATATTATTAATGTTGTCTTTTTTGTTTAGCAATTTTAAACATAAATTTAGGGATACTCTTTAATCTTCCTAAACGTTTCCAATCAATTAATAAACGATAAATCCATTCTATATTTAACTTCCTAAAGAATTTGGGTGCTCTTTTTTTGGCGCCACTAAACACTTCAAATGAACCACCAACACCCATCATTACGGTATGTTGAAATGCTTTACTATGGTGAGCAATCCACTTTTCTTGTTTAGGATAACCCATACCAACAAATATATAATCCGGATTAAATGTCTCTATACGCTTAATGACCGTTTCATCTTCTAAATTAATGTAACCATGATGATGTGCAAATGTCACGCGAGGATATTTAGCTTTTAATTGTTGCTCTGCCTTTTCAATAATTTCATTCTTTGAACCTAAAATAAAAACCTTTTGTTGGTTTACATGTGCCATTTTCAGACATTCTTCTAATAATTCTATACCTGGAATCCTTTGTGGTAACGGTTGTTTTAATCGTTTTGATGCTTTCACGACACCTGTACCATCAGCGATGACGTAATCAGCACTATTGATGAGTTGTTGATAGTCATGATTTTCTGATGCATAGTCAACAATTTCAGGGTTAGCCGTAACTATAAATAAATTATCTGTCGTCTGTGCCATAAAAAATGTTTTAATATTTTCAACCATTTGCAACATCGTAGTATGGTCAAAATTCACGCCTAATATATCAACCTTTTTATTCTTGTGCTGACCTTTTAATGTCATAAAATAAATCTCCTATCCTACTTGATCAGTCATCTCAACTGATATATCAAGTTATATCAAATCTAGTCATTGTTTTAAATTTCACCAAAATGTACGCTTATTTTAACACATCAACATACATCAAGATATGATTATCCAAAAAACCTTCATCACTCGTACAATTTACGCCTTAAGTCTAAAGGATAATTTTTAGATATTAACGTATAATAGATAATAACTTACAAAATCAGTGTGACTTTGAGTCGATTGATTAATTTTAATTACGGAGCCTTAATATGACACAATTCGAATCATTCTTAACCACTCATATTCATTTAAATATGTATATCATATTAATCATAAGTATCATCTACATTATCGTCCATCAAAACCGCTATAAATTTTACTATCGATACTTTGCAATTATACTTAACTATATCCCAGTATTAACTCATGAATTCGGACATGTACTTTTTAATAAATTATCCGGTGGTCATGCTAAAGATTTAGTTATTGTGACACGGCCGTCTGAAAGAGAAGCTACCTTACAACAGGGCTATGCAATTACTCAATCTAAGAGTTATCTTGGACAATGGTTCACTACATTAGGTGGCTATATCATGCCTCCAATGATGTTATGGATAGGTATTATCACAATATTTTATAATCATCCAAGCTTTTTCATACTCCTGTACTTAGGAATTTTTATTTATTTTCTGATTTTAACATCCCGTAAATTATCACCTATAATAATTATTATTGCTATGACAATACTCTTGTATTTCCTATTCCAAAGCGATGACTTACTTGTTATTCATCAAATTGTTAGTTCTAGTTATCATTTTACTTTAGGCGTATTACTTGGTGAAGTGCTTCAATCGTCTTGGACAATTTTCAGACTGACATTCCAAAGACCTAAACAAAGTTGGGACGGCAGTACCTTAACTGATATTAGTAAAGTGCCTACAGTCATCTATAGCACAATTTGGATTACAATCAATTTATATACCGTGTACATATTAATCAAATTACTATTGTTCAAATCTTAAATGACCAACCTACCTTCAAAAAAAGATAATAAAATAGTAAAAAACTTGAGCCCTTCTGAAAAATATGGTGTTAAGATATTTAATCTCAATCACCACATGATACAGTTTAGGGCTCAAGTTTGTATTGTATTATTTTTCCGCAAAAATATTCATAGCATTTTCATAACTTAAAATTGTAATCACATCATTGCGCTTAATAATGACAACTTTATTCGTGTCATCTTTGGATACAATTTCAACATCATTACCTATAGAAATATCCTTACTTGAAAGATAAACTAACAACTCTGTCTTATCTCTAACGCGTTTAATCGTGACAACATCAGCAGGTTCAAATTCTAGTATTGTCTTTGTATATTTTTCCTTGTAATGATGATCTCTAGGAATCACACCACCATGCGGACACGTTTCTGGATAATTTAAAATATTATCTAAACGTTCAACAAATAAATCTGAAATTCTATGCTCCAAAATTTCAGCCTCTTGATGCACTTCTTCCCAATTATATTTCAAAATTTCTATTAAAAATAATTCAAGTAACCGATGTCTTTTAATAATATCTAAAGTGTGATTTAAACCTTCTTCTGTTAATTTAACACCTTTATATGGCTTTGTTTCTACATAGCCTGACTTTTCTAATCTCCCGACCATTTCACTAACTGATGGTGGTTTTATATTTAAAAATTGAGATAATTTTTTATTTGATACGAAGGATACATCACCGTCATTCGTTAATATTGCCTTGAGATAATCCTCTTTTTCTTCAGTTAACATCATTTCACCTCACACATATTCACTTTATTGTATCACGAATCTACTTGACATGTTAAAACTTCTCGGTTTATTATAAAATAAATTAGGTTAACCTAAACTTTTAATTAGGAGGTATTAATATTTGCTTGAAGTTAGTAATTTAAATCTTTTTTTAGGTAATAAGCATATTTTAAAAGATATTGGTTTTAAAATTCCTATTACTGGTGAAATGATAGGTATTATGGGGCCTAATGGTGCTGGAAAGTCTTCTTTACTGAAGTCATTAATAGGAGATTTCCAAGCAACTGGCACACAATTACTTTATCAACGTCCGATACATACTCAATTGAAATACATGACATACATACCTCAAAAATCAAATATTGATTTGGATTTTCCGATCAATGTGGAAAAAGTGATTCTCTCAGGATGTTATGGCGACATCGGTTGGTTTAATCAACCTAGACATGAGACCAAAATTCAATTGAATCAATTATTAGATGATTTAGACTTAAAATCTTTAAAACGAAAACAGATTTCTGCATTAAGTGGTGGTCAACTTCAGCGTGTACTTGTTGCACGCGCACTCATGTCTAAAAGTCAACTTTATTTATTCGACGAACCTTTTGTCGGCATTGACTATAAAAGCGAGCAACTCATAATGAATAAAATTAGGCAATTAAAATCACAAGGCAAGTTGATTCTCATTGTTCATCATGACTTATCTAAGGCTTCTCAATACTTCGATCGTATTATGTTGCTCAATCAAACGCTTCGTTATTTTGGTGATGCTGAAGATGCAATGAATAATGACACACTATTAAATGACACATTTATGTCTCAGACTAGTCACATTGATGCATCTTCGAAAGGAAGTGCCTAAATATGCATGACTTTTTCACACATCTTTTAAATTATCAATTTTTAAATAGAGCACTAATCATTTCAATGATCGTTGGTGTTGTCTGTGGCACTGTAGGTAGCCTAATTGTATTAAGAGGATTATCACTGATGGGCGATGCGATGAGTCATGCTGTATTACCAGGAGTAGCATTATCATTCTTATTTGGAATACCAATGTTTATTGGCGCGTTAATAACTGGAATGATTGCAAGTATGTTAATCGGATTTATTACTTCTAAGAGTAAAACAAAGCCAGATGCAGCTATAGGCATTAGCTTTACGGCATTCCTTGCACTAGGTGTCATTTTAATCAGTGTCATCAATAGTACGACTGACTTATATCATATTCTATTCGGTAATTTACTCGCCATCACGCATACAACGTTTTGGACTACCGTGATCATCGGACTATTTGTACTAAGTCTCATCATTATATTCTATCGACCTTTAATGATTTCTACGTTTGATAACACATTTAGTAGAATGAATGGTTTAAATACTAAGCTAATACATTATTTTGTCATGCTACTCCTTGCATTAGTAACGGTTGCAAGTATCCAAACCGTAGGCATTATTTTAGTCGTTGCACTCCTAGTCACACCCGCTTCAACTGCCTTTCTTATTTGCAAGAATTTATATGGCATGATGGCAGTCGCAAGCTTCATTGGTGTAATCAGTTCAATTATCGGACTTTATTTCAGTTACATATATAACGTACCAAGTGGTGCAGCTATTGTACTTTGCACATTTGCGATTTACGTTATCACATTAGGTATCACAACATTTAAAAATAAACAGAGAAGAGGCGTAATTTAAATGAAGAAAATCATTCCCTTATTGCTAGCCATTTTTATCGTCTTGATTGGTTGCAGTCAATCTAATGGAGATAAACAACAAGCTGACAGTCATAAATTAAAAGTTGTCACAACTAATTCTATCCTTTATGACATGGTAAAAAATGTCGGTGGCGATCATGTTGACGTCCATAGTATTGTTCCTGTTGGACAAGATCCACATGAATATGAAGTCAAACCTAAGGATATTAAAAAGTTAACAGATGCAGATGTTATATTTTATAACGGATTAAATTTAGAAACTGGTAATGGCTGGTTCAAGAAAGCATTAGAACAAGCCGGCAAATCGATGGATGATAAAAAAGTCATCGCCGTTTCTAAAGATGTTAAACCTATATATCTAAACGGAGAAGAAGGTAACAAAGATAAATTAGATCCTCACGCATGGTTAAGTATTGAAAATGGTATTAAGTATGTCAAAACGATTCAAGATAGTTTAAACAAATATGATTCATCAAATCAAAAAGATTATAAACATCAAGGAAATCAATACTTATCTAAATTAGAAAAACTTAATAAAGAAAGTAAAGACAAATTTAATGATATTCCAAAAGAACGACGTGCCATGATTACTAGTGAAGGTGCATTTAAATACTTTGCAAAGCAATATAATGTGAAGCCTGGATATATTTGGGAAATCAACACAGAAAAACAAGGTACACCTTCACAAATGAGACACGCTATTCAATTTGTAAAAGAGCATCAGATTAAACATCTATTAATCGAAACAAGTGTAGATAAAAAAGCGATGGAAAGCTTATCCGAAGAAACACATAAAGATATATACGGAGAAGTATTTACTGATTCAATTGGTAAAAAAGGCTCAAAAGGTGATTCTTATTATAAAATGATGAAATCTAATATCGATACAATACATGGTAGCATGAAATAATGCTACTTGCGTAACTACCGCAACAACTTAATAGAACCGATGGCTGAGTGAATAAGATATAACTTGAATCACACTCAGCCACCCTATTAAGTCTTTATGTTATAACTAATAGTCTCATATCGTGCGTGAAGTTTTATATTATCCTCCTAAAATATAAAATCGTTCTCTCACGCACGGTATGGTGGTGTTAGTCTATCTCATCTCATTTATGTAGTGGGCTTATACATTATCTTAACTCCCCAATGGTAAAGGTATCATTTCATCCCCCTTTACCAAATCGTTTTAAACTGACAAGATATCATAAAGTGGCTTGAAATACGTTCCCTTTTCAAACCATATATCTGTCAAAGTTATAAAATCATCCCTATAACATTGAGATTGAATTGGGTTTCACTATAGGACGCTGTTGAACAGGTTGTATAGAACCCATGCACTGATGGTTCAATCTCAAATGATTCAACATTTATGGCCTATTCTCTCCATAAATGTCGGTCGTAGAACTTATATTTCACCCGATGAGTTTTACGAGTGTCTGCTTTATATACAGGAAAAAGCTCGTGAGGTCTTACCTCACGAGCTTTCCTATTTATAATATGATTATGTCATACTATCCACAATAACCATCTCATCATAATTAATTGATTCTCTAAGTTTTAAAGCTGTACCTTCTGTAATTTCTTCATCTTCAATTAACTCTCTTAAAATACGACGTTGTTCACGTAATGCATTAAGTTTAATACGAGTCAATGTATCCTCACTAGGAGAATTAAAGAAATTGTTTGGTGTTAAGTTATCTATACGCATGAGGTAACCATCACAAATCATACCTACCTCTAACTTGTTATCATTGTTGGCTTCTTGTCCTAATCGTCTTACTACATTATAGTGAACGATTTTGTTGATTTTAACTAATTCTAACAAGTTATCTGTCACGCTTAAAGATGAAGCAGAGTTAATAGTTGTCTTCACGCGTCGTTTTAATAGTGCACCTCTAAATAATACAATTAAACGACGGATTAATGATGCTTGTTTATATACCTGTGTACGTTCAGCATATCGCATGTAGTTCTCAAGTATACTATTTGTGATACTACCGTCATCTACTAACTGTTCAAGCGTTTTTGTTTCCACATTAAACGCAATCTTTTGAAGTCTTTCAAGTTCTTTAGAGTTTTCATCGTCTTTCTCTACCGTTTTCAAGAATGTTAATTTGTCATGATATTCTTTAATGACATTGCCATAACGGTAACTGGTTTCAAAAGTTGATTTTTGATTTAAATAATCAATGACATGTTCCAAAATGTATATTCTTGCTTCTTTGAAGTTCATGCTACCCACTTTCACTTCAGGCGCATTAGCAGTAACAAATGGTAGTAATAATTGTGCCGCAACTAAACTGATGATCACCATACCTGATGCAATAAATAACAAATCATTACGATAATCAAATGCATGATGATCAGCTAAATAATAGGGTAACGTTAATGCGATAGCTAACGAAATCGTTCCATGGACACCACATAACGTCATAATAAGTGCATACAAACTGCGTTTGGGTGGTTTCTCCGTTGTATTATTACCGTCGTCATCTTGGCTAATCATTTTCTGGAATGGACTGACAGCTAAATAGAAATAAGGATATAATACGTAAACCCATAAGAATCTAAATAGATAAACAGCTAATGCTACTAGTACAGTAATAACAATTAAAAACAGTAAATTGTGTGGTTCAGTTTTAATGATGTTAATTACCACTTCTGGTACTAAAAATCCTAATATAGAAAAAACAAAACCATTTAACACATATCCTAAAATATTCCATGTATGGTTATAACTCATTTGCAATCTCGTTCGTGTCTGTGCGATTCTATCTCGTTCAAATCCATGAACGAGTCCTGCCACTACAGCAGCGATAATACCTGATGCATGAAATAACTCTGCAACTAAGTATGTAACAAATGGTGTCAATAACTGTATAAATGTAAACATATTAATGTTTTCAATACCACGGCGCATTAATGTTAATCTAAACCGAACTAAAGCCATTCCAATGAGTAACCCTACGATGGCCCCACCTAACGAAGCAACTAAAAACTGTTCCACGGATTCCATAATAGAAAATGTACCTGTTACTAATGCACCAACTGCAATTTTAAATGAAATGATACCTGCCGCATCATTTAACAATGACTCGCCCTCTAAAATAGTCATTGCTCCTTTTGGTAATACTTTACCATTCGTAATTGCTTGTACCGCTACTGCATCAGTTGGACATAGAATAGCAGCAATCGCGAAAGCTGCACCCGTAGGTAGTTCAGGCCAAATCCAATGAATGAAAAAACCTACACCAATGACAGTTGTAATGACTAGACCTAACGCCATCATCATCACAGGTTTAATATATTTTCTTAAGTGCACCCGTGAGACATTAACGCCTTCTACAAATAGAAGCGGTGCGATTAATGCAACCATAAATAATTCGGAATCAAAATTAAACTCAACAGGGATAGGAGTAATAAATAACAACATACCTAAAGCGATTTGAATAAACGCTAGTGGTACTTTCGGCATAAACGTATGAACGAAAGAACTAATAATAACGACGCCGATAAATATAAGTAATGTTTCAAATATTTCCAAACTTTCACCTCTTTAATGAATTGTTTTGGAATGAAAATTAAGTAACACGTATAGGAATTGATGTACTCTAGAGGTTAATTAATATAGAAGCAATCCTTAAATAATAAGATTTATCAGATTGTTATATCACAATTGACTTTATTAATATAGATGTTATGAGGAGGGCTCAACTCAGTTATCACAATGTTAGGTTATCCATACATCAATCATTTGAACATGAATTGAAAAGTTAACCAGTATCATCAAATTTTATGATTTTGGAATGTTAAAGTAATGCAATACATTGTTAACTACGTAGTACTCGTTATCCCAAAGTTATACTTTAAAGTTCCAAACACATAAAATATCTTTTTATCCCTTTTCAATAAATTTACTACTTAAATTCATAATTTTCCTTGTACAATATTTTATCACTATTTTGAGTATTACTTAAATAAATCGCACCTTAAACTCTCATCTTTTTCTAATACAAATTAAAAGCTACCGCACATCCTTCTATACGGATACACGATAGCTTTATTTTACTCATAGCCTTTATTTATTAAGCTTTTGATTCTCTTTATAATATAATTTTTCTCTTCGTTGTTCACGCAATTTAGCACGCGTTTTCAATTCTTCAGGTGAGTTGAATTCATTTTGACTTAACAATATGGAAGACTGTCTAGGTACGTCATCTTTTCTATACATGTATGCACCATTTCGATACGCCGCACGTGCGACTAAATGCATGCCTACTGGTGATGTCAAATTAATAAAGATCAGTGATAATAATAACCTAACACTGAAAAATCCTGTATTCACTACAAAATAGATTAACACGCCAACAATCGTTAATAATACTGATAGCGTCGCACTTTTCGTGGAAGCGTGACTTCTCAAAAATACATCTTGGAATTTCACGATGCCGATCGCACTGATTAATGCAATCACACTACCTAGAAAGATGAATATTGAAGAGATGAGACTAACGATTTCTTTTACTGTTTCCATTGAAAACGCGCCCCCCTCCAATAAATCTAGAAATAGACACCGAACTTACAAATGAGATGATGGCTATTAACATGATTGAATCTAGGAATGAAACGGTACCCATAATCACACTCATGACACCAACAATACACATGACAACGGCACTCGTCGCATCGAATGACACGACTCTATCAGCAGTAGTCGGCCCTTTAATTAATCTCAAAAGACAAACCAATAATGCAATACCAAAAATAACCAAAGCTGCAATAATAAAAAATTGCGTCATAGCTTGTATCATCGTGTCACCTCCAAGATTAAGTCTTCATATTGTTTAATATTTCGTAGTAAATTTTTCTTATCCTTATCCGTTACATCAATACTATGAATTAAAAATTTATTTGTTCCTTTTGATATTCGAATCACCGTTGAACCTGGCGTTATGATAATTAAAATCGTTAAAAAGGTAATTGCCCAATCGTTAGTTAAATTGGTCTCATACGTTAACAATCCAGGATTCATATCTTTCGTTTTAAACAAAATATAATTGATTGTACTAATACTAGATGTAATTAATTGATATAAGTAAACGACTAAAAACTTAACGGCAACCCATATTTTTCTCAAATAAAACTCTTGTCCAAAGAAACGATGTAAAATATAGATGACGATCACACCAATTAAATACCCAGAGAAGAAGGTTGTGAATTTAAATTCGTCCTCATCTTGAAATAAAACCCATAAAAACGCGATAACAATATTCAGAACGACTTGATTCATCTAATTATCTCCCTCCTTCAAATGCGTATTCACTATTTGATGGAACTGATGCTCGTCTATATTCATCTTAGTCGCATTTTCAGTGACATTTAATACTAGTGGCGCTCCAATTCCCATTAATAAAATGACTACTACAAGAATACCTAGAATCCCTTTACGATGTTTAGGTATTTTCTTAAATTCAACCTCTTCGCCATCTTGGTCACCAAAGTACATTAAAAATAGGATTCTAAATAAGCTATACATTGCAATAAGACTGGTTACAATCATTAATCCCAGACCAATATAGTTGCCATTTTCGATGGCACCTTTAAAAATCAAAACTTTACCGGGAAAACCACTAAATGGTGGCACCCCACCAATCGCAAAAATCATAATAACAAATGCTATACCAAAGAATGGTTCGCGTTTAGCAAGTCCACTTAAATAATGGTACTGACGATAACCCGAAATATAAACTAAGCTACCTACAATAAAGAATAATAACGTCTTAACAACAATATCGTTAGCTAGATAGAAAATCGCACCATTAACACCTGAAAATGTATGTGTACCTAAACCAAGAATGACAAAACCAATCGACAATATGACTTGATAAGCAGCAATCTTCTTAATATCTTTGTATGCTAAAACGCCAAAAGCACCAATAATCATTGTTAGACATGACATGAAGATAAGTAATGGATGTGTGACACCTGCATGAGAGTCAAATAATAATGTGAAGAAGCGGATTAATGCATATGCACCGACTTTCGTCATTAATGCTGCAAAAAGTGCGGCTAATTCTGTGTTTAATACTGCATATGCTTTAGGTAGCCACATAAAGATAACTAGTGCCGCTTTCGAACTGAATGCTACCAAGAATATAAGTGAAATCATCGTCACGGTTTGATTATCTTCCATGTTATTTAATCTTAAAGCAATATGAGAAAAATTAAGTGTTCCTACTGTTTTATACAATAAACCAATCGCGAAAAGTAAAAACCAAGATCCGATAATGTTTAATACGACATAAATAATTGCTGCACGTAATTGTTCAACAGATTGTCCTAATGTGACAAGCACAAAAGAAGCAAGCAACATAATTTCAAACATAACGTATAGATTAAACAAATCTGAAGTTAGAAATGAGCCAATAACTCCTACAGCTAAAAATAGTATGAACGATGGAAGATGGAAACGATTCACACGTTGCTCTCCACGACCAAATCCATAAGCCATAATCAATGTAATGACAAACGATGATACAGTGACCATAAGTAAACTCAATGAATCGCCTAAAAATTGAATACCGAATGGTGCTTTCCATCCACCGAAATCTAAAGTAATTGGTTTTTCATTCATCACATAAATTAATAATGCTAACGAAATGACTGTTGTTACCAACATTGTGCCAATACATAAGAATTTAGATACTTTACTTTTATCTTTGATAAAGACAAGTATTAAAGCGCAAAGAAATGGAAGTAACATGGGTAAAATCAATAAATTACTCATCATCATCTTCACCCCTTAATACGTTAATTTCATCTTCTTTAGTTACTCGATATGTTCTATAAATTAATACAAGTAAGAAGGCAGTCATACCAAATCCAATGACAATAGCTGTTAAAACAATGGCTTGTAATAATGGATCAACAAAATAAGCCTTACCTCCTGTTATTAATGGTTCTGTCATATGTCCACCATAACGCCCCATACTCATGATAATGAGATTACCTGCGTGGGTATAAATGGAGATACCTATGACAATTCGAATTAAATTAATAGATAGAATCATATACGTACCGATAAATACTAAAAAGCCAATCACTAATAATAATATAAGATTCATGATTTACCCCCACTTATCGACAACATCACTGTAACTATGACACCCACAACTGCTAATAACACACCTAATTCAAAGAGTGTGACTGTTGTAACATGTACATGACCTAATAAGGGTAAAGCGATATTGGCTTCAGTTTGATATAAAAACGGTTTACCAAAAAATGTAGGGACAATAGCTGTCGCCAATGAAATTAAAGAACCTATAATCATTAACTGTTTAAAATCGATCGGTAAACTGATAAGCACTTGCTTAACATCAAATGCAAGGAACATCAGAATAAAAGCAGAACTAAAAATCAAACCACCGATAAAGCCGCCGCCTGGATTATTATGTCCTGCAAAGAAAACATAGAACCCAAACGTTAATAGTATAAATACGACGACTTTAGTTACCGTTCGTAATACGACATCATTCTCTTTCATCTTGTCCCCTCCGATCTTTATAAGTTAGTAATGTATAAATCCCTAGACCTGCAATAATAAGTACAAGGCCTTCAAACAATGTATCTAATGCTCTAAAATCACCTAAAATAGCATTAACAATATTTTTACCACCTGTTAATTTATCTGCATTTTCATAGAATTTAGAAATCGTTGGCATACCGTCTGCTTGTTGTGTAATAAAAATCAATGAGACCACAGTCATTGCAGTTATGAGTGACACAACGATTTTCACAATTTCCTTTTTCATATTCGGCTTATTTCTTGGAACGTTTGGTAATCTAGAGAAACTTACAATAAATAAAATAGTTGTAATTGTCTCAACCACAAGTTGTGTTAAAGCTAAATCGGGTGCTTTCATTGCAATAAAGAATAATGTTACTGCAAAGCCAATAACACCATTAAGCACAACCATTGTAAGACGTTGGCGAATAAAAATGAGTACAATTCCAATAACTAATGTCACTATAGATAAAATAACTTCTAACGGTCCGAATTGAGACACATGTAATTGATGTACATGTGGGAATCCGACACTAATGTATCCATATAGAATGATGGCAACAAAGATAAGTAATGTAATGATGATATAGTGATTGAGTTTATTTTTCATCAACATTCTAATACTGTATCCAGAATATAACTCGAATTGTCGATAAACGTGTTGATACGATTTAGTTATCGACGCATGCTTAATGATACGATGTGTCAATGACTTCCAATCTATTGATAAGGCCAACACAACGCCTAAAACAATGACAGTCACGCTTAGAATAAGTGGTAAATTAACCCCATGCCATTGAGAAATATGCGGCGCTATCGCATCTACTTTTGAGCCTGCATCTGTAACCGATCTAAGCGCCGGTAAAATCATATTTTGACCGAAAAGATTCGGAATAAAGAATATGATTGGAATAAGTATCATTAATACTAATGAAGGCATGCTAAACAACCAAGGTTCATGTATATCTTTTTTCGTAAAATAAGTTGTATTAAATTTGCCCCAAAATGTTTCTTTTACCATGTAAAGTGCATACGTAAAGGTAAAGATACTTGCGATGACACCTATTGCGACAACAATTACTGTGAGCATGATGCCAAATTGCTCTAAATGACTAGCCTTCACTAATGCGTCGAAGAACATTTCTTTACTTAAAAAGCCATTTAAAAATGGTACCCCTGCCATCGATAAAGCAGCGATTAACATAGCAATATGCATTTTAGGGAAAAGCTTACGCATGCCATTTAAATAACGAATATCTCTTGTTCCCGCTTCATGGTCGATAATACCTACACCCATAAACAAAGCACATTTAAAAATGGCGTGATTCATTAAATGAAATAAACCAGCAAATAAAACTAAAACATAAAACTCTGTTAATGAATCAGATGGATGTTGTGCATAACCGCCACCAATACCTACCATTGACATCATCATACCTAATTGGCTGATAGTAGAATACGCTAAAATACCTTTTAAATCGTATTGTCTTAATGCGGTTAATGAACCAAATAGCATCGTAATCAATCCTACAAAAGTTACGATATAAATATAAGCATCACTTAGTCCTAAGACAGGTGTGAAGCGGAATAATAAGAAAATACCTGCTTTCACCATAGTAGCTGAATGTAAATATGCACTGACTGGCGTCGGTGCTGCCATCGCTTTAGGCAACCATACATGAAATGGAAATTGTGCTGATTTCGTAAAAGCACCTAATAAAATCATCAACATCATTGGTATAAATAAAGGATGGTTAATCAAATGATGACGTTGATCTAAAATATCCGTAATCGTGTTTGTACCTGTCATCAAATACAGCATAATAAATCCTGTTAGTAATGCTAATCCACCTAATACCGTTATCATAAACGATTGAATAGCACCTAATTGACTATTACCGTTATCGTACCAATATGAAATAAGTAAAAACGATGACACACTAGTTAATTCCCAAAAGACATACATTAAAATTGTATTATTGGAAAGTACAATGCCTAACATACTGAACATGAATAATAGTAAATAAAAGAAGAATCTAGGTAGGTTATCCGTTTGAGGTGATAAGTATTGTGTAGCATAGAAAAATACCGCTACACCAATTAATGAAATAATTAAAGCAAACATTAAACTAAGTCCGTCTAGCCTCATGTTAATATTAATATCTAACGAAGTCATCCAAGGCACTTGAACTGCTATAAATTGTTGTTGCACAATTTGTGGTATCTTCGAGATAAAATAAATTGATGTAATTATGGGGGCACTGAGTGCAACGTAACTGGCCAAAGCATTCAATTTGCTATGTGACATAGTTAATAGCACCAAACCCATAATGGCTAACAGTAGAACCATTAGGTATATCAAGCCCATCAAAAGCCTCCTTTTTTATATTATAGATTTAACGCAATGACAGTACGATTATGCATTTTATCTTTAATACCGATAAATTTCATTGTTTCATTGGTTGTTTGATGCCCTAAATATTTCTGGATTATTGAAATCGATATTCCCGATTGATATGCGTGATATGCAAAGGTTTTTCTCAATGTAGTTAATCCAATATGTGGTATGTCTAACTCTTCAGCCGCTTTGTTAATAATACGATAAGCTTGTTGTCGTGATAGCCCTTTACCTGTCCGTATTGACTGAAAAACAAGATCATTATCCTTAATTTGATAATATTCAATATAGTCTTGTAACTCATTTCTTAAATCAGGTGGTAATAAAATTTGAATCGTTGGTTCTCCATCATCAATCCAAGTTGATTTTATATTCCCACTTTCAATTGATTTCAGTCGTTGAACACTCATATTTAACAATTCCGACAATTTAATTCCTGTATGTATAGCAAATTTAAATAATAAATAGTCTCTTTGAGAACGAGATCGCAACACACTATACATTTTTTGTATATCTTCTGTTCTTCTAATCGGCTCTACTTGATTCATACGTCCTCCTTATTAAGTTTCTTATTTAATGATAAAACATGATTAAGTAACATTAAAG
Source organism: Staphylococcus sp. SB1-57 (assembly GCF_017086425.1). Classification (NCBI taxonomy): domain Bacteria; kingdom Bacillati; phylum Bacillota; class Bacilli; order Caryophanales; family Staphylococcaceae; genus Staphylococcus; species Staphylococcus sp. SB1-57. The sequence goes on from NZ_CP070964.1 coordinate 2,071,189, forward strand.
TAATCTGCTTAAATTTATTTATTAAATTGTGACCCTTTTTAATTTTTATTTCGATATATATAGTGAAAGGAGGTTACAACAATGAATGAAGTGAATCAACTGGTGGTTGTTTTAACTCGTATTACTTATGATTCAGAAGGTAAAGCAATCCAACATAAACGACGTTTTTCAAATTTAAAACCGACTACAACAGACGAACAAATCAAAACATTTTCAACGATTATCGAACGCTTGACTGGCGAATCATTTGATAAAGTTGAAGCCATTAGAACACAATCATTAGTATAGGAGAATGCTTATGAAAACTACATTAGACCTTGTTTTTAAAAGTAACTTAGACAAACCAATAAAGTTACAAATACCCGAAAATGATAGCACACTAACCGAACAGGTTGTAAAAGAAAGTATGGATCAATTATTAAAATTAGATATTTTAAAATCAAATGTCGGCACAATCCACAAAGTGTATGCTGCTTATATTGTATCCAAAAATACACAAATCTTTTTTGAAAATAAATAATTGATCGACGTCCTATACCCTCTGATATTCATCACATTGGGTATAGGGCTTTTTTGTTTGAATAGATGTATATAAATCGTTTGATTTATACATCATCTACTATTTTATAATAGTGTCTTTTTCGATATAATTGATTCATTCTGTCGAGAAAAGAGTGACTTCAATTATGGCTTTACTTTATTTTTTAGGTATCTTTGTCGGTATGTTAATTCCTATACAGACATCCGTAAACTCAAGACTAAGTCAATACACACGTTCATCTTTTTATGCTTCAACAGTGTCTTTCGGTGTGGGAACCTTATGTTTAATCATTCTGAATTTAATAATTAACCCTCATATGCTCACACCTCAATTCTTTACAGAACAAACCTTTAATTATCACTGGTTTGTAGGTGGCTTATTAGGCGTATGTTTCTTAACTGGTAACTTATTATTATTACCTAGATTAGGCGCAGCACTTACCGTTGTCATTACAGTAGCTGGTCAAATTATCATGGGCGTTGCCATTGATACTTTAGGTTTGTTTGGTGCAAGCCAACAACCATTCACCTTGTTTAAAGCAGTGGGTATAGTTCTTTTACTTATAGGTATTTTACTTATGAATCAAATTCCTAAAGACAAACTCTTACGTCAATCTCACTCGAATTTATATATATGGTTAATCGTTGGCTTTATTTTCGGATGTGCGCCGCCTATCCAAACGACAATCAATAGTGCGTTAGCAAAAGAAGTCCATTCATCATTCTTTGCTTCATTAGTATCGTTTACGATAGGTACAATCGCATTACTCATTTTGACATTAATTTTCCATAGAAGCTTAAAAATCAACCAAACACATCCGGATTTGGGTCATATCAAATCAATTTATTTTGTGGGTGGTATCTTAGGTATGGCTTTTGTTACTTCCAATGTGATACTGATGCCATTTCTAGGCGCTGCTTTAACTACCATTGTTGGTATGCTCGGACAAATGTTAATGGGCGTAATTATCGATCACTTTGGTTTACTGGGCACACCCAAAAACAGAATCACACTAAGAAAATGTATTGGCTTAAGTTGCATTGCTATAGGCATTATATTATTACGTTTATTCTAACGTTTTAATTGCTGAGGTTGAGACATAAAGGTTTGGTGCTTTGGGAAACCGATTAACGGCGTCCCAAAAGCAGGATTATCGGCAGAAGGGACCCAACATAGAGAAATTGGTATTCCAATTTCTGAAAATAATGCAAGTTGGGCAAACGCTCACGATTCGACAAAATTTGGAAAACAATTCAAATGAACAAACTCAACTATTGAGTTTGTAAGAACTACTAACCTATGAATAAGGAAGTAGTTCTTTATCATCGTTCGGTTCTGCTCAAATCCTAAACGCTTTTGTCCAGACCTCTTTTTTTATCATCTAAATCGTGTTTTTTCATAATCTGTAACTCTATCAAATAGTTATGACACCATTTCAAATAATATTTTGTTTTAATATTTTTACAATTCTATTTTTGTAGTATAATAATCACATCTTACTCCACCGAGGTGAACATATTGAACTTAAACAAAACGATAATATTTTCTTTAATACTTCTATTAACCATTATTTCCTCAGGATTCGGTTTTTACCTTTATCGTTCTTCTCATTCTCCCGATCAGCTTGACCAAGTTAAAACAATTAAGACTAAACATGAAACCTTACTTTCTACTATAGGCACGCAAGAAGCTGTCGAAACTTTCACTCTTTATTACGACAAACAATATGGCTACATCCATAGACTATTCGTTAAACCCCATACTTATGTAAAAAAGAATTCCCCGCTTTTAGAATATTTCAACCCATCGAAAGCAACACAACTTGATGATCAGCAACAACTAACTCTCAAACAAATCCAGCACAACTTCCCTAAATTATCATCTTCCCAACAGCAACAACTAACAGAAAGAACACTTCATCAATCACAATTCTTAAAAGATAAATCAGAAGTTTATACGCAAACTTATACCCCTATTAGCGGCTATATACATATGCTAAACAAATCTCCTTCTAAAAATAATCAGCCTATAATGCAAATCAATAGCAAAGAACGTATTATTCGTGCTACTATATCAGAATCTGAAAAAGATTTATTAAAAATAAATCAAAATATTTCAATCTATTCTAATGATAAAAATCGATTCATTGGAAAAGTTAAATATATTTCAAATATTCCAAAACAAATTAATAAGCAAACATCCATGTATCAAATTGAAATATCGACTCAACCACATTATGATATCGGCACCCACTTCAAAGTTAGACTCTATTCTGATCATATACGTATCCCTAAAAGTGCATTAGTAGAAAGCAAGTATGTCCTCGTTAAACTAAAAAATAAAATCGTAAAACGAGAAATTAAATACAATACTGCTAAGCAACATGGGTATATAAATGTTACACAAGGATTAATGTTGAATGAAAACGTTGTTTCTACGCCTTCAGCATCTTTAAAAAAGGTTTATAAATAAGTTATTTGTAATAATCATTTCAAAAACTTTACTTTTTAGTTGTTTTTTTATTAAATTACAGAAAATTTGAATTTGCTATGATAAATTTGAATTAGAAAAATGCTATTTTTAAGAAAAAAAGATATATCACAATCAATAATTTGTTTTATAAACACTTATTTGTTTACTTCTTAATTTTATTTAGTTATAATTAACTAAATAATATAGCATTAAATATAATTCTTTAAATTAATTTAATACTAAATTATGGCAGACACTTCGTATTTTTCAAAAAAAAGATATAAATATATAAAATCGGGTAAAAGCACTTATAGAGTTATATGTAAGTATATATAATAGGGAGGTTTCAGTAATGGCTATTTCAAAAATAAATGATTGCTTCGAATTACTAGCAATGGTCACTTATGCTGACAAATTAAAAAGTATTATCAAAAAAGAATTCTCAATTAGCTTTGAGGAATTCGCAGTTTTAACTTATATTAGTGAACACAAAGAAGAGGAATACTATCTTAAAGATATTATTAACCACTTAAACTACAAACAACCACAAGTTGTAAAAGCTGTTAAAAACTTATCACAAGAAGATTATTTCGACAAAAAACGTAATGAACATGATGAAAGAACAGTATTAATTTTAGTTAATACTAAACAACGTAAAAAAATCGATGAATTATTAAAACGTGTTAACAAACGAATCACTGAAGCTAATGACGAAAACGAAGTCTAAGCTTCAACTCAAGTGATGATGTTTGATAAGAGATAGATAGATATAAACAGTTAATCTAACAACTTAATAGATTTCAATGTAAATATCTAACCATCTCATACCTATCTTTGAAAAGATAGGTATTTTTTAATGATAAATAGATTTGAAAAAGTATATAACGTGTCTGAAATAAAAAGGGATTTTATCCTCGTGCAATGTGCACGTGTGATAAAATCCCTTTTTGAGTCAATCGTTATCTTTCAATCCATTGTTCAATTGAACTAATAAAATCTGTATATACACTCTCAAATTTTTCTGGTTCTTCGATATGTGGCGCATGACCTGAGTCATTAAATACCATTTTAGTAATATTTTCAAAATGATCGTCTACACAATAATTATTTTTATCCTTAATCAAAGGATCATAAAATCCATTAATGATTAATGTTGGTACGTTGACCAATGGACGTTCTTCTTGTTCTTGTGCATTATAAGAGATTAGCGCTCTAATAGCGATAGCACTTTCCTCTGATGATGGTCTATAATACATTCTTTGATCTTGGAACCATCTCATTGTATTGTCTTGCTCTTTAAATAAAATTGGAAAAAGTAAAAGAACTGCCTCCGATTTATTAAAACCTGCAACTAAATCTTGATGTTCCACCATTAATTTAGTAAATCCGTGAGTAATATCCTCTCTTTTTGAAGCAACTGCAGTTAATGAAATTGTCTTAAATGGATATTTTTCGGTAAATCTTTTACCGATTAATCCACCCATATCATGTCCTAAGATATGTGCAGAGCTAATATTTAATTGCTCCATTAATATATACAAATCTTCAATATGATCCTCTAAATCAAAAGAATCACATCTAGATGATTTCCCATGACCACGTACATCATAAGTTATGACTCTATAGCGATCACTTAACCGTTCTGATAATTGTTTAAATGCTGCTAAGTTGCCATCTAATCCATGAATTAATACGATGGGAATGCCTTGCCCTACATCACGATAAGCAATTTCAATACCATTGCCTAATTGAATTTTGTCCATAGTGGCACCTCCCTTTAGTATGTACTATACCCATTTGAAAATACCTTTACGCCAATATTTAGAAGTTCTTAGCAAGAAATTGCTTAGAACTTCTTATGCCTGAGCTATAGCTCAGGCGTTCCTCCCCTTCTGCAAGAAATTGCTTAGAACTTCTTAGGGAGTAACTCTGTAATTTTTAATTTCTTAGTGTTACCCCCGCAAGGATGACTAGATATCAATTAGTGTAACGTCCATTGATATCAGTCATCTACTGCGTGGCATGAGCTTTAGCTCAGGCGTTCCTCCCCTTCTGCAAGAAATTGCTTAGAACTTCTTAGGGCGTTACTCTGAAATTTTTAATTTCTTAGTGTTACCCCCGCAAGGATGACTAGGTATCCATTAGGGTCATTTCGTTGACCAAATCATTTATAGCTCATGTGTAGATCATTCTCCTTTCTAAAGAAAAAAGCCTTCATTCGAAAAACGAATGAAGACCTTCTCCCAACTTTTTTAACTTTTTGTTCTCTCTGATAATTTAATTGTACAGTAAATAATTAATATCACTAATAGAATCCATATAACTAATGAGAAAATTTGTGCGATATCTGGATTGGATACCATCGCATCAATCGTTTTTTGACAAACTAACAATCCTAACCCAGTAAATTCTAATTTTTTTAAATAGATTCCTGCAATACATAAAATAATACCCACAAAGAATACAAATTGATGACCATACATAGATATAGGTATAATCGACCAATTGAAATGGAATCCTTGCATAATAATAAGTATCAACGCTATTGCAGCTATTATAAATCCGCCTATCATTTCATATCGATTACTGTAGAGATAATTTTTTTTATTGATTCGATGATAAATCAATATGGATATTGGAAAAATCACTATGCTGTAAAACAAGCTAATGCCTGTAATCGCTTGAAATTGCACATATTGCTTGTCATATAAATATGAAATCAATATAAAATTAATAATAAAAAAGATGATAGGATTAAGTTCAAGCGCAAATAGATTACGTTGTATAATTAAAATAATTTGTGCTGGCGATTTCTGTCTATACTCTATGTAATCTTGATCTTTTGCCTCTGACTTTTGAATATCTATACGAAACTTTTCTTTAATATCATCTATAAGGTTTGGTGACATTCCCTTATGACTAAAGTAGTCATTTATATTTTCGAGTAGTACTTTATCATTTGTCCTCATGTTAAGCTCCTTTAATTACGCTTTCTAGATGCTTTGTTAATCTTAACTTCAATTACGGCAGTCATTTCCTATCCGTATTTACTTCCGACATGCATTTTAATTACTTTTTCTTACTATCAATATAGCATTGTAACATAATTGAATTCCCATTTCTTCAACCTTATTTTTATTTTATATCAAAAATGAGTCATTATCCTTTATAACGATAAAACCTTGACATCAATCATTACACACAAAATAACCGACAAACACTGTAAGAAACTTAAAAAAGTAACTCAACATCGGTTTGTCGGCTATTCATATTTAAAATATTGATGACGTATTATTTACCTAAATCTACTCTATATAGTTTAACATTTTTATCTTTAGGTGAATTTGAACTAAATTGATAGCTAGCATTTTTATCTTTGATATATCCAAAGTTACCAGTAACATGATTATAATGAACGCGACTAGAAGCATTTGGACTTACACTGCGTTTAACTGCATTATATGTTGGACCGTTAGCTTTATTATAAGTCATAGATACACGTGTCACATGACCTCTATCTTTTTTACCATCTGCTGTTACTAATAATACACCTTTATTTGTTCTAAATTCATAGTAATGTTCTGAACCATTTTCATTATAAGAATAAATAGGACTGCTATATTTACCTAAGACGCTTTGCATTGATTCGCCTAATTTTACATTTTCTAATGATTGATCACCTTGTGTGATTTGTTGAACTGTTTGAATTGAATTACCAGTTGCTGCTTCGACGTGATTAACGTTTACTCCTGTGACAACTAGTCCTGAAACAAGTAATGATGCCATTAACTTTTTCATAAGCACTCTCTCCTTTATATCAATATCTCTTTCTTGTGCTTAATCACAGTATACTACAAATATTACTAATATGACAACATAATTACAAAATTATTACAAAATTTAATACTTAAGTCGTAGTTATCTATCAAACCTCAATCATTAATTATGATTTTTTCTAATTGGGCAATGCTCTGTAATAAATTGCGTCACATCATCTATAAATCGTTGTTCTTCTTCTACAAATGGATATAAACTTGAAGTGTTATATACTAAAAAGTCCCCATGTTCGATTAAATCAACAACTTCTTTAGCTTCAAGCGTTGTCGTTCTTTCACCATATTCTCCTGCAATAATTAATGTAGGTGCCGCTACTTTTGGAAAAACATCGGAGATGCCTGTTGATTTAAATACATCTTCAATTGCTTGAATTTCTTCTTTAGTTGAAATTGAATTTGTATCTTCGACATGTTTTAAAAACTTATTCATTTTACGTGGTTTGTAATATTTTTTATCATTCAAGAATTTCGATTGTTTTTCATCATCCCAGTTACGAATGGTATGGGCATATTTTCTAAACAAACGCTCTTCTGGTAGTTCTCCTTCAACTGATGTAGGATTGACGAATGTTAATGAAGATACATAGCCAGGATATCTTACTGATAAATCTGCAATAATCATGGCAGCCATTTCATGTCCAATAAATGCGGCTTGGTCGATATATATAAAGTCTAGTAATGCTATGATATCATCCGCAAATTCTTGGAATGCAATATGTCTCGGTTTGTCAGAATAACCATGCCCTCTTAAATCAATCAGTACCACTTGGAATGACTTTGCTAACTTTTTAGCTACATCATTAAATACCGTATAGTTGTCGTATGCAGTGTGAATCAACACAACTGGGTATCCTTCACCTAATGCATTGTAATGTAGTGTTGTACCATCATTTCTAGTAAATAAATCCATTAGATCGTTCTCCTTCTAAATTAAAATTCTTCGGTAAAATATCCAATAATTCTTCAATCGTGGTAATGGTAAAATCAACTTCCTCTTCAAGTGGTTCTATTTCTGCATCTTCTTGTTTGAACCAAACACTTACCATTCCCATTGCACGTGCTGGTGCAACATCGTTTAAAGCATCGTCTCCAACGTACATAATTTCATCTGCTTTGACATCTAATTGATCAATCATATCCTCAAATATCTTTGGATGTGGTTTACGAAAACCTACAGTTTCAGATGTTGATAAGTAATTAATGACATGCATGATACCTAGTGAGTGTAGTCTAAATTGTTTAATTTTAGATTTACCATTAGCAATTACCCCAATAAGATAATCTGCTTTAGATAATCGTTCTAGTGTATATAACGTGTCATAATATGGAAATACGTAACGATAAAAATGCATTTCAAAATCATTAAATAAATCTTTCCAGGTTAAACGATCGATATGAAATTGTTTAATTATAGCTTTATATAAATCTGGCTTGTCATTGTCTTCATCGTCATCTAACTCAATGAACTTATTCTTAAAATCAGCTAATTGTACATGTACAAAATAATCATGAAATCTTTCATATTGTTCTTCAATAAATTTCTCACGTGATTTTACTCTATCTAGCAATGTGCCTTCTAAATCGAATACGATTGCTTTTATATGACTCAAATCCATCTTTTTAACCTCTTCATCGTTTATTAATTCTTATTTTAGCAAATGAATGACATTAGCGTAATACTTTAGATTGTGATAATAAAATATAACATAATACCGGTATACCTAATAACGCCATTATAATACTAGCAGGAATTTGTATTGGATGAATCACAATACTACCTATAAAATCAGCTAACGCCATCACTATTGCACCAATGATGATATTTAAAACCATTTGCATTCCGAGCTCAAAACGCCAATAATAACGTCGAATCAATTGAGGCACAATCATACCTATGAAGCCAATAATCCCCACATATGCTACTACAATAGCAGTGATAATAGAGGCAATGGTGAGTACCATAAAGGTCATACGTTGTACATTTAAACCTAACGATTGCCCTTTCAACTCTCCTAGTTGCAATAATTTAATTGGACGTAATAATAATCCTAGTCCTATAACTGACAATGCTAATACAATGGCTATCATGATATCATTTTCAATTTCTGCAGAAGCAAAGCCGCCAAATAAATAATTCGCCACTGTATTTAATTGCTGCGGTTTTATCAATATCAATATATATAATAAAGCATTAAATAATGCCCCTATCATCAATCCAAGTAGAATCAATACACGAACAGGGTACCCCGTAGATAACGCCATCGTTAGACTTAATACAATGATTAGCGTTATGAGGCTAAATCCTATTGAAAAGAAGGGTATCCATAAAAAGCTCAGTCCTAAAAATAAGGCTAAGCCTGAACCAAACGTAGCACCACTGGCTAAACCCAATGTAAAACTATCTGCAAGTGGATTATTGAGTACCGTCTGAAACATTTGCCCAGCCAATGTTAATGTCGCTCCAGTAAGTAATGCTTCTAACACCCTAGGTAGTCTTACTTTCAATAAAATTGTTTGGTTAAATGGATCAGACAAGTCACCAATTTGCCACATTAAACTCATTAGAATAGTGACAGTTAATATCAATGTCCAAATTAAAATAACCTTTATCTTTTTCATAATACGCTCATTTCTAATACATTTTCATTATTGTGCCCATCATAACAAACTTTAAATCAAAAAAGTACTAGTCTCACATTGACATAGCTAACTGACATCGTTCATTATATATCTACTTCATGTGTACTAGTACTTTTAGAAATCATTATTTTTGATAAATAGCATCCCTTAGTTCTTTTAAGCCGTCGTCTATTCTTGGACCTGGGCGTGATATTTCATCACCATTAACTGTTTCAATACGATGATGTTTCACAGCATTCGTTTTATCAAAGCCACCACGTTTTTCAATGATTTTTTCATATTCAGCCTGTGACTTTCCTTCCGTAGATATTAAAATATCTGGATTGTGTTTGACGATGCTTTCTTTACTGACTGATTTCCAACCATCAATATCATCAAAGCTATTTTTAGCATCTAATTGTTTTAACATATCATTAAAGAATGTATGTTTACCGGCAGTATATATATCTGGTTGAGATGATACTTCCATAAATACTTTTGGTTGCTTTTGATGTTTAGGGATGGATTGAATCACTTTGTCGACATTATCTTTAGTTTCATTTACTAATTGATTGGCTTGCTTTTCACGATGGGTTAATTTCCCAATTGATTTAAATGTCTCATATGTTTCTTTAAGTGATTGTGCATCTTTAACGTAAACAACTTTCACACCCTCTTTTTTCAGAGCATCTAAAACTTTTTCAGAAGACGATTTTTGAGATTCGTGCGCTAATATCAAATCAGGTTTTGCCTTTAATAAGGCTTCCTTATTCAAACTCATCGCGTCAAATTGCTTTTTCCCTTTTTTAACATTTTTAGGATAGTCATCAACGGTAGACACACCCACAATACGATTTTCTAGTCCAAGTTCATATAAAATTTCAGTATTACTTGGCATCAATGAAACAATACGATGATATGGTGTCTTACCTGTAGTAGATTGATCTTTAAAATCTTTATCTGTTTGATGTTGTTCATTTTGGCTGCAACCTGCAAGAATTATCAATAATGACATCATAATTATCCAAAAATTACGTTTCATGTTTGCTCATTCCATTCATTTTTAATTTAATATGTATATCACTTCATTTTATCATATCAAATTTCACATATTTTTCATTAGATTTTCAAATCATTTTAAAATATTTTTAATAAAAATATCCTATCACTATTTTTATAGTAATAGGATATTCCAAGTATGCTATTTGATATTTTAATGTTAGTTTTTAACCTTTTCTAATCATGGTCTTCAAGTATAACTTTTTGGTCCCATTTGCCAAATTGATAATAGGCAAATGCAAATAAACTACTAATGATAAAACCTGTACCGATGCCCATACCAATACCTATTTGGCCAAACATTTTTGAGAATAGTCCTGTTAATGGAAACCGTAGTATCCAAAATGAAATAATATTTAACACTAATACTTGGTACATTGCACCAGATGCCCTTACGATACCATTTAATACAAAATTCAATCCTAAAAATGGAAAACAAAGCGCTACAATACGTAAATAGTGCGTACCAAAATCAACAGCTTGTTTATCCTGTATAAAGAACTTAATTGCAAATTCTGCAACTACCATTACAACTATGGCAATAGTAATCATAATTGCGAAATTATATAATGCTGATACTTTAGCTATTTGACGTACTCTCTTCCAGTTACCGACACCAATATTCTGACCTGCCATACTATTCACTGCAGTTCCAAGTGCCATTGCCGGTAACATAATTAAACTGTCTAACCTTTGAGAAGCACTAAATCCTGCTACTGTATCACCACCAAATTGGGTAACCACACTAAGTATAGCAGCATTACCACCTTGAATCACTGCCATCTGTAAGCCTGCGGGTATACCTAATTTCAAAATTAAGATGACTTCATCTTTTTGAGGCAGTTTAGGGACTGTAAATGGAATAAGTTGATGCTTAAGTGAATGATATAAACTATACAGAAAAGCTAGGCCTTGTGATACGACTGTCGATAATGCGGCACCAACCATACCTAATTGAAAAACACCAATAAATAATGGCGCTAAAATAGCATTAAGTATTACTGCTAAAAATACAATACGCATGGGTGTCTTACTATCTCCGAGTGCACGCGATACCGTATTTACAAAGTTATAACCAAATAAGAATAAAATACCTAAAAAACTAATCTGCAAATATGTCGTTGCTTGTCCTAATAAAGTGGTGGGCGTACCAATCAATAATAGTAAATGTTTTGAAAATATGAATCCAACTACACCAAATAATAGAGCCATTGACGTCATCACAACAACAAATGCATTTAAATATTGCTTAAGACCTTTATAGTCTTTTTTACCGTAATATTGAGATAATATCGTTAAAACTGCATTATTTAAACCTAAAATAAATGAAAGTATTGTTATTAAAATAGTAGTGGAAATCGCCACAGCACCCAGTGCGTGAGCCCCTAATAAATTCCCTACCCATAAGCTATCTATAATTTGAAATGAGGTTTGAAGTAGATTGGTTAACATGATGGGGCCTGAAAATAAAACCAATCCTTTAAATATATTGCCATGTGTAAAATCACGTTGTTGACTCGGCATTCAGACATCCCCTTTGTATTTGTACCTTTTCATATATCAATTCATTTATGATATCTATTCCCATATATCATGTCAATTTAACCCATATGAGAAATTAAGCCATACAAAATAAAAAAACTGCACTACAAGTAAACCAACTTGTAATGCAGTAGATTGAAATTAATTTGATAACTTTTATGCTTCATGCATGTGTTCTTTAGGATTTGGTCCATATTGGTTCGTACCTTTTTCACTGTCTTGAACACAATACACTAATGCCATAATTGAAATAACAATACTTCCAATGGCAAATATAATTGCCATAATAGATAATACAAAAATGACAACAATATTTAAATGCTCTAGTTGAGAAAACCATCCATAGTCATTTGCCATTTGATTTATCGGATTTAAAAGGGTTAATACTAAATAGATGACGGGTATCGTTTTACCTTTTCCTATATCGTGAAATCGCCTTACAGAAATTGTAAACATCGGTACTGTAAAAATGAGATACACGATATAAAAGACAGTATCATAAATGATTTTCCCATGCTGAAGTGGTACTAATATTAACGATGCAATAATCGCAATCAATAATAAACAAATCATGTTAATTAAAACCGGCCACCAAAAATCTTTTCTTCGTGTCCTGCCCTCTAATATCAATGCCTTTTGCCAAAACGCTTTATAAGACCTTAACATTTTGTACCCCTTTCACAAAAATTTATTTCAATATCTATTATATAATTTATCAATTATCATTCAATATGACTACAATTTTTAAATTAATCAAAAAACATAATTACTATAAAAGAACTAATACATTTTGGTCATCTAATCATTGACAGATGATTCAAAATAAGAATCTAAAAATGTATAATGTGTACCATTCTTAATATTAAAGTAATTTTTACCGAAGCTATCTAACAATGCGTGGAATTCATTCGCATCTTGGTTGGTAAATGTTGATGGTAATTGTATTTCTTTTTTAAATTTATCGTAACTATCTGTATTCGCATATCCGAGTTTGGCATATAATCGTCTCGTGTAACTATCTGGGATAAACTCAACCCCACCAAAAATATACACGATTAATACATCCGCTGTTTCACTGCCAATGCCACGTATGCTTAATAATTCTTGTCTAAGATCATCCCTGTATTGTGTAACAATACCATTATAATCAAAATGATGTTGATCTAACCATAAGAACAATGCATGAATCGCTTTAGCCTTATTTTTATAGAAACCACTAGATTTAATCACCATTTGTAAGTCTTCTAATGGCATATTTAATATATATTTCGGGTTAAAATCCGTTGCTTCTTTTAATGATTGTAAAGCTAAATCAGCATTTCTCCAATTGGTGTTTTGAACAAGTATCGCTCCTAACATCATTTCAATGTTACTGTCTGCAGGCCACCAATGTTGAGGACCCATGTTTTGATATAAAATGTTATATAATTCTTCTGTTTGTAACAAAATATCCCCCTTTTACATAGTCATAAAAACACCCTTATAACCATAGAGCTATAAGGGTTTAATCAAATTTAATATTACATTGTCTCCGGTGCAGATACGCCAACTAATGCTAATGCATTGTTTAAAGTAATTCTCACTGCTTCTACAAGCGCAATGTGTGCTTTTGTTTTTTCAATGTCATCTGTTAATACCTTTTCAGCATTATAGAATTTATGGAAATGTGACGCTAAATCTTGAATATAATTTGTCATACGGTGTGGTGCTCTTGAGTCTGCTGCACTTTCAATTGTTGGTTCAAACTCTGCTACTTTTTTCAATAATTCAATGGCTTTGTCATTAGTGATTTTTGAAAAATCAACGTCCGTACTTATTTCTATGCCTTGTTCTTTAGCTTGTTTTAATATAGAACAAATACGTGCATGACCATACTGTGCATAATAAACCGGATTATCTTGTGATTGTTCTTTGGCTAATTCCATATCAAAATCAAAGTGTGTATCAGGGCTACGCATTGTTAAGAAGTAACGAGCGGCATCTACACCGACTTCATCCATAATTTCACGTAATGTAATAGCATTACCTGTACGTTTACTCATTTTAACTTCTTCGCCATTTTGCATTAGACGTACCATTTGCATAATTTGAATTTCTAAGCGATCACTATCTACACCAAATGTTTCTAGAGACGCTTTCAAACGGTTGATATAACCGTGATGGTCAGCACCCATCAAATCAATTAAAATATCATTACCACGTTGTACTTTATCAAAATGATAAGCAATGTCAGGTAAGAAATAAGTGTAATTGCCATCTTTTTTGATTAACACTCTGTCTTTGTCATCTTTAAAATCCGATGTACGCAACCAAGTTGCACCATCCGCTTCATATGTGTAACCTAAGTCATTCATTTTAGCTAATACTTCTTTAATCTCGCCTTTTTCATAAAGAGACGTTTCACTAAACCAATTATCAAAATGTGTATTGAAGTCTGATAAATCTTTCTTCAATTTAGACATTTCATAATCAACACCAAGTTGTCTAAATGTCTTCAGACGTTCGTCATCACTATAATCTTTGATTTCTGGGTGTTTATCCGCTAAATCTTTACCGATTTCAACGATATCTTTACCATTATAGCCATCTTCTGGCATTTCATGACTGTTATCACCTAATGCTTCAAAGAAACGTGTTTCAATTGAACGTGCAAGATTTGAAATTTGATTACCGGCATCATTAATATAATATTCACGTGTCACATGATAACCTGCTGCTATTAAAATATTAGCTAATGTATCACCAACTGCCGCATTACGCGCATGACCAATATGCAAGTCTCCTGTTGGATTGGCTGATACATATTCAAGTAAAATATTTTTATTTTTAGATGCTTCTGCTTTACCGAACTGATCGCCTTTTTGAATAGCTTCTGGAATAATATCTGTTAAATATTGGTTATCTAAATAAAAATTGATAAATCCTGGCCCAGCAATATCTACCTTTTTAACATGCGCTTTACTAGCATCTAAATGATCCACGATAGCTTGTGCAATTTCACGTGGATTACGTTTAGCTATTTTAGTAAGTACCATTGCAATATTCGTTGAATAGTCGCCATTTTTTACATCTTTAGGAATCTCTATTTTAATTTCTGGAATATCACTTGCTAATTCAGCTTTTTTAATACTTGCTTCAATTTCTTCAACTAGCGTCTGTTTGACTTGTTCTATTATGTTCATTAGCCTAACTCCTTGTAATTTATTTCGTATTGGTATGAACCCATTTTCTCTTCATTTTGAAATAATTCGTAATGTACTTTCAGTTTACCACCATCTGGGGTAACAAAATGTAGAATACTTAACGTTTTAACATTTAACGGAATACGTCCTGCAGGTATATCATAAAATGTAGTTGTTTCAGCACCTTCTACAAAATGAAAGTTCATATTAATATCGCCTTTTCGAATCAATTTCACGCCATCTGCTTCTATTTTAATGGTTACGTTCACGTTGGCATCATCTATATGTTCAGTATATCTAATGATGTGAGATTGACGTTTGTGCCATGATCCTTCAGTAGTAAAATCAAACTTCTCTTTTTCGCCATTTTGTTTAATTATCTGTTTCGTTTGGATTTTAACATTATTTTCCAATTTACTACTCCCTTATCCTACACAATAATACATGATATTATAGCATAATTGCCCTATTGCTTGTAGTATTGGGTGATTTAATTTATTAATAAATATAAAAAGCGGATAAGCCAAAAATAGCTTATCCACTCATTTCATACTATCTAACCTCAATAACATCTTCTAATGATTCTATGTCAACAATATGTCTTTGATATTTACTTTTTATAAGTTGATACTTATAGAAATATACGATGCCGAAAATCAGTGCTGTCATGAATATTAATTTATTCATTTTTTTACCTCATATTCTATAATGATATTTATTTCTTTTTTTATATTATCATCATCATAACTATGAGTAAATATGATTTATCCACGTTTATTAATTATTGAAAGGTACCATCTTTATAAATCACTTTTTCCTTATTACCATCAATAAAGTGATTGTAATTGTCATTTTGGAAGTCCGTTAATAACGCTTTAGACGTACCGTATTTTAGTATGCCACCGTCAGTAATGATTTGCATTTTCCTAAATAGCAAACCATCTTTGAGACGAATTTCTTTTAACGGTTCATAATCTAAAATGTCAGCGTCTCTAATTTCAAATGTTTTAAATGCAATAGTTAAACATGCCAACGTTTCTTCCCCTAAATAATAGACATGCAAATCTTCTTGTTTATGTTGTCCCACTAGAAGTCTACCTTTAACAAAGGTGTATTCCGGAAATTTCAATTCTAAAAAATCAATCAGTTCTTCTTCTTTTAATTTGAATTGCATAAACCCATCCCCTATTCTCTTTTTGATTGAATATAGATAATGACTACTTTAAAAAACTGGCTACTCATTTCTAAATAGAAATGAGTAGCTTATTTATAGTTTTATGTAATTATTTATAAAATTTAAAGACCTGCTTGCGAAGCAATAATATAGCCTAATGTAAATCCAATTAATGCAAAAACAATTGCAGCAATGATAATAACTATACCATGTACTTTTTTACCTTTACTAATTGTTAAAGCCCCAAAAACAACACCTGCTGGACCAAATATAATTGGCAGTATAATTAGTGATAACCCAGAAAAGACCCATCCAAGGATTATAAAAACTAACGCATTGTTATCTTTTTGTTGTTCAGACATATAATACCTCCTTATTTTTTATTTAATTTAAATATACAATTTTTTGATGAATTTGTTAATACTTTCAAACATTTTATTAATATATTTCAAAAATAATACTTTAAATATTAATACCCTTATAAAAATAAGGTTACTTCTTCCTATATTTTTTATAAGGAAAAGTAACCTATAATATCAAATTAATATTAAGTTAAAACTCTAATTGTTTAGATAAAATTCATTTACATTTACAATTGGCTTTATCCCAATGCCTTAAACAATTCTTCTGTAGAGTTGTTCCACATTTCTTCATTATGATTTTGTAAAAATGTTTTTAATACTTTTTTATTGTCTTCACCAATATGGTCGATAATAATTTGATGTTTCATTGATTTATCCATCATATTAACGTGTTCTGGCATACTCTTATATCCACGTCTAATACTTTTGTTTACTAATAAGTAACATGCCGTTACACCTGCATAGTAAGGACCGTTTTCGCCTCTTTCAGTTGTAACCCAACATAACCAGTATTCTTTAGCTTCTTCGCCTTCTACTTCTGATTTATCTGTAATCCATTTTACACCTTTTTCAACTTTGGCACGGGCATGCATACCACCAATATCAACAAAAGCTTCTTGATTCTCAACATCTATAAAGACAGGCGCAATATTATCTAAACTAATTGAACCGATATTTGTACCTTTATGGCCATCTAATGGGTCATTTTTTATGATGTTAAAATTAAATCCTTTTTTCTCAGTCACCATCGTACCTCCTCATACAATTTTCAACTGATTACTATATTAAATGAGCTAGCACATTCTATCAAATCATTAATTTAATTCATTTAATAGATTGATAATAGAGCCTTTAATCATGTCATCTTCAATATTTAAAACTAATTCTTTAGGGTAGTACAATTTATAATCTTCTCTATTAATTCCTGTAATACTATTTATCACTAGGGATTGATTACTAATTTCTCTTATCGTACCATCTCGTCTTAATAAATGAATTGGTTTACGATTGGAACCCGGTCTATCATAATCATAAGGCAAGTCAGAAAATGATTCGCTCACGAAATAATAATCCGGATTAATACCACCTGCTTCAAACAATTCTTGAAGTTCAGAGATGGTAATAATCGAACCATCAAATGGAATGTATTTAAATAAATCACGATTAATAAAACGACGTGATAAATCACTTAAAATCTCGTCATCTTCATCAATCCATTTTTTCAGATAATATAAGACAACCGCTTCATCTAAATCTACATATTGTTGAATTGTCATTGTGCCTTCAAAGAATGGAATAAAATCTTCTGGTGATTTTTTAAATTGATAACCTTCATTATATAATTGCTTTGCTCTTTTCAAACAATTATTAAGCAATACTTCTCCACCTCGACTAACTGGATGGAAATAAATTTGCCAATACATTTGATAACGACTCATGATAAAATTTTCAACTGCATGCATACCGCTTTCTTTAATTAACACTTCGTCTTTGGATGGACGCATTAATCGTAATATACGTTCCATATCAAACGCACCATAAGACACGCCAGTAAAATACGCATCGCGTTGTAAATAGTCCATTCTATCAGCATCAATTTGAGACGATATCATAGAAATAACTAGTTTATTGTGATGTGTTTTATTAATCACATCTGCCACTTCTTGAGGAAATGTATCTGACACACGACTTAGCACTTCATTTACTTCAGTATCACCTGTAATAATCGCCTGAGTAAACGCTTCGTGATCCGTATTGAAAATCTTTTCAAAACTATGAGAGAAAGGGCCATGACCCAAATCATGTAACAATGCAGCACATAAAGCAAGAGGACGATCATTGTTATCCCACGCGTCACGCCCTTCAAACGTTTCATCTATCATGCGTCGAACAATTTCATACACACCTAAAGAGTGACCGAAACGACTATGTTCAGCAGTATGAAAGGAAAGATATAATGTACCAAGTTGCTTTATTCTACGTAATCGTTGAAATTCTTTCGTCTTAACTAAATCCCAAATCAATTGATCTTTAACGTGAATATATCTATGTATAGGATCTTTAAATACTTTTTCCTCTGCTAATTTACTCGTTGTATACAATGATTGTGTCATGTAATACCTCCTTTTTATAAGAGACTTTCGTCAATGCCTCTACCTTTGCTTTGATATATTGATGGCAAACGTCTTAGAACGTCTTTTTCATTAAAGCCAAATTCATAACTTCGCCATACATTTCAGGTTGATATGAGCGAATCGTTTCAAATCCTTGTTCTTTATAGAAGTGAATACCTTCATCATTTTGATTATCAACTTCCAAATAAACTGTATCGTATTGGCCTTTAAATGCCTCTAATCCCTTTTCTAATAGATGTGTACCATATCCTTTATGTTGAGATTCAGGATGTACATAATGTGCTGATAAATATAATTCTTCTCCATAAATAAAATTGGCAAAGCCAACAATTTCTTCATCTTCTTCGGCAACTAAAAAGAGTTGTTCTTGCATTCTTTTCTTCAAATGTTCTTCATTATATGAAGCTGCTAATAATTCATTGATCGTACTTGCAGCATAAATATTTAAATACGTATTGTACCAAGCCTTTGTTGCGACATCTCTAATTGCTACCGCATCGGCACTTGTTGCTTCTCTAACTCTATACATGTATGTCTCCCCTAACACTTCCAAGTTATTAATAAATGTATTATATCACATATATATCCTATTCATTTAATAGAGTGAATTAAACGTTTTGTACTTATATATTTTTTAAAAGTATTTATGAAAACATCTATCATTTTTATAAATCGGTTTTTTTAATGATGCCTCTACTGTTGAAACAACTCATAAAATATTAAGACCCCCGATACATTAAGTTATAGTAAAGGGGGTATTAAGTCATTACCTATTTAAACAATCTTAAGAATTGCTTTGACTAAATTTGTTATTCCATTCTTTAGCTCTTTCTAAAGCGTAGGTGTCTTTCATAATGTCTCCAGGTCTTTCGGCCGTGCCAACAATATAGCCTGCTAATTCGCCACCAATAAATTCTAATGTATATTTCATTTGAGCAATACATGGCTTGGCTTTAACTTTCGGACAATCGCCACCCACTAAAATTAATCTAAATTCTTTTTTAGACATCACTTCTTTAAAATCTGAATATCTTGGATCTACCATCGATTCAGACCAATGATCAATAAAAGCTTTCATTGAAGCTGATACACTGTACCAATAAACCGGTGACGCAAAGATAACGACATCACTATCTAATACAGTTTGTATGAGTTGTTCGTAGTCATCAGAATATGTCTCAATATTTTTATTATCATGACGCACATCTCTTACTGGATTCAATTGATATTTAGTAAGATCTAACCACTGGTGTTCAACATTTTCTAGAGCATATTTTGTGAGTTGTGCAGTATTGCCTTCTGGACGACTCCCACCAAATAATACCGTAATCATTCATTATTCCTCCTATATCATTTCAGTTTGAAACGCTTTCATTTATTCAATATCTTTCCTTACCCGTTTATAAAAGTTTTATGTATGTATTGAGCAAAATATTGTTATTATCCAAAGATAATTTTTCCATTAAAAAAATACCCGTAAAAAACTATGTACTAGTTCCTTTACGGGCATATTCTAAAAAAAGTTAGTGACTCAAATGATTTCATCACTTTCAATATTATTTATTAATCGGGAATAATGAATCAATTTGATTAATTTCATCTTGAGATAATTCGACATTAGCTGCATCAATATTTTCTATCACTTGTTCTGCACGTTTAGCTCCAGGGATAACAACGTCTAATGCAGGACGAGTTAAGTAAAATGCTAAAACGATATTAGCAATAGAAGTTTGATGCGCTTCGGCGATATCTTTAAGTTGATTGACACGACGCACGTTATCTTTAAACACTTCTGGTTTAAAGTCTCTTCTTGTCGCACGGTGATCATCAAATGTTGTATCTTCATCATACTTACCAGCTAGAATACCAGAAGCTAATGGGAAATATGGTACAAATGTAATTTGATTTTCTGCTGCATATTGCATCACTTCTTCATTTTCTCTATGCAATAAATTATATTCTAACTGCACAACATCTACATAGCCATCTTTATTAGCCTCTTTCAATTGGTCTAATGTAAAGTTAGATACACCAATTGCTTTGATTTTCCCTTCTTCTTTTAGCTCTTGTAAAGCAGCGACAGCTTTGTCTTTTGGCGTATTATCATCTGGGAAATGAATATAATACAAGTCTATATAGTCAGTTTGTAGACGTTTCAAACTGTTTTCAACTTGTTGTTTAATAAATTCAGGGTCATTATTTTGTTGTACATTATCATCTTCATCGAAATAATGAGATCCTTTGGTAGCAATTTTAACCTGTTCTCTAGGATATTCTTTGACTACTTCTCCAACTAATTCTTCAGAACGCTCTGGACCGTATATATAGGCTGTATCAAGTAAAGTAATACCATGATCTATTGCTTTTCTTACAACTTCTTTTCCTTGTTCCTCATCTAAATTTGGATATAAGTTGTGTCCACCAACTGCATTTGTACCTAATGCAATAGGGAAAACTTTAACATCTGATTTACCTAAAGTGACTTCTTTAGCCATAATAGACATCTCTCCTTCAGTGATTATATATTTAATATTTACCCTAATTTAAATCTAATCATTCATAAGGAAATCGCTACTTTATTATTAACAAAAAAAGAGGTCTGACAAAAGTTTTGTGCATTTGAAACGCTTTAACAGTGTCCCAAAAGCAGGATTTTGTCCCGACCTCTTCATTCATCATATATTATTTAACTGCTTTTTTCTTAGCTAGCTTTTCTTTTAATTTACGATCTTGTTCTTCTTTACGACGTTTACGTTCTTCATTTCGCTTTCTTAGTCGCTCTTCTTCTTCAGGATCTCTAGGTTTTTTAAGTTGTTTCGTAACCTTTTCCATTAATTCTTCTTCAGTCAAAGCAGCAAACGGACGATTATTCACAAATGCAAAGGTTTTTCGTCTACCAGGACCACAATATGACTGACAACCAATTTCTATCTCTGCATCAGGATCAAGTTTTTCTAATTTCTTTTTTAATGTTTTAATATTTACAGCCTGACATTCATCACAAATTAAAAACTTATTCTTCATATTGCTTCCCACCTTTCTGCTCATTTGTTTTATTTCCAATCTACTTTTTAACGTTCATGTTAATTGTCTGGAACATGAATAAATGTCCCAGTATATAATCATATTTACCAATAGTGGCTTTTAAAGCCATTCTTTTCTTTAAAACCTTAGTATTTCTTACGCATATTCATAATATCTATAATTCTTATTAAGAATAAATGAGCTAAGGTTAATGCGTTTGAACCACTACATAATAATCGAAAAGTGGTTCTTCATTACTTCTGTCCCGCTCGTTTCTATTAATTATTAACTCTAATTATTTTACTCTTTTTATTTAAAAATTCAAGGTCATTTTTTCCAACACGCTTTTAGAACATAAAAAAACAACCTTTTTAAATGAAAAACTCAATGACCATCTAAAAGATGAGATAGATGATCATTAATTATCATTGTAAAGATTGTTTCATTATTGTCCGTGATAGATTTTAAATTGTAATGGTTTGATATCATTCTCTATCCATTCATCGTAAATCTTTTGTTTATCTACATTTTGATGAATAATAGTGATACCGCAATCGCCACCACCTGCACCTGATGTTTTAGCAGCGCCACCATGCTTTTCAGCAATATCACATAATGATTTTAATTTATCCGTTTCAATATCAACTGATGCTTGGTCATCCATCTTACGAATGATGGCGCGATTTTGACGAATCATTTTTTGGACGCCTTTAATATTGTTAGTCTTAAATGCATGAATTAAATATTCAACACATTGATGAGAATGATCTAAGAACTCACCATAAAAAGCCGGGTCCGCTTTTAGTCGTTTAACTTCGCTTACTAAATGCGGTGAGGATGCAGGTGATCCAGTCCAACCGATCAGAACTTCCATATTTTCTGGTGCTTGCAATGGCTCGATATGTAGACCAGGCCAGTTCTTCTCTAACACTGTGTTGACCGATGTTGTTTCGATTTGTTGTTTCACCCAATCATGATCAAACGTACTATACGCTAGCCAACCACTATAAACACTTACTGCAATATCGCCACAAGAACTTAAACTTTGTAATTTCATATTTGAAATAACAGCTAATTTATAAATATAAAGATTGGATAATTCTAGTCCATAAAATTCATTCAATACTTTAACTACTGAAACTAGCACTGCTGCACTCGATCCAAGTCCATATTTATTACCATTCGCATCATCTAAGTTACTGTCTATCGTTAAATGAAAGTGTTTTAACGGAATCTCACAACTTTTGGCATATTGCTCAAATACCTCTATTGCTGTAACAACATAATTTAGTTGTTTGGCAGCTTGAGGGTCAGAAATGACAATACTATCCTCATCTCTATAAAAAGTGACCGGTTCATGATGTAATGTCTTTGAGTGTATCGTACCTTCAACTTGTGTAGAAGGTTCAATAGTAGCTGTAACAAAGCGGTTTAGTGCAATTAAGACAGACTTATACCCTGGTTCTGTAACTGCATATTCACCAGCTATATAAAGTTTACCGGGTGCTTTGACCTGAATCATTCTATCATTTCCTTACTTAATTATTTCAACGCCTGTAGCGATAATATCACTCGCAATAATTTGTGATGCTTCAAAATGTTTTAAAAATTGGTCGATAACTAATTGTTTATTTTTCTTTTCTACAAGGACTTTTACATTAGGCCCTGCATCCATAGTGAAATAACAAGGCACTCCCATCTTACGACATTCATGTACAATAGCCATCGCATCGTAACTTTCTTGAACCAAATATGTAAACGGTGGTTGAGAACCTAAATTCGTTGCATGCATACGTAGACCATTGGCTTCTATGACTTCACCTAGTTGTTTAAAGTCTTTAGCTTCAATTGCTTGTTTAGCCTCTTTAATGTCTTCATCGACATGATCTAACCAATATTGATAAAAACGTGACGTATCACGTGTCAATGACATTCCAGATCGACTTGATACTTTTTTCGATTGATTATTAATGACCACAAATATCATTGAAAGTTCATCTTCCCAGTGATCTGCATCTATAGGGTGTGCATATGATGTTTCATCATCATGGCCTTTTTCCCATTCTGCAAATCCACCAAAAATACTGCGTGAAGCTGAGCCAGAACCACGGCGTGCTAAACGCGATAAATCTTTATCTGATAACTCAAGTTGTAACGCTTCATTACATGCCGCTGCTAATGCTGCATAAGCACTCGCAGATGATGCTAGACCAGCTGCTGTTGGTACAAAGTTTTGACTATCAATTCGTGCATGCAAGTCTGTATTAGCAATCTCTCTAACTATATCCATATATGATTGAATCTTTTTAGTTTCTTTCTCATTGGCTTCTTTACCATTTAAAATCAATTGATCAGCAGGGTAATCACTATCAAATGTGACTTTCGTTTCCGTATAAAACTTATCTAATGATACTGATAAACTATTATTCATAGGTATGATCAATTTTTCATCAGCTTTACCCCAATATTTAATCAATGCGATATTTGTATGTGCGCGTGCTTTACCACTCTTTGCCAATGGGTTAACCTCCTAAATTCTCAATCCATGTATGTGCTGCTCCAGCCTTTTCAACTGCAGCTACAATGTTTTTAGCTGTTTTTAAATCTTCAGTAAGTAATAACATACTACCACCTCGGCCGCCACCAGTTAATTTACCTGCAATGGCACCATGTGCTTTACCGATTTCTAACAACTCTTCTATTTTATCATGGCTTACTGTTAAATTTCTTAAATCTTGCTGGCATTCATTAAAAATACGGGCAATCTGATTAAAATCGTGATGTTCTATTGCTTGGCTTGCTTGATACACTAAATCCCCGATATGTTCTATATGACTCATATATTCTGGTGATTCACATAATTGGTGAACGTCTTCAACTGCTTGTTTTGTAGAACCTTTTACACCTGTATCAATGACAACCATATAACCATTTAATTGTAGTGTTTTCAACGTTTCTGCATGTCCTTTTTGGAACCAAACAGGTTTGCTAGAGACAATGGTTTGTGTATCAATACCACTTGGTTTACCATGTGCAATTTTCTCAGCCCAATTGGCCTCTTCAATTAATTCTGCGTCACTTAACGGCTTGCCTAAGAAATCATAACTGGCCCTAGTAAATGCTACTGCTATAGCAGCACTTGAACCTAAGCCTCTAGAAGGCGGCAAATTCGTTTGTATTTTAACTAATAATGGCTCTTCTACACCTGTATTATCTATAAAGCGCGTTACCATAGACTTTAAATGCTCTGGTGCATCATACAATAGCCCATCATAAACATCACTTTCAATCGCTGAATAATTTCCTTTTTCAAGACTTTCAATTAAAACCTTAATCTTACCGGAATTAAATGGAATAGCTATAGCAGGTTGACCAAAAGTTACTGCGTGTTCACCTATCAAAATAATTTTACCGGTAGACTCCCCGTATCCTTTTTTTGTCATGTTATTATCACCTTTTAATATACCTTCACTAATCTGTTTCGTATTATTAATGCCCGTGCTTTTATTTGTACTATTAAGTTTATCATTAATAGCAAACACATGATTTTATAATTTTGTTCAAAATCTTGCATATATTTACCTTTAAATAAGATTTTGTAAACATTTTTCGAATAATATATAAACAGTTTGCTATTTATTCTTAAATTTTTCCACCTCAACTATAATACTACAAATATTTCTTGGAATACACAGATTTATATATAATAAGGCAAGTTTAATACATACAATTTGGCTTTCGTGAGAGATGAATGCGTAAAAAAACCGCCTTATTCAAAATGCATCATAAACTAGGACTATGCAACCAGTCTCAAGTGCATAGTTATGATGACAAAAGATGTCTGAATAAGACGGTCATTACTATTTTGTTGTCTTTAATATCTAATTTATACTACTTTTCGTTCATTTTTGTAATCATTTTCGCATTACGATCAATCATCTTATCGAAATAACCCTCATAGCGTTGCCATTCTTCATCAGTGATAGGATCCATATTTAAACGTCCACCTAAATCTTTGATAGCATACAATAGTAAAAACATGACATCTTGTACTGAAATTTTTCGGTTTAATAGCGTCTCAAGTGAAGCCATACAATTGGGTTCAATGTCAGGATAAGTGAATTTAGTTGCTTCACCTTTAAGTGCATGCTCATAAAATTCTTTCATCATTAATGCACGCTCAGAACCAGATCCTTCGACACATAGATATACCTGTACAGCGATTCCACCACGCACACGTCGTTGTGAAATACCGGCAAATTTCTTACCATCAATACTCAAATCAAATTTACCAGGACAGTATGAACGTTCAATTTCATGTGTATCGATGTCTACATCTTCATCTTCAAACATTTTAGCAATAAGTAAGTACATGACTGTAAATGCCTCATCGATTGTTGTCTCTGTCTGTCCTTTGAACATCAATGAAATATTGAGCACACCTTGGTCTAAGACAACCCCTAGACCTCCCGAATTACGTACTATTGCATTATATCCTTTTTTATCTGTTAAAAAGGCAATACCATCCTTTAAAAATGGTAATCGTGAATCATGAATGCCTAAAATCACTGTGTGTTGGTGAACCCATGTTCTCACTACATTAGGTGACATATCTTTGCCTACACTTTCGCAAAACGTATCATCAAAAGCAAATGATTGCATAGGTTCTAAGCCACTAGAATGATCTACATATCGCCATTCAATACCATTAAAATATTTGTTACCTAAATCCATTATTGTAATGACTGTGCAGCAGTAATAATTGATAAATTATAGACATCTTCGATAGAGCATCCACGTGATAAATCATTTACAGGAGAATTAAGTCCTTGAAGAACCGGACCAACAGCGTCATAGCCACCTAATCTTTGTGCAATCTTGTAGCCAATATTACCCGCTTCTAAACTAGGGAAAATGAATACATTTGCATCTCCTTGAATTTTTGCACCTGGTGCTTTTTTCTCAGCTACACTTGGTACAATTGCGGCATCAAATTGGAATTCACCATCAATGACAACATTATCCAATTGTTCTTCAGCTACTTTATCTTGTGCTAATTTCAATGCATCTTGAACTTTAGTCACATCGTCTGATTTAGCAGAACCTTTAGTTGAAAAGCTTAACATAGCAACTTTTGGTTCCATACCGAAACTTTGAGCAGATTTGGCACTTTCTACTGCAATTTCAGCTAATCCTTGTGCATCCAATTCTGGATTAATTGCACAATCACCAAAGATATATTGTTCTTCACCTTTCATCATAAAGAAGATCCCTGATGTTTTAGAAACACCTGGTTTAGTTTTAATGACTTGTAGTGCTGGACGTACTGTATCTCCAGTAGAATGTGCTGCACCACTTACTAATCCTGCTGCTTTACCAGTGTATACAAGCATAGTTCCAAAGTAATTAACATTATCTAATAATTCTTCAGCTTGTTCTTTTGTCGCTTTACCGTTACGACGTTCAACAAATGCGTCTACCAATTCTGATTTCAATTCACTTGTTGAAGGATCGATGACTTCTATATTGGCAAGGTCTAAACCTTTGTCTTTTGCTAATGATTGAATCTTATCTTTATTACCTAAAACGATTGGTGTTACATAGTCAGTCACTTGTAATTGCGTTGCTGCAGTTAACACACGTTCGTCTTCCCCTTCAGGTAATACAATATTTACATTTTTCCCTGCTAATTTGTCTTCTAATACGTTTAATAGATTAGCCATAATGTCCTCCTTGAATTTCATTTCATAATAACGTTTACAAAACTAATTATACGTCATTTTAAAATAGAATGCCATTTCACTCTTTTGTAATCATTTACTTAGTAGTTAGCTATTTGTTTATGATAAAATTTAGTATGAATTGAACATATAGTTTTAAAGGAGCGATAAACATGAGTGAAGCAGCCGAAACACTAGACGGTTGGTACAGTTTACATTTATTTTACGCAATTGATTGGGCAACATTTAGATTAGTACCAGAAGAAGAACGTGAAACTATGATTACTGAATTTGAAAATTTCGTGAACAGTAAAGCGGAAGCAAGAACAACACGTACTGGCGATCAAGCAGTTTATAATATTACTGGTCAAAAAGCAGATTTATTATTATGGTTCTTACGACCTGAAATGAAAGAACTCAATTCAATTGAAAACGAGCTTAATAAGCTACGTATTGCAGATTTCTTTATTCCAACATACTCATATGTATCTGTTGTCGAATTAAGTAATTATTTAGCAGGTAAATCTGATGAGGACCCTTATGAAAATCCTCATGTAAAAGCTAGATTATACCCTGAACTACCTCATGCAGAATATATTTGTTTCTATCCAATGGATAAACGTAGAAATGAAACATATAACTGGTACATGTTACCTATGGAAGAAAGAAAATCATTGATGTATAACCATGGTATGATTGGCCGTAAATATGCCGGTAAAATCAAACAATTCATCACAGGTTCTGTAGGTTTTGACGATTTTGAATGGGGTGTCACATTATTCTCTGATGACATTCTACAATTCAAAAAGATTGTTTATGAAATGCGTTTTGATGAAACAACTGCACGTTACGGAGAATTTGGCAGTTTCTATGTTGGCCATATCTTAAAATCAGAAGACTTTACTCAATTTTTTAAATTTTAAATATAAGCGATGTCGATGAATCCTTATTAAATAGGGGTTCATCGTTTTTTAATGGCATAAAAAAGTACACTTTGCATGCAAAGTGTACTTCTGACGAGTAGTATCCTTGGGAGAACTTTAATCACTACTACGTATAAGTTAACTACAAAAAATATATTGTCGCTACCCAATATATTCTGTAATAGTTAACTAATGTTATTTTAACCATTTTGAAATATTTGAAACATAACTTTAGTGTTTATTTATATAAAAGATGTAATAAGTTTATATAAGTTGACAATTGAACCTACAAAACCTACATTTTCTAAAAATTATCAAATACTGTTCAATATAAAACCATTCTACATTATATATCCAAACAACCATAATACGTCTTCTTACTTTTGCAGTCTTTACTTCATTTCGCCTTTTATTAAGACACCCTTAACTTTATATAATGGTTTTTTCTCAATACATCCTCTATAATAAATCTAACTTCAAAATTTTAAAAAATTGGTGATTAAATGACAAAAGTAGTGAATGAAAACGATCATGAGCGTCTTATTAAAGATGTTGTCATGTTGGCAGCGCGCATTTTACTAGAATCTGGTGCTGAAGGTACAAGAGTCGAAGATACAATGAATCGCATCGCCAAAAAATTAGGCTATCAAGAGAGCAATAGCTTTGTTACAAATACAGTAATTCAATTCCATTTGCACAACGAATCAACACCTCGCATGTTCAGAATTAATGCGCGAGATACGAATTTAATTAAGATTTCTCAAGCAAATGAAATTTCTCGTTTGATCACTAAAGGTGCTATCACATTAGAAGAAGCTAAAGAAAAATTAGAGAAAATATATGTTGCTAAACGAGATAGTAGTCTCCCCTTCAAGGGATTTGCAGCAGCAATGATCGCTATTAGCTTTTTATATTTGCAAGATGGTTCGCTTATAGACATTTTGACTGCCTTACTTGCAGGAAGTCTAGGTTATCTAGTCGTTGAAATTCTAGATAGAAAACTACATGCACAATTCATTCCTGAATTTATTGGTTCCGTCGTCATAGCCATTATAGCTGTTGCCGGTCATACCCTCATACCTCATGGCGATCTCGCAACAATTATTATTGCTTCAGTCATGCCTATTGTACCTGGAGTATTAATCACAAATGCCATTCAAGATTTATTTGGTGGTCATATGCTAATGTTTACCACTAAATCATTAGAAGCACTTGTCACTGCCTTTGGTATAGGTGCTGGTGTTAGTTCAATTTTAATTTTAGTCTAGGAGAGCTGTTATATGTTTTGGATATTAAATTTTATATTTAGTTTTTTAGCATCGCTGTTCTTCTGCGTGATATTTGATGCTCCTAGAAAATTATATCTTTCTTGTGGTGTTGTAGGTGCGTGTGGATGGATGATATATATTCTCTTTTATAATGGTTTACAAGTACACACCATATATTCTAGTTTCTTTGGCAGTCTTGCGTTAGGCTTATTAAGCCACTATATGGCACGATATAAGAAAGAACCAGCAATTATCTTTATGGTTACTGGAATCATTCCATTAGTACCTGGAGGGCTTGCCTATGATGCTACTAAAAGCTTAGTCCTTTTACATTTCAATAAAGCCATCAATACGATGTTAGAGGTGACATTAATCGCAGGCGCAATAGCCCTGGGCTTACTTTTTGCAGATCAAATCTCAAAAATTATTATCTCTGGCTTCGATAGAACAAGAAAGAAATTATAAGTCATAATATAAATAAAAAAGTCATGGTGAGTATAAAGAGATTCTCTCTTCACTCACCATGACTATTTTTTATGATTTATGATTTGCTGGTTCTTCGACCATACTTTCTACTTCGTCTTCACTTCTATTTAAAATTAATCTACTTAATTCATCATTGTCCATTTTTTTAAGTTTAGGATAGCGAATCGCAAAGAAGACTAATCCTAATACTAACCATACACCTAATGCAATGTATGATGGTAATGATAATGAAGCTTTAGTTCCTGGTATTAATAATAAACATAAGAAGATAAACGATACGACTGAACCGATGATACCGAATGTTTTATAAATAGGTGCATACGTATTACTTTGTTTATTATAACTAAATAATTTAGTAGCTGATAAACAGGTTACAAAGTACGCAACAGAAACACCTGTTGATGACATATCAACTATCCATGTTAACGCTGTACGTCCTAACCATGGCGCAATTAATGATACACCTACTAGGAAAATAATTGCCACATAAGGTGTTTTGTATTTACTGTGAATACGACTGAATACGCTTGGCATAATGCCTGAGCGTCCCATTGAGAAAAGCAGTCTACTGGCACTCATTAAGAAACCATTTAATCCAGTAAAGATGCCCATCATAATGGCAATGGCTAAAACGGCTAATCCAACATAACCAAATGCTGATTGCGTTTCAGCACCTGTTAACCATAGTTGTCCATTTAAACTTTTCTGATTTGTACTTAACCATCCTGTATATAACAACATCACTACATAAGTCATTGATGCTGCAAGTAAACTATAGACGATTAATTTAAATGTCTTATTAGGCGCAAAGTTAAATTCTTCAGCTGTCTGCGGAATATTATCAAATCCTACATAAGCCCATGGCGCAATCGATACAATCGTAATAATTGAGATAAACCAACCTTGTTCTGGATTAGCCAAAGGTTGTAAATTATCTAAAGCAAAATTATTACCAAAGAACGAACCAAAGAACATCAGTAATACTACAACAACCATCGCTACACAGAAATAATATTGTAACGAGCCAGATACGCTTGCACCTCTAATAGCTACAAACATAAATACAAGCAACAATATTGTCGCAATAATAATTTCTGTTATGTAGACGTCCCAACCTGCAACAGTGTATAATTTCCCATTATTCAATACATTAGGTAATAAGAATTTAATCAATAAACTAAATGCGGTAGCATTTAAAGCTACGACACAGACATACCCAAAGGTTAAGAACCATGAAGAAAAGAAACTCACATATCTACCGAAACTTAAAAAACTAAATGCAAACGCCCCACCTGATACAGGGAATTTTTCTACTAAGGCGCCATAACTTACTGCAATTAAAATCATAAGCAAGGCACCGATCACTATACCGATGGATGCTGCAATGGGACCTGATTGTCCTATCCAGTCACCTGGAAGAATAAATGCGCCCCAACCAATACACGAACCATATGCAATCGCCCAAACAAACTTCTCTGATAAGTTTTGTTTGAGGTCGCCTCTATCTACCTGTTTATTTTTGTCATTTTCCATAATTAAAAACTCACCTCGAGATATTCATATACCCGAAAAGGTGAGTCATGTAACTTAATTATTAAATTATTGTTATCAAATTTACATGCAATTTGTAAAATCATCATACATTATGCTGAGAATTTAAATGTAGCAATAATAAGCATTAACCAACCAACGATGAATAAAACGCCTCCAATAGGCGTAACGGCACCTAAAATACGAATTTGAGTTAACGCTAAAACATATAATGATCCACTAAAGAATACAATACCGAAGAAGATGAGCCAACCTGCCCAATTCACATTAATAGGTGTTGTACCACTAATGACACCGATGATAAGTAATGCTAAGCCATGATACATTTGATACGTTGTTGCCTTTTCCCAAACAGACATGTATTTGTCTGACAGTTTACCTTCTAATCCGTGTGCCCCAAATGCGCCAGTACCTACTGACATCATTGTATTTAAGGCCCCTAAAATAATAAATAATTTCATCATAATTTACGTTCTCCTTTATTATTAAAAATCAAATATCGATTCACCGTTTCCAATTTCATCATCTGTTGTCATTAAATTAGAATTAGATAACGTTGAGGATGATTGTTCTTTATTTGAATGATTTGTATGCGTCACCTTTCCACCCATTGCTTGAATTTCTTCTGGTGTCACATGATCATACGACTTTTGCTGATTTGTTGTCTTCATCAACTTATTCTGTGTATCAATATCTGTGTGTGTAAAATCATTATGTTGTAAGCTTTGCGTAGATGATGTTGTGTACAGAGATGTAATGGTGTGTATGGCATACATATGTTTCTCAAATTCATGTTGTGATGATGATTCATCAGCTTGAACTAATTCACGCTCAATTAATTGAATAATTTTGTCTTTATCCATGTGTTGTATCCTCTCTTTCACACCATTGAATAGGTGTTTGCCCTTTAGATTCTAAATATGCGTTTGCTTTAGAATAAGGTTTTGAGCCAAAGAAACCTCTATAGGCCGATAAAGGACTTGGATGTGGTGATTTTATAATAAAATGTTTAGACGTATCTATTAACTTTATTTTTTGTTGGGCCGGTTTTCCCCATAAAATAAAGACGACGTCTTCTCGCTCTTCTGAAATTGTGCGAATCACTTCATCTGTAAATATTTCCCATCCAATGTCTTTATGAGAATGTGCTTCACCTTGTCTTACTGTTAAAACCGTATTCAAAAGTAAGACACCTTCTCTTGCCCAATCTTGTAAATGAGGTGACTGACGTCGACATCCTATATCGTCTTCTAATTCTTGGTACATATTTCTTAATGAAGGCGGAAATTTCGCATTTGGTTGAACTGAAAAAGCTAAACCATGTGCTTGATTAGGACCATGATAAGGATCTTGTCCTAATATCACGACCTTAATATTTTCAAATGGTGTTAAATCAAAAGCTTGATAAATATTTTCTCGATCCGGATAAACAACTTGTGTTGTATATTCCTTTTCAAGAAAGTCATGCATAGCTTTAAAATCATGTTTTGTCGTTATATTGTGAAATACTTCAGACCATTCCATCCTATTCACCTCAATGGTATTTTAACACAACTATCTCTATAAATTATATTGTCTCATCAATGTAAACTGTATAAATAGAAAAGTTTACAAATGTATTCATTTTGTATATAGTGCATATTAAGATGACTTAAGTTTGGAGCGACGTATATGTGTACAGGATTTTCATTTTTCACACAACAACAACATCATTATTTAGCTAGAACGATGGACTTTGCATTTGAATTTAACGGAGTACCAACTGCAGTACCTAGAAACTTTGAGTATCAATTTGATTTAGAGCCTTCAATGAAACTGACCTATGGCTTTGTAGGAACAAATTTAAAGGTAGGCCGCTATCGATTCGGGGATGGTATTAATGAATGTGGCGTAGCAATTTCGAATCATTATTTCACCGGTGAAGCTTCCTACAGTAAACATAAGAGATATGGCTATTTCAATATGGCTCCTGAAGAATTTATTATTTGGGTTCTAGGTTTCACTAAAAGTATTCAAGACTTAAAACATAAAGTTAAAAAAGTTAATATTATGAATGAAAAAAACGAAACACT
This sequence comes from Staphylococcus sp. SB1-57, assembly GCF_017086425.1. Lineage (NCBI taxonomy): Bacteria > Bacillati > Bacillota > Bacilli > Caryophanales > Staphylococcaceae > Staphylococcus > Staphylococcus sp. SB1-57. The sequence goes on from NZ_CP070964.1 coordinate 2,105,155, forward strand.
AAATATTGTACCTCCACTTCATTTTATTATCACTGACCGTGAAGGACATACCGTTTCAGTTGAACCACATAATGGTCTACTTATCGTTAAAGATAATCATGTAAAGGTACTAACCAATGCCCCGAAATTAGAATGGCATGTTGAAAATTTAAGGAATTATGCATTTTTATCACCTGAAAAGTCAACTAATCAACTAGTTGGTAAAGTTCTTGTGCGTTCTATGGGTTGTGAGGCAGGCACTAACGGTTTACCAGGCGGCTATACATCTACTGAGCGCTTTGTTAGAACAACTTATTTAAGACATCATTTGCCTCAATCACACGATGAAAGCGTAAATTTAATGAATTGCTTTAAAGTGTTAGACGCAGTGAGTATTCCTCAAGGTGCAGTGGTCGATGCAGGAGAATCGCATTATACACAATACCAACTAGTAATGGATAGTAAAGACTGTGCGTACTACATCAAACCCTATTTCACGAATCAAATATTTAAAATACAATTAAACGAACAATTACTTACTAAAAAAGATATGACTTTTATAGATGTTAATCATCAATTGACTATCACACAATTGAATTAAAACAATTAACCAAGCCTACCATAGCACAATTTTATTTTTCTCATACTTGAATCGTGATATGATGGTACATGTATTAGAAAACATTGGGAGTGAATACAAATGGCATTAAAAAAAGTATTAACAATAGCTGGTTCAGATACTAGTGCAGGTGCTGGTATGCAAGCAGATTTAAAAACATTTCAAGAGTTAGATGTCTATGGTATGGTCGCTTTAACAGCTATCGTTACAATGGATAAAGCAACATGGTCTCACGATGTAACACCATTACCTATGGATGTATTTGAAAAACAACTTGAAACTGCAATTTCAATTGGTCCAGATGCTATAAAAACAGGCATGTTAGGTACTGAAGAAATTATCAAACGTGCTGGTGAAGTATATGAACAATCTGGTGCAGACTACTTCGTTGTTGATCCTGTAATGGTATGTAAAGGGGAAGATGAAGTACTTAACCCGGGAAATACTGACGCAATGATTCAATATTTATTACCTAAAGCAACGGTCGTGACACCTAACCTATTTGAAGCTGGACAATTATCTGGCCTAGGTAAACTTACTTCTATCGAAGACATGAAAAAAGCAGCTCAAATCATTTTTGATAAAGGGGCTAAGCATGTCATTATTAAAGGTGGTAAAGCACTAGACCAAGATAAATCATATGATTTATACTACGATGGCCAATCATTCTATCAATTAACAACGGATATGTTCCAACAAAGTTACAATCACGGTGCAGGTTGTACATTTGCAGCAGCTACCACAGCTTATCTTGCAAACGGTAAATCTCCAAAAGAAGCTGTCATAGCAGCCAAAGCTTTCGTTGCTTCAGCTATTAAAAACGGTTGGAAAATGAACGATTTTGTAGGACCCGTTGATCACGGTGCCAATCGTCGTGTTGAACAAATCGACGTACAAGTCACTGAAGTGTAAACCATAATGGTACTTTCAAGCTCAAAAAGAACATTAACGTTCTTTTTGGGCTTTTTATGTCTCTATAAATTATGAAAATGGACTACGCATAAAGTCGTAGTCTTGCCTCCAATGTTTGACTGATACAAAGTTGATACTAGAGCCTCATGTTTTTTATTAAAAAGAGAGATATTATATAAAGTGTAGAGAGACAAAGGAGGCAATACAACATGATTATTCATAAACAAGATATACAAAATGGTGTCCCTATGTATGAAATCATCACGAAAAAGTTCAAAACAATTACAGTTAAATTTGATGAAACTTTAAATGACAATGATATCTATCGCTTGCTCTCTCTACTAGAAAATGACATAGACACTATGCAATTCAGTCGAACATGAGTGTTATTTTCAACATCAAAGAAGAGATACATTATTTGCTATTGAACATTAATCATTCCATATTGTATAGCTGGCCAAAATGATGATTTTAAAGTTGCTTGTCCCCTAACCAATGCATACTTTAAATGCCATCACCCCTAAAATACTCATCTTAATATTAATCAAAAGCACTATTGTTAGCCAAAGTTGTCCCCTTTGGCGCTCAGAGAGAAACTTTGAGCTATTCTAACAATAGTGCTTTTCTTATTGAATCCAATTTACATATAAGCATAAAAACACAAGAGTCAAGCAAAGCATTCTATAGTTTTATTAATTTTATTAACGAATTTGCATAAACTTATATCACTTTAGATTTTTATGATTTAAGTATAAAATATAATGTTATATTAATTTATGAAAGAGTTACCTTTAAATTAATAGAAAAGGAGTGTTTATATGATAACCAAATGTCGCAATGCCATAACCTTGGTACTACTGTTTTTAATGGGATTGAGTATCTTTAGTTTTCTCAATCAAGCACATGCAAACTCAAACGTAAATCAAGAAACCACACAATCCAATAGTACTCAAGTTAAAGTAGAAAATAAGGATGTTCCTAAAGATGTTGACCGTTTAGCAAAGAAAAATTTCCTATCACATGTCAGTTTGCTAGATCAAGCATCTCACACTTCAAAAAGTGCTTATACATTGGGTGAGCCATTCAAAATTTACAAACTCAATAAACAAAGTGATGGCAACTTCTATTATCCCGTCCTTAATAAAAGTGGCGATGTAAAATATATCGTTACAATTTCTCCTAATCCTTCTAATAAAGCAAAATATTCAATTAATGTTTCCCCTTTCATTTCAAAAGCATTAAATAACTATAAAAATCAAAAGGTCACTATCTTCACTAGTAAAAAAGGTTACTTTATAATGGGTGAAGATAAAGCACCTCACTTAGTTTTAAAAACACCTCGACAAGATGCCAAATCAGATAAAAATCTTACTAAAGAATCAGCCGTAAGATATAGTAATGAATTTAACCAAACAAGCCATATTGCAAAACCAATTACTAAATATCAAACAGCTATTAATCAACAACCTCAATATGTTAATACCCTTAAAAATATGCAAATTAGAGAAACTCAAGGCCAAAATGGATGGTGTGCAGGTTATACTATGGCATTTTTATTAAATGCTACTTATAACACTGGTCATTATAATGCTGAAATGATTATGAGAGCATTACATCCAAATCTAAGTGGCCAAGCCTTCCAATTCACAGGGTTAACCCCTCAAGAAATGATGAGATATGGTCAATCTCAAGGTAGAAATGTCAATTACTTAAATAGAATGCCTCAGTTTGATGAAGTAGATAGATTAACTAAACAAAATAAAGGTATTGCTTTAATCAGTTCTAGTGTAGAACCTAGAAACGGTATTCATGCTGGTCATGCTATGGCTGTTGCTGGTAATGCTGTATTAAATAATAACCAACGTGTTATTCTAATATGGAATCCATGGGATAATGGTTTAACTACGCAATCAGCTGACAGTAATGTGATACCTGTGTCTGATGGTACTCATTTTAGATGGAATGCTTCCATTTATGGTTACTAATAATGTGAAAGATAGAGGGACTATATGACTCAATTCGAAATAATCAATATTATAGATGTAAATCCCTACTCTCCAAATAGTTCATTCCTTAAGGTTTTAGAGGGTAATTGGTTTCCTAAAAATTTTGACACAACACCTCTTAAATTCGTATTTAATGAAACAATGCAACCAAGTTATTACTGTACCAAATTAGATACTAATCAACGGACGATTGTATTAACTGAAAAATCCACTTTATCTATAGTGATTGAAATATGCATCATCAATCCAAATAAAATCATTTTCAATTTAATTAATATCAATGCTATTGGCGCTTCACCTAAGATTATATTTGAAAGATAGGCAATAGAAGGTAACTCTTTCATAGCAATATAAAAAGGCTAAAAGATGAAATACACATTTCACCTTTTAGCCTTTCTTTAATGACTATTACTTACTCTGTTTCACTTTAGAATGTATCTAACAATAAGTAACTAAAATCATCATATTAAATTAAAAGTTTTCTTTATCTTGTCTTTCTTTAACCCACCATAATGCTTCCTTAGGGTGTGCTTCATAATATGCTCTATCTTCTTCATTATCTACGTTTGGATAAGACCCTTTAAGTGACTTACCAGCTGTAGTGACATGAAGTAATAAAATGACTAAGAAACCAATCACACTAATTGCTGTTAAATAGTACGCTGGCGCTAATACATTACCAGTAGATTCAACTAACCATGACGCAACTAATGGTGTTGTACCACCAAAAATTGATACTGAGATGTTGAATGTGATTGATAACGTACGATATCTAATATGTGTATAGAAAATTGTTGGTAACGATCCAGGCATTGTTGCTTCATACGTTGATAAGAAGAAACCTAAGATAAGTACACCAATAATAATAAACGGTAAAGATTTAGTTGCTAACAATGAAAATGCAACAATACTTAATAATGTAAGTCCACCTGTACCTATTAAGAATACTTTTTTCTCTCCAATTCTATCAGCCATTTTACCAAATCCTAATGCTAAAGGAATCATAATAGCCATCACACAAGTAATAATCACACTTGTCGTTGTTTCGTCTACTTTCGCTACTTGCCCTAAGTATGTTGGTAAATATGCAGTCACCATATAGTTTGTAACATTGAAGAATACTACCGCAACAAAGCAAACTAAGATATCTTTATAATAATAGCGAATAATACCGAAGAAACCGATTGTATCACGTTTCGGTGTTGTTGCTACATCATTTTCATAAACTGGTGATTCTTCCAATTTACGACGTAAGTATAACCCAAATAATCCTAAGAATAATCCTAAAATAAATGGAATTCTCCAACCCCATGATTGCATTTGATCATGTGTTAAGAAGAAACTTAATAACGCAATCATAATTGACGCTGCAATGTAACCTGATAATGTACCAATTTCAAGCCCGCTACCTAAACTGTTACGTTTTTTATCTGGAGACGATTCAGCCACATAAGTCATGGCACCTGCATATTCCCCACCAGTTGAGAAACCTTGCAATATACGCGCCAATAGTAAGAGGATAGGCGCCCATATACCAATCGTATCGTAATTCGGTAATAACCCGATTGTTAGTGTTGAAAGGGCCATTAAAATAATAGTCGTTGTTAATACAACTTTACGTCCATATTTATCTCCAATAATACCAAATACTATTCCACCAATAGGTCTAAGTAAAAACGCTATAGCTAGTGCAGCAAATGTAAAGATTTGTTGTATTTGAGGGTTTTGCACTGGAGAAAAGAAATTCGCTCCTATGTATGCAGTCGTATAAGCATAAACACCAAAGTCAAACCATTCCATGGCATTACCAATACCGGTTGCAACAACGGTTTTTTTCGCTTTTTGAGCGTTGACCATGTTAATATTTTCTTTTTCGAAATCCATGAATTTAAACACTCCCTTTTATATGTTACATAATTATACTCAGTTAAATATCAATGTCAAATTAATTCAAAATTAATTCTTTTCAAAAATACAAGTTTATTCAATTTGCAGAATATTTTATTTAACATTTGAACCCGACACGATTAACTAAGTGTTATACGAATAATAATTTGAAATGATTATTTTTTTATCTATTTTTTAAATATAGATAGTTTTACCCTCTCTTTTTTGATCCAAACCGTTTAAAATAAACATATTTGTCAATCATTAATGATATCAATGGTTTTAAGGCAACAAACTTGTACTATCTTCACTAAATAGCGCCACCATTCACTTTATCAAACTAAAATTTCTTTTAATTTGATATCGGTGTCATTTCATAATAATGTTTCTTGATTTCACCATAGCTTCATTTTCATAATCAATTGGACAAAAATACTATTTTAAATATATATACATCTTCAGTTATTTTTATTAATTTGGAATCATTGCTAAAATTTGACGTTTTTTGCCTCTCTTTTTCTCAAAATTTCCCGTAAAATCGCTTTTCAAATAATCTATGTAACAAATTTATTATTTTAGGTATATTAATTCTATAATTTTAAAATAATGATTTAGTTTATATAGAAGCAAAATAAATATTGCCCCTTTTGTATTTCTTTAATAACTTCAAACTTACATTTAACATTCTAAATGCCAGCAAAGTAATAACACTTCACTGGCATTAAGATAATCTATTTATAGTATGGTATTGATTTCATCCGCTTCATTTAAAATATAATCTGGATTTTCTCTTAATAATGCCTTTGCGTCAAAAGCACCCCAAGTTACACCACAAGACTTAATACCAGCTGCTTTAGCCATTTGAATATCATGTATAGCGTCGCCAATGTATATACTGCGTGCCGGATTAAGATGATGATTCTGAATAATATAGTTGATACCATCTGGATCTGGTTTATAACGTGTTACTTTATCAGAACCAATAGCTTCTTGAATAAATCTACCAAGGCCTAAATGGTCTAAATTTCTCAACAACACATCTGTTTTTTTACTAGAAACCACAAACACCTGCTTCTTTTTTCGCAATAATTGTTCTAATGTTTCAGATATACCGATTACCGAACATAAATATGTTGTTTCTAATTGACGGTATTGTTCTCTAAATAATTGTAACAATTGATTTAATGCATCTTCTGTTAAAAAACGGTCACTCATTTCTATAAATGACTTTTCAATGGGAATTCCCATATAATGTACAATATCTGCATCACTTGGTTCAGATAACCCAAATTGTGCAAAAGCTTCTTTAGTTGCTTCAATAGAGCATTGCTTAGAATTCGCTAACGTTCCATCAAAGTCAAAAATATAGTTGTCAAAATTCATGATGATCACCTCTAAAGTACATATAACATATTTTCATTATATAGTAATTTCAATAATTTTTTCTATAAAAAAAGCAACTCCCATTTCATGAGAGTTACTTTTTATGATTTATTCTAAATTGGCATGATTATTTTGCATTGTCGTTTCATCTACGTCAAATTGTGTCATTAATCCAATGACTACACTATCTAAAAAGATTTGTGATGATTGTTCAAACAAACTACCTAAAGGTTGATCAGATCCAGTGGCATCATGTTTTGTACCTGCGGGTAATTCAACTACTGTGTCTGCAATTTCACCAATTGCAGAATCTAGTTTAGTTGTTAGTAATACCACTTCTGCTTCAACTGATTTCGCTTTATCTGCTAATAAGCGAAGATGTTCTGTTGAGCCTGAACCAGAAATCACAATAAATAAATCACCTTTTTGAATTGATGGTGTTGTTGATTCGCCAATAACAAATGCTTGCTTGCCTAATTGATTGAGTCTCATTGCAAAACTATTTGCAACGAATCCAGAACGCCCCTTACCTGCAACAAATATACGTGATGCTTCAGTTACTTCTGATGCAAATCCATCAAATTCTTCATCTTTAACATGAGATAAAGTGCCCTTTAGCTCATCTAAAATTAATTGATAATGATTAAAAGTTGCCATCATTATTTACCTTCAATAGCATCACGACATTGTTTAGCTGCTTCAACAGGGTCATCAGCATTTGCGATACCGCCACCAACAATTACTAAGTCAGGTTCTTCTGCAACAATTTCTTTAATTGTATCTGGTTTAATACCACCAGCAACTGCGACTTTAGAATTTTTAATTACTGATTTAACTTTACGTAAGCTATCTAATGGAGATTGTCCTTCAGCTTGTAAATCATAGCCAGTGTGCACTGCAATATAGTCAGCACCCATTTCATCTAATTCTTTCGCACGTTTTTCTAAATCTTGAACAGCAATCATATCTACTAATAATTGTTTGTCATTTTTATGTGCTTCTTCAACTGCTGCTTTAATTGATGCATCTTCAGCTACACCTAAAATTGTTACAACATCAGCGCCGAATTTAACAGCTTGGCTTACTTCATAGTCTGCTGCATCCATGATTTTTAAGTCTGCTAATACTTTAGCATTGCTTATATTTCCATTTAAATGTTGAACTGCAGGTAAACCTTCGTTAATCACAATTGGTGTACCAATTTCTACAATATCAACATATTCTTCTACTTTTTTCGCTAATTCTGCTGCTTCTTCTTTATTTAATAAATCAATAGCTAATTGTAATTCCACTATAATTCATCCTTTCAAATTTATCTGTATTTATCTATCTCATTGAATGAATTACCCTGTACACTTTTATTTTAAACGAAATATATTTTTCAAAATAGCTTAGCTATTCTTTAAGTCTGGTGCAGCCGCGTCATCTACATAGATTTCTACATTTGGATGTGTCTTTAAAATTGTAGACGGGATATCTTTGCTTACCGGTTGATTCAATAAGTCATTTATTGCTTGTTTCTTTTTCTCTCCAAACGCTAATAAAATGATTCTTTTAGCTTTAATAATTGACTGAAGGCCCATTGATATTGCTTGCTTAGGTACTTCAGACTCATCGTTAAAGTATCTACTATTTGCTTTAATTGTACTTTCAGTTAAATCCACTACATGCGTTTCACTTTCCAATGATGTTCCTGGCTCATTAAATCCGATATGTCCATTTTCACCAATACCTAACAATTGAATATCGATCGGTCCTTCTGATTCAATTAATTGATTATAGCGTCTTGCTTCTTGTTCAAAATCAACTACGTCTCCATTAGGGATATGAATCCGTTGGCGATTAAAATATGGATATTGATTAAATAATATGTCATCCATATAATAATGATAACTTTGTTCATGCTCAGGTTCTAAACCGACATATTCATCTAAATTGAACGTAGTCACTTGTGAGACATCTATTTGATTTTTCTTTAATAGTGTAACTAGACTCTGATAAACATCTGTCATAGTACCTCCTGTAGCTAATCCTAATTTACTATCTGGGCTATAGTCCATTTGTTTAAATAACTCACAGGCAACATAAAATGATGCTAATTCTTTAGAACCTAAATTAATAATTTTCATAATTAATCACCTCAAAAATTTGCTATCAACCAACATAAAAACAAACCCCTTAATTACATTTGGATTATAACACGATACAACATTTTTTTAGTACTAAAGTGATATGCCAACTTTAAAACACTGATATATATGAATAATTTTAAATTTCATAAAAGAAATTGAGCAGAGATGTACATTTATTGCGTTGTTTTTAGTAAAATAGACTGATAAACACATTGAATGGTGTAAGGAGTGAACGTGTTGGAACCTATCAAATATGAAGAAGTGATGAAATTACTCACCTCTTATGAAAATAAACCCGTTTACCTACATGTTGAGACGACAAATGGTGCATATGCTAACCATTTTGATGAACGTGTATTTAATGCAGGTACTTTTTTAAGAAATATACAAGTGACTTATGAACACGCACAACTAAAAGGCGGAGATAAAGATCCATACCGTATCGGTTTAAAACTTCGCGATGGCGGTTGGGTTTATGTTCAGGGACTAACACATTACGAAGTCAACCAAGATAACGAATGTCTCATAGCAGGATTTAATTATGAAGGGCAATTGGCTGCTACATTAGAAATTAGCGAAAAGCCATTTACTATATAGAGGAGGTCAAAATCATGACTGATGAAAGACATGTACTCGTGATATTCCCTCATCCAGATGATGAAACCTTCTCATCTGCGGGAACCATTGCAAGCTATATTGAAGCAGGCATTCCTGTAACCTATGCTTGTTTAACACTCGGTCAAATGGGCAGAAATTTAGGTAACCCCCCATTTGCCACAAGAGAATCATTACCGGATTATCGTGAAAAAGAATTAGAAGAGGCTGCTAAAGCGATTGGTATTACAGATTTACGCAAAATGGGATTACGAGATAAAACAGTAGAATTTGAACCTCATGATCAAATGGATGACATGATTAAAAAATTAATTGATGAAACGAATCCTTCATTAATTATTTCATTCTATCCTAAATTCGCTGTTCACCCTGATCACGAAGCAACTGGCGAAGCTGTAGTAAGAACTGTTGGACGCATGCCTAAAAATGAGCGTCCAAGGTTGACTTTAGTTGCATTCAGTAATGATGCGCCAGATATTTTAGGCGAGCCAGACATCCAAAACGATATTTCTAAATATAAAGACATTAAAATCAAAGCTTTTGAAGCACATGCATCACAAACTGGCCCTTTCTTAAAAGAATTAGCAAGTCCACAAGTAGATGGACAAGTTCATAGCTTTTTAGAAATCGAACCATTTTGGACATATCATTTCGAATCTTAATGGAGGTTAACAATGACAGAATTTGATTTATCTACACGAGAAGGCCGATGGAAACATTTTGGTTCTGTTGACCCTATCGAAGGTACGAAACCAACTACCAAAAATGAAATGACTGATCTACAAAGCACACACAAAAACTTCTTATTTGAAATAGAAGAAGTAGGTATTAAAAATTTAACCTATCCTGTATTGATTGATCAATTTCAAACAGCAGGTACATTTAGCTTTTCAACAAGTTTAAATAAAGATGAAAAAGGTATTAATATGAGCCGTATCTTAGAAAGTGTTGAAAAGCATTATAATAATGGTATTGAATTAGAATTTAATACGCTCTATCAAGTATTAAGAACATTACAAGAAAAGATGAACCAAAACGCAGCAGGTGTGGATGTTAGTGGCAAATGGTTCTTTGACCGCTTTAGTCCGGTAACCCAAATTAAAGCCATTGGAAATGCTGATGTCACTTATGGTTTAGCAATTGAAGGTACTAAAGTAACGCGCAAAGAATTAACAATTCAAGCGGCCGTTACGACGTTATGTCCATGTTCAAAAGAAATCAGTGAATACTCAGCACATAATCAACGTGGTATCGTTACAGTGAAAACGTATTTAAATAAAGATGACATTGTCATTGATGATTATAAAGATAAAATTTTAGATGCGATGGAGGCAAATGCAAGCTCCGTACTTTATCCAATTTTAAAACGACCTGACGAAAAACGTGTCACGGAACGTGCTTATGAAAATCCACGTTTTGTTGAAGACTTAATCCGATTAATAGCAGCTGATTTAGTTGAATTTGATTGGATAGAAGGCTTTGATATCGAATGTCGTAACGAAGAATCCATACATCAACATGATGCTTTTGCGCGTTTAAAATATAGAAAATAATAAAAGAAATGCAGTACTTCCAAATATATCAATTTGGGAAGTACTGCATTTTTTATTTTGTCATATGCATTTTCTTTTCACCTGGTCTAACAAAGCACATTGCAATGATACTAATTAATGATGCAACCACTGCAGATACAAACATTGAAGAGTAGCCATAAGATGCTACTAAATAGCCTGTTAATGTTGGCGCAATGACCGTTGCAGTATTAACAAAGAAATGTGTAATACCTCCGTATGTACCTGTATTGTTAGGTGTTGTATCAATAATTACAGCCCAATATACGGCATTAGGTAAGAAAATAAATGCGTTTCCAATCATCATTAAAATCATGACCGCTACAATACTATGTGTAAATGGAATGATTAAAAAGCATGTAGCAGCGCAAATCATACCTGCTATTGAAAGTCCAGATCTCGCAATACGTAGACTTCCTGTCTTTTTTCTAAGCCAATCTGATAATTGACCACCGAAGTAAGCTGTAAAGACTGCCCCAATCCATGGAATCATACCTAAATACCATAATGAATGGATTTCAAAATGATATTCATCCTGTAAATATTTAGGCGTCCAAGTTAAAATAAGAAAGTTAACATATTGGAAACCAAAATAACCTAACATATTACAAATTAACGTTGTACTTGTAAAAAAATGATACCATTTTTCTTTAGATTGTTCTGTATCAACTGTCTTTTCGACATTTAAACTATCCTCAGTAGATCGAATAGATTGTAATTCTTCTTCAGAAATTCTTTTATTATCTTCAGGGTAATCTGTAAATACCATAGACCAAACAACTACCCAAATCAGGCCTAATATCCCTAGCAAGATAAATAGTAAACGCCAATTAGAAATTGTTAAAAAACCTGAAACAATGGGTGCTGTAATGAGTGCACCTAATGGTACACCGATTAATCCTAATGCAGATAATAAACCTCTTTCTTTAGGCGCAGCCCAATTGGCATTGGTTTTACTAATTGTAGAAAAAATAGGCCCTTCAGCCACACCAAACATGACACGCAACATGCCGAATCCTGCTAAAGCAGAACCTCCAAATACTGCAATACCTAATTCACCAGCAAATGCCATAGCAATTTCTACTAATGACCAAGCAGTTCCTGCTACAATCCATACAAATTTCGGTCCTTTTTTATCCGCTGTAATACCCCCTAACAGCGAACCAAACATATAACCATAACCAAAATATCCTAGAATAGAGCCCCAAGCAATCGTATCAAAACCAAATTCTTTGATAATATCCTCTTGAGCGTATGAAATAGCACCCCTATCAATATAATTAATCATTGTCATAATGACAATCATCGTAATAATAAAATAGCGATAACGCTTCATTATGTCCCACCCCTTCATGAACTTTTACACTCGTTAGTAGTGTAGCATAGTTGTAATTGGAAGCGCTACCATAAATGGTTAGAATTTTAAAATAATTAGAAAAAAAGCGAAATGTTGTATGCATTAATATATTTATATGCAATAAACATGTTATAATTAATGAAAAATATACTAAATATGAGGTATTTATATGAATTATTTTGTAGGTTTTAATTTAGGAAGTACATTGACAGGTATTGAAAAAGCCATGATAAATCGTACTAATCTTTTTAAAAAAGCAGGATTGCCAGCTAAATGTGTTTTTATTAAATGGAATCGATTTTTAAATAATTATTATAAGAAATTTATAAATAAAGACGATATTATCAACATGTATGACTTTTTTCAAGAAGTAGAGAATTTAAATGAAACTTATCAATTTGATTGGATTAGTTATTGGGAAGATCAATGTAATTATGATATAGAATATGTTCCAAATACGAACGATGTAAGGGTCTATAATAATGGTATTTTTATTATATATGCTCATTTTTTCAATTCTAGTCATAAAAACATTGATTACATTAACTATTTTGATAAAAATAGAAGAAAAGTTAAAAGAGAATTATTTGATGTTAGAGGCTTTTTAAGTTGTACTAAGTTATTGACTGGAAACCAAAATACGGTATATGAATCATATCATAACGCAAATGGTGAAATTGTAATTGAAAAATATTATCATGCTCAATCAGACAAAGATACGTTAGATTTGATTGTATTGAATTTTGATAATAAAAATCATTATTTTTATCAAGAAGAAGAGTTAGTAGCTTATTTTATCGAAACTTTATTCCAAGAAAATGATTTATTCTTTAGTGATAAAAACCTATACACTGCACCTGCCTTTAATTTAACTTCAACAAATATTCCGGTAGTTGCTGTTTTACACAGTACACACGTAAAAGATTCAAATAATGTTTCTACATCTAATTACAAAAATGTATATAAAGAAATTTTTAACAATTTATCTAGATACCAAGCTATAATTGCATCGACAAATGAACAAAAGTTAGATGTATCTCATCGTGTTAATTCAGAAATCCCTGTTCACAATATACCTGTTGGTTTTACAAATCCTATTAAATTAGCAAATAATAATATCAATCATAACAAATTAATTTCTGTAGCTAGATATTCACCAGAAAAACAACTTGATCACCAACTCAGATTAATTAAAAAATTAAAAAATAGTTTTCCAAATATAGAATTACATATGTATGGTTCAGGAATGGAAAAAGTTAAATTACAAAATCTTATAAAAGAGCAAGATTTAGAGAATCATGTATTTTTACGTGGTTTTTTACCAGATTTAGAAAACGAATTTAATGATGCCTATCTGTCAATTATAACAAGTAATATAGAGGGCTTTTCTTTAGCACTGCTTGAATCAATAGCACACGGAGTTCCTACTATAAGTTACAATATTAAATATGGTCCTAAAGAAATGATTAATAATGGCGAAAATGGCTATTTAATTGAAAAAAATGATGAAGATGCATTATACGAAAAAGTAAAATATCTATTAGATCATCCTGAACTACAACACGAATTTTCACTAAATAGCATACAAGTTGCCAATCAATTTTCTGAAGATCATTTAATTAAACAATGGCATACCTTCCTTAAAACGTTATAATTTCTAATAATCATAAAAATTCCCAAGATACATTTTGTACCTTGGGAATTTTATTACCCTTTAATCCTTAAATGCTTTTTGGTATTGTACATACCCTGAAAGGAAGTGCTCAATATCATCTATTCTGACTCTATATCCTTGGTCTTTAACAAAAAATGATCCCAAGATTCTTTGAGGATTTTTAAAGTACATTGCTACTTCAGGGTAAAAATAGCCAATCCTCTGATAGTCTGCTCTCAAATGAATAGTGTCTATAAATTTGTCTTCATCAATATTCTCATTAATTAAATTTTGTTTACCAATAGATTTTGCTTTTTGAATCAAACGATAAGTAGCCATCAGTAATTCTAAAAATGTAGCAAAAGCTAATTTATTTCTTCTTATAAAAGCAAGATTTTCATTGACATTTTTAATACCGAAAATAATATATTTATCCTCTGGTTTTATTTGTACTAACTCATTTGTACAATATCCTAACCAATGATCGTGATAATGCCAATACTCGTTTTTAATGAAGAATTCAAATAAATTTTCAACTGTTTCTAACCATAAATTATTTTTATCATGTTGATATAATCTTAATAATGCTAACGCTGCCTCACCATCATAATAAACAATTCTAAACTTCTCTTTAACAGATAAATCAGGATAGTTTAATACATGAGTAGTTTCAAAGGTATCTTTATTAATCATTGTTAATATACCATTAGCTACTTTTTGGGCCACTTTTAGATAGCGCTCATTATTTTTCACCTTAAGATATTCACAAATGGCAAAAATAAATGAAGCATTTTGGCCTAATTTTATCTCATTACTATTTTCTGTATCATCAAAAACGTAACAATTACCATCTTTTTCTAAAATATAGTTTTCAATAATGAAATCGATTGCCTTTTCTACTGGTTCGACTGATTGATCTATATAAGTTAATCCTTCTATTAAAGCATAGGTAGATGAAGAATGTCGTAAAATATTATAAAAATTAATTTTTTTATCAAAGTGTGGGAAATAACCATAATTATACTTACCGTTTTCCCCTAGCATATTTAATAAATAAGGCACACTGCTGTTGATTAGTTTATCTATTTCATCTGATAAGTTATCAACTTTACGTAATCCTTTTCTGTTACCTTCAGGCCATAATTCAAAAACTTCCTCTTCATCTAATATAAAACTTTGAGTGAAAAATTTAATGACATTTTTATCGTTATAAAATTCATGGGTAAAACCTTTTTTATGGTTGGTATACTTTCTTAAATAATTATTAATATTATCTTCTGATAACTCTAAATTTCCTGTTTCTTTATTTGGTTTTACAAAAGCATTAATATTAATTTCTTCAGGTAAAAATGCTAAGTTCCAATATTGATCAAAAGCAATACCAAATTGTACATAATTACGACGCGTTTCTTCCAATTCTTCTTTAATTTGTTTAAATGATATATTTTCTTCCCCTGTAACAAAATCGAGTTTTATCCATTGAGGATACTCACCAGATTTTTTTTAAACTTTAAGCATAGCTTATTAATCTCTCTCTCTATATAGTTTGTCTTTTTTAATAATTTAATAGTCGCTTTAACATTTGGTTTTCCTAAACTTACAAATGCGTATGCGTTTTTATAATCCTCTATTTTTATAAAACTTAATAATTTGTTTATTTTTGCTTCAATTCTCATGATTACCTCCATTTGCATAACATATATTTATTATAACATTTTCTACAATTATGTAACTTATAAAAATAATAAAAACCAGGTTTTTTAAACCTGGCTTTTACCATTAATAAATATTGTATTTTTATTGGATATTACTTGTTATTTGCATCTTTTTTACGGCGTCTACCGAATAAGAATAAAGATCCTAATGCCGCGAATAATGAACCGAATAAAGTAGCATAGTTTTGATTAGAGTCATCACCCGTTTCAGGTAATGCATCATCTCCATGCTCTTTATCTGCATCGTTGTCTGAGTCTGAGTCGCTGTCGGAATCGGAGTCACTGTCTGAGTCTGAGTCGCTGTCGGAATCGGAATCACTGTCGTAATCTGAGTCACTATCTGAGTCGGAATCACTGTCTGAGTCAGAATCGCTGTCTGAGTCTGAATCGCTGTCTGAATCTGAGTCGCTATCGGAGTCTGAATCGCTGTCTGAGTCTGAATCGCTGTCTGAATCTGAGTTGCTATCTGAGTCTGAATCGCTATCTGAATCGGAGTCACTGTCGGAATCTGAGTCACTGTCTGAGTCTGAGTCGCTGTCTGAATCTGAGTCACTGTCGGAATCTGAATCGCTGTCTGAGTCTGAGTCGCTGTCGGAATCGGAATCAGAATCGCTATCTGAGTCTGAGTCGCTGTCTGAGTCGGAATCGCTGTCTGAATCTGAGTCGCTGTCTGAATCTGAGTCGCTATCGGAATCTGAATCTGAATCGCTATCTGAATCTGAGTCACTGTCGGAATCGCTATCTGAATCTGAGTCGCTATCTGAATCAGAATCGCTGTCTGAGTCGGAATCGCTGTCTGAATCTGAGTCGCTGTCTGAGTCAGAATCACTGTCTGAGTCAGAATCGCTATCTGAGTCGGAATCGCTGTCTGAGTCTGAGTCACTATCTGAATCTGAGTCGCTATCTGAGTCAGAGTCGCTGTCTGAGTCGGAATCGCTGTCGGAATCTGAGTCGCTATCTGAGTCTGAGTCGCTGTCTGAGTCAGAATCGCTATCTGAGTCGGAATCGCTGTCTGAGTCTGAGTCACTATCTGAATCTGAGTCGCTATCTGAGTCGGAGTCGCTGTCTGAGTCGGAATCGCTATCTGAATCGGAATCACTGTCGGAATCTGAGTCACTATCTGAGTCGGAATCGCTGTCTGAGTCTGAATCGCTGTCGGAATCTGAGTCGGAATCACTGTCTGAGTCAGAATCGCTGTCTGAGTCAGAATCGCTGTCGGAATCTGAGTCACTGTCGGAATCGGAGTCACTGTCTGAGTCTGAGTCGCTGTCTGAATCTGAATCGCTGTCTGAATCTGAGTCGCTGTCTGAATCGGAGTCGCTGTCTGAATCTGAGTCGCTATCTGAGTCAGAATCGCTATCTGAATCGGAGTCACTGTCGGAATCTGAGTCACTGTCTGAGTCTGAGTCGCTATCTTCTTCGAAGTAACCATTGTCTATTGTGAAATCATCATGATCTTTAATAGTTACATGTACATCTTCCCCATCAGCATCTTTATCATCATCACTAGAGTCTACTGTAGTTTGTGTTAAGTTTGCTGGTTTATCAAAATGAACAATGTAATCACCATTATCTAAATTATCAAAACGGTATTTACCATTTTCATCTGTTGTTGTTGTTTGAAGCACGTTACCATCTTTGTCTTTTAATGTAACAGTTACACCAGGAATCCCTTTTTCAGTATCATCTTGTTTACCGTCTTTGTTGGTATCTAACCAAACATAATCACCTAAACTATATTTTGGTGTTTTATAGAAACCACTATCTAACGTCCAGTTATCTGCGTCTTTAATCACACCAGTAGTAGTTAAGCCATCTGAATCAACACTATCATCTGTACCAGCATTTGCTGTTGTTGGTGTATAACCTTCTGGTGTTGAAAATTCTACTGTATATGTTCCGTTTGTTAAGTTATTAAATTGATATTTACCTGTTGCATCTGTAGTAGTACGATCCAACTCTTTGCCATTAGCATCTTTAAGAATGACATATACACCTTGAATACCTTTTTCATCAGCATCTTGTTTACCATCTTTATTCGTATCTTCCCATACATAATCACCTAATGCATATTTCTTTAAATCACCATTAGCTGTTGAAGATCCTGCTGTTACTGAATAAGAGTTTGACCATGTGTAGATTTTTTCATTAGTATCTAATCGGTAATCAATTTTACCATTCGTATCATTTGCTGTATCTAAAGGATAGGCAACTTGTTCAATAATATATTGCTTATTACTACTTCTTGCTCCGTTTAATAAATCAACAGTTGCAGTTTGGTTGTTATTACTATAATTAATTTTAAAATTACTAGTTACATCTTTAAGATTAGATGTATCTGGTGTAAAACTATCTACAAATTGGTTTTGATCTGTTACTTCATAGATTTTGAAGTTATTTTTAGTTGGATCGAATTTAAATCCCGTTAGGTTTGTAGTAAATATTTCTTTCGTAAATGTTGATTTGGGTTGGTTAATGTAAGCTGTCATATGACGTGCTAATGTACCATTTTCAATATAATTTGTACTTGTAATGATAGGTGCATTCTCTTTATTACCATAATCCACAATAACATCTTTAGAATATGATTGATTACCTAAAGTGACTTGCATTGGATAAGCCGTTTTATCAGTTGTTGCATTTTCACGTTTAGCAAACGTAATCTGTTCAAAACTACCTTTAATATTATTATATTGATCAACGTAGTTAGTAAATGTATAAGTAGTTGAATTAGTATTACTATCGTAAATACCTTTAGCAACTAATCCACCATTTGCATCATATAAGTTCTGTTGTGTAGAAGGTAAACTTACTGAACCAGGACGGAAGTATTTTCCATATTGGAACGTCATTTGGTCTCCTTCATGCACATCATCATCAATTGTATAATCCGATTTTAATTTTAAAACATCACTTGATGTAGCCCAGAATTCTTTTTGTCCTGTTTGAGGATTTGTATGTCCTTTATCAATAGCTATATCGATATTAGAAAAATGAACTTTATCATTTACATTTGTACCTTGTCTTACTGCTGCTAATTTTTTAATACCTAAACGATTAACAGGTTTTGGTGTTGATGTAGTTGAACGTGGTGTAGCATACGTTGTTGTTGAATCTTTTTTATTTGAATAATCTTGAGCTAGTACACTTAATAATGTTGTTTCATCAAGATTCTTATAATCTAAATCTAAGTTTTCAACTTGTGCTTTTGCATCTTCTTTGCTTGTATTGTTTGTATCAGTAATATAATTCGTTAAAGCTTCTTGTTTATCTTCAGTTGTTGATGCATT
Source organism: Staphylococcus sp. SB1-57 (assembly GCF_017086425.1). NCBI lineage: Bacteria > Bacillati > Bacillota > Bacilli > Caryophanales > Staphylococcaceae > Staphylococcus > Staphylococcus sp. SB1-57. Next base: position 2,124,275 of record NZ_CP070964.1, read on the forward strand.
TTGAACATTATTTACTACTGTATCAAATTCTTGTGTTGTATTTGCTTCTGGTGAATTTTGAGTTTGAGTTGTTGGTTGAGTTGATTGTTCTGTAGTTGTTTCTTGAGAATCAGTTTGGTTTGATTCTGGAGTTTGGTCTGTAGTTGTTGGAGTTTCTTTTGTTGTATCAGCTTTTGGTGCTTCTTCTGTTGTTGCTGGTTCTTCTTTTGTTGTGTCAACTTTTGGTTCTTCTGCTTCTGCTGTTGCTGGTTCTTCTTTTGTTGGTTCTTCCGCTGTTGTTGGCGCTTCTTTTGTTGTCTCAGCTTTTGGTGTTTCTTCCGTTGTTGACTCTTCTGAAGTAGTTGCTTCATTTGTTACATCAACTTGGTCAGGGTTGACATTATTGTTAGTTGCTTGTTCATTTGTTTGAACATCACCTTTTTGTTTAACACTATCTTGAGAGGCTATATCTTCATTAGATTGAGTAGATTCTTCAGTACTTGTCTTCTCAGAAGCATGCGCTTCGTTATTACCAATACCGAATACTAATGTGGCGCCGACTAAAATTGATGCCGTCCCTACTGTAAAACGTCTAATTGAATATTTGTTTAGTTTGTTTGGTAAAAAATCCATTCTTTTCTTCATTTACTTCCTCCTTGAAAAATTTTTCAAAATACTATGTAACAACCATGTATATTCTTTTAGTTGCTACCACAAATATAATACAAGCAATATTGTTTTGCAACATATAATATTTTATTAATAAAGTATACAAACTTCATAATCTTAAAATATTAAAAAAATTAATGAATAAATGTCTGAAACATTACATTTACTAAAATAAGTTGATTAATAAATTTACATAAAAATAATCCTTTTGAAAGCTATATGTCATATAGTTACGCTATAAAATAATGATTAATCGATTCGCACTATATTTTTAATGACAAATATAACAATCAAAAGGATTATTGTTTTATATATTCTAAACTTATTATCAAAACATGCTTGTTTATCAAACTTCATTTAATTATTATGTATAATTTGTTAGATAATGACTTAAATCATTAAATGACCTTCAATGATTTAAGAATATCATTATATAATCTTTTTAAATAAATCACAACAATAATATCATTTGAGAATTAAATACTTTAATTCTCAAATGAATATAAATAAAACATATATTTACTTATCAGCAACAAAAAACTCAAACAAGTTTTATATAATGTAGATATTTAGAAATTAGTATATTTTCTAACTACTCTTTAATATCTATTCAATACTTGTTTGAGTTGATTTTAATCATTTTCTATTTTAGTTGTGCTTTTATTTTAAATGGTCATATGGACTATTATTTACGAAAGATACAATTTGATCTACAAATAATCTAGCACGTAACTGGAATTCATCATCTTCTAAATATAATGTGCCATCATCTAATTTAGCGTAATCACTATCATGCGTAGCAATTTGCGTAGGTACAGCAATGCCTAATAAACTTCTCACGATAATTCTTAAATGTGATAGTGGTTCAGAACTTACAATACCACCACTATTTCCAATCAATCCAACAGGTTTCATTTTAAAGTAATCCATATTCAAGTGGTCTAATGCGTTTTTTAAAATACCTGAAAATGAACCGTGGTAATTAGGTGTCCCTAATATGAAGAAATCCGCTTCCATAGCCTTACTTTGTAATAAATCAACATTATTTTTAATCTCTTCAGTCGCTTGTGTTGTCCCTGCAAAATCAAGTTGATGTATAGGATTTTTCGCTAATTCAAAAATTTCCAACTCTACATCATGTTCTTCAAATTGACCTTGTAAATATTGGGATAACGCGTGCGTATGAGATCCTAATTGTGCACTACCGATAATTGCTAGTCCTTTCATTATCTATATCTCCTTTGTCGATTGTATTATTTTTTCTGATCAATCAATTTCATTATAGCTTTACCAACACCACTATTTTCATTAGTGTCAGTAGTGTATGTTGCAATTGCCTTCACTTCCGGTGCGGCATTTTCCATTGCAACAGGATAGCCAACACGTTCTAACATAGACATATCATTCAAGTTGTCACCAAGCGCCATTACATTTTCCATTTTCACACCTAAACGTTCTGCGATTGTTTCCAACGCAATACCTTTTTGGGCATCTGAATGTGTAATTTCTAAATTCCCTCTTGAAGAAGAAGATATAGCTAGGTTAGGTGACGTTGCAAGTTCTTGTCCAACACGATCCATTTTTCCTAAATCAGGATTGAAGGCTAACACTTTCATTATTAATTCACCAGGGATGTCCTCTATCGCATCGTAGCTATCAACAACTTTTAAAGTTCCATTCTTAATACGTTTTTGAATACCATTTTTAATTTTTTCGACATCTGCTTTTTGACCTGCTCTCTCAGCGATATCAATATAAATATCCAAATCACGTTGTGGATCTTCAGTATAAATACCTCTATTGGTATAGATTTGGTAATAAATATCTTCCTCTTTTAATTTTGAAGTAACTTTATGCACTAATTCATGATTCAAATGAGAGGTACTCATTATATTGAATGTTTCATCTCGAACCTCTGCCCCATTCAAGCAAATATAAGGTACTTTCAAATCTGTCTCAGCAACTGGCGTGTTAGCTTCATAAAATGCTCTACCTGTCGCTATGACTACAGTAATACCTTGTTCTTGGGCATATCGAATTGCTTGCTGATTTTCTTCTGAAATTTCGTGTGCTGCGTTTAATAACGTACCATCCATGTCTGTTGCTATTAACTTAATCATTCGTTAACCTCGTTTCATACTATATAGTATTCATTATATTAAAGATTCGTGGATTGACAATAACTTGCCTTACTACACTATTCTAACAAATCCGATTCATGATTTAGTATAGCCCGTTTGTCGGATTTTTTCTTTTTTCTTAACTTTCTAAAGAAGTTTCTTAGTAAATCACCACATTGTTCTTCTAAAAATCCACTCTCTACTTGTGCTCTATGATTAAAGTCCGGTTGCGTCAATAAATTCATTAAACTGCCTGAACATCCGCCTTTAAGATCTGCTGCGCCATATTTAATATATGGTATTCTACTCATGACAATAGTGCCTGCACACATCACACAAGGTTCTAACGTGACATATAAAGTACAATCTTCAAGTCGCCAACTACCTATTACTTTGGCTGCCCGTTCAATAGCTAAATGTTCAGCATGGGCCGTAGGTTGTTGCATCGTTTCTCTCAGATTATGCGCTCTTGCGATTACATGACCGTTCTTAACTATAATTGCACCAATAGGAACTTCACCTAGTAGTTCGGCTTTTTTAGCTTCTTGGATTGCAAGTTTCATATAATATTCATCAGTTTCCATTCGTGTCCAGACACCTCACTTGTGTTACAATACTCACTGTCTATCTTAACATTTGGAGAAGTGAATATGAATAAACCATTTATCGCAATTGAAGGTCCAATCGGTGTTGGAAAATCTTCTCTTGCCCACAAATTAAGTCAATCCTTAGATTTTTATGAAGAAAAAGAAATTGTCGATGAAAATCCATTTTTATCTGACTTTTATGATGACATTTCAAAATGGAGTTTCCAAACAGAAATGTTCTTTTTATGTAATAGATACAAACAGTTTAAAGATATCGAGTCACTTCATAAAGGTATAGTAAGTGATTATCACATTTATAAAAATAAAATCTTTGCTAAAAATACATTAGACAGTCATGAATTCAATAAATTCTCACGTATATATGACATTTTAACTGAGGATTTAACAATGCCAAATACAATTATCTTTTTAGATGCAGAATTAGATGTATTAAAACACAGAATTGCTAAAAGAAATCGTAGTTTCGAACATCAAATCGAAGATGATTATTTACTGGCTTTGAAACATGATTATCATACATTTTATAGTTCTTTAAAAGATAGTAACGTTCAAGTATTGCACATCAATACGTCAAATATGGATTTTGTCAATAATAACAAAGATTATCAAGAGATACTTACTCAGGTAAAATCAATGATTGGAGATAAATAAAATGAATTCATTTAACATACCACAAGATGCCATTATCACAATTGCAGGTACAGTAGGTGTCGGTAAGTCTACCCTTACTCAAGCTTTAGCAGATAAGTTAAATTTTAAAACCTCATTTGAAAATGTAGATCATAATCCATATTTGGATAAATTCTATCAAGATTTTGAGCGTTGGAGCTTTCATTTACAAATCTACTTTTTAGCAGAACGTTTTAAAGAACAGAAGCGTATGTTTGAGTATGGTGGTGGATTTGTACAAGACCGTTCTATATATGAAGACGTAGATATCTTTGCCAAAATGCATGAAGAAGAAGGAACTATGAGTCAAGACGATTTTAATACTTATTCAGAACTATTCAATGCCATGGTCATGACACCTTATTTTCCAAAGCCAGATGTACTTATTTATTTGGAATGTGATTATGACGAAGTCATTGAACGCATCAAGCAGCGTGGTCGTGACATTGAAATTGATACCAACCCTGAATATTGGCAAAAATTATTCGAACGTTACGATCATTGGATTAATAACTTTAATGCTTGTCCAGTTGTTCGCGTGAATATAAATGAATACGATATTCATAACGACCCTGACACACTTAATCCTATTATCGATAAAATTGCACATGTTATCGATACGTATCGTCAAGTTGACCCAAGATAATCAATAACCAAATATTTAAGCTCCCAACTTTATTTACCCACATATATAGTGGAGACAAAGTCGGGAGCTTTTTTATTTTAAAAATCACGATTATTATTGTTTATCAAGCACTTGTTTAACTTCACTCGCACTTTCAACGATGACATCCGCTTCGTGAAGTTCTTCTTTTTTAGCAATACCTGTTAAGACACCAATACTCAATCCTAATTGTGCATTAATTGCAGTCTTCATGTCATTTGCTGTATCCCCTACAATCACTACATGTTCTGGTTTAACATCATAGACTTCGAATAATGGGTCTAATACTTTGGGACTCGGTTTTTCTTCAGCATGTGTTTCAGTTGAAATAACTAAATCGAATAAATGTTTTGATTGTGTTGCTTCTAAAAATTGGGTAACCCCTTTTTTAGTATCACTTGTTACAATGCCTATTTTATAGCCATCTTGACGTAAAGCTACAATCGTATCGTATACACCATCTACCCAATGATTTTCAGGCTCTCTTGAGTCCACTAACTCTTGACTCGTATTTCTTGTCCATTCAGATGTGTCTTGACTGGTAACATCATCGAAGGATTTGATCATTTCACCTAGAGATCCTGAACCCATCACAGAATCTGGAACAATTTTATCATCTATGATTCCTAATTGTCTGTGCGCTACTTCTTTATCATGAACAGGAAATGTATCTAACAATTTATCAACCAGACGTATACCAATTTTTTCCCAACTCTTATCAAACTCTATTAACGTGCCATCTTTATCAAACAGTATCCATTCCATTGATATCACTACACTCCATATTTTATTTTTCTTTCAATACTTACTATTGTAGTACAATCATTCTTAAAAATGTAGGAAAGTTACTTTAGAGTAAATTCTCAAAACAAACATAATCATCTAAATCCAAACTAAAGGAATAACATTTTAACTTCAACACATATATGCACATTGTGATTGCTCATAAAAAAACTAGAAACCTTTAATAAAGGCTCCTAGCATTAATTTAATATTTTAATATCTAGGCACTACAAAACGCCAACCGTGACGATCTTCTAGTGAACCATTTTGAATACCTGTATATTCATTATAAAGTTTTGTCGTAATTTCACCTGGTTCATTGTTATTAATGACAATTTCTCTATCTTCATAACGCAAAGTTCCTACCGGTGAAATAACTGCTGCTGTACCAGTACCAAATACTTCGGTTAACTCACCTTTGTCGTACGCTTCAAATAATTCGTCAATAGAAACTCGACGTTCTTCAACTTCATAACCTAAATCTTGTGCTAATTCGATAATAGATTTACGTGTTATACCAGGTAAAATACTACCATTTAATGCAGGTGTAACGATTTTTCCGTTTTCAACAAAGAAGATATTCATACTGCCTACTTCTTCAACGTACTTTTGTTCAACACCATCTAACCAAAGCACTTGGTCGTAACCTAATTTGTTAGCATTCGTTTGCGCTAATAAGCTCGCAGCATAGTTACCTGCTACTTTAGCAAACCCTACACCACCACGTACTGCACGTACATACTCATCTTCAACATAAATTTTAGTTGATTTTAGTGTGTCACCACCATAATAAGCACCTGATGGTGATAAGATAATGAATAATTTATATGAATGAGATGCTCTTACGCCAAGAATGCCTTCAGTCGCAAATACAAATGGACGAATATATAATGATTGACCTTCTCCTTCTGGAATCCAATCACGTTCAACATCTACTAATTGTTTCAAACCTTCTAACAACACTTCTTCATCTACTTCTGGCATTTCCAAACGTGCTAAAGAATTATTAATTCGTTTGAAGTTTTGATCTGGGCGGAATAAAACAACTTCATCATTATATTTATATGCTTTCAAACCTTCAAATACAGCTTGACCATAATGTAAACCTTGAGCGGCTGGTGAAATTTCAAATGGTGCATAAGGCACTATTTTTAAATCATGCCAACCCTTATCAGCATCATAATCATAACTCAACATATAATCTGTAAAGTATTGACCAAACCCTAAATTCGAATTATCTGGTTTTTCTTTTAGCGTATCTCGTTTCTCAAATTTAACTTGTTCTGTCATGATAACGGCCTCCTAATATTGCTACCAATATAAATAGTTATACTAGATTATAGCAATCGTATATTTAGTATTCAATAAATTTTCCGAAAATTCAAACTAAATACTAATATGTATTATATATTAAGTAAAACACTATCGGTTTTATCTTACAAGTCAAGTAACTGCTGGAAGATAAAAATTACTCCTTCTAATGTAAAAATAATTAGAAGGAGTAAAACTAATATTTACAACGTTAAATTGATTAAGTAGATTATTTTGTTGCTTTTTCTTTATCTTCAATGGCATCTAACATTAATTTAGTCATACTTTCTAAATCGTATTTAGGATTGAAGCCCCATTCGCCACGTGCACAACTTGTATCAATACTATCTGGCCAACTTTTAGCAATACCTTCTCGTACAGGATCCACATCATAGTCTAATGTAAAGTCTGGATAATGTTCTTGGATAGCTTCTTTAACCATTTCGGGATCAATACTCATAGCACTTAGATTATAACCATTTCTAGTTTCTAATTTCGCACCATCAGCTTCCATTAATTGAATAATAGCTTCAATTGCATCGTCCATGTACATCATATCCATAAATGTGCCTTTATCAATATAACTTGTATAATGATTTTCTCTAACTGCTTTAAAGTATATTTCTACAGCATAATCTGTAGTACCACCGCCTGGTTCTTTAATATGTGAAATTAATCCTGGGAATCTTACACTGCGTGTGTCTACGCCAAATTTCGTAAAGTAATATTGACATAATAATTCTCCGGCAACCTTGTTAACACCATACATTGTTGTAGGTTGTTGAATTGTGACTTGTGGCGTATTGACTTTAGGTGTTGAATCTCCAAATGCACCAATTGAACTTGGTGTGAAGAAATGTAAGTCGTATGTACGCGCTGTTTTTAAAGCATTCATTAATCCACCCATATTTAAATCCCAAGCAAACATAGGGTTCTTCTCTGCTGTAGCTGATAATAAAGCAGCCATGTGCATTAACGTATCAGCTTCAAAATCCTTAACTAATTCAAACATTTTATCACGATCTGTTACATCTAAAATTTCAAAAGGCCCATCATTAACTGGTGAATCCGCTTCTGGTTCTCTAATATCCGTAGCTAGTACATTATCTGTTCCATAAATTTCTCTACATTTAACTACTAATTCTGTACCTATTTGTCCTAAAGCACCTGTTATCATAATTTTTTTCATTATAAATCTCCCCTTGTGTTTATAGAAAATTCGTTGTCTTTCTCGTGTGAACAAATTCTCGATTTACATCTATATTATAATATAAAAGCGCTTTCTTGTATATATAGTGAGTACAAATTTAAATTTTCTATTTTTTGTTATTAAATCAATATTTAGAGGAAATTCTATATTTATTACTCACAATGACATACACGTTAATCAAATATTAATAAACCTTAAAATTACAGTAAATTATGTTTATAGAATATTTTTATTTAAAATTTATATGCTAAAATTGACTTGTTATATTTTTGATTATTAAGGAGGCCAATATGAAGCGTCTATTTTTTTCATTCATATTAATCATGTTGATTTGTTTAGGTTTTATAAATCATCCTATACAAGCAGCTGAAAATCAAAGTGAAATTCAAAAGAGCAATGCCACAACAACTCAACAAATAAATACAAGTAGTCAAGATTCAACGCCAAGAGCCCACATAGAACAGCAACTTTCAAAAGACGATACTACGACGTCGTTACCTGAAGATAAAACTATTCATACGTCTTCAAATAATAACAATGATAATTCGCAAAATATTTCTTTACATAAAGAGGAACGAGCGAAACATCAAAACAAAGTAGATGATACAAATACTCAAAGTAATGGCAACAATAGAAATGATTTAGTAAATAAAAATGCTACAAACACAACTTCTTATCATTTAAATACACAACACGAACAACCAAATTCAAATACCAAGGAACCAGTAGTTAATATTAACAAGAATTCAAATACACCAAAGCAACAGTTAAAAGAACAGCAATCTTCAACTAAAAATCAAAGTAACAATGATAAAAATCATCAACAGCAGGCTGATCAGAACAAGCAACTATATGTAACTTCTACACAAACACAAGAAAAAGCTAAAAATAATGATAGCTCGAAAACAAAAAGTACTAACAAAAATGAACATAAAATTTTACATACAAACGATATCCATGGTCGTTTTGTTGAAGACGATGGAAAAGTCATTGGTATGCCTAAAGTTAAAGGCCTTAAAGATAAAGAAAATCCCGATTTATTATTAGATTCTGGTGATGCTTTCCAAGGCTTACCTGTGTCTAATAATTCTAAAGGTGAAGAAATGGCAAAGGCTATGAATAGTGCCAGTTATGATGCCATGACTCTAGGCAATCATGAATTTGATTTTGGATATGACCAATTACTTAAATTAAAAAAGCAGCTAAACTTTCCGATGATTACTTCAAATGTTTATAAAAATGGCAAAAGTGACTTCGAACCATCAACAATAATCAATAAAAATGGAATTCGATATGGTATCGTCGGAGTGACCACTCCAGAAACTAAAACTAAGACTTCACCATCGGCTGTAAAAGGTGTTGAATTTAAAGATCCACTGACAAGTGTGAAACGTGCTATGAATGACATTAAAGATCAAGTAGATGTTTTTGTCATTTTATCTCATTTAGGTGTAGATCCTAATACTAAAAAAGAATGGCGTGGCGATTATTTGACTGAACAATTATCGAAAGATAAATCATTTAAACAATCTATCATCGTGTTAGATGGTCACTCTCATACTGTCATTAAAAATGGTAAATCATACGATAAAAATGTATTAGCTCAAACGGGAACAGCATTAGAAAATGTGGGACGCATCCGATTTAATAGAGAGGATAATCAAACGAAAAATCTTAAAGCTGATTTAATTAACGTTGCTGATACAAAAAACATTCAGCCTGACACTAAAATTGAAAAACAAGTAAACAAAGCGAATGATGACTTCTTAAAAGCGACATCAACAGTCATTATTCCTAATAACAAAGTGAAACTTAATGGTGAACGTAATGTTGCCCGTACACAAGAAACAAATTTAGGTAATTTAATTACCGATGCAATGGAGGATTATGCTTCTAAGAAGTTTAGCCATCGACCTGATTTTGCTATTACGAATGGTGGTGGCATTAGAGCGTCTATCGATAAAGGTAAAGTAACTCAAAATGACATTATTACTGTTTTACCTTTCGGAAACTTAATCTCTCAAATTAAAGTAAAAGGCTCTGACGTAAAAAAAGCTTTTGAACATAGTTTAAGTGCACCTACAGAATCAAAAAATGGCAAACCACAGTTGACGGCAAATGGTGGCTTCTTACAAGTATCTAAGTCTATTCGCATTGGGTTCGATATGGATAAAAAGTCAGGCGATAGAGTTACAGATATACAAATCATTAATCATGATACTGGTAAATTCGAAAAATTAGACCCCAATAAAACATATTATGTAGCAACGAATGATTTCACAGCTAATAAAGGTGATGGTTATGACATGTTCGGAGGCAAACGAGAAGAAGGTGTTTCTTTAGATGAAGTAGTTGCTCAATACATTAAAAATGCTGATTTATCTAAATATGATACCAACAAACCTGAAAGAATCATCAATGGTCAACTGCCTCAAAATAATAAACATAGTGACAAAGTCGTTCCACTTCCAAAAACAAAAGACATTAAAACGACTTATTACCCTGGAAATAATGTAGCGACAATCTCATCACATCAAAGAAACCACTCAGGCAAACCTTCAAACAGAACGGTTAGTCATATCGATGCCTACCAACCAAGCCCTAGCAATAAAATATCAATAGCGACTCAAAACAATACGCATCATCATGCTAAGTCATTAAATAAAAAGCGCAGTGAAACATCAAATCAAAGTGATGACCAAATCAAAACTAATATATTTAATACAAAATCTACTTATCTAAGAAGCGCAACATCATATTCTCAATCAAATTTAGATATCGTAACATCTAACACTAAACATATACAAAACATGTATAATGGAGAACGTTCTCAACAATCGACTCATGACAATTTAGCTATTCTTCCTAATACAGGAGGTAGCAATCATTCTGATGTAATCGCACTATTAGTAGCGATAACTGGCATCACTTTATTATATTCACGTAAAAAATCTGCATAATATAAAGAAGGTCATGAGACAGTATTGCATGTCTCATGACCTTCTTATTACAATCTTTATTCCATTAGAAAGTCTTTAAATGTTTGTGGCTTGTCGTTAACTAAGTTTTCAAAATCGTTAGAATGTTGATCCAGTAATCCCCTTGCGCCTGCTTCATACATAGATGCTAGAAGTGCTCCAAATCCTTTTGGTTCATCATACATATTTGCAAACGTCTCTAATGAAACAGGTTCATATTTAATTTCTGTTTGAGATACATCTGATAAAATATCTGCAAGCTCATACATATCATAACTATATCCTGATAATAAGTAACGTTCTCCCCATGTATCAGGATTCTCTATGATAGCAATAATACCTCTAGCTATATCACGTCTAGTAATATAATTAATTCGACCTTCACCTACTGGATATATCAACTTATGCATGTCCATTAATTCTGGAAGATACGGTTTCAATGGGTCCATATACATTGCCATTCTGACATATGTATAATCAATACCACTTGAAGCAAGAAGACGTTCAGCATATCCAAAATAAGGACTCATATGGAAAGGATTATTATGTTGATCTGCATAATATCCAATATAAATAATATGACTAACGCCACTTTGCTTTGCTGCACTAATTAGATTTTCTACTTCTGGAATTCTTTTAATAGATGGATGTATGATACTTGGTATAAAAATAACTGTATCAATATCTTCAAATGCTGTAACCATACTTTTTTCATCAAAATAATCCAATTGCCTTACAGAAACATTATCTCTCCATTGTTCTGGAACTTTATCTAAATTTCTTACCCCTATATAAAATCGGTCAATACCATGCTCAATGGCTTGGTTAGTAATATGATGACCTAAATTTCCTGTAGCACCTGTTAACATTATATTCATTTCATTCAGCTCCTTTATTTAAGCCTAATACTTCTAACTTCATAAATAAACTCATTGATACTAAAAACACTTAGTGAATCTAACTTCTGTCAATTCACTAAGTGCCAACATAAATTTTTATGTTTCCATTAACTTACCAACATTACGCATGATTCTCGCTTTTTTATAACCATGAATATCATGTAATTCTTTATAAGCGCTAAATAGTTTCTTATAACGTTTCACTTTTTCAGGATCTGGCGTTACTTCATATAAAACAGGTTCTTTCATAGACTTAATCGCTTCATTTAAAGTTTGATGTGCGCCACCACAAACTGAGCCAAGGATTGCTGCCCCAATAGTAGGTGCATATTCGCTATCTATTATTGTTACTTTTTTATTTAGTACATTTGCATAAATGTCCATCATTAGTGGATTTTTCTTAGGAATACCACCACATGCAAATACATCTTCAACATCCATATTCCAACTTTGGTATTGTTGCATAATCATTTTAGTACCGAATGCTGTAGCTTCTAAATATGCACGGTAAAGCTCTTCATGTGTTGTTTGTAGCGACATACCAAACACACAACCTTTTAGGTTACTATCACTTAACACACTTCGGTTACCATTGTGCCAATCTAAAACAATTAGACCACTCTCACCTGGCATTTGGTCCTTTACTTTCTCATTTAATAATTCAAAAATTGAAATGTCTCTTTCATTCGCTTCATCTACATAAGCTTTCGGTGATTGGTTTGCAATATATTCAAAAAGATCACCTACTGCTGATTGTCCTGCTTCATATGCATATAATTCTGGAATAATAGCACCCTTAACAGAACCTGAAATACCAGGCACTTGATGTTGTTGTTCATTTAACATAAGATGACATGTACTTGTTCCTATTACCATCGTCATTTGCTTATCTTGTTGTGAACCAATTCCTAATAAACTTGAATGTGCATCTATAATAAACGGACTTACTTTAGTATGTGTTGAAAGACCCAATTTCTCAGCCATCTCTGCAGAAATTTGGCCAACTGTTTCGCCTATTTTAAAAATTGGTGCATCCACTTTTTCACGTACAACATTTGATAATTGATCATCTACTTTATCAAACAAATCATAGTGGAATCCTTCATTTTCTTCCCAAAATGATTTAAAGCCTAAACCACAATTAGAGCGAACATTTTGTCCTGTTAATTTATTAACAATCCAATCTCCAGCTTCCATGATATTAGCGGTTTGTTCTAAAACTTCTGGTGCCTTATTCATTACTTCCATAATTTTAGGAATCATCCACTCACTACTTACATTAAATCCATAGTAGCCTAACCATCTACTCTTATTATCTAATGCAGTTTGGAAAAGTTGATCTGCTTCAGCTTGAGCACCATGATGTTTCCATAATTTTACATATGCATGAGGATTATTTTCAAATCCTGGTAAATTATGAATTGGTTCTAAATGTTCATCTGTAAACATAACTGTAGAAGAAGTAAAATCAATGCCAATACCTACAATTTCTTCTGGGTTAACACCTGAAGATTCAATTAAATATGGAACGCCCTCTTCTAAAACTTCCATATAATCATTTCCATTTTGAAGTGAGAAGCTATGTGGTAACTTAACACCATTTAAATTCTTTTCAATTGTGCCATGTGTATATGGTTTTATATATTTATCTATTATTTTTCCATTTGTTGTATCAACTAAAAAAGCTCTTCCTGAGCCTGTTCCGTAATCTACTCCAATGCTATAACTCATTGTTATACCCCCATACTTTATCTACATCTCTTTTAAGTAAGCGTTTTCCTAAATAATACGCATAAATGAACAATAAATCAATCATAAAAGTTCAAAAAGAACTAAAATGAACATTTTTATATAAAAAATCATTGACACAGGCGATTGTAAGCGTTTACTATTGTTTACATAAATAAAAGTGAACAAGTATTAAAGGGAGATGAACAAAAATGAGCATCGAGTCAAAAGCTTATCGCCTAATTCAACCTGGCGAATTTGAATATACAACAATTAATCATGAGTTTAGAGATGGTGATGTTATTGTTAATCCTTCTAAAGCAAGTGTTTGTCATGCTGATTTAAGATATTACACAGGTAATAGACGTAAAGAAGCATTAGACAAAAAATTGCCTATGGCATTATTCCATGAAGGTATCGGTACTATTGAAGATTCTAAACATCCTGATTATCAAAAAGGAGATAAAGTAGTTATCGTTCCGAATATCCCTTCTCGCTTAAGAGCTGGTGACTTCGAAGAAACAGATTTATTAGATAATTATGATGAAAATGCCGTATTTATGGGTAGCGGCTATGATGGTATTTGCCAAGATAGAATGGTTGTACCTGGAGATAACATCGTGAAAATTCCAGACACATTAGATGAAGACGTCGCTTTATTAGCTGAATTATGTTCAGTATCATTATTCCCAATCAATCAACTTAAAGAGATTACTACTAAATCTTCTCCACAAGTTGCAGTATTCGGCGACGGCCCGGTTGGTTATTTAGCAGCAACTGCACTTCATTATATATATGGCATTGAAAAAGAAAATTTAATTGTTTTCGGCGCTATTGAAGAAAAACTTCAATCATTCGAAAACTTTGCGACAACACATCTTGTATTTGATTATGATTTCAACAGTCATAAAGGCGTTCATACTGTATTTGAATGTTGTGGTGGTAAATTCTCTGAATCTGCAATCAACCAAGCAATCGATTTAATTGATAGACAAGGACAAATCGTTTTAATGGGTGTTACTGAAGACTTAGTTGGTATTAATACACGTGACGTATTAGAAAAAGGTTTAACACTTTCAGGTAGTTCAAGAAGTACAAAACACGAATTTGAACAACTCATTGCTTCATTCGAAAATGAAGAGTATCAACAAGCCCTTAAAAAATTAATCCCTGATGAATACTATGATATCCATAGTACAGAGGATCTTAAAAAGGCGATGGATGATACTGCAGCACATAAAGGTTGGAAAAAAACATATTTAAGATATCACTGGTCATAAACCATGATATCTAAGGGGAGATAACATAATGATGAATAAGACAACGTTTTTAGGTATGCCCAAACAAATCGTATGGGGTTACATTGGGATATTAATATTTATGATGGGAGACGGCCTAGAAATTGGTTGGCTAAGCCCCTATTTGCAACATAATGGCTTTAGCTCAAATGAAGTAAGTTGGTTATTTGGGTGCTATGGTATTACGGTTGCAATTGCAAGTTGGTTCAGTGGTGTTTTAGCTGAAGCATTAGGCGGTAAACGTACGATGTTTATCGGTTTAGTATTGTACATTATTGGAACAATATTCTTTGTTGGTATTGCACTACCTTCTGAGAATTTAGCAATTATGTATCCTGCTTATGCATTAAGAGGTTTAGGTTATCCTTTATTCGCTTATTCATTCTTAGTTTGGATTTCATATCGTTCTGAACAACGTACGTTAGGCGCAGCTGTAGGTTGGTTCTGGCTTGTATTTACTGGTGGATTAAATGTGCTAGGTGCATTTTACTCTATCTTTGCTATTAAATACTTAGGTCATATCGGAACATTATGGAGCTCATTATTCTGGGTAGTTTTAGGTGGATTCTTAGCAATCGTCTTGAATAAAGATAAATTACCTACTGATAAAAGTAATGCCAAAGCAAAATTAGCTGAAATGTTAAAAGGATTCACAATCGTTGTTGAAGAACCAAAAGTATTAGTAGGTGGTATTGTACGTGTCATTAATACTACTGCACAATTTGCTTTCCCAATCTTCTTACCACTTTACTTAGAATCATACGGCATCCCGACTTCTAAATGGTTAGCTGTTTGGTCAGCTATTTTCTTCGGAAATATCGTCTTTAACCTTATTTGGGGTATTATCGGAGATAAAATTGGTTGGCGTAATACTGTTATGATTTTCGGTGGTATCGGTAGTGGTATCTCATGTCTATTAATGGGCTATGTACCTATCTGGTCACACGGAAATATCATTTTACTTACAATTGTTGGTGTTGCTTGGGGTATCTTTATCGCAGCATATGTACCTTTAACTGCTTTAATTCCTTCATTAGTGAAAAAAGATAAAGGTGCTACCCTTTCAATTTTAAACTTAGGTGCTGGTTTACCAGTGTTCGTAGGCCCAATGATCGTAAGAATTTTCTTAGAACCGTTTGGTGACTTAGGCGTAATTTGGATTTTAGGTATATTATACTTTATTAGTACAATTTTAACTTACTTCATTAAAATGCCGAAAAGCCAACAATACGGTGAAACAGAATAAAACTCAATAATATAAAGGCTGTAGGCTAAGTATAAGATGGTCATTTCATTGTCATACTTTCATCTACAGCCTTTATTATGTATTTGATATACTATAATAAACATACATAAATCATGGATTATTTATATAATTTGAACAAAACTACTAGATGGAGACGGTGAATATGTTACCTGCCGAAAGAGAACAAAAAATTATATCCTATTTAACTAAATACAAAACTGCCTCAGTTCACACATTAGCTAAAGAATTTAATGTACATGATGCCACAATTCGTCGCGATCTTGTTAAACTCGAGCAATATAACCAAATTAGACGTACACATGGTGGTGTGGTGTTAAATAATGAAAATGTATATAGTGAGCTGAATTTCGATGAAAGACAGACAGAATATTATTACGAAAAGCTAGGTATTGGATACAAAGCTGCTGAGTTCGTTGAAGATGGAGACACACTTATTATCGACTCAGGTTCAACCACATTATTATTTGCTAAAGCTTTACTGCATAAGCAACATTTAACCATCATTACAAATGATATCCATATCGCTTCGATACTTCGTTCTTCTAACCATAAAGTCATCGTGACTGGCGGCACACTATATCATAACAACTATGTACTAAATGGTTTAATTACGACACAAACACTACAATCATTTAACTCGATGAAGGCTTTTTTAGCTACTCCTGCTATAGATGCGATCAAAGGTGTAACTCACTATAGTGAAGAATTTGTAGACGCTAAACGCCAAATGGTAAATCAATCTAAAGAAGTGTATATGCTTACAGACAGTTCTAAATTGAATAAAATTGCTTTTTACCAAGTATGTCCTATTCATAAAATTACTGCTTTAATCACAGATCATCACGAAGACATACATGAGTATAAGAAGACCATTCCAAATGTGATTGCAGTCAACCCTAAAGATTATCAATAAATAAGCGTTCCTTATATTGAAAGTACTATTAATCGATGTTATAAAGAAGATAAGCGATTTCACATTTATCTATTTTAAATGATAAGTCTGCTGTTTGTCTGCGAGGATACTGCGGATAGTCTTACTTAGTCACATTTTTATTGAATGAGGATGATATTATGAATAATCAAAAGCCGTTGCAAACATACAAATCAAAACAAACAACCGTAATAATTACTAGTATAATATTTATGTTATTTATCATTTCAGATATACGTACGATATTAAGTAAAGACGAATGGCTACCTCTGGCATTAGCCGGTGGATCTTTAATTATATTTATTGTCTTTTTAATGATTAATATAAAGTCATTCATCCATAATTATAAACGCAGACCTTATTAAATCGAAAGTAAAGATAATGGGAGTGGGATAGAAATAATAAAGAGGTCTGGACAAAAGCGTTTAGGATTTGAGCAGAACCGAGCGATGATAAAGAACTACTTCCTTATTCATAGGTTAGTAGTTCTTACAAACTCAATAGTTGAGTTTGTTCATTTGAATTGTTTTCCAAATTTTGTCGAATCGTGAACGTTTGCCCAACTTGCATTATTTTCAGAAATTGGAATACCAATTTCTCTATGTTGGGTCCCTTCTGCCGATAATCCTGCTTTTGGGACGCCGTTAATCGGTTTCCCAGAAGCACAATAACTTTATGTCTCAACCTCTTACGCATTAGCCACAGCTAATGTGTACTTTAAAATAGGAATACATGAGTGAAACTCATGCATAAGAAATACTAATTTCTAAAGAAAAAGTATTTCTTTATCGTTGTCCATCCCCAACTTGCATTGTCTGTAGATTTTCTTTTCGAAACTCTCTATGTTTGGGGCCCGTCCTCACGGCAAGGTTGACTTGAAATGAAAAAGCTTAGTACATTAGACCATCTTTGTAATTTATTACTTAGACGGTTTTATGCATGAACTTTAGTTCATGTATACCTCTAAAGCTTAATTTGAACACATGAGTCAATACGCATGTGTAAGTCAACTACTGCCTAAATATGAATATAACTTGAAATATATTTATGTCCTAGCCTGATTTCTTTTATTTCTGTGTTTTTTTATAAAAGTAATTAGCTACGACAATATCTACAATTGCTAGTCCCACTGATTTAAATAGCGTGACTTCTTTCTCATCTGTTCTACCTTGTTTACGACCTGCCACAATATCCCCGAGCTCTGCGTGTAACATATCTTGCGTTAATACGCCTTCTTGTTCGGGAATTTTTAAATCTCCTGTTTCTTCCATTGCTGCTTCTGTTGATTCTACGACAATTTTATTCGCAACCATCATAGATTCTGTTGGTAACTCTTGCATATCAGGTTTAAAAGAACCTACCGCATTCAAATGAACACCAGGATCTAATGTTCTATCGAAAACCGGAGTTGATGAATTAGTAGCAGTGACAACGATATCTGTCCCTTCAATAGCCTGATTTGCATCTTCAAATACTTCAACATTAACATCATATAAATCTTTAGTTTGTTTTGCTAATCTTTCTGCTTTCTCTATCGTTCTACTAGCAAAGTGAATCGTATTAATATTTCTGACTGCTAAAACAGCCGCAATTAGTCCTTCAGCTTGTTCGCCGGCACCAATCACACATAAAGTATTTGCATTTTCTCTAGATAAATATTTTGTGGCAACACCAGATATGGCACCTGTTCTAATTTTAGTCAAATACCCACCGTCTAAAACAGACAAAGTTTCGCCAGTTTCATAATCACTTAAAATAACTGAGCCACTAATGGTCGACTTACCTTTTTCCGGATTTTTAGGTGCAAAAGTCACTGTCTTTAAACCGACAATTTTCAAAGCATCTGATAGCGCAGGCATGACTAAATATCTATTATCTTCATTGAATGGAATAGAATATCGTAAAGGGGTTTCAGTTTCGCCTTCAGAAAAGGCTTTGAGTGATTCTGCTACTTCATCTATCACTTCACGCATATTGAGTAATTGTTGTTGGTCTTTTTCAGTTAAATACAACATATTTACATCCTCCGTATTTCATCATTATCGTATTTTCATACATCTATAGTCATCTTTACCCGATATTTTAATTAAAAATGTCGGTAATTTAAAGTTTATATTGTCTTGTACGCATATTCATGCTATTCTTAAAAACATAAATAAAGAGATAGTTAGACAAGTGTCTTTACCATCTCTGCGATTTTGTTTATTTAAACAAAACTATTTAATTTAACTTTTGACGACACACATTCTCCTATTTAGGGGAATGTTTTTTTGTGCATATGATTAATTAATTGGAATATGGTATCGTTTAACAGGTGATCCATTCTTTTTGATATAGGGTTCTATTTCATAGCCGCCATAATACTTGATTACTTTTTGAGAGCTAAAATTCTTAGGATTACATGTCATTAATACATATTTAATTTGTTTTGTTTTTAATATATCTAAAGCATAACCTAGCATTTCTTTTGCATAGCCTTTACCACGTTGTGATTGTGCCACACCATACCCTACATGTCCACCTATTCGCGTTAATGATTCATTCAGCTGATAGCGAATATTAACCGCGCCTACAATAACATTATCTTTAAAGTAAAACGATGTACTTGTTTCCACCCAATCTTCTCTAGGCTTTGACTTATTAATATGATCTACCATTTCTTTAAAAGATGTATATTTTTTTAAATCTGTATTACCAGGAACAATTTTCTCTTCATTTTCGTACCATTCATTAATATATTTTAGAAATTGTGTTTCATCATCATATGTAAGTTGTCGAATTTCATCCATTGCTTCCACTCCACTAAATTTAAAAGCACCCGCAATATACGAGTGCTTGATTTGTTGAATAAATCTATTAAATAATGTTAAGTTCTTTACCAACTTTTTCATATGCTTCTATAGCTTTATCTAACATTTCTTTTGTATGTGCTGCAGTAGGCATATTTCTAACTCTACCTGTACCTTTTGGCACTGTAGGGAAGACGATAGACTTAACATAAATACCTTCTTCTTTAAGGCGTTTACTGAATGCTTGAGTATCTTTTTCATCACCAATAATCACAGGTGTAATTGGTGTCTCAGACTCGCCAGTGTTAAATCCTAGCTTAGCTAAGCCATCTTTAAGATATTGTGCATTTTCCCATAATTGATCATGTAACTCAGTAGAAGCCATTAATTTTTTAACTGCTTCTGTGATGGCTTTAGTATCTCCAGGTGCTAATGAAGTTGAGAACAAGAATGGACGAGATTGTGCCTTTAACCAATCAATAAGTTCTTTAGTACCCGCTACATAACCACCTACAACACCAATTGCTTTAGATAATGTACCAATTTGGAAATCGATTTTATCTTGTAAACCAAAGTGTTTAACTGTACCAGCACCTTTGCCCATTACACCAGACCCATGTGCATCATCAACGTAAGTTAATAAGCCAAATTCTTCTGCGATTTTAACAATTTCTGGTAGTTTAGCAACATCGCCATCCATACTAAATACGCCATCAGTAATATACATCACTTTGTTATATTGACCAGATTCCACTGCTTCTTTAGCTTTAGCTCTTAAATCATCCATATCTGAGTGATTAACACGAATGATTTTAGCTTTAGATAAACGACAACCATCTATAATAGAAGCATGATTTAGTTCATCAGAAAGAATAGCATCGTTTTTATTCATTACTGCTGAAATCGCAGCCATATTACAATTGAAACCAGATTGATAAGCAATTGCTGCCTCTGTGCCTTTAAATTTCGCTAATGTTTCTTCTAATTCGTCATGTAAATCTAATGTACCATTTATCGAACGTACAGCCCCTGCACCAACACCATGTGAATCAATGGCAGCTTTAGCAGCTTCTTTTAAATCTTCATTTGTTGCTAATCCCAAATAGTTATTTGATGATAAGTTAACGTACGTTTTACCATCAATTTTAATTTCTGGACCGTTTGCACCTTCAATTGAATCGATTTCATTATACAATCCATTCTCTTTCAAGTAGTTTATATTTTCATTTAAAAAATCATGTAATGATTGAACCACAACCATATCCCCCTTGTATCTCTATTTATCTTTATAATACCTTAATTTCGCCTTTCATGAAAGCCTTATCACTTATTGTATTTTTAACAATAAATATTCATTTTGAACTATTTTGTCTTATTAGATAATGATATACTAATTATCATAATAATACGGAAGAAGTGATAGTTTTGTTTGATTGGTTTCAATTGGCTAGTAAAAAAGAAAAAAGAATGATTCAATTACGTCGTTATTTACATCAATATCCTGAACTTTCTTTTGAAGAAAAGCAAACACATGACTATATCGTTAACCAACTTAGCCAATTGTCATGTGACATTCAAACGCCAGTAGGTCGTAATGGAATTAAAGCTACTTTTAAAGGAAAAGTTGACGGCCCAACCATTGCATTTAGGGCTGACTTTGACGCACTACCTGTTCAAGAATTAAACGATGTACCTTATAAATCTAAAAATGATGGGTGTATGCATGCGTGTGGTCATGATGGACATACAGCCATATTATTAGGCGTTGCAGAAATCATAAATGAACATCGTCATCTATTAAAAGGTAATGTTGTTTTCATCTTCCAATACGGTGAAGAAATTATGCCCGGTGGTTCACAAGAAATGATCAATGATGGATGTTTACAAGACGTCGATAAGATCTACGGTACACATCTATGGAGTGGTTATCCAACAGGTACTATTTATTCTCGTCCAGGACCAATTATGGCCTCACCTGACGAATTTAGTATCACGATACAAGGTAAAGGTGGTCATGGTGCTAAACCACAAGAAACTATTGATCCAATCGTCATCATGGCTGAATTTATTTTAAGCGCTCAGAAGATTGTATCTCGTACCATCGATCCAGTAAAACAAGCGGTGTTAACATTTGGTATGGTTCAAGCAGGTTCTTCAGATAGCGTGATACCAGATAGTGCGTTTTGCAAAGGAACAGTACGTACCTTTGACACTAATTTACAAAACCATATCAAAACTAAGATGGAAAAATTATTACAAGGTTTAGCGGTAGCTAATGATATCACTTATGACTTTAATTACATTAAAGGTTATTTACCACTTCATAATCACCAACAAGCATATGAAGTTGTTAAACAAGCAGCAAATGATATGCATTTACGTTTTAATGAATCTGATTTGATGATGATTGGAGAAGACTTCTCTCACTATTTAAAAGTCAGACCAGGCGCATTTTTCTTAACAGGATGTGGCAATCAAGATAAAAATATTACTGCACCTCATCATAATCCTTATTTCGATATCGATGAATCATCATTTAAATATGCTGCCAGTGAATTTTTAAAAATTTTAGAACTTGAAAATGTATTGTAAAAATATGGTCTTGTGAATTTTCAAAGTCCAACTAATAAATAATCCACTTATTACCTTTTATTTAGGGTAATAAGTGGATTTTTTGTTGATAAATCGCCGGTAAAGTTATGTATTTATAGAAATAAAAAAAGACCCCATAATGGGGTCTTTATATAAATCGAATAATAAAATTATTCGTGGATTTCAGTTACAACGCCTGATCCTACAGTACGTCCACCTTCACGGATTGAGAAACGAGTACCGTCTTCAATCGCGATAGGAGCGATTAATTCTACTGTCATTTCAACGTTGTCACCAGGCATAACCATTTCAGTACCTTCTGGTAATTGAACAACGCCAGTTACGTCAGTAGTACGGAAATAGAATTGTGGGCGGTAGTTACTGAAGAATGGAGTGTGACGTCCACCTTCGTCTTTAGATAAAACGTAAACTTCCGCTTTGAATTTTGTATGTGGTGTAATTGAACCAGGAGCAGCTAATACTTGACCACGTTGTACGTCTTCACGAGCAACACCACGTAATAAAGCACCGATGTTGTCACCAGCTTCAGCGTAGTCTAATAACTTACGGAACATTTCTACACCAGTAACAGTTGTTTTAGAAGTGTCATGTAAACCGATGATTTCAACTTCTTCACCAACTTTGATTTGACCACGTTCAACACGGCCTGTAGCAACAGTACCACGACCAGTGATTGAGAATACGTCCTCAACTGGCATCATGAATGGTTTGTCAGAATCACGTTCTGGAGTTGGGATGTAGTCATCAACTGCTTGCATTAATTCTAAGATTTTTTCTTCGTATTTTTCGTCGCCTTCTAAAGCTTTTAATGCTGAACCAGCGATTACAGGTACGTCGTCACCTGGGAAGTCGTATTCAGATAATAAGTCACGAACTTCCATTTCTACTAATTCTAATAATTCTTCGTCGTCTACCATATCAACTTTGTTTAAGAATACAACTAAAGCTGGTACACCAACGTTACGTGATAAAAGAATGTGTTCACGAGTTTGTGGCATTGGACCATCAGCTGCAGATACAACTAAGATACCGCCGTCCATTTGCGCAGCACCAGTGATCATGTTTTTAACATAGTCAGCGTGTCCTGGGCAGTCAACGTGAGCATAGTGACGTTTGTCAGTTTGATATTCGATGTGTGCAGTATTGATTGTAATACCACGTTCTTTTTCTTCTGGTGCGTTGTCAATCATGTCGTATGATTGTGCAACAGTGTCACCGTTCTTAGCTAATACAGTTGCGATAGCAGCTGTTAATGTTGTTTTACCATGGTCAACGTGACCGATAGTACCAATATTGGCATGTTCTTTTGAGCGATCAAATTTTTCTTTTGCCATTATTAAATCTCTCCTATTCTTAATAAAAGTTATTTTCAAATTTATCTCTCATGATAGTTTCTCACCATCATGAGAAGATGTTTGATTAAGTTGTGTCTAAAAGAAATACTACTTAATTCATATTTCCTTTATAATGCATTTACCCACAAAAATCAATTCATAAAAGCGATTAGCCTATAACTAAGCTCAACCTGTATTTTAACCTAGCATA
This sequence comes from Staphylococcus sp. SB1-57, assembly GCF_017086425.1. Classification (NCBI taxonomy): domain Bacteria; kingdom Bacillati; phylum Bacillota; class Bacilli; order Caryophanales; family Staphylococcaceae; genus Staphylococcus; species Staphylococcus sp. SB1-57. The sequence continues at coordinate 2,148,336 of NZ_CP070964.1, forward strand.
GCTAGTAAAGACAAGTTATATTATTCGCCTTTATTTTTCTTAATGATTTCTTCAGAAATTGATTTTGGAACTTCTGCATAGTGGTCAAAGTACATAGTGTAAGTACCGCGACCTTGAGTGTTTGAACGTAATGATGTTGCATAACCGAACATTTCTGAAAGTGGTACATAAGCATTTACAACTTGTGCATTACCACGAGGTTCCATACCATCTACACGTCCACGACGAGCAGTTACGTCACCCATGATATCACCCATGTATTCTTCAGGCATTTCGATTGTTACTTTCATCATTGGTTCTAAGATAACTGGATCACATTTTTTAGCAGCTTCTTTAAGTGCTAATGATGCAGCAATTTTGAAGGCCATTTCAGATGAATCGACATCATGGTATGAACCATCAAATAATTTAGCTTTAACATCAATTAATGGATAACCAGCTAATACACCGTTTTCCATTGCATCTTTAAGACCAGCTTCAACTGATGGAATGTATTCACGAGGAACTACACCACCGACGATAGCGTTTTCGAATTCGAAACCGCCACCTGTTTCGTTAGGTGTGAATTCAATGTGAACATCACCGTATTGACCACGACCACCAGATTGACGAGAGAATTTACCTTGAACTTGTGCAGCTTGCTTGAATGTTTCACGATATGAAACCATTGGCGCACCAACATTACATTCAACGTTAAATTCTTTCTTCATACGGTCAACTAAGATGTCTAAGTGTAACTCACCCATACCACCGATGATAACTTGTCCAGTTTCTTCGTCAGTATGTGCATGGAAAGTTGGATCTTCTTCTTGTAATTTAACTAAAGCTTGAGTCATTTTATCTTGGTCAGCTTTAGATTTTGGTTCAACTGATAAGTGGATAACTGGCTCTGGGAATTCCATTGATTCCAAGATAATGTCATTTTTCTCTCCACATAAAGTATCACCAGTACCTGTTTCTTTAAGTCCTACCGCAGCAGCGATATCGCCTGAGTAAACAGTGTCAATCTCTTGACGTGAGTTAGCGTGCATTTGTAATAAACGACCTACACGTTCACGTTTGTCTTTAGATGAGTTCTTCACGTAAGAACCTGAGCTTAAAGTACCTGAGTAAACACGGAAGAAAGTTAATTTACCAACATAAGGGTCAGTCATAACTTTGAATGCTAATGCAGCGAATTCAGCTGAATCGTCTGGTTTAGCAATTACTTCTTCTTCAGGATCATTAGCATGGTGACCAACGATTGGTTTAACATCTAAAGGAGATGGTAGGTAATCAATTACAGCGTTAAGCATTAATTGAACACCTTTGTTTTTGAATGCAGTACCGCAAAGAACTGGGTAGAATTCTACGTCAGTTGTAGCTTGACGGATTGCATTTTTTAATTCTTCTACTGAAATTTCTTCGTCACCAAGATATTTTTCCATTAATTCATCATTAGTTTCAGCTACTGCTTCAATTAATGTTGAACGAGCTTCTTCAGCTCTTTCTTTGTGATCTTCAGGAATTTCAATTTCATCAATTTCTGTACCTAAGTCATTAGTGTATTTGAAGCATTTCATTTCAACTAAGTCAATGATAGCTTCAAATTCATCTTCAGCACCGATAGGTAATTGGATAGGTGCAGCATTCGCTTGTAAACGATCATGTAATGTGCTTACAGAGTATTCAAAGTTTGCACCTAATTTATCCATTTTGTTGATGAAAACGATACGTGGTACGCCGTATGTTGTAGCCTGACGCCAAACTGTTTCAGTTTGTGGTTCAACACCTGATTGAGCATCAAGTACTGTAACCGCACCGTCAAGTACACGTAATGAACGTTCAACCTCAACTGTGAAGTCTACGTGTCCTGGTGTATCGATGATATTTACACGGTGTCCGTCCCAAGCTGCAGTTGTTGCTGCAGATGTGATAGTAATACCACGGTCTTGCTCTTGTTCCATCCAGTCCATTTGTGAAGCACCTTCGTGTGTTTCACCAATTTTGTGGATACGACCTGTGTAATAAAGAATACGTTCTGTCGTAGTAGTTTTACCAGCATCAATGTGAGCCATGATACCGATATTACGAGTATTTTTCAAAGAAAATTCTCTTGCCATGTATTTTTTCTCCTTCCAGTTATTACTGAATAAGTACTTTAGATATGGCGATGCCCTAAGCATGAGCCATTATTGGTAAACCAATGATACGGAACACGCTCAGGGTAAAAGCTTTAATCTTACCAACGGTAGTGAGCAAATGCTTTGTTAGCTTCAGCCATTTTGTGAGTGTCCTCACGTTTCTTAACTGCACCACCTGTATTATTTGCTGCATCTAAGATTTCGTTAGCTAAACGTTCTTCCATAGTTTTTTCACCACGAAGACGCGCATAGTTAACTAACCAACGTAATCCTAAAGTAGAACGACGTTCTGGGCGTACCTCAACAGGTACTTGGTAGTTTGAACCACCCACACGACGAGCTTTAACTTCTAATACTGGCATAATGTTTTCAATTGCTTCTTCGAATACTTCAATAGCTTGACGACCACTACGTTCTTCAACTAGGTCGAATGCTGAATAAAGAATTCTTTGAGCTGTTCCGCGTTTACCATCTAACATAATTTTGTTAATTAATTTTGTAACTAATTTTGAGTTATGAATTGGATCTGGTAATACGTCTCTTTTAGGTACTGATCCTTTACGAGGCATAATGTAAATCCTCCCTTCCTATTATAGTATATTGTGATTAATTATTTTTAAAATTTACGTAATCTTAAAAATTAATTTTTAGGTTTTTTAGTTCCGTATAATGAACGACCTTGTCTACGTCCGTCTACACCTGAAGTATCAAGTGCACCACGTACAATATGGTAACGCACACCAGGTAAGTCTTTTACACGTCCACCACGTACAAGTACAACACTGTGTTCTTGTAAGTTATGGCCGATACCAGGAATGTATGCGTTGATTTCAATATTGTTTGATAAACGCACACGTGCATATTTACGTAACGCTGAGTTAGGTTTTTTAGGTGTCATAGTACCCACACGAGTACATACGCCACGTTTTTGTGGAGAATTCAATTCAGTGAATTGTTTCTTCTTACTGTTAAAACCTCTGTTTAAAGCTGGTGAATCAGATTTTTTTGATTTGCTTTGTCTTGGTTTACGTACTAATTGGTTAATAGTTGGCATTGAATATGTCCTCCTCTCTTCATTTTTTAATCCCACACATCCAGGTGGTTCATTTTAAGGTTAAATAAAATTTAGTAAGCAGACACTTACTAATTCTCATTCAATATAGCAACGATTGTTGCATTTACATTGATACCTACATATTCTCCTAATTCTTTCTTAGATGAGAAAAGTGTATATGGTATATTTTTTTGATTGATTTGGCTTAACACGCGAGTCATTAGATGAACTTCTACGTCTCGAGCAATAATCAATGATGTAACTTGATCTTTATTCAACGCTTTGAGCGTTTCCTTCAGACCAACTACATATTGTTGTTTGTTAAAGCGTGCAACTTTTTCATTAGACATGTTCAATATCCTCCAAAGTTCTGCTTGCATCAACCTATAATATATTAACATTGTTACAGTACAATAGTCAATAATTATTCGTGTTTTTATGAAATAAATAAGAATCAAGAGGCTAGAATTAAGTCTAACCTCTTGATCATTATATCAATTATTCAGTAACTTCTACTTCTTCTTCAGAACTAGCAACTGGCGCTACATTTTTATCGTATTGAACGTCACTATAACGTCTCATACCTGTACCAGCTGGAATAAGTTTACCAATAATAACATTTTCTTTAAGACCAAGTAAGTCATCGCGTTTACCTTTAATTGCTGCATCAGTAAGAACACGAGTTGTTTCTTGGAATGAAGCTGCAGATAAGAAGCTTTCTGTTTCAAGAGAAGCTTTTGTAATACCAAGCAATACTGGTTTAGCAGTTGCAGGGCGTTTACGTTCTTTAAATGCATCTCTGTTAGCATCAGTAAAGTTGTGAATATCAACTAATGAACCAGGTAATAACTTAGTATCTCCTGCTTCGATGATACGTACTTTACGTAACATTTGTCTAACCATAACCTCAACGTGTTTATCATCAATTTCAACACCTTGCATACGGTAAACTTTTTGTACTTCTTTTAATAAGTAGCTTTCTGTAGCATTTAAACCAGCAACGGATAAGTAGTTTTTCGGCTCGATTGAACCTTCTGTTAATACTTCACCACGTTCAACTGATTGTCCTACTTCAACTTTAAGTCTAGAAGTACCTGAAGCTAGATAAGATCTAGTTTCATTTTCGCCTTTAACAACAATTTCTTGTTGACGGTCTTTCGCTAATTTAATATCTTCTACTACACCTTCGATTTCAGTGATTACCGCTTGACCTTTAGGGTTACGGGCTTCAAAGATCTCTTGGATACGTGGAAGACCTTGAGTGATATCGCTTCCGGCTACCCCACCTGTATGGAAGGTACGCATTGTAAGCTGTGTACCTGGTTCACCGATTGATTGGGCAGCGATTGTACCAACTGCTTCACCAACTTCAACTTTTTCACCTGTTGCAAGGTTTTTACCATAACATTTTTCACATACACCATGACGTGTATTACAAGTGAATGCTGAACGGATATACATTTGTTCGATACCAGCATCAGTAATTTTCTTAGCGATTTCCGCAGTGATTAATTCGTCTGGACGAATAATAACTTCATCTGTCTCAGGATGACGAATTGTTTCTTTTGAATAACGTCCTTCAATACGTTCAATGAATGGTTCAATCATTTCTGTACCTTCTTTGATGTCAGAAACAAGTAAGCCACGGTCAGTACCACAATCTTCTTCACGCACAATAACATCTTGCGCAACGTCAACAAGACGACGAGTAAGGTAACCTGAGTCAGCTGTTTTAAGTGCTGTATCGGCAAGACCTTTACGCGCACCGTGAGTAGAGATGAAGTACTCTAATACTGTTAAACCTTCACGGAATGATGAAGTGATTGGTAATTCAATAATTTTTCCTGATGGAGCAGCCATTAATCCACGCATACCAGCTAACTGAGTAAAGTTAGATGCGTTACCACGGGCACCAGAGTCACTCATCATGAAGATTGGGTTTGTTTTTTCAAGTGATTGCATTAATTCACCTTGAATTTGATCTTTAGCATCTGTCCAAATTTCAACGACAGCGTTGTATCTTTCTTCTTCAGTGATTAAACCACGATTGAATTGTTTAGTCACGCGTTCAACTAATTTTTCATGTTCATCTAGAATATCTTTTTTATCTGGTAATACCACGATATCAGATACACCAACAGTTATACCTGCTTTAGATGAGAATTTGAATCCTAAGTCTTTCATACGGTCAAGCATCATAGATGTATCAGTAATACTGAATCTATTAAATACTTCAGCAATGATATTACCTAAGAATTTTTTATTGAATGGTTCAATTAATTCTTTAGTTTCAAAGAATTCTTTTAATCCGCCTTCACCTAATTCTGTTGGGTCAACAAAGTATTTATCTGGTGTTGTACCCTCTAGGTTAGTTTGAGTTGGCTCATTAATATAAGCAAATGAATCAGGAATGATTTCATTAAAGATAATCTTACCTACTGAAGTAGCTAAGATTTTCTTATTTTGTTCCTCAGTGAATGTTGGATTATTGAATGAACTTGCATGAACACCAATTCTAGTGTGTAAGTGAACATATCCATTTGCATAAGCTTTTAATACTTCGTTTGTATCATTATAGATAGTACCAGTATTAACTGCGTCTGTACGTTCAAGTGTTAAGTAGTAGTTACCTAATACCATATCCTGAGATGGTGTAACTACTGGTTTACCATCTTTAGGGTTTAAGATATTTTGAGCAGCTAACATTAACATACGTGCTTCGGCTTGAGCTTCTTTAGATAATGGAACGTGAACCGCCATTTGGTCACCATCAAAGTCAGCATTATATGCTGTAGTAACAAGTGGATGTAAACGGATGGCACGACCTTCTACTAAAGTTGGTTCAAATGCTTGGATACCTAGTCTATGAAGCGTAGGCGCACGGTTAAGTAGTACTGGGTGTTCTACGATAACTTCTTCTAAAACATCCCACACTTCGTCATCCATACGTTCAATTTTACTTTTAGAATTTTTGATATTTGTTGCAATTTCACGTTGAACTAATTCTTTCATAACGAAAGGTTTAAATAGTTCAAGCGCCATTTCTTTCGGTAATCCACATTGGTACATTTTCAGACTTGGTCCTACTGCGATAACGGAACGACCTGAATAGTCAACACGTTTACCAAGTAAGTTTTGACGGAAACGACCTTGTTTACCTTTTAACATATGTGACAATGATTTTAATGGACGGTTACCTGGTCCAGTTACAGGACGGCCACGACGACCATTATCGATTAAAGCATCAACAGCTTCTTGTAACATACGTTTTTCGTTTTGAACAATGATTCCAGGTGCACCAAGATCTAATAAACGTTTCAAACGGTTATTACGGTTAATAACACGTCTATATAAATCGTTTAAGTCACTTGTAGCAAAACGTCCACCGTCTAATTGAACCATTGGACGGATTTCAGGTGGAATGATAGGAAGTACATCTAAAATCATCCATGCTGGATCATTACCAGAGTTACGGAATGATTCAACAACTTCTAAACGTTTAATAGCACGAGTAAGTCTTTGTCCTGTTGCAGATTCTAATTCATCGCGTAAGATTTTTAGTTCTTCATCTAAGTCAATTTCAGATAATAAGTCTCTGATACCTTCAGCACCCATTTTAGCTACAAATTGACCTGGATATTTATCATAATAATCTCTGAATTCTGCTTCTGATAATAAAGTTTTCTTTTCTAAACCTGTTGGACCTGGATCAACAACAACATAAGAAGCAAAGTAAATAACTTCTTCCAATGCTCTTGGAGACATATCTAATAAAAGTCCCATACGGCTTGGAATACCTTTGAAATACCAAATGTGTGATACTGGTGCTGCTAATTCGATGTGTCCCATTCTTTCACGACGTACTTTAGACTTCGTTACTTCAACACCACATCTATCACAAACCATGCCTTTGTAGCGTACACGTTTGTATTTACCGCAACTACATTCCCAGTCTTTAGTTGGTCCAAATATTCTTTCACAGAAAAGACCATCTTTTTCAGGTTTTAACGTACGATAGTTAATTGTTTCAGGCTTTTTAACTTCACCATAAGACCATGAACGAATCTTTTCAGGTGAAGCTAATCCTATTTTCATATAATGGAAATTATTTACATCAATCAAGGAGCCTACCTCCTTCAATTTAGATTAGCTGTGCTATTTGATTGATTTACATTTATAGTATATAGAATTTGAGAAAGGTATGAGCGACATTTAAAATCGCTCTACCTCTATCATTCTAATTATCTTAAGTGCATATTAATCAGTAATTTCTTTTTGTGATTCTGGCGCATCTTTTTGTTGTAAATCTACTTTGCGTTCTGTTACATCTTCATCTTCAATGTCTGCCATTTCGATTTCGTTATCTTGCTCATCCATCACTTTAACGTCTAATCCTAAACTTTGTAATTCTTTCATCAATACTCGGAATGATTCAGGAACACTTGGTCTAGAGATATTTTCGCCTTTAACAATAGATTCGTATGTTTTAACACGACCTACTGTATCATCTGATTTATAAGTCAAGATTTCTTGTAATGTGTATGCAGCACCATATGCTTCAAGTGCCCATACCTCCATCTCACCGAAACGTTGACCACCAAATTGTGCTTTACCACCTAGTGGTTGTTGCGTTACTAATGAGTATGGACCAGTTGAACGCGCATGTAATTTATCGTCAACCATGTGTGCAAGTTTAAGCATGTACATAACACCAACTGAAATACGGTTGTCGAATGGTTCACCAGTACGACCATCGTATAATACAGTTTTACCGTCACGTGCCATACCAGCTTCTTCGATAGTTGACCATACGTCATCATCATTAGCACCATCGAATACTGGAGATGCAACATGGATACCTAAGTTTTTAGCAGCCATACCTAAATGTAATTCAAGAACTTGTCCGATGTTCATACGTGATGGTACACCTAGTGGGTTTAACATGATGTCAATTGGACGTCCATCTGGTAAATATGGCATATCTTCTTCTGGAACGATTTTTGAGATGACACCTTTGTTACCATGACGACCACACATTTTATCTCCGACGTGAATTTTACGTTTTTGAACGATATAAACACGTACTAATTGGTTAACACCTGGTGATAATGTGTCGTCTCCTTCTTCACGATTGAAGACTTTAACATCTAGAACAATACCGCCAGCACCATGTGGTACGCGTAATGATGTATCACGTACTTCACGTGCTTTTTCACCAAAGATGGCATGTAATAATCTTTCTTCGGCTGTAAGCTCTGTAACACCTTTAGGCGTTACTTTACCTACTAAGATGTCTCCATCTTTAACTTCAGCACCGACATACACAATACCACGTTCGTCTAGGTTTTTAAGTGCACTTTCGGAAACGTTAGGAATGTCACGAGTGATTTCTTCAGGTCCTAGTTTAGTATCACGTGCTTCTGATTCATATTCTTCAATATGGATAGAAGTGTATACGTCATCTTTAACTAGACGTTCACTCATGATTACAGCATCCTCGTAGTTATAACCATCCCATGTCATGAATCCTACAACTACGTTACGGCCTAATGCCATTTCACCTAATTCCATTGAAGGACCGTCGGCTAAAATTTCGTTGTATTCAACAATGTCACCTGTAGCAACAATTGGGCGTTGGTTGTAACAAGTACCTGAGTTTGAACGTTTGAATTTCGCTAATGGATAGCGATCTAATTCACCTTCATACTCTTGACCATCTTGTTCTACTAAACGACGTACTAAGATTTCATTAGATTCAACATGCTCTACACGACCTCTGTGGTTAGCTGTAATAGCTGCACCTGAGTCACGCGCAGCAACATGCTCCATACCTGTACCAACGAATGGCGCTTCAGGGTTCATCAATGGTACTGCTTGACGTTGCATGTTCGCACCCATCAATGCACGGTTAGAGTCATCGTTTTCTAAGAATGGAATACAAGCTGTAGCGGCTGAAACAACCTGCTTAGGTGAAACGTCCATGTAATCCATTTTTTCTTTAGCCATCACTGTGTTATTACCACGGAAACGACAAACTACTTCATCGTCTAAGAAACGTCCGTTTTCATCTAAACGTGAGTTCGCTTGGGCAACAACATAACTATCTTCTTCGTCAGCAGTTAAATAATCGATTTGGTCTGTTATCGCATTAGTGTCTAAATCCACTTTACGGTATGGTGTTTCAATGAAACCAAATTCGTTTACACGTGCATAACTAGACAATGAGTTGATTAATCCAATGTTTGGACCCTCTGGTGTTTCAATCGGACACATACGACCATAGTGTGAATAGTGTACGTCACGCACTTCCATTTGAGCACGTTCACGTGTTAAACCACCAGGTCCTAAAGCAGATAGACGACGTTTATGTGTCAACTCTGCTAATGGGTTAGCTTGGTCCATGAATTGTGATAATTGAGAACTACCAAAGAATTCTTTAATTGATGCAATAACGGGACGGATATTGATTAATTGTTGTGGTGTGATTGAGTCAGTGTCTTGAATAGACATTCTTTCACGTACCACACGTTCCATTCTTGATAAACCAATACGGAATTGGTTTTGTAATAGTTCGCCTACTGAACGTAAACGACGATTACCTAAATGATCAATATCGTCTGTATAACCAATACCACTTAATAAGTTAAAGAAATAACTCATTGAAGCAATAATATCAGCTGGTGTAATACATTTAACTTCAGAATCTGGTAAAGCATTACCAATTACTGTAGTTGTACGACCTTCATCATCATTTGGAACATATACTTTAATTGATTGAATTTCAACTGGTTCATCAATAACTGTTCCTTCTAACTCGAACACTTCACTATTAGCATTTGCTTCTAATACATCCATGATTTCGTCTAACTTACGACGATCAAGGACTGTTCCTTCTTCAACAACTATTTCACCTGTTTCACTATTAACAATTGGTTCTGCTAATTTTTGATTGAATAAACGGTGTTTTAAGTGAAGTTTTTTATTTGCTTTATAACGACCAACGCTTGCTAAGTCATAACGTTTTGGATCGAAGAAACGTGAATATAATAAACTTTTAGCATTTTCAACTGTTGGTGGTTCGCCAGGGCGTAAACGCTCATAAATTTCTAATAATGCTTGTTCAGTATTTTCAGTACCATCTTTTTCAAGTGTATTGCGTAGGTATTCACTGTCGCCAAGTAAATCAACGATTTCTTGGTCACTAGAAAAACCTAATGCTCTTAATAATACAGTTAATGGTAATTTACGAGTTCTATCAATACGTACATAAACTACATCTTTAGCATCAGTTTCATATTCTAACCATGCACCACGGTTAGGAATAATAGTTGCATCGTAGTTCTCACGTCCGTTTTTATCAATTTTTTCATTGAAATATACGGATGGTGAACGTACTAATTGTGATACGATAACACGTTCTGCACCATTAATAACAAAGGTACCTGTATCAGTCATTAATGGGAAATCACCCATAAATACTTCTTGCTCTTTCACTTCGCCAGTTTCTTTAATAATAAGACGTACTTTTACACGAAGAGGTGCAGCATAAGTAGCGTCACGGTTTTTTGATTCTTCTAAGTCGTATTTTGGTTCACCTAATCTATAATCTACAAATTCTAAAGATAGGTTTCCTGTGAAATCTTCAATCGGAGAAATGTCTCTAAACATTTCTAATAAACCTTCTTTAAGGAACCAATCGTAAGATTTTGTTTGAATTTCTATTAAGTTCGGTAATTCTAATACTTCTGAAATTCTCGCGTAGTTTCTACGTTTACGATGTCTTCCATATTGGACAACTTGACCTGCCAAACAGATTCACCCCTCAAAAATTGTGTGGGTTGCTTTTACTAATAAAACAAAGAGTATCACAAGATTTAAAGACAAAAAGAAAACGGCAACACTTCAGATGACACCATTTTCTATTCTATATTTATCTTGATTTACTTATTTGTTTTTGCGTAAAAGTACACACTTATTGAACATAAATTTTTACATTTTATAACTATATCAGAATAATACTTTTAAATCAAGCTTTTACGCTTTTCAATATATAGTATCCTTTACTTTTATTCACAACTTCCACATTGTTAAATAATTCATCCATTTTCTTTTTAGCCGAAGGCATACCTTGCTTTTTTTGAATAACAACATATAATTCGCCATTGCTTTTCAGTTTTTGATACGCTTCTTCAAAAATACGATGAACGACAGCTTTACCCGCTCTGATTGGCGGATTTGTTAATACAAAATCAAATTGGTTATCATCAACCTGAGTCATACCATCACTTTCAAAAATATCCGCATTTTCAATATGATTTTTCTTTTTATTCTTTTTAGCTAATTCTAATGCTCTACGATTGACGTCTAACATTGTAATCTGGTGGTGCGGTGATACTTTGGCGATCATCAACCCAATCGGCCCATATCCACAACCTACATCTGCAATCGTTTTACTTGGTCCAGGAGGATTTGCCTTCAAGAATGATTGGATTAGTAAATCTGATCCAAAATCTACTTTATCTCTAGAAAATACACCATTATCTGTTATTAAATTAATAGAATGTTGATAACATTCATAAGTAATATGCTTTTCATCACTTTTTACATCCGGATTTTCGTCGTAGTAATGACTCATGTCTTCACCTCTATTAGTCTTTTGCATTCCTATCATTATAAATTTAGCTATAAATGAATTAAAAACCCCGTTATCGCGATAACGGGGTTTTTAACTTCTCAAAGAATGTGGCTACGATTCAAAATCGATAACCATATTATTTAGTTAGGAAACTAGAACTATTTTAATTCTACAGTAGCTCCAACTTCTTCTAATTGTTCTTTAAGTTTTTCAGCGTCTTCTTTAGGCATAGCTTCTTTGATTACTTTAGGAGCTCCGTCTACTAATTCTTTAGCATCTTTTAATCCTAAGCCAGTTGCTTCTTTAACAGCTTTAACAACTTTGATTTTTGAAGATCCAGCTGAAGTTAATTCAACATCAAATTCAGTTTTTTCAGCTGCTGCTTCTCCGCCGCCAGCTGCACCTGCTGCTGCTACTGGAGCTGCTGCAGTTACACCAAATTCTTCTTCAATTGCTTTTACTAAATCGTTTAATTCTAAAACTGACATTTCTTTAATTGCTTCAATGATTTGTTCTTGATTAGCCATTTTATAATTCCTCCGTTATTTTTAATTTTTTATGCGCAATTATTCAGCGCTTTCTTCTTTTTGTTCTCCAACAGCTTTAACCGCATAAGCGAAGTTGCGTACTGGAGCTTGTAATACAGATAAAAGCATAGATACAAGACCGTCGTGTGAAGGTAATGAACCAACAGTTTTAACTTCTTCTGCTGAAATAACATTTCCTTCCATAACGCCTGATTTAACTTCTAAAGCTTCATGTTCTTTAGCAAATCCTGCAATAACTTTTGCTGGAGCTACAACATCTTCAGTTGAAGTTGCAATAGCAGTTGGACCTGTTAAGAATTCATCTAAGCCTTCGATTCCAGCTTTTTCAGCTGCGCGACGTACCATTGTGTTTTTGTATACTTTATACTCAACACCAGCTTCACGTAATTGTTTACGTAATTCAGTAACTTCAGCTACTGTTAATCCACGGTAGTCAACGATCACTGTTGAAACTGAGTTTTTAAGTTGATCAGCAATAGTATCAACTAATTGTTTTTTAGCTTCAATGATAGCAGACATTCAGACACCTCCATTTAGTATTTTTCGGTGCTTTTTTTAAGATTAATAAAAAAAGCACTTTCTACCCACGGCAAAAAGTGCTTGAAAGTTTAATGGTCACGTTCAAGTCAATTTTAGCCTCGGCAGGATCGGTTTTTAAGTTATCAAATAACTCCTACTGTCTTAGGTAAAATAATCACAATAATTAATATAACCGTTTAATTGTAATATGTCAATATATTTTTAGAAACTCTTTGCATTTTAATGCTTAGAGTTTCTTATGCATGAGCTTTTGCTCAGGCGTTCCTATTCCTTTGCATTTTAATACTTAACGTTTCTCTGAGTAATTCTGATATGTTTGATCCCTTAGTCAAGCCAATATGATCAGGATCCAATTATATTTTGAAATCGAATAACTCAGATGCTGACTGCATATTGTTTACTTAAATACAATTAAAATACAACGTTTATAAAAATCGTCAATTTTCTCTTTCAAAAATCAAGCCTAGAACATTCATTGTCCTAGGCTTGATGTAATTTAAATATATTTAAATTATAGTTTGAATGAAGCAGTATCAACTTTAACTCCAGGACCCATTGTTGTTGTAACAGCAACAGATTTGAAGTAAGTACCTTTAGATGAAGATGGTTTAGCTTTTGCTAATACATCTTGTAAGGCTTTGAAGTTTTCAACTAATTTTTCATCGCTAAATGAAACTTTACCGATAGAAGCATGTACGATACCAGCTTTTTCAGCACGGTATTCAACTTTACCAGCTTTGATTTCTTCAACAGCTTTTTTAACATCCATAGTTACAGTACCAGTTTTAGGGTTTGGCATTAAACCTTTAGGTCCTAATACACGACCAAGTTTACCAACTTCGCCCATCATGTCTGGAGTAGCAACTACTACGTCAAAGTCGAACCAACCTTGTTGGATTTTTTGTACGTAATCAGATTCACCTACGTAATCTGCGCCTGCTTCTTCAGCTTCAGTGATTTTGTCACCTTTTGCGAATACTAATACACGTTGTGATTTACCAGTTCCGTTTGGTAGTACAACTGCACCACGGATTTGTTGGTCATTTTTACGTGTATCAATTCCTAAACGGAATGCAACTTCAACTGATGCGTCAAAGTTAGCAATGCTTGTTTCTTTAGCTAATTTGATTGCTTCTTCAACACTATAGTATTGAGTACGGTCAACTTTATTAGCTGCTTCTTGATACTTTTTACCTTTTTTAGCCATTTATTGTTCCTCCTTTAGTGGTTTTAGCGGAATTTCCTCCCACATTTACTTGTGTTAGCCACAAGTTAAGAGCAGATAACAGATAGTGTCTTAATCAAATTAGCCACAGAGACCAAAGTGTAATAAGATGTCATAGACAATATGGATTGTTTACCTATTCTGTTACCTGCTTTTATCGTCTAAATCAGTTCATTTCAAATTAAATTTGATTGCTTATTATTCTACAGTGATTCCCATACTACGAGCAGTACCTTCGATAATACGCATAGCTGCTTCTTCGTCAGCAGCATTTAAGTCTTGCATTTTGCTGTTAGCAATTTCACGTACTTGATCTTTAGTTACTGAAGCAACTTTGTTTTTGTTAGGTTCGCCTGAACCTTTTTCAACGCCAGCTGCTTTTTTAAGTAGTACTGGAGCCGGTGGAGTTTTTGTAATGAATGTAAATGAACGGTCTTCATATACACTAATTTCTACCGGAATGATTAAACCTGCTTGTTCTTGAGTACGTGCATTGAACTCTTTACAGAATCCCATAATATTCACACCTGCTTGACCTAATGCTGGACCAACTGGTGGTGCTGGGTTTGCTTTACCTGCAGGAATTTGTAATTTAACTACTTTTTCTACTTTTTTAGCCACGATGTGCACCTCCTTGATATCGTGATGTGGTCACAGGGCTCAGTTTTGCCCTCCCACTCTTAACATTTCGTGACGAAATGAACGCTCTAAAAGCGCGACCACATTATTTTAACACTTTTTTATTTCAAAAAGCAATAGTAAAATTTCAACTTTTACATTTAAAAACGTTAAAGCATCTCACTATAATTTTTCGATTTGATCAAATTCTACTTCTACTGGTGTTTCACGTCCAAACATGTCAACTAAAACAGTTAATTTGAATTTTTCCGCTTCAATCTCTTGAACTTCTCCAACTTGGTTTGCGAATGGTCCAGATTTAATGCGTACTTGTTCTCCAACATCTAACTCGACATCGATTGTTTTTTCTTTTAATCCCATTTGTTTAAGAATAAAGCGAACTTCTTCTGGTAGTAATGGGTTAGGTTTTGAACCAGCTCCAGCTGAACCGACAAATCCAGTCACACCTGGTGTATTTCTTACTACGTACCATGACTCATCTGTCATTACAAGTTCAACTAGCACATAACCAGGGAATGTTTTCTTCACAAGTTTTTTTGCTTTACCATCTTTAACTTGTGTTTCTTCTTCTTCAGGTATGACAACTCTAAAGATTTGTTCTGTCATATTCATTGATTCTACTCTTTTTTCAAGATTCTTTTTAACTTTATTTTCATATCCTGAGTATGTATGCACTGCATACCAACGCTTTGCGCCTACTTCTTCAGACATGTCGCCACTCCTAACCTATTAATAAATTTTTCAATGCTGTAATTCCTAAATCTAAGGCATAGAAAAAGACTAAGAAGAATATTACTGTTGATACTACTATAACAGTATATTTAAACAATTCTTCTTTAGTTGGCCAACTTGTCTTTTCCATTTCTGATTTTACACCTTGAAAAAAGCTTTCTTTTTTAGCCACTAATAAAACCTCCAAATCTTTAACAATAGCCATTAAACATTTGATTATTGTTTATTTTGATTCTTTATGTACTGTATGAGCATTGCATCTTGAACAGTATTTCTTAAGGGTCAATCGTTCTGCTGAACCTTCTTTTTTGGGTACATGATAATTTCTATTGCCACACTCTTCACAATTCAAGGGTACTTTTTTCACTTTCATTCACCTTTACTCATTAATATACCAGTCTACTATACATAAATCTAAATACGAATGTCAAACTGATATATGACTATCACAGTAAGTATTAGTGGGAACAGATTGTCGTCACACTACACTATTATTTTAATCTATATTCTAAATGATGTCTTATTTTCATTTTACAACGTTGTATCGCATTGTAAACTACTTTGTCTTTTATATTTAGTAAACGTACAATTTCTTTTGGTTTATAACCTTTACTATATAACTCAAATACTTCTCGTTCTTGTTTAGTTAATTTCTCACACGCATCATTTAATAGTTTGATTGCTTCACATGTTAAGATTTCTTTTTCAACTCGATCATGGTCAGGCAAATTCGTTTGATATTCAACCACAGCATCATTCACTACATTCGTAAACCGCTTTTGTTGAGTATAATACCGTCGATAGTAATCACATTTCACTGGTTTGATGAGGCGCGATATATATTTTATAAACGAATCATCATATTGAAACTATTGGCGTTTAAGTGCTAGATATAGTTTGATGAGTACTTCTTGATAGAGGTCGTCTTTTTCAAAATCATTTTGAGAAATGTAATTAATTCTACCCACAATAAAAGAATTGAATTGTTGAAGGATAGCTTTTAATTCTAAATCTATTTTTTGTGACTTTGATAATAATACTGATTGCTGTTTTATGTTGTTATTCTTTTGTGTCATACCATAGTTGCCTTTCAAAATTTTAAGGCTATTTTATATGAAACACTTTCTAAATAACAATGTTGCAAAATCAGTCTTTTTTGTGGTTTCCTCTTCGTATTTTTTCAAATTCTGCAAGTATGTCTTCTGATAGCGGAATTCGAGTTCTTGGCTTTGTTTCTGTAATATCTTCGAGGGATTTACTCACCGTTATTTGATTTTCTCTCAAATCTCTCCACATTTCTCTTGAAGATACGCGATAAGCGCCTGAACCAAAAATAGCATGTTGTTCGCTCATATCACTCGTCACAACTGTAATATGCGTTGTATGTTTATCGTATAATTCATACACATATCGTTCAATAAAACTATCTGCCGTTTCCTTTTCTTTAGTAAATAGTGTTTTCACGCCATGGTACATATATTCTCTTTCTATGCCGGATTGTTCGTAAGCATCAAAGACACAAACAATTTCATCGGCAATAACAGCATTATAGTTTGCAATCGCATCAATGAGTTGTTCTCTCGCCTCTTCTAAGTTTTCCTTGGCAATTTTACTTAACGTTGGTGATTGGCCAATCATGTTATACCCATCAATTATTAAATAACGTTCTTTCATTATTTATTTCCGTTCGAGTGTCTTTTACGGAATACCTCATACATCATTAAACTAGCAGCAACAGATGCATTTAAACTATTCACATGACCGACCATAGGAATTTTAATATAAAAATCACATTTATCACTTACTAATCTACTCATACCTTGCCCTTCACTACCAATTACAATTGCTAATGACATATCAGCTTCTAAGTCTCTATAATCTGTTGCGTTATTCGCTTCTGTACCAGCGACCCAAAAACCGTTGCTTTTTAATTCATCAATGGTTTTGGCTAAGTTTGTTACTCTAATCACTGGCACATGTTGAATTGCACCTGTAGATGCTTTAGCAACCGTTTGAGTTAATGAAACAGAACGACGTTTAGGAATAATCACGCCATCAACACCTGATGCGTCAGCCGTTCTTAAGATTGATCCGAGATTATGAGGATCTTCTAATCCATCTAGTATGATAACCGTAGATAAACCATCTTTTTCTTTTTGTTGCTTTAAAAATTGATCAAAATCTGCATATTCATATGGTGCTACTAATGCTGCTACACCCTGATGAGGTGCAGTTGATAAGAAATCTAATTTGGATTTTGGTACTGTTTGTACTATTAGTTTTTGATCTTTTGCATTTTTTAAAATATCGTTAATTTGTTGTTTTTTTATACCGTCTTGAATCAAAATTTTATTTATAGAATGACTTGAAATAATGGCTTCCTTTACTGCATGTCTACCAACAATGACTATATCTTCCACGTACTCACGACCTCTCGTTAACTATTTCTATGATTTTATTTAGTAATGCTTTCAATCGTTCTTCTCTATGTTCTAGATACAAAAAGCCAATTACCGCTTCTAATGCAGAACTTTTACGATACGTTTGAACGTCTGTATTTTTAGCTTTAGTATAACTTTTGGCATTGCGCCCTCTTTTTAATATATCCATTTCTTCTTCAGTAAACCATGCCTCACCAATAAGTGTTTCAAGTGTCTGTGCTTGGCTTTTCGCTGACACATATAACTTAGACATTTGATGTAATCGATTGGGTTTACTTCGTAATTTGAGTACGATATATTCTCGAACATGTTGATCTAAAACGGCATCTCCCATATAGGCTAATGTTAACGGGTTCAGTAATTTAATATTCATATTATCCACGTTTAAATCTAACACCTTGAGGTGTATCTTCTAAAATAATATTTTGTTCTTTTAAATGATCTCTAATTTCATCAGCACGTGCGAAGTCTTTATTTTTGCGAGCTTCATTTCGCTCTTCTATCAATTTTTCAATTTCTTCGTCCAATAGATCATCTTGTTGGTTTCCTTTTAGCGGGACTCCTAAGACATCACTGAATATTTGATATACTTCTTTAAATTTAGCAATTACGTTTGTAGATGTTACGTTTTCTAAAACATATCGATTCGCTGATTTAGCCAAATCATACCATGCTGTTACTGCATTAGCAGTGTTAAAGTCGTCATCCATTACTGTTTCAAAGTTTTCTAAAATTTGATCAATTTGATTGATATATTCTTCCTGATTATCTATATCTGTCGCGATAGCTTCTCTTTCTTCGATAAGTTGGTAACTATTTCTAATACGTTCAAGCCCACTTTTAGCAGCGCTCACAAGTTCTAAATTATAGTTGATTGGGCTACGATAATGAACACTAATCATAAAGAATCTTAATACATCTGGGTCAATTTCTTTGATAATATCATGTACTAAAATAAAGTTACCTAATGACTTACTCATTTTTTCATTATCAATATTGATAAAGCCATTATGCATCCAATAGTTAGCAAATGGTGCATGGTTATGTGCTTCAGATTGTGCAATTTCATTTTCATGGTGAGGAAATTGTAAATCTGATCCACCTGCATGAATATCAATAGTTGGGCCTAGTTCATGAAATGCCATAACTGAACATTCTATATGCCAACCTGGACGACCTTCTCCAAATGGACTTTCCCAACTAATTTCACCTGGCTTAGCCTTTTTCCATAAAGTGAAATCAAGTGCATCTTCCTTCTGATCGCCAGCTTCAATACGTGCACCTACTTTTAAATCATCAATTGATTGGTGACTTAATTTACCATAGTCTTTAAATTGACGAGTTCTGAAATAGACATCGCCATTACTTTCATAAGCATATCCTTCATCCACTAATTTTTTGATGAAATCAATAATCTCATCCATATGATTCATAACTCTTGGATTTGATGTTGCTTTTTTAACATTCAGTGCACCTACGTCCTCATAGAATGCCTTAATATATTTATCTGCAATTTCAGGAACACTTTCGTTTAATTCTTTTGAACGTTTGATTAATTTGTCGTCGACATCTGTAAAGTTGGATACATATACCACTTCATAACCTTTATATTCAAAATATCTACGCACAACGTCATAATTTATCGCCGGTCTAGCATTCCCAATATGAATATAGTTATACACGGTTGGACCACAAACATACATTTTAACTTTACCTGGTTCTATTGGTTCAAATGTTTCTTTTTGACGTGTTAACGTATTATATAATGTAATCATCTTGAATCTCTCCGTTTCTTGTTTTTTCAAGTTGTCTTTCTAAGTGTTTAATTTGTTCAAATAATGGATCAGGTAAATTACGATGATCGAATGTTTTACCAATACGTTTACCATCTTGTTTTACAATATGGCCAGGTATACCTACAACTGTAGAATAACTTGGTACTGATTGTAACACTACTGAATTCGCACCTATATTTACGTTAGAACTAATTTGAATATTGCCTAAAACCTTTGACCCAGCTGCGATAAGGACATTATCCCCGATATCTGGATGTCTTTTACCTTTTTCTTTACCAGTCCCACCTAAAGTTACACCTTGATATATCGTTACATTATCCCCAATCGTGCACGTTTCACCAATCACTACGCCCATACCATGGTCGATAAATAAACGTTTACCAATTTTAGCTCCAGGATGAATTTCAATACCTGTAAAAAATCTTGATATTTGTGAAATAGCTCTGGCAGCTACATAACGCTGATTATTATATAATTTATGCGCAATCAAATGACTCCATACCGCATGTAATCCTGCATATGTTGTAACAACTTCAATAGTTGAGCGTGCCGCTGGATCCTGTTCAAACACCATTTTTATATCGTCTCTCATTCTTCTTAACAAAACATTCTCCCCCTTAGCTTTACAACTAATATTAGTTCTTTAATTTGTATATTTGAATAAAATAAAAAATGCACCTCTAACTTTTGGGTTAGAGGCGCATAAGCACGGTTCCACTCTTCGTTCAGTAAATCTTTGTATATACATCAATTCAATGTATTATATCACATAAATTTACTCTCATTTAATCCATATATAATTTAACTAGCAAAGGTGCATTCATTAATTTCCATGTTGTGCTCGCAGCCACCGCACACTCTCTGCATCATGTACTATTTAATTACTAATCCTTTGTTTTAATTCACTTATTACATTCAATATTATGTGTTAAATTATAATTTTTCAAGTGTGAATTTCAACTTTTTTGATTTTATCAATATGCTTAGATATATTCTTTCAAACGTGATAATATTTTATCTTTACCAAGCACTTCAATTGTATTCGGTAATTCAGGACCATGCATTTGTCCTGTAACCGCAACACGAATTGGCATAAACAATTGTTTACCTTTAATACCAGTTTCTTTTTGTACTTCTTTAATCGTTTTTTTAATTTCCGCTGCTTCGAATGGTTCAAGTGCTTCTAATTTGCCATATAAGTGTGTCATTAGTTCTGGCACTTGTTCGCCATTGATTACTTCTTTTTCCTCTTCACCAAATTCAGGCATGTCATTGAAGAACATTTCTGAAAGTGGAACGATTTCACCAGCATAACTCATTTCTTTTTGATATAAAGCAACAAGTTTACGTCCCCAATCTAAATCTTCTTCAGAAGGGTTTTCTGGGATTAAGTTAGCTTTAATTAAATGTGGTAGTGCTAATTCAAATACTGTTTCAGTATCTTTTTGTTTCATATATTGGTTATTAACCCATGCTAATTTTTGTTTATCAAAGAATGCAGGTGATTTAGATAATCGTTTTTCGTCAAAGATTTTAATGAATTCTTCTTTAGAATAAATTTCTTCTTCACCTTCAGGTGACCAACCTAATAATGTAATAAAGTTAAATAACGCTTCTGGTAAATAACCTAAATCACGATATTGCTCGATGAATTGTAAAATTTGTCCATCACGTTTACTTAGTTTCTTACGTTCTTCATTAACAATAAGTGACATATGAGCAAATCTAGGTGCTTCCCATCCAAATGCTTCATAAATCATTAATTGTTTAGGCGTATTTGAAACATGGTCATCACCACGTATAACATCACTGATTTCCATGTAATGATCATCTATGGCTACGGCAAAGTTATATGTTGGCACACCATCTTTTTTCACGATAACCCAGTCACCCATATTATTTGAATCAAATGAAATTTCACCTTTAACCATATCATTAAAAGTATATGTTTTATCTTTAGGTACACGGAATCTAATTGATGGTTGACGACCTTCCGCTTCGAATTGTTGA
Organism: Staphylococcus sp. SB1-57; assembly: GCF_017086425.1. Taxonomy (NCBI): domain Bacteria; kingdom Bacillati; phylum Bacillota; class Bacilli; order Caryophanales; family Staphylococcaceae; genus Staphylococcus; species Staphylococcus sp. SB1-57. Next base: position 2,170,079 of record NZ_CP070964.1, read on the forward strand.
CGTTGCTCTTCTGTTAAGTGAGCATGTTGACCACCGTATCTTGGCATTTCTCCACGTGCAATTTGCGCTTCACGTTCTGCTTCCAATTCTTCTTCAGTCATATAACATTTATAAGCTTTATCTTCATCTAATAATTGCTTAATAAGTGGGTTATAGATATCTGCACGTTCAGATTGACGATATGGTCCATAACCTTTATCTTTATCAACTGATTCGTCCCATTCTAATCCTAACCATTTTAAGTTATCGAATTGTGAAGATTCGCCATCCTCTAAATTACGTTTACTATCAGTATCTTCAATACGCACTACAAAATCGCCACCATAGTGCTTAGCAAATAAATAGTTAAATAAGGCAGTACGTGCATTACCGATATGCAAGTATCCTGTTGGACTTGGTGCGTATCTTACTCTTACGCGTTCACTCATTTTATCCACTCCTGTAGTTTTTAATTATCGATATTTATATATTGTAACAATATTCATTCAACTTTCCTTATTGAATATGTAACGAATGTTTATCTATGATTTAGTTTTTATGATAAATATAATGTCTATCTGTCAAACATGAATCATTGATAATACAAATTGTGTCAGAAACAATTGTAGCACTTCTACGCTACTTTGATAAGTTACTAGCCTTCATTTTTCGTGTATTCATACTACTAGGTTTTCAACTCGTTTCACATGAAACTGATTTTCCATATACAATAATCATTCTTCCGTTATTTCATTTAAGTTTTTAGCAAAGACAATACGTCCTGATGATGTTTGTAATAAACTAATAACTTCTAAATCAACATGTTGTCCTATCAATTTCTTAGCATTATCAACAACAACCATAGTACCATCGTCTAAATAACCAACTCCTTGACCTGGCTCTTTCCCCATCTTAGTAAGTAAGATATTTAAATGGTCTCCTTGGTGTACATTGGGTTTAATCGCTTCAGATAAATCATTAACATTTAACGCACTTATTCCATGTACGTGACAAACTTTATTAAGATTGAAATCTGTTGTAATAATATGTGCATGATACTGTTTTGCTAATTTAATCAACAAAGTATCTATATCACTATGTGATTTTGTTGGGTGTATTACACGTGTGGGATATTCTAAATCATATATTTGATTCAGTTTATCTAAACCTCTTTGTCCTTTTTCTCGTTTAACACTATCATTAGCATCAGCGATGACTTGTAGTTCATTAATCACACCTTGTGGAATAAGTACCTCTCCGTCCATAAATCCACATTTCATAATATCTATAACTCTCCCGTCAATAATGGCACTTGTGTCGATGATTTTAGGGATTGCTTTAAATGAATGTTGAGACATTGAACGTGAGATGTTTTCTGGCAAAAACATAAGCATTTCGTCTCTCTTTTTTAAGCCAAATTGAAAGCCAAAATAACATAAAATCATTGTAATAATAATTGGAATAAAATGATTTAAAACTGAATTCCCTATTAATTCTAAAATAAATGAAATCATTACAGAGATTAGTAGTCCAATAATTAAGCCAATTGTAGCAAATAATATTTCTACAGCACTACGCTTCATGATTGTATGTTCTAACTCTTTAAAAGCAAATGTAATTTGTTTGATAAAGAAACCAAAAATAATAAAAAATACAATAATCCCAATGAGTCCGTCAATATAATGATTCGTCAAAATTGGAAATTGGTTAAATCCTAAATCGTTCACAACTTCTGGAATAATAATGATTCCTAAAGTCGCACCAATAATCATATAAATAGCTACAACCATTAATCTTAATGGGTTCATTTTTTACCCCCTCTCTTTCAAATCATTTATGAATTAAATGCGTATTTTAATGCTTCGTGTACTGATGAAACGCCTACTACTTTAATACCTTCAGGGAAAGTCCAACCACCAATATTAGTTTGTGGAATAATAACTCTCTTAAACCCTAATTTAGCCGCTTCTTGCACACGTTGTTCTATTCTAGCAACCCGCCTTACTTCTCCTGTTAGACCTACCTCACCAATAAAGCAGTCTAAGCCGTCTACAGCTTTATCTTTAAAGCTTGAAGCTGTAGCGACGATGATACTTAAATCAACTGCAGGTTCAGTTAATTTTACGCCACCAGCAACCTTAATATAAGCATCTTGTTGTTGTAGTAGATAATTTTCTTTTTTCTCTAAAACTGCCATTAATAGGCTTAAACGATTGTGATCGATACCAGTAGCCATACGACGTGGATTATTAAATGTAGTCGGTGTTACAAGCGCCTGTACTTCAATAAGTAGTGGTCTTGTACCTTCCATAGTTGAAACAATTGTTGAACCTGGCACGTTAGTTGAACGTTCTTCTAAAAACATCTCTGAAGGGTTCAGAACACCCTTAAGACCACTCTGTTTCATTTCAAATATTCCCATCTCATTTGTCGAACCAAAACGGTTTTTAACTGCTCTTAGTATTCGATAAGCATGATGTTCATCACCTTCGAAGTACAATACAGTATCCACCATATGTTCAAGTAATCTTGGTCCAGCAATTTGACCTTCTTTTGTAACATGTCCAACAATAAATGTAGCTATATTCATTTGTTTAGCTATATTCATTAAACTTTGCGTACTTTCTCTAACTTGTGACACAGACCCTGGTGCAGAACTGATTTCTGGATGGTATATCGTTTGGATAGAGTCGACGACTAGTAAGTCCGGATTAATGTCTTTAACTGTTTGATAGATGACTTCTAAATCTGTTTCAGCTAATACTTGTAATTGACTTGAATCTTCTTCTAAACGATCTGCACGTAATTTGGTTTGGTTAATTGATTCCTCACCTGTTATATATAAAACATTTTTAGATTGTGAGAGTGAGGCACAAATTTGTAGAAGTAACGTGGATTTCCCAATTCCTGGATCTCCGCCTATTAACACTAATGATCCATTGACAATCCCTCCACCAAGTACACGGTTAAATTCTTTAGATTCTGTAAGAATACGTGGTGTTGATTCATTTTTGATACTATCTAATGTTTGTACTTTTCCTGCTGCTTCTTTAGATTTAACACCATGTTTAGGGTTGGCTGCTTTTTCTACTATTTCTTCCATCTGGTTCCATGCACCACAATTAGGACACTTTCCCATCCATTTTGGAGATTGATAGCCACATGCCATACATTCGAATATTATCTTTTTCTTGGCCAATTTCGCACCTCCGTTATATTTAAGAACAAATCTATTTTAAACTGACACTTTCATAATGACAAATTAAATGTTAATGCTTTAATTAATTTTTTAAAAGTATTCATAATTCAATTCGATAAAGTCATTTTTTCGTAATAATATGTAAATTTTAATTTTTATTAATTAATGCTTTTCTACAATTATCAATAAAGACAATTATATATCACTAGCATTGATTTCTATTATGTCACAACTCAATTTAGTAATCATTGGAAATATTAGAATAATAGTGTTATCGGAATATAAATAAAGAGGTGGGAATACTTCAGTTCCCACCTCTTATAGCATAATAGAGTCTATAATTGTTTACGCTTCAGTAGAAGCCTTATCTACTTTTCTATCTTGAATATCATATTTAAATGCTTCACCATCATGGTCCACTGTTACTTCTTTACCTTCCAATTGATTTCCATCTAAGATTAATTCACTTAGATTATCTTCAACTGTTTTTTGAATTGCACGAATCAATGGTCTTGCGCCATATTCTGGGTCATAACCTTCTTCAGCAATTTTTTCTTTGGCTTTTTCAGTAACTTTGATATTAATATTTTGTTCTGATAAACGCAATGTTAATTTATTCACCATCATAGTGACGATTTCTTTAAGTTCATCTTTAGATAATTTATGGAAGACAATAATATCATCCACACGGTTTAAGAACTCAGGACGGAAAGCATTTTTAAGCTCTTTCATCATTGTTTTACGTATAGATTCATAGTCTTGACCATCATCTGCACCACCAAAACCAGCAAAACGTTGGTCTTGTAATTCTTGTGCACCAACATTGGATGTCATAATGATAACTGTATTTCGGAAATCAACTTGACGTCCTTTAGTATCAGTTAAATGACCATCATCTAAAACTTGTAAAAGTATATTAAATACATCTGGATGTGCTTTTTCAATTTCATCAAATAGGATAACTGAATATGGTTTACGTCTTACTTTTTCAGTTAATTGACCGCCATCATCATGTCCAATATAGCCTGGAGGGGCTCCGACTAAACGACTGACAGCATGTTTTTCCATAAACTCACTCATATCAACCCTAATCATAGCATCATCTTCACCAAACATTGACTCTGCTAAAGCACGGGCTAATTCAGTTTTACCTACACCTGTAGGCCCTAAGAATATAAAGCTACCAATTGGACGTTTAGGGTCTTTCAAGCCTGCTCTTGCTCGTCTAACAGCTTTACTGATGGATGTAACGGCATCTTTTTGACCAATAACTCTATGATGTAGTGTATCTTCTAGATTTAGTAAACGGTCTGATTCTGTCTCATTAATTCTAGTTAATGGGATACCTGTCCAACCCGCAATAACTTCAGCAATATCTTCTTCTGATAATGATGTACTCACCCCATCTTGTGAGTTTTTCCATTCATTTTTAGCTTCTTCGTATTGTTTTTCTAATTTTGTTTGTTTATCTCTTAGGTTAGCTGCATTTTCAAATTCTTGTGCATGGACAGCTGCATCTTTTTCATTTTTTACTTTTTCAATTTGTTGTTCAATTTCTTTTAAATTATTAGGTGTTGTATGACTCTTCAATCTTACTTTTGAACTTGCTTCGTCAATTAGATCAATCGCTTTGTCTGGTAAGAAACGATCTGATACATAACGATGACTTAATTTAGCAGCCGCTTCTAAAGCTTCATCTGAAATATTGATACGGTGATGTGCTTCATAACGATCACGAAGTCCTTTTAAGATTGATACAGTGTCTTCAACTGTAGGCTCATCAACTTGAATAGGTTGGAAACGACGCTCTAAAGCGGCATCTTTTTCAATGTTTTTACGATATTCGTCTAACGTTGTGGCACCAATACATTGTAATTCGCCACGAGCTAATGCCGGTTTGAGGATATTTGAAGCATCTATAGCACCTTCAGCGCCACCTGCACCTACTAATGTATGCAATTCGTCAATAAATAGAATCACATTACCAGCCTGATGAATTTCTTCCATTACTTTTTTCAATCGTTCTTCAAATTCACCACGGTATTTTGTACCAGCTACAACCGTACCCATATCTAGTGACATGACACGTTTGTTTTTTAGTGTTTCGGGCACTTCATTGTTCACTATTGCTTGAGCTAATCCTTCCGCAATTGCTGTTTTACCTACACCTGGCTCACCAATTAATACAGGATTATTTTTAGTACGACGACTAAGTACTTCTATAACTCGAGTAATTTCTTTGTCTCGACCCACAACTGGATCTAATGTGCCATCTTTAGCAATAATTGTTAAATCACGTGCTAAACCATCTAATGTTGGTGTGTTATTAGATTTATTTGCTTGAGCGTTTTTATTACTCATTTCTGGACTTCCTAATGCTTTAACCACTTGTGCACGTGCCTTTGTGATATTTAAATCAAGGTTAGCAAATACACGTGCTGCTACACCTTCATTTTCCCGGATTAAGCCAAGTAAAATATGTTCTGTTCCAACAAAGTTATGATGTAGCTTACGTGCTTCATCCATTGATAATTCAATCACTTTTTTAGCTCTAGGTGTATAGTGTAATGTTGCCATAGGTGCTTGACCATGACCAATTAGTTTCTCAACTTCTTCAATAACTTTATCCTCTGTAATATTAAAACTTTCTAATACTTTTGCTGCGATACCTTCAGGTTCTTTCATTAGACCTAATAAAAGATGTTCTGTTCCAATATTTGAATGGTTCAATCGAATTGCTTCTTCTTGTGCATGAGCCAATACTCTTTGTGCACGTTCAGTTAATCTACCAAATAGCATATGATTTGTTACCTCCTATTTTATATGTTCTCTTAAAACATTCGCTCTCTTTTCATTGACTGGTGTTTCATCCTCTTCATCAAATAAAAATGGTGTTTGAATTCCTACCATCAGTTCATTGAATTTAAAATTATCTAGTTTGATATAATTTAAATCTATGCCTAATTTAACTTCACTCAATCGATAAGATGCTTCTTCCATAGTGATAAGCCTGCTATTTTGCAGTATTCCTAATGAACGATAAACTCTATCTAACGTTTCTAAATGTTTATGTTTATCTAATCTTGATCGAATTTGAAGTTCTTCATTTATAATTTGATTGATTACTTCTGTTAAATTCTCTATGATTTCTTCTTCTGTTTTCCCCAATGTTAATTGGTTTGAAACCTGGTAAATGTGGCCATAAACTTGTGACCCTTCACCGTATATTCCTCGAATGGTAAAACCAAATCGATTGATTGTTTGTGCTATACCTGACATTCTTTTCATGATAGAAAGACCTGGCAAATGCAACATCACACTTGCTCTCATACCAGTTCCTATATTAGTAGGACATGTTGTTAAATAACCTAGATGTTCATCATAACTGATATCGAGTTGTTGATCGATTTCATCATCTAACGTCGACGCTTCTTTATACAATCTTTCTAGAGATAAATCTGTACCTAGCGCTTGAATTCTAATATGATCTTCTTCATTAATCATGACACTGATTGATTCATCATCATTTAATAGAACGGCCGATGCTGGTTGTTTAATCAACTCTGGACTCACTAAATGTTTAGCTACTAATTTCATTTTATTTTGTTGGTCCATCATGTCTAGTCTTTTCAAAGTCATGTTGGGTAATGCATCTTGCACTTCATTTATTACTCTAAATCCATCTTGTTCTGTCGGAAACATGAGTGGATGAACATGATTTTCAAGATTTCTTGCTAAGCGAATTCTTGAAGAAATGACCACTGGTGCTTCTTTAGTCGTTTTCATCCACTCACTAATGTTAGGTTCTAAGTCACTCATCCTGTTGCACCTCGCTCTCATCACGTAGCGATTTAATTTCGTCTCGAACAATGGCTTCCTGTTCAAAATCTTGTTCATCTATTAATTGTTGTAAAAATTGTTTCTTCTCTTCGATTTTCTTTTTAAGCGCAAGCTTATGATAAGAAGATTGAGGCACTTTTCCAACATGTTCATACTGACCGCCTTGCACACGTCTTACTATGTCTAAGATGTCATCCTTGAATGTTGCATAGCAATTGGAACAACCAAATTTGCCTACATGTGCGATGTCTTTTAACGTCATATGACAAGTTGGACATCTTTTTTCTTCCTGAAATGCCATTTCTTGAAAATTAATACCATGTTTAGTCGCTAAATGTTGTAATATTTGCTTTACAACAAATGCTTCTTCTATATCATCTTGATGATGATAGGATGATTGCTCTTGGTGCGTCCATGGGTTATCACCTTGCGCACAAGTACTACATACCCATTTTTCTTGCACACCATCTTTACTTTTAACTGTTAATTTAACTTCAGCTTCATTTAAATGGCAATTTTCACAAAGCAAAAAGCAACACCTCAATTCTTCTAGTAGTAATTTATGACAGGTAAAATTCTTTTAAGAATATTTGCTCTAATAATATCTCGAGATACAATATCCATTTTTAACGTTTCTCGATCAATAGCAGCAATAATCATTTTTGCTTCTCTTTCATTTACAAGTCCCTTATCTAACAAGCCATCTATTAAATAAAGTGCTTGTTGTTGGGATATTGAAGGACCTATTAATTGAAGTAAATGATTAATATAACCTGTTTCATCTTTGTTTTCAATTTTCGTGATTCGGATGTAACCACCACCACCACGTTTACTTTCTATTTCGTAACCATGCTCATTTGTAAATCTCGTTTTAATCACATAGTTTAATTGAGAAGGGACGCAGTCAAAACGTTGAGCAATATTTGCTCTTTGAATTTCCACCACATCTTCATTGGTTTCTTCAAATAAATGTTTAATGTACTGTTCTATGATGTCGGACATATTATGCATGATTATCACCTCTTTTTGACCTTCTTTGACTATATTATATGACCAACTTTGACCATTTTCAATTAATTTGATTTTAAATTTTTAAATTTTATGATGTTAGCGCTTATTTTTTATTGTATGATAGACAATAGAATAAATTAAAGGAATGAAAAAACATGCACATTCTCATAGGGATTATTGGAATTATTTTCTTTTTAGCACTCGCGTACTTATTTAGTTCAGATAGAAAGAATATTCGTTGGCAATATGTTGGATTATTATTAGTAATTCAATTAATTTTCGCCTTCATTTTATTAAAAACAAATATTGGTATTACAGTCATTGGTGGTATTGCTAATGGTTTTGGTTATTTACTATCTAAAGCAGCAGAAGGCGTTAACTTCGTTTTCGGTGGTTTTAAATATGTAGATCCTAAAAATCCACCATTTTTCTTTAACGTTTTATTACCAATTGTATTTATTTCAGCATTAATCGGTATCTTACAATACACTAAAATTTTACCATTTATAATTAATGTGTTAGGTTTCCTGATTTCAAAAATCAATGGTATGGGACGTTTGGAATCATACAATGCAGTAGCAGCAGCAATTTTAGGTCAATCTGAAGTATTTATTTCTTTAAAACAACAACTTCCTTATATACCTAAACAACGTTTGTATACATTAACTGCATCTGCAATGTCTACTGTATCTGCTTCAATTATTGGTGCTTATTTCACATTAATTGAACCGAAATACGTCGTAACAGCCGTTGTATTAAACTTATTTGGTGGTTTCATTATCGCTTCAATTATTAATCCTTATAAAGTTAATGAAGAAGATGATAAATTATTAGTTGCCGAAAGTGAAACTAAAAATCAATCTTTCTTTGAAATGCTTGGGGAGTATATTTTAGATGGATTTAAAGTGGCAGTCATCGTAGGCGCGATGTTAATTGGATACATCGCAATCATCGCGTTACTTAATGGTTTAGTAAGCGGTGCTTTCAGTTTACTTTCAGGTGGTGCAATCAAATGGGATTTCCAAACTTTAATTGGATTTGTTTTTGCTCCATTTGCATTCTTAGCAGGTGTACCATGGAACGATGCGGTTCAATCAGGTTCTGTTATGGCAACTAAATTACTATCAAATGAATTCGTTGCAATGCAGGCATTAGGTAAGTTAAATGGCATTTCAGAACATGCTAAAGGTGTTACTTCAGTATTCTTAGTATCATTTGCTAACTTTAGCTCTATTGGTATTATTTCTGGTGCTATTAAATCATTAAATGATAAAAAAGGTGACGTTGTTGCAAGATTCGGATTAAAATTATTATTCGGTGCGACATTAGTATCATTTATTTCAGCAGCAATTGCTGGATTCTTCATTTAATGAACAAAGGCAATGTATGATTGGGTATTTAAACTCAATCATACATTGCCTTATTTTTATTTTTGAATCATATGGTTAATAAAATAGTCCGTTACACGATAATCATCTGTTAATTCAGGATGGAATGATACCCCTAAATATTTATCTTGCTTAACAGCAACGATTTTATCGCCAATTTCACTTAATATTTCAACATGGTCAGCTACTTTCGCAATATGAGGTGCTCTAATAAAAACACCTTCTATATCCGTAGCGATACCTTTAATGTCTAATTCTGATTCAAAGCTATCTACTTGTCTACCAAATGAATTACGTTGAACTGTAATATCCAATTTATTTAAATAGCCTTCCTCACCTTCAACATCACTAGCTAGTACGATTAAACCAGCACAAGTACCAAACATAGGTAAATCTGATTGCTGAAGCTTTTCTTTAAAACCATATAAATCCATTAACCTTCTTAATGTTGTTGATTCACCACCAGGTAAGATTAAACCATCGATATCATCTAATTGTTCTACTTTTTTAATTGCGATACCTTCATGACCACTCAATTCTATATGACGAATATGTTCACGAACTGCACCTTGAAGCGCTAATACACCTATTTTCATATATTACCAACCACGCTCTTGCATACGTTCTTCTAATGAAATTTGGTTAATGTCTAAGCCTTTCATAGCAGTTCCTAATTCGGCAGCTAATTTACCAATTAGCTCATAATCTTGATAGTGTGTCGTAGCTTGAACAATCGCTTTAGCGAATTTTTCTGGATCCTCAGATTTGAAAATACCTGATCCAACAAATACACCATCTGCACCTAGTTCCATCATTAAAGCAGCATCTTGAGGTGTTGCAACGCCACCTGCAGCAAAGTTAACAACTGGTAATCTACCATTATCTTTGATTTGTTTTAAAACTTCATATGGTGCTCCGATATCTTTAGCAAATGTCATAATTTCATCATCATTCATAACAGTCAATCGACTCACTTCAGCATTAACTCTTCTCATATGTCTTACTGCTTCGACAATATTGCCCGTACCCGGTTCTCCTTTAGTTCTTAACATAGCAGCCCCTTCGCCGATACGACGAGCAGCTTCACCTAAATTACGACAACCACATACAAAAGGTACTGTGAATTGATCTTTACGCAAATGATATTCTTCATCAGCAGGTGTTAGTACTTCTGATTCATCAATATAATCCACACCCATTGCTTCTAATACACGAGCTTCTGTAATATGACCAATTCGTGCTTTAGCCATAACTGGAATAGATACAGCATTCATAACTTCTTCAACAATTTTAGGGTTAGCACTACGTGCAACACCACCAGCTGCTCTAATATCAGAAGGTACTCGTTCTAATGCCATAACTGCAACAGCACCAGCTTCTTCTGCAATTTTAGCTTGTTCCGCATTGACAACATCCATAATAACGCCGCCTTTTTGCATTTCAGCCATTCCTCGTTTAACTCTTTCAGATCCAACTATTTTAGACATAAATTCTACCCCTTTACTTCTTGATTAAATTAATTGTAAAGGATAAACTGATATTTAAAAAGGTTCAATTTATTTATTATAAAGGAGGTCAGATGAGTGAAAGAGAAACAATCACTGTATATTGATTTATACGAAAAGTTGAAAAAGCAAATTATAGAAGGTCAATATCAGTCAAATGACAGATTCCCTTCAAAACGTCAATTAAGTGAGCATTTATCTTTAAGCCAAACAACTATTGAACACGCCTATCAATTGTTATTGGATGAAGGGTTTATATACTCTAAACCACGATCAGGTTATTACGTCTCCGATATCGAATCATTACCTGTACTACCCAAACAATATGTTGTGCCCACAACTACATACAACAATAATGAAAATTTGGATGAAGATAAAGAACATTATGCTTATTCTTTTAACTTATCAGAAATCGACGCAGAATATTTTCCCTCACATTTATTTAGAAAATATGCAAAAGATGTATTTGAAGATAATCAGTTTGAACTATTACAAAGAGGAAATAATCAAGGTGAATTTGAATTAAGACAACAAATTGCGCATTATTTATTCAGCAGTAGAGGAGTAACATCTCATCCAGATCAAATCATAATAGGATCTTCAACAGAACAATTATTAAATATGTTAACTGATATACTCGAAGATGCGTCATTTGCTATAGAAAAACCTAGTTATCCTCCGATTAAACAAGTATTAGATAAAAAGAAATTCAACTATTTACAAGTCCCAGTCGAGAAAAATGGTATACAAACTCATCCTATTTTATCATCGGATCATAACATAATTTATATCACACCTTCACACCAGTTTCCTACTGGCCATGTTATGAATCTAAAGAAAAGAACCCAACTCATCAACTGGGCTCAACAACAAGATAATAGATACATTATCGAAGATGATTATGATTCAGAATTTAGATATTTTGGTAAACCTATCCCTGCATTACAGAGTCTTGATTCACAGGATAAAGTCATTTATCTTAGTACCTTTTCTAAATCTATTTATCCAAGTTGCAGAATTGCATATATTGTATTACCACCGAAATTGTTAGAACAATATCATCATTATCATTATAAAGAAGCCAATACAGCTCCAGTTCATATCCAAAGAATGATTGCACAATTTATGAGTAGTGGTAGTTTTGAACGTCATTTAAATAAAATGAGAAAAATTTATAAAGAAAAGTTGCAATTTATTTTAAATGCTTTGTCACCATACGAAAATCAGTTGAAAGTTGACGGTGCACTTACAGGTATGCATTTTACTCTAACTGTTTTAAACGGATTAAATATGGAAGAATGTTTACAACGCGCTAAAAAGCATTCACTGAAATTACACCCCTATGAATTTGAAGAAAATACAAGTTCAACTCCAAAATTCATTATAGGTTTCGGTGGTATTCCTAAAAACCAATTAACTTCCCATACAGAAACACTCATCAATACGTTAATTATAAAGTAACACTTCTTTTTCTTTTGAAAAAGTTAGTGTTACTTATGCAATTGACGTTAGTCTATTGTATTCATAATTAACTTGAGGGATATAATTAAAGAGAAATGGATAAACTGACTCTTTTTATTTTTGGGCATAAAAAAAGAGACCTTGCGGTCTCAATTATATTTGCCTGGCATGGGCTATTGTTCTTAATAGCTCATGCTATTAAGTAAGTAAAACATGTGATTTTCAATCACTGTTTTGCTTTAGAACGTTAGTCTGCTACCTTCGGCGCTAAGGAGCTTTTTCAACTTGAGAGAAATGCGCTTATACTTCTTCATTTTCATCTCTCCCTTACTCACTTAGCTCGACTAAGCTCGTTGCGCTCATTCTTCAATTCATCGTCTAAACGCATTTGCTCTGCGTTGACTTTCTTTTTTGGGCATAAAAAAAGAGACCTTACGGTCTCAATGCGGCTCATCGCATCCTATTATTTGCCTGGCAACGTCCTACTCTAGCGGAACGTTAGTCCGACTACCATCGGCGCTAAGGAGCTTAACTTCTGTGTTCGGCATGGGAACAGGTGTGACCTCCTTGCCATTGTCACCAGACAAATGGAATGTATTATACATTCAAAACTAGATAGTAAGTAAAATGATTTTGCGTCGCAAAACATAAATTTTGATTAAGTCTTCGATCGATTAGTATTCGTCAGCTCCACGTGTCACCACGCTTCCACCTCGAACCTATTAACCTCATCATCTTTGAGGGATCTTATAACCGAAGTTGGGAAATCTCATCTTGAGGGGGGCTTCATGCTTAGATGCTTTCAGCACTTATCCCGTCCATACATAGCTACCCAGCTATGCCGTTGGCACGACAACTGGTACACCAGAGGTATGTCCATCCCGGTCCTCTCGTACTAAGGACAGCTCCTCTCAAATTTCCTACGCCCACGACGGATAGGGACCGAACTGTCTCACGACGTTCTGAACCCAGCTCGCGTACCGCTTTAATGGGCGAACAGCCCAACCCTTGGGACCGACTACAGCCCCAGGATGCGATGAGCCGACATCGAGGTGCCAAACCTCCCCGTCGATGTGAACTCTTGGGGGAGATAAGCCTGTTATCCCCGGGGTAGCTTTTATCCGTTGAGCGATGGCCCTTCCATGCGGAACCACCGGATCACTAAGTCCGTCTTTCGACCCTGCTCGACTTGTAAGTCTCGCAGTCAAGCTCCCTTATGCCTTTACACTCTATGAATGATTTCCAACCATTCTGAGGGAACCTTTGAGCGCCTCCGTTACCTTTTAGGAGGCGACCGCCCCAGTCAAACTGCCCACCTGACACTGTCTCCCACCACGATAAGTGGTGCGGGTTAGAAAGCCAACACAGCTAGGGTAGTATCCCACCAATGCCTCCACGTAAGCTAGCGCTCACGTTTCAAAGGCTCCTACCTATCCTGTACAAGCTGTGCCGAATTTCAATATCAGGCTACAGTAAAGCTCCACGGGGTCTTTCCGTCCTGTCGCGGGTAACCTGCATCTTCACAGGTACTATGATTTCACCGAGTCTCTCGTTGAGACAGTGCCCAAATCGTTACGCCTTTCGTGCGGGTCGGAACTTACCCGACAAGGAATTTCGCTACCTTAGGACCGTTATAGTTACGGCCGCCGTTTACTGGGGCTTCGATTCGTAGCTTCGCAGAAGCTAACTACTCCTCTTAACCTTCCAGCACCGGGCAGGCGTCAGCCCCTATACATCACCTTACGGTTTAGCAGAGACCTGTGTTTTTGATAAACAGTCGCTTGGGCCTATTCACTGCGGCTCTTCTGGGCGTTAACCCTAAAGAGCACCCCTTCTCCCGAAGTTACGGGGTCATTTTGCCGAGTTCCTTAACGAGAGTTCGCTCGCTCACCTTAGAATTCTCATCTTGACTACCTGTGTCGGTTTGCGGTACGGGCACCTGTTATCTATCTAGAGGCTTTTCTTGGCAGTGTGAAATCAACGACTCGAGGAAACAATTTCCTCTCCCCATCACAGCTTGACCTTATGAGTGCCGGATTTGCCTAACACTCAGTCTTACTGCTTGGACGTGCAATCCAATAGCACGCTTCGCCTATCCTACTGCGTCCCCCCATCGATTAAAACGATACTAGGTGGTACAGGAATATCAACCTGTTATCCATCGCCTACGCCTGTCGGCCTCAGCTTAGGACCCGACTAACCCAGAGCGGACGAGCCTTCCTCTGGAAACCTTAGTCAATCGGTGGACGGGATTCTCACCCGTCTTTCGCTACTCACACCGGCATTCTCACTTCTAAGCGCTCCACATGTCCTTGCGATCATGCTTCGACGCCCTTAGAACGCTCTCCTACCATTGTCCTACGGACAATCCACAGCTTCGGTAATATGTTTAGCCCCGGTACATTTTCGGCGCAGTGTCACTCGACTAGTGAGCTATTACGCACTCTTTAAATGATGGCTGCTTCTAAGCCAACATCCTAGTTGTCTGGGCAACGCCACATCCTTTTCCACTTAACATATATTTTGGGACCTTAGCTGGTGGTCTGGGCTGTTTCCCTTTCGAACACGGACCTTATCACCCATGTTCTGACTCCCAAGTTAAATTGATTGGCATTCGGAGTTTGTCTGAATTCGGTAACCCGAGAAGGGCCCCTCGTCCAAACAGTGCTCTACCTCCAATAATCATCACTTGAGGCTAGCCCTAAAGCTATTTCGGAGAGAACCAGCTATCTCCAAGTTCGATTGGAATTTCTCCGCTACCCTCAGTTCATCCGCTCACTTTTCAACGTAAGTCGGTTCGGTCCTCCATTCAGTGTTACCTGAACTTCAACCTGACCAAGGGTAGATCACCTGGTTTCGGGTCTACGACCAAATACTAAACGCCCTATTCAGACTCGCTTTCGCTACGGCTCCACATTAGCTGCTTAACCTTGCATCAAATCGTAACTCGCCGGTTCATTCTACAAAAGGCACGCCATCACCCATTAACGGGCTCTGACTACTTGTAAGCACACGGTTTCAAGTTCTCTTTCACTCCCCTTCCGGGGTACTTTTCACCTTTCCCTCACGGTACTGGTTCACTATCGGTCACTAGAGAGTATTTAGCCTTAGGAGATGGTCCTCCCAGATTCCGACGGAATTTCACGTGCTCCGTCGTACTCAGGATCCACTCAAGAGAGTATATATTTTCGACTACAGGATTATTACCTTCTTTGATTCAACTTTCCAGATGATTCGTCTAATATATACTTTTGTAACTCCGTATAGAGTGTCCTACAACCCCAACAAGCAAGCTTGTTGGTTTGGGCTCTTCCCGTTTCGCTCGCCGCTACTCAGGGAATCGATTTTTCTTTCTCTTCCTCCGGGTACTAAGATGTTTCAGTTCTCCGGGTCTGCCTTCTGATATGCTATGTATTCACATATCGATAACATGACATAACTCATGCTGGGTTTCCCCATTCGGAAATCTCTGGATCAACGCTTACTTACAGCTCCCCAAAGCATATCGTCGTTAGTAACGTCCTTCATCGGCTTCTAGTGCCAAGGCATCCACCGTGCGCCCTTAATAACTTAATCTATGTTTCCATCCTACAGGAAACGCGTTATTAATCTTGTGAGTGTTCTTTCGAACACTAGCGATTATTTCTTATGAATTCAAGCTTTAAAACTCTAATTCACTCGGTTTTGCTTGGTAAAATCTATTTTACTTACTTATCTAGTTTTCAATGTACAAGTTCTATTTCCAGTCAAGCGTTTGCATACTGCTTTGTTATCATTACTTTAAATACCCATTTACTCTAGTAAACTTCGCTTTAAAGTAACTCAACGCATTGTCTGCGAATCGCTTTCTTTGAAAAAGAAGATATGTTGAATGTTGTATAAACATTCAAAACTGAATACAATATGTCAATGTTATTCCTTCATCTTCTACGAAGATGTTCCGAATATATCCTTAGAAAGGAGGTGATCCAGCCGCACCTTCCGATACGGCTACCTTGTTACGACTTCACCCCAATCATTTGTCCCACCTTCGACGGCTAGCTCCATAAATGGTTACTCCACCGGCTTCGGGTGTTACAAACTCTCGTGGTGTGACGGGCGGTGTGTACAAGACCCGGGAACGTATTCACCGTAGCATGCTGATCTACGATTACTAGCGATTCCAGCTTCATGTAGTCGAGTTGCAGACTACAATCCGAACTGAGAACAACTTTATGGGATTTGCTTGACCTCGCGGTTTAGCTGCCCTTTGTATTGTCCATTGTAGCACGTGTGTAGCCCAAATCATAAGGGGCATGATGATTTGACGTCATCCCCACCTTCCTCCGGTTTGTCACCGGCAGTCAACTTAGAGTGCCCAACTTAATGATGGCAACTAAGCTTAAGGGTTGCGCTCGTTGCGGGACTTAACCCAACATCTCACGACACGAGCTGACGACAACCATGCACCACCTGTCACTTTGTCCCCCGAAGGGGAAAACTCTATCTCTAGAGCGGTCAAAGGATGTCAAGATTTGGTAAGGTTCTTCGCGTTGCTTCGAATTAAACCACATGCTCCACCGCTTGTGCGGGTCCCCGTCAATTCCTTTGAGTTTCAACCTTGCGGTCGTACTCCCCAGGCGGAGTGCTTAATGCGTTAGCTGCAGCACTAAGGGGCGGAAACCCCCTAACACTTAGCACTCATCGTTTACGGCGTGGACTACCAGGGTATCTAATCCTGTTTGATCCCCACGCTTTCGCACATCAGCGTCAGTTACAGACCAGAAAGTCGCCTTCGCCACTGGTGTTCCTCCATATCTCTGCGCATTTCACCGCTACACATGGAATTCCACTTTCCTCTTCTGCACTCAAGTTTTCCAGTTTCCAATGACCCTCCACGGTTGAGCCGTGGGCTTTCACATCAGACTTAAAAAACCGCCTACGCGCGCTTTACGCCCAATAATTCCGGATAACGCTTGCCACCTACGTATTACCGCGGCTGCTGGCACGTAGTTAGCCGTGGCTTTCTGATCAGGTACCGTCAAGATGTGCACAGTTACTTACACATTTGTTCTTCCCTGATAACAGAGTTTTACGATCCGAAGACCTTCATCACTCACGCGGCGTTGCTCCGTCAGGCTTTCGCCCATTGCGGAAGATTCCCTACTGCTGCCTCCCGTAGGAGTCTGGACCGTGTCTCAGTTCCAGTGTGGCCGATCACCCTCTCAGGTCGGCTACGTATCGTTGCCTTGGTAAGCCGTTACCTTACCAACTAGCTAATACGGCGCGGATCCATCTATAAGTGACAGCAAAGCCGCCTTTCACTATTGAACCATGCGGTTCAATATGTTATCCGGTATTAGCTCCGGTTTCCCGAAGTTATCCCAGTCTTATAGGTAGGTTATCCACGTGTTACTCACCCGTCCGCCGCTAACGTCAAAGGAGCAAGCTCCTTATCTGTTCGCTCGACTTGCATGTATTAGGCACGCCGCCAGCGTTCATCCTGAGCCAGGATCAAACTCTCCATAAAAATTATGATGTTTGATTAGCTCATAAAACTAAATTAATTGTTGTAACTTTCGTTACATTATTGGAATTAACGTTGACATATTGTCATTCAGTTTTCAATGTTCATTTCTTTTACCGACAAGAATTAATTATACGCTTTATTAACTCGAAAGTCAACAACTTTTTATAAATAATTTTTATCGTATATACCTCACAAAAAAATGACCTCACGGCCAAATATAGGTATTGCCTGGCAACGTCCTACTCTAGCGGAACGTTAGTCCGACTACCATCGGCGCTAAGGAGCTTAACTTCTGTGTTCGGCATGGGAACAGGTGTGACCTCCTTGCCATTGTCACCAGACAAATGGAATGTATTATACATTCAAAACTAGATAGTAAGTAAAATGATTTTGCGTCGCAAAACATAAATTTTGATTAAGTCTTCGATCGATTAGTATTCGTCAGCTCCACGTGTCACCACGCTTCCACCTCGAACCTATTAACCTCATCATCTTTGAGGGATCTTATAACCGAAGTTGGGAAATCTCATCTTGAGGGGGGCTTCATGCTTAGATGCTTTCAGCACTTATCCCGTCCATACATAGCTACCCAGCTATGCCGTTGGCACGACAACTGGTACACCAGAGGTATGTCCATCCCGGTCCTCTCGTACTAAGGACAGCTCCTCTCAAATTTCCTACGCCCACGACGGATAGGGACCGAACTGTCTCACGACGTTCTGAACCCAGCTCGCGTACCGCTTTAATGGGCGAACAGCCCAACCCTTGGGACCGACTACAGCCCCAGGATGCGATGAGCCGACATCGAGGTGCCAAACCTCCCCGTCGATGTGAACTCTTGGGGGAGATAAGCCTGTTATCCCCGGGGTAGCTTTTATCCGTTGAGCGATGGCCCTTCCATGCGGAACCACCGGATCACTAAGTCCGTCTTTCGACCCTGCTCGACTTGTAAGTCTCGCAGTCAAGCTCCCTTATGCCTTTACACTCTATGAATGATTTCCAACCATTCTGAGGGAACCTTTGAGCGCCTCCGTTACCTTTTAGGAGGCGACCGCCCCAGTCAAACTGCCCACCTGACACTGTCTCCCACCACGATAAGTGGTGCGGGTTAGAAAGCCAACACAGCTAGGGTAGTATCCCACCAATGCCTCCACGTAAGCTAGCGCTCACGTTTCAAAGGCTCCTACCTATCCTGTACAAGCTGTGCCGAATTTCAATATCAGGCTACAGTAAAGCTCCACGGGGTCTTTCCGTCCTGTCGCGGGTAACCTGCATCTTCACAGGTACTATGATTTCACCGAGTCTCTCGTTGAGACAGTGCCCAAATCGTTACGCCTTTCGTGCGGGTCGGAACTTACCCGACAAGGAATTTCGCTACCTTAGGACCGTTATAGTTACGGCCGCCGTTTACTGGGGCTTCGATTCGTAGCTTCGCAGAAGCTAACTACTCCTCTTAACCTTCCAGCACCGGGCAGGCGTCAGCCCCTATACATCACCTTACGGTTTAGCAGAGACCTGTGTTTTTGATAAACAGTCGCTTGGGCCTATTCACTGCGGCTCTTCTGGGCGTTAACCCTAAAGAGCACCCCTTCTCCCGAAGTTACGGGGTCATTTTGCCGAGTTCCTTAACGAGAGTTCGCTCGCTCACCTTAGAATTCTCATCTTGACTACCTGTGTCGGTTTGCGGTACGGGCACCTGTTATCTATCTAGAGGCTTTTCTTGGCAGTGTGAAATCAACGACTCGAGGAAACAATTTCCTCTCCCCATCACAGCTTGACCTTATGAGTGCCGGATTTGCCTAACACTCAGTCTTACTGCTTGGACGTGCAATCCAATAGCACGCTTCGCCTATCCTACTGCGTCCCCCCATCGATTAAAACGATACTAGGTGGTACAGGAATATCAACCTGTTATCCATCGCCTACGCCTGTCGGCCTCAGCTTAGGACCCGACTAACCCAGAGCGGACGAGCCTTCCTCTGGAAACCTTAGTCAATCGGTGGACGGGATTCTCACCCGTCTTTCGCTACTCACACCGGCATTCTCACTTCTAAGCGCTCCACATGTCCTTGCGATCATGCTTCGACGCCCTTAGAACGCTCTCCTACCATTGTCCTACGGACAATCCACAGCTTCGGTAATATGTTTAGCCCCGGTACATTTTCGGCGCAGTGTCACTCGACTAGTGAGCTATTACGCACTCTTTAAATGATGGCTGCTTCTAAGCCAACATCCTAGTTGTCTGGGCAACGCCACATCCTTTTCCACTTAACATATATTTTGGGACCTTAGCTGGTGGTCTGGGCTGTTTCCCTTTCGAACACGGACCTTATCACCCATGTTCTGACTCCCAAGTTAAATTGATTGGCATTCGGAGTTTGTCTGAATTCGGTAACCCGAGAAGGGCCCCTCGTCCAAACAGTGCTCTACCTCCAATAATCATCACTTGAGGCTAGCCCTAAAGCTATTTCGGAGAGAACCAGCTATCTCCAAGTTCGATTGGAATTTCTCCGCTACCCTCAGTTCATCCGCTCACTTTTCAACGTAAGTCGGTTCGGTCCTCCATTCAGTGTTACCTGAACTTCAACCTGACCAAGGGTAGATCACCTGGTTTCGGGTCTACGACCAAATACTAAACGCCCTATTCAGACTCGCTTTCGCTACGGCTCCACATTAGCTGCTTAACCTTGCATCAAATCGTAACTCGCCGGTTCATTCTACAAAAGGCACGCCATCACCCATTAACGGGCTCTGACTACTTGTAAGCACACGGTTTCAAGTTCTCTTTCACTCCCCTTCCGGGGTACTTTTCACCTTTCCCTCACGGTACTGGTTCACTATCGGTCACTAGAGAGTATTTAGCCTTAGGAGATGGTCCTCCCAGATTCCGACGGAATTTCACGTGCTCCGTCGTACTCAGGATCCACTCAAGAGAGTATATATTTTCGACTACAGGATTATTACCTTCTTTGATTCAACTTTCCAGATGATTCGTCTAATATATACTTTTGTAACTCCGTATAGAGTGTCCTACAACCCCAACAAGCAAGCTTGTTGGTTTGGGCTCTTCCCGTTTCGCTCGCCGCTACTCAGGGAATCGATTTTTCTTTCTCTTCCTCCGGGTACTAAGATGTTTCAGTTCTCCGGGTCTGCCTTCTGATATGCTATGTATTCACATATCGATAACATGACATAACTCATGCTGGGTTTCCCCATTCGGAAATCTCTGGATCAACGCTTACTTACAGCTCCCCAAAGCATATCGTCGTTAGTAACGTCCTTCATCGGCTTCTAGTGCCAAGGCATCCACCGTGCGCCCTTAATAACTTAATCTATGTTTCCATCCTACAGGAAACGCGTTATTAATCTTGTGAGTGTTCTTTCGAACACTAGCGATTATTTCTTATGAATTCAAGCTTTAAAACTCTAATTCACTCGGTTTTGCTTGGTAAAATCTATTTTACTTACTTATCTAGTTTTCAATGTACAAATAAATGAATGGTGGGCCTAAGTGGACTCGAACCACCGACCTCACGCTTATCAGGCGTGCGCTCTAACCAGCTGAGCTATAGGCCCATCACGTTGAATGTTATATAAACATTCAAAACTGAATACAATATGTCAATGTTATTCCTTCATCTTCTACGAAGATGTTCCGAATATATCCTTAGAAAGGAGGTGATCCAGCCGCACCTTCCGATACGGCTACCTTGTTACGACTTCACCCCAATCATTTGTCCCACCTTCGACGGCTAGCTCCATAAATGGTTACTCCACCGGCTTCGGGTGTTACAAACTCTCGTGGTGTGACGGGCGGTGTGTACAAGACCCGGGAACGTATTCACCGTAGCATGCTGATCTACGATTACTAGCGATTCCAGCTTCATGTAGTCGAGTTGCAGACTACAATCCGAACTGAGAACAACTTTATGGGATTTGCTTGACCTCGCGGTTTAGCTGCCCTTTGTATTGTCCATTGTAGCACGTGTGTAGCCCAAATCATAAGGGGCATGATGATTTGACGTCATCCCCACCTTCCTCCGGTTTGTCACCGGCAGTCAACTTAGAGTGCCCAACTTAATGATGGCAACTAAGCTTAAGGGTTGCGCTCGTTGCGGGACTTAACCCAACATCTCACGACACGAGCTGACGACAACCATGCACCACCTGTCACTTTGTCCCCCGAAGGGGAAAACTCTATCTCTAGAGCGGTCAAAGGATGTCAAGATTTGGTAAGGTTCTTCGCGTTGCTTCGAATTAAACCACATGCTCCACCGCTTGTGCGGGTCCCCGTCAATTCCTTTGAGTTTCAACCTTGCGGTCGTACTCCCCAGGCGGAGTGCTTAATGCGTTAGCTGCAGCACTAAGGGGCGGAAACCCCCTAACACTTAGCACTCATCGTTTACGGCGTGGACTACCAGGGTATCTAATCCTGTTTGATCCCCACGCTTTCGCACATCAGCGTCAGTTACAGACCAGAAAGTCGCCTTCGCCACTGGTGTTCCTCCATATCTCTGCGCATTTCACCGCTACACATGGAATTCCACTTTCCTCTTCTGCACTCAAGTTTTCCAGTTTCCAATGACCCTCCACGGTTGAGCCGTGGGCTTTCACATCAGACTTAAAAAACCGCCTACGCGCGCTTTACGCCCAATAATTCCGGATAACGCTTGCCACCTACGTATTACCGCGGCTGCTGGCACGTAGTTAGCCGTGGCTTTCTGATCAGGTACCGTCAAGATGTGCACAGTTACTTACACATTTGTTCTTCCCTGATAACAGAGTTTTACGATCCGAAGACCTTCATCACTCACGCGGCGTTGCTCCGTCAGGCTTTCGCCCATTGCGGAAGATTCCCTACTGCTGCCTCCCGTAGGAGTCTGGACCGTGTCTCAGTTCCAGTGTGGCCGATCACCCTCTCAGGTCGGCTACGTATCGTTGCCTTGGTAAGCCGTTACCTTACCAACTAGCTAATACGGCGCGGATCCATCTATAAGTGACAGCAAAGCCGCCTTTCACTATTGAACCATGCGGTTCAATATGTTATCCGGTATTAGCTCCGGTTTCCCGAAGTTATCCCAGTCTTATAGGTAGGTTATCCACGTGTTACTCACCCGTCCGCCGCTAACGTCAAAGGAGCAAGCTCCTTATCTGTTCGCTCGACTTGCATGTATTAGGCACGCCGCCAGCGTTCATCCTGAGCCAGGATCAAACTCTCCATAAAAAATTATGATGTTTGATTAGCTCATAAAACTAAATTAATTGTTGTAACTTTCGTTACATTATTGGAATTAACGTTGACATATTGTCATTCAGTTTTCAATGTTCATTGTTGAAATAAATAATGGTGGAGACTAGCGGGATCGAACCGCTGACCTCCTGCGTGCAAAGCAGGCGCTCTCCCAGCTGAGCTAAGCCCCCATTTTTTAAGAAGTCGGGAAGACAGGATTCGAACCTGCGACCCCTTGGTCCCAAACCAAGTGCTCTACCAAGCTGAGCTACTTCCCGTATGTAGTTATATTCTTTAAAATGGCGCGCCCGATAGGAGTCGAACCCATAACCTCTTGATCCGTAGTCAAACGCTCTATCCAGTTGAGCTACGGGCGCTTATTAAAGATGGTGCCGAGGACCGGAATCGAACCGGTACGGTGATCTCTCACCGCAGGATTTTAAGTCCTGTGCGTCTGCCAGTTCCGCCACCCCGGCAAAATAATGGAGCAGAAGACGGGATTCGAACCCGCGACCCCGACCTTGGCAAGGTCGTATTCTACCGCTGAACTACTTCTGCAATATTTCGCTTAAAATAATAAATAAAATCGTAATGAGCCATAGAGGATTCGAACCTCTGACCCTCTGATTAAAAGTCAGATGCTCTACCAACTGAGCTAATGGCTCAAAAGATGGTGCCGGCCAGAGGACTTGAACCCCCAACCTACTGATTACAAGTCAGTTGCTCTACCAATTGAGCTAGGCCGGCTATTAAATGGTGGAGAATGACGGGTTCGAACCGCCGACCCTCTGCTTGTAAGGCAGATGCTCTCCCAGCTGAGCTAATTCTCCTGTTATCTATTGCCTGGCAACGTCCTACTCTAGCGGAACGTTAGTCCGACTACCATCGGCGCTAAAGAGCTTAACTTCTGTGTTCGGCATGGAAACAGGTGTGACCTCTTTGCTATTGCCACCAGACAAATTAACTTACTTTATTAATAATACACGTTTGTTAATAACATTTCAATAGTTAATTTTACACTTTGTTAAAATTAATTTTACATTTCGTTAACCAAACTACGTGTTTTTGACGACTTTTATATATTACTTCATTTACTTAAGAAAGTCAACAGATTATTTTCATTTTTTTCGAAAGACGGAATTTCAATTCCTACGTCTTTTCCACTTGATCTATTCTACCACATATCACTTTCCTAAACTATAGGTATTATTACTTTCTATCAGTAAATAAGTTACTTTTACTTATCAAAAGTAACATTTATTTAAGAAAAAAATAATTTCATCTCACTTTTTCAACAATTAGATTACATAAAAACACCAATCACAATTGTGATTGGTGTTTTTAGATATATTATTTTTGTCTCATATAAGGGAATAATAATACGTCTCTAATTGATGGTGAATCAGTTAATAACATAACTAATCTATCAATTCCGATTCCTAGACCACCTGTAGGAGGCATACCATATTCTAATGCTTCGATATAATCTTCATCCATTTCATGTGCTTCATCATTACCTTGCTCTTTTTCAACTAATTGAGCTTCAAAACGTTCTTTTTGATCGATAGGGTCATTAAGCTCAGTAAAGGCATTAGCATGTTCTCTTCCTACGATAAACAATTCAAATCTATCTGTAAATCTAGGATCTTCCGGATTTTTCTTAGCTAACGGTGATATATCAATTGGATGACCATATATGAATGTTGGTTGAATTAATGTCTCTTCTACTTTTTGCTCAAAGAATTCATTTAAAATATGACCATATTTCATATTGTCAGTAATTTCAATTCCATGTTCCTTTGCCAATGCTTTAGCTTCTTCATCAGATTTCACATTATAGAAATCTACACCTGTAGCTTCTTTAACTGCATCAACAATGTGTAATCTTTTCCATGATGATTCTAAATCAATCTCAGTTCCATTATATTGAACTTTAGCTGATCCAAGTACTTCTTGAGCAATATGTCTAACCATTGATTCTGTTAAATCCATTATATCATGGTAATCTGCATATGCTTCATACAATTCAATCATTGTAAATTCAGGGTTATGTCGTGTAGATACGCCTTCATTACGGAATACGCGACCAATTTCGTATACTTTTTCTAATCCGCCTACGATTAAACGTTTTAAATGCAATTCGATAGCTATACGCATATACAAAGTAGCGTCTAATGCATTATGGTGTGTCACAAATGGTCTAGCAGCAGCCCCTCCAGCGATTTGATGCATCATTGGTGTTTCTACTTCTAAGAAACCTTTTTGATTTAGATAATTACGCATTTCTTGAATGATTTTACTACGATTAATAAATGTTCGTGTACTATCTTGATTTGTAATTAAATCTAAATAACGTTGACGATAACGTTGTTCTATATCTTGTAATCCGTGGAATTTATCTGGTAATGGTCTTAAAGCTTTAGTTAATAGTGTAAATGATTTCGCTTTAACCGATAATTCACCAGTATTAGTTTTAAACATTACACCTTCAACACCGACAATATCCCCTAAATCGGCATGTTTCCATAAATCAAATTGTTCTTCTCCAATTTGATCTTTTCTAACATAAATTTGAATTTGTCCTGATAAGTCTTGAACATGTGCAAATCCTGCTTTACCTTTTCCACGTTTAGTCATAATACGACCTGCTATCGCAACATGACTTTCTTCTTCTTTTTCATGTAATTCTTCTTTTGAGAATTCGTCCCAAGCTGATTTTAATTCTGCTGCTGAAGCAGAACGATCGTATCTTTGACCAAATGGATCAATTCCTAAATCTCTTAATTCTTGTAGTTTTTGGCGGCGCACCTGCATTTGGTCATTCATTTCTTCTGACATAACTTTCTCTCCTTTTGCTTCTTGTTTTTCAATTATTTATTTTATACATTTTGTTAGAAATGTTTAGGTATATCAATCATTTCTCTTGTTCTTAGAGACACTCTTATTCCCTCTATCGTCCACTCTAAATATAACGATGCCAAGAAGCGTGTTAAATCTTTTCATAACATCTATCTTCCCACCATCTCATTTTACTAAACGGCAATGTTCTAATAAAGTATTTACTTCTTTGCCTTTAACTGTTAAACCTTAATCTATTTAAAAAAACAACTAGAATTAAATAATTTAAGTCACTATGTAGTGTCTCACATCATCAATCTCTTCGTTACTCATTAAGACATATATCTTTTAACAGTACTATCTGCTGTTACTAAATTTTCAATCAATCTTTGGGAACGGGGTTCAATATGTTTCGATGCAATATCATTCAATGGAATAAGTACAAAAGCGCGTTCAACCATTCTCGGATGAGGAATGATTAGATTATCTTCTTCAATGATTTCATTTCCATACAGTAAAATATCAACATCTAGCGTTCTAGGCCCCCATCGAATCTTCCTTACACGGTGAAGTGCTTGCTCTGTTTCTAAACATCGCTTTAATAATTCTTGAGGTTTTAATGTTGTCTCTATTTCTATACATAAGTTAAGAAACTGCGGTTGATCAGTGTAACCAACTGGCTCTGTTTCATAGATAGGAGATACAGATGTAACATCAATATGTTGAAATCGGTCGATAATTTGGATAGCTTGTTGTAACTGATGTGCTCTATCACCCATATTACTTCCCAAGCCTAAATACGCTTTAACCATTTAATGACGCTCCCTCACTATTTCGATACCTACCCCATCGTAATGTCCGGGTATCGGAGGATTTTCTTTAGTTATCCTAACTTTCGTTTCCATTACACGATTATAGTGTGAATTTATACGTTTGGCAATACGTTCTGCTAGATGTTCGAGCAAATTAGAGGGAGCACCTTCAACAATCTCTTTAACATCCTCAAAGACTTCTCCATAATGTACCGTGTCTCTTACATCATCTGATTGACCAGCATCATGTAAATCTACTTTCAAAGTAATATCTACAATGAATATTTGACCTATTTCATTTTCTGCTGGCAATGCACCGTGATAACCATAAAATCGCATTCCATTAAGAAATATGATGTCGTTCATTTTCATTCTCCTTTAGAAAATCCATGCCTTGTGCAATACGTGAATTAAGTTTAACATTATGTACTCTCACAGCTTGAACGCCCTTCATTATACCATAAGCAGTTGTCGCTGCAGTAGCTTCATCCCTTTCAATAGCTTTTGTATCTCCACCTATCATTTCTTTAATGAATCTTTTACGACTAGTAGCCAATAGAATCGGGTAATCTGTTGCAACTAACTCATCTAGTCGAGCCATCACTTCGTTTTCTTCATCTCTAGTTTTAGCAAACCCTATACCAGGATCTAGCCAAATTTTAGACTGTGGGATACCTGCCATTTCTGCTTTATTAGCTTGTGCTAATAGGGTAACAAGCATTTCATCTACAACAGGCTTATCTCTTTCACCATCCCCATTGTGCATTAGAACAATTTCCGCATCATATTGAGTAACAACATTCAATATTTTAGGATCGTACAAACCCGCCCATTGGTCATTAATCATTGTAGCACCTAACTTCAAACAAGCTTCTGCTACTTCACTTCTATATGTATCAATTGATATTTGTACATTAAGCTCTATCAATGCTTCAACAACTGGCACAACTCTATTCAACTCTTCTTCTAGGGTAACTTCTTGATATCCAGGTCGTGTTGAAACACCACCTACATCCACTATATCAACACCTTCATCCACCATTTCTTTTGCTCTCGAAACTGCTTTTTCAACAGAATTATATTTCCCACCATCTGAAAATGAATCTGGCGTTACATTAAGTATGCCCATAATTTTAGTTTTTGACATTTAATCACCTTTTCTATATTGAAATATTTCATGCATTTTCATATCACTTACTATGATATCACTACTTTCAAGATAATTTCAGTGGTAAAAATCAAATAACTTACTCTAAATAACAGTTAAAATGAATTGACTATACTAATACACATATCATCAAATATAAAAAAGCGAAGTCGATTTATCCCGACTTCGCTTTGGTAGCTTCTATAATTAGTCATCAAATGAGTATAAAGGTGTGGATAAGTAACGTTCACCATTACTTGGTAATACTGTTACTACTGTTTTACCTTTACCCAGTTCTTTGGCTTTTTGAATAGCTGCATGGATAGCTGCACCAGAAGAAATACCTGATAAAATACCTTCTTCTTTTGCAACACGTCGTGCCATTTCCATAGCAGTTTCGTTGCCTACTTTAATAATACTATCGTAAATGTCAGTATTTAACGTATCCGGAACAAATCCAGCACCTAAACCTTGTAATTTATGTGGTCCTGGTTCTCCACCACTTAGCACTGGTGATGCTTCTGGTTCGATAGCAACTATTTCAATATCTGGGTATTGTTGTCTTAAAACTTTACCTACACCAGATAACGTGCCACCAGTACCTACGCCAGCTAAGAAAGCGTCGATTGTTTTACCTTCAAACTGTTCAACTAATTCTGGACCAGTTGTAAGTTCATGAACTTCAGGGTTCGCTGGGTTTTCGAATTGTTGTGGTTCAAAGTAACCATGCTCTTCTTTAAGTTCTTTAGCTTTTTTAATTGCACCTTTCATTGCTTCTGAGCCAGGTGTTAATACTAGTTCTGCACCATATGCTTTTAATAAGTTACGACGCTCTTGACTCATTGTTTCAGGCATTGTGAACACTGCCTTGTAACCTTTAGCTGCACATACAAATGCTAAACCAATACCTGTGTTACCACTTGTCGGCTCCACAATAGTATCTCCAGGTTTGATTTTTCCTTCTTTTTCAGCTTTTTCAATCATAGCTAAAGCTATACGGTCTTTAACTGAACCACCTGGATTTTGATATTCTAATTTAACGTAAATATCTGCCGCATCTTCATCAACAACGTTTCTCAATTTAACTACTGGTGTGTTACCAATAATTTGCGTAATGTTTTCTACTGGTTTTTGTGCCATTCCAAACACTCCTTATAGATAGAATTAATAAAACTTAGTCTTTTTATCGGATATTTATATTCTATCAGAATTTTCTAAAAAAAACAAATGTATCCTACAAAATCTAATGCACATTTATCGACATACGTTTAATAAATTCCCTATTTTAATTTATTATAAACTTCTGTTGATTTTATACCATGGATTCTAATAATTGATTAAGCTCTGTTTCACTATAATTGTATTTATTACCACAGAAATGACAAACTGCTTCTGCACCATGATCTTCTTGAATCATATCTGTAATTTCTGCTTCGCCTAAACCTTTAATAGCATTCAAGAATTTTTCATGGCTACAATTACATTCAAATTGTGCAGGTGATGTTTCTAAAATTTGGACATGCTCTTCTCCTAGAATTTCATTTAAAATTCCTTCAGGTGTCAATCCTTGCTCAATTAGCTTAGATACTGGTGTCATTTGATTAATTGCTTCTTCTAATTTACTGATTGTTTCTTCTTTGGCACCAGGCATCACTTGAATAATGAATCCGCCCGCTGCTTTAATCGTATTATCTGGGTTAACAAGTACACCTAAACCAACAGAAGATGGCGTTTGTTCACTTGTTGCATAATAGTACGTAAAATCTTCTCCTAGTTCCCCTGATACTATTGGACTTGAACCAGAAAAATAATCTTTCATTCCTACATCCTTAACTACTTGAATCGAACCCTCTGTCCCTACAGCTCTTCTAACATCTAATTTACCTTGTTCATTTAATGGGAAATGTGTTTGTGGATGATCTACATAGGCACGTACATTACCTTTTGCATCTGCATCTGCGATAATTCTGCCAATAGGACCACGACCATCGACTGTTACAGTTAATTTTTGATCTCCTTTAAGCATTGCTCCCATCATTACGGTAGCAGTCATCGTTCTTCCCATTGCGGCTGAAGCAGTTGGCCACGTATAGTGTCTTGTTTGAGCTTCCTGTACTGATTCTGTTGTTAATGTTGCATATGCTCTAATTTCACCGTCAAACGCTAGTGCTTTAACAATATAGTCATGTGTCATTATTATATTACTCCTTTATATATCTTTACGATGCTTCGTTTCTTTTAATCAATATCATTTTCGAATAACTATTATACATCTGTTGTTTATTTTCATGAAATGATTTGTTTCAAGATCATTTTGGCTATTTGTTTATTTAAAAAGTATTTATAAAAATGTACTTCACATATTTATACAAAAATATCTCCCTACTATATGGGTGATAGTAGGGAGATTAAACTATGTGCTACTTTACTCTCTGTGATTTGGATCGTTAGGATTATATGGTTTGTCTATATTTGGTGATTGTTCATGACCAGTTGGTTCATCTTCTGACTCATCTTCGTGATGATTGTCGTCACCTTTATGATCTAACGATTGCTCTTTACGAACATCTTCGTATGATTTGCCATATTTACCTTCATCAAATTCAGAATTTGTTTCTTTAACAACTTCTGCTGAATTGTAATCAACCTCTGGCAATTTACCTTCATGGAATAATGATTGAATTTGTTCAGCAACCAATGTTTCTTCTGTAAGTAAAGTTTTAGCAATCAGTTTCAATTGATCTTGATGCTCTAATAAGATTTCTTTACAACGCTCATATTGCTCTTTAACTATACGTTGTACTTCTTTATCAATTTCGTAAGCGATTTGACCTGAATAATTAGGTTCACCTTGCATGTCTTTACCTAAGAATACTTGGCCGCCACCGCTACTAGAGAATTGTAATGGTCCAAGTTTTTTACTCATACCGTATTCAGTAACCATAGAACGTGCGATTTGAGTCGCTCTTTCAAAGTCGTTAGAAGCACCAGTTGATACTTCACCAAAGTTAATATCTTCTGAAACTCGACCACCTAATAAACCACAAATTTTGTCTAATAATTCTGGTTCAGTCATTAAGAAACGGTCTTGTTTAGGTAGCATCATTGCGTAACCACCTGCTTGTCCACGTGGAACAATTGTTACTTTGTGTACAACTTCTGCTTCATCAAGCACCATACCGATAATCGTATGACCTGCTTCATGGTGGGCAACAATATTTCGCTCTTTATCAGAGATAACACGTGATTTTTTAGCAGGACCAGCAATAACTCGGTCAGTTGCTTCCTCAATATCACGCATATCAATTTTGTTCTTACCTTCACGAGCTGCGATTAACGATGCTTCGTTTAATAAGTTTTCTAAATCAGCACCTGAGAATCCCGGTGTTCTTTGAGAAATAGCTTTTAAATCAACTGTTTCATCAAGCGGTTTGTTTTTAGCATGAACATGTAAAATGGCTTCACGACCTTTAACATCTGGACGACCTACTTGAATTTGTCTATCGAAACGACCTGGACGTAATAACGCTGGATCTAAAATATCAGGACGGTTTGTTGCAGCAATCATAATGATACCTTCATTCTCGCCAAAGCCATCCATTTCAACTAACAATTGGTTCAATGTTTGTTCACGTTCGTCGTGTCCACCACCGACACCAGCACCACGTTGACGACCTACTGCGTCAATTTCATCTATGAAAATAATACATGGAGCATTTTTCTTAGCATTTTCAAATAAATCACGTACACGGCTAGCACCAACACCAACAAACATCTCAACAAAGTCTGAACCACTAATTGAGAAGAATGGTGCACCAGCTTCACCTGCAACTGCACGTGCAAGTAATGTTTTACCAGTACCTGGAGGACCTACAAGTAAAACACCTTTCGGAATTCTAGATCCCATTTGCTTGAATTTCTTGTTATCTTTTAAGAAATCTACTATTTCAACAAGTTCTTGTTTCTCTTCATCTGCGCCTGCAACATCTGAGAAACGAACACGACGTTTACTACTATCGTACATTTTAGCTTTGGATTTACCAAAGTTCATCATACGACCACCGCCGCCTCCACCTTGGGCTTGGCTAAGGAAGAAAATAAATAATAAAGCAATGATTAAAACAGGAATTAATGTTGTTAAGATACTAACAAATACACTTTGTTCTTCTTCTTCTTTAACTGTAAATTTCAATCCATCTTGTTTCTTAGCTGTATCAGTGATTTTTTGCAAATCTTTTTCATTATTAAATAATATTGTTGATGAATAATCTTCACCATTTTTTGTTTTACCACTTACCATGTATACATTTTGCTCAGGTTGGATTTCTAATGATTTTAAATCGCCTTTATCCAATTTATTAACAAATTGCGTATATGTAAGCTGTTTTGGCATATTTCCATTACCATTTAAGAAAGAAAACAGGCCAAATATGATAACGCCTATAATTGCGATAACTAGCACATTGCGAAACGCTTTCTGCATGTGACATTTCCTCCTACTTCCAATAATAAAACTAACAAAAATTGTAACACAATACATCTTTAGCAGGCTACTATTTCAACTTTAGTATTGGTTTAACAATTTTAGTCAATTTCCACTATAGAGATTTTTATTTTTCTTAATATCGTGACTGCAAAATATCTCATTCAATTATATTTTTACGATTTAAATCGAGTCTACACTACATTGATGTTGAATCATAGCAAAAAACATCGTGTCCAATGTATCGATTTAATTCGATTTGTCTTATGAATACACTTCCGGTTTTAACGTACCAATATAAGGTAAGTTTCTGTAATGCTCACCATAATCTAATCCATATCCGACTACGAACTCATCCGGAATTTTTTTACCAACATATTTAGCTTCAATATCAGCTTTTCTACGATTTGGTTTGTCTAATAAAGTAACAATTTCTAATGAGTTGACTTTACGAGATTCTAATAGTTCAGTGATAGATTTTAATGTAGTACCAGTTTCTAAAATGTCTTCTATGATGAGTACATCTTTATTTTCAATTGATGAACCTAAATCTTTAATAATTTGAACTTCCCCAGTAGATTCGGTACCACCGTGGTAACTCGAAACATCCATAAAATCGATTGATAAGTGTGTATCAATGCGCTTAATTAAGTCAGTCATAAACATAACCGACCCTTTTAAGATACCAACACAAACAAGTGGTTTACCTTGGTAATCTTTAGTTAACTGTTGTCCTAAATCCTTACAAATCGCTTGAATCTCTTCTTCACTTAATACGATACTTTTTATATCCTCGTGCATTTGTTATTCATCTCCAATATTTCTAATATTTATATAATGTTTATAGTCTTTATTCATAAACAATTGACCTACAGCAATTATTTTACCTTCTGCATTGATAACAACTGGTAAACGATTTCGTTCAATAGCATCGATTTTTTTATCAATTAACAATCGACTTACTTTTTTATGTTTGCCAGTATAACCATTTAATAAAAAACGATCGCCATTTTGACGTTGTCTTATTGTTAATGGGAACTGATTGAATGGAAAGTCAGGTTGTATTTCAATCTCATAATCACCAAAACGATATGTATGAGGTACTTCGATGACTTGTGTTGAATTCACGTCGCTCATTTCTGTATTAGCCATTATTATTAATGTATCATATGCAATTTGAATTATCCATTTATCTGTTATATCAATTATGAATTGTGATTTTTGACTTGAAATTTGATTAAACCATGATTGATACATTTTATCAGATATCGCTTTAGACAATGCTATCTTTTCAAATAATTGATCAAGTACATGTACCTTCACATTATCTGTTAATCGATTAAATTGGTCTCTTGGAATCACTATTTTATCTAGATTCTCTGAGACTCGTACTACTTCTTTGATAAAGTGATGCGCCGATTTTCTAAGTGTAGCTAATTCTTGATCATGCCATGATTTTAATTTTAATAAGTGTGCTACGTCTAGTTGTTGATTATCCATTACTGCTGGTATGATACGATTTCTTATATCATTTCTGACGTATACATTGTTATGATTAGATACATCTTCAAAAAATGGAACGTTATATTGATTTTGATAAGATTTGATTGTAGCTTTTGAGATGTCTAGCATCGGACGAACAAGTTGATAACTGACGCGTTGAGAAGTATAAGCAATGCCTAAATGGCTACGTGTGAATCTACCTGTAAATAATCTATAAAAGATGGTTTCAATTTGATCATCTCGATGGTGTGCAGTTAGTAGCACACTGGCCCCAAGTTGTTTCATAATATAATCAAACCACTCGTATCTGTATTGGCGAGATATGTTTTGAATACTGTTCCCCGCTTCAACCGTTTCAGATAAATCTAGTCGTTTGATATAATACTCGATCCCATGTTCTTCACAATATGTTTTAAAAAATGCCTCTTCTTCTATGGATGCTTGTCTTAACCCGTGATTGATATGAATACATGTCAATTTGCTATATGTATGTTGATATTCGTTTAATAAAAGATGCAGTAAACACATACTATCTATACCTGTTGATACCGCTAAAACAATATGATCCTGTTCCGACCACCCTGTAGCATTAAGTTCCATCTTACCTCTCACCTCCAAGCATTTAAATAACCTATCATCAATACATTGTTACAATAAAAATAGACTGCTCCTTCATCAAGAAACAGTCTTAGGTTGTCTGTTATTCAAAGTAATTAGCAATACAAAAGCTATGTTAAGTTATTGCAACAGACTTGGTTTATGAAATTAACGTCTTGAACCTTTACCACCACGTCTAGATTCAGTTTGACGTTTAATAGAAGTTAATTTATCTTCACTATCTTTTAAGAAGTTACTTAATTTCTTTTCAAAGTCTTCGCCTTTTGGAGCTGGTTTACTTTGATGTGATTTATTATTGTGCTGTGGTTTACGTTGTGGACGGTCTTTCGCCTTTTTGATTGAAAGACTAATTTTGCCATCATCCGCGATTGAAAGTACTTTAACCTCTACTTCATCACCTAAAGATAAATGATCTTCCACATTTTCAACATAGTTGTCAGCCACTTCACTAATATGGACTAAGCCACTTTTTCCTTCAGGTAACTCAACGAATGCACCGAATTTTTTAATACCAGTGACTTTACCTTTAAGCTTATTTCCTACTTCGATTGACATATTCTAAATAAATCCTCCCGATTTCATTCGATTTTAACTTTATTATATTCCTGTTGAAGCAATTTCACAATGCTATAATGCGATTATTTTATTTCTCTTTAATTAATTATTCTCATCTGAAGATTTAGCCTTAGAGGATTTATTATCATTTGGCAATCTGAAAATCACTTCACCTTTATTACTTAAATAATAATCATCTCGTGCCACTTTTTCGATATAATCTTTATCATTCAAATTATTTAGTTTTTCTTTCAATGCGATTTCTTCGTCTTGTTGTTTTTGAAACTGCTCTTCTTTATGTTTTCGCTCCACTGCATCCTTTTCGTTGCTGTGTTTTTGGAAGACAAGCATAATGCATAATAAAATGATAATCGCAAGCATGATACCACCAAACAATGCGATTCTTCGACGTACAACACGCATCATTTTACGTTGTCGTTGTTTTTTTTGGTTCTCTTTCGATGTATATTGATTACCGATATTTTCAACTTTATTATTCATAGCTTGTCACCTCACTTTGTCTATTCAGATTCATTAATACGTTCTTCTTTGACTAATTCATACATACCTTTAGCATTTTCTTTAGATGCATGTTCATTTAATCCTGTTACATTAACGGTTACAAGTTTTTGGCCGAAACGAATAACGAGTTCATCTCCAACTTTAACATCTGTACCTGCTTTTGCTACATTACCATTAATCGTAATACGTCCTTGGTCACTAATTTCCTTAGCTAATGTACGACGTTTAATTAATCTAGACACTTTTAAAAATTTATCTAATCTCATTGATGAGTCTCTCCTTGCTCTAAAAATTGTTTAAGAGCCACTTCGTCAAAATCTTTATTTTTTGTTTTATCATACAATGACATGAAATGGTCTGCAAATACTTTCTCGAATTTCACACGAGGTTTTTTACCTTCATTAGATTTAGCAGTTGACCAAATTGTTTTTAAATCCTCTATGGATTCTGCAGATTCATCACTAAATATATGTGGATGACGACGAATCATTTTAGCATTTAAACTTGCTACTACTTCTTTTATATCAAAATAGCCTTCCTTTTTACCGATACTAGTATGCAATAATACCTGTAAAAGTATGTCTCCTAATTCTTCCACCATGTGCCAATCGTCTTCATTATTGATAGCCTCAAACAGTTCAAATGTTTCTTCTAACAGATAACGTTTTAATGTTTGATGTGTTTGAACTTTATCCCAAGGACAACCTTTTTCATCATCAACAAGTAAATCAATCGTTTGTTCAGCAAAGTTAAAGTCATTATATAGTGATTCATCTGCTACAATTTTAGGCACAAAGACACTTGTTAAATTGTTGAACGTAGTGTCAAAATGATCTAACTCGAATAAAGGACATTCAGTTACTTGTGCATCACCACTACGTGCACCTGTAACAATTTTGACCATATGATCATCGGGATAGCGTTCCATTAACGTCAACTTGATATCTGCTGCTACCATTGCACTATATACTTGAGTTATCAACGTATTAGTGCGAACATTTAGTTTCGCTTCTTCTAACGCGGTACCATCTAGTAATGTGAAACCATCGTTAGGTTCTACTGCAACCGCTTCGAATACATCATCAATGAAACTTTTCCCACCTAATACCTTCACTTCTATATCATCATTCTGAGCATGATACGCCATTAACTTAGCAGTGGTCGTTTCAGCGACACGAGGATGCCCTGGCACAGCGTATACAATATTCGATTGTTGTGCTTTATTAATCAACTGTTCGACAATGTTATCGTAAACAGCATCAAACTGCTCATTCGCTTCGTATATATCATCAAAGCTCTCAAAATCAATTTCATCTTTAAGTGCCTCAATGACAGGGTGCTCGAGCGTTCGTGCATATATTTTGTCTTGCTTTTGAATAAATCGATATATACCTAAAGGCAAATCATCGATATCATAGTTTCCTAAACCAATAATCGTAATTGTATGCGTCATGAACGACTTCCTTTCTTAAAGTGATATAACTTGTCTCCTAAAGGTAAAAATTTCAATTCCCTATAACTTAGGACATTAAAAATACCGACGTATATCATAAATACACTTACACCAACTATGGCACTAATTAATAAAGAAATTAATCCAATTAAACGTCCACTAGACGGTAAGATAGTCATCATCAGTTGAACAATAACTGACATTATAAACAACCCGCCCACTAATTTTATAATAAATTTACTCATTTGATTAAAATGATAAGATTTCAAGACGGCATGGTGAAGTATACTCGCAAAGATAATTAACGATAATACTGTACTTATACTAGCGCCTAAAATGTGAAGTTGATAAATGAAAACTATGTTGAATATTGCCTTAGATAATAAACCAACTATAAAACCAATCACTATCGGTTTAATTTGATTGAGTACTTGCAATAATGCAATATCCATCATAATCAATGATACACCAATAACCGTTAACATATAAACGCATAACGTTACTGTCTCACTATCAGTCTTGAAAAACACTTTATTCATAAGAGGTAAGACATTTATCAAACCTATACCTGCGGCTGAACTAATCAATATAGTTATTTTTAATGAAGCGTTAGCATATCTATTCATTTGAATCGATTGCTTATTTTGAATAGCTTCGGTTAATAAAGGAATTAAGACAAAACTAAACGTTGTTGTTACAATTAATCCCATTTGAATAAAGGAAGCCCCTCTATCATATACACCTTTTTGTTTGATAGCCGATTCAAAAGGTAGTCCTGTCATTTTCAAAGTACGGATGACAGTAAAACTATCTGCGACTTGCCACAAAATAACAATCAACTGACTTAAAGCAAAAATAAGAATAGCAATCAGTAACTGGGACCATTGAATTTTTGCTACTTTAGCATTCCATTTTAATTTAAACGGACGTTTAGATACCAAATATAGCGTTGAGCCTAAAAAGCCGATTGAAGAAGCAATGATTGATAATGAGCCAGCTTGATATATAGTCCATTGTTGTGTCAAAAATAGGAAAATAGCCATCATAATAAATCCTACTCGAATAAATTGTTCTATAACCTGGGAAATAGCTGGTACGTTCATATCCTGTCTGGACTGAAAATATCCTCTTAATACACCTAACACACCTACAAATACGAAACTAAAGCTAGCCATTCTAATCATAGGTGCTAAATGTCCATCACCCATTAAGCGTGAAATAATGCCTGCACACCCAAATACAATCAAACATATGCCTAAGCCTACACTTTGTATAATAAGTAGCACTTTAGAATAGTATTCTGAACGGTGGTCCATACCTAAGTTTTGCGTCACTGCACTTGGAATAGCATTCATAGATAAAATCAAACCTAAAGCTACAATAGGATAAACCTGTTGATACGCATACAGACCTTCATCTCCAAGTATATTTTGATAAGGCACTCTATAGATTGCACTTAATACTTTAACGATGACTAACGCAAGCGTTAATATCACTACACCATTAAATGCTGATTTATGTTTCATCTTTAATACTCATACTTTCTTCAATACATTTCACTAAGAATTTTAAGTTGTCTAGCCATTGTTTAGATTTAGTGAGCGTCACTTTCATTGCACCATTCTCTACGCCAACTTTCATCGTTCTTCCAAGTGGTTGTGTATTTTTAAATAATGCCTCTCCATCAATATCAGCAGTAGATGTCTCAGATAAGAAGATTTGAATTTGTTTACCCATATCTTTAATTTTTGTAATACCTGCATGCAGTGCATGGGTTTTAATTTCTACTATGTCTAATAAACGTTCAACTTCAGTTGGATAATCATTAAATCGATCGATTAATTCATCTTTAATATCCATGAGTTGTTCTTCTGATTCTACTTTACGTAATTTCTTATAAATTTCTATTTTAGCTTGTTCATTTTGAATATACTCCGCTGGTAAATAAGCATCTAAATTCAGTTCAACCTCTACGTCCGGTACATCTGGTGTTTCCTCTTTGATACCACGTTTCTCATTAACTGCTTCTTCAAGCATTTGAGAGTATAAATCGAAACCAACCGAATCGATAAATCCATGTTGTTGTTTCCCGAGTAAATTACCAGCACCTCTAATATTCAAATCGCGCATAGCTATTTTAAATCCTGAACCTAATTCGGTAAATTCTTTAATGGCTTGTAGTCTTTCTTCAGCTGTTTCGTTTAACACCTTATTTGCAGGATGAAGGAAATAAGCATATCCTATTCTACTTGAACGACCAACGCGACCACGTAGTTGATACAATTGACTTAAACCGAATCGATCCGCTTCTTCAATAATCAATGTATTCGCATTTGGTACATCGACACCAGTTTCAATAATTGTTGTAGTAACTAAGATGTCGTATTCATGATTAATGAAACTGAGCATTGTTTCTTCTAAATCTCGTTCAGTCATTTGCCCATGTGCCACTGCAATGTTGGCATCTGGCATTAACATTTGAAGTTGCTCTCTCTTTTCATAGATGGATTGAACTTTATTATATAAATAGAAGACTTGTCCATCTCGAGATAATTCACGTTCTAATGCTTCTTTTATAAAGTTGGTGTTTTGCTCTAAAACGTAAGTTTGCACTGGGAAACGATTTTCAGGTGGTGTTTCGATAACTGATAGATCACGCACACCAAGCATACTCATATGCAAGGTTCTTGGTATTGGCGTAGCTGTTAACGTTAACACATCTACATTATTTTTTAGTGTCTTAATTCTTTCTTTATGACGCACACCAAAACGTTGTTCTTCATCGACAATGAGTAAACCTAAATCTTTGTAATGGATATCTTTGCCTAATAACTTATGTGTTCCTACAACAATATCTACATAACCGGATTTAAGTCCTTCTTTAGTTTCTTTCACTTCTTTAGTTGAACGGAATCTACTAATCAATTGAATTTCAACAGGAAAATCTTGCATACGTTCAATTAATGTTTCGTAATGTTGTTGAGCTAGTATCGTAGTAGGTACAAGAAACGCGACCTGTTTACCTTCCATGACAGCTTTGAAAGCGGCACGAACAGCAACCTCAGTCTTACCATAACCGACATCCCCACATAACAAGCGATCCATTGGACGTTCGCGTTCCATGTCACCTTTTATTTCTTCTATGGATTTACTTTGGTCTGGCGTTAGCTCATATGGGAAATCCAATTCAAACGTAGACTGTTCTTCAGTGTCTGGACCAAATTGATAACCAACTGACATTTCTCTTTGTTTATATAAATCGATTAACTCATCTGCTATATCTTCAACACTTTGTTGAACTTTAGCTTTCGTCTTTTTCCATTCAGTGCCACCTAGTTTATTTAAACGAGGCGATTTGTCTTCGGAAGCCACATATTTTTGAACTTGATCCATTTGATCAACTGGAACGAACAATTGGTCTGTACCTTTGTACTGTAACTTAATATAGTCTCTATGTTGTTCTCCAACTTCTAAAGTTTCTACGCCTAGATATCGTCCTACACCATGATGAACATGAACCACATAGTCTCCAACATTTAAATCTTGGTATGACTTAATTTTTTCTGCATTCGACATTGTTTTAGTACGTTTACGTTGCTTTTTCTGCTTGGTCTTGAATAATTCTCTTTCTGTTATAACCACTAATTGCATATAAGGTAATTCAAAACCTTCAGACAGACTACCTTCGACAACAACTGCTTGACCACTTGTTGAAGCCTGATCAATATGTGTTACAACGGGTATATGCATTTCATTAAGCATAGATTGTATACGCTCAACCTTCGTCTCTGTTTCGACTAAGACTACTATCGCATAGTCATTATGGATAAATCTTTGGAACTCAGAACGCATGATGTCATATTGACCATAGAACTGTTGTACTGGTTTACAAGAGAATTTAATAATATGGTCTAATTCCACAGGCATAGAAGAAGTGAATAGCGTAAAATAAGCCACCGGTCGTTCATCTAATAAAGTTTCAAAGCCATCATATTGCATAAAACTTTGACCAATAAACCCATTACCACTTTCAATCAAGTTACTAATAAAATCATCAACTTCAGTCGTTAACGTTTCTTCTGTTTCTTTAATACGATTATATTCGTCAACAGCTATCACAACATCATTTGCAAAATAATCAATAATTGTTGATGGTTGATCATACATAAATGCCACCAAACGTCGTAATAATTGATGATCAAAGAACGTAGATTCAAAAAGTTTGAAACTTTCATATGTCTCTTTTAAGTCATTTCTCACAGATTTTTCAATTTTGGGTCTTGTATCTTCATAAGCGGCTTTTAATTGTGTTTGTAAATGACTAATCACTTCATCAGTTATAATATAGTCACTTGCTGTAGTAATATCTACTGATTCTAAGTTATCGTTAGAACGTTGTGTTTCCACATCGAAATCACGAATTGAATCTATTTCTGTATCAAATAATTCAATTCTAACAGGCGATCCAATTAAGGGATAAATATCTATAATGCCGCCTCTAAGCGAGAATTCACCAATGTGAGAAACAACACTTTCTCTACGATATCCCATATTGACTAATTTATTGAGAAAATCGTCAACATCAATATCATCACCGACATTCAATGTCATTTGATGATTGCGCCACATTTCTACTGGTGTTAACCACTTTTTCAATCCATTTAATGGAACAATAAATAACCCTTTTTCTCCATGAGCAAGAGCAGTTAGCGTTCTAACACGCTCGCTCATAAGTTGAGGGCTTTGTGTAGAAAATTCTTCGGTCATAATATCTTGAACTGGATATTTATAAATTTCTTCGCCGCTGACATATTGTAATATATCCGCTTCAATTTTATCAGCTTGATACAGATTATTAGTTACTAACAGCATTTGCTTTTGATCAGCTAAATATTTTTCAGCAATAATGGTTGCTTTTGCTGATGGTGATAGACCCGTAACTAAAATATTATCTTGGCCAAAAACCTGGTCTAATTCCTGAAAGCGTTTATCTTCTTTTACATAGTTAGAAATAACTTGTCTCAATTCACTTCACCATTATATTCATTCATCACATTGTCAAATCGAGATGTTTCTATAAATGATTCTACGGCATTAGCTGAATGTTCAATGACTTTCTCCATTGTAATCATTTCTTCTTTAGAAAAGCGTTGAAGTACATAATCAGGAACAGACATACCATTCGTTGGTCGACCAACACCAATACGAATTCTCTTAAATTGATCAGTGCCAAGCATTTTTATAATTGATTTCATACCATTATGACCACCTGCACTACCTTTTTGACGTAAACGTACTTGACCTTGTTCTAAATCTAAATCGTCATATAATACAATCAAATCATCTACATCAACATTGTAGTAATCCATTAATGGTGCAACAGCTTCACCTGACAAGTTCATCATTGTCATAGGTTCAATAAGCAGAACTTTGTCACCATTCATTCTTTCAATAGTATATGCGCCTTTGAATTTTTGTTTGTCCAATGTGAAACGATGTCGTTCTAGTATATAGTCAATGACTTCGAAGCCAATATTGTGTCTTGTTAATTCGAATCGTTTACCAATATTGCCAAGACCTACAATACATTTCATATGTCGTTACCTCCATGTTTATTCTTTATTTATTAAGTGACCTTTTTAATCTACATAATCATTGATCCAATTCATCTGTTAATCTAACGGATGCTTTACATCAAAATATCTTAGTCACAAATTTTATAATCATTCCCTATAATAACACAAAAAGCACTATGCTTATTAATATAAGCATAGTGCCCGTTAAGAAAGTTAAGAAACTTTATAAGACCTTATTCATTAAAATAATAATCTTATTCTTCTTCTTTATTTTCTTCTTTTTCGTCGTCTTTTTCTTCACCAACACGTTCAGGTTCTTCAGTAGCTGCTTCGCCTTCCATAGCTTCTACTTCTTCTTCAGTAGGCTCATCTGTTGGAGGTACTACAGTTACGATAGAATCTTCTGGTTCGTTTTCAATAGTGAAGTCACCAGATACTTTAATATCAGAAACTGAATAGCTATCGTTGATATTTAATTCAGTGATATCAACTTCAATTACTTCTGGGATATTATCTGGAGTTGCAGTAACTTCTAAGTTGAATAATGGTTGTTCAACTACGCCGCCTTCTTTAGCGCCTACTGCTTCACCAACTAATTGAACCGGTACTTCTACAGTACGTTCTTCAGTCATGTTGATAGCTAAGAAATCGATATGAGTGATTTGGTTTTTCAATGGATCATATTGGTAATCTGATACCATTACTTTGATTGATTTAGAACCAACACCTAATTCGATAACACCGTTACGTCCTACTTCACGGATAACTTTGATAAATTCAACTTCATCAACTTTAACTGAAGTATTTTTTGTTCCGTAACCATATACAACTGCAGGTACTTTACCAGCATTTCTTAATTGTTTAAGGTCAGAACGTGTTTGTTTACCTTGACGGATGATTGACTTTAATGAAGTCATTCTATTTCCACCTTTCATTTTTCGCTCTTTCACGAGCTCCTCACTTACCCATCAACATCATTCGTTGCTTGCAAGTGTTTATTTATTCGTATAATCACGAACGAATGTATTATACACGCTTATATCACTTTCGTCAAACTCATTTAACAATTTTAGTCAAATAATACACTTACTGATTCTCTTTCATAAACTCGGATAATGGCTTTA
The DNA here is from genome assembly GCF_017086425.1 of Staphylococcus sp. SB1-57. NCBI lineage: Bacteria > Bacillati > Bacillota > Bacilli > Caryophanales > Staphylococcaceae > Staphylococcus > Staphylococcus sp. SB1-57. The sequence goes on from NZ_CP070964.1 coordinate 2,213,832, forward strand.
CCGATTAAACCAGCAACTGAAAGTTCTTTAGTATTTGTAGGTTTGCGACTTTCTTCTAATTGAATTGAATTTGTTACGATTAGTTCTTTAATTGCTGAATTCTCAATACGTTCTTTAGCTGGACCTGATAATACAGGGTGTGTACAACATGCATATACTTCTTTAGCACCTTTGTCTTTTAATGCTTGTGCTGCTAACGTAATAGTACCAGCTGTATCAATAATATCATCAATAATGATGGCTGTTCTACCTTCAATATCGCCCACAATATTCATTACTTCGGCTACGTTTGGTTTTGGACGACGTTTATCAATAATTGCAATTGGAGTTTTTAAAATGTCTGCCAATTTACGTGCTCTTGTTACACCACCATGGTCAGGAGAAACAACAACACATTCTTCTGGGTTAATGGCAGGATCATTTTGGAAATGTTGCGCTAAAATAGGTACGCCCATTAAATGATCAATTGGAATATCAAAGAAACCTTGGATTTGAGGTGCATGTAAATCTAAAGCAATCATGCGATTTGCCCCTGCAGTTTCTATTAAATTGGCTACTAATTTAGCAGTAATCGGTTCACGACTACGTGCTTTTCTGTCTTGACGAGCATACCCATAATAAGGTACTACGATGTTAATATTTGCCGCTGATGCACGTTTACAAGCGTCAATCATAATAAGTAATTCCATTAGATGTAGATTAACTGGGTATGAAGTAGGTTGGATAATAAACACATCGCAACCACGAATACTTTCTTCAATATTGATTTGGATTTCTCCATCACTGAAACGCTTAACAGAACACTTACCTAATTCAATCCCTACATGATCTGCAACTTCCTGTGCTAAAGGTTCATTACCTTTGAGTGAAAAGATCTTTAGCGATGAATTCTTATATTCATTATTTAACATTTATAGTCCTCCAATTATTTACTTACACAACTACTATTATATAGAAAATTAAACTTGATTACTATGCCAAAGTCGAAATACTAATTTTACATATTCATTTCAGTTATTTATTTTTGTTGCTTAAATAACCATCTTTATTAACTTGTCTTGCTCGTGCCAATGCTAAACTTTCATTTGGGATATCATCAGTAATTGTTGAACCTGCTGCTATAAGCGAATGATCTCCAACAGTTACTGGTGCAATTAAGTTTGTATTACATCCAATAAACGCATCTTTACCAATCACAGTTTTGAATTTATTTACACCATCATAGTTAACAGTAATAGAGCCACAACCAATATTTGTACGTTCGCCAATAACCGCATCGCCAATATAACTTAAATGAGATACTTTAGCACCGTCTTTAAGTTCAGCTTTTTTCACTTCTACAAAGTTACCTACTTTAACATCTGCACCTAATTGAGCGCCTGGTCTCAACTGTGCAAACGGACCAACATTCGTATATTCGCCTACTTCTGAATCGTTGATGACTGATTGTTTAATATGTGCATGAGATGCAATAACGCTATTATTAATTTCTGAATACTGTCCAACTGTAACTTCGTCTCCAATTACAGTTGAACCATTAATTCTCACGCCAGGTTCAATGATTGTATCCATACCAATTTTTACATCCGGCCCAATAAATGTGCTATCTGGATCAATGATTGTCACACCATTTCTCATATGGAATAAATTAATACGTTTTTGTAACGCTTTTTCAGCTTGACTTAACATCACTCTATCATTCACACCCATAATCTCTTCGAAATCATCAGTGTGATATGTACTTGCTCTACCATTTTCATTAATAATTAAAGAAATCACATCTGGTAAATAATATTCTCCTTGTGCATTATCATTCTTAACTTGTTCTAACTTTTCAAATAAAATTTTGTTATCGAACGCAAAGATTCCAGAACTTATTTCAGTAATTGCCTTTTCTTCTGTGTTAGCATCTTTTTCTTCTACAATTCGTAATAAATGCCCTTCGCTATCTTTGACAATTCTGCCATAGCCTGTTGGATGGATTGCTGTAGCAGTTAGAACTGTTGCTTGAGACTGAGATGATTCATGTCTCTCGATTAAAGATGTAAGTGTTTCTGATGTAATAAGCGGTGTATCACCACACACAACTAGTGTTGTTCCCTCTTTATTTACTAAATGAGATTGTGCCATTTTTACTGCATGTGCTGTCCCAAGTTGCTCTTCTTGAAAACTATAAAGTGATTGATTACCTAATGTTTCTTTTACACTTTCAGCACCGTGACCAACAATTGTAATTAATTGGTTCACACCTGATTGTTGAACATTTTCAACCACATGTTCTATCATAGTTTTGCCAGCGATCTCATGTAACACTTTGTATTTTTTTGATTTCATTCTAGTGCCTTTACCCGCTGCCAATATTATTGCATGTCTTTGCATGAATGCTAACCCTCCATTAAATATACACTTCGTTATTATTATAATTTAACCGCTATCACTCTTTCAACATATAACCTACCAAGTCATAAGCACCAATTCTTACGATTGTTCTACATTTTTAATATATCCATGATGACTCGATTTATATAGGTTCACTTTTATTACTTTTGACAAATTACTTTCAAAATTTAAGAAGTCAATTCAACATAATTAGAAGGGGGATTAGGGGCTCATTTAAAAGATGATGAAAATGTAAAAACAGAGTCAACACATTCTGTTATGTCGACTCTGCAATGTAATTTTTTATATTTAAGCTTCGTTAGATTCATCAGACTCGCCTGATGTAGCGTTTTTATCTGGAATCACTTCATCAGTTTCATCATATACTTTCATCACTGCATCTTGAATCTCTTGTCTCATTTCTGAGTTGATTGGATGCGCGATATCGCGGAATTCACCATCTGGTGTGCGTTTACTTGGCATTGCGACGAATAGACCTGAATTTCCTTCAATCACACGTAAATCGTGGATTACGAATGCCTCGTCTAGCGTGATAGAAACAAGTGCTTTCATTCTACCATCTGTATCTATTTTTCTAAGTCTTACATCTGTCACTTTCATGTAGTGAGCCCCCCCTAGTATATCTTTGTTTTATTAGAAGCTTGACAATTGCTTAAAAGAAAAATTATATCCTTTATTTAACTTTACTAATCAATTCAATTTCTACTTTAACATCTTTAGGTAGTCGCGCTACTTCGACACAACTACGCGCTGGTTGATGTTTATCAAAATAATTTCCATATACCTCATTTATATATTGAAAATCATTCATATCAGAAATAAAAATAGTTGCTTTAACAACATTTTCTAAATCTGAACCGGCTTCTTTAAGTACCACAGATAAGTTTTCTAAAACTTGTTTAGTTTGATCTTTTACATCATCACTTACAATTTCCCCTTCTAAATTAAGTGGAATTTGACCTGATGTGTATACTAGACCATTTACTACTGTAGCATGTGAATAAGGTCCTAATGCTTCCGGTGCTTTGTTTGTGTTAATAATTTCCATGATGTGATTCGCTCCTTTAAGAAAATTTAGACAAGCTGTTGCCTGGCTCTACTTTAAATTTCTGATTATATTCATCGACATCTGATAGTCTTACCAAGGAAGTATAATCTTCTATTAATCTTTGCTTTACTTCTTTCGATTCTACAAGTACTGATACCCCTTTTACGTGTGCTTTAAACTCATTCATTAAATTCATAACACCGTTGATTGAGCCACCTGCTCTCATAAAATCATCAACAACGAGAACATTAGAATTCTCAGCTAATGTGCGCTTGGATAATACCATCGTTTCTATCTTTCGAGATGAACCTGAAACATAATTAATAGAAACCGTAGATCCTTCAGTTACTTTATTGTCTTTTCTAATAACCACTACAGGTAAATTTAATACGTTTGCAACTGCATTGGCAAGCGATATACCTTTAGTAGCAATCGTTACAACAGCATCTAATTGTTCATCCATATATATACTTGCTATCATCTTACCTACTTTGTTTAATAATGTAGGATTACCAACCAAGTCAGATAAGAATAAATATCCACCAGGCAGAAGTCTATCTTTTTCATCTAATAATGAGATAACTTCATTCACGACTTCTGTTGCTTCTTCTTTACTCATCATAGGTTTATACGTTACCCCACCGCTTGCGCCAGCAGTGGTAATGACCGTACCTAATGCTTCTTTTTGGAAAGTACTTTTAATAATTTGAACATCTTCGCTGATTGACGATTTCGCTTGTTGAAATTTATCTACAAAGAATGTTAATGGAATCAGTTTGTTTGGGTGATTCATCAAATATTGTGTCATAAACACAATCCGTTCACTTCTTTTATATCTCATTATTTCCAACCCTTCTATCCTAATAATCTAACTAAATATACTTCATTACAACAACCATTTACTGCGTTATAAATATTTTTAGCCTGACTTTCTTTTTGTGCCAATCCGTAAACTGTCGGACCACTACCACTCATTAATGCGCCATCTGCACCACATTGAATCATGTTTTCCTTAATCTTTTTGATTTCTGGATGCATCTCCATAGAAATCGGTTCTAATCTATTAGATAAACTTGAGCATAACTTCTTATAATCCGATCGTTTTAAAGCTTCTATACAATTTTGAGTAAATACTTCATGCGTGAAATTTAAATCCAAAGCTTTAAATACGTCCGGTGATGAGATACCTAAATTAGGCTTAGCTAAAACAACCCAAGCAGAAGGAGGCTTGTTCAAAAAAGTTACTTTTTCACCACGTCCTGTACAGTAAGCAGTCTTATTGTATATACAAAATGAAACATCTGTCCCAATTTGACTACCAAGTGCACATAATTCATCTAAAGATAAATTTAAACTGAATAAGCGATTCATACCTCTCATCGTAGCAGCCGCATCTGCTGAGCCACCTGCTAAACCAGCCGATACTGGAATATCTTTATCAATTGTAATCGTCACACCTTGTTTCAAATCATATACCTTTGTCATTAGTTCAGCAGCTTTATATGCTAAATTTTTATGATCGTCAGTTACAAAGTTGTGTTCGATTTCAACAACAATCTTCTTATCATCTCTTTTTTGAAAAGATAATCGATCGTTTAAATCTACAGTAGTCATTATCATTTCAATCTCGTGATATCCATCGTCTCTTTTAAAAAGTGTATCGAGCGTAAAATTTATTTTGGCAGGTGCCGTTTCATATATCATTTTTCCGCCCTCTCTTCGTAATCTTAATAAGATGATTTTAACATAAAGGGATAAAAGATTTGATAGATAATGTTCATTTTTTTCACAAATAATTATATCATTCATTATTGGAATATAATAAAAAAGTATTAAATTACAGTATGTATGTTATTAATGTGTTTTTCCTATAGTTCTAAAATTTATTTATCACTTCAAAAGTATAAAAAAAGAGTATTGAACATGTTGCTCAATACTCACCTTAATATAATATAAAACTTAAATTGATAGAGTAGATACATCTACATCTATGTCATATGTCTTATTAGTGTGCAATTGCTTCTTGATGATTATCTTCTTCAAATGAAACTTGTACGTTCTCAGTTAACACATCAGTGTATGTATAAGATACTCTTTCGAAGTTATGCTTGTCTTGATCAAGTTCAACGACAAATACTGATGGGTATGTTTCTTTTAAAACACCAGAACGTTCGATTGTTTTCTTACGACCACCATTGGCTTTAAGTACAATACGATTTCCTAAATGACAATCAATAGAATTTTTGATGTCCAAAATTGATTTTGGCATATTGCTCCACCTCGCTACAAGTGTTATATTACCATGTTTATAGCGATTTTGTCAAATTAAACTAAAATTTTATCAAGGTAATTAAGGTTTGTCAACAATTTAATTTATTAATTCTGGGAAATTATTTAATTCTTTGTAAAGTTGAGCGAAATCTTGAATTGACAATGTTTCGCCTCTTCGTCTAGGGTCGATATTCGCTTTTTCTAACCAACTTAGTATACTCTCTTTATGTTGTTTTCCCTCTTTAAAGAAATTTTGATAATTATTATTAATAGTCTTTCGTCTTTGTGCAAATACAGCTTTTGCTAATTTAAAGAATGCTTCTTCATCATCGATATCTACTAACGGTGTTGATCTTTGCATTAATTTAACCACTATAGAATCTACATTAGGTGGTGGCATAAATACGGTTTTAGGCACTGTTAGGACTTTACTTGTTTCAGTATAATACTGCGTCACAATCGATAACGAGCCATAAGCTTTTGTACCCACCTCTGCATTTAAACGTTCTCCAACTTCTTTTTGCATCATCACGACATAACCATCTATTGGTATGTCTTGTTGCATTAAATTGAGTAGTATAGGTGTCGTTATATAATATGGCAAATTAGCCACAACCATAATTTTATCGCAGTCTTTTAAGTGTTCATTTACTGCTGTAGCGATATCGGCTTTTAAAATATCTTCGTTAATAATTGTGACATTATCGTATGGTGCTAATGTGTCCTTTAATACTGGTATTAGTCGATGATCGATTTCAAATGACATTACTTTTTTAGCATGTTTAGCTAATTGTTCGGTTAACGAGCCCATACCTGGCCCTACTTCTATTATGCCTGTAGTTTCATCAATATCACTAGCATCGATGATCTTATTAATAATATTAACGTCTACTAGGAAGTTTTGTCCCAAACTTTTTTTGAAATCAAATCCATATTGGTCTAATAATGCTCTTGTACGAGATGGTGTAGCTATATCTTTATGCTCCATATCTTTATTCACTTCCCTTATTTTCATTTAATGCACGTCGTACATCTTCTTCTGTATATCCAAAGGCATTCAATTTTTTCAACAGTTGCTTACCATTAGAATGCCCAATATGTAATTTTCGACCTAGAATTTCTCGTCGTCTACGAGCATCATGCCCTATAATAAGTTCTAATTCGATTAATACATTTTTATCAATGGATTCTTCAGCTTCTTCAAAAGGGGAACTAACATGCATGAGAGCTTCTTTGATATCATCTACATGTGCATGTTCAACACCTATTTTCCCCCTTTTATTTTTAGCTTTTTCTCTGTCTATATATGCGTGTTTTACCCCAGGCACACGGTCTTTGATCGTATTTCTTATTTTGTCACCAGGAAAATCTGGATCGGTTAAGATAATAACGCCTCGTGTTTCTTGTGCCTGCTTGATAACTGCTATCACATCATCATCAACTGCACTACCATTCGTCTCTATTGTATCGCATTCAACCGCAGATTTAACACGTTGTGTATCATCCCTGCCTTCTACGACTATAAATTCATTTATTTTCATATTTTTAATTCCTTCTTCATTTTAATGAAAATCGTGATTCATCTTATTCTAACAAAATATCATAAATAACACTGCCTTCAGTCTTAATTTAATAAAAAATGAGAAAGATATCCAATTAAATGATACCTTTCTCAATCTAATATTTATGCTTGATTTAAATTAAATAGTCTCTCCGCATTTTCTGTTGTCTGACGACATACCTCTTCATAACTCATATCTCGTAATTCAGCAATTTGTTGTGCAACTAATGTTACTCGTTGTGGTTCATTACGTTTGCCTCTATATGGATGTGGTGATAAATATGGTGCATCTGTTTCGACTAATAATCGGTCCATCGGTACATGCTTGGCAACTTCTTTAGGTTGTTTCGCATTTTTAAATGTGACTGGACCACCTAATGAAACGTAAAAGTTTAATTTATTGATGACAACATCAGCAATTTCTGGAGAGGCACTAAAGCTATGCATAATACCTCCAACTTCTTCCGCGTGTTCTTCCATCAGAATATCTATACAATCCTGTGTTGCTTCACGGTTGTGAATAATGATTGGTAATTGTACACGTTTAGCTAAAGCAATTTGCTTTCTAAAGACTTCTTTTTGAACATCAGCAGGAGACTTATCCCAGTGGTAATCTAATCCCATTTCACCAATGCCAATAATTTTAGGATGTTTTGATAAGTTTTCTATCCATTCTAATCTTTCTTCAGTACAATCGATGGCGTCTACTGGGTGCCAACCGATGATACCATATACAAAGTCATATTTATCAATCAATTCCATTGTACGTTCAATAGTTGGTGTATCAAAACCAACAACAAACATACGATCAACGCCATCTTCTCTCGCACGAGTGATGACATCATTTAAATCTTCATCATATTGCTCATCGTTCAAATGAACATGTGTATCAATTAACATGATTATCCTCCTAGTTTAAAAGCATGATTACTTGATGACTGCACCATTTGGAATAGCATTTGGCAAGCTAATCAATGTTAACACACCATCTTTTTCGGCTGATAAAATCATGCCTTCAGATTTTTGTCCCATTAGTTTCGCAGGTTTTAAGTTAGTTACTACAGCAACTTTTTTACCGATAATATCTTCAGGACGATAGAATTTCGCAATACCAGAAACAATTTGTCGTTGTTCATTATCTAAATCTACTTGAATTTTTAGTAGCTTATCTGATTTCTTAACATTTTCAGCATCAATCACTGTCGCAGCTTTAATTTCTACTTTATCAAAGTCTTTAATATCAATCATATCTTTACTTGGAACGTCTTCTTTTTCATCAGATTTTGGTGGTTGCATTGACTCTTTGATATAAGCAATTTCCGCTTCAGTATCCAATCTAGGGAATATTGGTGTTGGCTTAGTTATTACAGTGATAGGTTCTGTTAAGGATCCATATGTCGCTAAACTTGAGAATTCCATTAACTCTGGATTATTAATATTTAATTGTTTAAATATTTCTTTTGGTGCATGTGTAATAAATGGACGCAATAATACAGTTGCAAAACGGATGTTTTCAACTAAGTGTGCCATCACATTACCTAACATATCTTTTTGACTTTCATCTTTCGCTAAAACCCATGGTGTTGTCTCATCAATATATTTATTAGTACGGCTAATAAATTTCCAAACTGTTGATAAAGCAACTGAGAATTGTAAACTCTCCATATTTTCATGGAATTCTTTAACTGTTTCAAGTGCCATAGCTTCCATGTCTTCGTCTAATTCATGTTTAGGACCTTGATATGCAGGAAGCTCACCTTGGAAATATTTATTAATCATTGAAATTGTACGGTTCACTAAGTTACCTAAATCATTAGCTAAATCATAGTTTGTACGTTCAACAAACGCTTCTGGTGTAAACACACCATCTGAACCAAATGGTAATTCTCTCATTAAATAATAACGTGTAGCATCTAATCCATAACGATCAATTAATACATTAGGATCAACAACATTACCTTTCGACTTACTCATTTTACCGTCTTTCATTAGAATCCAACCATGTGCAAAGACCTTCTTAGGTAATGGTAAATCTAATGCCATTAATAAAATTGGCCAAATAATTGAATGGAAACGCACGATTTCTTTAGCCATCAAGTGGATATCTGCTGGCCAATATTTGTTAAATAACGTTTCATCATCTGATAAATAACCTAGAGAAGAAATATAGTTCACTAATGCGTCTATCCATACATAAACAACATGTTTAGGGTTTGAAGGCACACTAACGCCCCAGTTAAAAGATGTACGTGAAACAGCTAAATCTTCTAAACCTGGTTTAATAAAGTTGTTAATCATTTCATTTTTTCTTGAAGGTGGTTGAATAAAGTCAGGATTTTGATCATAGAATTCAAGTAAGCGATCAGTATATTTCTTAATATTAAAGAAATAACTTTCTTCTTTTACCAATTCTACTTCATGACCTGAATCAGGACTTTTTCCTCCAACAATTTTGCCGTTTTCATAAACAGGTTCAACTAATTGTGACTCTGTATAGTATGTTTCATCTGGTACTGAATACCATCCCTCATACTCGCCAAGATAAATGTCGCCTTGTTTTAATAAACGTTCGAATACTTTTTCAACGACTTGCTTATGTCGTTCTTCTGTAGTTCGAATGAAATCATCATTTGAAATTTCTAGTTTATCCCATAAACTTTTGATTCCAGCGATCATCTCATCTAAATATTCTAATTCTGTTTTACCAGCTTTTTGAGCTTTTTCTTGAATTTTTTGACCATGCTCGTCTGTACCTGTTAAATAACGAACATCGTATCCTTGCATGCGTTTATATCTAGCAATCACATCACCTGCTACAGTTGAGTATGCATGCCCAATATGCAAGTTACCACTTGGATAATAAATTGGGGTTGTTATATAAAATGTATCTTTAGCCATCAAAGGTCCTCCTCGTTTCTTACATGTTAAATGATATCTAAATTTATTTTGCTTTTCAATTGTGTACCGTTCTTACTGTACCTTACTCATCACAATACGTTATTACTATCAATTGTTTATTATATTATCTTTACTACAATACCATAATTTAAGGCATTATGGGGGGTGAAAATCTGTATTAATTCACTCGATACAATGAACTTTGCTCAATTCTTAAACTTATGCAACTTTAATCAACTTGATGATAAATATTATATATTTCACTAGTTTTACTTTGACGATCTTCTGCAACCATTTTAATCGCTGCTTTAGGTTTAATATTTTTTTCTTTGATATAGTAATCGACATGTTCTTCGATAGACATATCATCAAACCATGCAGTAGAAATTTCAGCTTCAGCACCTTCAATTAAAATGACAAATTCTCCTTTTAATGGAATCTCATTATTATGTAACATGGTTAATAATGTATTCACATCTGCAGTTACAATTTGCTCAAATTTCTTTGTCAATTCTCGCCCTAATGATACTCGTCTTTGAGAATCTATTTTGCCAATCACTTTTAGCGTATCGGTTACTCTATGAGGTGACTCATATATAATAAGTGTACTACTTTGATACATTCGTTCTGATAGTATATTTTGCTTTTCTTTATCTTTTCTAGGTAAAAATCCTAAAAATGTATACGTAAATGATGGGAGACCACTTGCCATTAATGCTGTCAAGCCTGCATTAGGTCCTGGTATCGTTTCTACTTTGATGTCATGTTGACGTGCCTCTACTACTAATTCATACCCTGGATCACTAATCAATGGTAAACCTGCATCCGAAACTAATGCAATATCTAGTCCAGACAATAACTGTTCAATCATAAATGATGTCTGTTGGTCTTTATTGTGCTCGTGATAGGATTTTAGTGGCGTCTTAATATCATAATGATTACATAATTTACGTGTAACACGTGTATCTTCACATGCGATTAAATCTACTTGTTGAAGTGTGTCTATAGCACGATATGTAATATCGGCTAAATTGCCAATTGGTGTTCCTACTAAAAATAATGTAGTCATACTATCCCTCTTTAATCAATTTTAGTTTCTTTTGTCGTGTGAAGGTCTTAATTTCATACTCTCTTTTTAACGCTTCCGACTTAGTAGAATATGTTTCTTGATAAACCAACTCTACCGGACGTCTTATTTTTGTATATTTAGCACCTTTACCTTCATTATGTTTCGCCACACGTGCCTGTATGTCTTTAGCATAACCTGTATAGAGGCTTCCATCTTTACATTTTACGATATATACAAAATGATTATCCATAATATATACCCTTCATTTCTTTTGAGTACGTACCATCTTCTTGATAAATATAAAATGGCTTTGTAATATCTAAACCTTGGTTCCCCGACTTTCTACCTTCTATTAAAATCGTTTGTGCGTCTCTATCATGCTTACTATAAACAAATGTTAATCGCTTTGGCTCAATATTAGCACGTCTCATTTCAGTTAGTACATCCATCATTCTTTCAGCTCTGTGTACCATATATAATCTTCCGCCTTGCTTTAATAAATGCCTAGCAGCCATTAAGCAATCTTCTAATTTACATAAGATTTCATGTCTAGCAACTTTATGCGCTTCTTTTTGATGTTGATGCAACTGATTATCTTTGAAATATGGAGGATTGCATGTAACAACCGTATATTGTGAAGGTTTGAAATGATGATATACCTTTTTAACATCCATTTGATGCATGAGTAATCGATCATCTAATTGATTATACTTAAAACTTCTCTTCGCCATATCCACAAGTTGTTGTTGAATTTCGATACCTTCAATAGTCTGGCTACCTTTATGAGAAAGGAGCAGTGGTATAACGCCGTTACCTGAACATATATCGATAATTTTGTCTTTTTTTCTAATTTCGGTAAAATCCCCTAACAACAAAGCGTCAGTTGAGAATGAAAACACATCATCATTTTGGATGATTTTCAAATCTTCTTTAATTAGTAAGTCTAACCTCTCATTATCCTTTAACATTTATCTTTCTCCTAAAAAAGGGACGTTGTTATAACGTAGTCTCTATCATCGTCTACTCATAACACATCCCTGTCATCTTTCTTATATCAACATTGTTTAATCGCTTAATACATTTAAACAAAGCAAACAATCTTCGCCCTGTCTATGTTTGCCAAATAACTCACCTTTGCAAATATGAAATCCTTCTTTATATAACATAGCTAAGTTATCTTTACTAGGCAGTGGCTTCTTCACATGTTTCGTCTGGTGTGGGTGAACAGTTTCAGAATTTGAACTTTCGCTCTTATCCATTAATTGTTTTAAATTATCATTTTCTACTTGAAGCGCTACATTTTCTTCAACCAATGCTACAGCTAAATCTTTTAAATCCAACATATCTTGATTAAGCTGGTTCATGTTTGTTTCTAAGCGCATTAATTTTTCAAATAATTCATTACGATTCAAAGGTGGTTAAACCTCCTTAATTAAATGCTTCAATTTCTTCCATTTTGTACTCTAATGGTTGTTCCATACCATCTATTTTAACTTGCATCGATATATCCAAGATATTTAAACCGACTACTTGGCCATTACCATCAGGTGTTTCAATTGAGTCACCTACATCTGGTAATTGAGCACGTGCTTCTTCATAATAATCATTTTCATATTTTAAGCAACACATCAAACGTCCACATGCACCCGAAATTTTAGCAGGGTTAAGTGACAGGTTTTGGTCTTTAGCCATTTTAATAGACACAGGTTCGAAATCGCCTAAGAAAGTCGAACAACATAAAGAGCGTCCGCATGGCCCTATACCACCTAATAATTTAGCTTCATCACGCACACCAATCTGTCTCAGTTCTATTCTCGTTTTCAAATTTTGCGCTAATACTTTAACTAACTTTCTAAAATCAATACGATCGTCAGCAGTAAAATTGAAAATGACTTTTGATTTGTCTAATGTATATTCGCAATTAACTAATCTCATATCCAATTCCTGCTGTATTACTACCTCTTTACATAGTGCAAGTGCCTTCTCAGCATCAATTGTATTATTATAGTAGATGTCTATATCTTGTTGCGTCGCTATTCTCATTACTTCTTTTAATGGAAGTGAAACATCACCGTCATCTACAGTTCTCGTAGGCATTTTTACTAATCCTATTTCTATACCTCGTTTTGATTCCACTACTACCCAATCGCCCATTTCAATTTGTAAATCTTTAGGTGCATAATATTCTAACTTTCCAGCTTTTTGAAACTGGACACCTATTACATCTGGCATCTATCTCACACCTTTAATCACTATTTGTTCGAATACAAGTGTTGGGTTTACATTTTGATTTAACTTTTTATGTGCCTCTGTTAATTGATCATACATCAATATAAGTTGGTTATATGTTAAATGCTTTGCATACTTTTCTATCTCAACACTCAAATCACTATATATATATTCGCTATTTACTTCTACTTTTGCGTGCATGATATCCTCAAAAAATCCATTCACTGCAGATAATGTTAACAACTGTAATTTACGATTTTTCGCCTGTTTTAACAAATCGATAATCCCAATTAATGCCATCGAACGATTCGTTAATAACAACTCACACCATCTTATAATTGTCTTTCTCAAACTAGTAAGGTCATATTCTTCATTTAATGATAATGCAGTCTCTGCTTGCGTCGTATATGTACTTAACATCTCCGCCACAGGACGTGTCAAAGACTCATCAACTAAGTGATTGATAAACTGACCTTTATCAATAGGTTTAAAATAGACATGTTGACATCTCGAATGTATGGTGTCTAAAATCTGTTCTGGTTTAGTTGATAATAAAATAGCTATCGTATTTTGAGGAGGTTCCTCTAAGAATTTTAATATACTATTTTCACCTTGAACAGTTAATTTTTCGAAATCTTCTACTATATATACTTTATAATTACCTTCTATCGGTAGTTGATTCATATGATGAACAAGTTGTTCGATCTTTTCTTTTTTTATAGTAGTTTCTTCACTAGAGACATACATAAAATCAGGATGATTCAACGTACTTACTTTAACTTCACATTGTTCATCGTTGTTACATAAGATGAGTTTAGCAAAATTAATAGCGACCTTTTGCATTGATTGTGCGTCATCGCCCTCAAAAAGATAAGCATGTGACAATTTATTCGACGCATAAGCATTAGCTAATTGTTGTTGTTCATCCATCTGGATATCTCTCCTATATCTACTTATATAAAAAGACTGCTAAAAGAGCAGTCTCAAATTGTTAAATACTGTATATCACAATTCATCAATAAACTAATGTCTCGTGCAATAAACATTAGTTACATTTAAAATTGATGGAAGGCTTCAATAGGCATTACGAATACCGTTGCACCGCCAACTTCTACTTCTACTGGATAGGGTATGTAAGAATCTGCACTACCACCCATTGGAGTAATAGGAGACACAAGTTGTTCTCTATTACCACAAGTATTGTTTATAACTGATAATAAATCGTCTACACGGTCATCATTAACACCACATAAGAACGTTGTATTACCTGCTTTTAAGAAACCACCTGTTGTTGCTAATTTTGTTGCTCTAAAATCATTTTTGACAAGTTGGTCTGAAAGTTCTTGGCTGTCTTGGTCTTGGACGATTGCTATAATCATCTTCATTTCTATAACACCTCTTTCATCTATTATATCACATTTATTTTAAATATTTGATGATAGATTGATATGCGGCTAATACAACTTTATCAATTGATTGATCTGCATCTATCTGAACAAAACGCTCTGGCTCATTATGTATCACTTGATGATAACCCTCAATGACTTTTTCATGAAAATCAATATCTTCTTGATCCAAGCGATTCTGATCTCTTTGATTACTGAGGATTCTTTCACGCCCTACTTCAGCAGAAACATCTAAATAAATCGTTAAATCTGGATATAGTCCATTAATTGCAAATTCGTTTAAAGCTTTCACTTCTTCAATTCCAATACCTCTTGCATATCCTTGATATGCTAATGAACTATCAATGTATCTATCACAAAGAACAATTTGATTGTTTCTCAAAGCAGGCATCACTTTTTCTACTAAATGTTCTCGTCTCGATGCCGCAAAAAGCATTGCTTCAGTTCTAATATCCATTTGATTGCCTTCTAGTACGACTTTTCTTATCTCTTCGCCTGTTGGAACACCACCAGGTTCACGGGTAGATATAACATCATAGTGTTGAGCTAACTTTTCAGCCACTGCTTTTAAAACGGTTGTTTTTCCTGAACCTTCTGGCCCTTCAAATGTTATAAATGCTGACATTTTTATTCATCCTTAATTAATATTTGATTATCTTTTATTCCTTCAACTTTCATATTTGAATGTTGATATTGATTTATTAATTTTATCATATTTAAAGTGATTTTTTCTCCTTTAAACAGAATCGGCACACCAGGTGGATAAGGTACAATGTGACGGGCCAACAGTTTTCCTGCTGAATGACGAATATCAATCCATTTAACTTTGTTATATACCATAGGTGAAAACATGCCACTTTCTGTCATAAGCTGTGGGTATATCAACAAATCTTCCTTTACATGCGGAATGACCATGCTTTGAATTTTATTTATTAATATCTCAAAAGGATATTTATCTTCTTTATGCCATAACGGTAATACAAATAAGATTTGAAAATCATCTGCTAACTCTACAAATATATGTTCATTCTCAAACCATTTTTGAATGTCATATCCAGAATAACCTGGGTAAGAAATCAACATTTTTAATGGGTCATCAACTTCTTTAACAACAAATCCTTTACGATTTAAAACATTCGAAAGGGTATGTCTTTTTTCAAAAAATATTCCACTATCATAATTTTGATAAAATGTTTGTGCTAACTCCAAACTTGCCATGACTAAGTATGATGGGCTAGACGTTTGAAAGTAAGATAAATATTGTTTGATGTTTTCTTTATAAGGTGCATCTTTATGTATAAATAACACCGACCCCATAGTAAGTGCAGGTAATGTTTTATGATAAGACTGAACAACATAATCAGCACCATAATTTAATGTAGAATCAGGAAATCCATCTAAACCGAAATGTGCACCGTGTGCCTCATCAACGAGTACTGGAACATTATTAGAATGCAATAAGTCTATATCAGTTTGAATTGAGTAAGTTTCTCCATAATAATTGGGATAAGTCATAATCGCTAATTTATGTTGACTCAAATCTAATCCATTAAAGTTAGGAGCTATATAATGATGAGATGTTGAACTTACCTTCATGTTTGTTAAAGTCGCTTTTTGATTCGCTAATTCCAATCCATGAAAAACTGATTTATGTACATTTCTAGGTATCAAATAGTTTCCTGACTCATAAGCCAAGCCTTGGATTACAGATAAAATCCCAGAAGTAGTTCCATTAACTAATAGATAAGCATCGTAATCTCGATGTTTATTAAATTTTGTCATGCTTTCTAAAATGATATCTTCGGGATGATGCAAATCGTCCAAGCCACTAATTTCAGTCATATCCATTTTCAGATCCAATGATTCTAGCTGACCTATAGTCATATTTTTGTGACCAGGCACATGCATGGAAATACTTTGTTGTGATATTAATTCATGTAATTTTTTAGATATTGGTAAACTCAAATCATCACTCTCTTCACTTTTATAATCGTCTTATCTAACCTAGACTATCTTATATGAGATAAATCATCATCTTGTTGATTAACCCAATTTCGTTTTAATAGTCCCATGACATAGCAGTCTCTATATTCTCCTCTTGTATAGAAGTGTTCTTTTAATTTTCCTTCAATTTCAAAGTTATTACTTTTATAAATATGTACTGCTTTCTCATTACTTACATCTACATATAGATAAACTTTATGCATGTTAAGCACTAAAAACGCATAATCTACTGCCATCTTGAACGCTTTTTTTGCATAACCTCTATTCGCAAATTGCGGGTCAACAATAATCAATACTTCGCAAGTTCTATGTATAAAATTAATTTCTAATAACTCAACAACACCAATGGATTGTTGATCCTCTTCAATAACAAATCGTCTTTCTGATTCATCTAAAATATGCTTTTGGTATAGCGATTCTAATTCACTCAATGATTGATATGGCTCTTCAAACCAATAAGACATAATTGAATATTCATTATTCAAATTATGTAAATATTGCAAATCTGTTTTTTCTAAAGCTCTAATGATCATTTTAAAGCACTCCTTTAAATACGATAGTATTGGACTTTGTTTTAAATGTAAATCATTTCAAGCTTTTTGACATTAAATTTAATCATTTAGTTAAGTGTTAGAACATAAAAATGAGGCTACTAAGGCCTTGAGGTATTTATCATTAATCAAACAATTTAAATGTCGCTATTTTAAATCAAACGAAAAAGTTATATGCTCTTAATTACTTAACCAACTCGTTGCATTTGCTCTGCGTTGACTTTCTTTTTTGGGCATAAAAAAAGAGACCTTACGGTCTCAATGCGGCTCATCGCATCCTATTATTTGCCTGGCAACGTCCTACTCTAGCGGAACGTTAGTCCGACTACCATCGGCGCTAAGGAGCTTAACTTCTGTGTTCGGCATGGGAACAGGTGTGACCTCCTTGCCATTGTCACCAGACAAATGGAATGTATTATACATTCAAAACTAGATAGTAAGTAAAATGATTTTGCGTCGCAAAACATAAATTTTGATTAAGTCTTCGATCGATTAGTATTCGTCAGCTCCACGTGTCACCACGCTTCCACCTCGAACCTATTAACCTCATCATCTTTGAGGGATCTTATAACCGAAGTTGGGAAATCTCATCTTGAGGGGGGCTTCATGCTTAGATGCTTTCAGCACTTATCCCGTCCATACATAGCTACCCAGCTATGCCGTTGGCACGACAACTGGTACACCAGAGGTATGTCCATCCCGGTCCTCTCGTACTAAGGACAGCTCCTCTCAAATTTCCTACGCCCACGACGGATAGGGACCGAACTGTCTCACGACGTTCTGAACCCAGCTCGCGTACCGCTTTAATGGGCGAACAGCCCAACCCTTGGGACCGACTACAGCCCCAGGATGCGATGAGCCGACATCGAGGTGCCAAACCTCCCCGTCGATGTGAACTCTTGGGGGAGATAAGCCTGTTATCCCCGGGGTAGCTTTTATCCGTTGAGCGATGGCCCTTCCATGCGGAACCACCGGATCACTAAGTCCGTCTTTCGACCCTGCTCGACTTGTAAGTCTCGCAGTCAAGCTCCCTTATGCCTTTACACTCTATGAATGATTTCCAACCATTCTGAGGGAACCTTTGAGCGCCTCCGTTACCTTTTAGGAGGCGACCGCCCCAGTCAAACTGCCCACCTGACACTGTCTCCCACCACGATAAGTGGTGCGGGTTAGAAAGCCAACACAGCTAGGGTAGTATCCCACCAATGCCTCCACGTAAGCTAGCGCTCACGTTTCAAAGGCTCCTACCTATCCTGTACAAGCTGTGCCGAATTTCAATATCAGGCTACAGTAAAGCTCCACGGGGTCTTTCCGTCCTGTCGCGGGTAACCTGCATCTTCACAGGTACTATGATTTCACCGAGTCTCTCGTTGAGACAGTGCCCAAATCGTTACGCCTTTCGTGCGGGTCGGAACTTACCCGACAAGGAATTTCGCTACCTTAGGACCGTTATAGTTACGGCCGCCGTTTACTGGGGCTTCGATTCGTAGCTTCGCAGAAGCTAACTACTCCTCTTAACCTTCCAGCACCGGGCAGGCGTCAGCCCCTATACATCACCTTACGGTTTAGCAGAGACCTGTGTTTTTGATAAACAGTCGCTTGGGCCTATTCACTGCGGCTCTTCTGGGCGTTAACCCTAAAGAGCACCCCTTCTCCCGAAGTTACGGGGTCATTTTGCCGAGTTCCTTAACGAGAGTTCGCTCGCTCACCTTAGAATTCTCATCTTGACTACCTGTGTCGGTTTGCGGTACGGGCACCTGTTATCTATCTAGAGGCTTTTCTTGGCAGTGTGAAATCAACGACTCGAGGAAACAATTTCCTCTCCCCATCACAGCTTGACCTTATGAGTGCCGGATTTGCCTAACACTCAGTCTTACTGCTTGGACGTGCAATCCAATAGCACGCTTCGCCTATCCTACTGCGTCCCCCCATCGATTAAAACGATACTAGGTGGTACAGGAATATCAACCTGTTATCCATCGCCTACGCCTGTCGGCCTCAGCTTAGGACCCGACTAACCCAGAGCGGACGAGCCTTCCTCTGGAAACCTTAGTCAATCGGTGGACGGGATTCTCACCCGTCTTTCGCTACTCACACCGGCATTCTCACTTCTAAGCGCTCCACATGTCCTTGCGATCATGCTTCGACGCCCTTAGAACGCTCTCCTACCATTGTCCTACGGACAATCCACAGCTTCGGTAATATGTTTAGCCCCGGTACATTTTCGGCGCAGTGTCACTCGACTAGTGAGCTATTACGCACTCTTTAAATGATGGCTGCTTCTAAGCCAACATCCTAGTTGTCTGGGCAACGCCACATCCTTTTCCACTTAACATATATTTTGGGACCTTAGCTGGTGGTCTGGGCTGTTTCCCTTTCGAACACGGACCTTATCACCCATGTTCTGACTCCCAAGTTAAATTGATTGGCATTCGGAGTTTGTCTGAATTCGGTAACCCGAGAAGGGCCCCTCGTCCAAACAGTGCTCTACCTCCAATAATCATCACTTGAGGCTAGCCCTAAAGCTATTTCGGAGAGAACCAGCTATCTCCAAGTTCGATTGGAATTTCTCCGCTACCCTCAGTTCATCCGCTCACTTTTCAACGTAAGTCGGTTCGGTCCTCCATTCAGTGTTACCTGAACTTCAACCTGACCAAGGGTAGATCACCTGGTTTCGGGTCTACGACCAAATACTAAACGCCCTATTCAGACTCGCTTTCGCTACGGCTCCACATTAGCTGCTTAACCTTGCATCAAATCGTAACTCGCCGGTTCATTCTACAAAAGGCACGCCATCACCCATTAACGGGCTCTGACTACTTGTAAGCACACGGTTTCAAGTTCTCTTTCACTCCCCTTCCGGGGTACTTTTCACCTTTCCCTCACGGTACTGGTTCACTATCGGTCACTAGAGAGTATTTAGCCTTAGGAGATGGTCCTCCCAGATTCCGACGGAATTTCACGTGCTCCGTCGTACTCAGGATCCACTCAAGAGAGTATATATTTTCGACTACAGGATTATTACCTTCTTTGATTCAACTTTCCAGATGATTCGTCTAATATATACTTTTGTAACTCCGTATAGAGTGTCCTACAACCCCAACAAGCAAGCTTGTTGGTTTGGGCTCTTCCCGTTTCGCTCGCCGCTACTCAGGGAATCGATTTTTCTTTCTCTTCCTCCGGGTACTAAGATGTTTCAGTTCTCCGGGTCTGCCTTCTGATATGCTATGTATTCACATATCGATAACATGACATAACTCATGCTGGGTTTCCCCATTCGGAAATCTCTGGATCAACGCTTACTTACAGCTCCCCAAAGCATATCGTCGTTAGTAACGTCCTTCATCGGCTTCTAGTGCCAAGGCATCCACCGTGCGCCCTTAATAACTTAATCTATGTTTCCATCCTACAGGAAACGCGTTATTAATCTTGTGAGTGTTCTTTCGAACACTAGCGATTATTTCTTATGAATTCAAGCTTTAAAACTCTAATTCACTCGGTTTTGCTTGGTAAAATCTATTTTACTTACTTATCTAGTTTTCAATGTACAAGTTCTATTTCCAGTCAAGCGTTTGCATACTGCTTTGTTATCATTACTTTAAATACCCATTTACTCTAGTAAACTTCGCTTTAAAGTAACTCAACGCATTGTCTGCGAATCGCTTTCTTTGAAAAAGAAGATATGTTGAATGTTGTATAAACATTCAAAACTGAATACAATATGTCAATGTTATTCCTTCATCTTCTACGAAGATGTTCCGAATATATCCTTAGAAAGGAGGTGATCCAGCCGCACCTTCCGATACGGCTACCTTGTTACGACTTCACCCCAATCATTTGTCCCACCTTCGACGGCTAGCTCCATAAATGGTTACTCCACCGGCTTCGGGTGTTACAAACTCTCGTGGTGTGACGGGCGGTGTGTACAAGACCCGGGAACGTATTCACCGTAGCATGCTGATCTACGATTACTAGCGATTCCAGCTTCATGTAGTCGAGTTGCAGACTACAATCCGAACTGAGAACAACTTTATGGGATTTGCTTGACCTCGCGGTTTAGCTGCCCTTTGTATTGTCCATTGTAGCACGTGTGTAGCCCAAATCATAAGGGGCATGATGATTTGACGTCATCCCCACCTTCCTCCGGTTTGTCACCGGCAGTCAACTTAGAGTGCCCAACTTAATGATGGCAACTAAGCTTAAGGGTTGCGCTCGTTGCGGGACTTAACCCAACATCTCACGACACGAGCTGACGACAACCATGCACCACCTGTCACTTTGTCCCCCGAAGGGGAAAACTCTATCTCTAGAGCGGTCAAAGGATGTCAAGATTTGGTAAGGTTCTTCGCGTTGCTTCGAATTAAACCACATGCTCCACCGCTTGTGCGGGTCCCCGTCAATTCCTTTGAGTTTCAACCTTGCGGTCGTACTCCCCAGGCGGAGTGCTTAATGCGTTAGCTGCAGCACTAAGGGGCGGAAACCCCCTAACACTTAGCACTCATCGTTTACGGCGTGGACTACCAGGGTATCTAATCCTGTTTGATCCCCACGCTTTCGCACATCAGCGTCAGTTACAGACCAGAAAGTCGCCTTCGCCACTGGTGTTCCTCCATATCTCTGCGCATTTCACCGCTACACATGGAATTCCACTTTCCTCTTCTGCACTCAAGTTTTCCAGTTTCCAATGACCCTCCACGGTTGAGCCGTGGGCTTTCACATCAGACTTAAAAAACCGCCTACGCGCGCTTTACGCCCAATAATTCCGGATAACGCTTGCCACCTACGTATTACCGCGGCTGCTGGCACGTAGTTAGCCGTGGCTTTCTGATCAGGTACCGTCAAGATGTGCACAGTTACTTACACATTTGTTCTTCCCTGATAACAGAGTTTTACGATCCGAAGACCTTCATCACTCACGCGGCGTTGCTCCGTCAGGCTTTCGCCCATTGCGGAAGATTCCCTACTGCTGCCTCCCGTAGGAGTCTGGACCGTGTCTCAGTTCCAGTGTGGCCGATCACCCTCTCAGGTCGGCTACGTATCGTTGCCTTGGTAAGCCGTTACCTTACCAACTAGCTAATACGGCGCGGATCCATCTATAAGTGACAGCAAAGCCGCCTTTCACTATTGAACCATGCGGTTCAATATGTTATCCGGTATTAGCTCCGGTTTCCCGAAGTTATCCCAGTCTTATAGGTAGGTTATCCACGTGTTACTCACCCGTCCGCCGCTAACGTCAAAGGAGCAAGCTCCTTATCTGTTCGCTCGACTTGCATGTATTAGGCACGCCGCCAGCGTTCATCCTGAGCCAGGATCAAACTCTCCATAAAAAATTATGATGTTTGATTAGCTCATAAAACTAAATTAATTGTTGTAACTTTCGTTACATTATTGGAATTAACGTTGACAAATTGTCATTCAGTTTTCAATGTTCATTTCTTTTACCGACAAGAATTAATTATACGCCTTATTAACTCGAAAGTCAATAACTTTTTAAAATTAATTTTTGAAGTGATTTGTGTTGTTTTCGCTTTGTTTCGCTCAACAAATATATACTATACAGACATTCAAAACTTTTAACAACAGTAAAATTTACACTTTCTTTCCTGTGTAAATCTCTTGGTGTGTCTGATTTCGTATAATATAATAAACGTTATTATAAAAGTTCGTTTTTTGGATGAATTTTTTTGATTTACATCGTAATTCACTTCTAAAATCTCACTATATACAAACTTTAACTTTTTTACATTTTATTAAACAAAAATTAAAAAACACTGACACGTTACGCATCAGTGTTTTTAACTACATTTCAGTTCTACCAGCTATCGCTTTAGATAATGTTACTTCATCTGCATATTCTAAATCTCCGCCTACAGATAATCCTTGTGCTAGACGAGTTACTTTAATGCCTATTGGTTTAACAAGACGGGAAATATACATTGCTGTTGATTCGCCTTCAAGATTTGGATTCATAGCGAGTATTAACTCTTTAACTTCATCATTTTTCAAGCGTTCAACCAATGCTGGTATATTTATGTCCTCAGGGCCTATACCATCCATAGGCGATATCGAGCCATGTAGAACATGATACAAGCCTTTAAACTCTCTCATTTTTTCCATTGCAATGACATCTTTATCATCTTCAACAACACAAATAACTGAGCGATCTCTTTGTTTATCTTCACAAATATAACAAGGATCTTTTTCAGTTATATGTCCACACACACTACAATAGGTAAGTTCACGCTTTACATCTACGAGCGCTTTCGCAAATTGAACGACGTCATCTTCTTTCATATCTAATGTGTGAAATGCCAGACGTTGAGCGGTCTTAGGACCAATGCCTGGCAATTTCATAAAACTATCTATAAGTTTGGATATGGGTTCTGGATAATGCATCTTATCACATTCCAGGGATATTTAAGCCTTGAGTATGTTTACCTAAGCGTTCTTGTGTTAACTTATCAGCTTTGTTCATCGCTTCATTAGTAGCTGCTAATACTAAGTCTTGTAACATTTCAACGTCATCTGGATCTACTGCATCTTCTTTGATTTGTACATCTACTACTTCTTTGTGTCCAGTAACAGTTACAGTAACCATGCCGCCACCAGCTGTACCTTCAACACGTTCATCTTTTAATTTTTCCTGTTCTTGTTCCATTTTCTTTTGCATTTTTTGCATTTGTTTCATCATTTGTTGCATATTTCCGCCACCGCGCATAATCTATTTCCTCCTTGTAATTCCTTGAATTCTTTAAATAATAACTTTGTTTATATTATACATACGAATATTAGCCTTGTCATGTGTAGCTAATCATCTATCATATGTACTGTTTCTTCTCCAAATAAATCTTTCGCCTTTTGTGCTACATCTTCTTGTTCTGGCTCAGTTTCTATTTTTTCCGCTTCATTATGTTGATCCTGTTTTCTGTTTTGAAGATATTCTGCTCTTACACGTAACCATTGATCTGAGGGAACACCCACTACTTTGACAGTTTTATTAACGATATTACAGACTACACTTTCTATATTGTTACGCTTTTCATCGTCTTTATTAACAATTTCACAGTGAATCTCTTCTTCAAATTTCACTAACACATGATCTTCGCTTGCTGCTACTGGTTCTGAATTTTGAAGTAAACTTACTAAGGACTTTTTATCATTGTTTTTAGCATGATCAATAACTTCTTGCCAATGATCTTTGAGTAGTTTGATATCATCTTTATTGGCTTTATCTAACACTTTAGCAATTTGTTGCATAGAAAAAGCATTTTTTGAGCGTTGTTGACTTCTAACTGGCTTTTTCGGCGATTGCGTCTGTCCTGATGCCGATACACCTTGCGATTTTAATACTTTCAATTCCTGCTCTAATTGTTCCATACGCTGTAATAAAACGTCATTATTAGGTTCTGTAGCAACTTGTGTTGTAGCAACATTTTGCACTGTTTCTGGTTTAGCTTTAATCATTTCAGCTAATTTTACCAACAGTACTTCGAAATGCACGCTTTGATTCACACTAAAACGTATAGATACTAATGTGTCATTGATAATATCAATCATGCGATATAAGGTATCCAAGTCAAAATGAAGAAGTGCGTCATATTCGACTTCTTGGTTAGATGTTTTATTCATAATTGTATCTCTGACGAAATAAATCATATCATTTATTAAACGATTGACTTCTTTTCCTTCAGTAACAAATTGATGATACCTCGTAAATGATGCCTTAACATCGCCTTTAACCACATCTTTAAATAATTCATTTAACGATGCTTCATCCACACTACCTGTAACATTTAACGCGTCTTGTAATGTTAAATGTTCATCTCCAAAAGCAATGGCTTGGTCCATAATACTTAACGCATCTCGCATACCACCTTCAGAGGCCTTAGCAATAAATTCTAGCGCCTCATCATCGTAAGGTAATGACTGTGAATCAGCCACGTATTTCAAACGTTCGACAATTTGTTCTAAACTGATAGCTTTAAAATCAAATCTTTGCGCTCTTGAAATAATAGTTGGTGGGATTTTGTGAGGTTCAGTCGTAGCTAATATGAAAATTGCGTGTGCAGGTGGTTCTTCTAATGTTTTTAATAACGCATTAAAAGCACCTGTCGTTAACATATGAACTTCATCAATAATATAAACCTTGTATTCGGATTCACTTGGTGCGTATTTAACTTTATCTCTAATATTTCTAATCTCATCAACACCATTGTTACTCGCAGCATCTATTTCAATCACATCAGAATTAGTGCCTTGAGTGATACCTTTACAAATTGCACACTCATTACATGGTTCCCCGTCTGTACTATTTGTACAATTTATAGCTTTAGCAAACACCTTAGCAATACTTGTTTTTCCTGTCCCTCTAGGGCCGCTAAATATATAGGCATGGGATTGTTTCCCTTTAGATATCGCATTTCGTAAAGTTTTAGTTACGTGCTCTTGTCCGACGACGTCATCAAAACTTTGAGGACGATACATACGATATAACGCTTGATAATTCACCTTAGCACCTCCGTTTGCAATTACTCTCTATTATATCATTTGTGCTAGCCTGTTCATCAATAAAAATTCTTTAACGCATAATACTTGGATATTTTACTTGTCCAATTGGTTGGTCTGTTAAATTATCCCATAGAAACTTCACTAATAAAGGCTGCGTGACATCTTCATCCTTAGAATATAAATTATAGTCATTTGCTAATTGATAGCCTAATTGAGTAAAGTATGATGTTTCTCGATCAACTACAATAGTAGTGTACCCTTCTGACTTCGCACGTTCTTCAACAGCTTGGACTAGTGCTTTACCTAATCCTTGATTTCTTAATTCCTTTTTTACTGATAGTGACGCGACAGTCAAAGCGGTATATGTTTTCTCTTCTGAAATCACTCTGACTTCGACAAGCATGATATGTCCAATCACTTCATTTTGTTCGTTCTTCGCTATTACTTCTAACTCATAATTATAGTCATCTGACTTTCTTAATGTTTTAACAAGCGCTTTTTCCTGCCAACTTGCTTCCGGTTGTTCATCGTAATTTGCTTCAATACTATTTAATGATTCTTCATAATCCACTTCTGTTAAGGTACTCAAATAGATTTGCATCTTTACACCACCCTTTACGTCATTAGCTATTTCGTTTGTTTTATCGTTATAACTTTATCAAATTATGTCACATTTATCTATTTATATAAAAAGAGAGCGACTCATCATACAAGTCGCTCAAATCTATATTCGATATTATTATTTATAAATTTAAAAACCGTGCACCTTTGAATCGAACGTATATCACAAACGTTACCGAAGTCGTTAGCTAAATCTCGGCTACCCTACGGCACATATGAGAGTCCACTTAATGCTGCTTCCGTCAGGACCTGACATGATTCATGGGTTCATATTGCATAGGACCGAAATCTTCAAACACTACGTGCTTCGGGCAGACTTCACAAAAATACGCCCTCAACAAAGGAATTAAGTCTCGCATAAAGCGGATTTCGAGTACAGGGAACCGCTACCTCCCCACCTAGCACGGTAAGATTTATAATACTATAATTACTATTATGTTTGCAAGCTTAAAATCTTACAACTATAAATATCTATCATAAATTCGTTCAGCTTCGACTCTATTGCAATAAATTTTCTCGACGTCTTGAAAACTCCTTAAATTTAAATTCAGTCGCAAGATGTTTAGATATATTATATTGAAACTGTGTCGTATCCTTTAAATATACTGTACTTCGCACTGTCGCTGTATAAGGAGGGTTAATATCGCCAAACATCTCATAGTCTAATCTTGAAAATGGTTCAAAAGTAATAGATTTACTTGAGTAACTGATATCTAGCTCTAAATCATTTTCTAAATAGTTATATATAGATTGTTTCGCAACGCTATTAGGAATAGATGTAACTACAGATTTCAAGAAAAAATCTTCATCTAAGATTTTCACCTTGTCTTGAATTGAACGTGCGCGAATAACATGAAGCAATATATCATCATTTTTTAATCCTAATGCTAACCTTACTCTTTCATAATCGCCTGCTTTAACTTCTTCGTTAACAATAAGTTCAGTATGGTGTTTCAAGCCTAATTGATCTTGTACTTCTTTGAAACTAATCAACTCTGAAAACGGAAATTCAGTGATTCCTTGGTATATAACAACAGACCCTTTTCCTCTAATCTTTTGAATCATGCCATCATTCGCTAACAGCTCCAGCGCTTTACGAACCGTTTCTCTAGACGTCCCATAATTAGATACCAATTCATTCTCTGACGGTATTTGATCACCATATTGGTATTGTTCTGATAAAATCTGATTTTTTAACTGTTCATAAATAGTAATGAATTTCTTTTGAGTCATGTTGAGATCCTCTTTTTACATAAAATTACTTCGCCGTTTCAACCACAATTGCACCAAAGCCTGACATTTGACGTTGCTCTAATATTCCATTTTGAATAATTACATCACCTGAGACATCTAAATCTTCAGGTAATAATACAGGTTCTTTAGAGAAATTAGCAATAACCAACCAAGTTTGATTGCGATAATGACGACGATATACAAATAATTGTTCGTGTTCCATATACATCGGTTCAATATTACCATAAGTTATTATATCGTGATGATGTCTTAATGAAATCAATGTTTTATATGTGTGTAAAATAGACTCAGAATCTTTCATTGCTTGTTCCACATTAATATGGTGATAGTTCTGAGGAATAGAAATCCAAGGTTCTCCAGTTGTAAAACCTGCATGATTTGTTGCATTCCATTGCATTGGCGTACGAGAGTTGTCACGTGATTTTTGATCTAATATTTCTAAAATGTCTTGCTCGTTGTATCCCTGTTTT
The DNA here is from genome assembly GCF_017086425.1 of Staphylococcus sp. SB1-57. Taxonomy (NCBI): domain Bacteria; kingdom Bacillati; phylum Bacillota; class Bacilli; order Caryophanales; family Staphylococcaceae; genus Staphylococcus; species Staphylococcus sp. SB1-57. The sequence continues at coordinate 2,242,122 of NZ_CP070964.1, forward strand.
TTCAAATAATCATAAGCATTTAATGATTCTACATCTCTATAAGCATCTATTGAATTGAAATGAGGGTTGGTCATACCAATTTCTTCGCCTTGATAAATATATGGTGTCCCTTGTAGCATGTGTAGTGAGATGGCTAATGTTTTAGCGCTTGCTTGACGTAAAGATTCAGAACTATCATCCCCGAAGCGTGAAACTACACGTGGTTGGTCGTGATTACACCAGAATATCGCATTCCAGCCACCACCTTCATATATACCTAATTGCCAATCCATCAATATTTTTTTAAGTTGTTGAAAATCCATACTACCCTTAGCCCATTTTTCACCGTCAGGATAATCTACTTTTAAATGATGGAAATTAAATACACTACTCAATTCTTTTCTTTCTGGATTAGAATATTTAATACAGTGATCAATGGTAGTAGACGACATTTCACCGACAGTCATCATATTCTTATTACCAAATGTATGTTGATTCAATTCATGTAAATACTCATGCACTTTGGGTCCATCCGTATAAAACTCTTTTCCGATTTTGTCAGAGTCCTTAAATTCACCTTTGGAAATAAGATTGATCACATCAAACCGGAAACCATCCACACCAAAATCAATCCAATAATTGACAATTTGATAAAGGGCTTGTCTAACTTCTGGATTATCCCAATTTAAATCTGCTTGAGTAACATCAAATAAGTGTAAATAATAGTCATCACTTTTTTCATCATATTGCCATGCATTACCTCCGAATTTGGATTCCCAATTTGTGGGCGGTCCATCCTCCGAATGTCTAAAGAAATAATAGTCTCGATAAGGACTATCTTTAGATTGAATGGCTTCCTTAAACCATTGATGTTCTGTTGATGTATGGTTAATCACAATATCCATCATTACTTTAATATCTCGTCGATGAGCTTCTTTCACTAAAACTTTAAAATCTTCTAAAGTACCAAATTGTTCATTAATAGTAAGATAATTACTAATATCATACCCATTATCGTTCATAGGCGATTCATAAATTGGCGTTAACCATATGTAATCTACGCCTAGAAAATGTAAATAATCTAGTTTCTCAATAATACCTTTTAAATCACCCTCACCATTGCCTGTCGTATCATTAAATGATTTGGGATATATTTGATAAACAACTGATTTTCTCCAGTCTTGTTCACTCATTGTTAAACCACCTTTATGTATTATATGAAAATAAAAAGCGCTCAGAGGTTTAATCAACTTGAACGCTTTACTTTTTTATGAATTAGATGTGTCGACCATCTTTTTAGCTTTTTGATTACTAAATCTTGAAAATACTATTGTTAACACAGCAGGAACAACTGTCGCAATTAATGTAGCTGGAAGATAGATCCACCAAAATTCACTTTTGATTGAGATAAATGCAGGCCAACCACCTACACCAACACTACCTAATACTTTATGAGCACCAATGAAAGCACCTAGTACACTTGAAGTTAGAATGGCCGCAATAAAAGGATATTTTAATGGTAAGTTCACACCAAATAAAGCTGGTTCAGTTACGCCTAATACACCTGAAATACCTGAAGTAAACGCAAGTCCTTCTTCTTTAACCATTTTCTTACGTTTATAGACAATCCATGCACCAAATGCCGCTGAACCTTGGCAAATATTTGAAATCGCTAGAATTGGCCATAAATATGTACCGCCTAAACTACTACCCATTAATTGGAAATCAACGGCTAAGAACATGTGATGTAAACCTGTAATTACAAGTGGTGCATATAATAAACCATATAACGCGCCACCTAACCAACCTGCATGTTCAAATACATAAGTCACGCCATTTGTAATGCCTGTGCCTAATATTAAGGCAATAGGTCCTATAACTATAAACGCTAAGAAACCTGTAATCAACAATGCTACCGGTCCAACTACGAGCATCTTAATAGAATCATGTACAACTTTGTTTAGTACTTTCTCTAATTGAGCTAACACATATGTTGCTAATAATACTGGTAAAACTTGTCCTTGATAATTAAGCTGCTTAATTTCTAAGCCAAATAAATTCCAAGTTGGTATATGCCCTTTACCAATATCATATTGTGATACAAGTTGCGGATGCATTAAGATAAGCCCTAAAACCAATCCTAAAATTGGACTTCCTCCAAATACACGCATACTACTCCAACCAATTAAAGCAGGTAAGAAAATGAAAGCGGTACTTGCGATGACATTAATTATATTTGAAATGTCCGCAATTTGTGGGTACATGTCTATTAACTTTTTAGGACCAAATAACCCTTCCATAGTTAAAATGTTATTGATCCCCATTAATAACCCAGCTGTTACAATCGCTGGTAAGATTGGTATAAATATATCCCCCAATAATTTAATCAATCTTTGAATTGGATTCCCTTTTTTAGCTGCAGCTTGTTTAGCGTCGTCTTTTGAAGCTTCTTCTGCTCCCGTTTCTGCTACAAATTGTTTATAAACTTCATCTACCGTTCCCGGCCCAATAACAATTTGATACTGATGATCTGCTTTGAATTGTCCTTTTACTAAAGGATTATCACTCAACGCATCTTTATCTACTTTATTATCATCTTTTAATACTAACCGTAGTCTTGTTACACAGTGTGTCGCAGTATCTAGGTTCTCCTTCCCCCCAATTGCATCTACAATGGCTTTTACATCTTGTTTTTTTACAGCCATAGCCCTCACTCCTTTGTTATCTTACACAAATTATAACTTGTCTAGACAAGTTATGTAAAGGCTTTCAAGTAAATTCATATAATCTTTTACTTCAAAGACACAAATGAGTCACGTTTCAATTTAAAACTGCCCCTTTATTAGGCATATAAAACTGTCAGCACTGCGTTGTTCAATTCCGTCTTAACGTCGCTATATAAAAAGGCAAATAAAAAAGGCAAATACTCATCATAAAATGAATACTTGCCTTTTATATCTATTAGTCTTGGATTTAAAATTCTAATGGCGGAGGAAGAGGGATTCGAACCCCCGCGGCCCGTTAAGGCCCTGTCGGTTTTCAAGACCGATCCCTTCAGCCGGACTTGGGTATTCCTCCATTGAACACAATAATTATCATATAATAGTGTTCATTAAAAGTCAATTCTTTTTTACACTAGAATTTCTTGGTTTAAATACGTTTCAACTGCATCAGCTACGGCTCTACCTTCTTTAATAGCCCATACAACAAGACTAGGTCCTCTTCGTGCATCCCCAGCAGCAAAGATCTTCGAATGATTCGTTCTAAAGTCTTTGTCATTAGCCACAATTTTGTTTCGTTCGGTTTTAATACCAAATGATTGTGGAATGGTGATTTCAGTACCTATAAAGCCAATGGAAAGTATAACTAAATCTGCTGGCCAAAATCGTTCTGGTCCATCTTCCATCACCGTACCGTCTTCAGTCTCTCTTAATATTTGTGTATAAAGCCCTCTCACTTTCCCAGTATCGTCCACATCATATCTCATTGTTTGAACACCATATGCACGTGGCTCTTTACCAAATTTCGCTTCACATTCTTTATGTGCATAATCCATTTTGAATACTGGTAAGGCAAGTGGCCACGATGTATTGGTTTCAAAAGTGATTTCTTCAGGAAGTTTCGTAAACTTATTGAACTGCACAATGGATTTACAATTTTCACGCAACGCTGTTGCCACGCAATCTGCCCCCGTATCTCCTGCACCAATAATAATGACATTCTTATCTTTAGCTGAGATAGTTACTTCGTCAATTTCACCAGTTAAAAATCGTGTTTGTTCTGTTAAATAATCCATTGCAAAGTGAATACCATAACCCATACGTCCCTCTAACGGTAAATCTCTAGCATTCTGTGAACCTGTGCATAAAATAATAGCATCATATGTTGATTCTAAATCTTCACGACTGATATCGACACCAATTTCAATGCCAGTTTTAAACTGAATGCCAGCTTCTTTCATTAATTTAATACGACGTCTTACCACATCTTTATCTAATTTCATGTTAGGAATACCATACATCAATAAGCCACCGGGTTCCTTAGCTCGTTCATATACTGTGACCTTATAGCCTCTATGGTTAAGTTCATCAGCTGCTGTCAACCCAGCTGGTCCACTTCCTACGATAGCAACACTTTGCCCTCTATCCGCTTCAGGATATTTTGGCTTAACCCATCCATTTTCATATGCTTCATCAATAATTGTACGTTCAATTCCTTTAATAGCTACTGAATTCCGATTAATTTTCATCACACATGATTGTTCACATGGTGCTGGACATACACGTCCAGTAAATTCTGGAAAATTGTTCGTTTCACTAAGTCTATCGTATGCTGCTTTAAAATCTCCTCGATAAACTAAATCGTTCCATTCCGGAATATAGTTGCCGATGGGGCATCCTATCGTTTCAAAACCATAGGATAATCCACTTTGACAAAAAGGTGTACCGCAGTCCATACATCTCGCCCCTTGAGTAGATGCATCTTCCTTTGTAAAACGTTGTTGAAATGCATGATGATTTGAAAGACGATCAATCAAAGACAATTCTGCTAATGCTTGCTTTTCATATTTCATAAACCCTTTAAATTCGCCCATGATAATCCCTCTTTCTTAATAAACTACTGCTGGTTTTAATGTCTCATCAACACTTGAACTGTTATCATTAAATGCCGCTAACATAGCATCGTCTTTTCTACTATGTTGACGTAATTGAATATCAATTTTTTGCATCATTAATTTATAATCTTTAGGTATCACTTTGACAACTAGATTTTTTATGTCATCGAAATGTTGTAATATATCTTGCGCCTTTGAACTATGTGTATATTTCACATGACTCTCAAGCATTTTCTTAATAAACTGCATTTCTTCGTCATACATAACTTCACTAAATTCCAAAGTATTAAGTGCATGTTGCGTCTTAAATTGACTGATATCACTTGGAAATACATAACTTACGCCACCACTCATACCTTGACCGAAGTTCTTTCCTACATCGCCAAGTATTAATACGTGGCCGCCTGTCATATATTCAAGTCCATGATCACCAATACCTTCAACTACCACATCGGCACCACTATTTCTAATACAGAAACGTTCTCCGGCTTTACCATTAATAAAAGCTTTACCTTTTGATGCACCATAGAAGCATACGTTTCCTGCTATGATTTCATTTTCACGTAATGAATTAGGTGCTTGTACAATGACTGTACCACCTGACAAACCTTTACCGACATAGTCATTGGCATCTCCATTATGATGTATCGTTAATCCTTTTGGCGCAAAAGCAGCCAAACTTTGACCAGCATGGCCATCCGTATTAACATAAATCGTATCTTCTAGTAATCCTTTTTCCCCATATTGTTTAGCAATCGCACTACCAGTAATCACGCCAACATCACGTTGAACGTTCTTAATGGTATAACTTCCTGAAAATGCATGACCTGCCTCTATACTTTGTTTGGCATCTGGATATAGATAATTCAAATCAAAACCTTCATCTAAATGATGATTCTGTGCTATTTCCTTAGTATTAGGACCATCAGCTATGTTGATTAATCGTTCGATTTCAACAGATGCTGCTTTTGTTCCTGGTTTAATATGAGAAGAACGTTGTAATAAGTCTGTTCGTCCTACTAATTCTCCAACTGTTCTCAATCCTAATGATGCAAGTATTTCACGTAATTCTTCTGCAATAAAATACATAAAATGTACAACATGTTGTGCTTTTCCTTTAAATAAAGCACGTAAATCTTTGTTTTGAGTAGCAACTCCTACTGGACATGTATCCTTATGACAAACACGCATCATAACACATCCCAAAACCACTAAAGGTGCTGTTGCAAATCCAAATTCTTCCGCTCCAAGCGCACATGCATACGCTACATCTTTACCAGTAAGCAATTTACCATCTGTTTCTAACTTCACTCGACTTCGTAAATCATTTAATTTCAAAGTTTGATGTGTTTCTGCCAAACCTATTTCCCAAGGCACACCCGCATGTTGAATACTAGTTTTAGGCGAAGCACCTGTTCCACCGTCATAGCCACTGATGACAATTTTATCTGCAAACGCTTTTGCTACCCCTGATGCAATGGTTCCCACACCTGTTTTCGACACTAATTTAACAGCAATATCCGCTTCTTTATTTGCATTTTTCAAATCATGAATCAATTGTGCTAAGTCTTCGATAGAATATATATCATGATGCGGTGGTGGTGAAATGAGACCGATACCCGGCGTAGATCCTCTTGTTTCGGCAATCCACGGATATACTTTAGAACCAGGTAATTGACCACCCTCACCAGGTTTAGCACCTTGTGCTACTTTAATCTGTATTTCCTTTGCATGTTGTAAGTAGTCATTCGTTACGCCAAATCTTCCAGAGGCAACTTGTTTAATTGCGCTAATTTTATTACTACCGTCTTTTTGAGGTTGATAGCGTAAAGGATCTTCTCCACCTTCACCACTGTTACTTTTACCTCCTAGACTGTTCATCGCTTGCGCCAATGTTTCGTGCGCTTCAGCTGATATAGATCCATAACTCATTGCACCTGTGTTAAAACGTTTAACAATTTCAGAAGCAGGCTCAACTTTTGATATATCAATAGGTTTACAAGTCTTAAATTCTAATAAATGACGAATAAAATCTTGGCGCTGTTGATTAACCGTATCGGAATATTGTTTGAATAAGTCATAGTCATTATCACGACAAGCATGCTGTAATAAGAAAATTGTTTTCGGATTATAAGCATGATGCTGTCCTTGTTGTCTCCATTGGAAAGTACTACCAGACGCTAAATAATCTGAATGCGACTCTTGTCTTGCTTTATTTTCCTCATCAATTTGTTGAATGTTAATACCAGAGATTTTAGATTGTGTCCCTGTAAAATATTTATCAATAACAGTTTGTGATATCCCAACCGCTTCAAATATTTGTGCACCTTGATAACTTTGAACTGTTGATATTCCCATTTTAGCCATTACTTTAATAACACCTTCTGATAACACGTTTGTATACGTTTCGACATTCGATGTTACTGTACCATGTAATTTGCCATCATTTGTGAGTTGTTCAACCGTTCGTTGAGCTAAATATGGCACGATTGCGTTTGCCCCATAACCTAGTAAGCATGCTACGTGATGTACTTCACGTGTCTCACCAGATTTTGCAACTAAACTTGTTTCCATACGTAAACCTTCGCGTATCAAACATTGATGAACATGGCTCATTGCTAGTAACATTGGCATGGCAAATCCTGATTCTGACGCTAGCAAACTATCGTCTAATACGATAATTTCAGAACCATTTTTCACATATTGAATCACTTCATCAGATAATCGTTTCAAACTAGCCTCTAAATCATCATGATATATAGTTGAAACATAAGTCGTTTTAAACTTCTCAGTATCAATAGCTTCTAATTGGGCCTCTGTTAATACTGGTTTTTTAAGTTGAACACGATGAAATACTGTTTTATCAGGTTTCAATAGATTGCCTTCGCCACCTAAATAAGACATTTCACTTGTGACAATTTTTTCTCTATAAGCATCAATAGGTGGATTAGTAACTTGAGCAAATAACTGTTTAAAATAATTAAATAAGCTTTCAGGTCTATCATTTAATACTGCAATAGGTGCATCATATCCCATAGCACCAATAGGATCTTTCTTCTGCAAAACTAAATCAAAGATATACTTATTCATTTCTTCTTTTGTATACGCAAATTGACGTTGTAGTTTAAATAATGTTTCATCATCATATTCAGTTGAACTGTATTTCACATGATCTATATGCGCTTCATATTTTTCTGTTTTTAGCCACTCTGCATACGGATGTTCACTAGCAATTTCATATTTCAATTCATTGTTTTCAACAACTTTATTCTTCTTAAAATCGACTAATAATAATTTTCCAGGATTTAATTGCCCTTTAAACGCAACCTCTGATTCATCAACATCTATTACGCCAACTTCAGAAGAAAAGACGATGAAATTATCTTTCGTGATGGTATATCTACCAGGACGCAAACCATTACGGTCTGTTAATGCGCCTATCTTATCCCCATTACAAAATGAAATCATTGTAGGTCCATCCCATGGCTCCATTAAGTAACTATAAAATTCATAAAACGAACGTACATCTTTGTTATTCGATTTGTTATAGAGCCATGGCTCTGGTATTAATAGCATGGCAGCTTTTTCCGGTTCCATTGCCAAAGATAAAAACTCTAATGCATTATCAACGATTGATGAATCACTACCATCTTCATCAACAATACGATGTATTTTATGTTGATCCTCACCAAAAAGTGTATGTACTAATTTATTTTGACGTGCACGCATCCAATTAACATTACCTTTAATTGTATTAATCTCACCATTATGCATAAGTAGTCGATTAGGATGTGCACGTTTCCAACTCGGAAATGTATTTGTACTAAATCTTGAATGTACTAGACCAAGTTTCGATTGATAGGCTTCATGTGTTAAATCTAAATATAGCCCTTTAATTTGATCAGAACGTAGCCATCCTTTATAGACAATGGTTTTGTGAGATAAGCTTGTAAAATATAATTCTATCCCTTCTTGTTCAGCGTAATATTCTATTTGCTTTCGAGCTAAATAAAGTTGTTTATTTATATCTTCAGCGTGACGAATATCGATAAACACTTGTTGAATAAAAGGCATCGTATCCGCTACATGCTGTGCAACTGCCTCTTTATTAACTGGTACATCACGATAACCTATGACATCGAGACCTTCACCTTCAAAATAGTGACTCAACACCGTCTCATGCTTACTTCCAATCACACGTTCTGTTGAAAAAAATAGCCCTACTGCATATTCACCTTCATTGGGTAGTGGTAAATCATGCAACTGTTCAAAGAATTTAAAGGGAATTTCAGTCATGATACCTGCACCATCACCAGTCATTCCATCAGCACTGATACCACCTCTATGATCTAATCTACATAACATTTCTAATGATTTTTCAATGACATCGTGTGATCTAATGTTATCCATATTAGCGTAAAAACCAATACCACAAGCATCATGTTCCTCACGATAATCGTATAATCCCTTTTTTAGCTTCTCATTATACATGATGCACACTCCCTTTTAGAATTTTCTGACAATTAATATTTAGTAATCATTAATATAATGTAATTGTTTCATCTGTTCAATATATAAATTAGATAATATTTATCTAAAAATTAGAACAATTAACAACCAAACTGTTATAATAAGTGTCAAATGTAATGTTGGATAAGTTGCAGAAGTAGCTAAAAGTGAGGATTGAAATGATGGAAATCAAACAACTTAAATATTTTGTAGAAGTAGCTAAACGAGAACATATTTCTGAAGCTGCATTAGAATTAAATATTGCCCAATCAGCCATAAGTCGTCAAATGACTCAGTTAGAAAAAGAATTAAACGTTAACTTATTTAAAAGGCAAGGACGAAATATCTTATTAACATCTGAAGGCAAACAACTATTAACGGAAGCCACTAAAATATTGGATCAATTAGATCAAACAATACAATTATTTCAACATCAACAGACATTAAGTAATCAGAAGATATTTTTATCCTATAGTGAAAGTGAAGCTTCTCATAAATTAGGTCGCCTCATTCAAATCTTTGAAGAACAATCAGAAAGTCAAGTTATCCCTAATTTGAGCCAAGACAATGACATTTTGGATAACGTATTAAAAGGAGAAATAGATATAGGGATCCTTGAACTGACTGATGAAATTAAGCAACATTCTGATTTAAATATGACTGCTTTATTCGAAGAACATTATAATTTATATACTAACAAGAGAGACCCTATCGCCTTAACACTGCAACCTCATTTATCTCAATTGCATTTACAAAATGTCTTTTGTCTAACCGTGTTACCAAAATCAATTAAAGAAAAATTGCCTTCAGACATACGTACAATATCAGATAAACAATTAGCTCAATACCTTTTAAAAAAAGAAAGAGGTGTTTTGATTACACCTCAAAATATTTCTTTAGATAGTCCTTCAAATGAATGGATTAAAATACCTCTCAGTCACACTGAAATAAAACGTACGATTTGTGTGATTACTAAAAAAGGAAATCATAAACCCGATTTACCTGTTGCTTTACAAACGATACAAGTATTGTTTAATAAAACATCTACGTACCATTAAATATAAGGTCAAGTTAGGATTAACAGTATTCAAAAGGTCGCTTCGGTTTATTTTTGAAATCTAAATTAATTAAGCGTATAATCATTCTATTATTTCATAGAAGAATTGGGGTTTATTGAATGCAATTCAATACTTTTTTCAAAAATAAATTTTATTGGGTCGTTATGGCATTCATCATCATATTTTTAGGTATATTTATATTCACTTTCTTTAATGAAAAATGTTATCAAATGCCTATCGGTAAAATAATAGATGTTCAAAGATTGAGCACACAACATGTATCTGACGATCAACATAACAAAGACATCAAATACAAAGACCGACTTACCGTTAGAATATTAAACGGTAAATTTGAAGGTAAATCAACAACAATCACTAACGAGTTTGTTAAATCACAAGTTGATTCAGAACGTTTTACTAAAAACGATAAAGTTTTATTACATATTTCTAAAAATCCGAGCGACGCCGATATCATTGAGAAAAAGCGCGATGGATTAGTCGTTCTTATCACAGGCATTTTCTTCATCACGATATTAATTGTAGGCAGACAAGTAGGTTTACAATCGATACTTTCACTCATCTTGAACTCAATCGCAGTTTTAGGTGCGATTTATATTCATTATCAAATGCCAAATACGAGTTTATTCACATTGATGGTTATAGCAATGATTGTTTCAACAACATTGACTCTATTACTAGTTACAGGCTGGCGAATGCGAACACTGATTACCATTGTTTCTACACTTGTAGGTACGTTTCTTTGTATAGGTATCGCTGAGTTAGTTATACGATTCACTCATGGCAATGGTATTAAATATGAAACAATGAGTTTTTTAACCTTACCACCGAAAGAGGTCTTTTTAGCTTCAGTATTAATTGGTTCACTTGGAGCTGTTATGGACGTTGCAATCACTATTGCTAGTGGGATGAATGAGATATTGCAACGAACACCTCAAATTAGTATGAGGAGATGGGCCCTAGCAGGTAGACATATTGGCCAAGATATTATGGGGACGATGACAAACATTTTATTATTCTCTTATTTATCTGGTAGTTTACCTATGTTTCTCATATATTTAAAAAATGCCAATACCATTACATATACCATTTCTATGAATTGGTCATTAGAAGTTGCTCGTGCATTGATAGGGGGTATTGGGATTGTTTTAACCATCCCAATCACTATCGGTTTAATGGAATTATGGCTTAAAATGCGAGGTGAAAATCGATGAGTGCAATAACAATATTAGGCTTGATATTACTAGTGCTGATGATTATTTTCGGAGGTAAAAAAGGACTCGTGTCATTTGCGACATTATTTTTAAACTTCATCGTTTTAGTCATTAGTATCTTAATGATTATTTTTGGTGTACCGATATATATCACAACTATGATATTCTGTATCGTTGTCGCAGCATGTAATCTATTCGTGTTAAATGGGTACGATGTTAAAACACAAGCCGCATTTATCGGTACAATCATCACAACGCTTATATTAATTCTAGCTATATATATTTCAGTGAACGTAGGCCATTTACAAGGCTTCGCGACAGAACAACAAGACGAAACATATGTATACTCTATGAATATCGGCATCGATATGGTTCAATTCATGATATTTACTATTGTGCTTGCTGTGATCGCTGCTGTCATTGATTTAGCTATCACCATCAGTTCACCCATGTATGAATTAAATGATACTAACCCAAATTTAAGTCAACATCAATTATTTCAATCAGGCATGCGTGTAGGTAGAGAAATTCTAGCAACATCTGCAAACACTATATATTTAGCTTATTTCGGAGGCCAATTGACATTATTCTTTTGGTTCTTCAAATTAAATTATTCATTTGGTCATATTATCAACTCGAAAATCTTTGCCCAAGAATTTATTTCAATTCTATTCGGAGGTATTGCTGTTGCTATTAGTATCCCTATCACAGCTTGGGTAACTGCTTTTTTAATTAAAAGACAATCAACTGCTATCAAATAAAATGAAGCAGCATATAAGGAGGTTGTTACAAACGTCCTATATGCTGCTTTTTATAATGGATATGACATTACATACACAGGCTTCCCTATCATCGTTGACTCACCTATATGATAATATCCAGCTTGTTCATATAAATGGATGGCTCTTGGATTATCGATGTTTACAGTCAATACAATTTCATTGATATGTGGATAGAAATGCTTTATATAAGTACTCAGTTGATGGATGACATGTTTCCCTACACCTTTACCCCTGTATCGTGCATCAACAGTAAATGATCTAAAGAAAATCGCTTTTGGATTAGTAGAATATGGTGCTGGTCCATCCCCTTCATGTAAAGTGAAAAATGCAACACACTGTTGTCCTTCCATAACCAATGTTGGATATCTATTTTCATTCGTTTTAGCAGACTCCAAGTTTTCCAACGGTGTTTTTGTATAGCGTGAATCTTCTTCAGAGAGTTGTATTGATTGAACAGCTTCAAAAAATTGTGGTTGATATGCTTTTATTTCCATATTGTCTCCTTTTATTGACCTGACATTTCTTTTATCCAAGTTAAAACTGCTGGTGCAATATACTCTGAATCATTTTTATCAAACCACTTAATATCAGTAATTTCATTATCCGTATGTATCTTATCCCAATTAATTGATACTGTTGTTCGATAACCATTTAACTCTGTTAACATATTTTCTTGAGGATATGCTTTTCCAACGACTGTACCTATATAAGACAATTCTTTATCTGACAGTTCTAGCTTTAATTCTTCTTTCAATTCTCTTTTTAAAGCTTGTAATTGTGTTTCTCCTTCATCAATTTTACCACCCGGGAAATAATATTTTTCACGATGACGTACTTGTACAAGTAATATTTGATCTTCTGTTTCCTCTACTAAGCAAACACATTTAATCATAACTTAACTCCTTTCTGCAAATACTTCTATAATCAAAATATATTTAGTTTTATGTTATCATAATTTCGCAAAATCTTTCTCCTCATCATTTTATAAATTTTAGTGTATAATCAATAGAATATGGGTAATCAATATTAATAACTATGTTTGAATTGGGATAAAGTAACACCCAAATGCATTGGAGGTAAAATCATGGCAAAAAAATCAAGCGCAACACGCTTATCAAATTTATTCGGAATCGCAGGATTCATCGTTGATGGCTATAACGGTATTAAATACGATGCTAAAAATAAACAACTCGTATACTTATCATTAGGCCTAAGTACATTAGGTACATTATTAGATTTTTATGTATCTATTAAATCTCCTTATAAATTCCGTAAATTAGGTGCATTAGTATCATTCGCTATTAATGGTGCACGTTTATTTACAAGCTTTAGAAAAGTTAAAAATGAATACTAAACATATTCTTTTTATATAAATTAAGATAGTAATAGTCTGAGTTCTCATGTGAGGATTCAGACTTTTTTTAATTAAACCCTTAACCTCATCACACTCAAAATCACACGTTGTTATATGTGGTATGTTCATAAAATTTATAAATACTTCAATTCTGTAGATTTATAAATATCAAAATATTTGTAATTATTATTCATAGACATTAACATGACAATAATTCAAATTATTATGTTTTATTTTTCACAAAGTATAAAAGAACGAAACGATGCTTTATTGTTGAAAGGAGCCTACAAATGATTTACACGATTACATCTACATTACCTCCCTCACATGGCGGTAGAACCCAAGCTTTATTAAGAAGGATTAAATTGATAGATGAAGAATTTAATGTACCCACTAAAATTTTGACGACAAATTATAATAGAAACTATCCAAATATTTATAAAACATTTTTAGAAGAACATAAAGTCACTGAAAACATAGAATTCGAAAACATTTATGAATGGTTAACAAATTATAAAATTTACGACGTACCCAAAACAAAATTCTTCAATAAACCAAAATACAATAAAATACCAAAACGTATTTCTGGACTTAAAGCTAAAAAGAACAATCAAAATCATGACATACATTATTATCTGAATAATCAATTAGTGCGTTACAGAAAATATTTCAATAATAATTCAATCTTACGTTACGAAGATGTCATTGCTCCTGAAACTGGCTTGAAAACAAAACGAAGTGAATATAATTCATATGGTTATTTGCATAGAATTATTAATTATTATGAAAATTCTACAAAGAAAAGCCAAGAAATGATGTATTATCCAAACGGTGAAATGTACTGCGAACGTCATTTTAAAGACAATAAAAAAAATAGCGTCAATTTAGTTAAACTGTTCAAAGATGGAAAAGTATATCAAACTTTCTCCGATGACAAGGCATTCGCACAATATTATTTCGAACATAAATTCAAAGATGGAGACATTGTTTTCAGTGATGCAAGACTTTTAGACGATCCATTACTGGCACAATCACATCATACTCGAAATATACTAGTGTTACACAGCTCTCATTTATCCGGGACTCAAATAAAAAAATCTTTCCAATACGCATTTGAACATAAAGAAAATGTTGAAAAGTTTATAGTCTTAACGCAACAACAAAAAGTGGATATTCAAGACATGTATCCTATTCCAGATAAACAATTTGCGGTTATTCCACACTTTATTGAAACAAACAAATCTATTAATAATGAAAATGTTGAAGATCGCTTTGTATTTATAGGTCGCTTTAGTAAAGAAAAACAATTAGATCATCTTTTAAAAGCGTATATAGAATTTCTTAAAAGCGGGCATCAGACAAAATTGGCATTATATGGCAGAGATGAAGATAACCAAAAAGCTATGATGCAGGACATCATCGATGCCAATCAATTAAATAGTCAAGTTACCATTCATAAATATACTTCTAGTCCATTAGCCGAATTTAAAAAATCCAAAGCATCATTATTAACAAGTAGCTATGAAGGATTCGGACTCACTATTATGGAAAGTATTTCTATGGGGTGTCCTGTTATTGCATATGACGTTAGGTATGGCCCTAATGAAATTATCGATCATGCTAAAAATGGTTACTTAGTTGAAGCGAATAATATTAATCAATTAGCCAAATATATGACTCAAATCATCGAACAACCCCTCACTAAAGTTGAAAATAATGAAAAACTATATTATTCATCAGCCGTTAATCATTATAAGCAATTACTCGAAGCGTTAAAGGCAATTTAAAAATATCCTCCTCACTTTGTTATTAAGACAAAGTAAGGAGGATATTTTATGGTTGATATTCTAGATAAGACTGGATTCCCTTTTCAACAGAATATTGAGGGTTAAATCCTAAACTTTGAATTGGCGAAATATCTGCATATGAATGTTTAATATCTCCAACTCTTTCCTCATCATAAGCGTATGGAATACTATAATTAAAATGCTGTTCAAATATGTTGACCATCTGCTTTAAGGTCGTTTGTTTCCCAGTTCCTAAATTATAAACATTGCCATTAACGTTGTCATTGTGCAATACTAACCAACATGCTTCAACTAAATCATCAATATAAATAAAATCTCGAGTTTGCAAACCATCTCCATAAAACGTGAATGTTTCTTTATGATTAAATTTGTGATTAAGAATTGAAATGACCCCTGAATAATCAGAATATGGATTTTGTTTAGGACCATACACATTGAAGAAGCGTAATGAAACGGTAGGTAATTGATATAATTGATGATAAATTTTAGCGTAGCTTTCTCCAGCATATTTTTGTACTGCATATGGATACCTTGGATCAATACGTGAATGAATCGCTTTAGGCAACCCTTCTAATTGTCCATAAACGGCTGCAGATGATGCAAACAAGAATCTTTTTACATTAGAATGCTGTAACCTGAGTGTTTCTAAAATATTCAACGTAGCATCGATATTCACTTGGTTAGATCGTCCCGGTTGTTGAACTGTTTCCACGACGCTCACCATAACTGCTAAATGAATGACATAATCAAATTGTTCTTTTTTAATTAAGTCCGAGACAAATTTCAAATTATTGATATCTTCTTGATAGAAATACTCTTTTTTTACATACGGTATATTTTCAATACGACCAGTTGATAAATTATCAATTACATGTACTTCAATATTATTTTGAATACATTTGTGCGCTATGTGTGAACCGATAAAACCAGCCCCACCCGTAATTAGTGCTTTCATGTTGTTGTCCTCCTAGATGCCTGCACGGTATAAACCATGTAATTACTGTGTGATTTTCTTCTAAAATATAATAATGATTGCTTGATCAATTAAAAAAACTACCGAAAAAGTAATTAAACTTAATCAGTAGTTCTATGTTCATATAAGATGATATTAATGAATATATCTATATGTATTCACTTGATATGAAGGAATTGTTCTATATGTCACAATACCTGGTGACGCTGCCCAGTTCATTTCTGAAACTAAAATACTACCATCACTATTAACTCGCTCTACAAAAGCGACATGGCCATAGTATCCTGAATCACTTTGAGCGATTGAACCTACTGTTGGTTTACCATCAATTGTGTAACCATCAGCTACTGCTGCGTTATCCCAATTGTTTGCATTCCACCAATATGTGCTAATGCCTTTTCCAATTTGAGCACGACGATTGAATACATGATATGTACATTGTCCCCATGTATATAAGTTTTGGTGATTAAATACTGGTGTATTGTAACCATTATTACTTGAGTTAGTTGTATTTGAGCTACTATTTGATGTAGAAGCAGTACCTGATACCTTTAATTTTTGTCCTGGATAAATAAAGAAATTAGATAATCCATTAAGGCTCATTATTTTTTGATAAGTTGTACCATATTTAGCAGCTATTGATGATAATGAATCTCCCGCTTGAACAGTATATGTTGATGAACTTCCAGTTGTTGATGCCGAACTACTTGGTTTACTAGTACTAACTGTACCTGATACTTTTAATTTTTGTCCTGGATGAATTAAAAAGCTTTTTAAACCATTTAATTTCATTAATTTTTGATAACTCATGCCATATTTAGCGGCTATTGATGATACTGAGTCCCCTGCTTTTACTGTATATGTAGACGAACTTGTTCCTGTAGATGATGAACTACTTGGTTTACTAGTACTAGTTGAACCTGATACCTTTAATACTTGGTTTGGAAATATTATATTAGAAGATAAATGATTCAACGATTTTAATTTTGAAATAGATATTCCATATTTACTAGATATAGACCAAAGAGATTCGCCACTTTTAACCTTGTGTGTCGTTGCTGCGTCTGCTTGTGTTGCTGCAATAGCACTCACTGCACTTGTCCCAACAATTGCAGCAATAATTTTTTTATTCAATTACTTATTCCTCCTCAAATACTCTATTTGTTTCTCGGATTTTTTATACAATAAGTATTATACTCTCTTAATATGAATATGGTGTTTGTATTTCATGACATTATGATTACAAATATAATATTTTTATCGAATTGATTCATATATAAAACTCATTTCTACTATATATATGCGACATTTTCTTATTACCTTTAATATTTACAAATAGCATCAATTTACAAATTTTTTTAAATTTCTATATTAATTTTAAATGCTAATCTTGATACTTCTAAACTTTATTACTTAATTCATCAACTCATTATTTTTTAAGTAAATCTAGACACTTCATTAAGCAATTGATAAATGAAAACTAATTGATTAAATGAAAGATAAACAATCATATAGGCTATTCCAAAATTTTTAAAAGTTATGTTTTAACAAGTTAATACTACTAAAACCAAAATTTATTTTGAGATAATATTGGATGGCCAAAACTTCATAACACTCTGTCATAACAGTCTCTCCAGCTATTTTTAAACATTGTATTATACTAACATTTTCATATTCATAATTATTCTTCCTTTACTTATTGTGTTTTAGGGTGTATAGTTAATCTAACGTAATAAAAGGTCGTGAATTTGATTGAAGTTTATTTGTTTAGAATATACTCTTTTGATTTAATGAAACTTGTTACAAATATTTAGTGCAAAAGCACGCGGAGGTATTCTATATGAATAACGGTACAGTTAAATGGTTTAATTCAGAAAAAGGTTTTGGTTTCATCGAAAGAGAAGATGGAAGCGACGTATTCGTACATTTCTCAGCAATCGCTGAAGAAGGATACAAATCATTAGAAGAAGGACAAAAAGTTGAATTCGACATCGTTGAAGGCGATCGTGGAGAACAAGCAGCTAATGTCGTAAAAATGTAATAACATTTTCAAAGCAACCGTCATGGTTGTTTTTTTTATGCCTAAAATTACTTTTATTTATCTAATTATATTGTATTGTAATGAATATGTATTTACATTACTATTTGATTATAAATATAAAGAGAAAAAGGAATGATTTAAATTGAGTATACTCACTGCTATTTTAGTAATACTTGTGGCAATAGAATTCTTATTAATCATGGTGTTACAAACATTACTAACCACATCTAACAAAACTAGTCAAACTTTTAAAATGAGCATATCTGCATTAAAAGATAAAAACCTAAATACTTTAATGAAGAATCAAGGGCTTTACAATGGTTTACTTGGTATCTTCATTCTCTATGCCTATTTTTTGAGTACTCATCCTAAAGAAATGACTACATGTCTTCTTATATATATGATTATTGTTGCTATATATGGTGCGCTAACAAGTCAAAAAGCCATCATCATTAAACAAGGGCTTTTACCAATACTTGCACTTTTATCATTATTATTTTAATCCATTCCGTTAAGTCGATATTCGATTTAGCGGTTTTTTTTATAAAAAATGACCCATTCCAGTATATTGGAATGGGTCTTTATTTTAACTATATTTGTTCTTTTGACTTACTCTTTATTTTTCCTCTTCCTCTTCATCTTCTCTACGACGTTTGAAGAATAAGAATAACGCTCCTAATCCAGCTAATAATGTACCGAATAATGTTCCTTTGTTCACACCATCTTGTCCAGTTTCAGGTAATTCACTTTGATCTTTTTCATGATTATTACCTTTGTTTGTTGATGATGTATCATGGTTTCTTTGTTGTACAGCACCATTTGAAGTTACATTATTTCCAGATACATGACCTTGTGTTGTTTGTTCTGTTGGTTCACCTGGATTTGTTGGGTTTGCCGGTTGACCTGGTTCTGTTACTTCACCTGGATTTGTTGGCTCTGCCGGTTGACCTGGTTCCGTTGGTTCACCTGGATTTGTTGGATCTGTCGGTTGACTTGGTTCCGTTGGTTCACCTGGATTTGTTGGGTCTATCGGTTGACTTGGATCCGTTGGTTCACCTGGATTTGTTGGGTCTGTTGGATGACTTGGATCCGTTGGTTTACCTGGGTCTGTTGGGTCTGTCGGTTGACTTGGATCTACAGGTTTACCTGGGTCTGTTGGGTCTGTCGGTTGACTTGGATCTACAGGTTTACCATCATCAATCACTGTTCCATCAGTAGATGGAGACGTATTTCCATTAGCATCTGTTGCTGTAACGCCAATATGATCTCCACCTTTTAGATTTTCTCCAGCTGGGATGTCAATCACATAGTTACCGTCCTCATTTGTTTTACCTGTTGCTGTTGTACCATCTGGGAATGTTATTGTCACTGTTGAGCCTGATTCCGCTTTACCTGTGATTGTTTTATCTCCCTTATGAACTGGATTTACAGTTGGCGCTTCTGGTGCTGTTGTATCTGTTACTACTGTTGTTGCTGGTTCTGATTCATTACCATCTTTATCAGTAGATGT
Source organism: Staphylococcus sp. SB1-57 (assembly GCF_017086425.1). Taxonomy (NCBI): domain Bacteria; kingdom Bacillati; phylum Bacillota; class Bacilli; order Caryophanales; family Staphylococcaceae; genus Staphylococcus; species Staphylococcus sp. SB1-57. Next base: position 2,261,983 of record NZ_CP070964.1, read on the forward strand.
TACTGGTAATGTTTCTCCGCCTTTTAGATCTTCATTAGCTGGAATATCAATCACATAGTTACCGTTTTCATCTGTTTTACCTGTTGCTGTTGTGCCATCTGGGAACGTCACTGTTACTGTTGAACCTGGTTCCGCTTTACCTGTGATTGTTTTATCTTCACTTGTTACCGGATTGATTGTCGGCACTGTCGGTGCTGTTGTATCTGTCACTACTGTTGTTGCTGGTTCTGACGTATTACCGTCTTTGTCTGTTGCAGTAACTGGTAATGTTTCTCCGCCTTTTAGATCTTCGTTAGCTGGAATATCGATCACATAGTTACCGTTTTCATCTGTTTTACCAGTCGCTGTTGTGCCATCTGGGAATGTTACCGTCACTGTTGAGTTTGGCTCTGCTTTACCTGTAATTTGTGTATCGTCACTTGTTACTGGGTTGATTGTCGGTACAGACGGTGCTGTTGTGTCCGTTACTACTGTTGTTGTTGGTTGTGATTCATTACCGTCTTTATCTGTTGCAGTAACTGGTAATGTTTCTCCGCCTTTTAGATCTTCGTTGGCAGGAATATCGATGACATAATTGCCGTTTTCATCTGTTTTACCTGTTGCCGTTGTGCCATCTGGGAACGTCACTGTTACTGTTGAACCTGGTTCCGCTTTACCTGTGATTGTTTTATCTTCACTTGTTACCGGATTGATTGTCGGTACAGTTGGCGCTGTTGTGTCTGTTACTACTGTTGTTGTCTTATCTGATGTATTACCATCTTTATCTGTTGCAGTTACTGGTAATGTTTCGCCACCTTTTAGGTCTTCATTAGCTGGAATATCAATCACGTAATTGCCATCTGCATCAGTTGTACCACTAGCTGTTGTGCCATCTGGGAATGTTACTGTCACTGTTGAGTTTGGCTCTGCTTTACCTGTGATTTGTGTATCATCACTTGTTACTGGGTTAACTGTTGGCGCTTCTGGTGCTGTTGTATCTGTTACTACTGTTGTTGCTGGTTCTGATTCGTTACCATCTTTATCAGTAGACGTTACTGGTAATGTTTCTCCGCCTTTTAAATCTTCGTTAGCTGGAATATCAATTACATAGCTGCCATCTTGATCAGCTTTGCCAGTTGAAGTGCTTCCATCTGGGAACGTCACTGTTACTGTTGAGCCTGGTTCTGCTTTACCTGTAATCGTCTTATCATTGCTTGTTATTGGATTAACAGTCGGTACAGTTGGTGCTGTTGTATCTGTCACTACTGTTGTTGCTGGTTCTGATTCGTTACCATCTTTATCTGTAGACGTTACTGGTAATGTTTCGCCACCTTTTAAATCTTCATTAGCTGGGATATCAATCACGTAATTGCCATCTTGGTCAGCTGTACCAGTTGCTTTTGTGCCATCTGGGAACGTTACTGTTACCGTTGAACCTGGTTCCGCTTTACCTGTAATTTGTGTATCATCACTTGTCACTGGGTTCACTGATGGTACAGTTGGTGCTGTTGTATCTGTCACTACTGTTGTTGACGGTTGTGATTCGTTACCATCTTTATCTGTTGCAGTTACTGGTAATGTTTCGCCACCTTTTAAATCTTCGTTGGCAGGAATATTAATCACATAATTGCCATCTGCATCTGTTTTACCAGTTGCTTTTGTGCCATCTGGGAATGTTACTGTCACTGTTGAGTTTGGCTCTGCTTTACCTGTGATTTGTGTATCGTCACTTGTTACCGGATTAACAGTCGGTACAGATGGTGCTGTTGTATCTGTTACTACTGTTGTTGCTGGTTCTGATTTATTACCATCTTTATCAGTAGACGTTACTGGTAATGTTTCGCCACCTTTTAGATCTTCGTTGGCAGGAATATTAATCACATAGTTACCGTCCGCATCTGTTGTACCACTAGCTTTCGTGCCATCTGGGAATGTCACTGTTACCGTTGAACCTGGTTCCGCTTTACCTGTGATTTGTGTATCATCACTTGTTACTGGGTTTACAGATGGTACTGTTGGTGCTGTTGTATCTGTTACTACTGTTGTTGCTGGTTCTGATTCATTACCGTCTTTATCTGTAGCTGTTACTGGTAATGTTTCGCCACCTTTTAGATCTTCGTTTGCTGGGATGTCAATCACATAATTACCATCTGCGTCTGTTGTTCCACTAGCTTTCGTGCCATCTGGGAATGTTACTGTCACTGTTGAGTTTGGCTCTGCTTTACCTGTGATTTGTGTATCGTCACTTGTTACTGGGTTTACAGATGGTACCGTTGGCGCTGTTGTATCTGTTACCACTGTTGTTGCTTTATCAGACGTATTACCAGCTTTATCTGTTGCTGTTACTGGTAACTCTTCTCCACCTTTTAAGTCTTCGCTTGAAGGAATATTGATGACATAGTTTCCATCTGCGTCTGTTGTACTACTTGCTGTTTTACCATCTGGGAACGTTACTGTCACTGTTGAGTTTGGCTCTGCTTTACCTGTGATCTGTGTATCGTCACTTGTTACTGGGTTTACAGTCGGTACTGTTGGCGCTGTTGTATCTGTCACTACTGTTGTTGCTGGTTCTGATTTATTACCATCTTTATCTGTTGCTGTTACTGGTAGTGTTTCGCCACCTTTTAAGTCTTCGTTAGATGGGATGTCAATCACATAATTACCATTCTCATCTGTTGTACCAGTAGCTGTTGTACCATCTGGGAACGTTACTGTTACTGTTGATCCTGGTTCTGCTTTACCTGTGATTTGCGTGTCATTACTTGTTACTGGGTTTACAGAAGGTACTGTTGGCGCTGTTGTATCTGTTACTACTGTTGATGTCGGCTCTGATTTATTACCATCTTTATCTGTTGCAGTAACTGGTAATGTTTCGCCACCTTTTAGATCTTCGTTAGCTGGAATGTCAATCACATAATTACCATCTTGGTCAGCTGTACCAGTAGCTGTTGTACCATCTGGGAACGTTACTGTCACCGTTGAGCCTGGTTCCGCTTTACCTGTGATTTGTGTATCATCACTTGTTACTGGATTGACTGTTGGTGCTTCTGGTGCTGTTGTGTCTGTTACTGTCGTTGTTGCTGGTTCTGATTTATTGCCATCTTTGTCTGTCGCAGTAACCGGTAGCGTCTCTCCACCTTTTAAGTCTTCACCACTTGGAATATTAATCACGTAATTGCCATCTGCATCTGTTGTACCAGTAGCTGTATTTCCATCTGGGAATGTTACTGTCACTGTTGATCCTGGCTCTGCTTTACCTGTAATTTGTGTATCATCGCTTGTCACTGGATTCACTGATGGTACTGTTGGTGCTGTTGTATCTGTTACTACTGTTGTTGCTGGCTCTGATTTATTACCATCTTTATCTGTTGCAGTAACTGGTAATGTTTCGCCACCTTTTAGATCTTCATTCGCTGGAACATCTATTGTGTAGTTTCCATCTGCGTCCGTCGTTCCAGTAGCTGTCGTACCATCCGGGAATGTCACTGTTACTGTTGAGTTTGGCTCTGCTTTACCTGTAATTTGCGTATCATCACTTGTCACTGGATTCACTGATGGTACTGTTGGTGCTGTTGTATCTGTTACCACTGTTGTTGCTGGTTCTGATGTGTTTCCAGCTTTATCTGTAGATGTAACTGGTAATGTTTCGCCGCCTTTTAAGTCTTCGCTTGAAGGGATATTAATAACATAGTTTCCATCTGCATCTGTTGTGCCACTAGCTGTATTTCCATCCGGGAACGTTACCGTTACTGTTGAGTTCGGCTCCGCTTTACCTGTGATTTGTGTATCATCACTTGTTACTGGATTGACTGTTGGTGCTTCTGGTGCTGTTGTGTCTGTTACTGTCGTTGTTGCTGGTTCTGATTTATTGCCGTCTTTGTCTGTCGCTGTAACTGGTAATGTTTCGCCGCCTTTTAAGTCTTCATTCGCTGGAATATCTATTGTATAGTTTCCATCTGCGTCTGTCGTACCACTAGCTGTCGTACCATCTGGGAACGTTACTGTTACTGTTGAGTTTGGCTCTGCTTTACCTGTAACTGTTTTATCTTCACTAGATACTGGGTTTACAGTCGGTACTGTTGGTGCTGTTGTATCTGTTACCACTGTTGACGCAGGTTGAGATTTATTGCCAGCTTTATCTGTAGATGTAACTGGTAATGTTTCGCCACCTTTTAGATCTTCGTTAGCTGGAATATCAATCACATAATTGCCATCTGCATCTGTATTGCCTGTTGCTGTTGTGCCATCCGGGAATGTCACTGTTACTGTTGAGTTTGGCTCTGCTTTACCTGTGATTGTTGTATCATCACTTGTTACTGGATTAACTGTTGGTGCTTCTGGTGCTGTTGTATCTGTTACTTCAGTTGTCGCAACATCAGATTTATTACCAGCTTTATCTGTAGAAGTCACTGGTAACTCTTCTCCACCTTTTAAGTCTTCATCAGTAGGAATATTGATAACATAATTGCCATCTGCATCCGTTGTACCAGTAGCTGTATTTCCATCTGGGAACGTTACTGTTACTGTTGAACCTGGTTCCGCATGACCTGTAATTGTTGTATCTTCACTTGTTACTGGATTAATTGTTGGTACTGTCGGTGCCGTTGTATCTGTTACTGTCGTAGTCGCTGCACCAGATTGGTTACCTGCGCCATCTGTTGATGTCACTGGTAATGCTTCTCCACCTTTTAAATCTTCATTGGCAGGGATATCAATTGTATAATTACCGTCGCCATCTGTTGTCGCATTCGCTGTTGTACCATCTGGGAATGTTACTGTTACTGTTGAATTCGGTTCTGCTTTACCTGTGATTGTTTTGTCTTCACTTGTTACTGGGTTGATGGTTGGTACTTCAGGCGGTGTTTTATCTAATACTGTTGTACCAGCATCGACTGACACATTACCTGCTGCATCTGTTGCAACTACACTTAATTCTTCATCACCTTTTAAGTCTTCAGAATCTGGAATACCAATTGTGTAATTACCCGAAGCATCTGCTGTCGCTGAAGCCTTTGTACCATCTGGGAATGTTACTGTTACTGTTGAGTTTGGTTCTGATGTACCAGTAATTGTTTTATCTTCACTTGTTACATCATTAATTACAGGTTCTTTTGGTGCTGTAACATCTACAACTGTTGTATTTGCAGCCGTCGATGTGTTTCCAGCTTTATCAGTTGAAGTAACGCCTAGTGTTTCGCCACCTACTAAATCAATATTGGTAGGTACAGCCACTCGATAACTACCATCTGTTGCTGTAATGGCTTGAACTTTAGTCCCATCTGGGAATGTTACTGTTACTGTTGAGTTTGGTTCTGCTTTACCTGTGATTGTTTTATCTTCACTTGTTACTTGATTGACCGTTGGTTGATTTGGTGCTGTTGTATCTGTCACAGTCACGTTTGAATCAACTGATTTATTGCCTGCAGCATCTTTAGCTGAAGCTTTAATTGTTTCGCCACCAGTAAAGTCTTCATTAGCAGGGATATTAACAGTATAATTACCTGATGCATCCGCAGTTGTAACTTGCGTAGTGCCGTCTGGGAATGTAACTGTTACTGTTGAATTCGGTTCTGCTTTACCTGTAACCGTTGTATCATCACTAGTTACCGGGTTAATCACTGGCGCATCTGGTGCTGTTGCATCTGTCACTGTTACTGTTGGTGAAACCGCACTTGTTTTACCATTTTTAGTTGCAGTTGATGTTAATTGAGTTCCTGCAGCTAAAGGTTTTGATAAAGTTAACGTACCAGTTGTACTGTTTGCACCTAATGTAACTGTACCAATAACATTGTTATTACTATCTTTTACTTTCACTGTTGAACCAGCAGTACCATGAACGCCAATAGTCGTGTCGTTATCATCGACAGGATCCACTAATGGTGCTGGAACAATAGTATTATCTACAATATTAAATGTATTTGTTTCATCATTATCATAATTCGGCGCATCAATAGCAATTGTGTATTGACCAGCAGCTGATTTTGGAATCGTTACAGCAAATGTACCATCACTATTAACAGTAGACGTACCAATAACTTGACCCGCTGAATTTATGACTTTAGCAGTTTGTGTACCTGCATTTGGTTTTAACGTTACTGAACCACTAACTTTAGTGTCATTAATCGTAATATCTGCAGCATTAGGTTGACCTACTAATGGTGATGTATGATATGTTTTCACTTCGTCTCCATCATTTTTAGTATCGCCATCTGTGTCTGCATTATTGGCATCAGTTAATGATACTTCTCTTTCATAACGATCTAATAAGCCATCTTTATCATAGTCTTGTAATTCTAACGAAGATGTACCTAATGTGTTATTAATTAATTTGCCAGCATTATCTGTAAGGTATCCAGCAAATGTAAAATCTTCAACTTGGTCAGTTGTAGAACTAATTAAATTACCTTTGGCATCATATTGTGCATCTTTAGTTAAAATATTATTAGGACTTTGGTTTAATTTAATAACGATTCTCATACCTACTGTTTCATGTAAACCATTATTAAATTCGATTAATTTATTTAAATCACTTGCTGTAATCGTACCATTACCATTGGCATCGATAGATAAATCAGCTACTTTGTTAGCAGCATTATATGTTTTATCAAAACCTTTTAATCCATCATAATCATATTTATCTAATTCAACACTTTGAATAAATGGAATTAAATCTTTATCAATTTGATAATTGTAGCTCCATTGTTTATTTTGAGCGCCACCATATCCGAAGATACCATTTTTGATAACTTGTTGGTCAACGATAATTGCGCCATTGTCGCCTACTTTAGTGTCTAAACTAGCCGTACCACTACTTGCTTTAAAATCATTTGAGTTTGCTGTTGAAGTATTATTGTTTAAATCAACTAAATCTTTATCTGCATCTGTAAGGAAGTAACCACTGCTTTCAGACGTACGAATAATTGTATTATTAGAAGAATCTCTAACATAAATTTGATAATTTAATTTATTATCAGATAAATCTCCTGCATTATTTAAAATATTACCCACAGTATCATCTAATTCAATTTTACCGCCTGATGCAGTTTTAGATGCTAAAATTTCTGCACCACCAAATAATCCACCGCTAGCTCGAATATAATTCACTTCCCAAATATTAGAAGGTGTACCGTCATCATTTTTTAATCTTGTAAATTGAACCGGTGTATTACTTCCAGCTGGGTTAACTGATATTTTCGTTACATGATCAGCAATTTTAGAGTCTAAGTTTAAGTCGATTTTATATCTTGTTCCTGAGTTAGCACCCGACATATAAGCATCAATATTAAATGGAATTGATGTACTATTTTTAACAGCATCTGAATCTAATGCTTCTGGGTCAAACACTAATGACGCAAATGTATAGTTATCTGATGTCGCTAATGATTTTTGAGCATCTTGATCAGGGGATGTTACAGCTGCTGCCAACATTCTAGGTGTAGCCATTGCACGCATAAACGTTCTAGTTTTAGGTGGCGTAGCTAATGTTTCTGTACTCTTCTGTTTGTTTGCCATTTCAGTTAATGCAGCTTGTAAAACGGCTTGATTAATTTCTTCGTCTGTTGCTTTATTGAAATCAACATCTGTATTATTTAAAATTTCTTTAGCTTCTGTTTTAGACACTTGATCATTTAAGAATGATTGAACAGCTTGTTCTTTATTATCTGATGCTGCTAATTGTTTACCAAGTTCTGTATCCACTTTATTTTCATATGTTGTAGTTTGTGGCTCATTAACTTTTTCTGTTTAACTTACTTTCTTTGATGTATTAGCAGTTTCCTTAGTTGATGTTGTTTGCTTTTCTTGAGATGAATTGTCTGTTGTTGAATTTTCATTTGTTGATTGGTCTTGTGAGGAAGTTTCTTTAGTTGTAGAGGCCGACTTATTATCTGTTGATTGAGTTTCTTTAGTAGTCGTTGTTTCTGTAGTTGGTTCTTCTGATGTTTTACTTTCTTCTGCAGTTGTTGTTTTGTCATCGTTATTCTTGTCAGTCGTTGAAGAAGCATCTGATTTTTCATCAGTTACTGATGTAACACCTTTATTATCTTCAGTCGTTGTTGATGTTTTATCATTTGTTTTATTAATTGTGTCTTGTTCTATATTAGAGGAGTCTTTTGTTGTTTGATTTGAAGAAGCTTTTTCTGTGTTTGCTTGTTCGGTATTTTGTGTCTCTTCCGTATTAGATTTTTCTGTTTGACTAGTATCTTGAGTCGTTGCTGTCGTTTGATCAGCATGATTAGCTTCTTCTGACACATTTGTAGTTGCTTTGTCAGTTGCTTGATCCTCTGTACTAGCTGTTTCGTTAGTATTAGTCAGTTCGGTTATATCGACAGGTTCACTTTTATCTTTATTGCCGTCGTTATTTTGTGACGATGCATTATCTAATTCATCTGCTCTCGCTACATTTCCTACGCCAAATACTAATGTCGCACCTATTAATAACGATGCAGTACCTACCGTAAATTTTCTAATTGCATATTTGTTTAATTTGTTTGGTAAAAAGCCTTGTCTATTCTTCATTCATGAATCACCTCATATATTTTTCACAACTTTAACATTGTATGTACATATAATACTTAATTGATTGAAAATTTACAAATGTTGCAAAACCATATATATCCACGCTTTATATTCAAAAGTAAATAGAATTATTATTACCTAAAAACGAAAAAGTATTTATTCTTTTTTAGAAATAAAATCACAACTCTTGGCAAATCGACATAAATAAAACATTTGTTTGCAAATTATTTGGAACTCAATTCAATTTGTCGTTACATTTAATAATCAATTAATATTTCAGAAATTAAATTTTATGATGTTATATGCATAAAATAATAAAGTTGTGCTTTCGTATATTTCTATTAACCGAATTCATTAATAATAAACCCGAATATTCATATTTAATTTTTAATCTCCTCATTCGTTAATTTAAAATTCCATGATATTTTGTTTATACATTTTAACTATCATTTCATCCTAAAAAGCAACCCAGGACATTAATCCTGGGTTGCTTTATTGATATTTTCTGTTATTTTATTTTCTAATATCTTGAATATGGGACATTTGTTTCAATCGTGTTTCTGCAAAATGTTGTGACGCTTCTAATGGTGTTTTATGTTGTTCTTTGGCGATATCAAAGATATGTTTCACAATTTTATCTATACCTTCAATACTTTCCTTAGCACGCGTTTCATTATATCCATTCAACTCATCAGCAGTGTTGATTACACCACCACTATTCACAATATAATCTGGTGCATATAATATACCTTTTTCTTCTAACATTTGACTATGTTTGTTTTCATCTTTTAATTGGTTATTTGCTGAACCACAAATCGCTTTAACTTTTAATTGAGGAATTGTATCGTCATTTAATATACCACCGAGTGCACATGGCGCGAAGATATCCGCTTCTACTGAAAAGATATCATCTGGTTCAACAAATGTCGCATTAAACTCATCTACTGCACGCTGTGCATTATCTTTATTAATATCAGTAACAATCAACTTAACACCATCTTCATGTAAAAGACGACAAAGTTCATAGGACACGTGTCCCACACCTTGAACTGCTATGGTCTTACCTTCAAGAGATTCACCATTAAATTGTTCTAAAGCCGTACGCTTCATAGCAATATATATACCATAAGCTGTCATAGGACTTGGATTACCTGCTGAGCCGAACGACTTACTTGTACCACAAACATAAGGTGTTTCTTTATGAATAAGGTTCATTTCATGCTCTGATGTACCTACATCTTCAGCTGTATAATAACGACCATTTAATGTATGAACATAACGCCCTAATGCTCTATAGAATGCTTCTTCATCTTCTTTATTAGGTGATCCCATCACTACTGTCTTACCTCCACCAAGGTCTAAGCCAGCTGCAGCATTTTTATATGTCATTCCACGTGCTAAATTCATAGCATCCTCAATTGCTTCTTCTTCTGATGCATAATCATTTCTCACGCGGCAACCACCTAATGCTGGTCCAAGCGTTGTATCATGAATACAAATGATTGCCTTTAGACCCGTTGATTGATCTTGGCAAAATACTATTTGTTCATAATCTTCTTGTTCCATTGTTTCAAAAATCATTCAAATACTCCTCTCATAAAATTAATCTACATTATTCGCATACCCTGACAATATGGGAATAATCTCGATTTGAAACACGCACAATATTAGCTAAATTATGAATTATAAGAAAATTTTTTCGTCTTTATGTTTACATTAAAAAACTGAGACAATTCAACATGTCTCAGTCACTATTTATATTTCATATCTTCAAATTGCCAATATTTTAAATGCTATTTATTGTAGTCTGCAAAATATGAGTGTACATATGTTTCTGTTTTTTCTTGTACTTCACAATAAACTTCTACTGTAAAATTGCCTGGTGCTTTAAAGTAAAAAGTATATGTTGCATGCGCCATTTCAGGATCCCATACTTCATACCCGTCATTTTTTAAGATTTGATGTATACGATCCACCTCTTCTTTACTTTCTTGCGGGAAACCAATATGGAATGTATCTGGATATTTTATATTTTCTCCTTCTATTAAATTAAACAGAAATCCATCTTCGTCATTCATAGCTGCAAACATATTGCCAGCACTACCAATACAAACTAAATCGAAATACTTTTCAAAAAATGCTCGCGTTGTTTTTACATCGTTGACCGTTATATTAATATGATTAATTTTCATAATTCAGACCTTCTTTTTCTTTATTTTATTTCTTACGTTCAATTTCATTATCTAAAATAGCTGTTGTTGCTTTTAGAAACGACTGAATGGTTTCCATTTGCTCTGCCGTATATTGATTTGTCAGTTCAGTCATATGTTGATTCAATGTTTCATAAGCGTGTTGTACTTCTGATTTATCTTCATACTGTGGAACAATCATAATACTTCGACGATCTTTAGGATGACGCTCACGTTTAACATAGCCTGCTCTTTCTAATCGATCGACCAATGCTGTAACACTTCCCGTTGTAAGTCCAACTCTTCTACCTAATTCACCAGCAGTGATAGGCCCCGTCTCACTTAACATATCAATCGTAGTCCAATCATGGTTATATACATCTAATTGTTCTGCAATTTTATGTTGGTATAAAACAACTCGCCGTCCTAAACCTCTAAATGAAGTCACCATATCATCATGTTTAACATCATTTTGATTGTTATCATCATTCATTTTTAAGCCACCTCTATTTACCTTGATTATCAAGATATTCGATTGTCTAACTACTTTAACACAATTCAGATTCTAATGAAAGATTCTTAACTTTATTTATGTAATTGCTCAAAAAAGGCCTAGGGACAACTCCCTAGACCTTAAAAATAGTGATAGCATTAGTTTAATGTATCAAGTGCTTGTTTTAAATCATTGACTAAATCATCTGTGTCTTCAATACCAATTGATAAACGGATTAATCCATCTGTGATACCCTCTTTAGCGCGTACATCTGCTGGAATAGATGCATGTGTCATTAATGCAGGAACTGATATTAAACTTTCTACTGCCCCTAAACTTTCAGCTAACGTGAAATATTGCGTAGCATGAATCACTTGTTTCGCAGCTTCTGTGTCTTTCACTTCAAATGCAATAACGCCTGTATGTCCATCTGCTTGTGCAGCATGAATATCATAGTTTAAGTGACTTTTAATACTTGGATGGAATACTTTTTGTACACTATCGTGAGACTGTAACATATCAATCACTGCTTCTACGTTACGATTAATTTGTTCCATACGTAAACCTAACGTCTTGATTCCTCTTACTAATAAGTAGCTATCCTGTGGTCCAAGCACACCACCAGTTGAATTTGAGATAAAGCCTATACGTTCTCCTAATTCATCGTCTGCAGTCACTACTAATCCTGCAACTACATCACTATGTCCACCAATATATTTAGTAGCAGAATGTAAAACTATATCAATACCAAAATCTAATGGATTTTGATAATAAGGTGTCATAAATGTATTATCTACTACAGAAATAAGGTTATGTTTTTTAGCAATCGCTACAGCACCTTTAATATCTGTCACACGTAATAATGGATTAGAAGGCGTTTCGATATATAACATTTTTGTTTCTGGTTTAATATATTTCTCAACATTTTCAATATTGGTTGTATCTACAAAATCTACGTCTAATCCGAAGCGTGTAAATACTTTTGTTAAAGCGCGGTACGTACCACCGTATACATCTGAATTTAAAATAAGCTGGTCTCCTTTATCTAATAGCATAATCACTGCACTAATAGCTGCCATGCCTGAACCAAATGCGAAACCATGTTTACCATGTTCTAAGTCTGCAATAACACTTTCTAAAGACGCACGTGTTGGATTGGCAGTACGTGAATATTCATAACCTTGGCGTAAATCTCCGATATCGTCTTGTAAATATGTACTTGTTTGGTAAATTGGAGTCGTTACAGCACCTGTATAATCATCTGTTGTATGTCCGCCATGTATCATTTGTGTTTTTTTATTCATTATTCTCATTCTCCTTATAACTAAATATTTGTTTTGACATGTATCGGTCGCTACCATCAGGGAATATCGTCACGATAATCCCTTTATCTATTTGTTTTTTTAATTCAAGTGCACCTTGAAGTGCAGCGCCGGATGAGCTACCTACTAGTAACCCTTCTTGTTTAGCGATGGCTTTTACATTATCAAAGGCATGTTGATCACTAATTGTAAAAATACCTTCTACTAATGATTTCTCTAGAAAGCTAGGCCATTTTTCTGAACCAATACCTTCTGTGGCATGCGTATGACTTGGACCGCCATTTAATATCGACCCCTCAGGTTCGACGATATAATTTTTAACACCTAATGGTTGTAAGTGTCTCGCGACGCCTGTAAATGTACCGCCCGAGCCAGCACCAGCAACAAAGTAATCAATATGATTTAGTTCATCTGTTAACGCTTTACCTAATGTATGAGTATAGGCATCTGGATTATGTGTTGTTTCAAATTGATTCATATAAATCGATTGCGTGTCTTCAGCATACTGTCGGGCAACTTGTTGTGCACCTATCATGCCTTCAGCTTTTACAGTTCTTTTAACATCAGCACCTAAAGCACGCATAATTGATATTTTCTCTTCGGAAAAGCCTTCTGGTGCAAATATCACACAATTAAGTTGGTAACGATTGGCAGCTATTGCTAAACCAATCCCTGTATTACCAGCTGTAGCTTCTACAATGGTATCACCACGATGTAGACGCCCCTCTTCAATCGCTTGTTCAACTAAATACTTTCCTAGTCGGTCTTTTACACTTCCGCCTGGATTAAATTGTTCGAGTTTCGCATAGATTTTTACGTCTTCATCACTAAAACTCTCTAATAACACGAGTGGTGTCTCTCCTATTAAGTCATATGCAATCATATTCTATATATTCAATCATCCTTTATTCAGTGGAAAATTGAACATTCCCTTCTTTCTCAAATGGATTAATTAATTCTTATTTAACAGGTATGAATTATAAAGGATTGTACACAAATTTGCAATTTCATAGTTTATAACTTTTTATATTTTTTTACATCATTATTTTTAAATTCAATCAAATGTGTCATCTACTTTATTCTGTTATGATAATGATAATACCGTTCATACATTTTCATGGATAATACAAGTAAAGGAGTTCACAATAAGATGTCAAATAAAGACCTATCATTATCTGTATTCACTAAAGAAAATTATAAAAACTTGAGCCATACAGCGACTAATTTTAGAAATTCAATGTACGATGAATTAGAAGTTAATAAAGGTCGCTTTAAAAATTGTAATTTTGATGAAGGTATTTTCAAAAATATTAATGCTATTTCTAACAGTAAAGTGGTTAATAGTAGTATGAATGATTGTATTTTTGAACAAGTGAATTTTTATAAAAACCTCTTCAAAAAAATCTCTTTTGAAAATACAACATTTGATGAAACAACGATCAATAATACAACATTCCAAGATGTTGTATTCGACGGAAATACTTTTAGCGACGTTAAAATCACAGATACTGTATTTAAAAATGTTGTTTTTAAAAAGACAGAAATTAGCAATTCAACATTTGAAAATATCAAATTAAAACATTGTATCTTTGATCATGTCACATTTAAAAATTGTAGTCTTCCTAAAAACATTGAAGAAGAATTAAAAAAACAAAATGTTGTTTTCGAAAATATTCAATAGATCATTAAACCTGTGTACTTTGACTCAACCATGATGTCTAAGTACACTTTTTTATTGATGATTCAGTATGATGAATGCGTTATTGAATGTTTAAGAGACTATTTTCATGGATATAAGCATACAAACTTAGGAAAGAAGGAATATAAATGACTCAAGATTCTAGTCAATTAAGTAAAGCACCAACCCCTGACAAAGCGGAGGATAATGCATTTTTCCCTTCACCATATTCATTAAGTCAATATACAGCGCCTAAAACAGATTTTAATGGTGTTAATCATAAAAATGCTTATACTGGTGGCAAATGGAAAGTATTAATGATTGCCGCTGAAGAGCGTTATGTATTATTAGAAAACGGTAAAATGTTTTCAACAGGAAATCATCCAGTTGAAATGCTATTACCGTTACACCATTTAATGGAAGCAGGCTTCGATGTAGATGTCGCTACATTAACTGGTTACCCTGTCAAACTAGAGCACTGGGCAATGCCTACGGAAGATGAAGCAGTACAAGAAACATATAATAAGCTAAAAGAAAAATTAAAACAACCTAAAGTATTATCTGAAGTCATCAAAAATGAACTTGGCCCTGATTCAGATTATATTTCACTCTTTATCCCTGGTGGACATGCCGCTGTTGTTGGTATTTCTGAAAGTGAAGATGTTCAACAAGCTTTAGATTGGGCATTAGATTATGATAAATTTGTTATCACATTATGTCACGGCCCGGCAGCATTATTATCTGCTGGATTAAATAGAGAAAAATCTCCATTTGAAGGATATTCTGTATGTGTCTTCCCAGATGCATTAGATGAAGGCGCAAATATCGATATCGGTTATTTACCTGGTAAACTTAAATGGTTAGTCGCTGATTTATTGACTAAACAAGGACTTCAAGTTGTAAATAAAGAAATGAGTGGCCAAACTCATCAAGATCGTAAATTATTAACTGGCGATAGCCCACTGGCTTCTAATAAACTTGGACTTCTTGCAGCGGATGCATTAGTAGAAGCCGTCCAACAATCATAAGTAAAATCATATTTAATCGATATATTTTCATGCCCTAGATACATTCGTAATGATGTATCTAGGGCTTTTTAAAATGGCTAAATAATTCAATGTTGAAAATTATATATTGCTTTTGTATAATATTTTTAAATATTCTGATATTTGTTTCTGAATTTATCATTTTACTTAATTTCAAGTCAAAAGTGAGAGAGGTATTTTTTATGCAACCGATCATTCACGGTTTCTTATTAGCACTAGGTCTGATTCTACCTTTAGGTGCTCAAAATGTATTTGTATTTAATCAAGGTGCAAATCAAAAGAAATTAACTAAAGCATTACCAGTGATCGTCACAGCTGGCTTATGTGATACTACTTTAATTGTGTTAGCTATTTTAGGCGTATCCTTAATCTTAATGTCTCTTCCTATTTTACAGTTAGTCATTTATATCATTGGTCTCGCCTTTCTATTATATATGGCATGGTCATTATGGAATGAAAAGCCTAGTCATTTAGAACATATGGAACCCATGAGCGCAAAAAAACAAATCGGCTTCGCATTATCCGTTTCATTACTTAATCCTCACGCGATAATGGATACGATTGGTGTAATTGGAACAAGTGCGTCTATGTATCATGGCACCGAAAAGATATTATTTGCTGGCGCTACTATGTTAGTATCTTGGATTTGGTTTATCCTATTAGCGATACTCGGTAAAATGATAGGTTCGGTCGATAAAACAGGAAAATATATTATTATTCTAAATAAAGTTTCAAGTGTTATCGTACTCATCGTAAGTTGTATAATCATCAAAAATATCTGGCATATTTTAGCCAATTAATACAAATAGGGCTTATCGAAATTTAAATTTCGATAAGCCCTATGGCATTTATAATGATGTTGTTCTCATCGTATAAATTAAAATAATTGAACAATAAATACTAAAATAATGACTACTGGCATTACAAATTTAATTAAATAATACCATGGTAAAAACAATTTAAATTTGTCTCTTCCAAAGCTTTCTTGTAGCAGCTGTTTATCCAACAATTGTCCTACTACTAATGTTGTGCCAAGTGCCCCTAAAGGCATTAATATATTCGAAACGACAAAATCCATATTATCGAATATTGTACCTGCGCCAAATTTAACGCCACTCAAACTTCCAAATGATAATGTCGCTGGAATACTAATTAAAAAGACCAGTATACTTGCGATCAATGCGACAGGTTGACGTTTCGTATTATCATTTTTCGTAAAATTAGAAACGTTTAATTCTAACAGTGAAATGGATGATGTTAACGCTGCAAATAAGAATAAAATTAAAAACATCAGATAAAAGGCAATACCAAAGTGCATTTTATCAAATACAAGCGGTAGTACTTTGAATAATAATCCTGGACCTTCTTGTGGTTGATAACCAAATGTTTTCAAAGCAGGAAAAATAGCTAAGCCCGCTAAGACCGAAACTAAAATATTCATCAATACAATGGAAACCGCTGATGATTTAATAGTCATTGTCTTCGGTGCATAACTTGCGTATGTAATCATTCCAGTTGTTCCTAATGATAAGGTAAAGAATGATTGACCTAACGCAAATAAAATACCTTCAATTGAAATATCTTCCACTCTAGGTTGTAACAAGTAACGCACACCCTCTAGCGATCCGTCTAAAGATAATGATTTTACCACTACAATAATTAAAAAGATAAATAATAGTGGCATCATGATTTTGGATGCTTTTTCCAACCCTTTTTCTACACCTAACATAACAATGATCATCGTTAAGAAGATAAAAATACCCTGTCCTAAAACAGTAAGCCATGGATTACTAATCATTGCTTCAAAATTGAGTTGTGTCAGGTGAGTTGTATTTAAACTTAATATTTGCCAAATAACATTCCCCATATAAATAATAATCCATCCGCCAATGACACTATAGAAACCAAACAATATAAAAACTGCTAAATTCCCGTTCCACCCAATCACATTGAGCCACTTTTTACCTGTGAGTTTACTATAGATTTGAGTTGTATACGTTCTTCCCATTTTCCCTACTGTAAATTCCATAATTAATAATGGCAGTCCTACAAAAATGGTAAAAATTAAAAACATTAATAAAAAGGCGCCACCACCATATATACCAGCCATATAAGGAAACTTCCACATTGCTCCTAATCCAATTGCGGAACCGGCACTTGCTAATATAAACCCAGTAGAAGTTTTCCATTCTGATTGCTTACTCATATTCACTCACTTCCTTTAATGCGTTAAAGCGTTTACGTACTTAAGTAACACTTTACCATTAGTTAGTTATAAGTGCAATATTCATACAAATTGTCAGAATAATAAAAAAAGAACAGCCCATAACGTTGCCTTTCATTTAATACATTGATTAGCATCAGTTATGACTATTCTTTATATTTTAATCTTCGCTACTATAAGTAATCGTTTGGCCATCATTTACTTCTTCAATTTCTAAACTTTCAATATGATCGACATTAATATAATGTATTGAATCACCTTTTTCTAGATAAAGATAAGGTAATTCATCAAACTCATCTATAATTCTTCTAACACATTTGTCCTTATCGATGCCCTTATCAAAAGTCTTAAATTCTGTATATCTGTGGCCTGAAATCGTAATATAGGTTAATAAAAATGTTCTCGTCACAGTTGAACACCACCTTATTGCTAGTTTTTATTTTTGAGTGAAAAACTCAACGATATCTTGTTCTAATTCATCTCTTCCTTCACCGTGGGTCATTAAATGTTGATTGAGTGGAAAATCTTGAATTGATTTATTATCGCTACTAATTTGATTAAAAATATAGTGTGCACTTTCTTCATAAGCCGCTTCATCTTGTCCACCATATAAAATTCTAGCAGTCGATTTAATATCATGTAAATTTGACATAATATCATTAATAACACCTTGAAATACTTTAATTTCATCTTGATATTGGTCAATTTGGGCTAATGATTCAACACTCTCATCCTCAGACAGCCTCATTATCTGATTCATGCGTTTGCCATATTTTTCTAAGCGCCAAGCAATACCAGCTTCTGTTTTCTCGCTAGGTGCAGACATCACTACGATACGATTTAATTCAACATTTTCAGCTAATCGTAATGTAAATAATCCACCTAACGATACACCGGCTGCATTAATGACTTCGTACCCTTCTTCCTTTAAAAACTGGTACGCTTCTTGCACACATGCCCACCAATCGTTAACATCATACTTAATAAACTGTGTAACCGGTAATCCATGACCAGGATAGTTAGGTACATAACACGTGAATCCTTGTTCATTCAACGTTGTAGCAAGATGCTTTACGTCTTTAACAGTACCTGTGAATGAATGTAATAACAATATAGCTTGTTGACTTGTCCCTTTTAAATAAAGTGGACTTGGTGATTTAATATTCATCATAAAATAACTCCCCTAGTTTTAATTATCGTATATACAACGGAAACATGCCTATATATCCATTCTCATTTTACAATTATCAATGTATAACATGTTTATTCTTTTTAAACTTGATTCGTTCAAACAGTGGATAAACCATTAACCATAAAGCGATCCAGGTTAAACCTAAAGTCACTCCACCAACCACATCTGTCAGATAATGCGCATGGAAATATAATCGACAAATCAAAACGCTTATCCATAATATTAATGCAAGACCGCTCAAAATAGATTTAAAGACCGCTCTTTTAATTAAAGGCATCACCACAATCAATAAAGTGATAAAAAACAATGTACTCGCATTAGAGTGCCCACTAGGAAAAGAAAACCCTGAGTCAATGGCTAAATGATTATACGGTCTCATTCGTTCGATTGTCATTTTAATCAAAATATTAATTAATGTTCCACTTAATATTGTGCAAATAAACCATATAGCTAAACGCGGATATTTAAATAATAATATTATTGTAATGATCACTGACATCACAATGACACCACTAACATCACCAATCGTGGCACAAAATGTCATATAATAGTTCAACATGTCTCCTTCAAATTGACGTTGTGGCGTACCGAATGTAGTAGTAAACCAGTCTAGTGAATGGCTATCGACAAATTTTAAAAATGGTATATCTTGTATAACGCCGACAGCCATTAAAATAAATATCATCATACTTATGATAAATAAAGGAATCGTAAACATACCTGTTGTTGCCCGTCTATTTTTCATACTTTCTCCTTTATCTCTTTATCTTATTCAATCATTCCTTATCTCTATTTTATAAAAAACAAAAGGAAATTCGCTCAGTCTCGTGCCCTATTTATATCTTGTAATCGAATACGTTGTTGACCGGCTTCATCAAAATTATTCGGACTTAACCATTGTTCGAAACGTTCATTTAATATCGGCCATTCCTTGTCAATCATTGAGTACCATGTTGTATCCCGATTACGTCCCTTATATATTACTGCCTGTCTAAACATACCTTCGTAAGTAAACCCTAATCTCAATGCTGCCTTTCTAGAAGGTTCGTTTAAACTGTCACACTTCCATTCATATCTACGATACCCTAATTGTTCAAACACATATTTCGCTAGCAAATATTGAACTTCAGTGGCGACTTTCGTCTTTTTTAATCCATTTGAATAATGGACATTTCCAACCTCTATCTTGCCATTAATCGAATCAATATTCATTAATGATAAGTAACCTAACGCTTTTTCACGCTTATGATCAATAATAGCAAAATAATACGAGTTTACATTAGACATTAAACCTTTAATATACTCTGAAAAAATACCGTAATCATGGATTGGTTCGCTAAACAAATAAGTCCAATTCGCATCATTATCTTCATTACATAATACGTCAAACAAATCATTAATGTGTGTTTCACTTAATTTAACTAATGAACTATACCGTCCGTCTAATTGTTTAATATCCGGGAAATTCAGCGGTTCAAAATCTGTTACGGACTCACCTATTGGTTGATGATGTATATTCCTTTTCATAAACAACCATCCCTTCATTTTTGAAATCTTAATATGTATTATAACTGATTCTTTTATATTACGTACCTTATAATATTCGATTATAAAATGAAATACTATAGCATTCTTTATTTCTAATACCTTTTGCATATAAAATATTGTATAATTGAAATAATTATAAATTTCAAATATATGACTATCACACATTAAACCTTGTACCACATACACTAATCCATTGTGCTTGATAGTAGGGAAGGCATTCATTATGAGCAAAATAATTATGATTTATCTCGCATTATTAATTACATTATTTCGCTTTTTCTTACCTATCCATCCATCATTCGAAACATTATTATTTTGGTTATTTGTCCTTTATATGATACCTATCATTTTATGTGTCATTGGTTTCAAAGGTGACAAATTAATCGCCACTATGGTTATAATTCCAAATTTATTAGGTATTATTTATCGACTATATGTCTACATTATGTATTTAATATATTTGAAATAAAAAACAGTATGACCTTTTCATTCTCGTAAGATCATACTGCTTTATAAAATTTAACCTTGGTTAATCATTTTCTCAAAATTATCTTCTAATTTAAATACAATTACTCTCTCTCCAGTAACTGTACTCAAATCACTATGAAAACTACTTACTTTGACACCAGTAATTTCATATATAAGGTCATTGAGATCATCTTGTCCTGACTCTACTAATTCAGATCTTGTGCGTTTGATATTTAACAATCCTTCACTGGTCTCACATACACGATATTCTGCAGGTGTTAATATACCTTGTAAATTGATAATGATCATATCTCTTAATATGTCTGTCTTAACCGATAATGAACCTCTACCTAAAAAATCTTTTTCCCATTGCGTGATGGCTTTACTGATTTCAGCTTCATATACACCTTTAGATTTTTTCATATAGACGACTCCTAAACATTAATTAACTATAGTTTAACATCTTATCTACTATTCGGAAATAATAGGATCATCGCTATAATCTACAATTACTTTTTAATATACCGCCTATATTTTACCAATCTTTCCAACTTTTTTTTTCATCTATGCTAGCTAGTCTCACCCATCCATGGTCCACTTTTTGTGCAAATTTCTGATTTTCATTAAGTAATCTTTGAATATGTGTGTCTGGTGCTTGAATAACAACTAATAAACGTATGGGTGAATGATAAATTTCATTATCTTGTGCCATCACTGATTGCCATGGTAAACCATACATCAAATCACTGGAGTTCCCTTGCATAACACCAAGTCCAGATGTTACAGATTGCGTTCTTTTATTACCGCTGCCATAAAAATGAGGTGCCACAGTAGATGCGTAATATTGTAAGTTAATCCATTGTGCAACAAGCGCTGGGCCTGAAATAATTGTATTCAGAATATGACCATCTTCATCTTGTGACCAATCATAATTATGCAAGAATGCACGTGCTTCTAAATTACTATTTTCAGTAATCGAACGTTTCCCAATAATAAATTCTGCATTTTTAGCCAAGCCCCATTCAGGTCTAATTTCACTCCAGTCACTTGCATATTGATATGCTTCAGCAACTGGATCTTTATGTACTTTATCTAAGTTTGGTAAATGTGCTAAACGCTCTAAATTAGACTTGTAACTCACTTGAGGCATAACTGATTCTAATAAATCAAAGGCTTGTTTTGCACTTTCAGTTAATTCTGGTACATAAATCCATTCTAATTCATCTACAGACGTTTTATGTTCGGCTGCCACAAATACAGTTTCATCTGGAATGATAATGCCATCTTCTTTAAGTGCTGTTCTGACTGATGACTGGTTACATAATATAGCTAATAACTTAGCATTGAAACCACTAGACGCACCGCCACATGCACCACATTCTAAAGAAGAATGGTATGGGTTATTATGCGATTCACTACCGTGACCGCCTAAAACGATGAGTGGTGCAAAGTCTTTGGTTAAGTCCATTAATTGTAATGCTTGCTTACTAAATTGAATTTGTTCTTCCTCTGTTAATCCGATTGGCAATTCCGAATACACGTGATGTTCACGATCAATTGATAATTTTGTCTCAGGTTTTTGAAGCCATTTCTTTGTAAAACGATGAACAAACTGTCTAGCTTGGGTAGGTATGAGTGTATTAGCAATCGTATTTATACTTAAGAATGGTCCGCTTAATTCTGGTAATAATAAACTAGGTAACACGTTATGTTTCATTAATTTAAATGTATAAAACATTGATGTAATCGTATGTTGTTGTTGTTGATAACGTTCTAGTTTATGTCGTTCTGCATATTCTTGAATTTTATATGCTGGTGGCACCATCACCGGTAAAGATTCATGCTCAAATTGAGCATCAATCACTTCTTTTTTTATAGGTAAACCAAAGAACCCAGCAATACCAATCGTTTCAAACGGTCCTTCACCTTCAAGATGGCGACGAAATGGTTCAGAACGGACATCGATACAAAATGCTAACTGCGCTTGTATCTTTTGAGACTTATTTCCAGATTGCGATTCATAAATCGTATTGACTAAGTCGCGTTCATGCGTTTCTTCCCAAGCGTTAAGCCATAAATTTTGAAAATATTGACGTTGAAATTGACGCGCAAAATTAAGATATCTTAACTTTAGTTCATCTGATAGGTTAAGCCATTCTTCTAACGATAATTCCGCATAAAATATAAACGCACAAACGAATTCAATTTCTTTATGATGATGTAACTCTGATAATTGAAATTGATCTTTAGTAGTGGTTAATAATACATATTCGATAGCTAATCTGATTGCTACATAATCTGTTAATAGCTCCCGCTCTGATTCATTTTCTTCCGCTCTGTAATACATCATCCCTGCCCATCCAGGCAAAGCCAGTAACTGACCTTCTATATAAGATTGCCTATTATCATTAGTAATATCTAACTTGGTTAATACATGATTAATTAATTCATGTGACTTTGATGGCATGTGGCGGATCAATTGTCTAGCTTCTTTAGTTAAAGCAGGGTCATGTTGTGCTAAGTGTAACCACGCTGTATAAAAGCCTTCTTCTCGTTTAGGCATCGTCCAACTCGATTGAAATTGATCTAAGTATAATTTAGACCACTTAATGATATGTACATCTACCTCATCAATTAACTTTTCATTTTTATGATTAACACGGTCCGCACTCTTAGGTCTGTGTAAATCTGTTTGCTTATTCTTTTTAATTTGATCCGGCAATGATCTCAAAATATCACGACGTATTTGATTACCTAAAAGGTGATCTGGCACACGCTTAATATGTTGAATATTATTGATATAGCGTTTTTCAAGGTCAGTTTCAATATTAATTTCCGCCGTTTGAAGTGCATCATTTAATAAAGATTCAAAAATATCTACATCGATTTCTCCATGTTCTTTAGCATCTTCTATAGCATTGTGATTAGGATAAATATCAACATCTCTGATATCTTTCAACCAAGTTGCTACTTCGTTAAAAGTTTGGTTTTCTAAACCTTCCCAAGGATTTCTTGCCGCAAAAATCGAAATCGGAGACAACGGTGTAATAACACGTTTCGCATTTGAAACAATCATTGCTATATCATTCTGTTGTTGTGAATTAACCATATTTTTCACCCTTTTATAAATACTTTTTCAAATAATTCGGATGGCTTTCAATGGATGCAGATTTAGCTTCACCCAATTTAACTAGCCATAAATACAACACAGCAAAGGTGTGTGAATTTCGATGACGTGCTACCCAAATACTTAGAATACTTCCAAATACAATGATGCCAATACTTAATATACTGCTTAGTAATGGGGGATGTGTCACACTAATATGCACTGTGTTTAATAAATAATTAAAGAAATGATGTGTCACGATATACACTAAGGCAACAATAACAATCATGCCGATACCAATTACTTTGCCCATTGCAGATTTACTAAATGCAACGAGTTGATTCCATGACACCATTAATGACCATGCTAAAATAAGTGCACTAATTAATTCATATGCGCTATGATCACTATTGAACCAGAAAGCAAATGCAATCATTATCGCTAACAATCTGCCAAGTACAATCCAACTATATGATTGCTTAGCTGTGAGTGGTGTAGGAATATTAAATCTACCCACAACAGAACCAGATTGTAAAAATAATGTAGCTTTAAATACACCGTGCAATACTAGATGTATAATAGCTGCTGAATATGCACCTAATGCACATTGCACTAACATAAAGCCCATTTGACTCATCGTCGACCCAACAAGTTGACGTTTGTAGTCAACATGAACAAGGCTTATCCCTGAACCTAACAATACAGACACACTCGCGATGAATAACAACACTGTAATCGCGATTGGGTTGTCAAATACTGGAGAGAAGCGTGTTAATATAATACCCCCAGCGTTTACAATACCTGCATGCATAATTGCTGATACAGGTGTAGGCGCCGCAACAGATTCTATCAACCAACTTTGGAAGGGAAATTGAGCCGCTGGGATAATCACAGCAAGCACAATAAATAAATCAATAATCAATTTCATACCAAAAGACAGGTGACTATAATCAACAGCTACTGCGTCGATATACCAATGACCAGTTGAAACAAATAACAATAGCACGGCAATCACTAGTGATAACCATCCAACGATAAACAGTTTAGCTGAAATTTTCGCCGCTTCATGCGGCACTTTCCAGAATCGATTGACCCTGATTAATAAAGTCAGACACAACAACGTTGCACCCCAACTTAAAACCATTAGTCTTAGATCCCCACTTAACCAAGCGACAGACGCAAATACAGTAATGAGTGTAAACAGCGGAAAGTATTGTCGATAGTTTTTATCACCAAGCAAATAACGTACACAAAACTTTTGTATAATAAACCCTAATATTAAAATAAAACTTCCCATTAACCACGCTAATTTATCTAACGTAAAAGGTCCGATGATTATTGGATTATTTACTGTAAATAATCCAATTAGGCCTACTATGATTGGTAAAACAATAATATACATATGTATCTTGATATATTGCGTAGGAATCGAAGCAGATAAAAATATTAATCCGCTAATCATTGCTAGCAACAGTGTAATAAGAAACAAAATTAAGAGTACACTCATACTGACTCTAGATACCTCCTTGATAAAGATTCGATCATTTAAATTTATGTATAATAAAAAGCCTACAATAGTCACTTCCCCAATTTTTACAAATGAGAAACTTGCTACTGTAGGCTTCATTTTAACTTGAAATATTATCATTAAGATTTCAACATTCAATACTAAAGCATACATTCTCTATCTAAAAAGTATGTATCTTAATGTACTATCTATGTTAAAATCCTTCATTTACTTGATTGATTCTATTTCCATTTAAAAAGCTACCTGCTTATCAATATATCCGTTCAAACGTTAATTACTCCTTGTCTTTCGACATACACTTAAAAAATAATTAGCATACATCGCTAGCTAAGGCTTAATTTTACTTTTGAGCATAACAATATAAATATAGTTGATTCTATTTATTATGTCAAACTTCATACAAATCAAGAGACTTTTCTCTAAAAAAGTCATTATATTACAACTTTAAAACAACTTTGTAAAGTGAATGTAAACGATTCCAACACAGTACACACTTAGGCATGAAAGACTGTACTGTTTTCATTTAAACGAACCACTTATGACCTCTAACATACGAGTTAGGAAATTTCACCATATCTACTGAATATCCTCGTTACAATGTAATTAACAAATCAATCGAGGGAGGTAATTATCATGGGAATCATTTCAGGTATTATTTCTTTAGTTAAAACAATCATCGACCTTGTTAAAGGCAACAAATAATAAGATTACTTCAAAACTTGTACAAACCCAAAATAAACTACAATTGATAGAAATGGAGGACTAAATCATGGAAATCGTAACAAGCATCATTTCAATCATCAAAACAATCCTTGGTTTCTTCAAATAATAAATCATGATACATAAAAGAGGTGGGACTTATTCCCACCTCTTTTATTTTTGGCCGAGAGCATCTATTGCATAGTTAAAATATAAAATGAAATAGTGTAGTTAGCGTATCATTTTCAACTATAATAAAGATTCCGAGAGCTATATAAACAACTGCCATAATCCAACGATTAAATTTTTCAACGATTTCTCCAATATCCTTAATATCGGCTAACCGTTGTGCTGTATAAATAAGTACAAAAATAAGAATCACGAATACAATGAGCGTCACAATAAGCTGACTGAAATTTAAAGACACAAAGTAAGGTACAAACAAACCAATATTATCTGCACCACAACTTGCTATCGTCACCAGAGCAACAATCCCCACTAATTTTGACAAACCCTTATCATTTAAAGCATCTTTTGCTCTTTTTTCTCCTTCACAATCATCAAAAATAGCAACTTTAATGCCCAAATAAACGGGTATTAAACCTAATAATCCAAGCATCCATTTTTCAGGAACATAGTGTAATACAAAAGCAAAAAATAAACTAATAATAATTAACGTCATCGATCCTAAAAATTGGCCTATATAAATATCTCGATATTCCTTTTTAGTATGTGCTCTAGCGAAATAAATTAATAAAATGACTAACAAATCTATGGCAGTTGCCGTGTATAAAACTATCGCTGTAAATATAATTGAAAGCATCCATATCACACTCCATCTATACATAGCTATTGTACATCATCTCTGTTTATTTTTTTAAAATCTATGATAGATGATATAAAAAAAGAGATTAGAACAAAAAGAAACGCCCCACTTTATAAGAAAAATGTGACATCTCGATATCAGGATTTCCCCCGATTAGCTCACAATACGTCAAATTTTTAGAAGCATCTAGTTTAAATGTAACGTTTAACACATCGTTAAGGTCTAATGAAACCTTGAGGAGCTTTATTCTAACCTCTCATTGGATAAAATGATTTTTCTTTATAATAAAAATTATCATATCTATATAAGAAAAGATATAGATATTTCGTGAAATTATTTGGTAACACCATATTTTTGATATATAAACATGTAGATGGGCACTATAGTTGAAAGGATTAATATTTGAACCTTTATCCTAAAATTAACAAATAATCATTTTATTAATATCATTAAATAATTATAAAAAGATTTGCTTTTTCTATTGTAATACAACTTATTTCGCATATAATTGGGGATAACAAAGTTTAAAAATGGATAAACACATATTTTAAATGATTTCATACTAACCAATCACAAAGGGGATTTATATTTTGCCATATTTCAAACCAATTAAAACAATGATTTGTAGTATATTAATCGCTTCACTTGCAATGTCTACAACAGCCACACTGTCAAACCAGGCACATGCAGATACAGATTATTACTATCGTGATGGATTAAATTATCCTTCAGATCAACAAGCATATCAAAAAGCTAAAAAAATTAGTAAAAGTTCGATTAGCATTCAACATTATACGAAAGCGAATCAAAATAATTTAAAAGCCATTGGTCGTGTATCTAACATGAACGGTCATAAAGGGAAAGGTAAGGATTCGATGGGAACAGGCACTGTAATTGGTGATCATACTTTAATTACCAATGCACATGTCATCGATGATAAAAATGGAAAAGCTGCTTCCGCTAAATATATTACTTTCGCAATGAATCGTGACGGCAAGCATATCCCATACAAATTCCATGCATCTAATGTTAAAAAACTACCGCATTATGATATTGCTATTGTACATACTAAAGAAAAAATGTCTAAATATGCTAAGCCTATTCGTATCGCATCAGATAAAGAAATCAATAGTCTAAAATTTAATACACCACTTTATTCACTAGGCTACCCTTGGCAAAATGGTGATAATACGAAAGCCTATTACAGTCAATTAAGATTCACACAATTTTCAGCCAATGGTACTGAAATAATGACTAAAGATATCTTTAGAGCAGGTGCCTCAGGTTCTCCAATGTTAGATAGTAAATATTCAAAAATTTATGGTCTACGTACTTATGGTTATAATTTATGGAACAATTCTACTGACAAATATGCCAAACAAGAGATGGCTGGCGGTGAATCTTTTAAAGGTAAAGCAGGTCAATTTGTAAAAGATAATATTAAATAATATCAAAAGGTACGCAAATCACTACAATTATCATTTAAAGTAGTATCATTGCGTACCTTTATTTTTATATGTTTTTTTCACGTGAAACTTTTTGATTCATCCATTGTAATTATTGTTGTGTGATAGTCCAATGATATGGGTCTGAAAATTGTGACCAATCCGCATCGATTTCACGACTATCTAATAAACACTGATCTAGTGATTTAATAATCTCTTCTTTCTCTAAATCTGTCCCAATAATCACAAATTGTGTATGTCTATCTCCATATTCTATATCCCATTCTTCAGCAACATCAGGACGTTCTTCCAGAATACTCTCCTGTTGAGCCTTTGACATACTTGCTACCCAATACGTCACTGGATGAATCGAACATGATGATCCTGCTTGTGATAACAGGCAAGCGACATGATTATATTGCGCTAACCAAACAATACCTTTGGCCCTTACAATATTATCTGGCATTTGTTCTAACCATGCATTAAATCTTTCAGCATGAAATGGAAGTCGACGGCGATACACAAATGAAGAAATCCCATACTCTTCTGTTTCTGGTGTATGTTCAGCATGTCCACCTTCTGTTAATTCTTTAATCCACCCTGCAGACTCACTCGCCTTTTCAAAATCAAAACGCTGTGTATTCAATACTTCTTTTAAATCGACTTCTGAATTAACTGTTTTAATGATCTTAGCATCCGGTTGTAATGTAGTTAAGATTTGTTCTAAACGTCCCAATTCTTTTTCGGAAACTAAATCTGTTTTATTAATAATCATTACATCACAAAATTCTACTTGGTCAATCAGTAAATCAGCAATCGTTCTTTCATCTTCATCACTTACACTTTGATCACGATCCATTAATAAATCTTCTGAATTAATATCATTGATAAATCGATTTGCGTCGACAACTGTAACCATCGTATCTAACCTACAAATCGCTGTTAAATCAATACCTAATTCTTCATCTATATATGAAAATGTCTGAGCCACTGGTACAGGTTCAGAAATACCTGTAGATTCTATAACAATTTGATCGATGCCATCTTTTTTCACAATACGTTCAACTTCTTTGAGTAAGTCATCTCTTAATGTACAACAAATGCATCCATTAGATAGCTCTACTAATTTTTCATCCGTACGTGACAAGCCCCCGCCTTCTGCCACTAAGTCTTTATCAATATTAACTTCACTCATATCATTTACAATAACTGCGATACGTCGTCCTTCTCTGTTTTGTAAAATATGATTTAATAATGTCGTCTTACCAGAACCTAAATATCCACTTAATACAGTTACTGGAATTTTAGCCATAATATACGCCCTCTCTTATTTGCAAATAGTAATTATTACGTTTTACATTTTATCGGATTAATTACGATTTATCAATAACGATTTTTATCTTAATAGGACTATTCATCATATTATTTTTACAAATATAAAAGGCATAGTCTTAAGCATCTAGGATGTTTAAGACTATGCCTTTCAATACAAAGAATAATATATTATATCAATTCATCTATGTGTTTAAAAAAGACTTTAATTGTTCATAATCTGCAGCACCTTGTTTAATGGCTGCTTGTGCTATTTCTTCTCTCATATCAGCATTCACAGTATTATATTGATAAGCTTGTAAAATTGACACCACTTC
Organism: Staphylococcus sp. SB1-57; assembly: GCF_017086425.1. Taxonomy (NCBI): domain Bacteria; kingdom Bacillati; phylum Bacillota; class Bacilli; order Caryophanales; family Staphylococcaceae; genus Staphylococcus; species Staphylococcus sp. SB1-57. The sequence goes on from NZ_CP070964.1 coordinate 2,291,892, forward strand.
GTCACTAGGTTTTACAACATAAATATCTTTCCCATCAGCTTTCATTTGTTCTACGAGTTGATCAAGCGCATATGGTGTTTCAATTGGTAAGTTAGTAGTTAACACAATCACTTTATCTACATCATCAACGACATCCGGATTTTCCATTGAATAAGACCCACCATCATAATAGTGGTATCCACTAATTGGAATCGGTTGCCATACGCCTTGTAACGCAGAACTCGCTGCTAGTGCATCTATTAATGCTACACCAGATTGTGCATTAAATACTTTACGTTCAGATGTCTCTAATTCTGTTGCGACAATATTTAGTTTGTCATTCCATTCTAATGGCACACTACCTAAACGATGTCTAATCATATCACGACGTGCTTCTAATGATACATGTGGCTGAGTATTTTTAGAGATTTCACCCATACCATCAACCCAAGCCTTAGTTGATTTACTTTCTTTCGCTAATTGATCAAAAGCATGGAATAATTCTCCCATTTCTTTATCAGAAATAGGTGTTGTTTCATTAACCTTTTCAATAATTTGTTCCTGCCAAATTGTATCCCAATCAATCATCGACGATATCGTTGTACTTACTTGAGACCCTGCAGATGTACCAATGATATAATCCACAGTTCTTAAATCGAGTCCTTTGTCAAATAAACCTTTTAAATATCCAATGTGAAATGCGATACCATAATGACCGCCACCACTTAATGCTAATGCTACTTTTGAATTCATATGAATTAACCTCTTTATCTTTTATATTCGCTTACAATTGTAACTGGTAATTATATGTAGGTAAATTTTTAAGCATTGTAGTATAAAAAAGTCCTCTAACCTATACGGTTGAGGACTATATCATAGTATCTTATTCCCATTCTATTGTACTAGGTGGCTTAGAGGTAATATCATAGACAACGCGGTTAACATGATCCACTTCATTAACGATTCGGCTTGAAATCTTCTGTAAGACTTCCCAATCGATACGCGCAAAGTCACTTGTCATACCATCAATTGATGTTACAGCACGGATACCGACAGTGTGATCATATGTACGGTAGTCTCCCATAACACCTACAGATTGAATGCCTGGTAATACAGTGAAATATTGCCAGATGTCTCTTTCAAGACCTTCTTCTCGCACTACTTCTCTTAAAATTGCATCTGATTCTCTTACGATTTCTAATTTATCTTCCGTAATTTCACCAAGCACTCGGATACCTAAACCAGGGCCTGGGAATGGTTGTCTCCATACTAAATGCTCAGGAATACCTAATTCGATACCTAATGCACGTACTTCATCTTTAAATAACGTATTAATCGGTTCGATAAGTTCAAATTCCATATCTTCTGGTAAACCACCTACATTGTGGTGAGATTTAATTGTTTGAGCTGTTTTTGTACCTGATTCAATCACATCTGTATAAAGCGTACCTTGGGCTAAGAAGTCCACACCCTTTAACTTAGATGCTTCGTCATCAAATACATAAACGAATTCATTACCAATAATTTTACGTTTCTGTTCTGGATCTGATACACCAGCTAATTTTTTCATGAAACGATCTTGTGCATTTACACGAATAATATTCATGTTGAACCCTTCACCGAATTGTTCCATAACCATGTCGCCTTCACCTTTACGAAGTAATCCATGGTCAACAAAGATACAAGTCAATTGATCACCTATTGCTTTGTGTAATAGTACCGCTACTACAGATGAGTCAACGCCACCACTCATCGCACATAATACTTTACGGTCTCCTACACGTTCACGAATTTTTTCGATTTCAATTTCGATAAAGTTTTCCATTGTCCATTCGCCTGTACAATTACAAACACGGCGAACAAAGTTTCTTAAAAGATCATTACCGTATTCCGTATGACGTACTTCTGGATGGAATTGTACGCCGTAGATACGACGTGATTTATCTTCAATAGCAGCATAGTTTGTACTTGGACTATCTGCAATCACTTCAAAGCCTTCTGGAATTTCAATGACTTTATCTGAGTGGCTCATCCATACAGTTTGTTCTGATGGTAAACCGAAGAATAACTCGTCAGATTTTGCATTAATAATTGCTTTACCATACTCACGCTCATTAGCACGTTCCACTTTTCCGCCTAATAATTTAGTCGTTAGTTGCATTCCATAACAAATACCTAATACAGGGATACCTAAATTATAAATTTCTGGATCAATAGTGAATGAACCTTCTTCATAAACTGAATTAGGACCCCCAGATAATATAATACCTTTAGGATTCATACGTTTAATTTCTTCTATAGAAATTTCATGGTCGTGCAATTCGCTATATACACCCATTTCACGTATACGTCTTGTGATTAATTGATTGTATTGGCTACCAAAGTCTAGGACAAGAATCAACTCTTGCTCTTTCGCCATTTCCATAATTGTCGTTCTCCTTTAAATCTATAGTTAGAATGAATAGTTTGGTGATTCTTTAGTAATTTGAACATTATGTGGGTGACTTTCTGCTAAACCAGCAGGTCCCATACGTGTAAATTGTGCTTCTTCTCGTAACGTTTCTAAATCTTTAGAACCAGTGTAACCCATACCTGATCTTACACCGCCCATAAGTTGATAAATTGTATCTTGTAAAGGCCCTTTGTAAGCTGTACGTCCTTCAATACCTTCGGGTACAAATTTCTTAGGTGTTTTGTCTTCTTGGAAGTAACGGTCGTTTGAACCTCTTTCCATTGCACCTAATGAACCCATGCCACGGTATACTTTGTATTGTCTACCTTGGAATACTTCAGTTGCGCCTGGGCTTTCTTCAGTACCTGCTAATAGACTACCTAACATAACAGCATGTCCACCAGCTGCTAACGCTTTAATAATATCACCTGAGAACTTAATACCGCCATCAGCAATAATTGCTTTACCATGTTTACGTGCCTCAGTTGCACAATCGTAAACAGCTGTGATTTGTGGTACACCTACACCTGCAACAACACGTGTTGTACAAATTGAACCTGGACCGATACCAACTTTAACAACATCTGCACCCGCTTCAAATAAATCTTTTGTCGCTTCTGCAGTCGCAACATTACCTGCTACTAATGTAATTTCAGGGAATTTATTTTTAATATGTTTAACTTGTTCAATAACACCTTTTGAGTGACCATGTGCTGTATCGATAACAAGTGCATCCACACCTGCTTCAACTAATTTTTCTGCTCTAATGTCAGTATCTTTAGAAATACCGATTGCTGCCGCTGCTAGTAATCGACCATTAGCATCTTTAGCCGCATATGGGAATTCAAGCACTTTTTCAATATCTTTAATAGTAATTAATCCTTCTAAACGACCATTTTTTACTAGAGGTAGCTTTTCAATTTTATGTTCTTGTAAAATTGCTTCTGCTTCGTCTAAAGTCGTACCTACTGGAGCTGTGATTAAATCTTCTTTTGTCATAACATCTGAGATTTTAATTGAAAAATCTTCAATAAAACGTAAGTCACGATTAGTTAAAATACCTACTAACTCTCTGTCATCTAAATTATTTACGATTGGCACACCTGAAATACGATATTTACCCATTAAAGCTTCTGCTTCATATACGCTTTCATCAGGTGTTAAATAAAACGGATTACTAATAACACCATTCTCTGAGCGTTTTACCTTTTGTACTTCGTCAGCTTGTTCTTCGATACCCATGTTTTTATGGATAACGCCTAGTCCACCTTGTCTTGCCATCGCAATAGCCATTTTAGATTCTGTAACTGTATCCATACCCGCAGAAATAACCGGGATGTTTAATTTAATTTTATCTGACAAGCGAACACTCAAATCAACATCACTTGGTAACACGTCTGATTGAGCTGGAATTAATAATACATCATCGAATGTTAATGACTCTTTAGCAAACTTATTTTCCCACATTTAAAAACAGCCTCCAATATTATATAGTTTGTTCTATTATTTCACATTTTCTTCACTTTGTTTATAGTTTATACCATTAAAAAAGAAATTTAAGATAATTGCAGAGATAGCGCCTAACACGATACCATTTTGAGTTAACCATGCAAATTGTTCCCCTAAACCTTTAAACGCTTGAGGTACGGCACTAATACCAGTACCTAAACCTACAGACACTGCTATAATTAATAAGTTATTTTGGTTAGCAAAGTTAATATTACCTAAAATACTAACACCGTATGCCATTACCATACCAAACATCGCTATCATCGCACCACCTAAAACTGGTAATGGAATGATATTAGCTAAGGCACCTAGTTTAGGAATACAGCCGCATATCAGTAATAAAATCACCATGCCATAAATCACTTTATTTTTCTTAGCACCTGATAAAGATACTAAACCAACATTCTGTGAATATGCTGTATAAGGGAAAGCATTAAATAATGACCCAATCACAATCGCAAGACCTTCCGCAGTGTAACCTTTTCGAAAATCTTTTCGCTCTAATCTCTTCCCAGTAATCTCACTTAATGCGTGATAGACACCAGTAGATTCGATCAAACTCACTATAGCGACAATAAAGAACACTAAAGTTGCGCCTACATCAAAACCAAAGCCTGAAAAACGGAACGGCACAGGAATGCCTACCCAGTGCGCTTCACCTACTTGCTTAATATCTACAAGACCAAATATTGCTGCTAACACTGTCCCAATAATTAATCCAATTAAAATTGCGATTGATTTTAAAAATCCTGTCGTAAACCGTTGTAAAATCAGTATCACAATGAGTGTCACCCCACCTAATACTAAATTCTTTGGATCACCATAGTTTTTAGCACCTTCTCCACCAGCTAAATAATTCATTGCCACTGGCATTAAATTGATACCAATAATCGTCACAACACTTCCTGTCACGACTGGTGGAAAGAACTTAACTAAATGAGAGAAGAATGGTGCGATGATAATTACTAAAATACCTGATAAAAATAATGAACCATATAATACGCCAAGTCCTTTTGTCTGTCCAATTAAAATCATGGGTGCTACCGCTGTAAATGTACACCCCAATACAATTGGTAATCCGGTACCTGTAACTTTGTTCACTTGTAAGAATGTCGCTATACCACACATAAAAATATCAACTGTTACTAAATATGCAATCTCTTCTGGTGTGAATTTCAAACTTGTTCCTACGATAATAGGAACTAAAATCGCTCCGGCATACATCGCTAATAAATGTTGAATACTAAGAATGAAATTTTTCATTAATTTTCACCCAATAACGTCACTTTATTACCTTTTAATGATGCTACTTTACATAAAGATGATACGTTTAGACCTTCTGCTTCGAGTCTTTGTCTACCATTTTGGAAGCTTTTCTCAACAACGATACCAACACCTGCTGTTTTAGCGTTAGCTTGTTGAACAATATCGTTCAAACCAAGAGAAGCATCGCCATTTGCTAAGAAATCATCAATAATTAAGACAGTATCGTCTTCCCCAAGAAATTCTTCAGAAACAATGACTGTGCTTGTTTTATTTTTAGTAAAGGAATGAATATCTGTTTGGTAGAATCCATCCTTTAAAGTACTTGGCTTAGCCTTTTTAGCAAATAAGCAAGGTACATCAAAATGGAATGCTGCCATTATTGCTGGAGCAATACCAGATGCTTCAATAGTTAATATCTTTGTAATACCTTCATTCTTGAATTGATCAAAGAATGTTTGCCCTACTTCATTCATTAACTTTGCATCAATTTGATGATTTAAAAATCCATCTACCTTTAATATCTTTTCATCGATGACTACACCATCTTCTTTTACTTTACGTCCTAACGACTCCACCCAGAAAACCTCCTCAATATTATGTAATCCATAGACTTGTTGATACAAAAAAATCCCCAAACTTTTAATAAGTTTCAGGATCTATGAGGGAACGTGCAATACATTGCGTATAATTGCAAATAAAGAAGTAGATACGCCAAATTAATCGATAATTAAAAATGTATACATTTAGATACAGTGGTTCCTTTGTAAGTCATTTAAAGAAACTTATATCGATGACACATTACACTAGTCCTTCGTGTTGTTTGAACGATTTAAACTGCTCCTAAGTATTGAATTGTTACCCATAGTCATGTCGTTCAAGGCGACATGGTAGAAACTTCTAAAGCCATATTCTTCAGATTATATGAGTCATATAAATTATTTTATGATGATAGCAAATTTTAGCTACTTTTTCAATAACTATTAAATACGATCATCGTTGAATTAACAGTATTTTATACTGAAAGCGTTTGACATATAATTTAAAATTAAATTAGGTAGATAAAGCAGTAAAATTATATATTTATATAAACAAAAGTTTTATAATTAAATGGTAAGGGTATAGATTTTGAAAGTAGAGAAAATATAAGGGGCGATAATCATGGCAGAAATTACAGTAGTAAAAGACAAATCTGAATTATACAACGTAATTAACCAAAAGAAATCTGAAGGCTATTTAGAAAGTGAACTTGCGGTTATCAGTCGTTCAAAATTACATTTAGATGATTTACATGACTCTCAAGTTAGTTTAATCGCTACTAGCGGATCATTTAGTGACCGTATGTCTAGATTACTTATCGGTGAAGATGGCGAACAAGCTGTTCTTACTAGATACGATTTAACTGATGAAGAAATTGAAAATCATAAGCAAGATATTCTAGACAACAAAATTTTAGTTGTTGCAAGACGCGACCGTAGTTTTCATAATGAAGTAGAAGAAAATAATGCAGCCTATGAAGAACTTGATATTACACATTATGCTGCTGAATCTAAAGGCCCAAAAGCTTAAAACAATCTCGTAAAAATGAAATGGATATAAAAAGAACACCATAACTTGTACGCTAAGCCGTTTAAGTTGTGGTGTTTTACTTTACTATCATAAACGTCACTATATTAATTTATCCATTTATAGAAATAAACTTATGCTATAATTTAAAAAATATATTTTTGGGGGTGCCGTGATGGAATTTAAAGCAATAACGTCTGTTAAAGATCCATTTTTCAAAGAAGCATTACAAATTTATGACTCAAAGTTAGATATTAGTCTTACCGAAGACAGCCATATTTTCAAACAATCATTAGAAAACAATAAAACCGAAAAGGATTATGCCTTTATCGTTGGTATTGAGAACAATGAAGTGATTAGCATGGCAACAGCACATTATGAAGCGACTACTAATTCCGCTTTCCTTATATATCTTATCACCAAAAATAAAGATAATCATGACGAAGTCATGTCTATGACCCTAGATAAAATCGAGGAACAACTCAATGTCTACGCTAATGAAATTCATGATAGAAACATTAACTTTATAATGATGGAAGTGCCTAAAGAACCCTTAACAACTGATGAAGAAACAAACAAAGTGCTTGAGCGTCGTCGACAGTTTCTCTATGAACATCAATTTGAAAAACAAAGTGAAATTGATTATATCCATCCCAATTATACAACCGACGATAACCCTAAAGACATCGACTTATTTATCAAAGCCAACATTGTCTTATCTAAAGATATTTATGGTACAAGTGTGAAGTCTAATTATATTTTGAAATATGTCTTTGCTAATGGCATTTCAAGAGAGATTATATACCCTCTACTAGAACAAATGAATTTAAGAAGTCCACTGTAACATGACTTGAAATCAACCATGATTAACGGTAAACTATCATATGAGGTAAGACTGACGTTTCACTAACCGAAGACAAACGTCAGTATACATAAACCATATATGAAAGGACTTTATTAATGTTAACTAAAGAATTCGCACAACGCGTCGAGCTAAGTGAAAAACAAGTCCGTAAAATCGTCCAACATTTAGAAGAACGTGGCTATCAACTTAGTAAGACAGAGTACCGTGGACGTGAAGCTACTGATTTTAAAGAAGAAGATATCGAATTATTTAAAGATATCGCAGATAAAGTAAAACAAACGAATAGCTATGATTTAGCATTTGAAGAACTTGAAAAGGAAAAAGACTTCCTGCAAGTATTAGTAAAAGAAGATAATAGTCAATTACCTACTGATCAGAATATTTCACAACTTGTTGAAGACTTACGTAGTGAAATTCAAAAAATGCGTGAAGAACGTCAAATGTTAGGCCAAATGATTAGTCAAGTGCACCATCAACAACAGGAACTTAAAGAGTTACAAAATCAAATCACATCTAAGATTGATGCGAATACTGAATCATTAAAAGCGATTCAAACAACTCAAGATGCAATCCAGTCAACACAGCAGTCTCATACTAAAAAGTTAGATGAACAACAAGCTATCGCTTCTGAATCAAGTGCAAGTCATCAGTCAAGCCAAAGTCACCAACCTAAACAATCTACTTCACCTTCATCAAGTGAAAGTAATTCAGTAGCATCTACTTCTACTTCAACATCTCATCATTCAAATAGTTTGAGTAATGTTGACGAAGCGACTAAAAGTGAGAGCACCTCACTAAGTACATCTGAACAATCAACATCACTATCAGAAACAAAATCACACACTACTTCAGAGTCTCAAGTTACAAATACAAATAATCATACTGAGTCACAATCATCTCCTCTAGGCCATCCAGAACCTAAGGAAGAGAAAAAAGGCTTTTTCGCAAGATTATTTAACTTATAGTAAATATAAGGTGAGGTATCGGTTAAGACAAAAGTGTATCACTTTAAGTCTCAACTGGTGCTTCGCCTTTTTTTATATCAATATCTTACTTCAATTCTTATAATGATGTTATAATATATAATACCAAATATATATAAATGTTTTACGCTATATCACAACAAAGGACTGACACACTATGAGAAAAGCGACACAATCATTAATCAAAAATCAGTTTAAAAGAAAAACCTCCTTTTTAACTAAACCAATTAAAACGTTTAATAAATCTCCTTACTTCAAAAAAGTGATGACATATGCACATTATTATGAAAAAAATAAAGTTAATCCTTCACATATACTTTACCAAGTAACCGATGGCAAAAGCATGACCGATAGTCCTTACGCCATTTTTTTATATTTAACGCGTCATAAGGCATATCAACACCTACATCATACATGGGTTGTAGATTCTGAAAGTACGGCTCAACATTATCGTAAACAATTTCAACATTTATCCCATGTATCATTTGTCATTAAAGAATCAAAATCGTATCTAAAAGCATTGACCACTTGTAAATACCTTATAAATAATGCTACATTTCCAGCGTATTTTACGAAAAAAGAAAACCAAGTCTATATCAACACGTGGCACGGCACACCTTTAAAACATATGGGATTAGATATTCCTCATTCCCTTATCAAAACGCAAAATACAATGCGTAATTTTTTAATTTCTGATTACATCATATCGCCAAACAAGCACACAACAACTATTTTAAACCGTGCTTTCAAGTTATCACCTATTTATCAAGGTAAATTTTTAGAAATAGGTTATCCACGTCTTGATTTAACAATCAATTCAACAGAAGTAGATATTAGAAAAAGATTAAGCACATTTGTACATTTAAATCAGAAAAAAATAATATTATATTGCCCTACTTGGCAAGGCACGGATGTAAATAAACCTATCATAGAAGAAGACAATATCTATAATGAAGTTAAATCATTAGAATCTATAACAGGTTATCAAGTGTTATTAAAAGTACATCCTTTTGTATATAAGAAAATAGCTCAATCAGACAATTTAAAACCGTATCTTGTACCTAATACCTTTGATACTAATCAATTATTAACAGTCGTAGATTTAATGATTACAGATTACTCAAGTATTTTCTTCGACTTTTTAGTCACTGATAAACCTATTATTTTTTACACAACTAATCATGATGAATCCACTCGTACTCGTGGATTGTATATTGATAATGAGCGACTTCCTGGTCCAGTTTATACAAACATTAATGATGTCGTTCAAGGCATTCAAAACGAAACCTATAAGCAATACGATAAAAATTATCAACAATTTAAATCTCAATTCTGTTCATATGATGACGGTAATGCTTGTCAAAGATTAATTAAAGCAATCTTTAATACTTCATTCAAACCAATCCATCCACATGCAGATAGTGAAAAGCAAAAGACGAAATTACTATTTTATCCTGGTGGTTTAAAGAACAACGGTATTACTACTTCAATGTTGAACTTACTTGAAAATATTGATTATGAAAAATACGACGTCACATTAATGGTGACTAATAACAAAAGTATTGAATTCAAAAATAATCTCAATCAAATAAATGCTAATGTTAGAGTGCTATTTAGAAGTAGTCCTTTCCTTACTTCTTTTAAAGAATTATATCGCGTAGAATTTATTAGACAACGCGGTGTATATCATCACTTTGAAGAAGCTATTCATCCAAAGCACCTCTATCGTCGTGAAATGAGAAAAGTATTCGGAGATATTCAATTTGATTACGCTATCGACTATAGTGGATATGCATTTTTCTGGGGAAATTTAGTATTAGCTACCAATGCGAAGAAAAAATATATTTATATGCATAGTGACATGCAAGATGATCAAAAGAGAACGGTTAATGGAAAACGACCTCACTATCAAAATTTAAAAACATTGTCCAGTATTTATAAACGTTTTGACAAACTAATTAGCGTATCTGAAGCAACAATGAAAGTGAATCAACAAAAATTTTCATCTACGGTCCCCAAAAATAAATTTAATGTTTGTAGAAATACAATCAATTACTCAAAAATCAAACGTCTAATGAATGATGATAGTGAAATCTATAATAAAGATGGTAAACAAGTTATCGTGTCTTATTCAGATGGTAACTTATTTAATACGCCATTTGATCATAGTCATTTTAATATTGTCTTTATAGGTCGATTGTCACCGGAAAAAGGTATTGATTTACTCATTCAAGCAATTCATGAATTAAAGACAAAACATCCTCACATCAGACTTTATATTCTAGGTGATGGACCTTTAAAAGAAACATTGGTAAACATGATTAATCATTTAAATCTAGAACATAATGTGTTTTTATTAGGCCATCAACGCAATCCGTTTTATTTATTAAAACGTGCTAATTTATTTGCTTTAACTTCACATTATGAAGGACAATCAATGGTTATATTGGAAGCTTTATCTGCTGGGACACCAGTATTAGCGTCTGACATTATTGCAAATCGATACGTTTTAGAAGATGGAAAATACGGCATGCTAGTTAAAAATGAGGTTCAATATATAGCCAATGGTATTGAAACATTCATTAAAGGAACACAACCTAGCTATAGTACATTTGATGTCGAATCTTATAATAAAGCAGTCATGGATGAGTTTTATAGTTTATTAGATTAACTTAAATCGTTACTGACCATCCTATTAATCCATTTTATATAGGTGTTACATTCCAATTCTTTTATCTGGAGTGTAACACCTATTTTTTATATTTTCTTTCTGACATTCCACAAATAAGTATTATTTGATCAAACAATTTAATACTTTACACATTTTTAATTATAAAAAATATACCTTTTAAGTTTATAACCTTGAATTATAAAAATATGAGTAATATTCTTAATACATAAATTTAGAACATAATAATTAAAAAGGAGTGTTATTCATTGGACTCATTTTTAACTGTGATTAATGTTATCGTGCTTATTGCCTTCATTATTATGCTAAATGTCATGGCCAAAAAACACATTTCATTTCCTAAACGTGTATTTACTGCCTTAGCTATAGGGATCATTTTAGGCATCGCAATGCATTTAATCTATGGAGTCGACTCAAAAGTAATCAAAACGACAAGTGATTGGTTTAGTATTGTAGGCGATGGATATGTCGCACTATTACAAATGATTGTCATGCCGTTAATTTTTATTTCTATCGTTTCTGCATTCAGTAAAATACAAATTGGGGACAAATTTGCTAAAATCGGTAGTTATATCTTCATGTTTTTAATTGGGACTGTAGCTATAGCTGCCTTGGTTGGTATTGGATATGCATTACTCTTCGGTTTAGATGCATCTTCCATTGATTTAGGTAGCGCTGAACATTCACGCGGTAGTGAAATCACTAAAGAGGCTAAAAACTTAACCGCACATACATTACCACAACAAATCTTAGAACTATTACCTAGCAATCCGTTCTTAGACTTTACAGGTGAAAGAACAACATCTACGATTGCGGTCGTTATCTTCGCTTCATTTGTGGGCTTTGCATACTTACGTGTTGCACGTAAAGAACCTGAACATGGCGACACACTTAAACGAGGTATTGAAGCGATTTATTCTCTTGTCATGGCTATTGTAACCTTCGTATTACGATTAACACCTTATGGTATCTTAGCTATAATGGCTTCAACGATTGCTACCAGTGACTTCGCCGCTATCTGGACTTTAGGTAAATTTATGATAGCGTCTTATGCAGCATTAATTACGATGTATATCATTCACCTCGTAATTTTAACTATCCTTGGTATCAACCCAGTCAAATATATGAAGAAAACATTTGAAGTATTGGCCTTTGCCTTTACATCACGTTCAAGTGCTGGTTCTTTACCGTTAAATATTCAAACACAAACAACACGTCTTGGTGTACCTGAAGGTATCGCTAACTTTTCCGCAACATTCGGTTTATCTATTGGACAAAATGGTTGTGCAGGTATCTATCCTGCGATGCTTGCGATCATGGTTGCACCGGTTGCACATGTAAATATCGATTTACAATTTATCGTGACATTAGTAGCCGTGGTTATTATCAGTTCCTTTGGTGTTGCTGGTGTAGGTGGCGGTGCTACATTCGCATCTATATTAGTCTTATCAACACTAAATTTACCGGTTGCATTAGCCGGCGTCTTAATTTCTATTGAACCTCTTATTGACATGGGTCGTACTGCTCTTAATGTTAATGATTCTATGTTAGCAGGCACAGGAACTGCCAAACTCACTAAAAATTGGGACAAAAAAGCATTCGAATCTAATGAATATGGTGAACTGACAACAGATTAAATATTTTAAAATAAAAGGGAGGAGACAACTTATAAATTGTCCCCTCCCTTTCTCATATTAATTTATTAAACCTACAATTAGCGCTACACTAATCTGTTATCTACAATTATCCCTAAACTCATAACATCACTTTTGATTATATAATGCTATTACCGTTTGATTAATCCTGCATCATTAAGTTGATTTAGCATGTCTAATCTTGTTTTATTTCCTAGGAATGATTCAATTTGTTCTGACCAAGTTTCAGTTCTTTCTCCATTGGTACGCGCTTTATAATAATCACTTACCGTTTGATCATACGTTTTTAATTCATTGATTTGTTTTTCTTTATCTGAATTATATTGGTTTCTATGGAAAACATGTTCTAATGGCAAACGAGGTTTTGCAGAACCATTTTCATTTTCTGCTGGTTCACCAATAGCCATACCAAATAATGGGAAAGTATACTCAGGTAAGTCTAAAATCTCGCGTACACGACCAACATCATTACGTAATGATCCTAAGTAAACAATTCCGTAACCCATATCCTCAGCTGCAACAGCCATATTTTCAGCAACAAGAGCTACATCAATCGATCCCACTAACAGACCTTCAGCCGATTCAAAAGAAACTTCCATATTTGATTCCACATTCTCATTAATTAAATTATGACGATAATAATCTAGAACAAAAACAAATAAGTAACCATTCTCAACAACATATGGTTGACCTGATACTTCCTTTAAATCCTCTTTAATTTCAGGGTCATCAATACCAATGATTGAATAAGTTTGTAAATAACTAGATGTAGAAGCACTTTGACCTGCTTCCACTAATTTTTCAACTGTATCTTCACTTAAAGGTGTTGATTTAAAACGGCGCACCGAGTGATGTTTTTTCATTAATTCATATACATAATCTGACACTATTTCCACTCCTACTCTCGAAAAAATAATATTTTCGTTTATAATCTTTAAATATTGTATACCCTTTTCGACTGGAAATTAAATTAATTGGATTTATAGCGACTATTGTATCTTAATCTTCAAAACATATTTTTTTATTAATAAGGTAAAAGTTTAAAGTTATAAAAATAGCGTTTTTTAGTTATACTATAGATAAATAAGACTGGTAAGGGGTATTAATGATGATTTACTTAAATAAAAATGCTCGAAAGAAGCAAGATATAAAAACTTCTTTAATTTCAATTATCGCAGAAGAAGAAATTCAAAAAGAGATAGTTGAGGCAAATCATTCTAATGACTTAATTTATTGCTTCTTATTAGATAATGTTTTTCCAGAAAGAATGAAAGTAAAAGAAATAATAAAATTTTGGATCAAGTGGTACAGTATTGATACAACTATTGATGATATTCTTTATACTTTTTATTTATCTAAATTTGACAATAAATTTGTATAAAACTTAACTATTTCAGAAAGCAAACTCCTTAAAATAACTGGAGCTCTACTACACCCTTCCAAAAACATTTTACTCAAAGAACCTATTCAAAGTACCGATCTAGAAACAAAAGATATCATCATTACGTTATTAAACAATCAAAAGCACACAAAAAATATTATCTGTCTTACTAACCATACAGAAGAAGCCCTACTCATGACTAATAACTCTTTCAGAATTTCAAAAGATGTCCTTAAACCTGTTGAAATTTCAACAGAATCAAAAGAAGATAGTACAAAAAATCTCGAAGTAAAGCAAATCCCTAGGTTAACTCTTAAATTAAATGACAAAACAATGTTTCTAGATCCTAGCGATATTGATTATATCGAAAGTAGAGATGGAAAAGTTCAGATTCATGTAAATAATGAAACTTACGAACATGATGCTACTTTACAATCCATGGAAGCCTTAATACTTCCATACGGATTCTACAGATGTCATCGTTCTTATATCATCAATCTTCAAAAAGTTAAAGAAATTATTTCTTGGTCCAAAAATTCATATTCTATAAGACTAAATTATTCGAAAGATTCTTTAATTCCTATCTCAAGAAATAAAATAAACGAAATCGAAGAACATTTTAGAATTAAATAGATACATTTCAACTCATCCAGTTTACATTTCATCCTATTTTTAATGATGTAACTAGCTGTTCCTCCTATTCTTAAATTAGATTACAAAGGAGGATGACTATGGAAAATATCATAGAAATGAGTGACGTAACTAAAAAATTTAATAGCGAAGTCGTAATTGATGATATGTGCATTGAAGTGAAAAAAGGAGAAATATTTGGTTTTTTAGGACCGAGTGGTGCAGGCAAAACTACTACGATAAGTATGCTTATTGGAGCCTCACGTCCGTCAAAGGGAAGTCTAACAGTCAATGGATTTAATAATACTAATATAGGTTCTAGTAAATTCATGGCGACAATTGGTATACTAACCGACATAAGTAATACATACGAAAGATTAACTATATATGACAATTTGAAACTTGTTGCCCAATTATATGACGTTCCTTTATCAAAAGTAGAAGAAACTTTAGAACTAGTTAATTTAAAGTATGCTAAAAAGAAAGTATGTAAAAATCTATCAGCTGGAATGAAGCAAAGAGTTCTTCTAGCAAAATCATTAATCCATTCACCCGACATTCTATTTCTAGATGAACCAACCTCATCACTAGACCCAACAACTAGAAACCACATCCACAGAGGATTGAAAGCCTTAAATGAAAAAGGCACAACTGTCTTCCTTACAACTCATGATATGGAAGAAGCTAATAAATTATGTGATAGAGTCGCATTTATAAACCATGGTAAAGTGAAATTAATTGATACACCTCAAAATTTAAGATATTCATTTTCAAATCACTCTCTAACAGTAATTAATCATAAAGACATAATGAAAACAATGAAGATTAACAAACAAACAGCAGACTATATACATGATTTGATGCTAAAAGATGAAATTAAATATCTATCTACAGACCTACCTACGCTTGGTGAAGTGTTCTTAAAAGTAACCGGAGAGGAGTTAAATGATAATGAAAATGAATAGATTAACTGCCCTTTTCGAAAAAGAATTAAAAGAAACATGGCGAAACCCTTCTGTTTATTTAATGCCTTTACTCGTCATTGGCCTTACACTTTTATATCATTTTATGCTTAATGAAATGGAGACTAATAAAGAACAAAAAATATTCTTCATAGTATTAATTATTAATTTTTCATTTATAATGTGCAATACAGCAATTACTTTACAAAGTATCGCAGAAGAAAATGATAAAAAGACATTGATAGGATTAATCCAAACACCAACTACAATGTTAGAAATCCTATTATCAAAAGCACTTTTAGGTATAATATTATCTGTAATCATTTCCGTAATTAGTCTCTTATTATTGGGACAAAGTTTTTCAATTAATTGGAGTGGTTTTGTTTCACTATTATTGTTACTTATATTCTATACATGTCTAGGCATTTTAGCTGGCTTACTATCAAACACTATAGGAAAATCTCAATTTTATAATTTCATTATTATATTCCTATTTGGTATGGCACAAATGAAAATGTTCTTAGATACAAATGAAATCATCGATAAAATTTTATCTTTTGTCCCATCTAATTTAGTATTCACTTTATTATTAGAAGACGAAGCTAATAACTTAATTTATTTATCCATTTGGGTAATAAGTATTGTAATTTTAACAATCATGACATATAGAAAACGTTCAAAATTACAGTAATTTAGACCTTCCAAATTTAATTTGTTCTATCTTCAAAAACACGTCCAGGCTACCTAATAGTTTCATTAGTTAGCCTGGACGTGTTTTAATATCATCATTTAATTAAAGTCTAATAATGTTAACACTATAACAAACCTTCTTTTATGAAAGTTTTGAAACAACATGTTACTATCAGAGTATAGTGTAATGTAATAAAATTACACTATATTATCAATAACAAGTGTTTAGTTGAGAATGTTAATGACTATTTTAAGTGTAATAACAGTGAATCATTTCATTAATATCATTCATTTCACTTAAACTATCAATTTCATTAATAGGCTTATAATACTTATATCATCAATTTCTCAACGAGTCATTAAATATATAAGTTGATGAAGTTGACTATTTAAATCCTAAATGTAATAATAATTAGTAAGAGATTAGAATTATTATAAACAAACAATGATTGTTATCTAATTCTAATAAAACATTTCAAATTATCAGGAGGAATTTACCTATGTCTTTAATTAATAAAGAAATCTTACCATTCACAGCACAAGCTTATGATCCAAAGAAAGATGAATTCAATGAAGTATCTCAAGAAGATTTAAAAGGTTCTTGGAGTGTAGTTTGCTTCTACCCAGCTGACTTCTCATTCGTTTGTCCAACTGAATTAGAAGATTTACAAAACCAATATGATAAATTACAAGAATTAGGCGTAAATGTATTCTCAGTTTCAACTGATACTCATTTCGTACACAAAGCTTGGCATGATCATTCAGATGCTATTAGCAAAATCCAATACAATATGATTGGTGACCCTTCTCAAACTATTACTCGTAACTTCGACGTATTAGATGAAGAACTTGGTTTAGCTCAACGTGGTACTTTCATTATCGACCCTGATGGCGTTGTTCAAGCAGCTGAAATCAATGCTGACGGTATCGGCCGTGACGCAAGCACATTAGTTCACAAAATCAAAGCTGCTCAATATGTACGTCAACATCCAGGTGAAGTTTGCCCTGCAAAATGGGAAGAAGGTTCTGAAACTTTACAACCAGGATTAGACTTAGTAGGTAAAATTTAAGGAGGCATTATTAGAAAATGTTTAATGCTGATTTAAAACAACAATTAAAACAATTACTTGAGCTTATGGAAGGCGACGTTGAATTCGTCGCTAGCCTTGGCTCTGACGATAAATCAAAAGAATTAAAAGAGTTATTAGATGAAGTAGCTGAAATGTCTGCGCACATTTCAGTTACTGAAAAATCTTTAAAACGTACACCTAGTTTCTCAGTTAATCGCCCTGGCGAAGAAACAGGTATTACTTTCGCAGGCATTCCATTAGGACATGAGTTCAACTCTCTTGTATTAGCTATTTTACAAGTTAGTGGACGTGCACCTAAGGAACAACAATCTGTGATTGATCAAATTAAAGGATTAGAAGGTTCTTTCAATTTCGAAACTTACGTAAGTTTAACTTGTCAAAAATGTCCAGATGTCGTTCAAGCATTGAACTTAATGAGTGTAATTAACCCTAACATTACACATACAATGATTGACGGTGCTGTCTTCCGTGAAGAATCTGAAAACATCATGGCTGTACCAGCTGTTTTCCTAGATGGAGAAGAATTTGGTAATGGTCGTATGACAATTCAAGATATTCTTAACCAATTAGGAAGCACTGCAGATGCATCGGAATTTGAAGGCAAAGACCCTTACGATGTATTAGTTATCGGTGGTGGCCCTGCAAGTGGTAGTGCTGCGATTTACACTGCACGTAAAGGGTTACGTACTGGTATTGTTGCAGACCGTATCGGTGGTCAAGTTAATGATACTGCTGGAATTGAAAACTTCATCACTGTTAAAGAAACGACAGGTACTGAGTTTTCTTCTAATTTAGCAGATCATATCGCTCAATATGATATCGATACAATGACTGGTATTCGTGCAACAAATATTGAAAAAACAGATAGCGCTATTCGCGTTACTTTAGAAAATGACGCTGTATTGGAAACTAAAACAGCCATCATTTCAACAGGTGCAAGTTGGCGTAAACTTAATATTCCTGGCGAAGATCGTTTAATCAACAAAGGTGTTGCTTTCTGCCCACACTGTGACGGTCCTTTATTCGAAAATAAAGATGTTGCAGTCATCGGTGGCGGTAACTCAGGTGTTGAAGCTGCAATCGATTTAGCAGGAATTGTTAAACATGTTACTGTATTTGAATACTCAGATGAGTTGAAAGCAGACAGTGTTCTACAAGATCGTTTACGTTCATTATCAAATGTCGACATTAAAACTAAAGCCAGAACTACTGAAGTCATCGGTGAAGATCATGTCACTGGTATTAAATACGAGGATATGAACACTGGTGAAGAACAAGTCGTTAATTTAGACGGTATCTTTGTACAAATCGGTTTAGTACCTAACACATCATGGATTTCTGATGCAGTTGAACTTAACGGACGTGGCGAAGTTGTTATTGATCGCAATAATAGCACTAATGTTCCAGGTATCTTCGCTGCTGGTGATGTAACTGATCAGAAAAACAAACAAATCATCATCTCAATGGGTGCTGGTGCTAATGCCGCATTGAATGCTTTCGATTATATTATTAGAAACTAATTAAATGGATTCAGCATTTCATTAATATATATCTTCAAAACAGAATTCCCCTATGGAATTCTGTTTTTTTATTATTTAATTCTTTAAACATGTTATGATGGAATTAATGAAAAGTTTTAATCTTTAACATCGTTGGGTTTTTACAATATCAAGACACTGTTTTCTAGTCTAAATCCATCTCATATCATAAATTTTAAAGGAGCTATTATGAATACCTTAAATCATATTACCAAAGCAAAAATCTATGAAATTCAATCTTTTTTAGACATCCCTAGAAAACTTTCACCACTTGAGACATTACATATTGCTTTTAAATCACATCACATTAACTTCATTTATAACCAAATGGATAAAACCGAACAAGACTGTATTAAATCCATGCTAGACAGCTACGATAATCCAGTCTTAATCAATGAAGATATTAAACATAAATGTAATTTATCAGAACGCTTAGGTTTTATTTTTAAAACTTCAACAAATACATTTATGGTAGATACTCACTATTTAAACCAAATCAATACATATGTTTTCGCTAATCATTACCAAAATAAAGTCCAAGACGAAGATGGACAGCTACTTATTCAACAGTTAGATCAATTAGATAAAGAACTTTTCAATGCCATTCAACATACATCTTTGAAAGATTATTTATCAACTTTGAAATCGAAAAGCTTACAAGACATTTTGAAATTTTACCAAATTAAAAGTCCGTCAAAAATTAAAAAATCAGACGCCGTCAATTTAATTCATGATACCTTTTTCAAAGATGTTACTTTATTAGAAAATGTCTTTAATCATTTTAAACCGTCATCTTTGTTCATGTTACATCAAATCATTAAAGGCCATACCAATTACAACAACAACATTGATTTAGCAGCTACAGTCGCTGAACAGACAAATTTACATACTGTGTCAGACGTTTTAGATCACTTATTTATATTTAATTATAATGAGCGCCATAATATCATATCTATTCCCTATGACGCTTTAGATTTTATTCAAAATTACATTAATAATAAGGGTGGTATTGAGACTTTCCTTAGTCAACAAGAGCAACATATCGCTTCTGAGGATAATCAAGTACTCGAGACTCTACGTTTATATAGTAAAGATACTGCGATCAATGATGACAATGTCTCTAGTAGTACTGTTAACGAAGACATTAAAGATCAAGAAAGTGAAGTACCTGAACTTGAATTATACATGGATCCCGAAATCCGCCAAAATTTAGCCGAAGAACAATTAATTCAATTTAAAAATGATAAGAACATGCAACAGTATATAACACCCTTCAATATCTATTTTGCGATAACGAATTTATATGGCTATGCATCATTAGAACGTGTTGTTCATTTAATGAAACACTTATACAACAGAGATATGACAGAAAAGGATATTATAGATGAAATAGAAGCTATGAATATCAATCAATTAGTCATCGTCCAAAATGATATGTTATTACACCCAGTAATTCCTATGCTCGCAAATAGTGATGAGATAGACGATCCACTAAAAGGATTTTATGAACCTAGCCATCTCGATGAACTATTAATATATGCAAATAATGAATTTTACACACGTAATACCAAGTTGAAACAATTCATCAAGTTTCTTAGAAATAACATAAAAGAAGATGACGATGTTAAAAAAGAAAAAACCGTAAGATATATCTTATTCCACCTAAGAATAGCACCAGATGAAGCTCATGCAGTCGAGATGATGAATAACTTAATTAAACAAAATAAACTTTTACCGATACCAGATAAAAAATTATCTAAGCAAATTGAAAAAGGTTGGACACATCTACGTTTATGGAGTTTGCGCGGTTATACTGTTAATGAAACAAAATCACTTTAATTATTTATACACAAAATGTTCATAGTTCATAAATAACTAAGTGCTTAAACATTCAAATCATTTTTGATAAGTGATACGCTATAATATGTAAGAATTTAAAATAATGAATATTGTATGAATAAAAGGAGTTCCAAACCTGATGAAAAAAAGAGTTCTACTCACGTTAATTTTATCTTTTGCACTTATCTTATCAGCTTGTGCAAATAAAAGTGAAGATGATAATGATCATGATTCACATAGTAGTGCCCATGCACCTAAAAATGCTAAGCAATTAAAGGAAAAAGATATTTTCACATCTAATAAAAACAATGCCACTATCAGTGAAGATGAAATGAATAAAGCGTTAAAAAAATATCTACAAGTTAACAATGATATTTTAGATAATAAGTACGTGATGCAACATAAATTAGACAGACAGAGTGATAGCAGCACTAAGATTACTAAAAAGCAATCCAAACAATTAAGTGAATTGTCTAATCTTGCAGTAAAAAACGACTTACACTTTAAAAAGTTTGTGAATAATAATAAGATTCCAAGTGAATATAAAGATCCAACTAATCGTATTATCAAATATTTTAAAGCACTTAATAGTACAATCGCTAACGTTGATGAAGACATTGAGCAATTGAATTATCAACCACAAAATTCAATCAATGTCGTAGACGTACCAACCAACTATGCAGGCGATGTAAACAAAAAGCAACAAGATAAAATCAAATCTTTCTTAGACAAGAAAAATATCAAAACTGATGTATTTGATAAATAAACTAAAAAGCTTCTAACCGTTATAAAATTTGCGGATTAGAAGCTTTTATTTATATCTTAAGCCAAATTGACATCACCCGACGTCTAAGTCACACTATAGATAGTTAAACTTTTTATTTACTCATTTAAAAAAATTTTGGAGAGTGACAAGATGAAGTTACGTGTATCTTTTTTAGTGCTCGCGATTTTATCAACAGTGTTAACTATTTTAATGTGTGCTAAATATCCAACTGGGTCTAATACAATCAGTTTGGATAAGCCTGTAGAACTTTGGTCTGCAATAGGTACTATGGTAGCAATAGCATTACCTGCACTCATATTATGTTTTTTCAACTATATGACAACCAGAATTATTTCAAGTATTCTTCAAATTATTGCGGTTCCTGTATGGGCATTATTGGCACTTATCGCATTCTTTATGGAAAACTATTGGATTGGCGTTACCGCTACTATATCTTCAATTTTAATTATAATAAGTGTTTTTGTAACGCTCATAGTGGACTCATCGAAACAAAAGAAAAGGTCAACAAATTAAAATGTATCTATTTAGACTACTGGACGTCTTAAATTTAAAAAAGTGAAATGCACCTTTCATTTAGGGGCATTTCACTCTTTTTTACATTTCAATAAGATAAGGTTTACAGTTCTCAATTTTAGCAGTTAACGCTTCATCTTTCGTTATTTGTTCTAAATACACAAAGATACATCTAATGACAACCTGATGGGCAACTATGACAATTGGATCTGCATTATGATCAACAATAGAATTGAAAAAAGTTGCTACTCTATCAAATACGTCTTGATAACTTTCTCCTTCTGGTGCTTTTTGAGTAAAGCTATGACGGAAATCTTTGAAGTTATCATCATTAAAATATTTATAAAAGGTTTCATCCTGTGACACTTCTTTTTTATATTTCCCTTCAAAGACACCTAGTGATCTTTCTTTTAATAAATCAGTAAATGTTGTCGGTATATTATAAGGAAATATTGCTTCATACGTTTGTTGTGTTCTCAATAAGCTTGAAACATATACATGATCAATATTTTTATTCGTAAAATAATTCACTAATGTTTGTGCGCTCTCTGTACCTTGTTGCGTTAATGGCACATTAAGTTGACCACAAAAATATGGTTCCCCATACTTATTATCATAATTGGATTTAGATTCACCATGTCTTACTAAATATATTTTCATTTTGAATCTCCTCGCTCATATTAACTTGTTTTACTTAATAATAAATTAATTGATAATCCAATTAAAATAATTCCTACCGCATAATCAAAAATAGCTTTAATTTTAGGATTACTGAACAGTAATTTAATATATTGAAATATAAAGACGCAGAATAGGAACCAACAACATGTTACAAGCACTACCGATAATGCTAAAACTGCAACTTGAGAGGTCATATGTATATTTCCTTGTGATAAGAATTGAGGTAATATACTCATGTAATAAAGTAATGCTTTAGGATTTAATATCGTACTTAAGAAACCTTGTCTATATGATGATAGATATGACACTTGATTTAAGTCTTGTTTTTTATCATTAAATGACATCGATTGACGTGCTGATAAGATAGAGCGTACGCCTAAATAGATTAAATAACATGCACCAAGTACTTTAATCAAAACAAAGACATAATATAAACTTGTTAATATGTATATAATTCCAAAAATAGCTAAACTAGCGTAAACAATATGACCCGTGGTAATACCTAATGCGGACATCATACCGTTTCTTTTTCCTGAATGGACCGTATTTTTCATTACAATTAGAAAATCAGGTCCAGGTACAATGATGATTAAGAGTGAAATCAATATAAATGTTAATATACCTTCCAAAATGAATCCCTCCATAAAGCTATCGTATCAATCCATGCATAAACATACAACACTTCGAAAAATATTAAGAATTGACTAACTATTCATGCATATATGATAAATAAAATTAAAAAATGAATGATATGATTGCATATTTATAATTAAATGTACACAACGAAAAATTTATTTTAGAATTAAGTTGTTTTAATTGGTAATATAATATAATTCATGATATTATATACATGTAGTTAATAAGTAACTACAAAGTCTTTTATATTCATGAACATAATACTCCTGGATGGCGTTACCCAGCGTCATCCTCTTTTTTTGTCTAAATTTAAATGATATATATTTTTATAATCACTTTACTCAATATAACTCTTCAATTATGATCAATCGATTAGGGTACGTAACCAATGAGGAGGTATATATGTTATGAAAATAGTGATTATTATTTTAGGTATACTCGTCATTTTGTCATGGTTGTTTTTATTTTATATTTACAGACAAAATGGTTATAAAAGTAATTCAATTAAAGTACAAAATATCATCCTTCTAGCATGTTTACTAACACTTCTAATGACCATTTTAGCCAGTATTTACGTCGAGTAATTGGGCTACTATTAAATAATAAAAAAATAGAGATGTCCTTATCAATTAAGGTCATCTCTATTGCTATGTTACAATTATTTTTTTCTTAAAGCTTTTAAAATAAGTGATACCACGAAAATTAAAATAATTGAACCTAATAATGCTGGGAAGATATAAATTTTACCTAGTTCTGGTCCCCAATGTCCAAAGATCATTGAACCAACCCATGCACCTACGATACCAGCAATAATATTACCTAAAATACCGCCTGGGATATCTTTACCAAGAATTGCACCTGCAATCCAACCGATAAGACCACCTACGATGATCATTCCTATTAATCCGAACATGTGTCTTCACTCCTTTCAATACATAATTATCATTATGTCTACCTATGGTGTATACCCCATAATCACATCCCGAAACAATTTTAGTTAAAAATTTATTAAAACTAGTAAAAAAATAGATATTTATATATTGATAATTATTAACCATTCATTTAAAATTTCTAATTGCAATTCATTCAATAACGAATGTACAATAAACAAATGGGATGGTACCGACTTATTATTTTCTAAGAATATGAAAGGTTGTATCATCTTGAACGCAAATAAAAATAAATTTTTCATTTTTAAAATAGGTTTCGATTTATTAAGTGCGATATCTATTATTTTAATTCTGATCATTATTACACTCAATTTTTATATTAATGGTCATTTACATGGTCAATTTGAGATGGGTTTTCATGTTGAAAGCAATCAAATTTATCTACTTTCTTTTCTTATTATATTAATTATTTTAAGTAGTATAACTTCATTTTTATTAGGTCGTTTTAATAACAATAATTAAGAAAAGCTATGGCACTGACATTCAATCAATTTCAGCCATAGCTTTTCTTTATTCGTGATTTATTTTTCGTGTATAGAGCGCTCAGTTTCATCCTCTTCATCATCCTCTAAAAATAATGTATCAATGACTTCATAAGCTGTTAACAATAGTCCTAGCGTCACTGCAGTATTCGCAGAATGATTGTCAAAGAACTTTACAACGCTAATTTTTTCTAAAAAATGAAAAAAGGCATTATCAATACCGTAATCAAAGTTAAAATAAGTAATTGCTATACCAATTGCAAATGTAATCATTAAATTAATACATACACCTTTAATTACTTCATTCACTTTAGAATTGATTACCCATCACCCCGTAAAAATCAATAAATCATTATGTATACTTTAAGATTAACAAAAATAACTAAGCAACTCCACACATGGAAAATTTCAAAGTCCTCAGATTCACATTGTTTATATATTGAATATCCCTCATGAAGTTTTTGAAAACAAAAAAGAACCTCATAAGCTAAGCCTACAAGGTTCCGACAATAAACTATATATTATTGTTCTTCTTTTATATAGACATATTTTATAACATTCCATCAACAATCAAAACGCCTATAAATCAGTATATATAGCTATGCCATCATTAAATTAAAGTTCATACTCTTGCTCTTTGTTTCAAAATTATGCCCTTTTTTTGCCCTTAAAATTGTTTGATTCCACGTGGAATCATCAGAAAGTTCTTCACTAACTTTTATAAATTTAGTTACTTGAGTTCTGTTTTAATTTACTGACTTTAATCAATTTGATCACTCACTATGCCAAGATCATTTTCTTTAACTTGCTTTAATCTTCTGCTATTTCATAATTAGATTTACTAATTATACTGATCTTGCATTTCATGACGCCAAATTCATTTACCATTAACACACATAGTATAGTTACGAAATAATATTTGCCACTGTAACACAGGACGTTTCTCAGAACATAAAAAAATACCATACCTATTTAAATAGATATAGTATTCTTTAAAGATTGAAAAAATATTGAAGATCTTAAAAACGAGTGACCAGCTCTACAGATATTATAACCGATTTCTAATAATTTAAACATAAAAATACCACACCTTAAAAAAGATGTGGCATAACTTAGTTAAGCTAAGTAAAACAATGGAGATTTGAATGAAAATAGATTTGCTTAAAATCTATTATACGTATAACCGGTTTCTAATAATTTAAACATAAAAAACACCACTAATTAAAGTGGTGTTGGGGTTTTCATGAATATTATACAAAGGGGTAGAGCCAACTGGCTCCATTGACTCTACCATTGTCTAACCGATTTCTTATATTTTAAACATATTTAGTCACGCGAACTCGTTCCTCCATTGCAACAAAATAGATTTCTCACATTAAAAAGCACTACACCTATAAGATGTAGCGCAAAAAAACATAAATAAACAAAGTTGGACGATTATATAATACCTAGAAATTTATATTTTAAACATAGTATTCACTAAATAAATTAAAATATCTGTTAAACTAAAAATATATGAATTTTTAGTGAGGTGATGGTGCATTGACCTTTGTCATAGTATGCCTATATGTACTCTGTTTTATTTGTCTTTTGCTGTTCTCTTATTATCTATACATGTTATTTAATTTAACAGACCACCATCATAAGATAATTTACACATTATGGACTATTTTATATGCAATATGTATGACGGTTATTATTGTACTATTATTTAAATTCAGTTGATTCAATCATTACAATTCTTATTCAATACAGAAAACCACACTCAATATAGAGTGTGGCGAAAAGATATTTAAATGCGTAAGCAATAATGGAGTTGGGGAACTCCGTAACTAATCATAACATTTTTACAAATTAAAAACCACGATCACAATGAACGTGGTTTTGCAGAAAGTAAAAGATATTTTATGAGTTCTCACTTCATGTGATATTTATGTTATAACATACCATCGTACATAAAAACAAGATTTAATATGTCATTCAATAAAAAAGCAGTCACTATGACTGCTTTTTACACAAATAGAAACAAGAGGGAATATTTCAAAGCAAAATCACTACAATTATTTTGTAGCGTTTATATTCCTATTTTAATGTATCATTATTTTACTAATGATGAAATCACATTAATTTACAATTTTTTGACAATCCTTTCATAAAAAAACCGTATCATAACTGATACGGTCAATGACTCTGAGTTAAAAAGTATGTCGAATTTACCCAGTGACATGCATAAGTAAATTAGTCAGGGATTTTTTATAGCTTTCTACAAAGGGTTGCATGTATTGTATATAATACCATAAAAATAAGAACAGTTAAATAAACTGTTCTTAAATAGTAACGAATATATGAGGTTATCAATTACTAATAATATATAATATAATATTGAACTCTATAATGCAAAAATTTACAATTTTATTTACGTAACTTTAGTTTGAAACTAAAGTACTCATTTTTGAGTACTTTAGATGTAAAAAAGTTTTAGTTTTAGACGTAGATTATAACACACTTACAAAGACTTTCACAATACAAAAAGATAGCCACTAGGACTATCTTTCGAAAGAAAACTAATAATGATGATAGAATGCCTCGTGAGAACGTAATTAATATCTCACTAATATTAATCTACCATTAACTTCTTATAAATATAACCTCAAATGAAGCATTTTACAAAAATAAAAAAACTACCTTATTAAGATATGGTTAACGAAAGCTTTACTAATAACAAGAGATTGGGTGAAAATCTAAGGGAAAATAATTATTTAATAAATAGAAGATAAATACCATATCTTAAATAAGTGTAGTAAAAACTATAGTTTTTTGAGTGTTTAAAGTTATACAAATGCATAACTGCTATATTAATATAACCATTTTTTTAAGTATTAAACATAGATAAGTAGATATATTCCTTCTTAAATCTCACTATTTAGATATTATTTTCCAATTCTTTTAAATCTCGCTCATTCATTTCGTCATTTTGACCGATACTATCTATAAATATTGGTGTCGCCACATTCATATCTACTTTATCAGTAAAGATACTGTGGTATCTACCAAGTAAATCACGTGCTTTTAAACGATCACTTGGCTTAATTGGTACTTCTACTGTTTCCACATGCTCATTGTATACAAGATTCATACGTCCTGTATCTGGGTTGCGCTCAAATGAGCTTTTCTTAACCACAACTTCCTTAGTTTCAGTTTCATCACCAACAGCTGATTTTGTAAGTAAATATAACGTTTCTTTTGCAGTTAAAATTGTATCGTCTATAATCTCATCTTTCTTGCTTTGAATATAGTCTTTTACTTTCTCATTGCGCAGTAGTCTGCTACCTGTTACGTGTGCACTATTTGAGCTATAACCGGCATTTATAGCGCTTTGAGTAACATTAAGTGTCTTCATATACTCATTCACAAAACGCTCTTGTTTAGGCGTTAATTTGTCCATTGAATCACTCCTTATTTTCTATAACTTTATTTAGTAAACCATCAAATAATTGTTGGACTCTGGATTGGGTAATTTCTAGTATTTGAGCTATATCATTAAATGTGCGTCCATTACATAGCAACATAAAAATATTGTATTCTCTAAAATCTGCAATACGATCAACCAGGATATCTAGGTCATTCATAAATATATGTTCATCTGCATTAATTGTTTGATATGAATATTCTTCTACATCATCATTTAACGTAAAGAAATCATTAACTGATACATCCTTATAATCATCATCCACATTATTATGGTAGTTTAATATAAAGTCTTTCAGTGTCTCTTTATCACCAACAAACATAATCACACCACCATTGTATGTTGTGGCTCACTAGCCTTTGTTAAAGGCTTATCATGGCTAATGTTGTATAAATCTACCTGCAAACGTTCAATGAGCTCATGCGTCTTGATACGTCCATGTGATTGCATGTATCTAACCACTTTTTGTTGTTCTTCTTTGGTATAGGTATTGAGCACCTGCTTTAATAAATATAATCGGATGACTGAATCATCTTTAAAGCGTTTCAAATTACCTTTTGTTTCACTAATCCATATCACGAGCTTATCAACTGGATAAGATACAGATATAACACCCATAATCTGGTCACAAGTTGTAATGGAAGTACTTAAATGATACATCTCATCTATATGTGACTGTGCCGTTTTGATTTTAGAATTAATGTATTTAGGATTATATTTTGTTAATAACTCATATTCAGATATCTTTGATTGTTGATATGATTCATTAGTATGTTCCTGCACGATAATACCCCCAACAATATAGAATGAGCCTACCCAATTAAGGATAGGCGCTAGTTAGTTTTTATTTTGTCACACTTTTGATTGCATCAGCATATCGGTCATTAATCGTTTTGAAATCCACTGAACCATATTCATTTTCTGTTACAACCACACCACTGTTAGCCATTCCCGTTTGATTAATTACGTTATAGTTATATTCAAGTTGAGAAAATTCATCATTACGCTCTGGATATAGAACGTTTTGTTTCAATGTTTCAAAACTCATGGCTACTTTATTTTTTTCACTTTCAGTAAATCGCTTATTGATGACATCTTGGAGTAACTTCAATTCATATACCGTCGTATTAGTAGCATCAGCATTTACAATCATTGCGATAACTTCAGTATTATCAATTAAATCAATTTTAGCTGATAGATCTTGGCGCTTTAACATTTCAGATTGAGGATTGTTATAATCCTGTTGCGCTTGTTCAGTTAATGTATCTAGTTTATTTTTGATATCTTCCATCTTATTTATAGCAAACTGTTTAAAACTTTCAGTTAACGCCTCAACTTTTGGTTGTTGTTGCTTATCAATGACATCTGGACGATAGCCCTGTCTATACATTGTCTTAGTTTCGGTAAGTAAATCGTCTAAATCTCCTAAAAGATTTCTATATTTTCTATCATCAAAGAATACACTCCATGTGTTTTGTTCCATTTTTGTTGTCATATTCTTATGCCTCTTTCTTTTCAAATTTTTTATACTTTTATTTCTTCTAACGCTTTTAAACGTGTCTGTGCGCCTAATACTTGTCGTTTAACACTATAGATTGCTTGTTGTTTATCTTCTTTACTTCTAATGATGTAATAACCTCTAGCGTCTTTCTTATAGCTATAGCCTACTGGATATTGATAATTAATAATTAAACTAGTAATGACTTGTGTTAGCCATCTATCATTAGCTTTATTTAGTGGATAGCCTAGTTGATTCAGTATTTTAGTTTTAGTTACATACTTTTCATTTGAGTTCTGAATAATATCATAAACTCTTAAATATTCGGTTGGTGGTTGAGCTACCTGTTTTTCTATCGTTTTTATCATGTCAAAACCTCTTATATATTAGTATTTGTTGTCCCCTAATTTTCAATGATTCTTACACATGATTTCTTTCGCTCTGAACTTTTTCTCCTTATCTCTATTATACTAAATTTACACTCAAAACGCAAACTTACGTTCTCTATTTTACTGATTTTAATTATTTCTTATCATTCAACTTAAACATTGATATAACAATATTTATAATGGTATTCATATACTTTCACAAACTCTCTAATAAGAACAAACGTTCTATTAAAGAGTGTAGTTTTGCCGCTTATGAAATTTTGAATACTTAGCTTTTTTTAGTTTTTAATCAAAGCCTAAATTTGAACTCTGCTATTTTTTCATACCCTCATAAAACCTTTCCTATTTTTATATAGGAGCCACACAACATATGTGACCCCTCTTACCACTACTTATTCAAACTATAATAAGTTGCTTTCAATTCACTTAACTTACGCTCTAACGCTTTGTAATCCTCTTGTGTAGCGTTCTCATCTTGCACAAATTCAGTTACCAACTTCAATCCCTCAACTAATTCTGTTGCTGGTTCATTAATCCCTGTAGCTAACTGGTACATTACTTCGATATTACCTATAACATCAGCATTACTGGACTGAATACCCTCAAGTTCATCAACATTCAAGCCACCCTCAATGTATGTGAACATATCAGTATTATTGCTTTCTGCAAATGTCTGAAGTCCACACATAAAATACTCATCGTTAAATAGATTATCTGCCATCATATCGCTAATAGACATATGTTCATCATCTTCTATTTCATAACCTGCATAATGCCCCTCAATACTTCTTATTAGTCCCTCAGTATGCTTAGGAGACGCTAATTCAAACGATTGTCTTACATTGCAATCTTGAATATACACATGACCGTACAATTTACCTTTCATCATCACATACACCATATCAAACGGATCGTTATATATTTTGAAAGCGAAATGTGATTCTCTGCTACTTTCTAATAAACCTGTGTAATATCTTAATAACGTACCTGCTCTTGTTTCAAATTGGTTTGCGATTATTTCAACTTTCATTTAGTTTGCTCCTTTATCTTTTATTCGTAATACTACAGGTATCCATGATGGTGTGCTTACCTCATCAGTGATAGCCAATGGTAATGGTGGTACTTTCCCGTCTAACAAATACCTATTCACTGCACTATGTTTATTCTTAATTGCTATTTTACCTTCGTTGCTCAAGTCACTTATTACTGAACCAGATTCCGTTGAACAATGATAAAAGAATACTTGATTTCTCTTATTTTTATAAACAAGTGATCGTTTGCCATTAAACGGAACGCCTGCTTTATCAAATATCGGTTCCAATTCATAAATGTAAGCCTCTCCCTTGTCTTCAATAAACTTAATCACTTTACTTTTAATTTGTTCTAAACTATCCATGCGTTACCTCCTTAACTATATTGAAAGTAACTGGTAACCAGTGATAAGTGTCTACATTATCTGATTTTAAAACAGGAAAGTTCAGACCTTTACCGTCGACCATGTATATAAATGATTCACACTTTTTCATTTCTATAACACCATCGTTTACTAGTTCACTTACTACATCGAAAGCCTGTTTATTCCATCCATACCAATACACAATATTATTATTTACTGCACTTGTATATGCTCCTTGACCTTTATAATCAAAACCATTTTCATCAAATACTTTTTCTATTTCTACAAAAGAAGTACCGGCATTATCTTTTATATAATCTATTAACTTACTTTGTATATTCTTCATTACAAAACCTCACAGTATATTCATTTTTCTCACACTAGCCTGTAATGTGATAGATCCTTTTATATCAGTATTTTCGCTGTATTTCTTACACCTTACAGATAATATGCTCTAGTTTATAATTTTTTTTAGATACTTTAATATTCTTATGAATTGTTATTTAAGTGTAAGGTGTAAGGTATTCGTAATAAACTTAGTTATATCAACGCTTTTACACCTTACACTTTTCTAATATTCCTTACAGATTAGCGTAAGGTTTTTAATATAATTCCGTTAGAATCGTATATTACATTGGTTGTATCTTTCACATAGAATCTTTTAGTTTTTTCTTGAGCTTTTGACCAGTAAGCTACAGATTTATATCCTAACTTTGATAATTCTTTAGAGAAATTCATTTTATTCATATGATGATAGCCATTGTTAGCACACCATATTTGATATATTTCATATGCTTTATCGGTATTTCTCCCCTCTACTATTGGCAATTGTCTGTAGTCTTTATCTTCTGCGTCTTCTATAAACTGTAGCACTGGGTTATTGTCATGTTGATATTCTTCTTTGGTCTTTCTAGCGATTTGAGGTTCTATTATCTCATTGTTTTCTAGCGTTCTCTTTAGACCTTTTAATGCTAAATTAAGCAATGCTGACATATTATGTGGTGTTATCAGTTTATTTAGTAACATCGGATCTTTCTTTTGTCCGTCTTTACCAAATTTACGCAACATAGGGATAATTACCATACGTCTATAGAATCCCTCACTCTTGTCATTGCTCATTGGTAATTCATTACTAGCAAATATGAGTTTTACATATGGTTTAAACTCAAATGCGTCTTGCCCTTTAAACTCAAGTGTAATGTAGTTACCAGTAACAATAATTTTGAAATTACCTGTATCTTTGATTCTGTTCGGATCAATATCATCAGCAATATTCACTAATTTCCCTTGTAAGTTGGCCGGTTTGAACTTATCGTTTAAATCATTAAAAGATAACGCCGTTGTATTCTCTGGATTATAAAAATGGTGCAATAATTTAAGTAAAGTAGTTTTACCGTTTCCACCTGGACTATAGTAAAAGAATGCAACTTGTAAGAAATTATCACGATATAAACCGTAGCCAATCATTTCATAAATCAGTTGTTCTACTTCGTCATCTTCATTAGAAATATCTTTGATAAACCTTTCTATCAAATCACTTTGTGCATTCTCGTCGAAATCAACATCAATAATATTGGTTATATAGTATTGAGGACTAAATGGCTTTAACTTATCTTCTACAGTGTCATATATGCCGTTCTTTAAACCTATATAACGTGCTGAACATTGGTTTTGTTTATTACCTAAACATAGTGTTTTTAACTTCTGATACACTTCTTTGTTTTGCTGTTCTCTCAATGATGGAATATATTTAATAGTCATCTTACGGACAACATCTATATTAAGTGGTTCGTACTTCTTACCTGTGAATATATGAGGACGGTTATCTATATAGCAACCGTGATATTCTTCATACAAAAATAAGGCAAATTCATAGAACTTAAATCTATTTCCATCAAAGAAATCTTTTTCATCAAATATCGTCTTGTTTTCCAAAAAGTCTGGAAATGTTGCCATAAAAATCCTCCTTATCGATGTTCTCGTTTATATATAGATTCAAATGTGGCGTTAAACTCTCTAGAACTCAATGGAGGGTTGCAATTTTCATTCCACATATAACAATATGCGTATACTAATGGATCTGGTACACGTCTATTGAGTAATACACCAATCAAAGATGTTAGCGTTTGGTTTCGATTCCCAGTTGATACGCCAAAAGCAATAGACTTCCAGAACTCATTATCACGACGTTTAGGATATTTAAATTTAGTTGATTCTTTATGTTGTTGTTTATATTCTTTAAGCCATTTCTCTAATGTTTGAATCTCCAAAATCGGTGCGTCATTATGTTGATGTAAAAACACATACTTATCTTTTTCATAAACTGGTAACGCCATCGCTCTACTAGGTTGAAAGCTCCCCTCATCTACCCTATGACCTATCTTGCTTACTAACACTTTTGTATACTTACGGTAATCATCTGCATTGACACGCTCATTTAATGGCACATACAAGCGTATTCTAGGGCTTTCTGTTTGATGATTAAACGTAGTATGCCAAAACCATGCAACGCCTTTTAAAGTGTCTGTAATTGCATCATGCAGTGGTCTCAAATTGGGTATATCATCATAATCCAACACTAGGACATCACGATAAATCACATTGTCATTGTTACGGTATTTCTGATATTCATTTCCATTCTCGTCAGTACCATCGTTCATATCACCATATACAGCGACACCACGAGCATATTTGTCAGTATTATTTTGTGGTATGGATAACCTATTAATTAACTCACTCCATTTAGGTTGAGAAAAACTCTTAAAAGATCTTGAATCTAAATTGTTATACCAAATCACTGAAACTTGCGTATCGTGTTCTAATTTAATTTTGTTCAACTTTTACACCTCTAATGAAACAACAGAGTAAAGATGTTATAATTATTTTGTGTAATTTCTAAATTACTCCGTTGTTAGATTATTAAATTTCTATGCGTTACTTTCGCTTTGGTCGGTTGGAAGTAACGTTTTTTCTATTTCATGAAACTTTTTAATTAATTCATCAAATTCTATAAGATATAAACCTAATAAATCTAAATGTTGAGTGTTGTGAATAGCGTGTTCTCTGTACTTATAACCATGTTCCAGAACTTGTTCTTTTGTTAAAGGATTACTACTTGCATATTTGAAATATTCTTCGTCAAACCAAACATGTGCAGTTTTTAGATCTTCAATTTTTTCTTTTACTACTTCTAAATCACTAAATAAATTTCTAATTTCCATTTTCATTATTCTACGTCCTCCAACTTTTCAATAAAACTCGTCATTTCTTCGATTGCCCATTTTAATTCTTCAACATCATCCTTAGTAATTAATTTATGAATATTAGAATTTTCATAATTTATAGGGAAGTCCATCAAAATATTTGAAGATTTTACAAACTCTTTATAATTTCTGTAATCATCTAATACTTTTGTAATTTCACTTTTACTTAAATTAGGATATTCATTTTTTATAATTGAAACATCTCTGTTACGACGTTTTCGTAATAATTTAGATGTTTTTCTATTTTGCTTTTTATTATTCACTATGTGCTCATAATTCAATTTACCATCAATATTTTTGTAATCTTCTCTAGTTAATTTATTCATTTGTTCATTTTCCTCTCTGAATTTATTATTTTTATTTAAGTTTTGTTTGTTTTTCATATTATTCAACCTCCAATAATTTAATTCCATATGCCGACGCTAAAATATATAAAGCGAATGCAATAAATACGTTTGCAACTAATGCTACTGCTAACGTTATAAATGAAATCGTACCAATATATGTTAGATAATTTTTCATTTGCGATCTCCCTTTCTACATCCATTTTTTATGACGTTTTTTCATGTACTCTTCAAAACGCGGAATACTGATAACAGTCATTGTTGATGACAATGAATAATACAAATCATCAATACCTTTAGAATCTTTTTCCCACTCTTTTAAAATACGGTTAACTGAACTGTACGAAATTCCAAAAATACTTGCTAGCGTATTGGGTTTAGCAAACATAGGCTTTACCACTACTTGCTTTGGTTCAGTGATCGTATTTTCTTTTGTTGGTAAATCTTGCAACTTTGTTCTAGACATTATTTAACCTCCTTAACTTCAAATTCAAATTCAAAAATATCTTGAATTTCAACACCTAATGCATTAGCTACATCTTTTGCTTTTTGAGGACTTAAACCTTTCTTTCTAGTTACTACTGAACTCATATAAGTTCTAGAAATATTAACCTTATCTGAAAATTCTTTTATGGAATATCCGTTTAAGAATATTTCATTTTTTAACAAATTTTCCTTAGCTTTCACAAAATCACCTCTTAATCAAATTTAAATATTAAACTTAATTACAGACGATATAAATTAGTTATAAAGCTTTTTAATTAAGTTGTATTTATAATTTAACTTAAGTTAAGTTTAAAGTCAATAATTATTTAACTTAAGAAATTAAAAATGCTATAATCTATGTATAAATTAAAAAGAAAGGTAGTTTTTACTTAATGTATGATTTAGGGACGTTTTTGAAGAATGAACGCTTAAACAAAAAGAAATCTGTAAAAGAAACAGCAGAAGAACTTAAAGTTAGTAGTTCTTATATATCAATGGTCGAAAACAACAAAACCTTTCCAAATAGCGATTACTTATATAACCTATCTTCTTATCTTTATGGTGGAGAAGAAACATATGACATATTAGTAGCAGAAAAATACATAATGTATTGTTTGATAGGCGGAATAAAAGTACAACCTTATCCATTCGTTAAATTTTTATTAACAGAGCGAGGTATGTTTGAAAATAATTCAATAGTAGCAAAACCGTACTATTCATTGAACTGGCTATTAAATCAGCATAACTCACCTATTACTTTTGGATTTAAAAATGATAACCATTTTTCATTTGACCTCGAAGAAATAGAGCCGATATCTGACTTCAATTTTTTTAACGGAGAACCTAAAGCTTTCATACAGTTAGATTCAAAAGACAAAAAATTTATATATGAACTTATAGAAAGTTACCTTAAAACTAAATATTCAAGTCTTATTGAGAATAGATTAAATCCAATTAAAAATGATGTTGATCTTATAATTGAAAAACTATTTGAAGATACTGATAATTCAAATATAGCTACACCTATTTTTACAATAGATGAATTAACTAAAACCAATAAACAAATTAATGTATTACACATAAGAAAAAATTGGAAAGTAGCTAATTACACTGATTTAGATTTCTTAATAACAAAAAAATCATTATTAGGAATCAAACCACAAAGTAATACAAGCAAGGAATTTGTAAAAATTGGTGAAATAGAATTTGATGAGACAAAAAACAACCTAACTAACTTTTCAATAAAATTTCCGGATAACTATCAAATAGATATAAAAAAAGAGGATAAAGAAATAATTTTTGAATATAAAAAGTAGGGATAAAAATGTGGCATGAGAAATTCACTAACAAACATGGTGATGTACAATTTCGCTATTACGAGAAGTACAAAGATCCACTCACAAACAAATGGCGACGTGTTAGCGTGGTACTTAATAAGAATGGTAAGCAGTCACAAAAGGAGGCTCAGAAACTCTTAAATAAGCGTATAGAGACGAAGTTGAACTATAAGACACCTACTACACTTAAGTCACTAACTTTCCATGCTGCATGCGATGAGTGGTTAGAGTATTATAAAAATCATTCTGGTTCAAAGGTTACAACAATCAAAGAAAAGATTAGCAATACAAACACAGTTAAAAATGCTATAGATAAAGAAGTGCTGATAAACAATATCACCCACACTTATCTACAAGATATTATTAACAACTGGGCTAGTATACATAGTAAAGGACACGTTCAGTCTCTTGTTATTATCATTCGTTCTGTTTTCAAATATGCGTTTAAATATTACGATCTCCAAGACATAAGTACACTAGATAAAATAGATATTCCTAAAAAAGCTAAAACTAGAGACGAACTACAAGCTAAACGTAATAACTATTTAGAAGATAGTGAAGTCAAAGAGTTACTTAGTTGTTTTGATTACCTAATTAAGCACAAAAAACATTCAATGAGAAAACGTAATTATAAAATGGTCAAAGCTATAGTACAGTTTCAAATTGCTAATGGCATGCGTATTGGTGAGCTACTTGCAATAAAGAGTGAAAGTATAAACTATGAAGATAAAACGCTAGATATCGACGGTACAATTAATTGGGTAACTGATGAAGAAACGGGAGCATTCGGAGTAAAAGAGACCACAAAAACAAGTAAAAGCTATAGAACAATCGGAATCACTACCCAAAGTATTAACTTACTTAAAACACTTATTTTAGAAAACAAGAAAGAAAACCAGTGGAATGACAAATTTATTGATAGAGGGTACATATTCACAAATACAGCTGGTAGCCCTATCGACTTGAACAAAATAAACAACATTATCAAAGAGGCTACTGAGATTAGTTCCATTAAGAAGTCTGTAACGACGCACACATTACGTCACACGCATATATCCACACTTGCACAATTGGGGATTAACCTAAAAGCTATACAAGACCGTGTAGGACACTCGGACTATAAAACCACACTAGAGATATACACACATGTTACTGATCAGATGGCAAAAGATATGATGAATAAATTGGAACATATTAGTACTTATAGTTAACTGAGTATAAAGTGAACTGTATTATATCTGATATAAGGTCACGAATACAGACCTGTAAAAAACAATAAAATATCAAAATAAATACGCTTTAATATAGGCGTATTTTTTATGCCTAAATTTCCAAAACTTTCATATAATGCCCTTTTTCTGCCCTTTTTCTATATTTAAAAACACAAAAATAACCCCATAAGCCTATACTTACGGGGTTTTACAATAAACTATATATTATTGTTCTTCTTTAACATATGGTAATAAAGCCATATGACGTGCACGTTTGATAGCAGCTGTCAACATACGTTGATATTTAGCTGAAGTACCAGTTACACGACGTGGTAAAATTTTACCGCGTTCTGAGATAAAACGTTTTAATAATTCAGTGTCTTTATAATCGATATGTGTAATACCATTTGCTGTGAAATAGCATACTTTTTTACGACGACGTCCGCCTCTTCTTGGTCCACCTGCCATGATTAACTGCCTCCTTTTAATTTTATTTTAATTAGTTATTTTTTAGAATGGTAAATCATCATCACTAATATCAATAGGTCCGTTCGCGTTCGCAAATGGATTATCTGATTGATTTGAATTAGGTCTTGATGAATTGTTGTTATACGAAGTATTTTGTCCTGATTGTTGACCACCGAATCCTTGACCGTAGTCTTGGAATTCGTTGTTTTGTGAACGTTGGCCACCGCCATTTTGTGAGTTCTTAGGTTCAAGGAATTGAACACTGTCACAAACGACTTCAGTAACAAAGATACGACGACCTTCTTGATTTTCATAACTACGTGACTGTATGCGACCATCAACGCCAGCTAAACTACCTTTAGATAAGTAGTTATTTACATTTTCTGCTTGTCTTCTAAAAACAACACAGTTAATGAAATCTGCTTCGCGTTCCCCT
Source organism: Staphylococcus sp. SB1-57 (assembly GCF_017086425.1). NCBI lineage: Bacteria > Bacillati > Bacillota > Bacilli > Caryophanales > Staphylococcaceae > Staphylococcus > Staphylococcus sp. SB1-57. The sequence goes on from NZ_CP070964.1 coordinate 2,331,330, forward strand.
TGAGCATTCGTGAAAGTACGATTAACTGCTAGAGTAAATGTCGCTACACTTACGCCTGAGGGAGTGGTTCTGTATTCTGGATCTTTCGTTAAACGACCTACTAATACAACTCTATTTAACATTTAAACGCCCCCGTCAAATTATTACTTATCTTGGTCTTCACGGATAACGATGTAACGAATGATATCGTCATTGATTTTAGCTAAACGTTGGAATTCGTCAGTAGCTTTGTTGTTATCTGATTTGATACGTACGATGTTATAGAAACCTTCTTTGAAATCATTGATTTCATAAGCTAGGCGACGTTTACCCCAGTCTTTTTCTTCTAAAACTTCTGATCCTTCTGAAGCTAAGATACCGTTAAAGCGTTCAACAACTGCTTTTTTCGCATCTTCTTCAATGTTTGGACGTACGATGTACATAATTTCATATGTTCTCATTGTATATTTGCACCTCCTTGTGGTCTATACGGCTTATCATCATTTTGTGATAAGCAAGGAATAATTTTCATTACTCACAATCAAGAATTATAGCACAGAGTATTACTTTTTACAATCATATTTAAAATTATAATAAACGAAATGACAAACATATAGGCACTATGTCTTCTTTTTGATATTTACTCGATAGAGCATCTAATTTTAATATAATTTTTTCAACCAATTTTTATAAAAATCAATGTGAATATACATAATAAAATCGTTCTTTATATTGTGTAAGTCGTATCATTGTAAATAAAAATTAATTGTAATAACATCATCATTGCGTTTTCAATTTAATTGCGTTTAATTTTTTATAAATAAAGGAGAACTTTTATGTTAAAGAAACTATCTTACTCGATGTTTGCTGCAACAATGTTAACTACGATTTCAGGCATTAATTTATCATATGCAGATGAAAATTCAAATAATACAAACGATACTCAAAGTAAAAAAGGTACAATGGGCTACGGCTATCAACAATATATGAAAAAGCATCCTGAAAAAGCTAAAAACGATACTCAAAATCGATCTACTTTTTCAACTAAATCGCGCACTGCAACAACTAATAGTGGTGAACGTGTACTTGATATTTCCGAATGGCAAGGTAACTTAACCGATGCTCAAGTAAAACAACTTAAGAAAAATTATGATTTTATCATTATTCGTGGACAATATGGTTCTGAATATGTCGATAAATGTTTAGAACACAATTCTGCCTTGTTAGATAAAAACAATATGAAATTCGGTGTTTATTCATATAGTATGTACGAAAATGCTGACGATGCTCGTTATGAAGCGAGAATGTTATACAATCGTGCGCCAAAAGCAGAATTTTATATCAACGATTATGAACAACAAACGGTTACTTCTGGCGATGCGAACACTGCTACAGTAGCTTGGGCTGATCAAATGAAAAAACTAGCTGGTAATAAGAAAGTATTATTCTATTCATACGAAAACTTTATGGTTAATAATGTGGCTAACGCAGTGAGTTCATATGACGGTTATTGGTTAGCTTCATATCAAGCTCAAGAGCCAACTCGAGAAAAAGTGTTATGGCAATATACAGATAGTTTCTATTCATCAGAACTTAATCAAAATGTAGATGCTAACTATGTTGATTCAAATGTAAGCACAAACTGGTTTACATCATAAAAGTATCAAAACACTTCACAAACGCGAACGTTTGTTCTATAATAGTGGTGAGGTGTTTAACATGAACTTAAATTTAGATTGGAATAAAGACTTTCAAGAGTTTCAAGATATTTTAAATTGTGGTTTGCACCCTGAATGGTTATACAATGCCAAAGCTAATATGATTTTAGTACCTGCTTATACTGGTGAAGGCAAACAATTTTTTAGAACTACAGATATTCTTAAAGCAAGTGAGGTTATTCCTTTCTTTTAATATAATAATGTTGTATTTAAGCAATGTAGTCTTGTCACTTAGTAACTCCGACCATGTACTACATTGCTTTTTCTATCTTAATCTGCAATTTCTCCCATAAAAAAACTACTCTAGTTAATCTAGAGTAGTTAAAATCTAATTAATGATTGATACTGTTGATTATAATTAAACATTAAATCTAAAATGAACAATATCTCCATCTTGCATGATGTAGTCTTTACCTTCTAAACGTTGTCTACCTGCTTCTTTAGCACCATTTTCGCCACCATGTTCAACATAATCACTATAACTTGTAACCTCTGCACGGATAAAACCACGTTCAAAGTCTGTGTGGATAATTCCAGCACATTGTGGTGCTGTCATACCTTGTACGAATGTCCAAGCACGTACCTCTTGTACACCAGCAGTAAAGTATGTTGATAAACCTAATAAATCATATGTTGTACGAATCAAACGATCTAAACCTGGTTCTTCAATTCCTAAGTCTTCTAGGAACATTTCTTTATCTTCATCGTCTAATGTTGCAATTTCTTCTTCTATTTTTGCACTGATGACAATAACTTCAGAGTCTTCTTGAGCAGCATAGTCACGAATTGCTTTCACTTTATCGTTTTCTTCATCGCCAATTTCGTCTTCACCAACATTAGCAATATATAACATTTTTTTAGATGTTAACAATTGTGCTTGGTTAACCCATTTTTGATCTTCATCATTAAATTCGATACTACGTACGGGTTTACCTTCTTCCAATGTTTCTTTAATTTTAGATAAAATGCGTAATTCCATTTCAGCAGTTTTATCTTTTTGGCGAGCCATTTTTTCAATCTTAGGCAAACGTTTTTCTACTGATTCTAAATCGGCTAATACTAACTCCATATTAATAACTTCAATATCATCTAGAGGATTAACTCGACCAGACACATGCGTTACATTTTCGTCATCAAATGCACGAACAACTTGGCAAATAGCATCAACTTCTCGAATATGTGATAAGAATTTATTACCTAAACCTTCACCTTTTGATGCACCTTTAACAATACCTGCAATATCAGTAAATTCGAATGTTGTTGGAATCGTCTTTTTGGGTTGAACCATTTCTTCTAGTTTTAACAAACGTGAATCCGGTACTTCTACGATTCCTACGTTTGGATCGATTGTTGCGAATGGGTAGTTAGCTGCTAAAGCCCCCGCTTTAGTAATTGCATTAAAAAGTGTAGACTTCCCTACGTTTGGTAAACCTACAATACCTGCTGTTAAAGCCATTAATCATTCTCCTAACTTTCTGTATCTTCATTGGATACTAAAATTTTCTTTAATTTTTTATTAAACGTCTGACGTGGAATCATAATACTACGTTGACAATTTTCACATTTAATTCTAATGTCAGCGCCCATTCTTATGATTTTAAAACGATTTGTCCCACATGCATGTTGTTTTTTCATTTCTACTATATCATTTATTCCGTAATTTGACGTCATGAAATTACCTCCAATGATAATTAGCCACGTTTTTGCTCTTCATATGGAGCAAAAATGGGTTTAGGCATTTTAATATTTTCTCTAACAAATAATCGTTGCACTTCTTTTCTAATAATTCTACCACCAGCTGCACCTTCTCCAGGTATTGTTTCTGCAGAGATTCTGATAGTCACCTTATTATTATCAATAGAATCAATACCTTCTACAACAGGGTCACTCACAAATAAGTAGTATTTACTTCTAAGTGATGTGAATAATTTATTCAATTCTTTCTCAACATGATCTAAATTCTCTTCTATTGAGACCGGTATCGCTACAATCGAAGTTCCGTTAGTAATTGAGAAGTTAGTAATTTCACCCATACTACCGTTTGGAAGAATCGTTAATTCCCCTGAGATAGTATTAATACGTGTTGATCTCAGTCCAATTGATTTAACAGTTCCTTCAGCAACTGTCGTACCACCGCTATTAATTTTAACATAGTCGCCTACATCAAATTGATTTTCGAATATGATAAAGAATCCAGTAATGATATCTTTAACAATTGTTTGTGCACCGAAACCTACGGCTAAACCAACTACACCAGCACTCGCTATTATACCTTCTACGCTAATTCCAAATTTACTTAAGATGGTCGTAATAACGATAAACCAGACAATATACTTAACTACATTTTGTACAAGTGAAATTAATGTTTTAGAACGCTTTTTATTCCCTTTTCTACTCTTATTTTGAATTTTAAACGCTTGTTCAATCACTTTATTTAAAATGCTTATGACTATAATCGCTGCAACAATATAAATCAAAATCATGATAATCTTGATCGCCAACGTTTCATAAGTTTCAACTTTTGTAAGTGGCTCAATTAACGAAGAAAGGATATGTTTGACTTGATTCATTATGCATTTACCTCCTCACTTTAAACTTTTCATAATTAAATCATTATATCTTAAAACCACTTATATTAAATCAGTCTTCAGATTTAAAAACTGCTTTCTATAGTAAGCAGCGTTTATTTTTAATATGTTTCTATGTGACTTCTACACTTATATCTCATAATTTTGATTTAGTTTTTTTATTAATGACTTAAATTCTTCTTCTGATTTGAATTCAAAAGCAATTTTACCAATATTTTTATGTGTTGATATATCTACTTTAGAACCATATTGTTCTTTAAGTTGTCTTTCTTGCTTTTGAATAAATTTGGGTTTATTTAACGATTGTTCATCAACCGAAGTCTTTGGAGAAGTTTTGCTTACATAATCATTGATATAGCTCTCTAAATATCTTACACTCCACGATTCTTTCACAGCTTTTTTCGCTATTGATTTCATTTTCTGTGGAGATTTTAAACCTAGTAATGTGCGACCATGTGCACCTGAAAGATCACCATCACGTACCATTTTAGCAACGTCTGAAGGTAATTTTAATAAACGTAACATATTAGCAATATAAGGACGTGATTTAGAAAGTCTTTCAGCAACTTCTTGTTGTGTTATATTCAAATCTTCCATTAGCTTTTTATAACTTTCTGCTTCTTCTATAGCATTCAAATCTTCACGTTGTAAATTCTCTATAATGGCTAATTCCATCATATCTTCATCAGATAATTCTTTAATGATTGCAGGAATTTCAGTTAAACCTGCTTTTTGGGAGGCTCTAAAACGTCGTTCTCCTACAACAATATAATAACCTTGAACAGTTTTTCTTACTACAATCGGCTGCAATATGCCATGTTGTTTAATTGATTGTGCCAAATCATTTAGTCTATATTCATCAAATGTTTTTCTCGGTTGATAAGGATTAGCTTTAATTAAGGCTAACGAAACGGAATGTACTTGTTCATCTTTGTTTAATTGCAATCTTTGATCTTCTCGATGAGCCATTTTTTCACATCTTTCTCTAAAAATTAATACCGTGATATAAATATAATTTGTATCTCTATTTTATTTTAAAAATTTGACCCTTTTTTCACAAGTAGAAATCACAAGTTACGACAATTTCTTCAAAAATATTATTTTAAGATAACGCTATGATTTCAACGATTCGACAAATCTGAATTGTAAGTTTAATCTAAATTTTCAGAAAAGTTGTTGACAAATGATTCTTCTATCTGTAAGCTATGTATTAACAATTAAAAACGAAACATTTTACACACTATAAAAAGGAAAGTAAAACTTACACTGCTTATACAGAGAATCTTCGTAGCTGAGAGAAGATATTGTAAGAAAGTTTGAAAATGGCCTTGGAGTGTTGATGCCAATATGAGGTGTCAACGGGTTCGCCCGTTATAGCGATACAGTATTAACATTTTGTTAAATGGCGTACTGGAATTAAAGACGCACATTTTATCGTTAATACTCATTTCTTCAATCTCTGAATGGATGAGTTTTTTTATGAACGATATTTTTGTGATTTCTTCATTTTTATCAGTGCCTATTACCAAAATGGTGTACTGATAGAGGTTACTTTAGTAATAAAGTAACAAACAAAGGTGGTACCACGAAATCAAAGCTTTCGTCCTTTACATCCGAAAGAATCGGGTTTAAAGGACGGAAGCTTTTTTTAATTTTAAGGAGGGTCTAGTAATGAAGGATACAGAATTAGCACAAATTTCTTTGACTAAAGATCATACAGGAGCTATTGCCAATCCAATATATTTATCAACTGCATATCAACATCCTCAACTAGGTCAGTCAACATGTTATGACTATACACGAACGAAGAATCCAACAAGGACAGCTTTTGAAGAATCATTCGCCAAACTAGAGAAAGGTGTAGCATCATTTGCAACTTCAAGTGGCATGGCTGCAATTCAACTTGTATGTAACCTTTTTAAACCTGGTGATGAAGTATTAGTTGCATTTGATTTATACGGTGGCACATTTAGACTATTTGATTTTTACGAACAGCAATACGGTGTGACATTTAAGTACGTAGATTTCCTAAACTATGAAGAAGTTGAAAATCAAATTACATCACAAACAAAAGCACTATTCATCGAACCCATTTCTAATCCACAAATGATTGATATCGATGTTACACCTTATTATGTGCTCAGTAAAAAACATGATTTATTAACTATTATTGATAACACATTTTTAACACCATATCTTTCAACACCATTAGAAGAAGGTGCCGACATTGTTTTACATTCGGCTACAAAATATATCGGTGGTCATAATGATGTGCTAGCAGGTGTTGTTACAGTCAAAGACGACAAGTTAGCTGAAGAATTGGGACAATTCCACAATATGATAGGCGCTACGCTATCACCGTTGGATAGCTATTTACTACAAAGAGGTCTAAAAACTTTGCATTTACGAATCGATCGTTCACAAGAAAATGCTCAAAAATTAGCAGTTAAATGCCAAGATTTAGATGCAATTGACGAGGTCTTATATAGCGGTAGAACTGGCATGTTAAGTTTACGACTCAACAAGGCATATAGCGTTCCTAAATTTTTGGAAAATTTAGAAACTTGTATATTTGCAGAGAGTTTAGGTGGTACAGAAACGTTTATTACATTCCCTTACACACAGACTCACGTGGATATGCCCGATGAAGAGAAAGACAAACGAGGTATCGATGAGTTTTTAATTCGCTTATCAATCGGAATCGAAAATTATTCTGATATTGAAGCAGACATTATCCAAGCATTAACGCATTCAAAAGTAGGAGTGATTTCATGAATTTATCAATAGATACTGAAGTAATTTTCGACGAACGTCGAGGAAAGGATTATATCTCAGCCAATCCACCTTTTTATGATTCATCAACATTTCATCAAGACCAACTTGGTGGTAGTCCACTTTACGATTATGCACGTAGTGGTAATCCAAACAGAGCGATTTTAGAAGAAAAATTAGCTCATCTAGAGAAAGGTAAATATGGGTTTGCATTTGCATCAGGCATTGCAGCTATTTCTGCAGTTTTACTTACATTGAAATCCGGAGACCATGTCATATTACCTGATGATGTTTATGGTGGTACATTCCGATTAACTGAAGATATTTTAAAAAGATTCAATATTGAATTTACAACTGTAGACGCGACTCAAGCAGAAAATATTAACAATGCAATTCAAACTAATACGAAACTTATATATGTAGAGACACCTTCTAATCCGTGTTTTAAAGTGACCGATATTCAAGCAGTTGCAGAGATTGCGCAAGCCAACCAATTGTTATTAGCTGTAGATAATACCTTTATGACGCCATTAGGACAATCACCTTTAGCACTTGGTGCAGACATTGTTATTCACAGTGCAACTAAATTTTTAGGTGGACATAGTGACCTACTAGCAGGCGCAGTCATTACAAATCGCGAAGATGTGGCGGATGCGTTATATCTTATTCAAAACGGTACTGGTAACGCCCTATCTACTTATGATAGTTGGGCATTAGCTAAACATCTTAAGACTTTCCCTATTAGATTCAAACAATCTGTAGCAAATGCTGAAAAGCTTGTTTCATTCTTAAGTCAAAGAGATGAAATCGCAGAAGTGTATTACCCAGGAAATAACAAAACACACCTTAAACAAGCTAAAACAGGTGGTGCTGTCATTGGTTTCAGACTAAAAGATGAAACAAAGGCACAAGCGTTTGTAGATGCGTTAACTATTCCATTGGTTTCAGTAAGTTTAGGTGGTGTAGAAACCATTCTATCTCATCCTGCAACGATGTCACATGCAGCGATTCCAGAAGATATTAGAAATGCGCGTGGTATTACCTTCGGATTATTCCGATTAAGTGTAGGATTAGAAAATCCTGACGAACTTATTGCGGACATCAACTATGCTTTAAAGGAGGCATTTAATGAGTCAATTCCTGAACAAATTACAGAACAACGTTTTAGTAGCTGATGGCGCAATTGGAACCATTTTTTATTCAGAAGGCCTAGATACATGCCCAGAAGCTTATAACTTAACTCATCCGGAAAAGGTCGAACGTATCCATCGATCATACATTGATGCCGGTGCTGACGTTATACAAACGAATACGTACGGTGCCAATTTTGAAAAGTTAAAAGCCTTCGGTTTAGAACATAAGGTCAAAGAAATTCATAAAGCAGCTGTTCAAATTGCTAAAAAAGCTGCCAATGAAGATACTTTCATTTTAGGAACGGTTGGAGGCTTTAGAGGTGTTAAACAAGATGACCTAAGCCTTTCAACTATCCAATATCATACTGAGCATCAAATAGATACTTTAGTTGATGAAGGTGTAGATGCTTTATTGTTTGAAACCTATTATGACTTAGAAGAATTAAAAGGTATCGTTGTATCAACTAAAAGAAAACATCACATTCCCATAATCGCTCAATTAACCGCTTCTAACACAAATTATCTTGTAGACGGTACACCCATCAATGATGCATTAAAGCAATTAGTTGAATATGGTGCAGATATTGTAGGACTTAATTGTCATCATGGCCCACATCATATGCAACGTTCATTTTCACATATCGAGTTACCAGATAAAGCATTTCTATCCTGTTATCCAAATGCAAGTTTGTTAGATATTGAAAATAGCGAATTCAAATATAGTGATAACGCACAATATTTTGGTGATGTGGCACAAGAGTTAATCAACGAAGGTGTGAGATTGATTGGTGGTTGTTGTGGTACTACGCCAGAACATATTCGATACATTAAAACATCTGTAAAGAATTTAAGACCTGTTGTCCATAAAAACGTCATACCAATTAATAAAAAAGTAAATCGTACAAAAGACCTGAATTCCAAACAATCATTGACTTCCAAAGTCAAACAAGGCCCTACTGTCATTGTAGAACTAGACACACCTAAACATTTAGATACTGATCAGTTTTTCAACAATATTGGCAAGCTTGATGATGCAGATATCGATGCAGTGACATTAGCAGATAATTCCTTAGCAACTGTTCGCGTAAGTAACATTGCTGCAGCAAGTATTATCAAACAACGATTTAATATTGAACCCCTCGTTCATATTACCTGTCGTGATAGAAATCTCATAGGTCTACAATCTCACCTATTAGGTCTCTCACTCATTGGTGTTAATGAAATTTTAGCCATTACAGGTGACCCATCAAAAGTAGGTCATTTGCCTGGCGCAACCAATGTTTATGATGTTAATTCTAAAGGATTAACCGAAATTGCACTTCGCTTTAATCAAGGTATCAACACAGACGGTGATGCGCTGAAGAAACATACGAACTTTAACATCGCTGGTGCATTTGATCCTAATGTAAGAAAACTCGATGGTGCAGTCAAACGTCTTGAGAAGAAAGTAGCAAGTGGCATGAGTTATTTCATCACTCAACCTGTATATAGTAAAGAAAAAATTAAGCAGGTGTATGAAGCAACAAAACACTTAAATACACCTTTCTTCATAGGTATTATGCCCATCGCAAGTTATAACAATGCACTATTTTTACACAATGAAGTACCTGGCATCAAAATGTCGGAAGAGGTACTCAATCAATTCAAAGCAGTTAAAGATGATAAAGAAAAAACTAAAGAACTTAGTCTTAGACTTTCAAAGGAACTCATCGATACGGTGCATGAATACTTTAATGGATTATACATTATTACACCTTTCCAAAAAGTCGATTATTCACTAGAACTTGCAGCGTATTCAAAATCTATTACCACTCATAAGGAGGCAATATTATGACAACAATTAAAACTTCAAACTTAGGATTCCCAAGATTAGGTAGAAAAAGAGAATGGAAAAAGGCAATTGAGAGCTACTGGGCTCAAAAAATTGATAAAAATGAACTAGATCAAACACTTACTGACTTACACAAAGAAAACCTTTTACTACAAAAGAATTACAATCTAGACAGCGTTCCAGTAGGTGACTTCTCTTTATACGACCATATCTTAGATACATCACTACTATTCAATATTATTCCTGAACGTTTCCAAGGACGAGAAGTGAATGATGACTTGTTATTTGATATTGCACGTGGTAATAAGCAACACGTCGCAAGTGCATTAATCAAATGGTTTAATACAAACTACCACTATATCGTGCCAGAATGGGATAATGTAGAACCTAAATTAAATCGTAATGTGTTATTAGACCGCTTTAAGTATGCACAATCTATTAATGTCAATGCACATCCAGTCATTGTAGGCCCTATTACCTTCGTTAAATTATCAAAAGGTGGTAACCTATCGTTCGAAGAAAAAGTAAAAACATTATTGCCATTATATAAAGAAGTATTACAATCACTTGTTGATGCAGGTGCAGAATATATTCAAATTGATGAGCCCGTGTTAGTTACGGACGAAAGTAAAAATTATGAAAATATTACTAAAGAAACTTATGAAGAATTAACTAATACTGGATTAGGCAAACATTTAGTGATTCAAACTTATTTCGAACGCGTAAATCTTAAATTCTTAAGCTCATTACCAGTCGTCGGCTTAGGATTAGACTTCGTTCATGATCATGGCTACAACTTAGAGCAAGTTAAAGCTGGTGATTTTGATTCAAGCAAAACATTATACGCAGGTATTATCGATGGACGTAATGTTTGGGCTGCTGATATTGAAGCTAAAAAGTCATTGATTGAAACTTTACAACAATATGCTCAAGATATTGTAATTCAACCTTCTTCATCTTTACTACATGTGCCTGTATCATTAGATGACGAAACGTTAGATGAATCTATCGCTGAAGGTTTAAGCTTTGCTACTGAAAAATTAGACGAGTTAGATGCTTTACGCCGTCTTTTCAATAATAACGATAGTACGAAATATGACAACTTAAAATCTCGCTATGAACGATTCCAAAGTCAATCATTCAAAAACTTAGACTATGATTTTGATAGTGTCCGTACACACCGTCAATCACCATTCTCTGAGCGCAAACAAGCACAATACCATAGATTAAATTTACCGGATTTACCGACTACAACGATTGGTTCATTCCCTCAAACGAGAGAAGTTAGAAAATATCGTGCAGATTGGAAGAACCAACGTATTTCTGATGAAGCTTATAAAGAATTCTTAGAAAACGAAATTGCACGTTGGATTAAAATTCAAGAAGAGATTGGACTTGATGTGCTCGTACATGGTGAATTCGAACGAAATGACATGGTTGAATTCTTTGGAGAAAAACTACAAGGATTCCTAGTTACTAAGTTTGGTTGGGTTCAATCATATGGTTCTCGTGCAGTAAAACCACCAGTTATTTATGGGGATGTTAAATGGACTGAACCATTAACAGTTAAGGAAACTGTCTACGCACAAAGTTTAACTGACAAACCAGTTAAAGGTATGCTAACTGGTCCTGTCACAATTCTTAACTGGTCATTTGAACGCGTTGATATTCCACGTACAACTGTACAAGATCAAATCGCGTTAGCAATTAATGCAGAAGTGCTAGCATTAGAAGAAAATGGTATTAAAGTCATTCAAGTAGATGAGCCAGCACTTCGTGAAGGATTACCACTACGTTCTGAGTACCATGAACAATATCTAAAAGATGCAGTTCATTCATTTAAATTAGCAACATCATCAGTCAAAGATGAAACACAAATTCATACGCATATGTGTTATTCTCAATTTGGTCAAATCATCCATGCGATTCACGATTTAGATGCAGATGTTATTTCAATTGAAACATCTCGTAGCCATGGTGACTTGATTAAAGACTTTGAAGATATTAACTATGACTTAGGTATCGGATTAGGGGTATATGATATCCATAGCCCTCGTATCCCTACAGAAGATGAAATTACTACTGCAATTAATCGTTCTTTACAACAAATTGATCGTTCATTATTCTGGGTGAATCCGGACTGTGGATTAAAAACACGTAAAGAAGATGAAGTTAAAGAAGCATTAACTGTATTAGTTAACGCTGTTAGAAAGAAACGCGAAGAAAATAATGCTACAACAGCATAAAATAAATTGAGGATGATGCTTATGTCAAACTATCCTTTATGGGATCAATTAAATCAGTTAAAAGAATCTAAATGGGTCGATTTAACACATACTTTCGACCCTGATATTCCAAGATTCAGTGATTTTGAAAAAGGTGAAGTATCTACGTTATTCACAGTTCAAGAACATGGTTTTTATGTTCAACGATGGAATATCGTCACACAATATGGTACGCATATCGATGCCCCTATTCATTTCGTTGAAAATCAGAGATACCTTGAAGAATTAGATTTAAAGGAATTGGTGCTACCACTGATTGTTTTAGACTTTTCACAAGAAGTTGCTCAAAACTCAGACTTTATTGTTACACGTGAGCACCTAGAACAATGGGAATCAAAAAATGGAACGATCGAACCTGGCACATTTGTAGCTTTACGTACAGATTGGTCAAAACGTTGGCCGGACATTGAATCATTTGAAAACAAAGACGTTGAAGGTCAACAACACCTACCTGGTTGGGGATTAGATGCATTAAAGTTTTTAATTGAAGAACGTCATATCAAATCTATCGGTCATGAAACATTTGATACCGATGCATCTGTAGACATTGCAAAGAATGGTGATATCGTTGGTGAACGTTATGTCTTAGGCCAAGATACATTCCAAGTCGAACTGTTAACAAACCTAGATCAACTACCTACCCGAGGTGCGGTTATCTATGCAATAAGTCCTAAGCCTAAAGATGCACCTGGTTTCCCAGTTCGAGCATTTGCAATTAAACCTTAATTTATTAAAAGGACATATGCATAGTGTTGATATTAAAATAAATTCGACATGACTCATTCATCTTAATATAGACAAAAGTATTCTAATATATAAATAACTGCAACGGCAGCAACTTGTTTTGAATTACAAGCTTGCCGTTGCAGTTTTTATTTCTCATTTTCTTTAAAAAATTTACTTATACTAAATAGAATAAAAATGGTTACGAAGCCGCTTATAACCATAAGTAACAAAGTAATACCTCCTATAAAAAATTAATCATTTTTCAATGAAGTAGTATCTACTTTAGTTACATTTCCATTTTCATCTAATAATGGTGTAATACCACCACCTGTACTCACCCAAGTAGCAAGATATTGAATGCCTGTTTCTTTATCAGTCAATACATAACAACGCATATTAGAGTCTTTTGAGACCTTTTCTACATCAAAGCGATCATCTGATTTCTTATTATTAAACATGTACAAAGCCCTCCTTAATCATTCTCTAATTATTTATTTCACTTAACTATTATCTGAAACATCTTATTATTCAATCATCATTTTCAATTTCTTTTATTGTGAATATTAATAATAATAGAGTGGTAAATTTATTATATGGGGGTGGCGCATATGAGTTCTAACAATATAAATGACAAAAAGACAAATAGTACAAAAATATCCCGTTACTTAAAATTGGTTAGTATAGCGCTAATCATAATTGGCGTGCTCATTTTTATTCTTCGTATTATATTAGATAGTATTTATGGAGGATCCCACTTAAAATCAGTAGATAATATTTTTATCCTTATTGGTCTATTACTCTCCGTGGGGGCATATACCATTGAGAAAAATTGGAAAGAAGTTACTTTCACTAGCATTTTTTTCATCATCTTCATACTACTCACATTCTTTTAAATCAAACGGCACTCTTTGATGAGTGCTTTTTTACTTTTCAAATCAGAATATCGGCTCATTATCGTGGTTTTATAATACATCATCCTCCTACATTTATTACAATCATTTGTAACGTTCAAGCTAATTCAATAATTACAAAACAAAAAATTAACATAGCAAACATCACTACTTCACGTTTTATTACACTAAGTAATATTGCCAACTCTATTATTACGGTGTTGTTCAGGTGAATTGAATTTCAATTACGAAATCGTAACATTGACCATCATTATCAATTGTTCTGTTAGAGTGTAGCTTATCGTTGTTCGCAACGAAATTTTTAAGTAAAAACGGTAATGTATGCTGCCTTTCGCTACTTTAATCTATGGTAGACATACAACTTTTGGGAGGACATTTTATTATGAAAAAAATCGCTACAATTTCAACTCTAACTGCTGGTATTGGCGTGTCATTATTTGGGATAAATGACAATCATGCAGATGCTGCAGAATATAATCATCATCAAGCACCTCAACAACAATGGCAATTTCACCAACAAAACCCTAGAGGATTTAATGGACAATTTAGCCATCAAGACAACCAAAATTATAATCAAATGAATGGGCAATGGCATCCACAATCTTACCATCAACCTAGCGGGTACAAGCAACCACAATTCAAACAGCAATCATTCAATCATAATAGCAACACAACACATTCCACTTCATCAAATAGCAGTTCATCATCAAGTAGTTCATCTACAACTACATCAACATCAAAACAAACCACATCATCTACATCTGGCAACTTATACACTGCTGGACAATGTACATGGTACGTTTACGATAGAGTCGGAGGCAAAATCAGTACTACTTGGGGCAATGCAAACAATTGGGCAAGTGCAGCACAAGCAGATGGCTATACTGTAAATCACACACCTGAAAAAGGTGCTATTTTACAATCATCAGCGGGTAATTATGGCCATGTTGCTTATGTAGAAAGCGTCAGTAGTGATGGTTCAGTAACCGTTTCAGAAATGAACTATTCGGGAGGACCATTTGTAACAGACACTCGTAACATTTCTGCAAGCCAAGCTAAATCTTATAACTATATTCATTTATCATAATTGAGAGATTAGATATATGGAAACAGCACCTATTATAAAACTGTTAAAAAGAAGAAATAATTAACATTAATTAATACACAAAATGCCCTTACTTTACGAAACAGTAAGGGCATTTTTATAGGGATCTAATTAGTAACTTTTATTAAGTAATCATATTTAATTGTGTTTTAAAAGATTCTTCCCCTTTTCTCGTTACTTTAAGACATCTATTTACTTCCGTTACTTGTAACCAAGACAATTCAATTAACTTTTTAGTTATTTTCAAAGAAATAGGTCCTGCTATATGATATTTTCTTTCAGTCCAATCTAAATGTTTTGGAATAGGCTTAGTATATAAATTCCTTTCTGTTTCAAGACCTAATTGTCCTAACCATACCTTTCCGTTTTCAGTTAATTTATAATAACCTTCACACTCCTCAAGATAATCATTACGTAGCAATGAATCAGTAAATTCAACTCCTACTTTCCCAGCAATATGACCATAACAAGTACGACAATAAGATAACTTCTCTTTTTTTGTTGTTTCTTTTAACGACTTGCTATTCATAGGTGGAGATATCACAGCTAAAGCATTGATAGCATCCACTACTTTATCATTATCAATTTTATAATACCGATGTCGTCCCCACGTATTAACTGAAATTAAATTAGCTTCTACTAATTTTGAAAGATGTTCACTGGCTGTTTGAGGTTTTACACCCGCCAATTTAGCTAATTCTCCAGCTGGAAGTGCTTTACCACTTGATAATTCAATTAGCATAGTTAAACGTGTCTTATGTCCAATAAGGAGAATATTATCAGCAAAATTTTCATACATATAATACACCCTTTCTATTAGTACAACTCAATCATACCGATATAATATTTCGGTGTTCAACGAAATATTATATCGGTATGATTAAATTAGTTAAATAAGGAGGTATGACAGATGTATTCTTCTAAGTATTTCGATCATTTAGTTGTTTTTACAGCAGGAATAGGAATGTTTTTATCTACTCTTGATAGTGGAATTATCAATGTCGCATTACCGACTTTATCAAAATCTTTTAATGTCACTCCTTCTTTTATTACTTGGAGCGTTACACTGTACACTTTATTGTTAACAGGTACAATTATAATATTTGGGAGATTAAGTGATAAATACAGTCGCTTAAATATATATAGTTTGGGATTAACTACTTTTTTAATCGCTTCTATTCTCTGCGGATTTTCAAATAGTATTATGCAATTAATCGTGTTTCGTGGTTTACAAGGTATTGGCGCTGCTATGCTACAAGGAACTGCTACAGCAATTATTACTACAACTATTCCTGAAGATAGACAAGGACCAGCATTAGGGACTCTAAGTATTCTATTAGGTATAGGTCCTGTTTTAGGACCAAGTATCGGAGGTCTTTTAATATCTATAGGTAATTGGCGATGGATATTTTGGATCAATATTCCCTTTATTTTTATAGGATTAATAGGATCTTTGCTTTTAAAAAAATATATTAAAGAGCAAAAAAGTGCATCTATTCATTTAGATATGCGAGGGAACTTTTTACTATTTATATCTATATTTTGTTTATTAATAAGTTTAACGTCTTGGTCTTCCCACTCTATTTTTAATATATCAGTATATGGGAATTTCTTATTATTTATGATTGTTTTTTGTTTATTTATTGTATGGGAGCTAAAAACGAATCATCCTATTATCAATTTACATTTATTTAAAAACTTATCATTTTCAGCTCCTATATTTGCAATATTTGTTTTTGGAGGTACAACATCTTTAGGGTTTATCATTCCTCCCTATGCTTTAGAGAAAGTTAATCATCTTTCATCTTGGCAAATAGGCTTAGTGAATTTGACATCTCCTTTAGGATTAGTAATTATTTCAAAAGTAACTGGTAAATTAATTTATCGTATTGGCAATATTATCTTAATGACTATAGGGTTACTTATTATGATTGTTTCATATACCAACTTAGGATTATTACAATATATGTTAAACCCTATAACAATAAGTCTATTGTTATTACTATATGGTATAGGTGGAGGTTTTTTCTTACCATCTAATACATCAGCAATCATGAAAACTGTGTCACAAGACATTCAAGGTACAGTTGGAGCTACGCAAAGAATGGTTCAAAATATAGGTATTGCTTTTTATACAGCAGTTACTTCGCTATTTATTAGTAATTCTTCAAATTCAGACAAACTCATAAGTGGGACAAGTCATGCTTGGTTATTTGCATCATTATCACTTTTTTTAGCACTAATCCCCTTTTTATTGAGAATATTAAAAAATAAATGAAGTATATTAATTATATATTTGAAAATTACGTGTCTCATTTAAATATAATATAAATGTTATTGTAAAGATAAAAGGAAAAAATTAGATGAATATATCGTGGATATTTTGATGAATTGTAATCTTATTCTGGCTATTATCAATACTAAATTTAGTTGTATATTCTATATTTAATGAATTAATTAGTGAAACATTAAAACAAACTAAAGCATTGATGTGGTTATTGATTGATCAGTTTGCCATAACAGTTTCGATACAACTAATTTGGTTAATTATAAACTTTTTAATTCTAGTCAACCTTGCCAGGGTGGGACAACGAAATAAATTTTATTTCTGTCCCACTCCCATCTTCTAATTCACTATCCAGAAAAATCTCCATAACTTTTTATTCATTAAACTAAATGTTATACATCTGCATACACAATTTCTTTAAAGTTCTCTACGCTATTCAATGCCTTTTCAAGTAAATCTCTTCGAACTAAGGATACGTATATAGAGCAAGCTTCAGCTTGGCAATTATATGAACGTTTCGGATTAAATTCTATATCAGTAAAAGCGTCAAATTTTAATACTTCTTTAGCAAGTTGCTCATTTCGATTTAATACATTAATGTATAGCCAATTGTAAAAAAGTGTCCTAGGTTCTAAAGGAAAATTTTGATTAAAACATGAATATCTAATCATCTCATCATTTTCATTTATCTCTCTCAATTTACGTTTGATTTCACGAATATCAACATTATCTTTAAGCAAATGGGATTGATCACCATTTTTTTTATATACTTTGCTTGTCTGAAATAGTTCTTCTACTGAAAATGTATTTCCTTTCTTTGTTTCAATAGTTAAATTAAATGCACTTGCTTTTACACCAACATCAACTTTTGATTTTGTAGATACTTCTAATATTTTATAGTTAGAAAATCGCTCTAAAAAAGTTTGATGTAAAGATATCATATTTTTTTGTTTTTGTTCTTTCGAAAATCCTGAATGCCACGTAAATTCAACTTTAATTTTTTTATTCTTTTTAGTTTCTTGATCAACAATATATACATATCTATAAGCCATAATCTTCTTTATTTAAAATCCTTTCCTTAGGCGTTTCGCCATTATTTAATAAATCTAGCATACGTTTTTTATCAAATAGGTCTTGAGATACTTTAATAGTTAATTCATTTAAGTCGATATTGCATAATTCTAATCTTAAACATTCTTTTTGGGCTATATTTTTACTTGGAAAAATCAGTCCTTTGATATCAGCTTTATCTATCATTTTGTAAATTAACACTTCAGCTTGTATATTAGTTGGTGTATTATCTGGATAAAATATATTACGTTTGATTTCTTTTTTGCCTGACACCACTGAATCAAATAGCCCCTTAAAAGAATTAACACCTGAATTTATTAAACTACCATTTTTTGTAGCAGCATTAACAGGACAAAACTTACTATTATCATTAATTATGCTCGGATCTATTTCGAGAATTACCCATTCATTAAATATATTTTCTTCGTTTTTAGAAATTGCTGTTGAAAAATATAGACAATTCGGATATTGAACGGATGTACATATAAAATCCTCATGATTATCAAATCTATTCTGGTCTATTTTTTCAAGAAAAGATAAATCAGTTATATATTGATTAGCCACTATTCCATTATTGCTATCTTCTCCGTTCCCTAAAATAAACGGCAAATTTTTAGTTTTAGTAAAGTGACAAAGTCTAGTAATATGACGGTTAGATATAATACTTTGATACATATTCAATTAGTTACTCCCTTCAAAAATATATTGTTTAAATGTTTCCGATGGTAATAACGGAGTCAGTTCACCAGTTGTAGTTATAAACAATTCGTTTCTAGCTCTAGTGACACCTACATATAACTGAGCTAATTCTATTTCCAAAATATCTGCGTCTATATCTTCTAAACCGATATCATCATCAATATCTAACTCTTCATTATAAGATCTCGCTTGACTTAAAAAATTCTCTCTATTCATAAACGGCATTAATACAACATCAAACTCTAGTCCTTTAACTTGCTTATAAGTGCCAAAATACACTTTATTTTTCTGTTTATCATTTGATATTTCATTAAAATTATTTACTTTAATTTGACGACTCTCTAAATATGTTTTTGTATTATTGAATTTTGATGTTGGAACAATAATACCAACACTAACTGATTCATAATGCTTATTTAAATAATCTTTAATATATCTAACTATTGCAGCTAGTTCAGCATTTTCATCTTTATATTTATAAATTTTAGGCACTCGGCCCTTTCTTGCACCTTTAATCGTTTTAGAATACAGTTCATTTGTTTTATCAAAATACTCAGAGTTTACTATTATTTCAGCTAAATCACTAATTTCTTTAGTATTTCTATAATTAAATTCTAATTCAAAATTTTTATATTTATTTAATTCTATTCCTAGAGACTTAAATGAAATTCTTTTTCCAAATACTCCTTGTTTAATATCGCCTAATAGCATTAACGTGCCTTTTTCCTTCAACAATTTATTCATGGTCATTAACATATCAGAGGAAAAATCTTGAAATTCATCAATAACAATATGGTTTAACTTTAGAACATTTTCGATGAATTGATTATCTGGGCAGTTATCGAGTAGATTTCTTATAATGGTACCTATATCATCAAAGTCACAAAAAGCTAAATATTCATCTGATTCTCTTTTTTCTATATATAGTTTATAAACCTCATAAAAATAATGCCTTTTAGCCCTTTCTATTCTAGTTCCTTGTCTACCAATTCTATCTGCTTCATAGTACTCTTCTTCATCTTTAATAGCCATACGTTGTATCCAAGATATTTCATCAAAAAAAACAGTAACCGGTCTTTGTAAAGTTACTTCTTCTGGGTACTTTTTCCTAGTTTCTTCAAGTGCCTTTTCAATAATTTCTGTTTTTAATTTCGAAGAATTATAAAGTCGTACTTTTGTAGTACCATTATCATCTTTAATATACTTAGATAAACCCTCAAGACTGCTACCAAAGTGATTCCATAATTTTTTAAGAACCTTTCTCATAAATTGATGGTATGTATAAACTAATAAATTACTTGGAACTTCTTCATTTCTACTAAAAGCAATTTGTTTTAACTTATTTTGCATATCTACGTTTACAGCTTTATTAAACGTTAATAGTAATGTATTTTCATTTGGATGAACTTTCGCAAGCCAATAAACTCTATATAACGCTAATAAAGATTTACCGCTTCCTGCACTACCTTTGATAAAAAGACTTTGATTATCAGACATATATAGAACTTGAGTTTGAAGTCCTATTAAGTTAGGTAATGTCATAAACCACATCTCCCTTGTTTCAAATTAATAATTATAAAATAAAATGATATAATATATTATGAGTATAACATTTATTTAATAACTATGAATTATTAAGGTGGGATAACATGGAAAATTCATCTAATATAAATTTAATTAATAAATTAAGATCAGAAAATGAAAATCTAAAGAAAGAAAATAATCAATTAAAGAAGAGAATAAATGCCCCTACTAATAGAGGTGAACAAATAACCTCTCAACAGTTAAAAGAGATAATGACCACATTAAAAAACGATTCAATTATTTCTATGTATAGTTTATATGATGATTTAGTTATTTATGATTTAAAATGTAACAAAAATCGTCAAATAGATCATTTGGCTATTACTAATAAAGGTATATTTATGGTAGAAAGTAAATATTGGAAAGGCGATATTTATTATAACTTTAGCGGAGATGACTTGAAGAAATATAATATGTCAGGACTGGAAAAGTATATATACGATGCTGAAAATAAGTCCTATAAAACATTTATTTTAGATAGCGATGATGATGTTCTTCATTTTAATACATATGGTCATCCTTATATCCAGACAATGACTAGCGCAACATTTCTTCAAAAAACACTTAATTTACCATTCATTAATCCAATAGTTTATTTCAACTATCAAGGTGATTATAATGTATATATTGGTAATGAAGATAAATATGTTGGATGTGTCTACAATAAAGAAATGTTACTAGATTTTATAAAAAGTAAAATAAATTCTCCAAAAAACAAGAAAAATATGAATGAAACAATCTTTAATAATTACTGCAAGATCATCGAAAATCATATAAAATAATTATTTTGGATTTTAAGAAAACACTTAATTTGAAGGACCGCTTTTTATGTCCTTTCAAATTAAGTGTAATATCTTATCTTCTAAGAACTCAACCGATGTCTTCCAATTAAGTTGTTTACGAGTATTCGACTTATAAACTTAAAAATCTAGCTCTAAGTATATTTTTCTGAATGTTCAGACAAATATTTGCATCTGTCTCTTGTTATAGATACTCGTTTACCATTGGGTAATTTACAAGTAAATCTACAGTTTTCTGCTTAACAAAGCCAGGTTTCTTTTAGGCCATGCCACAAAGTAAAAAACATTTTTCCGATTTACTAATCTAATGAGACAAGATTTACCAATTCTTCCAATGACAGAAAGAGCTTCTCAATCACCCGAGTTGTATCTCTTTCATAATTACTTGAGGTCGTTCGTGTATTGAATATCTTATTCTAATTTCCCACTATTTCTAGATGATTTTTAATATGCCTAACCTTGTCTCTATGTCTAAGCAATCTGATACACCTACGATTACCATGACTTACTTAAACGGGTTAATCATCTTAAATGAATAGCGTGATAAATCATATTATAACTATTAGATAAGTGAAAACTTTATCATTAAGAAATAATATTCTTTCACACTCTTCTATAGTTATATGTTTATATTAGTTCATAATCATCATCTCCAGTAAGATATTGTTTTCGCAAAGCTTATTTACTAAATTAGTGATTTTAGGACTTATTTTTTGTAATGGTACTTAAATTGTAAATTCATTCCATAAAAAAACCTATGTATACTGAACAGGTATACATAGGCTAAAAAAACAAGATTTTTTACCAAACAAACTATGGTGAGTATAACATCAAAATTATAAAATGTATATACAAATTCATTTTATTCTTAAAATAAATTCGGATTTAAATTTAGTTTTCTGAAATTGAAATTTTCAAACAATATTGTAAAAGTATAACTTACTGAATCATGTTTGTCCAATTTCTGAATCGATATTCTTTTTAAATAAGCTCACACAGTCTATAGATTTAGTTTAATTATTAATAATTTTACTCATTTATTTCTAATTCATAAAAAACGGTTAAGGCTAATCATGCCCTAACCGTTACTTTAGAAATTTACCTTAACCTTTATAATAAGATACTGCTGTCGCAATACCTTGTCCGCCACCAATGCATAATGAAGCGATACCAGATTGCTTTTCTTCGTTTAATTGATGTAACAGTGTCACTAATATACGTGCACCTGAGGCACCTATTGGATGACCTAAAGCAATAGCACCACCCTTAGTATTGACCTTTTCAACAGGTAATTGTAATTCTTGATTTACTGCTAAAGCCTGTGATGCAAATGCTTCATTAAGTTCGAAAACATCGATATCTTCAATAGATTGATTTGTACGTTGTAGTGCTTTTTTCACTGCGTCTACTGGACCAATACCCATAATAGATGGATCCACACCGCTAGTGCCAAAGCCGTCTAAAATAGCGATAGGTTTGATATTTAATTCTTTTGCCTTTTCTTCAGTCATTACTAACATCATTGATGCGCCATCATTAATACCTGATGCATTACCAGCTGTTACTGAGCCATTCTTTTTAAAGGCGGGTCTTAAGTGACTCAATTTATCAGCAGTTGTGCCTTTTCTAATACCTTCGTCTTCTGATACGACAATAGGCTCTCCTTTACGTTGTGGTACCTCGACTGGAACGATTTCCGCATCAAAAGCACCACTATTTTGAGCGGCCTCTGCTTTTTGTTGTGATTGAGCAGCAAATTCATCTTGTGCTTCACGGCTAATACTATATTTTTCGACTAAGTTTTCAGCCGTAATACCCATATGATAATCATTAAATACATCTGTTAATCCATCTGCTACCATACTATCAACTAACGCTTGGTTACCCATTTTAAATCCGAAACGTGCATTCTTCATAAGCATCGGTGATTGTGACATACTTTCCATGCCACCTGCTAATACGACGTCATTGTCACCCGCTAAAATGGATTGATACGCTAATTGAATAGATTTTAATCCTGATCCACAGACTTTATTTACTGTAAACGCTGGAACAGATTCAGGTAAACCACCCTTAATTGATGCTATGCGAGCTGGGTTTTGTCCTTGACCTGCTTGTAAAACGTTACCTAATATCACTTCATTAATTTCATTTGGATCAATTTGAGTTGTTTTTAAAATGTGTTTAATTAAAGTAGCACCTAAATCATAGGCAGGGATATCTTTAAAAGCACCTCCAAACACGCCAATTGGTGTACGATATGCTTCAGCTAATACGATACGAGACATAAGTTAGCTCATCTCCTTTTAAATTATATAAAGATATACTATGTCAATTTCATTAATGAATAAAGCAACTTTTTTCATCACAAAAATGCCTTGTTGATCAATACATTATAATGTCTGGTAATGAAAAATAGTTATTAACACGCTAGTTCACTCATTATTCATATTTTACCAAAATTCTATTCAAATTTACCACAAAGACCCTAACGAGAAACAGTCATAACTAAAAAAACCATATAACGCATAAAGATAACAACTAAGTTATCTTCATGTCTATATGGGGATTTATTTATACTTTAATAACCTATTTCCATATCGTTACTATTACATAATTGACGATAATCGTCATATTGTATGTTTTTACCAATTAACACCAAATATTGCGGGACTTCTTTCTTAAATGCTACTGGCGTTAATTCAAACTGGCCTTGCATATATTGAACTAAATAAGTATGCGGTTGGTCTATGAATTGAATAAATCCTTTCATACGATAAATATTTGACGGTAAGGCGTCTAAATAATCTATAAACAGTAGTTTGGTACATTTGACTGGTACATCGATGTATTGATGATGAATACCTTTATGAAGTGATTGATGGTCTATTTTAGTCTTTGTCATTTGTACATTGTTATCGGTAGTTTTTGTATACTTAGGCAAAGTGATTCGACCGTACATACCTACTTGAATATCTGCTTCTGGATTGATAATTTCTAATTCTTTTAATAATTGGCTAGTAACATCCACATGTGTTAAATCAATTTTATTCACAAATAAGTGAGAACAATGACTCAATTGTTCATAAAACAAACCTTGGATATCTTTTGGATAAGATTTTAACGATTGATACATTTGTGCATCTACAATGCCCAACATATGTTTAATACTAGTAAATGGTGCTAAGATGGGTGTTAAACATGCATCTACAACTGCCAGTGGTTCTGCGATCCCACTGCATTCAATAAATACAATATCAGGTTGATAATCTAAATATAGTTGATGCAATTGATCTGAAACATCTGCTTTCATTGCACAACAAATACAGCCTTCAGTAAGCTCATTTAAAGGAATCTTTTGATCAATTAATTGACCATCCACACTTTGCTTACCAAACTCATTCATAATTACCGCTGGTTGTAACCCTTGTGCCACCGCTTCAGACACGAGATGATTCAATAATGTGGTTTTACCACCACCTAAAAACCCTCCTATGATCACAATATCCATCTTAGCCACTCCTTTTAATTCATAATTGCTATAAGCTTAGCAATGGTTGCAATAATGATAACCATACTAAGTGATGTCACCATTTGTTTTGCTATCATTTTAAAACTTTCATTCAATCCAAGTTGTTTAAATACCATGGTCATCGTGACAGAACACGCTGTAAATGTGGAACTAAAAAAGACTAATAACAATAGTTGTATGACAGACAATTGTTGAATGTAAGCACCTTGATGCATATTAAATAACAACATGCCATCTTTTCTAATCATGGAAAATAAGATACCTGGAGATAATTCATTGGGAATACCTAAATACATCAATATTGGCATGAATACATGTGAAATGAGCGATAGAACGGGCGTTAAGGAAATGATACTAACAATGAAACAGATTGTGATAAAGATTGGCATAGCTTGAATGACAAACATGCAAATATTACCCCAAATTTGTTGACTCAATTGTCGCATAGAAGGCAAGTGTATGGTGGACCTATTAACAGTTTGAATTGCAAATGGGTGATGGTTTGTCCTCATCCATAATCGATTATGGATAATGCCACCCACCAATACTAATATTAAATAAGGTATAAATAGCCACGAATGACCTGCTACGCTAAATATAGATAACGTCGCTCCTATTTGGTAACTGCATGAACTTCCAAAACTAATCAAACTCATGCACTGTGTTTTGGTACAAGCATGACATTGATGACCTGCTTGTGTAATAGCCGCAGCATTACATCCAAATCCTTCTAATAAAGGAATGATATCTTCTCCATTTAATCCAATGCGTATCATCGTGGGTTCAATTGCCCAAGTGATCCACTCCTTTAAATAGCTTTGTTCAACGATAGCTGAAGACAAACTGATTAACACCACTACAGGTAATGCCCATACAAATGAATATGTCCCTAGCGATAACACACCATAATCTCCGAAGAAAATATGTTGCATGATACCATTTTGGAAATATTCTAATGAAGCTAAAAAGGTAATGCAATGTTCGACATAATGACTTTGTAGCCAATCTGAAAAGTGATATGCAACACCAATAGGCAATGCGAACATGAGTAATATCATCAACCAGCCAAGTATCATTTGTAAGATATTCGGTGTTTGATGTTGTCGCTGTTTCTGAAATTGCTCAAGGTGTTGTATAACATAGTGACTATGTTGAGAAGTAGACACTACACTCTCCAATAAAGATATATCCAATTTGTTCTTGATAATCGTTGATTTTAATAAAGCTTTTTCAGCAGATGTCAATCTTGATATATGTTGCATGGTTAAGAGATGAGTATCTTCGGGAATCGCATCATGATACCCACGCTTCAAATCATATTTCACTTCTAACATGAACACGCCACATCACAACAAGTATAGTCATCTAAGTACATTTGATTCTTTTGGTATGATTCTATGACTTGATGATTGACCG
The DNA here is from genome assembly GCF_017086425.1 of Staphylococcus sp. SB1-57. Classification (NCBI taxonomy): domain Bacteria; kingdom Bacillati; phylum Bacillota; class Bacilli; order Caryophanales; family Staphylococcaceae; genus Staphylococcus; species Staphylococcus sp. SB1-57. The sequence continues at coordinate 2,357,767 of NZ_CP070964.1, forward strand.
GTAAGCCTTCCCTCTGTGCAATCTCATGTGCTAATACAGCAAATCGCGCTCTGAATTTATAGATATAACATAACTTGGCATGATCATTTTCAACTGTAGCACCTATTAAGAAAATATTAGGATAGCGTGTCGACTCATCTTGAAGTGTTAATTTCACATCTTGCTTTGTCGTTTCGAATAATTCTTGAACGATAGGGTTTTGCGTTACATCAAATCCGGTAGCAAGAATAGGTTCATTCACGGTTTGTACTTCATGACCATTTTCAAAATAAATATAGTACCTACCGTCTTGATAATTAATTTCTGAAACACTATAATGCACATTCATTTCTATCAACGCACCTTGTTGGATTACTTGGCTTAAGCGTTGGTGTGTATAAGGTGATAACCTTACACTTGGATCAGCGTCTTCATCATTTAGACCGGTCGTACGTGTATACAATGAAATCGTCGACTGATTTTTAGCTAATTGAATCGCAGCATCAAAACCACTTTCATTACCACCAATCACAACATAGTCTCCCTTATCGAATTCATTAAAGTCAGTCACTTCACTATAATGAATACCATACTTAAATGGTTTGTTTGGAAATTGAAAATCACCAGTAGCTACAAAAATATAATCTGCCGTGTAATCACCTTGAGTTGTCTTGATGAGATATAGACCCTCTTCCATAGAGACTTGCGTTACAGCAGTGTTAGTTTGAATACTGATACCATAGTGATAAGCCACAACTTCTAAATATTTCGCATACGTTTCCCCAGATACATGTTCCTGGTTAAAAGTGAACGCAGGTGACGTCTCTTTAGAAATAGCGTTCATATCTGGCATACCAAATCCATTAGATGTAAACGATGGCGTAATGGTACGAGTTGACTTAGGCCATTGTTTAAATGATGAACCTATCTCTTCTTTTTCTAATATTAAACAATCATCTATACCAAAATCTTTCAATGTGATAGCCATGCCGATACCCGCAGCACCTGCGCCAATAATGACTAACTTTCGATGTTGTTGCATCATTAAACACTTCCTTGAGATATTTATTTTCAGATTTAAATCGAAACAATTACGATTTATAAATTATAGACCTATCTTATTAAAAATTCAATATATCTCTCAATTCTTTTATCATTAATGAACATAAATAACCCAATACTAAATCCACTAATAAAGTAAATTTAGTATTGGGTGATATTATTTGTAGATGTTTTTTTGTTATTTAATTCACATGAATCATCGTATTAATTTGAGATAATTGATTCTCCCTGTCACTATGACTTAAATTGATAAAATATTTGTGTTGCCATTGTTGCGTTTTTAAAGCAGTTACATTTAAATCTGTTTCCCAATCTGGATAAACACGAAAAGCCATTTTACCTTGGTGATGATTATCAGTTAAAATACCATGATTTAACAGTGTTTCTTTATCGAAAATAAATATGCCTTTTTGTGCTTGATCGTTTACATAAATCATTAAATAGTCACTCATTTGATCAAAATGTAATGGGGTATTTTGCTCATTGATATCTTTTTCCCACAAAGTGACGAAATAACCCTTTTTCTTTGGTGTCTTTTTAGCTAAACGACTCTTGAAATTATACCCAAATAATTTAAATTCCAGTGCCTCATATTCATGATTCCACAATTCTCGTTCAACTGTATCTAAAATGGCAGTCTGATAAACTTGTTCTAATTCATTTAATAACTCTATTGATTGATATGATTTAAGATTTTTTACCATGTGATCAACCTTCATTCTGTTTAATTATTTCATTGCTCTTATAAATTAAATACGCTGCATTGATCATTGCCAAAATAGCAAATGCAATAGCTAAAATTAAATGATTATCAATCACACCTAAGGCAATAACAAACATGAACAATATATTTAGTAGATTAGAAATCATAAATCCTTTATTCTCCATTTTTAAAACCCCTTTGTTCTAATAATTATTCATAAATAATAATGCCCTTGTCAGTAGTTTCAATTTCTGAGTTTTTTGGAGTTTGAATCATTTTAAGAACCCAATAAAAGTCTCCAACACAACTACCAGCATGTAATGTCGCCAAAATAAAAAAGAAAAACTTTGGTAATATACCTAAATAAAGCGTAATAATTAATATCACTGTTATAATTATAAATGGTGCAATAGCACTAATTAGAAAAGTCATAGGTGTAAATTGTCCACCAGGTATAGCACAATAAATCATACCACTAGAGTATCCAAAATGTACTTTGTGTCTAGGTGAAAATATTTTGAAAAAAATACCGTGAATGCATTCATGAATTGTAAAAATTAAGAAATATAAAATAAGAAAAAGTAAAATATTACCTATAAATGATTGAAATATATATACAGTATTAGTACTTCTCTCTATAATCCAAAAAATAATACCAAAAACAATAAACAATAAAATCATGTATTGAGAGAACTGTTTCATTAATTTAGGATTATCTAAAATATCAATGCGTTGCATGAAACCACCTCTTTTGAATATATTTATATTTCGTTGATATATGTAATATACAACATATATGTCATTTTGACAAATATACTTGTCAAAATGACGTTTATCATATACATTAATATTAAGGAGTTGATCAACTTGAGAAATCGACTTAAAGAATTACGAGCAAGAGATGGATATAATCAAACTCAATTAGCTAAGAAAGCTGGTATATCAAGGCAAACCGTTTCTTTGATAGAACGTAATGACTTCACACCTTCTATACTTACAGCTATAAAAATTGCTCGTATATTTAATGAACCCGTAGAAAGTATCTTTATCATCGAGGAGGAAGATTTATGAAAGTAGGACGCTATCTATTACTTATGATTATAGGTGGAATCGCAGGTGGTATCGCTGGTTTATTAATACCAACACTTCATAACCTTGGTATATTTGATAAAACTCATTTTACCAGTCAAAATTTTATTATCGTATCTTGCATCATTGCGACATTAATTAACATTATATTAACGATATTTCTGTATATTGAATTAAAACACTCCATTGACTTAAAAAATAAAATAGACGAACCAAATAGCAATGTAGATGAAGATATTTTTGAAGAAAAGTCTAGTCTAAAGTTTATAAATGCTAGTTTTATATACTACTTGCAAATTTTAATTAGTTTACTATTTTTATTCACACTTGTAATCGGTAATGTTAGCGATATCTATACACTTTATTCTATAGTTCCATATATGATTACAATGATACCCTCAATAATGATAGGACTATACGCACGTAAAATAGATAATCGCTATCCTAAATTAGGCGAAGCTAATTACACTGAGAAAACACTATCACTAATGGATGAAGGTGAACGATATATAACGCTAACATCAATGTTTAAGACTTACCATATCAATTTAGTATTAATTATAATTTTTGCAGTCTTTTTATCTGTCCACTCAATCAATACTGGCATAAACCAAACATTGGGTGTGTTATTTCTTATCATTTTATTTATCTATAATGCCTTTGGTTATTTATCAAAAGTTCGTAAATTTTATAAATCGTAGACTGATTGAAATAAATAAAGACTAGATAATTATTTATGTATTATGCACATATATTCACAACGAAACACTGAATATATAATGTATAACGAATAATTATCTAGTCTTTTTCTATTTATGATTCCCATTCTGATTTTAATAAACTATAAACAAAACTATCTGTAAATTGACCTTGTACTTTTTCATCGCTTCTCAGTCGACCTTCTCTTGTAAAACCTAATCGTTCTGGTATCGCTTGGCTTTTTTTGTTTTCAACTGATGCTCTAATTTCCACACGATTTAACTTTAATTCATGGAATGCATAATCAATCAATGCTTTAGTACACTGTGTCATGATGCCTTTTTTCTGATGATTTTCACCTAAATAATACCCAATTGATGTTTTCTTGTTTACATTGTCAATATAGTGTAATCCAATCACACCAACCAATTGGTCTTCTATCCATATACCGCAATGAAAACCATTACCTGAGGCAAATTGGCGTAACGCTGCTTGAATAAATTTTCGACTATCTTCAACTTGGTTAGTATAAGCTACAAATGGTAACCATTCTGCTAAATATGCCCTCGATTGATCAACAAGATTAAATAATGTATCCGCTTCTCTCTCTTCTAATATCTTTAAAGTTACGTCTTCATTTACTTTAAATCCAAACATCCTTTACACCCCATTTACATTATTGTCACACAATTCTGTTAATTATCAACATAATAACACACGTTGTGGATAACTTACAATCAATCTCCAACCCTTGATATGCACAGTTTTATCGAATTATTAATTCAAACTTATCCACAACATCTATACTTATCCACGAAAAAAGTCCCTATCGTTGACTCACCTTTCTTTCAAAGTTTTAATCAACGATAGAGACCCTTTATTGATACTTAATTGGGAAATGTTCCTGGATTAAATCCACTTTCCCATTTATCGAAAGGCCAATACCTAAACATCACTTTACCTACAATTTGCTTTTTATCAATCAGACCAACATCTTTATATCGGCTATCATTACTATTTTGTCTATTATCACCTAATACAAGATATTTATCTTCAGGTATTTTAGCCTTCCCATTCGCCCCATTAAGTGTTTTAGAATTAAAATCTTCTGTTAAATACTTACCATTTTTATACTTTTTATTTTCACTCAAATAGGGTTCTTTAACTTTTTTATCATTAATATACAATTGATCTTTCTTATATTTAACCGTATCTCCTGGTTTACCAATCAATCGTTTAATATAATCGCTTTTAGAATTAGCATGAAAAATAATGACATCACCGGAATCAATATGATTCAATGTCTTAGATATTTTACTAACTATCACTTTATCTTTATCTTCAAAAGTAGGATGCATCGATTCTCCTGAAACAGTATAAGAAGTACCGATAAATACTGTGAGAATGATAGTGATAATAATACCTATTGCTAATGCAACAATCCACTCGATTATTTCTTTTCCCATAGAAACTCCTTAACTATAAATGATTATTTATTGAACAACACCATTTTTAATTTTGACGTGTTGCCCTTTTTGAATTTTGTCGTATTGCTTTTTGGGTACAACTACAACACGTTTCCCTTGTTTCGTATCAACTGTTACTGTATATAATTTTTCATGGTCTTTCATTTGATGTTTCAACATGTTCATTTGATATTGAACATTATTTTTCTTTTCCTGACTGGCTTGAGATGCGGAAGAAAAGAGATACAAATATAACCAATTATTATAAAATGACGTCGACATAAATTGAGTTTGATATGCTGCACTTGAACTATAAGGACGTCTTGGACTTACTAAAGATTTGGTATTCGAGTTCTTTTTATATTGTTTGCTTTGTGCTGACTTAGATTGACTCGATTTAGCTGCTTGTTGAGACGCTCGTTGACTTGATTGTTGAGCTGCTCGTGACGCATTAGCTGCACTTGAACGGCTCATAGATGAACTTGATGATGTGGATGAAGCACCTCTTGATGAAGCTGATGACGAACTAGATGATGAGCTACTAGAACTACTAGAGCTAGAACCACCTGAAGTACTTGCCGCATCTAATTGAGTAGACAAAGCAACTGTCATGATCGTTACAAACGTAATGGTTATTAAACTAAATTTACATAATAAACGCTTCATAAACTCACCTCTACTTATTTAGATACTTCATCTTTAGACACTGCTTTACCTTCTGTTTCATCATCGCCGTACATCATATATGGTGGACGATAAACATGGATTTTTTTACCATCTTTAATCATATATGGTTTCTTATTGCCGTCACTTAAGATATGTTCGTAAACATGATCTAAAGTTGTTTTTTCTAAATGGGATTTCCCTTTACTATCTTTATATTTGATTTCAACATTTGGTGTTTCTTCATCACCATCATTTAATACTTCGTAGTATTCGTATTCATATTTATCAGATTTTTTACTTTCTTTGGAAGGCTCTTTTTGTTCACCATTACCCCCACACGCAGCTAAAGTTAAACATAATAAACATGTGCTCACTAAAAATAAAATCTTTTTCATGAACAGATACTCCTTTCAAATTATAAATATGTAAAACCAATTAATTATATGATTACATAACTTAATAAATTATTTCAATTACATTTACAAAAATTAAATGATTAATTCTAATTTTTTATACGTATTTTTAAATATCACAAATGATTACCATCAACCACTTCAACCTTTCAAAGCTGTAAGTTTAGGGCGATGATTTGTAAGATTAGATAAAGGCTAGAATGACAGATCACTTCTAAAATAAAGATATAAGCAAATAAGGAGTGATAACATGTCAATCTTACAGGTCAATCAATTATCCAAAATTTATGGTAAGAAGAAGCAATATCAAGCACTTAAAGATATTAATTTTTCAGTTGAAAAGGGCGAATTTGTGGCCATTATGGGGCCATCAGGATCCGGTAAAACAACCCTTCTAAATGTCTTAAGTTCAATTGATACGATTTCGAGTGGTTCTGTGATTGTTGACGGTCACAATATAACTCAATTAAAAAATAAACAACTTGCACAATTTCGTAAGACGTCATTAGGCTTTATCTTTCAAGATTATAGTGTTTTACCAACGTTAACAGTTAAGGAAAATATTATGTTGCCTTTATCTGTTCAACAACATAGTAAGAAGGAAATGGAGCAATATTATAAAGAGGTTACTAATGCTTTAGGCATTTATGATTTAAGCCAAAAATATCCAAATGAAATATCTGGTGGTCAACAACAACGTACTGCAGCTGCACGTGCATTCGTACATCAACCTAAAATCATTTTCGCCGATGAACCTACTGGTGCGCTTGACTCTAAAAGTGCACAAGATTTATTAAATCGTCTTGAAGAAATGAATCGAAAATTTCAATCCACTATCATAATGGTCACACATGATCCAGTCGCAGCTAGCTTTGCAAAGCGTGTCATTATGTTAAAAGATGGCAATATTCATTCTGAAATTAACCAAGGAGAAGATAGTAAACAAGCCTTTTATGAACGTATCATTCAACTTCAATCTTCTTTAGGTGGTGTGACTCATGTCATTTAATCAAATCACACTTAAAAATTTACGAATGAATATCAAACACTATGGTATTTATTTATTTTCATTGCTTTTAAGTATTATCTTGTATTTTAGCTTTACCACTTTGCAATTCACACACAGTATTAATAATAACAATGCTTTGGCAATTATTAAAAAAGGCGCCTCCGTGGGGTCAGTATTTCTATTTATCATTATCGTGATTTTCTTGATGTACGCGAATCATTTATTTATTAAAAGGCGTACGCAAGAGTTTGCCTTATTTCAACTTATAGGCTTAACACGTAGTAATATATTAAGAATGTTATGTATTGAACAACTAACAATATTTCTAATCACTGGTGTACTAGGTGTGATGATAGGCATATTTGGTTCCCAACTTTTATTGTATATCGCATCAAAATTAATGCATTTAACAATTAAATTGACTATTGGTTTCGAACCTATGGCTTTATCTTTAACATTATTGCTATTAATCATTGCATTTACACTTATCCTATTCCAAATCTATATATTCTTAAAAAAGCGTAGTATTTTAGCTTTAATGAAAGACCGCCGTCAGACTGAGGCCACTAAAGTTAAAATTACCTTTTTAGAAGTAATTAGCGGACTGTTAGGTATTGCGATGATTGTTTTAGGTTATTACATGGCTACAGAAATGTTCGGTACATTTAAACAATTAACACTATCTATGACATCACCATTTATTATATTATTTCTAACTGTCGTAGGTGCTTATTTATTTTTCCGAAGCACTGTGTCACTGATTTTTAAATCAATTAAACACTTTAAACATGGCCATGTCACTATTACAGATGTCGTATTCACCGCTTCAATTATGCATAGAATGAAGAAAAATGCGATGTCTCTAACTATTATTGCAGTTATTTCGGCTGTTACCGTTTCTGTACTTTGCTTCGCCACAATTACACAAGAAAATAGCAACAATACTTTTAAATCTATAGCACCTCAAGATTTTAACTTAACAACTGAAAAGCAAGCTCAATTATTAAAAAAACAATTGGAGAAAAATCATATCGACTATCACACCAAAACGTATGAATCCATTTCTCCTAAATCAGTAGAAGATAAGGTTTTGACATTAAAAAATGATAGTAAAAGTATGGCAATACACAATGTACTTGTACCAAACGACAATCTAAAGGGTACTGACGCAATTATTACAAATACGAAAAATACACCTGGTATTATGGAGGTTCATATTAATCAAACGGTAACTGTAAAAGGTAAGCAACAACAAACTTTTAAAGTGACTAAAGAGGATAAAAATAAAATACTGCCACTTGATCTCACATCTAATATGCCAGCCATTGAAGTCAGTCGTGCCGAATTTAATAAATTAAAGACGGCTGATATCACACACAATATATATGGCATTAGTCTTGACCATCATCAAGACATGAAACAAGCCACACACATTGCAAAATCAATTGATCCTAATATTCAATCGCAAAATGAAATTAAAAAGGACTTAGATGCGACAAATGGTATTTTAGTATTTGTGACATCATTCCTCGGTTTATCATTTTTAATTGCTGCGGGCTGTATTATTTATATTAAACAGATAGATGAAACTGAAGATGAAATTGATCATTTCCGTATATTAAATCGCATGGGCTTTACTCATCATGACATGTTAAAAGGGCTAACTTTAAAAATCATTTTCAACTTTGGCCTACCACTCATTATCGCATTATTACATGCCTTATTTGCTGCAATTGCTTTTATGAAATTAATAGGAAACGTGTCATACACTACCATCATTATCGTGATGATTGTGTACACTATTGTCTACTTTGCATTTGCGCTAATAGGATTCTTACATTCTAGTCGAGTTATTAAAAAAGCCATTTAGTCATTATTTAAATAAAAAGTATAAGGAGAGATTTATCATGAAATTTAAAGATTTAATTAAACAGTCATACGAGGATTTGAAAAACTTAAACGTCAATGTATTCAACGTCATTATGTTAACGTTAATCGTTATAGTATTAAGTAGCGCTTTAACACCGATAGCCGGTATCCCAATTGGATTACTAGGTGGCGCCTATGTCTTAAAACGTCGTGACGAAAAGCAATAAATACAGTAGAACAGTGTGTGCTCAATATTGAGCACACACTGTTTTTTAATGTTTTATACCATCAATTTCTTCAATTCTAATTAAATTATTGATAATTCCTAAATAAAATTGACTTAATTCTTCACCTATACGTTTATAATCTGTTGCATCTAATCCGACAAAATCTAAATGATCCCAACCGTTCATCACTGGTTTGACTTGCCAAATACCTTTATCTGTAGATGGAGAAGTCATCCCTACCGTCTTAGCGGCTTGATTTGTAGGAAATAATGAAGACGACACTGGCACAATACCATCATTTTTCCTTACATTTACATTATCATCTCTACCGATTAACCTACTTGTTAAATCAAATAAGAAAAATTGTCTAATATTAGGATTCTCATTACCTAATGGTCCTGTATGTGTATCTAATCCTGTGAATGATGTATAAACAATATTAGGATTAAGTGATGTCATCTGATTTAGCTTCTCAGAACCTTCAGTCGTTAAATCATAGACTGCACTATCTTGAGTCTTCCAAATCTTACTATTTGCAACTCGTTTCACATAATCAATGTAACTTTCATCTGAACGTTGTTTGAATCCCCATTGTGAAAATCCGAGATCAATATGAGAATATTTATTTCCACTTAAGCGCCCTATTCTATTAAATACACCTTTTACAAAATCAGTATTCCCAAGTTTATCTGCAGCTGGTGTGCCATTATGTGGTGTAGCTAAAGTTGTGATTGATGAAATCATATTATCTTTACCACCTGTAAATAATGGAGAAATCTCACCACCATGTGCTTTTTGATATTCTATTTCTTCCTGATTACCATGTCTTAAAAAATGCTCAAGCAGACGTATCGTTTGACCTCCCATACTGTGACCTATTAAGTGAATCTTTTTACCTGGCTCCCAATCTGGCATAATCCCTTGATAAACTTTACCGTATCTATCATGCCCCGTTTTAGCAGCATGTGCTGCACCATAATCTACTTTTCCACCTTTAATATAATGATACAGTTCTACAGCGCGGTCATAGTTACTACTAAAAGCACCGACACTCGCTTCATGCACGTCATAACCTAGCTTCTCTAATCGTTTCTTAACTGGGAATTTTGTACCGCCCCAATAATTGGGATACAAAGCTGGTGCATTGTCACCCACTAATCCTAAAAATCCATGCACTAGTACTACTGGATATTTATTTTTATATTGATTACTTTTGACAGTAGCTTCATCTGTATTTTTAGGTTTAATATTCTGATTTGTAGTTTGCTGTTGTGTTTGGTTAGTAGATGTATTTGTGTTAACTTTTTGACTTGGAGTTGAATGGGGTTGCGTCTTTAATGAATGTGGTTGTTGCTGGCTAGATGACTTTACAGAAGTTGTGTTGTCTTTGCTTTGATTGGTACTTTGCTGTTTGGTATCTTTCTGCTCAATTAGCTGGTTATCTAATTTTTCTTTTACATCATTTTGAGATTGTAATTGTTGGTTATCGTTTTGTGGTTTAACGTCTAGACGTTGCTTTTGTTGTTTATGATTTGATGAATCAGGGTTTTCTTTTTGATTTAATTGCGAATGGTTAGATTGATTATTATTAACCTGCTTGTTTTTATCTTGATACTGATCTTGAATACGCTTATGATCATCTGCTTTTTCAATTTTTTCTGGTTTGATATTAGAAGTTTTGTCATCACTAAGTTGCTGTTTGTTATGACTTTCCTGATTATTAATGGAGGCCTCTTTTGAAGACTGATTAGGCGTCTGATTAGAAGCAGGTTGCTCCTGTTTTTCAACTTGTTCTGCTTGTGTTGATTTTGGCATTTTCTTATTGTCTTCTTTTGAGGATTGTTGCTCATTTTGTTGAGAATAAGACTGCGCGCCGTCTACTTTATTAATATTTTTGTCGATTTCCGATTCTTTTGAAGACACATTAGCTTCTTGATCGGAAGGTTTTGAGTGAGAAAGAACTGATTCTTGTGATAAGTGGGAGGATTGTTGCTCAGCAGCTTGAACGTCATGTTCTGAAACAAAAAATGTAATACCAGCTACAATTGATACAACACCTATTGTAAATTTTCGAATACTAAACTGTCTTTTCGGATTATTATTTTTCAAAAAAATCACCTCTATAAGTATTTCCCTCACTTATAGATTAAAAAAAATAACTGTTAATTAATTTTATCATATAATCTTTAATTGTTTTTAATCTTTTATTTGTATTTTAGTAAAGTTTTTTATTGATTTTATACTATATAGATTGATAAATTAGATAATTAATGGTTATGTTTGTTATATTGAAAATATCTTTCTAATTTAAGGAGTTCCTTTCATGGATCAATATCAAGAGTTATTCAATAATCCAAGTGGTTTTATATTTATACTTTTTATCTTCTATTTAATAGCAAGTTTATTTTTCTTTACCTTAACTGTATTTATTGGATTGAAACCTGTATCGTTTAAAGAAAAAATCTTAACAATCGTTATTTTAACTACTGTATTGACCCTTACTTTAACAGGTCTTTCATATGTCATTATTAAATAATAAAAAGGGGCACCAATATGATGGTGTCCCTTTATTTGAATATTTTAAATGGCATCAATCTTAATAAAATTTTACCATTATGATTATGATTGTCTGTTAGTACTTTTACTATGGATTGTGCGCCTTCATTTACTGAACGCATTAAAAATCCTTTTTGATGATTATTCAAGTCTGTCGTAATACCTCCAGGCATGACACCAAATATTTCAACCGGTATTTTATTTTTCTTAAAATGTCTACCAAATAATTTAATCATCGAATTTAATGGAGATTTAGTTGCAATATAACTAAATGGATGGAAAAAGCTATTAGGATTCAAAGGTATCGTTAAATTTAATATTCTGCCGTGATTTTTAGCTAAAATAGGTGTAAATGTCTTAATCATTTCGAAATTACCAAAGAAATTGACATTTGCTAGTTCCTTTAATTCATCAAGTTCAACATCCAGTGGTGATGCGTTCATATTGCCTGAAATACCCGCATTATTAATCAATGCTTTCAAATCAGAATGTTGTGTTGCTATATAATCAGCAGCTGCATGTATGGTATCAATATTATTTAAATCAATTTGTATCCATTCAGCTGTTATACCTTTATTTTCGAGTGTCTTAACGGCAGCACGACCTCTTTCTTCATTACGTGCACCTAATAATATCGTCCATCCTTTGTCATCTAGTTGTTTTGCCGTTTCAAAACCAATTCCCTTATTTGCGCCAGTTATTAATACTTTTTGGGTTCTGTTGCAAAGTTAATTTTATAGTATAATTTTAACAAAAAAGGAGCGTTCTCTATGAATTATTTTAGATATAAGCAATTTAATAAAGATGTAATAACTGTAGCCGTTGGCTATTACTTAAGATACGCGCTTAGTTATCGTGATATATCTGAAATACTAAGAGAACGCGGCGTTAACGTTCATCATTCAACGATCTACCGTTGGGTTCAAGAATATGCTCCTATTTTGTATCAAATTTGGAAGAAAAAGCATAAAAAAGCTTATTATAAATGGCGCGTTGATGAGACATACATTAAAATAAAAGGAAAATGGTGCTATTTATATCGTGCCATTGATGCAGATGGTCATACATTGGATATTTGGTTACGTAAGAAACGAGATAATCATTCAGCATATGCGTTTATTAAGCGACTTATTAAACAATTTGGTAAACCTCAAATGATAATTACAGACCAGGCACCTTCGACGAAGGTGGCAATGTCTAAGTTGATTAAAGATTTTAAACTTAATCCCGACTGTCATTGTACATCTAAATATCTTAATAACCTCATTGAGCAGGATCACCGTCATATTAAAGTGAGAAAGACGAGATATCAAAGCGTCAATACGGCAAAGAATACACTCAAAGGTATTGAATGTATTTATGGTCTATATAAAAAGAACCGTAGGTCTCTTCAGATCTACGGATTTTCGCCGTGCTACGAAATTAATCACATGTTGGCCAGTTAAGGGAATACTACCATGTTAAAATGATAATTAGTTATATTTTTTCTGACTTTGCAACAGAACCGGTTATGTTATAGATAAATTTAAAAATACCAGATTACTGATGTTTATTATTTTACTTACATTAATTATTAGCTTTGTCCTTATTATTATTGTTATTAAAATACCTATATTAAGTTTCTTACCCTTTATATTATGGGGGGCTATGGGATGGTCAACACAAGCACCCCAGCAGTATATATTACTTCACAACTATAAAGAACATGGGAGTGCAGCAGTAGCACTAAATAGTTCTATCAATTATTTAGGAAGTGCTATTGGTTCTGCCATAGGTGGGCTAATACTATTCACTGCCAATAATGTACTCTATCTTATTTATGGTGCTATTTTAATTGCTTTTATCGGAGTTATAATTCAAACAATCAATATATTGAATACCAAAAGTAATAACAGTTCTTGATAGTAGCTTTTATATTAAAAAGCAGTGACACGTAATTTTTACGTTCACTGCTTTTGTTAACTATTTAATAATATCAATCAATTCTTTTTTAGAAGCTGCTCTAGCTGGGATCCAACCGAAGACGATACCAATTAATGTGGATACGCCCACTGCTAAGATGACTGACCCGAGACTGACGGAACTCTTAACCATATCTGGTGTTGCTAAATCGACAAGTGTGGCAATAATAATACCGAGTATCAGTCCGATAATACCACCGAGTAGACACAATACAACACTTTCTACTAAGAACTGGATTTCGATATCTCGACCTTTGGCACCAAAGGCACGTCGTATCGCAATTTCCTCTGTTCGTTCGGTTACAGAAATATACATCACATTCATAACACCTATTCCGGCAATAAATAATGAGATACCCGCCACAGCTGCGACGAAGTAGGTGATCATATCTAATACTTTGCCAATACCTTTCATCATCTCTTCATTATCCGCAAAGCTATATTGGCCATCAGATACGCCCGTACCTTTTTTATTCAGCTCTTTTTCAACTTTCTTACCAACATCTTTCTTATTTTCACCATCGTTAACAGTTACTAATAGTTGTGGCGTCCCTTGAGATAAGTTGCTCATGTAGTGATCCGCTGTTTTAGTTGGCATTTGAACGACCGATTCAAGTGGCATACCATTCGCATCTTGACCACTTGCATCGCCAACACCAACCACTTTAAATCCTTCACCATTAATATAAATGGATTTGCCAACAGCTGCTTTCGCATTGTGAAATACCTTTTTCGCCACTTTACTATCAATCACGACGACTTTCTCCTGTGTATCGTTATCATCTTTCGTAAAACCATGGCCTTCATCGACCCCTGACACATGAGAAGCCTTTTTTAAACTGATTTCACCACTGCCATGTGTATTCGTTACTTTGGCAGAGTATGTACTATCTTCGCTTTCTTTAATTTTTGCACTTTTGACACCATTAATTTGTTCTACAACACTAATATCTTCTTGTTTAAATGGATTGTCTTTCGGTGCGCTCATGTCTTGTGTCATATATGATATCGATGCATGATTTTTACCTGCACCAGCGTCGTCAAACTGTTCTGTCGTTGATTTTTTAAAGCCATTACCTAAAGCCATAATTGTAATCACGGCCGCTATACCGATAATAATACCAATCATCGTAAAGATATTACGACGCTTATTTTTTAAAATAGAGCGAAAGGCGACGGATAAAATATTAGAAAAGTTATTCATGCGTCAACACCTCTTCCTCTTTCACACGACCATCTAAAATATGAATAATACGATCAGCTTTATTCGCTACCTCACGATCGTGGGTTACCATAATCATGGTTGTTCCTTTTTCTTTGTTTAACGACACAAACAAATCCATAATATCTTTTGATGTTTTTGAATCTAATGCCCCTGTTGGCTCATCGGCAATGATAAATTTAGGTTCATTAATAATCGCTCTCGCAATCGCGACACGTTGTTGTTGTCCCCCTGATAATTTATTAGGAAGTAAGTCTTCCTTCTGATGTAGACCAACATCTTCCAATCCTTTTAACACTTTGGCTTTACGGTCTTTACTACTCATTCCATTATATATGAGTGGAATACTGACATTTTCAAGAATGGTATTATTTTGAATTAATTTAAAGTTTTGAAACACAAATCCTACCGTAAGATTTCGTATCGTTGCGAGACGATTATCTGATGCTTTTTTATAATTGTCACCGTTAAAAAGGTAATCGCCTTCATAACCACGGTCAATAAATCCTAAAATATTAATTAATGTACTTTTACCTGACCCTGATGGTCCCATAATCGCGATAAATTCACCTTCATCAATATGAATATCAATATCTTTTAAAATATGATTCGTTTCGTCACCATTTTTGAAATGTCGATTGATTTTTTTCAATTCAATCATGATGACACCTCAACTTTTTCTCCATCATTTAAATTACCTTTAGGGTTTTTGATGACTTTGTCACCTGCTTTAAGACCTTTTTTCACAATAATTTGGCCATTGTTGCGGTCGATTTTAATATCACGTTTGTGAACTTTATTATTTTTATCTAATACAAAGACATCGTTATCTTTTGTTAAAGCATCGTTAGGTAGTTTTAAAGATTTTAATGGAATTTTCGCGTCCATTGAGAAACCTGAACGTACTGGAATATCTAAATCACCAATAATGACATTGTATTTAGATGTATCGCCTTCTTTACCACCAGATGGATTATTTACCGTTGGATTTGAAGCTTGTGCGGCACTACCACCATCTTGTCCTTCGTCACCTTGGCTACCTGCACTTGCTTGTGCGCCACTTGTTTCACCACTAGCGCTGTCATCATAACTCGTTGGTAATTCATCTATTTTAAGGATCTTACCTTTACCTTTTTTACCATTACTATTAACTGTGACATCGACTTTGTCACCTTCTTTGATTTTCTCAACATCAAACTCCGTGACAGTTGATTTAATTTGTGGATTGTCTGAAATAAGTTGTAAGACAGGTTGTCCGTCACCAGCATCTTCCCCATTTTTAATATTGACCTTACCATCAAATGCCGCATAAATACTATCGTTCATTTGTTTATCATGTTGTGCCAGTTGTTGTTGTGCTTCGTTAAGTGAACTTTGATCTTGTGTCAGTTTAGATTGAAGCTCATTATTGTTAGGACTTTGATTGATTTTTTGATAATCATCATTCACTTGTTGTTGTGCTTGATCCACTTTGTTTGCGAGTTGTTGACGCTTACTATTGTTCGTATCATAACTGATAAGACGGTCCCCTTGTTTGACCTTTTGACCGTCATCAACGGCTGGACTCTGGAATGTGCCAATTTGACTATTGTTATTATATGTTTTGACCGATTTCGGAGACGCTTTCCCCTCTAGACTAATCGGTGTTTCTTTCTTAACTGTATATGTATCGTAACCTTTACTATCTTTATTACCAGAGCCTGTTGTCTGTTTCACGATGAACGCTGCAATAACTAGAAGTAGAATGATTGCCACGCCGATAATACTCCATAATATGTTTTTCTTCATGTCCTATGCTCCTTAAAATGTATTATATTTTGCATGATAACATACTTTAATTATTATATATATTTAATTTAAGGAGATTTAAGCTTATTTTAAGTTTGATAATAATGAAAAAGTTTTTGTATTTCTTTTACTTACTCTATTTTTTATACTTATTTAAAATAAAAATTGATATTTTAAAAATTATTTAACAATGTTATTCTGTTATTAAAATAACAATAAGGGGAGATACATATATGGAACAAACGAATACAACACAACCTGAAGCATCACAATCTAACTTACCTTTTGTAGACCATTTTAGAAAGATACGACAAAATCCAAAATGGCTTGTAAAGTTAATCATATTTATTGTTTTAACTTTTGTATCTATGGCATTAGCATTAAATATTACAGATAATACCAAAGCCTTGAAGCAAGCAGGTTTAAGTCAATCTGAAATTGATAAGCAAAACCAATTTAATGTAGCAACTTTTATCGGGCAATCTATTGGAGCAATTATTTTTGGATTACTAATAACTTTCGTTATCTTCTTAGTTATTTCAAAAATTATGAAATCTGATGCAAGTGCTATTCAGATTTTTTCCGCTACAATTTCATATTCAATAATTACAGTAGTTTTTACAATTATCGTATACGGTATTCAAGCCTTGTTTGGTTTAACTATTCCAGAAACACAATTAGATAGTCTCAATGTATTTGATAAAGGAAATAATTACTTAGTACCATTCAGTTTATCTAACTTATTATCAGCTTATTTAATATTTGCAGTTTATTTTGGTACTAGTAAATTATCTAAAAAAGCATCTATTATTTGGGCAGTAGTTGCCTTAGTATTAACTATTGGCTTTGGCTTAATTGGTGCAGGTATGCAGGATTCCATGCAAAGTTTATCTGGTATGTAATCAATATTAAAAATTCCCAGAACCGCTTCGGAACTGGGAATTTTTTATTGATTATATTCAATTACTTTTCAAATGCTTTTGTTTCAATATCTTTATCTTTTAAGAAGTTCTCTACTTTCTTCTGTTGTTTACCGTTTACTTTATCTTTATATTTTGAATTTAATTTATCGATTTCTTTTGTATCTTTTTTATCTAACTTTTGTAATTTTGAAGTTAATTGATTTAAATAGTCATTGGTTTCTTTAGTATATTTTCCTGTTAATTCAGTACCTTCTTTATATCCTTTAGGTAATTCATTTTTTCTAATATAATCTTCAAAGTTTTGATCATTTTCTTTAGACATATGTTGTAATTTATTTAGTTTCTTTTTATCTTTTTTATTGAGTTTAGTTTCTGAGCCTAAATCAGTAATATTGTCTGCTAAATCCTTATTCGTATTTAAGTATGTCTTAATACTATTCTTTAATTCCTTTTCAGATAATTGCTTATTCGATTGTTGATCTACAAACACTTTCTTAGGAATAGGTGGTAACTTTTCATCGTCATTTTTATTTATCTTTTCATGATCATCATGTCCAGAACATGCTCCTAATATCAAAGATGACGTAAGTAATACCGATGTTAGCCTTTTATAACGCATGCAACCATCCTTTAAATTATATTTATTATTAAAATATATGCTATCAAAGGACATTTAAAATGTAAAAATATTTTCTATTTCACTTACAAAAATTTAAAAGCTAAATAAATACTTAGCCCTCCTATTGCTCCATAACCACCACTTACTAGAATAAAGAGTTGTTCTGTCAAAATGTTTTTACACCTTGTCAAATCAACATTTGAAAGACTTACCTTAGACTACCCTTTATATATTATTTCAAAATAAAAACGCTCCTTTGTCAGGAACGCTATCGAACTATAACTATACGTCATATGCTTTTAAAATCATTTTTAACATTTTCTCTATATATGCTTTTGTCAGAGACTGCGGTTTGATTAATATATTGAAATAAATAGGAGAGAAAATGATATCGATAAATAAATCTTGATTGTCTTCTTCGATATGTTGACTAATGATGGATTTTAAAATCGTTCTATTATGTTCAAAGTAATCTCTCATAAATTTTTCTCGTGCTTCTGTCTGTTGATTGCTTATCAATATTTCAATAACAGCACTACCTAATGGTGTCTTATAGATTTTCATAACTTTAATTAGAAAATCATATAGACTATCAAACAGATTGCCATATTCTGGTTCAATGATTCGTGATTGATCTACGAACATATCTACAATCATTGACTCTTTGTCTTTCCAACGACGATATATGGTTGCCTTAGAGACACTCGTGTTCTCTGCAATTTGATCTATCGTCATATTTTTAAAATGTGTTGTTTCTAACAAGCGATTAATCTCTTCATAAATTTTTTTATTTACTGTTGGGTCTTTCGGTCTTCCAGCCATATTTTTCCCTTCTTTTACGTGCTACGTACTCCACGATTTCAAATATTATAAATGCACTTACAAACCATACTATAAATCCAACAATAATGCTAAGCAACCACATATGTGTTACGTTGAGCATTGCCCATGTTGCTAATATACTAAACAGAACGCCAGTCATACCAAAGACTGCTCCTCGACTCACATGCATTGCCACTTTGTTACCATATTGCATTCCAGAAATGCACATAGATACTAAAAACACTGCCGGGAAAGTAGCAAATATTCCTCCGAATTCTTTCCAAGGAAGTACCACTGAGACGATATAACTAATTAATACTGCTAATCCACCAACTAAAAATTTAATAATTGTTAATTTCATTAAAATGTACCTCCTTTTATATATGTCTTACTACAAAAATCGCCACAGAAATGACAAGCCAACACAATATGGCAAATACTGTACCACTTTTATAGTCTTTCTTATAAATAAAAATTGAGGTAAAAAATACAGTTAAAATACACGATATAATACCTACTATCGCGCCTGTACTTAAATGCATAGACATTTTAATGAGTTCATCGCCCTCATGATCTATGGTTAATGCTATCACTGCTGCTAAGTAGACTGCGGGCATTGTAGCTATAATACCACCTAGTTTACCGCCAACTTTCTCTGCCATAATTGATGCTAAAGCAACCGCAAATCCACCGATTACAAAATGAAGTATCGCACTTGATATAGATATTCCGAACACAATAATCCTTCTTTGCTAATTATTAAACGAAACGTTTCGTTTACTTTTAGTGTAAAACGCACTTTATCAATTGTAAACAATAAAATCAATAGACCTAATTTTCTAATTATTACTTAGCTAGTTTGAACTCTCTATAAATATTAAATCATAATAAAAACTCCTTTCATCTCAATGACAAAAGGAGTGCTACTTACTTCTTATAAATTCTGATTTTAATTTCATAATAATCATCGTGATCTCTATCTTTTTGTTCAACGTGTAAGCCCGATTGTTGAATTGCTTCGATACTTTTACCTACTTCATCTCTTGCTTGCGTTACATCTTGTGAGAATTGGAATGACTGTGCTTTAATCTTTTCAGGTCCTGTCTTTTGACGTACTTTATCTTCTGTTTGCTTCACATTAAGCTTTTGAGCTATGACCTGTTCAATTAATGCTTCTTGATCTTCTTCGGATAATACGAGTACAGCACGTGCATGTCGTTCAGTTATTTTACCTTCTCTTAATCTTGTAATGACTTTAGGTGCTAATTTTAGTAAGCGTAGCTTATTAGCAATGAAGCTTTGGCTTTTACCTAAACTTTTCGCTAATTCACTCTGTGTTACATCACCAAGTTCAAGTAGCTTTTTATATGCTTCCGCTTCTTCGACTACGGATAAGTTTTCACGTTGAATATTTTCAATTAATGCAACCACTGCAGTTTCTTCATCATCCATATCTCGGATAATGACATCTGCTTGAGACATATTTAAAGATTGCATTGCTCTAAATCTGCGTTCACCTGCAATAATTTCGAACATATCTTCTTCAATAGGTCTAACTACAATCGGTTGTAATAATCCATGTTCTTTAATTGATTCTGCAAGTTCATGTATTTTACTTGGTTCAAATACTTGTCTAGGTTGATAACGATTAGGTACGATACGTTCAATATGAATGGACTCAACATTATTATTTCGGTCTTCTTCAATAGAACCCATGATGTCATCTTTGTTTTTTAAACCAAATAATTTTGAAAAAGGTTTCTTCATAATCCATTCGCTCCCTCTCATTCATTTCTATATCATCATATCTTACTTTTCAAGTAAAGGAGATTTATTGGGTGTACCTGGTTTTCTTGGGTATTTCTTAGATGTTTGGCGTCGTTTATCAATGACAATCATTTGTCTTTCTCCCGCTTCTTCTGGCAATTCAAAGTTAAAGGTTTCTTTAACATTGCCACCTAATACATTAATTGCAAATTGAGCTTCGTCTAATTCTTCTTCACCTTTAGATGATTTTAAAGCTATGAATTGACCACCTTTTTTAGCTAAAGGTAGACACAATTCACTTAATACAGTTAGACGCGCAACAGCGCGGGCAGTAACGATATCGTAAGACTCCCTGTAGTCTCCCTTACCAAAGGTTTCTGCACGATCATGCACAAAACTCACATCTTGGAGACCTAAAGCGTCTGCTAAATGATTTAAAAATTGGATACGCTTATTTAATGAATCGACTATTGTCACTTTCAACTCAGGGAAGATGATTTTCAATGGAATACTTGGGAAACCTGCACCTGCACCCACATCACATATTGATAATGAATCCTTAAAGTCATAATAGAAACTTGGTGTGATTGAATCATAAAAATGCTTTAAATACACTTCATGTTCATCTGTAATACTTGTCAAATTCATCTTTTCATTCCATTCAACAAGTAGCTGATAATAAGTTTGAAATTGCTCCTTTTGAGTGTTCGATAATTCGATGTTGTGTTCTTTTAATTTCTCAGATAGCCATTCTATACTCATTATTGATTCACCCTTTGAAGTTTTCCTTGTTCTAAATATACAAGTAAAATTGAAATATCAGCTGGGTTAACGCCAGAAATTCTTGAAGCTTGCGCAATATTGAGTGGCTTAACTTCAGCTAGTTTTTCTCTAGCTTCTGAAGCTAAACTATCAACTTTACTATAGTCTAAGTCTTCAGGAATTTTCTTTTGTTCCATACGTTTTACTTTTTCAACTTGTTGTAATGATTTATTGATATAACCTTCATATTTTGTTTGAATTTCAACTTGTTCTTCAACTTCTGAAGGTAATTGATGATCTTCTTCCAAGATTTCTAATATCGTATCATATGTCATTTCAGGTCTACGTAATAAATCGATAGCTAATATACCATCTTTAAGTTTAGAACCACCATTTGCTTCGATCACTGATTGCGTATGGTCATTTGGTTTGATACGGATATCTGTTAATCTTTGAATTTCATCTTTTATTTGTTGACGCTTATGATTAAACTGCGCATAACGTTCATCTGAAATTAAACCTAGCTCATGTCCTAAATCTGTAAGACGTAAGTCAGCATTATCATGACGTAATAATAAACGGTATTCTGCACGTGATGTTAATAAACGATATGGTTCATTTGTACCTTTTGTCACTAAATCATCGATTAGTACACCAATATATGCATCGGAACGACTTAAGATTTTCTCTTCTTTACCTAATACTTTACCTGCTGCATTAATACCAGCCATAATTCCTTGTCCAGCCGCTTCTTCATAACCTGATGTGCCGTTAATTTGGCCAGCAGTATATAAATTCTTAATCATTTTTGTTTCTAGCGTCGGCCATAATTGAGTTGGAACAATTGCATCATATTCAATGGCATAACCTGCACGCATCATATCTGCTTTTTCTAACCCAGGTATCGTCTCTAACATTTGTCTTTGAACGTGTTCAGGTAGACTTGTTGATAATCCTTGTACGTATACTTCATTAGTATTACGTCCCTCTGGTTCTAAGAATAATTGATGGCGTGGTTTATCATTGAAACGTACAAATTTGTCTTCGATTGATGGACAATATCTTGGACCTGTACCTTTTATCATTCCAGAGTACATTGCAGATAAATGTAAGTTGTCGTCAATCACTTGATGTGTTTTATCATTAGTATAAGTTAACCAACATGGTAACTGGTCTAAAATATACTCTGTCGTTTCATAACTGAAAGCACGTCCTACATCATCACCAGGTTGGATCTCAGTTTTTGAGTAATCGATTGTTTTAGAGTTAACACGTGGTGGTGTTCCCGTTTTAAAACGTACAACCTCGAAACCTAATCCTCTTAAATTATCTGCTAATGTGACAGATGGTAATTGGTGATTTGGACCACTTGAGTACTTCATGTTACCTAAGATGATTTCACCACGTAAAAATGTACCAGTCGTAATAACCACTGCTTTAGAGCGATACTCTGTACCGATATTTGTACGTACACCTTTAACTTCGTCATCTTCAATAATTAATTCATCTACCATACCTTGCATGATATCTAAGTTATCTTCATCCTCGATAACATTCTTCATCTCTTGTTGGTATAGCACTTTATCAGCTTGTGCACGTAATGCTCTAACAGCTGGTCCTTTACCTGTATTTAACATACGCATTTGGATATGCGTTTTATCTATTGTCTTAGCCATTTGGCCACCTAATGCATCAATTTCACGTACAACAATCCCTTTAGCCGGGCCACCTACTGATGGATTACATGGCATAAAGGCAATATTATCTAAATTGATTGTTAACATTAATGTTTTAGCGCCACGTCTTGCTGATGCTAAACCTGCTTCTATTCCAGCATGGCCTGCACCAATTACAATTACATCATATTCTTGAACCAATTGTTGAACCTCCTTATTAAACATTCATCTATTTGTCTGAGAAATATACCCCTACTGGATGAACTTCCCTATTTATATTCGCTATTTACCTAAACAGAATTGACTAAATAACTGATCAATTAATTCATCACTTGCAGATTCGCCAATAATTTCACCTAAAATCTCCCAAGTGCGTGTTAAATCGATTTGTACCATATCCATTGGTATACCTGATTCGGCTGCATCAATCGCATCTTGGATTGATTGTCTTGCTTGTTTAAGTAATGAAATATGGCGTGAGTTAGATACATAAGTCATGTCTTGGTTTTGAACATCTCCACCAAAGAATAAATCTCTGATTTGTATTTCTAATTCATCAATACCTTCTTGTTTTAGCATAGAAGTTTGGATTAATGGTGTGTCACCAATCATTGCTTTGACTTCATTAATATCTAGATGTGTTTCTAAATCTGTTTTATTGATAATTACAATAACATCTTCATTTTTAACAACATCATATAACGTTTGGTCATCTTCCGTTAGTGCTTCATTATTATTCAATACAAATAAGATTAAGTCAGCTTGACTTAGTGCTTTACGTGAACGTTCGACACCAATTTTCTCTACTATGTCTTCAGTATCTCGAATACCTGCTGTATCTACTAAACGAAGTGGTACACCTCTGACATTAACATATTCTTCTAATACATCTCTTGTAGTACCAGCTACTTCCGTCACAATCGCTTTATTATCTTGAATAAGGTTATTTAGCATTGAAGACTTACCTACGTTTGGTCGGCCTACAATAACAGTGGAGAGACCTTCTCTCATTATTTTACCCTGTGCACCTGTTTCTAATAGTTGATTAATTTCTTGTTTAATATTTTTAGATTGTTGTAATAAGAACTCTGTCGTCGCATCCTCTACATCGTCATACTCTGGATAATCGATATTTACCTCAACCTGAGCAAGTATCTCCAATATTGACTGACGTTGACGTTTAATTAAATCACTTAAACGCCCCTCTATTTGATTCATCGCTACTTTTGAAGCACGATCTGTCTTAGAACGAATAAAGTCCATTACTGCTTCTGCTTGAGATAAATCAATTCTTCCATTTAAGAATGCACGTTTTGTATATTCACCTGGTTCAGCCATTCGAGCGCCATGCGTCATTGTTAATTCTAATATGCGATTAATAGTTAAAATACCGCCATGACAATTGATTTCAATGATATCTTCTCTAGTAAATGTTTTAGGTGCTCTTAAGACGGAAATCATGACCTCTTCAACTGTCTCATTTGTTTCTGGGTCAATAATATGACCGTAATTTATTGTATGTGAATCAACTTCTGCTAATGGTTTCTTACCTTTATATAGTTTATCTCCAATTTCAACTGCTTGTGGACCAGAAAGTCTCACAATACCAATCGCACCTTCGCCCATTGGCGTTGAAATACTAGTAATTGTATCAAAGTCCATTGTTAGGCTGGCCTCCTTATTCAAGTAAATTTTCAATACTATATTGTAAATTGTTTCATTTCAAAAAGCTATTATATTGTTCGGAATGTTCGGGTTAGACTTCGGGTTGTCTTAGGTTAGACTTACGTTAGTCTAAAATCTATCTCCCCTACCCTATTGAATTTTCTTATTAAATACTTTAGCTATTTTAAGTACATGCTCTAAACTACCTTGAATTTCTAAAGTGGACATAGATTTAGCTGGTTGTCTTGCAATAACGATAATATCTTTCGTTATAATATCTTGTTTATGCACTTTAAAGTTTTCTCTTATCGCTCTTTTAATTTTATTTCTAGTAACAGCGTTACCTAATTTTTTCGAAACGCTAATCCCTAAGCGAAAATGTTCTTGTTCTTTATTATCATAGGTATATACTACGAATTGTCTATTTGCGACAGACTTTCCTCTTTTATATATTTTTTGAAAATCTGCATTTTTTTTTATACGGTACGCTTTTTCCACCAAACATCACTCGCTTATCAAATTCTCTTACCTTAGTATTATAAACCATCTAAATTTTAACCAAAAATAAACCAGCATTTATATTGAAAACGCTGATTTCAGTCAAAAGTTCTTATCTATCATCTATCAATTAACCCAATCAACAATACGTTTGATCGTTAATGTTTGAATAAAATTACTGTATTCAAAACGAAAAAAAAGACCACTGATGAGTCAGTGATCTTATGCAGATAAAACTTTACGGCCTTTACGACGACGGCGCGCTAAGACTTTACGGCCATTTTTAGTGCTCATGCGTTTTCTGAAACCATGAACTTTACTATGTTTACGTTTATTTGGTTGATAAGTACGTTTTACCATGTAAAAACACCTCCATCTTTATTAAGTTATCTAACATCTCCAGGATCAAAGCCCTGTTAAATTTATAGATAGATAATTGTTAAAGTGTGTAACTATTAATATAATAGCAACAAACTTATACATAAGAGATTCCTCTTATTAACTGACTGCTATAAGAAATTCTTTGTTTAATATACTTATTATCTAGTCATATTTCAAACAACTACTACAATATAACAAATTACTACTTATAAAGCAAGCTCATTTTAAATTGATTCTTCCATATTACTATCAAACCAACCATCCCCATTTTACCTATCGTTATATTATATATTCATTTTTTCATACAGCTTTATAAATTATTTCCCAAACTGTTATACTCCCCGTTTTTAAACGATTATGAATATTGTGCAAAGTTATCCACTTATCAACAAAGAATCTTATTTAATTTGTGGACAATTACGTTGATATTCACAAGTTTTCACATCTTTTACGAACATATTCACAGTCATTTGACATCTATATTACTGAAAAAGTATAATTGTGTGGATAAGTCGTTTAATCATTGATTTTATAAGGATTTATTTATTAGATTTATATACAAATTAGCTGTGCATAAATCATAGTGTGCTTTAAATTATCCACTGTCTGTGATTAACTTGTGGATAATTATTAACATGCTGTGATTATTTTTATCCACGGGTGTTATTTTTGTGTATAACTAAAAAATTTTGAGAAAGATGGAGTTATTT